>JAUJNH010000014.1 GCA_030448245.1 Acidimicrobiales bacterium
TGACGAGGCTCCGTGGGGCGTCGAGGCCGAGCCCCCACTCCCACGCTTGAACGTAGACCGAGCGCGCGCTTGGCTGGCGCCGCGGCTGGACGGTGGGATTCGGATGCGCAACCGCAGGAAGCTCATGGCAGGCCTCCTCGACCCAGGTAACGCTCTTCCGGGGGGGCCGAGGAACACGACGTTGTCCTTGGCGTCGACGAAGTCGAGGGGTCCCGAGGTGGGCGACGACCTCCCGCTTGAGGGAGCGTTGGTGGTTGAAGTCGAAGTCCTCGAGGCTCTTGCGGACCGGGAAGTGGGCGGCTCGGATGCGCCCGACCGGCTGGCCGCACGACATCGTGCGGCCCTCGATGCCGGCGCACTACCCGCATCCCCGGGGAACGCTGGGGAGACTGCGACGACGAAGGTCGGCCGCCGCATGGCCGCGCCTGTTGCGATGCGCGGCGTCAGAGCCGGACTGTCGCGCGTGCCGGACCCCTCGACAGGACAGGGAGCCTGCTCGGGAGGGCCACGGCCGCTGGATCTTCCCGGTTGTCGGCAGTGAGGTCACCCAGGTACGGATCGACCACGCCTTGGCGCTGGTGATTGATGGGACCGGCCAGGATCCACGCGTGCACGTGCGCATCTCCTCCCGGCTTGAGTACGGCAGTGGCGACGACCTCGTGAGCATCGATCCGGAGCTCACCATGGATCTCGCCCCACTGCTCTCTCTCCACAAGGCAACCTTGACCGAGGGTTACGCAGTGAAGAATGGCCATCTGGTCCTGCGGTTGGTGACGGGCGCATCATCAAGGTTGCGCCCGATGCCCAGTTCGGGGCATGCACGTGAGCGGCCACATGCCCCCGGTGAAGCGGAGGTTCGAGATCATTGCAGTTCCCGGCGGCGGCGTCACCGTGTTCTAGCCGAGCAGGAGCAGCAGGGCTCCCTCCAGCGCAGGGCTCTCACGCGTCCAGAAGGAGCATTCTGCGACGGGCAAGTAGTCCCGTTCCCGCGCACGCGATGAGGCAATCTGCTCAGCGGCGGGCGGCGAGGTGAGCCGCAATGTCAGGATCGCCCTGTGGGCGACTACGTCATCCGACCCTTCCGCGACGAGGAAGCGGTGACGGTGGCGGCTTGGGCATACGGGCCGCCGTACGAGATCTATGACGGTGACCCAGGACACGCAGAGGACTACCTCGCGATCGATCACGATGGCTACGGCTACTACGCCATCGCTACGTCAGCGAACGACGAGGTCGTCGGGTTCTGCTGCTTCGGGGCGGAAGCGCGGGTCCACGGCCAGGAAGCCCAGGATGGGACCGTCGACATCGGAGGGGGCATACGCCCCGATCTCGTCAGCCAGGGCCTCGCCAGCCAAGTCCTGCCCCTCCTTTTGGATTTTGCTCGCCACCGGTTTGCGCCCCAGCGCTTCCGGACTGCCATCGCGTGCTTCAATGGAAGGTCCACGCGCCTCTGCCTCACCTCAGGTTTCCGAGTCGTCCGACGTTTCGACGGACCCGGGCGAGAGTTCCATGAGCTCGAACGCCCGGCGTAGAGGGGGAAAACGGGCGAGCGGCTCGGACTCCGCCAGTTGCCACGTCCGATACCGGGCGCAGCAGTGGTGCCGATGGAGGGCGTTTTCGCGTCGGCTGCCCTACCAGTTGAGCAGGCCGGCTTCGTCCGCTGCGTCGAGAGCTGCCCCGGATGAACCAGGCATCCAGTTCCACCGCGACGTCGCCGTCGGTCTCCCAGGAATCGTGCGCCGCGCCCGGACTGCAGTGCGCCCTCGCCTCGGGGTTCACGGGGCGGCGACGAGGTAGCGGGCGCCGGCCGTCACGCCGTCTTGGGCCCGCAGGCCGGCCAGCAGCGCGGGGTAGCCGCCGGCCAGCGCCTGCACGGGACCGGCCACACGCTTGCCGCCGGCCAGGCCGTACCGGGGGCGCACGGTCTCGGGGGCGAACGTGCCGAACACCCGGTCCCAGACGATGAGCATCGACCCGAAGTTCTTGTCGAGGTACTCCTTGTTCGAGCCGTGGTGCACCCGGTGGTTTGACGGGGTGACGAACACCAGGTCCAGGATCGTCCGGCGCCGTAGCAACTCGGTGTGCTGGAGCTGGCCGACCAGCAGCACCAGCGTGCCCATGGATGCAGCGGCCACAGGATGGAAGCCGATCAGCGGCATCCACAGCGCCAGCGCCGGCTTGTACAGCGAGTCGGTCCAGGGCAGGCGCATCGCCGAGGTGAACGTGAACCGCTCGAGTGAGTGGTGAACCATGTGCGACGCCCAGAGCACCCGCACCCGGTGCTCGGCCCGGTGGATCCAGTAGGAGACGAAGTCCTTCGCGAGGAACAGGCCGACCCACACGAACGGGTTCGTCCAGTCCAGGTCGATCAGGCGCCGCTCGTACACCGCCAGCGCCACCCCGAGCAGCAGCACCTTGGCCACCAGCGCCTTGGCGGTGAAGTAGGCGGCTGCGGTGACCAGGGAGGTCACCGACCCCGGCACGTCCAGCCTGCGCCGCACGGCGCCAACCACCAGCTCGCCGGTGACGGTGAGCGTCCCGGACACCACCAGCAGGAGGAGGGCGTGGTCGATCAACCACGTGATCAGCTCGGCGGCGGCAGGCACCTCCCCACTGTCACCCCCACGGGCCGGCGGGGACACCCGGTGAAACCCCCAGCCGACCCTGGGGGGCGTCCGCCCAGCGGTCCTTCCTCTCCATCGCAGTTGACGTGCGGCTTCGGCGATCCTTCGAGTTCAGCGAGAAGCACGTCGCCGGATCCTGACCCGAAGACTGTTCGACCGGCGGCTCAGGCAAGCGGGCATGGCAGCATCGCCAAGTCCGGCCATGTCCTCGACGACTTCTTCTTCGTCTTGATCCCGCCCCAGCTGTCCGGACGCAGCACGCAACCGGGGGCCGGATGACGGACGTGGCGTTCTGCAGATGCTGCTCATGGACGAGCTCCACCCCTGCTCGAAGGAGCCGCCTGGAGCACCGGGTCCACACGCCCCGGACGGGCGATGGGCCGGGCGGAACAACGGTGGAGTCGCGTTACCGGGCGCTCTACTCGTGCCGATCCTGCGCACCACTGCGAGCGTGACGACGTGGGCCCCTCATATCAGTCGGGTGGCCTGCCAAGGATCTGCCGACGGTGGTGACGGGGCAAGATCACGAACAGGTTGACAAGCGCAAAGGGAGAAAGGAATAGGAGGTACCAGTCCCGGAGTGTCCATGCCCCATACAGGCACAGGATTTGGCTCGGGTGAGGGCGGCTCGTCCTCGTCGGACTTTGGTGATGATCTCCTCGGCTGTCTTGTGCCAGACGAACGGCTTGGGGTCGGCGTTCCAGTGGTGAGCCCAGTCGTAGATGGCGTCGAGGAGATCGGGGACACTGCTGAAGGCGCCCCGGCGGAGGCGGCGGTCGGTGAGCTCTTTGAACCAGCGTTCGATCAGGTTGAGCCACGAGGAGCTGGTCGGGGTGAAGTGCAGGTGCCACCGCTTCCGTCTGGGATGGGCCAGCCAGTCGGCCACCTCGGGCGCCTTGTGAGCGGACAGGTTGTCGAGCACCACGTGGATGTCCAACTCGCGGGGCACGTTGGCGTCGATCAACTTGAAGAACGCCAGCACGTCCGCCGCGGTGGGCCGCTTCCGGCAGGCGTGGATCACTCACCGGTCCCCACGTTCAAGGCTGCGAACAAGTCGACCGTTCCGTTCCACTTGTAGTCATGCGTCATCGTCCCGGCCCGACCCGGCTTCATCGGCAGGCTCGGCTGGGTGCGGTCCAACGCCTGACACTGGGTCTTCTCGTCGAAGCTGAACACCACCGCCCGCTCCGGCGGGTTCAAGTACAACCCGACGACATCGACGAGCTTCTCCTCGAAGTCCGGGTCGGTCGACACCTTGAACGTGTCCACCTTCCACGGCTTCAGCTGGTGGTCCCGCCAGATGCGGGCCACGGTGTCCTTGCCGATCCCGTGCCGCTCGGCCATCAGCCGGGTGGTCCAATGCGTCGACCCGTCCTCGAGCGCGGCGTGCAGCGTGTCATGCACCACCGCCGCCACCGTCCCCGGCGGCAACCACGACTTCCTTCCCCGACCCGGCGCAATCCGCCCGACACCCTCCACCCCCGCCTGCTCGAACCGGCGGCGCCAGGCCCGCACCGAATCATCGGTCGTGCCACAACGGCGAGCAACCTCGTTTGTTGCCACCCCATCAGCAGCCAGCAGCAACGCCATGGCCTGCACCACCTGCCGATGCGGCGAAGAGCTCGAGCGGGCAATCACCTCCAACGCCGCCCGCTGCGCTTCACTCATCGACAACGGAGCAGCTGCCATCCCCAACATGCTCCCACTCTAACCACCCGAACCATTTCAGCGACGGATCACTAGGGCCCAGCCCAACCGAATGAGTTGGTCATTGAGCACTTTCCCAGACATCAACCTGTTCAGCCCGACCCGAATGGCGTGATCCAGCGCCCAGCTGGTGCGACGGAGGACCAGCAATGGCTTGCTCCTCTACTTGGTAAAATCCGATTCTCCCAAGTGCCTGGCGTCCGGTGCTCTGGTACCTGCGGCGGGTTTGGCAGGCCGAGGGTGCGCTCCACGTGGAGGCGGCGCAGACGGGTGGTGACGCGTTCGGTCAGGCCTTGAAGGGGCGCCAGGACGTGAACACCGCTGGGTCGTACCAGACCGAGGGATCGACGTCGTGGAAGCCGAACTTGTCGATAACGAAAGGGTCGAGCTGGTAGTCCCTGGCAACGATCAGGTCGCCCTCGGAGAACGCCGCGACGCCGGAGCGCTTGGGTCGAGGTGCGTCCGTCAGCGGGTCGGTGGCGTTGGGTGGGTGTGCCAGTAGCCCACCGGCATGGCGCCCTTGGGGGCCCCGGCGTTCACCAAGCGCTGGCCCACGTCGACCGCCATCCCGTCACCGGAGGTGCGTGGCCCGGTCGACCCGTACTTCTTCCCGAGTGGTAGATGATCCCGCCGACCTCGTGGCGCGCCTTCCGTTTCCACGCCTCCGCCACCGCCGCCTTCGCCGCAGCACTGACGGCAGCGTGGCGGGCCTCGACCTCCTTGAGCGTCTGGGCGGGGGTGAAGGTGGCAGCGTCCTCGCGCTGCAGGAGCAGGCTGACCGCCCGGTTCCCGATCGTGCGCTGGAGGCCGATGACGGGGTTGGCGGCAGTCCGAGGGCCCCTTCCTGCCAGTGCCCGACCCCGACCGAACTCGGCTTCAACGCGTCGCTCAGCGCGCACGGCACGAGCGTACGTCGGGGCCAGGACCGACGCGGCCGCAACCTCCAGCAGGGCTAGCCCCACCGGGCCGACGAAGGCTCTGGCCGAATCGGAAGCTCCCAGCTCTGGTCCGCTCCACGAGCGAGCCGCTCTCAGGAGGTGGGCTGGAGGGCGTCGCTCCGGGCCGCAAGGTCGGCGGGCCACCCCTCCTGCAACCAGCGAGGCCCACGCCACGCCGGACGAGCGGGCGGCCGGGCGGGCCGGGTCCGGGGATCCTTCCCGCACTCCGAGAGGACGGCGTCGATCGTCCTCAGCAGCTCGTCGCACCGCTCTCTGCTCGCCATGGGTTCCATCCCGTCGTCTGGCCCCGCAACACGAGGCGAGGTCCGCCGCATCCGTCCGAGACACGATCGGCACCACGCCGGCCAGCTTGAGGGCTTCCGTCGCAGTCGGCGGCATGCACGCGAAGATCGCGGCGTGGGTGACCTTCGGGATCTGTTGCACTGGAGCGCGGAGCGCGCAGCCGACTATCGCGAGGCGCTGGACGACCTCCCGGTGTTCCCGACCGACGTCGACCTCGATGGCCTGCGGGGCCGCCTCGGATCGCTGCGGGACGAGCCGACCGAGGCAGCCCTGGTGGCCGACGAGTTGGCCGGCCTCGTCGAACCAGCGCTGGTCGGCACCGCCGGCCCCCGCTACTTCGGGTTCGTGACGGGCGGCTCGCTGGACGCCCCCACGGCCGCCGAGGTGCTGGCGACCGCCTGGGACCAGATCGCCTTCAACGGCTCGACGTCACCGGCTGCCGCGGTGGTCGAGGAGGTGGCCGGCTCCTGGCTGAAGGAGCTGCTGGGCCTGCCGGTCGGCGCCTCGTTCGGGTTCGTGACCGGTGGCCAGGCGGCCAACACCGTGTGCCTGGCCGCAGCCCGGCACCACGTGCTGGCCGAGGCCGGCTGGGACGTCGAGCAGGACGGTCTCGCCGGCGCGCCGCGGGTGCGGGTCGTGGCCAACGGCGAGCGCCATGCGACGATCGACCGGACCCTGCGCCTGCTGGGCCTTGGGACGGGGGCGCTCGAGCCGACGGCCACCGACGCCCAGGGCGCGGTCGACGTGGCGGACCTTGGCCGGGTCCTCGGCCACGGGCCGGCCGGGCCGACCATCGTCTGCCTGCAGGCGGGGAACGTGAACTCGGGGGCGTTCGACGACCTCGTCGCGGCCACCGCCGTCGCCCACGACCATGGGGCCTGGGTGCACGTGGACGGCGCCTTTGGGCTGTGGGCGGCAGCCAACCCGGCCACCCGCCATCTCCTCGCCGGCGTCGAGCTGGCTGACTCGTGGGCCACCGACGGTCACAAGTGGCTCAACGTCGCCTACGACAGCGGCTACGCCTTCTGCTCGCGGCCCGCCGCCCACCTCACCGCCGTGTCCTACACCGCCGCCTACCTCACCGGGCAGGGCGAGGGCGGGCTGCGGGCCCCGAGCGACTACGTCCCGGAGTCGTCGCGACGGGCCCGGGGCTTCGCCACGTGGGCGGCGCTGCGCCAGCTCGGCCGCTCGGGGATGGCCGAGCTCGTCGAGCGGTGCTGCGCCCTCGCCCGCCGCTTCGCCGACCAGCTGTCGACGGTGGCGGGGGCCACGGTCGTGAACGACGTGGTGCTCAACCAGGTCCTCGTCGGTTTCGGCGACGACGACGAGACCAACCGCGTCATCGACGGCGTCCAGCGCTCGGGCGAGTGCTGGATGGGTGGCACCACCTGGCACGGCAGGCGCCTCATGCGCATCTCGGTGTCGAGCTGGCGCACCACCGAGGCCGACGTCGACCGGTCAGTCGCCGCCATTCGGGCGGCCGCCCGCCGGGCCTAGGCTCCGCCCATCCGCTCCGTCGACCAGGACGACCGCGTCGCTCTCGTCCCGACGGGCCTGGTGCGCTACGCCGGCGTGGTTGCCGTCGCCGTCCTCTGGACGACCGTGCTCGTGGGCATGGGCCGGACCGGGCTGCGGGTGGCCGATGAACGACCGCTCAGCTACCTCGGCACCGTCCCCCGCACCGCACTGCTGTTCCGCGTCGGGCTGATCGCCGGCGCCGCGCTCCTCTCCGGCTTCGCCTGGGCGGTGCACCGGCTGCTGGCCCGAGCCACCGGGTTCCTGACCGTGTTCCTCCTGGGCATGGCTTGCCAGGCCGTCGTCGCCCTGGTGCCGCTGGAAGGGGGCGGCGCATCCGAGCGTCTCCACGTCCCCGCCGGGATCGCGCTGGGCCTCTCGCTGCCCCTGCTGATGTGGCGGTTCGCCGCCGCCCAGGTCCCCGGGCGATGGCGGGAGGTCGGCTACGGGCTCATGTGGTTGGAGGTCGCCGGCTGCATCGCCGGGGTGGCCCTGTCCCGGGCCGGGCGGGCCACCATCGCCGAAGCCGTGCCGGCGGCACTGTTCCACCTCTGGGTCATCGTCGTGACCCTGCGGTGGCCCTCGTGGCGGCAGGCACCCGTTCCGCAGCCGGCGCCTCGCGCCTGACACCTGTTCGCCCGCACGGGCCCACCGGCCTGCTCCGCTCAACCGGCTGGCGGGTCGCCAGCCTTCTTCGAGGGGCTCTGCAGGTAGGCGAGCACGGCGAGCACCCGCCGGTGATCGTCGGGCTCCTGGAGGATCTCCAGCTTGGTGAACACGTTGCGGACGTGGGTCTCGACCGTCTTGGCGTTGAGGAACAGGCGCGCGGTGATCGCCTGGTTGGACCGGCCCTCGGCCATGAGGGCCAGCACCTCGCGCTCACGGCCCGACAGGTCCTTGACCGGGTCACGTCGCCGGGGCCGGCGCAGGAGCCTGGCCACCACCTCCGCGTCGACGGCCGATCCGCCCGCCGCAACCCGCCGCACCGCCTCGGTGAACTCGTGCACGTCGCCCACCCGCTCCTTGAGCAGGTAGCCCACGCCCCGGCCGCCCTCGAGCAGCTCGACGGCGTAGCGCGACTCCAGGTGCTGCGAGAGCACCAGCACGCCCATGGCCGGGTGACGCTTGCGGATCTCGTGGGCGGCGCGCAGCCCTTCCACCGTGTGGGTGGGCGGCATGCGGATGTCGACGACGGCCACGTCGGGCCGCTCCTGCTCGACGGCCGCGAGCAGTGCCTCGGCGTCGCCCACCTGGGCCACGACCTCGAACCCCTCGCCGGCGAGGAGCCGGGCTATGCCCTCGCGCAGCAGGACCGAGTCGTCGGCCAGGACTACCCGCATGGCAGCTCCACCCGGACGCGGGTCCCGCCACCTGGCGGGCTGTCGACCTCGAGACAGCCGTTGAGGGCGGCCACCCGGTCGGCCAGCCCCTCGAGGCCGGAGCCGGATCGGACGTCGGCTCCCCCGACGCCGTCGTCTCCGACCTCCACCTGCAGCCGGTCGCCCTCGCGATCGACCCGCACGGTCACCGCCGAGGCCTGGGCGTGCTTCGCCACGTTGGCCAGGGCCTCGGAGACCACGTAGTAGGCGGCGACCTCGACCGGCACGGGCAGCCGCCCCTCGGCGCTGACGGACAGCTCGACCGGCGCCGGAGAGCGCTCGGCCAGCGACTCCAGCGCCGGGCCGAGACCGGCCTCGGCCAGCAGAGCCGGGTGGAGCCCCTGCGCGAGGTCACGCAGCTCCTCCAGGGCCAGCCGGGCCTCGTCGGAAGCCTGTTGCAACAGGTCGGCGACGGCGGGATCAGGAGCACCTTCGAGCCGGGCTCGGGCCATCCCGACTGCCAGCGTCAGCGCCACCAGGCGCTGCTGGGCGCCGTCGTGGAGGTCCCGCTCCACCTGGCGCCGGGCGCTGTCGGCGGCGGCGACGATGCGCCTCCGCGAGGCCCGCACCTCCTCGAGGCGGACGAGCACCTCGGCGTGCAGGCGCTCGTTCTCCATGGCCAGACCTGCCGCCGCGGCCACCGCGTCGACGAGGCCCGGATCGTCCCGAAGGGCCGAGTCGTAGAGGAGGGCACCGACGTGCCGGCCGCCTCGCTCGATCAGGGCCACCGACCGGCCCGCTCCGGGGGCTGCGAGCTCGACGGGTGCACCGCCGGCGGTGACGTACCGGGCGCTGGACGGGATCCAGTACGCCAGCTCGAGGCTCGGATCGCCCAGGGCACGGGCGAGCCCCTCCTGCAGGCCCTGGGCTGGTGCCGCCTCACCCAGCTCGACCACCAGCTGGCCGACGCCGGCCCGAGCCAGGTGCGACCGCACGAGCCCGCCGAGGAAGACCAGCGGTGCCAGCCCGATCAGGGCCAGGGCCACCACGGCCCACCCCTCGCCGAGACCGGTCGGCAGGCCCAGCTCGGCCAGGATGCCGGCGATGTAGGCGAGACCAAAGGCGAAGGCGCCCGGCACCACCGGCAGCAGGACCCGGCGAGCCACGGGGCTGGCCTCCTGCCAGCGCCGGGCCAGCACCACGACCACGCCCACCGCGGCGACCAGCACCGCCACGAGGAGACTTGAGTACCAGAGCCTCCCCACGCCGCTGGCGACGTCAAGGCCGAGCGGCCTGGTCGAGCAGTCCGAGCAGCTCGCGGGGCCGACCACCGGCACGCTGAGCAGGGCCAGGAGGTAGGGGGCGGCCACCAGGAAGCGCTCGAGGGGCGACGAGGGCCGCCGGGCCGGGAAGACGAGCGCGAGGTGGCCGAGCGGGGCGAGGCCGAGCGGGAAGAGGGCGAGACCGGCCGTGAACAGGAGGCGGTCCTCGAACGTGGTCAACGCCACCGACAGCAGCCAGGCCAGCCCGGTCAGCGCCAGAAGCCGGCCGCTGGCGCTGGAGGGCCGCCGCGCCGAGGCCGCCACGCCGGCGCCGACGAACAGGAGGCCGACCACCAGCAGCGGGATCCCTTCGGCCAGCGGCAGGTCGCGACGCACGGCCCGCACCACTGTGAGGGCCACACACGACACCGCGGCGGCGGCTGCGGCCGCCTCGGCCCGCCTGCTCATGACCTCGGATGACCCTCCGCCGTCAGCACGGCCCGCCGCATGCCCGATGGTCGCACCGCCTGCCACCTGCGGGCCACTGCCCCGCAGCAATTCAGGGTTCACCCTGATGCCGGCGATCCGGGCCGTCCGTACCGTCAGAGCAGGCGGTTCGACGAGACGAGGAGACGTTCATGACGATGACGGAAAGCCACCCCAGGGCCTCGGCGATGCCAGCCCGATCTCACGGGCCGATCGGCATGTCGCCGCCCCCTCCCCGTTGGGCCCGCCGCGCCGCAGCCCTGGCCGTCCTCACCACGCTCCCGTCCGGCCTGTGGCGCGTCGTGATGGCCCTCGGGGTGCCGCTGGGGGTCAGCGACGAGGTGAGGCGGTCGGAGTACGGCCACCCCGGATGGGGGACGGCGTACGTGTTCGGCCTGACCATCCTGCTCGTAGGCCTGTCACTGCTCACCCTCGGACTCGTGCAGCGGTGGGGGGAGGTGGTGCCTCGATGGATCCCGTTCATCGGCGGGAAGGACGTGCCACGGCTGGCGGCGGTGATCCCGGCCGGTGCCGGCGCGGTGGCGCTGACGCTGCTGTGGCTGGGCACCTTCGCCAGCCTCGGCCAGATCGTCGACTACTACGGCCTGAAAGGAGCCGCTCTCGGCTTCATGCTCGTCTGCTATTCGCCAATCCTCCTCTGGGGCCCCCTCCTCGGAGCGGTGACCATCTCGTACGCCCGGCGTCGGGCGGGAGCGCCACGGCCCGACCGGGTCGGCCGCCCGACCGCCTCGGCCGAGTGAGCTGACAGTTGTTAGCGTCCCGGGCATGGGCGCGGCCTTCGGGAGCGGTGGGTGACCGACGCCAAGCGGATCGTCGACATCAAGGGCGGCCACGTCCTCGAACACGGCGTCCCCTTGTCCCGGTCGAGGCTGTGGGAGATCCAGCGGTCGTTCTACGCACGGCAGGGGCTGCGGGCCTGGGGCGACGGCCACGTCCCCTCGGGCATCACCTCGAACCCGGTCATCGCGTCCGGCTACGCCGAGGTCATCCTCGCCTTCCTGCGTGACTGCGACGCGGCCGGCCATCTCGACCGCAGCCGGCCGGTGCACGTGCTCGAGCTGGGCTCGGGATCGGGGCGCCTGGCCTTCAACTTGGTGCGCCGCCTGCGCGAGCTGCTGGCCGCCACGACCCTGCGCGACCAGCCGGTGACCCTGGTGCTCTCCGACTTCGACCGGGCCAAGCTCGAGCCGCTCGCCACCCATCCCCGCCTGCAGGCCGACCTCGACGCCGGCTGGCTCGACTTCGCCGTCGTCGACGCCGCCGACCCGGGCGAGGTCCGCACGTGGCGGCGGAAGCAGCTGGTGGCCGACGCCCCGCTCGTGGTGGTCGCGAACTACGTCTTCGACAGCCTGCCGGCCGACCTCTACGCCATTCGGGGCGGGACGGCTCACGAGGTGGGGCTCACGCTCGCCGCCGACACCGCCGCCCTCGAGCCCGACGACCCGGATGCCCTCAGCCGCCTGCGCCTCAGCTGGGACGAGGCCGAGGACCCGGCGCCGCCTCTCGGCCCGCCCGAGCTCGACTCGGTGCTGACCCGCTACGCCGAGGTGCTGGACACCACGATGGTGATCCTGCCCACGGCGGCGATCGCCTGCCTCGACCGGCTGGCCACCGCCGCCCGGGCGCCGACGCTCGCGCTGGTCAGCGACAAGGGCTGGGCCCACCTGCGTGACCTGGCCGGGCTCGGGCCGCCGGACATCACGCCCCACGGCGGAGGGTTCTCGATGATGGTGAACTTCGACGCCCTCGCCCGGGTCGTGCGGGCCCGCGGGGGAACCGTCCTGCTGCCACCCCACCAGCCCCAGCAGCTGGTGGTGGGAGCGTTCGTGCTGGGCGGGCTCGACGCCACCGAGACCGCCCGCCGCTACACCGACCTGCTGGCCGAAGGCGGGCCCGACGACCTCCAGTCGGTCCACGCCGGCACCTGGCCACCGAAGGAGCTCACCCTCCAGCAGGCGCTGAGCATGCTCCGCACCAACCGCTGGGACACCCGGATCTTCCTCGAGCTGTTCCCCACGCTGCTCGAGCTGGCCGCCGACGCCAGCCCCCGAGCCCAGACCGACCTGGCCCTCGCCGTCGATCGGGTGTGGGACTGGTGGTTCCCCATCGGTGAGGCCGCCGACATCGAGCTGTACCTGGGCACGCTGCTCTCGTGCATCGGCCGCCACCGGGAGGCCCTGGCGATGTTCGCGGCGTCGCAGGAGCGGCGAGGGGCCACCGCCGAGGTCCTCTACGCCGCGGCCCGGGCCAGGTACGCCCTGCGCGATCTGGACGAGGCCCTGAAGGAGGTGCGGGCGGCGCTGGACCTCAGCCCGGCCTTCGAGGCCGCGCGCGAGCTGGCCATCGACCTGGAGGCCGAGCTGGGCCGCGACACCGGCGGCGCCCACGAGGCGCGACCGGGCGGCCACCGGGCCTCGCCGCCGTGACCACCGGCATCGCCACGCCGCTCCTCGACGGGCTCGTGGCGTTCCTGCGCGACGACGGCTGGCCGGTGCACCTCTCGGCCTCGACGGTGCCCACGGTCGAGACCCGCTGCGCCAGCGCCACGGCCGAGTGGACCTGCACGGGCCGCACGTTCGAGCCGCAGGGTCAGGTCGTCTTCGACTCGATGGTGCCCGTCGAGGTGCCCGAGGCCATGGCGCCGGCCGTCGCCCTCCTCCTGACCTGCGTCAACTGGGGGCTGAACACGGGCTCGTTCGCCCTCGACACGGCCACTGGTGCCGTCAGGCTGCGCACGTCCATGGTGGTGTCGGGCGAGACGCCGCTGCTGGTTCCGGCGGCGGCCAAGGCCCTGGTCTACGCCAACGTGCTGATCGTCGACCGCTGCCTCGAGCCGCTGCGGGAGGCAGCCGCCGGGCGGATGCCGATCGAGCAGGCGCTCGAGCTGATGGATCTCTAGCCGGGGCTTCTGCGCCGCTCGGCGGAAGCTTCTTCGGAGACGACAAAGCGGCCGGTGAGCCGTGCGCGGGCACCCGCAGACTGGCGGTCTGTTGGTCCCGTGCCGGTCCCACCGGCCACTGAGCTGGACGGATCAGCTGTTGGAGCCGCAGCTGCAGTCCGGGCCGCAGCCGGACGAGTCGCCGGACCCGCAGTTGCAGGTGCTGGTCGCGGCCGTGGCCTCGGCGGCGGTGTCGGCGGGAGCCGCACACCCGCAGGTGCAGGTGTTGGTCTGCGCGCGGGTCGCGTCGTTGGTGGTGTCGGTGTTCGTCAAGGGATCTTCACCTCCTCTCCCGTGGAGGTCTTGAGAAGGACGGTGGTGCCGGCGCTGCCGTTGCCGTCAGAGGCGCAGCAGCCGCAGGCGCAGGCCTGGGTCGCATCCACCTCGTCGAGCCGGGCGCCGCAGCCACAGACCGAGTTCTCGATGAGCGCCAGCTCGGCGTCGAGGTCGACGCTGGCCGCGGCGGGAAGCTCGGGGATGCATCCGCACGACTGGGAGGGCGCCGGGTCCTGCCCGAGGCTGGTGTAGACGTGGGTCAGCTGGGCCGCGAAGGCCTCGGCCTCGGTGGCCCGCGTGTGGGCTTCCTGGATCTTGTGGGCCACGAGGTGGCGCAGCCTGGTCCGGGTGTCCTGGCAGCTTCCCTGGTGCCAGGCGTCGAGCAGGGACCGGATCTCGTCGAGGCTGAGGTCGAGGGCCTTGGCCCGCAGGATGAAGCGCAGCCGCTCCTCGTCGTCGCTGTTGAACAGGCGGTACCCGCTCGGTGACCGCTCGGCCTCGCCGAGCAGGCCGAGGCTCTCGTAGTACCGGAGGGTCGCGGTGCTCAGGCCGTGGCGGGCGCTGAGCTCACCGATCCGCAGTCGATCGTCCACGGAGCCAACGATAAGCGTTGCAGCCAGCTACAAGGTCAAGGGGAACTTGTACATTCTTTCCCGTGGGGAAGATCCACGTGCCCGCCGGTCTGTGCTGTACCCCCCTGACCGGGGCTCCACTCGACCCCGAGGCAGCCGAGGATCTGGCCCGTGTGCTGTCGGCCCTCGGCGGCTGAGACCTGGCTCGGCCGGCCCCGAACGTGCTGCTCGTCGACGCCGCCAACGTCGTCGGCTCTCGCCCCGACGGCTGGTGGCGGGACCGGGCCGGGGCGGCGGCCAGACTCGTCGACCAGGTTCGGGCCGCGTGCAGAGCCGGCCGGCTATCCGTACCGGTCGTCCTGGTGCTCGAAGGCGCAGCCCGCAGCGGGGTCGAGGAGGGGGCGGCCGACGGGGTCGAGATCGTCCATGCGCCGGGAGGGGGCGACGACACCATCGCCTCGATCGCCGCGTCGGTCGGCGACCCGGTGGTGCTGGTGTCGGCCGACCGAGGCCTGGCCGCCCGCTGCCAGGCCGTCGGGGCGGCGGTCGTCAGGCCGCGGTGGCTGCTCGACCGGCTCTGACCGGCGGGCTTCCCGTGAGGTGGCGCCTGCCACCGGGCCGGGATCGGTGGTCGACCTCGACCCGCCTCCGGCCCGGCTCGCACGCCTCCTCGTGGCGCTTCCCGAGGCCGAGGAGGCCGGCGGCTCCCGGCCGCCGGCTGCGGATCGCGATCGGCATGGGAGGCCGGCGCAACGGGTAGGGCCGGGGCATGGCAGAACAAGAAGGTCCCGTCGACGGCGCAGAGACCACAGACGCGACACCCGGGACCGACGCGGCGGCCGAGGCCAGCGAGCCCTCCCCTGACCAGACCGTCTCCGGCGACCAGGAGGACGGCGGCGACGGGCACGACGGGGAAAGGGACGACGAGGGCGACGCCACGGAGGTCGAAGGCGGCCTCGACGTCGAGGCCGAGAGGGGCCGCCTGGACAAGGTCGAGAAGCAGATCGAGGAGGGCCGGCGGGCCCTGGCCGACGTCGAGGCGGACACCGAGCCCGAGCCCGACGGCCAACCGATCGCCGAGGGTGAGGGCGCGGCCAACGCTCCGCCGGGCTGACGCTGCTGCAGGCTCAGGCGCTGCGGCGGCCCTGGCGGAGGAGGCGGGCGTAGGCGTCGACCGCCGACAGGGAGGAGGCCACGCCGGCTTCGAGCGTCTCGCGCTCGGCCGCCAGCTTGGACTCGAGCCCGGCCCGGGTGCCGGCGATGGCTCCGCCCACCGAGGCCACGCCGTCGTGGACGGAGTGGCCCAGCGTGACCCGCGACTTGGCCACCGCAGCGGCGGCCTTGGTCCAGTGGGCCCGGACCATGCCCACGTCGAGGCAGCCCGTGCGCACCAGTGACGCCGAACGGACCTCGGGGGGCGGCACCTTCAGGTCACGCACCAGGTGCAGCACGGCCATGCCCCGCAGCACGTACCACGTCGGGTCGAGCTCCCACCAGAAGAAGCCCTGGCGGGCCGACAGCGGGTAGTGGTGGTGGTTGTTGTGCCACCCTTCGCCCCCGGTGAGGAAGGCGACGACGGCCGAGTTCCTGCTGGTGTCGGTGGTTGCGTACCGCCGGCGGCCCATGACGTGGGCCAGCGAGTTGACCGTGAAGGTGCCGTGCCACAGCGCCACCGTCGACAGGAAGAAGCCGACCACCAGGCCGCTCCAGCCCGCAACCAGGAAGCTGGTGGCCGCCAGGAGGACGCCGCCGACCCAGTTGAACCGCTCGATGAGCCGCAGCTCGGGGAAGCGGGCCAGGTCCTTGACCGCACTCAGGTCGGTGGCGGTGTGGCGGTCCGACATGATCCACCCGATGTGGCTGTGCCAGAAGCCCATGAGCGGGCTGTGGATGTCTTCGGCGGTGTCGCTGAAGCGGTGGTGGGCCCGGTGATGGGAGGCCCACCACAGCGGGCCCTTCTGGAGGGCGGTGGTGCCGCCAAAGGCCAGGAGCGCCTGGACGATCCGGGGGGCCTTGAAGCTGCGGTGGGAGAAGTAGCGGTGGTAGCCGCCCGTGATGAAGAACATCCGCACGATGTAGGCGACGACCCCGAAGATGGCGGCCCCCAGGGTCACCCCCGTCCAGATGGCCGCCAGCGGGACCACGTGGAAGGCGAGAAACGGCGCCGACCGCACCCAGTTGGGGCGGTCTTCTGACGTGGCCGGGATCGTACGAGCCATGGGTGCGCCTTCCGTGTTCTTGGGCAGGGACCAGCGCGCCCGGGCCCTGAACCTACCCAGAGGAGGCGTTGAACACTCCTTCGGCGGATGCCTAGCTGGCCTTGCGCCGCTCCCGGGCCAGGCGCCGACGGTGCCGGCGCCGCTCCTCCTCGGTCATGCCGCCCCAGACGCCGGAGTCCTGCCGGGTGCTGAGGGCGAACGAGAGGCACTCGGACCGCACCGAGCAGCCGGCGCAGACGGCCTTGGCCTGCTCGATGCGCTCCGCCGACCCGGGGCCGTCACCGGGCGGGAAGAAGAGGTTGGTGTCGAGGTCGCGGCAGGCGGCGTGCTCGCGCCAGGTGTACCGGTTCGGGAGGGTGGAGTCCGCTCGTATCGCTGACATCGTCGTGCACCTCGTTCCGGCGGGGGGTGATGGGGGGTTGGCAAGATGCGCCGCCGGGACATTCGGTCAACGCACGTGCCGACAGGCTTGTTCCCATCGGTACCGACAGTCCCTACCCGAGCGGAGCCCAGGGTCAATCCGAAGGTTCAGGGCCGGTTCAGGAGCGGCGGTGGCCTCAGGACGGCCGCAGCACCACGGCGGCGTCGACCTCGAGCGCCTCCGGGCCCGACGTGCCGTCGGTCGCCAGCTCCACCTGCCAGGCCCCCTCCAGCCCGACCTGGGCCGCCGCCGGGCCCTGGTTGACGAGCACCACCCGGCGGTCCGAGCCCGAGGTCCGCTCGTAGGCCAGGACCTCCGGGTCTGAGGGGAGCCAGGTGAAGGCGCCCGACCGCAGCGCCGGCGAGCCGCGCCGGGCAGCCAGCAGGCGCTTGTAGAACCACAGGATGGACCCCTCGTCGGCCCGCTGCGAACCCGCGCTGCGAGCAGCGGCATCGGGGGGCCACGGCAGCCAGGCCTCGGCCCCGCCCGCCCAGCCGTGGCCGGAGGCGGGCGTCCACGGCAGCGGGGCCCGGCACCCGTCACGGCCGCCCGGGTCGACCGCCCGCTCGGGCGGGACGACGGCATCCTCGAGCCCGAGCTCCTCGCCGGCGAACAGGAAGGGCGTGCCCCGCAGGGTGGCCAGCAGCACGGCCCCGGCCCGGGCCCGGGCCTCCGACCCGTACCGGGTGCGGTGGCGGGGGACGTCGTGGTTGCTCAGCACCCAGGTGGGCCAGCGTCCGGGGCCGGTCAGGTGCTGCTCGACCTCGTCGATGCGGGCCCGCCAGACGGCGGCGTTCCAGGGGGCCCACAGGCCCGGGAAGTTGAACGACAGGTGCAGCTCGGGTGCCTCGGGCGTGCCGTAGTAGGTGGCCACCTTTGCCGTGTCCAGGAGGTACACCTCGCCGACGCTGCCTGCGCCGTACTCGTCCAGCACGCGGCGGATGCCCTGCAGCAGCGTGTGGGTGTGCGGCACGTCGATGGCCACCACCGGCTTGGCCTCCTGCTCGGGCAGCAGCTCTGGCAGGTCGTGGCCCTTGCCGATGCAGTGGACGACGTCCATGCGGAACCCGTCGACGCCCCGGTCCAGCCAGAACCGCAGCGTGCCGTGCATGGCCTCGACCACCGCCGGGTTCGTCCAGTCGAGGTCGGGCTGCTCGGCGAGGAACAGGTGGAGGTACCACCGGCCGCGGCCCTCGTCCCAGGCCCACGCCGGCCCGTCGCCAAAGGCCTCGATCCACCGGTTGGGGGGGGTTCCGGGGTCCCCGTCGACCCACACGTAGAAGTCGGGGCGCTCGGCGAACCACGGGTGCTCGATCGAGGTGTGGTTCGGCACCCAGTCGAGGAGCACCCGGAGGCCGGCGGCGTGGGCTTCGGCCACCAGCGCGTCGAGGTCGTCGAGGGTGCCGAACAGCGGGTCCACCTCGTCGTAGGCGCTGACGTCGTAGCCGAAGTCGGCCATGGGGGAGCGGCAGATCGGGCTGAGCCACACGGCGTCGACGCCGAGCCAGACGAGGTGGTCGAGGTGGGTCCGCAGCCCGTCCAGGTCGCCCACCCCGTTCCCGGTGGTGTCGCAGAACGAGCGCGGGTACACCTGGTACACCACCGCCTCCTGCCACCACGGCGGGGCAGGTTCCTCGGCCACGGCGGCGCACCCTAGGACCCCCGACGGACCCCCGATCACGAGGTGGCGAGGGTGGCGACGGCCCAGACCACCCCGACCAGGCCGATGGCCATGAAGACGAGGCTGCGGCCCAGGGGCGGGCGCGCCAGCTCGCCCTCCCGCACCCCGGCCCGGGGGCGCACCAGGGCGAGGAACGGCCCCACGAACATGGCGCCGCCGAGGGCCATCACGAGCAGGGGGAGCAGCTGCTCGACCGGGAACACCCGCCCACTCCACCACGATCCGCGAGGTTGGGTCGGCGAGGGTTCGCCACCGCCGGTGCCGGGTACCCGGGGGTGATGCGCATCGGTCGAAACGTCGAGGTCAGGCCCTTGGGCGGCGCCCCGGGCTGTCTGGGCATGCTGGTGGCCTCGATCGTCATCTCCGTCCTGCTCACGGTCATCCTCAACCTGGTGGTGCGGTAGCCATGAGGAGGAAGAAGGGGTGGATCGGCCTGGCCTCCTACTTGGCCAGCCCGCAGGGCCGCCGTCGCGTCCGTCAGCTCAAGGAGCGGCTGGACACGCCCGCCAACCGGCAACGGGTGGTGACCATGAAGGACAAGGTGAAGGCCCAGCGGCGGCCAAGGAGCTGATGCTGGCAGGCTGGCGGAGATGACGGCTACCGGCACCAGCCTGGACTTCGGCCCGCTCGTCGACGAGCTGCGGGTCACCTACGCCCAGGGCACCACCCGCCCGCTCGGCTGGCGGGTCGACCAGCTGAAGGCTCTCCTCCGGCTGCTCGAGGACGGCGAGGCCGAGCTGCTTGACGCCCTGGCCGCCGACCTCGGCAAGCCCCGGCTCGAGGGCTGGGCCTCCGACCTGGCCGTCACGGCGGCCGAGGTGCGCTACAGCCTGTCCCACCTGAAGCGGTGGTCCCGGCCCCGGCGGGTCCGGCTTCCGCTGCTGGCCTTTCCCGGCCGGGGGTCGATCCACCCCGAGCCGCTGGGGGTGGCCCTCGTCATCTCCCCGTGGAACTACCCGGTGCAGCTGCTGCTCGCCCCCATGGCCGCGGCCATCTCGGCCGGCAACTGCGTCGTCGGCAAGCCCAGCGAGATCACCCCCGCCACCTCGGCGGTGCTGGCCCGCCTGGTCCCCCGCTACCTCGACACCGCCGCGGTGGCCATCGTCGAGGGCGGGGAGAGCGAGACCACTGCGCTGCTCGCCCAGCGTTGGGACCACATCTTCTACACGGGCAACGGCATCGTCGGGCGGGTGGTGGCCAGGGCCGCGGCCGAGCACCTCACCCCGGTCACGCTCGAGCTGGGGGGCAAGAGCCCGGCCGTGGTCGACGCCGACGCCGACCTGGCGGTGGCCGCCCGCCGCATCGCCTGGGGCAAGTGGCTGAACGCAGGGCAGACCTGTGTGGGGGTGGACCACGTGCTGGTCCACGGGGACGTGGCCGACGAGCTGACCGAGCGGATCATCGCGTCCACCACCGAGTTCTTCGGGCCCGACCCGAAGGCCAGTCCCGACTACACCCGCATCGTCAACGACCGCCACTTCCGGAGGCTGTCGGACCTGGTCGACGACGACGGCCACGAGGTGATCCACGGCGGCCAGCGCGACCCGGAGACCCGCTACCTGGCCCCCACCGTGGTGGCCGGGGTCGAGCCGGGCGCCGCGGTCATGGCCGACGAGATCTTCGGGCCCATCCTCCCGATCCTGCCGGTGGGCGACGTCGACGAGGCCATCGCCCGGATCAACGGGCACGACAAGCCGCTGGTCCTCTACGCCTTCTCCCGGTCCTCGGCCACCGCGGCCCGCATCGTCGAGCGGACCTCCTCGGGGGCGGTCTGCCTGAACGGCACGATCGTCCAGTACTGCATCCCCAGCCTCCCCTTCGGCGGCGTGGGCGCCTCGGGCCACGGCAGCTACCACGGCCGGGCCGGCTTCGACACGTTCAGCCACCACAAGGCTGTGCTGGCCAAGGCGGTGCACCCCGACCTGAACCCCGCCTACCCACCCTCGACCAGCCTGAAGGAGCGGGCCCTCCGCCGCCTCCTCTGATCCCGCCCGAGGGCGCGGGCGGACCGGAGGAGCCAAGGGGGCCGCTGCCGGGGCCTCAGCGGACGGTCTCGAAGATCTTCTCGACGCGGGCCTGGTTGCCGTGGAGGGGGAGCGGCGTCAGCGCAGTGTCGGCGGCGTCGCTGGCGTCCTGGAAGGTGGTCGTGATCGCCTCCGGCGCCTGGAAGCGGCCGGCGGTCGGGTCCTTGGCCAGCGTCTCCAGCCAGCTGCGCCAGGCCAGGTTGTGCTCGACGTAGCGGTCACGGAAGGTCTGCAGGCTGCCGTGGAAGCTGGTGAGCCGGGTGGCCGCCACCTCGTCGCCGGTGCGGCGGAGGGCGGGGAGCGTCCCCTCGGCCCGTCGGCGGATGGAGACGGTGTCGCAGACCTCGTCGGCCCCGCGCGCCTCCTGCCTGCACAGCTCGAGGAGCGGCCCGATGATCTGGGCGGGCAGCTGGGCCCGCTCGGCCCGCTCGACCCGGCCCAGCAGCGTCCGCAGCTCGTCGTTGCGGACCCACCAGTCGGCCAAGCCAAGCGTGGCCAGGATGACGGCCACGGCACCGCCGATCGCCAGCAGCACGACGGCGCGGCGCGAGATCGCCGGCGGCGGCGGGGGCGGCGGGGGGAGCGGGTCGGACACGATCGCCGGCGCCTCGGCCGGCCGCGCCGGCGGCCCGTCCACCGGCTCGTAGGGCCAGCCGCGCCCGCTCCCGCTCACCCCGCAATGCTCGCACGCTCCCGCACCAACGCAAGGCGCCGCCCGACTGGTGCGGGCCTTTGGGTACTGCCCGCGGGTGTGCGATCGTGAGCGGGCGTGGGGGACAAGATCACCATCGCCGAGGCTCGAGCCCGGCGCTCCGACCCCGTGTGGCGGCGGCGCCTGCTGCTGACCGACCTCACCGGCCTGGGCCTGGTCGCCCTGCTGCTGGTCGGGCCGCCCGTCGCCATCCTCCTGTGGCGCCCCCTCGGCCTGGCCAGCGTGCTGCTGCTCCAGCTGGGGGCCCCGGCGGCGCTGTGGTGGCGTGGCCCGGTCGTCGGCCTCGATCGGCGCACGGCCGTGCTCGTGGCGGTGCCGCTGCTCAACCTCCTCGTGCTCGGAGCGGCGGTGTGGCGCTTCGCCCACCTCGGCATCCAGCGCTGGCAGGGCCCCGTCGAGCCTCGATGGGACGACGGGGTGTGGTGGGTCGTGGGCGCCGTCGGCGTCGCCTTCTGGCTGGCCAACGCCGTAGGCCTCGCCCTGTCGCTGGGTTAGCCCACCGCTGGGCCGGCCGCGCCGCCGGACAGACGCGCCACTGGGCGGCGAGCCGCTCCCACGGGTGCCACGGGACACGATCGGGTACATGCGAGGCCGCCCCCCGAACTGCGAGGAACCCCCTGGAAACCTACGAGCTCGCCTTGGCCCTCGCCGGGGCCGCCGCCCTGATCGCCGCCTGGCTGCCCCAGGTGCTCCGGGGGCGTCCGCTGTCGGTGCCGATCGTGCTGGTCGGCATCGGTGTGGGCGCGTTCCTGCTGCCGTTCGGCCTGCCCAAGCCAGACCCGATCAACGGTCGTGAGCTGGTCGAGCGGCTGACCGAGCTCGGCGTGATCGTGGCCCTGATGGGCGCCGGCCTCAAGCTCGACCGGCCGATCGGGTGGCGGTCGTGGGCCACCACGTGGCGGCTGCTGGGCATCGCCATGCCGCTCACCATCGCCGCCGTTGCTGTGCTGGGCTGGGCCTTCGCCGGCCTCGTGCCGGCCAGCGCCATGCTCCTCGGCGCAGCCCTGGCGCCCACCGATCCGGTGCTGGCCTCCGACGTGCAGGTGGGCGAGCCGACGATCGCCGACGAGCCGGACCAGGACGAGCCGCCCGAGGAGGACGAGGTGCGGTTCGCCCTCACGTCCGAGGCCGGGCTCAACGACGCCCTGGCCTTCCCGTTCACCTACCTGGCCGT
This sequence comes from Acidimicrobiales bacterium, assembly GCA_030448245.1. GTDB lineage: Bacteria > Actinomycetota > Acidimicrobiia > Acidimicrobiales > JAUJNH01 > JAUJNH01. Next base: position 22,193 of record JAUJNH010000014.1, read on the forward strand.
CCTGATGGCCGACAAGGGCACCAACCCGGCCCGGTGGCTGGTCGAGTGGCTGGCCGTGGACGTCGCCTTCCGCCTGGCCGTCGGCCTCGTGGTCGGCATCCTGCTGGGGAAGCTGCTGGGGAAGATCCTGTTCCACCGCCCCGACGGCCGGGAGGGCCTGGCCGCCGCCGCCGAGGGCTTCATGGTGCTCGGCGCCACCCTGCTCGCCTACGGGCTGACCGAGCTGCTGCACGGCTACGGCTTCCTGGCCGTCTTCGTGACCGCCGTGGTGCTGCGCCGCAGCGAGTGCCGCCACGAGTACCACCGGGTGCTGCACGGGTTCGCCAACCAGGTCGAGCAGGTGTTCACCGTGCTGCTGCTCCTGCTCTTCGGCGGGGCGCTGGCCGGGGGTCTGCTGGGCTCGTTGACCTGGGGCGGCGCGGCCCTGGCGGCCCTGGCGATCTTCGTCATCCGGCCGCTCTCGGGCCTGGTCGCCCTCTCCCGCGGCCACGACGACAAGGCCGAGCGGCTGGCCATCAGCTTCTTCGGCGTGCGCGGGATCGGCTCGCTCTACTACCTGGCCTACGCGCTGTCCGAGGCTCGCTTCCCGGGCGACCGCAAGCTGTGGGCCATCGCCGGGGCCGCCGTGCTGCTGTCGATCGCCGTCCACGGCATCCTGGCCACCCCGCTCATGTCCCGCCTCGACCGCCGCCGCGACGGGGCGGTCACCTCGGGAGCCGAGCGGTCCGGCTGACGCGCCGTAGGCGGGTCCCGCGCGAGGGTAGCTACGAGGTGGCGATGATCGCCTCGAGGGTCAGCTCGGGCTTGTCGCGCTCGAGGCGGACCAGGTTGTACGGCGACTCGAACAGGGCCAGGAGCGTGCCGTCGGCTCGGGTCAGGACCTTCACGCCGTGCTGGCGGCGCAGCTCGGCCAGGCTGTCCTTGTCGGTGCGGCGGGCCAGGACGTGCGGGGTGGGCAGCATCTCGACGGGGGCGCCGAACTCGTCGTCCATGCGGTGGCGGAAGACCTCGAACTGCAGCGGCCCGACGGCAGCCACGAGGATGGTGGGGTCCAGCCCGTCGGGGTCGCGCAGCACCTGCACCACCCCCTCCTCGTCCAGCTGGTGCAGGCCCCGGCCGAACTGCTTGCTGCGGCCGGTGTCGCGGACCCGGACGGTGGCGAAGGTCTCGGGGGCGAAGGCGGGGATCGGCGGGAAGCGCACCGGCTTGCCCTCGTAGAGCGTGTCGCCGACCCGCAGGCCGGCGGCGTTGACCAGGGCGACCACATCGCCCGGGTAGGCCTCCTCGAGCGTCTCGCGCTCGGCCCCGAAGACGGTGGCTGCGTGCTTGGTGGTGACCCGCCGGCACGTGGGCTCGTGGACCAGGGTGGCGCCCCGCTGGAAGCGGCCGCTGCTCACCCGGACGAAGGCCACGCGGTCGCGGTGGGCCCGGTCCATGTTGGCCTGGACCTTGAAGACCTGGCCGGCGAAGGGGGCCTCGACCGGTCGCAGCTCGCCCTCGGAGTCGAGCCTGGGCGTGGCCCCGGGGGCCAGGTCGATCAGGCCGTCGAGCAGCAGCCGCACGCCGAAGTTGGTGAGGGCCGAGCCCACGAACAGCGGGGTGGTGGTGCCGGCCAGGAACGAGGGGACGTCGAGGTCGGCGCCGACGGCGTCGAGCAGCCCCAGCTCCTCGTGGGCGTGGGCCCAGGCCGGCCCCAGCTCGGCGGCAGCCCGGTCGGGCGCCACCACCACCACGGGTGCCTCGGTGGCGCCGCCGGTGGTGCGGAGGAAGCGGATGAGGTGGCCGCTGCGCCGGTCGACCACGCCCTGCAGGTCGCCGGCGACGCCGACCGGCCAGGTGACCGGTGTGGCCCGCAGCCCGATCTGCTCCTCGATCTCGTCGAGCAGCTCGAGCACCTCGCGCCCGGGCCGGTCGAACTTGTTCAGGAAGGTGAGGACGGGCAGGTGGCGGGCGCGGGCCACCTCGAACAGCTTGCGGGTCTGCGGCTCGATGCCCTTAGCCGCGTCGAGGACCATCACGGCGGCGTCGGCCGCGGCCAGCACCCGGTAGGTGTCCTCGGAGAAGTCGCGGTGGCCGGGGGTGTCGAGCAGGTTGCACACCACGTCGCGGTAGGAGAACTGCAGGACCGTCGAGGTGATCGAGATGCCCCGCTGCTGCTCCATGGCCAGGTAGTCGGAGGTGGCCCGGCGACGGGCGCCGCGCGAGCGGACCTGGCCGGCCTCGACGATGGCGCCGGCGTACAGCAGGAACTTCTCGGTGAGCGTGGTCTTGCCGGCATCGGGGTGGCTGATGATGGCGAACGTGCGGCGGCGGGCCGCCTCGGAGGCCACCGTGCCGCCGGCGTCGCCGCCAGGGGAGGCGGCGGTCTGGTGGGGGTCCACGTCGCTCCTCTGGTTCGCGGCCGGCCTCCGAGCCTACCGGGGGCCCAGCCCTCCGGGTGCCGTCAGTCGGTGGTGCGCAGGGCGACGGCGGGGCGGATGGTGCTGGCCTGCTGGGCCGGGGCGGCGGTGGCCAGCAGCGAGAAGACGAAGGTGAGCCCGATGACGAGGGCCAGCTGGCCCCACGGGAGGCTGAACGGCAGGTCGTCGCCAAAGGCGTCGGTGCCGATGAGGCGCCAGGCCACGATGACGGCCAGGAGGGTGCCGGTGAGCACGCCGAGCAGGGCGATGAACCCGGACTCGACCAGAAAGGCGCGGCGCACCTGAGCGGCCTGGAAGCCCAGGGACCGGAGCACGCCGACCTGCCGGCGCCGCTCGCGCACGGCCCGCACCATCACGACCCCGAGGCCAGCGATGCCCACGACCAAGCCGAGGGCGATGTAGCCCTGCATGAGCCGGAAGAACGACGTCTGGCCGGCCAGCTGCTCCTGGACGATCGACCGGAACGTCACGGCGTCGGCCCCGCTGGCCAGGTAGCGGGCGTTGATCTCGGGGCCGATGCGGCGGGCGGTGGCTTCATCGGCGGTGGCCACGTAGAGGACGTTCGAGACGGCCCGTGGCCCGGCGAGCTCGTCCAGCGTCCGGCGGCTGACGTGGACATGGAAGCTGGTGAAGCTGCCGTCGGCCACCGCGGCGACGGTGAGCCGGCGGGTGCGGCCGGTCTGCGGGTCGCGCATCGTCACGGTGCTGCCCGGGTCGGCCACGGGCTGGGGCGGTCCACCACCACCGGTCTGCAGGAAGAACTCGGTGATGATGATCAGGTTCGGGTCGTCGGCCACGGCCTTCCAGACGTCGGCCTCGTCCGGGTAGCGGACCTTGTCCCACTCGCCCAGCCCGGGCGGGCCGCGCTCGGCCAGCACGCGGTCGAACCCGCCCACCGGCCAGTCCTCGAAGCCCTCGGAGAAGCCGGGGACGTCGAACTGGGCGCTGGTGACGGCCTGCTCGCTCACGGCGACGACGCCGGGGATGGTCCTGACCTCGGCCGCCGGCACCGGGTTGGTCTCGTTGCTCGTCACCTGCACGTCGAACGCGCCGGCGCTGTCCCTGGTGAAGCGCTCGGCCTGGCTGGCGAACAGCGACCCCAGCACCAGGATGAAGGTGAGGATGAACACGACCATGGCGTACATGGCCAGGATGGCACCCGCCCGGAAGCGCCGGGCCAGCGGGTAGGCCAGGCCGAGCCGGAGCGACATCGCCGAGGCGCCGCCTCCAAGCCGGCGGATGGCGCCGCCGATGGCTTCCAGGTTGACGACGAGGATGGCCACCGCGGCCGAGACCAGGATCACCCCCTGCAGGGCGAAGACGGGCACCTCGGCCGCATCGAAGACGTCCGGGAACAAGCCGAAGCACAGGACGCCCCAGGCGATCGTGGCGGCCGCGGCCAGGGTGGTGGCGAGGCGGGAGGGCAGCAGCGAGGTGAGCGCCATGCCGAGTCCGAGGCACAGCACGGCGGGCCCGGCCAGCGCCGTCTCGGGCTGCTCGCCGCTCAGCCCCGAGGCGGTGAGGGCGGCGCCGGCCAGGGCCAGGAGGACGCCGAACACCCGGCTGACCACCCGCTGCTTCTTGGTGCGGGGCGGCTCGGGCAGGTCGCGGATGGCTCGGATCACGTTCAGCTTGGCCAGCACCAGGGAGGAGAGGAGGACGGTGACCAGCGAGATGGCGAACCCGATGGTGAAGCCCCCGGTGAGGCTGCTGCTGTCGAAGGTGAAGCGGAGGTCGAGGGTGAAGTCCTCGTCGGACCCCGTGCTGAAGATGTCGGCCGCCACCAGGATGATGGCTCGGCCCACGCCGATCCCGACCAGCGCCCCGAGCAGCGCCGAACCCAGCGCGTAGATCCAGCCCTCGAGCGAGAACGAGGCGACCAGGCTGGCCCGCCGCAGGCCGATGGCCCGCAGCATCCCGAGGCTCACCTTCCGCTCCTGAGCCAGCGCCGTGAAGATGTTGACGAGCAGCAGCACCCCGGCCAGCACGCTGAAGAAGCCGATCGAGGTGAACAGCTGGGTGAACTGCCTGCCGTTCTGGGTGGCCGCGTCGACCAGGTCTCCCTTGACGGGCCGGACGGTGGTGTCGGCCGGGAGCACGCCCCGCAGGGCGCTCAGCACCTGGGGCGTGGTCGCGGCTCCCTCCAGGACACCGCCCCGGTTCGAGACGGCCAGGACGAAGCTGGGCGGCGCCGCGGCGCTGCCCGCAGCCAGCTGCTCGGCGGTGCCCGGAGCCACGAACAGGTTGGGCGCCCGGCTGCCACCGGCGAAGGAGGCTCCGGGGTCGAGCAGCCCCGCCACCCCTCGGCGGTCGAGCACCCGGGACACCCGCAGCGGCCGCCTCGCCCCGTAGGCGAAGACGTCGACGCTGGATCCCACCTTGGCGTCGAGGGTGGCGGCCAGGTCTCGCCCCAGCACCACCTCACCGGCCTGGGGGGTGGCGCCCTCGATGCCCGAGACCTCGGCGTCACCGCCGAGGGCGCGGGCTCGGTCGAAGTCGACCTCGACCAGCAGGGCGCTGGGCTCGGCCCGCTCGGCGCCCTTGGCCGCCGTGACCCGGGCCGTCGTGATGGGCAAGGTGCCGTCGACCAGCGCCGGCGGCAGGCGCCGCACGGCCTGGTCCAGGTCCTCGACGCCGGCGCGCGACGTGGCCCCGATGATCTCGTCGACCGGCCCCAGGCGGGTGAAGGCACCGGCCCGGATCGAGCCGTCGAGCGTGTCGCCGACGATGAACGAGCCGGTGATGATGGCGGTGCCCAGCATCGACCCGACGAGCACGAGGACCGTCTCGCGCGGCCGGCGCAACGAGTTGCGGACGGCGAGGCGGCGGAGCACCGGCTTGCGGGCCAGCAGGAACAGGAACGGCAGCGAGTCGAGCAGCACCAGGACCAGCGGGCTCACGCCGGCTGAGGCCACAGCGATGTGCAGGACCAGCAGGACCACGCCGGCGAGGACGGCGGCGACCACCAGCGCCGCGGTGCGCACCCGGCTCGGCTCCCGCGTGCCCCCGCCGGCCGGCAACGCGGGCGGCGCCTCGGCGACGCTCATGGCTGCGGCCTCACAGCTGCTCGTCGCCCACGATCGAGCCGTCGCGCACCACGACCCGGCGCTGGGCGCTGGCGCCGATGGCCTCGTCGTGGGTGACCAGCAGGACCGTCAGGCCGTCGCGGTGCAGCTCGTGGAGCAGGCCCATCACCGCGGCGGCGGTCTCGGAGTCGAGATTCCCGGTGGGCTCGTCGGCCCACACGATGGCCGGGTTGCCGGCCAGGGCGCGAGCGACGGCCACCCGCTGCTGCTCGCCCCCCGACAGCTCGGCTGGGCGGTGGTTCAGGCGTGGGGCGAGGCCGACCCGCTCGAGGGTCTCGGCGGCCGCCGCTCGGGCCTCCCTGGCCGGCCGGCGGGCCAGGAGGAGCGGCAGCTCGACGTTCTCGACCGCGGTGAAGACCGGGATCAGGTTGAACGCCTGGAAGATGAAGCCCATCGACGCCGCCCGGTGGCGGGTGCGGGCGGCATCCGACATGCCGGTGATGTCGACGCCGTCGACCTCGATCGTCCCCTCGTCGACGTCATCCAGCCCTGAGAGGCAGTTCAGCAGCGTCGTCTTGCCCGAGCCGGAGGGCCCCATCACGCTGACGAGCTGGCCGCGAGGGACCTCGAGGTCGACGGCCTTCAGAGCCGAGACGCTCTCGGCGCCCGTGCGGTACACCTTGGTGACGCCCCGGGCGGTGAGGATCGGCCCGCCGTTGACGGACGGGTCGGGAGGTCGAGTCGTGGGTGCAGCCCCGGTCACGGCTGCACGTTAGGGCGACGCCACGACGCCGGTCCGGGCGCTGACGGGCTGGGCAGGGGTGCTGCCAGGCCGGTCACGCACGGTGCCCGAACGAGGGCGGGACCCCGCCGACCTCAACCGTTGTTGAGGTAGCGCCCGGGGGGTACCGTCCCCGCATGGACGAGGAGCTGACGATCGGCGCGGTGAGCGACCGCACCGGCGTGGCCACCTCGGCCCTGCGGTTCTATGAGTCGCAGGGACTCATCCACGCCACCCGGTCCGATGGAGGCCAGCGCCGGTACGTCCGTGACACGCTCCGCCGGGTCTCGTTCATCCGCATCGCCCAGCAGGTCGGCCTCAGCCTCGACGAGATCCGCAACGCCCTGTCGTCGCTGCCCGACAACCGCACGCCGACCCCCCGGGACTGGGAGCGGCTGTCGACCAGCTGGCGCCCCCGTCTCGATGGCCAGATCGCCATGCTCGAGCGGCTGCGGGACAACCTGGCGGGCTGCATCGGCTGCGGCTGCCTGTCCCTCAAGGTGTGCCAGCTGGCCAACCCGGGTGACGAGGCCGCCCGCCTCGGCGCGGGTCCCCGCTGGATGATGGAGCAGCAGGAAACCCCTTGACTTGAAGTTCCCTTGAACTCTTACGGTGGCGAGGGATCGGACGAGGGAGTGGCGTGATGGACCTGGGCTTCAACAACTGGATGGCGCTCGAGAGCGCGATGCAGGGCAAGCAGCCGCGGCGAACGCCGAGCAAGGAGACCGTCAGGCGGGTCCTGACCTTCGCCCGCCCCCACCGCCGCTCGCTGATCGCCTTCCTCCTCCTGAGCGTCGTCAGCGCCACCCTCACCGTGGCCACCCCCGTCCTGGCCGGCCGAGTGGTCGACGCCATCATCAAAGGTGGTGCGGAAGACAGGATCGTCGGGCTGGCCGTCCTCATCGCCGGGCTGGCCCTCCTCGATGCCGCCGTGGGCCTCGGCGAGCGCTGCCTGTCGTCGCGGATCGGCGAGGGCCTGATCCTCGACCTGCGCCGAGCCGTGTTCGGCCACGTGCAGCGGATGCCGGTGGCGTTCTTCACCCGCACCCGCACCGGCGCCCTGGTCAGCCGGCTCAACAACGACGTGATCGGGGCCCAGCGGGCGTTCACCTGGACGCTGTCGGGCGTGGTCAGCAACCTCATCGCCCTCCTCCTCACCCTCGGGGTGATGCTGCGGCTGTCCTGGCCCATCACCGTGCTGGCCCTGCTTCTGCTGCCCGTCTTCGTCCTGCCGGCCCGGCGGATGGGCTCGCGCCTGGCCGCGATGGAGCGCGAGGCGGCAGACCACAACGCGGCCATGACCACGCAGATGACCGAGCGGTTCTCAGCGCCGGGCGCCACGCTCGTGAAGCTGTTCGGACGCCCCGACAACGAGGTCGCCGAGTTCGGGGCGCGGGCCCAGCGGGTGGCCGACATCGGCGTGCGCAGCGCCATGGCCCAGATGGTCTTCCTCACCGCCCTCGGCTTGGTGTCGGCGCTGGCCCTCGCCCTGGTCTACGGGCTCGGGGGCTGGATGGCCGTGCGGGGCCGCCTCGAGGCGGGAACCGTGGTGACGCTGGCCCTGCTGCTCACCCGCCTCTACGCCCCGCTGACGGCCCTGGCCAGCGCCCGGGTCGACGCCATGGCCGCCGTGGTCAGCTTCGAGCGGGTCTTCGAGGTGCTCGACCTCGAGCCCCTCATCGCCGAGAAGCCCGTCGCCACCATCGTCCCGGACGGCCCGGTGGCGCTCGAGCTCGACGACGTGCGCTTCGCCTACCCCTCGGCCGACAAGGTGTCGCTCGCCTCGCTGGAGGAGGTTGCCACCCTCGACATGCGGGGCGGCAGCGAGGTGCTGCACGGCCTGTCGTTCCGGGTGGAGCCGGGCCAGCTGGTGGCCCTGGTCGGCTCATCCGGCGGCGGGAAGTCGACGATCGCGTCACTGATCCCCCGCCTGTACGACGTCGACAGCGGCGCCGTGCGGCTCTCGGGGATCGACGTGCGCGACCTCACCTTCGACTCCCTCCGGGCCACGGTGGGCATGGTCACCCAGGACGGCCACCTGTTCCACGACACGGTTCGGGAGAACCTGCGGTTCGCCCGCCCCGAGGCCGACGACGCCCAGCTGTGGGATGTCCTCGAGCAGGCCCGCCTGGCCGACCTGGTCCGGTCGCTGCCCGACGGGCTGGAGACCGTCCTCGGTGAGCGCGGGTACCGGCTGTCGGGCGGGGAGCGCCAGCGCCTGACGATCGCCCGGCTGCTCCTGGCCCGGCCCCGCGTCGTGATCCTCGACGAGGCCACCGCCCACCTCGACTCGACGTCCGAGGCGGCGGTGCAGTCGGCCCTCGTCGACGCCCTCGCTGGCCGAACCGCCCTGGTCATCGCCCACCGCCTCTCCACCATCCGGGAGGCCGACGCCATCGTCGTGATCGAGAACGGCCGGGTCGTCGAGCAGGGCACCCACGCCGAGCTCCTCGTCGCCGGCGGGCGCTACGCCGAGCTGTACTCCACCCAGTTCGAGGACGACACGACGCCGACGGCCGTGGGAGCGCCGGAGGCCCAGCTGGCCTGACGGGTGCCCGGTGGTTGCCGATGACGGGCGGAGCAGTGCCAACCTGGGGGGGTGCAAGCAACGGTCGCCCCCTTCTTCTGGCCGCTCGGCACCGGCACCGAGCCGCCCAGCCCGCCGCCAGCCGACCGCCAGGTGCTGGGACACGACGGCACGGCCTACTTCGTGGTGCTGGCGGACGGCAGCGTCACCTCGGTCGATCCCGCCGACCCCCGCTCGACTCGCTTCGTCAACTCGACCACGGCCCAGTTCCTGGCCAGCCTCGATGCCCTCGCCGCCCGCCGGGCCCAGCTGGAACGGGGCGGCCACGACGAGGCGGTGGCGATCAGCGAGCTCCGCCACGACCTCAACCGCCGCGACATCCCCGCCCTCGGCGACCCCGACAACTGGTGGGCCGTCGTCCTCGACCACCTCGAGGACAGCCTCCCGTAGGCCGGCGACGGCGCGGCCGAAAGCCGCCCGGCGTGCGTCACCCAGTGCCCGCTTCTGGTTCCTGGGGAAGCCAGGGGCGGGCAACCCCGCAGGAGCTCGAGCCGGCAGCGGCCTGCGCTGATGTCCGGGGCTCAGCCCAGGGAGACCGAGGCGTCGCAGCAGGCGGGGCGCCGCCGCCTGCTGGGCTGGTGGCCGTCCAGTTCGATCTGCCCGAGCATGGCCCCGAGGCGGAGGAGGGGCCAGACGGGGTCGAGCCTGCCCGTGCGGGGGGCGGCGGGGTGGGCGTGGTGGGAGTTGTGGTAGCCGTGGCCGAGCAGCGGGATGGCCAGGAGGGGCAGGTCGTAGCCGGGGAATGCCGGGTGGGGCTTGCTGCCGTACAGGTGGCCGACCGTGTTGATCAGCCCGCCGAGGCCCATGTAGCAGACGAGGTGGACCGACAGCATGATCGGCACCTGGAGCGGTCCACAGGTGACGGCGTAGAAGGTGACGAGCAGCGCCCGCAGCGCCCAGACGCCCGGCGCCGCCGGCTGGTTCGCCGGCAGCTTCCGCTTGGCCACCGCGAACAGGTACGGGGTGCCGGCGACGATGGTGAGCGGGTGCCGCAGCACCGGCGAGTGGGGGTCGAGCGGGGTGTCGGCGTGGCGGTGGTGGACCCGGTGGACGGCCGCCCACGACTCCGGGTCGGTTCCCACGATGACCCGGAAGTAGAGGTCCATCAGCCGGGCCGGCACCGGCCGGATCCGAAAGGCGTGGTGGGCCAGGTACCGGTGGCAGTAGACCTCGGTGACCACCGCGGTGAAGATGGCCGAGACCACCCCGATGTACACGCCAACGGGCACGGCTGGCACCGTAGCCGGGTTGCGGAACCCCTACTCAGACGGTGGCTGGCCGCCCCTACTGCTTCGGCGAGCGGAGGATGACGATACCGGCAACTGCCCATGCCCCCGCCAGAGCCGCCCGGACCACGAGCACTCGGGTCTTTCCGTCGTCTGGGTCGAAGACGACACCGTGTTCGGGGCGTACCCGAACCAGGCGCTCGATCGTAAGGCGAAGTACCCGTCGATGGCCACGCACAAGGCTGCGAGAGCAACGACGAGCACCACACGTTGCCCGAGGTTGAGGTTTCGCACGACGTCAACCTACTGAGCCCCGTGCTGAGGCCTGACCGGCCCGTTGCTCAGATTGACCCGCATCGAATGCTCGACCCGTGCTCCTCTATCCTCGCCATTACTCAGAATAGTCTCGCCCTACACGGTGCTCGGCAACTATCGTCCCACTCGCCATCTGCTCGCCATCTACACGGCGCATTCGCCATCAATATGGGATCCCTACACCGCCCCCTCTCAGACGCGGGCCATGTTGGCGAACTTGGTGTAGCTGTCGAGGAAGGCGAGCTTGCAGGTGCCGGTGGGGCCGGCCCGGTGCTTGGCCACGATGACCTCGGCGACGCCCTTGTCGGACGTCTCGCTGTTGTACATCTCGTCGCGGTAGAGGAACAGCACGACGTCGGCGTCCTGCTCGAGGCTGCCGGACTCGCGGAGGTCGGACAGCATCGGCCGCTTGTGCTCGCCGCCGCGGGTCTCGAGGTTCCGGGAAAGCTGGGAGAGGGCCAGAACCGGGCACTCGAGCTCGCGGGCCAGGATCTTGAGGCCTCGGCTGATCTCGGACACCTCGACCTGGCGGGACTCGGCGTTGTTGCGGCCGCTCATGAGCTGGATGTAGTCGACGACGACGAGGCCGATGTCGCCGACCTTGGACTTGAGGCGGCGCGCCTTTGCTCGGATGTCCATCACGGTCACCATGGGGTTGTCGTCGATGTACATCTCGGCTTCGTACAGCCGGCTCATCGCCGACGACACCTTCTTCCAGTCGCCGTCGAGCAGCTTGCCGTTGCGCATCCGGGTGGAGTCGATCTTGGCTTCGCCACACAGGAGCCGGTTGGTGATCTCGAGCTTCGACATCTCGAGCGAGAAGAACAGCGTCGGCCGCCGGGCCTCGAGGGCGGCGTTGGCCGCGATGCCGAGGGCGAAGCTGGTCTTGCCGGTGCCCGGTCGGGCCCCGCAGATGACGAGGTTGGACGGCTGGAGGCCGCTGAGCTGGTGGTCGAGGTCGTGGAACCCGGTGGGGACGCCGGTGATGGCGTCACCCCGCTCGTACAGCTTCTCGAGGTGGTCCAGGCTCTCGCCCAGCAGCTGGCGCAGCTCGCCGGTGGAGTCGGCGATGCGGCGCTGGGCCACGTTGAAGACCAGCGACTCGGCCCGGTCGACGGCGCCGGTGACGTCGTCGGGGACCGAGTAGCCGATCTCGGCGATCTCCCCGGCGACGCCGATCATGCGACGGAGGAGGGCGAGCTCCTCGACGATGCGGGCGTAGCGGCCGGCGTTGCCGGTGGCCGGGGTGGCGGCCTGGAGGGCGATGAGGGTGCCGGCGCCGCCGACGACCTCGAGGAGGTCGCCCCGGCGCAGCTCGTCGGCCACCGTGACCGGGTCGGCCGGCTCGCCCCGCCCGTAGAGCCCGCAGACGGCGTCGAAGACGTGGCTGTGGGCCGGCTTGTAGAAGTCGTCGGCGGCCACGACCTCGATGGCGGCGGCGATGGCGTCGCGGGACAGGAGCATGGCCCCCAGCAACGACTCCTCGGCTTCGAGGTCGTGCGGCGGCACCCGCCGATCCGACTGCACCTGCGGCCGCGCCCCCGCCGGCCCGTGCCCTGCTGCTCCGTCACGCCGGGAACGGAGGTCTTCAGTGCGCGCAGCCATCGGTCCTCGACACTGCCCGGCCCCTCCTGGGGATCGCTAGAGGATCATCCTGGGGGAGAACCCCGCCCGGCGTGGGGACAGCCACCGCCGGGATGGGGAAAGCCGGCACTCGGATGGGGACACCCTGTGGAAGAGCCCGCCCCCCCACCCCCTGCCGACGCCTGACCCCGAGCCACCGCCACTCCACGACCCAACCTTACCAACCGAGCGAACACCTGTTCGTGATCCGCCGTGGACGCCCCTCAGGCCTTGGCCACCTCGACGGTGACGGGGAACTGGACGTCGGCGTGGAGCTTGACCTGGACCTGGTGGGTGCCGAGGGTGCGGATCGGCTCGGCCAGGTGCAGGGTGCGCTTGTCGAGGGTGATCCCGGTCTGGGTGGCGACCGCGTCGGCCACGTCGGCGGTGGTGATCGAGCCGAAGAGCTTGCCCTGGCTGCCGGTGGTCTTGGCCTTGAGGAGGATCACCGCCGGGACGAGGGTGCGGGCCACCTGCTCGGCCGCGTCGCGCTCGCGCCCGTCCTTGATGTCGCGGGAGCGGCGCATGGCGGTGGCCTGGGCCTCGATGCCGGCCGAGGCGACCAGGGCCTGGCCGCGAGGAACCAGGTAGTTGCGGGCGTAGCCGTCGGCGATGTCGACGATGTCGCCCTTCTTGCCGACGCCCGACACGTCGGCCCGCAGGACCACCTTGGTCATGTCCGGGCCTCCTCGACGGCGTCGTCCTCATCCGGCAGGTCCAGCTCGACCTCGGCCGCGTCCGGCTGCTGCTCCGGTCGGGCCTGGCGCGGCGGGCGGGGGGCCCGCTCGGTGACGGTCCGGGTGGCGTAGGGGAGCAGGGCGAGCTCCCGGGCCAGCTTGATGGCGTGGGCAACGGCTCGCTGGTTCTGGGTGGAGAGGCCGGAGACCCGGCGGGCCCGGATCTTGCCCCGGTCGGACATGAACTTGCGGAGCAGGTTCACGTCTTTGTAGTCGACCCAGTCGATCCCGTCGCGGGCGACGATGTCGACCTTCTTCTTGCCCTTGCGGATGCCCTCCTTGGGCGCGCGCTTGCGGTCGCGGTCGTTGGAACGGGCCATCAGAAGGGCTCCTCGTCGTAGGCGTAGCCGCCGCGTGCCGGTTCGGGCGCGTTCTGGACGGGGCGGTTGCCGCCGCCCTGGCCGCCGCCCTGTCCGGCGCCTTCGGGCGTGCGGCGCTCGTTCCTGGTGATCTCGGCCGAGGCCCAGCGGAGGGAAGGACCGATCTCGTCGGCCACGATCTCGACCTTGGACCGCTTGTTGCCCTCGCCGTCCTCCCACGAGCGCTGCTCGAGCCGGCCGGTGACGACGACACGGGTGCCCTTGGCCAGCGACTCGCACACGTTGTCGGCCATCTCGCGCCAGCAGACGACGTCGAAGAAGGAGACCTGCTCCTTCCAGTCGTTGGTCTGCTGGTCGCGCCAGCGGCGGTTGACGGCGACGCCGAAGGAGGCGTTGGCCGCCCCCGACGGGGTGTAGCGCAGCTCGGGGTCGCGGGTCACGTTGCCCACGATGGTGACGGTGCTGTCTGCCATTTACTCTCGGCTCCTCGTTCGGGTGGCGCCGCCGCTGCGGCCCTCGCCGTCGCCGACCGGCTCGGCGGCGGTGAGCGGGCGACGCTCACGACCGGCGATGTGGTCCGGGACGCGGATGACCTTGTGGCGGAGGACGCCGTCGGTGAGGCGAAGCTGGCGATCGAGGCCGGTCATGACGGCGGGCTCGGCCCGGCACTCGAGGAGGGCGTAGTACCCCTCCCAGCGGTGCTTCAGCTCGTAGGCGAAGCGGCGCTTGCCCCACCGCTCGAGCTTGCCCGGGGTGCCGCCCCCGTCGCTGACGGCGGCGACCGTGCGGTCGAGCACCGCCTTGATCTGCTCCTCCTCGAGGCCGGCGTCGAGGATGATGACGACTTCGTACGGGCGCACAGCCCTCCTACGTTCTCCTGTGGACCCGAGCACGAAGCTCGGGGCGACGGGCCCGATGCCCGGCGCAGGTGGCCCCGAGGGGCCTGTCGACTGTAGCGGACGCCGGCGAGGTGTCACCCCCGGAGCATGCACCGGCGCCGTGACGACGAGCCTGCCGAACCGGCTAGCAGCCCTCGGAGAAGGCGATCTGCGAGCCGGGGCCCAGGCCGAGGCGGGACAGGCCCCCCTTCTCGACCTCGATGGCGTAGCGGAACTTAGCGGGGGCGGCGATGGTGGGGCAGCCGTCCATGTCGGGGCAGGGGTCGAGGTCGCGCGAGCCGAGCCAGCGCCCGTCGCGGTCGAACCAGGCGACGGTCAGTGCCATCGGGACGTTCCGGTTGTAGAAGAGCGTGTCGACGTCCTGGGTGTAGGTGAACACCATGGCGGCGTAGCCGGCCAGGTCACGGCGGGCCGTCAGGCCCCGGGCCTGCTGGGCGGCGGTGCTGGCCAGCAGCGCGCAGTGCTCGGCCGGCGACAGGCTGCTGCCGGACGCCACGGTGAGGACCTTCAGGGTGCCCTGGCCGAACCCCGGCAGCGGCTGCCGCCCGAAGAGGTACGGGTCCTGGGGCTGCGAGCCGCCGATGGCGAACAGCGAGGCGCCGGCTGCGAAGAACAGGATCCAGGCCACCCGGGCCAGCCACCTCCGGGCTCGGGGGCCGCCCAGCGCAGAAGACGCCAGCGGCGAGGGGAGCTCGAACAGCGACGGTGCCATCCGGAGCAACCTACCGGTGGGCGGCCCGGCCGTCCCCGGCGGGTCCGCGGCCCAGCCGGCCCGATCAGGGGTTGACCTTGCGGGCGAAGTCGTCCTGGCAGGCCTGGACCTTGGTCTGGTCGTTGTTGGCGGCCTCGACGCACTCGGTCAGGTTCGAGAACTCGTCGCTGTTCCGGGCGAAGAAGCTGCCCACCAGGGCGGCCAGCAGGATGGCGAGGAGCAGGGCGATGGCGCCGGTGACGATGCCGCCGATGGCGAGCCCCCGGCCTCCCGCCTCCCCCCGCTTGACCTTGCCCAGGGCCACGAAGCCGAGGATCAGCGCCACGAGCCCGAGAAGGCCCCCCAAGAGGAAGAAGGCGGTGAGGATGCCCGCGATCCCGAGCAGGAGCGAGGCGATGGCCAGGCCCTTCGGGAGCTCACGCCCGTAGGAGCCCCCGCCGGGGGCGTTCGAGCCGGGAACCTCGGAACCGTAGGGCGCGGAGCTCATGGCGTGGCCGTACCCGCTGCGCCGGCACCTGCAACGTGGCGTTCGACGAAAGACGACCCGCTGGGTCGACTATCTCATCCGAACGGGGGTAGGGTCGTGCCCATGACGACAATCCGCATCGGCGACGAGGCCCCCGACTTCACCGCTGAGACCACCGAGGGCAAGATCTCGTTCCACGAGTGGCTCGGCAACGGCTGGGGGGTCCTGTTCTCCCACCCCCGTGACTTCACCCCGGTCTGCACCACCGAGCTCGGCCGGGTGGCCAAGCTCAAGCCCGAGTTCGACAAGCGCAACACCAAGGTGGTCGCCCTGTCGGTCGACGCCATCAAGGACCACAAGACGTGGGCCTCCGACATCGAGGAGACCCAGGGCACCGCCCCGAACTTCCCGCTGATCGCCGACGACGACAAGAAGGTCGCCGACCTCTACGACATGATCCACCCGAACGCCAGCGACACCCAGACGGTGCGATCGGTCTTCATCGTCGGCCCCGACAAGAAGATCAAGCTGAACCTCACCTACCCGGCGTCCACCGGCCGCAACTTCGACGAGATCCTGCGGGTCATCGACTCGCTGCAGCTCACGGCCAAGCACAAGGTGGCCACGCCGTCGGACTGGAAGCAGGGCGAGGACGTGATCATCACCGCGGCCGTCAGCAACGAGGAGGCCGAGGAGCGCTTCCCGGGCTTCAAGACGGTGAAGCCCTACCTGCGCTACACGCCGCAGCCCACCGGCTGAGCCTGCCGGCCTCCGCCGCGCTGTTTGACGTACTCGCGGGGGGCAGCCACTCTTGACCGACCGGTCAAGAGACGCCCTCGAGGAGGCCCCCATGCCCAACGCCGTTCTCGTCGACGCCGTCCGCACCGCCGGCGGCAAGCGCAACGGGGTCCTGTCGGGCTGGCACCCGGCCGACCTGGCCGCCGAGGTGCTGAAGGCCCTGGTGGGTCGCAACGACCTCGACCCCGCCCTCATCGACGACGTGATCATGGGCTGCGTGATGCAGGTCGGCCACCAGAGCCTGAACGTGGGGCGCAACGCCGTCCTGGCCGCCGGGTT
The DNA here is from genome assembly GCA_030448245.1 of Acidimicrobiales bacterium. GTDB lineage: Bacteria > Actinomycetota > Acidimicrobiia > Acidimicrobiales > JAUJNH01 > JAUJNH01. Next base: position 38,382 of record JAUJNH010000014.1, read on the forward strand.
CCCCGAGTCGGTCCCGGCCACCACCATCGACCGCCAGTGCGGCTCGTCGCAGCAGTCGGTGCACTTCGCCGCCCAGGGCGTGATGGCCGGCGCCTACGACGTCGTGGTGGCGGGCGGCGTCGAGGTGATGTCGTCGACCCCGATGGGCGCCTCGGTCATCCCCGGCTCGTTCCCCTTCGGCCCGTCGGTGATGGCCCGCTACGCCGAGGTCGACAGCTACGGCTCGAAGGGCCTTCAGTCCCAGGGCATCGGAGCTGAGCTGATCGCCGACCGGTGGGGCCTGACCCGCGAGGACCTCGACGCCTTTGGTGCCCGCAGCCAGCAGCTGGCCGAGCAGGCCGCCAACGAGGGCCGCTTCGACCGCGAAATCGTGGCCGTCACCTCGAAGAGGCTCGACCGCGACACCGGCAAGCTCGTCGAGTCCGGCGACCTGGTCACCCGCGACGAGGGCATCCGGCCCGGCTCCACGGTCGAGACGCTGGCCAAGCTGAAGCCGGCGTTCAAGCCCGACGGCAAGATCACCGCCGCCAACGCCAGCCAGATCACCGACGGCGCGTCGGCCGCGCTGATCATGAGCGAGGAGCGGGCGGCCCAGCTGAGCCTCACCCCGCGAGCCCGCTTCGCCGCCTTTGCCCTCGCGGGCGTCGACCCGATCACCATGCTCACCGGGCCCATCCCGGCCACCGCCAAGGTGCTGGAGCGCAGCGGCCTGTCGATCGACGACATCGACCACTTCGAGATCAACGAGGCCTTCGCCTCGGTGGTGCTGGCCTGGGAGAAGGAGCACAAGCCCGACATGGCGAGGGTGAACCCCAACGGTGGGGCCATCGCCCTGGGTCACCCGCTCGGGGCGTCCGGCACCAAGCTGCTGGCCACCATGCTCAACGAGCTCGAGCGCACCGGCGGCCACTGGGGCCTCCAGGCGATGTGCGAGGGCGGCGGGCTGGCCAACGCCACCGTCATCGAGCGCCTGGGGTAGCAGCCCGTCGCCTGGTTGGGGCAGGCCGGGGGCAGACTGGGCCCGGTCGTGTTCCGCATCCTCATCGCCCTCGCCGTCGCCCTCGTGCTGCTCCGCGTCGGGGTCGCGGTGATCCGCTCGTTCGCCGCCCCGGTGCCCAAGCCGCCTCCCGAGGGCGAGCTCCGCAAGCTGAAGCGCCTCTACCGCTGCGGAAGCTGCGGCCTCGAGATCCGCACCGTCCAGGCCGGCAGCGACGACCCGGAGCCGCCCCGCCACTGCATGGACGACATGGACCTGGTGAAGACCGAGGCCGACTTCCTCTGACCGGAGGGACCAGCGGCGGTTGTCCCCAGCTGTGGACAACCATGGGGACGACTACACCCATGTCATTCGCCGGCTACCTGAGGTTCACGTCACTCCCACTTGGTGGCGGTGATGAAGCCGAGCGTCACCAGGCCGAGACCGCCCAGCAGGTACCAGTTGCTGGCCCCGCCGAACTTGTCCATCAGCGGCGTGTAGTTCACGATGATGAGCAGCGAGCCCAGGCCGAGAAAGGCGAACATCAGGATCGGGACCCACCGGGGGCTCTCCCGCCACTCCTTGGGCACCGGCGGGGTGTAGCGGCCCGACGGGGGCGGCGGCGTGCGCTCGACGTCGACGACGTCGTCCTTCTTCGGGGTCACCCGGCCAGTGGTGCCGTAGCGGCTCTTCGCCTTCGCCATGAGCACCGAGGCTACCCGCCTCGGCCCCCTGTCCGGCCGGCGGGGGCGGCCGGTAGCCTCGCCTGCTGGTGGCCGCCCGGGTGCTGGTGATCGACAACTACGACTCGTTCGTCTACAACCTGGTGCAGTACCTGGGCGAGCTCGGGGCCGAGCCCCTCGTCCACCGCCACGACGCCCTCGACCTCGGCGAGGTGGCCGCCCTCGAGCCCGACGCCGTGCTGATCTCGCCGGGTCCGGGTCGTCCCGAGGATGCGGGCATCTCGAACGACGTGCTGCGCCACCTGGCCGGCACCGTGCCGATCCTGGGGGTCTGCCTCGGCCACCAGTGCATCGGCCAGGTCTACGGTGCCGAGGTGGTGCGGGCGCCGGCGCTGTTCCACGGCAAAGCCAGCGAGGTGCACCACGACGGGGCCGGCCTGATGGCCGGAATGCCGCCGACGTTCCCGGGGGGGCGCTACCACTCGCTGGTGGTCGAGCGCGAGAGCGTGCCCGAGGTGCTCGAGGTCACCGCCTGGACCGCCGACGGCGTCGTCATGGGGGTGCGCCACCGCGCGGCCGACGTCGAAGGGGTGCAGTTCCACCCGGAGTCGATCCTCACCGGGTCGGGGCGGCGCCTGCTGGCCGCGTGGCTGGCCCGGGCCGGCCACGTGGCTCCCGCCGCGGTGGCGGCCAACGACACCGGCGGCTGACCGCCGGCGGGCCCGTCCTGTCAGGTGGCCGTCGAGCTGGTCGTGGTCCTGGCGGTGGTCGTGGTCGCGGCGCTGGACGAGGTGGTGGTGGCCTCGCCGAGGATGATCGTGACGGTGGTCCCCGAGTCGACCCGGGCGCCGGCGTCGGGGTTCTGGTCCTTCACCCGCCCGGGCGTGCCGCCCGGCGACGTCTGGACCTGGGCGTTCAGGCCGACGGCGCTCAGGGCGGCCCGGGCGGCGGCCTCGTCACGGCCGACGACGCTCGGCACGGTCACCTTGGCGACCGTCGTGGTGGGCGCCCCGCGGGAGACGAACAGGGTGACGGTGGTCTCGCCCCGCTCCAGCCTGGAGCCCGCCGGCGGGTCCGTGCGGGTGACGTTCCCGGCGGCGACGGTGGGGCTGTTCTCCTCGACGCTCCTGGTCCTGAACCCGGCGGCGGTGAGCCGGTTGGTGGCCTCGAGGACCGGCAGGTTGGTGACGTCGGGCACCGCAGGAAGGCCGTCGCCGCTGGACACGCGGACGGTGACCCTGCTCCCCTTGTCGACCGCGGTCTTCGGGGCCGGGTCCTGCTCGAACACGAAGCCCTCGCCCACCGAGCTGTTCTTGACCGGCTGGAAGACGGCCACGAGACCGAGGTCCCTGAGCATCGCCTCGGCCTCCGCCTGCTTCAGGTTGACGAGGCTGGGGACCTCGACCTTCCCGGTGGCCACGGCGACGAAGAGCCTCACCTCGGAGCCCTTGTCGACCTCGGCCCCCGCTTTGGGGTCCTGCTCGACCACGGTGCCGGGGGCGGCCCCGTCGTCCGGGCGGTCCTGGCGCGCCACCGAGAACCCGTTGGCCCGGAGGATCCGGTTGGCCTCGTCGAAGGGCCGCGTGACGACGTCGTCGACCTTGACCTTGATGGCCGACGACCCGTTCCCGCCGGCGCCCAGCAGACGGGCGAGCAGGAACAGCAACAGCAGGAGGACGGCCAGGAGCCCGAGCGACAGGCCGATGAACAGCCCGGTGCGGGGCTTGCGCTCGTCGGCGCCGGCCGGCGCCACGGGCGGCCGCGGGGGCGCGGGCGGCGGCGGCGCGAACGTCGGCTCGGGGCGGTCGACGCTCCGGGCCACGGGTCCGGTGGTGGGCAGGACGGCGGTGGGCTCGGCATCGACCACGGGGCCGACGGCGACGGTGGCGTCGGCGGGGGTGTCGACGTCGGCCACGGCGGTGGCCGCGCCGGCGGCCACCGGCCCGGCCAGGACCTGGCGGATCCGGACCGCCTTTGGCGTCTGGCCCCGGGCGAAGCGGATGAGGTCGGCCCGCAGCTCGTCGGCCGTCGGGTAGCGGTCGTCGCGGTCCTTCTCGATGGCGGCGAGCACGATGGCCTCGAAGTCCTCGGGCACGGTGGGCTCGAGCTCTCGGGGCGGGACCGGCTCCTCCTTCACGTGCTTGTAGGCGATGGCCACCGGTGTCTCGCCGACGAAGGGGGGGTGGCCCGTGACCATCTCGTACAGCACGATCCCCAGGCTGTAGACGTCGGTGCGCTGGTCGGTGGCGAGGCCCTGGGCCTGCTCGGGCGAGAAGTAGGTGGCGGTGCCCATCACGACGCCGGTCTGGGTGAGGTTCTCCTTGGGGTCGCCGGCCCGGGCGATGCCGAAGTCGGTGACCTTCACCTGGCCCTGCTCGTCGAGGAGGATGTTGCCCGGCTTGACGTCGCGGTGGACCACGCCGTGGCGGTGCGCGTTGGACAGGGCGGCGGCGGTGCCGGCGGCGATCTGGGCGGCCCGGTCGGGCTGCAGCTTGCCCTCGTTGCGGATGACGTGCGACAGCGGCTGGCCGCTGACGTACTCCATGACGATGAAGTAGGTGCCGTCCTCCTCGCCCCAGTCGAAGATCGAAACGATGTTCTGGTGGGAGAGGTTCGCGGCCGCCTGCGCCTCGCGCCGGAAGCGCTCGACGAACGAGCGGTCGACGCTGAGCTCGGGGAAGAGCACCTTCAGTGCCACGGGCCGATCGAGGAGGAGGTCGTGGGCCAGGTACACCTCGGCCATGCCGCCCCGGGCGATGTGGCGGTTCAGCTCGTAGCGCCCGTTGTAGACGCGCTGCTGCTGGGTGGACATGCGGTGAAGATCGTAGGCGGTGGCTTTGGAAGGCCAGAGGCACCAGCGCCGGGCCGGCCGCTACGCGGGTGCTGCTCGCAGCACGGCGCTGAGCACGGCCTGGGCGACCGGGGCGGCGATGCTGCCACCGGTGGCCTCGCTGACCCCGGGCTGGCTCTCGACGACCACCGCCACGGCCACCCTCGGGGCGTCGGCCGGGGCGAAGGCCGTGATCCAGGCGTGGGCGTTGTCACCCGTGGTCTGGGCGGTGCCCGTCTTGGCGGCAACCGCCACCCCCGGAACACCGGCCC
>JAUJNH010000022.1 GCA_030448245.1 Acidimicrobiales bacterium
TTTCTCGGTCAGTGCGTGGCCCGGCCGTCCTCGAGCACCACGACCCGGTCGGCCATCTCGAGCACGTGCGGCCGGTGGCTTACCAGCAGGGCGGTGCGGAGGGGATCGGCCGTGAAACGCTCCCAGAGCCGGATCTCGGTCTGGACGTCAAGAGCGCTCGACAGGTCGTCGACCACCAGCAGGTCGGGCTGGCGAACCAGGGCCCGAGCGGCCGCCGTTCGCTGCACCTGCCCGCCCGAGAGGCGAAGACCCCGGGGGCCGATGATCGTGGCCGAACCGTCGACCATCCGTTCGACATCCTCGTCGAGGCACGCCAGCCAAAGGGCGTGTGCCAGGCCGTCTTCGGGCAGCCCGAGCAGGACCGTCTCGGCCAGAGGTTCGCTGAAGAGGCGGGGAACCTGGGGAAGGTAGGCCACGCGCGGCGGCACCAGGAAGGTGGAGGGATCGGCCACGGCCTCGCCGTTCCAGCGCACCCGGCCTCGCTCGACTGCGACGAGGCCGAGCACGCCGCGCAGCAGTGTCGACTTGCCCGCCCCCACCCTGCCCGTGATCACGACCAGCTCGCCTGACCTGACCGAGAGGTCGACGTCTCGGACGCCCCGCCCCGAGCGTGGGTGCCGGACGGTGAGCCCCTCCACCGTCAGCTCGCTGAACTGGGGACGGGCGGTGTCGGGGGGGCTGAGCGGTGGCGGCCCGTGGCGGAGATGCGTTGTCACCGGCCGCACCGCGGAGCGACGATCGCCGTCGCTCATGAGCTCGGCCAGGCGGTCGACGGACACGTCGGCTTGGCGCTGGTACGCAGCCACGCGGCCAACCCACTTGGGGACCGAGGCGACCACCGAAACGTAGCTGGCGAACAGCCCGATGTCGCCGATGCTCAGCTCGCCGCGGCGGAAGGAGGCAGCGACGAGAAGCAGCAGCACCCCAACGGTCACCTCCCCGGTGCCGTACCCGAGCGAGCGGATGACCTCGCGGCCTAGCTGGTCCCGCCGGGCGACCTGGGCCCGAGCGGCGTTGAGGTCGGCGAAGCGGCGGTCGACCGCCTCCTCGGCGCCACCCACCTTGAGCGCCAGCACCCCGCCGAACGTGTCGCCGATGAAGCTCGTCACCGAGGCCGTCGCCTCACGGGCGGCCCGCCGCCACGCCCGCAGACGAGGGCCGAGCCAGACCGAGGCGAGCAGGGCGGCCCCCACCGGCGCGGCCACCCCGAGTGCGGCCACCGGATCGATGGCGGCCATTACGCCCAGGGCTACCACGGAGGCGAGGATGGCGGCGGACGCGTCGAGCCACACGTCCAGGACAAGGCCGAGGTCCTGAGTGTCGTCGCGGAAGCGGCTGACCGCTTCACCTGGCGAACCCGGAAGTCGCGCGGTGGCAGGCCCGCCGGCGGTGGCCAGCGAGGTGAGCGCGTTGACCCGGGGCACCGTCAGCCACCCCACCCAGGTGCCATGCCACAGCACGGCGGCGACGACGAGCAGTGACCACCGCCCGACCTCGAGGCCGACGAGCACGGCCAGCAGCATCAGCGGGATGCCGGGCGCGCCATCAGTGAGGTGGTCGAGCACCAGCTTGAGCACCCACCCCACGAACAGGGGCGACAGGAAGAACGCGGCATAGAGGAACCAGGAGCCGGCGTAGGCCCGGCTGTCGCTGCGCAGGAGACGCAGGGCGACGGCCGCCGTGCTGGCCCTGCTCATCACTCCGCCTCCTCAAGGCGGGCCGCAGGCCGTGACGCGCGCAGGAGCCGGGCGTAGCGGCTGGAGGCATCCCCGGCCAGGTCAAGGCGACGGCCGTGCTCGACGATCCGGCCCTGCTCGACCACGACGATGTCCTCCACGTGGTCGAGGGTGGCCAGCCGGTGGGCGACGACGAAGGCCGTCCGGCCCCCGAGCAGAGCGGCGGTGGCGGCGCTGACGGCTTCCTCGGTGTAGGGGTCGAGGCGGCTGGACGCCTCGTCGAGCACGACCACGTCCGGGTTGGCGATGAAGGCCCGGGCGAAGGCCAGGAGTTGTGCCTCGCCGGCAGAGACACTCCGCTGCCCCCGCAGCACGGTGTCCAGGCCCCGTTCCTGTGAGGCCAGCCACGGCCCCAGTCCGACGCGTCCGAGCACCGACACCAGGGCCTCGTCGGTGGCCGGCCGGGTCCCGAAGAGCGTCAGGTTGTCACGCACCGAGGCGTCGAACAGCTCCACGTCCTGGGTCACGATCGCCACCCGGTCGCGCAGGACCGAACGGCGGAGTTGGCGGATGTCGATACCACCCACGCGTACTGCGCCCGCCTGGGGATCCCAGAGACGCAGCACGAGGCGGCCCAGCGTGGTCTTGCCGCTTCCCGTACGCCCGACGACGCCCACGTGGGTGCCCGGCGCAACGTGGAGCTCGACGTCGCGCACGGCCGGCGGGCACCCGGGCTGGTAGGCGAAGGTCACACCGTCGAAGTCGACCGCGAGGGCGCCGACGGGCAGGGCGTCGGCCCCGAGAGGCCCGTCGCCGATCACAGGCGCCGTGGCCAGCAGGTCCGCCGCCCGGCGGGCGCCGGCCAGCGCCTTCTGGAACTCCTTCAGCTGCTCGGAGATGCGCTCCAGGGGTTGGCGCATCATCTCGCTGTAACGGAACAGGGCCAGGACCTCACCGACGGTGACGAGGCCGCGATCGTGGAGCACGAAGCCGAGCGCGAGGGTGGCGACGGAGCCGATCGAAAAGGTCACGGCGGCAAAGGCGTAGGAGCCATCGCCGAGAAGGGCGGCGTGCCGACCCGCCGACCAGGAGCGGGCGGAGTTGGCTTGCAGGCGGTGGACGGCGTAAGCGCCGGCGCCGTTGGCACGCAGGTCCTCGAGCCCGCCAAGGCGTTCCTCCAAGTCCCCGTAGAGCAGCGCGTTGGCCTCCCGTTCGAGTTCTCGGGCTGGCACGGCGGCCGAGCGCAGCCGCACCAGGACGCACGTCCCGGCCACCACCGCCAGCAGGAGCAGGAGCCCGGCGCGCGGCTCGATCGCGAACGCCACCGTCAGCATCCCGACCATCAACACGGCGTTGCCGACGACGTGCACCAAGACGTTGGTGAAGAACAGGGCCAGCGCCTCCACGTCACCGTCGATGCGCTCGATGAGCTGGCCAGGGCTGTGGCGCCCGTGCCAGCCCATCTCCAGGCGCACGGCATGACGAGCCAGCCGCTCCCGGAGCCGGTTGCCAGCCCGCCACGAGAGGTTCACCGAGCCCCAGGTGACCGCCAGCTGGAGACCCTCGACCACGAGTGCCATGGCCACGTAGACGGCCGCGATGCTGGTCAAGGTCGAGAGCGCACGACCGGCGATGGCTCCGTCGACGAACCGGCCGAGCAGCGCCGGCATGGCCAGGCGGAGCGCCAGAGCCACCGACAGCAAGACCAGCACGCCCGTCACGTGCTGGCGCTCCGGCCCCAGGGTGGTGGCCAGCAGGCGCGCCTCGGGAGACCGGAAGCGAGGCATGCA
>JAUJNH010000007.1 GCA_030448245.1 Acidimicrobiales bacterium
GCCGTAGGCGCCATCACCCACATGCCCGTCGCCTTCACCCCGACGCCCCGGGAGAACTAGCGCCGGCGGCCCTCGGCTCCTACTCCAGCGGGCCTCCGGCGATGGCGTCTGCACACTCCATGCAGTCGGCCTTGGGACAGCGGGTGATCGCCGGATCCTCGCGAATGGCCTGCGCGGCGAGCTCCACGGCTTCGCGGGCAGGAAACACCCGCCACCGGCTCCTTCCGACCAGGAACTGCCTCTCGATGGGCGCGAGGGTTGGAGCCAGGGACTCGAAGCCTCCTGAGCACTCACCTCCTCGGACGCGGACTGGACGACCGTCGCGACCTCGGGCCCACCGGATGAACGGCCGCCGCCCGGCCTCGACCTCAGCGAGGTGGATCAGCGTCATCCGGGTGAGGCCGACTCCCATGAGGACAACTGCGCCGTCCTCCTCGACGAGTGCTCGCAAGGGTCCGAACACGTCGGCGTGGGTCTCGGCATCGATCAACCGCTTCGCGTGGGGGCCCACGGCGGCGAACTCCCCGCTGGCATAGCGGCACCGGACCCGATCTGGACGCCCGGCCACGTGAGCCGAGAAGGCACCCAGCCACGCCGACACCTCGGTGGACGTCGAGTTGTAGACACGGGCTGGCGCCGCCGCGTGGGCACCGTCTCCACTCACGCCTTGCGCCGCGTAGTCGATCCCGTTGCGTGGCGGCCGGTCGTGGGGAGGAGCGGGGATCCCGAACAGGTCGGGCGCCATCGTCGCTGCGAGCACGGTCGATCCCGCTGCCAGGACTCCCTCGACGATGGTCGCCGGGCCCGCCTCGAGCACGCCGAAGGAACGCAGTGACGCGTGAACCTCGACCGGCCGGCCGCTCAAACCAGCCTCACGAACTGCGCTCTCCACGTCACCGACACAAACGGCGCCGGGCGGCGTCATGGAACCCAGTCAACCAGGACCGGCGCCGCGCCAGCCGACCGACGTCTGCATCCAAGACCTACCCTGGCGCCATGCAGACAGGAGGGTCGGCGTTCCGAATGGGACGGCTCGACCATGTGCACATCCGCGTGCCGGATCGCGCCGAGGCCGCCCGGTGGTACGCCGAGCATCTCGGGTTCGAGCCGGTTGCCGCGTACGACTTCTGGGCGACCGGGTTCGAGGGTGGTCCGCTCCAGATCTCCGCCGATGGCGGTCGAACGATGCTGGCGCTGTTCGAGGCCAGCGAGGGTCACCCGATGGTTTGCCAGCAGACCGGGGTCGCCTTCAGCGTGGACGCGGACAGCTTCATGTCGTTCGCCCGCTCGCTGCCCTGCGGGATCCACAATGCGCGGGGCGAGCCTCTCGTGCTCACCGACCTCGTGGACTTCGACATGTGCTGGGCGTTCGATCTCGTCGACCCGTGGGGCAACCAGTACGAGCTCAACTGCTACGACTACGAGCGAGTCAGAGCCGAACTGGTGGAGGCTGACGCAGTAGAGGTCGTCCGCTACTGGCCACGCCAGCTCTACGACGCATACCGCGAGGCCGCATCGTCGTAGCGGCTGGCGCCGTCAGTTCGAAGCGAGCTCGGGCGACGCCCAGCAACCCCTCCGACTGTTGCCGACGCGATCCGGGGCACCGGACCGAGCGGCCTTGGTTGCGGTGGACCGCTCGTCTCGAGGCCGGGGGTCATCTGGCCGCTAGTGGATCGAAGCCGACGCGTTGGCGGGCTCGAGTAAACGAGCGGCCGGTGGCGCGCACATCGTCGCCGGCCGCCTTGAACTGGTTGGCGCCGCCGGTACGGAGGCTGGCGAGCGCCCGCTCTGCCGTGAGCATGCCGGCGAGCTGAAGCGTGACGACGCCGTGGTTGAGCGCCCAGAGCGGGGTGGCGAGGTCGGTGGCGTCACCGGCGTGGAATCGCCTCGCATCGATGCAGCGCTGTACGCCGCGTACCAGCCGGTTGAACGTCTCGATCCCGACAACGGCGTCGGCCGCGTCGATTGGTCGTTCCATGAACATGACCCGATACATGTGAGAGTGCGTCGTCGCGTTCCGGTAGTACTGCCAGCCCAGCAGGATCAGGTCCGCGACGGGGTCGCCGGAGTCCTCCACCGTCGAGAGGTGCTGGCTCAACCTGGCGAAGCCTTCGCGGCGCATCTCGCGGCGGACCTCATCCATGCTCCCGAAGTGGGTGTAGATCGCCATCGTCGAGGTCCCGACGGCGTCGGCGAGCCGCCGCAGCGTCAGCGCCGTGGGTCCTTCGGCGGCTATCAGTCCCGCCGCCGCGTCGAGCAGCGCAGACCGGATCGTCGGGTCGGCGACTCTGGCCACGCTTGACATCTTGCCATAGCACTCCTATAGATATTCATCGCGTCGCTATGGAAAGGGGACTCGGTGCGCCGCGCGTACCCGCGAGCCAACAACGACCCGTCGCCGATTCACGGCAAGTGGACCCCCGCATGACTGCCATGACCCCATCGCCACTGCCGAGCTGGGGAGATCAGGGACGCGTCCGGAACTGGTTCCACACCAAGCCCGGCGCCAGGTTCCTCAATGCTCAGACGCGCTGGTTCAACCTCCGCGCTCCCCGCGGTTACACAGTGCTGACGACCGTCGGCCGCCGCACGGGCACGCCCCGCCGAGCCTGCCTTCGAGCTGTCCTCTCCGGCCAGCGAGCCATCATCGTCGCCACCGGCGGCCGCACCAGCGACTGGCTACTCAACATCGAGTCGAACCCGCACGTCACGATGCGGATCGGACGCGCAACCCGTACCGGTGTGGCGCGGACGGTACGCGACGACGAAGTTGCGGTCCTGTCGGAGACGTTCTCCCGGCCCGTGTACCTCTTCGACCGAGTCGCGTCTGTCGTCAACCAGCGAGGCCTACCCACAAACGCTCGCATCCGAGCGCTCCACGAGCAGTGGTGCAAGCAGGGAATGATCGCCATGGTCGACTTGAGCGATGAGTGACCCAGCCCCTCATCGCCCTCACAACCGGCTCTCCGCGATGAAGCGCGGGGCGTGCCGCTGTGAGGGCTGATTCTTAGGGGTGATGTGTGCGACGGTCATCTGGTCCGAAGAGCGGGAGGACATCGCCCCTCGGGCAGTGCTGACCGAGCGGGCCCGGTTTCTGGGGGTTTCGCGGCGGCTACTGGCGGACCCTGCCGGTCACACCGATCTACGGCCTGACCTGCGGTTCTAGCAGGTCAAGCACCTGGAGGCGGCGGGGGGAATCGAACCCCCGTACAGGGCTTTGCAGGCCCTTGCCTAAGCCACTCGGCCACGCCGCCAACGGAGGGGCCACCTTAGCGGGGCCCTACTGGGGGCCTGCCGAGGAAGGCGGCCTCAGCGGATGTCGAGGACCTGGTCGAGGCCGCTCACGGTGAGCAGGTTCCGCAACGTCGAGGGGGGCTCGTGCAGCTCCAGTTGGCCGCCGCCCGCGTGCAGCCGCTGGTGAGCGCCGATGAAGACGCCAAGCGCACTCGAGTCACAGAACGTGACGTCGCGAAGGTCGAGCACCACGTCGGTCCGGCCCTGGCTCACCAGGTCCGTCAGGCAGGCTCGGAGCTGGGGCATGGCCGCCACGTCGAGCTCGCCGCCCACGTGTACCACCGCCCCGCCCATCGGGCGCGAGCCCACGTCGATGGTCACATCCGGCCGCTCCACCCTGCTGGAGTTGCGCACGAGCCGCACCGGTCCCACGTTGCCCCGCCCCATGGCCTTGCAAACTGGCGTCAGCAAGCACCGCACTCGGAGCGCCCTGCGATAATCGGGCGATGGCTGCCGGCGCCGCCGAGGCCGACGACATCGTCTCCGCGAAGGCCGTGGTCGACTTCGAGGCGATGGCCGCCGAGCCGAGCAACCCGCTCAGGGCGGCGGTGCGGCGCTTCGGCGCCACCATCGCCACCCGGCTCGCTTCCCTCCCGCACCTGGCGCCCTACAACAAGGCGCGGGGTTTCGACCTCGCCGACCGGGAACGCCTGCCGGCGATCGAAGAGTTCTTCCACCAGGTCAGCCTGCCCTCCCGGGTGGAGGTGGCCGGCACCGCTCACCGTCACGTGGCTCCCCTGCTCGAGGGCCGCGGGTACGCGCCTGCGCCCCGCACGGCCGCCACCCTGGAGCTCGACCTCGGATCGAGGCCGGTGGCCGACAACCCAATCCCGTGCCAGGTCGACGCGGGCGCCCCGCTGACCGCCACCGGCTACCTGCGAGCTCTCGTGGAGGGCTACGGGTTCCAATCCGTCCCGGCGGCGCAGCTCCGGGTGCTGGAACACGAGCACCGCACTCCCGGGCTCATCCGCTACACCGCCGGCCACGACCCCGTGGCCGCGGCCGCCGCACTCTTCCTCGCCGGGCCCACGGCGTACCTCGCCGGGGCCGCCACCGTCGAGGAGATGCGCGGGCAGGGGTACCAGAGCGCGCTCATCGAGCGGCGGCTGTCCGACGCGGGCGACGGCGGTTGCACACGGGCGGTCGCCACCGTCGAGCTCGGCTCGCCCAGCCACCGGAACCTGGAGCGATTCGGGTTCGAGGTGGCGGCGGTCAGGGTGCTGTGGACTCGGTCCCAGGAACCTGCCCCGCCGCCTGGGGCGTAGCCTCGGCGTCCATGTGTCGGAACATCACCACCCTGCGGGGCCTGGAGCCCGAGGCCACCGCTGAGGAGATGGAAGCGGCCGCCCGTCAGTACGTGCGGAAGGTGGGCGGGGTGCAGTCACCGTCGGCCAAGACCGAAGAGGCGGTGGAACGGGCGGTCCAGAAGGTGCTCGAAGCGACCGCCGAGCTGCTCCACGAGCTACCCCCCAGGCGACAGCCGCCGCCCACCCTGCCCCCTCTTCGGCGACTGGCGTCATCCCGGAGCTGAGCCGAGCAGAGCGGGTCGTCGCCGATCGACCGTAGTGAGCCGGGGCCGTGCCAGTGACGGTTAGCCTGCCCGTCTTGGACACGTACGCGATGCTCGCCCAGGAGCGCCGCCGGCTGGCCGACGCGCTCCAGCAGTTGTCCGACGACGAGTGGCAGCAGGCATCGCTCTGCGAGGGGTGGACCAACCACGTGGTCGGCGCCCACCTGAACCTCCCCTGGTCGGTCAGCACCCCCGCCTTCATGGTGGGTGTGCTCAAGGCTCGGGGCAACGTCGACCGGGCCATGGACCGCTTCTCCCGCGACCTCGCTGATCGGTTCCCGCCGACCGAATGGCCGGCCATGTTGCGAGCCAACGCCGAGGATCGGTTCACCCCGCCCGGCTTCGGTCCCGAGGCGCCCCTCACCGACGTCGTGATCCACGGGGCTGACATCCTCCGCCCCCTGGGTCGCCAAGTCGACGTGTCGGCCGACGCCCTGCGCACGGTCCTCGGCTTCCTCACGAGCACCCAAGCTCGGAGGACCTTCGGGACGGTTGGTCGGGAAGGCCTGGCCCTCGAAGCCACCGACCTCGACCTGCGCATCGGCTCAGGCGACCGGGTCGTGGCCGCCCCTGCCTTGGCGCTTTGCGGCGCACTGCTGCGACGACGCGCCTACCTCACCGATCTCCAGGGGCCCGGCAAAGAGGTCCTCACGGCGCGCATCGCCTGACCCAGGACTACGGCGTCGCGCCGCGGACAAAGTGGCGTCATCTACAGCGGTTAAAGTGGCGTCATGGCAGAGGTAGGCATCCGCGAGCTCCGGGACCACCTGAGCAAGTACCTCGAAGAGGTCCAGGCCGGGAACGACATTGTCGTCACCGACCGCGGGCGCGCCATCGCGCGGATCCTTCCGATGAACGGTGAGCGCACCATCGACCGGTTGATCCGCGAGGGAAGGGTCACACCGGCGAAGACTCGGACGCGCTCGCTGCCAACGCCCATCAAGACCAAGGGAACGGTTTCGGACCTCGTCGCTGAACAGCGGCGATGATCGCGTACTTCGACACGTCAGCGATCGTCCCATTGCTCATCGACGAGGCCGGCACGGAGCGGTCGCGCTCGCACTGGCTCGGGGCCGACAGGCTCTTCACCGTTCGAATCGCCCACGTCGAGGCGCGCGCTGCACTCGCGCAAGCAGCACGCGGCGGTCGAGTTGCCTCTGCGCAGCTCCGGAGGGCGGTTTCGGCGTTACCGGCGCTCTTCGAGCAGGTCGAGGCCATCGAGGTCGACGACGAGCTCGTGCGCCGCGCCGGCGATCTGGCGGAGACACGTGCACTCCGCGCCAACGACGCCGTTCATCTGGCGGCTGCGCTTCGTGTCCAAGATCTGGATCTTGTCCTCGTCGCCGGCGAGGCTCTGCTGCTCACGGCGGCGGCGAGCGAGGGGCTCGCGACCGCGGTCACGTCCTGACCCAGACGGCGCAGCCCCGCGTTTCCGCCAAGGTTGGAGGAGCTCTTCGACGGGGGCCTTCGGCGTCTGGCACCTCCCTGGAGCGGACGACGGGATTCGAACCCGCGACCCTCACCTTGGCAAGGTGATGCTCTACCAGCTGAGCCACGTCCGCGTTGGGCGGGCATGGTAGCCGGGGCCCGGACCTGATCCAAGCGGATGCCCCAGCGCCTCGGGACGAACCGCCCCCCGGCCGGTCCGTCCCGAGGCCCCCCTCATGCTGGGGCCGGCGCCGCCGCGCGAGGTCGGTGCGGCCGCTCGGGAGACGGGCTGAAGCCCGCCTGCTCCTCGGCCGCCTTGCTGAGCTCGTCGAGGCTGTCCTGCAGGTGGTCGGCCAGGCGGTCGACGTCGGGCACCGTCTCGCGGCACGCCACCAGCCCGAAGTGGATGCTGCCCCGGTAGGAGAAGATCGTGATGTTGAGGCCGGCGCTGTCGGCGATCGGCCCCATCGGGTACATGGCCTCGACCTCGGCCCCGCCGGTGTACAGCGGCAGGCCCGGGCCGGGGACGTTCGAGATGATGACGTTGAACAGGGGCCGCACCTTGTCGGCCACCCGCATCGAGCTGTAGAGACGGGCGGCGCGGGCGGCCAGGGCGGGGGCCATGAACTCGGTCCAGTCGCTCAGCGTGTCGGCCGGGATGGCCTTCTCCTGCTCCTTGGCCCGGCGGGTCCCGGCCACGATGGTCGCCAGCCGCTCGGCCGGCTCGTCGATGGTGGTGGCCAGCGACGTGAGCATGGCCGAGACCTTGTTGCCCATCAGGCCCTTCTCGTCCTCGGTGCGCACGCTGATCGGCACCATGGCGACGAGGTCGGCGTCGACCACCTCGTCGTTGGCCTCGAAGTGCCGCCGCAAGGCGCCGGCGCACAGGGCGATGACCACGTCGTTCACCGTGCAGCCAAAGGCGTTCTTGACCCGCTTCACGACGTCGAGGGACACGTCGGCCATGGCGAAGCGGCGGTGGGGGGTGATCGGGGTGTTGATCGAGGTCCTGGGGGCGGCGAAGGGCGCCGGCGGCGGCTCGACGCCGGGCTGGCTGTTGCGGGCCCGCAGGTTCAGGGCCATCTCGGCCGTGCGACTGACCGCCCTGACCGCGGCCAGCGGCTGGCGGGCCAGGCTCCTCACGGCGTAGGCGACCAGCTCGGCCTCCGACGGCACCCGGTCCGGCTTCCACTCCCGGGCCGGCTCGTGCCGCTGCACCTCGGGCGAGAGGTCGAGAAGGTTCACCACGATCTCCTGGCCGCTCACCCCGTCGATGGCCGCGTGGTGCGTCTTCGACACGATGGCGACCCGGCCGCCCTCGAGGCCCTCGACGACGTACAGCTGCCACAGGGGGCGAGCCCGGTCGAGCGGGATGGCGTGGAACTCGGCGGCGAACTGGGCCAGCTCGGCCCGGCCGCCGGGCGCCGGCAGGGCGGCGCGGCGCACGTGGAAGTCGAGGTCGAAGTCGGGGTCCTCGATCCACAGCGGGTGGTGCAGACCGAAGGGCACCTCGGCCAGCCGGCGACGCCACGGCGGAGCCAGATGGAGCCGGTCGGCCACCATCTGCTTGTACCCCTCGAACGAGAACCGCTCCGCGGCGGTGGACGGGTCGATCACGAAGACGCCCGACACGTGCATCGGCGACGATGGCGTCTCGAGGTACAAGAAGGTGGCGTCCAGCCCGGACAGCCGCTTCACGACCTCGTCTCCTGCTGCACAGGACCGACAGCCTAACGACGCGCCAGCCAGGACGTTCAGCGCAGGAGCCGGGAGAGCCGCCGGTCGGCCAGCACCTTGCCGCCGGTCTGGCAGGTCGGGCAGTACTGGAAGGCCTTGGTGGCGTAGCTGACCTCCCGGACGGTGTCGCCGCACACCGCGCAGGGCTGGCCGGCCCGGCCGTGGACCCGGAGGCCCCCCTTCTTCTCGGCCTTCAGCCCGGCTGCGGGCAGGCCGAGGCTGCGCGCCAGGGCCTCCTCGAGGACGGTCCGGAGCGTGGCGTGGAGCCGGGCCAGCTCGTCGTCGGACAGCTTCGACGCCGGCTTGAACGGCGACAGCTGGGCGGTGTGCAGCACCTCGTCGGAGTAGGCGTTGCCCACGCCGGCCAGCACCGTCTGGTCGGCCAGGACCCCCTTGAGCGGCGAGGCGCCGGCAGCAGCCAGCCGGGCCCCGAGGTCGGCGACGTCGATCTCGAACGGGTCGGGGCCCAGCCGGGCGATTCCCTCCACGTCGTCGGGCGAGCGCACCACGTAGAGGGCCAGCCGCTTCTCGGTGCCGGCCTCGGTCACCTCGAAGCCGCCGCCCCCCTTGAAGCCCAGGCGGAGGGCGAGCGGGCTCTTCGGCGACGGCTTGGCCCGAGTGGTGGACAGCTCGTCGCGCCAGCGCAGCCAGCCGCCGCGAGCCAGGTGGAGGACGAGCCACAGGTCGTCGCGGAAGCGCAGGGTGAGGAACTTGCCCCGGCGGCCGGCCTCGGCCAGCACCTCGCCGCGCAGGGCCTCGAGCGGCGGGTCGAACGTCTTCAGGGCCGCGAACGACGCCAGCTCGGTACGCACGACCTCCTGTCCCCCCGCCTGCTCGCTCACGAAGCGGGCCAGCGACTCGACCTCGGGCAGCTCGGGCATCAGGCCGGGCGGCCCCCGCACAGCGCCCAAGCCTGGTGGAGGCGGCTGATCGACCCGGACCGGCTCGTCTCCTCTGGTCGCTCCACGGGCGGCCTCATGCCTGCGATGCTACGGGCGATGCTGGCCTGGATGGACCTCGAGATGACCGGGCTCGACCCGGGCCGCCACGTGATCGTCGAGATCGCCACGCTCATCACCGACGACGAGCTGGCCGTGGTCGCCGAGGGACCCGACCTGGTGGTCCACGCCACCGACGAGCAGCTGGCGCTCATGGACCCGGTCGTCCTGGCCATGCACACCCGCTCAGGGCTCCTCGAGGCCGTCAAGGCCTCGACCACCACCCTGGCCGAGGCCGGCGACAAGACCCTCGAGTTCCTGCGCGAGCACACGCCACCACGGCAGGTGCCGCTGTGCGGCAACTCGATCGGGACCGACCGGCGTTTCCTGGCCACCTTCCTGCCCGAGGTCGAGACCCACCTGCACTACCGGTCGGTCGACGTGTCCACCGTCAAGGAGCTGGCCCGGCGCTGGTACCCGGCAGCCGCCGCCGCGGCGCCCCGCAAGGCCGGAGGGCACCGGGCGCTGGACGACATCCGGGAGAGCGTCGAGGAGCTCAGGTACTACCGCACGGCGGTCTTCGCCCCACCTCCGCCGGCCGTTCCGGCCGAGCCGTCGCCGCCCGAGGCGGCGGTCAGCCCCTGAGGAAGACGCCGCCAAAGGCGGGCTGCCCCGACCCGGGTACCACCAGGTAGCTGGCCGAGGCCGGCGGCCCCGACCGCTTCGAGGAGGCGCGGCCCCTCGACGTCGTCGGGCAGCACCAGGACCTGGGTGCGGAAGCTGCCGTCGCCGCCAGCGGTCACGGTCCACTGGCCGATGCCCGGGCGCCACCGGAGGATGACGGCGGCCGAGGGCCGAAGCCGGCGCCCGTGACGGTCGTGGCCTGGCCCGCCTGGCCGAGCGCGGGCGAGAGGAGGAGGGAGGTCGGCGAGGGCGGGATCCCAGAGGCCGGCGGCGCCACCACCGGCGGCAGCGTGGTGGCGGGCGCCGCCGATGGCGCCGCTGTCGTGGGGGGCGCCGTGGTCCCGCTGGCCGCCGGCGCCGTGGTGGGCGCGGGGGGCTGGGGCGGCGGGAGGGACGGGAGCCACGGGCTCGGGCAGGCCAAACGCGGCAGCGGACCGTCGTGTCCGCTGAACCCAGATCTCGGCGTCGGCCGGTTCGGCCACGGCGGCGGCCAGCTTGGCCCGCACGGCCGCGCCGTGGGCGCCCAGGCGCCGGGCGTCGTCGGCGGCTTGCCGGGCCGTCTGGAGCGCCTCGGGTTGCCCCTCGACGGCCAGAGCATGAGCCAGCGCGGCTCGAGCGTGGACCTCCAGCAGGTCGGCGCCGAGGAAGCCCAGTCTGCTGACGGCCTCGTCCAGGACGACCACGGCCGACGCGCCGTCGCGCCGCGAGGCCAACCCGAGGTGCAGTGCGCACAGCGCCCCGCCCCAGTCGTCGGCCTCGACGTCGAACGGCCGCACGCTCTGCTCGGGCAGGGCGCCGGGGCTCAGCAGCGCCTGCACCGCCGCACCCAGGCGTTGGGCCCACGGGGCTCCCAGCGCCTCGGCCCGCTCCTCGACCACTGAGGGCTCGATTACCACGCTGGCGCCCCACAGGACGGCCAGGGCGGCGGTGGCGGTGGCCGCGAACTCGACGACGAGGCTGGCCTCCGGGTCGGCGGCCGCCCGCAGCAGCAGCGCCTGCCCGTCGTCGGGGGACCCGGCCAGGACGGTGGCGACACCCTCCACGAACCGGCCCAGCGGCCCCGGCAGCGAACGGGCCTCACGGGCCACCGACGCCGCATCCCTGAGCGTGGCGGCCCGGAGGAGGCTGCTCCAGCCGGCCAGCTGGTCAGGGCGTGGGCTCACCCAGGGCCGCAGCAGGTTCCGCTCGCCCCGAGCCGACTCGACCCCCGCCCCTGCCCAAAGGCGCGCTCGGCCTCGGCGTAGCCCTCGGCCGCCCCACGAAGCCGGCCCTGGGCCACCGCCCGTCGAGCCGAGGCCAGGATCAGCCACGGATCATCCGCCACCAGGGCCGGGGGCAGCGCGTCGACCCAGGCTCCCGGGTCTCCGACCAGCACCTCGCTCTGCGCGCCCAGCAGCCGCCCCACGGCCTGCCAGTCCTCGGCCCGGCAGTAGGCCCGGATCGCAGCGACGGGGTCACCAGCCTTCTCGTGCAGGCAGCCGGCATTCCGGTAGCGCGCCCGGGCCGCCACCTCCCCCACCTGCTCCACCAGCGCGGCCTCGAGGTGGCTGCGCAGCACCTCGTGGAACCGGTATCGGCCCTCCTGATCCAGCGGGACGCAGAACAGCTGACGCCGCTCGAGATCGACCAGCACGACGTCGCTCCCCTCGATGCCGAGCAGCTCGTCGCACAGCTCGCCCGACAACGTCGAGAGGACGCAGCTGCCGACCAGGAAGGCCCGCAGGTCATCGGGCAGCTCGCCCAGCACGTTGTCGGCCAGGTACTCGCGCACCAGCCGGGTGCGGGCGCCCAGCCCCTGGATCAGGCGGTGGCGGTCGGTGACCGACTTGCCGGCTGGCCAGGTGGAACAGCTGCAAACGGGCCGCCCAGCCCTCGGTCCGGCGGGTCAACGTCGACAGGACCGACGGGCTCAACGTCTGGCCGTAGACCACCTTGAACAGCTGCTCGACCTCCCACGCCCGGAAGCGCAGGTCGTCGGACCCCACCTCGAGCAGGTCGCCCTGCACCCGCAGCCGGGAGAGGGCGAACGACGGGATCCGCCGACTGGCCATCACCAGGACGAACCCGGTGGGCAGGTACCCCAGCAGCTGCTCGAGGCTCGCCTCCGCGGGCGAGCCGTACAGCGTGTGCAGATCGTCGACCACGATCGCCGCCCGTGAGGCCGGGTGCTCGTCCAAAGCGGCCGCTGCGTCCTCGACGCTGCCCCACCCCCGTCCTCACGCCGTCGAGGGCCTCGGCAGGCCCGCTCCAGGCTGCCCAGCAGCACCCCCGGGGCGACATCCGACGCCTCGGCCCGGTACCACGCCACCGGGCACCCGGCACGGGCGGCGAAGTGGGAGAGCAGCGTCGTCTTCCCCGACCCGGCCGGGGCCACCACCATCGCCACCCGGTGGTCGAAGACCGTGCCCAGCAGGCCGTCCAGACGGGACCGTCCGAGGCCGCGGGCCGGGGGCACACGGACCTTGGCAGTGGATACCGGCGCTCGACCGGTGCCGACCTCTCTGTCCAGACCTCGTCCCAACGGCCACCTCCGCCCGCGCGGGACGCGTACCAGCCGGTGCCCGATCGGGCACGCACCTCGCCCGATGCCTCGCCGGGCGGGTCAGACCTTCAGGCGCCGGCCCTTCCAGGTGACCTCCCGGCCGAGGAGCACGGCCAGGGTCGACCGGGCGAAGACCACGAGGAAGAAGGCCAGCGGGACCGGGAAGAGCGCCCAGGACCAGGCCGGGAAGCGCCCGATGCGGCGGCCGAGCCAGGCCAGCTGAGCGGCGTAGGCCACCCACAGGGCAGCACCGAAGCCCGGTCTGGCCACCACCAGGAGGGGGGCGGTGGCCACCCCGGACAGCCAGGTGCCGACGGCCACCAGCGTTGGCAGCCGAACCCTGCGGGCGCCGTCGCCCAGCCCCTTGACCCAGCCCTCGACGATGCTGCGCACGCCCCCGCGGTACATGCGGAACGTGGCGATCCCCCGGCCGGCGGCGACCAGGACGGGCAACCCGGCCCGGCGGTAGGTGCCGGCCAGCGCCACGTCCTCCATGGCGGCGGCCCGCACCGCCTCGTGCCCCCCGGTCCGGAGGTGGTCGGCGCGGCGGGCGGCCAGCACCGGGCCAAAGGCGCCGGTCGGAGGCACCCTGCCCCCCAGCGGCCCAAAGGCATCCACGGCCATCATGCTCACGAGGTTGGGGAACAGCGAGAGCCCCTCGACCGCCGACCCGGTGCGGTGCCAGGGCTGGAC
The DNA here is from genome assembly GCA_030448245.1 of Acidimicrobiales bacterium. Taxonomy (GTDB): domain Bacteria; phylum Actinomycetota; class Acidimicrobiia; order Acidimicrobiales; family JAUJNH01; genus JAUJNH01. Next base: position 12,887 of record JAUJNH010000007.1, read on the forward strand.
CGACACGAGGCCGCCGCGCCGCTGGACCTGGTCGGCGACCCAGGCGAGGGCGTCAGCCTCCAGCTGGACGTCGGCGTCGACGAAGCAGACGACGTCGGCGGAGGTCGCCTGGAAGCCGACGTGACAGGCCCACTGCTTGCCGTTCCAGCCTTCGGGTCGTGGCGGCGCAGCCAGGGCTCGGGCACCGCCGGCCTCGGCCACTGCTGCGGTGGCGTCGGTGGACCCGTCGTCGACCACCACCACCTCGGCGGCCCGCCGCCGCTGGCGGGCCAGCGAGGCGAGCAGGCCGGGCAGCACGTCGGCCTCGTCCCGGGCCGGCACCACGACGGCCAGGTCGAGCACGCCGCTCGCCTCGAGGTGGACCGGCCTCGGCGGGGCGTGGCGGAAGAGCCGGCACAGCAGCACGAAGCCCAGGCCGAGGCGGAGCGCCTCGAGGATGGCCCGCAGCACGAGCCGAACCTAGAGCCCGTCGACGATCGCCCTGAGCCGCCCGACCAGCTCGACCTTGTCGGCCCCCACCGGGATCACGTTGAGGGTCGTCACCCCGGCCTCGGCGAAGGCGGCGATCCGGTCGCGGACGTAACCCTCCGGGCCCACCAGGTTCGAACCCTCGAGCAGGGGCGCGGGCACGGCTCGAGCCGCCCCCTCCTTGTCCCCGGCAAGGTACAGCTGCTGCACGGCCGCCGCCTCGGCCTCGAACCCGTAGCGGCAGGCCAGGGCGTTGTAGAAGTTCCTGCCCTTGGCGCCCATGCCCCCCACGTAGAGGGCGACCATGGGGCGGGCGAGGTCGAGAATCCCCGTCGCCGCCGCAGGATCGTCGACGAACCCGACCATCCCGCCCGCCACCGTCTCCATGGGGCCGAGATCGGGCGCCCGCTTGGCCGCGCCGGCGGCGAGCGCCCCGCCCCACACCTCGGCGGCCCGCTCGGGGACGTACAGCATCGGCAGCCAGCCGTCGGCCACCTCGGCCGTCAGCTCGACGTTCCTGTCACCCAGGCTGGCCAGGTAGACGGGGATGCGCGGGCGCACCGGGTGGTTGATGAGCTTGAGGGCCTTGCCCAGGCCCGTGCCCTGGTAGGGGGGCAGCGGCAGCTGGTAGATGCCGTCGTTGACCAGCACCTCGCGCCGCCAGACCCGCCGGCAGATGTCGACGATCTCGCGCGTCCGGGCCAGAGGCCGGTCGTACGGCACGCCGTGGAAGCCTTCGATGACCTGCGGACCGGAGGCGCCGAGACCGAGGATGAAGCGGCCGTCACTCACGAAGTCGAGGCCGGCCGCGGTCATGGCGAGCAACGCCGGCGTCCGGCTGTACAGGGGGAGGATGGCGCTCCCGATGTGCACCCGCTCGGTGACGCCGGCGAGGTAGCCGAGCTGGCTCACGGCGTCGAAGCTGTACGCCTCGGGGACCCACACGACGTCGAGGCCCGCCTGCTCGAGCTGGACCACCTCGGCCGCCGCCGTCTTGAAGCCGCCGGCGTAGCTGAGCATCATCCCGAGCTTCACGACACGCCTCCGCTGGCCTCGACCGTCCTCGGGCCGACTCTTGCCGGCCCGGCGCCGGCTCGGCAAGGCCTCCGCTCGGGCAGATGGCTCAGGTGCCTCGCGTCCACGTCAGAGGGTTCGGCATGAGCTCCACCGAGGCTCAACGGTTGGCCAGGGCCGAAGCGACAGCGCGCTGGTTCCGCACGATGCAGTCGGCTGCCGGCAGCGACATGTGCGACGAGGCCTTTTCGGTCATCGTGCGGCAGTGGATGGCCGCCGAGCGGGCCGTGGTTCTGCAACGCGAAACCGGCCACGCCCCGCCGTCGTCGCAGCGCTCCTGACCGGGCGACCTCGCCGGGTCACGAGCGCTCGAGGCGGCGGAAGGCGGCGACAAAGGCGGCCAGCACCAGCCCCGGGAGGACGATCCACACCGGCCTGGTCGACCACCATCCCGCGTCGGCGGTGGCGCCCAAGGGCCCGACCAGGCGCTCCCACGCCAGGGCGGCCACCGCCCACGCCGTCATGTGCCAGGTGAACACGGTCATGGCGACGCCGTTCACCCCGACGACGGCCAGCCACACCCGCCGACGGTCGGTGAGGCGCTCGAGGGCCGGCCGGGCCCACAGCACCAGGCCCAGCTGGAAGGCGCCGAGCAGGGCGATGCACACCGTGGTGGGGAACATGTTGGACGGGCGGTCGGGCAGGGCGACCATCGACCGCTCGTAGCCCCCCACCGTGGTGAGGATCGCGAGGAGGGCTGCCGCCCCGCCGGCCAGGGCGGCGGGCCGGCCGATCTGGCCGTCACGCCACAGGTAGCCGAGCTGGTGGCAGGCCACGAAGACGAGGAGCATGCCGGGGATGGCCAGCCACCCGGCTCCGGCGGCGCGCAGCTGGTCGACGGCGAACGGGGCCGCCACCAGGACGGCGGCCGCCCGCCACCCGAAGCGGCGGTGGAGGCGGACCGTGAGCGGCACCAGCGCGGTGGCGGCGGCGTAGACGGCGAGGAACCACAGGGGCACGAACACGACCACGCCCCACGTGAGGACGCTGCGGGCACCGGGGAAGAGCAGCACCCTGCCGGCTTCGACGCCCGTCCACGCCGCGACCATCGCCGCGGGCGGGAGGAAGAGCCGCCGGGCCCGGCCCCGGAGGAAGGCCAGGGCGCCGTCACCACGCCGCTCGACCGAGGTCCAGGCGGCGAGGTCGGCATAGCCCCCGATCACGAAGAAGAGCGGCATCACCTGCAGCAGCCAGGTCAGGGCCCACGAGCCGGGCACGCCAGCCAGCGGGTTCGGCATCGAAAAGGCGCCGGCCTCGTCCCGGTGGGTGATCGAGAAGACCCAGTGCCAGAGCACCACCACGGCGATGGCGCCGGCCCGCAGCAGGTCGACGGTGCGGTCCCGGGTGGCAGGGGTGATCGCAGCCATCTCCGAGATCGAGGACCGGGGCGAGGGTGCGGGAGGCGCAGCGGTGGGCACGTGGCCAGTCTGCTCCTCAGCCAGGACCGGGGGCACCGGGCCAACCCCCCAGCCGAGCCTGGGGAATCCCGGCCTCCCTAGGATGGGTCGCCAGATGCACGGGTCCAAGCCGGGGTACGCCAAGGTGCTCTCGTTGGACGGCATCACCTGGAAGGGCCCGCAGCTGCAGGTGGCGTGGCGGGTGGACCAGCTGTCGTTCTCGACCGCGCTCTGGTACGACACGGTCGACGGTCGACCTCGACGTGTTGGCCGCCACCTACCGGCGCGCTGCCGTCGACACCCTCGCCTTCCACATCGCGCTGTTCGAGGTGAGCAAGGGCGTCAGCTTCGGCCCGGGCGAGCTCCACGTCGACGACCGGTGGCTCCCGTTCCTGACTCCGGAGCTGCTGGCGCTGTGGCAGACCGTCGTCAGGCGGGTCTGGGCGCACTGGCGCTACGAGCACGGGCTGGATGCGTACGAGGGACCCGTGCCGCCGCCAGTCGACCAGAAGCCGGGGGCCGAGCTCGGCTTGCCGCTCCCCGCCGGGCCGGCTGACCACCTCTGGCTCTGCGGAGGCGGGAAGGACAGCCTCCTGGCCAGCCACCTCCTCGACACGCTCGGCGAGAGGTACGACGCGCCGGTCTACGCCCACTCGACCTATGGGCGATCACGGCCGCAGATCGAGCTGATCGACCGGATCGTCCACACGAGCAAGAGCGCGGCCGAGCACCGGATCTACATGTACGACACCGCCACCGATCTCCCCTCGGCGACCTGTCCCCCTACGGCAGCGTCCGCTCGGTGCTGACGGCAGAGACCCCGGCCTCGTTGTTCGCCACCCTCCCGATCGCGCTGGCCCACGGCCACAAGAACCTGCTGGTGGCACGAACGGTCGGCGTACGCCGGCAACCTGACCTGGAGCAGAACGGGCGAGGACGTGAACCACCAGTGGGGGAAGTCGTTGGAGGCGGAGGAGCTCCTCGGCGGCTACATCCGGCGGCACCTCATCCCCGAGCTGCGCTACTTCTCCGTGCTGCAGCCGGTGCACGATGCCCTGATCTTCGCCTCCCTCCGCGAGCTCGTCGACGACATCCAGGCCGCGCACTCGTGCAACGTGAGCAAGCCGTGGTGCCTGCGGTGCCCGAAGTGCGCCTACGTGTGGATCTCGTACAAGGCCTGGCTCCCGTGGGACGCGGTGGACCGGGCCTTTGGCCCCGCCAACCTCCTCGACCTGGAAGAGAACCAACGACCGTTCCGCCAGATGCTGGGGCTCGAGGATCACACGCCCTTCGGTGCATCGGCGAGGTCGGCGAGACGAGGCTGGCCTTCGTCCTCGCCCGGGCCAGGGGCCTCGACGGCGCGGCCATGGCCCTGCTCGACGAGGTTCGCGATCTCGACGTGGATGCCGCCCTGGACCGCTACCTCACGGTGCAGCGCGACCACCATCGCATCCCCGATCCTCTCGGAGGGAAGATCGTGGGCTTCTTCGAGGGCCGCGCGAGCGGCGCTCGCGCCTACGCGCAGGCCCTTCTCGGCCGTCGCCCGCCTGACGTGCGCCACCACGTTCGCTGGCACTGAGGACGGTGTCGCCCAGCGGCGTAGGCCAGACCCTGCGGGTAGCCTGCCGCGCATGAGGAGCCGGATGTCGGACCGCCTCGCGGCCCGTCGGCGCACCCGGCTGGGCACCCGGGGCAGCCCGGCCTGATGCCTGGCTCGCAGCCCTCGCTCGGCGTGGACGCGGCCCGGGAGGTCGTCAGCCGCCTCGCCGGCCCCTGCAGCACCGGCCCGGCCGTGGGGCTCGAGCTGGAGTGGCACACCTATCCCGCCGGCAACCGGTCGGCCCGCTGCGACATCCATCACCTGCAGGAGGTCTGCTGCGACCTCGACCTGCCGGGCGGGAGCCAGGTCACCTTCGAGCCCGGCGGCCAGGTCGAGCTGTCAGGCCCACCCGCACCGTCGGCGGCCACGGCGTGCGACCGCCTCGGCGTCGACGCCGACCTGCTGGTCGCGGCCCTGGCCTCGTCGGGGATCGAGGCGGTGGCGGCCGGCAACGACCCCCACCGCCCACCGGTCCGCACGCTCGAGCACCCCCGCTACGCAGCCATGGAGGCCTACTTCGACCAGGACGGGCCGGCAGGCCGGCGCATGATGTGCGGGACCGCGGCGCTGCAGGTGAACGTCGACGCCGGAGCCGATCCGCCGGCCCGCTGGGGGCTGGTCCACGCCGTCGGACCCGCCCTGGCCGCGGCCTTTGCGACCTCGCCCTCGCTCGGCTTCGTGTCCAACCGGCTGGCGACGTGGCTGGCGATCGACCGGACGCGGACGCGCAGCGCGCTCGGCACGGGCGATCCCCTCGTCGACTGGGCCAGCTTCGCCCTCCACGCCCGCCTGATGCTGCTCCGCCTGGACGACGCCCACTGGGACGACGTCGGCTGCGAGCTCACGTTGGCCCGCTGGCTCGAGGAGGGCCACCGCGGGCTCTGGCCTGACGAGTCGGACATCGCCTACCACCTCACAACCCTCTTCCCGCCGGTCCGCCTCCGGGGCTGGCTCGAGCTGCGCTTCCTCGACTCGCTTCCCGCCCCGTGGTGGCGGGCCGCGGCGGTGACCACCGCCACTGTGCTGGCCGACGACGAGGTGGGGAGGCTGGTCGAGGCGGTCGCCCGCCACCACGGCGTGGTCGATCGCTGGGCGCTGGCGGCCCGGCGGGGCCTCGACCACCCCGGCCTGGCCGCGGTGGCCATGGCCTGCGTCCGGAGCGCGGCCGAGGTGTCGGGCGATCCGGTGGTCGTCGAGTTCCTGGAACGTTTCACCAGCAAGGGTCGTGCTCCCGGTGTCGAGGCCGGCCGGTGCGTGGCGTGAGCGATCTCGCGGCGACGGTCGTGGCCGAGCTGGAGGCGGCACGGCGGCGAACCCTCACGCTGCTCGAGCCGGTGCCCGAGCGCCAGCTGGTGCGCCAGCACAGCGAGCTGCTCTCGCCGATGGTGTGGGACCTGGCTCACATCGCGAACTACGAGGACCTCTGGCTGCTGCGGGCGTTGGGTGCCGACGGGGTGGACGCCACCCATGACGGGATCTACGACGCCTTCGTCCACCCCCGCAGGACCCGCGGCGAGCTGGCCATGCTCGACCCGGCCGGCGCCCTCGCCTACGGCAGAAGCGTCCGCGATCGGGTGCTCGAGCAGCTGCACCGCCGGGGTGCCGAGGGCGAGGGCCCGTTGCTGGCCTCCGGCTACGTCTACGGCATGGTGGTGCAGCACGAGCACCAGCACGTCGAGACGCTCCTCGCCGCGCTCCACCTCCTGCCCGAGGGCTACGACGGGCTGACGTCCGAGCGGGCTCCGGCCCAGCGGCCGGCCGGCGCAGGAGCGCCCCCGGCCGAGTGTGTGGTGCCCGGCGGCACCTACGTGGTCGGCACGTCCACCGACCCGTGGTCGTACGACAACGAGCGGCCGGCCCACGAGGTCGAGGTGGCGGCCTACGCCATCGACGGCGCTCCGGTCACCAACGGCGCCTGGGCCGACTTCCTGACCGCGGGCGGCTACGACCGCCAGGCCCTGTGGAGCCAGCGCGGCTGGGCGTGGCGGCAGGAGGCGGGTCTCGAGCGGCCCCTCGGGTGGGACCCGGACGGCGACGGCGGATGGCTGCGGAACCGTTTCGGGCGCCATGAGCCGGTGCCGGCCGACGAGCCCGTGCAGCACGTGTGCTGGTACGAGGCCGAGGCCTACTGCCGCTGGGTCGGCCGGCGTCTGCCCACCGAGGTCGAGTGGGAGGTCGCCGCCACCTGTGACCCGCAGACGGGCGAGAAGCGCCGGCATCCGTGGGGCGACGGGCCGTGGCGCCCCGAGCTGGCCAACCTGGGCAACGCCCGGCTGGGCCCCGACCCGGTGGACGCCCACCCGGCGGGGCGGTCGCCCGTCGGGTGCTTCGCCATGGAGGGCGATGTCTGGGAGTGGACGTCGTCGGGCTTCGAGGCCTGGCCCGGGACCACCGCCTTCCCCTACCGCGAGTACTCCGAGGTCTTCTACGGCGGCGACTACCGGGTGCTGCGGGGCGGCTCGTGGGCCACCTCGCCCCTCGCCTCTCGTGGCACCTTCCGCAACTGGGACCACCCGATCCGCCGGCAGATCTTCGCCGGCCTGCGCACGGCCCGAACCCTGTGAGCGAAGCGAACGAGCCGGTGAGGGCCGAGCGTCGCCTGCCTGGACCGAGGAGCAGAGGAGGCGACCCCTCCGGGCGAACCGGAGGAGCGACGAGGGAAGGCAGGCGGACAGCGAGTCCCGACATCCGGCGGAAGGCAGGCCGATGAGGGTCGACGTCCACCTGGGGCCGGCCGACGTGGCTGCTGCGCTGCGGGCCGACGTGACCGCCGGCCTGGCGGCACGCCCGCGGTGGCTGCCGCCGAAGTGGTTCTACGACGCGCGGGGCGGCCAGCTCTTCGACGACATCACCCGGCTGCCCGAGTACTACCCGACCCGGTCCGAGACCGAGATCCTCACGGACCGGTCCGCCGAGGTGGCGGCCGTGACCGGCGCCACCCACCTCGTCGAGCTCGGCTCGGGCACGTCCACCAAGACCCGGCTCCTGCTCGACGCCCTGCCCGTCCGCCGGTTCACGCCCTTCGACGTCGACGAGGCCATGCTGCGGGAGGCCGGGCCAGCCATCGAGGCCGCCTACCCCGGCCTCGACGTCCAGGCGGTGGTGGGTGACTTCCAGCACCACCTGACCGCCCTTCCCGGCACTGGTGGCCGCCTGGTGGCGTTCCTCGGCTCGACGATCGGCAACCTGGCGGCGCCCGATCGGGCCAAGCTGCTGGCCGACTTGGCCAGCACCCTCCAGCGGGGCGAGTGGCTGCTCCTGGGCACCGACCTGGTGAAGGACGAGGCCACACTCGTCGCCGCGTACGACGATGCCCAGGGCGTCACCGCGGAGTTCAACCGAAACGTCCTGCGGGTCCTGAACCGCCAGCTCGACGCAGACTTCGACGTCGAGGCCTTCCACCACCGTGCGGTGTGGGTCCCGGAGGAGGAGTGGATCGAGATGCGTCTGGCGCCCGACGGCGAGCAGCGGGTGCACATCGCCGCCCTCGACCTGGAGGTGATCTTCGCCGACGGCGAGGAGCTGCGCACCGAGATCAGCGCCAAGTTCCGCCGAGCTGGCGTCGAGGCCGAGCTCGCGGCCGTCGACTTCGAGCTGGTGCGCTGGTGGACCGACGCCGCCGGCCGCTTCGCCCTCTCCCTCAGCCGCCGGTCCTGACGGCGGGCCGATCCCGGCCTGGTCCTACGCTCGGAGGATGCCGATCTGGGCCGACCCGGCCAGGGGCGAGCGGGTGCGGCTGCTGGCGGACGACGACCTGACGCTGCTGGCCACCTTCGTCGCGCCCCCCTCGTCGCAGCCCATGGCCGCTGACCTGCGGGCGGTGCCGGGCACCGACCTCGGCCGCCTGGCCCGGGTGGCGCTGCGCGACCTGCCCGGGGTGCAGGTCACCACCCGTCTCAACGAGGCCGAGGCCCTGGCGGCGGCGGGCGCCACTGTCCAGGGGACGATGGTGCACCTGGTGCGGGACCGGCTCCGGGAGGACCCCCCGCCGCTGCCGTGGGCCGCCCTCCGCCTGCCCCCGGGGATGGAGGCGGTGGGGATCGAGGCCGCCGATCCCGCTGCCCTGGCCGCCGCGCAGCGGGAGGCGTACGGGCCGGGCCACCCCGACCACCGGGCCACGCTCGAGGCCCAGGAGGCCGGCGTGCTGGAGGCGACGCTGGCCGGCGAGCTGTTCGGCCCCGTCTACCCCGACGCCAGCACCCTGGTCCTGGACGAGGAAGGCCGGATCGCCGCCTGCCTGGTGGCCGCGCGGTGGGAGGGCATCGGCGACGAGTGGCCCGGCGGGCCGTGGGTGATCGACGTGTTCAAGGTGCCGGAAGCCCCACGGGGCCTGGGCCGCTCGCTGCTCGAGCGCGCCGTGGCCGTCTGCGCCCTCGACGGCCATTCCGCCATCGGCCTCAGCGTCAACGGCGCCAACCCGGCCCGCCGCCACTACGAGCGCCTCGGCTTCCGCGACGCCTTCTCCCGCGTCACCCTTACCCTCCCCGGCGAGTGGCCGGTGCCTCCCGCGCCGGGCTGATGGTGCCTGGCTGCCGGCCCGCTTCGTCCCGCGTCCCCCCCGACCAGGACGGATCCGAGCCACAGACCGTTCCTGAAGTACAGGCCCCGCAGTTGACCAACCCTCCGCACCCGTCAGAGTGCGTGCCGCAGTTCTTGCCCATGCTGGCGCAGGTCTGCGGGACGCAGGTGGTCGTGCACGTGCCGCTCACGCAGGTCGCACCGGCACTGCAGACGATCCCGCAGCCCCCGCAGTTGGCGTTGTCGTTGGTGATGTTGGTCTCACAGCCAGGTTGGTTCGGGTTGCAGTCGACGAAGCCTGCGTTGCAGGTGCCGTGGCCGCAGGTCCCGTTGGTGCAGATCGGGGTGCTGTTGACACTCGGGCAGACGTTCCCGCAGCTGCCGCAGTTGTTGGGGTCGGTCATGAGGTTGGCGCCCGGGCACCGGCTGGTGCAGAGGCCGTCAACGCAGGTGCCGTTGCCACCGGCGCAGGTGGCGCCCTCTGGCGAGTGCACGACACCGCAGATGCCGTTGGTGCAGGTCCGCGACTGGCAGTCGTCGTCGGAACCAGGGCAGTCGGCTGGCGTCGTGCACGGCGTCCCGGCGATGCAGATCCCGTTCGAGCACACCTGACCGCTGGTGCACGCCGCCCCGCAGGCGCCGCAGTTCGCCTCGTCGGTGGCGGTGTTGACGCAGGCGCCGCACCAGGTGAGGCCAGTGGGGCAGGTGGGCACGCAGGTGCAGGCGACCGGGACGCAGGTGCCGTTGCTGCACACCGAGTCGAGCCCGCAGACGTTGCCGCACGCCCCGCAGTTGGCGTGGCTCGACGTCAGGTCCCGGCACAGGCCGTTGCAGGCGGTCAGCCCCGGCGGGCAGCTGACGGGCTTGCCGCCCGGGGCGGCGGCCGCCGGCCTCGCCCCCGCCACCACGGCGCCAGCCCCCAGACCGACGGCGGCGAGGGCACCACGGATCATCGACCGTCGGCCGACGGTGCCCTCTGAGGCCAGCGACATGGCCAGGTCGTCGAATCGCTCGCTCATGACGGGGCTCCTTGCTGGGAGGCTGCTGGGAGCAGCTGCTTGACGCCGGGGGCGCCGGTTCCGAGGGGTGACGACACCCGGCCCGCGGCGTCGACGGCGACGGCCATCGGTGTCCCGCCGGCGCCAAAGGCGGCCATGGCCGAGCTGGCCGCGTCCAGGAACACCGGGGAGGCGAACCGCTCGGCGGTGTTGGCCGCCGCATCCCCGGTGGAGATGACCAGGAGCTCGGGCGCGTCCGGAGGTCGGTCCTGCTCCCAGGCGATCAGCTCGGGGAGGAGCTGCTGGCAGAACCCGCACCGGGGGTTCCAGAAAAGGAGCACGACATCCCGTCCCCGGAACTCCGAGAGCGACGCCTCACCGCCGCCGAGCAGCGGGAGCCGGAAGTCGGGAGCCTCAGCGCCGACCGGGGGCGTCACCGGCCGAGCCGGAGCCGCCGGTGCCTGCCGTCCGAGCGCCACCGGGACGCCGTCGACGAGCCTGGTCACCAGGGCGGCGATCGCCGGTCCGCCCGAGGCCAGGGGCGAGGCGATCCGGCCGGCGACGTCGACCAGCACCGCCCCGGGCGTGCCCTGGTAGCGGTAGGCGTCGGCCACCTCGTGGGCCCGCTGGATCAGCACGTCGGAGACGCCATGCTCGGCGGCGCTGGCCCGGATGGCATCCAGCGATCCCGATGCCACCACGGCGATCCGCAGCCGGTCGGCCTGCTCGGCCTGCCAGCGGGCCAGATCTGGAGCCAACGCAGTGCACGGGCCACAACCGGGATCGGAGAAGACCAGCAGGACCGGACGACCCGAGGAGTGCAGCGCAGCCAGCGTCATCGTCTCGCCGTGCAGGCCGACGAGCGAGAACTCCGGCGCCGGCTGCCCGACCGGAAGCCCTCGCCCGTGGTTGTGCGCCGCCGGTGCGGCAGCCGGCTGCGGCCCGGCCGCCGCCGCCTCCTCCAACGCCTTGAGTCGCAGCAGCACCCGCCCGTGCTGGCGGACCACGTGCACCAGGGCCCACCCCTGCAGGACCACGGCCACCGCCAGCACGGCCAGGCTGGCCGCCACCGCCAGCTGCCCGCCGGAGAGGCCACGCGTGGCCGAGGTGAAGCTGGACGGCTCGGCCGCCCACACCAGCCCGGCGCCGGCGGCCAGCACGACGTTGCGGGCCACCGTGGCCCACGAGATCTCAGCCCGGGACAGCTCGCCGAAGCAGTGGCACCTCGGCCGGCGCCCGGCTGCCATGTTGAGCGCCAGCACCCCGGCGAACAGCAGGAGGAGCACCGCGGCAGCCGCGGCGCCCAGTGGGCGGTGGCCGTCGGGACCAGGGCCGCGGCGATGGACAGCTCGACCAGCGGGAGGCCGATGGCGACCGCGGGGGCCAGCGCCTTTGGCACCCCGAGGTCGACCGCCGCCTGCCGCGATCCCTTGAGGCTCCGCAGCTTCGCGCCCGCAGAGACCGCGAACACCACGACCAGCACCAGCCGCACCAGCCGCACCACACTCGACACCCGTCACCTCCACCGCTTCGTCACGGAGGGTACCGATCGACCCTCGCGTGTCGAGAGGCTTCTCGCTCTCGGTGGCCGCAGCCCGGCCTACGCCTGGACGGCCTGGTCGGCCCGGCGGGACTCGATGCGGATGCGGTCGATGCGGTTGGCACCCATCTTCTCGACGGTGAAGACGTGGCCGTTCGACTCGACGTGCTCGCCGATGTCGGGGACGTGGCCGAGGCGGTGGAACAGGTACCCGCCGAGGGTGTCCCAGTCGTCGTCCTCGGGCACCCCCAGGGCCAGCTTCTCGTTGATCTCGTCGACGGGGATGGTGCCGGCCACGCTCCAGGCGCCGTCGGCCAGCTCCTGCAGCAGCGGCTCCTCGGTGTCGTACTCGTCGACGATGTCGCCCACGAGCTCTTCGATCAGGTCCTCGAGGGTGACGATCCCGGCCACCCCGCCGTACTCGTCGACGACGACGGCCATGTGGAACTTGCCGAGCTGCATCTCGCGCATCAGCACTGCCACCCGCTTGGTCTCGGGGACGATGTGGGCGTTGCGGACCAGGGACTCGACCGTCTCGGCACCCTTGCCGTCGCGGGAGGCGCGCACCAGGTCCTTCAGGTAGATGAGGCCGCGTATGTCGTCGATCGAGCGGTTGTGCACGGGCATGCGGCTGTAGCCGGCCAGGAGGAGGATCTCGAGAGCGTCGTCGACGCTGGAGGACACGTCGATGCTGACCATGTCCGGCCGGGCGACCATCACCTCTCGGGTGATCGTGTCGCCGAACTCGATGATCGAGTGGATCAGCTCGCGCTCCTCGCTCTCGATCACCTCCTCCTGCTCGGCCTCGCTGGCCAGGGCCAGCAGCTCCTGCTCGGAGGTGGACGGGCCGACGGGCGATCCCGACCCGGGGAACAGCAGGTTGGCGAAGCCGATCAGCCCCTTGGTCAGGAGGCGGATGGGCGGGAAGCCGGCGATGGTCACGATGGCCGGGGCCGCCAGGAGGGCGGCTCGGTCGGTGCGCTGCACGGCGAAGGTCTTGGGGCCCGACTCGGCCAGCACGAAGATGACGACCAGCTCGATCAGGTAGCTGACCACGAAGCCGACGAGCCCGTAGGGGCCGACAACCGTACCGACGAGGGTGGCCATCAGGGTGTGGCAGACCAGGACCAGCAGCAGGATCGGGTTGATGTACCGCTCCGGCGCGTTGACCACCTTGAGGAGGGCCTTTGACCCCCGCCGCCCCTCTTCGTGCAGGGTGACGGCCTTCACCCGGCTCATGCGGGTGAGGGCGGTCTCGGCCATGGCGAAGAAGCCGGCCAGGACGACCAGCACGACGATGGTCGCGGTCACCCCGAACAGGCCGCCGCTGGACAGCGGCTCGCCCCCCGCGGTGGCGGCAAGCAGCGTGGCGGGACTTGGGGGCGCCGTCATCCTGGGCCCTCAGGGTCGTCAGGCCCGTCGAGCCCGTCGCCCCGTCGCAGCCGTTCGGGCGGCGTGGCGTCGGTCGAGCGCGGGGGCAGCCACGGCCCGGTGGTGCGCGGCACCAGCGGTGGGAGCTGACCGTCTTCGGGGGCGCGGTGGAAGCGGGCCAGCAGGGCCCGTTCCCGTTGCTCCATCTCCTCAGCCTCCCCGTCGTCCTCGTGGTCCATGCCAAGCAGGTGGAGGATGCCGTGGACCACGAGCAGGGCCAGCTCGTCCTCGTAGGTGCCGGCGTGGGCGGGTGCGTTGCGGGCGGCGACCGCCGGGCACACGTAGACGTCGCCCAGGAGCAGGGGCAGGTCGTCCGGCTCACTGGGCTCGCCGGGCCCGCTGCCGCCCGAGTCGGGGTGGCGGCCGGACTCTGGTGGCTCCTCGTCGATCGGGAACGACAGGACGTCGGTCGAGCCCTGCTTGCCGCCGAAGCGGGTGTTCAGCTCGGCGATGGTCGGCTCGTCGACGAACACCACCGACAGCTCGACCTCTGCGCCCACCCCCTCGGCGTCGAGGACCTGCTCGGCCAGTCGGGACCAGCGGGCGGTGTCGACCGGCTGCGCTGCCTGCTCGTCGGCGCAGAAGACCTCGGCGGTCATGACCACGGACGGCTCGTGCTCATCGGCTCTTGCGATCGTCGTAGGCGTCGTACGCGTCGACGATGTCCTGCACGATCTTGTGGCGGACCACGTCGCGCGACCCGAGGCGCACGAACTCCAGGTCCTCGATGCCCTCGAGGATGTTCTCGAGGCCGTGCAGGCCCGACTTGCCGACGTCCAGGTCGACCTGGCTGGCGTCACCGGTGACGACCGCCTTCGAGCCGAAGCCGATGCGGGTGAGGAACATCTTCATCTGCTCGCGGGTGGTGTTCTGGGCCTCGTCGAGGATGATGAAGGCGCTGTTCAGCGTGCGGCCCCGCATGTAGGCCAGGGCCACCTCGATGATGCTCTTCTGCATCAGCTCGAGCGTGACCTGGGCGGTGAGCATGTCGTAGAGGGCGTCGTACAGCGGGCGCAGGTAGGGGTCGACCTTGGCGAGCAGGTCGCCGGGGAGGAAGCCGAGGCGCTCGCCGGCCTCGACCGCCGGCCGCGTGAGGATGATCCGTTCCACCTTCTTGGCCTGCAGCGCCTGGACGGCGGCTGCCACGGCCAGGTAGCTCTTTCCCGGTGCCCGCGGGCCCGATGCCGATGGTCACGGTGTTGCGGGCGATGGCGTCGACGTAGCGCTTCTGCCCGCGCTCTTGGGCCGGACGCTGCGGCCCCGGGCGCTCTTGAGCACCTCGTGGGCCAGCACCTCGGACGGCCGCTCGCCGGCCCGCACGATGTCGATCGACTGGGCCAGGCTGGCCGGCGTGGGCAGGTGACCGGTGCGCAGCAGGCTGATCTGCTCCTCGATGAGCCGGCCGGCCTCGCCGGCGGCCGGGCCGTTGATGGTGAACTCGTTGCCCCGCAGGAGGATGTCGGTGTCGGGGAACGCGGCCTCGATCAGCCGGAGCAGCTGGTCGGCCGGCCCGAGCAGCGCCGGGAGCAGCGCGTTGTCGGGGACGGGGACGATGACGGTCTGGTCGGGCATCCGGCGTTCGGCGGACGAGCGTACCGCCCGGTCGGGCTGATCGTCGCGCCTCTGGCGAAGAGGAAGACCGACCGGGGGCCGCTCAGCCTGGCGGCCACCCCAGGCGGCGGCCTCCGAGGACGTGGAGGTGGAGGTGGGGCACCGAGTTCTGGGCGTCGTCGCCGACGTTGAAGACGAGCCGGTAACCGCTGGCCGCCACCCCCTCCTGCTCGGCCACCAGCCGGGCCGTGACGAACATCTCGGCCACCACCTCGGCGTCGGCTGCGTCGATGGTGGCCGCATTCAGCACGTGGTGGCGGGGGATGACCAGCACGTGGACGGGAGCAGCCGGCTTGATGTCGCGGAAGGCCACGGTGTGCAGGCCCTCGTGGACGACATCGGCCGGGATCCGGCCGGCCAGAATCCCGCAGAAGGGGCACTCGTCAGCCACGACGGGCAGGCTAGGCGGCGTGGACCCGCTGGAGCAGGAGCTGGTCCGCTGGCTGGCCGAGGCCCGGGTCGACGGCGCGGTGACGTCCCGGCTGCGCGAGCGGGCCCTGCGCCAGCTGGCGGGTGACGAGGCCACCCTCCTCGGGCTGTGCCTCGACCTCGCCGAGAGCGGCCGCCCGGTGCTGGCCCGCACCACCGAGGGGCGGGTGCACCGCGGGCAGCTGGTGGCGGTGGGGGCCGACTTCGTGGTCCTGCGCAGCGGGGCCGGGGACGCCATGTTCCTGCCCGTCGGCGCCCTGGCCTGGCTGCGGCCGGCGCCCGGAGCGTGGGCCGGCGCCCTGGCCCGCGGTGGGGAGGCCGCAGGTGCCCGTCCACCGCCGCTGGCGGCCCGCCTGGTCGACGTCCTGACCGGCCTGGCCGCTGATCGCCCCCGGGTGCGCGTGGTGGTCACTGGCGATCCCGATCCCTGGGCGGGCCGGCTGCGAGCCTGCGGAGCCGACGTCCTGTCGATGGAGCAGAGCAACGACCCGCCGATGATCGGCTGGATCCCCCTGGTCCAGGTCACCGAGGTGAACCTGGTCGACGAGCGGTAGCAGGCCTGCGGCCCTGTTCAGGGGTTTCACCCGCCTGAGGAGGCGGTCCTTCGCCAGCTCAGCTGGTGGTCTCGACCTCGTCGACCTCGGTGCCCCGGGGCTCGGGGTAGAGGTGGGCGAGCTCGCCAGGCTTCACCCTGGCGTGGGCCAGGAACGACTCGACGTCGTCGGTCTTCAGCCGGTAGACGCGGCCGAACTGGTAGCAGGGGAGCTTGCCCTCGTCGATGATGCGGTACAGCGTGCGAAGGGTGATGCCGAGCTCGTCGCACGCCTCGCGGGTGCTCAACCAACGGCTCTTGTCCTTGGCCACGGGCAGCACGCTAGTGCAAGGTCGGACGTCGTGGTGTCATGGTTTGCCTCCAGGGATGGTGGCGGGCGGTGGACGGGCAGCATGGTGACGTCGGGTGTCGTCAGGCACCGAGGAGCGCACCTGCACCAGGCGGCGCCACCACCGCCCCGGTCCTCGACCGACGGTGGCTGCCCCCTGGCTCCGGGCCTCGGCGGCGTCCGCCTCGGCCTGCCACCGCTCGAACGGCCACGTGCGGGGCGGGTCGGCCGGCCGCGGTGCGCCCCGGACCACGGGCCGCCCCGGAGGCCGGGGGAGGAACGTCGCCGCTGGAGGCGCACCTGGCCTGAGGGCGGCTTCGAGCTGGTCGAGGAACGCCGCCGCCGTCGGCGGCCGGCTCGCCGGCGTCGGGTCGAGCCCGCCGGCAAGGGTCGCGAGGACGGTGGCCGACAGCCCGACCCCGGGGGCCACACCGCCCTGGACGCGCGGGGAGCGCCCGGTCAGGGCGGCGTGGGCGCAGGCGGCCAGCCCGAACACGTCGCTGCGCGAGGAGGCCAGCCCGCCAGCGGCCACGGCAGGGTCGGCGAACCCCGGTGTGCCGGCACCCGGTGGCGCCGGGTCGATGAGGACCGGCCCGGCGGCGGCCAGCAGCACGTTCCGGGTGCTGACGTCGAGGTGCGCCACCCCCGCCCGGTGCAACGCGTCGAGCGCCCCACCCACCGGCCGCAGCAGGTGCAGCACGTCGTCGGTCCCGAGGGGGCCGTCGGCCAGCAGGTCCTCGAGGCTCCCCCCGTCGGCCCACCCGAGGACGACCGCCGGCTGGTCCGGGTCGTCGACCACGTCGAGGACGGGGACGAGCGCCGGATGGCTGACGGCACCGAGGACCCGAACCTCCCGGCGCAGCGCCGCCGCCGCCCCCGGCACGTCGGTCCGGGCCTGCTTGACGGCCACGGCCCGGCCGCCGAGCGAGCCGCGGTGGACCGTGGCCAGCGGGCCCGTGGCCACGAGAGGGCCGAGCCGGAGGACGGCCTTCACGGCATGGCCACCTGGACCGGCATGGCTTCGCCGTCGACGACGAGCACGCCCCTGCCCGGCCCGGTGAGGGCCACGGGCCAGCGGGGCAGGAGAGGGATCCCGAGGACGTCGGCGTCCAGCTCGGAGCGTGGTCGGAGCACCAGGCCGGAGCCCGTGCGTCGCAGGTCACCCGTCCAGTGCCCGAAGGCCGACCTGAGGGCGTCGAGCGGCACGGCCGCGAGCACGTGGGCGGCGAGGTGCCGACCGGCCACGAGAGCGGCGAGGGTCCCGTCCGGGTCGTCGACCCGATCGGCGTCGTCGACGACGACGACCAGGCGGCGCTGCTCCGCGCCTCCGGTGCGGGCCAGGTGTCCGGCCAGGTCGGGGCCCAGCCCGACGACCGCACAGCCGGCGGCATCGGCGGCCCGGCGCAGCACGGCCAGCGCGGTGGACCGCCCGGCGCCAGGCGGGCCGCAGACGACGAATGGCTGGCCCGGCCGGAGCCGGAGGGAAGCCACCCCCAGGTCGCGCCCGTCGATCCCCAGGGGCAGGTGCAGGCTCGTGGTGGCCGCCGCTGGGCGGACTCCGGCAAGCACGTCGGCCAACGGCACCCGGGCCGGGAGCGCCGAGACCGGTGCCGGCCCCGGGCACCCCTCCACCATCCGATCGGGTGCAGCCTCGGCCCAGCCACCGGTGGCCACCTGGGCCACCAGCGCGGAGGGCAGCTCGAGGCAGCGGCCCTCCGGCCAGCCGCTCTGGTCGAGGCGACTGGCGCCCACCGACAGCAGGTCGAGCGGATCGCCGCAGCGGAAGACGAGGCGGCGGGAGGCGGCCGCCGACCAGGCGGCCGGCACCGAGGCCGGCCGGTCGGCGGTGGCGGCCACCACGATGCCCAGGGCGGCGCCATCGGCCACGACCCGCTCGAGGGCGTCCAGGGCGGCCAGGGCACCGGTCCCCTCGAGGGCGGTGCGCAAGGCGGCGACACCGTCGACCAGCACGAGGACGAGGGGCGCAGCGCCCGAGCCCGCCGAGGCCTCGCCGGCGGCGGCCTGGCGGGCCGCCAGCTCGTCGGCCAGCCGCCGCACGAGCCGGTGCAACCGCTCGTGCTCGCCCGCCCGGACGATGGCCCCGACGTGGGCCAGGCCATCCAGGGCACCCAGCCCTCGGCCGGCCAGGTCGAACCCGTAGACGTGGAGCTGGCCGGGCCCGAGCCGGGCCGCCAGTGCTCGGGCGGCGGCCCTCAGGGCGATGGCCGGGCCCGACCCGCTCCCGATGGCCAGCAGCGGCCCGTCAGCGGGGCACCAGGCCAGCGGCAGCTGCCGCTGGTGGTCGGGGTCGTCGACCAGGCCGAGGACCACGTCATCACCAGCGGGGGGCAGGTTGCCGCCGTCGAGGCTGGCCGGCAGCGGGGGCAGCCACAAGGGCCGGGG
Organism: Acidimicrobiales bacterium; assembly: GCA_030448245.1. GTDB lineage: Bacteria > Actinomycetota > Acidimicrobiia > Acidimicrobiales > JAUJNH01 > JAUJNH01. The sequence continues at coordinate 31,237 of JAUJNH010000007.1, forward strand.
CGGGGCCAGGGCCGATTCGGCGGCGGCAGCCCGGCAGGCGTCCACGAGCCCAGCCAGGTCGCTGGCACCGGCCCCGGCCGCGGGGGCCAGCCCTGGAGGGGCCGGATCGAAGGTGGCAGGGGCGACGGTGACCGGCGCGCCGCCAGGAGCGCGGGAGCCTCCGACCAGGCCCACCTGCACCTCGACGAGGTCGCGTGCGCCGCGGCGGACAAAGGCCCGCCCGGGCTGGGTGCGGTCGAGGTGGGCCGGCGCCGCCGACCCGACCACGTCGACGGCGTCCGCCTCGTCTGGCACTCGGAGGCAGCAGCGGAGGGCGCAGTTCGCCCGCACGGCGGCGCTCACCACCCCGCCCGGGCGTTGGGTCCCCAGCACCAGGTGCAGCCCGAGGCTGCGGCCGCGCCCAGCCAGCTGCACCAGCCCGTCGAGGAAGGAGGGCACCTCGGTGACGAGGGCCGCCAGCTCGTCGATCACCACGACCACTCGCGGCAGCGGTTCGACCTCGCGACCTGCGGGGACCCCGCTGTGACACGGGTGGGCGGCGATGTCGCGCAGGCCGAGCTCGGACAGCACCTGCTCGCGCCGCCGCAGCTCTGCCTCGAGGCTGCGCAGCGCCCGGGCCGCGTCCTCGGCCCCAAGGTCGGTGACGACGCCGAGGACGTGGGGCAGCTGGGCGCCTCGGCGAAGGCGGCTCCTCCCTTGTAGTCGACGAGCAGCAGGGCCAGCCGGTCCGGTGGCGAGGTCGCGGCCAACCCGGCGACCAGGCTGCGCAGCAGCTCGCTCTTGCCCGCCCCGGTCGTGCCGGCGACGAGCGCGTGCGGGCCGTCGGCCACCAGGTCGACGCAGACGGTCTCGGGACCTTCCCGTCCGCCCGTGCTGCCGATCGGGATCGCGAGCCCCCGCTCGGCGTGGTCTTCCCATCGCCGCCGGACCTGCGCGGGGCCGAGGTCGTGGAGCTCCAGCAGGTCGAGGAGCCGGACCGAGGTGGGAACCGGAGCCTCGCCGCCGAGGACGTCCGGGTCGGCCAGGGCGGCCAGGGTGCGGGCCCAGCCTCGAGCGGCGGCCGCGGTGACGCCGGTGGCCAGGAGCGCCTGTGGACCGGCGTCCGCGGTCGCCACCTGGCCCCAGCCGTCGGGCCCGTCGAGCTCGAGGACCGACGTGCACCGCGACGGCAGCGCCCGTCGGCACGTGCCGACCACGATCGTCGAGGGTCCGCCACCCGGGCGGGCGAACGGGGCGTCGGACCCGGTCGATGCCTCGGCGTCGACCACGAGCACGACGTGGGCCGAGGTCTCCGCGGCAGCCAGCTCTCCCACCTCGGTGACGTCGGCCGGGGCGCTCCCGAGCAGGCGGCGACCGCTGGACCCGGAGGTCGCGCTGTGGGGGAGGAAGGCGGCCCACCCCCAGTCGTCCTCGCGGCCGGGGGCGCAGACGCCGAGGCGGAGGTCGCTCGGGCCGTGGTGGGCCGCGAGCTGCACCAGCACCCACCGGGCCACGGCGAGCGCCGCCTCGCGGGGGCCAGCCACACCCAGGTGATGGCCGGGTCCCAGGGGGACGAGCACCGGGCAGCCGTGGGGCAGCCGGGCCTCGGCCAGCAGGCTGGCGGCCGGTCCCTCGGCCGGCCGGCTCGTGGGCGCCTCCCAGCGAAGCCCGGGCGCCGAGCCCACGCCCGCCAGGCAGAACGCCGGGTGACCCGTCCGGCGTGACCACAGGCCGGCGCCGAGGGCCTCGATCTCCTCGCCCACGCTGACCGGGTCTGGAGCGGTGCCGTGGCGGCGCCTGGCCTCGGTCGCCCCAGCCCGCTCGAGACCTGCCCGAAAGGAGGCCAGGCCGTGCTGGGCGGCCGCCCGAGAGCCCGCACCCGCTCGCCGGTGCCGCCGCCGGTCCTCGATCCACTGACCGGCCAGGACGGCCGGGCCGAGGAGGGTGAACAGCGCCAGCCGTGGGTCCACCAGGCGGGCCAGCACCAGTCCGCCGACAAGCGGGACCAGGGCGGCGGCCCACCCGAAGCGGGGCGCCTCGGCCCGGGGCAGGTCGACCGACGGCGGGGTGATCGGTGCCGGGGGCGGCAGCGGAACGGGAGGCGGGGGGCGGAGGAGCGGGCGCCGGCCATCGACTCCAGTCCGCCCCAGCACTGCAGGTTCGGGGCGCCGGGGAGCCGTGACCTGCACGAGCGTCGAACCCAGAGCAGCTGTCGCCACCGGATCGAGCGGCACCCCGTCGATCCGCCGACCGTCGACCCAGGTGCCGGCCGTCGAGCAAGCGTCGGCCAGCCCGACGCCGCCGGGTGACCCGACGTGGACGGTCGCGTGGCGCCTGGACGTGGTGCGCCCACCGAGGACGATCTGGCACGACGGGTCTCGCCCCAGGACCGAGCACCCGAGGGCCAGGGGGTGCCGCCCTCCGGCCGCCAGTCCCCCGACCACCCGGACCTCGGCGGGATGAGCCGCCTGGGGCGGCGCCGCCGCTCGGAAGGTCGAGACCTTGGAGGGGCCGGGCGCGCCGACGGCGATCTCGCCACCGGGCAGCAGGTCGCACTCGGCCAGGGGCATCGAGCCGGGGCGGGAGCAGCCGCCCACCTCGACCGTGGTTGCCCCGCCCGCGAGACCCGGAGCGAGCGCGGCCGCGAGGTCGGCGACGGTGGCAGCCGGGTCGTGAACGACCACCTCCACGTCGACCTCGCCGTGCCGCGTCCGCAGGACGACCCGCACTCGGAGGTCTACGACGTGGCCGTGGCGATGGCCTGGCGCCGACCCGCCACCACCCGTGCCTGGTCGTCGAGCCCCGCCTTCAGCCCCCGCAGCGCCGGGCCGTACTGCTCCCGCCACTGCCCTCGGAACGCGCCGGCGGCCGGCCCCAGCCACGTGGTCCCCTCCAGGACCCCGTTCAGCCGAGCCAGCAGCTGCTCGACACCCGCCGCCTCGGCCGCCAGCGTCCGATGCAGCCCGTCAAGCTGCTCGAGGTTGCCTCCAACCATGCTCATGGTGATCCTCCAGATGATCCTCGTGACCGATGCCGTTCGACAACAGAAGATCATGGAAACTACTGAGATGCAAGCAAATGTGGGCTCGCCTTCCCCACGAGCCCACCGCCGGGCGGACCCCAGTGGGGCGCTGCCCGAAGCTCATTCGAGGTTCGGGCTCGATCCTGCGGATCCAATGACCGTCAGCAGCAAGGGCGTGTGGACTCCGTGCCGGGAGCTTGCTTCTGCGAGATAGGCGGCCAGCCAACCCACAGCGTCCAGCGACCATTCGGCAAGCGTGCCGTGGAGACTGACGCGGCGCTGAGATGGCCCGAGCCACAGCTCGTCGGTGACGCGAGGGTCGAGGTTCGTGGCGGCGTCGGCCGTCAACGAGAGCGAGTCGATGAGGACGACGTCCTGGTCGAAGGCTTGCATCCACTGGAGCATCCCCGGCGCCGCGGCGCGGATGGACGGCTCCTGCCCGCTGTCCAGCGTCACCTCTACCTGTGCCCTCGAGCGTGGATCACAGTCGGCGAACCAGCCGGCGTCTTGCAGGAGGGTCATGACGGCGCTCACGCCGGGGTCCCCGCCGGTCGATGCATGCACGCTCTCCAGGGGCATCAGGACCTGAACCGCATGGAGGTGCAGCGTCCCCGCGCGGGCAACGACATCACCGGCACAGGCGAGAAGGGCCTGCACCGGCAAGGCTCGCCCCGCCGGAAGCGGCTCTTGCAGCGCCACCTGAAACCACGCCACACGCGAGGGCTTGGGTCCCGATGCCTGGTCCTCCCCGGCGTCGTTCATGCCCCAGACGCCGGCACGTCCAGGGCCGGTGGCCTCAGCCAGCCACCCCATCGCCGACGACCTGGCGACGAACAGGCGGTACGGGTCGGAGGAGGCGGCGGACGGATCTCGCCACGGGTGCCGCTCGAGTGTCCCGTGCAGGGCCGCCAGCATCGTGCTGGCGGCCCTGATGCTCACCGCGCCCTCCGCACTACCGCCTGCAGTAGATGTTCTGCGCCGACGTGGTCAGCTTGGACGGGTCGTCGGCCAGGCCGACCAGATCCACGTCGATCACGCTGCGCCAGCCGGTCAAGCTACTGCTGGTGCATCCTGCTCGTCCGGTGGCCCGGTTGCCGGCGCCCCCGCCGGATCTGACCGTCGCCTGGCCCCGCGATCCGGCGTTCCTCCAGCCGGGATGTGCTCCCAGGTCTACAGGGCGGTGGCGCCGACCGCCGACCCGCACACACGGAGCAGTAGGCGACGAGGAGCTGCCGGGGCTGCCGGGCGTCGGCATGGGAGGTCAAGATCCGGTGGGCGAGCGACGTCTCGAGCGGCGAGCCGCACTCGGCGCAGCGAGGCGAGGCTCGTTCGGTGACAGCGCCTTTGCCGGCCGTCGAGGCGACGATCGCTCGGAGTCCGGCGAGGTCGATGCCGAGGCCGCGCAGCACCTGGCCGGCCGTCCCCTCGACGTCGAGCAGGCTCAGCAGGACGTGCTCGCTGTCGACCTGCTCGTCGTGCTGGCGCAGCGAGAGCCGAGACGCCCGCTCGAGGACCCGTCGGGCCCGGTCGGTGAGCTGCAGCTCGCCGGCGCCCACCCCACGCTCCTCGACGGGTACGGCGTCGGCCACCTTCTGTCGAGCGCCCTCCAGGGTCGCCCCCGACGCCACCAGCGCCCGGGCACCGACGCCCTCCCCGGCGGAGAGCATCCCGAGCAGCACGTGCTCGGTCCCGACGTGCCCGTGGCCCAGCCGCCGTGCTTCGTCCTCAGCCAGGCTGACGATCCGCCTGGCGCCGCTGCTGAACCGTTCGAGCACTGGCGGAACCGTACGGCACGGCCCATCCCGCAGGGCGCTTCACCCTTCCGCCGGACGCACTGGATCTGCGAGTGGTCGCAGCCGGAGCGGTGCTGGAGGAGGAGCGGCGGAAGTGATACGGATCAGGTGATCGCCAACGGCTCCGGGTGGCTGGTCGTGATTCGGTGGCAGCGCTTCCGTCGGAAGCGCTGCCGCCCGGAATCAGCTGTCCTCAGCTGCAGCCGCTGGTCGTGCCGCAGCCGGCGCAGACGTAGCAGGAGCCGGCGCGCTGCATGGTGGTGCCGCACTGGAAGCACATGGGGGCGTCGAGCTGGGGCTGGCGGGTGGTGGTCGCCGGCGGCTGCTGGGCCGGGGGCGCAGTGGTGGCCAGCTGCGGGTCGTGGCTGGGCTCGTCGTGGACGACCTGCTCCTCGACGCCGGGAAGGGTGGGCTGGGTGCGCTCACCCGTGGTGAGGATGCCGAGCTCGGCCCGCTCGCCGAAGGGCAGGTAGTCGACGGCCAGGCGGCGGAAGATGTAGTCGACCAGCGACGAGGCCAGCCGCAGCTCGGGGTCGTCGGTGAGGCCGGCGGGCTCGAACTTCATGTTCGAGTACTTCTTCACGTAGGTGGACAGCGGCACGCCGTGCTGCAGGCCGAGGCTGATCGAGATCGAAAAGGCGTCCATGATGCCGGCCAGGGTCGAGCCCTGCTTCGACACCTTGATGAACACCTCGCCCGGGCGGCCGTCGTCGTACTCGCCGACGGTGACGTAGCCCTCGCAGTCGGCCACCCGGAAGGCGAAGGTGGTGGAGCGCCGGCGCCGTTGCAGGCGCTCGCGGATCGGCTGCTTCACCACGACGACCTGCTGCTGCTTCAGCGCCTTTTCCAGCGTGGCGACCTTGGTGGCCAGCTCGGTGGCGTCGACCGAGCGGGTGACGGTGACGCCCTCCTCGGTGGTGACCACGACCTCGGCCGTGTCCTTCTTGGTGGTCGACAGCGGCTGGCCCACCTTGCAGTTGTCGCGGTAGATGGCCACCGCCTTGACCCCGAGCTTCCAGGCGTCCAGGTGCAGCTGCTCGACGTCGGCCACCGAAGCCGCCTCGGGCATGTTGACCGTCTTCGAGATGGCGCCCGAGATGAACGGCTGGACCGCCGCCATCATCCGCACGTGGCCCGTGTAGTGGATCGTGTTGTCCCCCATCGAGCAGGCGAAGACCGGCAGGTGGGCGGCGTCGAGGTAGGGGGCGCCGACGATGGTCTTGTGCTCGTCGATGTAGGCGACGATGTCCTGGACCTTCGCCTCGTCGTACCCGAGCTTGCGCAGGGCTCGCGGGATCGTCTGGTTGACGATGGACATCGTGCCGCCGCCCACCAGCTTCTTGGTCTTGACCAGCCCGAGGTCGGGCTCGACCCCGGTGGTGTCGCAGTCCATCAGCAGGCCGATGGTGCCGGTGGGGGCGAGCACGCTGGCCTGGGCGTTGCGCACCCCGTACGCCGCGCCCAGCTCGACGGCCTCGTCCCACGCCTCCTGGGCCGCCGACAGCAGCGCCTCGGGCACGACCTCCTCGTCGATCTTGGCCACCTCGGCCCGGTGCATCCCCAGGACCCGGAGCATGTGCTCGGCGTTCCTCTGGTAGCCGGGGAACGGGCCCATCCGGGCGGCGGTGCGGGCGCTGGTGGCGTAGGCCTGCCCGGTGAGCAGCGCGGTGATGGCGGCCGAGTAGGCGCGGCCCTCGTCCGAGTCGTAGGGCAGCCCCTCGGACATGAGCAGGGCCCCCAGGTTGGCGTAGCCGATGCCCAGCTGGCGGAACCGCCGGCTGTTCTCGGCGATCCTCTCGGTGGGGTAGTCGGCGTTGCCGACGATGATCTCCTGGGCGCTGAACACCACGTCGACGGCCAGCTTGAACCCCTCGACGTCGAAGTCCACGTCCTCGTCGACGAACGAGAGCAGGTTCATGCTGGCCAGGTTGCAGGCCGAGTTGTCGACGTGCATGTACTCGCTGCACGGGTTCGAGCCGTTGATACGCCCGTCCTCGTGGGCGGTGTGCCAGCGGTTGATGGTGGTGTCGAACTGCAGGCCGGGGTCGGCGCAGGCCCAGGCTGCCTCGTTGATCTGGCGGTAGAGGTCGCGGGCCCGGACGGTCTTGGTGACCGCGCCGTCGGTGACGGCCCGGAGGTGCCAGTCGGCGTCGGCCTCGACGGCCTCCATGAACTCGTCGCTGACCCGCACCGAGTTGTTGGCGTTCTGGTACTGGATCGAGATCGAGTCGCGGCCGTCGAGGTCCATGTCGAAGCCGGCGTCGCGCAGGACCCGCGCCTTTTCCTCCTCGCGGGCCTTGCACCAGATGAAGTCCTCGATGTCGGGGTGGTCGACGTTGAGGATGACCATCTTGGCGGCCCGCCGGGTCTTGCCCCCGCTCTTGATCGTGCCGGCCGAGGCGTCGGCGCCCCGCATGAAGCTGACCGGCCCGGAGGCGGTGCCGCCGCCCTTCAGGTGCTCGACGCTGGAGCGGATCTTGGACAGGTTGACGCCGGCACCCGACCCGCCCTTGAAGATGACGCCCTCCTCGCGGTACCAGTCGAGGATCGAGTCCATCGAGTCGTCGACGGCCAGGATGAAGCAGGCGCTGCCCTGCTGGGGCACGCCCTGGACCCCGATGTTGAACCACACAGGGCTGTTGAACGCCGCCTTCTGGTGGACGACGAGGTACTTGAGCTCGGCCCGGAAGGTCTCGGCCTCCTCGTCGTCGACGAAGTAGCCGTCCTTGCGGCCCCAGGCCGTGATCGTGTCGGCCACCCGGTCGACCACCTGCTTGAGGCTCGACTCCCGACCGGGCGTGCCGAGCGTCCCCCGGAAGTACTTCTGGGCGAGGATGTTGGTGGCGTTCAGCGACCACGTGCTCGGAACCTCGACGCCCAGCTGCTCGAAGGCGACCGAGCCGTCCTTCCAGTTGGTGATCCGGGCGTCGCGCCGCTCCCAGGTGACCGTGTCGTAGGGGTGGACCCCCGCGTCGGTGAAGTGCCGGACGAAGCCGATGCCGGTCGACTCGGGAGCAATGGTCACGTGGAGAACCTCCGAAGGGGAAGTGGACGCGCCTGAGCAGGATGGCGCAGGCGGGCGAGGGATGACAGCCGTACCCGACGCCCCCCTGGGCGCTAGCCGGGGCGGGCGGTAGACCACCCATCCTAAATCACATGGGTGTGCTTCACAAGTGGATGTCCTGGGGAAAGGTGGCCGGCTGCTGGGGACGACGGGGGTGCAACGCCGCGTCCGGCTGCTCCGCCAGGCGTGGCAGCCTTCAGTGGTGGACGACCGCACCCACGTCCTCGACGCCGTCGCCGTGCTCGAGCGGGGCGGGCTGGTCGCCTTCCCCACCGAGACGGTCTACGGGCTCGGAGCGGACGCCTCCGACGCCGAGGCCGTGACCCGGATCTTCGCGGTGAAGGGGCGGCCGGCCGACCACCCGCTCATCGTCCACGTCGCCGGCACCGAGGACCTGGGCCGCTACACCGAGGTCGTGCCCGCCAGCGCGCTCCGGCTGACCGAGACCCTGTGGCCCGGCCCGCTGACGGTCGTGGTGCGCCGGGCCGACCACGTCCCGCCGGTCGTCGCCGGCGGTCGGCCGACCCTGGCCCTGCGCTCCCCCGCCCACCCGGTGGCCGAGGCGCTGCTCGAGGCGTTCGGCCGGGGGATCGCCGCCCCGTCGGCCAACCGGTTCGGGCGGGTCTCGCCCACCACGGCGGCCGACGTGCGGGCCGACCTGGGCGACGACGTCGACCTCGTCCTCGACGGCGGCCCCTGCCGGGTCGGGGTCGAGTCGACGATCGTCGACTGCACGGGGGACCTGGTGGTCGTCCTTCGCCCCGGCGGCGTCCCGGTCGAGGTGCTGGAGGGGGTGCTCGGCGCTCCGGTGGGGCGCCAGGCGGGGCCGGGGGCGCCGGCCGCGCCGGGGACGCTGCCCTCGCACTACGCCCCCCGGGCCACGGTGGTGGTGGTGCTGACGGTCGACGAGGCGCTGGATCGCGCCGCGGCGGGGGGTGGGCGGGCCGGCGTCCTGCTGCCGGGGGCGGCGGAGGTGCCAGAGGGCGTGACGCTCCTGGTGGCCGACGAGGACCCCGACGGCTACGCCCGCGTCCTGTACGCCAGGCTGCGCCAAGCCGACCAGCTCGGGCTCGACCTCCTCGTCGCAGTGCCGCCGGCGGCGCACGGCATTGGCGTCGCCGTCGCCGACCGGCTGCAGCGGGCCGCCAACGCCACACCCTGAAGGGGCCCCGCCGCCGCTGGATCAGCTGGTGGAGATGTCGACCCGCCCCTGCTCCGACGGCGCCGCCTCGGCGAGGTGCTCGAGGAGCTCGACCAGGTGGGGCAGGCGGGCCCGGTCTTCGTCGGCCAGGGCGTTCAGGCGGTCGGAGAGGAAGGCCGTGCGCTCCTCCCTGACCAGCTGGAGGGCGGCCCGGCCGGCCGCGGTGGTGGTGATCCGGGCCGCCCTGGCGTCGTCGGGGTCGGCCTGCCGCTCGACCATGCCGATCTCGACGAGGGCGGCGACGATACGGGTGAGGGTGGGCGGGGCCACGGCCTCGAAGGCGGCCAGGTCGGCCAGGCGCACCGGTTCGAGCCGCTCGACCGAGGTGAGGCACGACAGCTGCGACGGGGTGAGCCCGCCCATGGTGCGCTGGCGCAGCAGGCGGGCCAGCCGGGCGATGGCCACCCGCAGCCGAGCGGCCTGCTCGACCTCGTCCTCGGCCGGTGGGTTCGACACGGGCCGCAGTCTGGCCGGTCAGCAGCGACCCGGGCCACCACCGCTACCGTTCCGGCGATGGACGTGGTGGTGGCCGTCGACGCCGGCACCACCGGGGTGCGGGCCGTTGCCGTCGACGGCGCCGGGCGGCTGGCCGGGTGGGCCTACCGGGAGCTCACCCAGCACTTCCCGCAGCCGGGCTGGGTCGAGCACGACCCGGAGGAGATCAGCGCGGCCGTCGGCGCCACCCTGGCCGAGCTGCACGCCGCGCTCGACGACGCCGGGACGACCATCGCTGCCGTCGGGGTCACCAACCAGCGGGAGACGGCGGTGGCGTGGGACCGGCGGACCGGCCGGCCCCGCCATCGGGCCGTCGTCTGGCAGGACCGGCGCACGGCGGCCCGCTGCGACGAGCTGAGGGACGCCGGCCACCTCCCCCTCGTTCGGGACGCCACCGGCCTGGTGCTCGACCCGTACTTCACGGCCACCAAGCTCGAGTGGATGCTGGGGCCCGGCGGGGTCCAGGCCGACGCCGGCCTGGCCGTCGGCACCGTCGACACCTGGGTGGTGCGCCACCTCACGGGTGGGGCGGTGCACGTCACCGACCCGTCGAACGCCTGCCGGACGCTGCTCTACGACCTGCGCACCCGAGCGTGGTCCCCTGAGCTGTGCGAGCTCTTCGGGGTCCCCGAGGCCACCCTGCCCGAGGTGCGGCCCTCGAGTGGTCGCTACGGCGTGACAGCCGAGGGCTGCGGCCTCCCCGCCGGCATCCCGGTCAGCGGGATCGGCGGCGACCAGCAGGCGGCCCTGTTCGGCCAGGCGTGCCTGACGCCGGGCATGGTCAAGCACACCTACGGCACCGGCGGGTTCGCCCTGCTGAACGTGGGCGAGGAGCGACCTGCCGTGGTCGAGGGGCTGCTGACCACGGTGGCCTGGCAGCTAACCGAGGGGGGCCCGACCACCTACGCCTACGAAGGTGCCGTGTTCACGATGGGGGCGGCCGTCCAGTGGCTGCGAGACGGGCTCGGGCTCATCTCCTCGTCGGACGAGGTCGAGGCGCTTGCCCGGTCGGTGCCCGACTCGGGCGGCGTGGTCGTGGTGCCGGCCTTTTCCGGCCTCGGGTCGCCGTGGTGGGACCCGTGGGCCCGGGGCACCGTCGTCGGCCTGACCCGGGGCGTGGGCCGGGCCCACCTGGCCCGCGCCGTGCTCGAGGCCATGGCCTTCTCGACCCGGGACGTCGTCGAGGCCATGGCCCGCTCGGCGGGCCGCGAGGTGCTCGAGCTCCGGGTGGACGGCGGCGCCGCCGTGAACGACCTCCTCCTCCAGCTCCAGGCCGACCAGCTGCAGGTGCCGGTCGTCCGCCCCACCGTCACCGAGAGCACCGCCCTGGGCGCCGCCTTCCTGGCCGGCCTGGCCGAGGGGTTCTGGGGCTCGACGGCCGACGTGGCGGAGGCGTGGAGCCCGGAGCGCACGTTCCTGCCTGCGACCTCGGCCGGCTCGGCGGCGGGAGCCCATCAGACCTGGTTGCGCGCCGTCGAGCGCTCCGGCTCCTGGATCCGGCAGCCCTGACTCCTGACAGGTGGCCGAGCGAAAATCTTCACCTTTGCCGTGACGCTCGCTCGGGACCTCGGCCGCTACGTTTGCTCGCGTGGCCGTCACTCGGAGGCGTGACAAGCCCCGAACCGCTTCGCAGCGGCTCGGGGCAGGCGTTCTCTTGGTCGGCGTCATGGCCTTTGCCGTGGTCTGCCTCGTCGGTGGCGTGTTCTTCGCAGCCGTGGGGGTGATCATGGTGCTGGATGCCGAGGCTCCGGCGGCTGGTCTGATCATGGTTCTGTTGGGCATCATCGGGGTCGTCCGCGGGGTGCTGTCCCTGCGGAGGCTCGGCCCGAAGGACCAGGCCGGACGCCGACGGCGAGGTTCCTCCTTCGGCGGATCCGTCTTCAGCGGCTTCAGCGGCTCCGGCGGCGATGGCGGAGGCTGCGGCGGAGATGGTGGCGGCGGCGGGGGGAGTTGCTAGCCGTTCGGGCTGCACCTGCCATCTCATGAGGACCCTCACCCGGGAGGCAGGCATGCGGCGGACGGCCACGAGGGCGGGGAATCGTGCTGGCGGCGGCGATCCTGCTCGCCGCCTGCCGGGCCGGCACTCCAGACCCTGCTCGGCTCACGACATCGAAGGGCGGTAGCTCGGGCGTTGCCGAAAGAGCGGCAGCGGCCAGGTGCGCACCGACCTGGAGCCCCTCACCAAGCGGTTCAGCGCCCTTGGAGGGCCCGTGTCCGCCACATGGATGTCCGGGACGATGGGCGATGCCCGCGTGCCCGGCCCGTCGACGTATTGGCTCGACGCCATCGTTGAGCTCGCTCCGATGCGCGCCCGCGACCTGCGTCGCGACTTCACCCCGAAGCCGACCTAGGCGACGCCCGACGTCGCGGCCGCCTTGCGCCCCTCTCTGCCGGGCGGGTCGCTGTTGACGTCCGAGGCCCTCAACCAGGCATTCACCGAGGGCCGCTTCGCCTGCACGGCCTACCTCACCGCGACGTCCGACGTCGTGGTCCTCGTCGCCCTTGGCGAGTGACACCTGAGCATCCAGGGAGCTCGTCCAGGCGGACGCCGGCGGTGGATGGTCAGCTGACGAGCGGGTCCGGCTGGCGCCTGGTGCCGGCGTCGGTGCCGGTCAGCTCGGCCCAGCGGTGGCCGGCGATGCGGGCCACCGCCGCCAGCTGGCGACGCTCGCGGGCCCGGAAGGGGCGGCCGCAGCGGCCGAGCACGAGTGCCAGGTCGGCTCGGGGCAGCGCGGCCCAGGCGATGTCGTCGGGGCCGCACTCGGCGGCGGCCACCCGCTGCGACGTGCGGCTGCCGGCCACAAAGGCGACGAGCCACGGGACGGGGGGCGGGGCGCCGCCGGAAGCGAGCCCGATCCCGGCCTCGACGTCGAGGACCACGGCCCATTCGGCCTCGACGTCGTGGCGGGCCCGACCGCACAGCGCCCCCAGCAGCTCACCCACCTCACCCTTCTCGCACAGGAGGGCGGCCGTCTCGAGGGCGTCGAGGCGGGGATCGACGACGGTGGCGGGCGCCGGCCGCACGTCCTCGACGTCGACGCCGTCGACCTGGCCGACCTCGCTGATGAGCAGCGGGACGAGGTCGGCGTCGGGGAGCTCGACCACCAGCTCGTCGATGGCCCGCCCGGCGCCGCGCTCGAGGATGTCGATGCCGATCAGGTCGCCCCGGACCGCGCCGATCCTGCTGGCCACCGCCCCGAGGGCGCCCGGCCGGTCAGGCACCCAGACGCGCAGCACGAAGACCGGCATGACAAGACCGTAAACCGTCCGTGTGACGGATGCGTTACGTCTGCACGGCCATCCCGTGGCACCGCGGCCCCGTCAGGAGACGGAGGCGAGCTCGGGCGGCGGGCCGATCGACTGGATGCGGGTGGGCGGGCCGGCGCCGGCCTCGGCGGTCTCGGCGCCGTTGCGCTTGGCGTAGGTGGGCACGTACTCCTGGCCCGAGAGGGACTGCAGCTCGTACATGACCTCGTCGGTGATGTCCCGCAGGGCGAGCCGGTCGGAGGCCCGGTGCTGCATTCGGTCGTCGGTGACAGGCCGGCCGATGCGGATGGTGATGGGCACGAACAGGTTGGGGACGACCTGGCCGATCGGCTGCGCCTCCTTGGTGCCGATCATGGCCACCGGCACGATCGGGCACCGGCACTGCATGGCCAGGCGGGCCACGCCGGTGTGGCCCCGGTAGAGGCGGCCGTCGGGGCTGCGGGTGCCCTCGGGGTAGATGCCGAAGACCCCGCCGGCCTCGAGCACGCCCCGGGCGGCGGCCAGCGCCCCCTCGCTGGCCGAGCCCCCGTCGCGCTTGATGGGGATCTGGCCCACGGCCCGGAAGAACCACGCCGTCTTGGGGTCGTCGAAGTACTCGGCCTTGGCCACGAAGGTGACGCGGCGCCGCAGCACCATCGGCAGGAAGATCGAGTCGCAGAACGAGACGTGGTTGGAGGCGAGGATGACCGGGCCCTCTGCCGGCACGTGCTCGAGCCCCTCGACCCTGACCCGGTAGAAGAACCGCAGGACCGGGGTGAGGAGGGCCTTCAGCACCCAGTAGGTCATCGGGCCGTCAGGCTAGAGGCTCGGGCCGGGCCGGTTCCCTCCCTTGACCGTCCGGTCAAGAGGCCGTACCGTCCGCCCGGGTGGAGCGCCGCCTGACCCCGCGTGGGCTCGAGCGCAAGCGGCAGCTGCTCGACTTCGCGGCCCGGCGGTTCGCCGAAAGCGGGTTCCACCCCACGTCCGTGGCCGAGATCGTGCAGGGCATGGGCGTGGGCAAGGGCGTGTTCTACTGGTACTTCGACTCGAAGGAGGAGCTGCTCCTCGAGATCCTGCAGGCGGCGCAGCTGGACCTGCGGCGGGCCCAGCAGGCGGCCATCGAGGACGAGCCCGATCCGCTCGTGCGCATCGAGCGGGGCATCCGGGCGTCGCTCCACTGGCTCGACGCCAACCGCCACCTCGACACGCTCATCCAGTTCGCCCGCACCGACGAGGCTTTTGCCCCCGCCATCCGCCGGGGCGGGCGGGTGGCGGTGACCGACATCGCCCGCCACGTCCAAGAGGCCATCGACACCGGCCGCATCCCGCCTGCCGACCCGGAGGTGCTGGCCCACTGCATCCTCGGCGTCACCGACAGCCTGGCCCGGGTCCAGCTGATCCACCGGGGTCAACCGCCCGACGAGGTGGCCGACACCGCCGTCTCGTTCTGCTTCGAGGGCCTGACCCGCGCCGGGTCGCTGAGCGCCCGCTGACCCGGCCGGTCAGGCCAGCTCGGGCAGGGCCCGGCGGACGTTCCTGGCCGCCTGGGCGATGCGCTGCTCGTTCTCGATCAGGGCGAAGCGCACGTAGCCCTCGCCGCCGAGCCCGAAGCCGACCCCCGGCGACACCGCCAGGTTGGCCTCGGTGATCAGCATCTTCGAGAACTCCAGGCTGCCCATCTCCCGGTAGGGCTCGGGCACCGGCGCCCACACGAACATCGTGCCCTTGGGCCGCTCGATCACCCACCCGGCCCGGTCCATGGCGTCGCACAGGGCGTCGCGCCGGGACGAGTAGACCTCGTTCACCTGCTTGGGGTAGTCGTACGCCTCGTTCAGCGTGACGGTGGCCGCGATCTGGATGGGCTGGAAGGTGCCGTAGTCGAGGTAGCTCTTCAGCTTGGTGAGGGCCTGCACCACCCGGGCGTTGCCGACGAGGAAGCCGGCGCGCCACCCGGCCATCGAGAAGCTCTTGGTCAGCGTGAACAGCTCGACCGAGCAGTCCTTGGCCCCGGGCACCTGCAGGACCGACGGGGGCTGGTAGCCGTCGAAGGCGGTGTCCGAGTAGGCGAAGTCGTGGACGAGCACCACCTCGTTCTCCCGGGCGAACTCGACCAGCCTCGTCATCCAGGCCAGGTCGACGCACTGGGTGGTGGGGTTGTGGGGGAACGAGCACACGATCACCCGGGGGCGGGGCCACTGGCTCTTGAAGGCGTCGATGCAGCCCTCGAGGAAGTCGCGTCCGCCGTCGAGGCGGACCTGCTGGACCTCGGCGCCGGCGAAGAGCGGCGCGTAGATGTGGATCGGGTAGCTGGGGGTGGGCACCACGGCCGAGTCGCCAGGCCCGAGCAGCACCCACATGAGGTGCGACAGCCCCTCCTTCGCCCCGATGGTGGTGACCACCTCCTGGTCGGGGTCGAGCTCGACGTTGAAGCGGCGCCGGTAGTGGTCGGCCACGGCCTGGCGCAGCTTGGGGATCCCCTTCGACGAGGAGTACCGGTGATTGCGGCTGTTGCGGGCCGCCTCGGCCAGCTTCTCGACGGCGATCTCCGGCGACGGGATGTCGGGGTTCCCGAAGCCGAGGTCGATCACGTCGTGCCCGGCCCTGCGGGCGTCGACCTTCAGGTCGTTGATGATGGAGAAGACGTACGGCGGCAGCCCGGTGATGCGGCGGAACGGGTAGTCGTCGAGGGCCACGAACGCGAGGCTACCGCCGCGCCCCTGGCCCTCCCACACGGTTCCGGCGGCGGCCCCTAGGCCCCCGACGTCGCGCGCCCGAGCAGGGCGGCGCCGACGGCACCCGCCCGCGAGCCCAGCAGGGCCGGCACGACGGGCACCTCGGGCCGGACCTCGGCCGCCATGATCAGCTTGGAGAAAGCCGACCGGGTGGCGTCGAGCCACAGCGCGGCGTCGTCGACGAGGCCGCCGCCGACGACGATCCGGGCAGGGTCGAGGATGTTCGTCAGGTTGGCCAGCCCCAGGGCCAGCCAGCGGGCGAACTCGTCGAGGATGGCCCGGGCACCCAGGTCACCCTCCTGGGCCGCGTCGGTGACGTGCTCGCCCCGCACGTCCTCGCAGTCCCCGCCGGCCCGGGCCACCACGCCGGGCGCCAGGCCGGCCGCCGCCGCCTCACGGGCCAGGCGGCCGAGCCCCGCCCCGGACGCGAAGCGCTCCCAGCAGCCCCGCTGGCCGCACGGGCACGGTGGGCCGTGGGTGTCGACGACCATGTGGCCGATCTCGCCGGCGTAGCCGTGCGCCCCCCGGGCCAGCCGGCCGCCCACCACCAGCCCCCCGCCGATGCCCGTGCCGAGGGCGACGAGCAGGGCGTCGCCCGTGCCGGTGGCCGCTCCCGCGGCCCACTCGCCGTAGGCCGCGCAGGTCACGTCGTTGTCGACCTGGACGGCGACGCCGAGCCGGGCCGCCAGCCCCGCCCCGATCTCGAGGCCGTCGGCCCGCCGGAGGTTCGGGGCGAACCGCAGCACGCCGCCGGCGTCGACCAGACCCGGGGCGCCGACGCCGACCGACCCGATGCCTGGTGCCCGGGCGGCGACGCCGACGTCGGTGGCCACGGCGGCCATCGTGTCGAGGAGCGCCTCGCCGCCCTCCACCGGGGTCGGCACCCGATGCTCGGCCAGGATCGTGCCGTCACGGCCGACGGCCAGACCCAGGCACTTCGTGCCGCCGAGGTCCAGCCCGATGGCCACGCTCACGGCGGGCAACGTACCCGGGCTCGCCTGCCCGGCACCGCGGGCGCCGGCCGCGTGGCCGTGCCGCTCCCCCGGGTCAACCGGGCCGGGCGGGCCTCAGGCGCTCTCGGCCCGCAGCTTCAGCTCTCGCAGGGCGGCGTGCATGATGCGCCCCTCGGTGCGGCGCTTCACGAAGCCGGGCAGCGGCAGCCGCAGCTCGGCCACGAGGTGGTAGGTGACCTCGGTGTCATCGTCGTCGAGCCCGTCGAACTGGTACCAGCCGTCCAGGACCCGGGTGAGGTCGCCCTCCTCGAGCTTCCACGAGAGCGTGCTCGGGGCGCCGCTGTGGTCGTAGAGGAGCGTGTAGGTGGTGCTGCGCCCAAAGGCCGCGGCCCGGAAGCGCACGCGCTCGGCTCGGCCCTCGGCGTCGCGGGCCAGGACCTCGACCTCCTTGATGTCGGTGGCCCACTCGGGGTAGCGCTCGACGTCGAGCGCGACCTGTCGGCAGCAGTCGGGGCTGGCCCGCACGATCATCCGCTCCGTCACCTGCTCCAGCACGTGTGCCTCCCTACCGCCGCATCGGGCTGTTCCGGCGCACGACGCCGTAGTAGTACCCGAGGACGATGCCATAGCCGACGCCGACGGCGCACAGGGGGACGGCCAGCGCCAGCCACCCGAGCCAGCCGACCCGGTCTGCTGCGCCGCCCTCGAACTCGCTCGGGTCGCGGTTGTCGCAGTCCAGGAACGAGAGCACGCCGGGGAAGGTGAGGCCCAGGGCGAGCACGATCCACTGCATCGGAGCGTCGACCCTAGGCGCGCCCAGGTCGGGCGGGGAAGGCTCCGTAGGTGGCGTTCCACAGCACGGCGAAGCCGTAGGACCACATCGGGGCCAGCACCCCGAAGGCCAGGGACGTGTAGGGGCGGGCCGAGGCGGTGGCCAGCCCCACCGCGGCCTGGGCGGCCACCGCGCCCCACAGCCACCGCCGCGTGCGCCGGGGGGCCGAGCCGATGAGGAGGAACAGGGTGGCCACGTCGACCAGCTCCGTGCGGCTGCGGGCGACCGCCCGGACAAAGGCGGCGGCGGCGGCGGCCAGACCGCCCAGCAGGAGCAGCGTGCACACGACCACGTGCGGCCCCCGCCCGGCCCGGCTGGCCACCGCGACGGCGGCCGCCAGGACCTGGGCCCCGAGACCGGCCCAGGCGGCCTGCACCGCCCAGCGCCCGGTGCCCTCGGGCGCCGGCTCGACCCGAGGGCCGCGGGCCTCTTCGGTCACCGCTTGGCCCCGGCTCGCTCCTCGGCGCTGAGCAGGGCGGCGTCGAGTCGGGCGGCCAGCTGGTCGTAGGACAGGTGCCGTTCGGCCCGCTGGCGCGCCGCGTGTCCCAGCCGGCGGGCGAAGGCCGGGTCGGCCAGCAGGGGGAGCAGCGTGGCGGCCACGGCAGCCGCATCACCGGGACGGTCGCACACGAGCCCGGTCACGCCGTCGAGCACGGCCTCGTCGGAACCGCCGCTGCGGCCGGCCAGCACGGGAACCCCGCAGGCGGCAGCCTCGAGGAAGACGATGCCGAAGCCCTCCTGCTCGAGGCCGAGCCACCGGTCCCGGCAGCACATGGCAAAGGCGTCGGCGCAGCCGATCAGCGGGGGGAGCTGGTCGTCGGGGACCTTGCCGAGGAAGCGCACGGGGGCGCCGGCCCGGCGGGCCTCCCGCTCGAGGCGGGGCCGGTCGCGCCCGTCCCCAGCCACCGCCAGCACGAGGCCCGGCAGCCGCCCGACCAGTGAGGCCACGGCCCGCAGCAGGATGTCGAAGCCCTTGCGGGGGACGAGGCGGCTCACGCCGACGACCAGGGGGGCGTCCTGAGGCAGGCCGAGCCGGTGGCGGGCCTCCTTGCGCTCGGGCGCGGCCAGGGGCCGGAAGCGGTCGATGTCCACCCCGGGCGTCACCGTCACGACGGGCGGGAGCCAGGCGGTGCCCCCCACGCTGCGGGCGGCCTGAGCGGTCGGGTACCCGCCCCCACAGACCAGGAGGCTGGCCCCCCGCACCACCCGGGCCAGCAGGAGGTTGACGCCCGGGAGCGAGGCCGGCACCGTCACCTCGGCCCCGTGCAGCACCAGGGCGTACGGCAGCACCGGCCCCCCCGCCCTGGAGCCGCGGGCCAGGCTGGGCCCGACCCAGCCGAGCGGGAGGGCCGGGTCGAGCACCACCAGCGTGGCCCCGTCGGCGGCCGCCTGGCGGCGGATGCGGGAGGCGAGGAGCGGGTGGGGCAGCAGGACGGGCTCCCGACTGCGGGTCACCGGCAGCGGGGCGGCCAGGTCAAAGGCGGCCGCGCCCGGGTGGGGCGTGGTGAGGACCGATGCCCGTCCGGCGGGCAGCCTCCGCCACAGCTCCCACAGGTAGCTCTGGATGCCACCGACCTTCGGCGGGAAGTCGTTCGTCACGAGGAGGGAGCCCACGGCGCCAGACACCGTAGGTTCGGCCGCCGCCTGCCGATGATTGCCTCGACCGAAAAGCACGAGAGCGTGTGGCTCCGGCTGTGAGAGCGGGTAGGGCACAGTCCGGGGTGGCGTGAGAGGCTGTCGACCGCCGGCAGCGTGGGGAGGAGACCGATGGCGAGGCGTGCACAGCAGGGGGCCGTGGCCCGATGCCCCTGGTGCTCGGAGTCGCTCTCGCAGCTGGCCGTCGAGTGCCCGGAGTGCCGCTTCCCGCTCACGATGGCCGCCGCCGACGGCGGGTACGTGGCGGAGCCCAGCGGCACGACCTCGACGGCGACCCCGGGGCGGGCTTCTCGCGCCTCGCGGCCAGGTCTTTCCCACGAGTCCGAGCTGGCCAGGGCCCACGGCACCCGAGCCCACCGGATCCGCCTCGGCGCCCTGCTCCTCGGCGTGATGGCGCTCCTCCTGCTCCTGTCGGGCGTCGGCGCCATCGTCTCGACGTCCTCCCCCGACGCCCGCAGCGACCGGGAGGCCACGTCCAGCCTGTTCACGGCCCTGCGCCGGGCCACCGTCGAGCCCGGCTACCGCCAAGAGGTGGCCATCGCCACCCTCCCGGCCAGCCAGCCGTCCGACCGGCCCGCACGGGTGAGCGCGGACCAGGCCGGCGGCTACTGGTTCGCCACGGCCCACTCGAGCAGCGGCCGGTGCTACGTGCTGGTGGGCCGGGTGGCCGACGGCAAGCTGGTCAGGACCTCCAACCTCTCCGAGGACGAGCCGTGCACCGCCGCCCGCGCCCGCTCCTCCCTCGACAAGCTCGCCAACAGCGACGGCCCCTGACGCCCTCGCCACCACCCACTGGAGGTCCGATGAAGTTCCTCGTCATCTGGAAGCTGGAGATCACCCGGCTGTCCACGGACATGGTCAAGACCGTGATGCAGGTCGCCGACCACGCCAAGCCCCTCGAGGAGCAGGGCAAGATCATCGGCCGCTACCACATCGTCGGATCGCACGGTGGGGCGTGGATCTACGACGTCGACTCCAACGACGAGCTCGAGATGCTCCTGGCCCGCTCGCCCGTCTACAACTTCGCCAGCTACCAGGTGCTCCCGCTCGCCGACATGAGCTCGCTGCCGGTGGCGCCGCCGCCCTCCTAGCCGGCGACGGTCAGGGCCCGGTCGAGCAGGTCGGCGCGCTCGAGGTCCGAGACGTCCTTGGATCCGGCGGCGGGGCTGCCCGACTCGAAGCGTGAGACGTGGGTCAGCTTCACGTCGTTCCTGAAGCTGCGATGCAGGCGGCCGTGCAGGAAGTTCCAGGCCCCCATGTTCTCGGGCTCCTCTTGGAGCCAGCAGAGCGACGTGCAGCCGGGGTAGCCGGCCACCGCTTCGACGACGGGGCCCTCAGGGAAGGGGTAGAGCTGCTCGAGCCGGACCACGGCCACGTCCTCGACGCCCCGCTTGGCCTTCTCGTTCAGCGCCTCGAGGGCGACCTTGCCGGTGGCCAAGACCACCCGGCGGACCGCCGACCGGTCCGTCACCGCCGGGTCGTCGATGACCTCGCAGAAGCCGCCGTCGGTGAGATCCTCGACCAGGCTGTGCGCCTCCTTGGCCCGCAGGAAGGCCTTCGGCGTGAACAGCACCAGCGGCTTGGGGAAGTCGCGCACGACCTGCCGGCGCAGGAGGTGGAACAGCTGCCCGGCGGTGGTGACGTTGGCCACCTGCATGTTCGCCTCGGCGCACAGGGTGAGGAACCGCTCGACCCGGCCCGACGAGTGCTCCGGGCCCTGGCCCTCGTAGCCGTGGGGCAGCAGCAGGGTCAGGCCGCACGTCTGGTCCCACTTGTCCTCGGCGGCGGCCAGGAACTGGTCGATGATGACCTGGGCGCCGTTGACGAAGTCGCCGAACTGCGCCTCCCAGGCCACGAACGCGTTGCGGTGGACGGTCGCGTAGCCGTACTCGAAGCCGAGGGCGGCGTACTCGCTGAGCAGCGAGTCGTAGACGAAGAAGCGGCCCTGGTCGGCGGCGATGTGGTCGAGCGGCTTGTGCTCGGCGCCGGTGGCGTAGTCGACCAGCACGGCGTTGCGGTGGCTGAAGGTGCCCCGCCGGGTGTCCTGGCCCGCCACCCGCACGTCGTGGCCCTCGAGGAGCATCGTGCCGTAGGCGAGGGCCTCCCCGAGGGCCCAGTCGACCTGGCCCTGCTCCCACAGCTGGCGGCGCTGCTCGAGCACCTTGACCAGCTTCGGGTGGACCGTGAACCCGTCGGGCTGTGAGAACAGGGCCGACACCACCTTGTCGAGGGTCCCCTCGTCGACCGCGGTCTTGGCCGGCGGCAGCAGCGGCGCCGGCGCCGGCGGCGGCGGCAGCTTGCTGAGCTTGGGCGGTGCCGCCTTGCGGGTTTCCTCCAACGCCCCCTGCAGCCGCGACGAGAAGTCGTTCAGCGCCGCCTCGGCCTCGTCGACGGTGATGTCGCCCCGGCGGACCAGGGACTCGACGTACAGCTTGCGCACCGAGCGGCGGTGCTTGATCCGCTCGTACATCAGGGGCTGGGTGAGGCTGGGGTCGTCGGTCTCGTTGTGCCCGAACCGGCGGTAGCACACCATCTCGATCACGACGTCCTTGGAGAACGCCTGTCGGTAGGCGAGGGCCAGCCGGCCCGCCCGGGCGCAGGCCTCGGGGTCGTCGCCGTTCACGTGGAAGATCGGCGCCTGGACCATCTTCGCCACGTCGGTCGAGTACTGCGAGGAGCGGGCGGCTTCGGGGCCGGTGGTGAAGCCGAGCTGGTTGTTGATGACCAGGTGGACGGTGCCGCCCACGCCGTAGCCCGGCAGCTGGCTCATGTTCAGCGTCTCGGCCACCACCCCCTGGCCGGCAAAGGCGGCGTCGCCGTGGATCAGCACGGGCAGCACCGGGTAGCGCACGGCCTCGTCGCGTATGTCCTGTCGGGCCCGGGCCATGCCCACAACCACCGGGTCGACCGCCTCGAGGTGGCTCGGGTTCGAGGCGAGGGTCACGTCGAGCGGCGTGCCCGACAGGCCGGTGTAGGTGCCGTGGAAGCCCTTGTGGTACTTCACGTCGCCCGAGCCCTGGGTGGTGTCGGGGTCGAGGTTGCCCTCGAACTGGTCGAACAGCTCGCCGTAGGGCTGGCCGACGATGTTCACCAGCACGTTGAGGCGCCCGCGGTGGGCCATGCCGAGAACGGCCTCCGTCATCCCGCTGGTTGCGGCGCCATCGAGCACGGCGTCGAGGATGACGATGGCCGACTCGGCGCCCTCGATGCCGAACCGCTTGGCTCCCCTGTACTTGGTGTCGAGGAACTTCTCGAGCGCCTCAGCCGCGTTCAGCCGGTCGAGGATGTGGCGCTGCTCCTCCGGGCTGGTGGTCCAGGCCCGCCCCTCGACCTGCTCCTGGACCCAGCGCTGCTCGGCCGGCTCCTGGATGTGCAGGTACTCGATGCCGACGGTGCGGCAGTACGCGTCGCGCAGGATGCCCAGGATCTCGCCGAGCGTCAGCCGCTGCGTGCCGGCCAGGCCGTCGGTGAGGAACTCGCGGTCGAGGTCCCACAGGGTCAGGCCGTAGGTGGCAGGGTCGAGCTCGGCGTGCAGCTGCGGCGCCGTGAGGTCGAGCGGGTCGAGGTCGGCGATCAGGTGGCCCCGGAGCCGGTAGTTGAACACCAGGTTCTGCACGTGGATCTGCTTGTGCAGGCGGGCCGTCTCGGAGTCGACCGGGTTGACGTCGCGACTCCACCGCACCGGCACGTAGGGCACGCCGAGGCTCTCGAAGACCCGGTCGTAGAAGCCGTCCTCGCCCATGAGGTAGTGCTCGACGGTGGCCAGGAACTGCCCCGACTCGGCCCCCTGGATGATGCGGTGGTCATAGGTGGAGGTGAGCACCACCTCCTTCGACAGGCCCAGCTCGGCCAGCGCCCGCTCGTCGGCCGCCTTGAACGCCGCCGGGTAGTCGATCCGGCCGACGCCGATGATGCAGCCCTGGCCGGGCATGAGGCGGGGCACCGAGTGGGCCGTGCCGATGGTGCCGGGGTTGGTGAGGGTGACCGTGACGCCGCTGAAGTCGTCGGGGGTGATCTTGCCGGTGCGGACCTTGCGGATCAGCTCCTCGTAGGCCAGCCAGAACCCCCGGAAGTCGAGCGTCTCGGCCTCCTTGATGCTGACGACCAGCAGGGTGCGGGTGCCGTCGGGCCGGGCGGTGTCGACGGCCAGGCCGAGGCCGATGTGCTCCCGCTGGTGCAACTGGGGCCCCTGGCCGTCGGTGCCCGGCACGTACTGGTTGTTCATGGCGGGCACGGCCTTGAGCGCCTGGACCACGGCGTAGCCGATGAGGTGGGTGAAGCTGACCTTCCCCTCGCGATGGCGGCGCAGGTAGTTGTTGATGATCAGCCGGTTGCGCTCGAGCAGCTTCGCCGGCACCGGCCGCACCGAGGTGGCGGTGGGGATGGAGAGGCTGGCGTCCATGTTGCGGGCCACGGCCAGGGCCGCGCCCCGCAGTGGGCTTCCCTGGACGGGCGGGGCCTGCGCCGGCCGGGGGGCCGGTGCGGGGGCGGGCGGCGGGGAGGGGGCCAGCTTGGGCGGCGGGGTGGGGGCGGGCTTGGGAGCTGCGGGGGCCGGGGCCCGGGGCACCGCCCGCACGGGCCCGCCCGACGAGGGGACGTCGCCGCCGAAGAACTCGCGCCACACGTCGGGCACCGACGCCGGATCCGCCTTCCACGAGTCGAACATCTCGTCGACGAACCAGTCGTTGGGCCCCGAGATCGAGGCTGTGCGCGCCGCGTCCTCAGGTGCCACCCCAGGAAGGCTAGGCCCGGTCGGGGAACTGCGGGACCCTGGCCTACCGTTGGGCATGCCCGTGGACGAGGACAGCGCTCAAGCCCGGCTCGAACAGGCGCTGTTCGAGATGAAGAAGGTCATCGTCGGCCAGGAGCAGCTGTTGGAGCGGGTGCTGGTGGCCCTGCTGACCGGCGGCCACCTCCTCATCGAAGGCGTGCCCGGCCTGGCCAAGACCAAGACGGTGGCCACCCTGGCCCGGGTCCTGGGCGGCACCGACGCCCGCATCCAGTTCACGCCCGACCTGGTCCCGTCCGACCTGATCGGCACCCGCATCTACCGCACCGACGGCAAGGGCTTCGACACCGAGAAGGGGCCGGTGTTCTGCAACCTGCTCCTGGCCGACGAGATCAACCGGGCTCCGGCCAAGGTGCAGTCGGCCCTGCTCGAGGTCATGCAGGAGCGCCAGGTCACCATCGGCAAGGACACCTTCGCCGTCCCCGACCCGTTCCTCGTGCTCGCCACCATGAACCCCATCGAGTCCGAGGGCACCTACCCGCTGCCCGAGGCCCAGGTCGACCGCTTCATGATGAAGGTGCTGGTCGACTACCCGACACCTCGCGAGGAGCTCGAGGTCGTGCGCCGCAGCCTCGTGCCCGCCGACGAGGTGGAGCAGGTGATGGGCGTCGACGAGCTGCACCGCTTCCAGGCCGCCGCGACCAGGGTCTTCGTCGACCAGTCGGTCGCCGAGTACGCCGTCAGCCTGGTCAACGCCACCCGCCACCCCGAGCAGATCGGGCTCGGCCACCTCACCGCCTTTGTCGACTACGGGGCCAGCCCCCGGGCGTCGCTCAGCCTGGTTCACGGCGCCCGCTCCCTGGCCCTGCTGCGGGGCCGCAGCTACGCGCTCCCCCACGACGTCGCCGACCTGGCCCCCGACGTGCTCCGCCACCGGCTCGTCCTCAGCTACCAGGCCCTGGCCGAGGGCGTCGCCGCCGACCGGATCGTCGAGACCGTGCTGCAGGCGGTTGCCCAGCCCAGGATCGACCTGGCCCGGGCCACCGCCGTCCCGGCCTGATGGCCCTGGACGACCAGCTGGTGCCCGGCGGGGCCGTCCTGCGCGCCCTCGAGCTGTCGGTGCGCCGGAAGGTCGACGGGCTCCTGGCCGGCGACCACCGGTCGCTTCGCCTCGGCCAGGGCACCGAGCTGGCCCAGATCCGCCCCTACGTCCCCGGCGACGACGTCCGGAAGATCGACTGGAACGCCACGGCCCGCACCGGCCAGCCCCATGTCAGGGTGCACGTCGCCGAGCGGGCGCTGACGACCTGGCTGGTGCTCGACGTCAGCCCGTCGATGGCGTGGGGCACCGCCGACCGCACCAAGGCCGACGTGGCCAGCGGCGCCTGCCTGGCCATCGCCCACGCCGCCACCCGCGGCGTGAACCGGGTGGGCGTCGTCACCTTCGGCGGCCCGGAGGAGGGGTACCGGCCCCCCACCCAGGGCCGGCACGGCCTCCTGGCCGTCTCCACCACCCTCCGCGAGCTGCGGGACCGGGCCCGGGAGCAGCCCGACGGCGGTGCGGCCCGGGAGGGCCTGGCCGCCTCCCTCCGCCGCACCGGCCGGGTGGCCCGCAGCCGCAGCCTCGTCGTCGTCGTGGCCGACCTGCGGGGCGACGCCGAGCGCAGCTGGCGGGTGCCGCTGCTCGCCCTGTCGGCCCGCCACGACGTCGTCGTGGCCGAGGTGCTCGACCCCCGCGAGCAGTCGCTGCCGGCCGTCGGCGAGCTCACGTTGGTCGACCCCGAGACGGGCAGGCTGCTTCGGGTCGACACGTCCAGCCGCCGCCTGCGCGAGCGGTTCGCGGCCGCGGCGGCGGCCGAGCGGGCCGCCGTCGCCACCACCGTGACCGGGGCGGGCGCCGACCATGTCGTGCTCACCACGGCCGGAGACTGGCTGCTGCCGCTCGCCAGCTTCCTGTCGCTCCGCGAGGGCACGACAGCATGAGCGCAAGGGGCGGCCGCCGCCGCCTGGACCGAAGGGAGGGGCCCCGCAGGGGAGGGACCCTGAGGGAAGGCGGCGGCTCCAGGCCGGCCCTGGAGCAGGCAGAGGACACAGCATGAGGGGCCTCGTCGCATGAGCTTCGCCGAGCGGTTCGGTGACGTCCGCTTCCTGTGGCTCCTGCTGCTCGTGCCGGCGGGCCTGGCCGCCTACGTCCTCCTGCAGCAGCGGCGACCGAAGGACGTCGTCCGCTTCACCAACCTCGACCTCCTCGAGTCCGTCGTCGAGCGCAGCCCCCGCTGGCGCCGCCACGTGCCCGCTGCGGTGTTCCTGCTGGCCATGACCGCTCTCCTCGTCGGCCTGGCCCGGCCCCAGGCCACGGTCAGCGTGCCTCGCGAGGAGGCCACCATCGTCCTCATCATCGACGTGTCCGGGTCGATGAAGGCCGACGACGTGCGCCCCGACCGCATCCGGGCTGCCCAGGAGTCGGCCAGGACCTTCGTCAAGGCCCTGCCCCCCAAGTTCCGGGTCGGCCTCATCGCCTTCTCGTCCACTGTCCGCGTCCTGGCCGCGCCCACCCAGGACCGGGAGCAGGTCGGGGTGGCCATCGACAGCCTGGTGGCCAACGGTGGCACGGCCATGGGCGACGCCCTGATCAACGGGGTCGGCCAGGTCCGGCCCGAGGCGCTCGCCGCAGCCGAGGGCGTCGACGCCCCGCCGCTCGACGGCGGCGCCATCAACCCCGACACCGCCGCCCGCATCCCGGCCTCGATCCTGCTCATCTCGGACGGCGCCAACACCGCCGGCCAGATCCAGCCGCTCGACGCCGCCGACATCGCCAACCAGCTCGGGGTGCCCATCTACACCGTCGCCCTCGGCACCGCCACCGGCCAGGCGCTCATCCCGGACGGCCGCGGCGGCAGCCGCCTCCAGACCGTCGCCCCCGACCCGGAGACCCTCCGAGCCGTGGCCGAGCGCACCGGAGCCCAGTTCTACGACGCCCCCTCGGCCGACGAGCTCCGGAAGGTCTACGAGGACATCGGCTCGAAGATCGGCTTCCGCAAGGAGCGCAAGGACGCCACCCACTGGCCCCTCGGCGTCGGCGTCGCCCTCCTCGTCGTCGCCGCCGGCCTCAGCCTCGCCTGGCAGCAGAAGCTGCCGTAGGCCTCAGGGGAGGGCCACAGCCCCTCCCCCCGAACCCCCCTCCGTTCAGACGAGCCTCCTGCGGGCCGTTGGTGGGGGGCGAAGCCCCCCACACCCCCGTGCTTCCGGCGCGGCACGGGGGTCTTCTGGAGGGGTCGGTAGCCTCGACGTTCGTGGCGAGGACCGAGGAGATGGACAGGAGCAGGTTCATCATCACGATGAGGAACCTGGCGAAGTTCATCCCGCCGGACCGGGAGGTGCTTCGGGGGATCAACATCTCCATGTACCCCGGGGCCAAGATCGGCGTGCTGGGGGCCAACGGCAGCGGCAAGTCCAGCCTCCTGCGGGTGATGGCGGGCGTCGACGACGACTACACCGGCGAGGCCCGGCTGGGCGCTGGGTTCTCGGTCGGCTTCCTCGAGCAGGAGCCCCAGCTCGACCTGAGCAAGACCGTCCTGGGCAACGTCGAGGACGGGGTGGCGCCCAGCAAGCAGGTGCTGCGCCGCTACGACGAGGTGTGCGCGGCGATGGCCGACCCGGACGCCGACTTCGACGCCCTGCTGGCCGAGCAGGCCCGGCTTCAGGACCAGATCGACGCCACCAACGCCTGGGACCTCGACCGCACCCTCGAGATCGCCATGGACGCCCTGCGCCTGCCCCCGGGCGACGCCGAGGTGGCCCCGCTCTCCGGCGGGGAGAAGCGCCGGGTGGCGCTGTGCCGGCTGCTCCTGCGCCAGCCCGACCTGCTCCTCCTCGACGAGCCCACCAACCACCTCGACGCCGAGAGCGTCGCCTGGCTCGAGCGGACCCTCCAGGCGTACCCGGGCACGGTCGTCGCCGTCACCCACGACCGCTACTTCCTCGACAACGTGGCCGGGTGGATCCTCGAGCTGGACCGCGGCGCGGGCATCCCCTACGAGGGGAACTACACGGGATGGCTCGAGCAGAAGCAGCAGCGCCTGGCCCAGGAGGCCAAGACCGACGAGCGGCGGCGGCGCACGCTCGAGCACGAGCTCGAGTGGATCCGCATGTCGCCCCGGGCCCGTCAGGCGAAGGGCAAGGCCCGGCTGACCAGCTACGACCAGCTGGCCGCCGAGGCCGAGAGCGCCCCCGAGCGGGCCGCCGCCCTCGAGCTGTCGATCCCGCCCGGGCCCCGCCTCGGCGACGTCGTGGTCGAAGCCGACGGCCTGACCAAGGGCTTCGGCGACCGGCTCCTGTTCGACGGCCTGTCCTTCTCGCTCCCTCGCGGCGGCATCGTCGGGGTCGTCGGCCCGAACGGTGCCGGCAAGACGACGCTGTTCAAGATGATCGTCGGCCACGAGGCACCCGACGCCGGCACGCTGCGAGTCGGCCCCACGGTCCGGCTCGCCTACGTCGACCAGTCACGGGAGACCCTCGACCCCGACAAGACGGTCTACGAGGAGCTGACCGGTGGCCGCGACGAGCTGACCATCCGGGGCCGCACCGTCAACGGCCGGGCCTACTGCAGCCAGCTCGGCTTCAAGGGCAGCGACCAGCAGAAGCGGGTCGGGGTCCTGTCGGGGGGCGAGCGCAACCGGCTCAACCTCGGCAAGGTCCTGGCCGCCGGCGGCAACCTGCTGCTCCTCGACGAGCCCACCAACGACCTCGACGTCGACACCCTCCGAGCGCTCGAGGACGGACTGCTCTCCTACGCCGGGTGTGCGGTCGTCATCAGCCACGACCGCTGGTTCCTCGACCGCATCGCCACCCACGTCCTGGCCTTCGAGGGCGGCAGCGAGGCACGCTGGTTCGAGGGCGGCTACAGCGACTACGAGGCCGACCGGCGCAAGCGCCTCGGCGTCGAGGCCGAGCAGCCCCACCGGCCCAAGTTCAAGCCCCTGGTGCGCTAGACCACCAATGGCTCAAGGCGGTCGACGCGCCGCCGATGCGGAGGTGTGGCAACCGTGACGAACGAAAGCCGGGCGGTGCTGCGGACCATCGAGCCCGGCAACTCCGCGATCTGCCCCGTGTGCGACCAGCAGGTCAAGTTCCAGGCGCGCACCCAGGGCAAGCAGATCATCTGCAACGTCTACGAGAACGGTACGTGGCAGCGGGTCGAGCAGTACCACCTCGCCTGCTACGACGAGGCCCAGGAGCCCTACGGCGCGCCGGCCACCTGAGGGAGCCATCCAGCCGATCGGGCGGTAGCGTTCCGATGGTGGGGCGACGGGCAGCGACGTTTCTCCTAACCGTCGTGGCGCTGGCCTCGGTGGCGCTGGCCGGCTGCCGTGGGGGTTCCACCGAGCGTGCCGGCCGGCCGAACGGCGGACCAGGGGTGGCCGATGCCGGACCGCTCCCCAGCCCTCCCAGCCCCGACCCGGTGATCGTGGCCGAGGCGGTCGTCCCCCTAGTGGAGGTCTTCGACGGGCCCGAGAGCACCCAGGCCTCGCGGCGGGTGCCCTCGCCGCGGCCCGCAGGCGCTCCGGCCGTGTTCCTCGTCCTCCAGCGGCGGTCCCTGATGGCCGAGGTGCTGCTCCCCGTCGAGCCGTCCGGCTCCTCCGGCTGGATCCGCCTCGGCGACGTCAAGCTGTCCCAGCACCGGTGGCGCATCGTCGTCGAGCTCGCCGCCTACCGCCTCACCGTCTTCCAGGGCCCCGACGTGGTGCGGGTCGAGACCATCGGCGTCGGCACGGCGGCCACGCCCACGCCGGGCGGCCGCTGGTACACCACCGAGCTGCTGCGCCCACCGCGGGCCGACGGCCCGTACGGCGCCTACGCCTTTGGGCTGTCGGGCTTCACGGGCACCGACGAAGGCCCCCCCGGGGCCTTCGGCCAGCTCGGCCTGCACGGCACCAACGACCCGTCCACGCTGGGCCGCAACGTCAGCCTCGGGTGCCTCCGGATGACCAACGAGGCCATCTCCGCCCTCGCCACCCAGCTCCCGCTCGGCGTGCCGGTCGACGTCCGTCGCTGATGCTCGACGACCAGCTGTGCCACCTCACGACCACCGGCCGGGTCAGCGGGCGCGCCCACCGCATCGAGATCTGGTTCGCCACCGAGGACGACCGGACGCTGTTCCTCCTGGCCGGCGGGGGCCGCACCTCCGACTGGGTGCTGAACCTCGAGGTTGATCCGGACGTGGAGCTCGAGGTGGCCGGTGAGCGCCACCTCGGTCGGGCTCGAGTGCTCAACGCGGGCACCGAGGAGGACGGGCGGGCGCGGCGCCTGCTCGTCGCCAAGTACGGCTCGGCCGACGACCTCAGCGGTTGGGGAGCCAGTGCGCTCGGGATCGCCGTCGACCTCGATCCGGTCGGGGGCTGAGGCGCCGTCAGCCGGTGTAGGCGGGCTCGGCGATGATCGCCTTGGCCACCGGTGCCAGCGGCAGCGAGGTGTCGGGCAGCAGGGCCGGGTTGACGGTGACGGCGGTGGTCGCCGGCGCGCCAGGCACCGCCGGCAGCGAGGTCGGAACGGAGCCGAAAGTGGCGGGCGGCGTGACCGGCGGGTCGGCCGGCGGAGCCTCGACGGCGAGGGGCGTGGCTGCGTAGCGGGCGTAGGGCACCGACGCCCCCACCCGGGCCAGGCACACCGCGGTCACCTGGGCGCCCTGGGTGTCGAGCGCGGGAACCCGGACGGGGACCGCCCACCGGCCGCTCCCCCGGTCGACCCCGCCCTCCGACTCCGCCCGGGTGGAGCCGTCGCGGTCGAGGATGCTGACCCGCACTCGGGGGTTCGGCGCCCCCGTGGGCGGGGTGCACCGGGCGTCACCCGACGTCACCTGGACGCTGTCGCCGGGGCGACCCCGGCCGATGCTGAGCGTGGGCGGGCCGAGCTGGCGGAGGCGGACGTCGAGGCGGCCAGGCTCGTACGACGGCCCGAACCCCGAGTTCAGGCCGGAGTCGGTGTAGCAGCCGGCCTGCACCCGGTACGAACCGGGCGCCAGGTCGGGCGCCAGCCTCACCTCGACCGACCAGGACCCGGAAGCCGAGACGAACCCCTGGAAGGGACCGCGGTTCGCCGGCGTTGCAGACCCGGCGGCGTAGAGGTCGACCGACGCCGAGGCGTTGGAGCTGCCGGTCGGGGGCGTGCACGGCGCGCCGGGACCGTTGGTGACCAAGACCGTGGCCCCCGGATCGGCCTCGGCCGGCACGACGTTGATCGCGGCGACGCCCTGAGCGTCGGCCGAACCCCCGACGACCGCCGCGAGCGTGACGGCGGCAGCGGCGGCGGCCACGACGAAGCCGGGGCGGCGCACCACGACGATGGTACCGCCGGATCGGGGTTTCCGGCCCGGCGCCGCCGTGGAGCCCACCGCTACTGTCACCTCGACAGCCGCCGCCAGGGGGGACCAGATGCCCGTCACCGCCTATGTGCTCATCCAGACCGAGGTGGGGAAGGCGGCCGACGTCGCCCGCGCCGTGGGGCGCATCCCCGGCTTCGTCACCGCCGACGCGGTCACCGGCGTCTACGACGTCATCGTGCGGGCCGAGGCCGACAACATGGACGACCTGGCCAAGTCGGTCGTGTCCAAGGTCGGCCAGATCGAGGGCATCACCCGCACCCTGACGTGCACCGTGGTCCACCTCGACTAGAAGCCCGTCAGCGGCGGGCGGGGATCTGGGCGGCGCGAATGGTCAGGCCCATCACGAACAGGCCGCCGACGCCGTAGAGCAGGTACAGCCGGTGCTGCAGCTGGGCCCGGTAGCTGTAGAGCACGCCGACGGCGACGATGGCCACGAAGCCGTAGAAGGCGTGGAACTGCAGCTCCCGGCGGTCGTGGCCGCCCACCAGGGCGGCGCCGAGAGCGACCTCGACGAACACCGACACCTCAGCCACCAGCGTCGCCCACCACAGGCCTCTCCGGCGGAGCCCCGGGAGCCGGTGGGCGCCGAGCGCCCAGAGCCCGACCGCCGCGTTCGCCCCGATCACCACCCACGCGAACCAGCGGTGGACATCGCTCAGGGTCACCGCCGCCCCCGCCGCACGCCGGGACAGTACCGCCGGGTTCGCGGCCGCCCCGGGGGACGGCCGGCGTGCGTCACGGCGCCAGGCCGTCGAGGAGGAGGTCGACGACGTGCGCCTTGCGTGCAGCCAGGAAGGCCGGGTCGTGGCTGTCGAAGCCGAGGGGGCCGAGCAAGGTGGCCTGGTGCGCCAGGGGGAAGAAGCACAGGGCCACGATGCTGACGAAGAGCTGGCCCGGATCGACCGGGCGCAGGTCGGCGGCGTCCAGCAGCTCGACCAGCGCGTCGACGCCCTGCGCCAGCGCGTCGAGGTGGGCGGCGGCCCGGCCCAGTCGGTGGCCGTCCTCCAACGCCGCCCGCTGGAGGAGCCGGACATAGGTGGGGCGGGCCGCCAGGAACTCGAGGTAGGAGCCCACCAGACCGGCCAGCACCGCTCGGGGATCGCGGCCGCCCGGGGCCCGGCCCTCCCGGGCCAGTGCCGCCGGGGCGGCAAAGGCACGCTCGAGGACGGCCTCGTAGAGCCGCTCCTTGGAGGAGAAGGCGTAGCTCGGCATGCCCCGGGACACCCCGGCCGCGGTGGCGATCTGCTGGAGGGACGCTCCGTCGTAGCCGCGATCCGCGAAGGCTTCCTCGGCGGCGTCGAGGATCGCTTCCCGGCTGGCGGCGAGGTCCCGAGGCATGTACTTGCTGAACGTACAGCAAGTTACGGTGGAGGGGGATGCCCCTCCAAGACGGTTACGACAGCGCCACCGGGCGCTTCTACCGCTCCTACATCGCCCACCCGCGGGTCGGGCGCGTCGTGGGCCGCCTCCTGTGGGCCTCCGACTTCGGCCTGCTCTACCGCAGCCTCGAGACGCTCCAGCAGGTCGAGGCCGAGGTCGTGCTCGACCTGGCCTGCGGCGCCGGCCTCGCCCTGGGCTGGCTCGACCCGGCCAGGGTCGGCCGGTACGTCGGGGTCGAGGCCTCGCCCAGCATGCTGGCCCGGGCCGAGTGGGAGGCGTCGACGCGTGGCTTCACCGGTGCCGAGCTGCACCTGGCCGACGTGACCGCCGCCCCGCTGCCGGACGGCGCGGCCGACGTCTGCCTGCTGTACAACTCGCTGCACTGCTTGCCCCAGCCCGAGGCGGCCCTCGAGGAGGCGGCGCGCTGCCTGAAGCCGTCGGGAAGGCTGATCGGCAGCATGCTCCTGCGGGGCGAGAGCACCAGGGTCGACCGGCTTCTGGAGCGGGGCGCCCGGCGACAGGACGGGATGATGGGCCCGGGCGGCACCGCCGTGGGCCTGCGGGCATGGCTGCAGGGGGCGGGGTTCGGAGAGGTCGTGACGGATGCCTCCGGCGCCTTTGCCACCTTCAGCGCCCGCCGCTGAGCGGCCCGGCTCAGCCGAGCTGCTGGGCCACCGAGAAGGACCAGACCTCACTGCCCGCGGCCGGGCTGGCCTGGGCCTGCGGGGAGCCGTGCTGCTGGCCAAAGGCCGAGGACGACAGCCAGGCCTGGAAGGCCGCCTCGTCACGCCACTGGGTGACGACCAGCCACACGTCGCGGCCGTCGGCGGGGCGGAGCAGCGAGAACCGCTCGAAGCCGTCCGCCTGCTCGACCAGGCCGGCGCGCTTGGCGAAGCGCTCGGCCATGGCGTCGTGCTGGTCGGCCGGGACGGTGATGGCGTTGATGACGACGTGGCTCACCCGCTGGAGCCTCGCGCCCTCAGACCAGCCGGTCGGCCGCCGTGCTCTCGGGGGCCCGCATCCGCACGTACCACTCCTGGCCGAACGACTCGGTGAACGCCTCGACGGGCATGC
Source organism: Acidimicrobiales bacterium (assembly GCA_030448245.1). Lineage (GTDB taxonomy): Bacteria > Actinomycetota > Acidimicrobiia > Acidimicrobiales > JAUJNH01 > JAUJNH01. Next base: position 64,774 of record JAUJNH010000007.1, read on the forward strand.
CCAGGAAGAAGTCCATGTCGCCGACCTGGGTCTCGTGGCAGCGCATCGAGGCCAGCTTGGCGGGGATGTGGTCGGCCACGTCGACCACGGTGTCGAGCTCCGATTCGGGCAGGCCTATGGTGGCCATCATCTCCTCGGACGGCCGCTCGTCCTCGCTCGGCGCCATGCCCCGCTCGGCCGCCTGCTCCACCATGCGGGCCATGCGCTCGCGGTTGACGGTGACCTGGTAGAGGCCGCGGGTGGCGGCCAGGTCGGCGGCCCGCAGGCCGACGTGGTGGACCTGGATGTGGTCGGGGTGGCCGTAGGTGCCGTGGTCGTCGTAGGTCACGAGCACGTCGGCTCGCTCCTCCTCGAGCTGCCGGGCCAGGCGGGACGCGGCCTCCTCGACGTCGGCGTTGCAAAAGGCGCCGGGGGCGGCGTTGCCCTCCGTCCCGGCCATGCCGGAGTCGCCGTAGCCGAGGAACCGGTGCTCCGCCCCCAGCACCTCGGCCGACGCTCGCACCTCGGCGGCCCGTCGTCCGGCCAGCGTCTCACCGTCGGCGAGCAACCCGTCCGGGCACTCGCCGAGCGCCCCGTCGGTGGCGGTGACGATCAGGACGCGGTGCCCCTCGGCAGCCAGGCGAGCGATGGTGCCGCCGGTGATCAGGCACTCGTCGTCGGGATGGGCGTGCAGGAACACGACGGTGGCCATGGCAGGTGAAGGTACCGACGGGACCGGGCTTCAGAGCACGGGACGGGCGGCGGCCACGCCCAGGCGGGCCAGCCGGCGCAGGCCCGGGTCGCAGCCCTGGTCGGCTTCGACCTCGTCCAGGCTCAGCCACCGGAACCGGTCGGCCTCGTCGTTCGCCACAGGCTCGGCCCCCGGCGGGGCGACGACGACGAAGCGGACGTCGTGGTGCGCATGACGACCGGCGTCGGGAGGAGCCACGTGGTGGACGTCGAGGTCGACTGGCAGAGCCGACGCCAACCGGAGCTCGCTGATGCCCGTCTCCTCGACCGCCTCCCGGCGAGCCGACCGGGCCAGGTCACCGTCGCCGTCGAGGTGGCCGCCGGGCTGAACCCAGATCCCCAGCTTCTTGTGCCACAGGACGAGCACCCGCTGGCCGGCGGCGTCCACCACCAGGGCCGAGCCGGTCAGGTGGCCGCCGTCCTGGCGGCCCAGCGGGTCGGCCGTCTGGTCGAGCAGGGCCAGCGTGGCTCGCCTCGCGCTGGCCTGCTCGGGCGAGACGGGCACGAAGCCAGCGATGACGGCCCGGGCTCGGCCCACCTCGTCACGGCTGGCCCTTGGGCTCATGTGATGGCACCCGAGGCGCGGAGGGAGGCCACCTCGTGGGCGGGCGCCCCCAGCCAGTCGGCCAGGATCTCGTCGGTGTGCTGGCCCGGGTGGGCGGGCGGCCGCTGAATCGACCCCGGCGTCCGGCTGAAGCGGGGCGCCGGCGCCGGCTGGACCACGCCCTCGACCGCGACGAAGGTGCCCCGGGCCTGCAGGTGCGGGTGACCAGGCGCCTCGGTGAAGGAGAGCACGGGGGCCACGCAGGCGTCGGTGTGCTCGAGCAGCTCGCACCACTCGGCCCGGGTCCGGCTGCGGAACAGCGCGGCCATGGCCGCCTTGCGCTCGGGCCAGGTCGAGCTGTCGAAGTGGGACGGGGGGTCGGGCCGGTCGGCCTCGAAGCCGGTGAGCCGGCACAGCTCGGCGTAGAACTGCGGCTCGATGGCCCCCACGGCCACATGGCGGCCGTCGGCGGTCTCGTAGACCTCGTAGAAGTGGGCGCCGGTGTCCAGCAGGTTCGTCCCCCGCACGTCGTTGTAGGCGCCCATGGCCAGCAGGGCCCAGAACATGGTGGACAGCACGGCCGAGCCGTCGACCATGGCCGCGTCGACCACCTGGCCCTGCCCGCTGCGGCGAGCCTCGAGGAGCCCGCAGACGACGCCAAAGGCGAGGAACATGCCGCCGCCCCCGAAGTCGCCGACCAGGTTGAGGGGCGGGACGGGGCGGGAGTCGACGCGGCCGATGGCGCCCAACACCCCGGTCAGGGCGATGTAGTCGATGTCGTGGCCGGCGAGAGGCGCGTTCGGGCCGTCCTGGCCCCAGCCCGTCATGCGCCCGTAGACGAGCCGGGGGTTCAGGGCCCAGCAGTCGTCGGGGCCGACGCCGAGACGCTCGGTGACCCCGGGGCGGAACCCTTCGAGGAGGGCGTCGGCCTGCTCGACCAGGCGCAGCACCGTGGCCCGCCCCGCCGGGTGCTTGAGGTCGACGCCGATGGACCGGCGGCCGCGGTTCGACACGTCGGCCGGCGGTGTGGCCGGGTCACCACCGGTCACGCGGTCGGACCGCTCGACGCGCACGACGTCGGCCCCCATGTCCGCCAGGAGCATGGCTGCGAAGGGCCCCGGGCCGAGGCCGGCGAGCTCGACCACCCTGGTGCCGGTCAGGGGGCCGGAGGCGGTCATCCCTCGGCCCGCCGCGCGTTGGCCTCGATGGCGTCGACGATGCGGGTCCAGAGGTGCGCGGGCAGGTCGTGGCCCATGTCGGCCAGCTCGAGCAGCTGCGCGCCGGGGACGGCGGCGGCGGTGGCCCGCCCGCCGTCGGGCTGGATGAGGGTGTCCTGCAAGCCGTGGATGACCAGGGTGGGCACCTCCAGGCGCCGCAGCCGCTGGGTCCGGTCGCCGCTGGCCATCATGGCGGCCAGCTGCCGGGCCGCACCCTCGGGGTAGTGGGCCCGGTCGTAGGCCAGGCCGGCCCGCCGGCGCACCTCCTCAGGCTCCGGAGGGTGCGTTCTCGAGCCGATGACGGCGGCGACCTCGAGGCTCCGGGTCAGGGCGCCGTCACGGTCGCTGGGCGGGGGCGCCAGCAGGGCCATGACGGCCTCGGCCGTGGGGAGGCCCACGTCCGACGCCCCCGTGCTGCTCATGATCGAGCACAGGCTGCGGACCCGCTCGGGGTGGTCGAGGGCGAGCGTCTGGGCGATCATCCCGCCCATCGAGGCACCCACGAGGTGCGCCCGTTCGATGGCGAGGCGGTCGAGGAGGCCGATCAGGTCCTCGGCCATGTCGGACAGGAGGTAGGGCACCCTGGCCGGGTCGACCTCGAAGGGGTTGACGGTGACACCGTCCAGGTGGGTGGACAGGCCGCTGTCGCGGTTGTCGACCAGGACGACGCGGAACCCCCGTCCCACCAGGTCCTCCACGAAGGGGGTGGGCCAGGCCGTGAGCTGCGCGGTGAGGCCCATGACGAGGAGCAGCGGCGCGGCACCCGGGTCGCCGTGGTCGTCGTAGAAGAGGTGGATCCCGTTGGTCGCGACGACGGGCATGGAGCCGTAGCGTCCTCGGCCTCGACCCGCCCGGTCAAGCCTGGCGGACGCCGGCGCCCTCGCGGCCGGCCTACCGTCGTGGCCGTGGCACGAAGCACGGAGCTGCGCCTCGACCGGCTGACCCGGGCCCCGGTGGTGGTCACCGGCGCCCGCCAGAACCGGCCCAACCGGCCCACGGGCGGCTGCCCGTTCTGCCCCGGGGGGCTCGAGTCGCCTGAGCCCTACGAGGTGCGGTGGTTCCCCAACCGCTGGCCGCCGCTCGACAAGGACCGGGCCGAGGTCCTGCTGTACTCGCCCGAGCACGGGCTCGCCCTCTGGCAGCTCGGCGTCGCCGGTGTCCGCCGTGTCGTCGACCTGTGGGTCGACCGGTCGGTGGCGCTGGGCGGGCGGCCGGGAGTGGCGTACGTCCTGCTCTTCGAGAACCGCGGCGCCGAGGTTGGCGCGACCATCGACCACCCGCACGGCCAGGCCTACGCCTTTTCGGAGGTGCCGCAGGCGCCGCTGCGCGAGCTCACCCTCGGCCGCTGCGCCCTGTGCGACCCGCCGGCCGAGCGCACCATCGTCAGCCAGAAGGGTCTCTGGCGGGCCTGGTGCCCAGAGGCGAGCGCCTGGCCCTACGAGCTGCGGGTGGCGCCGGCGAGCCACACCCAGTCGCTGCCGGCGCTGGGCGACGACGAGAAGGAGGCGCTGGCCGTCGTCCTGGTCGACGCCCTGGCCCGGCTCGACCAGCTGTTCGACGCCCCCATGCCCTACATGTTGTGGTGGCACCAGCGGCCCACCGACGACGGCGAGTGGCCGCTGGCCCACCTCCACGCCCACGTCGCCCCGCTGCTGCGGGCGCCTGGCACCCCCCGTTTCGTGGCGGCGGGCGAGCTGGGCAGCGGGGTCTTCTTCAACCCGGTGGTGCCGGAGGACGCGGCGGCCAAGCTGCGGGGGCTGCCCGGCGCCTGAGGCCGGGGCCGGTCAGGCCAGCAGGCGCGCCTTTTGCGCCTCGTACTCGGCGGGGTTGATGGCGCCCTGCTGGAGGAGCTGGTGGAGCTTCTCGAGCTGCTCGGCGACCGAGAGCCCAGCCGACCCGACGGTCGCCCTGACGCCGGCCATCCGGTCGGCCCGCCGGTTCTCGTAGGCCTCGATCTCCCGGTAGATCACCTGCTGCACCATGTTGGGCTTGCGGATGTCGGTGAAGGTGTTCTGACCCGTCTCGCCGGCCGACTCGATCATCAGGTCGCCAGCGCCCAGCATCCGCTCGAGGACGGTCTGGTTGAAGCGGATGGTCTGCACCCGGTCGAGTGGGATCTCGATGCCCTTCTTGGCGATGACGCCCTCGCGGTGGATCAGGCGTTCGGTGGTGACGACGAAGTTCGTGGTGGTCCACCTGACGTAGCGGACCAGCAGGAGGATGACGGCGAGGGCGAGGATGGCGAGGAGGGCGAAGGTCACCACCCGGAAGCCGCCTTCGAGCACGGTGGACGCCGCCGTGGCCGCGATGGCAAGCACCACGAAGAGCATGGCCGAGAACAGCTTGATCCAGTGGGGCCGGAGGTCGAGGACGATCTCCTCCGAGTCGTTCAGCAGATCCGGCGGGAACGGCATCGGGCCCCTCCTTCTGGTCGCTCCGTGGGCGTCCTCATGCCTCCGCCTTGCCCCTCGGGGTCCCTCCCGTGCCGGGACCCTCCCCTCGGCCCAGGCGGAGACGGTTGCCCACTCCGCTCATGGGCCCGACGCTACCTGTAGACCTTGCGGGGAAACAGCCTCCCGCCGGTCACCCGATCGAGGAACAGCAGGCCGTCGAGGTGGTCGAGCTCGTGCTGGAACGCCCGCGCTTCGAACCCGTCGACCTGCAGGACCCGCTCGTCCCCCTCGGGTGTGCGGCCCCGGATGACGAGCTCGCTGGCCCGGACCACGTCGCCCGTCAGGTCGGGCACGCTCATGCACCCCTCGCGACCGGCGACGGCAGGCCCAGCGGCCACGACCTCGGGGTCGACGAGGACCACGGTCCCGTGGCAGGACCGCGCCTTTCGGTGCCCGGTGACGTCGACGCAAAAGGCGCGCAGCCCCACGCCCACCTGCGGCGCGGCCAGCCCGACGCACGCCGGCGAGGCCCGCATGGTCTCGACCAGGTCGTCGCACAGCCGCCGCACCGCGGCAGTGATCTCCCCCACCTCTCCCGCCCTCCTCTTCAACACGGGATCAGGAAGCCTCACCACCGGCAAGACCGTCACCCCCACCCCAGAAAGGGAAGCAATCGTGGTTGCCACGCCAAGGCCCCCGCTTTGGGGCTCGCCCAGGCGGTGGGCGGAGCCGCCCCGCAGGCGGCTCCGCCGCCGAGGAGGCCAACGGAAGGCTTCACCCCAAGACCCGCCCGAACGGAGCGAACGAAGTGAGCGAGTGAGGCGCGGCACCCAGGCGCGGCTCACAAGACGTCGGCGTCGGCGGGCGTGAGGGTGCAGTCGACGCCGAGGTCGGCGGCCACGGCTCGCAGGCGGTCTCCCAGGCCGCGGCCGTCGACGCTGTCCGGGAGGGCGAGCTCCAGCTGCATGGCGTACACCGGCCGTTCGGGCCCGCCGACGACGCGGGTGGTGAGGTCGACGACGTTGCCGCCGGCGTCGGCCACCACGGAGGTGACTGCGGCCACCAGCCCGGGGCGGTCGGCGCCGTAGACGGCGAGCGTCCAGCGGTCGCCGGGCGGTGCGGGTGGTGTGCCGTCGGGGATGGGGCGGACGTCGACGGTCAGGTCGAGCTTCTCGGCGACGGGGGCGAGGGCGGCTGCCACGTCGAGGCCGTCGGGGCCGGCCACGACCATGGCGATGGCGAAGTGGCCGTGGAGGATGGTCATCGAGGTGTCGTCGAGGTTGGCGCCGGCCTCGGCCAGGGCGCCGGTGACGGCGGCGACGATCCCGGGCCGGTCAGCCCCCACGGCGAGGACGGCGAAGAGAGGCACGCGCGGGGACGGTAGCGCCGTCAGGCGTAGCCGAAACGTTCCAGGAGGGAGGGCCGGCGCACCAGTATCTTCCGCACCGTCTCGGCGGCACCGTCGGGCTCGTGGCCCGCGCCCACCCGCTCGTCCAGCCACGGCAGCCCGTAGTGGTCGTACAGCGCCTCTTCGGTCTGGTGGCCAATCTCCTCGGTGTCCTCGGGCACGGGTGAGCGCAGGATGCGCTCCTTCGAGTAGCCGACCTGCAGGAAGCCGTCGCCCTCAAAGGCGCCGGCCAGCGGCACGAGGTGACGCCGGCCGGGGATGCCGGTGTCGACGCCGGCCCACTGAAGGGACCCGGCGTCGGGGTCGGCGTAGAGGGCGACGATCACGCCGACCCGCCGGCCGTCCTCGTCGACGACGGGCCAGTGGGCGATGCGGCCGGCATCGGCCGCGGGGGGGAATTCGGTCATCTGCTGGTCACCTCGTGGTTGCGAAGGTCGAGCGGCGCTGGTGGCGCTCGAGGGCGAGCCGCACCAGCTCGTCGACGAGCTCGCCGTACGGGAGGCCCGATGCCTCCCACAGGCGCGGGTACATCGAGATCGGCGTGAAGCCCGGGATGGTGTTGACCTCGTTGACGAGGAACCCGCGGCCGCCCACCTCGTAGAACAGGTCGACCCGGGCCATCCCGTCGACCCGCAGGGCGCGGTAGGCGGTGAGGGCGAGGCGCTGCACCTCGGCCAGCTCGTCGGGCCGGAGGTCGGCCGGGACCCGCAGGCCGGCGGTGCCGGCCACGTACTTGTCCTCGTAGTCGTAGAAGTCGTGGCTGGCCACCACCTCCCCGGGCTGCGAGGCGCGAGGCTCGGTGTTGCCGAGCACGGCCACCTCGATCTCCCTCGGCCGCACCAGCCCCTCCTCGACGACGACGTACTCGTCGTAGCGGCGGGCGGCGGCCACGGCGTCGAGCAGCTCGGGGACGCTGGCGGCCCGGGCCACGCCGACCGACGAGCCCATGTTGGCCGGCTTCACGAACAGCGGGAGGCCGAGGTCGTCGACCAGCGCGGCCACGGCCTGCTCGGTCAGCTCGTTCTCGCGCAGGGAACGCCAACGGGGCTGGGGCAGGCCCCAGGTGGCCAGGACGTCCTTGGCCGTGCCCTTGTCCATGCAGACCGAGGAGGCCAGCACGCCGGCGCCGACGTAGGGGACGCCGGCCACCTCGAGGAGCCCTTGCACGGTGCCGTCCTCGCCCATCGGGCCGTGGAGCAGCGGGAAGACGACCACCGGGTGGCCGTCGGTGGGCTCGACGGCGGACAGCCGGTCGAGCCTCGAGCCGGCGAGGCCGTCGGGGCTCGGGAGGCTGCTGGCACCGGCCGGCAGGGCGGCCAGCGCGTCGCTGGCGTCGACCCAGCGCCCGTCCCTGGTGATCCCGACCGGCACCAGGTCGTAGCGGTCGCGGTCGGCGGCGGCCAGGACGTGGACGGCCGAGATGCAGGACACCTCGTGCTCGGCCGACCGGCCGCCGAACAGCACGACGAGGCGGGTCCGGGGCACGGGGCGGAGCCTAGGCTCGGCCCCGTGCGCCTCCGTGCTGCCGCGCTGGCCGCCGCCTGCGGTGGCGCCCTCTCCGGCGCCGACGTCGAGGTGGACGGGGCGTCGAACGACACCCGCTCGCTGCGGCCGGGCCAGCTGTTCGTGCCGGTGGTGGCCGAGCGGGACGGGCACGACTTCATCCCCCAGGCCCTGGCCGGGGGTGCTGCCGCCTACCTCACCGCCCGCCCCGCGGCCGGGGGCACGGCCATCGTGGTCGACGACACCGCCGCCGCCCTGCTGGCCTGCGGGCGCCTGGCCCGCAGCAGCCTGCCCGAGCGGGTCGTGGGCGTGACCGGCAGCGTGGGCAAGACCTCGGTGAAGGACCTGCTGGCGGCGGCTCTGGCGGGAAGGTGGCGCACGGCCGCCAGCGAGCGGTCGTTCAACAACGAGCTGGGGGTGCCCATCACGCTCCTCGGGGCGCCCGACGGCACCGAGGCCGTGGTGCTCGAGATGGGCGCCCGGGGGGCGGGCCACATCCGCCGCCTCTGTGCGGTCGGCGGGCCGACGGTGGGGGTGGTCACGAGCGTCGCCGCCGTCCACACCGAGTACTTCGGCTCGCTGGACGACGTGGCCGCCGGCAAGGGCGAGCTGGTCGAGTCGCTGCCGTCGTCGGGCACCGCCGTCCTGAACGCCGACGACGAGCGGGTGGCGGCGATGGCGGGGCGCACGGCGGCGCGGGTCCTCACCTACGGGGAGCGGGGCGAGGTCCGATCCGAAGGGGTGGTGTGCGACGACGAGCTGCGGCCCTCGTTCCGCCTGTGCACGCCGTGGGGCGACGCCTCGGTCGAGTTGGCCGTGCGGGGGCTCCACCAGGTGGCGAACGCCGCCGCCGCGGCCGCCGCCGCCCTGGCCTGCGGCGTGGCGCTCGACGTCGCCGCCGCCGGCCTGGGGCGGGCCGAGCTGTCGCCGCTGCGCATGGACCTGCGGCGGACGCGGACCGGCGCCCTCGTGCTGAACGACACCTACAACGCCAACCCGACCTCGATGGCCGCCGCCCTGCGGTCGCTGGCCGCCCTGCCCGGCTCGGGCCGCCGGCTGGCCGTCCTCGGGCCGATGGCCGAGCTGGCCGAGCCGGCAGAGGCCCACGCCGAGGTGGCGGCGCTGGCCGCCTCGCTCGGCGTCGAGGTGGTGCCGGTCGCCACCGACCTCTACGGCCCGGCGCCGGCCGCCGACCCGGTGGCGGCCGTCGGCTCGTTGGGCCGGGACGACGCCGTCCTCGTCAAGGCCAGCCGGGCCGCCCGGCTGGAGCGGGTGGCCGAGGCCCTCCTCTCCGGCTGATCAGCTGGGCGGGGGCTCGCCGCTCTCCCGGCCGAGCAGATCGTGGAGCTCCTGGTCGAGGCGGCCGGGGTCGACCACGACCGCCGACTCGAGGTCGTCGCAGACGACGACCAGCTCGCGCACCACCTCGCCGAAGGTCCGGTCGTCGAGCAGGCGGTGGGGGAGGTTCCACATGCACGAGAAGACCTGCTTGCCCTCGATCTGCTCGAGGCACCAGAAGCCCACCGTGTTCTTGGCGTTGCGGCGCAGGCAGGCCACCGCCAGGTCGCGTGGCACCTGCTCGAGCGAGTCGAACACCAGCACGCTCGGGACGGACAGCTCGACCACCGGGCCGAGATCGATGGCGTACAGCGTCTGGGTGCGCCCCGACGGCAGGTCGAACTTGAGCACGGCTCGCTTGCCGTCGAGGTCGTGGAGCACCCACCGGTTGGCGGTCACCCACCGCTGCACCCGTGCCTCGAAACCGTCGGTCGTGTCCTCGGCCATCCCCACCACGGTAGGCAGGCGCCGCCCGTCAGGGCACGTGGTCGGGCGGGACCGGCAGCCACACCACGACATCGGTCGGCTCGGTCTCGCTGCGCACCCAGGCTTCGGCGTGCTCGATGTCGTCGCACAGCACGATGGTGCAGCCCGACGGGCCCCGCGCCGCCCCGCGCTGGAGCGCCGGGCGGGCGTGGCGGCCGACGAGGAGGAGGTGGGTGCTGACCGCCACCGCCCGCTCGCCGAAGACCTCGCCGGCGGCACCGCTCGGGCCCGCCGCCACCAGCACCCGCTTGGCCCCAGAGCGTCGGGTCTCGAGGTGGGCCAGCGCGGCTGCGGGTTCGACGCCCGTGGCCACCACGCCCTCGGACGGCTCGGTCCCGCCGGCCGCGAGGGCGCCGAGGTCGACGAGCGCCGGGGTCATGACGGCCACCAGCCCGGCCAGCACCGCCGCGGTGCCCGGGCCCACCAGCAGGCCGGCGCCGACCACCGCCACCGCCACGGCCGCGGCCAGGGCGGCGGCCCGCCGGGCCCGGCCGGTCCAGGCCAGCGGGCCCGGCCGGTGGCCCCGCAGCGGCAGGCCGAAGGGGCCGAGGGCCACAGCCAGGGCGGTGGCCAGGGCCGCGGGCCGGAAGAGCGGGGCTGCGACGAGGCTGACGACGGCGATGCCGGCGACGACGGCGTTGGCGTCCAGAGCCCACCAGCGAGCGGCCCACCGGCTGGCGGCACCCGGAGCCCACCCCTCCCGCTGCGCCACCCGGAGCCAGCGGATGGCGGCCAGGCCGGTGCCCACGAGGGCGGCCACGACCACCACGAGATCGAGGGCCACCATCGCCCGACCACCCTCGCGCGCGCCGTCGAGTCGGCCCGGTCAGGGACGAGCCGACGGGGCCCGTCGCTAGCGTGCCGCCATGCGCTTCCGCATCGACCAGCGCCTGGCCGCGCCGGTGGAGCGGGTCGAGGCGGCGCTCGTCGACCGCGGCTGGTACCAGGCGGTGCACGCCTCGGAGGCGGTGTGGGCTCCCGAGCTGCTGGAGGTCGACGACGGTGGTGGCCCGCTGGTCGGCCTCCGGGTGCGCTACCGCTTCCGCGGCCGGCTGAACGCGGCCGCCGCCCGGGTCGTCGATCCGGCTCGGCTGTCCTGGGTCGAGGTGTCCACCCTCGACCGTCGCTCGCACACGATCGACCTGCGGGTCGAGCCGGACAGCTATGCCGACAAGCTGCGCTTCACCGGCTCGATCCTCCTCAGGCCGCAGGGCGACACCACCTCCCGCGGGCTGGACGGGGAGGTGAAGGTCAAGGTCCCGCTGGTCGGCGGCAAGGTGGAGGGCGCGGTGGTCTCGGGCCTGCGCGAGCACGCGGCGGTGGAGGAGGCCGTCTTCGCCACCTTTGCCGCCGGCCCCCGTTGACCCTCGGCGACGAAAGGCGTATGGTCATCCTGCTGTGGCGTGGTGGATGAGCATCGAGGTGTTGGACGGTGCGAGCAGCGCATCGTTGTGGGCCGAGGCCCACGGTGACTCGCTGATCGAGGCCGCGTTCACCGGGGGTGCCTCCGACTGGGCGTGGCACCGCCACACCTGGGGTGTCGTCCTCGAGCTGTCCTTCGCCGACGAGGCGGCCTGGGAGCGGTTCCGTGCCCTCCCGGCGGTCGACGCCGCGCTGGACGCCGTGCCCGACCCGATCAGCGGGCTGATCGTCTACCGGGGCCGTGGTGGCAACGCCGGCCACGGGGTGCCGAGGCGGCCCCGGCCCCTCATCGGCTCGGGAGCCGCTGCGCTCCCGCTGCCGTCCGAGCCGATCGAGTGGATGGACGACCTGGTCCAGCTCGACCGGCGCACCCTCTCGCCCGTCGGCTGAGGGCCGCCGGCTCGACCGCTCGCCCCTTCTCAGCCCAGGTCGGCGTCCAGGAGGACCGGGGCGTGGTCGCTCGGCAGCTTGCCCTTGCGGGCCTGCCGGTCGATGAGGACGAAGCTGGTGCGCCCGGCCACCGGGGCCGTGGCCAGCAGGAGGTCGATGCGCAGGCCCCGGCCTTTGTGGAAGTCGCCGGCCCGGTAGTCCCACCAGGAGTAGATCGGCTCGACGGGGTGGTGCTGGCGGAACACGTCGACCATCCCCCACTCGAGCAGGCCCCCGAGCGCACCCCGGACCGCAGGCGAAGTGTGGGTGTCGGCCCGGATGCCCGGGGCCACGTCGTTGTCGGCGGGCGCGATGTTGAAGTCTCCCGCCACGACCCTGGGGGCGGTGGGGTCGGCGGCGGTCGTGACGAAGGAGCGGAGGTCGGCCAGCCACCGCAGCTTGTACTGGTAGTGGTCGTCGGTGAGGCTGCGGCCGTTGGGGACGTAGACGCTGGACACCCGCACGCCGCCGCACGTGGCGGTCAGCAGCCGCGCCTCGTCGGGATCCGTCGGCGTCGAGCGGGGCATGCCCGCCACCACGTCGTCGATGCCCACCCGGGACAGGATGGCCACGCCGTTCCAGCGACCCTGGCCGTGGTGGGCGGCCTCGTAGCCCCTGGCCTCGAAGGCCAGGTACGGGAAGGCGGCGTCGGCCAGCTTGGTCTCCTGCATGCAGAGCACGTCGGGCCGGGCGTAGTCCAGCCACTCCTCGACCCGGCCGAGCCGGACGTTCAGGGAGTTCACGTTCCAGGTGGCGATGCGCATGGCGAGGCCGTTCTAGCCGCCGCCGCGGCCGCGTCAGGAAGGGGGGGCCTTCTTGGCGGCCCGTCGCCGGGCCGGGGCCTTGGCCGGAGCCGGGGACGCCGTCTCGTCCTCGGTGGCCGCACCATCTCCCGCGGGGGCGGCAGCCTTCTTGGCCCGCTTGCGGGGCGGGGCGGGGACCGGCCCAGGCTCGCCGGTGAGCAGCGTGGCCGCGGGCTGGGCCACGGCCGGCTGCGCCTTGCGCGAGGCGCGCGAGCGGGAGCCACGACGTCGGCCACCGGCGGGGCGGCGGAGGGCTCCTCGGCGGGCACCGCCGCCTTTTTCGCCCGCTTGCGGGGCGCAGGGGCGGCCGCCTCGGGAGGGGCGGCCTCGGCCGCCGGCAGCAGCGCGGCCTCCGGCGGCGCGGCGCCTGGCGGCGGCGGCTCGGGGCGGCCTTCGCCTCGGGTTCGGGGCGACGCTCGGCGGGGCTGGCTCCGCCGCGGCAGCCGCCTTTTGGCCGGCGCGCGGCGCCGCCTCGCCGGCCGGAGCGGGAGCCTCGTCCGCCGCGGCGGCGGCGACCTTCTTCGCCCGGCGTCGGGGCGTCGCCTCGACCACCTCGGCCGGGGTGTCAGCCGCCAGCGGCTGATCGCCGTCGCCGGCCGCCTTCTTCGCCCGCCGCGGGCGACTGGGCACCGCCTCCCCCTCCGCCGCCACCGGCGCCGCCACCTCGGCCGCAGCCACCTTCTTCGCCCGCCGCGGGCGACTGGGCACCGCCTCCCCCTCCGCCGCCACCGGCGCCGGCACCTCGGCCGCAGCCACCTTCTTCACCCGCCGCGGGCGACTGGGCACCGCCTCCCCCTCGGCCGCCACCGGCGCCGGCACCTCGGCCGCAGCCACCTTCTTCGCCCGCCGCGGGCGACTGGGCACCGCCTCCCCCTCGGCCCCCAGCGGCGCCGGCACCTCGGCCGCAGCCGCCGCCTTCTTGGCCCGCCGCGGCGTCGCTGGCACCAGCTCGGCGTCGGCGGCCGCCGCCGCTGCCTTCTTCCTGGGCTTCGGGGCCCGGGCGGGGGCTCCGGTCCCGGTGCCGACCTCGTCGCCCGCCTCGTCAGGGGCCTCCTCGCCCACCGCCGCCGCCGCGGTCTCGTCGGCGACGGGGCCGACGGGCAGGGCGACGCCGGGCAGGGCCAGCTCGACGCCGCGGCGGGCTGCGTCAAGGCGCGCAGCACGAACGTCCGGACCTCGCCGCGCCGCAACACGTCCCGGGCCGCACGCGGCGCCGGGTCACCCAGCAGGGTCAGCGGGATGTAGCACCGGGCACCTTGCACGGTGACAAAGGCGCCGTGGCTCGAGAACTGCTCGACCACGCCCTCGACGAGGTCGCCGGGGCGGTAGGTGGCGACCAGCTCGAGGAACACCCCCGGCTCGTTGACCGGCTCGGCCAGCGGTGGAGCCTTGCGACGGCGCTTGCGCCGCTTGCCGTCGCCGGCCGGCTCGTCGGCGTCGGGAACGACCGCCTCGACGGTGGCCGCGGCGATGGCGTCTTCGACCGGCCCGCTGCTGCGACGGCTGCGGCGCGGCTCAATCGCCCCTCATCGCCGGCCTCGCTCTTGGCCGAGCCCTTCTTCTGCTCGTCCTTCTTCGGGTCGCGGCCCTTGCCCTCGTTCTTCTTCTGCTTCTCCCGCCGGCCCTTCGGGAGCTTGTCGAGGGCCGCCTTGCCCTTCTCCAGCAGCTCCGCACCGCTGACGAGCGGCGCTTCGGCGGTGGCTTCCGACTTGCGCTGCTTGCGCTTCGCCTCCTGGGTCGCCTCGCGGGACCGGGGGCCCCGCACGGGGGTCCGGGGCGTGAAGATCCACCCGATCCCCGGAACCGGCTTGCCGCCGATCAGCCGACCTGGTTCGAAGAGCCACTCGTGCTGGGCGTGGAACTCCTGGAACGAGTCGTTCGAGAGCACGGTGGCCCCGACCTTCTCGGCGATGCGCAGGACAAAGGCGTCGCCCCGGCCGATGGCGCCGGCCGGCGGCGAGACGATCTCCTGGTGGACGATGGCATCCTCGAACAGGGGCCGCTCGGCATCGTCGATGCGGTGGCCGAAGGTCGCGTCGACGACCACGACGACCTCGGCATCGGGGTTCTCGCCCCGGAAGTCGAGGACCCCCTCGATCAGCTGCTTGAGGCTGGGGAGGGTTCGCCCTTCTGTGGCGAGGTTGGAGCCGTCGACGACGACGTGCATGGGCATCTCGTTCTGTGAGGAGCCGTGGTGCGCCGACGGGCGCGACAGCGGCTACGACCGCCGGCGGTCCGAAGCCCGGTCGGCGTCGATGATCAGGATGGTTGGCCGTCCGTCGCCCCCTCCGACCGGCCGCACGGCAGGCGCAGGTCGGGGCGGGCTCGGGGCGGCTTCTGGCTCGGTGGTCGGGGCTGGGGTGGGGGGAGGTCGGGGGGCGGCAGGCTCGGGGGGCTGCACGGCACGAGACCGCTTGACGCCACGGGAGCTGGCCACCGGCGAGGCGGGGGGCAGGCGCCGGACCGGTGCGTCGGGAGCCTCGGACGGCAGGCGCCGGACGGGTGCGTCGGGCGAGGCGGACGGCAGGCGCCGGACCGGTGCGCCGGGCGCGGCGCGGGGCGGTGCGGCAGGAGGCGTGGCGGGCGGGGCGGCCGCGGCAGGCGGTTCCACCCGGGCCACCATCGGGCGCGGGCTGGCGGGCGGCGGAGAGCCCGGGATCTGGACGACGGGCATCGGCCGGGCGTCGGCGGTGGGCTCGGGCCGGGGCGGCCTGTCGGCGGGAGGCGCCATCCTCCTGACCGCAGGCTCGGGGGCCAGGCCCGGGACGGGGCCAGCCGACCGCCGCGGCTGCGAGACGGCCGAGGGCCGAGCCGGCTGCGGCGTTGGTGCCGGGCGGCGCTGCGGTCCAGCTGCCGGGGGGCTCGAGGGCGGCGGTGGTGCCGGGCGGTGGGGGGGACCAGCCGCCGGACGGGTCGGTTGGGCCGCCGGGCGCCTGGCATCGGGGTGGATGGGCCGCGGCGGGCGGGGCCGCTCGACGGGCTTGGGGGGAGTCGTCGTCGGCCGGGCCGAGGCGGGGCGGGGTGCCGGGAAGCGCGCCACCCCGCTCGCCAGCGGCGGCCGCTCGGAGGGAGCCGGGGCCGTGTTGGCCGCCGAGGGGCCACGGCTGCTTCCCGCGCTGGCTCGCTTGCTGGGCACCTTGGTGATGGTGGTGGGGGGCGCGGCCGCCGGAACGCTGCTGCGCCGGCGGCCCTTCTCCACGGGTGCGGCCGGAGCCTGCCGGGCCGCCGAGGCCACCTTTGACGCGCCCTGCCGGGCAGGGGCACTCGACTTGGTCGACTTGGTCGACTTGGCCCGAGCCGCAGCCGCCTGCGAGCTGGTGGCGTTCGCGGCCTGGGCCCGTTCGGTCTCGGTGCGAGCCGGTCGGCCGCGCCGTCCCGACGTGGCCTTCTTGGGCGGGGCGGGCGGCGGGGGTGGCGCCACATCGACCGCCGTCCGGCGCTTGGCGCCGGCTTCGACGTAGCCGAGCTCGCTGGCCAGCCGGTTGCGGGCAACCAGCTCGCCCGCCTCGAGGTCGACCTCCCACTCGGCCACCTGCTGGCGACCACGGGACGTGTAGGCGAAGCGCAAGGCCCACTGGCCCGGCTCCAGCTGGAAGGCCGACCAGCCGGGGGCGTCGGGGCCGGTGTCGAGCGCGATCCCCCGGTCGGCGAGGTTCCAGCGCACCGAGGCGCCGAGCGGCCGGCTGGACGCGCCCTTGCGGGCTGTCGTGAAGGTGAACGACATGGCCCGCTCGACCACCGCGGCCTGCTCGGCCAGGACGGGGGCGGCGAAGCGCCCCACCCACTCCTCATCGACCCCGGCCTCCCTGGCCACCTCGGTGAGCGTCATCCCCGCCCGGAGCCGCGACTGGATCTCACGCACCGCCAGGCTGCTGCGCTGGGTCGTGCGCAGGCCACGCACCCGCTCGGCCGCCGCCTGCGCCGCCGCGTCCGGATCGGACATGGCCTGGCGCCGGGCCTGCTCGAGCGCGGAGAAGAGCGCGTCGTCGACGTCGACGACGTAGTCGCCGGACGGGGCGCCCTTCTTGGTGCTGAAGATGAGGCCGTCGTGATCGGCGGTGAATCCGACGAGGTGCAGCTGGTGCAACGCTTCTGGCTCCTAGGCCGTGGCGGTCCGGGGCACCGTACCAGTTGGGACCGGCCTCACTGGTGGAACGTTTGCGCCGAATGCCTCGCGCCCGAGTGGTCGGGCGTCATCCTGCTGGCTGGACGGCCTGATGGCGAAGCCTGGGAACCAGGCCTGCGTCGGCCAGCAGGCGCACCGCCCGCTGCTCGGCCAGGTCGATCGTGACGGCATCATCGGGCTCGCGCCCGCACAGGAAGGTGACCACGCAGTCGGCGCACGCGTCCGTCGCCCGCATCGTGCAGTCGTCACAGGAGATGGTGAAGGAGGGCGCCACCCCTCCAGTCTCCGGTCGGCCGTGACAGCCTCAGGTCCCCCGGCGCCGCAGGGCCGCGAGCAGCTGGTCGATGCCCACGACGTTGGCCCCCGCCGAGCGGGCTCCGTCGCGGACGCGCCGGTCGTTCGACGCCACCACCACCGGTTGGGGTAGGGCTCGGGCGCGGGCGATCAGGACGTCGTCGGCCTCGACGTCATGGGCCGTGAAGCTGACCTTAACGAGCGACCGGGCCCCGGTGGCCGTCGCCGAGCCGGCCACGGTCTCGGCCCCGTCGAAGACGACCTCCGGACGAGCGCCGGTGCGTGCGGCAAGCTCGGCGAGGGCGTCGATCAGGCGGAGGCGCTGCTCGGGCAGCGGGAGGTCGGGCCAGGTGGAGAGCGTGGCGTTGTAGCCGTCGACGAGCACGACGACGTTGGGGAGGCTGACGAGGTGGACCACCGCCTCGGGCGAGTCGTCGAGGACGAACGGCGGCAGCCGCACCGGGCGCCGGCGGGCGGCGCGCCGTTGGTTGCGGACCCAGCGGGGGTGCGTCGAGGTCTGCACGCCGGGCCGGTGGGCCCCCTCCCGATCGGGAGGCTGAGCGACCTCCTTCTTCACCTCGGCGGGATCGAGGGCGGCCGCCGCCCGCCCGAGCGCGGCCCCGAGGGCCACCGCTGCGGCCGAGGCGTCGGCCACCGCCTCACCCACGGCCCTGAGGTTGCCGAGTGGCGACGCCGCGGGCGGTGGCTCGGGGACCGCGGCTGCCTGACGCTCGGCCAGGGCGTGCCGCAGGGCAGCCACCTGCTCCCGCAGCTCGGCCAGGTCGCCCTCGGCGGCGGCGAGGTCGGCCTGGGCTGCAGCCTCGGCCTCGCCCCGGGCTGCGACCTGCGCGGTGGCCGCATCGGCTCGCCGGCGGGCGCTGGCCAGCTGGTCGTCGAGGGCGGCGACCTGGCGCGCCGCCCTCGCGGCCGCCTCCTCGGCCAGGCGCCGCAGCCGTCGCTCCTCCTGCAGATCGGCCTTGGCCGTCTCACTGCTCGTGCGCGCCTCCTCGGCCGCTCGCTCGGCCCGCTCGCGGGCCTGCTCGGCATGGCGGAGCCGGCGCTGGGCGCTGCGCTCGAGGGTGCGCTCCTCCTCGGCCGCGGCCGTCGCCCGGGCCTGGTCCAGGAGCGAGCCGAGCTCGGCCTCCCACCCGTCGGGCCGGCGGAGCCACAGCACCCCGGCCGGTCCGAGGGCGGTCTCGGCCCCGGCCACCTCGAGCGCGGTGGCCACCCGGGCCCGGAACTCGGGGTCGGCCTCGACCACGCGGCGGGCGGTGGCCAGCGCCGCCCTGGTCACCCGGGCGTGGCCGAGCAACGGCCGCAGGGCACGCGGCACGTCGAGCGGCGGCTGCTGGCGGGCGCTGGCCTGCGCCACCTCGATGGCCAGCTCGGCCGCCGGGCGCAGCAGCTGGTCGGCTTCGGGCCCGGTGAGGTCCAGGCCGCCGGAGGTCACTCCCCCAGGACCTCCACGGCTGCGCCGTTCCCGCACCAGCGGCAGGTGACCTCCTCGAGCCGCTCGGCCAGGACCTCCTCGGCCTCGATCTCGAGGTCGCCGCCCACCGTGTAGTGGTGGTAGGCCCGCGTCCGCCGGGTCGACGTCACGTCGAAGCGGGTGAGGTTGCCGCAGGCGGTGCAGCGGTAGCGGGCGGGCACGCCGGGAGCGTACGGCGCTCGACACGGCGAACGTGTGTTCGCTACGTTGCTGCTGTGGCTGGTGGGCGAGCAGGGCGAGCTGGTGGGCGGGCGGGCCAGCTGGCGTTCGACGACCTGTCGCCGCCCCTGCGGCTGGTCACGTTCGTGGTGTTCGACCTCGAGACGACGGGCGGCTCGGCCGGGGGCGGCGACGCCATCACCGAGATCGGTGCGGTGAAGGTGCGGGGGGGCGAGGTCCTCGGCACCTTCGCCACCCTGGTCAACCCGGGGGTCGCCATCCGACCCACCATCACCTGGCTGACCGGCATCACCGAGGCCATGGTGGCCCCCGCCCCGGCGGTCGAGTCGGTCCTGCCGGCGTTCCTCGAGTGGGCCGGCGCCGACGCGGTGCTCGTCGGCCACAACGTCCGCTTCGACCTGTCGTTCGTGCGGGCGGCGTGCGACGCCCTGGGCTACGACCGCCCGGCCAACCAGGTGGTCGACACCTGCTCGCTGGCCCGGCGCCTGCTGCGCGACGAGGTGCCCAACTGCAAGCTGGCCACCCTGGCCGACCGCCTGCGCCTGGCCCACCGCCCCACCCACCGGGCCCTCGATGACGCCTGGGCCACCGTGGACCTGCTCCACCTCCTCCTCGAGCGGGTCGGCTGCCTCGGCGCCACCCACCTCGACGACCTGCTCGAGCTGCCAAAGGCCGCCGGCCACCCCCAGGGCCAGAAGCTGCGGTGGGTGGCCTCGCTCCCCCGCTCCCCCGGCGTCTATGTGTTCCGCGACGCGGCTGGTCGCGCCCTCTACGTCGGCAAGGCGGTCGACCTGCGGCGCCGGGTCCGCCAGTACTTCGGCCAGGACGACCGCCGGAAGGTGCCACAGCTGCTGCGGGAGGCCGCCAGCCTCGACCACGTCGTGTGCGCCAACGAGCTCGAGGCCTCGGTGCTCGAGGTCCGCCTGATCCACGAGCTGGCCCCCCGCTTCAACCGTCAGGGCACCCGGTGGCGGCGCTACCGGTGGGTGCGGCTGACGGGCGAGGCCTGGCCCCGGCTGTCGGTGGTCCGCTCGCCCCAGCCCGGTGACCTCGGCCCGCTGGCCTCCGACGGCGCGGCCCGCCTCGTGGTCGAGGCCGTGCACGACGCTGCGCCGCTGCGCCGCTGCACGACCCGGCTGCGGGCGGGGGCGGTGCTGCGTGACGGGGCCTGCACGGCCGGGCAGCTGGGCGTGGCGATGTGCCCGTGTGCCGGCGAGGTGGCCCCGGAGGCCTACGCCGAGGTCGTCGCCACCGTGCGGCTGGGCCTGTCGTCGCGGCCGTCGCTGCTCCTGGACCCGCTGGCCGAGCGGATGCGGTCGCTGGCCCGGAACCGCAGGTTCGAGGAGGCGGCCGCCGTGCGGGACCGGGCCGGGGCGCTGGCCCGGGCCGTGCAGCGCCAGCGGCGACTCGAGTCGCTCCGTGGCGCCGGTCGGCTGGTCGTGGAGGTGGACGGCGAGGGTGGCGCCGTCCTCGACGCCGGCCGCCTCGTCCTGGCCTGGCCTCCCGGCTGCCGACCGCTGGCTGCCCTTGCCCCGCCCGAGGAGGCGGCCCGGCTCTCGGGCCCGCCGGCGGCTGGCGAGGTCGACGAGCTGGTGGCGGTGGCCAGCTGGCTCGACGCCCGAGCAGGCCGGCTCCACATCCTCAGCTGCGAAGGAGGCCTGGCCACCCCCGCCTCCGCAGTCCCCCAGTTCGAACCCGCCCGCCCCGCAAGATCCAAAGCCGGCTGACCGAGCAGGCGGTGGGGGTCCGGGGGGGCCTTCGGCCCGCCCCCTGGCATCGGTCCCGAGGTCCTACATGGCGGCGACGTCGGCCTGGCTGCATGCCTTGGAACGCCACCATGGTGCGGGTGTGGACGACGCCGGGGAGGCGACGATCCGGCTGTGTGAAGGACCCGGGGTGGCGGCGCGGAAAGCCGAAGGTGGGTGGATAGCATCTGGGCGTGGAGCTCTTGATCCTCCTCGGCGTGCTCTTCACGCTGTTCGTGGTGATCCCGGCCGGGCTGGCGCTCACCCTCGTCGTGTTGGGCACCCGGTCGATGAAGCGGGCCAACCGGGTGGCGCCGAACGTGCCGACCCAGGTGCCGAACCTGTGGCGCTGGTCGGTGGGGGTCGGGGCCCGGCTGCACCGCCGGCTCCAGCGGATCGCCGGGTTGGCCCGGTCAGCCCGTGCCGCGGCCGGTGCCGGAGGGGTGGGCATCGGCGACCTGGCCGCCGACATCGAGCGCCAGGCCTGCGCGCTCGACGACCAGATCGCCCTGGGCCGCTACCTGTCCACCTCGCAGCGCATCCGCCGGTACTTCGAGTTGGAGCGGTCGGTGGCCGAGCTCGAGCAGCTGGCCATGCGCATCACGATCCTGGCGGGCCAGGTGGCGTCGGGGGTGGACGAGCGGGCCGTCCCGCTGGCGGAGCGGGTCCGCCACCTCGAGGAGGCCGTGGCCGAGGTGCAGGCCATCGAGGCCGAGGCCCTGGGCGAGGCCCGGGCCCTGGGCCAGGGCGCCTGGCTGCCGCCGGCCCGCCCCGTCTCCACGCCGACGCCGCAGCCCGTCCGCCGGCGCGCCTCTCCCTGAGGCTCCGGCCAGCCGCACGCAGGCGGCGAGCCCCTGGGTCGTCCACCCAACCCCTCCGCCTGCCGGGTGGCTGGCAGCAGGCCCCGGAACCGCAGCCGGGTGTCAGGCGGTGGATGCGGCGACGAGGCGCTCGAGGGCGGCCGCCGCCCCGCCGTCGTCGATCGATCGCTGCGCCTGGGCCATGCCCTCCTCGAGCGAAGGGGCAGCACCCGCGGCCACGAGTCCCGCCGCCGCGTTCAGGACGGCGATGTCGCGGTGGGCGCCGCGCCCGCCGTCCAGCACCGCCCGCAGCGAGGCCGCGTTGGCGGCCGCGTCGCCTCCGGCCAGCTGCTCCCGGGTGGCCGGGGCGACGCCGAGCTGGCCTGGGTCCACGGTCAGGGTCCGAGCCTCGCCGCCCTCCTGCCACACCACGGTGGACGGGCCGGTGGTGGTCAGCTCGTCCAGGCCGTCGCTGCCGTAGACCACGAGCGCCCGGGTGGCGCCGTTGGCGGCCAGGACCCCGGCCATGCGGGTGGCCATCCTGCCGTCGGCCACCCCCACCACCTGGTGGCGGGGGCGGGCCGGGTTGGCCAGGGGCCCGAGGAAGTTGAAGACGGTGGGAACCCCGAGCTCGCGCCGGACCGGGCCGGCGTGGCGCATCGCCGGGTGGAAGCGGGCGCGAAGCAGAAGCCGATGCCAGCCTCGGCCAGGCACCGGGCGACACCGTCGGGGCCGAGGTCGATGCACACGCCCAGCGCCTCGAGCACGTCGGCCGACCCGGCCCGGGAGGTGGCGGCGCGGTTGCCGTGCTTGGCCACGGGCACCCCGGCCCCGGCCACCACAAAGGCGGCGATGGTCGACACGTTGATGGTGCCGCTGCGGTCGCCGCCCGTGCCACAGGTGTCGACGAGCCGGGCCCTGAGGCCGTCGTCGATCGGCACGGGCTCGGCCACGGCCAGCATGGCCTGGACCAGGCCCGTCATCTCCTCCAGCGTCTCGCCCTTCATCCGGAGCGCCACGATGAAGGCGGCGGTCTGGGCGCTGGTCGCCTCACCGGCGAAGACATCGGCCATGGCGGCACCCGCCTGCTCGGCCGACAGGTCCCGGCCGGCAGTCAGCTCGGTGAGGACCGCGGTCCAGCCGCCCAGCTCGTGCAGCGAGCGGCTCAAGCGCTGCGGCGGGTCTGGCGGAGGAGGCGCCGGCGGTCCCGCTCGTCGCAGCCGCCCCACACGCCCTGCCGCTCACGGGTCGACAGGGCCCACTCCAGGCAGGGCTGGCGCACCGGGCAGCCGGTGCAGATCGCCTTGGCGCCGTGGGCCGGCTCCTCACCGTCGGGGAAGAAGACCTCCGGGTCGATGCCCCGGCAGGCCGCCTGCTGTCGCCATCCCATCGGATCCCTCATGGGCCCTCCGTGATAGTCGCTTCCGCCTCGACGGGTCCAGACGGGCCTGTCGGGCCGATCGGGCTGCGCCACGCCCCGCAGGCCGCCTCGGGCGCGTCGGGCAGCCCCCCGGGGGCGTAGCGTTGCCCGCCTGTGACCAGCTTCGAGCGGGCCGCTGCCGTGGAGCGCCTCGGGCGCGACCGCTTCGACGTGCTGGTGATGGGTGGTGGGGCGACTGGCTGCGGCGTGGCCCTGGACGCGGCGGCCCGGGGCCTGTCCGTGGCGCTGGTCGAGAAGGACGACTTCGCCTCGGGCACGTCGTCGAAGTCGTCCAAGCTGATCCATGGTGGCCTGCGCTACCTGCAGCAGGGGGAGTTCGCCCTCGTCTACGAGAACCTGCGCGAGCGCCAGACGCTGCTGCGCAACGCCCCCCACCTGGTGCGGGTCATGCCGTTCCTGATCCCCGTCTTCGGCCGGGGCGGGGTGGCCGACACCGCCTTTGCCAGAGCCATCAGCTCGGCCCTGTGGCTGTACGACCTCACGGGGGGGTGGCGGGTGGGCCGGCTGCACAAGCGCATCTCCCGGGACGAGGCGCTGCGCCACCTCCCCACCCTCCGCACCGACGCCCTGGTCGACGCCTTCCTCTACTACGACGCCCAGACCGACGACGCCCGGCTGACGCTGGCCCTGGCCCGCACCGCGGCCATCGACCACGGCGCCTGCGTCGTGAACCACGCCCGGGTGACCGGCCTCACCAGGACGGCAGGCGGGCGGGTCGACGGGGCCGTGCTGGCCGGGGACGGCTGCGACGGCCTGGCGGTGCGGGCGGGCTGTGTGGTGAACGCCACCGGCGTCTGGGCCGACGATCTCCACGCCCTGGACGGTGCGGGGCCGGCTCGCACCATCCGCCCGGCCAAGGGCGTCCACCTCACGGTGCCGGCGGCGGCGCTGCCGTGCGAGGTGGCGGCGGTCGTCACCGCCGAGGACAAGCGCTCGATCTTCATCGTGCCCTGGCGGGCCGGTGAGGACGGCGTGCCGCTCACCTACCTCGGCACCACCGACACCGACTACGACGGCCCCCTCGACGACCCGCAGTGCACCCCGGAGGACGTGGCGTACGTGCTGGCCACCGTCAACCGCTGGGTCAGCCGCCCCCTTGCCCCCGACGACGTGGTGGGCACCTGGGCCGGGTTGCGGCCGCTGCTCGTGGGCAACGTGAGCGAGAAGACCAAGGACCTGTCCCGCCGCCACAAGGTGACCACCTCAGCCAGCGGGGTGGTGTCGATCGGCGGCGGCAAGCTCACCACCTACCGGAAGATGGCCGAGGACGCCGTCGACGAGGTGGTGGCCAGGCTGGGCCGGGGCTCCCGCCGCTGCCCCACCAGGCGGCTGCCGCTTCGGGGCGGGCCCGGCCTCGACGAGGCCGCCCGAAGCCGCCTCGGGGTGTCCGCCGAGGCCGCCGCCCACCTCATCGGCCGCTATGGCACCGAGGCCCGGGTGGTGGCGGCGCTGGTCGGCACCGATCCGGACCTGGGCCGCCCGATCGTGCCCGGACTGGCCGACCTGCGGGCCGAGGTGGTGCACGCGGCACGGCACGAGATGGCCACGACGGTCGACGACGTGCTGGCCCGGCGCACCCGCCTGCGCCTGCAGGCCCGCGACGCCTCGGCCGCGGCCGCCGCCGACGTGGCCGGGCTGCTGGCCGCCGAGCTGGGCTGGGACGCCGCCGAGACCACCCGTCAGGCCGAGGCCTATCGGGCCTCGGTCGAGGTCGAGCGCACCGCCCCGGGCCTCCCCGCCACCGCCCTGCCCGTCTCATGACGCGCCGGCGGCCGGCCCACCCCCGCCAGCTGCCGGGGGCAGAGCTCGCCGAGGGCACCGCTTCTCCCGACGGGACGCAGGGGCCGGGGCGTGGCTGACGTGTGGCCGCCGCTGCCCGTGCCCGTCGCCGCCGAGGCACCCACCGCCGGCCGGGCCCACCTGGCCGGGGGGCTGCCCCCTCGCTTGCGGGCGGATGTGCTCGAGCGGCTGGCCGCCATCTGCCCGGTGGACCAGGCCGAGCCGGCGAGGGTCGAGGCCGGGCGCGACTGGTGGCCGCTGGCCCTGCACTGGGCCCTGCAGGGGCAGGTGCCCGCCCTTCCCGCCGCCGTGGCCCGACCCACCACCACCGCCCAGGTGGCCGGCGTCGTCCGCATCTGCGACGAGGCGGGTGTCCCGGTGACGCCGGCGGCGGGCCGCAGCGGGGTGTGCGGCGGCAGCGTGCCAAAGGCCGGCGGCGTGGCCCTGGACCTGCGCGGCCTCACCGGCATCACGTGGGCCTCGGCCGAGGACGGCCTGGTGGGCGTGCGGGCCGGCACCAACGGCCTGGCCTTCGAGGGGCGGCTGCGGGCCGAGCACGCCATGACCGTCGGGCACTGGCCGCAGTCGATGGCGCTGGCCAGCGTCGGGGGCTGGGTGGCGTGCCGGGGCGCCGGCCAGTACTCGACCCGCTACGGCAAGGTCGAGGACATGGTCAACGGCCTGGAGGTGGTGCTGGCCGACGGCACGGTGGTCACCACCGGCGGCCGGGCCCCCCGCAGCGCCGTCGGCCCCGACCTGAACCAGGTCTTCGTGGGCAGCGAGGGCACGCTCGGGGTGGTGACCGAGGTCACCCTGCGGGCCTGGCCCCTCCCGCCCCAGGAGGGGCGCTCGGCGTGGAGCTTCGCCACGTTCGGCGACGGGCTCGAGGCCTGCCGCCGGGTGCTGCGGCGCGGCGCCACCCCGGCCGTGCTGCGCCTCTACGACGGGCGCGAGGGAGCCCGCTTCGGCGGTGACGGCGAGCGATCGGTGCTGCTGGTCCTGGACGAGGGTGACGGTGCCCAGGTGCAGGCCTCGCTGGCCGTCGTGGCCGAGGAGGCTGGCGCCCTGGGCTCGGCCGGTGATGTCGAGGGGGTGGCCCGCTGGCTGGAGCACCGCAACGACGTGGCCGCGCTGGGCGAGGCGGTCGGCGCCGGCGTGGTGGTCGACACCTGCGAGATCGCCGCTCGCTGGTCGGCGCTCCCGGCCATCCACGCCGCCGCCGTCGACCGCTTCCTGGCCCTGCCCGGCGCAGCCGTCATCTCGTGCCACCAGAGCCATGCCTATCCGGACGGGGCCTGCCTCTACTTCACGTTCGCCGGCTTCCCGCCGCCCGATGCTGCCGAATCGTTCTATGCGGCGGCGTGGGGCGCGATCGAGGGTGCCACCCTTGAGGCGGGCGGAGCGCTCTCCCACCACCACGGGGTGGGCCTGTTGCGCTCGTCGTTCGTGCCGCGGGCCCTGGGCAGCGGCCATGCCGTCCTGGTGGCCCTGAAGGCCGCGCTCGACCCTCGCGGCACGCTCAACCCGGGCGGTCTCGGCCTGCCCGGCCCGCACCAGGTGGTGGCGTGGCCGGCGGGCTAGACCCGAGGGTCGTGGGCCTCGGGGCGGCGGTGCAGATCGCCGTGTCGGTGCCTCCGGCCATCCTGGTCAGCGCCCTGCGCCAGGACGATCTGGCCGCCCAGTCGAACCTGTGGCTCGTGGCCGCCCTCATGGCCCTCGCCGTCGGGCCGGCTGCCGCCGGCGTGCTGGTGGGCCGCAAGCGGCCCGACGCGCCGCTGCTGCACGCGGCCGCCGCCACCGCCGCGGCCTGGGCCTTGCTCGCCGGGGTCAGCGTGACCCGCACGGCGTTGAGCTCGGGCCAGGTGGCGGCGCTGCTGGTCACCCTGCTCACCATCGCCCCGATCCAGGTCGGCATCGGGGTCCTGGGCGCCTTCTTCAGCCGACCTCACCGCACAACCGAGGAGATCGACCCATGAGCACAGCTGGCACCTTGGTGATCGACGTCGGCACCAGCGGGGTGCGGGCCGCCGTCGTCGTGCGGGGCGTGGTCGGGCCCCTGGCCTACCGGGAGGTGCTGCCCGACACGCCGTTCCCGGGGCTCGTCGAGCTCGATGCAGCCGCCCTGTCGGACGCCGTGCTCGAGGTGGCGAACGAGGCGCTGGCCGCGGCGCCCGAGCCGGTGGCCAGCGTCGGCATCGCCAACCAGCGGGCCACCACCGTGGTGGACCGGGCCACCGGGGTGCCGGTGGCCCCGGCCCTGGGGTGGCAGGACCTCCGGACGATCGGGACCTGCCTCGAGATGCAGGGCCGCGGCCTGCGCCTGGCCCCCAACGCCAGCGCCACGAAGCTGCAGCACCTCCTCGACCAGGCCGACCCCGAGCGGTCGAAGGACCTGTGCTTCGGCACCATCGACACCTGGGTCGCCTGGGCGCTGTCCGGTGGCCGCCTCCACGTGACCGACGCCACCAACGTCGGTGTCACCGGGCTGGCCCGGACCGATGCGGCGGTGTGGGACCCGGAGGTGCTGGAGGCGCTGCGCATCCCGCCGTCGTGCCTGCCGACGATCGTCGACTCGTCGGGCGAGGTGGGCGAGTGCGCGGCCCTGCCGGGGGCGCCCGTGCTGGCTGGCATCGCCGGCGACCAGCAGGCCTCCCTCATCGGCCAGGCCTGCCTGCAGCCCGGTCAGGCCAAGGCCACCTTCGGGACGGGCGGGATGCTGGACTGCGTCACCGGGACGCGACCCGCCTTCAGCCACCGGGGCGAGGGCGGGTCGTTCCCGATCGTCGCCCGCCAGCGGGCCGGCCAGCCGACCTGGGGCGTCGAGGCCATCATGCTGTCGGCCGGCAGCTGCGTCGAGTGGCTGCGGGACGACCTCGGGCTGGTGGCGTCGGCCGAGGAGACCGAGGCGGTGGCCGCCGCCGTGGCGACCACCGGTGACGTGTACTTCGTCCCCGCCCTCCTCGGGCTGGGCACCCCGGAGTGGGACTTCGGGGCCCGGGGCACCCTGCTCGGCCTGACCCGGGGCAGTGGCCGGGCCGAGGTCGTGCGGGCCGTGCTCGAGGGGGTGGCCCACCGGGGGGCCGACCTGCTCGAGGCCGCCGAGCAGGACGCTTCGATCAGCGTCGAGGCGCTGCGGGTCGACGGCGGGATGACCGCCAACTCGGTGTTCGTCCAGGCGCTGGCCGACAGCACCGGCCGGCCGGTCGAGGTCTCGCCCCAGCGGGAGGCCACCACGGTCGGCGCCGCCTACCTGGCCGGCCTGGCCACCGGCGTCTGGTCGACCGAGGACGAGCTGGCCGAGCTGTGGGAGCCGGCCCAGGTGGTCCAGCCCCGGCCCAGCTACGCCGACCGCGACCGCTGGAAGGACGCCGTCCAGCGGGCCAAGGCGTGGATCCCCGCCCTGTCGGAGCTGAAGTTCTGAGCCGCCTCTTGACGAGGTTGCACTGCCTCTCATAGCCTCTCCGTACCGGCCTGGCGGGCCGGCTCGGGGCCCGGCCTCCTTCCCCTCGTCGCTCAGGAGGCCCCGTTGGACGAGCTCGACCTGCCACATCTCGACGCCGGCGCCCTGGCCGAGCTGGCCGCCGCCCTCCTCCGGCTGCCCGCCCGCCCGGCCTGGCCGGCGCCGCCCTTCCTGCTGGCCCTGCCATGGGGCGATCCCTGGCGGGTCGACGACCTCGGCTTCGACCTCGAGGCCCTGCCGCTCCGCTCGGGCGCCGTCGCCCTCGACGTCTTGTGCCACCAGCGACCCAAGCCCGAGTGGGTGGCCGTCGGAGTCGTCGTCGACGGGTGGACGGTGCCGGCCGCCGCTACGGGTCACGTCGACTGGCGCACGCTGCACCGCAGCGGGCCGTCGCTGCGGGTCCACCCCCAGCGCCGGCGGGTGCGCACCCTGCACCTCGTGGCCCGGGGAGGATCGGTGGCGCTGGCGCTGCTGGGCGAGGACGACGACGAGCCCGAGGCGCACGCCACGGCCGACGGCGGCGCCGAGGACGGCCCCACGGGCCCACTGCCCGACGGGCTCCGCCGCCTCCTCGGCCTGCCCACCCCGCCCTGCCCGGTGCCCGCGGTCGAGCTGTGGGCGTCGCTGTGGCTGGCGGCGGTGGCCGCCCGGGTGCGTGGACGGCGGCGGACGCCGATGAGCTGGAGGGCCGTGGCCGCCCTCCACCCCGGCGCCCAGCTGCTGCAGCCCTCGGTCGAGGTCGACCCGGCCGTCCATCTGGCTTCCATCGGGCGGGCGCTGGCTCGGGCTCGGGGCTGGGAGGCCCTGCAGGTGGCGGCGGTCACCGGCCGGGACGGCTTGGGCTTCCTGCCCCCGCCCGACGTGGCGGCGTGGGCCGACAGCGGCATGTTCGCCCGGCTCGTCCTGCGCGAGGTGGCCCCCCTGTGGGCCAGCCGGCGCGACCTCGACGGCCGCCTGGGCCCCTCGACCCTGGTCGACATCGATGCGGTGCTGGCCGCGTGGGGCCTCGACCCTGGTCCCCCCGACCCGGTGGCGGCCGCCGCCGCCGGGCCCCGCCCCGACCACGCGGCCTGAGCCCCTCCAACCACCGAGCTGGTTCGGGGCGAGCCGTCGCCGGTCCCCGAACCCCTGGGCTGGCTGGTTGCGCGTTCGTCTGAGGCGCAATGCAGCGCTGTGACCCGGCTTTGCCCGGCCTGTTGCACCGCCACCGACGGTCTCACTACGGCGGAACCCGCCCCGGACCGTCGGTACAGTCGGCGTGATGACGCGGTGGTTCGTCTACGCGATCCTCCTCATCGTCGTGCTCTTCATCGGTGGATGGACCCTTGTCCTGGTGTCTGGCGACGCCGGCAGCCGATCCGGGGGCTCGCCCCCGTCATCTCGCATGTAGGGGGACTGATGGTCTACGCCGCAGTCATCTGCACACCCATCTGCTTTCTGGCGGGGGTCGTGACGCTCCTGGTGGACCATGTCGTTCACGGCCCCGAGCATCCCCGCCGGTGACCGTCACCGAGTGGGGCGAGGGAGCAGCCGTGCCGCGGCACGAGAGGCGGGGCACGGGAGCCGATCGGCCGAGACCCCGGGAGGTACACACCAGCCCGGTGAATGGAAAGCGGCGAGCGTGGGTCTTAGTGCGCGAGGGCGCCCGGGTCTGGTAGCTGGCCGGGCGAGGAGAAGGCGTCGGCCATCGGATCGCCCAGCCTCGCCCGGTCGAGGGCCTGTGGCGCCTCGAAGCGGAGGCGCTCGGCGTCGCCCGCCTCGAGGGCCGCCGCCAGCTCGTCCCACGTGACCGGCACGCTGGCCCAGGGACGGACCCGGGCTCGCAGCGACCAGGTGGCCACCGTGGTCTTGAACGGGCTGTTCTGGCTCCAGTCGATGAGCACCTTGCCGGGACGGAGGTCCTTGCGCATGTTGGTGACGATGCGGTCGGGGTGGTCGGCCGCGAGCCCCTCGGCCAGGGCGAGGGCCACCTCGCGCAGCCGGTCGAAGCCGCAGTTCGGCGCCAGCGGGGCCAGCACCTGGATGCCCTTCGAGCCGCTCACCTTCGGCAGGCAGGCCAGGCCGCCCCGGGCCAGCCGCTCCTGCACCAGCTGGGCCACCTCGGCGCACTCGAGGAGCCCCGCCGGCTCGCCGGGGTCGAGGTCGACGACCAGGTGGGTCGGGGTGTCGCGGTCGTCGTCGCGCAGCAGCCCGGGGTGCAGCTCGATGGCGCCCAGCTGCGCCGTCCACACCACCGCCGCCGGCTCGTCGATGCGGCAGTAGCGCACGGTCCGCTTCGGTCCGGGGGCCCAGATGTCGACCGTCTCCACCCAGTCGGGCCGGTGCTTCGGGCACATCTTCTCGAAGAACCGCTCGCCGTCCACCCCGTCCGGGCACCGCACCAGGGTGGTCGGACGGCCCCGCAGGTGGGGCACCAGCACCTCGCCGATGGCCTCGTAGTAGGCCACCAGGTCGCCCTTGGTGAAGCCGGTCTCGGGGTAGAGGACCTTGTCGAGGTTGCTGAGCGACAGGTCGCGCCCGTGGACGGTGACGGCCGTGCGGGCCGCGGCCACGGCCCGAGCCCTCAGGCCGACTTGCTCTCGGACCGGGACTGCTTCGCCGCCGCCAAACTGGCCTCGAGGGCGGCCATGAGGTCGACCACCCGGGTGGGCTCCTCGGCGGTGGCCGAGGTGACGATCTCCTGGCCTTCGGCCTTGGCCTCGATCAGCGCCAGGACCTTCTCCCGGTGCTCGTCTTTGTACCGGGCCGGATCGAAGTCGCTGGACAGGCTCTCGATCAGCTGCTCGGCCATCTTGACCTCGCGATCGGTGGGCGCCACCTTCTCGAGGTCCGGCAGGTCGAGCTGCCCGGCGGTGGTGACCTCGTCGGCGTAGAGCATCGTGGACAGCACCAGCGCCCCGTCTTTGGCCCGGATGGCGGCCAGGTACTGCTTGGTCCGCATCACGAAGCGGGCGATGGCCACCCGGCCCGTCTCCTCCATGGCCTTGGCCAGGAGGGCGTAGGCCTTCTCGGCGCCCTTGTCGGGCAGCAGGTAGTAGCCCTTCTCGAAGTAGAGCGGGTCGATCTCGTCGAGCGAGACGAACTCCTCGATGTCGATCGTGCGGCTGGCCACCGGGTCGAGCGAGTCCAGCTCCGACGGCTCGATCACGACGTAGCGGTTGGGCGAGAGCTCGTAGCCCTTCACCAGTCGCTCGTACGGCACCTCCTCGCCCGTGTCGGGCCGCACCCGCTTGGTGGCGATCCTGGTGCCGTCCTGGCCGTCGAGCTGGTTGAAGCGGACGTCCTTGGGCGACTGCGCCGTGGTCAGCTTCACGGGCACGTTCACGAGCCCGAAGCTCACCGCACCAGACCAGATGGGCCGAGGCATGGTGAAGAAGTTACCCCCGGTGTTGTTCCACCACGGTGGAGGCGTCCTGGCTGCTGGCGCCGTGGCCGGGATCGGTGTTCCAGGCCTCGGCCGCCTGCTTGCGCCGGAGCGCTCCGAAGCGCTGCTGGGCCGCCTGCCTCGAGATGTGCAGCGCCGAGCCGATGGTGGCCCAGCTCTGTCCCTCCTCGGCCCGAGCCGCCTCGGCCAGGCTCGGCAGCCAGGCGTCGAGCATCTCCCGCAGCCCGTCGGCAGCCCGCAGCCGCTCGACCGCCGGCCGGCTCGGGTCGGCGAGGGTGGCCATCAGCTCGAGCACGGCCTCGGGCAGGGCGGCACCCATCAGCCGAAGGACATCGTCGCCAGCGCCGGCTGCACGGTCGAGAGGACGTCGTCGAACCCGTCCATGGGACCGACGAGCTGCACCACCCAGTAGCGGTCGCCCTTGACGACGACCCAGTCGACGAGCCGCTGGTCGGCCGAGGCGGCCTCGAGCCGGACCGCCGGCAGCCCGCCCACGGTGGCCTGACCCTTGGTGACCGTCACGTTCGGCTGGCCGCTGGTCAGGCGGTCGGCCTGCTGCGCCGCGCAGGCCTCGAGGTCGCAGCCGTCCGAGGCGAACCAGGCGACGATGAACTGGAACTCGGTCCGCACCGGATCGCCAGCCGCATCCTGTTCGAACAGCTGCCAGGCGATCGAGCTGGGCACGACGCCCGGCAGGCTCACCCAGCTCCGGGGGACGGTGATGTCGAAGCGGCCCTCGGCGTCGGCCACCTTCACCCTGGGCGTGGTGGTGTCGAGCGTGGGTGTGGGGCTGCCTGAGGTGCCGGGGGTCGTGGTGGTGGACCCGCCGGGCTGGGTGGTGCTGGAGCCGCGGGACGTGCCGGGGGTGGTGGTGCTGGTCCTCGGCAGGGCGTCGGCCCGGGCCGGAACCTCGACGGTGCCGGGGTCGGGGGTGCGCCCCCCGGCCGCCCGCAGGCCAAGGCCCACGAGCGCCAGCAGGACGACGGCGACGCCGATGGGCAGCACGACCAGCCAGGCGCTGCCGCTGCGCCCGGCGTGAGGGGGCAGCGGGGCACCTTGGACCGGCACCGGCTGGTGGCCCCACGGTGGCGCCGGCATCGGCCCGGGCGCGGGCGCGGGCGGCGCGGGCGGGGGGTGGGCCCAGGGCGGCGGAGCCGGTGGCGCGGGGGGCGCCCCCGGCGGCGGCCACGCCGGACCGGGCTGGGGTGGCGGCCACGCCGGGTCCGGAGGGGTGGGCGACGGGGTGGGCGGCGGCTCGGCCCAGGGCGGCGGCAGCGGGCCAGGAGGCTGAGGAGCCGGCGGGCCGTCCGGTGGCTCGCCTGGGGCAGGATCGGGCGGCGGCCACTGAGCCGGCGGGGCAGGCGGGTCGGCCGCCGGAGCCGGAGGGTCACCCGCCGCTGGCGCGCCCTTGGGAGGCTCGGGCGGTGGCCACTGAGGCGGCGGGGCGTCAGCCATGACCCGCCGAAGTGTCCCACACCAGGCGTCCATCCGCGGACGCTGTCCCACCCGTCCATAACGTTGCATCCGTGCTCCTGGCCGCCTTCCTCGCCGCTGCGTGCGCCGTTCTGGCCGCGCTGGCCGCGGCGCAGTGGGCCCGGCTGCGGGCCGTTCCTTCGCCCGGCCGCGTCGACTCGCTGACTCGCGAGGTGGCCGACCTGCGAGCGCGGCTGGCCGGGGCCGAGGCGGAGCTCGCCGCCGAGCGCGCCGCGGTGGCCCGTGGCGATCGCCACGCCGGCGAGGCCGCCGACCGGGCCGCGGCGCTGGCCGCCGAGCTGGCCGGGGTGCGGTCGCGCCTGGCCGTGGCCGAGGCGGCGCTGGCCGCCGAGCGGGCGGCTGCCACCGAGCGCCTCGAGGCCCAGCAGGTGGCTGCGGCCAGCCTCCTCGTGGCCGAGCGGGAGGCGGCCGCCGAACGGGTGCGGTCGCTCGAAAAGGCGCAGTGCGAGGCCGAGGCTCGGCTGTCCGAGCGCTTCGGAGCCCTGTCGGCCGATGCCCTGGAACGTTCCAGCACCTCGTTCCTCCAGCTGGCCGAGCAGCACCTGTCCCGGCAGCGGGCCGAGGGCGCGGCCGAGCTCGACGCCCGGGCCAGCGCGGTGGCCGGGCTGATCAGCCCGGTGGCCGAGGTGCTCCAGCAGGTCCAGGAGCGGATGCAGCGCCTCGAGGTCTCGCGGGCCGAGGCCGACACCCAGGTCCTGGCCCAGGTGCAGGCCCTCTCGACGGCCCAGCGCGAGCTGCGGTCCGAGACGGCCAACCTGGTCACCGCCCTGCGGGCGCCGGCCGTGCGGGGCCGCTGGGGCGAGCTGCAGCTCCGCCGGGTGGTCGAGGTGGCCGGCATGGTGCGCCACTGCGACTTCGACGAGCAGGTGCGGGCCGTGGGCCCCGACGGCGCGGGTGTCCGCCCGGACCTCGTGGTGCGCCTGGCCGGCGGCAAGTCGGTCGTGGTCGATGCCAAGGTGCCCCTCCAGGCCTTCCTCGAGGCGACGGAGGAGGTCGATGAGCCCGGTCGTCGGCGCCGCCTCGTCGACCACGCCCGCCAGGTGCGGGCTCACGTCGACGCCCTGGCGGCCAAGGGCTACCAGCAGGCCTTCGACCCCACCCCCGACCTGGTGGTGCTGTTCGTGCCGGGTGACGCCATCCTGTCGGGGGCGGCCGAGGCCGATGCCGGGCTGTTCGAGCACGCCGCCGAGCGCCGGGTCCTCCTCGCCGGGCCCACCACGCTCATCGGGCTCCTCCAGGCCATCGCCCACGGCTGGCGCCAGGAGGCGGTGGCCGAGCACGCCCGCCAGGTGTGCGACCTGGGACGCGAGCTCCACCGCCGCCTCGGCACCCTGGGCGAGCACCTCGACAAGACCGGCCGCTCTCTCGACCGGGCCGTCGAGGCCTACAACATGACCATCGGCTCGCTCGAGGGCCGGGTGCTGGTCACCGCCCGCAAGCTGGCCGACATCGAGATCGCCGAGGGCGAGCTGACCACCCCCACCACCATCGAGCGTACCGCCCGCCCCCTCGTCGCCCCCGAGCTCCTGCGGGCCCTCGACCCCGAGCAGGACGTCGCCTGACCCCCGGACTTCTGTCGGGAGAACCCAGGCGTCAGCCCCCTCCTTCTCCCGACAGATGGGATCGTCACCGTCCAGCAGGGTCGTCAGGGCGGGACGAACCGCCCACGGGAGGCGTCGTGCCATCATGGAGGCGACGGTGCACCCGGGTGGGTGGTCGCGGCACGGCTCGACCGTGTCGAGGAAGGTCGGGGCTCCACAGGGCAGGGTGCTGGTGCGAGCCAGTCGGGGTGACCCGCAGGAAAGTGCAACAGAGAGCAGACCGCCGATGGCCGGCGACGGCACAGGCAAGGGTGAAACGGTGCGGCAAGAGCGCACCAGCGTCCCGGGTGACCGGGGCGGCTTGGCAAACCCCACCCGGAGCAAGGTCGAGCAGGGGGTGGACGGCCCGTCCAACACCCCGGGTAGACCGCACAGAGGGATGACCACCGATCCGGCCAGCGAGAGCAGCCGGTGAACAGAACCCCGCCTACAGCCCGGGTGCCCGTCCGCGCCGCAGGTCAGAGCGTCGAAAGGGCCTCTGACCTGCGGTTCTTCTCTCAACGTCGCCACCGTTGCCTGTCGGTGGTCAGCGTTCCGTGCCCATCCTGGGTCGGGGGCGCGCTGGGTCGTCCATCGCACTGGCCTCGAAGCTGACTTCCAGGAACGGGATCAGCAGAGTCAGCTTGGGCAGGTCGGCCATGAGACGCTCGACGCCGGGGGCCACCCCTGGCCGGACAGCGACGAGTCGACCCGGGCCGCCGTCGATCGGCTCTGGGCCCGACCCGCTTGCCGATCTCGGCGCTGCCGTGGCGCCGCTGGACTAGTCCTCTGGATCGTTGGCGATGAGGTCCCAGTAGTCGAGGTCGCACTCAATGCCCATGAGTAACACGGTGTCGCCGGCGAGGCCGATGTAGATGACGATTGCCGGGATGAAGGCGTTCACGGTGAGGAAGAGGCGGATCGGGGACCCGGGTTCGACCGGTGTGAGCCGCTCGAAGCGACCCCGCACGGCGAGCTCCGCCTTGAGGGGCGTCAGGACGGTGTCGTCGAGGACCTTGAACGAGTTGCGCTGCGACGTCCCTTCGAGTGGGAAGCAGCGAAGCGCCTCATCGACGAAGTTCGCCGTACGCTCGCGCGCCGTCGAGCCACCTAGCCGGGCCTACTGGTCGAGGCTCTCGGCGAGCTGTCTGGCTCGTTGTTTCATGTGGTCGGTGACCGTGACCTCGAGGTCGGGCTTGGCGAAGGCGGTGACGTAGGGGATCGTCTCGCCCATCTCCACCCAGTGCCAGCCGAACTCCTCGTGCGACATGGACGACACGTCGGCGGCGTTCATCGTGTCGAGCTGGCTGACGACCTCGGTGATGACCTCTCGTTCCGTCTCGCTGAAGATCTCAAGGTTCGGCTCGCGCTGCGGGACCGTCCGATCGATCGTGTGCAGGAACAGCGGCTCCTGCTGCACAACGATGTCACCGCGCCTCACGAGCTCGTCGCGCACCGGCCGGAGGCGGCGAGGGGCCGGTCCGTGCTGCAGCTTCTGGTACTCGACGCCAGTGATCGGCCGCCCGTAGCGACGGTGGTGAACGAAGTCGGCGTAGAAGAGGACCTTGTTGAGCTTCGTGGAGCCGGCCGCAGGGTCTTTGGCCATGAGGTGGCCGGCCCAGACGATGAGTTCGGCCAGCTTCTGCTCGTCGGCCGCGAACTGCGCCATGGGTCCCTCCTCCTCGTCCATAGTGTGCCAGCCTCCGACGAACGCTTGATCGTATCGAACGCGTGTTCGTATTTGTACCGGTCGGCGTGACATCGACACCAGCAACACCCGCCACAACGGCCGGGCCAGCAACACGCCCGGTTGAACCCGGCGCTGGGTTTCGGCGCTCGGGGTTTCGCGCCATGACGAGCCCAGGCAGCCGCGGCCAGCTGCATCGTCGGAGGTCAGAGGTCTAGAACGTCTCAGCGCGCAGAACGCCCGCCTACAGCCGGGCGTCCCGTCGCGCGCAGGTCAGTCTCGACGGCTCGATCACTCCTGTTGACCGCAGGCAAACAACGGCCTGCCGCCCATAAAGCCGGCTCCGGACCGACTAATATCTGGGACACGGCCGCTCGGTATCCCGCGCACTGTTGCGTGTCTAGCGCTCGGTAATGCCCGGCTCCTGCCCCGCTCCCGAGGCCTGCCGACCACGCACCGTCACGACCGTGCGCTCCCCCAACCGTTCGGAAGGTATGGAAAGCGTCCGCAGGGACGCCCCTGGGAGTGACCGGCCCCCAGCCGCCCTACTCCCGTTCGTCGAGCTCGGCCAGCACCTCACCGATGATCTTCGTCGTCTGGTGGGTGGGGAGAGGCTCCCCTCCTTCCGCCTCGGCGACCTCAGCGCCGAAGTCCTCCACAGAGTGGACGCCACCCACAAGCACGTGCCGCAGCGCTTCACCAGTCGCCCCGGGGTCGTCAAGCGCATCCACCGCCGGTGTCACGGCATGGTCGTCTGAGGTGGCCACGGTGTTCAGGAGGTGCATGGCTTCCTGCCGACCGCTGGCCGTCGAAACGACCGGGGGCCTGTCGGGGTTCTGCTGGAGGTCCCACTCGGCCAGCGCCTCGTCGTAGCCTCCTTCGCCCGGGTGGAGCAGTCGGGTCGCGGGTTCGGTCGGCGCCTCGCCCTCGCTGCCAACCAGCGACTCCTCCGCAGCGTCATCGGCATCGCGCCGACGTTCCGGCTGTACAGGAACGACGAGGGTTCCGTCCGCGTTGCGAACGATGTCCATGGGTTCTCCTTCAGATAGGCCCGAGCGTTCTACCCAGCCCAGCCACCTCCGATCGCGACGAGCCGTAAGCGGGGTGGATCACCTCCGAGTTCTTCCCGCGTCGAGGACCTTGGTGCCGTCCCGACCGTTCGAAGCACCCAGCGTCGCTGAGCCACACGCGGTGCTTCGCGTCGCAGGCGGCATAGCAACCTCGGGCCCTGGTCGAACGCGTTGAAGCATCGGACGAGACCCTCCTCACCGCCGCAAGCCGGCGGGTCAGGCAGCCCGCCCGCCCCTTGCTGGGAAGCGACCGCCGACTTCCCCAACGTTCAGGAAGGTACATGCAGACGGGAACCAGCGGACCAGCGGCCCACGAAGTTCTAGCCGGATACCGCTTCGCCGGGGGTAGCTAGTGGCCCGTTAGCGAGGTATTCGTACCCGGCGGGTGGTGGTGTGGGATGGGCACCGGCGGCCGGCTGGCGCCGGGGAAGGCTCGGCGCCCCGAAGCGGTTGAACAGGGGCCGGCAGACCTTCGAGAGGAACCACCAGGTGACTGCAGTCCCGGACGTCGCGATCGATGCCGCTGAACCGATCGAGAGCCCCGTGCTGGAGGTCGTGCCGCTCGGGATGCGCTGGCCGACGATCGACCCGTTCCTGTTCTGCGTGAACCACGACGACGCCTACCCAGCCGGGGACGACGCGATGGCACCGGCCGTCCCGATCGACGACCGCGACCTCGGCCAGGACTTCTCCGCCGTGGACGGGTGGAGCATGTACCACGGGCTGACGGTGCCCGGGTTCCCGGGGCACCCCCACCGGGGGTTCGAGACGGTGACCTACGTCCGCCAGGGGCTGATCGACCACTCGACTCGCTCGGCGCCGCCGCCCGGTTCGGCCGGGGCGACGTGCAGTGGCTCACCGCCGGGAAGGGCATCGTCCACGCCGAGATGTTCCCGCTGCTCGACCGCCACGGCGGCAACCCGCTGGAGCTGTTCCAGATCTGGCTGAACCTGCCCGCGGCCGACAAGCTCGTCGACCCGTACTTCACCATGCTGTGGGACGGCGACCTGCCCGTCGTGCGTGCCATCGACGGCGGTGGACGCCTCACCGAGGTGACGGTGATCGCCGGCGCCCTCGAGGGCGTCTCGGCGCCTGCTCCCCGCCCGACTCGTACGCGGCACGGGACGACGCCGACATCGCCATCTGGCACATCCGGCTGGAGCCGGGCGCCCGGTGGGAGCTGCCGCCGGCCGAGGGTCCCGCCACGGCGAGGGTGCTGTACGTCTTCGAGGGCGACACCGTCGACATCGCAGACCTGGAGGTCGAAAGCGACACCGGCGTGGTCGTGCATGCCCGGGTGCCGGTCGCCCTCAACGCGGGCTCGGAAGAGGTCGAGGTGCTCCTCCTGCAGGGCCGGCCCCTCGGCGAGCCGGTCGCCCAGTACGGGCCGTTCGTGATGAACACCCAGGCCGAGATCGACCAGGCGTTCCAGGACTACCGGGCCACCGGCTTCGGGGGTGGCCGTGGCCCGACAACGCCCCGACCCACGGCCGCGACCGCGGACGGTTCGCCCGGCACGTGGACGGCCGGGTGGAAGAGGTCGACCAGCGCCGCTGACCATGGCGCCCAGGCCGCCGGCTGGCCGGTCGGGCTGGGGATCAACCGGTTCGACCCCGACGCGAACAAGCGGGTGGCCGCTGCCACACTGGTCCGGGTGGGCTGGCAGGGGACGTCGCCGGTCGCAGCCGCGCCCGACCCCACCGCCGCCGGCGCCGCCGTGGACGTGCGCGACCTGTCGCACCGCTACCAGACGGCCGACGGCCCGCTCGCCGTGCTGGACGGCGTCAGCTTCTCCATCCCGGCCGGCGGGTACGTCGCCCTGACCGGGGCGTCGGGTGCCGGCAAGAGCACGCTCCTGTCGGTCCTCGGCGGCCTCGAGCCACCCCAGGCGGGCCACGTGCAGGTGGGCGGCCGCGACCTCCACGGCCTCGACGGCGACGAGCTCGCGGCGTACCGGCGGGCCACCGTCGGGTTCGTGTTCCAGCACTTCGGGCTGCTCGAAACGCTCACCGCCGGCGAGAACGTCGAGGTGGCCCTCGCCCTCGCCGGCACCAGGGCCGGTGCCCGGCGGGCGCGAGCTCGCGAGCTCCTCGCCGCCGTCGGGCTGGCCGAGCGGACCGGGCACCGCCCGGCGGCGCTGAGCGGCGGCGAGCGCCAGCGGGTGGCCATCGCCAGGGCCCTGGCCAACCGGTCCCGGCTCGTCCTGGCCGACGAGCCGACGGGCAACCTCGACGAGCGCTCGGCGACCTGGGTGCTCGAGCTGCTCGAGCGCCTCCCTGCCGAGCAGGGCTGCACGCTCGTGGTCGTCACCCACGACCGGGCCGTCGCGGCACGGGCCCCGAACCGCCTGCACCTCGTCCAGGGGCGGCTGGCGGCGTCGTGACCTGGGCCGATGCGGTGCTGTTCGCCGGGCGCGGCCTGATGCGACGCCGCGGCCGGGCCGTGCTGACGCTCGCCGCCGTCGCCCTGGCCGCCGCGCTGCTCACCGCGCTGATGATGATCGCCGAGACCGGACGGACCCGGGTGCTCGACCAGCTGTCCCGGGGCGGCCCGCTGGCCGGGATCCGCGCCGACGAGGCGGTGGACGACCGCCAGGTCGAGCGGGTGCGGGCCCTCCCCGGCGTGGCCGCCGTCGTCCCCATCGCCACCGCCCGCCTGCTGGTCGCCACCGACGGCCGGGTGGTGACAGGAGGCGAGCCGAGCGCCGACGCCCAGGCGGCCGGGGCCCCAGCCGTGCGGGCCGGGGTGGAGCCCGACGGGGTGGTCGGGGTCGACCTCGGGCAGGTCGACAACCTCCCCATCACCGTGCTCGCCGGCCGGCTCCCGGCCGCCGGCACCACGACCGAGGTGGCGGTCGACCAGCACTGGCTCGAGACCCGCGGGTGGCCGAGGGCGACGAGGCGTCGGTCGTCGGCGTCGAGGTGCTGCTCGGCGCCGTGCGGCCAGGGCCCGGCGGCCGCCGCGCAG
Source organism: Acidimicrobiales bacterium (assembly GCA_030448245.1). Lineage (GTDB taxonomy): Bacteria > Actinomycetota > Acidimicrobiia > Acidimicrobiales > JAUJNH01 > JAUJNH01. The sequence goes on from JAUJNH010000007.1 coordinate 104,543, forward strand.
GCCCGCCGCCGCCCGCTGGACCCGGGCCGTGGTGGTGGGGGCCGTGGCCCAGGAGGCGGCCCGCGGCGACGTGCTCGCCCCGCTGCCCGTGGTCCTGGCCGCCCGATCCTGGAGCGAGGGCGGCGGGCTCCCAGCCGGCGGCGACGGAGCCGCGGGAGGGCGGGGCAACGGCACCTACGGGGCCCTGTTCGTGGTGGCCCGGGGGCTGAACCAGGTCGACGAGGCCCGCCAGCAGCTCACCGGGCTCGGCCTCCCCAACGAAGCACCTGAGAACCTCATCGCCTCGGTGCTGCGCTACCTGCACGTCGTCGAGCTCGTCCTCGCCAGCATCGGGCTGATCGCCCTGGTCATCGCCGCGCTCGGGATCGCCAACGCGCTGCTGGCCGCCGTGCGCGAGCGCCGCCGTGAGATCGGCGTGCTGAAGGCGATCGGGGCCCGCGACCGCGACGTCCGCCGCATCTTCCTCCTCGAGGCGCTGGCCCTCGGGCTCAGCGGCGGCCTGGCCGGCACCTTGCTCGGCTGGGCCATCGCCCGCACCGTCGGCGCCGTCGTGAACGACTACCTCAGCGCCCAGGGCCTCGCCGGCGTCACCGTGTCGCTGCCGATGCCCGTCCTCGCCGCAGGGATCCTCGGGTCGGCCGTGCTGGCCCTGCTCGCCGGCAGCGTGCCCGCGGTGCGGGCCGCCCGGCTGCCCGCCCGCGACGCCATGGGCGAGGCATGAGGAGGCCGCGCCCGAGGCGGTGGGCCGCGGCCGCGGCCGCCCTGGCGCTCGTGGCGGCCGGGTGCTCCGGCGGGCGGCCCGACACCATCAAGGGCGAGGCGCTTCCGCCCCCGTTCACCTACGTGGCCGTGGGCGCCAGCGAGACGGTGGGCGTCGGCGCCGACGATCCCGCCACCGGGTCGTGGCCCAACGTCTTCTACCGCACGGCCCTGACCCGCTCGGCCACGCTCGTCAACGTCGGTGAGAGCGGCGCCACCGTGCGCCAGACCCTCGAGCGCAAGCTGCCGGCGGCGCTGGCCGAGCAACCGCGCCTCGTCACCGTCTGGCTCAACGTCAACGACCTCGTGCGGCTGGTGCCGGTGGACGAGTACGAGCGGGACCTCTCGACGCTCGTCCGCGCCCTGCGCCGAGGCGGCGCCGCCGACGTGCTCGTCGCCGGGATGCCACCGGTCGCCGACCTCCCCGTCGTGCGGGCCTGCCTGCCCGGCGGCACCGGCTGCCGCCTGCCGTCCCGCCTCCCGTCGGCCGAGGTGGTGGCCGAGCGCGTCGCCGCCTACGACGCGGCCATCAGGCGGGTGGCGGCGGCCGAGGGCGCGTTCGTCGTCGACCTCGCGGCGGCCGCCGGTGGCGAGGACAAGGCCGGCCTCGTCGCCGCCGACGGGTTCCACCCCAGCGACGAGGGGCACCGTCGGGTGGCGCAGGCCTTCGGGCAGGCCCTGGCGGCGGTTCCCTCGGCCGCCCAGCTGCGGGCGCCGCCCGGCTGACCCTGCGTCCCGGCGCCCACCGGGGGCAGCCGGTCGAGCGGCGGGCACAGCGTCGGGAGGCAGGCGGTACGGTCCCAGGTCGTGAGCGAGACCGGCAACCCCAGCCCCCCTGAGGACAACGAGACGGAGTCGACCGAATCCAGCCAGGACATGGCCGAGGACAACCCGGACGTCGACGACGAGTGACCCGCCCTGAACACGGGTCCCGGCTGCGTGCCCCGGGGCGCCGTCCCGGTGCCCGATCGGGCAGGGCCGTGACCGGCCCGGTCAGTGATCTGTCACGCTACCCAGGGTGCCGCTCGACCGGCTGACCAAGCTGGACCCGTGCGGGTGACCGTCTCGACCAGCACCTTCCCGGCGGCGTCGCTCGTCCTGGTCCGCCAGCGGCCGGCGCTCGGCCAGGCGCCGGAGGCGTGGGCGAAGCCGATCGCGTCGAGCTCGGCGGCAACCCTGGACGTCGGCCGCTTCGCCATGCAGCCCATCTCGGCCGCGACCACACCGGCGAACCTCACCGTGCACCGCGAGCCACCTCGCGCCAGCTTCGAGCTGTTCCTGCGGCTGGGCAACCGCTCCGTCAGCTGCGGCTCGTTCCTCGGTGCCGCTTGATCCTGGGTCCGGGCTGGCTCAGCCGGCTTGCAGCCCGCCGATGCTGGTGACGACGAGGCCTCGGGCGGTGAGACCGCCGAGGAGGGCGGGGAGGGCGGCCAGCGTGGGCCCCCGGTCGGGGCCGCCACCGTCGTGGGCCAGCAGGACGTCGCCCGGCCTGGCCCGGCCGGCCAGGCGGGAGGCGGCGATCTGGGGGTCCTCGTGGCGCAGGTGCCGCTCGAGGCAGCCGCGCCAGCGGGCCACCTCCCAGCCGCCGGCCTGCAGCTCGGCCCGCGAGGCGGCGCCCTCGAACCCGTAGGGGACGCGCACCAGCCGGGGCCGGGCCCCCGAGCCGAGCCCGAGCGCCGAGATGGCCCCGGCCCCGCCCTCCAGCTGCGCCCGCACGCCCGGCCCGTCGAGGTGGTCGAGGCGCTCGTGGCCGAGGGTGTGGTTGGCCACCTCGTGGCCCTCGGCCACGGTGCGCCGCACCAGCTCGGGGTGGGCGGTCACGCCGACGCCGACGACGAAGAAGGTGGCCCGGGCGCCGTGAGCGGCGAGAAGGTCGAGGACCGCGGAGGTGAACCTGGGGTCCGGGCCGTCGTCGAAGGTGAGGGCCACGGCAGGCCGCACGGTGGCCAGCCGGCGGTAGCCCAACGCCCGCGTCGACCCCCCGGCCAGCGCCTTGCTCCCGTTGCCGAGCACGGCGACCGTGCCCATGGCGGCGCCGAGGGTGGCGGCGAGGACGGTCCTCCGGGTCTCCACGAGCGGAAGTGTGACAGGTCGGCGTCATGGGCGGGCGGGGCCGGCGGCGGACGGTCAGGCCGGGGCGGCGACCCGCAGCCGCAGGGAGACCTCGCTGGCCAGCAGCCGCCCTCGGGGGGTCAGGACCAGGCGGTCTCCGTCGGCCCGAACCAGCCCGGCCAGGGCCGGGTCGGCGCCGTCCAGGGCTGCGGCCGGCACCCCCCGCCGGGTGCGCAGCGACAGCTCCAGCGCCTCCTGGGCCCGGGCCTGGTCGTCGAGTACCTCCTGGCCCGCCGCCGGCTCGACCCCCGCCTCGACGAGGTCGCAGTACCGCTCGGGGGTGCGAACGTTCCACCACCGGCGCCCGCCGGCGTGGCTGTGGGCCGCGCAGCCGAGGCCCCGGTACCCGCCCTGCTGCCAGTAGAGCCGGTTGTGGCGGCACTCGTGGCCGGGCACGGCCCAGTTCGAGATCTCGTACCACGCGAGGCCGTGCCGGCGCAGCACCTCGTCGGCCCGGAGGTAGCGGTCGGCCTGCGCGTCCTCGTCCGGGTGCCGGGACGGGTCGGCGGCCAGCGGCGTCCCGGGCTCGACGGTGAGGCAGTAGCCCGACACGTGGGGCGGGTCGAAGCCCAGCGCTCGCTCCAGCGTCCGCTGCCACGAGGCGTCGTCCTCGCCCGCCCCGCCGGTGATCAGGTCGAGGTTCCAGGTCGGGAAGCCGGCGGCCTTCACCAGCGAGACGGCCCGGATGACGGCCTCAGGGTCGTGGCGGCGCCCGAGGCCGGCGAGCACCACCGGGTCCAGCGACTGGACGCCGAGGCTGACCCGGGTGACGCCGGCACGGCGCCAGGTGGCGAGCAGGGCCTCGGTGGCGTCGTCCGGGTTGCACTCGACCGTGACCTCGGCGCCGGTGGCCAGGGGCACGGCGGCCACCACCTCGGCCAGCAGGTCGGCCGGCAGCTGCGACGGCGTGCCGCCGCCGACGAAGAGGCTGGTGGCCGGGGCCAGGTCGGCCCGCCCGGCCTCGGCCACCACGGCCCGGGCATACTGCTCGGCGAGGTGGTGGCGGTCGGTCCAGGTGGCAAAGGCGCAGTAGTCGCACCGCGAGGCGCAGAACGGCACGTGCACGTACACCCCGAAGGGCGCAACGGGCCGGCTCACCCCCGCTCGACGATCCTCGTCGTGAGGAGGTGGCCGCACCAGCCGCAGTAGACGAGGTCGACGGTGACCTCGATGTCCACCGGGACCCGGAGGTGGCGCACCGCGTTGACGACCACCCGGCGGCAGGCGGGGCAGCGGGGCTCGGCCGACTCCCGGCCCAGCACGTCGCCCTCCAGCTGGGCCAGGGGCGGGGCGATCTGGAACATCGGCGTCACGTCCTCGAGCTCGGGGTCGACGCTGGCCATGCTGAGAAGCGCCTCGCGCAGCTCGTCCGGCGACACGCCCAGCTCGTGGAGGCAGGCCCCGGCGCCACCGCCCACCTGGAGGACGCCGAGCAGCAGGTGCTCGGGACCCACACCGGCCCGCCTCATCTGGTCGGCCTCGGCGGCGGCGGCTTCGAGCGCGGCCTTGAAGTCCGGCCCGAGCGGCACGACCTCGCCGGCACCGCTTCCGGGCCGAACCTCGCGGCGCAGCCGCTCGTGAGTGACCCCCAGGCCGTGGAGGAAGTCGCCGACCAGGGCGTCGAGGCGGCTCAAGGCCAGCAGCAGGTGCTCGGTGCCGGCCACCCCGCTGCCCAGCTCGCGCACCTCCTCCTGGGCCGTGACGAGCACCCGGCGGGCGTCCCGGGTGAACCGCTCGTACACCGTCGTGAGGCTACGCGGCGCCCTCAGAGCGTGAGGCCGAGCTCCTCGAGGCGGCGCTGGAGGGAGGCCGGGGTGGCCTCGAGCATGAGGGCGAGCACCTTCACGTCCTCGGCCCGGATGGTGAGGACCCGGCCGTTGAAGTCCTGGCGCTGGACCTGGATCATGCCGAGGTAGCGCCGGAGGAGGTCCTTCTCCGGGGCGTCGGTGGTCTCGAGGGCCACCAGGTCGATCATCATCTTGGCGGGGAGCCGGCTGCTGGCCGCCTCCTCGGCCTCGAGGTCGATGTCGATCTCGTCCTGGCCGGTGTACGGCTCCAGGTCGCTCCCCAGGTCGCGGGGCAGCAGCTGGTCGACCGGAACGTTGTAGAACCGGGCCAGGCGCTGCAGCCTGGGCACCGAGATGGCCCGCTCGCCCCGCTCGTAGGCGCCCAGGACCGACGCCTTGAACTCCTGCGCCGACCCGGCCTCGACGGCCTGCAGGGACAGGCGCTTCTGCTTGCGCAAGCTCCGGAGCCGCTCGCCGACGCGGACTGCGTAGGCAGCAGCCAACTGCTCCTCGACTTCGATGGCCACGTCATCACCTCGTGTTCGAGGTCCGCGGGAAGTCCACGGCCTTGGACCACGCAGTGTAGTCCCTGCGACCTACTTCGAACGGGTGATCCCCGCTGCTTCCTGCACGGTTCTCCCTCGCAGCCCGCAGAGCAGGACGGCGGCGGCGATGGCCGCCGTCTCGGCCCGCAGGGTCGTCGGCCCCAGCCCGACCACCGGGAGGCCACACGCCAGCTCCTCGGGGTCCCAGCCGCCCTCCGGGCCGACGAGGAGCGCGGGGCGCCGCAGGCTCGGTGGCTCGTCTCCCCCCTGCTCACACAGCGCCCCCTGGTCGCCGAGGGCCTTGGCGGCTGCGGCCAACGAGGTCACGGGGCTGACCTCGGGAAGCCGGGTCCGCCGGGCCTGCATGGCCGCCTCCCGGGCCACCTGCCGGAACCGGCCAACGCCACGGGCCGCCCGCTCGGCGTCCCAGCGGACGACCGAGCGAGCGGCGGCCAGCGGCACGATCCGGTCGACCCCGAGCTCGGTCAGCTTCTGGACCACCAGCTCCGGCCGGTCGCCCTTGACGAGCGAGAACCCGACGCTGAGCGGCGGCTGCGGCGCCTCGTCGGCCACCACCGGGCCGGCGGGCTCGAGGCGGACGTCGCCTCCGCCGACCGAGGTCACCAGGCACAGACGCCAGCGGCCGGCGCCGTCGCTGGCTCCCACGTCTTCCCCGGCCCGCAGGCGCAGCACCCGGCTCAGGTGGTGGGCGTCGCCGGGCCCCAGCCGGAGCTCGCCCAGGTCGCCGACGAAGACCCAGGCCGCGGGCCTGGCGCTCACCTGCTCACGTGATCACGTGTCACGTGTCACGTGTCACTTGAAGGCGGAGCGGATCCGTCCGAGCAGGCCGGGGTCCGAGGGGGCGACCGCCTCACCCCGCTCGGTCGCGAGCTGGCGCACGAGGTCCTCCTGCTTGGCCGTGAGGCCTGTGGGGGTGTCGACGACGATGCGCACGATCAGGTCACCCCGGACCTGCTCGCCCCGGCGGTCGACCCGGCGCAGCTCGGGCACGCCGCGACCCTTGAGCCGCACCTCGCGGCCGGACTGGGTGCCCGGCGCCACGTGCAGGTCCTCGGTCCCGTCGAGGGTCTCAAAGGCGATGTCGAGGCCGAGGGCCGCGGCGGTGAACGGCACGTGGACCACGCTGATCAGGTCGGCGCCCTCGCGGGTGAACTGGGGGTGGCTGCCGACCCGCAGGTGCACGAAGAGGTCGCCGGAAGGCCCGCCGCGGGGGCCGGCGGCGCCCCGCTCCTCGAGGCGCAGGGTGGCCCCGTGGTCGACGCCCGCGGGCACGTCGACGGTGTAGGTGCGCGGGCGGGTGACCCGGCCCTCGCCCCGGCACGTCTCGCAGGGGGTGGTGACCTCCTGGCCGAGGCCGCCGCAGCGGTGGCAGGGCGAAGCCGTGACCATCTGGCCCAGGATCGACTGGCGGACCCGGCGCAGCTCGCCCGAGCCGCCGCACGTGGTGCAGGTGGTGGGTCGGGTGCCGGCCGCCGCCCCCGTGCCCGCACAGGTCTCACAGCCCACGGCGGCCCGCACGGACACCTCGCGGCTGGCTCCGAAGACGGCCTCGACGAACGTCAGGTCGAGGACGGTCTCGAGATCCGGCCCTCGCGGCGAGCCCCCCGGGGCGCGGGGGCGGCCGTTGCCCGCCCCGCCGCCGAAGAAGGCGTCGATGAGGTCGCCCAGGCCGCCGCCGCCGAACCCGCCGAACGGGTCCTGGCCGCCGCCGCCGCCGAGGCCGGCCTCGCCGAAGGTGTCGTAGCGCCGCCGCTTCTCGGGGTCGGAGAGCGTCTCGTAGGCGACCGTCAGCTGCTTGAACTGCTCCTCGGCGGTGGCGTCGCCGGGGTTCAGGTCGGGGTGGTGCTCGCGGGCCAGCTTGCGGTAGGCCCGCTTGATCTCGTCGTCGCTGGCGCCGCGGGACACACCCAGCACGCCGTAGAGGTCGGCCACCTACCCCTCCTCCATGCGGCGCCCGAGCCGCTGGCTGACCACGGCCACGGCGGCCAGCGCCTGGGGGTAGTTCATGCGGGTCGGGCCCAGGATGCCGATGGTGCCGGCCTCACCGCTGCCGCCCCGCACGGGCGCCACCACGACCGAGCACTCGGCCAGCGGCGTGACGCCGTGCTCGGCGCCGATGGCCACGGTGAGCCCCCGGTCGAGGAGGTCGCGCAGGAGCGTCACCACGACGAACTGCTCCTCGAGGATGCCCAGCACCCGGCGCACGGTGGCCACCGCGTCAAAGGCGTTGGCCATCCGGCTGGCGCCGCCGACGAAGACCGAGCCCTCCTCCTCGTCGTGGCCTCCGGACAGGGCCAGCAGGACGGTGGCCAGCAGGGCGTCGACCGCGGCGTCCCCCGTGGCGGGTGCCGTGCCCAGGTCGGCCACGGTGCGGCCGGTGAGGTGGCTGGCCAGCCGGGTCGAGGCGGCGGCCACGACGGCGTCACCCACGGGCTCGCCGTCGTCGCGCACGGGCAGCTCCAGCGTGCGCTTCTCCACCGAGCCGTTGGACAGCACGGCCACCACCAGGCCGGTTCGGCCGCCGAGCGCCACCACCTGCACCGAGCGGATGGTGGCCGCCTCGTGGGGCGGCGCGATGACCACGGCCGTGTGGTCGGTGAGGCGGCTGAGCAGCTGGCTGGTCTCCGACAGCATGTGCTCGAGCTCGCCGTGGGCGCGGGTGAAGAACGTCTTGACCTCGGCCCGCTGGGAGGGGTTCAGCTGGCCGGCGCCCCAGCCGTGCAGCGAGTCGACGAAGAACCGGTAGCCCTTGTCGGTGGGGATCCGGCCGGCCGAGGTGTGGGGCTGGACCAGGTAGCCGTCGCGCTCGAGCACCGACATCTCGTTGCGGACGGTGGCCGACGAGGCCTGCACCCCGCGCGCCCTGGTGACGTGCTGGGACCCGACGGGCTGCGCCGTCTCGATGTACTCCTCCACCACGGCTCGGAGGATGGCAGCCTTGCGGTCGTCCAGCATGATTAGCAGTCGATCCTACCGAGTGCCAGCCGCGTTGTCTGGACCTGGGCCGCCGGTACGGTGCTTCAGTCGGGCTCGCCCACCTCCAGGGCTTCGAGGAGCCGGTCGGCGTCCTCGGCGCTCTTCCCCTCGGCCACCAGGCGGTCGTGGAGGAAGGCGCGCAGCTCCTCGGCAGAGGGCTCGCGGCCGCCGAACCGCTCCTCCACCGCCTTTGTGACCGCGGTCAGCTCCTCCTCGTAGCGCTCCATGTCGAGCCCGCCGCCGTGGTCATGACCCTCGTGGTCGTCGTGGTCGTCGTGGTCGTGGCCGTCGTGGCCGGCGTCGCCCGGCTCGACGGCGGCCCGGCCGAGCAGGCGGCCGTCCGAGGAGGTCACGAGCCGGGCGCCGCCGCCCCCTTCGGCCACCGACGCCACCGTCACGCTGGGACGGACCGTGCTGGGCACCGGGCTGAGGATCTCGAGGAGGGCGACGTCGGCGGCGTGGCCTTCCAGCGAACCTCGATCGACCTCTCCGACGGCCATCCCTTCCGCCACGAGCACCACCACGTCCTCGCCCGAGCCGTCGAGGGCCCGCCGGGCATCGGCCACGCTGCGGGAGACGTCGCAGGTGGCGACCGGCTGCACCCGGTCGCCGAGGAACGGGCCGTCGTCACCCTCGACGGGGAGGCCGAAGGCCATCCAGTCGACCTTGCCGTCGACGTAGTCGTACACCTCGGCGAAGCCGTAGAGCTCGAGCAGGCACGCTGCTCGGGGGCTCAGGTCTCAGAGGTTGTCGAAGCAGTAGACGATGACGGGCCGCTCCCGGTCGAGCTGGTCCGCCCGCTCCCGGGTCAGCTCCCAGGCCGGGATGTGCACCGCCCCGGGGAGGTGGGCCAGGCGGTACTGCCGGCGCTCGAGCACCTCGACCAGCTGGGCCCCCTCGTCGACCAGCTGGCGAACCCGATCCCTGCTGACGCTCTCGAACATCGGACCCCCCGGGTCTGCCTCGGCTGGTCCCAAAGGCTGGCAGGCCGCGACCGCCTCCGTCCACACCGTCGCCCGGTTCACGCTGCCGATCGATGCGGGTTCACCTGGACGGGCGATGGCTCCCGAGCCCGACAGGTTCTACTGTCACCGCTACCACGCGGGAGGACTGATGACGCTTCGAAGGGGTCTGGTCGCGGCGCTGTTCACGGCTTCGGCCGCCGTTGCGCTGCCGACGACGGCGACCGCGCTCCCCCCCGTTGCCGACGAGCAGGGCCACGCCCACGCCAGCCACGGCCCGGACGGCCTGGCCCTCGACCGACGGGGTCGGACGCCAGGCGCCACGTACAGCGTCGACAACCACGAGGACTGGAAGGCGTGCCAGTACGACAAGCAAGCGCCCACGTTGGACGCCGAGGACCTGCCCGATCTGAAAGGCCTTCCACAGGTGCACGCCGTCTACGTGTACCCAGCCAGGACGACGCCCCGCTTCACCACGTTCGCGCCGATGTTCCAGGCCGATGCGCGGCAGGCCAGCCGCCTGCTGCAGACCCTGGGCCGCGACGTCCGCTGGGACCGGCGGGCGGGGACCGAGACCTGCAGCGGCACGTCCGTCACCACCACGCTGCTCGACATCACCGTGTTCCAGAGCAGCTACACCGCCAAGCAGCTGTCCACCGATCGCCAGTTCAACCTGGTCGCCAACGAGCTGGCGGGCTCGGGCAGGTTCTCGGCAGCCAACAAGAAGTACGTCGCCTGGCTGGACGCCGGGTCGCGCTACTGCGGGCAGGGCACGCTCTGGCAGGACTCGAACCGAGCGGCCAGCAACCAGAGCGAGGTCAACCGCACGACCGGGATCGTCTATCGCCCGTACTCGACCACCGACGCCACCACCGGCGGCTTCTGCCGGGGCCGCACCCTCCTGCACGAGCTCGGGCACAACCTCGGCGCGGTGCAGAGGGTGGCCCCGAGCGCGTTCGACGGCGCCCACTGCGACGACGACAACAACGACACGATGTGCTACACGGGCCAGGCGGCCGACCAGGTGAGCTCTCCTGAGGCGCAGTTCGACTACGGCAAGAACGACTACTGGGATCCCGGCGCCACGACAGCCGGCTATCCCGATGCCCCGATCGAGAAGCTCGGGTGGTGGGCGCTCAACCTGAGCAAGTACGTCTGCCCACCTGCTGGTGCCAACGGCACAGCCCAATGCTCGAGCGCGAACGCGAGCCCCGGGTACTGACCCTCCCGGAACCCAGCGGACGGAGCTGTTCGGCGGGGCCGCGAATCTCCTAGTGTTCGCCGCGGATTCCGGCGCATGCTCCAGGTGGAGACCAGGGGACCGGCCCAGTCGTTTGACACCACCAGCGCTTGACGACACCTGCACGGCGGCGGACCGCACCCCTGGACAGCGGACACCGCCCGGGGCTCGGACGGCGGAAGCATACTTCAGGACGTTCTGGGCGATCACGAACACGCCACAGGGGCCGCGCCGGCCCTCGACCAGGCGATTGCGTCGGGACCAGCCGGGGCGGGCAGCATGGAGCGGTGCCTCCTGAGCCCGAGCCGACACTGGCGCTGGCGCAGGCGCGGGCCCGCTGGGGCGGCGAGGTGGCGGTGGCGGCGCTGTTCCGGCCCGGGCCCAACCCCGACGCACGCACGGCGCTGACCAAGGCCGTGTCGCGGCGCAGCAACCGGCGGCGGTCCCGGCTGCCGGCCCGGGTGCTGGTGGCCATCGACGACCGGGGGCAGGCGATGGTGTGCCCGCACGTGCCCGACCCCCAGGGCGGCCACCCGGAGGGGGACGACCTCTACGAAGGGCCCTTCGACGCCCTGGGCGCGGTGGCGGCCGGGCCGCTCACCGTCGTCGTGCTGCTCGACGCCAGCTGGGCGGCCGTGCTCGAGGCCGTCTGGCTCGACCACGACGCCGCCGTCGTCACCGCCCTCCTCACGGGCGAGCCGCTGCCCGAGCGACCCGAGCTCGTCCCCGACCCAGGTCCCGACGAGGCCACCGACGAGCCGAGCGCCTACACCGACGCCCTCCTGGCCCAGGCCGAGGCCGCCCAGGCCCGGGCCGACATGCTGCGGGCCCTGGCCGCCGCGGCGCGGGCCGAGGAGGGCGTCGAGGCCGACGAGGCCGGCGAGAGCGGCCGCCCGCCGGGCTAGTCGTCGAGGCGGAGGGCGGCCACGAACGCCTCCTGCGGGACCTCGACCCGGCCGATCGACTTCATCTTCTTCTTGCCTTCCTTCTGCTTCTCCAGCAGCTTGCGCTTGCGGGTGATGTCACCGCCGTAGCACTTGGCCAGGACGTCCTTGCGCTTGGCCTTCACCGTCTCGCGGGCCACGATGCGACCGCCGATGGCGGCCTGGATGGGCACGTCGAACATCTGGCGGGGGATCAGCTCCCGCAGCTTCTCGGCCATGGCCCGCCCGTGCGACTGGGCCCGGTCCTTGTGCAGTACGGCGGAAAAGGCGTCGACCGGCTGGCCGTTCAGCAGGATGTCGAGCTTCACCAGGTCGGCCTCGGCGTAGCCGTCGGGCTCGTAGTCGAGCGAGGCATAGCCCTTGGTACGGCTCTTCAGGGCGTCGAAGAAGTCGACGACGACCTCGCCGAGCGGCACCCGGTAGACGAGCTCGAGGCGCTCCGGCGACAGGTAGTCCATGCGGAGCAGCTCGCCCCGCCGGCTCTGGGCCAGGTCCATCACGGTGCCCGTGTAGTCGGCGGGGAGGAGGATCGAGATGCGCAGCATCGGCTCCTCGATGGCCTCGACCTTGTGGATGTCGGGCATCTCGGAGGGGTTGTGGAACTCGACCACCTCGCCGCTGGCCTCGAGCCTGGCCAGGTACGACACCGACGGTGCCGTGGCGATGAGGGAGAGGTCGAACTCGCGCTCCAGGCGTTCACGCACGATCTCCATGTGCAGCAGGCCGAGGAAGCCGCACCGGAAGCCGAACCCGAGGGCGCCCGAGGTCTCGGGCTCGTAGGTGAACGAGGCGTCGTTCAGCTTGAGCTTCTCGAGGGCGTCGCGCAGGTCGGCGTACTCGTCGCCGTCGACCGGGTAGAGGCCGCAGAACACCATGGGCTTGGGGTCGCGGTAGCCGGAGAGCGGCTCGGACGCGCCCCGGTGAGCCGTGGTGACCGTCTCCCCGGAGCGGGCCTCGGAGAGGTCCTTGATCCCGGCCATCAGGTACCCCACCTCGCCTGGGCCGAGCTGCGCCACCGGCGTCGGGACGGGCAGGCGCACGCCGATCTCCTCCACGTCGTGGGTGACGCCAGCCTGCATGAACCGGATCCGGTCGCCGGCCCGCAGCGTCCCCTCCTTGATCCGCACGGCCGACACCACGCCCCGGTACTGGTCGTAGTACGAGTCGAAGATGAGGCACCGCAGCGGGACGTCCGGGTCACCGGTGGGAGGCGGGATCTTCTCGAGGACGGCGTCGAGGAGGGCGGGCACCCCCTCGCCGGTCTTGGCGCTGAGGCGCAGGATGTCGCCGGCCGGGATGCCGAGGACGGTCTCGATCTCGCCGGCGTAGCGGTCGGGGTCGGCTGCGGGCAGGTCGATCTTGTTGAGGCACGCCACGATCTCGAGGTCGTTCTCGAGGGCCAGGAAGCAGTTGGCCAGCGTCTGCGCCTCGATGCCCTGGGCCGCGTCGACGACCAGCACCACCCCTTCACAGGCGGCGAGGCTGCGGCTCACCTCGTAGCCGAAGTCGACGTGGCCGGGGGTGTCGACGAACTGGATCAGGTGGTCCTTCCACGGCACCCGCACGTTCTGGGCCTTGATGGTGATGCCCCGCTCCCGTTCGATGTCCATCGAGTCGAGGAACTGGGCCCGCATGTCGCGAGCGTCGACCGCGCCGGTCAGCGACAGGATGCGGTCGGCGAGCGTGCTCTTGCCATGGTCGACGTGGGCGACGATGCAGAGCGAGCGGAGGCGGCTGAGGTCGGTCATCGGGGGGCGAGCCATTGTGGTGCACCCGGGTGGCGACGGCGGAACCTCCCCGGATCCAGGTCGAAATGGCCAGGACGTTGCCGCCGGCTCGTCACTAGCGTCACCCGCCGTGGATGGGGCCGCACCGCTCGTCCACGCCCGAGGGCTGACCAAGCGGTTCGGCAAAGCCACGGCCGTCGACGGCATCGACGTCGACGTGGCGCCTGGCGAGGCGTTCGGCTTCCTGGGCCCGAACGGCGCCGGCAAGAGCTCGACGATGCGGATGATCGGCTGCACCTCCCCGCCCACGTCGGGGACGTTGCGGATCCTCGGCCTGGACCCGGCCGCCGACGGTCCCCGCATCCGGGCCCGGCTGGGGGTCGTGCCCCAGCAGGACACCCTCGACACCGAGTTGACCGTGTTCGAGAACCTCCTCGTCTACGGCCGCTACTTCGACCTCCCCCGCGGCGTCATCCGTCCCCGCGCCGCCGAGCTGCTGGCCTTCTTCCAGCTGGCCGAGCGGGCCGGCGAGCGGGTCGAGCCGCTGTCGGGCGGGATGAAGCGGCGGCTGACCATCGCCCGCGCCCTGATCAACGAGCCCCAGCTCCTGCTGCTCGACGAGCCGACGACCGGTCTGGACCCCCAGGCCCGCCATGCGCTGTGGGAGCGGCTGTACCGCCTGAAGCAGCAGGGGACGACCCTCGTCCTCACCACCCACTACATGGACGAGGCCGAGCAGCTGTGCGACCGGCTGGTGGTCATGGACGGCGGACGCATCGCGGCCGAGGGCTCACCCGGCGAGCTGATCCGCCGCCACGTCTCCCGGGAGGTGCTCGAGCTGCGCTTCGCCGACGGCGTCCAGGACCACCTGGACCTGGGGGTCCTGGCCGGCATCGGCGACCGGGTCGAGGCGCTTCCCGACCGCCTGCTCCTCTACGCCGACGACGGCGACGCGGCGGCAGCCGCCGTGCACGACCGGGGCGTCCGGCCCGCCAGCCTGCTCGCCCGCCGCAGCACCCTCGAGGACGTGTTCCTGTCCCTTACCGGCCGCACGCTGGTGGACTGACCGGTGCACGCCGCGCTTCGCCAGACCGAGCACGAGCTGCTGAAGCACCGGCAGGTCTGGCGCACCTCGCTGGCATCGTGGTTCCTGACCCCGCTGCTGTTCCTGGGATCCCTGGGCCTGGGGATCGGCCAGGCCATCGACCGCAGCGGCGCCGCAGGCACCGCCGCCCTCGGTGGCGTGCGCTACCTGGCCTTCCTGGCGCCGGGGCTGCTGGCCGCGACGGCCATGCAGGTGGGTGCGGGCGAGTCCCTCTGGTCCGTCCAGGGCGGGTTCAAGTGGCATCGCTTCTTCCACGCGTCGGCGGCGACGCCGCTGCGGCCGACGGACGTCTTCCTCGGGTGGATGACCTGGATCACGATCCGCCTCGTGCTGTCGGCGACGGCCTTCGTGGCGGTCGCCGCGCTGCTCGGTGCCGTTCGGTCGCCCCTGGCCCTGCTGGCGGTGCCGGCTGCCGCGCTGACCGGCCTCGCCTTCGCCGCCCCCCTCACGGCCTTCACCGCCACCTGCCAGCAGGAGTCGACGTTCCCGCTCATCATGCGCTTCGGCGTGATGCCGCTGTTCCTGTTCTCGGGCGCCTTCTTCCCGCTCAGCCAGCTGCCGGCAACCCTGCAGGCGGTGGCGCAGGCGACGCCGCTGTGGCACGGGGTCGACCTGTGCCGGGCGCTCATGCTGGGCACGGTCGACCTCGGCTCGGCTCTGATCCACGTCGCCGTGTTGGCCCTCTTCATCGTCGGCGGCCTGGCCTGGGGCACCTCGACCTTCACGCGGCGGCTGGCCCCGTGATCGCCAGCCTCGTCGCCAGCAGCGCCTTGGGCGGCCGGCGGGCCGCCCGGCTCTTCGAGCGGAACCTCCTGGTCACCCGCCACATCTGGCTCGTGGTGGCCGCCGGCTTCTTCGAGCCCCTCTTCTACCTGCTGTCGCTCGGCATCGGCATCGGGGACCTGGTCGGCCAGGTCGAGGTGGACGGCCGCCTCGTCGACTACCGGGCCTTTGTCGCGCCCGCCATGCTCGCGGCGTCGGCCATGAACGGAGCGGTCTTCGACACCACCTTCAACTTCTACTACAAGCTGCGGTTCGCCAGGACCTACGACGCCGTGGTGTCCACCCCGCTGGGCGTCGACGACGTGGCCCTCGGCGAGACCCTGTGGGCGCTGGCCCGAGGGGGCGTGTACGCCGCCGCGTTCCTGCTCGTGATGGTGGTGATGGGCCTGATCGGCTCGGCCTGGGCGGTCCTGGCGCTGCCGGCGGCCCTCCTGATCGGCTTCGCCTTCGCCGGCGCCGGGCTGGCCTGCACCTCGTTCCTGCGCAGCTGGCAGGACCTCGACGTGCTGCAGCTGGCGATCCTCCCGATGTTCCTGTTCTCCGGCACGTTCGCGCCGCTGGCCGCCTACCCGGCCGGCCTGCGCTGGGTCGTGCAGGCCACCCCGCTGTACCACGGGGTCGAGCTGCTGCGGAGCCTGTGCACCGGCGCCGTAGGGGTCTCGCTGGCCGGCCACGTCCTCTACCTGACCACCATGGGCGTCGTGGGCCTGGCGGTGGCCGGCCGGCGCATCGGACGGGTGCTCCTGGCCTGACCGCGCTCGCCGGCCAGCCGGTCCCGAGGGCGGCGCGCCGGTGGGTGGTGGACCGGCGGGTGCCGCCAGTACCCTGTCCGGGTCCCCTGACCGGAGAAGGATCCCCGCCCGATGGCGAACATCAAGAGCCAGATCAAGCGCAACAAGCAGAACGAGCGGGCCCGTCTGCGGAACAAGGCCGTGCGCAGTGAGGTCAAGACCCGGGTGAAGGCCACGCTGGTCGCCACCGAGGCCGGCGCCGACACGACGGCCGACGCCCTCCGCCTGGCCTGCAAGCGCCTCGACAAGGCCGCGGCCAAGGGCATCATCCACAAGAACCAGGCGGCCAACCGCAAGTCGGCGCTGATGAAGCGGGTCGCCGCCCGCCCCTCCTCGGACAGCTGACCGCCCCGGGGCTCAGCCCCGGACGTGCTGGGCCAGGTAGTGGGCGGCGCCGATCTGGGCGATCAGCTCCAGCTGGGTCTCGAGCCAGTCGGCGTGGTGCTCCTCGCCGACCAGGATGTCCTGCAGCAGCTCGCGGGTCCCGTTGTCGCCGCTGCCGGTGCAGTGGGCGATGCCGGCGTTGAGCCGCAGGATGGCGGCCTTCTCGAGGTCGAGGGCAGCCACGAACTTCTCGGGCACGGTCTCGCCGACCTTCACGGTGCCGAGGCGCTGGAGGTTGGGCAGGCCGTCGAGGTAGAGGATCCGGTCGATCAGGACCTCGGCATCCTTCATCTCGTCGATCGACTCCTCGCGGAACTTCTCGGCGAGGCGGTCGTAGCCCCAGTCGGCGCACATCTTGGCGTCGACGAAGTACTGGTTGATCGCCGTGAGCTCGGCCGTGAGGCAGTCGTTCAGCAGCTCGATGATCCCGTCCGCAGCCTTCATCGCCCGGTGCCCTCCATGCTGGCCATCGTGTCCGAGCCGTCGGCCGATCCGCCACACGGGGCGGCGCCGGGGCCGAGCGGGCAGGGCTCGACGGCGATCCCGCACGAGGCCAGCACCTCCCGCAGCGCGTTGCGGCACCCACCGCACCCCGTGCCGGCACCGCACCTGGCCACCACCTGCTCGGTGTCGCTCGCCCCTTCGGCCACGACCGAGCGGACCTCGCTCTCGGTCACGGCCCGGCACAGGCAGATGTACACGACCGCTCCTCAGCCCCGCGCGCCGGCTCGGGCCGGCACCTGGTCAGCAACGGGCAGGTCGTTCCGGCGAACCACCAGGGCAGGCACACCCCCGGCGACGAGGGCGGTGGCGGTCGACAGGGTGATGCGCCGCACGACCGGGCTCCGGTGGCCGGTGCCGATGACCTCGCAGCACAGGCCCGCCGCCCCCACGCGCACCCGCACCCAGGCGTCGCGGCGCAGGCCGGTCACCGGCCGCCATCGCTCCTGGTCAGGAACCCCTCCGTCCACCACTTAGCCAAGCCTAACAGTTGGTCAGAGGATGGGCGCAAGCGCCCCGACCTCGTCCCCGATCCGCTCGGCGTCGCCGACCAGGACCGTGACCAGCCGGCCGGGGGCCAGGTGAAGGCGGCTGACCCGCAGCACGTCGCCCAGCGTCACCCGCGTGAACCGGCGGGGCATGCCCCGCAGCCAAGCTGCGTCGAGCCCGGCGGCGGCCAGGACGACGAGCTGGGTGGCCAGGCCGCTCTGGGTCTGCAGGGACAGCGCAGTGCTCCCGGTGCGGTAGCGGCGCGCCGCGTCGAGCTCGTCGGCGGTGGCCGGGAGGGTTGCCATGCGCCCCAGCTCGTAGGCGATCTCGACCAGCGAGGGCGCGGTGACCTCGGTGGCCACCTCGGCCGACACCGTCAGCAGGCTGGCCGACTGGAGGTGCTCGATCCCGGCGCTGGGCGAGTAGGTCCAGCCCTTGTCCTCGCGCAGGTTGGCGTTGAGGCGGCTCGAGAACGAGCCGCCGAAGATGGTGAGGGCCAGGGCCAGCGCGGCCGCGTCCGGGTGCTGGCGGGGCAGCGCCGGCCCGGCCAGCCTGATCGAGGTCTGGACGCTGCCGGGACGGTCGACCAGGACGATGGGGCCAGGGCTGAAGGGCGGCGGCGCCGGCAGCCCGGAGGCCGGCGGCCCCGACGACCAGCTGCCGAGGGCGGCCTCGGCGGCATCGAGCAGGCGGCCGGCCGGCACGTCGCCGACCAGTACCAGGTGGCCGCCGTCCGGACTGGCCCGATTGCGCAGGTAGGCGGCCAGCTGGCCCCTCGTGACCCGGCCGACCTCCTCACCCGAGGGGAGGGGGTCGCCGTAAGGGTGCGAGCCGTAGACCCGGGACGTGACGGCCAGACGGGCGATGGTGCTGGGCTGGCTGGCGGCCATGGCCAGCTCCTCCTGCAGCCGCCGCTGCTCGACCGCCACCTCGTCGGCCGGGAAGGTCGACTCGGCCAGCACCTCGTGCACCATCTCGAGCAGCGGGACCAGCTCGGTCGACAGCGCCGACCCTGAGAGCGACAGGTCCTCGGCGTCGGCGCCGGCGGCGAGCCCGCCGCCGATGCCCTGCAGGCGGGCGGCCAGGTCGTTCTGGCTGGAGCGCCTGGTCCCGGCCAGGAGGGTCCGGGCCAGCAGCCGCTGGCGGGCCCGCTCGGTCGGTCCCGTCCTGGTCCGGCTGGTGGGCAGCACCAGCCGCAGCTGCACCAGCGGGATCCCGGGCTTGCGCACGGCCCAGACGGCGAGGCCGTTCCCCAGCGTGCGCACCTTGGGCGCCGGCACCTTCATCGCCGACGGCGGGCTGATCTCGGGCACGGGGCGGGGTCCCCGCCGGTCCGTCGTTACCCTGGCTCGGCTCATGTGGCACCGGGGCGGGCGCCGGCGACGACCTCGAGGACGGCCCGCTGGTCGGTGGCGAACCAGCGGCCGCAGGCCGCGGCCACCTCGTCCGGCGTGACGGCGGCGAGGCGCTCGGGCAGCTCGGCCATCAGGCCGGGCCCGCCGTGCACCTGCTCGAGCGCGGCCAGCAGCTCGGCTCGCGACAGCAGGTCGTCGCAGCGGCGCAGGTGGGCGGCGACGTTGGCGACCACCACACGCTCCAGCTCGTCGTCCGCCACCTTGGTGGCGACGTCGCCGACCTCCTCGTCGAGCGCGACCAGGAGGGGGTCGAGCCCGCCCGTGAAGTAGGCGACGATCTGGGCGATGACCGGGTCGCGCTGGGCGAAGGCGTCGCCGAAGGTGCCGGCGTAGCCGCCGACGTGGGTGGCCAGCCGGTCGGTCTGCACCAGCCGCCGGGCCAGCCGGCTGGCGGTGCCGTCGACCAGCACGTCGATGGCCAGAAGGGTGGCCAGGTACTCGTCGAACGCCTTGACCGGGTCGGGGACGCGGTAGCCGACGGCGACCGCCGGCAGGGGTGCTGCGGCGTCGTGGACCTGCGCCCGGCGCTCCGCCTCGGGGAGCGGCTCGGCGAACGACGGCCGGCGGGGGACCCGTCCCTTCGGGATGTCGCCGAAGTGGCGCTCGACCAGGGCCATGGTGGGCTCGACGTCGAGGTCGCCGGCCACCACGACCACCGCGTTGCCGGGCGCGTAGTACCGCGAGAAGAACGAGGCGGCGTCGTCGGTGGTGGCCGACTCGAGGTCGGCGAACGAGCCGTAGCCGTCGTGGGCGTTGTTGAAGCTGCGGTACAGCACCTCGGGCAGCCGGATCCACGGGAAGCCGCCGTAGGGCCGGTTGAGCACGTTGACCCGGATCTCCTCCTTCACCACGGCGATCTGGTTGGCCAAGGTCTCCTCGCTGAGCCGCACGGCCCGCATGCGGTCGGCCTCGAGGAACAGGCCGAGCTCGAGGGCGCTGACGGGCAGCTGCTCGAAGTAGACGGTGGCGTCGGGTGTCGTGTGGCCGTTGAAGGTGCCGCCGTTGCCCTGCACCAGCTGGGCGTGGCGCAGCTTCTCGAGGCTGGCCGACCCTTCGAACATCAGGTGCTCGAAGAGGTGGGCGAAGCCCGTGCGGCCCTCCGGCTCGCTGCGGAAGCCCACGTCGTAACGGGCGAGCACCGCGACCGACGGCGCGGTGCGGTCGGGGGCCAGCACCACCTTGAGCCCGTTGCCCAGCGTGCGCCGCTCGACGGGAACGTCGGGGGCCGGCAGTCGTCGGCGGGGGGCTCCGGCGGCCGCGCCGCGCTTGGGGGCGGGGGGCATGCGCCGGGACGCTACCGCCGGCCCGGGGACAGGCGAGCGAGGCGGGCGACCAGCACCTCGAGGGTGATCCGCTCGGAGTCGCGGCCCGGGCCGTAGGTGCGCAGGCCCCGCAGGTCGAGGTCGGCCCGGTGCAGCAGCTCGACGGCCCGGGCCACGCCTGCCGGGCCCAGCCGCCCGGCCTGCGAGAGGGCCTTGCGAGCCGGGAAGGTGCTGCCCTTCAGGCCCAGCACGGCGGCGGCCTGGGCCTCGTTCCTGGCCCCGCTGCCCTCGAGGCGGAGGATGCGCTGGTAGTGGCCCCAGAGCGAGGCCAGGACCACGAACGGGTGGCGGGCGTGCAGGAGCCGGTGCAGGTGGTGGAGGGAGGCCGCGGCGTCACCGCCGTCGATGGCGTCGGTGAGGTCCCATGGCGCACCGCCGCCCTCGTCGCCGAGCACCGGGTCGAGGTCGGCGGCGGTGATCGTGGCGCCCTCGCCGTGGGCCGCGGCGAGCACGTCGAGGATGCCGGGCAGGCGGCCGAGGTCCTCGCCCAGGTGGGTCCCGAGGCGGGCTGCCGCCTGGCGGTCGAGACGGACGGGGGCGGCCTTGAGGCGATCGGACAGCCACCCGCTGCGGGCCTTGGCCTGGCCGGGGGGGCTTGGGTCCAGGACCCTGGCGCCTGCCTTCTTGGCGGCGTCGACCAGCTTCTTGCTGTCGCCGGAGAGGACCAGGACCAGGCTGGTCTGGGGGTTGGGGTCGGCCAGGTAGGCGGCGAGCCGGCGGACGTCCTCGGCCGCCTTGAGGTGGTCCTGGGCATCGCGGACGACCACCGCCTTGTCGGCGCCGCCCAGGAAGTAGGCGTTGCAGGCCTCGACCACCGACCCGATGGTGAGCTCCTCGCCGCCCAGCTCCTCGATGTCGAGGCCGGCCGCCCGCAGCTCGCCGAGCAGGTCGTGGAGGGCGTCGGCGACGAGAGCGGGGTCGCCCTTGACGACGTAGGCCCGCTCAGGCACCGGCGACCTCGGCGTCCCGGCCCGCCTGCTCGACGTTGGCCAGGCGAGCCGACAGGAGGGCTTCGAGGACGACGGCCACCCGCTTGGCGCCCTGCACGTCGTGCACCCGGACGATCCGGCAGCCCCGGGCGACGCCGAGGGCGTGGGCGGCGTGGCTGGCCAGCCGCCGCTCGTCGATCTCGAGGTCGAGCAGGGCCCCGAGGAAGCGCTTGTTCGACGCGCTGAGCAGCACTGGCAGCCCCAGGTCGGCCAGCGCCGCCGACTCCCGGAGGAGGGCCAGCGACTGCCGCGGCGTCTTCCCGAGGTCGAGGCCGGCGTCGACGACGATGCGGTCGGCTGCGACCCCGGCGGCCCGGGCCCTGGCCGCCCGCTCCGCGAGGAAGGCCCGCACCTCGCCCGCCAGGTCGGCGTACTCGGGGTTCGGGTCGGCGACCCGGGGCTGCAGGCGGATGTGGGTGGCCACCACCGTGGCTCCGGCGGTGGCCGCGGCGGGCAGGTAGTCGGGGTCGGCGAACCCGCTGATGTCGTTGCCCACGACGGCGCCGGCGGCGCAGGCCGCGGCCAGCACCTTCGACCGCCAGGTGTCGACCGACAGCGGCACCTCGAACCGGGCCCGCAGCGCCTCGATCGCCGGCACCACCCGGTCCAGCTCCTCCTCCTCGCCGACCTCCGGCCCGGGGCCCGCCTTGACGCCGCCGACGTCGAGGAGGTCGGCGCCCTCGGCGACCAGCCGGTCGGCCCGGGTCAAAAAGGCGTCGAGGGCGAAGTGGGCCCCGGCGTCGAAGAACGAGTCCCGCGTGCGGTTGAGGATCCCCATCACCAGCGTGCGCGTGGTGAGGTCGTGCTCGGTGGAGCCGAGGCGGAGGCGCACGCCCTTCGACGCTAGCGGCGCCGCCGGTGCCCACCTCGGGCCCGTGCGGGTGGGCAGGGCGGGCACTCGCGCGGGGTTCACGTGTCGCCGGTGCGGGTGACCTCGAGGGCGCCGGCCGGACGGGACGTGACGGTGAAGGGTCCGACCCGGACCTGGTCGCCCACCGGGAACGGGCGGAGGCCGGCGACGTCGAGGCGGGCTGGTCCGGCGAGGGTGACGACGTCGTGGCGGTCCAGCAGGGCGGCCAGCGGGGCGAGGACGCGCGGGCCGCTGCCGGTGGCGACCACGAGGTCGATGCGGTGGACCCGGCGGAGCCGCAGGGCCGTGAGCACGCGGGCCGGGTCGCCCCCCTCGAGCGCCGCCACGGTGACGCCCTCGGCCCGCCACAGCCGCAGTCCCAGGGCGGCGCGGTCGTCGATCAGGTCGCGAGGACCGGCGGCGGCCGCCACCACCGACGGCACCAGCAGCACGGCGGCGGCGGCCAGCCCGAGGCTGCGTGGGCTGGGCCGCCTTGCGTCCTTCCGCCGCACCGCCCACCAGGCCAGGCCGCCGGCCAAGGCGAGCGGCACGGCCCCGACGGGTGCCAGCGGGAGGCGGGCGGCCACGCCGGCGACGGTCACCAGCCAGGCGAGCAGGAGCCGGGTGGGCAGGTGGAGGACCCACGCCACCGGTCCTCCCAGCAGGCCGGCGGCGACGCCGCCCGTCAGGCCCCACACCATGACCGGTCCGGCTGCCGGCACGGCCAGGGCGTTGGCCGGCACCGACGCCGGCGCCAGCCCGCCGAGCGTGAGCAGGAGGGGGGCCGTGGCCGCCTGGGCCGCCAGCGTGGCTGCCACCGCGTCGCGCAGGGCCGCGGGCCCGGGCAGGCGGGCGGCCAGCGGGCGGGCCCACAGGGCCAGGCCCACGACGGCGGCCACCGAGAGGCGGAAGCCGAGGCGGTGCACGAGCATCGGGTCGACCAGGACCAGGGCGGCGACCGCCAGCGACACCAGCCGCAGGGCCGAGGCTTCGACCCCGAGCGTGCCGGCCAGCAGGGCGAGGGCGGCCATGGCCGTGGCCCGCAGCACCGACGGCTCCCAGCGCACGGCGGTGCCGAACAGGCCCAGCACGACCAGGGCGGCGACGAGGCGCCCTCGCAGGCCGAGCCGGCCGAGGACCGGGCCGACCGCGGCCAGGGCGAAGGCCACGTTCTGGCCGGAGACGGCCAGCAGGTGGGTGAGGCCGGCGGCCTGGAAGTCGGCCTCGACCTCGGGGGGCTCGTCGCGGTCGTCGCCCACCACCAGGCCGGTCCACAGGCCGCGCCGGTCCTCGGGCAGGGCGACGGCGCCCCGGGCCAGCGTGCGGCGCATGGCGTTGGCCGCCCGGATCCAGGGCCGGCCCGCCCCGGTGGGCCGGCACGAGGTGACGGTGAGGCGAGCCGACACGTGGCGCGCCGCCAGCCTGGCCCGGGACCCCCCGGCCGGGGGCGCCAGGGTGCCTGCCGCCTCGACCCGCTCGCCGGCCAGGCGCGGGCGGAGGCAGCCGCCGGCGGCGCCAAAGGCGAGGGCGTCGACGGTGGCGGCCGCCAGCCAGCCGCAGCTGGGTCCGGACGGCGCCGCCGCCCGGCGCCGGGTCGGTGACCAGCGTGGCCTCCCCGGCCCACCGGCCGGGCGGCGGCGGCTGGACCCCGGCCCACGACCGGGCCCCGAGCACCGCGGCCAGGACCAGGCAGGCCGCTCCCAGGAGCAGCGGCCGTGAGGCGGCGGCCGCCACTGCGCAGCCCAGCAGCGCCCCGACCAGGGCGAGCCACCCGGCGCCGGCAGGGGGCAGCAGCCTCGAGACCAGGGCGCCAGCCATGACCAGCACGGCCAGCACGACGCAGTGCCGGTCCTCCACCCGCTACACCCGCACCAGGGGGCGGAGGCGCTCGAGGCGGGCCGGACCGATGCCGGGAACCTCGAGGAGGTCGTCGATGCGGCGGAACCCGCCGTTCTCGTTGCGCCAGGTGATGATGGCGGCCGCCGTGGCCGGGCCGACACCCGGCAGGGTGTCCAGCTCGTCGGGCGTGGCCCGGTTGAGGTCGACCGGCGCCGTCCGGCCTGCAGCCGCGGGTCCGCTGGTCCCGCTCGGCCCGGGCGTCGGGAGGGGGGGCTCCCCCGCTCGCGGCACCCGCACCTGCTCGCCGTCGGCGACCACCCGGGCCTGGTTCAGGCTGGCCACCTCGGCGTCGGGCGTGGTCCCGCCGGCGGCCGAGACGGCATCGAACACCCGGGCGCCGGACCGCAGGCGGACCAGCCCGGGTCGGGCCACCGCTCCCGCCACGTCGACCACCACCTCCTCGCCCGCTCGATCGGCCGCCGTGGTCGTGGAAGCCCCCGACCCGGTGGGCTCGCCCGGGGCGGGGACGGCCGACGGGAGGGCCAGGGTGACGGGCCGGGACGGGCGGAGGACCACGACCCCGGCGGCCACGGCGGCGGCGGCGAGCACGGCCAGGACGGCCGCGGGACGGAAGGCAATGCGCCGTCGGAGGTCGTCGAGCGACGTCCTCCACGGCGGCTGGCCGGCCGGCGGCAGCGGCGGCAACGGGGCGTCGGGCATCGCGCCAACTCCTCAGGGACGGAACCGGTCGTCCAGCGAGGGGGAAGCGCCTTGGTTGCAACGGTAGCCCGTGTGCCTCGGGCACGTCCGGCGCCATTCCTCCGCCGGGAGCGGCCGGCGCGGCTCCGCCCGCCCCGGGAAGGACCATCACGCCGGGCGGAGCTCAGGCGTGCGGCGGGCAGCCCCAGCCCAGGGTGCGGCGGGCCTCCCAGTCGGCCTGGATCTCCTCGGGCAGGCGGCGGTAGGCGGCGTCGTGGCCCCAGCCGTCGAGGCGCAGCAGCAGGTACCGGCCCAGGTAGCCGGCCAGGAAGCGGAGCACGCCCCGCTCCCGGTACTGGCGCACGTGCACCAGCTCGTGGGCCAGCAGGTAGCGGTCATCCTCGTGGCCCGTGCGCACCATGACGAACCGGCCGAGGGTCATGGCGTCGGCTCCGGGCGGCACCGGGCCGCCCACGACCAGCACCGCCCCCTCGTGGCGGACCAGGCGCATCGGCGGCTCAGAACAGGGCCGCGGTGAGGCGCTTGCGCCAGGCCGTGGTGCGGGGGTCCTCGGGGCCCAGCACCTCGAGCAGGTCGAGGAACTCCTTGCGGGCGCCCTCGTCGGCCTTCACCTGGCCCAGCAGCTCGCCGAGGCGGGCGTCCACGTCGCCCGGCAGCTCGGGGTTGCGGGCCCGCGCCTTGAGGTGGCGGACCTCGGGGGTCTCCGGCACCTTGTTGAGCAGGGCCACCGCCTCGTCGCCGTCGCCCTGCTCGACCAGCAGCTCGGCCAGCGCCAGGGTGGCGGCCAGGTGCCCGGGCTCGAGCTCGAGCGCCTGCCGCAGCGAGGCCTCGCCTCCGGCGGCCACCAGCGCGTCGGCCGGGCTCTGGACCGGCGCCAGGCCGGCCACGAACTCGCGGACCCCGGCCTCGGGCAGCGCCCCGACGAACTGGTCGACGACCTGGCCCTGGCTGATGGCGAAGACGGCCGGGATCGACTGGACCTTGAACATCATCGCCACCTGCGGGCTGGCGTCGACGTCGACCTTCGCCAGCTCGACCGCCCCGCCGGTCTCGGCGACCACCCGCTCGAGGACGGGCCCCAGCTGGCGGCACGGTCCGCACCACGCAGCCCACAGGTCGACCACCACGGGCACCTCGAACGATCGCTCGTAGACGGCGGACTGGAAGGTCGCATCGGTCACGTCGAGGGCCACGAGAGGGCGAACGTACACGGGGCCAGCCGTGTTCCAGACCAGGTCCGCCACCACACCCGGTCGCTAACGTCCGACGCATGCGCGAGGCGGTCGGCATCGACGCCGGGAACGTCACCCGTTGGTTCGCCGAGCACGTGCCGGGCGTCAGCCCGCCGCTCGACTTCCTCCTCGTCGCCGGTGGGCGCTCGAACCTCACGTTCAAGGTCACCGACCAGGCCGGTCAGGCCTGGGTGCTGCGCCGCCCGCCGACCGGCCACGTGCTGCCCACGGCCCACGACATGGCGAGGGAGCACCGCATCATCTCGGCGCTGGCGCCCACGGCGGTGCCGGTGCCGTCGCCGGTGGGCCTGTGCACGGACCAGTCGGTGAACGGTGCCCCGTTCTTCGTGATGAGCTACCTCGACGGGCACGTGCTGCGCGACGCGAAGATCGCCGAGACCCTCTACACGCCGGAGCAGCGGCGGGCCATCGGGTTCACCCTGGCCGACGTCCTGGCCGACCTGCACGCGCTCGACGTGGACGCGGTCGGATTGGGAGACCTGGGCCGCCGCGACGGCTACGTCGCCCGCCAGCTGCAGCGCTGGTACGGGCAGTTCCAGGCCTCGACCCGGGAGACGGGGCGGGTCGTGCCGCTGGTCGACTCGGTGCACGACCGGCTGGCCGCCGCTGTGCCGGAGCAGCAGGGCGCCACGATCGTGCACGGCGACTACCGGCTCGACAACACTCTGCTCGACGACCAGGGCGCGCTGCTGGGGGTGCTCGACTGGGAGATCTGCACGCTGGGCGACCCCCTGGCCGACGTGGGCCTCCTGATGGTCTACTGGGCCGAGCCCGGCGACCCGTCGACGGCGCTCGACGTGGCGCCCACCACGGCCGGCGGCTTCCCCACCCGGGCCGAGATGAAGGCCCGCTACGCCGACCGGTCCGGCCGCGACGTCGACGTGCTCGACTTCTACGTGGCGTTCGGGTACTGGAAGCTGGCGTGCATCCTGGAGGGCGTCTTCACCCGCTACACCGCCGGCTCGGGAGGCGGCGACCAGACCGGCTTCGACGCCTACGCGGCCCAGGTGGCCGTGCTCGCCCAGGCGGCCGACGCCAGGCTCGGCTGATCCGCCCCCCGGGCCGTAGGGTCTGCGCGTGGCCCTGTACGAGCTGTTCGCCCAGCCGCCCCGCATGGACCGGGTGCTGATCCTGGGCCTCGAAGGCTGGATCGACGCCGGGGCAGGCGGCGCTCAGGCCATGGCTGCGGTGCTGGCCGACACCACGACCGAGGTCATCGGCGCGTTCGACGGCGACGCCCTGATCGACGCCCGGGCCCGGCGGCCGATGGTTCAGCTCACCGACGGGGTGCACGACGCCATCACCTGGCCCGCCATCGAGGTGCGGGCCGGGACCGACCGCTTCGGCACCGGGCTAGTGCTGCTCACCGGGCCCGAGCCCGACCTCCGCTGGCACGCGTTCACCGAGGACGTGCTGCAGCTGGCCGCCAACCTGTCGGTCACCATGACGGTCGGCTTCGGCGCCTTCCCTGCCCCGGTCCCCCACACCCGGCCCGTGCGCCTGGCGGCCACGGCCACGTCGCGCGAGCTGGCCGACGGGGTCGGCTTCGTGCCGGGCACCATCGACGTCCCCGGTGGCATCCACGCCGCCATCGAGCAGGCCATGGGCGCCGAGGGCCGTCCGGCCACCGGCCTGTGGGCCCGGGTGCCCCACTACATCGCCAACCTCCCCTACCCGGCGGCGTCGGTGGCCATCCTCGACGGCCTGCGCTTCGTGGCCGGCGTCGACATCAACGCAAGCGAGCTGCAGGCCGCCTCGGCGGTCACGAACTCCCGGATCGACTCGCTGATCTCCAACAGCGACCAGCACTCCTCGATGCTGCAGGCGCTCGAGCAGCAGTGGGACGCCGACCTGGGCCGGATCTCCGGCCCCATGCCGACGGACCTCCCGAGCGGCGACGAGCTGGCCGACGAGCTGGAGCGGTTCCTCCGAGATCAGTAGTGACATTTCGCCGGAAACGGCGGTGACCTTGGTTAGCGCAGCGGGAACGGGGAACAGCCGTGAGCATGAACCTCGTCTTGTGGATCGTGGCCGTCATCATCGGCATCATCGGCATCGTCCAGCTGCTGCAGGGGCAGATCATCCTCGGGATCGTGCTGCTGGTCGTCGCCTGCCTCGTCGGCCCTGGTGGCTACAGCATCTTCCGCCGGAGCGCCCACCGCTGACGCTGCCCTGACCAGCGGCGCGCGAGGGCGCCAGCCAGCATCGCCACCACCTCGGGCGGCGCCTCGAACCGGCGCCGCCCGTCGATGGCGCCGACGGCCACGAGGCCTCGGACGGCGCTGGTGAGCAGCACCGCGTCGGCCGCCACGAGGTGGTCGACGCCCAGCCGGCCGATGCGAAGCGGCACCCCGCAGTCGACCGCCTCGTCGAGCAGGGCGCGGCGGGTGACACCGGGGAGGATGCGGCCGTCCAGCGGCGGCGTCCAGAGGCGGCCGTCGACCACGGCGAACACGTTGGCCCAGGTGGCCTCGAGCAC
This sequence comes from Acidimicrobiales bacterium, assembly GCA_030448245.1. GTDB lineage: Bacteria > Actinomycetota > Acidimicrobiia > Acidimicrobiales > JAUJNH01 > JAUJNH01. Next base: position 132,536 of record JAUJNH010000007.1, read on the forward strand.
CGACCCCTCCTTGTCGACCAGCACCGGGACCAACGGGGCGTGCTGCCGCTCCAGGTCCTCCAGCGCGCCGCGAGCCGCTCGCTTGTGGCCGCCCAGGCCGCCGGGCCAGCTGACGAGCGCGACGTCGGCGGCCGACCAGTGGCCGTCGAGCACCGGCGGTCGACCGGCCGGGGTGACCGTGACGCTCGGCGTGGCGCCGGCCTCGTCGATCCGCAGCCGCCACGACCCCGGCCCCAGGGCGGTGACGGCCGCCTCCACCGCGGGACCCGCGTCCAGCCCGGTGGAACGCCGGAACCGCGCCAGGTGGGCCTCCCGCTCCACCACGAGCCCGTCGGTCACCAGCAGCGTGTCGAGGCAGGGGCCCGGGCCCGGGTCGGCCACGGCTGCCGGCGGTGCGGGGACTCCCCAGGGGGGCAACCCGGCGGCGGCCAGCACGGGCGCGGCCTTGGCCACGCACTCGTCCCACTCGGCCACCCCGTCGCTGTCGGCCACGACCCCGCCGCCGACCCCGAGCCACAGGCGCCCGCCGGCGATCTCGAAGGTCCGGATGGCCACGTTCAGCTCGACCCCGTGGTGCGGCGAGGCCAGGCCCACCGCGCCGCAGTACGCCTCGCGAGCGGTCGGCTCGAGCCGGCAGCACAGCGCCTCGGCTGCCACCTTCGGCGCCCCCGTCACCGAGCCCGGCGGGAAGCACGCCCGCACCAGGGCGGCGTCGCCGGCGTCCTCGGCCAGCGCGCCCTCGACCGTCGACACCAGGTGCCACACGCCGGCCAGCGGCCGGGCCTCGAGCAGCCGCGACACCCGCACGGTCCCCGGGGCGCAGACCCGGCCCAGGTCGTTGCGCACCAGGTCGACGATCATCACGTGCTCGGCCCGGTCCTTCGGCGCCTCGACGAGCTCGCGCCGGCCTGCCTCGCCAAGGGCTCTGGTCCCCTTGATGGGCTGGCTGCTCGCCAGGCGGCCGTAGCGGAGGAGGAACACCTCCGGGGACAGGCTGCAGACCGCGCCCTCCTCGGTGGCGACAAAGGCGGCGCGCCCGGGCTGCAGCCGTGACCCGGCGGCGCACCACAGGCCCAGCGGCGAGCCCTCGAAGGGCGCCTCCAGCCGCAGGCAGACGTTGGCCTGGTACAGCTGGCCGGCGGCGATCCGCAGCACGGCCTCCTCGACCGCGCCGACGTGGTCGGCTCGGTCGGGGCGGGCGACGAGCTCGCCGCTCGACCAGCCCAGCGACGGCCCAGGACGGGCGAGGCGGGACTGCCACCGGGCCACGTCGTCCGGGTCGGGCTGGGCGACGGCCTCCACCCACCAGCGCCCCTGGTCGTCACAGCGGCAGATCGACTCGAAGCGGGCCAGGGCGGCCGGCGGCCGGGCCACGGGGCGGTCGCCGTCCGGCGGCAGGCGCTCGAGGCGCCGGCCCAGGCGGTAGCCGAGCCAGCCGGCCCACGTCCCGGTCGAGGTCAGCTCGAGCAGGGCGAACGGGTCGTCGTCGGGACCGGCCACCTGGGCGGGCCGGTCGGCCAGGACGGCTCCGCCGCCGCACCAGTCCCCGATGAATGCCACCGCTCGGGGCTCGGCGTGCAGGTGGGCGGCGACGGCCCACGGGTCGGCGCGCCCGGCGAGCGCTACCCGAGGCGTGCCAGCTCCTGGCTGAGGAGGTCGAGGCCCAGCGGCCCGAGGTCGAGCGCGGCGGCGTGGAAGGCCTTGAGGTCGAAGCCGACGCCTTGGCGGCGGCGGGCGTCCTCCCTCGACGCCAGCCACACCCGCTCCCCCACCTTGTACGAGATGGCCTGGCCCGGCCATCCCAGGTAGCGGTTGACCTCGTCGCGCACCCACGTCGGCTCGAGCGTGGTGCGGGCGGCGAGCAGCTCACGCATCGACGCCGCCGTCCACACCTCGCCGGTGCGCCACCCGAACGGGTTCGGCGGGATCCGGAGGCGGAGGTGGGCCCCGATGTCGACCACCACCCTGGCCGCTCGCAGCGCCTGCCCGTCGAGCATCCCGAGGCGGTGGCCGGGGTCCTCGAGGTAGCCGAGCTCGTCCATGAGGCGCTCGGCGTAGAGGGCCCACCCCTCGCCGTGGCCGCTGACGAAGCACGCAGTCCGCTGGAACCGGTTGAGGTTGGCAGCGTTGAGCGTGACCTGCGCCACCTGGAGGTGGTGGCCGGGCACGCCCTCGTGGTACACGGTGGTCACCTCCTGCCAGGTCGAGAAGTCCTCCTGCCCGGGGGCCAGCGACCACCACATGGTGCCCGGCCGGCTCAGGTCCTCGGACGGCCCCGTGTAGTAGGCGCAGGCGTTGCCCCCCGGCGGGGCGATCTCGCAGCGCAGGGTCGAGATCGAGTCGGGGATGTCGAAGTGGGTGCCCTTCAGGCCGGCGACCGCCCCGTCGGACAGGTCCTGCATCCACCCTCGCAGCGCGTCGGGGCCGTGGATGGTCCTGCTCGGATCGGCGTCCAGGGCGGCCACGGCGTCGGCCACCGAGCCGCCAGGGACGATGGCCCGGGCCACGGCCGCCTTTTCGTCCTCGATGCGGGCGAGCTCGTCCCAGCCCCACTGGTAGGTCTGCTGCAGGTCGAGGTGGGCACCGGTGAAGACCCGCGCCTCGAGCGGGTAGCGCTCGGGCCCCACCGCGTCGTCGTCGGCCGCCGCCGGGCCCAGCTCGTCGACCAGGAACCGTGCCAGCTCTGCGTAGGCGGCCTCGGCGGCGGCGGCCGCCGCGGCCAGGCCGGGGACGTCGGGGGCAGCATCAGCCAGCCCCGAGAAGAACCCGGCCCCGTCCTCCAGGCCCGCCCAGCGCCGGCACTGGGCGGCCACCTCGACCACCTGGCGCCGGGCCGGCACGAGGTCGCGACGGATCCCCTCCCGGTAGGTCTCGACCAGCCCACCGATGGCGCCAGGCACGGCGTCCAGCCGGAGCCGGACCACGTCGCGGTCGTCCCGGGTGGCGTTCGGCATGAGGTCGAACACCTGCCGCAGGTCCTGGGCGGGGCTGGTGAGGACGTTGAGGTTGGCGAAGGGGAGCCCCGCCTCGTAGCGCTCGAGCTCGAGCCCGAGCCGCTCCTGCATCAACGACCGGGCGACCCGGTCCCGATCGTCCTGCGGAGCGGCGCCGGCCAGGCGGGCCAGCGTCCGCCGCACCAGCGCCTCGCCCTCCGCGATCCCGGCCGGTGACAGGTCGTCGAGCTCGGAATCGTGACCCGAGACCCCGAGGTAGGTGGCAAGCATCGGCGACAGCGAGCACAGGTCCTCGACGTAGCGGTCGGCGACGTCCGGGACCGACGGGGGGGCGGCGTCCATGGAAAAGCCAGTCTGCCCCGGCGGGCAGCCGGTGGTAACGTGCCCGGTCCGCAGACGGGGCTATAGCTCAGTTGGTAGAGCGCTTCCATGGCATGGAAGAGGTCGCCGGTTCGATTCCGGCTAGCTCCACGGTGCGCCCGGGGGCGCTACTCGCCCACGGCGAGCTCGGCGTCCCAGTCGACCCGGCCCGCGTCCTTCCAGAGGCGCTCGAGGTCGTAGTAGGCCCGCCACTCGTCCAGGAAGACGTGGACGATCATGTCGCCGTAGTCGAGCAGGATCCACGACGCCTCGTCCTTGCCCTCGACCCGCAGCGGCGAGGTGCCCCCCTCCTCCTTCACCCTGCGCTCGACCTCCTCGGCGACCGTGCGCACCTGCCGGTCGTTGCCGGCCGAGCAGATCACGAACGCGTCGACGATCCCGAGCAGCGAGCCGACGTCCAGGACGACGGGTCGCTCGGCCTTCTTGTCGGCCGCGGCCAGGGCGGCCACGCGGCACAGCTCGAAGGTGTCGGGCGAGGTCAGGGGCAAGGCAGGTCCTCCAATGGGGTCGTCGACAGCCAGCCAGCGCAGATCGGTCGAGCCGAGCCGTTTCGGCCCGGTGCAGCCTCCAGCAGTCGGCCGCGGCGCAGCCATCCAGCGGAAGAGACGCCCCTCACGCGAGGGCGACCCCGCACGGCGTGCCGAGGTCGCAGCGCTGGCTCACGCCTCGGGGCCCTCGGGCAGCCGCTCGTCCATCCGCTGGGCAGCGTACAGCCCACGTCGGCGAAGCTCGCGCACTGCCGCCGCCGGCACGAGGTAGTCGAGCGGGCGACCGTCGGTGACCCTGGCCCGCAGGTCGGTGGACGACACCTCCAGCGCCGGGATCTCCACGACGTCGGCCCGCCACCCCGCCGGCACCGCCGGCGGGGGCGCCCCGGGGCGGTTCACGATGGCCAGCCGGCACCGGGCCCGCACCTCGTCCAGCCGCTCCCAGGTGTGGAGCGAGGCGGCGACGTCGGCCCCGATGACCAGGACCAGGTCGGCCTCCCGGTCCCGGGCCCGCAGAGCGGCCAGGGTGTCGGCGGTGTAGCTGACCCCGCGGCGGGCCACCTCGAGGTCGCTCGCCTCGACGCCGGCCACGTCGCCGACGGCTGCCCGCACCACGGCCAGGCGGTCGGCGGCGGGCGTCACCACCCGTGACCCCTCCTTCTGCCAGGGCCGGTTGGCCACCACGAGGAGCACCACGTCGAGGTCGAGGGCGTGGCGCACGTTGACCGCGGCCACCAGGTGCCCGACGTGGATCGGGTCGAAGGTCCCCCCGAACACCCCGACCGCCCGCCGAGCCGGCAGGCTCATGTGCTCCCTGAACGCCGCGGCGGCCTCATGTGCCGGCGAGCTGCTCGACGACCGGGGCGAAGGGCTCGATGTCGTCGACGTGGAAGACGTAGTACGAGAAGCCGTACCGCTCGCGCCGCTCCCGCAGGGTGTCGCAGACCTGGTCGACGGTGCCCACCACGACCATCGGCACCTCGAGGGCGGCGACGGGGTCGAGCCCGAAGCCGGGGGCCATGGCCTCGGCCAGGCCCTGGCGGTCGTCGGTGATGGCGGCCACGAAGGTGAGGATCTGCAGCTCGAGACCGGCGAAGCGGTCCCCGGCCGCCTCGCGGATCCAGGCCACCCGCTCGGTGAAGCGTTCGGCGGTGACACTGGCGGCCACCTCCGGGCCGATGGTTCCGGCCCGCAGGTTGGCGTTGACGCCCACGATGTCGGCGTGGCGGGCGGCAAAGCTCAGCACCCTCCTGCCGCCCCCGCCCACCAGCAGGGTGGGCCGAGGCGAGCGGAAGGGCCGCGGCATCCCCGTGGCCCCGGCCACCTGGTAGTGCGCGCCCGAGAACGTGCAGGTGCCGTCAGCCCAGAGCGCCTCGACGATCTGCACGCCCTCTTCGAAGCGCTCGACCCGCACGCTGGGCTCGTCGTAGGGGATCCCGGACTGGTCGTAGTCCGCCTTCATCCACCCGGCCCCGAGGCCGACCTCCAGCCGGCCCTCGCTGAGCAGGTCGAGCGTGGCCATCTCCTTGGCCAGGACGACGGGGTGGCGGTAGTCGTTGTCGAAGACGAGGGCGCCGACCTTCAGGGTGGTCGTCGCCTCGGCCGCCGCGGTGAGGGCCACGATCGGTCCCCACTGCTCGCCCAGGTGGTCCGGCACGTACAGGGTGGCGTAGCCGAGGGACTCGACCTTGCGGGCCAGGTCGCGCCACGCCAGCCCGCTGGGGGCCCCCTCCAGCTGGACGGCGAACCGGAAGGGCTGCACGGGCGGGCGGTCAGGCCGGGTCCGTCAGCGCGGCGACGGCGAGGGCGCCGGCCCCGTCGCCGGCCGGGACCCGGGTGGCCCCCCGCGGGACCCGACCCTCGCCCAGCACCACGAGCGGCCTGCCGGTCTTGGCCCACGCCGTGGCCGCCTTGTCGCTGCCTGACACCACGACCCCGTCCACCCCCCGCCCGGCCAGGAAGGCCACGCAGGTCGGCGGGGCCACGACCAGGAGGTGACCGGCCTCGGCGGCGGCTGCAGCCATGGCGGCCACGTGCTGGGTCGAGGCCCCATCGGTGACGTAGGCGATGATCTTCGTGCGGCCGCTTCGCATCGAGGCCGCCGAGGCGTCGGCCACGTAGCCCAGCTTGCGGGCGGCCGCCTGCACCTTGGCCCGGGTGGGCTCGCTGACCCCCGGACGGCCGTTCAGGGCCACGCTGGCCGCCGAGAGCGAGACGCCGGCCGCCCGGGCGACGTCGATCAGGCGCACCCGCGCTCCCCGCTCCACGGCGGCGGAGGCTAGGGGTGAAACGTTCCACGGGCAAGAGCGACGGACGCCCCGCCCCGGCACCCTTTGCCGAAGAGGGGGGCGGTAAGGGACGATGGGGTCGTGGCACAGACCTGGACGCCGTCGTCGTGGCGCGACCTGCCAGTGGTGCAGCAGCCGGTCTGGCCCGACCCGGCCGCAGTCCAGCTGGCCGAGAAGCACCTCGCATCGGTGCCTCCGCTGGTCTTCGCCGGCGAGGCGCGCCAGCTCACCACCGCGCTGGGTGAGGTGGCGGCCGGCCGCGCCTTCCTCCTCCAGGCCGGCGACTGCGCCGAGAGCTTCTCCGACTTCTCGGCCGACTCCATCCGGGACAAGCTCAAGGTCATCCTCCAGATGGCGGTGGTCCTCACCTACAGCAGCGGGGTGCCGGTCGTGAAGGTCGGGCGGATCGCCGGCCAGTTCGCCAAGCCCCGCTCCAGCGACACCGAGGTCGTCGCCGGCCTCGAGCTGCCCAGCTTCCGGGGCCACAGCGTCAACGACGACCTGCCCACGGCCGAGGCCCGCACCCCCGACCCCCAGCGGCTGGTGCAGGCGTACCACCAGGCCGCCGCCACGCTGAACCTGCTCCGGGCCTTCACCAAGGGTGGCTTCGCCGACCTCAGCCGGGTCCACACCTGGAACCAGCAGTTCGTCACCGCCAGCCCGCAGGGGCGGCGCTACGACCGGCTCGCCGGCGAGATCGACCGGGCGATGACCTTCATGCGGGCCTGCGGCATCGACCTCGACCGGGAGGCCGGCCTGCACCAGGTCGACTTCTTCACCTCGCACGAGGCGCTTCTCCTCGGCTACGAGGAGGCCCTCACCCGCCGCGACTCGCTCACCGGCGAGTGGTACGACTGCAGCGCCCACATGCTGTGGATCGGCGAGCGCACCCGCCAGATCGACCATGCCCACGTCGCCTTCCTCGACGGCGTCCGCAACCCGGTGGGCGTGAAGCTGGGCCCACAGGCGACCCCCGAGGCGGCGGTGGAACTGGCCCGCCGCCTCAACCCCGAGCGTATCCCCGGCCGCCTCACCTTCATCAGCCGGATGGGCGCCGGGCAGGTCCGCCACGTCCTGCCCGGCGTGGTGCAGGCGGTCGCCGACGAGGGCACGCCGGTCGTCTGGGCGTGCGACCCGATGCACGGCAACACCTTCAGCGCCGCCAACGGCCGCAAGACCCGCCGGTTCGAGGTGGTCGTCGACGAGGTGGCCGGCTTCTTCGAGGTGTGCCGGGCCGCCGGCGTGTGGCCGGGCGGGCTCCACTGCGAGCTCACCGGCGACGACGTCACCGAGTGCCTGGGCGGCGGCGAGGACGTCCTCGAGGCGCAGCTCGACGTCAACTACACCAGCGCCTGCGACCCCCGCCTCAACGCCCGCCAGTCGCTCGACCTGGCCTTCCGCATCGCCGAGCTGCTCCGCACTTAGACCACCACGTTCACCAGGGTCGGCGGGCGGGTCACCACCTTCTTCGGCGGGCGGCCGGCCAGCAGCTCGACGACCCTGGGGCTGGCCAAGGCTTCGGCCTCGGCCTCCTCGGCCGTGATCGAGGTGGCCACCTCGAACCTGTCGCGCACCTTGCCGTTGACCTGGACCACCAGCGTCGCCGTGTCCTCGACCAGCAGAGCCGGATCGGCCCGGGGGAACGCCTGCAGGCCGATCGGCGCCGGGCGGCCCAGGCGGGCCCACAGCTCCTCGGCCAGGTGCGGGGCCAGGGGGGCCAGCAGCAGGGCCAGCGTCTCGCCCACCGCCCGCGGGCAGCGGCCCAGCTTGGTGACGTGGTTCACCAGCTCGTGGACCTTGGCCACCGCCGTGTTGAAGCGCAGGGCCGCGTAGTCCTCGGCCACCCCGTGGACGGCCCGGGCCAGCACCTTGGCCGTGGCCGGCTCGACCGGCTCGTCCACCACCCTCGCGTCGCCGGTGGACTCGTCGACCACCGCCCGCCACGCCCGCTGCAGCAGGCGGTGGGCGCCGACGATGTCACGGGTGTTCCAGGGCCGCCCCATGTCGAGCGGGCCCATCGACATCTCGTAGACGCGCAGGGTGTCGGCGCCGTACTCCTCGTAGATCTCGTCGGGCGTCACCGCGTTCTTGAGCGACTTGCCCATCTTGCCCATCTCCCTGGTGACCGGCCGGCCGCCGCGGCTGAACGTGCCGTCCGGCTCCTCGACCACCTCGGCAGCAGGGACGTAGAGGCCGCGCTCGTCCAGGAACGCGGCGGCGCCGATCATCCCCTGGTTGAAGAGGCGCTGAAACGGTTCAGGGGTCGACACCTCGCCGAGGTCGAACAGCACCTTGTGCCAGAAGCGGCTGTACAGCAGGTGCAGCACCGCGTGCTCGACACCCCCGACGTACAGGTCGACCCCGCCGGGGGTGCCCCCGCTGGCCATCCAGTAGCGCTCGACCTCGCGGTCGACGAAGCGCTCGTCGTTGGTGGGGTCGAGGTAGCGCAGGTAGTACCAGCAGCTCCCGGCCCACTGGGGCATGGTGTTCAGCTCGCGCCGGTAGCGCTTCGGCCCGTCGCCCAGATCGAGCTCGACATGCACCCACTCGGGGTTGCGGCCCAGCGGCGGCTCGGGCTCGGAGGTGTCGTCGTCGGGGCGGCTGCGGGGGGCGAAGTCGTCGAGCTCGGGCAGCTCGACCGGCAGCATCGACGGCGGCAGCGCCACCGGCAGGCCCTCCTCGTCGTAGACGATCGGGAAGGGCTCGCCCCAGTACCGCTGGCGGGAGAACAGCCAGTCCCGCAGCTTGTAGGTGACGGCCTCCCGGCCGTGGCCCTCCTCCTCGAGCCACTCGGTGATGTGGGCCTTGGCCTCGTGCACCCCCTTCCCGTCGAGCGAGACCGACGGGCCGGACGAGTTGATGGCCGGGCCGTCGCCGGTGTAGGCCCCGCCCCACCAGTCCTCGGGCGGCTGCACGGTGCGCACGATGTCGAGGTCGTAGGCCTCGGCGAAGGACCAGTCCCGCTCGTCCTGGGCCGGCACGGCCATGATCGCCCCCGTCCCGTAGCCCATCAGCACGTAGTCGGCCACGAACACCGGGATCGGCTGGCCGTTGACCGGGTTCGTGGCCCACCCGCCGGTGAACACGCCGGTCTTGGGCCGGGCCTCGGACAGCCGGTCCTGGTCGCTGGCCTTGCTGGCTGCGGCCCGGTAGGCGCCCACGGCCTCACCCGGGGTGGGGTCCTCACCCGTCCAGCGCGACCGGGTGCCGTCGGGCCAGGCTTCGGGCACCAGGCGGTCGACGAGCGGGTGCTCGGGGGCCAGGACCATGAACGTGGCGCCGAACAGGGTGTCGGGCCGGGTGGTGAAGACCTCGATCGGGCCGGCCGCCGACGGGAAGCGGATGGTTGCACCGGTCGAGCGGCCGATCCAGTTGCGCTGCATGAGCTTGACGGGCTCGGGCCAGTCGACGGCGTCGAGGTCGGCGAGCAGGCGGTCGGCGTACGCGGTGATGCGCAGCATCCACTGGGTCAGCGGCCGGCGGTACACCGGGAAGTTGCCCCGGTCGCTGCGGCCGTCGGCCGTGACCTCCTCGTTGGCCAGGACGGTGCCCAGGCCCGGGCACCAGTTGACCATCGCGTTGGCCCGGTAGGCGAGGCGGTGCTCGTCGACGCGACGGCGACGGTCGCCCGGGGTCAGGTCGTTCCACCCTGGCTGGCCGGCGAGCAGCGCCTCGAGCTCGGCGATGGGCCGGGCCCGCTGCTGGTGGGGGTCGAACCAGCTGTTGTAGATCTGCAGGAAGATCCACTGGGTCCAGCGGACGAAGGTCACGTCGGTGGTGGCCACGGCCCGGCGGTGGTCGTGGGCCAGGCCCAGCCGCCTGAGCTGGCGACGCATGTTGGCGATGTTCGCCTCGGTCGTGACCCGGGGGTGCTGGCCGGTGTCGACGGCGTACTGCTCGGCCGGCAGCCCAAAGGCGTCGTAGCCGATGGTGTGGATGACGTTGTGGCCGGTCATCCGCAGGAACCGGCCGTACACGTCGGTGCCGATGTAGCCGAGGGGGTGCCCGACGTGCAGGCCGGCGCCCGAGGGGTAGGGGAACATGTCGAGCACGTAGGCCTTGGGCCGGCCGGCCACCCGGTCCCAGCCCTCGGCCAGCGGCCCCGCCGGGTTGGGCACCTCCCACGTGCCATCCTCGTCCCACCAGGCCTGCCACCTGGCCTCGAGCTCGCCGGCCAGCCTGGCGTCGTAGCGGGCCTGCGGCGCGGCGGCGGGTTCGGACATGGCGGCAGCGTACCGAGGGGGGTCCGTCGGCCCGGAAGAGGTTCTGCCCCGCCCGCCGATTCTTCGAATACCTGATCCAGATACTCAACATTGGTGGTACCGTGCTCCTCGTGCCGGTCACCCCCGCCTTTCGCGAGGCCGCCGAGCGGGACATCGCCAAGCTCGAGCGCGACCTCCGGTCGTACCTGGCAGGCGAGCTCGAGGAGGACGTCTTCCGGGTCTGCCGCCTGAGCAACGGCGTCTACGGCCAGCGCCAGGGCGGCTCCAACCAGATGGTGCGCGTCAAGGCCCCGTACGGCGCCATCGACGCCGAGCAGCTCGAGGCGCTGGCCGAGGTGGCCGAGCGCTGGAGCCGGGGCTGGGGCCACCTCACCACCCGCCAGAACGTGCAGTTCCATTTCGTGCAGCTCGAGCAGGTGCCCGAGGCGCTCCGCCACCTGGCCGCGGTCGGCATGACCAGCCGCGAGGCGTGCGGCGACACCGTCCGCAACGTCACCGGCTGCCACCTGGCCGGTGCCTGCCCCCACGAGGTGCTCGACATCTCGGCCTGGGCCGACGCCGCCTTCCAGCACTTCCTGCGCAGCCCCTACAGCCAGCGCCTGCCCCGCAAGTTCAAGATCAACTTCTCGGGATGCGCCACCGACTGCGGGCAGGCCATGTTCAACGACGTCGGCGTCGTCGCCGTCAACCGGCCCCTGCCCGACGGCACCCTCGAGCCGGGCTTCCGCGTGTTCGTGGCCGGCGGCCTCGGGGCCAACCCGTACCCCGCCTTCGCCCTCGAGGACTTCACCCCGCGGGACGACCTGCTGCCCACCATCGAGGCGTGCCTGCGCACGTTCGACCACTACGGCAACCGCGACAACAAGCTGCGGGCCCGCATGAAGTGGCTGGTGCAGACCATGGGCGCCGACCAGCTGCGCGAGCGCATCCTGAAGGAGCGCAAGTTCCTGCGGGCTTCGGCCGGCTGGCCCGGTCCTGGCGTGCCCGCGGTCGTGGCCGAGCGGGGCGACGACCCGGCCGGCGTCGGCACCGGGCCGGTCACCAGCCTCGACTCGCCCGTGGCGTTCCTGGGCAAGGGCGGCCAGCGCGAGCGGTGGGACGAGGCCAACGTCGTGCGGGGCCGGGCCAACGGCACCGTCTCGGCCTACGCCTGGTGCCGGCTGGGCGACATCACCAGCGCCCAGTTCCGCGGCCTCGCCGCCCTGATGCGCGAGGTGGGTGCCGACGTGCGCATCACCAACCGCCAGAACTTCGTGCTGCGCGGGCTTCGCGAGGACCAGCTCGACCTCGTGCACCAGCGCCTCGCCGCGCTCGACATGGCCGAGCCGGGCGCCGAACTGGCCCGCGACGTCGTGGCCTGCCCGGGCGCCGACACCTGCAACATCGCCGTCACCCAGAGCCGCGGCCTGGCCGACGCCATCGGCACCGCCCTCGAGGAGGCAGGGCTGGCCGAGGTGGGCGGCCTGCGCATCAACATCAGCGGCTGCACCAACTCCTGCGGGCAGCACCACGTCAGCGACATCGGCTTCTTCGGCGTCGAGCGCCGGGCCCACGGCCGGCCGGCGCCGGGCTACACGATGCTGCTGGGCGGCCACGTGGGCCAGACCCAGATCCACTTCGGCGAAAAGGCGCTGCGCCTGCCGGCGAAGGCGGCGGCGGCGGCCACGGTCGACGTGGTCGGGCGCTTCGCCAAGGATCGAGATCCTGGTGAATCGTTCCAGCAGTGGCTCGGGCGGTCAGGTGGCGCATCGGGCCTGGGCGAGGAGCTGAAGGGCTACGACCAGTTCCCCACCCCGGACGAGGCACCCGAGATGTACGTCGACTACGACGAGCAGGGCCCGTACGTCAAGGAGATCGGCGCCTCGGAGTGTGCAACGTGAGCCTCGTCGAGGTGACCGCCCCGGCGTTCTCGAACGCCGCGCTGGCCGAGCTGAACGACAAGTTCGAGACGGCGTCGACCACATCCATCGTGCGGTGGGCCGTCGAGACCTTCCACCCCTACCTGTGCCTCAGCGCGTCGATGACCGACGCCGTCCTCATCGACATCGCCACCCGAGTCGAGCCGTCGGTCGAGGTCGTGTTCATCGACACGGGCTACCACTTCCCCGAGACCCTCGACACGGTCGAGACGGTGCGCCGCCGCTACGGCCTGAACCTGCGGGTCATGACCGTCAAGCCCTTCGACACGCCGCTGTGGCAGAGCGACCCGGAGGGCTGCTGCTCGGCCGTGAAGGTGGGCCAGCTCGACCGGGCCCTGGTCGGCAAGCAGGCGTGGATGAGCGGGCTGCGCCGCTCCGAGTCGGAGACCCGCATGGGCGCGCCCATCGTGGCCCGCGACCTGCGCGGCCTGGTCAAGGTCAACCCCATCGCCACGTGGAGCGACCTCGACGTCGAGGCGTACATCCGCGACCACGACGTGCCCACCAACCCGCTGCTCGACCAGGGCTACCCGTCGATCGGCTGCTGGCCGTGCACCAAGCCGGTGGTCGAGGGCGAAGACGCCCGCAGCGGCCGCTGGGGCGGCCTGGGCAAGACCGAGTGCGGCCTCCACACGACCTGAGCGGTGCGACCGGGTAGAAGCTCCCCCAGCATGATCTTCGACGCCTTCGCCCGAAGGCTCCGAGGAAGCGAGACCTGGCGCAGGGAGCAGGAGCACGTGGCGCGGCTGGTGGTGGAGCGACCGCAGGACACGCTCGCCTTCGCGGCCGTCCTCGACCTCGAGCTGGACCGCCGGGGCTTCGACCCGGCCGTCCACGCGGTGCGCAGCTCGTTGCTCGACCTGGTCTGCGGGCTGGTCCACGACGACGCCACCCAGCTGGCCGTGCGGCTCGCGTCACCGCCCCCCATGGCGGCGCCGGCCACCTGCGACCCACAGCACCGCGGAGGTCGGGCGGCGATGCAGATCGCCGGCACCAGGCCGGCGTCCGAGATCTGGGAGCTCCTGGCCGCTCCCGACGGGCTCCGCCAGCACGACCCCGGCTTCGGGACCCTGCTGCTGCACGAGCTCGTCGTGCGGGGCCAGCCGGCGCCGGCGGCGTCTGGGTGGTACGGGGACTGGGCAGCCGAGACGGGGCACCCGCTCGCCCAGCTGCCCACCGAGCTGCTGGCCGTCGAGCTCGGGCTCCCCCGGCTGCTGCCGCGCTATGGGCGGGCGATCACCGCGGCGGGGCCCAGGCCTTCGGACCCGCGGCTCGGCGAGCCTCGCCACCTCGGCGCCATCCTGCCCGGCGTCGGCGACGCCGTCCGGGTCGACCGCGGCCGGGTCGGCGCCGCCTTCCGCGACTGGTCCGAGCAGGCCAGCGGCAAGGTCGACGTCTCCGCGTACGCCGCCGGGGCCGGGTTCCCGCCCGACCTCCCGGCACCCCGGCTGAGCGAGGGGCTCCGGGCCGCGAGGATCTCGCCGGCCACCGGTGTCGAGATGCTCTTCTCCACCGCCGTGGCCGGTGGCGCCTACTCCAGGGGTCCGGGCGGCGCCCACGCCCGCCTCCGCACCTGGGAGACGATCTCCGGCATCGTCGACCGCACCTGGCCGGCGCCCGTCGAGCAGCTCGCCCAGGCCGCCGGCGAGGCGGGGTGGATCAGGGCCGAGCATGACGACCCGTGGTTCGGGGGCGGCCTGGGCCACCTCTGGCTCGTCGTCGAGGCGGCCGGCCGGCTCGTCGGGGTGGCGGCCACGGAGGCCGCCTGACCGGCAGGCGTCTCAACCGAAGGGTTCGCGCGACGATGACCGGGTGGCCGGGGCCCTCGACGATCCAGCGGAGGCGGCCTCGCCACCCCGCATGGTCCTCCGGGGGGTGGTGGGCCGGTGCCCCCTGTGCGGAGGCGGCGGCCTGTTCGTCCACTGGTTCACGCTGCGGGAGCGGTGCCCCACCTGCGGGCTGCGGTTCGACCGCAAGCCCGAGGAGGCGTTCTTCCTCGGGGCCTACACGCTCAACCTCGGCCTGGTCCTGTCCCTGCTGTGCATCGACCTGTTCCTCTACGGCCTGGCCGAGGGCGAGGTCATCGGCCTGCCCCCCTGGACGTTGATCGTCGGTGCCGTCGTCATCGCGGTCGTCATCCCGCTCCTCGGCTACCCCGCCAGCAAGACCACCTGGTCGGCCATCGACCTCGCCATGAACCCCCTCGACCCGGTGGAGCAGGCTGAAGCCCTCACCCACGCCGCCCGGGACCAGCGGTAGCCGTCGGTCCTGCTCAGAGGTCGAGGCCGTCGAGGTGGCCGCAGTCGTTGTAGCGGTCCAGGCGCCACGAGCCGGCGTCGCTCCTGGACCAGATCGTGAGGCCGGTGTTGTCGGGCCGGAGCCGCCAGCCCGGCCCGGCGGTGGCCTGGCCCCAGGCGGCGAACGACGCCTCGATGACACCGCCGTGGCAGGCGACGACGACCTGCTGGCCCTCGTGGGCGTCGGCCACGGCCTGCAGACCCTGCGAGGCCCGGTCGACGAAGCCTGACCACGACTCGCTGCCGGGCGACAGGGGCACCGTCGGGTCGGTGTCCCACGACGGCCTGCCGTAGCGGCCGGTGAACTCGGTCCACGGGAGGCCGTCGCCCTCGCCGACGTGCAGCTCGCACAGGGCGCAGCGCTGGACCACCTCGAGCTCGCCCGTCCCCACCCCGGGGGCGATCACCTCGGCGGTCTCCACCGCTCGCGCCAGCACCGAGGCGTAGAGCGCCCCGGTGCCACGCAGCAGCCCCGAGCCGACCAGGCGGTCCCGCAGGGCCTCGGCCTGCAGCCGGCCCCGCTTGGACAGCCCCGAGCAGGCGCCGTGGCCGCCGACGACCTGGTCGACGGTGACCTGGCTCTCGCCGTGGCGGACGAGGACGATCGTCGTGGGGGGCGGGGCCACGGTGTTCACGCTACGGCGCGGTAAGGAGGGGCTCGTGCCGGACGGAGAGGAGGTGATGCCCACCCTGGTCGGCACGCCCGACCGCACCGCTTCCGACCGGCACGCGACGTTCGTCGCCCTGTTCGACGCCCACTACCCGGCGGTCCTGGCCTACTGCCGGCGCCGCGCCGCCCCCGACGAGGCGGGAGACGCCGCCCTGGCCACCTTCGAGGCGCTCTGGCGCAGCATCGACGAGCCACCGGTGCAGCCCCTGCCCTGGCTGTACCGGGTGGCGGCCGGCCAGCTGGCCAACAGCCGTCGCTCCGAGCGGCGGCGCCTCCGGCTGCTCGACCGGCTGGCAGGTCGGGCGCCCGCCAGCAACCCGGCCCGCGACCCGGCTGAAGCGGCCACCGACGCCGCCGCCGCCCGGGCCGCCCTGGCCCGCCTGCGCCCCGGCGACCGCGAGGTGCTCCTCCTGGTGGCCTGGGAGGGGCTCGGGACCGACGAGGCGGCAGCCGCCCTTGGGGTGGCCCCCGGCACCTTCGCCGTCCGCCTCCACCGAACCCGCCAGCGCCTCGAGGCGCTGCTCGACGAGCACCACCCGCACCCTCCGCCCCACAAGGACGCACCATGACCTCACCTGCCAGCTCGCCCGCCGATGACGAGGCCGCCGTCCGCTCGCTCCTGGGCCCCGCCAACCCAGTGCCCGACCTGTCGCTGTCGCCCGACGAGGTGCGGGCCGCTCGTGCTGGCCTCAGGATGGCGCGAGCCACGACGGCACCCGCCCGCCCGCCTCGGGGCCGCTTCCTGGTGGCCGGGGCGGTGGCCGCCGTGTCGGTGGCCACCCTGGTCGCCGTCGTGCTGATCCCGACGGGCGGGGGCCCGGGCACGACCAGCCTGGCCACAGGACCCGGAGCGAAGGTGGTCGGGGCGGCTGTCGCCGCCACCCAGGCGGCCGAGACGGCTCGGGGCCTGCTCACGATCGCCCACCCGGGCGGCACGGTCACCGCCAGCGGGACGGGGAGCTTCGGCAGCGGCGACGCCGAGGCCCAGATCGCCGTGGCCGGCGACGCTCGAGGCACCACCGTCACGATCCTGCGCACCAGGACCGGCATCTACGCCAAGGTGCCCGAAGGGATGAGCCCGTTGTCGGGCGACAAGCCGTGGGTCAACGTGGACGCGCCCACGCTGGCACGGCTCACCCAGCTGGCCCTGGGAGACGCCGGCGCCCAGATCACCGGTGCCCCGCTCGACGCCCTCGGCTACCTGCGAGCGGTGTCGGGTGACGTGGCGGTCGTGGGGGCCGACACGACCCGGGGTGAGCCCACCACCCACTACCGGGCCGCCATCGATCCCGCCAGGGCAGCGGCGCAGCTGCCGGCAGCGATGCGGGGGCACGCCCCACCGGGCGGGGCCCCGGCCAGCCTGCCAGCCGACGTGTGGATCGACGGCCAGGGTCGCCTGCGCAAGCTCGTCGTGGCCGCCGACCAGGCGACGCCACAGGCGAGCGGGATCGGGGCCGCCACGATCACGCTCGAGCTGTGGGACTTCGGCGTCCCGGTCCAGGTGTCGGCCCCCCCGGCCGAGCAGGTGGCCGACGTCAGCGGCCTCCTCGGCACCGTGGTCCAGAACCTCCAGACCCCCTGAACCCTGCCCGGCGTGGACCAGGCCGGGCTGTGGTCCTACATTCAGGCCGATGGAAGACGACGCCACGCTGGTGACGGAGGCGGTGGGAGGCAACCTCGCCGCCTTCACCGCCATCTGCTCGCGGTACGAGGTGCAGGTCCACAACCTGGCCCTGGCCCTCCTGCGGGACCGCAAGGCGGCGTGGGAGGTGGTGAACGACACCTTCGCAGAGGCCAGCGAGCGGTTGGAGCGGCTCCAGGAGCCCTACCGGCTGGTGGTCTGGCTGCTGGCCATCACCCGCTTCCGGGCCAGCCTGGTCGCCGGCCCCACCGCCGGCCCCGACCGTCACCCCTTGCTCCCGGAGACCGACTTCGAACGGACCCACCTGATCAGCCTGGTGTGGGAGGCGACCGCCGACCTCCTGCTGCGCGAGCGGGCCCTGATCGAGCTCACCCTCCGCCACGGGCTGGAAGGGGCCAACCTCGCCGACGCCCTCGGCGTCAGCCCGGCCGAGGCAGCCGACCTGCAGGCCCGCATGGCCGACCTCGAGAAGGGCCTCGCCGGCTACCTCATCATGCGGAAGGCGCACCGGCGCTGCGGTGACCTGCCGCTGGTGCTGCGGGGGTGGGACGGGCGCTTCACACCCGTCGTGGCCGACGGGATCGCCGCCCACGTCTCGGCGTGCCGGGTGTGCGAGGAGGATCGCCACGCGCTGCCGTCGCCCTTCAGCCTGTACGCGTCGGCGTTGCCAGCCCCCCTCCCGGGCGACGACGCCTTCGAGCGCCGAGAAGTCGACCAGGTGACGCCCTGATGGCCGCACCCGCCAGGCCGAGCCCGCAGACCGAGTGGATGGACAACGGCTTCCCGCCGCGCTCGTTCCCGGTCGACACCACCCGCACCTCGGAGCCACCTCGGCCGGAGGCGCCCACCGTCGTCGGTCTGCCGCCCCCGCCACCGCCCCCGCCCGTCGCCCGCGGGCCACGCCGCCGGGGCCGGTGGTTCGCCCCGATCGCTGCGCTGATCGCCCTGCTCCTCCTCGCCGCCGGGCTGGCCCTCGCCACCCGGGGGGACGACGACGACGATCGGGTGGCGGCCGGCACCAGCTCCACCGCCGCCGACACCAGCGTTCTCGACCCCACGACGACCCTGGTCACCCCCAGCTCGCTGGAGCCGGTCGGTGCGACCACGGCCGCCCCCGCTCCCAGCCCCGCCCCCAGCGCCGCGCCGGGAGTGCTCGAGACGGCCCAGACCACGCTGACGATCCCGAACGTCGACGCCACCGGGCCGCCGAGGTCGGCCCGTCTGACGCTTCGCAACCGCGGGACCGGCGAGCTGAGCTACACGACCCAGCCGAGCTCGGCGGCGCTGACGGCCAGCCCGGCCAGGGGAACCATCCCGGCCGGGGAGACCACCGACGTCACGGTCGCCCTGGACGGGTCGAACGCCACCACAGAGGGAGCGTTCAACGGCACCCTGAACGTCGGGGGCTCCGGCGGCACCAAGGTCGTGCAGGTCAGGTCCACCATCGGCCGGCCGCCCCGCATCATCGACAACGTGGGCGAGCCGTGCCCGGCGGGCCCCACCAGGTGCAGCAGGCAGATCAAGCTCGCCCCACCCACCCGCAACGACGCCAGCCCGTGCAACACCCCGTGGGCCTACGCGGTCACGATCACCGACCAGAGCCCGGTGCAGGCCCAGGCCGTGGCTCGCTTGGGCGCAGGCCGGGCCGACGCCGTGCTCGCGGCTGCGGCCCGCTCGGGCCCGCAGAAGGACATCTTCGTGTCGAGGCCGATGGCGCCGGTGCCGGCGGGGACCGAGCTGCGCTTCTCGATCGAGGCGGTGGACCAGCTCGGCTTTGGCGCCCGCTTGGCCGAGCAGGTGATCAGCTGCTGATCACTGGAGGACGTCGACGAAGCGCTCCAGCTGCCGGAGGTTGCGGCACTCGAAGACACCGTCGCAGTGGTTGGCGTACTCGCCGACGATCGAGTCCCCCGTGTCCCAGTAGCTCTTCGGCTCCGGGTTCAGCCAGTACACGTGGCGGGCCTTGGCCCGGATCTCCTTCACGACCCACGAGCCGGCCGCGTGGTAGTTGTTCCGGGCGTCGCCGAGCAGGATGACCGTGGTCTTGGGGCCGATGTCGCTCCCCCACCGCTTCCAAAAGGTCTCAAAGGCGTGGCCGTAGTCGCTGTGGCCGTCGACCCAGATCACGTCGGCCTCGGTGTTCACCCGGTGGATGGCTGAGGCCACGTCGTCGACGCCGTCGAAGAAGCGGGTGACCTCGTCGATCCCGTCGATGAAGACGAACGACCGGACCTTCGAGAACTGGCCGGCGATGGCGTGCACCAGCATCAGCGTGAAGCGGGCGAAGGCGGCGACCGACCCGGAGATGTCGGCGACCACGAAGATCTCCGGCTTGGTGGGGCGGGGGTAGCGGAACTTCGGCTCGGCCGGCACGCCGCCGTAGCTGAGCGAGTGGCGCACCGTGCTGCGGAAGTCGAGCGGGCCCTTCCGGCCGTGACGGCGCTTGCGGGCCAGGCGGACGGCGAGCTTGCGGGTGAGCGGGAAGAGCGCCTTGCGCAGCTGGGCCATCTCCTCCTTCGAGGCGTGCATGAAGTCGATGTCCTCGGGCAGCGGCTTGCGCAGCGTCTTGGCCATGGCCTGGGGGCCGCGGTCGGCCACGAGGCGGCGCCGGATCTCGGCCTCGATCTCCTTGCGCAACCGGTCCATGCGGCTCTCGAACTCGTCGAGGGCCAGCCGGCGCTCGAGGTCGGTGAGGCCGCCGTCGGCGTCGTCCTCGGCCTGCTCCAGGAGCCGCCGGAGCATCCCTTCGAGGTCGAGGTGGCGCAGCGTCCGGTAGAGGTAGTACGTGCCCCCCACCGGCCGGCCCGGCTCCATCCCGCTGAACCGGGTCACGGCCTGCTTGGCCAGCGCCTTGGTCACGGCGTCGTCGCCGTCGAGCATCGCCTTGTAGAGCATCTCGGCCAGCTCCTCGGCCGTGAGCCCCTCCAGGCTGCCGGCCCCCTCGGGCTGCCCGCCCTGCAGCTGCTGGAGCAGGCCGTCCAGATCGTCCTCCACCACCGGGCCCACGTCCCCCGGGTCGAGGCTGGCGTCACCGCCGAGCGCCGAGAAGTACACCTCGAAGACCGTCTCGAAGGGCCGCCAGTGCGAGTGGCTCTTCACCATCGTGGCCGCCAAGGCGTACTTGAGGGACTCGCGGTCGGCCAGGTCGACGACCCGCAGGGCCTCCATGGCATCGATGTGCTCGGTCAGCGACACGGGCAGGCCGGCGTTGCGCAGCTCGATGACGAACCCGTTGAGCACGTCGAGCAGGGAGCGGGTGGCGGCCATGGTCAGCGAGCCTTGAGCGGGTCGTTGACCGTCAGCTCCTTTGCCGCCCGCTGGATGTCGGACTGGTACTTGAGGAGGATGTTGAGGGTGCTCTTGGCCGTCTCGGCGTCGACGTCGTCGATGCCGAGGAGGAGGAGGGTGCGGGCCCAGTCGAGCGTCTCGGAGACCGACGGGTGCTTCTTCAGCTCGAGCTGGCGGATCGACCGGACGATGCGGACCACCTGGTCGGCCAGGTGCTCGGAGATGTCCGGCACCCGGGTGAGCACGATCTCCTTCTCGCGCTCCATCTGCGGGTAGTCGATGTGCAGGAACAGGCAGCGCCGCTTCAGCGCCTCTGACAGCTCACGCATGTTGTTCGAGGTGAGGAGCACGAGCGGGACCTGCTCGGCGGCCACCGTCCCCAGCTCGGGGATCGACACCTGGTAGTCGGACAGGACCTCGAGGAGCAGCGCCTCGGTCTCGATCTCCAGGCGGTCGACCTCGTCGATCAGGAGCACCACCGGGTCGGTGGCCCGGATCGCCTCGAGCAGCGGCCGGCTCAGCAGGAAGCTCTCGGAGAAGATGTCCTCCTCGAGCTCGCTCCAGGTGGCCCCCTCGCCCTCGGCGTTGCGCTCGGCCTGGATCCGCAGCAGCTGCTTCTTGTAGTTCCACTCGTACAGCGCCTTTGACTCGTCGAGGCCCTCGTAGCACTGCAGCCGGATGAGGCGGGATCCGGTGACGGCGGCCACCGCCTTGGCCAGCTCGGTCTTGCCGGTCCCGGCCGGACCCTCGACCAGGATCGGCTTCTCCAGGCGGTCGGCCAGGTGGACGACGCCGCTGATGGCGTCGTCGGCCAGGTAGGAGACCGTCTTGAGGGCGTCCTTGACGTCGGCGGCTGACTCGAAGCGGGCGGCCACGGATCAGCGGACGTGGCCGTCGCCGTCGACCAGGTACTTGGTCGTCGTCAGCTCGCGCACGCCCATCGGGCCGCGGGCGTGGAGCTTCTGGGTGCTGATGCCGATCTCGGCGCCGAAGCCGAACTCCTCGCCGTCGGTGAAGCGGGTCGAGGCGTTGACCACCACGGCGGCGGCGTCGACCTCGCGCTGGAAGCGGGCGGCGCTGGCTAGGTCGCGGGTGACGATGGCCTCGGTGTGGCCGGAGCCGAAGCGGGTGATGTGCTCGACGGCCTCGCCCAGCGAGCCGACCACCCTGGCCTTGAGCACCAGGTCGAGGTACTCCCGGCCCCACTCGGCGTAGTCGTCGATCTCGGCGGCGGGGGGCCCGAGGAGGGCCACCGCCTCGGCGTCGCCCCGCAGCTCGACGCCCTCGAGGGCGGCCGCGGCACGGGGCAGGAAGCTGCTGGCCACGTCGCGGTGGACGAGCAGCGCCTCGGTGGCGTTGCACAC
This sequence comes from Acidimicrobiales bacterium, assembly GCA_030448245.1. Classification (GTDB taxonomy): domain Bacteria; phylum Actinomycetota; class Acidimicrobiia; order Acidimicrobiales; family JAUJNH01; genus JAUJNH01. The sequence goes on from JAUJNH010000007.1 coordinate 154,050, forward strand.
CCCGGGCCGCTGGGTCTTGCCGTTGACGAGGATGGCCAGGGCGGCGTCGAGGTCGGCGCTCGCGTCCACGTACACGTGGCAGTTGCCGTCGCCGTCGATGACGTAGGGCACGGTGGCGTGCTCGACGATCGCCTCGATCAGGGAGCGGCCGCCCCGGGGGACGAGGAGGTCGATCGAGCCGCGCAGGCGCATGAAGTCGACGGCGCCGGCCCGGCTGGTGTCCTCGACCAGGGCCACGCAGTCGACCGGGAGGCCCTCCTTCTCGACCGCGTCGCGGAGGGCGGCGGCGATGACCAGGTTCGACGAGATGGCGGCCGCCGAGCCGCGGAGGAAGGCGGCGTTGCCGGCCTTCAGGCACAGGGCGGCGGCGTCGCTGGTGACGTTGGGCCGGCTCTCGTAGATGACGGCCACGACGCCGAGCGGCACCCGCACCCGGCGCAGGCGCAGGCCGTTGGGCCGCACCCACCCGTCGACCACCTCGCCCACCGGGTCGGCCAGCCCTGCCACCTGGCGCAGCCCGCCGGCCATGCCCTCGATGCGGGCCGGGCTGAGCCGGAGGCGGTCGACCAGTGGGCCCGGCGTGCCCTGCCCCTCGGCCCGGGCCACGTCCTCGGCGTTGGCCGCCAGGATGGCGTCGGCCCGGTCGACGAGCAGGTCGGCCGCGGCGAGGAGGACCGCGTCCTTGGTGGCCGACGAGGCGGTGGCCAGCACCCGGCTGGCCGCCTTCACCCGCCGGCCGAGCTCGGCCAGCGAGGCTGCCGTCGGCGGCGCGGCGGGATCGGCCATGGCCTCAGCCTACCGACGGGCGGTCCGTCAGCCGCCCGGTTGCCCGGCCGTCAGCTGCGGCCCGTGACCTTCTTCTTGAGGGCGCCCAGCCCGCTCCTTCCGCCCTCCTTGGCCTTCGCCGCGTATCTCTTGGCCCGCTGCAGCAGGAGCCGGGCCCACACGAACTCGGTGGCGAGGAGGGCCAGACCGGCGATGAGCACGAGGATGCCGGGCCCGGGCAGGACGAACATGGCGATGCCGGCGACCACGATCGTGACCCCCACCACCAGGACGATCATGCGGTAGGCCTGGCGGACGATGACGTTCGGGCTGCGCCCCAGCTCGTACCAGCGCCGGGCCCGGTCCTCAGCCCGCTCCTCGAGCGGGTCGTCCAGCCGCTCCAGGCGCGGGTGCCGGTGTGCGCCGCCGCCCTCCACGGACGACAGTCTGCCCCGGCTGGTGCGGCTCTGCGCGGTCGACTCGGTCACCGGGGGGCTCGGTCCTCACCGTCGACCTCGGTCGGCTGCGCCAGGCCCTCCGAGGCCGCCGGTCCGCTCTCCCCGTCCCGGTCCCGGCGCCGCTCGGCCTCGCCCATCTCGTGGTCGACCGAGTCGTCGGTGTCGGCGTCGCGCTGGTCAGCCTTGAGCGACGCCACGATGGCCACCGTGAGCACGACGGCGATCACGACCAGGGACAGCCAGGTCGGCGGGTGCAGCTCGAACGGCTTGCCGACGGCCAGCATCTTGAGGCCGACGTAGGCCAGGATCACGCCGAGCCCGAGGTTGAGGTACCGGAACTTCCCGGCCAGGCCGGACAGCAGGAAGAACAGCGAGCGCAGGCCGAGGATGGCAAAGGCGTTCGAGGAGAAGACGATGAACTGCTCGCGGCTGACGGCCAACACAGCCGGCACCGAGTCGACGGCGAACACCACGTCGGTGGTCTCGATCAGGATCAGGACGGCGAACAGGGGGGTGGCCACCCGCTTGCCGTCCTTCTTGGTGAACATCTTCTGGCCGTCGTACTCGTCGGTCGACGGGATCACCTTGCGCACGGCCCGGAGCGCGAGGTTCTGCGAGTAGTCGACCTCGTCGGTCTCGTCGTGGTGGGCGATCTTCCAGGCCGTGTACAGCAGGAAGACGCCGAACACGTACAGAACCCACTCGAAGCGCTCGATGAGGGCCACGCCCGCGAAGATGAAGACGGCACGAAGCACCAGGGCCCCGAAGATGCCCCAGAACAGCACCCGGAACTGGTACTGCTTCGGCACGCCGAAGAACGAGAAGATCACGGCCCAGACGAAGACGTTGTCGATCGAGAGCGACTTCTCGATCAGGAAGCCTGAGATGTACTCGGTGGCCGCCAAACCGCCGTGCCAGCCGAACATCAGGCCCGTGAAGGCGACGCCGATCGAGATCCAGATGGCCGACTCGATCGCCGCCTCCTTGAAGCTGACGACGTGGGGCTTGCGGTGCACGATGAGCAGGTCGGCCACGACGAGCAGGGTGAGGAAGCCGAGGAGCGCGCCCCACTGCCAGGGGTGGACGTCGAAGGAGGCGAACCTCCCTCCGGCGTCGGCGGCGGCGGCGAGCATGGTGGGCACGATGGGTCTCCGGGGGGCTGGTGCGCGGGTGGGGTGGACCTACCCCTGGCGGCGTGTCCGTGACCATGCTGGCCGCCGCGGCTCGACTACGTCAACCGTGGCTTGACAGGGTGGCAGGCGACCGGCCGCCATTAGCGTCTCGCCCGTGAGCTTCCTCGAGGGCGCCCTGCGCACCGTGCTCAGCGCCGGCCGCCCCGGGGCGCCCACGGGGCCGCTGGTCGAGCCGGTCGAGCGGTTCGTGGCCGAGGTGGCCGAGGTGCTCGTCGGCCTGGCCGGCACCGTCGCCGGCCGCCTGTCGGCCTCACCGGCCGAGCTCGAGCGGGATGTGGCGATCGAGGCGCTGAACATCGCCATGGCCATCGCCGACGCCGACGGGCGCCACAGCGACACCGAGCTGGCCGCCCTGGGCCAGGCCTTTGGCGGCCGCTTCGGCTCGGCCGCCACCGTGGGCCTCGACGGCCGCAGCCGGTGGCTGGAGGAGCCGTCGACGCTGTTCGAGATCCTGGTCGGCCACGACGCCCGCGACGGCACCCGCACGGCGTGGCGCTACTACGAGCTGGCCATGCGCATCGCCCACACCACCGCCGGTCTCGACGCCGTCACGTCGGAGGCCGAGCTGGCGGCGATCGACCGGCTGCGCAGGACCCTCCTCGACACCATGCGCAGCGGCCCGCCCTCGCCCTCGGCCCGCCAGGCCTCGGGCGGCGGCCCCGCAGACCCGGCCGACGCGGCGGCGGGCACCCCACTGCCGGCGCCCGAGCAGCTGCCTCCGCCCCGGCCGCTGTCCGAGCTGCTGGCCGAGCTCGACGCCCTCATCGGCCTGGCCCCGGTGAAGGCCGAGATCCACCGGGTGGCCGACCTCCTCCGAGTCATGCAGCTGCGGCGGGAGCGGGGCCTGCCCACCACCGGTGGCAGCCGGCACCTGGTGTTCACCGGCAACCCTGGCACCGGGAAGACCACGGTGGCCCGGCTGGTGGCGCAGATCTACCGCACCCTCGGCGTGGTCGAGGGGGGCCACCTGGTCGAGACCGACCGCAGCGGCCTGGTCGCCGGCTTCGTCGGGCAGACTGCGACGAAGGTGAAGGCCGTGGTCGACTCGGCTCTCGGCGGGGTGCTGCTCATCGACGAGGCCTACGCCCTGGTCCGGGGCACCGAGAGCGACTTCGGGCGCGAGGCCATCGACACGCTGGTGAAGATGGTCGAGGACCACCGCGACGACCTCGTCGTCATCCTCGCCGGCTACCCCGACGAGATGGCCCTGCTGGTGGCGGCCAACCCGGGGCTCAAGAGCCGCTTCCCGACCACCATCCACTTCCCGGACTACAGCACCGAGGAGCTGGTCGCCATCTTCGCGGTGATGTGCCGCTCCGCCTCCTACGAGCCGACACCCGCGGCCCTCGAGGTCGTGCGCCGACGCTTCGACGCCGACCCCCGCGGGCCCGGCTTCGGCAACGCCCGCGCCGCCCGGAACCTGTTCGAGGCGGCGCTGGCCCGCCACGCCAGCCGCATCGTCGACCTGACCGAGGCGGGGACGTCGGTCACCGACGAGCAGCTGAGCACCCTGGAGCCGGCCGACCTCGAGCCCACGAGCTGATGTCACCGGGCCTGAAGAGCCTCGCCGCGCTGGTGGCCGCCGCGGCCATGGTGGGTGCCGCGGTCGTGGGGCGCGGTGCGCTCGAGACGAAGAAGGAGCGCGACGACCTCCGCCTCACGGTGGCGTGCGACCCCCTGGCCCAGGCGTTCTGCGAGGCGGCCGCGGCCGCCGATCCCCGCGTCACCGTCAAGGTCGAGGCGCCGGACGTCACCACCAAGCGGCTCGTCGGGCTGCAAGCCGGGGAGCGCCCTGACATCCAGGCGTGGGTCAGCGTCGGCCCTTGGCTCCAGATGGCCGACGGCCGCCGCCCGGGCCAAGCCCGGTTGCAACGGGGCGATCCCCACTTCGTGTCCTCCACGCCGCTGGTGCTCGTCACCCGCGCCGGCCAGAGGCTCGACGCGTGCGGAAAGCCGCCGGCCGGCTGCCTGCCGCTGCCTCGCAGCTCGGTCGGCCTCCCGTCGCCCCGCAGCAGCGGCATCGGCCTGGCGGGTCTGGCCCAGGTGGTTCTGGCCGCCACCGGCACGGCGGCCGCCGAGCTCGACAGGTCGGTCATCGAGTCGGGCAGCGCGGTACCGGTGATCGACGCCCTCGAACGGGCGACGAATCCGACCGCTGGCCTCGAGCAGCTCAACGCCAACTTCGCCCAGGCCAACCCGCTGGTCACCACCCAGGCGGCGGCGGCGGCGGTTGGCAGCCGCGCCGCCGTGATTCCGAGCGACCCGCCCGTCCGAGCCGTCCTCCAGGTGGGGCTGCTCGACGAGACCGCTCGCCTCGCCATGGGCGGCTCCGGGCCGGCAGGCAGGGCTTTGGCCAAGGCCGCCACCGATGCCGGCTGGGGCCCGCCGCTCGACCCCGCCGGCGGGCTCCCGGACCCCGGCGTCCTGGCCGCGCTCCAGGACGCCTGGCGGGGCCCATAGCGATTGTCAGCCAGGCGCCGCCTCGGTCCCGAGGACGACCTGGAAGGCGCTCGCCCAGTCCTGGTAGCCAACGTCGTTGGGGTGGAACCAGTCGGCCGCGTACTTCCCCCGCCACGGTGGACCGGTTGCCGCCCACAGGTCGACGAGGCGCAGGTCTCGGGCCGAAGCCAGCTCTGCCAACAGCTCGTTGACCTGGTGGGCTTCCCGCTCCCGCAGGCCCCTGGGCAGGTTGGCCAGCAGCGAGCCGGCCGGCAGCGCAGCCGAGACCTGCTTCATTGCCTCGGCCAGGCCTGCGGGCCGGCGCAGCAGGTCGTTGGCCCCGACCGCGCAGGAGACCAGGTCAGGTGTGAGGGTGGCGAGCGCTGGAACCTGGTCAACCAGCACGTCGGCGGCCAACGCCCCGCTCTTGGAGAGGTTGACCACCCGCCACTTCACCAGGTCGCGCTCCTCGAGCCAGGCCCGGACGAGCCCGACGTAGCCGCGGCTGGCCGCGCTGGCTCCGACGCCCTGGGCCGTCGAGTCACCGAACACGACCCAGAGCCGCTCCGTCCCCTGTCCGGGATGGTCGTTGGCCCGGCGCCACTCCTCGGCGTAGGCCAGGATCTGGTGGCGCCGCTCGCGGGTGCCGGGCAGGAGGCCGAGCAGCCGCCGCCGTACCGCCCCTCGCTCCACGCCACCTGCAACCCCGTCGTCAGCTCCCGCCTTCCACGCCAGCCGGTCGGGGCCTGAGCCCGTTCGCCGCAGGGTGGCCCTAACCTGCTCTCGTGCGCGCTCGGCTGGCCCTGCTCGCGGTGGCGGTGGCCCTGGTGGCGTCCGGCTGCAGCCCGAAGGGCGGTGGGCAGGACGAGGGCGACGCTCCCGAGGGGTGCACGACGATCCAGGTGACCGTCAGCCCGGAGAAGGTCGACCTCATGACCGAGCTGGCCGCCGACTTCAACAAGACCCGGGAATCGAAGCAGGCGGCCGAGGGATCGTGCGCGTTCGCCAAGGTCCGCCGCCTCTCCTCCGGGGCGGGCGCCGAGGCCCTGCCGGCCGGATGGGCCGACGAGGCCGCCCACGGCCCCAAGCCGACGATCTGGTCGCCGGCCGGCGCCGCCTGGGGCGCCGTGGCCAACCAGCGGCTGGCCGACAAGGGCCAGCCGGCCATGGCCCCACGCGACGCCCAGTCGCTCATGCTCACGCCCCTCGTCATCGGGATGCCGAAGCCGATGGCCGACGCGCTCGGCTACCCCGCCAAGCCGATCGGGTTCGACGACCTGGTCGCGCTGTCGCAGGACCCGGCCGGCTGGGGCGGCAAGGGCCACCCTGAGTGGGGGCCGTTCAAGCTCGGCAAGACCAACCCGAACTTCTCGACCAGCGGGCTGAACGCCACCACCGCCCAGTACTACACGGCGGTGAAGAAGACGTCGGGGTTGACCGCCGAGGACGTCGCCCGCCCCGAGGTCGCCGAGTTCAACCGCAAGATCGAAGCGGCGGTCGTCCACTACGGCGACACCACGCTCACGTTCCTGAACAACCTCTACCGGGCGGACCAGCGGGGCACCGCGCTCACCTACGTGTCGGCGGTGGCCGTCGAGGAGAAGTCGATCATCGACTACAACCGCGGCAACCCGGACGGCGTGCTCGAGCAGGGCGAGAAGCCCCGCCCGCCCCGAGTGCCTCTGGTGGCCGTGTACCCGAAGGACGGCACCCTCTTCTCCGACAACCCGCTTTACGTCCTCGACGCCCCCTGGGTCACCCCCAAGCACCGGGCCGGCGGGCAGGCCTTCGCCCGCTTCGTCCAGGAGACCGACAACCAGAAGAAGGCGCTGGCCACCGGCTTCCGCCCGGCCAACCCGGCGGTGGCCGTGGCCGACCCGATCGCCGTCGCCAACGGCGTCGACCCGGGCCAGCCCGCCACCACCCTCGGCGTACCCGACCCGCCCGTGCTCGCCTCGATCATCACCAAGTGGGGCGAGCAGCGCAAGGGTGCGCAGGTGCTGCTGGTCATCGACGTGTCGGGCTCGATGGGCGAGGAGGCAGGCGACGGCCAGACCAAGCTCGACCTGGCCAAGCAGGCAGCCGTCAACGCCCTGTCGCAGTTCGGGCCGAACGACCTGGTCGGCCTGCGCATCTTCTCCACCGGCATCGGGCGCGGCGAGTCGACCGACTACCTCGACCTCGTCCCCATCGGCCCGATCGCCACCAACCGGGAGCAGATCGCCACCCGCATCCGAGGCCTGGTGCCGACGGAGGGAACCCCGCTCTACACCACGGCCACGGCCAGCTTCGAGCTCATCACCAGGCAGTACAAGCCCGCGCTGATCAACGCGGTGGTGCTCCTCACCGACGGCAGGAACGAGGACCAGCGCAACAACGACCTCCAGGGCACGCTGGCCAAGCTGAGCGCCGGGAGCGAGGGCGGCGGGACCCGCCCGGTGCGGCTGTTCACGATCGGGTTCGGCAAGGACGCCGACCAGGGCGCCCTCCGCCGGCTGGCCGAGGCCACCTCCGCCCGCGCCTACGACTCGTCCGACCCCAGGGCCATCGACCAGGTCTTCACCAACGTGATCTCCAACTTCTGAGGTGGTCTGAGTGGCCGTCGAGCGCCTGCCCGAGGACGTCCGCACCCCGGCCGTGGCGCGGGCCATGTTCAGCCCGTCGGCCATCCTGCTCGGCGGCGGTGCGGCGTCGGTGGCCATCCTGGCCGGGCTGTGGCCGCTCGCCCCGGTCGCCGCCCTGGTCGGCTGGGGGGCGAAGGTGGCGCTGGCCATCCCCCGCAAGCGCCGGCCCACCATCAACCCGGGCCGGCTGCCCAACCCGTGGAAGACCTTCGTGATCGAGGCGGCGCAGGCGGCCAAGCGGTTCAACGACCTGGTGCGCACGCTGCCGCACGGCCCGATGCGCGACGAGCTGGCCGAGGTGGGAGCGAGGGTGGACGAGGCCGTGCGGGAGTGCTGGGAGATCGCCAACCGCGGCGCCCGACTCGACCTGGCCCGCCGGCAGCTCGGCCTCACCCAGGCGGCCACGGAGCTCGAGCGCCTCAAGGGCGAGCGCCACCTGCGGGCCCAGCAGGGCATGGACCTGGTGTCGATCGACCGGGCCATCACCGCCGTGCAGCGCCAGCTGGCCGCCGGGCAGCGGGTCGAGGCGGCCGCCTTCGAGGCCCGCGACCGGCTGCGCGTGCTCAACGCCCAGCTCGACGAGGCGGTGGCCGCCGTCGTCGAGCTCAGCCTGCGACCCAGCGCCGGCGGCTCGGCCGGCGCCGTCCGTGGCCAGGTGAACGGCATCATCGACGAGCTCGAAGCGCTGCGGCTGGCGCTCGACGAGACTGACACCCTCACCGCCCCCTCACCCGACGGGGCGGCCTCCTCTACCTTGGAGCAGCGATGATCAAGCTCTTCCGCAAGATGGGCAAGTACATGACCGCCCTGTTCACCGGCAAGTTCAACGAGGCGGCCGACCCCAAGATCCAGCTCGAGCAGGCGATCATGGAGGCCCAGGACCAGCACCGGCGGCTCACCGAGCAGGCGGCCAACGTGATCGCCAACCAGAAGCAGACCGAGATGCGGCTGAACCGCTCCATGGAGGAGCTGGAGACGACCTCCGGCCGGGCCCGCCAGGCCCTCCTGATGGCCGACGACGCCAGCAAGAAGGGCGACGCCACCCGGGCGTCCGAGCTGGAGAAGACGGCCGAGATCCTGGCCAACAAGCTCATCCAGGTCGAGCGCGAGGTCGAGTCGCTCAAGCAGATGCACCTGCAGACCAGCGAGAACGCCAACAACGCCAAGCGGGCCGTGCAGTCCAACTCGGCCGCCCTGCAGAAGAAGCTGAGCGAGCGCCAGAAGCTCCTGTCGCAGCTCGACCAGGCGAAGATGCAGGAGCAGATGAACGTGGCGATGACCAGCCTGAGCGCGTCGGTGGGCCAGGACGTGCCGACCCTCGACGAGGTCCGCCAGAAGATCGAGTCCCGCTACGCCAAGGCGCTGGGCTCGGCCGAGCTGCAGGAGGACTCGGTCGAGACCCGGATGCTCGAGGTCGAGCAGGCCAGCGCCGACATGGAGGCCCAGGCCCGCCTGGCCGAGCTGCGCACCCAGCTGGGGCTGTCCGGTGGGACGGCGGCCACGGGCGAGGTCGGCACCGGCTCGGTCTCCGAGCAGGTGCCCCAGCCGGCCCCCTCGGCCGCCGAGGTCCCCCGCCAGCCCTAGCGGCCAGCCCCTACGGCAGCATGACGAGGTCGTCCCGGTGGACGACCTCGTGCGGCATGTCGGCCGGGAGGTCGTCGGTGCGGCGGCCGGCCAGCGCCTCGATGGTGGCCGCGGCGTGGCGGACCAGGCCCTTGGCGAAGATCCGGCCAGCCGGATCGGCCAGCTCGACCGCGGCGCCGGCAGGGAAGCTGCCCTTCACGGAGACCACCCCCGCCGGGAGGAGTGACACGGCCCGCTCGGTGAGAGCCCGGCGGGCGCCGTCGTCGACGACCACCGTCCCGCTGGCGCCGACGGCGAAGGCGATCCACAGCTTGCGGGCCGGGAGGCGGCGGCCGCGGGGCACGACGACGGTGCCCACGCCCGGCCTCGCCGCCACCGCGTCGACCAGCACGTCGGGCCGGGCGGCGGCGGCGATCACCGCCCGCACCCCCGACCAGGCGGCGATCTTGGCGGCCGCCAGCTTCGAGGCCATGCCCCCGCTCCCCCGGGCCGAGCCGGCGCCGCCGGCCAGCGCCTCGAGGGCGGTGTCGACCTGGACGATCTCCTCGATGAGGGTGCCGGCGGCGTCGAGGCGGGGGTCGGCCGTGAGCAGGCCGGGGGCGTCGGTCAGCAGGACCAGGAGGTCGGCGTAGACCAGGTGGGCGACCAGCGCCGCCAGGTTGTCGTTGTCGCCGTAGCGGATCTCGTCGTCGGCGACGGCGTCGTTCTCGTTGACGACGGGCACCACGCCCAGCTCGAGCAGGCGGGTGAGGGTCTGGCGGGCGTGCAGGTACTGGGCCCGCTCCACGAAGTCGTAGGGAGCCAGCAGCACCTGCCCCGACACCAGGCCGTGCCCGGCCAATTGGTCGTCCCAGGTGCGCATCAGCCGGTGCTGGCCCACCGCCGCGACCGCCTGCAGGGTGGGCAGGTCGTGCGGGCGGTCCAGGCCGAGCGGCGGCAGGCCGGCGGCGATGGCCCCGCTGGTGACGAGCACGACCCGGTGGCCGGCGGCTCGGAGCGCCGAGATCTCCCCGGCGACCTTGGCCACCATGACGTCGTCGATGCGGCCAGCCCGGTCGGTCAGGGACGACGTCCCGATCTTCGCCACCACCAGCATCCGGGCCAGGTTACGAGAGGCCCCGGCCGCAGACGTCCGACATCCGCCGCCGGCGCGGCGGCCGTCCTCAGGCGGCGCCAGCGGCGCGACGCAGCTCGGCGATGTCCAGCTTCTTCATGCCGAGCATCGCCTTCATCGCCCGTTGCGATCGCTCGGGGTCGGGGTCGCCCAGGACCTCCCCCAGGGCGGCCGGGATGATCTGCCAGGAGAGGCCGAACCGGTCCTTCAACCAGCCGCACTGGCTCTCCTTCCCGCCGTCGGTGAGCCTGGTCCACAGCTCGTCGACCTCCTCCTGGGAGTCGCAGCTCACCTGGAACGAGATCGCCTCGTCGAAGGTGAACTGGGGGCCGCCGTTCAGGGCCACGAACTCGTGGCCCTCCAGCTGGAACCGCACGACCATGACCATGCCCTCCGGTCGCGGCCCGGCCGGTCCGTAGAGGCTCACCTCCAGCACCTGCGAGTCCTTGAAGATGCTGCAGTAGAAGGTGGCGGCTTCCTCGGCCTGGGTGTCGAACCACAGGCAGGGGGTGATCCTGCTCAGTCTCGTCATCGGGTGCGTCCTCTCGCTCATGGCCGTCGTGGCCCCTTTCACTTCTCCTCGGACGAGCCGTCGCCCGCAAAGTCATCGGTCTGGGTGCCTTTCTTCAACCAGGTGGTTGACAAGGGCGATTGTCCCGTCGTATCGTCTATTCAACCAGACGGTTGACGAGCGGGAGAGGAGGAGATGGTGTCGGCTGACCCGTTGTCACTGGTGTTCTCGGCGCTCGCCGACCCAACCCGCCGCGACATGGTGGCCCGGCTCACCGTCGCCGACGCCACCGTCAACGAGCTGGCCGCGCCCTACGACGTCACCGTCCAGGCCGTCTCCAAGCACCTGAAGGTGCTGGAGGAGGCTGGCCTGGTGAGCCGCAGCCGGGAGGCCCAGCGCCGCCCGGTCCACCTCGAAGCGGAGATCTTCGACCTCATGACCGCCTGGATCGAGCGCTACCGCCGCCAAGCCGAGGAGCGCTACCGCCGCCTCGACGACGTCCTCCGGTCGATGCCGGACGACGTCGAGCCCGTCCTGCCACCCAACCCACCCGAGACAGGAGCACCGACATGACCACCAGCACCCACGAGACCCAGATCACGGGCGACCCTGACGTCCCGATCGTGCGGATCACCCGCGAGTTCGACGCCCCACCCGACAAGGTCTTCCGGGCCCACACCGACCCCGAGCTCGTCGTCCAGTGGCTGGGCCCCCGCAGCGTCCAGATGCGGATCGACCACTACGACTGCCGGACCGGCGGTTCCTACCGCTACGTGCACACCAGTGACGGCGTCGACTACGGCTTCCACGGCTGCTTCCACGAGGTCCGCCCCTCGGAGCTCATCGTCCAGACCTTCACCTTCGAGGGCGAGCCCGACGGCGTGGCGCTGGAGCGCCTCGTCCTCGAGGACCTCGGCAACGGGCGCACCCGGCTGACCGGGATCTCGCTCGTCGACTCGTTCGAGGGCCGCGACGCCATCCTGGCCAGCGGCATGGAGTACGGCGTCCGCGAGGGCTACGAACGCCTCGACGAGCTGCTGGCAGCCTGATCCCTGGACCGCCCGCCGCCGGACCGCCACGTCGTCCGCTTAGGCGAGCAGTCCGCTCGCCCGGTCCCACGTGGCGGCATCGGCGGCCGACAGCAGGCCGAGCGTGGTCTGGGTCGGCAGGTAGGGCGAGCCGTCCAGCCTCCTGACGGTGGCGCCGGCCTCCTGGACGAGCAGGGCGCCGGGGGCGTGGTCCCAGGGGAGCGTCCTCCAGAACAGGAGGAAGTCGATGCCTCCTTCGGCCAGCAACGGGTAGTCGATCCCGGCGCAGCCGTGACCACCGGACAGGGGGCCGAAGGCCTCCCGGTTGCGGTCGACGGCGGCCGCGGTGGGTGGGTCCAGGTAGCGGGTCAGCACCGTGCCTCGAAGCCGGCGAGGGAGGACGTGCTCGGCCGAGCGTCGCCGGAGGAGGCTGCCGTTGCAGGTGGCGCCCGACCCCTGCTCGGCGACGTACATGCGGGCGGCGGACGGCTGCCAGATCCACGAGGCCACGGGTGCGCCGTGCTCGACCAGCGCGACCATCACGGCCCAGTCGGCGGAGCCGGCCACGAAGTTCGACGTGCCGTCGAGCGGGTCGACCAGCCAGGCCCGGTCCCCCTCCAACGCCCGCACGAGCGATCCGTCGAGGGAGCAGGCCTCCTCCCCGACGACCGGCACCCCGGGGAGCAGGTCTTCGAGGCGTCGGGTCAACAGCCGCTCACCCTCCCGGTCGGCGACCGTGACCACCTCCCCCGGCGCCTTTTCGTGCACCTCCTCGCTCGAGAGGGCGGTGAACCACGGCTCGATCGTCGACGCGCTGACCTCACGGACGGCCGCGCCTACCTCCTCCAGCACGTCCGGCTTCATGACCAGCGGACGGAACGGCCTGCACGCCCGGCCCGGGAGGACACCGTCGCCACGGCGCCCGAACCTACAGTCCGGCCCATGCCAGGACGGCCTGTCGCCCGCCACGACGTCCTGCGGTTCCGGTTCCGCCAGCACCAGCTGGATCGTGAGCCGGGCGCGGCGGCCGGTCCCGACGACATCGCCCTGCTCCCGTTCGGGGTGCAGGACACGGGGACCGACGGCGCGGCCTGGGCCCTCGTTATCCGCGGCCTGCCGGCGATGGACCCGGGCGAGATCGCGCTGGCGTGGACCTTGCGAGGAGCCCCCCACGCCTACCGCCGGTCCGATCTGGCCGCGGTGGCGGTGGCGACGGCGCCGCTGTCCGAGCCGGATGCTGCGAAGCGGATCTTCGATGCGGCAAGGCCACTGAAGGCAGCCGGGATCCCGGCCCTGGAGGGGCTGCGGGTCGTCGCCTGCCACCTGCGGGAGATCGTGTCCGAGCCCACCGTCAAGGGCGACGTGTCCGGTCGGCTCACCGAGCAGGTAGAGCAGCCCTACGTGCGGTTCTGCCGGCCCTGCGACACCACCCACGTCTACGAGATGCCGTTCCGGCTGGCCGCCCTCCAGGCCGGCCTCGAGCTCGACGCGGGCACGTCCCCCCCGGTGCTGCGCCCGGTCAAGGGCCTCTCCCCGCCCCTGTTCGAGCGGCTGGCCACCGAGGCGGCCCCGCTCTTCGACGTGATCCGCGGCTACCTGCGCTTCTACGGCCCGGCCCGGATCAGCGACGCAGCCACCTTCCTCGACGCCACGGCGAAGGACGTCAAGGCCCACTGGCCGTCCGACGCCGTCGAGGTTGGGGTCGCCGACGCCGCCGGCACGGGCAAGCCCTCGCCCCGCTTCGCCCTGGCGGACGACCTCGAGGCCCTTCGCGGCACAGGAGCCGACGGCACCACTCGCCGTCTCCGGCTGGTCGGCCCCTACGACCCCTACCTCCAGCTCAGGGACCGCGATCTGCTGGTCGCCGACGAGGCCCGTCGCAAGGACCTGTGGCGCGTGCTCGGCCGGCCGGGCGCCATCATCGCCGACGGTGAGGTGATCGGGACCTGGCGACCCCGGGCGGCGCGTCAGAGGCTCACGGTGCGGATCGAGCCGTGGGGCCGCCTGCCAGCCCGGGCCCGAACCCTGGTCGAGGAGCAGGCCGAGCGGCTCGCCGCCCACCGCGGCGTGCACCTGGCCGGGATCACCGAGGCCTGACGGCCGTCGGTTCCGGGACCGCTCAGTCTTCCTCGTAGTCCAGCTCGAGCATGCCGATGCGCACCGGGTCGCCGGGCCGGGCGCCGGCGCGAGCCAGCTCCTTGTCCACCCCCATCCGCTTCAGGCGAGCCTGGGCGTAGCGAAGGGCGTCGGGGTTGTTGAGGTCGTTGAGCGCCACCGCCCGCTCGGCCTCCTTGCCGTGGACGACGTAGGTGCCGTCGTCGTCGCGGGTGATGAGGATGCCGGACGGCACGAGGCGGTGGACGGTGAACGTGCCCTCGGCCTGGACCCGCGCCTCCTCGGCCCTGGCCTGGTCGACGACGTCGGCCATGCGGCCGAGGAGGGGGCGGAGGCCCTCACCGGTGACGGCCGAGACCATCTCGCCCTCCCACGACGGGTCGGCTCGGGCGTCGTCGACCTTGGAGCCGACCACCAGGCGGGGCCGCTCCAGCAGCTCGGGCCGGTAGGCACCCAGCTCCTGCAGGAGGATCCGCTCCTGCTCGGCCGGGGGGTGCCCGCCGGCGTCCCAGCTCCTGCAGGAGGATCCGCTCCTGCTCGGCCGGGGGGTGCCCGCCGGCGTCCTCGGCGGCCAGGTCGACCAGCACCACCAGGGCCCGGGCCCGCTCGATGTGGCGGAGGAACTGGTGGCCCAGGCCGCGCCCCTCGCTGGCGCCCTCGATCAGACCGGGGATGTCGGCAACCGTCAGCTCGCGGCTGCCGATGCGGACGACGCCCAGGTGGGGCTCGAGGGTGGTGAAGGGGTAGTCGGCGATCTTGGGCCGGGCGGCCGAGATGCGGCTGATGAGAGTGCTCTTGCCGGCGTTGGGGAAGCCGACCAGCGCCACGTCTGCCATCAGCTTGAGCTCGAGGTCGAACCAGTGCTCGTCGCCGACCTCGCCCTGCTCGGCGAAGGTCGGAGCCTTCCGGCGGGCGGACGAGAACGAGGCGTTCCCGCGGCCGCCACGGCCGCCCGAGGCGGCCTGGAACCGGTCGCCGTGGCCGGCCAGGTCGGCCAGCAGCTCGCCGCCCAGCGCCGCCACGACGGTCCCCACCGGCACCGTCACGGTCACGTCGTCGCCCGTGGCTCCGTGCCGCAGCTTGCCCGAGCCGTGCGTGCCGTCGGTGGCCCGGCGGTGCGGGTGGTCGCGGAACTGCAGGAGGCTCGAGACGTTGTGGTCGGCGAGCAGCCAGACGTCGCCGCCCTTGCCGCCGTTCCCGCCGTCGGGTCCCCCCTGGGGCACGTGAGCCTCCCGGCGGAACGAGACGGCCCCGGCCCCGCCGTTGCCGGCCTTGACGTGGAGCTGCGCCTGGTCGACGAACCCGGACTCCTGAGCCACGGGCGCGGCCGGCTAGCCGGGAGGCGCGGGGGCGGCGTCGGCGAGGGGGCGCACGTCGACGACCTTGCGGCCCTTGCGGGCCCCGAACTTCACGGTGCCGGTGACGAGGGCGAACAGGCTGTCGTCGCCGGCCCGGCCCACGTTCTCGCCGGGGTGGAAGTGGGTGCCGCGCTGGCGCACGATGATGGCGCCGCCTTTGGCCAGCTGCCCGTCGAAGAGCTTGACGCCCAGGCGCTGCGCGTTCGAGTCACGCCCGTTCTTGGTGCTGCCGGCACCCTTGGTCTTGGACATCTGCTACTCCCCTGCGTCGCTCGGCTGCGGCTCGCCCGAGCCGGCCTCGTCGGGCTTGGCGCCGCCCGGAGCGGCGATCGTGGTGATCTCGATCGTCGTGTAGGACTGGCGGTGGCCCCACCGCCGCCTGGTGCGGGCCTTTGCCGTGTAGGTGAGCCCGCGGATCTTCGGGCCCCGCTCGGCACCCACGATGCGGGCGGCGACGCTGGCCCCGTCCAGCTCGGCCGGGGTGGCCAGCGTGGTGGCCCCGTCGACCAGGAGGACCGGGGCGAAGGTGACGTCGTCGCCCTCCGCGCCGGCCAGCCGCTCGACGGCCAGGCGTGCGCCCTCCTGGACTCGGTGCTGCTTGCCTCCGGTGGCGATCACTGCGTACACGAGGGGTCGATGCTAGCCGACGGCCTACTCCAACAGCTCGGTGGTGAGGGTGAAGCCGCGGCCGGCACAGACCGGGCACGTCTCCGACAGGCTCTCAACCAAGCCCTCGCTGACCCGCTTGCGGGTCATCTCGACCAGGCCGAGCTCGGAGATGTCGAAGACCTGGACCCGGGTCTTGTCGCGGGCCAGGGCCTGGCGGAACCGCTTGCTCACCTGGTCGCGGTTCTCCTTCACCTCCATGTCGATGAAGTCGATGACGATGATCCCGCCGATGTCGCGCAGGCGCAGCTGGCGGGCGATCTCGTCGGCGGCCTCGAGGTTGTTGCGGAACACCGTCTCCTCGAGGTTGGTCCTCCCGACGTTCTTGCCCGTGTTCACGTCGATAACCGTCAGCGCTTCGGTGCGCTCGATGATGAGCGAGCCCCCGGACGGCAGCCACACCTTCCGGTCGATGGCCTTGTGCAGCTGCTCGTGCACGTGGTGGCGCTCGAACAGGGGCAGCGGGTCGGCGGCCTGGTCGTGCAGCTCGATCCGGTCGGCCAGCTCGGGGTTGATCGAGGTGACGTAGGAGAGGACCTCGGCGTGGAGCTCGGGGTCGTCCAGGATGACGCCGCGGAAGTCCTTGTTCAGCTCCTCACGGATGAAGCGGACGGCGATGTCGGGCTCGCGGTACAGCAGGGTCGGAGCCTTCGATCGCGTGGCCAGGGCGTCGATCTGGTCCCACTGGGACACCAGGCGGGCCACGTCGCGGCGGAGCTCGTCGTCGCTGCAGCCCTCGGCCGCGGTGCGAACGATGATGCCGTGGCCGGCCGGGCGGATCCCGTCGAGGATCCGGCGCAGCCGCTTGCGCTCCTCGTCGGGCAGGCGCTTCGAGATGCCGTAGGTGTCGGAGTTCGGCACCAGGACGACGAAGCGGCCGGGCAGCGAGACCTCCTGGGTGAGACGGGCTCCCTTGTGGGCGATGGGGTTCTTCGTGACCTGGCAGACGATCACCTGGCCGCCCTTCAGGAGCTGCTCGATCCGCACGTCGTCCTTGGCCCCCTTGCCCCCTTCCACGTCGTCGGCGTCGAAGCGGAGGTCGCCGCGGTAGAGCACGGCGTTCTTGGGGGTGCCGATGTCGACAAAGGCGGCCTCCATGCCGGGCAGCACGTTCTGGACGCGAGCTAGGTAGATGTTGCCGTCGATCTCGGTGGTGTCGTTCTGGGGCCGGCTGACGACGTGCTGGATGAGGGTGCGGCCTTCGAGCACGGCGATCTGGGTGGCCTGCGGCTGGGTGTGGACCACCATCAGGTAGCGGCCCATGGGGCGCCCGTTGCGCTCCCGTCCCCGCCGGCGCTCGATCGCCTCGGCGCTCACCTCGCCGGCTGCCTCGTCGGCCGGGAGCCCGCCGACGACCGGCGAGCCGGTCCCGCCCCCGCCGCGCTTGCGCCGCCGGTTCCGCTTGGGCCCGGTGTCGTCGTCGCCGTCGCCGGCCGCCCGCGGGGGGGGCCCGGGTCCGCCCCCGGACCCCGGCACCCCACGCGCCGGCCCGGGGTCGCGGGCCCGAGCGGCCCGGCGGAGCGGGAGGCACAGGGCCCGAGCGGCCCGGCGGAGCGGGAGGCACAGGGCCGGACGGCCCCTGGGGCGGCGGTCGGGTTTCGCCGACGGCGGGTCGGCGGTCGGGCTTGGGCGGTGGGGCTTGCGGCGCCGCGGTGGTGGCCGCCTCGGCTGCGTCGCCGCTTTCGGCCCGGGAGCCCGGGCTGGGGCGGCGGGCCGGGCTGACCCGAGGTGGTGCGCCGGCAGGGCCTCCGTCGCCGCTGGCAGCCTCGCCGTCCACCTCACCGGCGCCACCGCCGTCGCCCTCACCGTCGCCACGAGGTCGCCCCCTCCCCCCGCGTGAGCCCCTCCGCCGGCGCTTGCGGTGTGCCGTGCCTGCGCCGCCGCCCTCGTCGACCGGCGAGCCCTGGCGTCCGTCGGCTGCCCCCTCCGACGACGGCCCGCCGGACGCGTCGTCTCGGCTCGACGGCGCGTCCGCGCCCGACGACGCTCGGTCCGCCGCTCGCGGGGGCTTCGGCGATGCGGCGTCACCACCCCCAGCCGGCCGGCGGATGGCGCGGGCCGGAGAGTCGCTCACCACGTTGGGCCCCGGCCCTGGTGTGGCCGGGCGGTCCTGGTTGGTGCGGCGCTCGGCCGGGCCCTCGGCGGGTTCGCGCCGCGCCCGGTCAGCCGCCGGCTGCCCCGGCGGGCTCGGAGGCGCGGCGTCCGGGGGGATGGCCCCGGCCCGCTCCGATGGTGTGTTCGGTTCCGACATGGGGGCTCCTCGAGAGGGGTGCACGCGCGGGCGCGTGCAGGGCGAGGGCGATCGTCGGCGGGAGCGGCAACGGCTCCCGGCGCTCGCCATCGCAATCGATCCACTGGGCGATCCTGCGCACGCGGCCGGCCCCGAGGTGCGGCCACAGGGCCGAGACCACCTCGGAGGGGCGCACGGTCCTCCCGCCGGTCCCGGCGGCGCTGGCCAGCTCCAGGTGGAGCCGGGCGGCGTCGCCGATCATGACGGGCAGGAGGACGGCGAGCGACAGGAGGGCGGGGCGCAGGTCGGCGTCGGCCTGCACCCCCTTGCGGGTGACGCGGTACTGCAGGGTGCTGGCGGCCAGGGCCCGCTCCACCCCGGCCGTGAGGTCGAGCGGGTCGGCGCTCGGGAGGGCCACCTCCCACTCGGAGGAGGTGACGGTGTGCTGCAGGGAGCCGTCACCCGGAGGGACCGGCGTGACGGCGACCACGTCGACGCCCGGCGGGAGGGCGGCCGACAGGTCGTCGGGGAGGCGGTCGAGGTCGACGGCGGCCCCCTCGACCAGGTCGAGGTCGAGGAGCTCGGCGGTCGACTCGGCGCCTGTCGGGAGGGCGAGCCCAAAGGCGATCTTGGCTCGGGGGGAGAAGCCGCCGGTGCGGGCGACCGGGACGTCGGCCCGCCGCAGCGCCCGTTCGAGGCCGCGGGCCAGGTCGCGGTGGCCGAGGAAGCGGACCTTGCCGAGCTTGGTGTAGCGGAGGCGGAGCCGGGTGGCGGTCATCGGCCGGTCCCGAAAGAGGCGGCGGTGCGGGTGGGGCCGAGGAGGACGGGGACCACGTCGCCGGTGGCCAGGTCCTGGCCTGTGCCCTGGCTGCCGCCCGCCGGTGGGGTGACCGAGGCGACCACGTGCTCGACGCCGTAGCCGGTGCAGGCTCCGCAGTCGTAGCAGGGGGTCCAGCGGCAGTCCTCGAGCGTGGCCTCGGCGATGGCGTCCTCCCAGTCCTGCCACAGGAAGTCCTCGTGGAGCCCGGCCGACAGGTGCGCCCACGGCAGGGGCTCGGAACGGGGCCGGTCTCGGTGGACCATCGCCTCGAGGTCCACCCCGCAGTCCCGGCAGGCCTCGAGCCACCGACCCAGCTCGAAGTGCTCGGTCCACTCCTGGAAGGTGCCACCGGCCCGCCACACGGCCTCGAGCACCGGGCCGAGCGTGCGGTCGCCGCGGGACATGAGCCCCTCGATGGTCGTGGCCGTGGGGTCGTGCCACTTGAGCTGGACGCCCTTGGCCGAGCGGGCGGCCGTGCGCAGGAGGTTGACCTTGCGCTGCAGCTCGGCGGCGGTGTCCTGGCCGAACCACTGGAACGGCGTGTGGGGCTTGGGCACGAAGCCGCCGACGCTCACCGTGACCGAGGCGCCTCGGGTGTGGCGGCGGCCGATCTCGGCGCAGCGGCGCCCCAGCTCGACGATGCCGAGGACGTCCTCGTCCCGCTCGGTGGGCAGGCCGATCAGGAAGTAGAGCTTGAGGCGGCGCCATCCTTGGGAGAAGGCGGCGTCGACCGCGGTGTACAGGTCTTCTTCACGGATCAGCTTGTTGATCACCTTGCGCATCCGCCAGGTGCCCCCCTCGGGGGCGAAGGTGAGGCCGGTGCGGCGGGCGCCCGCCACGTTGGCGGCCAGCCCGACGGTGAAGGCGTCCACCCGCAGGCTGGGCAGCGAGACGGCCACGTCGTTGCAGGTGATGGCCCCGACGACCTCCTCGATCCCGGAGTAGTCGGCGGTGGACAGGCTGGTCAGGGTGACCTCGTCGTGGCCGGTGCGGGCGAGGCCCTCGGTGACCATCTGGCTGACCTGGGCGGCCGGCCTCTCGCGCACCGGGCGGGTGATCATGCCCGCCTGGCAGAAGCGGCACCCCCGGGTGCACCCGCGGAAGACCTCGACGTTGAGCCGGTCGTGGACCACCTCGGTGAGGGGCACCAGCTGGCGCTTCGGGTAGGGCCACGCGGCCAGGTCGACGATCGTCCGCTTCTCGACCACCGCCGGCGCCGCCGGGTCGTCGGGGACCACCCGGCCGTCCGCCGCCACCCGGTAGAGCGAGGGCACGTAGACGCCGGGAACCGCAGCCAGGGCCCGGTGCGCCCCGCGCCGGCCGCCGGGCTGGCCGGCCCGCTTCCAGGCGCCGATCACCTCGGTGATCTCCCCCACCACCTCCTCACCGTCGCCCAGCACCGCGGCGTCGACGTGCAGGGCCAGCGGCTCCGGGTTGAACGAGCAGTGGCCGCCGATCAGCACCAGCGGGTCGTGGCCGGCCCGGTCGGCCGTGCGCACCGGCACCCCGGCCAGGTCGACGCACGAGAGGACGTTGGTGTAGGTCAGCTCGGCGGCCAGGTTGAAGGCGAGGATGTCGAAGTCGCCTGCCGGCCTGGTGGTCTCGATGCTGAACAGGGGCACGCCGGCGCGTCGCAGCTCGGCCTCCAGGTCGACCCAGGGGGCGTAGCACCGCTCGGCCACGGCGTCGTCGCGCTCGTTCAGGATCTCGGCCAGGATCTGCAGGCCGGCGTTGGGCAGCCCCACCTCGTAGGTGTCCGGGTAGGTGAGGAGCCACGCCACCTTGTCGGGGTGGTGCTCGGGGGCCGCGGCCCCGTCCTCGAGCCCGATGTAGCGCGCCGGCTTCTGGACCCGGTCGAGCAGGCGCTCGACGTCCTCCCAGATGCTCCCACGACCCATCTCCTGGGCGATCCTACCGGGCTCCCGCCGCCGAACCCCGGGCCGCCGCGTCCCGAACACCGGGACCGGCCCGCTCGGCAGAGGCCGCAGACCCGTCAGGAGAAGCGGCGCATGTGGACGTTCAGGACCAGGCCGACGGCCCCGAAGCAGGCGATCGTCGAGGAGCCGCCGAAGCTGACGAAGGGGAGGGTGATGCCCGTGATCGGCATGATGCCCATCGTCATCCCGACGTTCTCGAACACCTGGAAGCAGAGCATGGCCAGCACGCCCACGCAGATGAGGGTGCCGACGCTGTCGTTGGCCATGGCCGCTGCTCGCCAGGTCCGCCACATCACGATCCCGAACAGGGCGAGCAGGAGGGCCGAGCCCAGCAGCCCCGTCTCCTCGCCCACCACCGAGAAGATGAAGTCGGTGTGCTGCTCCGGCACGAAGCGCAGCTTGGTCTGGGTCCCTTCGAAGACGCCCTTGCCGATGATGCCCCCCGACCCGATGGCGATCTTCGACTGGTTCAGGTTGAAGGCCGCGTCCCGGGTGCCCTTGGTGGGGTCGAGGAACGTGGTGAGGCGGTCCTTCTGGTAGTCCTGCAGGACTCCGCTCTTCAGGACGCCGGCACTGATGGCGACGACCACGGCGGCCAGGAGCAGCAGGTAGCGGGCCTGGGTGCCGCTGACGGAGAGGACAGCCAGGGTGATCGCCCCGAAGACCAGGGCGGTGCCCAGGTCGGGCTGCAGGAGGATGAGGGCCAGCGGCGCCGCGGCCAGGGCGATGGCCTTGGCGATGCGCCGGGGCCCCATGGGCAGAAGGTCGCCGGAGGAGGTCGACACCCCGCAGTAGGAGGCCAGCATGATGATGACGCCGAGCTTGGCGAACTCGGACGGCTGCAGCTGGAAGCCGCTGGGGAGGGTGAACCAGGCTTGGGCGCCCCGCCGGTTGGAGCCCAGGGGGGTGAGCACGGCGAACAGCAGGAACAGGGTGGAGGCGTAGATGAACGGCGCCAGCTCGCGCAGGCGGCGGTAGTCGACGGCGGCCGCGAACGCCATGATGCCGAGGCCGATGACCACGTAGAGGCCGTGGCGCTCGAGGAAGAACGGGTCGATCGTGTCGGCGCCGCGGCGGCCCCGGGTGGCCGAGAAGATCATCAGGGCGCCAATGCCGGAGATGGCGACGACGGCCAGGACCAGCACCCAGTCGACGTGGCGCCAGGCCGCGCCCGGGTCCTGGTCGACGTTGGTGAGCGCGGGCCGGCGGGACAGCGCAGGGGAAGGGGATGCCGTGGCCATGTCGGTGCCTCCCTAGTCCGAGCTCTCGACCGCTTTGACGTCGCCCACGGGCTTGCCCGACAGGTGCTCCCAGATGCGACGTGACACGGGAGCGGCGGTGGTACCGCCGTAGCCGCCCTCTTCGAGGACGACCGACATGGCGTAACGGGGGGCGTCGGCCGGGCCGTAGGAGGCGAAGATGGCCGTGTCCATCTGGGGCTTGGGTTGCTGGGCCGTGCCGGTCTTGCCGGCGATCGGGATGCCGGTGTAGCCGGCGAAGGCGGGTGCCGCCGTGCCGTAGGCCGAGGCGACCGCCCCACGAAGGCCCTGGTGGATGGGGTCCCGCAGCTCGGGTGGGAGCGCCATGGTGCTCTTGGTGACCGGGGGCAGGGGGAAGCCCACGGCGCCCGTTGGATCGTCCGGGGTGGTGACCTGCCCCGCGATCCGGGCCTGGTACAGCGTCCCGCCGTTGGCGAAGGTGGCGTACTCCATGGCCAGCTGCAACGGCGTGACCACCGTCTCGCCCTGGCCGATGGCGGTGATGACGTTGTCACCGATGAACCACCTCGAGCTCGGGAAGGCCTTGGGTTGCTTCTCGTTCAGGCGCTTGCGCACCTCGGGGTCGCTGACCCGGCCCTCGGCCTCGGACGCCAGGCGGATCCCGGTGCGCTGGCCCAGCCCGAACTGGCGGGCCGTGTCCTGGATCGCCGTGGCCCCATAGGTGTTCCGCCCGATCCAGAACTTGGCACCCACGTCGTAGAAGTAGGTGTCGGACGACACGACGAGGGCTTCACGCAGGTTCACGGCGCCGTGCGGGGTGCGCCCGGCGTTCTGGAAGTCGCACCGGCCCGAGCACGGCGGCGGGATCTCGTAGAAGCCCTTGTCGTAGTAGCGGAAGTCGGGGCTCGGGATCACCCCCTTCACGAGCCCGGCCAGGCCGGTCGGCAGCTTGAAGGTGGAGGCCGGAGGGTAGAGGCCCTGGATGGCCCGGTTGGTCAGGGGCTTGTTGGGGTCGTCGTTGTAGGCCTGGAAGGCCACCGTCGAGATGCCGCCCACGAAGTCGCCAGGGGCGAAGTCGGGGGCCGACGCCATGGCCAGGACAGCGCCGTCGGTGACGTCCACCACCACCGCCGACCCGCCCGGGGCCCGCAGGAACCGGGGGTCCTCGTTGGTGAAGCGGCGCTCGCGCGCCCGCGCCAGGCCCAGCTTCAGCGACTCCTCGGCCGTGGCCTGCAACCTGGAGTCGATGGTGAGCCACACGTCGTCGCCCTGCACCGGGTCGGCCAGGCGGCGCTCGGTCAGGACCTTGCCCTTCCGGTCCACCTCCAGGGCGACCACCCCGGGCTTGCCCCGCAGCTCGGCGTCGAAGGAGGCCTCGACCCCGGTCTTGCCGATCTCGTCGTTCTCCTTGTAGTCGCGGCACTCCTCGACCGGGTCGAGACCGTCGGCTGGAGGCTTGTCGGCCCGCAGCCGGTCCAGCTCTCGCTTGGTGATGGGGCCGACGGTGCCGACGACGTGGCTGGCGAGCTTGCCGAACGGGTACCGGCGGCTGGCCAGCGGCACGGCGTCGACGCCGGGGAAGGTCAGCGAGTTCTCCCTCATGAAGATGACCTTCTCGGTGGAGACGCCGAACGCCACCGGCACCGGCTTCAGGTTGCTGTAGCGGGGATCGTCCAGGCGCTTCTGGAGCTCGGCCACCGGGTGCCCGGCAGAGCCGAGCAGCGCTGACAGGCGGGGCAGGGTCTCCGGCCGCTCGGCCACCGTCTTCTTCGACACGGTCACGGCCGTGGTCAGCTCGTTGTCGACGATCACCAGGCCGTTGCGGTCGCGGATGCGGCCTCGGGGTGCCGCCTCGCACAGGATGCGGACCTCGTTGCGCTTGGGCGCCTCGACGAACGTGGGGGCGTCGAGCACCTGGAGGTACCACAGCCTGGTCAGCAGGGCCGCGAACAGCGAGACCACGACGACGCCCACGACGGTGAGGCGGAGCTGGGTGGCGCCTCCGGTGGTCATCAGGCCATCCCCGGAGAGCTGGGCTCGGCGTTGACGGCCCAGCGCATGGCGATGGCGGCGGGGACGGACAGGATGGCGTTCGCCATCCCGGCCACGACGACGATGTAGGCGACCGCCTTGGGGTCGCTGATTACGAGGGACTGGTCGGTCACGGCGGCGATGCCGACGTAGAGCAGCTCACCGATGGCCGTGCCCACCGCCCCCGTCAGGGGGACCACCCACCAGGGGCCCTCGATGAGCGTCTGGACGATCGATCCCACGGCGAAGCCGGTGAGGGTGAACACCAGCGCCGACAGCCCGAACGCCGTGGGCAGCGGCACGTCGGCAGCCAGGCCGCTGATGAAGCCGACCCACGCGCCCTCGCCGGGACCGGCCACCAGGCCGGCGACCACCGGCAGGAGGAGGAACAGGTCGGGGTGGGCGCGGGCCACCTGCACGCGGTCCAGCACCGGGCCCTGGAGGAGGATGACCCCCAGGATGAGCAGGAGGACGCGGCCGTTGCGGCCGACGACGGCCCCGATCACGGCTCCTCCGCCGTGACGCGGGCGGTGGGGCCGTTGGGGCCCCGTCGCACCAGGACGCTCACGAACTCGAGGCGGCCGAAGTCGGTGACGGGCTCGACCTCGACCCGCTGGTAGGACACGCCAGCCACCGCTTCGGCCTTCACCACCCGCCCGATCGGGATGCTGTCCGGGTAGTTGCCGCCGATGGCGCTGGTGACGACCGCCTCGTTCTCCCCGATGGGCTGGTCGGGCTTGATCTCCTGGGCGCGCAGGAGGGCGGCGGCGCCGTTGCCCTTGACCGAGGTCAGCACGCCGCTTGCGGCCAGCCGGGCTGCGACGTTCATCTCGGGGTCGGTGATGAGGCGGACGACGGACCGGGACCCGCTGGTCGAGGCGATCCGGCCCACCAGGCCACTGCCGGCCACCACGGGCATCCCCGTGGCCACGCCGTCGTCGGTGCCTCGGTCGATCTCGACCGTGAGCTGGACGTTGGACGGGGCGGTGTTGACCACGCGCGCCGCCACCCGCGGGATGTCCTTGACCACCTCGAGCTTGTTGAGGTCGAGCAGGGCGGTGAGCTGGCGCTGGGCGTCGGCGCTCTGCAGCACCTCGCCCTGCAGCCGACCGTTCTCTTCGCGCAGGCGGCGGTTCTCGCCCTTGAGGTCGCCCGCGTTCACGAGCCCGTCGGCGAAGTCGGCCACCGGCTGGGCGACCTGGCCCAGGCTGGCCTGGGCGGGGTCGAGGACGTCGCGGGCGTTCGAGCGGATGGTCATCAGGACCCCACCGCCGTTCGCCTTTGTGTCGATCGTGATGAGGGTGAGGCACACCATCACGAGGACCATCACCGTGAACCGCGACCGTTGGCCGCTCCGGGGCGCGGCCATCACTGGATGGTGGACGAGAGCAGGACGTCCTTCAGGACCTCGAACTCCTCCAGGCACTGCCCGCCGCCGATGACGACCGAGTGCAGGGGGTTGTCGGCCACGACGATCGGCATCCCCGATTCGGCGTGGAGGCGGACGTCGAGGCCGTTGAGCAGGGCTCCGCCCCCGGTGAGCACGATGCCCTGCTCCATGATGTCGGCGGCCAGCTCGGGCGGGGTCTTGTCCAGGGTGACCTTCACGGCGTCGACGATCGCCGCCACCGGTTCCGAGATGGCCTCGCGGATCTCCTCGGTGGAGGTGACGATCGTCTTGGGCAGGCCCGTGATGAGGTCACGGCCGCGCACCTCGGCGTACAGCTCGGACTCCAGCGCGCAGGCCGAGCCCAGCTTGATCTTGACCACCTCGGCCGTGGGATGGCCCAGCGCCAGGCTGTACTCCTTCTTGATGTAGCTGATGATCGCCTCGTCCAGCTCGTCGCCGGCGATGCGGACGCTCTGGCTGGTGACGATCCCTCCGAGGGAGATGACCGCGACCTCGGTGGTGCCGCCGCCGATGTCGACGACCATGTTGCCGGTCGGCTCGTGCACGGGCAGGCCGGCGCCGATGGCCGCGGCCATGGGCTCCTCGATGATGTACGGGGTCTTCTTGGCGCCGGCGAACTCGGCGGCCTCCTGCACCGCCCGCTTCTCGACGCCCGTGACGCCGGAGGGCACGCAGATGACCATCCGCGGCCGGTTGCCGAACCGGCGGGGGTGCACCTTGTTGATGAAGTACTGCAACATCTTCTCGCAGATCTCGAAGTTGGCGATGACGCCGTCGCGCAGCGGCCGGATCGCCTTGATGTGCGCCGGCGTCCGGCCGATCATCCGCTTGGCCTCGGCACCGACCGCGAGGGGCCGCCCGCTCCGGACGTCGATGGCGACGACCGACGGCTCGTTCAGGACGATGCCGCGGCCACGGACGTAGACCAGGGTGTTGGCGGTGCCGAGGTCGACGGCCATGTCGCGGCCGAGGAACCCTCCGAAGAGGTTGTCGGACATGTTGGCGAGCTCGCCTTAGGGTCGTCGGACGTTTCGGACAGGCTACGCGCCCGGCACCCCGCTCCGCAGGCCACCTCGTGTGACGGCGGCTCAGCGGTCGCCGCAGCCTTCACAGGTGCGGGAAGAACAGGGCGATCTCGCGGGCTGCCGACTCGGGGCCGTCGGAGCCGTGGATGAGGTTCTCGCTGACCTCCGTGGCCAGATCCCCCCGAATCGTGCCCGGCGCTGCCACCGCCGGGTCGGTGGCGCCGATGAGCGTGCGAACGACCCTCCAGGTGTCGACCGGTCCCTCGACCACCATGGCGACGAGCGGGCCACGGGTGAGGAACGAGACGAGCGAGTCGAAGAAGCCCTTGCCCTCGTGCTCGGCATAGTGCTGGCGGGCCGTGGCCTCGTCGAGCTGGCGCAGCTCCAGGGCGACGAGGCGGAGGCCCTTGCGCTCGAGGCGGCTGATGACCTCGCCGGCCAGCCCCCGTTCGACGGCGTCGGGCTTGGCCAGGACGAGGGTGCGCTCCACGGAGGGGCGAACCTAGCGCGAGGGCTGCTCCTTGCCCGCGGCCCGGGAGCGCCGGAGGACGAGGCCGGTGCTGCCGAGGACGAGCAGCGCGAGGAGGGCGGAGAAGGCGAGCAGCGAACCGGGGATCGGCTGCCGCGGCACCGAGGCGGCGGGCTCCCGGCCCGGGAGGCTGACCGGTGAAGCGGCGACCGCCCCGCCATCGGCAACGGCGGCCGGTGCCGGCGCCGGTGGGGCGGGTGGCGCGGGCGTCGGTGCCGGCGCCGGCGCGTTCGTCGGTGGGACCGGCGCCACCGTGGTGACCACCGGCCTGCGGGTCGGGGCGGTGGTCGACTGCGGCCGGGCGGTGGTGGGAGGAGGTGCCGGTGGTCTGGTGGTGGCGGTTCCACCGCCGGCTGGCTGCAGGAACACGTGCGTCGTCCAGAGGACGCCCCGACCGTCGTCGACGGTGCCGATGCCGATTCTGGAGTAGGCGGGGTCGGACATGTTGCGCAGGTGGGCCGCGCTGTTGACGAGGGCATCGAAGATCACGCCAACGGTGCTCCCGGTGCCGACGTTCTCCCCCAGCGTGATCCAGCTCTGGGTGACCTGGCTGGCCAGGGCGCCGTTGTGGGCAAGGGTCCCGCTGTTCGCCATGTCGTTCGACCAGGCGCGGGCGACGCGCGACAGCTCTGGATCGAGGGTCAGGGGGCCGAGCCCGCGCGTCGAGCGCAAGCCGTTGATGCGCGAGAGGAAGCCGCTGTCGGCCGAGGGCGCCGACGTGGCTCCAAACGCGGACCCGGCCAGCGGGCCCGCCACCACCAGGAGCCCAGCCACGACCACCAGCACCGCGACGTTCAGGCGGCGGGACGGGCGCTCGGCGGTCACCCTGGGTTCTCTCGGCACCAAAGGCGCGACCTTGAGGGGTGGCGATCAGGGACTAGGGCAAGCTAGCCCGGGCGGCGCCGACCACGTAGAGCGACCCGGTGACGAGGATCGTCTCGTCGGCCGCCGCGTCGGCCCTCGCCGCATCGACGGCCTCGGCCACCGACGGCACCTCCACCGCCTCGACACCCAGCCGGCGGGCGGCGTCGGCGACCTCGCCCGGCCCGAGGGTGCGCGGGGAGGGCGCCGGGCAGGCGATGACGAGCCGGAGCCGCGATGGCCCCAGGGCTTCGAGGAGCTCGCCCGGCTCATGGCCGGCGAGCACGCCGACCACGGCGACGACTGGCCCGCCGCCGGCGAACTCCTCGTCGAGCGCCCGGCCCAGGGCCGACATGCCCTGGACGTTGTGGGCACCGTCGAGCAGCACCAGCGGGTCACGGCCCACCACCTCGAGCCGTCCCGGCGAGGTGGCCCGGGCCAGTCCCTCGGCGACGACGTCGCCGGCGAGCGGAGCGTCGAGGAAGGCCTCGGCGGCGGCCACGGCCAGCACCGCGTTGTGGCCCTGGTGGTGGCCGTGGAGGGGGAGGAAGACCTCGGTGTGCTCGGACCAGGGGGTGCGCAGGTCCAGCATCCGGCCGCCGACGGCCAGCTCGTTCCCCTCGCAGGCCAGGTCCCGCTCGAGGAGCAGGACCCGGGCGGCACCGACCTCGGCCGCCCGTCGCTCCACCACCTCGACGACGGCGGGGTCACGTGCGCCGACCACCACGGTGGCGCCCGCCTTGATGATCCCGGCCTTCTCCTCGGCGATGTCGACCACGGTGGGGCCGAGGTACTCGGTGTGGTCGAGCGCCACCGTGGTCAGGACGGCCACCTGCCCGTCGGCGACGTTCGTGGCGTCCCAGCGGCCGCCCATGCCGACCTCGACCACGGCGGCGTCGACGGCCGCGTCGGCGAACCACCGGAAGGCGCAGGCGATCACGAGCTCGAACCACGAGGGGCGGGCGGCGAGCAGCGACTCGAGGCCCTGGAGCACGCGGAGGTGGTCGGCCAGGTCGGCGTCGGGTATCGGGTCGTGCTGGCGGCGGGCCCGCTCGCGCCGGCGGGGCCCGACCGGCGGCCCGGTGATCCGCTCGTTGATCCGCTCCAGGTGCGGGCTCGTGGTGGTCCCCACCGCCAACCCGGACGCGACAAGCAGCGACGCCAGGATGCGGGCGGTGGAGGTCTTGCCGTTGGTGCCGGTCAGGTGCAGGACCGGGTAGGCCCGCTGTGGCTCGGCCGAGGCGTCGAGCAGGGCCCGCATGCGGTCGAGGGTGGGCGCCCGGGTCGGGGCGCCGGGCGGGACGCCCAGGCTCCTGGCCTCCATGTTCCAGTGGCTGTCCAGCCAGGCCAGGAGGTCCGGCAGGTCGCCGCCGGCTGGCGACGTCAGGAGGCGGCCCGGCGGGGGCGCTCGGGCTTGGGCTCCTCACGGGGCACGAGCGTGGGCGCCACCTTCTCGAGGACGACCTCGCGGGTGATCAGGCAGCGGCCGACGTCGGTGCGGCTCGGGATGTCGTACATGACCTCGAGCAGCACCTCCTCGAGGATGGCCCGCAAGCCCCGGGCGCCGGTGCCCCGGAGGAGGGCCTGCTCGGCCACCGCCTCGAGGGCGTCGTCCGAGAACTCGAGCTCGACGTTGTCGAGGAAGAACGTCTTCTTGTACTGCTTGACGAGGGCGTTGCGGGGCTCGACCAGGATCTCGACCAGCGCCCCCTTGTCGAGCGGCTGCACGGCGCCGATGACGGGGAGGCGGCCCACGAACTCGGGGATCAGGCCGAACTTGAGGAGGTCCTCGGGCAGCACCCGGTCCATCAGGTGGTCGAGCTTGCCTTCGCCGGCGCGAGGCCCGATCTCGGCTCGGAACCCGATGGACTTCTTGCCGATGCGGCTCTCGATGATCTTCTCCAGCCCGGCAAAGGCGCCGCCGCACACGAACAGGATGTTCGTGGTGTCGATCTGGATGAACTCCTGGTGCGGGTGCTTGCGCCCGCCCTGGGGCGGCACGGACGCCGTGGTGCCCTCGAGGATCTTGAGCAGCGCCTGCTGCACGCCCTCGCCCGACACGTCACGGGTGATCGACGGGTTCTCGCTCTTGCGGGCGATCTTGTCGATCTCGTCGATGTAGATGATCCCGGTCTCGGCCTTCTTGACGTCGTAGTCGGCGGCCTGGATCAGCTTGAGGAGGATGTTCTCGACGTCCTCGCCGACGTAGCCGGCCTCGGTGAGGGCGGTGGCGTCGGCGATGGCGAACGGCACGTTGAGCATCCGGGCCAGGGTCTGGGCCAGCAGGGTCTTGCCGCAGCCGGTGGGACCGAGCAGGAGGATGTTGGACTTGGCCAGCTCGACGTCGCTCTCGTGGTTGGCCGACGAGGGCGACTGCACCCGCTTGTAGTGGTTGTAGACCGCCACCGAGAGCTGCTTCTTGGCGTGCTCCTGGCCGATCACGTAGTCGTTCAGGAACTCGTGGATCTCCTTGGGCTTCGGCAGCTCGTCGAAGCGCACCTCGGAGGTCTCGGCCAGCTCCTCTTCGATGATGTCGTTGCACAGCTCGATGCACTCGTCGCAGATGTAGACCGAGGGCCCGGCGATGAGCTTCTTGACCTGCTTCTGCGACTTGCCGCAGAAGCTGCACTTCACGAGGTCGTTGCCCTCGCCGAACTTCGCCATGTCGCCCTCGTCCCGGTCCCGAGCCTCAGGCGACGCCGGCGGCCACCGGCACGCCCTTGAGCTCACGGACGGTGATGACCTCGTCGATGATCCCGTACTCGCGGGCCTCGGCGGCCGACAGGATGAAGTCGCGGTCGGTGTCGTTGGAGATCTTCTCGACGGTCTGGCCGGTGTCGTGGGCGAGCATCTCGTTGAGCAGCTCGCGCATGCGGAGGATCTCCTTGGCCTGGATCTCGATGTCGGAGGCCTGGCCGCCCGCCCCGCCGTAGGGCTGGTGCAGCAGGATCCGGCTGTGGGGCAGCGAGAACCGCTTCCCGGTGGTGCCGCCGGCCAACAGGACCGCAGCCGCCGACGCCGCCTGCCCGTAGCAGAACGTCGTGATGTCGTTCTTCACGTACTTCATCGTGTCGTAGATCGCGAACAGCGCCGTGATGTCGCCGCCGGGGCTGTTGATGTAGATCGAGATGTCCTTGTCGGCGTTCTCCGACTCGAGGAACAGCAGCTGGGCCGACACCAGGTTGGCGACCGTGTCGTCGATCGGGGTGCCGAGGAAGATGATGTGCTCCTTCAGCATCCGGCTGTAGAGGTCGAACGCCCGCTCGCCACGGTTGGTGCTCTCCACCACCGTCGGCACGAGGTAGTTCTGGGCCTGCATCGGCTACTCCTGCTCCTCGGTCACGGCGTCCTGTTCGAGCCCAGCGGCTCGTAGCGCGTCCCGGTCGACCGGGTTGCCCTCTGTGTCCTTCACCTCGACGTGCTCCAGGAGCCAGTCGAGGGCCTTGCCCTTCCGCACGTCCGAGCGTACCGCCTGCACCCCGTCGTTGCGGTCGAACATCTGGCGCAGCTGCGCGGGTGACTGGCCGAGCTCCTTGGCCAGCCTGGCCACCGCCTCGTCGAGCTCGTCGTCGCTGACCTCGATGCCCTCGGTTTCGGCGATGGCCCGCAGCGCCAGGTCGGCCTTGACGGCCGGGATGGCCTGGACGCGGAGCTGCTCGATGATCACGTCTGACCCGCCCAGGGCGTCGATGTACTGGCCCAGCTCGACGTTCTGCTGGCGCAGGTTGCGCTCGAGCTCGGCCGCCTGGCGCTGCACCTCCTCGGCCACGAGGGGCTCGGGCACCACGTCGTCGGGCACCAGCTTCACCAGCTCGGGGACCGTCTTCTGCTTCAGAGCGGCCCACGCGGTGCGCAGCCGGCCCTTCTCGAGCCGCTCCCGCACGTCGACGAGCAGCTCGTCGACGGTGGCGACCTCGCTCGACTCCTCGACCCAGGCGTCGGTGAGCTCGGGCAGGTCCTTGGACTGCACCTTCTTGACCGAGATGGCGAAGGTGATGGGCGTGGCGTGGTCGCCTTCGCCGACGATGGTCTCGAAGCGGCGGTCCTCGCCGGCGCTGGCGCCGGTCAGCTGCTCGTCGACCGCCGGCGGGAACCCGGTGGCATCGCCGATCTCGTAGGTGTAGTCCTGGACGTCGTCGAGGATCTCCTCCTTGCCCTCGTCGTCCGCCCTGGTCGCCTTCAGGTCGATCGTCAGCACGTCGCCCTGCTCGGCCGGCCGGTCGACGTCGACCAGGGTGGCGTCGGCCGAGCGCAGGCGGCGGAGGGCCCGCTGGACGTCGTCGTCGGTGACCTCCATCCGGGGGACGATGACGGTCAGGCCGCCGTAGCCCTCGATCTCGATGGACGGCCGCACCTCGACGGTGGCCTCGAAGGTGACCGGGCCGCTCTCCTCGCCGGCGGTGACCGAGATCTCCGGCTGGGCGATGGCGTCGACGTCGTTGTCCTTCAGCGCCTCGACGTAGTAGCCGGGCAGGGCGTCTCGCAGCGCCTCCTGCCGGGCCATCGTCGAGCCGACCCGCGCCTCGAGCACCCGGCGGGGGGCCTTGCCCGGGCGGAAGCCGGGGATGCGCACCTCCTTGGCGATGCGGCGGAAGGCCTTTTCGAGGGCAACCTCGAACTCGGCGGCGTCAACCTCGACCAGGAGCTTGACCTTGTTCCCCTCGAGGGGCTCGACGGTGCTCTTCATACGTGGGGGGCGATGGTACCGGCCCAGGGGGCGTTCCCCGGCGTGATCGTCGGCCGACCGGGGCGTGGCGACCCCTGGTGGTCAGCGCCTCCCCTTGACGAAGCTGGCCGTGAAGGCCGTGGCCGTGGCCGGCGCGACGACGGTGTGGACCCGGGCTGCACCGTCGGACCAGGACCGGAACGAGTGCTTCTTCTGCGGCGACGGGGCTTCCAGCGTCACCGCCCAGCCTTCCCACGAGGTGACGGCCGCCGGCCCGGTGAACGACGTGCCGTTCACCTTGACGGTGAGACCGCCGCCGGATCGGTTGCGCGGGCGGAATCCCCTTCTGCGTGCAACGTGCGCCCTCGGCTGGTCGGCCGACTCGCGGCGACCCGCGCGCGGTCGGAACGCCTCGGGCCGGGCCGGTGTGGCCGGTAGGCTCGGCGCCCACAGGGACACCGGGGAGTGGCGCAGCGGTAGCGCACCTGCTTTGGGGGCAGGCGGTCGGGGGTTCGAATCCCCCCTCCCCGACCGCTCTGACCTGCGGTGATACACTTCCGCTCAGCATTCGCCCGGTCGATGTATCAGCGATGTATCAGGCGGCGTCGCCTGACCTGCGGGAGGGAGAGCCATGGGCTGGAAGGCAACAGGTCAGCCGATGGTCCGCCAGCAGCGTTCGAAGTGGGTGGTGCGTGTCGACGGCATAGACACCGAGACGGGCAGGCACCGCCCCCGCCAGCTCGGCACCTTCCCATCCCAACGGGCTGCGCTGAAGGCTTCCCGGACCGCCGTGGTCGAAGGGCGGACGAGCGAACGGGGCACGGTCGGCTGGCTCGTCCGGCGCTACGTCGCGTCGCGTTCCGATGTCACGGTCAAGACCCGTGAGCAGTACGAGTGGGCCATCCCCCACATCGACTCCGGTCTCGGGGCCATCCGGCTCGATCGCCTGGACCGGGAGGACGTCGCCCGCTGGCTCGAGTGCCTGGCGGCGTCAGGCACGCTGGCCCACCGCAGCATCCAGGTCTGCCGCAACGTCTTGCGGGCTGCCCTCGCCGACGCGGTCGAGGAGGGCCTGCTCCGCCGCAGCCCGGCGGCCAGGGTGGCGATGCCGCGCCGGATCGCGAAGGCCGGCCTGCAGCGGGAGGCCACCGCTTGGGATCGGGCCGAGGTGGCGCATTTCCTGGACGTAACCGCAGAGCACCGCTGGGCCGTCGGCTTGCGGATCGCAGTGCTCTACGGGCTTCGCCGCAGCGAGCTGCTGGCCCTCCGCTGGGACGACCTCGATCTGAAGGCGGCGACGTTGCGCATCGACGAGGGACTGGTGCCGGTCGTAGGAGGCACCGCCTGGACCGAAGCCAAGAACGCCCGGTCTCGCCGGCTGATCCCCCTGGATTCCGAGACGATCAGATGGTTCGGACGGCGTCGCAGGGACCAAGCGATGGAGCGCCTCGTCGCCGGCCCGACCTGGGAGGATCAGGACCTCATCCTCACGACCCGCCACGGACGTCCGGTCATGCCGAGAAGCTTCGACCGCACCCTGGCCCTCGTCGTTAGAGACGCTGACCTGCCCCGCCTGAGCTCGCACGGCCTGCGGCACACCGCCGCCACCCACATGGTCCAGGCGTCGGCCGATCTAGGCGAGCTACGCGCCGTCGCCGACGTGCTCGGCCACAGCCCGGAGATGCTCCTGCGCGTCTACGCCCACGCCCTCCCCGAGAGCGTTCGCGCCGTGGCCGACCGGATCGGCCACCGGGCCAGCATCGGGTCGCCGCCGACAACCTGACGTCTGGGAGCATCCGCCCTGTCATCGTGGGGACGAGCGGCGAAGGAGGTCGAGAACCTCCTCGAACGTCAGCGCATCCCGGGACGGGCGCGGATCCACAGGACCGCGACCCTGCGCCGCTCGTCGTCGACGGTGTAGGCCAGTAGGTAGTCGTCGGCCACGGGCACTTCGTAGAAGGGGATGTCCATCACCGTGTGCGACCGCCCTCACGGGGAGGCCCCTCGGCCAGCCACGACATGAGGACGTCAGCAACGGCATCGCTGACGTTGGCTGCAAGCCCGACGAGCTCCGAGCGGACGATGCTCGTGAGGTCGATCCCCCAGCTCACTCCTGGCCGGAACGCAGGCGGGCGAAGGCGGCGCGGAGCTCCTCCACGGTGTCACAGCGCACCAGGCGACCCTCCCGCTCATCGCGAGCCGCCTCCTGCAGACGGACCATGACCTCGTCATCGGTGAGCTCGTCGGTCTCGATGCGCCTCGCCATGAAGGAAGGCTACGTCGCCTGCCCTACCCGTCAGGTGGAGCAGGGCCCCGTCCTGGGTGGTGCCCGTGGACGTCTCAGACCTGCCTGGGAACCCGAGGACCACGCCGCACGCCCTGGACGAGGCCGCCGGCAGCCCTGACCACGGCGATGAATCGCCTTAACGCCCAGCGTTCAGGCGTTGGTCAGGTCTCCTGGACGGGTGACCAAGGATCTGACCAACAATCTGACCACCTGAAAGCGGCCGTTTGGTCAGATTCCTGTAAAGGGTGGCGTGGTACCACGGCCGGATGCAACCTGTCCGTCTCCCCCGCGTCGGCGGCCGCTCACGGCTCCCTCGAGGCTCGGCAGCCCCGCCCGTGGAGGTGCGTGGTGGCTGAGCTCCCCGACTTCTTGACGGTGCGGGAGGTGGCGGAGATCTTCCGGATCAGCCCGATCACCGCAAACGTCGGCTGGCGAGCCGTGATCGAGATCGAGCCGACGGGACGACGTTCAGGCGCCTCGAGTCGATGTCCTAGCCGGTGTCCCCCCTGGTGCGGCAGGTCGTGGCGGATGTCCGAGCCGGCGTCCCCCCTGGTGCGGCAGGTCGTGGCGGATGTCCGAGCCGGTGTCCCGCCTGGTGGCGTACCGCGATGCGCGTTGTGTGGCCCGGAGTGCTCCTTACAGGAGCAGTCGATGAGTGGAGGTGGTCCTGGTGGCTGAGGTTCCTGACTTCTTCACGGTGGAGGAGGCGGCGCGGATCTTGCGGTTGAGCCGGTCGACGATGTACCGGCTGGTGAGGCTGTACCTCGAGACCGGTGGACGGGAGGGGATCCCGGTGCTCATGCTGGGCGGCCAGTACCGGATCGCCCGGTCGACGCTGGAGGAGCTGGCGGGCGGTCCGGTGCACCTTCCGGAGGTGGCTAAGCCGGCGGCGGTGGTGGAGCTGGGCGGCCGGCGCCCGGTCGACGGCGACCGGACGAGGGCGAGGAAGCACTCGCGCGCAGCCGGGTCGACTGCGTCGTCCGACCAGCTGGGCTTCCCCCTGACCTGACGCCGGGGACCTCTTCGGGAAGGTGAACTTTTGGTGAACGGCTGTGCCGCCCCGTCCATCCAGTATCAGCCTGTGCCAACGAGTGTCATTCATTCTCCGTGGGCGGATTCGGCGGGATTCGCGGTCACGCGTACGGGTGTACAGATGGCAGATCGAGCCCTTTCCCACGGCCAACAAGATGCAATCCCACGATCCGAAGGCATCCCCACAAGAGGCACAGCGATGACCAAGGCGGCCCCCATGACCGACGGCACGACGATTTCCCCGGCCACGAACGCACTCTCTTCCAAGCCGAAGATCGAGAGCACAGTGGCACCGAGGGTGCGGTAGGGGCTGGGCCTCGTGCATCGTGTCGCTCCGCTGCCGGTGGTGTCGACGGGCCCGGCGTCGTTGCACCAGTACCTGGACCAGGCCCGGGAGGGCGAGCGAGGCGAGGAGCGGTACTACACCGAGGACGGACGGGCATCCTCCGAGTGGCGCACCTCGCCGGGGTTGGAGATCGACGGGCCGGTCACGGCCGGGCAGTTCGTGCGTCTGCTGGACGGGGAGGACCCGGTGGCGGGGGCTGACCGGTTGGATGAGCGGTCGGCCCGGCGGAGGCTGGCCGGGTGGTCAGGGGTGTTGGCGGCGCCGCCGGAGGTGTCGTTCCTGATCCATCACGGCGGCGGTCACGGCCTGGCCGACGGCCGCGATGTCGGCGAGGTGGCCCGGACATGCTGGGAGGGAGCGGTAGCCGACGCTCTGGCCGGGATCGAGGCCCGGTTGGGGACCCGGGCTGGGGCGGCCGGGGCGGCCCGGCTTGACGCCGTCGGGTGGCAGGTGGCGCTGTTCCGTCATGAGACGAACCGGGATGGCTGGCTCCACTCCCATGTCCACTACATCCTCCCGAACTGCGTCCAGGGATCGGACGGGGTGTGGCGCACGGTTGACAGCCGGCGGCTGATCCCGGTGCAGAAGGTGATCGGCGCCGAGCTCCAGGCCGCCCTCCGCCGCCGATTCGGCGCGGAGCTGGGAATCGCCTACGACCACGGCCGGGCCAAGGACGGGATCGTCCCGGCAGTCGGGGTGGACGACCGGTACGTGCAGGCCCGGTCCTCCCGCCGGCAGGCGATCGGCCGCTACCTGTCCGAGCACCGCGACGAACTGGCCGTCCGGGGGATCGTGGGGCGGCGGGCGGAGCTGTACGCGGAGCGGGCCACGCGGGCCCCGAAGGACACGACGGTGTCCATCGAGCAGCTGCGGGCCCAGGAACGGGATCGCCTCCGGGCGCTCGGGGTGGACATCGATGCCGCCGTGCGGAGCCTGGTCGGCCGGGCCGTGGAGCGGACCGTCGAACCCGACGAGGTGAAGCGGGTCTTGTTCGAGCGGCTGGCCGGCCCGGACGGGTTGACCGGGCACCGGGCGGTGTTCGCAGAGCGGGACGTTGTGGTGGAGTGCCTGGCCTTCGCCCCTACCCCGGCGGACGCCAGGGTGTGGGCGAAGGAGTTCATGGCCGGCTGGGCCCTTCCGGCCCGGTCCCCGTCCGGAGAGACGGGCGAGTGCTGGTTCACCACCCTCAGCCTCCTCGACGCCCAGGACCGAGTGCGGGCCGCGTGGGGGCAGCTCGACCGGGGCCGGCCCCTGGCCTCGGCTGCGGGGGTCGATGCCGCCCTCGACGGCCTGGCCGGCCGGGGTGTCATGCCGTCCCGAGCGCAAGAAGCCGCGGTTCGGGCGGTGTGCTCGGCCACCGGACCGACGATCGTGGAAGGCCCGCCGGGGTGCGGGAAGACCTCGGTGGTCGCCGCCGCCGTGGTGGCCGCCGCCCGCCACGACCGAATCAACGTCCTCGGGTCCGCCCTCGCGCTCGAGGCGGCCAGCCTCCTCGGTGCTGACACCGGCCTGGCCGACCATCAGGTCCACACCCTGGCCGGCATGCTGGCCCGCTCGGCCACCGAGGGGCCCGGGTGGTTCGCCAACTCTCTCGTCCTGGTCGACGAGGCCTCGATGCTCGGCACCCGCCAGGCCGCCGACCTGTTCGACCGCATCGCCGCCGGCGGCGGCCGGCTCCTGCTCCTCGGCGACGGCCGCCAGGCCCCACCGGTGGAAGCCGGGGGCGTCTGGCCCACCCTCTGCGACGACGCCACCTCCGGAGGCACTGGTCAGTACGTGCGGCTCACCGAGACCTGCCGGCAACAGGACCCGGCGGAACGCGAAGCAGTCGCCCTCCTCCGCTCCGGCCGCACGCTCGACGCCCTCCACCACTGGAACGACCACGGCCGGATCGTCGGCGGGGCCAGTGACGACCAGGTCATCGCTCAACTGGCAACTCGGGCCGCTGCGCAGATCCTGGCCGGGGAGGACGTGCTGGTGCTGGCCGCCACCCGGGACGAGGCCGAACGAGCCGGGTTCGCCATCCGCACCCGCCTCCTCCAACACGGCCACCTCGACACCGGCCACGCCCAGTACGGCACCCTGGCACTGGCCGAAGGCGACCGAGTCGTGCTCCGGGCCAACGACCGTGCTCTCGGGGCCCGCAACGGCACCCGCGGCGCCGTCCGCCAGCTCACCCCCGACGGGATCACCATCGTGACCGCGGGCGGTCGGGACCTGCGCCTGCCGGCCGGCTACGTGGCCGAGCACGTCGAGTGGGCCTACGCCCTGACCGTCCACACCGGCCAAGGCCAAACCGCCGACCACGTCCACGTCCTCGCCTCCCCCTCCCTCTACCAAGAGCTGGCCGTCGTCGCCGGCAGCCGCCACCGCCACACCGTCACCTGGCACCTCTGCGCCGGCGCCACCGAACACCTCCGCGGCCCACAACCCCGGCCCACCATCGACGACCTCACCCGGTGGGCCACCCAGCCCCGAGCCGAACAGTTCGCCCACCTCGAACCCGATCCGGTGCAGCCGACCTTGGCCGAGCTCTACGACACCCGCGGACAAGCCCTCGCGGTCCTGAGGGAACACCACCAACGGCAACGGGCCGTCGACAACGCCGCCCGAGACCGAGCCATCGTCCAAAGCCGCCTCGATCAGCTTGTCGGCTGCCGAACCAAGCTCGAGCAGCAACGCCGCCGGGCCGCCGCCCGCACCATCCAGCTCCCCCAACGGCCGGTCCGCCGCACCACCCGCCAGGCCCTGCAACACGCCGAACAAGACCTCGACCGGGCCGACCGCAGCCTGACCACGAATCAGGCAGACCTCGACAAGGTCACCGCCGACCTCGACGGTGCTCAGGCCCGGCTGGCCGACGCCCGCCGGCGCTTGGACGATCACCAGCCCCAGGCGGCAGACGCCAACAGGAACGCCCTCCGAGCCGAGCTCGCCATCGCCGATCGGACCCGGGACCTCGGCACAGCCGCCGCTCACAACCAGCCTCGCCACATCATCGAACTTCTCGGTCCGCCGCCACCGTCGGCGTACAGCGACCACCGCAAGCGCTGGCTGACCAAGGCAGGCGACATCGAGGCCTACCTCGAACGCTGGGCCCTCAAGCCCGAAGCCCTCGCCCAGAGCCCGGACCCGAGGACACCCGCTCACCGGCACTGGCGCAAGGCCATAGCTCCCGTCACCCACCCACACCTCGAGCGCGAACTCGACCGCGGCGTCATGGACCTCAGGTAGACGCCTCCCCGACTCGACCCCCGCTCGTTACCGAGCGCCCGGCTCGTGCCAGGGAGGATGGGGTGAGTGCTCCTCGGCTCCTCATCCCTGGTGGGAGCGGGACCCTCCCGTAGGGTCGAGAGCCCTGGTTCCCGGCCTGACTTGCTGACCGGTCACCACCATTGCCGGTGGTTTACGTCCGGTCTGTCGGTCGGGTTCCAGGACTCTTCGGCGCCCATCGTCGAGCGGTTTGATCGGTCACGCCGTTGACGCGGCGGGGTCGGCAAGGTCCGATCGTTCGGCAGGTGCGTGCCATCCCTCAACCATGAAAAGGATGGCCATGACCATCGTAGAGACCCGTGCCGTGACCGGCGGCGTGGACACCCATCTGGACGTTCACGTCGCCGCCGCCCTCGACGGGATTGGTGGCCTGTTGGGCGTGGAGTCGTTCCGGACCACCCCCGCCGGCTACGCGGCGCTGACCAGCTGGCTGTGTGGCTTCGGGACGCTGGAGCGGGTCGGGATCGAGGGGACGGGCAGCTACGGGGCTGGCCTGGCCCGTCACCTGGCCGCTCTGGGGATCCCGGTCCTTGAGGTCGACCGGGCTGATCGTGCGTCCCGCCGCCAGTCCGGCAAGTCCGACCCGCTCGACGCCGTCTCCGCCGCTCGAGCGGTCCTCTCTGGGCGGGCCCGGGGCCAGTCGAAGGGACGCGATGGGCAGGTCGAAGCGATCCGGACGCTGATGGTGGCGAAGAACTCGGCTCGTCGGGATCGGACAGCGGCGATCAACCGGATTCGCGCTCTTGTGCTGACCGCGCCCGACCCGATCAGGGCCCGTTTCGCCCACCACACCACGGTTTCACTTGAAAGAGGCCGCAGCGATGCGTCCTCGCGTCGGCGAGCTCGTCGAGCTGACCACCCTCGTCGTCCTCCGCGAGCTGGCCCGCCGCGCCACCTACCTGGCCGCCGAGATCGACCGTCTCGACGACCTCCTCCTCCCGCTCATCGCCCTGCGGGCCCCGGCGCTGCTGGCCACGCCCGGTGTCGGGCCCGACAGCGCAGCGATCCTTCTGATCGCCGCCGGCGACAACCCCGAACGGCTCCGCAGCGAAGCGGCCTGGGCTCACCTGTGCGCCAGCGCCCCCATCCCGGCCTCCTCCGGCAAGGTCGTCCGCCGGCGCCTCAACCCGGCCGGTGACCGCCAGGCCAACCATGCCCTGTGGCGGATCGTGCTCAGCCGCATGAGCTTCGAGCCCCGCACCCGGGCCTACGTCGAGCGGCGCCTCGCCGAGGGCAAGACCAAGACCGAGATCATCCGCTGTCTGAAGCGTTACGTCGCCCGGGAGGTGTACCCCCTCCTCCGCCCTCCCGGTCGCTGACTGACACCACCATCCTGGGGCGCGGCCTGACCCACGTCTGTGCCTGCCGCGACTCCCGTTGGCCTTCTAACGATCTGTCGGCCGCTCCCCAGAACCAAACCCTGCTCCACCGTTCTGCCGGCCGTGTGACCTGATAAAAGCCTGCCCTCCCCAACCGGAGTGGCCCCTCCCTGGCATGTCCGCAGAAAACCGGCACCAGCCCCTTGACATCTATAGAAGCTTCGTTATCGGGCGTTGGTTGAGGCGACGAGAGGCCACGGCTGGGGGCCTGTCGGCGGAGGCAGAGGGCGGCGTTGGGCTATTTGCTTCAGGTCCGGACGGCCTCGAGGATGAGCCCGGGGGTTCCTTCAAAGATTCGGTCGTTCGACACCAGGGGGATGCGGAGGCGGAGCGCGCTGGCTGCGATCCAGCGGTCGGCGTCGTGGTCACGCTGGCCGAGGGCGTGCCCAGTCCGTTCGCAGGCGACCCGCAGCTCGGCGTAGGCGCGGATGAGGTCGGTTCCCGTGTGGACGATCTCCGCGCGTGCGATCTGCGCTTCCAGGCGCTGCAATCGAGGGACACCCCCAGCCGCGGAGGAGGGCGCATAGCGGCGCTCGGCGACGTCTGGAACGAGAGGAAGGCAGGTCGGCCGGCGAGAAGGGCGTCGTACCGTTGGGCGAGGGTGGATCCGGGAGTGAGCCGGGCGCTGTAGACGTCGGTGTCGACGACGACGGGGCCCCGGGGCTCGGTCAACTCAGGACAGCGGCAAGGAAGCTTCGGCTTCCTCGGGCGTGAGGTCGTCGATCACCATCTCGTCGTAGGGCGGCAAAGGCCGGCCACGGCGGAGGAGCTCCTCGACCGGGAGCTCGGGGCTCTCGCTTGGGATGGGCTCGGGGACCGGCGTCGACATCTCTCCGGGGATTCTACGGCCCGCAGCAGCTGTGAGACTGGCGCCAGCTTGGGTGCGCGGGAAGATCGGCTCACCTCGCCCAGCGATGCGGTTGGCGGGCTGTTCAGGTTGGCTAGCGGACGGAGCCGGCGAGGTAGGTGGCGACGATGTAGGTGGCGTGCCGGTCGAGTGATCCTCGGCCCCCGGTCGTAGCGCATGGTGGTTCGGGGGTCGGCATGGCCGGCGGCTTCTTGGACGTCACGAAGGGGGACGCCGGCGTCAAGGGCTGCGGTGATGAACGAGTGGCGGAGGCTGTGCGGGCTGATCCGCTTGGTGATCCCAGCCTGGCGAGCCAGGCGCTTCACGGTCCGGTCGGCGGCGTATCGGTCCATGCGGTCCCCCTGGGCGCCGAGGAAGATGGGCCCGGTCGTCCGCTCACCGATGTAGAGGTCGATGACCCGGGAGGTCCTGGGGGCCAAGGGGATGGTGACCCGCTTGCCGCCCTTGCGGAGGATCTTGAGGGTCCGATGACCGCGCTCGTAGTCCAGATCGCCGATGTCCGCTCCGAGCGCCTCGGAGATCCGCAGCCCGTTCACCGCCAACAGCACAGCCAGCGCGTGGTCGCGAGGCGAGCCGATCCCGGCCTGGACCAAAAAGGCGCCGAGCTCGTTGCGGTCGAGGCCGAGGGTGCGTGACTCGTAGTCGACCTTCGGCCGGCGCAGGTTCACGGCCGGGCTACGGACGATGTGCTCCTCCTCCTGGCAGTACCGGTAGAAGCTCGTCAGCGTGGACAGCCGTCGAGCCACCGTCGAGCGCATCAGCCCCCGCTCCTCCATCCACCGGCCGAACAGCTCGAGGTGGGCCCGGCGGACACCGAACAGCGTGAGGTTCGCCTCCCGGCACCACGCCGAGAACAACCGCAGGTCCGTGGCGTAGCTGACCCGGGTGCTCCCCCGGTACGCGGCCAGGAACCCGGCCACCGCACTCGCTTCCGCCCATCCAGACGGATCCTCAACCACCACCAGATCCGTCGACACCGTCGTCGTCTCCATGACGCACTCCCTTCAGACCTCCGGCATCCAGTTGCCGGGCCTCAAGGTGACACCCTCCGCCGCTGCCGCGCCTGCCGATCGCCTCGCCCTCAGGCTCACCGCAACCGCCTGGAACCTGGCCGGAACCGGCCCCCGGCGTCGCCGTCTACTCCACCTTGATGCCGAGGTGATCAGCGAGACGAGAAGCCAGCTCGGGCACTGAGACGCCTTGCCGCTCAGCACAAGCCCTGATCAGGGCCACGGCAGCGAGCAGGCTGTATCGCCAGAAGTCGTCGGTCTGCCACCAGATGACCTCGTCGAGGAGATCGGGC
Organism: Acidimicrobiales bacterium; assembly: GCA_030448245.1. GTDB lineage: Bacteria > Actinomycetota > Acidimicrobiia > Acidimicrobiales > JAUJNH01 > JAUJNH01. The sequence goes on from JAUJNH010000007.1 coordinate 197,123, forward strand.
TTCAGCCCGCCTCGGGAGGAGGCGCAGCACAGGATGGCGAACTGGATCTTCCGGTTGTCCCTGCCCCTGAACACACACTCGGCCAGGTAGGTCTCTCGTAGACCCTCGTACGGAAGAGGTTCCTCCCTGGTGACCCCAGCGAACTCCAACGTCTCGGCCCCAAGGTGCATGAACACCTCACCCGGGAAGGAGTTGTTCTTCGGATGCAGGTCCAACACAGCGACCGACAGGTCGAACACGTCCACGCCGGCAACGAGCCCTGCAAAGGTCGCCGCAGCGCTTCCAGCCGATCCTCCTCGGTCACGACCCGCCTGGGCGGAGGACAAACCTGGATCGCCGCCTCCGCTCAACATCGTGAACACCACCCTCAGACCGGAGACCTGTCGTCCGGCGCCTTCCCCTCATCAGTGGTCCAGCCGCCATCGCGAGCGTTACCTCGCGCTGCGCTCGTGCGCTCCCGGGCGCTACGAAGTCTGATCACCCCAAGCGGTAGGAGATCACGGCGGCCTCGCAGGTGGCGCAGGGCCGACATGAGGGAGACGTTGCAGCCACGGCGACGCAGGTCCTCCTGCTCCCGCCGAAGATGGCCCGATGTCGGAGCCGGGCCTTTGGCAAAGCCGATCGCACTGAAGAGGGCGCCTACTGGTCAACCAGCCGGCGGCCCGAGACGATGAATCCGATGAGCGCGACCAAGGCGGCCGCTTCGGCGAAGGCGATCCGGAGGAAGAAGCGCTGCCGGTACCCCTCCGCCAGCGCCGAGTCATTCTCGCACCGAAGTGGCCGGGCCGGAGCCGAGGATCCGCAAGCGTCGCTAGGCCAACTGCTGCAACGACGCCAGCAACGGGAAGGACGTCAGTCGACCCGATGTCGTCTGCGGTGGTCTCCAGGATGGCGACCACGACGCCGACCATCCCGACAGCGACTACAAACGAGACGTACATCCTCCGCAGTGCGATGAGCCCGTGCCCGGCAGCCCACTGCTTCTTGAAGCGGTGCATGCCCAGGCCCGGCAGGAGGCCCAGGAACGCAGCCGAGAGGGGAGAGCCCCAGCCCGGATCGGCGTCGGGATGAACGCGACCGAGTATGACCGTTCATGGTCAGCCGTGCAGCATCGTCCGCATGACGGGGCGGCTGGCCATGGTCCGCAAAATGAGACTGGTAGACGGCGGTGGCCAGTGCCGAACTGGTGTCCCCCACCCCGGGGCTGCACCGCCCAGCAATCGGATGGTTGGATCGCCGTTCGTTACTTCGCGCTGCTGACGTGCCGTTCCCGGGCGTTCCGCTGGCCTGGACCACGGGCGGTACTGCGGTACTCCTCGGCGGTTCTGGCGGGTGTGGGCGTGGCCTCAGGCTGTCCCCCGGCCAGTCGAAGCCTTCGGGTTGATCGGGTCCGGGATCGGTCGAGTCCACGATCCAGCGGTGAAGGCTTGCGCGAGGTCAGACTTGCAGGGTGGCTGCTGACGAGCCGTTCGAGGAGGTGACGGACCGGCTTGTGGCCCAGGCGATCCGGGAGGGCGCCGTAGCCAGCACCTCCATCGAGGACGCCTTCCGCCGAGTTCCGCAGGCATTGGTTCCTGCCCGACGCTGCGCTCGACGACGTCTACCGGGACGTGGCTGTCGTCACCCCACCTCGACACCGATGGTCTGCCCATCGCACTCGTCGAGCCAGCCGACGATCATGGCGCGGATGCTGCGCCAACTCGATGTTCAGCCTGGCCATCGGGTGCTCGAGATCGGTACCGGCACCGGCTACAACGCAGCCCTCCTGGCTCAACTCGTGGGACCTGAAGGCGAAGTCACGACGGTGGAGGTCAGCCCCGACATCACGGCCGCGGCCCGCCTTCACCTCGACCGTGCCGGCATATCCAACACCACGGTGGTCGTCGGGGACGGCTGGAGTGAGATCGGGCAGGCCAGGCGGTTCGATCGGATCGAGGCGACGGTCGGCGTGTGGGATCTGTCAACGGCATGGGTCGACCTCGTACCTCAAGCCCGATGGGATCATCGTCGTCCCCCTCTGGCTCCGGGCGGGCCTCCAGGCATCAGTGGCGTTCAAGACAGCTGGGCGAGGTCGTGCAGAGCGTCAGCATCGAGCCCTGCGGGTTCATGAGGCTGCGAGGACCAGGCGCCGGTCAGGCCACCTACGAACCGGTAGGTGCCTGGGCAGCTCAACATCGACGAACCCAGCCCGGACAGCGTCGAGGCGCTGACCCTGCTCCTCCAAAGCAGCCGCCGCGCCGAGCCCCTCCCACCGTTGCCCGCCGGGTGGTTCACCCCGATCGCGCTGACGCAACCCGGCGCCATACACCTCTTCTCACATGGCCCTGAGGGGCCACGGGTCTCTCCGGCATCCTTGGCCCTCGGGTCCGGACTGGCCGTCGTTTCATCCGGCCCGGCTCCAGACACACGATCCACACCTTCGGCGGTGGGAACGCCCGGCAACGGCTCGAGGCTCTGCTGAACGGCGCACACGCCGCCCCCTAGAGGATCTGACCATCATCGGATCCCATCGGGCCAGGAGATCACCGGAAGGCCAACCCTGACGACGCTGACCCGTCCCAACTTCACCTTCGCCGTCTCCCATCCCGGAGGGGCGACGACGCTGCGTCGAAGCCCTGATCGACAACGTGGAACGATACGGCCCATCGTCCCCTCGCTTCGCCAGGGCGCATGCCCAGGTCGGCTGGGCGCCAGGATGATCTGATGGAGGATTGGCTCGATTGGCGGCTCTACCGCGTTGAGCGGGAGTGTGCCTTCCCGGCCTGCTGTCGGGACGGTAGTGCTTCTGGCCGGCGTGGATGGCGATGCGGAGGACGTAGTTGTCGTGGTTCCGGAATCCGCAGGCGACTCGCTTGACCTGTTTCACCTTGCGGTTGCAGCCTTCGGTGGCGGCGTTGGTGGTGCCGGTCTCGAAGTAGGCGATGATCTCGGGGAGCCACCGGTCGTGGGTGCGGCCGAGGGTCATCGCAAGTCGGGCACCTCACGGTGGGCGAGACGGCGGAACATGCTCGCCGAGAGCGGACCGCAGACCGTCGGTGCCGGGTCGGTTGAACACGACGAGGGCTTCTTGGTAGGCGAGGTAGGCGGCGGCGACCTCCCCGCCGTGGTCCTCGCCGTCGAGAGCGTCGAAGAGCCGCTGCTGCTGGGCGTCGGTCAGTCGTTCGAACCGCTTCAGCAGGACCATCCGCACGTCGACCGCCACAGCAGGTCGATCTTCCGGCCTCGGCGGCCCTCGGTCTGGCGGACGGTGCGGCGGACCTGGTCGACTCAAGCGGGCGAACAGGCGAAGGACGTGGAACTTGTCGACGACCAACACCGCATGCGGCAGCAGGTGGCGGACAGCCTTGGCGTAGGGCGTGAACGGGTCGATGGCCACCTGCTCGACCCGGGCCAGCCACTCGACGCCCTGGGCGGCCAGGGCCTGCAAGAGATGGGTGGCGCTGCGGCCCTCAACGGTGGCGATGACCGTCCCGGTGTCCAGGTCGACCAGGTGGGTCACGAACCGGCGCCGGCGGCGGAGACGGTCTCATCGACGCCGAGATGGACCACGGGCCGGAACCGGTCGGGCACGTTGGCGTGCTCGGCGACGGCGCTCATCGCCGCCCGCCAGCCGAGGCCGACCTCATCGGCGGCCTCGGCCACTGCGCCCGCCCCGGGTCACCGCGGTGGCGATCTGCTCCCGGCATCGTCGTGTGGTCCGGCGGCGGGCGCCGACTTCGTGCTGCTCGGTCCGCCATACCCCGCTCGCAGGTCGGCTCGAGGCACGCCCACCGCCGCTTTCGCCATCCGACCCGGACCCGCCGACCGGCCGAGGAAGCATCCGGCGGACGCTGACCACCGGCCGTTGCTTGACCTGGCCGACCACGCCGCACTCCGGGCAGCCCCGGGCCGGGTCGATCGTCTCGACCAGCACCCCGAGGCTCGCCGTCCAGCGGATCGGCGACCGCCGCCAGCACTCGGAAGCCGTCCATGCCGAACAGCACCTGCGTAACCTTGTCCATGGCCCGTGGCCCACCCTTCTGCGAGTCTCGACAACACGCAGGCTGATTGGGCCACGAGCCGCGCTTCGCGGACCCCTACCGAGCGGTCACCCCGCTCAAAGCCGAAGAGCCCGATTGGCACCGCTCCTACAACGACCCGGAGAGCCAGCTCAGCCGCCGCCTGGACGTGGTCAAACGCCGCTTGGACGAAGCTCTGGGCGCCCTCAGGATGGCGACACCTCGGATCCTCAGCCTCTGTGCCGGTGACGGCCGCGACGTCATCCCGGTTCTGGCAGCTCGCCCCCCGGCCGAGAAGGGGCTGGCCTTGTTGGTGGAGAAGGACCCAGTGCTCGCTCAACGGGCGACACAGGAGGCCGTGGCCGCCGGCCTCAAGACCATCCACGTCCGCTGCGGCGACGCTGCCGATCCAGCGCTGTATCGCGACTGGCTCCCAGTCAACATTCTCCTGCTCTGCGGCATCTTCGGCAACGTCTCGGAGGAGGACATCACGACGACCATCTCCGCGATCTCCGCCTTGATCGCCTCGGAAGGCATGGTCATCTGGACCAGAGGCCGCTCCCAGCCTGACCTGCGACCCCGGATCCGGTCGTGGTTCACCGCAGCGGGCCTCCAAGAGGTCTCCTTCGATGGTGATCCGGAGCCCTTCGGCGTGGGCGTCGCCAGCGTCACCAAACCTGACCCTGCGACCAGGCTCCTGCCGCAGCGCCTGTTCACCTTTCTGGACTGATCGCAGCGGCCAAGCTGGTCCAAGCCGGCTCGAGACAAACCGGCGTTACCGCGCGAACAACTTGTCGAGACCGCGTGCCTCCGGCCATGTGGGCTCGACCGCCTCCAGCACGGGGGTACAGCCCATGATGGGGCGACGACGGTTCATTCAGACTTCACGGTTCTTCCCTATATCGTCACCCGTGATCAGCGCAACGACGGCTAAAAGGATGAAGAGACCCACTGTGACGGCTACAAAGCGAGTACCCTCTTGCTTCTCCCGTGATGCGCCTTCACTACTCTCGCTTATCGCGCGAGACGCAAGGATCATTATGCCCCCCAAGACGATGAACGCCACCCAGGCAAGGGCGTCGAGCGTCATCGTCACAATGTACTTCTCAAGCGCCAGCGCTTCGCTCTCCAGCCACATGATCCGCCGTCCTCACCAGCCTGGAGCACATGCGCATCGACTGGTCCATCTAGGGACAACTCCGTAGCGACGACGCTCGTCCCTGCCGGCAGCGATCGAGCAGTGACATGCACCAGGTCGCCGGAGGGGGCTGGGTGCCGCGGAACGAGTCTCGCTTCTGCAGCGGGACCTGGGCTCGCGCCGACCTAGGGGACGCTGCAAGCCGGGCTACTTGGACGCCAGGCCCTTCCCGCCGATCGGCATCACTCCAAACCTCTCGCCCATGCCAGTTGGAGGGGCCGTGCCCGGGCAATCAACTCCTGCACGGCGGCCAGCTCTCTCGAGTGAGGGGCACGATGCGCCTCGGCGCTCTCCCAGACTTCCATCACCCAGACAGCCTTCGGGATCCACCGGATCACGGCTCACGACGTACAGGCGGCAGGCCGCCAGGCTCCTCGAGCGCCACCGCCGCCTCGAGCAAGTGCCCGGCCAACGTGTCGCCCTCCCCGACGACCGCCATCAGGCTTCCCGAACAGCCCGTAGTCCGACATTCCCCGTCCTCTCCGCCGCCGAGGCTGCTGACCGTAGTAGGGCCACCGCCTGCGCGCCGCCGCGACCCGATCCTCACGCCGCTCCTGGCCACCCGGAGCGTTACCTCGCGCATCTGTCGTGCCGATACCGGGTGGTCTGGCTTGTGCTTTCCAAGGCGTCGGAGGCGCACTTCGGCGCAACTGCGCAGGGCGATCAGCGCACTCAGCGTCAGACCCGCAGTGCCAGGAGGCCTCCCGGCGATGAATCGGCGTGCGGAGTCGCCGGCGGTGTCAATACGGTGGCGCGCCCCCGAACGGCGCACGCACCGTCGATCGGGTCGCCTTCACCTACCGAGCCCGCTTCGTCTCCACCTCGGCGAGGCGCCGTCGGGCGTACTCGGGCTCGGCGCACGCCACCGACGGCTGCCTCATGCACTGCGCGGCCTGGGTAGCCTACCCAGCGCTCGTACTCGTCGAGCGGCACTGCTTCTGCTGGTAGCGCGGCGAGGTCGAACAGCGGGACATCCAGCTCTCGTCCCAGTCCACGAGGACGACTCCGGCGTCGGTCAGCAGAACGTTGCCCTTACCCGGATCACCGTGGACGAGACTGGTGCGGTATCGAGAGAGGCGTCGCCATGCCGCACGGCAAACCGCTCCCGGTGGCATCGCGGACAGGTCGACATCGCCGCCCTCGTCGACCGACAAGAGGTCGAGGGCCGGCGCGAACCCCGGCCTCTGCTCGAGGTCGGCAAGCAGCGAGTGCACCGACGTCAGATAGTGCGCTACGGCCCCCCAATCCGGCTCTACCGCGTTGAGCGGGGGGTGTGCCTTCCCGGCCTGCTGTCGGGACGGTAGTGCTTCTGGCCGGCGTGGATGGCGATGCGGAGGACGTAGTTGTCGTGGTTCGGAATCCGCAGGCGACTCGCTTGACCTGTTTCACCTTGCGGTTGCAGCCTTCGGTGGCGGCGTTGGTGGTGCCGGTCTCGAAGTAGGCGATGATCTCGGGAGCCACCGGTCGAGGGTGCGGCCGAGGGTCATCGACTCTGGCACCTCACGGTGGGCGAGACGGCGGAACAGGCTCGCCGAGAGCGGACCGCAGACCGTCGGTGCCGGGTCGGTTGAACACGACGAGGGCTTCTTGGTAGGCGAGGTAGGCGGCGGCGACCTCCCGCCGTGGTCCTCGCCGTCGAGAGCGTCGAAGAGCCGCTGCTGCTGGGCGTCGGTCAGTCGTTCGAACCGCTTCAGCAGGACCATCCGCGACCGCCACAGCAGGTCGATCTTCCCGGCCTCGGCGGCCCTCGGTCTGGCGGACGGTGCGCCGGCGGACCTGGTCGACAGCGCGGCGAACAGGCGAAGGACGTGGAACTTGTCGACGACCAACACCGCATGCGGCAGCAGGTGGCGGACAGCCTTGGCGTAGGGCGTGAACGGGTCGATGGCCACCTGCTCGACCCGGGCCAGCCACTCGACGCCCTGGGCGGCCAGGGCCTGCAAGAGAACGGTGGCGCTGCGGCCCTCAACGGTGGCGATGACCGTCCCGGTGTCCAGGTCGACCAGGTGGGTCACGAACCGGCGCCGGCGGCCGGGAGACGGTCTCATCGACGCCGAGATGGACCACGGGCCGGAACCGGTCGGGCTGTTGGCGTGCTCGGCGACGGCGCTCATCGCCGCCCGCCAGCCGAGGCCGACCTCATCGGCGGCCTCGGCCACTGCCCGCCCCCGGGTCACCGCGGTGGCGATCTGCTCCCGGCATCGTCGTGTGGTCCGGCGGCGGGCGCCGACGGCTTCGTGCTGCTCGGTCAGGACGCCCCGCTCGCAGGTCGGCTCGAGGCACGCCCACCGCCGCTTTCGCCATCCGACCCGGACCCGCCGACCGGCCGAGGAAGCGTCGCGGACGCTGACCACCGGCCGTTGCTTGACCTGGCCGACCACGCCGCTCCGGGCAGCCCCGGGCCGGGTCGATCGTCTCGACCAGCACCCCCAGGCCCTCGCCGTCCAGCGGATCGGCGACCGCCGCCAGCACTCGGAAGCCGTCCATGCCGAACAGCACCTGCGTAACCTTGTCCATGGCCCGTGGCCCACCCTTCTGCGAGTCTCGACAACACGCAGGCTGGTTGGGCCACGAGCCGCATGCGCGGACCCCTACCGAGCGGTCACCCCGCTCAAAGCCGAAGAGCCCCCAATCCTCCCGCTCTGGGGTGGGTGACCATCGACGTACTCGTGGATTACGACGTCGCCGCGGAAGCGTTCGCCACCGATCGTGGGGACGACCCTCGGCGCTCCGAGCCCATGGCTCCTAACCGCTTCGATGACATCGATCTCCCACTCGAGTGCAGCACTGCTTCGTACGGACCGCCGAACGACGCAGCGCTCCCCGTTGACGCGGCCGAACCAAACAGTGCTTCGAGCACCACCGGCAGCTGGTTGTCCCAGCTCCACGACTCCCCATCCGCGCAGGGTCTCGGAGTCGAAGGGGTGCCTGATAGTTTACATCGTCGCGGATCGCGGAGCATGGAGAGGGACGGCGTGCTCGCCGGCCGACTCGGCGGGCGGGTCATCCTCGACCGAGCGATCTGGCGGCGCGCCCGAGGTCGACCAGTCTCGGCGATCGGGGGCGTCAGCCTATGAACTGAGGCCCGCGGTTATGGGTGCGAAGTAGGGCGTTCCGTGGGCCTTCAGCCAACCTTTCGGAGTAGGCCGACCTCGAGGACGCCGATCGCGGTGCGGCACCGGCCGGCGCAGGCTCGTTCGGGGTCGCCCAAAGGGGTCTGCCCGAGGATGTTCAGGACGAGCCCGCCCGGTTCGACGACGAGGAACCGACGCACGCCCCAGGGCTCGTCGGTCAGTGGGTGGACGACGTCAAAGCCCCGGGCCACTGCGTCAGCATGAACGACATCGACGTCGTCGACCTCAATGGTCAGGTACGGACGCATCTGCTCACCGTTCAAGGCCTCGCCAGGCGGATGCTGATCTGCGCGGTCGGGTTGCTTGGTGAGGCGTACGTCACCATCCAGCCAAGGTCCATCGCCAGGTTGAAGCCAAGAAACTCCCCGTAGAAGGTGCGGCTCGCATCCATGTTCAGGCTCATGAGGTTCGGTACATCTCGTCTGATGGTCATCTTGCCCTCTATGGTCGCTCGTCCTTGACCGCCATGCTCCCGGTGGTCTGCCGGCACGCCAAGGTTGGCTGAGTGCCCTCCCGGGCTTCAACTCCGTGACCTGGTCTTCAGGCGCCCAAATCCACGTGTGCATCGGTTTCAGGTCTCACGGGTCTCAGCGTCTCTCAACCTGCCGCCCTTCCCGGACGAAGAGCGTGGCGCCAGCAGCGATTGTCCAGACAGGAATAAGCGCGAAAAGCTTAACCCGGTGATGGCAGTCACCACGTTGTTCACCTCCTCCTCTGACCGGCTGGCTGTCGGCTCAACAACAGGCTGAAGGGCGGCGGTGATGACAAGGAGGCCACCGAGGAAGATCCCCGTCCACGCCAACCATGACGGAAACCAGCTGGTTCGTCGAAGTGCGAGGCCGTTCCCGACAACGAACGCCCCGAAGAGCGTGAGGGCGAGCGGGATGGTCGGCAACTCAAGGGTTGTCACCAGACGAGCACCCTCAGCATCATTGTATGAGTCAGCGCGCACCGGGGCCGTCGCGGCGAGTACAGCGCCTGCTACGTTCAGGGTGCCCCATATGACACCACAGACGAATCCCATGTCGACCCAGCCGCCGCCTCCTGCCTGTTCAAGCCGCTTCCGTAAGAGCCAGGTGAACAATAAGAAGGCAAGACCGGACAGTCCCGCAAAGTACATCCCGATGCTAACGCCTCGGCATTGGCGACGAGACTAGCAGCGAAGCTTGAGGGGTGTCCTTTGATCGACGGCGCCTTCGACGACTTGGCCGCCAACGATCCGAAGCACGGCAAAGCTACGGGTGTAAACCACAGCCAGCGAACTTCATGCATCACATCGGCTCCTCTCGTGGCCGCCCCCGACCGCGCGCCGAGCAGGCGGCCGCACTCGGGCGGCGACGGAGGCCGCACCTCGCTCTCCCCGATCCGCACCGCCGGCTCCAGGGCGGCCCGGAAGATCGGGTGGACGTGGGGGACCTTCCCGCCGGGGGAGCGGCTTGCCAGCCCCGGCTGGCGGGGTCGCGGGAGAGGGCGATGACGGTGCCGGCGGCGGCGATGACGATTGCCGCGGGCAATCCCGGCGCGCTGCCGGCCGGCGGCGCCGGGGGCGTGGGGAAGAGTGCGTAGTCGGGGGAAGCGCTGCTGGGCGAGGAGTGAGCCGAGGAGGGTGCCGGCGATGACGCAGGCGCCGCGGTCGCCGCCGAGCAGGAGGGCGGACACGATGGCGGTGAGGCTGCATGCCGGTGGCCTCGAGGAGCACCCGGGCCAGGGGCAGGTCGCCGGTGCCGCCGAGGGCGGCGATGGTGGAGCGTGGCGCCTGCCGCTACTGCGGTTCCTCCTGTGAGGACCAGTGCCAGGCGGGTCGTGCGGCGCCGGCTGAGCGGGGTGGGTGAGGCGGCCACGGTCGGTGCCGCGGTGTCGTCGACGCCGAAGGCGGCGGCCACGGCGGCGAGAGCGACGGCGAGCCTGGCGGCGGAGAGGCTGAGTGGGTGTCCTTCCCAGGGGCGCATGCCGACGGTGATCACGGCGAGGGCGGCGGCGGCGGCGGCGAGGGGTCCCCAGGCCATGGACCGGGCTGTGGGTGCAGCGTGGGGTGGTCGAGGTCAGCGACATGGGGGGCCGAGGGTGGCGATGTCGGGTTCCATGTGCCCGATGAACGGGTCGCGTGGCGGTCCGGTGGCGGGGGGTTCGATGCCCAGGGTGTGGGCGAGCTGCAGGCTGGTGGTGGCGGGGTCGGTGAGGGTCTCCACCGTTCGGTGGCGCGTGCTTCGGTGTCGTCGACTTGGAGCATGGACAGGGCGAGGCGGATGTCGGCGATGGACACGGCGAACCCGCCGTAGACGTCGGCTTCGGCGATGGGGAGGACGGCGTCGTGCTCGGAGCGTCCCGGGGGCCGGGTGCTGTCCCGTTCGGCCTGGTTGATCAGCCGTCTGAGGCCGGCGGGGGCGTCGTCGGTGGCGTGAGCACCGGCCCACAGGGCGAGGACCGCCTGTGCCTGGCCGGCGGCCAGGCAGACCGATCCGTCCTTGGGGTCGGGGACGAGGGGAGACCGATGGCGGCCGAGGCCACCTGGGCCCCGAAGCCGGGTTCCTGCACCGACGACCAGCCGAACTCCAGCCCGGGGTGGATGGCACCGTCGTCGGGTTGGCGTATGCGGGTGCGGGGCATGTCGGGCAGGTGGGGCAGGTGCTTGGCGGCGGGACCGACGTACTGGAAGTCGAGGGCGGTGACCCGCTGGGTCACCTCGAGCCGGGTCGGCCAGGCCCGCTCGGGCACCACGGCCCGGACCGAGCCGACCATGGCGGCGAAGTGGTCACCGAGGTCGGTGAACTCGGCGAAGGTGCAGTAGCGGACGCCGTCGCGCTCGAAGCAGCGCTGCTGAGATGCCGGGTCGGTGAACATGGCGTTGGCCTGCTGCCAGTGGGCCTGCGGCTGGCGCATCTGGGCTACCGCCGCGCCCGCCGTCACGGCGATGCTGGCCACGGCCACGGTGACGAGGCGGCGGGTCAGCCCGTGCCGCAGCAAAGCCCCGACCGCCGCCATGGTGATCAGGCCCAGCAGGTAGAACAGGTGGGCGGTGGAGTGGCGGGGCAGGAGCCACCACAGGGACCCCTCGACCCAGAACGCCAGCCACCTTGCGCCCGACCCCCCAAGCCAGGGGGTGTTCACACCGAGCTCCATGGCGGCGATGGCGACGCAGGCCAGGTAGGGGGTGAACCGCTGGGGCCACATCCGCCCCAGGAGCACACCCAGACAGCCGGCGCCGGCGACGAGCAACGGCCCCACCGCCAGCTCGCTGGGCACGAACGAGCCGACGGTGACCTTCTGGGTCATGTACCAGGCCAGCACCAGGCCGATCAGGGATGACATCGCGGTGGGGGCCAGGACGGCGAGGAGGTGACCGGCGGTGCGGGCCCTCGGCGGCGCCGGCGTGGTGGTGAGGAGCCTCCTCGGAGCCGTCCCGGCGGGACCGGGTGACGGCCCGGTGCGACACGACCAGGGTGGTCGCGGCCAGCAGGAGGTAGGCGAAGGCGCTGTTGAACGAGGCGGACCGCAGGTCAACGATGTCGGCCAGATCGAAGTTGCCTCCCATCATGAGCACCACGACTAGGAGGGGGACGATCGATGCGCGGGCCAGGCGGATGGCCTCCCGTCGTGCGATGGCCACCGCCACCTGCCACTCCGACGCCGCCGCCCGCGGCGGCGGCACGCCCAGGTCCTCGCTGGTCGGGACGGTCTGGGTGGCGGTCATGCCGCACGCTCGGTGGTGGCGAGCTGGGCCAGCAGGAGGAGGTAGCCGTCCTCCAGCGTCGGGGCGACGAGCGTGGCCCCCGCAGGCGGGCTGCCGATGTGGCGGAGCAGGCCGTCACCGGTCCGCCACGACACCGACGCCCCCCCACCCGCCTCCTCCTCGGCGGCCCACACCCGGCCTTCGGCGACCGCGGCCAGATCGGACGGTCGGCCGTCAAAGCGGATGGCGCCCTCGGCCAGGACCAGGACCCGCCCGCACAGGGCGGCGACGTCCTCGGTCTGGTGGGTCGACAAGACGACGGTCCGCCCCGGCTGGGAGCTGACGATCTGGCGGAAACGGAGTCGCTGCTCGGGATCGAGCCCGGCCGTCGGCTCGTCGAGGAGCAGGAGGTCGGGGCGGCCGAGGAGCGCTTGGGCCAGCGCCAGGCGGCGGCGCATGCCTCCCGAGAGGGTCCTGATCCGCTTGCCCGCTACCTCGCCGAGGCCGACGGCATCGAGAACCCGTCGGACCTCGACATGGCGGCCCTTGCGGTCGGTGAGCTCTTTGAGGATGGCGACGTAGTCGACGAACTCGAACGCCGTGAACCGGGGGTAGAAGCCCGGCTCCTGGGGCATGTACCCGAGGCGCCGGCGGATGGCGGCCCGGTCCTTGGGGTTGGCCGGGTCCATCCCCAGCAGCTCCACCCGGCCCTCGTCGGGCGCCAGGACGGTGGCGGCGATCTTGAGCAGGGTCGTCTTCCCGGCCCCGTTGGGGCCGAGCAGCCCGGTGATACCTGGGCTGATGCCGGCCGTGACATCGGCCAAGGCGACCGTCCGGCCGTAGCGCTTGCTGACATGGGTGATGCGGACGGTGGTCACAAGCGCCTCCATGGTTCGGCGTTACGGCGGGTGAGGGTGACAACAGCGGCGGCGGCCAGCGCCGCGACGGCGGCGGCCAGCACCTGCGCTGGCGTCCGGAACAGCAGCGACTCGGGGGGCCCACCGGCCCGCAGGGCCTGCAGCGAGCCGCGGGCCGCCGCCTCGGTGACCACGACCCCTCCGGCCCACAGTCCGCCCAGGGCCGCCGCCACCTTGCCGATCGGGGCCAGCGATGAGAGCAGGAGGCTGAGGGCGCTCAACGCCAGGGCCGGGAGCAGCCACAGCCACCACGTCTCGTCGAGAGGGGCCACGGCCACACCGGCCACCCCGGCGATGACGATGCTGGGCGCCACGGTCGACGCGGTGCGCAGGAACAAAAGCGGCAGCCCCCCCAGCGGTGTTGCATCGACGATCTCGGCCGAGGGGTCCAGGGACCGGTTGAAGGCCAGGGCCACCCCGGCAAGCGGCACCAGCGGCGCGGTCAGCAGCAGCAGGAACGCCTCTGCGCCCGGACGGGTCGCAGCGACCAGGCTGAACGTGAGCGCCATCGCCACCGAGGCGGCCCACGACCAGCGCAGCGCCGGCGTGGCCACCAGCAGCCGTGCCGTGCTCGGAGACACCCCCACCCGGACCAACAGGTGCTCCACCAGCCCCGGTCGCGGGGCGTCTAGGGCCACCACGACCGCCTCCCAGTTCGAGAACAGCCTGTCCTGGGGCACGTGCCGAGCCAGGCGAGAACGGCAGGAGCCGCACGCCACCAGGTGCGCCTCCACCGACGACGCCACGACATCGTCGGCGCTCCCGGCCGCGTAGGCCCTCAGGAGGTCGTCCTCGGCGTGCCAGATCGTGGTCATGTCAAAGCCTCCCGAAGCTGCCCCCGTGCCCGCATCATCCGTGTCTTCACCGTGCCCGGAGGGATGTCCAACAGGCAGGCCGCCTCCCGGGTGGTGAGACCGTCCAAGACCGTCGCTTGCACCACCGCCCGCAGCTCAGGCGACAGGCGCCCCAGCGCACCCCCCAGATCGCCGTGCTCGACCGCCAGCAGCAGCTCGTCCTCGGCCGAGGCGGCGTCGGTCGAGTAGCTCGAGCCGAATCTGCCCACAGGGACCGGCCGCCGCTTGCGGAGGTGATCGACCAAGCGGCGGATGGCGATCCCCCACACCCACGCCCCCACCTCACCCTCACCGGCAAAGCGGCCCGCGCCCTTCCACACCGCCAGGAACGTGTCCTGCAGAACCTCGTCCACCATCCCCGCGTCGCCGCACCGGCGCGACAACCGCACCGTGAGCCACGGAGCATGCCGCTCATACAGCTCGGCCAAGGCCCGCCGGTCACCCGCCGCCACCGCCGCCAGCAGCTCGGCGTCACCAGCGGACACGAACCCCTCCAGGAGACGTCAGCCAGCTGAACACGCCGGCAGAGACGGGCGACGCGGCCAGGACGGCGACGACGCGGATGTCGACCTCGGGCCTGCCGCCCACGTCGCGCCCGGCGACCTGCGAAACCACCTGGACCCCACCCCCACCGTGGATCACGGGCACTGCTGAGCGCTCACGACCACCAAGATCTGCCGCTCCCCCTCGCTCGGCGACTTGTGCAACCCCCAGTGAAGCGGGTGCAAACCCCGCACCGCGTCCCAGTTCGCCGAGTGGTCGCTCTGTCCCGGCGTCGAGCCGTGGAAAGGCTCACACGGCAGCGTCACCACCTTGCCCCCCGGGGTCACGATCGAATGCTGATGGGCCGACGCCGGGCCCGCCACACCAGCCAGCACCGCCACCCCGACCACCGCACCCGCCAGCACCTTCTTGATCACGTCGTCCCTCCCCAATCGAGCGGTGGTCACCCGACCGCCGCGTCCGCCTCATCCACCCCCCTGTCGCAGCCACCGGCAGCGGCGGTTCACACCACCAGAAGTTTTCGGTCGAAAGTCTGCATCTGCCCCCGGCAGCCGTCAGGATCCTCGACGAGTGGTGCTGCACCACCAGAGAGCGCCGGCTGCGAGCGCGACCTCGACCACCCCGCCACTCCCCTGCTCGCGATCGTCCTCCGGTGTTACCGAGCGCTCGGCTGGTGCCGATCCCGGACAGTTCAAAGACCAGACGTGGACATCCGCCACCGGTTGCTGTAGAGCGCTCCGGCGGTGTTGCTGGCGGCAGCAGTCAGACGACTCGTCCCGCTTCAGCAAGACGCCGCTGCGCCGACTCGGCCCACGGGGTCTGGAGGCTTCTGCCGATAGTGGCCTCGGCGTCGGAAGTTGCCCGTCCAAGGAGGTCAGCGGTCTCCTCCGCCGCTGCAAGCACGGCCAAAGCGATCATTGGCACGGCAGTACGTGGAGGCGAGCGCCTCCGGCAGTTCGTGGGGTGCGAAGTCGAGCAAGCTCACCAGGCCGAACGACGGGTACTCGACACCCCGACTGACGGCGAGAAGTCGCAGGGCGTGATGCCGCGCCTCCGCGATGCGCTCCACCGCTTCATACAACGCTGCTCGTCGGAGGTACTTCGCCACATCCGAGACCGCCCACCACCCCAGCATCACCCACTCCCGTGCCTCCTCGGCGCTGGGCGGATCGGCGATCGGTGGCCGCCAAGGCTTCGCAAGCCGTTGATCCTTGTCCACGACGGCAACCGCACCCTCGGGCAGGCCCACGCGTCGTTCAGAGGGCATCAAGACAAGATCAAGCTGCACGCCGGTGATGTACTCAGCGGCGAGGCGCCTCGTGTCGGGAGGCGCCCCTGGGAGGACGTGAACCAGCACATCGAGTACTGGTCCGCCCGCTCGAACAAGTTGCACGCCGGGGGCCTCGAGATCGGTAGCCCCCAGCGCGCCTCCGTAACCCACAGCAGCATCGACATCCGACAGCTCGTCGGCGGTCCCCCGGGCGAGTGAGCAACACACCTCCAGCCAGCGCCACTCAGATCCAGCGGTGATGGCGCACCTGAGGCGCTCGATCACCTCAGCCTGCTCCCTTACCCGCGGCTCGGAGATCCACGGTGGCGTACGGGATTGCATCCGTCCAGGATGCCTTGGGCGTGGGGGGATCGCCTGCTGATCCGGCGACTGGAGGCCGGCCGGGGGAGTTGCGTGTCGCTCAGGCCGCAGGGAGGTAAGCGGGCGCCTCTTCGAGGGCAACCGGCCGATGATCGGAGCCAGGGCTTCGAGGGCCTCGGTGCGGACGGTGTACCTGGTGATGCCCCATCGATCCCGGTTGGCGCCGAGCTGGTGGAGGATCTCGTCCTCCGACCCGACGAGCACGTAGGGCGTCTCCACCAGGTCTGACATGGTCGGGGCCCGTTGCTGCCGGATGGGTGCTCGAGGTGAGGAAGGACACGGGGCAGACCTGCGGGGCTGTCACCCGTGTCGCCACCGAGTGAGCGTCGTGCTGCGCAGCACCTTCGTGCCGGGCTCGCTATCGACGACAACCCCGATGATTGGTCCCCCGGCCGAAGGTCTGATGAGAGACCTCCTCCGAGGGCTAGGACCGGCTACCGCCCAGCACCCGCCGGAGGCCGAAGGCGGCGAGAAGGGCGAGCAGTCCCCCGCCGGCGAGCAGCAGCGGCGAACCGTCGTCAGCGGTCCCGCCAAGGCCGGTGTCCGCGCGGAGGGGCACAGCCCGTTCCGTACCGGCGGAGCGGACAGCCCCGCCACCACCACTGCCGCCAACCCCGGCAGCGCGGCCACCGCCGGCGTTGCTACCAGTGCCTCGGCCGCCGGCGCCGCCACTCCCGCCCCCAGCGCTCCCGCCGGCGCCGCCGACTGGCGGACAGGACTTCTGACCTGACGCCCTCTTGAGGGCCTGCTCCGCCTTGTTCGCCTTCGCGCTGGCCGCATCCACTGCGTCCTCCGCGCGGAAGTAAGCTTTCAAAGCCACGATGAACGCCTTCTCCGCCGCCTCGAAGGCTCGCTCGGCCGCTGGCACGCCCTCCTCGGCGTCCTCGGCGTTCGCGAGCGCTTCCTCGGCGGCGGCCGCCCGCTCGCCGGCGTCATTGAGGCGCTTCTCTGCGGCGTCAAACGCCTTCTCTGCCGCCGTCAAGGCCTGCTGGGCCGCCTGGTTTGCCTGCCGGAGCTTCTCGGAAGGGCCTCCGCACGCAGCCGCCTGCGCTTTGGGCTCGGCTGCCGCCCCGACCGGCGGGGTGAGGACGACGAAAAGGGCGACGATCAGCGCCGCCACCAGAGACCGGGTCGTCTTGACCATCTCGGAAGTCTCCCTCGCTCGCGGAACCCGCCGCTCACCCCGAGCCTTCTCGTGGTGAGCGCACCCTAACCACAGCGAACCCCGGCTGCAAGAACCGCGGGAACCGCATCGTTCGCTCAACGAGCCCGTCTCGGCGGGGGGTTAGCGGCGCCTGCGGGGCGTCCTTGGGCACAGGGATGAGTCCCGCCGTGGAGCCCCACGTGGGCCGTCGACCACCACCTCTGCCCCCCCTTGGCCGGCGGGTCGTCGGCGGAGCAGACGAGGACCTGCCACGAGGGGATCAACAGCAGGCCGCGCTGCGCCATCTGGGCCGAGGCGGGGCCCACCGGGAAGCCGACCTGCCGGGCGGCGGCGGCGGCGGGCGTCGAGCTCGCGGACCTGCAACCGGCGAACGCAGGCGAACGGGTACACGGCCGCCAGCGGGATCCGGCCACCGCCAGGTTGACCTTCGTCGAGGCATCCCATCGCCGCCAGGGGAACGCTTCGGCCCCGACGACCGGTCTCACCCGCACCCACCGGTGGTCGTAGCTGGGCGCCTGGGCACGGCTCGGCACCACAGCCGTGGTGGTGCGGCAGCGTCGATGAGCGCTCAACATGCTCGGAGGTGAGTGACCACAACGCGGCGGCCACGAGATCGGGGGCCAGAGACCGCTGCTGCTCGCTGTTACCGAGCGCCCCGGTGGTGCCGATCCCGGGCGTTGCCTCGCGTTCCAACTGGTGGAGCGGGGGCCTGTTCCTCCAAGGACTTCAGTCTGGAAGGCCGGGGGGTGTGACGGGTGGTTGTGCATGTGCTGACGGTGGC
>JAUJNH010000001.1:0-129859 GCA_030448245.1 Acidimicrobiales bacterium
CGCCCGATAACCGGCGTTATGCACGAGATGAACGCCCGATAATGCCGCTCATAATATCAGCCCAGGGTGCGTAACGACTGAGAGCCGGCGACGAGCGGGGGTGCCGCCGTCTCCGGTCATCGGCTGATGTCGACACCGTGGTCGACTTCGCGGGCGCGTTGCTGTTGAGGACAGCGGTGGAGGGCGTCGGCCCGGATGGTGCTGGCAGCATGGTCCCAGGCGTCGAGTGTGTCGTTCCGCTCGATGTCGGGAGCGGTGGCGGCGTGGCTGATGACGCTGCGGGGCTCGATGGTGTATCTGGAGGGGGCGCTGATGGTGCCGTTGCGGTCGAGGTCGGCCTCGATCCGGGCGGCGTAGTGGCACCAGACGGCGCGGCCGGTCTCGTTGGGTGGGACGGAGCCGAGCCGGCTGCGGAGGTGGTCGGGCGGGTCGGTGGCGAGCGCGCGGTGACTCGTTCGACGAGGGTGTCGTCGAGGGCGTGGCTGAGCAGGACGCGGTCGTTGAGGAGGGTGCCTCGGGTGGAGGCGGTGTCGACGAGGGCGGCTCGGCGACGCTGTTCGTGGGCGGTGACGTCATCGAGCCGGAGCCGCAGGTCGGCTTCCTTGTCGATCTGTTGGCGCAAGGTGTGGAGCGCCCGTTCGACGCCGGCGGTGGCCGCTCGGACCTCGCCGGGGCGGGGCCAGAGCCCGCCGTTGGCCCGTTCGAGACGCTCCCGGGCGGCGGCAAGCCGTTCGCCTGCGACCTCTCGGGCGGTCGTGGTGCGGGCGAGTGCGGCGGTGACCCGGTTGAGCTCGGCGGACCGGTCGGTGGGGATGGAGGCTTCGAGGCGTCGGAGGGTGTGGTGGCGGTGGTGGGCGGCGTGGCGGAGTCGGTCGGTGCCGTAGGCGAGCGGGTCGCCGGCTCGGGCGCACGAGACGATTGTGGCGGCCCAGTGCTCGGCGAGCTGTTCCCGGAGGCGGTTGATCTCGGGCCTGCGCCAGCCTTCGGCGCCGGCGAAGGCGTCGGCGTCGGCTTGGGCGCGAAGGAGGCGGTCGACGTCGTGGCGGGCGGCGGTCACCGCTGCGGTGGCCTGGCCCGCCCGGTCGGCGGCCGTTCGGGCGTCCCGGTCAAGCCGGCGCCGTTCGGCCCGCCCATGGGATCGGAGGACGCCCAAGGGGCCGAGCTCGTCTCGTTGGCGTTCGGCTCTGGCCAGGTGCAGGCTGGCCTCGGTCTGCTTCCGCTCGGCCTTGTCGAGGGTGTCCCGGGCCCGGCTGAGGTCGCTGGTCCGGTCGGGTGGCCCGCTGTTGAGGACGTGGAGGTGCTCGGCGATCTGGGCGCGGAGACGGCGGTCGGTGGGGTGGGGGTCGGTGACCGCGGCCAGGCGGGGGTCGGGGGTTCGGGCCAAGGCGGCGAGGACGTGCTCGTCGGGGGTGCGGGCGTCGGCGGGGCGGCCGCCGTGGTCGAGGTCGATGACCGGGGTGGTGTTCCAGGTGTGGGTGGGCTGGCGGGACCGGGACTGGCCGACGTAGCCCCGGAAGGCGTCGAGGGCTGGTGTGCCGAGCAGGTGGACGGCTTCCCACGTGCCGCCCTGGGCGCCGTCGACGGTGCGGACCCAGGCGTGGGACAGGTTGGGTGACCCGTCCATCCGGGTGCCCTGCACCCACTCGGCCGGCAGTACAACACGGCGGTCGCCGGTGCCGTCGACGGCGACGGTCAGGCCGCGGTCACCAGCCTCGAGGACGGTCCCGGTGGTGCCGTTCACCAACCTGCCGGTCCGTGCGCCATAACGGGTGTGGAACAGCACACGGTCACCGACCTGGTACTCCCGGGGTCCGGTCCACCCAGGGCCGGTCAGAGCAGGCCCCGGATCCGGCCGGTGCTGCTCAGGTGACCGCGGATGCGGTCGGCGAGGTCCTCGGCGTCGCCGTGGGTCACGGTCAGAGCGACAACCGCGCGGGCCCGTGGGTGGTGATGTCGGCCACGACGGCGTCCGCCATCGCTTGCCGGGTGGCCTCGGGTGTGTCGGCCTGGTGCTCCCAGCCGTGCTCGTCCCGGGCCGCCTGGGACTCGGCCGGCCGGCCGGACCGGAGCAGGACCAGGGCCCGCCGGTCGTCCGGATCGGCTTGCCGTCGGTTCACCGTCAACGTCGCCGCCGGCACAGCTCCGGCGGCGGCGCGGGTGGCGAGCTCGTGGGCCAGTCCGCCGGCGAGAACCGGTTGGCCTTGCTTGGCGTCGCCCAGCACCCACACCTGCGCTCCCGGAGCGGCAGCCACCGCGGCCAGGACCACCTCGGCATCACGGGTCGAGGTCTGCGACACCTCATCGAGAACCACCACGGCGCCGGCGGCCAGCGGGCGGTCGGTCAGGACGATGCGGAGGTGGGCGATCGTGGTCGAGGGCAGGCCGGCGCCTTCCAGCTCGGCCACCGCCTTGCCTGTCGTCGCCACCCCGAGCACCGGGCGGCCGGCTTCGGCGGCCACGGCGGCGGCGGCATGGACCATGGCCGTCTTGCCGAACCCGGCCGGCGCCAGCACGCACCGCACCGACCCGCCGGGCCCGCACAAGAGCCGCACCGCCGCCACCTGATCCTCCCCCAACCGCCCCGTCCGCTCGAGAACTCCCTCCGTTGACGGCAGCGGCTCCACCTGGCGGGCGCTTAGGTGGTCGAGGAGGCCGAGGACGCGGTCCTCCCGGGCGCGGTGGGCTGCGGTCGACCACTCCGGCAACCGGCGCACGACAGCATCGGTCGAGGGCACCAGGCGCACCACCAGCTCCGACTCCAGGAACCGCTTGGTGTACGCCTCGACGTCGTCGATGGTCAGGCGGCCGGCCGCCATGGCGCAGATGTGCTCGACGACGTCGGCCTCGCTGAACCGGGCCGACCGGGAGCACAACCCGGCCTCCGGGTCGACCAGCGCCCTTGAGACCTCGTCGAACGACAGCGCCTCCACCCGCCGGCTAGCGGCCCGGACGGCGGCGTCGAGGCGGCCGCCGACCGGCAATCCTGCCGCCGCCGCTTCGGTGGCCCACTGCTCGGCCAGGCGGGCCGGGGTCAACGACCGGTCCTTGGCCACCCTCGTCGCCAGCGACGCCACATCATCGGCCCGCATCCGCACCCCGGGGTCCTCCAGGCCTGCCGCGCCGATGGCTTCCAGCTCAGCTTCGATCTGCCCGGACCGCTTCGAGAACGCCCGCCGCTGGTCGGCGGTGATCCCGACCAGGTCCCGGGTGTTGCGACGATCCTCACCCCAGCCCACGTCGAGGCTGCGGGACAGGTGGCGCTGCAGCTCGGCCTGGTACACCGACCCCGCCGCCCGAGCCCACACGTGCAACGGGTAGCCATCCAACGCCACCACCCGACCGTCCGACGCCCGCCGCACCAGGTTCGGCACCAGGCAGTGCGAGTGCAGCTGCGGGTCACCCTCCCGCGACGTGCGGTGCACGAACCCGGCCACCACCAACCCGCCGGTGCCCACCCGGCGGCGGACCCCGTCGACCTGCTGGCGGGCCACCGCCGCCCGCGACTCCAAGAAGCGGACTGCCACGTCCACCGCGTCGATGTGGGCCCGCATCACCGCGTCCGCCGCCTCCGGCGACCCCAGCGCCCACAACATCGACACCGACTTCGGCGCCGAGAACGTCACGTCGAACGCCCGCACCGACCGCTCCCGCAACCCCTTCACGAGAACATCGCCCGAGGATGGGTGGCGGGCCTCGATCAGCGCCCGCAGCTGGTCCGCCTCCACCACCCCGACCAGGCCCAGCTCGTCGGCCCACCGGCCCGCCCACACTCCCGGCGCCTCGCCGACCCCCAGGTAGTACTCCTCGATCCCGAGCGCCACCGACCCGATCAGGTACTCAGCGTTCGCCAACGCCGTCACCCTCACCACCCTGACCACCAGCCCCCAGCGACCCTGCCCGGACACGACGACCAAGAGCAGGCAGACAGTTGCCACCCCCTCCGGGGGAGGCTCGCCCGAACCAGCGCCGCGGCGCTCACGGGCCCGACCAGCCGAGGTCCAGCAGAGGCTGGTCCAGCGTGCCGCCGCCGCGACGCGGGGGAGCGCCGCTAGCGGCTGCAGGCACCGTCGCCGCGTGCTGATCGGCCGTGCTCGGCGGAACCGTGTGCGGTGGATCAGCACACGGCTCGACGGCCAGACCGGGCACCGACCCGAGCGTGTAGACGGCAAGACCGAACCGGCCCGCCTCACGGCTGCGCTGCTCAAGGCGGAGCAGGTTCCGCCGGCGCAGCTGCAGCAGGGCGTTGGCCGCCGTGCTCGGCGCCAAGCCAAGCTGCTCGGCCACCCGTCGAGACGACGTCGCCGCCACCAGAACGTCCAGCTCACCGGTGACGTCGAGCGCGACCTCCTCGAGCACCGCCCAGACCGTGGGCGACAGCTGTCGCCGCAGCTCCCTGCTCGCCGCCGTCAGCACGACACGGGTCGCCGGCGGGTCAGGCCGCTCCACGGCCACCGCCGGTGCCCTCGACGCCACCGCCCCCGGCTTGAGGCGGCGCGATGCCCAGGAACTCCAGGAGAGCGATGCGGGGGATGCGCAGCGAGCGACCCAGCTTCACTGCCCGGAGCCCCATGGCGCCACCGGTCGCGTGCCACATGCGGATGAGCTCGTAGACCGTCGTCCTGCTCACCCGCAGGACCTGGGCGACCTCGGCCACCGTCAAGGCGATGGGAAGGTCATCGATCGACCGAACCGGCCTCTCCTGAGCCATAGACAAGCGAGTTACCCACCTGTGATTTGCCCTGTCAACCCCCTCCGCGAGGCGACGCGCACCAACGGGCACCAGCGGTGTCCAACGGGCACCAACGGGCACTTGCCGACCGATCTGTTAACACCACGGAAACATTGATCGAGCTGCTGTGACCGGGCGCCCTGGCTGTGAGGCGCGCCGGACCGGCCGTTGCATCTTGCGCGCAGCGGGCACGTTCGCCTGCGTCCGATGGAACGTGATGTGGACGGTCGAGGTACCCGACGAGAGCTCAGCCCCCGGGGGCGGTACGCATGTGCGCGGGCAAGCCCCTCGAGCGGGCTCGGCCCCCCTGGGAGCGTCTCGTCATCGAGGACGTGTCCGACCGCTACGGGGCGGCGTTCCAGTAAGGCTGAGGCATGAACGTGGCCGCTCCGCGACGGCGGCGCAGTCCGCTCGGTTCCCGACGGCTCTACGCACGGGCGTATCCTTTGCATCATGGCGAACGAGGTCATCCAGTGGACGCTGGAGGAGTTCGAGCGCGGTCTCGATGCCGGGCCCACGGCCGACGATGTGTCCGTCACCGTGGATGGTCGCCGCCTTGACAGCAAGAGCGCCGTCCTCGACTGGTGGGCCGAGGTGGCCGCTGACGTCGAAGCCGAGGAAGCCGCCAGGCAGACCTTGCCGGGAGATTGACCTCGAAGCCTGAGGGTCCGGACCTCAAGCGGCTCACGGATGCTTTCGCTCGTCACGATGTCGAGTACCTCTTGGTCGGTGGCATCGCGTCTCGGGCATACGGTGCCCGAAGGCCGACCTACGACGTCGATTGCCTGCCCGAGCCGAGTCGGGAGAACCTCGACCGGTTGGCCGCTGCGATGCGCGACCTGCATGCCCGCCTGCGCGTGGAAGGGCTGACCGACGAGGAGTCCGCCCTGCTT
Source organism: Acidimicrobiales bacterium (assembly GCA_030448245.1). Lineage (GTDB taxonomy): Bacteria > Actinomycetota > Acidimicrobiia > Acidimicrobiales > JAUJNH01 > JAUJNH01. The sequence continues at coordinate 5,623 of JAUJNH010000001.1, forward strand.
CCGGTTCAGGTCACTGGCTCGACCCTGATCCGGCTGGAGATATCCACTTGGCGGACCGATGCCGGCGACCTCGACATCCTCGCCGCCATACCTGACCGAGACGGACGGCACATGCGGTACCCAGAGCTGGTCGACCGCGCCTCGAGGCTGGACCTCGAGGGCATCGTGGTGCGAGTCGCTGCCCTCGACGATGTGATCGCGAGCAAGGAGTGGGCCAACCGGCCGAAGGACCAGGACGCCCTACCCGAGCTCCGATCCCTCCGACACGAGTAGGGCGTCCGGCCCGGGTTCGGGGAGGCCCGGGTTCATCAGACGGTTCCTGCTCCGCGGCGGCGATCTTGTCAATCCCTTGTCAATCCACGGGGTGGTACAGGGCGGTACCGGGTGGCCCCGACGGACGCCGCACCCCACCTGACCTGCATGTTTGCCACTCGATGACATCGTTTGGAACAGCGTTTATCACGCTTACAAGGAGGCGGTCGCGGGTTCGAGCCCCGCAGCGCCCACGGGAATCGCAGGTCAGAGGGGGTGCGGGCCCCGAGCGGCTCGTCGGGGCGGTGCTTGTCATAATCGGGGAAAGGCCGGCCATCACCAACCTTCTCGGGTCGGCTCCACCAGGTGACCGGCGCGAGCAGGTACCGGCGCCTCACCCGGTGGTTCGGACGGCTTCCGGGGCCGTGGAGCCGGGAGGGGTCGACCGCCGGTCGCTCTTGTCGCCCGTTGAGGGCTGCGCCGTGCTCCACAATGCCCATGCGATGAACAGCGCCTGGGGGGAGCCGCAACCACGGGTAGACGCCGCCGGGTTGTCAGTCGACGTCGACGCCGGCGATGGCGACGTACAGGGTTGGCCGGGAAGACCGCTACGAGGTAGACGGCGGTGGCCAAACCGACGAGGTGCCGCCTGCTCCGGGTCACACCCAGGCCGACGCCGAGGGCGATCTCGACCAACCGGCCGCCGGTCCAGGAGCCGCCTCGGACCGTGGGGACGGCGCCGCGCCAGCAGCTGCGGGGGCTGCCGACCGTCGGGGCCGGGGCGCTGGCGCAGCCGGCGCGGCGTCAGGTCGTGATGTCGCGACGGGCGAAGACCGTGGCGCCGACGAGGGCCGCCACCGCCGTGTACAGGGCGACGGTCACCAGAGCCCGGGTGGCAGTGACGTCGGGGGTGCCGCCGGCCACGAACGCCTCGAGGAGCAATCCCGGGAACACCCGGCTGGCTGGCTCCCAGGCGTCCTGGACCAGGTGCTCGAACGGACCGGCCCACGCGATCCCGACGGCCAGCGCCACCGGCACCGAGCGCAGCAGCACGCCGAGGGTCGTGCCCAGCACCGCGTAGCCGGTGACCCAGAGCAGGACGGCTCCGAGGTCTGCGAGCGCGGCCGTCAGCCCGGACGTGCTGGCCCACGCGTCGACGGCGACGGCGTTGCCGGGGGCGAGGGCGCGGGCGGCCACCCATGTCAGCGCCTCGGCCGCCGCCAGCGTCACGGCCGCGAAGGTCAGGATCGCCGCCAGCCTCCCGGCCAGCAGGCGGACCCGGCGCGGCTGGCGCAGCAGCGAGGTTCGGATGGTGCCCCGGGAGAACTCGGCCGCCGTCATCCCGACGAACACCACGAAGAGGAAGGTGCCGGCGAAGGCGGCGGCGAAGCGGAAGGTGGCGGTGCCCCCACCGGCGGCCGAGAGCGCCTCGACGGTGGGGGTGCGCCCGGGGCCGGCCTCGGCCGCCGGCCCGGCCGCCGAGAGGACGACGGCCGCGCCGCCGACGGCGAACAGCACGGTGATCAGGGCGGTGGCCAGGAGGACGCGGCGGCGGCCCAGCTTCACCAGCTCGGCGCGGTAGGACGCGATCATCGGTCTGCTCCTTGCAGGAGGTTGAGGTAGCTGGACTCCAGGGTGGGGCGGAGCACGTGGAGCTCCGACAGGACGATCCCGGCGGACGCCGCAGCCTGGTTCAACGACGCCGCGGTCGAACCGGGATCGGCGCCGTGGGCAGTGACGACGAGCTGCCCGTCCTGGCGGCCGACCTCGAAGCCGTGCTCGGTCACCAGCCGCGCCAGCCGCAGCAGCTCGCCGTGGCCCACGGCGCCGAGGACGATCTGGGGGCTCGTGCGCTGGGCGAAGCGCGACGCGTGGTCGGCGTACACGAGGCGGCCGCCGTCGATGATGAGCAGCCAGTCGGCGACCTGCTCGAGCTCGCTCAGCAGGTGCGAGGACACCAGGACCGTCCGGCCTTCGGCGGCGATCCGCCCGATCAGCTCGCGCATCTCGGTCATGCCGACGGGGTCGAGCCCGTTGGTGGGCTCGTCGAGCACCAGCAGCGCCGGATCGCCCAACAGCGCCGCGGCGATGCCCAGCCGCTGCTTCATGCCGAGCGAGTACTCGGCGAAGCGGTCACCTTGCCGGTCGGCCAGGCCCACCAGCTCGAGCACGGCCGGGATGCGACCTGCGTCGTGCCGGCCGAGCCTGGCCAGCACGCGGAGGTTCTCGACCCCGGTGAGCGCCGGCCACAGCGCCGGCCCCTCGACCAGGGCACCGACCCTCCCGAGGTAGCGGTCGGGGCGGTCGATCGGCTCGCCGAGGACGGTGGCGGTGCCGGCGCTGGGGCGGACGAGGCCGAGGAGCATGGCCATGGTCGTCGTCTTCCCGGCGCCGTTCGGCCCGATGAACCCGGCGACGACACCGCCCGGGATGTCCACGGTCAGGGCGTCCACCGCCACGCGGGTGCCGTAGCGCTTGGTGAGGCCGTCGAGGCAGACGGCTGAGGATCTCTCGGTCATGGCGCCACCATGCGCCGCGGGCGCCGCCCCGTCGTCGGGCGGCCGGCGACACTTCCGCCTACGTCGAGGGTCGTACGAGGCCCGACTGGTACGCGAACACGACGAGCTGGGCCCGGTCGCGGGCGTGCAGCTTGACCATCGCCCTGCTCACGTGGGTGCGGGCGGTGGCCGGGCTCAGGAAGAGCTCGGCGGCGATCTCGTCGTTGGTCAGGCCCTGGGCCACCAGCGCCACGACCTCGCGCTCGCGAAGGGTGAGCGATTCCATGGACTTGGGCGTCAGCTCGGGCCGCACCGGCCGGGCCGCGAACTCCTGGATGAGGCGGCGGGTGACGCTGGGCGACAGGAGCGCCTCGCCGGCCGCCACCTCGCGCACGGCGCGGATCAGGTCGGCCGGCTGCGTGTGCTTCACGAGGAAGCCGCTGGCCCCCAGGCGCACGGCCTCGAACACGTACTCGTCGAGCTCGAAGGTGGTCAGCACGAGCACCTTCACCGCGGCCAGCTCGGGGTCGTCGCCGATGGCCCGCAGTGCCTCGAGGCCGTCGACGTCGGGCATCCGCACGTCCATGAGCACCATGTCCGGCTTCTCGGCCCGCACGAGCGCCAGGGCTGCCGCCCCGTCGTCGGCCTCGCCCACGACCTCGATGTCGTCCTCGGCGTCCAGCAGCATCCGGAACCCGGCTCGCACGAGCGGCTGGTCGTCGGCCAGGACGACCCGGATCATGCGGGGCTCCAGGCAGCCCGCACGACCCACCCGCCCTCGGGGCCGGGGCCGGCCGAAAGCGTCCCGCCGGTGGCCTCGGCCCGCTCGAGCATGCCGCGAATGCCCATGCCCGCGCCGTTAGTCGACTGGCGCGGGCCGTGCCCGTCGTCGACGACCTCGACGACGACGGCGCCGGCCTCGTCGGCGAGGACCGAGACGGTGGCGGCGGCGCCGGGGGCGTGGCGGATGACGTTGGTCAGTGACTCCTGGACGATCCGGAAGGCGGCGGTGCCGACCGGAAGCGGGACCTCGGCGAGTGGCCCGCCGACGGTCAGCGAGACGGACAGGCTGGCGTCTCGGGCAGAGTCGACGAGGAGGGGGATCCGCTCGATGCCCGGGGTCGGCGCTCGCTCGGGCTCCTCGCCGGCGCTTCGCAGGAGGCCGAGGAGGGCGCCGAGCTCGTCGAGGACGTCGCCGCTGGCCCGCTGGATGGCGACCAGCGCGTCCTTGGCAGCCGCGGGCCGGCGGTCGACCACGTGGGCGGCGGCGCCGGCCTGCACGTTGATGGTGGTCATCGCATGGGCGACGCTGTCGTGGATGTCACGGGCGATCCTGAGCCGCTCCTCGGCCATCTGCCGCCGCGCCTCCTCGTCTCGCGAGCGCTCGAGCTGGCGGGCACGCTCCTCGAGCTGGGCGACCCGCTCACGGCGCGTGCGCAAGACGTCGCCAGCCAGGACCGCCGCCGCCGACCACCCGACGAAGACCAGGAAGACGGGCGGCTCGACACCCTCCTCGGTGGCCGCGGCGGCCACCAGCGCCCCGCACAGCGCCGCTGCTCCCACGATCCCGGCGAGGCGACCTCGCCTCCAGCCGAGCGAGACCAGCGCGAACCAGCCGGTCAGGAAGATCGGACCGCCGGGGTAGTCGGCGAGGACGTAGGCGACCAGGGCCAGCGTGACGACGGCGAGCGCGGCCGCCGGCAGTCGGCGGCACAGCGCCATCGCCCCACCGGCGGCAGCCAGCAGGGCGTAGCCGAAGAGGTCGATCTCGCGCTCATCGACGGCCGGCGGGATGTGGCTGCTCACCACCAGCAGGGCGACCGTGACGACGGCACTCCCGCCGAGGTCGAGGATCCAGCCCCTCGAACGGGGCTCGCCCGGCTCCACGAGGCCGCTGCGGGTCATCCCCGCCACGGTACGGTGATCGTGCTCTGCGCACATCAGGCCGGAGGCGTAGCTCCCAGCTACGTCGGCGGGCGTAGCCGGTCACGTCCGACCAGCGGCATCCCCGGTCTGAGGAGTGTCGAAACGTGGTCTTCATGCTTGTGCCGGAGTCGGTCGGGGTAGTCACGGGTGTCGGTTGAACCTCTAGCTGACGGCTGCGAGCCGGCGGCTCGCGGTCATTGGTGCCTCCCACGCAAGGCGCGCGGGACCAACAACGTGAAGGGCCTTTCATGAGCGATCGACCGGCTGGGGGACGCACCATCGACGTCGAGGTGCCGCGGCGGCGTCTTGGCCACACCCCGCTGGAGATCAGCCGGATCGGGTTCGGGGCATGGGCCATCGGCGGCGGCGAGTGGCAGGGTGGCTGGGGCCCCCAGGACGACGCCGAGTCGGTGGCCGCGATCCACCGGGCCGTCGAGCTGGGCGTCAACTGGATCGACACGGCGCCCGCGTACGGCCTCGGCCGGGCCGAGGAAGTGGTGGGCCGGGCGGTGCGCGAGCTGCCCGAGGCCGACCGGCCGTACGTGTTCACCAAGTGCGGCCTGGTGTGGGAGCCCGGTGCGCGGACGGTGTCCAACGTGCTGAGCCCCGACTCGATCAGGGCCGAGTGCGAGGACTCGCTCCGCCGGCTGGGCGTCGAGCGCATCGACCTCCTGCAGATCCACTGGCCGAGCCAGGACGGCACCCCGCTCGAGGAATCGTGGGCCACGATGGCCGAGCTGGTCGACGAGGGCAAGGTGGGCTGGATCGGGGTCAGCAACTTCGAGGTCGACCTCCTGGAGCGATGCCAGGCAGTCCGCCAGGTCGACACCGACCAACCCGAGCTCAACCTGGTGAACCGCCAGCCGGCGGCCGAGATCATCCCGTGGTGCGAGGCCCAAGGCACAGGCGTCCTCGTGTACAGCCCGATGCGCTCCGGCCTCCTGACCGGCCGGTTCTCGGCAGAGCGGGTCCTGTCACTGCCGGACGACGACTGGCGCCGGACCCACGACGACTTCCAGGAACCGCACCTGTCCCGCAACCTGGGCCTGGTCGAGCGGCTGGGCCAGGTTGCTGACCGGCTGGAGTGCTCGCTGCCCGAGCTGGCGGTGGCGTGGACGCTGGCCTGGCCCGGAGTGACGGCGGCGATCGTCGGCGCTCGTGCCGCCGCCCAGGTCGACGGGTGGATCGGCGCCGCCGGCGTCACGCTGGCCGACAAGGACCTGGACGACATCGCCGCGGCCATCGCCGACACAGGAGCCGGGAACGGCCCGACCCGCCCGAACCGAGACGCAGCCGCCTGATGACCAGCCAACCCCGCATCGTGATCATCGGAGCCGGTCCCACCGGCCTCGGTGCCGGCTACCGCCTGCAGGAGCTCGGCTACGACGACTGGGTGATCCTCGAGGCGGCCGACTACGTGGGCGGCCTGGCCACCTCGTTCACCGACGACAAGGGCTTCACCTACGACATCGGTGGCCACGTGATGTTCAGCCACTACGCCTACTACGACGACCTCGTCGACAAGCTGATGGGCGGCGACTACACCGAGCTCGAGCGCGAGGCATGGGTGTGGATGGAGGACCGGTTCATCCCGTACCCGTTCCAGAACAACATCCGGGCGCTCGAGCCGCAGACCGTGTTCGAGTGCGTGGAGGGGCTGGTCCGGGCCCAGCGCGAGCAGCGCACCTTCGAGAACTTCAAGGAGTGGGTCGATGCCCTCTTCGGCCCCGGCATCGCCAAGCACTTCATGATCCCGTACAACTTCAAGGTGTGGGCCACCCCGGCCGAGCTGATGAACTTCGTGTGGATCGGCGAGCGGGTGTCGGTGGTCAACTCCGAGGCCGTCCTCCGCAACGTGCTCCTCGGCGAGGACCAGGTCTCGTGGGGGCCGAACAACACGTTCAAGTACCCGCTGCGGGGCGGGACCGGGTTCCTCTACGACGGCCTGCGCACCTACGTCGACGACCACCTCGAGCTCGAGACCCCGGTGGCGTCGATCGACCCGGTGGCCAAGCAGGTCCGGACCAAAGACGGGCGGACCTGGGACTACGACGTCCTGCTCAACACCATGCCCCTGAACCGGCTGGTCGACTCGATGGAGTCGGTCCCCGAGACGGTCCGAGCGGCCAAGGACGGCCTGCACTGGAGCGGGAGCCACATCGTGGGCGTCGGCGTAGACCGGCCGGCCAACAGCACGAAGAACTGGATCTACTTCCCCGAGCCTGACGTCCCCTTCTACCGGGTCACCTACCTGTCGAATTACTCGCCGTACATCACGCCCAAGCCCGACCAGACCCTGTTCCTCACCGAGACGTCCCGATCGCAGCACAAGCCCGAGCCGGCCGACACCATCGTCGACCGGGTGATCGACGGGCTGATCGCGACCCGGCTGATGGACGAGTCCGACCGCGATCTGATCGCCACCACCTGGCTGTGCTCGCCCGACATGTCCTACCCGGTGCCGTCCACCACCCGCGACGCGGCCCTGGGCACCATCCAGCCCTGGCTGCGCTCGCAGGGCATCTGGTCGCGCGGCCGCTTCGGGGCCTGGCTCTACGAGATCGGCAACATGGACCACTCGGCCATGCAGGGCGTGGAGTTCGTCGACCACGTCCTGTCGGGTGAGCCCGAGACCGTCTGGATTCCCAGAGGCGAGGGCGAGCAGGGCGCCGGCATCCGCTGACGGGCGGGATCAGCCGCTCAGCACCGAGGCCCCGTCGGCGGCCGACAGGCGCCACCCCTCGGCCGGGCTCCCGGGCTCGGCCAGGGCCACCGCGCAGCCGCCGAAGCCCGCGCCCGTCAGGCGGGCGCCGTAGACGCCGGGACTGGCCAGGAGGCGATCGACCAGCTGGTCCAGGGCGGCGGTGGAGACCTCGAAGTCGTCTCGCAGGCTGCGGTGGCTCTGCACCATCAGCTCCCCGGCCGCGGCGACGTCGCCGGTGCGCAGGGCGTCGGCAAAGGCCAGCACCCGCCCGTTCTCGCTCACCACGTGCCGGGCTCGGCGCCGCAGCACCCCGTCGGGAAGGCGCTCGACGTCGCGAGCCGTGGCGTCGCGCAACGGGCCGATCAGGCCGGCCGCCGCCTCGCACTGGCTCCGCCGCTCGGCGTACGCAGAGCCGACCAGCGTCCGGGACTGCCCCGAGTCGGCCACCAGGATGTCGACGCCTGCCGGCAGCGGCACCGGCTCCACCTCGTACGACGAGCAGTCGATCAGCAGGGCGTGCCCGGCCCGCCCCGACACCGAGGCCAGCTGGTCCAGCACGCCGCTGGGCACCCCGGACGCCAGGTGCTCGGCCCGCTGGCCGGCCAGGGCCAGCTCCAGCGCCGTCCCCTCGAAGCCGAGGGCCAGGGCCAGGGCCACCTCCAGGGCGGCGCTGGACGACAGCCCGGCCCCCACCGGCAGGGTGGTGCGCACCGTCCCCCGGCCGCCGGTTGCAGGCCGGACGACTGCCACCACGCCGGCCACGTACCGGCCCCAGGCCGGCTCGACGGACCTCGGGTCGCCCACGTCGATTGGCACCCGCACCGGGTCCGGCTCGGCGTCGGACACCAGCTCGACCGAGTCGCCCCCCGGCTGGAGCTCGACCTCGGTGCCACGGTCGAGGGCCGCGGGCATGGCGAACCCGCCCGTGTAGTCGGTGTGGTCACCGATCAGGTTGACCCGTCCCGGCGCCGCAGCCCGCACGCCGACATTGTGCCCGCCGTGGTTACCATGCCCGCGCAGGAGCCCAGGGACCGTCTAGAGGAGACGTGACAGCACCGATCCCCATCCCCTTCCTGGGCGGCTTCGAGTCGACCTACCAGCCCGCCTTCGACGTCGACGTGGCCGAGACCACGGGTCACATCGCCCGCTGGCGGGCCGACCTCGACCTGCTCCGGGCCAGCGGCGTCTCGGTGCTGCGCTACCCCATCCGGTGGCATCGCATCGAGCACCAGCCGGGACGGTTCGACTGGGCGGCGACGGACCAGGTGCTCGGCTACGCCCGCGACTCGGGGCTGCAGCCGATCGTCGACCTCCTCCACCACACCAGCTACCCGCGGTGGCTCAAGCGGGGCTTCGCCGACCGCCGGTTCCCGGGCGCCTACCTCCGATACGTCGACGCCTTCGCCCGGCGCTACCCCTGGATCCAGACCTACACGCTGTGCAACGAGCCGTTCACGACGTTCCTCCTGTGCGGCCAGGAGGGCGTCTGGCCGCCCCACCTGCGAGGCCTCAAGGGTTTCCTCACCCTGGCCCGGAACGTCTTCCCGGCGGTGGCCGAGGCCAGCCGGCGCTACCGCGAGATGCTCCCCAACGCCCGCCACGTGTACGTCGACACCTGCGAGGGCCACTCGGCCGCGACCCCCGACGCCCAGCCGCACGCCGCCTATGCCAACGACCGCCGCTTCTTCCTGCTCGACCTGTTCCTCGGCCGCCCTCTGGCCCCGGACCGCCCGTTCGTCGCTGCGGCCCGAGCGGCCGGGGCCGGGCCGCTGCTCGAGCTCGAGCCCGGCCACGTCGACGTCCTGGGCCTCGACTACTACGCCCACACCCAGTGGCTCTGGCTCGACGCCGCTGGCCGCGGCGTGATGAGCTCTCCGCAGCCCGGCACCCTGGCCAGCCTGATCGGCGAGTACTGGGACCGCTACCGGCTCCCCTGCGCGCTGACCGAGACCAACATCCGCGGGTTCGCCTCGGACCGGGCCAGCTGGTTGAAGTACACCCTTGAGCAGTGCGAGCTGGCCCGCGACGCCGGCGTGCCGCTCGTGGGCTACTGCTGGTTCCCCTTCGTCGACTCGGCCGACTGGGACTCGCTCCTCAGGCGCAGCTCCGGCAACATCGACCCGGTGGGCGTCTACTGGCTCGACCGCCAGCTCGAGCGGCGGCCCTCGTCGATGTCGGCCTCGTTCGCCATGGCCGCGGCCGGGGCGCCCGCCGCCCGGCTGCCCGCCTACCGCTTCCAGCCCCCCGTGTCGGGCTGGCTCGAGGGCTGGCTGCCCCAGATGTCGCACTGGGCATGGCAGGACCCGCCGCCCGCCGAGGTGGTCCCCGGCTCGCCCCGCCACGCCGCCGACGTCGAACGGCAGGTCCGGGATGCCGGGCCGTGATGGCGGGTACGGAGCACGGATGGGCCGGGGGCTGGTGATGCGAGGCGCCTACCTGCCCGGGAACCGGACGGTCGACCTTCGGGAGGTCGAGCGCCCCGCGCCCGGCCCGGGCCAGGTGCTGGTGGAGATGCGGGCGTCCGGCATCTGTGGCAGCGACCTGCGCGCCATCTACCGGGAGCATCTGGGGCGGGGGCCGGAGGCCTACCGGGGGGTGATCGGGGGCCACGAGCCGTCCGGGGTGATCGTCGAAGCCCACCCGTCGTGCCGGCGGTTCCGGGCCGGTGACCGGGTGGTGCTGTACCACATCAGCGGCTGCGGGCTGTGCCCGGACTGCCGGGCCGGGTACATGATCAGCTGCACCGCCCCGGAGCGGGCCGCCTACGGCTGGCAGCGTGACGGCGGCCATGCCGACTACCTGCTGGCCGACGAGTCGACGTGCGTCCTCCTCCCGGACGGGCTGACGTACCTCGACGGAGCCTGCGTCGCCTGCGGGTTCGGCACTGCGTACGAGGCGGTCTGCCGGGCGGGCGTCTCGGGTCGAGACGCGGTGCTGGTGACTGGCGTGGGCCCCGTCGGCATGGCTGTCGGCCTGCTGGCCGGCGGCCTCGGCTCACGGCTGCGCATCGGGATCGACAAGAGTGACGAACGACTGCAGCTGGCCCTCGCCGCCGGAGCCGTCGACGTTGCGGTGCCCGCCGACGCCGGCTCGGTCGAGGCCGTGCTGGCCGCCACCGGCGGGCACGGCTGCGAGGTGGCGGTCGACTGCTCCGGATCGGCTGCCGGGCGGGCCACGGCCCTGGCCGGCGCCCGCCGGTGGGGCCGCGTCGTCCTGGTGGGCGAGGGCGGCCGGCTGGAGGTCGACGCCAGCCCGGTGCTGATCCACCCCCAGCTGACCGTGCACGGGTCGTGGGTGACCAGCATCGGCCGGATGGAGGAGCTGGTGGAGCGCCTGGTGCGCTGGGACCTCCACCCGGAGCGGATCGTGACCCACCGGTTCGGCCTCGAGCAGACCGGTGACGCCTATGCCACCGCCGACGCCGGCATCGGGGGCAAGATCGCCGTGGAGATGGCGACGTGACCACGCTGGAGTTCGACGACCGGCGCACCGCCTCGCTGGACGGGGTCTGGGAGTTCTTCCCGGGCGAGCACGACGTGGCCACGCTGGACTCGCTGGCGCCGCAGCCCATCACCGTCCCCGGGCTGTGGGAGTCCCAGGGTCACCTCGACCTCGACGGCCCCGCCTGGTACCGGCGCCGCTTCCACCTCGACGACGTCGCCGGCGGCTGGAGCTTGCGGTTCGGCGCCGTCATGGACCTCGCGGAGGTGTTCCTCAACGGCACCAGCATCGGCGGCCACACCCAGGCCTTCACCCCGTTCGAGCTCGACGCCGCCGGCGCCCTCGCGCTGGGCGAGAACGTCCTGGCCGTCCGGGTGGTCGACCCGTCGGTCCACGACCCCGACCACGCCCGCATGGCCCACGGCAAGCAGGGCTGGATGAACCACGTCTTCCCCAGCCGGCCCAGCCTCTACATGACCTACGGCGGGATCTGGCAGTCGGTGACGCTGCGCCGCCACGGCCAGGTGGTCGTCCACGACGTGTTCGTCAGCTCTGACCCCGACGACCTGGTGGTGACGGCCGAGCTCGAGAACCGTGGCGCGTCCACGGTGGCGAGGATGAGCGCCCGGACCCTCGGCATGGCCTGGGAAGAGGAGGTGGCGCTGGCGGCGGGGGAGCGGGCTCCCGTCCGGTTCGAGCTGGGAGCCACCAGCGCGGCCCGGTGGCGGCCGGACGCTCCCGTCCTGCACGAGCTCGCCGTCGACGTCTGGAGCGAGCACCAGCTGAGCGACTCGCTGGAGGTGCGGTACGGGCTGCGCACCGTCCGGTTCGAGGGCGGCCGCATCCTCCTGAACGACGAGCCGTACCGGATGAAGAGCGTGCTGGTCCAGGGCTTCACGGCCGATGGGCTCTACGCCGAGGGCGACGAGTCGGAGATGCGCGCCGAGGTGGAGGCGGCCCGGTCGATGGGCTTCAACATGCTGCGCCTGCACATCAAGGCCTTCGACCCCTGCTACCTCGACATCTGCGACGAGGTCGGGATGCTCCTCGAGTGCGACATCCCGGTGGCCGAGCCGATCGTGCACGAGGAGATGGGGAACGACTCGCTCCTCATGCGCCGGTGCCTGCTGGCTGCTCGCGAGCAGGTGCGGCGGGACCGCAACCACCCCAGCATCGTCCTGTGGTCGGCCATGAACGAGATCTGCCTCGAGCACGACGAGGCCCGGCTGGGGCCGCAGTACGAAGCCTTCGCCCGCGGCCTCTACCGAGCCGTCTCGGAGGAGGACCCGACCCGTCCCGTGATCGAGAACGAGTGGGTCGAACCGGATCCCGAGCGGGTCTTCGAGTCGCCGATCCTCACCGCCCACTGGTACGGCCGCCTCCATCGCGACTACCTCGACAAGCTCGACGCGGCATCGGCGCAGTGGGCCAACGCCGACCGCCCCCTGTTCGTCACCGAGTTCGGCGACTGGGGGCTGCCCGAGATGCCGCTGCTGGCCGAACCCCCCTTCTGGGACACACGCGCGGTGTACGCCGCCACCTTGGCCGACACGCTCTGGCCGGCGTCCGTGGAACGGTTCGCGGTCGAGACCCAGCGCTACCAGGGCCTCTCCGACCGCCTGCAGGCCGAGGTGTTCCGCCGCCACGACCACATCGGCGGCTACTGCCTGACCGAGCTGACCGACGTCCCGATCGAGCTGAACGGCCTGCTCGACCTGCAGCGGCGGACCAAGCGGCTGGCGGCCGCCGAGATGGCCCGCGCCAACCAGGTGGTCCTGCCCATGCTGAACCTCAACAGCCTGGTGGCGGCCACCGGCCAGGTGCTCGAAGCCGACCTCCACGTGGCCAACGACGGGCCGGCACAGGCCGACGTGTTCGTCGAGGCCCGCTTCGGCGACTCGGCCAGGCCGGCGAGCATGGACGAGCTGCTGAGCATCGACTCGAGTGACCTCCCGCTCGCCCAGATCGCCGACCGGTTCCGGGAGACCGTGTGGGACCTGCCGCTGGGCGACGTCGCCGGGTACCGGACCACGGCGTACGGGCCCCTGGCGATGGTGGCGCCCGAGGTGCCCGGCAGCCATGACCTGATCGTGCGCCTGTGGGCCGGTGGCGTGCAGGTGGCCGAGAACCGCTACCCCATCCACGTGGTTCGTGACCGTCCCGCCGAGTTCCCGGTGCGCCTGCTGGGCGGCGACGGTGCCGCTGCGCTGGGCGCGGTGGGTGCCATCCCTGGCAGGCACGGAGCCGCTGTCATCGGCGAGGGCGGCCTGGACGCCGAGACCGGTCGCCTGGCCGCCGGCCTGCTGGACGACGGCGAGGTCGTGCTGATCCTGGCCCAGGACCGCCACGCCGCGCCGCACTTCCCGGTGCCGACGACGCTCGAGGAGATGGCCACGGCCTGGGGATCCACCGTCTTCACGTTCACCACCGACCACGGCGCGGTGCCCGCCCTGCCTCGACGGAACGTGCTCGCGGCCGAGGACTCGACGATCTCGGCCCAGATGGTGGTGGGCCGGGTGGACGACCGTCCCTTCCCGGACCGCCCCGTCGTCATCGCCTACAAGCCGGTGCCGAACGCGGTGACCGGCACGATCATCGGCTCGCACGCGGTGGGCGCAGGTCGGGTGGTGTTCTGCCAGTACCGCCTGGCCACCCAGGTCATGAGGGGCGACGCCGCCGCCCGGGCCATCCTCGCCGACCTGGTCCGGTGGATCGCCCGTCCTGGCCCGACCCAGGACCGGGAGCCGATGACCAAGGGCGACGGCCGGTCGCTGCTCGCCTACTCGTGGCACCAGGACCGGGCCCGGTGACGGCGTGACCGAACGCCGCAGGGACCCGACCACGGGCGAGTGGCGCATGTTCGCCAGCCACCGCCAGGACCGGACCTTTCTGCCCACCGAGGAGCAGTGCCCGCTGTGCCCCACCCGGCCGGGGCGCCCGCCGACCGAGATTCCCCTGCCCGCGTTCGACGTGGTCGTGTTCGAGAACCGGTTCCCGTCGCTCGTGGCCAAGCCGCCCGACCCCGACGTCGTCGGCTCCGAGCTGTACCAGGTGGCGCCGTCGTACGGTGCCAACGAGGTCGTCGTCTACTCCGACGACCACCACCTGGAGCTGGCCGACATGGAGGTCGGCAAGCTGGCCCGCATCGTGGAGGTGTGGGCCGACCGCTACGCCGCCCTCGCGGACCGCAGCGACGTCGACTACGTCCTGATCTTCGAGAACCGGGGCGAGGCGATGGGCGTCACCCTCCACCATCCCCACGGCCAGATCTACGCCTACCCCGAGGTGCCGGCCCGGCCGCTGCTCGAGCTGGCCACCGCCACCGCCCACCTCGAGCAGGGGGGCACGTGCGTCTTCTGCGACGTGGTGGCGCGGGAGCGGGCCGACGGCGTCCGCGTCGTGGCCCAGAACCGCAGCTTCCTCGCCTTCGTGCCGTTCGCGGCCCGCTACCCCTACGAGGTGCACGTGACGGCCCACCGCCACGCGCCCAGCCTGCTCGACCTGAGCGACCCCGAGCGAGCCGACCTCGCAGCCCTGCTGAAGGTCGTGCTGAGCGGGTTCGACCGGATGTTCGGCTTCCGGCTGCCGTACGTGATGGCCATGCACCAGGCACCGACCGCCGACCACCGGTGGCTGCCGGTCAGCCACCTCCACCTCGAGTTCCTGCCGCCGCACCGCACGGCCACCAAGCTGAAGTACCTGGCCGGCTCCGAGCTCGGCGGGGGCGCATACCTGAACGACACCCGCCCGGAGGCCACGGCCGCGGCGCTGCGGGCGGCGGCTGCTGCCACCCCTGGGAAGGTGTAGATCATCCCGGAGGGGGTAGGGGGAGCGCACGGGTTGAGAACACAGCTCTGGAACGCCGTCCCACGCCTCGGGGTCGCGGCCTGATGCCACTGGGAGTGAGAAGATTGGATTCCCCCCCGACGCCGCGTGGCCGCGGCGAGACCTTCCTGCCTGATGAGCTCGTGGCGTTCTCCCACCTACGCTGGACGTTCGTCTGGCAGCGGCCGCAGCACCTGCTCTCCCGCTTGGGCCAGGGCCGCAACGTGTGGTTCATCGAGGAGCCGCTCCCGGTCGAAGGACTGGACGAGCCCCGCCTGCGGGTCGAGGAGCGCGGCGGCGTGCGCCGGGTCTGGCTGGAGGTGCCGGGCACCGCGAACACCCACGTGTGCTTCTCGGATCCGCGAGCAGCCGGCTACGAGCAGCTGATCCTCGAGCTGATCGGGCCGCCGCGGGAGCGGACGGCCTGGCTCTACACCCCGATGGCCCTGCCCCTGGCTGAGGCCGTGAGCCCGAGCCTCGTCGTCTACGACGTGATGGACGACCTGGCTGCGTTCAAGCACGCCGCCCCCGAGCTGGTGCTGCGCCAGCGCCGGGCGCTCAAGCGGGCCGACGTGGTCTTCACCGGCGGCCGGTCCCTGTACCGCTCGGTCGTCGCCCGCCGCCCCGACGGCACGCACTGCTTCCCCAGCGGGGTCGACCCGAGCCACTACGCCCCGGCCATCGTGATGCGCCAGCCCGGGCCTCGGCGAGTGGCGGGCTACGTCGGCGTGATCGACGAGCGCCTCGACCTCGACCTGATCGCCACGCTGGCGAGCTCCCTGCCGGACTGGGAGATCCGGATGGTCGGGCCGGTCGTGAAGATCGACACGGCCACTCTGCCCCAGGCACCCAACATCAGCTACCCGGGGCCGGCGCTGTACACCGACCTGCCCGAGGTGATGGCCGGCTTCGACGTGGCGCTGATGCCGTTCGCCCTGAACGAGGCGACGAGGTCGATCAGCCCCACCAAGACGCTCGAGTACCTGGCCGCCGGCCTGCCCGTGGTGTCCACCCGGGTGCCGGACGTGGTCAGCGACTTCGGGGATCTGGTCGACCTCCAGGACGACGGCGCCGGCTTCGCCGCCGCCTGCCAGCGGGTCGAGCAGCACTGCGCGCTGTCGCGGGCGGCCAAGGCCGAGCCGCTGCTGCACTGGCACCACTGGGACACCATCTCCGGGCGGATGGAGGATCTGATGGCGCAGTGCCTCGCAGCCGAGTCGGACGGTGCCGAAGTCATCGCGTGACCACCCCCGTCGCCCCGGTGCCGCTGACGGTCACCTACCACGGGCTGCTGTACACGCCACGCCGCTACCCCGACGTGAAGGACCCGTCCCCGGTTTTCGACGGCACCCGCTGGCACCTGTTCGGCACCGGGTGCGGCCTGCCCAGCGGCGCCGAGATCCTGCACGCCACCGCACCGGCGCTGAGCGGGCCCTGGCGTGAGGAGCCTCCCCCGGTCCTGTTCGGGGTCGACCACATCCGGTTCGCCTGCGCGCCCGGTGTGATCGTCGAGGGCACACGCCTCCACCTGTTCCTCCAGCAGGAGTTCGACGTTCTCGGTGGCGCCATCGAGCACCTGGTCTCGAACGACGGCGGCGTCACCTTCCTGCGCCACCGCACGGCGCTTCGCTCAGACGCGACGCGAGGCGAGGCGGGGGTCTACGACGCCGACGCGGCCGAAGTCGGTGGCGGCCGCTACCTGACCTATGCCGCCATGTCGGTGGTCGGCCAGCCCGACCTGTACCTGGCCAGGAGCCGCAACGGGTCCTGGGACGGCCCCTGGACCCGGCTGGGCTGCATCCTCGACCATGCACGGGTGCCGTGTCACAACCAGCTGGGCACGGCCGACTACGAGTGGGGGCTCGAGGGCCCCCAGCTGCTCGAGCTGCCCGGTGGCGGCGTCCTGCTCACCGCCGTCTGCTTCCTGCCCGACCGCCCGCCCGGCCACCGCCAGCGGCTGCTTCTGGCGGTGGCCGAGGAGGTGACCGGGCCGTACGTGGTGCTCGGCGCGGCGGTGGAGCCCTCCGGACCTCAGCACGCCGGCGAGAACGGCCACGGGACGGCCGTGGTCGGCCACGACGGCCTCATCCACCTCGTGTACCAGGAGCGAGCCGGCGACGGCCTGCCCTGGCGGATCCTGCGGGCGACCGTCGAGCCGGCGGCTGTCCAGGAGGCGCTGCGGGCGGCTCAGCCGGCCAGCAGGACCGACGCCCCGACGGGGCTGGTCGAGCTCGACCGCTCGGCCTGACCTCAGGGCGCGGACTGGCCAGGCGGCCCGAACGACGGGTCGGCCGTGCCGATCTTGCGCACCAGTGAGAGGTGGCCACCCAGGTACCCGCCGATCCAGGCCGCGCTCCCGCCCGCGACGGCGAGGACGACGCCCCGCCGGTGGCGGCCGCGGAGCCGAGCCAGCAGGGACGCCGTGTAGAACGACGCCGCCGTGGTGTTCACCGCGGCATGCACCACGCCGACGCGACGGGAGGCCGGGCCGGCCGAGCGCCACTCGGCCATCCCCGACGCGGCGGTGGGCACGGTCATGGCCACGCCAAAGGCGATGAGGCCGGCGGCCGCCGGCCGCGAGCGTCGGCCGCCGAACAGGTCGAGGAGCGTGGCGCTGAGGAACGAGCCCAGCGGGAAGTCGGTGAGGATCGGGTGGAGAGCGTGGCCGAACTGGTCGCCACGCAGCACGCCGGCCAGCCGGGGGGTCCGAAGGACGCGCCGGGACAGCCGGTCGAGGAAGGTGACCGGCGTGTCGAGGACCTGTGCCCCCTCGATCGTGGCCATGCTGCGGATGATCCACGCTGGGGCCCGCCCCTCGGGCGGGTCCTGCCAGTCGGCGGTGGCGGTGGTCGACGAGGGGGCGTCGGTCATCGACGAGGGGGCGTCGGTCATCCAAGCCCTCTTCCCTGAGGTGGAGCAGGCTGAAACGCCTGACCGCTCCAGCTGCAGCAGCTAGGCGCCGGGGACCACCGGCTGCGGGGACGGCTGCTCCGGGGCCGGCGTTTCGGCGAAGGCGGCGATGCGGGCCAGCACCTGCTGGGCCTCGGTCGCGGCCAGCCGCTCGACCCCGAGGCGGGAGGCGATCCTCCCCAGCGGCCCGAACGGCAGCTTGTACTGGATCCGCACGGTCAGGGTGCTGCGGCCGGGGTCGGCGGGGGCGACCGTCTCGGTGAGGGTGTACCGCACCCCGAACCCCACGCTCCCCTCGATGGCGATGGCGCGGCCCGGGTCGAAGCGGCGGACCTCCCATTCGGACTCGAAGCGCTTGCCCACGGCGGCGACCACCTGGGTGAAGCGCTCGCCCCGGCGGGTCAGGCGCTCCGGCGCGTTCTTGACCTCGACGGTGTGCGACGACACCTTGGGCAGGCAGCGCACGTCGACCAGGACGTCCCACACGCGCGCCGGCTCGGCTCGCACCTCGACGCTGCGCTCGATCACGCCCATGGCGGGCCGCCTCTCCTCGGGTCCATGGGTTCGACTCGCTTACTCCTTCGTAGCGACCTGGTTGGGGACCACGTGCATCGCAGGCTCGAACCGCCCGACGTCGGCGGGTCGCGCCTGCCCGGCCGAGGTGGCGACCAGCTGGTCGCGGCAGGTCTGGCAGGGCCCGTAGAAGCGGTCGCGGGATCCGGTGCCGCAGCGGGGGCAGGGGAATTCGAGCAGGGCGTCACGGGGGTCCATCGGCCGCCGAGGCTAGAGGTCAGGCCGTCTCCCACACGAGAACCTCGGCGCCCTCGGTGGCGTCGGCCTTCAGGGTGGGCGAGCCGGCGTCGGTGAGGCGGGCGGCGTCACCGGCCCCGAGGCGCCCGGCGCCGTCGAGGTGGGCGGCGCCCCGGGCCACGTAGACGTGGACGTGGCGGGCGTCGGGCACGGCCACCTGCTCAGCCGGGGTGAGCCGGCCTCCCCAGAGGACGGCGCCGCGCTGGCGGATCGAGATGGCGGCATCGTGGCCTCGTCCACTGGCGATCGGCACCAGGCCGCCGCGGGCCAGCTCGGCGTTGATGTCGAGCTGCTCGTAGGACGGGTCGACCGACTCGGTGTCCGGCGGCACCCACATCTGCACGAAGTGCACGTCGTCGCCGCGCGAGGCGTTCATCTCGGAGTGCCAGATGCCCCGGCCGGCGCTCATCCGCTGGGCCAGCCCTGGGTACAGCTCGCCCCGGTTGCCGACCGAGTCCTTGTGCTCCAGGCGCCCGTCGAGCACCCAGGTGACGATCTCCATGTCGCGGTGGGGGTGGGTCTCGAAGCCCGTGCCGGCTCGGACGACGTCGTCGTTCGAGACGAGGAGCAGCCCGTGCTGGGTGTTCCGGGGGTCGTGGTGGCGCCCGAAGCTGAAGCTGTGGCGGCTCTCCAGCCAGGGAAGTCGGGTGGCGGGGCGCTCGGTGCCGTTCCTCACGTCGATCATGAGAACCTCCAGGTGGTTGCGTGCTCAACGATCATGGTGTGCAACACCGCCGAGGGTCCGCGACTTCCGGCGGCTAGCCGAGGAGGACTGAGAAGGCCGTGTCGATGCGGTCGCGCAGCTCGGTGGGGTCGAGGACGGCGGCGCTGTCGCAGCACAGCCCGAGGTCGAGGGTGCCGGCCGTGGAGAGGACGGTGGCGTTGAACGCGGTGCCGCCCGGAGGTCCCATGGCGTGGTTGTGGAGGATCCTGGCTCCCGCGATCCACAGCTCGACGGGGGCGCCCCGCACGTTGGACGCCGCGAAGTCGACGGTGGCTGCCTGCTGGCGGGCCAGGCGGGCGACGAGGGGCGGCGGCAGCACGGCCACGGCTCCCGCCGCAACGCCGAACAGCCCGAGGCCGCCTGCCCGGCGGGCCCGGCTGAGCCGGTCGTGGACCAGGGCGAAGCGGGTCTCCGGGGTCAGCTCGCCGCAGGGGACCAGGACCCGCGTGGGCACGAAGTCGTTGCCCCCTGCGGTCCGCCCGGTCCGGGTGCTGACGGGCATCGCCACCCGGAGGTCGCCGACGTCGGCGCACCGGTTCCGGTGGTAGGCGCCGGCCGCGTCGCTCAAGGCGCAGACGAACAGGTCGTTGACCGTGCCGCCCCGTCGCTTGGCGGCCAGCTTCACCTCGTCGAGGTCGAACGACAGGACCTCGAGCCGGCGGCGGACGCCCCGTCGCCGCCACAGCGGCGAGCGGGCCCGGTCGAGCTGGATCAGGACACCGAGATCCCGGACCGTCGCGAGCGGGTCGACGAGCGTCCGCCGGGCCACGCGCACGGCGGCCGCCGTCGCCTGGAGCTGGCGGTCGAGGAGCCCTGCGACGGTCGCCCTCGGGCCTTCCGGGTCCGGGGCGTCGACCACCGGGGCCGGGAGCTCGGGGCTGTCGTCGTCGGCGGTGCGGTCGACCCACAGGCCCGACAGGCGGATGCCGCCGACGCCGTCGGTGATGGTGTGGTGGAGCTTGGAGACCAGGGCACCGCGCCCGCCGGACAGGCCCTCGACGACGAGGAAGGTCCACAGCGGGCGGGCGGGGTCGAAGGCGTCCTCGAGCAGGTCGCCGGCCAGCTCGAGCAGCTGCCGGTCGGATCCCGGGGGGGCGAGGCCGACGTGGCGAGCGTGGTGATCGAGGTCGAAGTCGCGGTTCTCGTGCCACGACGGCGCCCCCAGCGGGCCGGCCACCACCCGCTGGCGGAGCCGGGGCACAGCGTCGACCACGAGGGCCATGCGCCGGCGGAAGCGCTGCACGTCGAGCGGCCGGTCGCAGATCGTGAGGTTCAGGAACGACGAGCGCAGCACCGGGTCCCGCTCGGCCGCCCACATCAGCGCCTCGGGGTCGCTCATGCGTTGCCCCATCGGCAGCGCCGGCGCAGCCCGGCGGTCCGAGGGCGGCATGCCGGGAACCTAGCGCTGGTCCCCCGGAGGAGCGCCCGGCGCGGGGGCGGCTCAGCGCCGGATGCGGGTGTGCTTCAGCTCGTTCAGGCTGGGCCAGCCGGTGATGGTGTCGACGATCCGGTCGATGGTGGCGGCGGCGATGGCGGCGTCCCCGCCGGGTCGCTCGGTGAGGCGGACGAAGACGGCGGCATCCCCAATGATGAAGGTGGGCACGCCGAACACGTCGTGCTCCCTGACGACCTGCTGGTGCTCCTGGGCCAGGGTGGCGAGCGGCCGGCCCGTGGCCACCTCCGCCAGAGCCGCCCGGCCGTCGCCGCCGGCCTCGTCGACGACCCGAGCCGCGGCCTCGGCATCCCTGACGTCGAGCTGCTGCTCGTGCCGTGCGGTGAACAGCGCCAGGTGCACGGCCGGGAAGTGCTGCGGCTGGGTGTCGCGCACGGCGAGGCCGACCAGCGTCGCCGTCTGCGACCGCACCCGGGCCGGGTCCTCCCACGCCGGCGGCTCTCCCACCTCGACGTGCGGCTGGTCGAGGCTGAAGGGGACGAAGGAGACGTCGAAGCCGGCGCCGCCCTGGAGCGCCAGCACCAGGTGCTCGTGGACCGTCCGGGCGAACGGGCACCGGTAGTCGAACGTGACGGCGAAGGGAGCGAGGGCCACAGGCCGACCGTAGTGGTGCGCTACGTCTCGGAGACCGTCTCGGGGAGGGGGACGACGCGGGCGGCCAGGTGGCCAAAGGCGTAGCCGAGGGCGGCGCCCACGATGACGTCGGTGGTGTGGTGGATGCGCACGTGGACCCGGGAGGCCGCCACGACGGTGGCCGCCGCGTACCACACGGGCCGGAGGCGGGGCTCGGCCTTGGAGAGCAGCACGGCGGCGCAGAAGGCCGACGCGGCGTGGCCGCTGGGGAAGCTGGACGTCATGGGGCGGCGCAGGGCCAGCGGGCGGACGGCGGTGTGGATCGGACGGGTGCGGCGGAACATGGACTTCACCCCGACGTTCACCAGGAAGGACTCGGCGCTGAGGACCGCCGAGAGCCGCAGGGCCTCGGCCACCTGCCGGTCGCCGCCCAGCGCCCGCACCGCCCCGATGGTGTGCCACAGCAGGCTGTGGTCGCCCAGGGCCGAGGCCGCGTAGAAGGTGCGGTTGGCCACCGGGTTGGCCCGGAGGTGCTCGAGGGCGCTGTCGGCTCGGGCGTCAAAGGCGCGGGCTCGCTCCTCGAAGGCGAGCGGGAGGCGGATAGGTCGCGGCACGAGGCGAGGACGCTACAGCGCAGCCGCGGGGCCGCCGGCCGCCGGCGGCGGGGCCGGCCAGGCCGGGCACCGGTCGCGGAACGCGCACACCGAGCACAGGGGACCCCGGCGGGGCTGGAAGCCGTCGGTGGCGCAGGCCCGCTCGATGGCCGACCAGATCGCCGACGCCCGGCGGTGCAGCCCGGCCCGCGAGCGATCGGTGGTGGCGGACGACAGGACCAGCGGCTCCCGGAGGTGCAGCAGCTCGACCTTGACGGGGCGCACGCCGAAGGCCTGCTCGACGAGGAACGCGTACAGGTGGACCCCGGCGAGGCGGGTCTTCTCGTCGGCGGGGCGGGGAGCCGCGCCGGTCTTGTAGTCGACGACCACGAGCGTCCCGTCGGGGCGGAGGTCGAGCCGGTCGATGACGCCGCGCAGGACGAGCCCGTCCGGCGTGCGGGCCTCGAGCTTCAGCTCGAGGCCAGCGGCCCGGACCTGGGTCGGGTCCTCGAGCAGGAAGACGTTCCGGGCCAGGTGCTGAGCGTCGGCCGTGAAACCGTCGACGTCGCCGACATCGAGGCCGGCGCACTCGGGCGAGCCCAGCACCTCGTCGACCGCCTCGCCCACCAGGCCGGCAGCCGCCGCCGGCGTGCGCCGGGCCGCCGGCAGGTCGGCGTGCAGCCGCTCGAGGGCCAGGTGCACGAGCGTTCCCTTGGCGGCCCAGGGCGACGGGAGCTCGGGCAGCCGGTCGATGACCGAGAACTTGAATGCGAGGCCGCAGGTGCTGAACGACGAGACCTTCGACGGCGACAGCGAGGTGGGCAGCGGCAGCGATGCCATGCCGCGACGGTACGCCCCTGCTGTGACGTGGAGGGTGGATCCGAAACGTTTCGGTTCCGGACGCCCGACACCTGGGCCGTGGTCAGGCTGGGGTGCCGGCGGACGACCTACGAGCTGGCTGGGCGCCGGACCGCACTCAGCCAGCCCGGGATCCGCTTCCAGCCCGATTCGAGGTGACCGGGTTCGTCTCCCAGCGCGGCGGGCCGGTCCCAGCCTGGCCAAGGCGCCTCCGTCCGCCGTCCGGCGCGATCCGGTGGTTCGGGCGGCCTTCAACCGCAAGTGGCACCTGCTGGAGCCGCCGAGCCGCTTCGATCAGGACCCCGGCGCCCCGGCGCGACGCGAGGATGAGGTCCATGCCGCAGGCCGACATCGTCGAGCTGTTCCTCGAGGGGGCGCAGGTGGTCGCCGCGGCCGTCGCCGCCTCGGTGGTCGCCGACGCCTGGGATCTTCCTTCCGTGCTCGAGGACCAGCGTGTGGGTGGTCTGGCCGGCCATCTGGCCCGGGGCGGGGTCTGGGTCGTCGCCGACTACCTCGACGGGACCGTTGAAGGCGGTACGGTCGACTTCTCGTCGGCGGGGG
The DNA here is from genome assembly GCA_030448245.1 of Acidimicrobiales bacterium. GTDB lineage: Bacteria > Actinomycetota > Acidimicrobiia > Acidimicrobiales > JAUJNH01 > JAUJNH01. Next base: position 28,751 of record JAUJNH010000001.1, read on the forward strand.
AGTACTTCGACGTGCTCCTCGGAGCCGTGTCACCAGAGGACCACCAGGCGGTCCGGCGACGGGGCGCCGACGTCGCCGCTGCTGGTCACGGTGAGCTGTGCCGGGTGCTGGGACAGCGGCTGGACGCGCTCGGGCCGCGACTTCGATCCCTGGAGGCCGGCCACCTCATGGCCGTGCTGGGAGGCAAGGTCATGCGCCTCGACGACTACCTGACCACGCGGATCGTCGAGCAGGTCGTGCACCTCGATGATCTGGCTCGGAGCGTCGACCACGACCCGTGGCCCATGCCTGCGGGTGCCACCGATGTTGCTGTCGCCGTCGGCATCGACATCGCCCGTCGCCAGGATGGAAGCACCGCTTTGATCCGAGCCCTCTACCGGCGTGGCTGGTCTGCCTCGGTCTTCCCGGTCCTCTGACGGCGCCGCGTCGTTGCTGCGGCGCCGTCTCTGGTGGCGGTGCCCGGTCAGCGGCCCGAGCGGCGGCGTGCCGAGCCTTCCGCGGGCCACAGGGCCTCACCCAGCCCTGAGGCGCGAGCAACGGGACGGGTCACCGCGGCGCGGATGCTGGGCTCGGTGGCCACCAGAGTGAGGGCCGTGCGGGCTCGGGTGACGGCGGTGTACAGCAGCTCCCGGGTGAGGATCCTCGAGGTCGGGCTGGGCAGCACGACCACGACCGAGCCGAACTGCGAGCCCTGCGCCTTGTGGATCGTCATGGCCGACAGCGACTCGACGGCGCCGAGGCGGCTGGGGGCGACCTCGAGCAGCTGGCCGCGGCGGTCGAAGACGGCCCGGAGCCGGCCGCCGCCGGTGTCCACCACCACGCCGGTGTCACCGTTGAAGACGCCGAGGCCGTGGTCGTTCTCGGTGACCAGCAGGGGCCGCCCGGGGAACCACGGACCCGAGCGGGAGGCGCCGGCGCCGCCGTAACCGGGGATGGCCGACCGCAGCCACCGGTCGATCTCGGCCCGCCACGCCGCGGCCCCGCCCGCACCCCGCCGGTGGGCGCACAGCACCTGCACCGACCGCAGGGCGACGAGGGCGCCCGCCCCGTCGCCGTCGTGGGCGGCGGCGACCACCGCGGTTGCCGCGTCGACCACGGCCCGCCGGACCTCGGCCAGCTCGGGCGCCCGGCCGAGGTCGAGGTCGGGTGCCGCCTCGATCCAGGTCACCTCGGGCGGGGCCGCCCGCAGGCCCGCCAGCAGCGCGTCGGCGTCTCCGCTGTCGATGGCCTCGGCCACGGCGGCGACCCCGGGCCCGAAGCGGTGGACCCGCCGGAGGACGACGATCCCGTCGGCCACCGTCGCCGCCGGTCCAGGATCGGTGGCGACGACGGCATCGCCGGTCGCCTGCTGGAGCGCCGCTCGGGCCGGCGGGCTGAGGTGCAGGCCGGCCGCCGACGGCCCCACGATGTCGCCCAGCACGGCCCCGGCCTCGACCGACGCCAGCTGGCGGGGGTCCCCGACCAGCACCAGCCGGGCCGTCGGCCGCACGGCGGCGAGGAGCCTGGCCATCAGGGAGAGGGGCACCATCGAGCTCTCGTCGACGATCACCACGTTGTGGCCGAGCGGGTTCGAGCGGTCGTGGCGGAACCGGCTGCGGCTGCCGGGCTGCCACCCGAGCAGGCGGTGGAGCGTGGTGGCCGACGTGGCGAGGACGGCCCTGCGCACGTCGCCATCGGCTTCGAGGGCTGCCGCCTCGGCGTGCACGGCCTCGGCCAGCCGGGCTGCGGCCTTCCCGGTGGGCGCGGCCAGCGCCACCCGGGGAGGTGGTTGGCCGAGGGCGCGGGCCTGCTCGTGCAGGAGGGCCAGGATGCGGGCCACCGTCGTGGTCTTGCCGGTCCCCGGGCCTCCTGCGACGACCGAGAGGCGGCGGAGCACCACGGTGGCGGCGGCCAGGCGCTGCAGGCCGTCGTCGGCCTCCGCCGACCGGCGGGGGAGGAGCCGGTCGAGGCTGGACGAGAGCGCCTCGAGGTCGACTGCGGGCTGCTCGGCCGTGGCCCGCCGGCGCAGGTCGTCGGCCACGTTCCGCTCATGGCGCCAGTAGCGGTCGAGGTACAGGCGGCTTCCGAAAAGGCGCAGGGGCCGGTCGGCGGGGCCGTCGGGGCCGGCGGCGGTGAGGGGGCTGGCGGCCACCAGGGCCGCCCAGCCGGACGGGTCGGGCCAGGGCAGCCCGTCGACGTCGACGGCGGCCTCCTCGTCATCGGGGGCGGCGGTGGCGGCCACTGAGGCAAGATCGACGTACACGTGGCCCAGGCGCACCGCCCGCACGGCCAGGGCCACCGCCAGCAGCACCTCGTCACCGGCTCCGCCGACCAGGTGGCCGAGCGTGGTGGCGGTGTGCACGTCGGCCGCCTCCAGGACGGTGGCGCCGGAAAAGGCGCGCAGCGCCTCGGGTCCCGAGACCGACCGGCGCCCGTCGTGGAGGTCCAGGCCGGTGCCACGGGACGCGGCCGGTGGGGCGGCACGGAGGTCGCTCACGCCGTCCCCCGATCGAGGAGGTCCGACAGGCCGGTGACAAAGGCGGACGGCGGCCGCCAGGCGAACACCCCGCACGGGAGGCCGTCGATGACCGGGGTGTCGGCACCGACCATCCCCCGCAGGAACAGCCAGGCGGCGCCGCCGAGATGGCGGTCGGGGTCGTAGGCCGGCAGGCGCCAGCGGAGGTAGCGGTGCAGGGCGACGCCGTACAGGGCGGCCTGCAGCGGGTAGTGGGCCTCGTGCATGGCCCGGGCCAGGGCCTGAGGCCGGTAGTGCCTGGCGGTCAGGCGCTCGCCCGGCGGCCCCAGCCGGTTGGACTTGTAGTCGACCACGACGTAGCGGTCGCCGACGCGGGCCACCAGGTCGATGCTGCCGGTGAGGAAGCCGCGGACCTCGGCGGCCAGGCCGGGGTCGCGGAGGCGCCCGGCGTAGCCGGCCACCGGGTCGCCCGCGGGGAGGCTGGTCTCGAACAGGGCGGCGACGGCGTCCATGGAGACCACGCCCGCGGGGACGTCGCCGCCGGCCAGGGGCAGGTCGAAGGCCAGCTCGTCGAGGCGGTCGGCGGGCGCCACGTCGCGCAGGCGGCGACCGCCGAACAGCGGCCCGAGCGGGGTCTCGAGCGCCGCAGCCAGGCCGGCTACGAGCCCGTCGACGTGACCCTCGAGCAGGCGCCCGGCCCCGGCCCCGGCCGCTGCCGCGGCGAGCGCCGCCAGCAGGTCGGCGGCAGTGAAGTCGGTGCGCTCGAGGATGTCGTGGACGAGCGTCCCGACCCGGGCGCCTCCGGGCAGCTGGTCCAGTGGGACGGCCACGTCGAGGAGTTCGGCCGGCCCGTGCACGGCGATGGCCGGCTCGTCGGCCGTGGTGGCCTCGTCGGCCTCGATCGGCTCGACGGGGACGACGCCAGCCGGCGCCGCTTCGTGGGCCGCGGCGGTGAGGCCGCTGTAGGAGGTGCGCACCCACCGATCGTCGAGGGACCGGTCGAACGTGCTGACGTCGAGGCTGTCGGTGCTGCGGACCGGCGCCGGCGCCGGGACCCCGCTGGGGCCGCTGGCCTCCTCGACGGCCACCGCCCCGCCGCTGGCGGCGGCCAGCGCCTCGACGGCCTGGCGGACGGCGTCCTCGTCGGGCCACCTGCGCAGCTGGTCGACCACGGCGCCGGTGGCGGGGTCGCGACCGAGGAGCACCCGGGCGAAGGGGGACCGGGCGGCGTCGTTGCCGCTGGCCCACCAGACCACGACCCGGTGGCGGGCCCGGGTCATGGCCACGTACAGCAGGCGCAGCTCCTCCTCGGCGAGCTCGCGGGCGGCGGCCTCCACCTGAGCGGCGTGCACGGCACCGGCGCCGCCGACCCCGATGCACCGCCGGCCGGGGTCGTCGTGGAAGACCGGCGGCTCGTCGTCGTCGGTCCAGGGGCCCTCCCACAGGGAAGGGAGCAGGACCACGGGGAACTCGAGGCCCTTGGCTCCGTGGATGGTGTGCACGGCCACCGCGTCGGCGTCCGACTCGAGCCGGCGGCGCCCGGCGTCGGCGTCGGCGCCCGCCGCCCGCTGCTCGGCCAGCCACCGGCTCAGGGCCGCGGCCGACGACGGCGCGGCGGCATGCCTGGCGTGCAGGAGCTCGGCGACGTGGCGCAGGTCGCTGAGGGTGCGCTCGCCGCCGGCCTCGCCCAGCAGCCGGGCGGTGAGGCCCTCGGTGGCCTCGGCCCGGCTGACGAGGGCGGCCACGCCCCGGGCCCGCAGGGTCCCGGCCCAGTCGTGGAGCCGGCCGGCCACCACCTCCAGCGCCTCGTCCGATGCCGTGGCCAGCCGGGCCGCGTCCCAGCCGAAGAAGGGGCCCAGAGCCGCCGAGCGCACCCGTCCCATGGCCGACGGCAGCTCGAGGGCCCGCAGGAGGACCTGCCAGCCCTCGGCTGCGTCGGTGGCGAGGACGCTGGCGCCGCCGAAGACCACGGCCGGCACCCCCCGCTGGTGCAGGGCCCGCCGGACGGCCTCGGCCTCGCGGTGGCGCCGGACCAGGACGGCGAGGTCGCCGGCCACCAGCGGCCGCTCGGCTCCGGCGACAGCCCCCTCCGCGTCCCGCTCCACCACGGTCGTGCCGCTCGCCAGGAGGCGGGCCGCCTCGCCGGCCACGTCCTCGGCGAAGAACGAGCGGGTCGGGTCCTTCTTGGCGAAGTCGCGCGGCGTGCGGGCCACCGGACCTCGTCGCCGGTCGAGCACCCTGACCGTGAGTGGGGCTCCGGCCGAGGGGCCGAGCAGCCGGCGGCCCTGGGCCCCTGGCCGGGCGTGCAGCGGGCGGTGGGCGATGTCGGGGCCGCCGAGCCAGGCGCCGGCGAAAAAGGCGTCGAGGCCGTCGAGGAGCGGCTGGTCGGCCCGCCAGCTCTCGGACAGGCCGAGCCGGGTGGCCCCCCTGGTGGCCTCGAGGTAGGCGTGCACGTCGCCGCCCCGGAAGGCGTAGATGGCCTGCTTGGGATCACCGACGAGCACCAGCCGCGAGGGGGCGGCGCCAAAGGCGGCCCGCAGGATCCGCCACTGCACCGCGTCGGTGTCCTGGAACTCGTCGACCACGGCCATCGAGAACCGCCGCCGCAGCCGCTCGGCCACCATGGCCCCGCGGGTCGGGTCGTCGAGGCTGGCCGCCAGACGGGTGAGCAGGTCGTCGTAGGTCACCAACCGGCCTCGCCGCTTCTGGTCGATGAGACGCTGGCGCACCGTGCCGGCGAACCGCTGGCGCACCTTGGCCTCCTCCGAGTCGGGGTCCACTGGAGCGATGGCGGCGTCGGGGTTGGCCACGACAGCTCTGGCGATGCGGCGGGCCACCGCGCGTGGGAACAGCACGTGGCCGGTGGCTGCGAACCGGCGGACGAACAAGTCGTCGACGGCGTCCTCGACCAGCCCGGCCACGTCCTCGACCAGCTCGAGGTCGCGCTCGGCGTCACCCGCCACGCCGAGGCTGGCCAGCACCTGCTGGCAGAAGCCGTGGGTGGTGGCGATGGTGGCGCCGTCGAAGTCGGCGAGCGCCCGGGCCAGACGGGCCCGGCGCAGGGCCACCTCGGCGGCCGGGCCGCTCCGCAGGTGGCTGACGACCGTGTCGGCCGGGCTGGCGGCTGCTGCCGGGTCGAGGGCGGCCACGGCCGCGGCCAGGCGCAGCCAGACCCGTTCGCGCAGCGTGCCGGTGGCCTTGCGGGTGAAGGTGACCACGAGCAGCTCGTCGAGCGGCCGGCCACCCGCCACCTCGGTGACGACGAGCGACGCCACCGTGTGGGTCTTGCCGGTGCCGGCACTGGCCTCGAGGACCGTGACCCCCGGGCCGACGGGCCGGGTCGGGTCGAATGGCGCCGGAGCCTGGGCGCTGGCCAGCACCGCCGTCATCCCCGGCCCCCGCCTCGGGCTGGCTGGGCGGCGGCGGCGAGGACCGGATCCCACAGGCGGCGGGCCAGGCGCCCGAAGCGGCTCGGCTCGCCGACGGGCCACCCAGGCCCGTCCTCGCCGGGTCCCGCCGGCACGGCCATCACCTCGTCGAAGGTGCGCACACCGCCGAGGACCAGGACGTGGGCGGGCTCCCGGTCCTCCTTGTCCCACCCGTACTCGGAGGTCCAGCACCGGGCCGCCTCGTCGGCGGGGGCTTCGGCGCCCGTCCGCACCGCCGAGGCGTACCGGTGCGAGGTCTCGCCGAACAGCGGCAGGGGCTCGCGCAGCCCCCGGTCGCGCAGGTCGACCACCACCCCGAGGTGCTCGAGGGCCGCGGCCGAGCGTCCTGCTGCGGTGCCGGCCAGCGCTCGCAGCGTGAAGGTGCGGGCCCGGTCGCGCTGGCGGCCGACCGTGGTGGACGACAGCTCCTGCGCTGGGCGGGCGGCGGTGGCGGCGAGGAAGCGGACCCACGCGGCCAGGCGGTGCTTGGCGGCCAGCCGGGAGAAGGTGGTGGCCCGGACCACGTCGCCGACGACATCCGGCACGGTGCCGACGAGGCGGCGGCCGTTGTCGAGGGCGACGTCGACCTCGATCGAGTCGACCGGTCCGCGGGACGCCTCGAGGGCGGCGGCGGCGATGGCCTCGGCCCGAGCCCTCGCCTCCGCGAGGGCGGCCTGGCCGAGGGCGCCGGGTGGGAGGAGCCCCCGGGCCGCCTCGGCCGCGCAGACGGCGTCGAGGTCGCCGCCGCCCAGGACGGCCCGGACCAGCCGGTCGCCCACACCCCAGCTGGCCAGCCCGTCGAGCTCCACGGCCAGGGCGTCGACCGGCTGCTCCTCGTCGGACCGCAGGCTGAGCTCCAGGCGCTGGCGCAGGAAGCCCAGCACCGGGTGCTGCACGAACTGCACGAGGTCGTCCAGCGCCACCACGTCGGCGGTGGCTGGCGGCAGGCGAGCGTCGAGGAAGGGGCCGGGGTGCCGCCGGGGCCCGGCCGCAGCCCGGGCTCCGGCCAGCAGCCGCCGGTCGAAGCCCCACGGCCCGGCGGCGCCCAGGCGGCCGGGCTCGAAGCAGCGCCGATCGGAGGCAAGGAGGGGGTGGTGGTGCACCACCGCCTCACGGGCCGGGGTGCCGGACTCGGTGCGGACGGTGGCGTCGACGACGTCGAGGAGCTCGTTGACGGGCACCGCCGGCGGCAGCGGCTCGTTGGTGCGCACGTCGCGGCCGGAGTAGGTGACGACCAGCGCTTCGCCGGCGGCGAGCACGGCGTCGAGGAGCAGCTGGCGGTCCTCGGTCCGGCGGTCGTGGTCGCCGACGTGGCGGGCCCGCACCAGCAGGTCGTCGCCGTCGGGCGACCCGCCCCGGGGGAAGGCGCCGTCGTCGAGCCCGACCAGGCACACGACCCGGTGGGGCACCGACCGCATCGGCACGAGCGTGCACATCGTCAGGTCGCCGGTGCGGAAGGCGGCACGCGACGGCTGGCCGCGGAGGCGGTCGGCCAGGAGGTCGCGGACCTCGGCCAGCCGCAGCGGTGGCCCGGGCGGCGGCGTCACCGCGTGCTGGTCGGCGCTGCCGACTCCGGCCTCGGCCTGGACCTCGGCCAGGAGCCGGTCCAGCTGGCCCCGCTGCCAGGCATCGGCCGGCCTGGTGGCGAACAGCAGGTCGGCCGCCCGGTCGATCGCGGCCACCCACCCGGCCACGGGCCGGGTGTCGCCCATCTCGCGCACCACCAGGCCGAGGCGGGTGACCAGCTCGGCGAACCGGCCGGCCAGGGCGATGTCGCCGGCGTCCACGTCGTCCAACGGCAGGGCCCCGCCGACGAGGCGGTGCTCGTCCTCCGACATCGCCACGCCGAGGAGCAGGCGGACGAGCCCCGCCTCCCACGTGCCGGTGCTGACGCTGGCCAGGTCGTACCGGGCCCGGCTGGCCGGGTCGAGGCCCCAGCGGGTCCCGGTCTCCCGGACCCAGTCGCCGATGCGCACCAGGTCGTCGTCGTCGAGGCGGAACCGGTCCCGAACCGGGGGGAGGGCGGCGAAGGACAGCACCTGCGTGGCCGTCAGGCGGGCCTCGACGAGCCCGAGCAGCTCGGCCAGGGCGCCCAGCACCGGGTTGGTCTGGCGGAGCGACCGGTCGGCCAGGCGGTAGGGGAGCGGCGGCGGTCCGGGGAGCTCTGCGTCACCGCCGCTGCCACGACCATCACCACCACCACCATCACCACCACCACCAAAGGCGCCGTGCAGCAGCGGGGCCAGCTCGTCGATGTCGGGGCACAGCACCACGACGTCGCGAGGCTCCAGCGTGGGGTCGGCGGCGAGGAGGTGGGTGATGGCGTCACGGACCACCTCGGCCTGGCGGGCCCGGCCGTGGCAGGCGTGGACCTGCACCGACCGGTCGCCGACGGCCAGCGTCGGCCGGTGCCCGCAGCCGGGGGGCTCGTCGGCTCGCAGGGCAGCCTGGAGCCGCTGCAGCAGGCTGCGCTGCCCGTCGGCGTCCCCGACGGGCAGGGGGTGGTGGCGGTCGACGAAGCCGCCGGCCTCCCTGCGGGCTTCCACCACGAGCTGGATCTCCCGGCTGTCCCGCCCCCACGACCGCAGCAGGGGGTGGCGGACCGTTGCCGTCGCCACCTCGGGGTCGGCCGCGGGCAGGGCGGCGAGACGGGACCAGGAGACCGGTGACGGGTGGAGGGCCAGCAGGTGCACGTCGCGGTGGACGGCCAGCGCCCCGAGCACGTCCAGGTACGTGGCTGGGAGGCGGGTGAACCCGAACAGGGCCAGCCGGTCGGGCAGCTCGACCAGCCCGGGATCGGCGGCCAGGGCCCGGCACCCCTCGACCAGCCGCTCCGCCGGGCTCGGGGTGGCGACGGCGTCCCGCAGGTGCCACCACAGCTGGGCCTGCCAGGCGACGTCGTCCGGGAGGGGGCGGCCCTCGCCGTCCTCCAGCCTGCCGGCCGCCCAGGCCAGCACCATCGCCGGCCGGTGCACGGCGTAGCGGTCGAACAGGTCGGCCACGTGGCGGACGGCGCCGAACCGGCGGTCGCGGTCGGCGCTGGCCGCGTCGGCGCCGCCCAGGTGGGCGGCCAGCACCGCCAGCCACGGCTCACCCAGGTTGGCGTCGACCACCTCGAGCAGCGGCCAGGCCAGCCGCTCGGGCCGCCACGGGTCGCTGGTGCGCTCGACGCCGGTGGCCCGGGCCAGGGCGTCGCCGACCAGCCGCCCCGGGAAGGGGAAGCTGAGGTTGGCGCACACCCCGTCGGCCCGGCCGGCCGCCGTGCCGAGGCGGGTCGAAAGGTGGTGCGACAGCCACCGCTCGACGCCCCTCGAGTGGACGGCGACGACCTCAGGGGCGAACGGGTCGTCCGGGCGGTCGAGGAGGATCTCGGCCAGGGCGCCGGCCAGCACGTCGGCCCGCTCGGCCCGGTGCAGCTCGAACGTCAACCTCCGGCCTCCACCGGCTTCGACGGTACGCGCCGTCCGTGACGCCGACGCCGCACCGGTGCGGGACGCTGCGGTTCAGGGCTGGTCCAGCGCCGAGCCGACGGCTTCGGCCACCTCGTCCGGGCGCTCCAGCGGCCCGAGATGCCCGAGCCCGGCGTGCTCATCGACCCGACCGTGCTGCACCCGGACCGCCAGCTCCGACATGCGGGCCACGCCGAACCCGCTCTCACCGCCGCCGCACGCGAAGGTCGTGGGGCAGGCCACCTGGTCCAGGCGGTCCCAGGCGTCGTTGTGGGGGGCCATGGAGAACGTGGCCGCCTCGGCCTCCGGCGCGCACCGGAGGCGGACGGTCCCGTCGGGCTCGTCGGCGAACCCGTCCTCGACGTACGCGGCCAGGACGTCGTCGCGCAGCGACGTCAGCGGCGGCTTGCTGGCGTAGTGCGTGCGAACAGCGTCCCGCGACGCGAAGACGGCTCGGCGCCGGTGAGCCCCGGCGGAAGGGTCGAAGCCCAGCTCCCGCGCCTGGGCCCAGAAGCCGGGCGGGGCCACCACGGGCTCGTAGGCGAAGATCCCCCGAAACGTGCCGGGCCGGCGCTGCTCGGCCAGCAGCAGGACGGCGCCGCCACAGGAGTGGCCGAAGGCCGAGGCCCCCTCGAGGCCCAAGCCGTCGACGACCGCGAGGGCGTCGTCGGCGAAGGCGCCCCAGGCCATCGACGGGACCCGTCCGGCCTCGTCCGGGTCGAGCGGCGGGGTGCTGCTGTGGCCATGGCCCCGGCAGTCGAAGCCCACCACCCGGAACCGGTCGGCCAGGCCGTCGGCCAGCGCTCGGAGGCAGCCGGTGTGGAACCCGGTGGCGTGGGCTACGAGCAGCGGCGGCCCCGACCCGCCCAGCTCCCACGTGGCGACCGCCACCCCCCCAGCCCCCTCGACGAACCTGGGGGGCACGGCCGGACGATACCGGGGCGCCCACCTAGCCTGCACCCGCGTGGAGACCGGTGCCGACCCGGACCTGGCCTCCCTCCTCGTGGCCAACCAGGCGTTCTACACGGCGTTCGAGACGAGGGACCTCGACGCCATGAGCGCCCTGTGGGAGCGGTCGGCCCGGGTCACCTGCACCCACCCCGGGTGGGCGACGCTGCGGGGCTGGCCACACGTGCAGGCCTCGTTCTTCGCGCTGTTCGGCGGCGCCTCTGCCCTCCAGTTCGTCCTGACCGAGGCCGAAGCCCACGTGCACGGCGACACCGGGTGGGTCACCGTGGACGAGGACCTCCTCGGCGACCAGCACGGCGCCACGGTGGCCGCCCTCAACCTGTTCACCCGCGACGCCTCCGGCCGCTGGCGCATGGTCGCCCACCACGGGTCCCCCGTGAACGGACCGCCGCCCCGCATCGTTAGAAGGGACCTGTGACGACCACCACCACCGCCGGCGCCGAGACCTGGATCGAGGTCGAGGACCCCCAGCTGGCCCAGGACGACGTCCCGGTCAGCAAGGACGTCGGCACCCGCCGCCTCCTCGTGCTGCAGCTGCTCGTGTTCCTGGTCTCGGCGCTGGTCGGGCTCGCCCTCTCCACCTTCGATCTCGAGGGCGGGCCCGACAAGGTGCTGATCACCGGGTCGAAGCTGGCCAGCGCCGCGGTGGCGCTGAGCATCGTCGACCGGCTGGGGTGGTACCGGCGGGTGGGCCTGGGCCCGCCCCGCCGCTGGAACCGGCTCTGGCTGGCCTGGCTGCCGGCGCTCTACGCGGTCGCCACGCTGGCCGGTGGGACCTCCGACCGGGCGGTGCTGTCGGTGCTCGGCGTCGCCGGCGTCGCCCTGGCCATCGGCTTCGAGGAGGAGCTCTGGACGCGCGGCCTCGTCCTCGAGTCGCTGCGATGGAAGGGCACCACCGTCGCCGTCGTGCTCTCGGCGCTCTGGTTCGGCCTGCTGCACTCGCTGAACCTGCTCAGCGGCCAGCCGGCGACGGCCACGCTGGCCCAGGTCGGCTTCGCCACGGCCTACGGGCTGGCCGTGGGCGCCGTCCGGGTGCGGGTCGGCACCCTTTGGCTGCCGATCGCCCTGCACGCCCTCTACGACCTCGGGGTCCTGCTGCGAGGCGACGAGGTGGTGGGGCTGCCATGGCGGGAGCTGGTCGGCTTCCTCATCGTCTTCGCCCTGCCGCTCGCCATCTTCGGCCTGGTCCTGGCCCGGCCCTCGAAGGTGCCGGGACCGGACGGGCGCATGCGTCGCCGGCGGGTCCGGGTCGAGCCGTGGAGGTGGCCCGAGTCGGAGGCGGCCCGGAGGGCGGAGGCCGCCAACGTGCTGGGCCGGTGGCCGGCTCCGCCTCCCGACCTCGTCGACCAGTGGTACCGCCGCTGAACCGACGCTCGACGTGGTCGTCGGGGTCAGGTGCCGACGGGGAAGGCGGCCGACGCCTCGACCAGGTGGCGGGCCGTCGAGCTCTGCGGGAAGCCGGAGACCGCCGAGGACAGGCCCTCCTCGACCACCAGCCCCCGGTCGAGGACGACCATCCGGTCGGTGACCTTTCGGACGACGGCCAGGTCGTGCGAGATGAGCACCAGTCCCAGGCCCATCTCGACCTGCCGTTCGCGCAGCACCACCAGCAGGCGGGCCTGCTCGGACGCGTCGAGCATGGCCGTGGGCTCGTCGGCCACCAGGAGCTTCGGCTTCACGACGAGGGCCCGGGCCAGGGCGATCCGCTGCAGCTGGCCGCCTGACAGCTCGTGGGTGTGGGCCCGCAGGAACGAGCCGCCCGACGGGAGCCCGACGCTCTCCAGCGCCTCGGCCACCGCCCGTCGGCGGTCCTCGCCGTCGAGGTCCTTCGCCAGGTCGAGCGGTTCGCGCACGAGCGCCTCGACGTCGAGGCGGGGCGACAGGGCGTCGGTGGGGTCCTGCATCACCAGCTGCACCCGCCGGCGCCGTCTGCGGTCGTCGCCCCGCCACGTGGTGGGCAGAGGCTCGCCCTCGAGCAGCACCTGGCCGCCGTCGGGGGCCAGGTGCCCGGCCAGGATGCGGGCCAGCGTCGACTTGCCGCTGCCCGAGGGCCCGACCAGCCCGACCGACTCGCCCTCGCGCAGCGTGAGCGACACGCCCTGCAGGGCGAGCACCGCGTCACGGCCGTGGCCGAACGACTTGGACACCTCCGTCGCCTCGAGGAGCGTCTTGAGCCCGCCGAAGTGGCACAGCACCAGCCGCCCCCGCGAGGCCGCCAGCGGGGGGCGCTCCGCGCAGATCGCTTCGGCCTGGGTGCAGCGGGTGTTGTAGGGGCAGCCCGGTGGGATGGCCCGAGGGTCGGGAGGCCGGCCGCGGATCGGTCGGAGGTCCTTGGTGGTCGACATGACCGGGTAGGCGCTGACCAGCGCCCAGCTGTAGGGGTGGGCGGGCTCGGCGATGACCCTGCCGGTGGCTCCGACCTCCATGGCCTCTCCGGCGTAGAGGACCATGGTGCGGCTCGCCAGCCGTGCGGCGTCGGGGAGGTCGTGGGAGATGACCACCAGGGCGAAGCGCCGGGACTCAGCCAGCCGGCCGATGCGGTCGACCAGCTCGTGGCGGGTGGCGGGGTCGAGGCCGGCGGTCGGCTCGTCGAGCACGATCAGGGGCGGGTCGAGGGCCAGCACCATGGCCAGCATCGCCCGACGCCGCTGGCCGCCCGAGAGCTGGTGGGGGTAGCGCTCGAGCAGGTCGGGGTCGAGCAGCACCTCCTGGGCCAGCTCGGCCGCCCGCCTGCTGGCCTCGCCGGCACCCATCCCCAGCCGCTCCCGCAGCGGCTCGGCCACCTGGTCACCGACCCGCACCACCGGGTTGAACGGGGCGCCCTGGAGGGCCAGGGCCACGGTCGCCCACCGGGTCGAGCGCAGCACCTCGGCCGAGGCGCCCAGCATCTCCTTCCCGTCGATGCGGACGCTGCCCCGGGCCTCGGGGGGCTGGATCAGGCCGGACAGGCAGAGGGCGAGCGTCGACTTCCCCGATCCGCTCTCACCGACCACGGCCAGGCTCTCGCCCCGGTCGAGCGTGAAGCTGACGCCCCGCAGGGCGTCGACGTCGTCTCCGAACCGAACGGCCAGGTCGCTGACCTCGACGAGAGCCCCGCTCGCCGGTGCCTCGCCCGCCTCGCCGGGCTCGGCCGGCGCCGCAGCCGGCGCCGAGCCGCCTCTGGGGGGCGGCACGGCTGCGCGCCGCCACGCCTTCATGCCCTGGCCTCCTGGCGGTGCGCGGCGCCCCGCACTTCGCGAGAGGTCATGAAATCACCCTAACCACGGCGGCTCCTCCCGCGATGGAGGGCCCGTCAGCCGCGTCCGGTACAACTGCAGCGTGCCGGACGGCCCGACGCTGCCAGACCTGATGGAGAAGGCTTCGCTCGTCGCCGGTGGCCGTCAGTGGGCCGATCCCGGGTTCCGCCCCGCGCTCGAGCTCCTGTTCCAGTCGAGCATCGCCACCGGCCTTCTGAACGAGGGCGGCCGGCGGGTGCTGGACAGCATCGTGGTCCGGCACCTGGCCAACCGCCTCCTGGTCGAGGCCGAGGTCGCGGCCCGCCCCGAGGTCGCCGACATCGGGGTCGGCGAGGCGATCGTCGTCACCGGCCTGCCCCGCACGGGCACAACCCTGCTGCACAACCTGCTGGCCCTCGACCCGGCCCTGCGCCCCCTGCGCATGTGGGAGGCCCTGCGGCCCGTGCCGCCCGACGGCGTGGGAGGCATGTCGAGGACCGAGCTGGTGGGCCAGGCCGGCAGGTGGCTGGAGCGGCTCTACGAGCTCGTCCCCGGGTTCCGGGCCATCCACGCGGCCACGCCGGAGGGACCTGAGGAGTGCGACGCCCTGCTGCAGAACGACTTCGCCAGCCAGCACTTCGACGACATGTTCAACGCCGAGGCGTACTCGGCGTGGCTGGCCACCGCGCCCCTGCGGCGCGAGTACCGCTCCTACGCCCGCCAGCTGGGGGTGCTGCGCCGCCCGGAGGACGGGAGCCGGCCCTGGGTGCTGAAGTCGCCGAGCCACCTGGGCCACCTCGACGCCCTGCTCGAGGCCTGCCCGGAGGCCACGGTCGTGCACTGCCACCGGCACCCGGCGGAAGCCGTCCCGTCCTACGCCAGCCTGATGCTCTGCCTGCGCCGGGCGTACAGCGACGAGGTCTCCCAGTTGGCGGTCGGCCAGCAGGCGCTCCGCCGCTGCGAGGTGGCCATGGCCCGGGCGCTGGCTGTGCGCGCCGCGCGTCCCGACCGGTTCGTCGACGTGGCCTACACCGACCTCGTCCGCCGCCCCCTGGCCACGGTGGCCGGGCTCTACGAGCAGCTCGGGCGGTCGTTGCCCGCACAGGTGGCCACGGCCCTGGAGGCCTGGGTGGCCCGGCACCCCCAGCACAAGCACGGCGTGCACCGGTACGACAGCGAGTCGTTCGGGCTCCACGACTCCGCCTTCGCCGCCGCGTTCGGGGACTACCTCGAGGTGCTCGCCCCGCAGCTCGGCTGAGCTCGGCACGCTCAGCAGGAGCGGGAGGCCGTTGCGCGGCTGGCGTCGCGCAGGACGAAGCGCCGCAGCTTGCCGGTAGCCGTGCGCGGGAGGGCCCTGACGAGGCGCACCGACCGGGGAACCTTGTAGGCGGCCAGGCGGGCTCGGGCCAGCTCGCGCAGCTCGGCAGCCAGACCGTCGTCGCACGGGACGTCCTCGGCGGGCACCACGAACGCCTGGAGCCTCGCCACCCCGTGGGCGTCCGCCGCCGCCACGACCGCCACCTCCGACACCTGGGGGTGGCCGGTGAGCAGCTCCTCGATCTCCTGGGGCGCAACGGTGATGCCGCCGACCATCTCCAGGTCGTCAGACCGACCGTGGTGCGAGACGAAGCCGTCCTCGTCGAGCGACGCCAGATCACCCGTGCGCAGCCAGTCGCCGTCGAAGGCGGCCGCCGTGGCCTCGGGCCGGCCCAGGTACTCGACCAGGACCGTCGGCCCCCGCACCCACAGCGTGCCGACCTCCCCTGGAGCCAGGTCGCGCCCCGCGTCGTCGCGCACGGCAACCTCGTAGGGGGGCAACGGGGCGCCGATCACACCGGCCTTGCTCCGGTCCAGGGTGCCGCCCACGAAGGCCTGGCCCACCTCGGTCGAGCCGAGGCTGTCGAGCAGTGGGCAGCCGAGGAACGCGGCAGTGGGCTCGGCCAGACCGGCGGCCAGCCGCTCCCCGGCCGACACCGCCACCCGCAGCGAGGCGAACGATGCCGCCGGGAGGTCCTCCCGCAGCAGGTTCGCGTAGAAGGTGGGCACCGCGAACAGGACCGTGGCGCCGTGGCGGGCGACGAGCCCGGCGACGTCCCGGGGCCGGGGCCTCCCGGGGTGCACCACGGCGCTGGAGCCGGTGAGGAGCGGGAAGAACAGGGAGTTGCCGAGGCCGTAGGCGAAGAACATCTTCGACACGGAGAGCACGACGTCCTCCGGGCCGAGGGCGAGGGCCGCCCTGGCGAAGGCCTCGGCGTAGACCAGCGGGTCACCGTGGCGGTGCACGGCCGCCTTCGGCAGCCCGGTCGTGCCTGAGGTGTACTGGGCGTAGGCCCGTTCGCCGGCGTCCACGGCAACCGCGGGATGCGGGTCGGACGTGGCCACCGCCGCGGTCAGGGCCGGCGCGGTGATCGTGGTGGCCCGGCCCTCGAAGCGATCGGCGAGCTCGTCCTCGCAGACCACCAGCGTGGCCCGGCAGTCGCGGGCCAGGTACCGGTGGTCGTCGGGGGGGAGCTGTGGGTTCACCGGCACGGCCAGGGCCCCGAGGCGCACGGCGCCGAGGAAGGCCCAGGCGAACACGACCCCGTCGGTGAGCACCAGGAGGACGGGGTCGCCCCGGCGCACCCCCATCCCGGCCAACACGGACGCGGCCCGGGCGCCGCCGTCGTGCACCTGGCGGTGGGTGAGCGTCCGCTCGTCGACGGTGAGGGCGGCGCGGTCGGTCCACCCGCACGCCGACGCACGTTCCTCGAGCACCGCAGCCAGGTTGCCGGCCGCTGCGCCCATCGGCCTGCCCGTCTCGCTCAGCCGTTCCACGACACGCTCACCTCCGGGTACCGCAGGCCGAGCTGCTCCACGAAGGTCCGGGTCCGCTCGATGAAGTCGGCACGGGCCTCGTCGTTGGTGCGGCGCTTGATCCCCCAGCGCCGGAACGCCTCGTTGTTGGAGGAGCGGCTCCTGCCGAAGAAGGGAAGGGTGAACGGCACCAGGGCGTCGACGGCGTCCTGCACGGCGGGCCGGGTGTCCGCTCGTCCGACCATCTCCTTGGTGCGCACGGCCCCGAAGGAGACGTGGAAGCGCTCCTCGGGCAGGAGGGTCAGGGCCAGCCTCCGGAGGGGGAGGTAGCTGCACCCCACGAGGTCGTCCATGAGCACCACCTCGGCCAGGTCGACGATGGCCTTCAGCACGACGAACTCGACCCAGGTGGACAGCTCGAACTCGAAGACCGACAGCGGGGGGTGCGACTGCGGGTCGGCGAGCCGAAGGTCCGCAGCCAGCCGCTGGAACTTGAGGTGGTGGCCGTACTCCTCCATGGCGATCCGGCAGACCAGCCACTTCTCGCGGGGCGTCGGGGCCAGGCCTATGGCCGGCTCGTCGAAGACCGCGGCACCCGTCAGCTCGTTGCGGACGTGGCTGGCGACGACCTTGCCGACGGCGGAGACGTAGTGGCGTCCCAGGGCGTGAGCGGCTTCGGCATCGGGCACCTCGCCGCTGAAGACGCTCATCGTGCGGGCCGGGCGACGAGGACGGCGGGAGGGCCGCTGAACAGGTCGAACTCGGATTCGAGCGGCGTCAGGTGCTGCTGCAGCGCCGGCCACCCCTCCGCGCCCAGCGCGGCGGCGTCCCAGCCCCCGGCCTTGACGAGGTTGGCGACGGGGCGGGGCTGGGACCACAGGGCGACCTCGGCGCCGCGGGCGCCGAAGACCTGGCCGCTGATGCCGGACGCCTCGGCCGAGCACAGCCAGGCGATCAGCGGCGCGACGTCGGCCGGCGTGGTCAGCGCAGCGCCCCGCAGGTACTCCCGGAGCCGCTCGGTGGCAGGGGGGATGGACTCGGTCATCCGGGTGAAGGCGAACGGCGCCAGGTAGTTCACGCAGACGTCGCGCCCGGCCATCTCCAGGGCCACGGCCCGGGTCAGGCCGAACAGGCCGGCCTTGGCCACGCAGTAGGCGG
The DNA here is from genome assembly GCA_030448245.1 of Acidimicrobiales bacterium. Taxonomy (GTDB): domain Bacteria; phylum Actinomycetota; class Acidimicrobiia; order Acidimicrobiales; family JAUJNH01; genus JAUJNH01. Next base: position 46,218 of record JAUJNH010000001.1, read on the forward strand.
CCTGGCCGATGCTCCCCACCAGGCCGGCGGCACCGCCGACGTAGACGATCCGGCCCCAGCTCGAAGCCCGCATCGTCGGGGCCAGGACCCTGGTCAGTTCGACTCCGACGGACAGGTGCGAGCCCAGGACCTCAGCCCAGTCGTCGTCGGTGGCCTTGTGGACCATGGCATCGCGGAGCGTGCCCGCGGCGTGGACCAGGACGTTCGGCGGCCGCCCCACCCGACGCTCGGCCTCGGCCACCACCTCGGCCGCGCCGGCCCGGGTCCTGGCCTCGTTCGTCGACGCCCAGGCCGAACCGCCTGCCCGGGCGATCTCCTCGACCACAGACCGAGCTGGCCCGGGCCCGGGCTGGTGCCCGTTCAGGGTGACCCCGGTGTCGTGCACGCAGACGGCGTGGCCATCGGCGGCCAGGGCCAGGGCCACGGCCCGGCCGATGCCACGGCCACCGCCGGTGACGATGGCGACGGGCGCGCCGGGTCGAGCGCCTGTCATCCTCCGCCTCCGGTCGGGTGCACCGGCGTCACGCCGGGGCCCCCGTGACACCCACCCTGTGCTCGAAGCCGGGGGCGAGGATGGGCCCGGGCCGCGAGTCCCGGGGCTGCGGGGTCCCGACCCGCACGGCCACCTGGAACTTCTCGGGGAACGTCTCGGTGATCCAGGCCAGGGGCCGTCCTCTGGCCACGATCCGGTAGGTCCGGGCCAGGAGGGGATCGTGCGCCGTCAGGCCGAAGTGGGCGGCGATCGGCTCGTGGCACTCCGCCCAGGCCCCCACGATCTCGCGGAAGGTCTCGGTGCGACGCTCGGCCAGCAGCTTGCCGATGGGGCGCTCGGTCGTGAGGAGGGCGTCGGCCACACCTGCGGGCAGCCGGTCGAGCATCACCACCGAGTCGGCGTGGATGAAGGTGACGCCGCTCGTCGCTCCCTGGAGCAGGATCACCCGCCGCAGCGCTCGCTCGCCGTCGTCGAGGTCGAAGGGCTCGCGAGCCGCCGGCTCGGTAACCAGCGACTGCAACAGCTTGACGAGGCGGACCAGCTCGTCGGCGTACGCCTCGAGGATGTGGGTCAGGGTCCCGTCGGTGGCCAGGAGGATGCGAGGAACCACGCCCAGCTCGCCCAAGGTGACCCGCGCCCCCCGGGGTGGTGCTAACCGATAGTCCTCCAACTCGGTCCCCCCGACCGCCCCCGTTCCTGGAAGTCGTCAGGAAGGAGCGCCGTTTTCGAAATTCGTGGCTTCTAAGCATACTACCGGTTGCATCGACCCACTTCCCAGATGCCCCGCTGAGCGCCGGCACGCCCACGAGCGGAGGTGGATGTTCCTGGTTCCTCGGCTCCAACAAACCCCGGGCTGGCTGTCCCGCCCGGACATCTCTATCCTCAGGCCTCGCATGCATTCGTTGCCCCCGGCTAACATATCGCGGCCTGGCGGCACCGTCACGCTGGCGAGCGAAGGCGAGTCGGCCGGCAACGGTGCCACCCCTCACCCCGGGGCCGCCGACGTCATCTCGACCACGGCCCTCAAGAAGGTCTACCCGGGCGGCATGGTGGCGGTCGACGAGCTCAGCCTCTCAGTGCGCCGCGGTGAGATCTTCGGTCTGCTCGGCCCGAACGGCGCCGGCAAGTCGACCACGGTCGGCATGCTGACGACCCGCGTCATCCCCACCTCGGGATCCGCCGTCGTCAACGGCATCGACGTGGTAGCCGAGCCCGCCCGAGCCAAGCAGGTGATCGGCGTGGTGTCGCAGGCGAACACCCTGGACCAGGGCCTCAACGTCTGGGAGAACCTCTACTTCCACGGCCGGTACTTCGGCATGAGCGCCCAGGCATCCCGCGCGGCCACCAACGACCTGCTCGAGCGGTTCCGCCTGGCCGACAAGAAGACGGCCGAGGTGGAGGCGCTGTCCGGCGGCATGGCCCGGCGGCTGATGGTGGCCCGGGCCCTCCTCCACCAGCCGGCCGTCATCTTCCTCGACGAGCCCACCGTCGGCCTCGACCCTCAGAGCCGCATCGCCCTCTGGGAGGTGCTGGGCGAGCTGCAGGACGAGGGGCAGACGGTGCTGGTGACGACCCACCGGATGGAGGAGGCCGACGAGCACTGCGACCGTTTGGCCATCATGGACCACGGTCGGATCAAGGCCGTCGACACCCCGGCCGGCCTCAAGGCGCGGCTCGGTGGGGGCGCCTCGGTCACGGTCAGGGCCGATGGTGAGATCGAGAAGCTGGCCAGCCAGCTCCGGCGGGCGGTGTTCACCACCGAGGTCCAGGTCGTGGACGGCCACGTCCGCATCTCCCTCCCGCAGGCCGAGGGAGCCATGCAGCTGGTCCTGGCCGCCGCCCAGGCCGGCCGCTTCCGCCTCACCGACCTCGCGGTCAGCTGTGACAACCTCGAGACCGTCTTCGTCAAGCTGACCGGGAAGGACCTCCGGGAGTGACCGCCAGCACGGCCGGCCCGTTCGACACCGAGCGCACCCGGTCGGTGCGGGGCGCGAGCTGGACGGCCTTCCGAGCCATGTTGCTGCGCGACTTCACCATCCTCGACAAGCGCCTCCCGCAGTTCGTGGCCGGCACCGTGATGCAGCCGCTGATGCTGGTCTTCGTCCTGACCAACCTCTTCCCCCGGATCGGCCAGGCGGTCGGCGGTGGCGGCGGGGCCTCCCGCTTCTCGAGCCTGCTGATGGCGGGGATCGTGGCCCAGACCATCATCTTCATCGGGATCTTCTCGGTGGGCACCGAGATGGTGCGTGAGCTGGGGGTGACCGGCGAGGTGGAGGACCGGATCCTGGCTCCGACGCCGATCTTCGTCGTCGCCGCCGAGAAGATCGTGTCGGGCGGGCTCCAGGCCCTCTTCGGGGCCATGGTCGTGTTCCCCATCGGTGCCTTCGTGCCCAGCACCCCCGTCTACCTCGAGGTGCGCCCGATCGTGCTGCTCACCCTCACGCCGCTGGCGTGCGTCACGGCCGCCGCGCTCGGGCTCACGATGGGCGCCCGCTTCTCGCCCGGCACGGCCTCCTACCTCTTTGGCGTCGTCGCCCTCCCGCTCAGCTTCCTGGGTGCCATCTTCTACACCTGGCCCTCGCTGGACGCCGTGCCGCTGCTGCAGTACGCGCTCCTCGTCAACCCGCTGGTGTACGCCAGCGAGGGTTTCCGAGCCGCCCTCGTCGCCGGCGAGCCCCACCTCTCGCTGTTCGTCGTCTACCCGGCCATGATCGTGTCGGCCGTCGTGTTCACCGTCCTCGGGATGCGGGGCCTCCGCGAGCGGGTCCTCAGCTGACATGGCCGACGATTCGACCCTGGTGCGGGAGGCCGCTTCCCGGGAGGCTGCTGAGCAGGGGCAGGCGGATCCGAGGGTCCGGGAGCGCCAGACGAAGGGGGTCAGGCGCATCCTGGTGGTGGCCGCCCTCGCCGCCGCGGCCTTCGCCCTGGCCATCGTCACGCTGTCCGACGACGCGCGGCGGGGCTGCGTCGCCGACGCCCAGCGGGACCCGACCTACCAGGCAAGGCTGCTCGGCCCCATCGAGGTCGAGAAGAGCGACTACGAGCTGGAGGTGACCCACGATGGGAAGCCGGTCGAGGGGGCCAAGATCTGTGCCAGCGTCGCCATGCGGGGGATGAGCGGGATGGCGGTGAGCGACCTCGCCGACGAGGTGAGGCCCGGCATCTACACGGTCTCGATCATCCTCGAGATGAGCGGCGCGTGGAAGGGCAACATCCTGATCACCGAGGAGGGCAAGCCGCCGGCCAGCACGCCGCTGACCTTCAACGTCAGCTGAGGGCGTGGTCCGGCGCCGCTCGCCGGACCGGGAGGTGCGAGAGCGGCAAGCCCGGGTCGGCACCGACGGCGTCGAGGATGGCCTGCAGCCCCTCGGCCAGTCGGACGATGGTCGCCTCGTCGTAGAACGCGACCTTGTAGCTGAGGGTGGCGCGGATCTGGGTGCCGTCGTCGAGCAGCGTCACGCTGAGGGGGTGGAGCTGGCCGCGGAAGTAGAGCTCGTGGTGGTCCACCCCCCACGGGCTGGGGAAGTAGGCGAGCTCGACGGGGAGGGTCGATGCCACCTCGAGCCAGCCGCTCGGGAAGTCCGGCAGCAGCTTCTGGCGGACGCGCATGAACGGGACGTCCTGGTGCTCGAACATGCCCAGCACGTGGCTGCGGACGCGGCCGACGACCGCTTCGAACGTCGGGTCGCCGGAGAGGTCAGCGCGCACCCGGCCGATCCCGGCGAACATGCTGATCATCGGCTCGAGCTCGGCTCGCTGGCGCCCGCTCAGGGTGGTGCTGAGGAGGACGTCGGTGACCCCGCTGTGGCGGCTGAACAGGGAGCTGACGGCGGCGGCGCACACGATGAAGACCGAGCTCTGGGTTGCCCGAGCCAGGTGCTGGATGACCTCGTAGCTCTCCGGCGGGACGGTGAGGCTCAGCGAGGAGATGCGCCGCGACGGCTCTGACGGGATCCGGTCGAACGGCACCGCAGGGCCGAGCGGCATGCCAGACAGCCGCTCGACCCACCAGTCGACCTGGGTGCCAAGGTCCTCCTCGGTCAGCCAGCGCCGCTGCCAGAGGGCGAAGTCGGCGAACTGGATCTCGAGAGGCGGGAGGCTCGGGCGCCGGCCCTCGGTGAAGGCGGCGTAGGCCTCGGTCAGCTCGCCCAGGAAGATGGCCGCCGAGGTGCCGTCGGAGATCAGGTGGTCGAAGGTGACGGCCAGCTGGCTGGAGGACTCGTCCAGGAGGAACAGCTGAGCCCGAGCCAGCGGTGCCCGGGCGAGGTCGAAGGGATCCGCGTCCTGCTCGGCCAGCGCCGCCTGCAGCCGGTCGCCGCGGGCCGGAGGAGGCACTGCCCTGAGGTCGGTGGTGGTCAGGTCGATGCCCACGCCCTCGGCCACGACCTGGCAGGGAACGCCGTCCTCGACGACCACCGCGGTGCGGAGCGTCTCGTGCCGCTCGACCAGGAAGTCGAGCGACGCCCGCAGCGATTCCTCGTCGACGGGAGCCTCGAAGCGGCGGAGGGCGGTGACGTTGTAGAGCCCGGGCGGCGACGCCGTCACCTCCAGCGCCCACATCTGCTCCTGGGCCAGTGAGAGCGGGAACCGCATCCCGGGATGGCGGGGCTGGGCCGTCGGCGGCGGGACCCGAGCCCGCTGCGCCTCCTCGGCGATCCGGCTGGCCAGCGCAGCCACCGTCGGGGCCTCGAAGATGGCTCGGAGCGGCGTGTCGGTGCCGAGCTCCTCCCGGACGTGGGCGATGACCTGGGAGGCCAGGAGCGAGTGGCCCCCGAGCTCGAAGAAGTCGTCGTCCAAGCCAACCCCGTCGAGGCCGAGAACCCGACACCAGATGGTGGCCAGCGTCGCCTCGATCCCCGTCCGAGGCGGTTCCGACGACCTCCCCTCGTCCCGGCGCGCCGGTTCCCATGCCCGCAGGGCCTTCCGGTCCACCTTGCCGTTGGGGGTCAGCGGGAATGCGTCGAGGGCCACGAACGAGGTCGGGACCATGTGGTCGGGAAGGCGGTCCCGCAGGAACCGCCGCAGGTCCTCGGCGGCCGGCGCCGTCGTGCCGCCTCCGATGACGTAGGCCACGAGGCGCCGGTGACCCGACGGGTCCTGGCGGTCGACGACGACCGCTTCGGTGACCGAGCCGTGCTGGGCGAGCGTGGCCTCGACCTCGCCGCACTCGACCCGGAACCCGCGGATCTTGACCTGATCGTCGATCCGGCCCACGTACTCGAGGTCGCCGCTCGACCCCATGCGGGCCAGATCCCCCGTGCGATAGCGGCGGCTGGTGGTGCCGTCGGGCTCGACGTGCGAGACGAAGCGCTCGGCCGTGAGCTGGGGGTGGTTCAGGTAGCCCCGGGCCAGGCCGACCCCACCGATGAGGAGCTCACCGACCTGTCCCGGGGGCACCTCGTCGCCCCGCTCGTCGACCAGTCGCACCGTGGTGTTCGGCAGCGGACGGCCGATCGGCGGATCCGCTCCGGACGCGCCCTCGGCGCTCGCGCCGGGCGGGCGCTCGTGCACCGTCGCCATGCACGTGGCCTCGGTCGGCCCGTAGGCGTTGACCCAGCGCGACCGGCCACCACCGACGCGGAGCCAGGTGCTGCAGGCGGCGGCCTGCGCCTTCTCGCCGCCGACGACGACGAGCCGGACGTCCTCGGGCACGACCTCGCCCAACCGGTCCAGGTCCCTCGCCCACTCGTGCCAGTACGCCGTCGGCAGGTTCAGCACCGTGATGCGCTGGGCCCGCAACCAGTCGATCCACGGGCGTCCCAGGATCGGCACGTCCTCGGGGCGCAGTGGCCGGCCACCACGTTGCCGGGGCTGATCAGGTTCCGGTCCGAGTCCTCGATGACGGAGATGCCACCGTAGGGCCCGTTGTTCAGGACCGTGTTGTCGAGGATCCGGTTGTCGTCGGAGTTGAAGATGGCGCCCTCACCGATCACGATTGCAGGGCCAGGAGGCCGACGGCCAGGTCGAGAGAGCGGGCAGGCACACCCCGACCAGCACGTCCACGCCCACCCCCAGGTCGTGGAGGTGGTCGTTGACGTTGTTCTGGATGAGCAGGTTCTGCACCGTGTGGCCGCCGCCGGTGGTGTCGGTTTCTCCTCTTCGGGTGCGATCCCAGCGATGATGACGCCGGCGTCGAAACCTGGACGTCACCTTCTGTTCAGCTGTGCCTCGCCACTGGGAGGCTCGGACAACCGGCGTGTCCTGACCCAGTGACCCCGGTGACCTCGAGGGGCGCGATCGACGTTCGCCGTGCTGGGGTCGCCGGCGGGCCCGGGGCCCAACGGCTGGCCGATGCTGATGCCGGCGGTGTCGCCCGGACCGTTGGTCCGGTTCCCGAGACGGTGAACCCGTTCAGGTCGATGTTGCTGACGACGTTGTCGGCCACCACGATGCCGTCGCCGCCGTTCGCGCGATGTTGCGCTCGATGACGTTCCCGGGCAGAAGCTGATGTTGCTGTCCAGGGTGATGCTGGTCGTCACCACCTGACCGCACACGACGTGCGCCGCCGAGGCTGGTTGGTGTGAGCCCACAAGGGCCATCGTTCAGGTTCCGGCGAGTCCTCGATGACGGAGGCGAGCCCAGCAATCCGGTTGTCGTCGATGGCGACGCCCTCTCTTCCTAGTCGTTGACGTTGTTCTGGATGAGCAGGTGACGGGTGCATGCGATGATGACTCCGGCGTCTGTTCCCCCTGGTGACCTCGAATCGGTTCGCCGCCTGGGGTTCAACCCCGCTGAGGCGCCCCCGAGACGGTGGTTCAGGTCGATGGTGACGTTGTCGGCCACCACGATCTGCCCCGTCCAGGGTGATGCTGGTCGCCCGGGACATATACCTAGTTTCTTCAACTGACCGCGCGAACCCTCTTCCTAGTGTGCCATGCTGTAGTTCCCCCTGGTGAACTCCGCCGCGTGGCGGACAAGTTCCTTGCCCGCTATGTGAGCGGGAAGTTTCTTCGCCTATATAGCGTGCGACACAAGGTCTTCGTGCGTGAATTCGAAAGGTGGCGGGGGCCCCGACGCCGTTATGGCGACGCCGGCGGGTCAGGCTCGAGCCTCCCTGCCTGAGCTGGTCGCCGTGGCATTCGCTCCTCTGATCCTGTTGCGCTGTCGCCGCCAGGTGCATGGGACCACTTGAGAGTTGGCCGGTAGTTCCGCCAGGGGCATGGCACCACTCGCCGACAGTGATGGGACCGCCCGGGGTCCATCAGCGGCGGTCGCTGAGGGTGCACTCGCCACGGGTCCGTTCAGCCGCCCAGGCAGGTGGCGGTGGCGTTCCCTGAAGGTTGTGGTGTTCGAGGTTCGTGGAAGACGTTCATGGCCACCGCCTTCGGCAACGACGACTTCACCCTTCACCCCACGCCCGTTGGACACCGCCGACGTTCTACGAGGCTCCTCGTCGCACGCCACTGTGTCGCATTCACATCGTGACCTCGAACCGGGACCGATCGAGTGGCTCGGCCAGATCGCCGACGCTCTTCTCGCCCAGTCCGCCATCGACCGCCTCCAGACCGCCGCCTAAAGGGACCGACGTCGGAGTCTGGGAGGCCGCGCCATCCGGGCCGCGGCCGAGCTGGACCCGGTGGACCAGGGCAGCCGCCGGCCGCGGCTACGACGAGCTGACCCTCGGTTCCGGGGCCGGTGGGACCAGCGCCTCGAGCGCGCCCACCACCTCGTGCGGCGCAGGCATGGCCGCGATCTCGTCGGCCAGCCGGGAGGCCGAGACCCGGTAGGCGGGGTCGTTCAGCAGGCTGGCCAGCCCGCTGCGCACGGCATCGACGCCCAGCTCGTGCGGGCGCAGCGTTCGACCTGCGCCCAGCGCCGCGGTGCGGTCGGCGTTCCAGAACTGGTTGGCCTCCTGGGGGAGGAGCAGCAGCGGAAGGCCGCACGACAGGGCGGCCAGCGTGGTGCCCGACCCCCCGTGGCACACCACGAGGTCGCACGAGGGGAGCACGAGGGACTGGGGCAGGTAGGGCTCGGCGTGCACGTGAGGCGGCAGCACGCCGAGCTCAGCCGGATCCCGGTCGGGCCCGACGGTGACGACGACGTCGAGCGGCTGGTCGGAGACGGCGGCGATGACGGTCTCGAACACCTGCGGCGTGTGGTTCGCCACCGTCCCGAGGGTCACGTACACGGTGGGCCGTACCCCGAGCTCGTCGACCCACGGGAGCGGCGCTCCACCCGGGTTGTCGAAGGTGACGGGCCGCACCCGCTGGGCCACGTCCACCCGCTCGATCATCGGCGACTGCAGGCCGGCCGGGCAGATGTCGAGGTACAGGGACCGGAACATGCCGCCGAGGTCTCCGGGGTCCACCCCCCAGGTCGCCCACGTCGGCGCCACGGCCTTGGCCCCCGCCTCCCAGAACTCCTCCGGCTGCAGCGCCCCGAAGCCATGGTTGGTTCACGGGATTCCGCACGCTGCGGCCGCCACCGGTCCAGCGAAGTCGGTCATGTCGCGGACCAGCAGGTCGACGCCCCATCCCCGGATGGCCGAGATCAGGTCGGCGACCTTCGCCGGTGCCGCGACCTCGGCGAACATGCGGGCCCCGAAGCGCCACACGTCCTCCTCGGAGGGCTCGACGACGCCCGCCAGCTCCAGGGTCCGCTCGTGCACGACCAGCGGGCTCAAACCCGCTGGGAACGCCACGAACCCAGCTGGCTCGACGACGCGCCGACAGAACCGCTCGGCGGTGGCGAAGGCCACCTCGTGCCCGGCGCGGGCCAGCGCCTGGGCCACGGGGACCATCGGGTGGAAGTGGCCGAACCCCGGCACGCACGTGCACAGGACCCTCATGGCAGGCTTTTCACGGCGGCACGATAACGTCGAAATCCGATGCAGCTCGCTCCCAGCCTGCAGTCGGCCTGCGAGACCTGGCCCGACCGGCCGGCCATCACGTTCAAGGGGCGCACCACCACCTACGCCGAGGTCGGCCACCAGGTGGGCGCCGTGGCCCATGGGTACCGGCGCCTCGGCATCGAGGCGGGGGACCGGGTTGTCTGCGCCCTGCCCAACCGTCCCGAGCACCTGGTGGCCATGAACGCGGCCTGGGCCGGCTCCGGCCTCGCTGAGGGGCGGCCGGCGAATCAGCCGCGCCGCCGGGCGGTTCGGTATGCTCTGGCCGTTTTCGAAAACCGGGGGGAACCACATGCACCGCTGGAAGCGCGCCCTGACACCGTTGGCCGCAGCCTGCCTCGCCCTTGCCGGGTGCGGCGGTGGCGGCGGCGACATCGGCAAAGCCGCTGACAAGGCGAAGGCGGCGCGGGTCGTCGAGGTGCGCTTGTCGGACCAGCCCAAGTTCGAGCCTTCTCTCATCCCCGTGAAGCCGAGCGAGACGGTGACGCTGCGCATCACCAACACCGGGAAGCGGATCCACGAGTTCCACCTGGGCAACCAGGACGACCAGAAGGAGCGCCAGGAGGACATGCAGGGCATGGGCTCGAACCCGATGAACATGCCCGACACGGCCAGGAGCGTGACGGTCGACCCCGGGGCCACCGAGGAGATCACCTGGACCTTCCCCAAGAAGGGCGCCGTCCAGTACGGCTGCCACCAGCCCGGCGACTACGACAAGGGGATGAAGGGCGAGGTCAAGGTCTCGGCCTAGCCGCACTCGATCAGGGCCAGGCGGTCCGGCCCCCGGTGGAGGTAGGTCACCTCGCACGTCGGGCACGCCCAGGATCGCCATGAGCATGCGGGTCAGCCCGAGCCCGAACCCGCCGTGGGGCGGGCAGCCGAACTTGAAGTAGTCCAGGTAGAACTGGATGGCGGGAAGCGGGATGCCCCGCCGGCGGGCCCGGTCCTCCAGGTGCTCGTAGCGGTGCTCGCGCTGGGCCCCGGTGGTCACCTCGAGGCCCTTCCAGAGGGCGTGGGAAAAGGCGTCGACGTCGAGGCTGCCCCGGTAGCGGCGGACCAGGCAGGGCAGGTTGAAGCTGCCTGGCGCCAGCTGCTCGTGCCACAGCATCCCCAGCTGTGAAGCGCCCGCGGGCGGCAGGTCGTCGTCGTCGCCGGACGCCGCGTCGTCGCCCGAGGTGACCAGCGCACGAGGCAAGGCCGCGGTGAGCCGGGACCGCACGGCCCGGTGATCGCCCTCTCCGCTCAGCACCACCTGCTCGAGCGAGCCGAGCTCGGCCGCCTCGGCCCACCCGCAGTCGAGGACGGCGGCGGCCAACCCGGGTGTCAGCCCGCAGGTGGTGGCCCCGAGCCTGGCCACCAGCATCGACAGGTCGGCGGGGGCGAACTTGGCCAGGGTGGCGGCACCGGACCGGGGCCGGGCCAGCACGTGGGCCAGGCCTGCTGGCCGGCCCGAGACCCTGGAGCCCACGTGTGCACCAGCCACCCCCGGTCCCGGCGGGCCGCCGGCGGCGAGGTCGCCATGGACCCGAGCTCGCGGTCGCGGCCGGGCGAGCGGTGACAGGGCGTAGGAGAGCTCGGCCGGCGCCGCCGGGTCGATGGCCGGGGGCGTCCAGCCCGGCCGCTGGTCGTCACCCACCTCGTCGGGGCCGGCGACCCACGCCGTCGTCGGCGGGGGCACGGCCAGGTCTGGTGAGCACAGGACGCCGACCGCCCCGGACGCCGCCACCACCCGGGCCGCATCGATGCCGGAGAGTCCTGCCGGCACGAGGACGACCAACCCGCCGGCCTCGAGCACGGCAGTGCACGAGATGGCGAACGCCGGCCAGGAGGCGGGGCTGAAGTGGAGGGCGACCGGGTCGCCGGGCAGGACCCCCCGCTCGACCAGGCCGGACGCCACGGCCCGGGAACGTTTCAGCCAGGCGCCGAAGGTGAGCTCGTCGCTGCCGCTCACGACGATGCCCAGGTCTCCGGGCTGGACCCGGGCCCGTTCCGCCAGGAGGGCGGGGAGCGTGGCGCTCACGGCTCGAGCTGCCAGGGCGAGGACGGGGCGCGGCAGGAGGCCGCCAGCGGCTCGAGCAGCGGCGCCAGCGCCGGGTCGTCGGCCACGCCGGTCAGGTCGGTGGCCACCCGGGCGCACCCGATCCCGGCTGCGCCCAGGCGCTGCTCCCAGTCGCCCACCGAAGCGGTGCTCAGCGCCGACGCGATGGCGCGCTCCAGTGCTGGGCGGTCGCCGCCGTCGGGGACGCCGCAGGCCGAGGTCAGACGGTGGAGCTCGCCGGGCGGACCGGCGTCCACCACCAGCCAGCCGTCGGCGGCGTGGATCGGGACGTCGAGCGGGCCCCACAGGGGGCGTCCCCGGTGGCGGCCGTCCTCGGATCCGGTGGCCAGGCCCTGGAGGACGTGGGCCTGCAGCGCCATGGCGCCGGCCTCGAGGGAGGTTCGGACCCGGCAGCCCACCCCGGTCCGCTCGCGGCGGTAGAGCCCGGCCAGGACCCCCTCACAGGTCACGAGGGCGCCCAGGAAGTCGGTGAGCAGCACCCTGGTCGGACGAGGCGGGTCGGGCTCGGGGTGCAGCGCGTTGGCCAGCCCCGTCCAGGCCTGCACCAGGAAGTCGGTGCCGATGAGGCGGGCGGCGCCCGATCGCGGGGCCCAGCCGGAGGCCTCGACGTAGACGAGGCGGGGGTGGGCCGGCGCCAGGTCCTCGGCGGCCAGGCCCCACTCGGCTGCCTTCCCCGGCCGCCAGTTGTGGAGGAACACGTCGGCCCCGGCCGCCCGGTCGGCGAGTTCGCGGCGCCCGACGGGGCTGCCCAGGTCGAGCTCGACCGTCTGCTTGCCCCGGTTGAAGCACAGGAAGAACGAGCCGGTGTCGCCAGCCAGCGGCGGCACGCTGCGCCCGACATCGCCGCCCGGGCTCTCCACCCGGGTGACGCGGGCTCCCAGCATCTGCAGGAGCAGGCCGGCCAGCGGCCCCTGCAGGCGGCTGGTGGCCTCGACCACCTCGATTCCGGCCAGGGGGAGCGAGCCCGGTCCCGCAGGGCCAGCCGACCGCTCCTCCCAGCCCTCGGTGGCAGGGGCCAGCGCGTCGACGATCGGTGACCCGGGGGCGGGGTCGGCCAGGACCTCGTCGTAGCGACGGACCGGGCTGAGGCTGACACCGCAGGCCTTCGCCGCCTCGGTCACCTCGGCCAGGGTGTGGGCCGCCGTGGCCTCGTGGAACCCGACCGGGAGCGACGACGTGCCCCGGTAGTAGCGGGGGCGGAAGCGGGTCCAGGCCCGGCCCAGCTCGGGCGCCGGCCCCCCCAGGTGGAGCCAGAAGGCCTTCCACGCCTCGGTGTCGAACGTCTCGATCTCGAACCACCCGTCGTCTCTCGTGCGGAAGGGAGGTCCCGGCTCCGGCGCCGGCGGCGGCACCTCCTCGGGAGGGCAGGTGGCGGCGGCCAGGTAGTGGGACGCCTGCAGCAGGCCGGCCTGGACGACCGAGGTGCGCACGTGTCCGGTGAGCACGCCGCGGCGCCGTCCCACCGCCACCGCCAGCAGGGCCTGGGCGGCCAGGACCCCCGCCGCCACCGAGGCGATCTCGATCCCCAGGCGGCGGGGCCCGCCGAGGTCGCGGCCGTGGAGGTGCATGAGCCCGGTGGTGGCCTGCACCAGCGCCTCGCTCCCAGGGGCGCCCGGCGGCCGGGCCGGGCCCCACCACGAGATCTCACAGGCGACGTCGCCGGTCCCCCGACCGGCCGGTCCCGGCCAGGTGGCCCGCGTCGGGTCTTCGCCGTCGGGCTCGAGGCCCAGCGCAGCGAGGCGCGCTGCGCACGTCTGCACCGACAGCGCAGGACCCGACAGCGACGTCCGCATCCGATCAACCCCCTGGTGCCCGGCCCGGCGGGCGCCGAGGCTTTTCGCTTCCGGCCCTGAACCCTAGGGTGCCCGGTCATGAGCGCTGAAGACGTCCGCCTCGTCCTGCTCGGGACCGCCGGTGGCCCCCTTCCCTCGGCCACCCGCGCTGGCATCGCTCAGGCCGTGGTCGTCGGCGACCGGGTCCACCTCGTCGACTGCGGGAGCGGTGTCACCCGCCAGCTGCGCCGGGCTCGGCTCCTGTCGCGCCTCTCGCAGGTCTTCGTCACCCACCTGCACTCCGACCACGTCAGCGACTACTTCAACCTCTTCCTGCTGGGCTGGCCGATCCTGCAGCACAACCCCCCGGTGCCGGTGCACGGGCCGGGCTCGGCCGGGCCGATGTGCGCCCTGCCGGCCGGCGACGACGAGCCGGCGATCCCCCTGGTCAGCCCTGACGCGCCCACGCCCGGCATCGTCGAGATCACCGACCACCAGATCAGGGCCAACGCCTTCGACCTCAACATCCGGATGCGCGAGGCCGGCCGGAGCGACCTGACCGAGCTGATCGTCCCATGCCAGGTGGACATCCCCGACGAGCTCGGGGCCAGCCCCTTCGGGGCGGTGGCCCCGCCGATGGACCCGCTGCTGGTGGCCGAGGACGAGGACGTTCGGGTGACGGCGGTCCTCGTGCAGCACGAGCCTGTCTTCCCGGCCTTCGCCTACCGCTTCGACACCGCCGCCGGCTCGATCGTCGTGTCGGGAGACACCGCTCCCTGCGCCAACCTCGTGACGCTGGCCCAGGGCGCCGACGTCCTCGTCCACGAGGTCTACGACGATGCCGCCTCGGCGGCCGACGACGACACCTACGAGGCCCGCCGGCGCCGTCACCACCTGGTCACCTCACACACGCCGCTCAGCCAGGTGGGCAAGGTTGCCGCCGAGGCCCAGGTGGGCCGCCTCGTGCTCACCCACTTCATCCCGGGCGACGACGTCCTCCCCGACGAGCACTGGGTGGAGGGGGCGTCAGCCGGCTTCGGCGGCGAGCTCGTGGTAGGCCACGACCTCCTCGAGCTCCGGCTCTGAACCCATTCAGAAGGGCTCAGAAGAGCTCGCCCTGGACGGGCTGGGGGTCGACCAGCGCCCGCAGGGCCAGGGCGCCGGCCACGGCGTCGTCGGCGAAGGTGTTGGCGAACAGGCAGTGGACCTCGCGGCATCCGGTGGCCAGCCGCTCGAGCGTCTGGAGCCAGCCGGCCAGCTCGTCGTCCCGGTAGCGCCAGGGCCACGGCCACCGGCCCGGCCGGCGGCCGAGGAAGCGAACCACGGCGAGGTCGGCGGTGGCGGCCACGAGGGGCTCGGCCTGGTCCGGCCGGCGCGCCGCGTCGATGCAGGTGAGGGCCAGGTCGAGGTCCTCGAGCAGGGCCAGCGTCTCCTCGGCCTGGTCACCCTCCTGCCAGCGGCGGTTCGGCAGCTCGACGGCCACCGACCACCCCTCCAGCGCAGCCCTCGCCTCGGTGAGGAGGGTGGTGGAGGTGCGCCCCGGCCGCAGCCAGTGCGGGCAGCGCAGGGTGACGCAGCCCAGCCTGCCGCTGGCGGCCAGCGGCTGGATGGCGTGGCGGAAGCGGGCCCAGCACTCGTGGAGAGCCTCTTCGCTGAGGTGCTCGCGGTACAGCCGGTGGCGTTCGCGGGCGTCGGGCCGCACCTCCTCGAACAGGTCGGGCCACAGCGACGACGGGAGGGTCGAGGCGCCGGTGAACAACGACCACGCCTGGACGTCGAAGCGGAACGAGGCGGGCGTCCGGGCCGCCCACTGGTGGGCCTGCTCGGGCGTCGGCGGGAACCAGCGGGTGGTGCCGATCTCGGCCAGGGGGAGGCGGGCTGCGTAGAACGCCAGCCGCTCGGCGGCCCGCATGGACGGGCGGGGGTAGAACGAGCCCTCGCGGACCAGGCTGCGGTCCGACCACGAGCAGGCCCCGGCGAGGATCGGGCCGCGGTCGGGGGATGGGGGCGAAGCGTCCGGCGGCGCCGCCCCCGCCGTCAACGGAAGCGGCCGGTGGTGGCCAGGAACCGCAGCGCCGAGCGGGCCGCGTTGGCCCCGCAGGCGCCGTGCACGCCGCCGCCGGGGTGGGTGGCGTCCGAGCCGAGGAACAGGCCGGCCAGGGGCGTCCTCGTCGGGCTGAGCTGGGGGACCGGCCGGAAGACGAGCATCTGGTGGAGGGCGATGGTGCCGCCGCCGATCATGCCGCCGACCAGGTTGGCGTCGGCGCCCTCCAGCTCGGCCGGGCCGACCACGTAGCGCCCCCGGATGAGGTCGCGGAAGCCGGGGGCCAGGCGCTCGACCTGCAGCTCCATCCGGTCGGCGAACCGGCCGCTGTCGATGGCGACGTCGCGTGGCACGTGGGCGTAGGCCCAGCACACCTCCTTCCCGGGGGGCATGCGGCCGGGGTCGGCGACCGAGTACTGGCCGAACAGGAGGAAGGGCTGCTCGGGGACCCGGCCCTGATTGAGCTCGTGGGCGGCGTCGGCGATCACCTCGATCGAGTCACCGATGTGGATGGTGGCGGCTCGGCGGGCGTCGTCGGCGAGCCAGGGCACCGGGCCGTCCAGCGTCCAGTCGACCTTCACCGTGCCAGGGGCACGCCCGAACCGGCCGATCCGACGCTGCACCTTGGTCGGCAGGTGCTCGGTTCCGATCAGCCCGTGGTACAGCTGCTCGGCCCCGGTGTCGGCCACCACCACCCGGGCCTCGACCTCCTCACCGCCGGTCAGCCGCACCCCCCGGGCCCGGCGCCCCGAGGTGAGCACCGACTCGACGGTCGCCGAGCACCGAACCTGGCCGCCGACCGACTGGAGGCGGGACACGAGGGCGTCGGTCAGCGCGCCGGCGCCGCCCACCGGCGTGGGCCAGCCCTTCTCCTGGCCGACCAGCAGCAGCAGGAGGCCGGGGAAGCCCGACAGCGTCTGATCGGGGGCCAGGTCGCTGTGGGCCGTGCAGCCCACGAGCAGCCGAGCCGAGGCCAGGCCGGAGAACAGCTCGTGGCCCATGATCCGGGCGGGAAGGAGGAGGAACCGGGCCAGCTCGAGGAGCTCGACGTTCGCCCGGGCGGCCAGGCGGATCGGGCCCCGGACCGGTGGCCACGGGCCCAGGAACGACTCGATGATCGGCGGGCCGTAGCGCTCCCACCAGCGCAGCAGGGCCTGCCAGCGCTCGCCGTCGCCGGGTGACCACCGGTCGAGCAGGGCGGCGGTCTCGTCGGTGGTCGCCGCCAGCCCGGGGCAGGTGCCGTCGGACGAGGGGTGGGCGAGGGCCAGGGGGCTGCGGGCCCAGCGCAGCCCGTGGCGCTCGAGCTGCAGCGAGCCGAAGGCGGGGCTCACGGTGGCCAGCACGTGGAAGGCGCTGAAGCGGTCGTGCTGGTACCCGGGCTCGACCAGCTCGGCGCTGCGAGCCGCCCCTCCTGGTTCGGGCTGGGCCTCGAGGACGACGACGTCCAGTCCCCGATCGGCCAACAGGTTGGCGGCGACGAGGCCGTTGGGCCCGGCGCCCACGACGACCGCATCGGGCATGCCCGGATGCTAGGGCGGCCCGGGGCACCACCATCCGGCCGCCCGACCTGCGTGGGTGTGGGGCACGGCCGCCGGCCGGGCAGACTCGGGGGGTGGACGAGCTCCCTGGTCACGACCCGCGCCAGTGGGGCATCGACCCCGGCTACGAGGACGTCCACCGGCGATGGCACCAGGCGCCGGCCAGCACCGTCAGGACCGTGCTCGAGGCGATGGGGGCCGAGCCGGTCGAGGCTCCGGATGGGTCGTTCCGGGCTGGAAGGCCGCCGCCGCCGACCGGCAGGGACGTGTGGGTCGTCAGGGCGGGGGAGCGGGTGGACGCGTACGGGTCGTACACCCTGCTCACCGAGGACGGGGGCGACCAGGGCGGCGACGGCCTCCTCCCGCCGGACCTGCCCCTCGGCTACCACACGCTGCAGCTCCACCAGGAGAGCCGCGCCGTCCGGCTGATCGTGAGCCCGGGCCGATGCTTCCCTGCGCCCGCCGGCTCGTGGGGCTGGGCCGTGCAGATCTACGCCCTCCGCTCGGCGGCCAGCTGGGGGATGGGCGACTTCGGCGACCTGGCCAGGCTGGCGGGCTGGTCGGCGGCGCTCGGCGCCGAGGTGCTGGTCGTCAACCCCCTGCACGCCCCGCTGCCGGTGGGGCCTCAGCAGCCATCGCCCTACTACCCGGCCAGCCGGGTGTTCCGCAGCCCGCTCTACCTGCGTCCGGAGCTGGTGGACGGTGCCGACGGGCTGGAGGGCCTCGACGCGGCCGCCGCCGCCGGCCGGGCTCTCTCCAGCGGTGCCCACGTCGATCGCGACGCCGTCTGGCAGGCGAAGCTGCCGGTGCTCGAGCAGGCCTTCCAGCGCTGGTCGACGGCGGGCCAGCAGAGCGGGCTCGACGCCTACCGCAACGCGGTCGGTCCCGGGCTCGACCAGTGGGCGGCCTTCTGCGCCGCCTGCGAGGTGGCGGGGACCGACTGGGGGTCGTGGCCGTCGGCGTTCGGCACGCCGGATGCGGCGGTCGCCGCGGTGGCGGCCGACCGGGACCTCGCGCCGCGGGCCGCCTTCCACGCCTGGCTCCAGTGGCAGGTGGACCGCCAGCTGGCCATGGCGGGTGCGCAGGGCGTCGGGCTGGTGCAGGACCTCGCCATCGGCTGCGACCCCTCGGGGGCCGATGCCTGGCTCTGGCAGGACGCCTTCGCCGACGGGCTGCGGGTCGGTGCCCCGCCCGACCTGTTCGCGGCCGACGGCCAGGACTGGGGCCTGCCCCCCTTCGACCCGTGGCGGCTGCGGGCCCGCGCCTTTGGCCCGTTCGTCGACATCGTCCGCGCCGGTCTGCGCCATGCCGGCGGCCTGCGGGTGGACCACGTGATGGGGCTGTTCCGCCTCTTCTGGATCCCCGTGGGCCAGAAGGCCGCCGAAGGCTGCTACGTGCGCTACCCGTGGGAGGAGCTGCTCGACGTCCTGGCCCTCGAGTCGGCGCGGGCGGGCGCGTTCTGCGTCGGCGAGGACCTGGGCACGGTCGAGCCGTGGGTCCGCGAGCAGCTGGCCGACCGGCGGGTGCTGTCGACCCGGCTGGTCTGGTTCGAGGAGGAGCCGCCGGGGCCGTCGTGGCCCGTCGCCTCGATGGCCGCCGTCACCACCCACGACCTGCCGACGGTGGTGGGGGCGTGGACCGGGGCGGACATCGCCGACCAGCGGGCGGCGGGGCTGGACGTGGCTGAGGGGCCGGTCGAGGAGCTGGCCGACAAGCTCTCCTCGTGGTCCGGGTTGCCGCGCGGCGCCGCGCCCCACGAGGCGGTGCGGGCCGCCCACCGGCTCCTGGCCGACGCACCCTCGGCGGTGGTGACCGCCACCCTCGACGACGCCTTGGCGGTCGACCGCCGCCCCAACCTCCCGGGCACCTTGGACGACCAGCGCCCCAACTGGCGCATCCCCCTCCCCAAGCCCCTCGAGGAGATCGAGCACGACCCGCTCGTCCTCGACGTCGTCCGCCTCCTCGAGGCCGGGACGAGCCCGGGGGGCCACCCGCCGCCCTGAGCCGCCCGCGCCGGCGTTGCCTCGTGTCCCGGGGTCTTGGTTCGACGCCGCCGCTACGGTCGCCGTCCGTGAAGCTCCCCGTGGCCCCCCCGGTGGCGCCGATGCTGTGCAAGCCGGCGTCCAGCCTCCCGCCGGAGGGCGCCGTGCTGTACGAGCCGAAGTGGGACGGCTTCCGCTGCATCGTCTTCCGGAACGGTGACGAGGTCGTGCTGGGCAGCCGCAACGAGAAGCCGCTGACCCGCTACTTCCCCGACGTCGTCGAGGCGGTGAAGGCTGCGCTGCCCGACCGGTGCGTGGTCGATGGTGAGATCGTCGTGGTCGGGGAGCGGGGCCTCGACTTCGACGCCCTGCAGATGCGCATCCACCCGGCCGACTCGCGAGTGCGGATGCTGGCGGAGACGATGCCGGCCTCCTTCGTGGCCTTCGACCTGCTGGCCCTGGGCGACGAGGACCTGCGGGGCCGGCCGTTCGGAGAGCGCCGGTCCCGGCTCGAGGCGGAGCTGGCCGGCGTGGCGCCGCCCGTCCACGTGACACCGGCGACCACCTCGCGGCAGACGGCCGAGGACTGGTTCTCCCGCTTCGAGGGCGCCGGGCTCGACGGGGTGGTGGCCAAGGGCGTCGAGCTCACCTACCAACCCGACAAGCGGGTGATGGTGAAGGTGAAGCACGCCCGCACCGCCGACTGCGTGGTGGCCGGCTTCCGCTGGCACAAGAGCGGCCCGGTGGTTGGCTCGTTGCTCCTCGGCCTGTGGCGAGGCGACGACCTGCAGCACATCGGCGTGATCGGCGCCTTCCCGATGACGCAGCGGCAGGCTCTGGTCGACGAGCTGGCCCCGCTGCGTGAAGGGGTCGACGACCACCCCTGGAAGGAGTGGGCCACCATCGTCGAGGACGCCCGAGCCGAGGGAAGGCGGCTGCCCGGCCACCAGAGCCGGTGGAACGCCAAGAAGGACCACTCCTTCGAGCTCCTCCGCCCCGAGCGGGTGGTCGAGATCCGCTACGACCAGCTGCAGGGCGACCGCCTGCGCCACGCCGGCCAGTTCAACCGGTGGCGGCCTGACCGCGACGCCCGCTCGTGCACCTACGACCAGCTCGAGACGATCGTCCCCGAGGAGCTCAAGCAGGTCTTCGCCGCCGGCCGGTGACCACGGCGGCGCTACGGCGCGGTGACCGGGAGGCTGAGGAGAAGGGCGCTCAGGGCAACCGAACCGCCAGCGCTGACGGCCAAGGCGGCGGCGAACGCGGCCAGGCCGGCGGAGGACGGCGCCGGCGCCCCGACGGCGTTGGGCCGTGCCGCGGTGGCCAGACCGGCGAGAGCACCGCCCAGGATCCACCGCCTCGCGAGCAGCGCCCACAGCGCAGGGATGGCGAGGGCGAGCATCGTCCCCTCGCGGTAGGGCATGGCGAACGCCAGCGCACCGGGAAAGCAGCACAGCAGCGCGGTGGCCCGGTCGGCGGCCGCCTCGTCGGCGAGCCAGACCAGAGCGACGTCGCGGGCCCCCACCGTGTCGGACGGGAGGCTCAGCGGCCGGCCAGCCAAGCGGCTTCGGCTTCGCCCATCGGCGTCGAGGGGGGCGCCGAGGTCATCGGCCACAGCTCCTCGGCGATGGAGCGCCAGCAGCCGGTGGCGTTCAGGCGGGCCAGGATCGAGTACAGGCCGAGGTTGATGCGCTGGATGATCACGAAGGACCGGGGCAGCGTCGCGTGCTGGGCGATCGGCGAGTCGGTGTCGAACACACGGCGGACGAGGTCGCTGGCGTAGGCGGACGTGATGGTGCTCGGCTCCCGGTCGCGCACGATGGCGTAGAACGCCTCGAAGTACCGGCCGGTCTCCTCGGTCGAGACCGGAGCACCCCGCCGAAGCAGGCCCACCTCCTCGACCACAGAGCGGAACCGGCCCGGATCGGGGTGGAGGACGGCGGCGTCGATCATCTGCTCGAAGACCGCCAGCTCCTCGGGCACGAAGCGCTTCACCAGGCCG
Organism: Acidimicrobiales bacterium; assembly: GCA_030448245.1. Taxonomy (GTDB): domain Bacteria; phylum Actinomycetota; class Acidimicrobiia; order Acidimicrobiales; family JAUJNH01; genus JAUJNH01. The sequence continues at coordinate 66,956 of JAUJNH010000001.1, forward strand.
AAGTCGAGGAAGGTCACCCGCCCACCAGGCTCGAACAGGTAGTTGCCGGGGTGGGGATCGCCGTTGAAGGCGTGGAAGCGGTACAGGCTGCGGAACACGAAGCGGTAGATGGCCTCGGCCGCCAGGTCCCGCTCGTCCTGGGGCCAGGTCAGCAGCTCGTCGAAGCGGGCCCCGGTGGCCAGCTCGGTGGTCAGCACCCGCCGGCTGGAAAAGGCGTCGACCACCCGCGGCACGTGAAGGAACGGATGGCCGTCGTAGAACGAGGCGAACATGCGCTGGTTGGCAGCCTCGTGGAGGTAGTCGAGCTCCTCCTCGACCCGTTCCCGGATCTCCTCGACCAGCGGGACGGGGTCCAGCCCCCGGAACAGCATCCCCAGGACGTTGCCGAGCAGGTCGGCGTTGGCCAGGTCGCCGGTGATCGCCTCGTCGACCCCCGGGTACTGCACCTTCACGGCAACCGCCTTCTCCTCGCCGTCGGCCGGGTCGAGGCACACGGCCCGGTGAACCTGTCCGATCGAGGCGGCGGCCAGGGGCACCGGATCCCACTCGAGGAACAGGTCGCCGGGGGGCCCACCCAGCTCCCGCTCGACGCACTCGGCGGCCAGCTCGCCGCTCATCGGTGGCGCCCCCGCCTGGAGCGAGGCCAGGGCGTCCCGCACGGGCTCGGGCAGGCCCTCGTCGAGGTAGCTGGCCATCTGCCCGACCTTCATGAGGGCGCCCTTCATGCCGCCGAGGCTGGCGACCACCTGCTCGGCCGTGCGCATCGACCGGGCCTGGTCGAGCTCGTCGCGCCGCTCCGCCGAGGCGAACACCTTGCGGGCTCGGGTCACCGCGACATCGGCGCCGATGGTCGAAGCCAAACGAACGGTCTCGACGTTCCGTGCCTTCCGGGAGGCCAGCACCGGCGCCGCGGGCCACCGCACCGACCGGTGGCGCGATCTTCGGGGAGAGCGGAGCCCGAGCCGCCGCCCGAGCACCAGGGTGACAGCACCGGCCCCGGCGCCCACGGCCGCCACCGCCAGGCGCCTCACGCGGTGCAGGAGCGGGGCGCGCTCGTCGGTTCAACCACCATCCGGTTGTTCTAGTGGACCGGGAACCCTGGTACGTCCACGGTTGCCCGTACGCTGGGCTTCGTGGCCCTCCTGGCCGAGCGGACGAGCCTCGTGGTCCTCAGCGGGATGCTCGCCGGCGTCGGCACCCTGCACCTCGTCCACCCAGAGGCGTTCGACGAGCTCGTCCCCCGACGCCTCGGTGACCCCCGCATCTGGACCTACGCCAGCGGGGTGGCCGAGCTCGTCGCCGCTGGGCTCCTGGCATCTCCCCGGACCCGGCGGTTCGGGGGCTGGTGGACGGTAGCCGTCCTCGTCGCGGTGTTCCCCGGCAACGTGAAGGCGGCCCTGGACGGGGGCATGCCGACCGTCCCGCCGCCGCTGGACTCGGCGGCTGCCGCCTGGGCTCGCCTCCCCCTCCAGCTCCCCCTCGTCCTGTGGGCCCTCCGCCACGCCCGTGGCCGCACCCTCCGGACCCGACGCCGTCAGGCCTGGACGGTGATCCAGCCGGCGGCTGGGCCGTAGCGCGAACCGAGGGGCTTGACGACCACGCCGGGAAGGCCCTGCTGGGCGGCGGCGGCCAGCAGGGTGGGCGCCGCCGCCAGGTCGGCCTGGAGGGTCGGGGCCGCCACGGGCCCTGGGGGCAGCACCTCTTCGAGGCGGCGGCGGCGCTCGTGCAGCGGGAGGTCGAGCAGCGACGCGCCGTCGTGCCAGACCAGGTCCAGCACCACGAGCTGGAGCGGGCTCGACGCGGCCAGCCTCCGGGCCGCTGCGCCCTTGGCGCCGAGGCGGCGTTCCACCGCCGGCGGGTCGGGCCGGCCGTCGGGCCCGGCCGCGACCAGCACGCCGTCGAGGAGGACCTCGGTCGACCCGAAGCCCTCGGCGAGGTGGCGCAGCTCCGCCAGGTCGGGTGTGGGACCGGCCGGCCGACCGCCCTCGACGGCCACCAGCACCCGGCACCCCGGCCACCAGGGCTCGACCAGCCAGTCGCCCCGGACGGGCAGGGAGCCGATCGAGGGCTCGACCACGACCAGGTCGTCGGGCCGGTCCGTCCACGGTCCCTCCGGCGGGTCCATGCGGTGCACCATCCAGTCGCGGCCGCCCCGCCCGCCGGTGGCGAAGAAGGCGTAGCGCCCCCGCACCCGCTGGCCGTGCAGGACGACCTTCACCTTGCGCTCACCCCACTCCTCGACCTCATAGGTCCCCCGGTCCCAGAGGTGCATCGAGCCGCCGCCGTACTCACCCCCGGGGATGTGGCCCTCGAAGTCGAGGTACTCGATCGGGTGGTCCTCGGTGCGCACCGCCAGGTGGTTGCGGGACGGGTGGCGGGGCAGGCCCTTGGGCACCGCCCAGCTGGGCAGGGTGCCCTCGTGCTCGAGGCGCACGTCCCAGTGCAGGGCGGTGGCATGGTGCTCCTGCACGACGAAGCGCCCCGCCGACGGGGGCCGTTCAGCCTGCTCCCTTCCGGCCGGCTCCGGGGTCCGGTCGAAGCGCCGCTTGGCGTTGTAGTCGGAGAGGGGGTCGGCGGCCATCACCCCTCTCCTACCCGTGCGCGCCCTGTGGGCCGGCGCGTACTCGCCCAGGACAGCCGCCGCCTCCTGGTCGCTCAGGCCCTCCCAGGCGCTGGGCACGTCGGAGATCAGCAGTGGGTCCTTCATGATCTCCTCCTTGGTCGCTGCTTGCCCCGTACGACGAGCGAGCAGGGGCCAAGGGGCACCCCTGCTGCGGTCAGCGCAGCTCGGCCAGGCCCCGGTGCCTCACTGGCCGCGAGTCGCGGGGTCGACGCCGGCTCTGCGGGGAGATCCCGAAATGACCGGGCCAGCGGCCGGTAACACATACTTCGGAGCGAACCGCGTCAACCACGAGATCCAGCTTTTCCCCAGCCCTTAGCCGAGCGCATTGAACAGCGCCGCCAGCTCGTCGCTCGGCCCGGTCGGGATGGTGGCGCCATCCGGGTCCCGGATCTCGTCGAAGTGGTCGCGCACGTCCTCGGGCGCCAGCCGGCCCGGGCTGGCCCATCCCTGCGTCATCCCGATGAAGAAGCGGGCCACCCGGCCCCCGCCCGCCGTGAAGATCTCACCGCTCACCGGGCAGTCCTCGTGCACCAGCCACGCCACCACGGGTGAGACCAGCGCGGGGTCGAGCCTCTCGGCGAAGGGCCCGAGGAGCTCTTGTGTCATGCGGGTCCGGGCCACCGGCGCCAGCGCGTTCACCTTGATGTTCCGCTTGCCGCCCTCGGCGGCCAGGACCCGGGTGAGGCCGACCAGGCCCATCTTGGCGGCGCCGTAGTTGGCCTGGCCGAAGTTCCCGAGGATCCCGGAGCTGGACGACGTGTTGACGATCCGGCCGTAGGACTGCTCGCGCATGCGCACCCACGCCGGCTGGGTCACGTGGAAGGCCCCCCGAAGGTGGACATCGATCACCGAGTCCACCATCGCCGGCTCCAGATTGTGGAAGCTCTTGTCGCGCAGGATCCCGGCGTTGTTGACGACGATGTCGACCTTGCCGTAGGCGTCGAGCGCGGTCTGGACGATGGCCCTTCCGCCTTTGGCCGTGGCCACCGAGTCGACGTTCGGCACCGCTTCACCGCCCAGCCCGCGGATCTCCTCGGCCCGCTGCTCGGCCAGCGACGACGCGCCGCTCCCGTCGACGCTGCCGCCGAGGTCGTTGACCACCAGGAGGGCGCCGCGGCTGGCCAGGAGCTTGGCGTGCTCCCACCCCAGCCCGCCGCCGGCACCGGTGATGATCGCGACGCGGCCGTCGTACCCGAGGTCTGCCATGGCCCCGGCAACGTACCGCCCCCTGATCGGACCGGTCCGCCCCCGGTGGTCAGTCTGGGCGGAAGGCGCCGGGACGGCGCAGGAAGTGGCGGTGCCAGCGGGCCGGCGTGGCGAGCGAGGCGCGGGGCTCGTCCTCGAACAGCCACCGGCCAAAGGCGCGGCGGGTCCAGCCCGTGGCCCCGGCCAGGCGGACGGCCAGCCGGATGCCCTTGCGGTGGGCTACGCCGTGGGTCGAGAGCAGGCCCGCCAGCCGGTTGTCGAGGGCGAGCCCCCGCCGGACGGCCTGCTCGTAGCGGCGGCCGGCGACCCACGGCTGGAGGGCGCCGGCGCCCACCACGGCCTCGGCGGCCAGCACGCCCGACTCCAGCGCCTGACCGATGCCCTCGCCGGTCATGGGGTCGGTGGCGCGGGCGGCGTCGCCCACGAAGAGCGCCCGTCCGCCGGCGGCGGTCAGGGGCGTCCGCTCGACGCGGGCCGGGATGGGCCAGGCCTTGTGGGGCGCCTCGGGACGGGCGTCCGGGCCGAGGACGGCGCGGATGTGGGGGCGGGCCAGGATCTGTGGCCACAGCTGGCTCATCCGCTTTCCCAGCGGCTCGGGGGCCCGCTTCGATCCCCGCTGCACGCCGTAGCCGACGTTCAGCCGTCCGTCGGGCAGCGGGAACGACCACACATAGCCCGGCAGCAGGTCCTCCTCGAACCACACCCACAGGCCCCGCTGGGCTTCGGGGCCGCCGCTGGCGAGGTACTGGCGGAACGCGTGCCACTCGCCCAGGTAGCCCTCGGGCTCGCCGGCCCCGCCCAGCAGGGCCTTGCGCAGCGGCGACCACATGCCGTCGGCGCCGATGGCATACCGGGCTCGGACGGTGCCGAGGCCGTCGACGGCCAGGTGCACGCACTCGCCTCCGGCCGGAACGGTCGCACCAGCCAGGGCGTGGCCGTCGTGCACCTTCACGCCGGCCGCCCTGGCCACGTCGAGCAGGGCAGCGTCGAGGTCGGCCCGGCGGGCCACGGCGGCGAAGGTGCCGGCATCGCCGCCCGCCGGCAGGGGCAGCTCGACCGTACGGCCGCTCGGCGAGCAGATGAACGTGCTGGCAACGGGATGCCACGAGGCCACGGCGTCAGGCCGCAGGCCGAGCGCCTCGAGATGGCGAAGGGCGCTGGTCGTCAGCCCGTCGCCGCAGCACTTGTCGCGGGGGAACGTGGCCTTGTCGACCAGCACCACGTCGCGGCCGGCCCGGGCCAGGGTGATGGCCGCGGCGCTGCCGGCCGGCCCGCCGCCGACGACCGCAACGTCGCAGTCGAGCGTGTTCATCGGCCCAGGATGTCGCGAAGGGCCACCTCGAGGGTGGGGTGGAGCCAGCGGAAGCCGTGCTCCTGCAGCTTGGCCGGAACGGCGCGCGTGCCCCCCAGCAGCATCTCGCGCACCAGGTTCTCACCGAACAGGGCCTTGAGGGCGGCCGGAGGGGTCGGGACGAGCGTGGGCCGGTGCAGCAGCCGCCCCAGGGTCCTGGTGAACTCGGCGTTGGTCACGGGCTCGGGCGCCGTGAGGTTGACGGGCCCCGACACCTCCTCGGCGGTGAGGCAGAACATGATCGCACCCACCTCGTCGGCCAGGCTGATCCAGGGGAGGTACTGCCGGCCCGAGCCGAGGCGCCCGCCGAGGCCCAGCTTGAACGGCGCCAGCTGCCTGGCCAGCACCCCGCCGGCGCTGCTCTGCACGATTCCCGAGCGCAGCAGGACGGTGCGGATGCCAGCCTCCTCGGCCGGCGCGGCGGCCTGCTCCCAGGCCATGACCACGTCGGTCAGGAAGCCGTGGCCGGGCGGGTCGGCCTCGGTCTTCTCGGTGTCACCGGTGTCGTAGCCGTACCAGCCGACGGCCGAGCCGCCGAGAAAGGCCCGCGGCAGGGGGTCGAGCTTGGCTGCGGTCTCGGCCAGGAGCCGGGTGGGCACGACCCTGCTGTCCAGCACCTCCTTGCGGCGCTCGGGCGTCCACTTCTTGTCGCCGATCCCGGCTCCGGCCAGGTTGACGAAGGCCTCGACGCCGCCCAGGTGGGCGGGATCCAGCTCGCCTCGCACCGGGTCCCACCGAACCTCGTCCCGACCATCCGCTGGTCGGCGGACCAGCCGCACGACCTCGTGCCCCTCGGACCGCAGCGCGGCCTGCAACCCCGTGCCGATAAGCCCGCTGCTCCCCGCGACCGCGACCTTCATGCTCAGAGGCTCCCACGCCGGGACGCGGGAGCGGAACTACCTCCTGGTCGTCGCCGACGACTCCGCGGCCTTCTTGGTGGTGGCGGTTGTCGGTGGTGGCGGCTTCGTGGTCGCCGTGGACGGAGCGGTCCCCGGCTTGGTGGTGGTGGAGTTCGCGTCCGGTGTCTGCTCGCCGGCGCAGTTCTGGCCCTCGTCGGGCCGGTACTGGGCCTTGGTGGAGTCGTTGGCGACCCGCCCGTCGAGGAAGGTGCGTTGGCGCTTGGTGATGTAGACGGTGCACTTTCCGTTGGGCACGGTGTCCTGGCCGTTGGCCTTCACCTCGACCCACTTGGTGGAGTAGAGCGTGACCCGGATCTCGGTGGCCGTGTAGGTGGGCCAGATCATGACCCCGTAGGGCGAGGGGTTCTTGATGACGAGGTCGGGGTGGGGGAAGCCGAGCGTCGCCTCGCGGCCCTTCGGGTACCGGCTGATGGGCAGGCTGTGGCTCTGGTACTCGCCGAACTCCAGGCCGGCGAACCAGGCGGCGTTGAACAGGGTGGTGGCGAACTGGCTGACCCCGCCGCCCACGTCCTCCTCGAAGCGGCCCTCGGCGATGACCTTGTCGATGACGAAGCCCTTCTCGAGGGTGCGCTTGCCGACGAACTCGTTGATGGAGAACGACTGGCCCGGCGGGATGACCTGGCCCCTCACGATGTCGGCGATCCGGTGGATGTTCTTCACCCGGGGCGCACAGCACGGGTGCTTCGTCGGGAAGGTGGAGACCTGCTCCTTGATCCCCAGGCTGGCGGCCCGCTCGTTGGTGAGCTTCGGCTGCTTGTCGACCAGGGTCAGGCTGAGCGGGCCGTCGGGTCGCTTGAAGATCGCCTCGGCCACCAGCTTCCCGGCCTCGGGGCCGCAGCAGCCTCGGCCCGGGCCGCCAGGCACCAGGGTGATGATGTTGTTGCCCTCCACCTTGAAGGTGGGCTCGACCGCCTGGGTGCCAGCCCTGGCCAAGGCTCGCTCGGCTGCGGCGGCAGCCTCCTTCTCGTCCGCCCGCAGCTCGAGCGCGGCCGCTCCGGGTTCCGACGAAAGCAGGCCGCGCAGCGTGCCGGACGACAGCGAGCCGGTGTCGGACTCGGCCACGAGCGGCAGGGGCTTGGCCACCAGGGCCTCGGCCCGCCGGGCCAGGGCGTCGGCATCGGCCTTGGTGAAGCGAGGGGCCAGCCCGCCCCGCCGGGCCTTGACCCTGATCGGCGTGCCCTGCGCGGCCGCCTTGCGCAGGTCGTCGGCCAGCTCGTTGGCGTCGATGCCCTCGCCGGCCTTGCCGGCCACGCCGACGAACTTGCCCGTCTTGTCCAGCTTGATCGAGGCCTCGGTGGGGGGGTCCTCGCCCCTCCTGCCCTTCTCGGCCACCAGCCGCTCGACGGCCTCCCCGTCGACCGAGAGTGCCAGCTCGCTCCGCCGGGTCGAACCGAAGGAGCCGAGCCACGACCACCAGCGGCCCGGCAGCGAGCCCCCGCGGCCGACGCTCATGACCTGGTCGCCGGTGGCCACCGGGTCCACCCGCAGCCCGATCGAGCCGGCGTCGGTGTCGAAGCCACCACCGGACCCGTCCGAGACCAGCACCGCCGTGGTCGCGTAGCGCTTGTCCACCTCCTCGAGCACCTCGGCCAGCTCGGCTCTCGATGCCGACGAGACGTCGCGGCCGCCCACGCTCACGTTCCGGGCCACCTGGCCTGCGTGGGTCGCCTGGTCGGCCGCGTACCCCAGCATCGACACCAGGAGGACGACGCCGAGCGCGCCAGCCACCACGAGCGCCGCGACCCGGGGGTCCCGCAACCGCTTGGCGACACGCAGGCGATCGCCGAACCTGGGCATGACCGGCACAGGATCGCGCAGTTGTGCGACATTCAGGCGGCACCGCGGTAGCAACCTCGGGCTCTGCCCGCCACGGGGTCGCGTTACCGTTTCCTGCTGTGGGTCCTCGCGCTGGCGGTGTGCCATGACGAACCGGCCCATCAAGGTCGTGCTGGTCGACGACGAGCCCGACCTGCTCCTGCTGCTCGGCATCCGCTTCGACCTCGAGCCGGACCTCGAGGTGGTCGGCACGGCCGGGAACGGCGCCGAGGCGCTCGAGGTGGCCCACCGGGTCGCCCCGGACCTCGTCGTGATGGACCTCCTGATGCCCGGCACCGACGGGTTCGAGGCCATCGCACGGTTGCGCGAGGAGCTGCCGGACCTGCCGATCGTCGCCTACTCGGCAGTGATCTCAGAGCTGTCGCTGAAGCAGGTCGAGCGCCACCGGGTGCCGTTGGTGCTGAAGCAGGGCGACTCGGCGCCCTTGATCGACGTGATCCGCGAGACGGCGGCCGGCTAGTCGAGGCGTCGGGAGAGAGCCTCGACCTCGGCCCGTAGCTCGGCCGGCACCCGGTCGCCGAACATGGCGAAGTGGCTCTCGATGCCCGGCACCTCGGCCCGCCACTCCTCGACGTCGACCCGCAGCAGCTCCTCCAGGTCGGCCCTCGGCAGGTCGAGCCCGTCGAGGTCGAGCCCGCCGTCGACGGCGGGCACCAGGCCGATCGGCGTCTCGACGGCGGCACCCTCACCCTTCAGGCGGTGGCAGACCCACTCCAGCACCCGGCTGTTCTCCCCGAAGCCCGGCCACAGCCACCGGCCGTCGGCCGCCTTGCGGAACCAGTTGACGTAGAAGATCTTGGGCAGCTTCTCGCGGTCGGCCGACCGTCCGACCTCGAGCCAGTGGGCAAAGTAGTCGGCCATGTTGTAGCCACAGAACGGGAGCATGGCGAAGGGGTCCCGGCGGAGGTCGCCCACTGCGCCGGCCGCGGCCGCGGTGGTCTCTGAGGACATGATCGAGCCCAGGAACACGCCGTGCTCCCAGTCGAACGACTGGGAGACGAGGGGCACGACACCGGCCCGGCGCCCGCCGAACAGGATCGCGTCGATCGGCACGCCGTCGGGGTCCTCCCACTCGGCTGCGATGGCAGGGTCCTGGGCCGCGGGGGCGGTGAAGCGGGCGTTGGCGTGGGCAGCCGGGGTGCCGGTGGACGGCGTCCAGTCCTGTCCCTTCCAGTCGACGAGGTGGGCCGGCGGCTCGTCGGTGAGCCCTTCCCACCAGACGTCGCCGTCGTCGGTCCTGGCCACGTTGGTGAAGATGCAGTTGCCGGCGAGCGTGAGGATGGCGTTGGGGTTGGTGGCGGGCGACGTCCCGGGAGCGACGCCGAAGAAGCCGGCCTCCGGGTTGATGGCCCGCAGGCGCCCGTCCGAACCGAACTTCATCCAGCAGATGTCGTCGCCCACGGTCTCGACCTTCCAGCCGGGCAAGGTGGGCACGAGCATGGCCAGGTTGGTCTTGCCGCAGGCCGACGGGAACGCCCCGGTCACGTAGCGGGTCTCGCCCTCGGGGCTCGTCAGCTTGAGGATGAGCATGTGCTCGGCCAGCCACCCGTCGTCGCGGGCCATGACCGAGGCGATGCGCAGGGCGAAGCACTTCTTGCCCAGCAGGGCGTTGCCGCCGTAGCCCGAGCCGTAGCTCCAGATCTCTCGGCTCTCGGGGAAGTGCGCGATGTACTTGTTCTCGGCGTCGCAGGGCCACGGCACGTCCGACCGCCCGTCGGCGAGTGGAAAGCCGACCGAGTGGACGCAGGGGACGAAGGCCGCGTCGTCGCCGAGCACCTCGAGGGCGCCGCGGCCCATGCGGGTCATGATCCGCATGCTCACCACGACGTAGGGGGAGTCGGTGATCTGCACGCCGATGTGGGCGATGGAGGATCCCAGCGGGCCCATCGAGAAGGGCACGACGTACAGGGTGCGGCCGGCCATGGCCCCCCGGTAGAGGTCGGTGAGGACCTGCTTCACCTCGTCGGGTTGGCGCCAGTTGTTGGTGGGACCGGCGTCCGCCTCCCGCTCGGAGCAGATGAAGGTGCGGTCCTCGACTCGGGCCACGTCTTCGGGGTCCGAGCGGGCCAGGTAGGAGCTGGGCCGCTTCGCGTCCGAGAGCCGCTCGAAGGTGCCGGACTCGACCATCCGCCGGCAGAGGTCGTCGTACTCCTCGGCCGTCCCGTCGCACCACAGGACCTGGTCGGGCTGGAGGATCTCGGCCCACTCCTCGACCCACGCGAGCAGCCCGGCGTTGGTGGTCAACGGGGTCGCGGAGCTCACCGCAGAAACTCTAGGTTTGCCCCCGGATCTTCCTGGTCAGGTGCCGTCAAAGGCGCCGGGCGGAGGCGTGGGGCTGCCCATGTCGACCTCGGCACCGGTCCGGATCCTGGTGGCGCGGCCCTTGTCGTCGAGGTCGAAGACCACCCGCTGCCCCTGGCGCAGCATGCGGAAGATCGAGCCGGCCAGCGCCGAGGGCGCCAGCGGCACCTCTCGGCGGTCGGTGTCGGTGACCACGGCTCCCACACCCGTCCCCGGGTCGTACGCCTTCACCACGCCTTGCACGATCCGGACGGTAGCGTCGGCCGGCGGTGACCGGCGAGTTCGCAGCGCTCGGCCGGCTCCTCGGGCGGCTCGGGCCGGCGGCGGCCGGGGAGGTGGGGGCCGGCGACGACGCCGCGGTGCTGGCCGGCGGGGTCGTGGTGGCGGTCGACCCCGTGGTCGAAGGGGTCCACTTCCTGCGCTCGCTGACCACCCTGGCCGACGCGGGCTGGAAGGCGCTGGCCCGAAACGTGAGCGACGTGGCCGCCATGGGCGCCGAGCCCTGGTGCTGCGTGGCCTCGGTGGTGGGGGCCGCCGAGGACGACCTGGAGCACCTGTACGACGGCCTCCTGGCTGCGGCCTCGCACTGGTCCTGCCCGGTGGTCGGCGGCGACCTGGCTGCGGGTCCCGGGCTGGTGCTGACGGTGACGGCCCTCGGGCGCCTGCCCACGGGGGCCGGGCCACTGCTGCGCTCGGGGGCCCGGCCCGGTGACGGCGTGTACGTCAGCGCGCCGCTGGGCCGGGGGGCGGCAGGGCTGCGGGCGCTGCGAGCGGGCCGTGGAACGGGCTCGCCGGCGGCGGCCTGGTACGCCCGCCCGGCACCGTCGGTCGAGGTGGCGCGAGCCGCCCGCTCGGCCGGCGCCACCGCCGCCATCGACATCAGCGACGGGCTCGTCCAGGACCTCGACCACCTGGGCGTGGCCTCAGGGGTGGGGTTCCGTCTCGACGACGTGCCGGTGGCTGAAGGGGCCACCCAGGAGGACGCGTTGCACGGCGGTGACGAGTACCACCTCGCCTTTTGCTGCCCAGACCCGACCGCCGGCGGGCCGGAGGTGCCCGGCATCCGCATCGGCACCTGCACCGCCGACCCGGGCGAGCGCACGTTCCGGGGCGCGCCGGTCACGGTGGCCGGCGGGTGGGAGCACACGCTCTGAGCCAGAGAAGTCGCCAGGCTGGACGACAATGGTGGCCTTGGCCTCCGCCCGCCGACCCGTCGCCCTGAGCATCGCCGGCACCGACTCGGGCGGCGGCGCGGGCGTGTTCGCCGACCTGAAGACGTTCGAGGCGCACGGGGTGTGGGGCACGGCGGCGGTGGTGGCCGTGACCGCCCAGAACACGCTCGGGGTCCAGGAGTTCGAGGTGCTGCCGGCGTCGCTGGTCCGGGCCCAGGTGGCCAGCGTCGCCACGGACATCGGCGTGCAGGGGGCGAAGACGGGGATGTTGGCCAGCGCCGAGCTGGTGGGGGCCGTGGCCGCCGCCGTGGCCGACCACCTGGCCCGGGTGCCGCTCGTGGTGGACACCGTGTTCGTCTCCAAGCACGGCGACACGCTCCTGGCCGACGACGCCGTGGGCGCGCTGCGCCACGACCTGCTGCCGCTGGCCGCGCTCGTCACCCCGAACCTGCCGGAGGCGGCAGCCCTCGTCGGCTTCGAGGTGGACAGCGTCGACGCCATGGAGGAGGCGGCCCGGGTGCTGGTCGCCGCGGGCGCCGCGGCCGCGCTCGTGAAGGGAGGCCACCTGGCCGGCGACCGCTCGCCCGACTGCCTCCTGGTCGCCGGAGGCCAGCCGGTCTGGCTCGAGGGCGCTCGGGTGCCGGGCCGCCACACCCACGGGACGGGGTGCGCGCTGTCGGCGGCCTGCGCAGCCCGCCTGGCCCGGGGCGAGCCGATCGAGGCCGCGGTCAGGGGAGCCAAGGCGTTCGTGACCCGGGCCATCGAGCACGGGGTCGAGCTGGGCGGTGGCGTCGGGCCCGTCGACCCGACGGGCTGAGCCCGGTGGACGAAGCCGACGCCCTGGCGCTGGCGCCCGACGACCCCAGCCGGAGCGCCGCCCGCGGCCTGGCCGTGCCCAGCCGGTGGGACGGGGCCGGCCAGGACCCGGAGGCGGCCTGGGGCCGGGTGCGGGGCAGTGGCCGCGAGCCGTACCGGGTGACGCTCGACCTGGCGGGCGAGCCGGCGTGGACGTGCTCGTGCCCGTCGCGCAAACAGCCCTGCAAGCACGCCCTCGGCCTGCTGCTGCTCTCGGTCCGCGGCCTGCTCGCCGCTGGACCCCGCCCCGCCGAGGTGGACGAGTGGCTGGCGGGCCGGGCCGAGCGGCAGGCAAAGGCGGCAGCGAAGGCCGACCGGGCCCGAAGCGGCGAGGTGGCCGACCCGGCCGCCCAGGAGCGGCGCCGGGCCCGGCGCCACGCCAACGTCGAGGCCGGCATCCTCGACCTCGAGCGCTGGCTCGACGACCTGGTGCGGGGTGGCCTCGCCGCCGCCCAGGCCCGCTCGTGGGCCAGCTGGGACGAGGCCGGCGCCCGCCTCGTCGACGCCCAGGCCCCCGGCCTGGCCGGCCGGGTGCGCGCCCTGGGTCGCGCCGCCCACTCGGGACCGGGGTGGCCCGATCGCCTGCTGGCCCAGCTCGGGCTGCTCCACCTGGTGCTCGAGGGGTGGCGCCACCTGGACCAGCTGCCGCCGGAGCTGGCGACCGAGGTGCGGACCCAGGTCGGCTTCCCGACGGCCCGCGCCGACGTCGTGGCCACGGTTCCGGTGCGCGACCGCTGGGACGTGGTGGCGGCCGTGATCTCGGACGACGGCATTCTCGCCACCCGGAGGGTCTGGTTGCGGGGCCGATCCGTCGGCGGCTGGGCCCTGCTCCTCGACACCGGCCCGAGCGGCGCCACCTTCGACGCCGAGGTGGTGGTCGGCACCACCCTCGAGGCCGACGTGCACCGCTACCCCGGAGCCGGCGGTCGGCGCGCCCTGGTCGGCGCCCGCCACGCCGACGCCACCCGGATCGACCAGCTCGACGGGAGCGAGGTCGCCGACGTGCTGGCGGCCGATGCCCTCGCTCTGGCCGCCAGTCCCTGGGTGCCGCAGACGCCGGTCTGCCTCGGCTCGGTCGTCCCCCTGTGCGACGGTGCCGCGTGGTTCGCGGTGGACGGCCGGGGCGACGGGCTCCCCCTCGACCGGCCGGCGTGGGACGTCCTCGCCCTCTCCGGCGGGCACCCGGTGGTCGTGGTCGGCGAGTGGGACGGCCACCACCTCGTCCCGCTGTCCTGCTTCGCCGACGGCCGCCTGTGGTCGGTGACTGGATGACCGGAGGCCCGTGGCCGGCCCTGGTGAAGGCGGCGCTGCTCGGCACCGAGCGGACCGGGCGCCCGGGACCGGCGGCTAGCGGCGCCGGCGCCCTCCTCGTCGAGGCTGTCGCCGCCGATCAGGATCGGCCGTCGGAGCGGGTGCTGCTGGCGGCCGCCGCCGCCCTCGCCACCGCCCGGCGGGCCGGCCGCCCGGCCGAGCGCCCTCGCGTCGACGGGGTGCCGCCGGCACCGGCGATCGACCGCCCCGAGGTGGGGGAGGAAGCGTCTTCCACCCTGGGCGCTCTCGTTGCCGGCACGTGGCGCCAGCTGCTGCCGGAGTGGCTGGAGGTGTGTGCGTTAACCGGTCGCAGGGTGCCCTCGGTCCGGCTGCCAGCGGTGCTCGACCTGGCCACCGGGGACCGGGCGCTGCGCCCGTTGGTCCTGGGGGCGCTGGGCGAGCGGGGGCGGTGGCTGGCCGGGCACCGGCCCGAGTGGCGTTGGGCCGTCGGCCTGGCAGCGGGCGAGGTGCCCGACGACCCCGCATCGGCCTGGGGCGAAGGGACCTCGGCCGAGCGGCGTGCCCTCCTGGCCGCGGTCCGCAGCGTCGACCCGACCCTTGGCCGCTCCCTCGTCGAGTCGACGTGGCGGGCCGACAAGGCCGACGAGCGGGCGGCCTTCGTCGACATCCTGGGCTCCGAGGTGTCCATGGACGACGAGCCCTTCCTCGAGGAGGTCGCCCGCCTTGACCGGGCTCGGGACGTGCGGCGGGCGGCGGCGGCGGCCCTGGCCCGGCTCCCCGGGTCCCGCCTGGCCGGTCGCATGGCCGACCGTGCCGTCGCCCACGTGGACGCCGGCGGGCTGCTCCGCCGTCGCCTCGTCGTGCACCTGCCCCAGGACCTGCCGGAGGACTGGGTGGCCGACGGCGTCGAGCAGGCCACCCGACACCCCGGGGGCGAGCGGGCCTGGTGGCTGCAGCAGGTCGTGGCGGCTGCTCCGCTCGGCGCCTGGGGCCCGGCCGCCGAGGCGGTGGCCGGCGCCTCACGCAGCGAGTACGGCGACGTCGTGCTCCACGGCTGGGCGCGGGCGGCCGCCTCGCAGGGGCGGTCGGACTGGGCTTCGGCCCTCCTGGCCGCCGAGGCCGTCGACGATCCCGCGCCTGTGCTCCGCGTCCTCGACCCTCGGGAGCGGGCGGCCTGGCTGGCCCGCGCCCTGGAGGCCGCGCCCCCGGCCCGGGTCATGCTGCTGCTGCCGCTCGGCGTCGAGGTGCCGAGGCCTTGGCCGTCGCCGCTGGTCCAGGTGGCCGCAGGCCGGGCCGCCGCCCTCGTCCTGGCCCAGCCCGTTCGCGCCCACCTGGCCCGCCCCGTCCTCGTCCTGGCCGCCGAGCGCGCAGACCGCTCGGCCCTGCCCGGCTTCACGGCCCAGCTGGCCCAGGCCATGCGGGCCGACAGGCGGCTCGAGGCCGAGCTCCGCCGCCCCCTCGCCATCGCTCAGCTCCGACAGGACCTCCTGGCCGAGCTCCGGGATGCCTGAGCTGCCGGATGCCAACGTTGGTCGATCGTGGCCTTCGGGACGAGCCCGGGCCGAAGCCCGGACCCGCCCCGCTGGTCCCCCCTGTCTACGGGACGCCGTTCACCTTCTCGCAGCCGTGCTGGGCCACGAGGGAGTCCGTCCCGTCTCCCCCCTGGCAGCTGTCGGCTGACTCGGTGCCGCCGGCCAGCACGTCGGCGCCCTCGGCACCGAAGACGGCGTCGCTTCCGGCCCCTCCGGTGAGGGTGTCGTTCCCGACGTCGCCCTTGAGGCTGTCGTCACCTGAGCCACCGTCGGCCTCGTCGTCACCGGCCCCGGCGTTGACGGTGTCGTCGCCGGAGCCGGCGCAGATCACGTCGTTGCCCTCAGCGGCGCCCACCTTGTCGTTGCCGCCGAGGGCGGCGAACACGTCGGCCCCCGGTGTGCCGGTGAGCCGGTCGGCGCCGCTCGTGCCCGTGATGGTGGCCTGCTGCCCTCGGCAGCCGGCGCCCACCGTGACGGTCACGGTGGCGACGTTGGAGTCGGCGGTGCCGTCGTTGACCCTGTAGGTGAACGAGTCACTCCCGACGTGGTCCTCGTTCGGCTGGTAGGTGAACGAGCCGTCGGCGTTGAGCAGGGCCGTTCCCCGGGCGGGTCCGGTGACCAGCGAGGAGGTCAGCGGGTCGCCGTCGGCATCAGTGTCGTTGGCCAGCACGCCGGATGGGGCGACGACGAGAGCCGTGTCGCTGCCGTAGTGGGTGTAGGTGTCACCGTTCGCCACCGGCACCGCCTTCAGGGCGAAGCTCCTCTTGGTCGGGGCGACGGCTGCCGTGGTTGCGCTCCTGCTCTGGGAGATGTGGCCGGGCGCCGAGGCGGTGACCGTGTACGGGCCAGGGGCCAGCTTGTCGACCCGGTAGTCGCCGTTGGTGTCGGTGGCGGCCTGGCCGGCGGCGGTGCCGGGTGCGCCGATGGTGCGGGTGACGGTCACCGTGGCGCCGGCGATTCCAGCGCCGGTCGCCGCACTCGTCACCTTGCCGGTGACCGAAGACCGGTCCGTTGGGCTCAAGGAGGCGACGAACGAGACGCAGGCCAAGGCATTGCGCTGCTGCGTCTCGGTGCCGAGCTCGGTCTCGGGCTCGACTCGGAGGAAGTACGAGCTGCCCTCGACCACGTTCTCCCAGCCGTTCATGACGATGTCGCGGGTCCTCGGGCGGGCACCCGTCCAGTTGCTCACGGCGCCGGTGGCGATGGCCGGTCCGGCGCACGCAGGCTCGCTGTGGATCGTGTAGCGCGAGATCCTCATCGGATCACCGAGTCCGGGCTGGATCACCTCGCTCCACTCGACGAACAGGCCGTCGGTCACCGTTTCGTAGTGGTTGTTCCACACGCTCTTCACCGTGGGCCGGACCAGCGGGCCCAGGGCGAAGTCCACTGGGGTGATCTGGTTCTCGGTCACCGTGACCTGCTTGGTCTGGGGCTGGAGCTCGGTTCCGCTCGCCGTGACGTTGTACGGCCCTGGCAGGAGGTCGGGAACGATGTAGTTGCCGTCGCTGTCGGTCGTCGCCTGGCCCGCGGGAGATCCCCCGCTGTGGGTGATCGTGACGGTGGCGCCGCCAACCGGTGCGCTGGTGCTGGTCGCCGTCACCCGGCCGGCGATGCTGCCCGGCTGCGGGACCTCGGACGAGACCTCGACGGTGAACACCCGCGTGGCGGTCGCCGTCGAGGTCGAATCACCCGGCCTGCAGCCCAACGACAGGTTCGTGCCGACGCTGGGATTGACGCAGTCGGGCGGTGAGAGGCCGTTGCTGGCCGCCACCTTGAAGGTGGAGGTGCCGGCCGCGCCCGGCGTGCCGGAGAGGAGCCCCGAAGGGCTGAGGGTCATCCCCGGTGGGAGCGAACCCTCGGCCAGCGTGTAGGACGGGGCCGGCGAGATGCCCGCCGACCCCCCGAGCGTGGAGTTCGTGGAGGTGCTCATCGTGAACTGGAAGCTGTAGGGCGACCCGACGTAGCCCTTGTGGGGAGCGATTGCGCTCAGGATCGGCTGGACGCGCCCAGACTGGTTGTTCCCCCAGCACCGGGCCGGCGGGCCGCTCTCGGGGACGGCGCAGGTGTGGAAGGTGCCGGCGGTCACCTGGGTGTAGGTCCCGGCGGGAACCACCGTCTGACCTTCGCCGTTCCGGCCCCAGCACGTGGCCGTCCTGTCGGGCCGCAGACCGCAGACATGGGCGAAGCCGGTGCTCAGCTGGGTGAACGTTGCCCCAGCCGGATACGTCTGCTGGCCGCCCTGGTTCCGGCCCCAGCAGATGGGGCTGTTGTCCATCTTGAGGGCGCAGGAGGAGAAGTTCGAGACGTTGACGTAGCGGTACAGGCCCGGCACGTCGTTCCCTCCCGGCACGTTGATCTGGCCGTCGGCGTTGTGCCCCCAGCACTTGATGCTGCCGTCGGCGCGGAGGGCGCAGGCGTGGCGGTTGCCCATGGTCACCTGGGTGAACTGGCCGGCCGGGACGTCGCGCACCACCTTCTGGTCGGGGTCGGCTCCCGGAGCAGCCGGGTCGTCGCCGCCCCAGCAGGCGATCGTGCCGTCCGTCCGCAGGGCGCAGACGTAGTTGAGGCCAGGGGCCACATGGGTGAACCTGCCCGGGGGCACCAGGCGCTTGTCGAACCGGCTGCTCCCCCAGCACACCAGGGTCTGGTCGGTCCTCACGCCACAGACCGTGGCGTAGCCGGCGTTCACCTCGAGGAACGTTCCCGGCGGTGGTGTCGCCGCCCCGCCCGGCTGCACGTTGGCCACGTCGTTGGACGGGACGCCGTTCTCACCCCAGCACGCAACCGTGCTGTCGGTCTGGATGCCGCAGCTGACGTACCCGCCTGCGCTGATCGAGGGGACCGCAAGCGGCTGGGACGTCCCGAAGGCCGCGGCTGGCGCCGCCGTGGTCACCGACCAGGCCGCCAGCAGCAGGAAGGCCACGGTGGCCGCCGTCCCGGTCCGTCGCGCTCCAGGGATCCGCTGCGTCATCTCGACTCCTCGTCTGCTGCTGCTCAAGCGAAGGGCGCGCCGTCCGAGCTGGCATGGCGGCCCACGTGAGGCAACTGTCGCGTCCGTGTCTGAAGATGGCCTGAAGGGGAGCACCGGTCTTCGAAGATCTTGGACGACTTCTAGGTTCTTCAGCTCGCTTCCCTTCGGGGCGTCGGGCCGCGCTGAGGCTGCCCCTGCCGGCCGATGCTCAGGTCGACGTGGCTCCGCCAGCTCGCTCGCACGGCAGGAGCGGGAGCCTGAGCACGAACCTCCCGGCCTCGTAGGCCAGGGCACCGCCGTGGGCTTCGGCCAGCCCCCGTGCGATCGGGAGGCCCAGGCCGGAGCCGCCGCGGTTGTCGAGGCTGACGAAGCGTTCGAAGACCTGCTCCTCCGCGCCGGGCGTGATGCCCGGGCCGTCGTCGGCCACCGTCACCTCGAGCACGCCGTCGCGGCTGGTGAGGCGCACCGTGATGCACCGCCCGGCGTGGCGTCGCGCGTTGTCGAGCAGGTTGGCCACGATGTCTCGCACGATGTCGGGGTCGAGCATCGGCCGCTGGTCGAGGTCGCAGGCGTCGACGGAGATCTCGAGGTCGGGGGCCAGGACCCGGGCCCGCTCGCACTCCTCACGGCAGAGGGCCTGGACGTCACAGCCCACGCGGTGCAGCTGCGCACCTCCCTGGTCGAGGCGGGCCATCCTCAACAGCCCCGTCATGACCCGCGACGCTCGTGAGGTCTCTCGCACGATGTCGGCCAGCAGCCCGTCCCGCTCTGCGGCCGTCGGGCCTCGCAGCAGCGTCTCGGCACAGGCCCGGATCCCGGTCATCGGGGTCCGCAGCTGGTGGGCGGCGTCGGCCAGGAATCGTCGGCTGCGAGCTTCGGAAGCCCGCGCCTCCTCGAGCGCGGTCTCCAGAGCGGCCAGGGTGGTGTCGAGGGTCGAGGCGAGCCATCGCTGCTCGGTGATGTCGCGGGCGATGCTCGACACCCCGACGACGGTCCCGCTGGCGTCCCGGATGGCGGAGACGGTCAGGGAGACCTCGATGGGCTGGCCGTACCTGGTGGCGCGCGTCGTCTCGTGGTGGGGGACCCGCTCGCCCCGCCGGACCATGCCCAGGACCCGGTCGACCTCGGGGTGGCGCTCCCGGGGGACGATCACGGTGACGGGGCGGCCGACGATCTCGGCCGGCGAGTACCCGAACATTCGCTCGGCGCCCTGGTTCCAGCTGACGATGGTGCCGTCCAGGTCCTTGCCGATGATGGCGTCGTCGGACGAGTCGACGATGGCGGCGAGGCGGTAGCGGGCCTCCTCGGCCCGGCGGCGCTCGGACAGGTCGTGCACGAAGGCGTTGATCGTGCGGTTGGCCCCGTCGCCGATGGTCCACAGGATCATCTCGGCGTCGAAGGGGCTCCCGTCCCTGCGCCAGGCGACCGTCTCCAGCCGGCGGCCGAGACGGCGCCGCTCGCCGGTGACCTGGAGCCGCTCGAGGCGGGCTCGGTGCTCGGCCCGTCGATCAGGCGGAAAGAGGCGCTCCAAGGCGTCACTCCCCAGAGCCTCCTGCCTCGGGATCCCGAAGAGCCGCTCGGCGCCGTCGTTCCACTCGAGGATGGTCCCGTCGAGGTCGAGGGCCACGAAGCCGTCCGTCGCCGTGTCGATGATCTTGCGGGACCGCTCCTCCATCTGCCGGCTGTGGGCGGCGGCCTCTCGGGCCTCACGCAGGCCGGCCTCCAAGGCTTCGAGCAGGTCGTCGTAGGCGGCGAGCGTCCCGTCGCCCGACGTGTACGGGTCCCGTGGCTCTCGGCCGGCCCCTGGCATCCGGCGGAGGCTCGCGGCGACCCCTTCTACGACGCCCAGCAGCCTCGCCCACGTGGCGGCCATGCCGCCGTGTACGAGCCTGGCCATCACGTCGAACGCAGCACGTAGCCCACGCCGCGGACGGTCTGGACGATCCTCGGTCCCCGGGCCTCCAGCTTGCGCCGCAGCGCGCTGACGTGGACCTCGACCAGGTTGGTGTCGTAGGCGTCGAACCCCCACACCCGGGTGAGCAGCTGGATCTTCGACAGCACCTGCCCGGGGTGCTGGACCAGCATGGACAGCAGCTCGTACTCGGTGCGGGTCAGGTCGAGCTTGCGCCCGTCGCGCATCGCCACCCGGGCGCCATCGTCGATGACGACGTCGCCCACCTGGCGCACGGCCGACGCGAGCCGGCCGGCCCGGCGCAGGAGGGCCTGCACCCGGGCCAGCAGCTCGGCCATGGAGAACGGCTTGACCAGGTAGTCGTCGGCCCCCGCCTCGAACCCGGCCAGCCGATCGCCGAGGCCGTCGGCGGCGGTGAGGAACAGCAGTGGCAGGTCGCTGGACACCCGCAGGATGCGGGCCATGCCGTAGCCGTTGGGTCCCACCGGGAGCTGGACGTCGAGCACGGCCAGGTCCGGTCGGAAGGAGCCGGCCACCTCTTGCAGGCGGGTGCCGTCAGGCTCGGCCCGCACCTCGTAGCCGTCGCCGCGCAGGGAGACGTCCAGCGCCGAGCGGATGGGGTCGTCGTCCTCCACCACCAGGACCCGGGCTTTCGCTGCTGCCACCGAAGTATTTTGTCACCACGCGAAATCCCGGGACGAGCCAGACGGGCAGGTGCGCCGGTCGGGCCGCCGGCATCGGCCGCGCCACCGCCTCCTGCGGCGATCTCGACCACGAGGTCCAGCTCCATGCCGAAGCCGCCCGAACCAACGCCGAAGCCGGCAACCACGGTGCCGCCCCCGTGCGCCCCCTCGCCCTGCGCCAACGTCGCCCGCAACTCGTACCGGCACGATCACCCTGGACACGCGCAGGCGGCCGGGGGCGAGAACGGCGACCGGGTCGTCGTCACGGGGGTCACCGAACCGTCCCGCGGCACTGCATGGATCAGTGACGGGGGCTACGTCGTGCGCTACACGCCGACGCGCGACTACACCGGGCGCCGACCAGGTGACCGTCAACGTCTCGGACTCCCGTGGCGTGGCACCGCCAGCACGCCCGTGTACATCACCGTCTCCTGATCGTCGGCCTAGCCTCCGGCCGGGTGGGTGCCGACCTGACCGACCAGCCGGTGCTGCGGCGTCATGCCGAGGACGCGTTCGCCGACGAGCTGGCCGTGCTGGCGGCCGGCGACGAGCGGGAGCGGCCGCCGGGGTGGCGGCTGTCGCCGTGGGCGGTGGTCACCTACCTGCTGGGTGGCGAGGCGGCCGACGGCACCGAGGTGACGGCGAAGTACCTGGGGGACCGGCGCCTCATCGAGGTCGCGGTGGCGACCCTGGCCACCGACCGCTCGCTGCTCCTCCTGGGCGTTCCGGGGACGGCGAAGACGTGGGTCAGCGAGCACCTGGCCGCCGCCGTCAGCGGCGACTCGACCCTGCTCGTGCAGGGCACGGCCGGCACCGGCGAGGAGTCGTTGCGCTACGGCTGGAACTACGCGCGCCTCCTGGCCGAGGGGCCCAGCGAAGCGGCGATGGTGCCCAGCCCGGTCATGGTGGCCATGCAGCGGGGGGCGATCGCCAGGGTCGAGGAGCTGACCCGCATCCCCTCCGACACCCAGGACGCCCTCATCACGATCCTGTCGGAGAAGTCCCTGCCCATCCCCGAGCTCGGGTCCGAGGTGCAGGCCCGCCGCGGCTTCAACGTGATCGCCACGGCCAACAACCGGGACCGGGGCGTGAACGAGCTCTCGTCGGCCCTGCGCCGGCGGTTCAACACCGTCGTGCTGCCGCTGCCGGCCACGGTCGAGGAGGAGGTCGAGATCGTGCGCCAGCGCGTGGCGCAGCTGGGCCGGGCCTTGGGGCTGCCCGATGTGCCGCCCGCCCTCGACGAGGTGCGCCGTATCGTCACCGTGTTCCGAGAGCTGCGGAGCGGCCAGACCGAGGACGGCCAGGCCCGGGTGAAGTCGCCCAGCGGGACGCTGTCGACTGCCGAGGTGATCAGCGTGGTGGGCAACGGCATCGCCCTGGCCGCCCACTTCGGCGACGGTGAGGTTCGGGCCGGCGACGTCGCCGCCGGGATCGTCGGCGCCGTGGTGCAGGACCCGGTGGCCGACGCGGTGGTGCTGCGCGAGTACCTCGAGACCGTGGTGCGCGAGCGCGACGGCTGGCTCGACCTGTACCGGGCCCTGCGCGAGCACCTGTGACGAAGAGCGAGGACGGCCCGGAGGTGGGTGCCCGGTGAGGCGCTCCTGTGGTCGATCGACGACTCGACGGGCGCCCGCACCGCGGAGGGCCGCCCGCAGCGACCGAAAGGAGTAGCCGTGGCGCTCGCCGTCCTCGGGATCCGCCACCACGGCCCAGGGTCGGCGCGCTCGGTCGTGCGCTCCCTCGACCGGCTGCAGCCCGACCTGGTGCTGGTCGAGGGTCCGCCCGAGGCGGACCCGCTGCTCGGCCTGGTGGCCTCGCCAGACCTGGTGCCCCCGGTGGCGCTCCTCTGCTACGTGGTGAGCGAGCCGCAGCGGTCGGCGTTCTGGCCGCTGGCCACGTTCTCGCCGGAGCTCGCCGCCCTGCGCTGGGCGGAGGCCAACGACGTCCGGGCGCGCTTCTGCGACCTGCCCGCCGCCACCTCTTTGGCCTGGCGGCCCGCCCGAGCGCCCCGCTCGCGGCGGCGGATCGACCCCATCTCGGTCCTGGCTGGCGCCGCCGGCCACCAGGACCCCGAGCGGTGGTGGGAGGACCTGGTCGAGGCTCGGGGGGTTGCCGACGAGGAGCTGTTCGAGGCGGTGGGGGAGGCGATGGCGGCCCTCCGCGGCATGGAGCCGCACGACGACGAGGAGGCCGCGCGGGAGGCGGCGATGCGCCTCGCCGTGCGGGCCGCCCGCAAGGAGGGCCATGTGCGCATCGCCGTGGTCTGCGGCGCCTGGCACGCCCCGGCGCTCATGGGAGCGTTCCCGTCCGAGGCCGCCGACCGGGCCCGCCTGAAGGGCCTGCCGAAGGTGAAGGTGGGGGCGACCTGGGTTCCGTGGACGACCGGGCGGCTGGCTCAGGAGTCCGGCTACGGGGCGGGCGTCACCTCGCCGGGCTGGTACGCCCACCTCCACGAGGCGCCGACCGAGCCCGTGCCCGGGTGGCTGGCCCTCACGGCCCGCGTGCTCCGTCAGGAGGGGCTGGACTGCGCGCCGGCCGGCTTGGTCGACGCCGCTCGGCTGGCCGACGCCCTGGCGGCGCTCCGGGGCCGGCCGCTGCCCGGGCTGGCCGAGGTGAGCGACGCCACGCTCGCCGCGCTGTGCGGCGGCGACCCGACCCCGCTGCAGCTGGTCCACCGCCGGCTGGTGGTGGGCGAAGGAGTGGGGCGGGTGCCCGAGGAGACGCCAGGCCTGCCGCTCGTCGAGGACGTGCGCCGCCGCCAGCGCCGCCTGCGCCTCCCCGTCACCGAGCACCCGAAGGTCCTCGAGATCGACCTCCGCCAGCCGATGGGCCTGGACCGCAGCCACCTGCTCCACCGCCTCCGCCTCCTCGACGTCGTTTGGGGCGAGCCCCGCCGGGCGCTGACCGGGACAACCGGGACGTTCCGGGAGACCTGGCGACTGGCGTGGGACCCCGCCCTCGAGGTCGCCCTCGTCGAGGCCTCGGTCTGGGGCACCACCGTGGCCCCGGCGGCCACGGCCAGGGCCACCGACCTGGCGTGGTCGGCGGCATCGCTGCCGGAGCTCACCGACCTGGTGCGACGCACGCTCCTGGCCGAGCTGCCCGACGCCGTGGTCCACGTCGTCGCCGCCCTGGAGGTCCGGGCCGCCGTCGCCACCGACGTCCACCACCTCCTCGCCGCCATCCCGCCGCTCGTCCAGGCCCTGCGCTACGGCACCGTCCGCCGCACCGACGCCGCCGCCGTCAGCCAGGTGGTCGACGGGATGGTGGCCCGCAGCGCCGCCGGCTTGGTGGCGGCCTGCACCAGCCTCGACGACGAGGCTGCCGCCGAGGCGGCCGAGGCGGTCCGCGCCGCCGACGGCTCCGTCGGCCTCCTCGGGGAGCCCCGCCACCTCGTCCCGTGGCGCGCTGCCCTGCGGGCGCTGGCCGGGAGCCCGGCCATCCACGGCCTGGTGTGCGGGCGTGCCGCCAGGCTCCTCCTGGACGCCTCGGCCCTCACCGCCGACGAGGCGGCCCGCCTGCTCGGCCTGGCCCTGTCGGCCGGTGAGCTGCCCGGGCGGGCGGGAGCGTGGGTCGAGGGGTTCCTGTCGGGGAGCGGGGTCCTCCTCGTGCACGACGACCAGCTGTGGGGCGTCCTCGACCGGTGGGTGTCCCTACTGCCCGAGGAGCGGTTCACCGAGGTCCTGCCGCTCCTGCGCCGCACCTTCAGCACCTTCGGGGCCCCCGAGCGTCGAGCCCTCGGCGACCGGGCCGCGGCGGGCCGTCAGGAGGCCGCCGGTCCCGCGGCCGACGAGGACCTCGACCAGGCTCGCGCCGACCTCGTCGTCCCGACCCTGCAGAAGCTGCTCGGCCTGTGACCCCCGCCTCGGACGCGAGCGACGCTCGGCGGTGGCGGCTCATCCTCGGACCCGACGCCGCCGGCACCCTGCCAGGCGCCGAGCTCTCGGCCGACGACGTCCAGGTGGACGGCGCCCTCGAGGCCCTCTACGGGGCCGAGGCGGCTGACCGCCGCGGCGGCCTCGGCGGGTCTCGACCGAACGTGGCCCGCTGGCTGGGTGACATCCGCACCTACTTCCCGGCTCCGGTGGTGCAGGTGCTGCAGCGCGACGCCATCGAGCGGCTCGGCCTGCGCCAGCTGCTCCTCGAGCCCGAGCTCCTGGCCGAGGTCGAGCCCGACGTCCACCTCGTGGCCGACCTGGTGGCGCTGGCCGGCGTCATCCCCGAGCGCACGAAGGAGACCGCTCGCCAGGTGGTCCACCAGGTCGTCGAGCAGCTGCAGCGCCGGCTGGCCCAGCGGCTGGTGGCCTCGGTCACGGGGGCCCTCGACCGCAGCGCCCGCACCCGCCGGCCGAAGCTGCCCGACGTCGACTGGGGCCGGACGATCCTGGCCAACCTCCGCACCTACGACGCCGAGCGCGGGACCGTTGTCCCCGAGCGCCTGGTGGGCCACGGCCGGCGGCGGCGGCAGGGCCAGCTGAAGGACGTGATCGTCTGCCTCGACCAGAGCGGGTCGATGGCCACGTCGGTGGTGTACGGCAGCGTGCTGGCATCGGTGCTGGCGGCGGTCCCAGCACTGCGCACGTCCCTGGTGGTGTTCGACACCGAGGTGGCCGACCTCACCGAGCAGCTGCACGACCCGGTCGACCTCCTCTTCGGCGTGCAGCTGGGCGGCGGCACCGACATCGCCCGGGCCGTCGCGTACTGCCAGCGCCTGGTGACCAGCCCCGGCGAGACGGTGCTGGTGCTGGTCACCGACCTCTACGAGGGCGGTGACGCCGACCAGCTCCGGGCCAGGGTGGCCGGCCTCGTCCAGTCGGGCGTCACGGTCGTCTGCCTCCTGGCGCTCAGCGACGCCGGCGCCCCGGCCCACGACGGCGAGCTCGCCGCCCAGCTGGCCGCACTCGGCGTGCCGTGCTTCGCCTGCACGCCGGACGTCTTCCCTGAGCTCATGGCGGCGGCGATCGAAGGCCGCGACGTGGGTGCGTGGGCCGAGCTGGCGGGGCTGCCCACCGCCCGGCCGGCCGGCTGATCAGCCGCCGCTCAGATGCCGCGCCCGCGGCGCATCAGGAGGAAGATGACAACGATGATGAGGATGACGATGATGGTTCCGATGCCGATGTACATGGCGCTGGGCTACCCCGTGGATGGTGGGCTCCAACCACAGAGGGTCACTCCGGACCATCTGGACAGAGGCTCAGTCCCGCCCGGGGATCTGGCGCACCGGGACCTTGGTGACGCGACCCGCCTTGATGCAGCTGGTGCACACGTGCAGGCGGGACGGCGAGCCGTTCACCAGGGCGCGGACCTTCTGCACGTTGGGGTTCCAACGCCGCTTCGTGCGCACGTGGGAGTGCGAGACCGACATGCCGAACGACGGCTTCTTGCCGCACAGCTCACAGACGGAAGCCATCGGGTCTTGGCACCTCGCGCACCTGGGGGAACGGAACCGGGGAAGGTTAGCATCGCCTCTCATGCTGACGTCGACCCGGCTGGGCGCCACCGACCTCAGGGCCGGGGTCGTCGCCTTCCGAGACGCGCTCCGCAGTTGCTCTGCGGCGCTCAACCGGCTCAACGTCTACCCGGTCCCCGACGGCGACACCGGCAAGAACATGCTCGGCACCGTCGAACGCGTGGTGACCGAGCTGGACGGTGCCGAGGACACGCTCCCCGAGGTCTGCCGGGCCATCGCCTACGGCAGCCTCATGGGCGCATCGGGCAACTCGGGGATCATCCTGTGCCAGGTCCTCCGGGGCTTCACCGAGTGCCTCAAGGCGGTCGACGCCGCCGGTCCCGGCGACGTGGCGGCGGGGCTGTTGAACGCCTCCAAGCAGGCCGACGGCGCCGTGGCTCGACCCATGGAGGGGACAATCCTGTCGGTCGTGCGGGCCAGCGCGGCGGCCGCCGACCAGGCTGCCGACGACGGCCACGACCTCGAGGGTCTGCTGCGGGCCAGCCGGGCCGCGGCCGTCGAGGCACTGGCCCGCACCCCCGAGCAGCTGCCGGTTCTGGCCCAGGCCGGGGTGGTCGACGCCGGCGGCGCCGGCTACTGCCTCCTGCTCGACGGGCTCCTCCACGTGGTGGCGGGCGACCCGCTGCCCGAGCGCCCCCCCGTGCCCGAGGGGATGCTGGAGAGCGTCGCCGACGTCGACCTCCAGTCCCTGGCCGATGCCGCCCACGGCGACGCATCCGGCGACAGGGACGTCAGCGAGCTGCGCTACGAGGTGATGTTCCTCCTCGAGGCGGACGACGCCCTGATCCCCGCCTTCAAGGACGTGTGGAGCGGTGTCGGCGACTCGATCGTCGTCGTCGGCGGCGACGGCCTCTGGAACTGCCACATCCACGCCGACGACATCGGTGAGGCCATCGAGGCGGCGCTCGAGACCGGCCGCCCTCGCCGGATCCGGGTCACCGACCTCCTCGACCAGGTCGAGGAGGAGCGGTGGGTTCGTGAGGGTGCTGCCGCCAGCCAGCCGGAGGCGGTCGACCCGGTCCCCTGCGCGGTGGTGGCGGTGGCCACGGGTGAGGGCATCCGCCGGATCTTCCACAGCCTGAAGGTGCACCGGGTGGTCACCGGCGGCCAGACCATGAACCCGTCCACCGAGGACCTGCTTGAGGCGGTCGAGGCGGTGCCCGCCGACCAGGTCGTCCTCCTGCCCAACAACAAGAACATCGTGGCGGTCGCCAGGCAGGTGCAGGCCCTCACGAAGAAGACGGTGCAGGTGGTGCCCACCGCCAGCGTCACCGAGGGCTTCGCGGCCCTGCTCGACTACGACCCCCAGGTGGACGCGCAGCACAACGTGCGGTGCATGTCGGCGGCGTCCGACCGGGTGATCACCGGCGAGGTCACCCGGTCGATCCGGGCCAGCGGGTCCGAGGCGGGCCCGATCGCCGAAGGCGACTGGATCGGCCTCAGCGACGACCGCATCCGGGTGGTCGCCTCCAGCCTGTGCGAGTGCGTCGAGGGTCTCCTGGCCAAGCTCCTCGACGACAGCCACGAGATCGTCACGCTGATCGAGGGCGAGGGCGCCACCCAGGCCGACACCCGGCGGATCACCAGCTGGCTCGAGGAGCGCTTCCCGCACGTCGAGGCCGAGGTCCACCACGGCGGCCAGCCCCTCTACCCCTACCTCTTCAGCATCGAGTAGCCGCCCCTGCGGCGGCCCGGCCCGAACGGACGTTCCCCTTCGCGGGGCAGGCGGGTAAGTACCATCCTGGGCGTGGGCCGCTCGCTGCAGGCGCTCGCCGAGAGGTCGGCCACCGAGCTCGAGGCGGTCTCGCCCAAGGTCGCCGACCTCTTGGCCAAGGTCGAGGTTCGCAACGTGCTCGACCTGCTGATGCTCTACCCGCGGCGATGGATCGACCGGACCCGGGAGGCCCGCATCGCCGACCTCCGACCGGGGGAGGAGGGGCTGGTGATGGCCACCGTGCGAGCGGCGCGGCTGGTGCCGGCCCGGGGCCGGGGCCGCCCGCGGGTCGAGGTCGTCGTCCACGACGGCACCGCCTCGATGACCGTCACGTTCTTCAACCAGCCCTGGCGGGCCAAGCAGCTGCGCAGCGGGATGCCGGTCACCGTCTTCGGCAAGCTCGACCTGTTCCGGGGTGCTCGCCAGATGGTGAACCCCGTGATCGACCTGCTCGGCGACTCGGCCGACCTCGGAGCCATCGTCCCCATCTACCCGCAGTCGGGCGACCTGACGACGTCGATGATCCGCAAGGCGGTGGCCGAGGCACTGCGCCGGACCCGGGCCTTCGAGGAGCCGCTGCCGCCGACGGTCCTCGACGAGGTCGACGTGCTCGACCGGACCCGTGCCTTCCACCTGATCCACGGGCCGGATTCGATGGCGGCCGCCCACGCGGCCCGCAAGCGCCTGGCGTTCGACGAGCTGCTGCGCCTCCAGCTCATCCTGGTGCTGCGCAAGCGGGCCTACGAGCGGTCGGCTCGCGGCATCCCCCACACGGTCGGCGGTGACGGTGGCCGGCTGGTGAAGACGTTCCTCGAGAGCCTGCCGTTCGAGCTGACAGCCACCCAGCGGCGCGCCATCGCCAGGCTGCAGAAGGACCTGTCGTCGCCCCTGCCCATGCACCGCCTGCTGCAGGGCGACGTGGGGAGCGGCAAGACGATCGTCGCCGTCGCCGCTCTGCTCACCGCCGTGCAGGGGGGGTGGCAGGGCGCGCTCATGGCCCCGACCGAGGTCCTGGCCGAGCAGCACCTGCTGTCCATCCGGCCGCTGCTCGCCGGGTTGACGGTGGACGACGAGGCCAGCCTGTTCGGGGCCCGCGAGGTCAACGTCCGACTCCTCACCAGCAAGACGCCGGCCAAGGAGCGGGCCGAGCTGCTGCCGGCCCTGGCTCGGGGCGAGGTCGACATCCTGGTCGGCACCCATGCGCTGCTCACCGAGCAGGTGGGCTTCGCCAGCCTCGGCTGCGTCGTGGTCGACGAGCAGCACAAGTTCGGGGTGGAGCAGCGGGCCGCCCTGCGCGACAAGGGCGGTGAGACCGACCCGGACCTGCTGGTCATGACCGCCACCCCGATCCCCCGCACCGCCGCCATGACCGTCTTCGGCGACCTGGACGTGACCGTCCTCGACGAGCTGCCGCCGGGCCGCACCCCCATCGAGACGGTGTGGGCCCACACCCCGATGGACGTCGAGATCGCCTGGGGCGCCGTTCGCCAGGCCGTGGCCGCGGGCCGCCAGGCGTACGTCGTGTGCCCGCTGGTCGAGGACAGCGAGAAGCTGCAGGCCACCTCGGCGGTGGCCGAGCACGAGCGGCTGGCCGGCCACGACCTGGCCGGGCTGCGCCTCGGCCTCCTGCACGGGCAGATGCCGTCGACCGACAAGGAGGCGGTGATGACCCGCTTCCGGCACGGCGAGCTCGACGTGCTGGTGGCCACCACGGTGATCGAGGTCGGTGTCGACGTGCCCAACGCCACGGTGATGGTGATCGAGGACGCCGACCGGTTCGGCCTGGCCCAGCTGCACCAGCTGCGGGGCCGGGTCGGCCGCGGCGCCCACGTCAGCCGGTGCTTCCTGCTGGGCGGCGCCGACGAGCGCGGCCAGCCGCTGAGCGACGAGGTGGCCCAGCGCCTGGGGGCCATGGTCCGCACGACCGACGGTTTCGAGCTGGCCGAGGTCGACCTGGAGCTGCGGGGCGAGGGCACGATCCTGGGCAGCCGCCAGAAGGGCCGCAGCGACCTCAAGCTGGCCAGCCTCCGCCGCGACAAGGCCCTTGTGGCCGAGGCCCGGCGGGTCGCCTTCAGCCTCGTCGGCGACGACGGCCACGGCCTCGACCGCCTCCCGGCCCTGAAGGCCGAGGTCGAGTGGCTGGTCGACCCTGCCGAGTCCGACTACCTGTTCAAGTCCTGAATGAGCAGATAACCGCAGGTCAGAGGGCCTGTAGGGGTGCCGCTGTCCGCACAGTGTCCGCAGGAGGCGCCAGAGCGGCGTCGAGCACGCACCTGGCGACCTCCTCGTCCGCCGGCATGAGGTGGGCGTAGGTCGTCAGCGTGATGTTCGGGTTGGCGTGGCCGAGCCAGTCCGCCACCGCCTTCACCGACACGCCCCGCGACAGCAGTGTCGAGGCGAAGGTGTGGCGCAGCGCGTGGTACCGGAGGCCGGGCACGCCGGCAGCCCGGCACGCCGTCCGCCACTGGTGGCCGAACCTGTCGGCGTCGACCGGCAAGCCGCTCGGCGTGCGGAGCAGCAGCCCCTCCCGCTCCGTCGGGAACCGGCTCAGGTGAGCCGCCAGGGACTCGAGGACGAAGTCGGCCAGCGGGATGGTGCGGTTGCTGCTCGCCGTCTTGGTTGGCGAGAGCACCGGCTCAGCGACGTACCGGCAGATGAGTTGGCGGTCCACCCTCAGGTGGCGCCGCAGGAAGTCGACCCGGTCGACGGAGAGGCCGCTGACCTCGCCTTGGCGTAGCCCGGCCCCGACCCCGAGCGGGACGACGACCGCCATCCACGGAGGGAGGGCCAACCTGATGCGCTCCACCACGTCGAGGTCGACCGGCTGCGCCTTCGACGCCTCCCGCTTCGGCAGGCGGGCCCGATGGGCCGGGTTGCGAGCGATGAGACCATCCTCAACTGCGTTGGCGAGCAGCTGGCTCAGGTGCTGGTGGACGTTGGCCACGGTGCTGGGGGCGAGGTCGAGCGAGGCGCACAGGGCCTCGACGTCGGCCTTGCGGAGGCTCACCACCGGCCTGCCGCCGAGGACGGGCAGGACGTGGTGAACGATGCTGTTCGTCGCCAGCGCCGCCGACGAGGGCCGCCACGTCGGGGTCATCCTGGCCAGCCACTCGGCCGAGTAGTCGGTCAGCGTGACCTTCCTGGTCGTCGGGTCGACGTAGGTGCCGCGGGCCAGGTCGGCCTGGGTCGTGGCCAGCCACCTCTCGGCGTCGACCTTGCGGTCGAAGCGCCTGGCGTGCTCCTTGCCGTCCGTCGCCCGGTACCGGGCCTGCCACTTGCCGTTGCGCTTCTGGACGTGGGCCATGGCTACGCCGTCCCTTCGGCCGGGGCCAAGAGGCCCTTCTGGCGGGCTCGCGCGATGAGGCGCCGGGCGTTCTCCGGGCTCACCCCTAGTTCGCGCGCGATGTGCTTACTGGTGGCGTCACCCGCCTCGGCCGCCTCCCGGTAGAGCTCGGCCACCCGGGTGAGGTCGTGGACTGCTCGGCCACCCCGGGGCCGGCGGGCCCTCTCAATGTCCTGTTGGGTGAGCAGGCCGCGGCGCCACTGGACGAAGTCTCCGGTCGGCGCGCCGTGGACGATGGCCACCGCGTTGACCGACTCATTGACAAGCCGACGGAATGGGATCTTCCTGAACTCGTCGGCGCTCCTGAGCGGGCTGAAGCCCGGAGCAGTGTCCATCTGGAAGCTGACGATGCACGGCACCTCGTCGATGACCTCGATTGAGAGTCTGTAGCCCCGGCCGTTGTCCTGGTCGATGATCGTCGTCTGGAACGCGCTGGGCGCAAGGACTCGCCCATCCAGCTCCGGGTGGAAGATCCCGTAGGCCCCGTCGCCCTCAGCCCCGCCCGCCCTGGCGGCCAAGGCTTTGCGGTCCACGGGGCCGCTGCCCACGAGCACCATGTCGGTGTGCTTGTCGGTGGACCCCTGCACGGGGATGCGCCAGTGGATTTCTAAGCCGTCCACCTTGTAGATCCCCTCCTTGTACGTGATGACGGGGCCTGCTTCCGTGACGTCACGGGTGTCGTCGGGCGTGATCTTCGGGGCCATCCTCGTAGCGTGACAGATTCGCCATTGTCACGCAAGCTTTGCCGTGGTCGAGTACCAGCCATGGGAACCACCGATACCGGGCGGCATCTGTCCCCCGAGCAGGTCGCGGAGCGCGAAGGCGTGCCCGTGGCCACCGTCTACCAGTGGCGCAGCCGGCGCACCGGGCCGCCCGGGTTCAAGGTCGGGCGCCACGTCCGCTACCGCCTTGCCGACGTAATCGCCTGGGAGGAGCGGCAGATCGCCGCCGATCACCAAGGCGCCACCTGATGGATGCCCGGACGCGAGGAGGGCGGGGCTCGACCCCCCGCCCCCCGCACCTTCAGCTGATCCGCACCAGCAGGTCCGAGGGTACCCCAGAGGTCCCGCCGGTCAGGCACACACAGTGTGACGCGGAGGCCGCGCTCAAGGCCGGCAACGTGATCAGGATGATCTTGGCCGGCTACATCTCGCCGGCGGAGGCGATGCCCTGGATCGGCCTCGAGCTCGGGGTGCGATCGTGAGCCTCGTACCCATCACCGTGCACCGCTGGCGGGTGAAGTTGTGGCTCGCTGCTGTCGCGGTCGCCGAGCGCCGGCTGCGCACGGCCTACAACCAGCTCGTAGCAACCGGGCAGCAGGACCAGGCGGACTCGTGAACGGCCAGACGCTCCCCCGTGGCGCGCAGGGCACCCTGCGGGCCGGGTTGTCGTACATCGGCCGCGGGTGGCCGGTGGTCCTGCTGCACCACGCCACCTCGATCGGGTCGAAGAAGGGGCCCGACCGGGCGAGGTGTAGCTGCGGTGACACCGCCTGCACCTCCCAGGGCAAGCACCCGAGGACGAAGCACGGCCTCGAGGACGCCACCCTCGACCCGCAGGCGTTCGCCAGGGCGCTGAACCGGTGGCCCGACGCCAACCTCGGCGTGCGCACCGGGATCGGCTTCGACGTGCTCGACATCGACAGCGAGGCCGCCGACCTCGCGCTCGGCGAGGTTGCACGGGCGGCCGGCGCCCGGCTCGAGAGCAGAGGCCCGATGGTCCGCACCGGCCGCGGCTGGCAGCTCTACTGGCAGCCGACCGGGCACGGGAACGCCGTGGGCCTGGTACCCGATGCCGACTGGCGTGGCCGGGGCGGCTACGTGATCTGCCCGCCGAGCGTGCACCACACCGGCGCGCCCTACCAGTGGGAGGTCGGCTGCGGCCCCGAGGAGCCGCTCGAGCCGGCCCCATCCTGGCTGACAGCCCTCCTGTCCAAGCCCTCCGCGCCGGCATGGACAGCTTCTACCGCCACTGGGGCCCCGGGCGACCCGTACGTCGCCCGGGCCATTGAGGGCGAGGCCGGCCGGGTCGCACTCGCACCCGAAGGCCAGCGCAACCACGAGCTCAACAGGGCAAGCTTCAACCTCGGCACCCTCGTCGGCGCCGGCCGCCTCGATCCTGGTACCGCCGCCGCCGCCCTGCTGACCGCCGCGCAGCGGGCCGGCCTCGGCCAGCGTGAGGCTGAGGCCACCATCGCCAGCGGCCTGCGCAGCGGCATCGCCAACCCTCGGAAGGCGGCGGCATGACGAACCCCGCCGTCGACCGCATCCTCGGCGACCTCAGCCCGATCAGCGGCAACGGGAGCGGTGCGCGCGCAGATCGAGATGTGCACGGCAGTTCGATCTCCTCGGTAGCACCCGAGCACTCGGCCGAGGATCGCTGGCCCGTCCTCGATCCCGCCGCCTGCACGGCCTGGCCGGTGAGGTGGTAGCCGTCCTCGACCCGCACACCGAAGCCGACCAGGCCGCCGTGCTCATCTCGTTCCTGACCGCCTTCGGCTGCGCGGTTAGCGCCGGCCCGCACGCCTTGGCCGACGCGTCAGAGCACCCCGCCCGCCTGTTCGCCGTCCTGGTCGGTGCCACCTCCCGTGGCCGCAAGGGCACGGCTATGGCCAACGTGCGCCGGGTCTTGGCCGCCGCTGACCCCGTGTTCACCTCCGAGCGCATCCTCGGCGGTCTGGCCAGCGGGGAGGGCTTGATAGCGGCGGTCACCGATGGCACCGTCGACAAGGACAGCAACCTCGTCGGAGCCGTCGAGGACAAGCGGTGCCTGGTCTACGAGCCGGAGTACGTCCGGGTGCTGAAGGTCTGCGGCCGGGACTCCTCGACCCTCAGCGCGATCCTCCGCGACGCCTGGGACCGCGGCGACCTCCGGGTCATGACCCGCAAGGACCCGCTCCGGGCCACCGGGGCCCACGTCGGGATGCTCGCCCACGTCACCGCCGACGAGCTGCGCCGGAGCCTCCTCGAGTCCGACGCCGCCAACGGGTTCGGCAACCGCTTCGTGTTCGTCGCGGCCCGCCGGTCCAAGCGGCTCCCGGCCGGGGGGAACCTCGACGACTCCGAAGTCCACCTCCTCGGCAAGAAGGTGGCCGCAGCCCTGACCGCAGCCCGGCCGCTCGGCATCCTCCGCCGTTCAGCAGCGGCCGCCGCCCTGTGGGAGGAGATCTACAACGCCATCAGCGATGAGGCCGACGGGATGGTCGGCGCCCTCACCGCCCGGGCCGAGGCCCAGATGCTCCGCCTCAGCGTGGTCTACGCCCTGCTGGACGGCTCCCGCACCATCGAGGTCCCCCACATCCGGGCCGCCTCGGCGATGTGGAACTACAGCGCCGCCACCTTGGCCTACGTGTTCGGCGATGCCCTCGGCGACGAGGTGGCCGACCGTCTTCTCGGCGCGCTGCGCCAGGCTGGCGAGGAGGGTCTCGACCGCCAGGCGCAGCGCGATGTGTTCGGCCGCCACGTCCCAGCTGCCCGGCTCGCCCTGGCCCGTGAAGCGCTCGAGCGCAAGGGCCTGGTGGTCACCACCACCGAGGAGACCGGCGGCCGACCCAGGACCGTCACCCGCTCTGCGCGGAGCGCAGTAAGCGCAGGAAGCGCAGGAAGGGCGGGCCGATGAGGGTTACTGCGCCAACTGCGCTTACTGCGCCCTGCACAGCAGCAGGGCACCACGACAGGACCACCAAGACCAAGGAGAACAGCAACGCCATGACCACGACCACCTCACCCGCGGATCACCTCGAGGCCCGCCTCGCCGGGTTCGGCAAGCTCGGCCTGCTCAAGCTCGCCGCCGCCCTCGTCACCAACGACCGCTGCAGTGCGCTCACCGTCGGCCTGGCGATGGACGCCCTGCCGATCGACGTCGACCTCACCGACGAGCTGGTGGCCGACGCCCTCGAAGCGCTCGGTGAGCTGGCACACGACCTCGCCAACGACCTCGACGACGGGCCGCAGCGATGACAGAACCCGAAACTCGGAACCCGTACACACCCCGCCGAACAGCCCCTCTCGGTCCCAGAGCGACATCGACCCGCGGTGCTACCCCACCCCCTGGGGGGCACCCCCGTGGCGACCTGGCCCGCGAAAAAATCTGAGATCGGGTGACAGAGACCCGCCGCCCGTCTCCTGCACTCACGAGCGCATGAGATGTCCCGTGACAGGAGGTGGGGGTGGGCGCCTCTCACCTCGACGGGAACGTTTCATCTAGGCTTTACGGCCGATGGTCGCGCCAGCGCCCCGTGGCGAGAACGTCGCCGAGCTCCTGGCCTCTGCGGAGGCGCTCGACAGCCCGCCTCCCGGCCTCGAGAACCTCATCGGCGCCCTGCTGGCCAACCGGCCCCCGTGGATGAGGGACGCCCTCTGCGCCGAGTCTCACCCTGGGGTGACCTTCTTCCCGGAGCGCGGCGAGGACGTCGGGCCAGCGAAGCGGGTGTGTTCGCGGTGTCTGGTGCTCGCCGAGTGCAGAACCTGGGCGATGGAGCAGGGCGCCGAGCTGCTGGGCGTGTGGGCCGGTACCACCCCTGGGCAGCGACAAGAGATGCGCAAGGCGGATCCCCGCCCGCCGAGGTCCGTGCGGCATCGAGTCGAGCGATCGACAACCCGTGCGCCTCGATCGACGGCCCGCCCGCCCGTCAAGAAGATGATGACTGCCAGCACCTTCCTCGCCAGCCAGCCCGGCCAGGACCATCCGGCCAGAGCGGTCGCCTCCGCCGTTGGCGGTGACGGCCGAGCAGTCGACCGAGCACTCGCCCTGCTCGTCGAAGGCGGCTACCCCACCGTGCAGGTGGGCGGGATCGGCGCCGATGGCCGCCACCACCCGAGAGCCCCCTACTACCGGCACCTGAGGCCCTACACCGCCACCGAGGACCGCTCTACTACGGCGGCGTGACAGCCTCCTGATGGTGACGGCGCTGGCCTCCTCGTGTTAGGCAGCGCCGCCACCACGGGCTGTCTCTGTGCCCCTTCTGCTTTCACGCGAAACAGCGAATATGCTCAGCGTGCCGGGCGTGCTGAACCGCCCGGGAGGCGGAGCCGCCCCGTGTCCTAGAACGGGGCGGCTCCGCATCACCCGCGGGAACGCTCAGGCTGCGCCTACCTCCTTCCTGTTGTCGTGGGGCGGCCGCTCGAGGTCTGCCACGGTGGCCCACGCCTTCTCGGCGGCCGCACGGGCCTCGGCCACGTCGACGAACCCCGGCCGCTCGGCCGCCTCGTCCGCGATCCTCGACAGCAGCTTGCGTACGTGCCAGGCGAGCCGCTCCTCGATGGTCGAGGACCTCGACGGCAGGTCACGCATCAACTCACTGATGGCGGTGGCGGTGCTCACCGGAGGAGTGGGGACAGGTCGTACTCCACCGGGGTGAACTGGCCGGGCACCGGGTTGACGCCGGGCTCTGACGCCTCCCAGATCGCGTCGTGAAGGCCGAGCCGGTCCGCCACCTCTACCAAGGTCGGCAGCCCGGCCAGCGTGTCGAGGAACTGCCACATGGTGTCGCCGTGCTCGAACGGCGCCTCGAACCGCAGCCGGTCGATCGCCTTGCCGCACGCCCGGACGGCACCGGCGGCACGCCTTGGCTCAGGACGGCACGCGGCTCTCGCACAACATGCTTGAGCAGAGGGCATACTTGCGTCGGACCTTCACAGGGTCATCAACCCTCGCGGCGCAGCGCGGCTTCGTCCAAGGGATCGCTGACACAGCCACCTTTCTCAGCGACCTGTGGGAGGACGCCGAGTCGCCGCTGATCACGATGGGCACGGCCGCAGATCGACTCAGCCTCGAGGTACTTCGAGCCTCGAATCACTCGATCGTTGTGCCTCTGCTCGTCCGCTACTACGAGCGAGCCGAGCACTTGGGCAGTGCGGCCGCGAAGCGTGAGTTCCGTGCCGTTGTTCGTGCGGCGGCTGCGTTCTGGACCATCTGGCGTTCAAGCCGGACTACGACGTCAGGCATCGATGACGTACATCGTGGCTTGATCAAGTCGGGCCTGACCGCCACGGCGCTCCCTCCGCTCGCCCGTACGTCCACCGCCGTGACGAGCCTGCCGTCGGTCGCTGAAGTCAAGAAGGCGCTTCGAAGCATCCTGAAGTCGAAGCTCGCCGTCGACGATGCGCAGTCCTGGTCAGCGCTCGTCAACTCGCAGCAGCTCTACGACACGGCACGCGTCCTCGCTCGCTACATCCTGCTCTGCGCGCATGAAGACGCCGTCCGGGCGCCAGGCAGAACTGGTCACGCGGTGCGGGGCGCGAGCGGTGCATGGCCGACGCGCTCGCTTGAGATCTGGCGAGCGCACTACTCCGTAGAGCACATCGCTCCGCAACGCCGGCAATCAACCGACACGTCCTACGCATCGGAGCTCTATGACGAAGGCGATATCAATCGCCTTGGGAACCTCACGCTGTTGCCGGCGGATCTCAACGGACTGGTCGGAAATAGGCCGTGGCCGTTCAAGCGCGACGTGTTCAACATGGTGTCGAAGACCAACAAGACGCAACGATTCAACGCGCTGAAGAGTGGTGACCTCTACCGGCTCGGCGCCAAGTCGAAAGCGCTCCTCGAGTCTTCCGACTTCATGCCGTTCTGCAAGTTCGTCGCGGCGAACCCAGCGGCTGTCTTCGATCGCGCATACGTCAGCGAGCGCGGTCGACGTCTTGCCGAACTCGCATGGGAGCGTCTGTGGGCGGACCGGAGCTAGCCGAGTCATTAGCGAGGTTCTCCCACGATCTCGCGCACGACGTCGTTCTGCGCGATCCGAACACGCTTTGTCTGTACTGGCCAGGAGCCTGCAGCCTGACGATCGAGGTGACCGAGTCTCAGTCGTTTGATGGTGGCCATCCGGTCCGTCGAGCCGGTAGCGGTGGCGAGGGCTTTCCCCACCGGCGACGCTCCTCTGGCGGCGTGTCGAGTCCGTGCAACCCGGGAGACCCGCTCCGCCTGCCCCGTCCGAGTCGCGCTGCCCGCCGCGTAGCTGCGGAACTCTCGATGCTGCGCATCGCCTCGTCGCAACTTCCGCTTCCCTTGCGGCCACTCCTTGTGGGGTGGCTCGCTCGTCGCCTCGGGCTTGACGCCGCTGGTGTTGCGCGATTCGTTGGCATTCGGACGTGTTCGCCGCGCTCACCGCCCTCGCAATGCGCTGCGGGAGAGAGACGGGTGGCTTGAGCTAGTTGATGCGCCGCGCGTGACGCCGCAGGAGCTCGTCGCTCTCGCTGACGAGCACGGGCTGCTGTCGCTCGCCACAGCTCACGAGTGGCTGCGCAGTCGCGGCGTCGATGCTGCCTTCCACGATGCGTGGATCGACAGGGACTCGAAGCTTTCGACGATTGGGGGAGCACCTCGCTGTCTGGACCGGCTCGCTCGTCGACAAGGGTGTTGCGCTCCTTGCAGCGCACGGCGCTCCGATGGCTGCCGAGCAACTCGTCCGCGCAATTGGGGAGGGGCACAACCCTCGTGGCGCACGAGATCGGTTCTTCGGAGATCCGCGTCTCATGCGGATCAACCGATCTCAGTGGGCGTTGCGATCCTGGGACCTCGAGGAGTACACGGGCATCACCGATGAGATCGCACAGCGCATCGAGGCCGGTGGCGGCCGTGCGGACCTCCAGACGCTGGTCGACGAGATCACGAGACAGTTCGATGTTCGGGCGGGTTCGGTAAAGGTCTATGCCGAGGCGCCGATGTTCGTGGTCGACGGCGGCTCCGTTCGCCTTCGTCGAGATGACGAGCCCTTCCCGATCTCAGGCCACGTGTCTGGTTGTCGAGGGGCGTTCGTCAGTTCCATCGATCAGGTGTCGGTCGTCCTGCCGGTGGACAAGGACACGACTCGTGGCAGTGGACGAGGCTGTGCCCCCGCCGTAGCCGACCTCCTCGGTGTCTCCCCTGGTCGCCCCCGCACCTGGCGCTGGGCCGAGGGTGAGCTCGTCGTGACTTGGCCACGCACCGCTGCGTTCGGCCCATCCATCGGAAGCACACGTGCGCTTGCCCGCTCGGTAGATGCAGTGGAGGGGGATTCGATCCGCCTCGACTTCGACCTGGCGGTCGGCGAAGTGCGTTGCCAGCGCATCCCGGCGGTCGTCGACCCGATTCCCGCGCACGAGGCGATCGAACTCATCACTGGGGTCGACCTTGACGGCGTCGATCCGCTCGCTGCGATCGCCCCGCCTTGCGCGTACCGCATTCGGACGTGCGGCGACGACTTATGGAGCGCGGCGATTCGCTCGTGGCGTCTTTGCTGCCGCGCCCGGAGGTTGACGCTTCACTCGAAGCCGCGCTGCGTGACCTCGCGGACGTCCTCGACGAACGGGGGTGACGTAGTCCTCGTCCGAGCGCAAGTCGTTCGCCGTCTCCGACTGTCAGTCGGCGAGAACGCGCCGGAGGTAGGTCATCAGTGGCTTCATTGGTCGCGCGTGGCCCGCCATTGCTTCGACCAGGAGCTCACTACCGGTCGACGCATACTCGCACGCGATCTTGATCACCTCCGCCGGCCGGTCGAGAATCGACTCGCCTTCCTCGGCGATGGCTAGCAGGCCGAGGTGAGTGATCCTCCAGGGATCGCTTCCGAGGATCGCCCCGTCTGCGAACTTCACCGGTTGCGCACCGAGCGGTGACCCGCCGCCGAGCCGGCGAGGGGGGTATGACCTCAGGCAAGGCGAGGTCTTCGGGCTGCGTCGCAGCGAGATCGACGTCCCACGCCGGCGCATCCTCGTGCGCCAGCAGGTCAAGTACGAACGGGGCCGCCCGGTCTTCGGGCCACCGAAGGGGAGGAGGACCCGAGAGGTTCCCCTGCCCGAGTTCGTCTCATCCACGCTGGCTGCACGACCGTTCCGACAAGGAGCCGACGACCTCCTCTTCGTGACTCGTGAAGGCGGCCCGCTCACCCGCACGTACTACAACACCCACGTCTGGAAGCCAGCCCTCCGGTGTGCAGGCGTCGAGCCGACGAGGGAGAACGGCATGCACGCGCTCCGGCACTTCTACGCCAGCGTCCAGCTTGAAGCCGGTACGAGCATCCGCGCCCTGGCCGAATACCTCGGCCACGCCGACCCAGGCTTCACCCTCCGTGTCTACACACACCTGATGCCGTCGACTGAAGACCGCGCCCGCTTCGCCGTCGACGAGGCCTTTTCCGTATGCAACGGCCTCGACGGCGGGTCTGGTCGGTAGCTCACGGACACTCGGCCCGCTGCGGCTGCCCTTTCAGTGAGATCGCGCGAGCTCGATGGCGGCGAGCACGGCTTGGGTGTGCAGCGGTGAGAAACGCGGGTTGAGCCGGGCGGTGGCGCGCACGTCGTCGTCGGCCCCGGCGTGGTCGCCGACGGCGCGTCGGATCTGGGCGCGGTGCCAGTGGAACGAGGCCCTGGGCGTACCGAGGCGGAGCGCCTCGTCGGCGTAGCGCCTCGCTTCTTCGGGCTTGCCGTTCGCGAACAGCTGCCACGCCAGCGCGTCGGCGGCGAAGACGCTCGGGCGGCGGCGGTGGCCGTCACGGGCCTGGGCGAGGCCGCGAGCCAGGTCTCGGCGGCGGTCGGCTGAGTGGATCGCCAGCTCGAGGTCGAGGTCGACGCCGTTGGCCTCGAACAGACGTCGCTGGGCGTCGAGCAGCGCGTCGGTGCGGGTGGCGTCGTCGGCCTTCCCGGCGGCGAGCTGGAGATCGGAGAGCTCGACGAGGAGGTTCGGTTGGGGCTGGCGGTCGACAAGGGCGCGCAGCCGGCTCAGGGCGCCTTCGACATCGCCTTGCGCTGCGAGCACGCGTGCGGTTCCGGCGCTGGCTGCTGCGTTCTGGGGGTCGAGCTGCTCGGCCCGCCGGTAGCGGCGCTCCGCCTCGGCGAGCTGGCCCTGCTGCCAGGCGAGCTCGCCCAGCTGGAAGGTGGTGAAGCTCTTGTCCGCGGGCGTGCCGGCTGACCGCTCGGCGGCTTCCATCGCCTCCATCGCGCCCGGGACATCGCCTCGCAGCTCCCGGAGGTAGGAGACCCGCGCATAGGAGGCGAGGTTCGGTCGGCGGTCGACCATGGCTTGGGTGGCGGTCGCCGCCTCGTCGTAGCGGCCGAGCTCGACGAGGGCGTCGGCGAGGGGCCCGTAGCCCGCCGCGCTGGCGGGGTTGGCCTCGACCGCCCGCCGGGCCAGCGTGAGCGCCTCTTCGAAGTCATGGCGAGCGTTGGCGAGCACGGCC
This sequence comes from Acidimicrobiales bacterium, assembly GCA_030448245.1. Lineage (GTDB taxonomy): Bacteria > Actinomycetota > Acidimicrobiia > Acidimicrobiales > JAUJNH01 > JAUJNH01. Next base: position 108,273 of record JAUJNH010000001.1, read on the forward strand.
GCCGCACGCAGGGCGGCGGCGTGGCGGTCGTCGAGGTCCAAGGCCCTCTCAACCGCGCGTTCCGCTCGCGTGTAGCCGGAGGGGTCGCCGCCGAGGCGGACGCCTTCGACCTCACGGATGGCCAGCTCCGCCCAGGCGCCGGGGTCGTCGGGTCTGGCGCTGGCGGCGGCCTGGCTCGCCAGGATCTCGCTGCGGTACGGGTCTCTCGGCGGGGGCGCCACCAAGCGGGGCGGCCCGCCGCCCCCGTCGCGGCGCTCGAGCACGGCTGCGGCACCGCCCCCGACCATCAGCGCCAGGCCGATGGCGGCCAGTGCCTTCGCGGGGGTCATCCTGGTCAGGTCGCGACCGCAGCGGCAGGGCTCGCGTAGACGACGAGGTTGTCGAGGTAGCTGCGACGCTTGCGGTCGAAGCGACCGATGCAAGTCACGAGGCGCAGCCCGGGGCCGGCGGCGTTCCCGAACACCCGCTCGGTGGGGAAGCGCTGCTTGCTGTGCACCTTCACCTCGGTGACCACGTAGCGGGCCACCGTCCCGTCGCTGCGGGGGACGTCGATGGGGTGCCCCGCTTTGAGCTGCTCCAGCTTGTAGAACACCGCGGGGGCGTCCTCGTCATCGAGGTGGCCGACGAGGACGCTCACGCCTGGATCGCCGGGGACGGCACTGCCGTCGTACCAGCCGACACGGGCGTAGTCCGTCGGGACGGCCATCGTGCCGTCGGGCGCCAGCCCGAGCGGGTCGACCGGCGCGTCCACGCCGATCGACGGCAAGACCACCCTCGTCGGCACGGCGGGGGTCGCGGCCCCGCCGTGCCCAGGCGTGCTGGCCACCTGGGCGACGAGCTCATCGTTCGACCACGCCGTCGCCGGCCGATCGACGGCGAGGACGGGCGCCGGGACCGGATCGGGGGTCCGGGCGTCGTTCCGGCCGTCGTCCCGACCGACGAGCGCAGAGCCGCCCAGGGCCATCAACGCCAGACCGACGACGGCGAGCGCCGGGAAGCCCTCGTCGCCATACTCGATGGCCCCGGTCCTCGTGGGGGCCAGCCGGCGCGCCCCGACGCCGCCGTCGCCGGCCGGCGCACCCGCCGGCGACCGCGACCTCCACCGCATCAGCGGGTGGGGCGCCTTGCCCTCGGCGACCGGCCGGCCGCCGAAGCGGGCGGGGCGCGGCCGGAGGTGGCGGCCGCGCGCCTTGCCCTCGGCGACCGGCCGCCGCCGGCGGCCGAGGGGGGGGGCGCGCGCCCGAAGGTGGCGGCCGCCCCGAGCGGCACCACCGGCAGGCCGCCCCGTGTCGGGGTGCGCCACCCGGCGCACACCGAGGCGGCGGTCGCCGGTGGCAGCGCCCTCCGGCGACCGCGGCCTCCACCGCATCAGCGCGTGCGGCGCCTGGCCCTGGCCGACATGGCCGCCGCCGACGCCGTCAGCGCCAGGCCGACGGCAGCGGCGCCGAGCGGCATCACCGGCACGCCGCCGCCGCCGCCGCGAGAGGTGCCGCCGCCGCCGGTGCCCACACCGCCGCGCGGCGACGCACCTCGAGCGGAGTCGGTCCCGCCACCCTCGCCGGAGCCGCTGTGGGGCAGGGCGACGTACGGGAACGTGGAGCCGAAGGCGACGTCGTTGGTGTTGACGGCGTCCCCGAGGTCGTTCTTCGAGCCCTTCAGCTCGCCCATCAGGACCTGCAGCTCGATGTCGACCACGTCGTCGGACAGGCGGCGCCCGTTCGGGAACCCGCCGGTGTCACCAGCGATGACGCCGAGCCGGTTGCCCTTGGCGACCGGGGCGATCCCCATGTTGAGCCGCAGTTGCTCGCTCGGCGTCACGTTCGCCGGCTTCGTCGCGCCCTCGACGCCGGTCAGGAACACCGCGACCAGGTCGTCTCGGGGGGTCGCCGGCGCCTTGATGCCGTAGATCTTCTCGATCAGCTTCGGCACCTCGGGGTCCTGCACCTTGGGCAGGAACGCGGCGTCGCCCTCAGGCTTGGAGGCGTTGAACAGGTCCTTGGCTTTGATGGGCACGACGACCTCGTTCACGAGGGGGTTGCCCAGCCGGGACACCTGCACGAGGTCGCCCGAGCTGGTGACCTTCCCATCCGCGCCGATCGCCCGCATCCCCGGTCGTGACGCCGTGGTCCACACGCCGATGATCGGGTTGCCTCCGACGTCACCACGAGAGGCCAGGTCGGTCATGGGCACCTGGATGGCGAGGCTGTTCACGTTGTAGCCGTCGAGGGTGTCGTTCCCCACCTCCTTCAGGTTGGTCCCGTAGAGGAGGTCGAAGATGCGCAGGTCGAGGAAGAACGGGTCGTCGGCCTGCCCGGCGAACGACGTGATCCCGCCCGGTAGCTCGGTCACCGCCTGCTGGCGCAGCTTCGCGTAGTCGGGCATCGACGCCCGACCGACGAACGACGGCGCCACGGGCGCGCTCTCGGCGAGGACCTTCGTGTCGGTCCCGGCGATGCGCTCGAGGCGGTAGGTCTGCGTGATGTTCAGCGTCGGGTCCTTCAGGTCGTTGACCGGCCCGGTGTTGTACAGGAACGTGTCGCCGTTCTTGACCTGCGTGGCGAAGGACCACCGGTAGACGATGTCGGCCTTCGCGTCCCCGTTGTTGTCGATGTTGATGTCGTACTTCGCGTCCGTCGACCAGGGGTAGAAGTTCGGCCCGCCGGCGGGCTCCTGGAACGGGATCCAGTTCGAGATCAGCGTCACCGTGTTCCGCTTGTCGGGGCTGACGAACGCGTACAGATCGGTGGCGTCGATCTGCGGCTCGCTGGCCGTGTTCGGCGCCTCGCGGTGGCTGGATGCCCCGACGGGAGGGGCACCCCCCACCACGAGGGCAGCTGCGGACAGCGCCGCTGCCAACGCCCCTGTCGAGCGACGGATCCTCATCGAATCTCCTCTGCTGTTGTCCACCCGGGCCACGCCGGGCGGTCGGAATTGCGGCACCGTAGCCCAATCTACGCCGCCGGGAAGGGATCGGATCACGGGAACCGGCGAAATTTCCCCGACGGCTGTCGGATGCTGGGACGACGGATGCCCACCTAGGTGGGTCTGGGTCAGAGCTGGGCGACGCCGGTACCGACCAGGACCAGGCCGACGCCGACGAGCGCAGCGGCGCCGGCGACGGGGAGCGCACGCACAGCGGCGCCAGCACGGCCTCGGCGCTCCAAGACCCGGCGCCCGAGCACGAGGGCCAGCCCCACGGCGCTGAGGGTGGCCGCCAGGCCGAGCGAGAAGGCCAGCACGAGCGACAGCCCGAGGGCCACGCGACCCGAGGCAAAGCCGGCCACCACGACGAGGACGGCCGACGGCGAGGGCAAGATGCCGCCGGAGGTCGCCAGGAGCACCAGGCCTCGGCGGGACAACGGCCTGGCACCCTCGGGGAGCTCGTGCGTGTGGCTGCCGAAGCCGTGGTCGTGGACGTGGGCCTGCTCGCCGTGGTGCTCCGGGTCGTGGCCGTGGCCGTGGTGGTGCTGGTCGCCGGGGTGGTCGTGGTGGTGCTCGTCGCCGGGGTGGCCGTGGCCGTGGTGGTCGTCGTGGACGTGGTCGTGGTCCGCCTTGCCGCGGCGGAGGAGGGGCCGCAGCCGCCGTCGCAGGAGCACGGCGCCGCAGCCCGCCACGATGAGGCCGGAGATCACCGTGAGCAGGGGGTAGAGGCGCTCGATGCCGCCGACCCGGCCCACGTTGAGCAGCACGACCCCCAGCACGATGACACTGCCGGTGTGCATCAGGGAGACGACCAGGCCCAGCACCAGGGCATCCGATCGCCGTCCCTTGGTCCCGACCAGGTAGGCCGCCATCACCGTCTTCCCGTGACCCGGGCCGAGGGCGTGCGACGAACCGACCAGGAACGCCACCGCCAACATGCCGGCCAGGGCGAACGGCGTCAGGTCTCGGCGCTCCACCAGACGGGCCAGGCGGCCCCCCGCCCGGGACGCAGCCTCGAGCGGTGGCTCCAGGCGCAACGGCTCGACGGGTCGCGTGCCGGGCTCGAAGGTGAACTCGGCCGACCGCTCGTCGAGCGGAGCCTGGAGCAGGTCGGCGGGGTAGCGACGCAGCTCGTCCGACACGTCGGTGGCCGGGGCGCTGCTGGCGAGCACACGAGCGTCGCCGCGGGCCACGACCACGACCTCACGCCAGCCGATGCGCTCCGGCTCGTTGCGGTCAGCGAACACGCCCCGGTGGACGCCCCCGCCGGGGCGGAGCGGCGCCGACAGGACCACCGCCAGCCGCAAGGTGTCGAGCCCCCCCTGCCCGGCGAGCAGGTCGAGGCGAGCTGGAGCCGGCGCGAGATCGAGGAGCTCACCGTCGACGGTGACCTCCAAGCCTCGACGAAGCGACGCCACCTGGTCCGCGACGAAGCGCTGACGATCACCGGCCAGCGCATCGCGCACCTCGACGGTCCGCAGCTCGGCGTAGTCCAGCACGTAGTAGACCCGCAGCACCCCAGCGGAGACCTCCACCCTGGCGTACCGGTTGGTCGTGAAGTTCCCGAGCGGGTGCGCCCCCGCTGGCCGCGCGGCTGCGACGACGGTCCCCACCAGCGCCAGGCCGATGAGCACCAGCGCCGTCCACGCCCTACGCCTCCGCCAGCGCGACGGGACGACGACGACCGCTTCACCGATGAACGCGCCCCGCCGCAGCACCACCGGCCGCAGTACAGCACGCGTCGCGGCCGTCGGTGCCGCCGCCCTCCTGGCGAGCCGGCGTGACGAGCCGCCCCAGCGATGGCCGCTGAGCAGACGATGTGTTCAGGTGAGCACCGGCCCCACAGGCGCCCAGCGCCAGACGCGCCGGCGGCGCCGATGACGCTGGCGACGAGCCGCGACGGCCCCGACCTGAGCGACACAAGCCCCTGCACGAGGCGACCGTGGTGCTCGGCGCCGGCGTTGCACCCGGTGGCGGCCTCGAGCACCGAACGCCCCAAAGCCGACGGGGCGGCTATCGCTGAGGTGGCGGCGGTGACCGCCGATGACCTCCAGGGGGCTGGAGCCGCCCACGGTTCACCGCCTGGAGGTGCGCCACCCCTGCAGCGTCGGGCCGAGGGGCGGGCAGGTGACCTACGCCCCCGTGGTAGCGGGTGCGGTGCTTGCTGAGCCGAGGCGACCGCGGTTCCGGGGCACCGCTGACGCGGGCGAACGCACCAGCTGGCTACCTGGCTGCTCGAGGACGTCCGTGAGGCCATGCCAAGGCCGGCGGCGCGCGTCCCCCGGTCTGCAGCCGCTGTTGGGTGGGGTGCCGCTGCGGCGGCTCACGGCCGAAGCTAGGCCCTGCTGGCCGCCGTGGCGGCGCACCACAGCCGGAACCCCGGCGGTCGAGCGGTCGTACACCCGCAAGCTGCGGGCGGCCGTGCGTGACGGGTGGCCGGTCGCGGCCGCCACATCGCGACGTCATCGCGGTGCAGGGACAGGTCGCCGCCCGGCGGGCCGAGCCGCACACCATCATCCCCGCCGGGCCGCTCTAGCGATGGAACACGCCCGGTACGCCGACGTTGGGGGGTGCTGCGGGACCCCGGGAGGGCCCTGTCCACGCTGCTCGCCGACGCCCAGGCCGACGCCTCCGCCGCGAGCCGGGCCGCTCATTGGGCTCGGGTGGTCGGGGTGCTCCTCGGTCTCACCGCGGTGGTGGCCCCGGGCCTCGCGGGGGTGCGGCGCGGCGCCTGCGTGGTGGGCGGCGTTCGCCCGGTGGTGCCGCGCCGCGTCGTCGGGAAGGTGATGGCGCTGGTGGCGCCGGGCCGTGTCGTCGGGAAGGTGATGGGGCTGGTGGCGGGCATCGCCGTGCCGGGCAGGATGATGGCGTCGGGAGGCAGCACGAACGGCTTCGACGGGATGGCCTGCGTCGGGGTGACGGCGGGGAACGGGGGGGTCGGCTGGCCCTCGAGGAAGGGGTCCATGAAGCTCTTCCAGATGGGGGCGGCGAAGGTGGACCCGTAGACGACGGCCCGATCACCCAGGCCGCGCATGGAGACGTTGCCCCGGGGGACGCCGACCCAGACGGCGGTGACCGTGGTGGGGGTGTAGCCGATGAACCACGTGTTCTTCGACTCGTCGGTCGTCCCCGTCTTGCCGGCCGCCGGGGCGCCGCTGGCCAATCGGCAGCAGGCCGCGGTGCCGCTGAAGACGCCGCCCATGATCTCGCTGACGGTGCGGGCCACTACGGGCGACAGCACCCGCTTGCCCTCGGCGAAGCCCCGGAACAGGACCTTGCCCTTCCGGTCGACCACCCGGTCGAGGAACGACGGCTCGTGGTAGATCCCGTCGTTGGCCACCGCCGCGTAGGCCGCAGCCATCTCGAGCGGCGTGGCCTCCTCCACGCCGATCGGCATGGTGGCCACCTCCTCGATGGCGTAGCGGGGGTTCCTCCCGAGCCCCAGCCGCTTGGCCACCTCGACCACCTTGGAGAAGCCGATCGTGGCCGCCATCCGCTCGTAGGCGCAGTTCACCGACCCGGACGTGGCCGCCGCCATCGTCATGACGCCCCCGCCGATGCCGTCCCCGGCGTTGTTGATCGTGTTGGCGTCGATCTCCTCCTGCGTCAGCGGCCGCGGCCGGCGGTTCTTCGGGGCGCCTAGCGCCGTGTTCACCAGGCACGGCCCGCTGCCGTCGACCTGCGACCCCGGGCCGTAGCCCGCCTCCAGGGCGGCCAACAGCGTGAAGAGCTTGAAGGTCGACCCCGGCTGGCGGTAGCCCTGCGTGGCGATGTCGAACTTGTTCTCCTCGCTGAACCCCGGCCCGCCGACCACGGCACGGACCGCGCCGGTGGGCGCGTCGAGGGTGACCAGCGCCGACGTGGCGCCGATCCGGTTGGTGCGGCTGCCGATGGGCGGCACGCCCACCGAGGTGGCGGCCTCGGCCAGCTGCTGGGCCCGAGGGTCGAACGTCGTGTGGATCTGCAGGCCGCCACGGAAGATCGCGTCGTAGCGGTCGGGAGGCGTGTCGCCGAGCCGCGTGTCCGACAGCAGCCGCTGCTTGAGGGCCTCGATGAAATACGACTGCCGCTCGATCGGCTTGTTCGGCTGCGCCGGGAGCGGCTCCTCCTTCAGGCGCTCGGCCTCCTCGGCCGCCAGGTGGCCGTTCTTCACCATCTGGTCGAGGGCCGTGGCCCGGCGGTCCTTGGCCTGGTCCGGGTTGCGGAACGGGTCGTTGGCCAGCGGGTTGCGGATCAGGCCGGCCAGCAGGGCGGCCTGGCCGGGCGTCACCTGGCTGAGCGGCACGGCGAAGTACGCCTCGGCGGCGGCCTGCACGCCGTAGGCGCCGTTCCCGAAGTAGACGAGGTTGAGGTAGCGCTCGAGGATCTGCTCCTTGGTGAGCTGGTCCTCGAGGCGGGTGGCCAGCACCGCCTCCTTCAGCTTGCGGTCGAGCGACCGCTCGTCGCTGAGCAGCGTCTTCTTCACCAGCTGCTGGGTGATCGTGGAGCCGCCCTGGCGGATGCTGCCCGCGCCCGCGTTGGCGAAGAAGGCCCGGGCCGCCGAGCGCACGTCGAAGCCGCTGTGGCCGTAGAAGTTCTCGTCCTCGACGTCGAGGATCGCCTGCACGACGATGGGCGGCACGTCGGGCAGGGCGACGGGGTTGCGGTTCTCCTCCGCCTTCAGCAGCGTGAGGACGTTGCCGTTGCGGTCGTAGACGACCGACGGCTCGTTGAGCTGCGTGAACTCGCCCAGCCGGGACGAGCTGGCCGTCCACAGCCCGTCGCCCAGCCGCTGGTAGGGCACGGCCATGCCGCGCAGCCCGACGGCCAGCAGGACGCTCGCCACCCCGATGATCAGCGCGAAGCGCACGAGCAGGCGCATGGGGCGACAGAGACTACCGGCGCCGGAGCCGTACACAGGCACGCCAACCGGCATCGATGCCCCACTCCCCGAGGGCAGGCTGCGCGCGGCGATCCAGGTCGACCCCCTGTACGAGCGGGGGGTGGGGACGTGCAAGCGGCGCAGGACCGATATCGATCGAGGATCCAGTGTGACCGTTGCCACCGTTGATGGAGCCCTCCTAGGTCGAGATGATTCCGAGCCGGAGCGCCTGAGCGACCTGGGGTTGCCAGCCCCCTGCCAAGGGTCTTGTCCGTCCGCAGGTTGTCCGCGGCTTGTCCGCAGGAGGACGAACGAGGACGGAGAACGACGAGAAGTGTTGAGGGGTGAAACCGCAGGTCAGAGGCCCTTTCCGGGGCATCGTCGCAGGTCAGCGACCTGGCCCTCCGACTTCCTGTTCAAGAGCTGACCGAGGCGCTCGCCGGCTCCTCGAACAGGGGCACCGACCTCCCGGCGCTACCAGTACACGTACTCGGGGTTGCCGACGGTGCCCGCAGGCCGGACGTCCGGGGTGCCCTCCAGGTCAGCGTTTCTCACCAACGGCCGCGGTGGACGACCTCGTCGAACGCCCGGCGGTTCGGGCGCTCGATCGGCGTCAGGGGACGCCCGGCCGGGTACCCGAGCGCGACCAGGTGGCCGCAGACGCGGTCGTCGGGGTAGCCGAGGAGCCGTCGGGCCAGCTCCTGCTCCCCCACAGCAGCGTGGCCGCTCCCGATCCCCACGTCGGCGGCGGCGAGCATGATGCTCAAGGTGGCCTGGCCGAGGTCGTACTGGACCCAGTCGCGTCGCTCGTCGTCGTGCGCGGGTGCGATCAGGGCGATGGTGGCAGCTGAGCCGGCCACGTGGCCGGCCCCACGCCACACCTGCGCCAGCCGCTCGAGCTGGTCCCGCTCGGTCACCACGACGAAGTCCCACGGCTGGGAGTTGACCGACGACGGGGACCGCCGACCCGCCTCCAGGATCCGGTCCAGGTGCTCGTCGCCGATCGGCCGGTCCTCGTACTCCCGCACGTTGCGCCGCGCTCGCAGCGCATCCCACGTCTCCATGCCGACCTTCTAGCCGAAGCGGGCGCAGGGCGCCGGGCCAGGGGGAGGGGCGGGCGACCTATCTTCGGGACCCGAGGAAACCGTGCCCCGCCTCGACGACACCGCCGCCTACGCCTCGAACTGGAAGGTGGTCCTGCTGTTCGACGTCGGTGTGGGCCTTGCCATCGCCACGGTCGGGCTCGTCGTCCTGGCCCTCGTGCACGTGGTGGTCGGCGCCATGCTCGCCGCCGCCGGCTTCGCCTACCTGATCCCGGTGGGGCGCCGGGCCCGCCATTGGGCCCACCTGCGCCACGAGGCCGGCCTGTAGCGGCGGGCTCCATCGGGGCCGGGGCACGAGCGTCGTGGCTGCCGCGAGGGCATGACCCGGTGACCTGTGAGCCACCGAGCCCGCGCCTCACGCCGGCGGCGACTCCTCTCGACGGTGGCCCTTGCTCATCTCGATGAGGGCTTCGGCGTCCACCTGGTCGGCGGGGGCCTCCGCCACCTTCGCCCTGGTGACCGCTCGCAGCGTCGCGGTGCGGGATCCGCCCTCGAGCACCGCCCGCTCGCCGAGCACGGCCCCCGGACCGACCTCGGCCAGGTGACGGCCGTCGACCTCGACGGCCAGAACCCCGTCGAGGAGGAGGTACAGCGAGCTCCCGTGGTCACCCTGGTCGACGAGCGTCGTCCCGGGAGCGAGGGAGACGATCCTGGGCTTGGCGCCGGCCTGCATGATCTGCGCGGAGAGCTGGCGCTCGAGGGCGGTCTCGGCCACGGTGACGAGCGCCGGCGAGTCCTCGTCTCCCCAAGGCGAGTGCCGCCCAAAGGCGGTGCGGTACCACTCCTTGAAGTCGATCATGCCGGTCTTGGCGCTGAGGTTCCCGGACTGGTCGTAGACCCAGTGGCGGGGGAACGGGCTGGCCCCGACCACCTCCCAGTCCGAGGTGCCGTCAACCCTGATCGTCAACGCCAGCGTCGACCAGGCCAGGGGCGCGCTGACCTGGACGAACGGAGGTCGACGGACCGTTCGAGGTGCCGGGACCCCGGTGCGGCCGCCGGCGGTCTGGACGAAGCGGACCGACGTCTCCGACACCTCCGGCTCGGGCTGCAGGTCCGGGAAGGCGACAGCGGCGAACACGATCGACTTCGGGCCCAGGCGCACGGTCGTCGACCCGATGTGACCACCGCCGGCATGACCCCAGCACACCACCCGGCCGTCTTCGACCTCGATCCACGCCCGCAGGTCGTTGGCGAAGCGGAACCGGTCCGCTTGGCGGAGAGACTCCAAGTCGTCGACCACGTCGGGCGGGGGCTCGTCGTAGTGCGCCATCCCCAGTTCGAACGGCAGCTTGGTCGTCCCCCGGACAGCCTCCGACGGGATCCACGAGAGCGATGTGACCGAGGACTCGATGCGCATGACCACCTCCGCTGTGCCGACGCGGTCACCCTAGGGGGGAGATCTGGCCGCCCCGAGGGTGGTGGCCGGCCGTCCGCCGCTACTCCTGGTCGGGGGCGGGGACCTCGAGGTCCCAGCGGTCGAGGCAGTCGCGGCAGCGGTAGACGACCAGGTCGCCCTCGGCCCAGGGGAGGTCGTCCGGTCCGGGCGGGGGCGTGATCAAGCTGGCCGGTCCGCCGCAGTCGATGCAGGTGATCTCGGGCTCCGGCACGAACCGCCCGCCCTCCCACGCCATCAGACGGCCTGGCCCGTGCTCACCATCAGGGCCGTGGCCTCGACGGCTGGGGCACCGTCGGCCAGCAGGAGCCGGCCGTGGACCCGCGTGCGCCGCCGCAGCTCCGGCGACTCCCGCCACGCCTCGACCCGCACCTTCTGCCCGTCGAGGGGGACCGGCCGGCGGAAGCGGAGGTCGAGGGTGGCGGTGATGGTGGCGATGCGGTCGAGGGCGTGGGAGAGGCCGCCCATGCAGTCGTCGAGCAGGGCGGCCGCCATGCCGCCGTGGAGGAAGCCGGGGGCACCCGACCAGCCCGCGTCGGGCACGACCTCGCCGGCCAGGGTGGCGCTGGCCCGCCCGTCGCTGGGCGGCAGGACGGGCAGCCACCGCAGGGCGAGGAGGTCCACGGCCCGCCGACGCTACCGCCCTGCCACCCTCAGCCACCCCGGAAGCTGTGGCCGAAGGAGGCCGCCGCCGGCTCGAGCTCGCAGCGGAAGCGGCGTCCGGGCGGCAGTACGGTCTCGCTCATGGCGGCTGAGCCCGTGCGGCACCCCCCGGCACCGCGGTGCGGGTGATCGCCGGCCAGGCCAAGGGCCGGCGCCTCAGCGCCCCTCCCGGTGACCACGCCCGGCCGAGCGGCGACCGCGTGCGCGAGGCGCTCTTCACGATGCTCGACGCCCACCTCGGCGGCGTCGACGGGCTGCGGGTGGCCGACCTGGCCTGCGGCAGCGGGGCGCTGGGCATCGAGGCCCTGTCCCGGGGGGCGGCGGCGTGCACGTTCGTCGACACCTCGCCGCTGTCGCTGCGCACCTCCAGGGCCAACCTCGCCGCCGTGGGTCTGGACCCGGCCACCGCGACCTTCGTCAAGGACGACCTGGTGCGGTGGGCCCGCCGGCAGCCGACGGGCTCCCTCGACCTCGTGCTCGCCGACCCGCCGTACGCCTGGGACGGCTGGGCCGAGCTGCTGGACGCGTTGGCCGGAGCCGCCGAGGCGGTGGCCGCCGAATCAGACCGTGAGATCGCCACGACCAGTGGTTGGTCATCACGGAGGAGTCGGCGCCACGGCAGTACCGTGGTGACCGTGCTCGTGGCCGACCGGGACTCCGAGGGCTAGGGGCCTCGCGTTGAGGACGGCGCTGTTCCCCGGGTCCTTCGACCCGATCCACAACGGCCACCTCGAGATCATCGAGATCGCGGCCGCCCTGTTCGACCAGCTGGTGGTGGCGGTGATCCGCAACCCGGGGAAGGGTGAGCCCCTGTTCAGCCTCGAGGAGCGTCAGGATCTGGTCCGCGAGAGCTGTGCCCACGTCGAGAGCGTTCGGGTGGTGTCGATGGCCAGGTTGACCGTCGACGTGGCGAAGGAGGAGGGTGCCGGAGTGATCGTCAAGGGGGTGCGCGTGGTTTCGGACTTCGAGTCGGAGCTCCAGCAGGCGCAGATGAACAAGGCGGTCTCGGGGATCGAGACCGTGCTGATCCCCTGTGCCACGGCCTCGAGCTTCGTCGCCAGCAAGTACGTCCGTGACTTCGTCAAGTACGGCGCGGCCGACCGGATCGACTCGATGGTGCCAAAGGTGGTGGCCGCCCGGCTCCGCGAGCGCTACGGCGAGGGCTGCCAGCGATGAGAGCCGACCGTAGCGACCAGGGGGCATCTTGACCGGCATCTTCGAGGGCCACGACGCGCCTGACACCGAGACCCTGGTCCGCCGGGTCATCGAGCTGATCGGCAACGCCCGGCCACTGCCCCTGTCGTCGAGCGTCAGGGTCGAGAAGGAGGAGGTCCTCGAGCTCCTCGACGACGCCCTCGACCGCCTCCCCCTCGAGCTGCGCCAGGCCCGGTTCATGCTGAAGGAGCGTGAGGAGTACCTGGCCAAGGTCCAGCGCGAGGCCGACGAGATCCTGGACGCGGCCCGGGTGCGAGCCGAGCGCATGGTCCAGCGCACCGAGATCGTCCGCGAGGCCCAGCACTCGGCGCAGACCATCGTCGAGACGGCCAAGGACGAGAGCCGGCGGATGCGGATGGAGGCCGAGGACTACTGCGACCAGAAGCTGGCCGGCTTCCAGATCGTCCTCGAGCGCACGGCCAAGACCGTGGCCGCCGGCCGGGAGAAGCTGCGGGTCACCCCCCAGCCGGCCTCGGCCGAGGGGCAGATGGGCATCGGCCTCGGCCCCAACGACCCGAGCGAGCCAGGCTTCTTCGACCAGGACGTGTAGCCGGCGCGAGGCCGGGTTTGGCCCACTCCGGCGGTAGGATGTCCGACCTCGTGGGCAGGCACAGCGACTTCGTCGTCGACGTGACGCCGCTGCGCAAGCAGCCCGGGTCGGTCCTGCGCGCCTCCCGGTCGGGGAGCCTTCCCGGGCTGTGCCTCTCGACGGTGTCCGTCCCGGACAGCCATCCCGTCGGGGTCGAGGCCGACCTGGCCTGGGCCTCCGACGACGTCGTGGTCACCGCCACGGTCCGGGCCCGGTGGGTGGGCCAGTGCCGCCGGTGCCTGGGCGACGCGGCCGGCGAGGTCGGCACCCAGGTGCGCGAGGTCTACGAGCCGTCCTCCGACGGCGAGGAGACCTACCCCCTCAACGGCAGCCGGGTCGACCTGGCGCCCCTCGTGCGCGATGCTGTTCTCTTGGGTCTTCCTCCGGCCCCCCTCTGCGACGAGGGGTGCCAGGGGCTGTGCCCCGTCTGTGGGGTCAACCGCAACGAGACCCGGTGCGGCTGCGAGACCAGCCCTTCGGACCCGCGGTGGGCGGCCCTCGACGCCCTTCGCGACAACTGACACGAAAGAGCCAGGAGAGCGCCGCCGGTGGCCGTACCCAAGAAGAAGAAGTCGAAGTCGAAGACCCGCATGCGGCGGGCCAGCAACTGGACGCTCGACGCCCCGCCCCGCAGCACCTGCCCCCGCTGCGGCTCGGCCAAGGTCCCGCACGTCGTGTGCGCCGAGTGCGGCTGGTACCACGGCCGCCAGGCGATCGAGGTTTGACCCCAGAAGGGGGAGCCCGCTCGTGAGGCCGATCGGCGTCGACGTCATGGGCGGCGACCGGGCGCCGGGCGAGATCGTGGCCGGGTGCCTGCGGGCCAAGCGGGAGCTGGGGATCGACGTCCTGCTCGTCGGCCGGCCCGAGGCGCTGGAGGGGCTCGACACCGGCGGCCTCGAGGTGGCGGCGGCGTCGGAGGTCATCGACATGTCCGAGGACCCGGCCATGGCGGTCCGCACGAAGAAGGACAGCTCGCTCGTGCGCCTCGCCGAGGCTGTCCGCGACGGCCGAGCGTCGGCCATGGTCTCGGCCGGGAACACCGGCGCCACCATGGCCTCGGCCCTGCTGCGCACCAAGCGCATCAGAGGCGTGCTGCGCCCGGCGATCGTCACCCCGATCCCCGTCCCGGGAGCGGCGACGCCCACCGCCCTGCTCGACGCGGGGGCCAACGTCGAGTGCAGCGCCGAGATGCTGGTGCAGTTCGCCCACATGGGCTCGGCGTACTTCACCGCCCGCTACGGCGTGGCCGAGCCCAGGGTCGGGCTGCTCTCGATCGGCGAGGAGCCCGGCAAGGGCGGCCCGCTGCGCAAGGAGGCCCACGCCCTCCTGTCGGACGAGCCGGGCCTGAGGTTCCTGGGCAACGTCGAGGGCCGCGACGTCATGTCGGACGTCGTCGACGTGTGCGTCACCGACGGCTTCACCGGCAACGTCACGCTGAAGGCGCTCGAAGGCGGGATGCGGACCCTGTCGACGGCGATCCTGGGCATCCTGCTGGGCACCGAGGAGGCTCGGGCCGCCAGCGAGCCGCTGCTGCCCGCCTTTGCCGGCCTGGCCGCCGAGCTCGACCCCGAGAGCCACGGCGGCGCCATGCTCCTCGGCACCGACGGCCTGTGCATCATCAGCCACGGCTCGTCATCGGCCACCGCGATCGTCAACGCCATCCGCACCGCACGCGACATGGTCGAGGCCGACCTGGTGGGCGCCATCCGCCGGGCCATACGCCCAGAACGGCCCGGGGAGGCCTAGTCCGGTCTGGCTATGCTCCGGCCGTGCCCGCCGAGACCCATGTGAGTGGAAACCCCATGAGCCGCGATGAGGTGTTCAAGCTGATCCAGGACAGCTTGGCCGAGATCCTCGAGATCGAGCCGGAGAAGATCACCGAGGGCGCCTCCTTCGCCGACGACCTCGACGCCGACAGCCTCGCCCTCATCGAGCTGGTCGAGGCCCTCGAGGAGGAGCTCGGCGAGCGATCCGTCGGCTTTCGCATCGAGGACGAGGACCTCGAGGACCTGAAGGTGGTCCGCGACGCCGTCGACTACGTCGTCGCCAAGCTCGGGACCTAGACGCTGTCCGGCGGCGGTCACGACGCGCTGCTGGACGCCCTGGCGCGCCGGCTGGGCAGGGCTTTCGACAACCGCTGCCTACTCGAGCGAGCCGTGACCCACCGCTCGTACTGCGCCGAGAACCCGCCGACGCTGTCGAACGAGCGGCTCGAGTTCCTCGGTGACGCCGTCCTCGGCCTGGTCGTCACCGACCACATCTTCGAGGTCTACCCGCAGCTGCCCGAGGGGCAGCTGGCCAAGGTGCGGGCGTCGGTCGTCAACTCGGCGACGCTCGCCGAGGTGGCGGCCGAGCTGCTGGTGGGCGAGGCGCTCCTGCTGGGCAAGGGCGAGGCGGCCAGCGGCGGCAGCCACAAGCCGTCGATCCTGGCCGACGCCATGGAGGCGCTGATGGGCGCCACCTACCTCGACGGCGGGTGGTCGGCCGCCCGGGACCTCGTGCTGCGCCTCCTCGGCGACCGGATCCTCGAAGCGGCGGCGGGACCGGGGGGGCGCGACCACAAGACGCGGCTGCAGGAGCTCGCCTCCAGCCGCTTCGGGCGGCTGCCGACGTACTCGGTGGTCGACGAGGGACCCGATCACGACAAGCGCTTCGTGGCCACGGTCGTCCTGGACGGCCTGCGCTGGCAGGGGGGCGAAGGCCGGTCCAAGAAGCAGGCTGAGCAGTCGGCGGCCCGCGAGGCGTGGTCCGCCCTGTCGGCCGAGCTGGCCGGCGACCAGCCGCCGGGTCACGACTGTGCCTGAGCTCCCTGAGGTCGAGACCATCCGGCGAGACCTCGAGAAGGAGATCGTCGGCAAGAAGCTGAAGGAGGTCTCGGTCAGCGGCGAGCGCACGGTGCGGCGGCGCCCGGAGGAGTTCAAGGAGCGGCTGGAGGGCCGCAAGGTCCTGGGCGTCGACCGCCGGGGGAAGTACCTCGTGGTGCGGCTCGACGGGCCCGACGTCCTGGTCGTCCACCTGCGGATGAGCGGCCAGCTGCGCAAGGCGGCGGCGAAGGACCCGGTCGAGAAGCACACCCACGCCGTGCTCACGTTCGGGCCCCCCGGCGCCCAGCAGATCCGGTTCGTCGACCCCAGGACGTTCGGTGAGCTGTTCGTCACCGCGCCGGAGGCGATGGAGACCGAGGTCCCCGAGCTGGCCCACCTCGGCTTCGACCCCCTCGAGACGCCGATGTCGTGGGAGCGGTTCGGCCTGCTGGTGCGCAACCGCAAGGCCAAGCTCAAGTCGCTGCTGATGGACCAGACGTTCATCGCCGGCATCGGCAACCTCTACGCCGACGAGATCCTCTTCGCCGCCGGCCTCCGCTACGACCGCGAGTCGAGCTCGCTGGGCCCACAGGAGGCTCGGCGGCTGTGGCGCGGCATGACCGAGGTGCTGACCGAGGCGATCAAGGCCCGGGGCTCCAGCCTGGCCGACGAGCAGTACGTCGACCTGTTCGGCCGCACCGGCAAGTTCCAGGAGCAGCACCAGGTGTACGCCCGGGAGGGGAAGCGCTGCCTGCGCTGCCGGGGAACGGTGGCCCGGGTGAAGTTCGCCCAGCGCAGCACCTACTTCTGCCCCAGCTGCCAGGTCTAGAGCCGGGGTGATCCGCTCCGACCGGCGGATCACCTTTGGCGTGCCACCGGCCGAGGTGTGGGAGGCCCTGACCCGGACCGGCATGTACACCACCTGGTGGCCGTGGCTGCGCCGCCTCGATGCGGTGGGGCTGGTGGCGGGAGACGTCTGGGCCTGTCACGTCCAGCCCCCGCTGCCGTACTCGCTCCGGTTCACCATCACCCTCGACGAGGTGGTCGCGGGCCGGTCGGTGCGGGCCACGGTGGCCGGCGAGATCGTCGGGTCGGCCTTCGTCGAGCTGTGCGCCGCGGGCGGCGCGACCACCGTCGTCCACTTCGTGTCGGACCTGGCCCCCGCGGCCGGCATGCTCCGTGCGTTCGCCGCCGTTGCTCGCCCGCTGGTCACCTGGGGGCACGACTGGGTCATCGACCAGGGCATCGGCCAGTTCCGCGCCGGGGCGCTGGGGGCGCCGTAGCCTGCGGGTCGGGATGCACCTCCGACAGCTGACCCTGAAGGGGTTCAAGTCCTTCGCCGACCCGGTCACGCTCGACCTCGAGCCCGGGGTCTGCGTGGTGGTCGGGCCGAACGGGTCGGGCAAGTCGAACATCGTCGACGCCGTCGCCTGGGTGCTGGGCAGCCAGTCGCCCAAGAGCGTGCGCAGCGCCAAGATGGACGACGTCATCTTCGCCGGCACGGCCAGCCGCCAGCAGCTGGGCCGGGCCGAGGTCACCCTCACCATCGACAACTCCGACGGGCGCCTGGCCATCGACCTGACCGAGGTGACCGTCACCCGGCGGCTGTACCGCAGCGGCGACAGCGAGTACGAGATCAACGGCGCCCCCTGCCGCCTCCTCGACGTGCAGGAGCTCCTGTCCGACTCGGGCGTCGGCCGCACCCAGCACGTGATCGTCAACCAGGGCCAGCTGGACGGCGTGCTCAACGCCCGCCCCGAGGAGCGCCGCAGCATCATCGAGGAGGCGGCAGGAGTGCTGAAGCACCGCCGGCGCCGGGAAAAGGCGATGCGGCGCCTCGAGACCACCGAGGCCGACCAGCAGCGGGCCCAGGACCTGGTGCGAGAGGTGCGGCGCCAGCTGGGCCCGCTCCGGCGGCAGGCGGACGCAGCCCGCCGGCGAGACGGCGTGGTGGCCGAGCTGCACGCCCTGCGCACCTACCTGTCGGGCCAGGAGCTGATCGCCCTGCGCCAGCGCCTGGTCGCCGCCGGCCACGCCAGGGCCGACCTGGCCCGGGCGGAGGCCGAGCTCAACCTGGCGCTGTCTGTCCTGGACGCCGAGGTGGACGAGGCCGAGGCCGAGGTGTCGGGCGTGGCCGCCGTCGCCGGGTCCGAGGACCTGTCCGACGACCTCACCCGGGCCGAGGCGCTCCGCGAGCGGGCGCAGGGCCTTGCCGCCGTGGTGGCCGAGCGCACCCGCAGCACCGAGCAGGCCCTGCGGGCGCAGGCCGACGAGAGCGTGGCCGCCAGCCTCGAGGCCGATGCCGCCCGCCTGGGCGCCGAGCTCGACGAGGTCGACGTGGCCGCCCGCGGGCTCGACCCCGAGGCCGAGGCCGTCCGTTCCGCCGAAGCCGACCTGGCCCGGGAGCGGTCGCGGTTCGACCTGGAGTGGGGCGGGGGCGGCCCGGGCGAGTCGGACGAGCTCCACCGGGAGCCGCCGGTGCCGGCCGACGAGCGGCCCGTGCTCAGCGCAGCCGAGCTGCGGGGCGAGCTGGGGGCCCTCCGCCAGGGCACCGAGCGCACCGCGGCCCAGCTGGCCCGGGCCACGGCCCGGCTCGAGGCACTGGCCGCCCGGGCCGACCGGCTCGTCGCCGAAGGCGCGGCCCTGGCCGTCGAGGAAGGCAAGGAGACGGCGGCCGAGCCGGCCCTGGCCGGGACGCTGGACGAAGCCTCGGCTCTGCGGGTGGCCCGCGAGGACGCCCTCGCTCGGGCCGACGCCGCCACCGACGCCGCCGAGGCCGAGCGGCACCGCTCGGCGGCCCGCGCCGAGGCCCTGGCCTCGGCATTGGACGAGGCCCGGGCCCGAGCCGGCGCCGAGCGGCTGGCCGGGGTGGCGGGCGTGGTCGGCACCCTGCTCGAGCTGGTCGAGCTGGACGAGGGCTACGAGGGCGCCTTTGAGGCGGCGTGCGGCGAGGCGGTGGCCGCCGTCGTGGTCGACGGGTCTCCCTCGGCCCGCGACGCGCTGCGGCTGCTGGCCGAGGATCGGCCCGGCGGAGCCGTCATCGCCCTGCCCGACCCCGGCAGCCCGGTGGGCCTGCCCTTCCTTCCCGATCTCCCCGGCGTGGAAGCCGTGCGCAGCCATGTGCGCAGCCGGCTGCCAGGCCTCGACTCGCTCCTCGACCTGCTGCTGGGGTCGGCGGTCTGTGTGCCGGGCAGCTGGGAGGAGGCGCTCGACCTGGCCCTGGACCGGCCCGACCTGGTGGTCGTCACCCGGGGCGGCGATCGCTTCGCCATCACCGCCTGGCGGACGGGAGCGGGCACGACCGGTGCCACCGGGGCGGCTCTCGAGGAGGCCGTGGCCGCCTCGCAGGCGGCGGC
The DNA here is from genome assembly GCA_030448245.1 of Acidimicrobiales bacterium. Classification (GTDB taxonomy): domain Bacteria; phylum Actinomycetota; class Acidimicrobiia; order Acidimicrobiales; family JAUJNH01; genus JAUJNH01. The sequence continues at coordinate 127,179 of JAUJNH010000001.1, forward strand.
CTCGGTGGCCGAGGCGGCCGGGACGGCGCGGGCCGAAGCCCGCCGCCTGCTGCAGGAGGCCCGCCTCGCCGAGGAGGCGGCTCGACGCGACGCCCAGCAGAACGCCCTCCGGCGAACCGCGGCGGCAACGGCGGGCCAGCGGGTCGGGGCCGAGCGGCGCGACGTGGAGGCCGAAGCCGAGGCGCTGCGGGCCGACGCCGCCGAGCTGGCCGCCAGGGTCCAGCGCGAGGGGGCGCGGGTCAGCGAGCTCTCTACCCTGCTGCCCGCCCTCGAGGCCGAGGAGGCGGCACGGGGCGAGCGGACGCTGGCCCACCAGGCGGCGCGGCGCCGGCTCGACGACCAGGAGCGGGCGGTGGTGGCGCTGCGGCGCGACCTCGCCGTCAAGACCGCCAGCCTCGACGAGCGGCGGGGGTTCCTCATCAGGCGCCGAGCCGAGGTCGAGGACCGGCTGCACCGGTTCCAGTCGGAGCGGGCCGAGGCCGGCGCCAGGCGGGTGCGGCTCGAGGAGGACGCACGCACGCTGGCCGGGCTGTCCGAGGTGCTGCGGGAGCGGGGCGGCCAGCTCGAGCGGCTGCTCACTGGCCTTCGCGAGCGGCGGGCCCACCAGTCGGCGCTGACCCGCGCCGCCACCGAGCGGCTGGCCCGCCTTCGGCGTGAGCGCCAGGCCGACCAGCGCCGCCTCGGCGACGTGCGCGAGCGCCAGCACCGGGCCGAGGTCGAGGAGGCCGAGGTGCGCCTGCGCCTCGAGACGGCGGTCGAGGCCGTGCGGCGCGACCTCCTCGTCGAGCCCGACCAGGCCATCGCGACGCCGCGGCCGGAGCTGCCCGACGGCACCAGCGCCGAGGACCGGGCCGCCGACCTCGACCGCGACCTCCGCCTGATGGGCCCGGTGAACCCCCTCGCCCTCGAGGAGCTGACCGCCATCGAGGAGCGGGCCGCCTTCCTCGAGGCCGAGCTGGACGACGTCAAGTCGAGCCGGCGCGAGCTGGCCAAGGTAGTGCGGGCCATCGACGACGAGATCGTCGAGGTGTTCAGCGCCGCCTACGCCGACGTCTCGGCCAGCTTCGACCACCTCTTCGCCGGCCTCTTCCCGGGCGGCACCGGCCGGCTGCGCCTCACCGAGCCCGACGACCTGCTGAACACCGGCATCGAGGTCGAGGCCAAGCCGTCGGGCAAGAACGTGAAGTCGCTGGCCCTGCTGTCGGGCGGCGAGCGCAGCCTGGTGGCGCTGGCGCTGCTGTTCGCCGTCTTCCGCAGCCGGCCCTCGCCGTTCTACCTGATGGACGAGGTCGAGGCGGCGCTCGACGACGTCAACCTCCACCGCTTCTTGGGGCTCCTCGACGAGTTCCGCACCGATGCCCAGCTGCTCATCGTCAGCCACCAGAAGCGGACCATGGAGGCCGCCGACTGCCTCTACGGGGTCACCATGCAGGCCGGCGGCAGCTCCAAGGTGGTGAGCGAGCGCATCGGCGTGGGGGACGGTCGAAGCCCCTCCCGCCCGAGCCCCCTCCGCGAGTGGAGCGGCCTCCGGCCGCACTGAGGCTCCTCGGCGGCGGAGCCGGCCGCGGGCCGCTGCGGGGGCCTGCCCCCGCACCCCCGGGAGGCGTCCGGGGCGGGCGCGGCGGTGTCCACCGGTGCGACGCGGGCGGGATGGCATGAGGCCAGGGGTCCTTTAGGCTCACCCCCGGTATGGAGATCCTGCTGCTGGTCGTCGTCCTGGCCGTCCTCGTCGTCGGCGGGACCACGTTCGTCGTGGCCCGGGGCCGCAACCGCGGGCCCGAGCTCGAGCCCGCCAAGCCCCCCCGGCTCCGACCGAGCGGCGGCGGCACCGCGGTCGACGATCGCGCCGAGGAGGTGCCGGCCGACCTGGTCGAACAGGTCGAGGAGGCGCTGGCCGACATCGGCCCCGAGGTCGACGAGCCGACGGTCGTCGAGCTGGAGCCGGGCGTCGAGGCGGTTCTGGAGCCCGAGGTCGAGGTCGAGCCGCCACGCCGGCCCCGCTTCCGGGACCGCCTCACAAAGGCGCGAGGCCTGTTCGCCGGCTACCTCCAGGGCATCCGGGGCCGGAAGGTCTCCGAGGAGACGTGGGAGGACCTCGAGGAGGTCCTGATCCGGGCCGACGTGGGCGTCGCCACCACCACCCGGCTCCTCGACGCCCTGCGGGCCCGGGCCACCGCCGAGGGCGTCACCGACGGCGGGCAGCTGCTCGAGGTGCTGAAGGAGGACCTGAAGAAGTCGCTGGCCAGCGGCAACCGCGACCTGCGGTTCGAGCCGGGCCCGCCCAACGTCTGGCTGTTCGTCGGCGTGAACGGCGTCGGCAAGACCACGACCATCGGCAAGGTGGCCAAGGCCCAGGCCGCCGCCGGGCGCAGCGTGGTCATGGCGGCCGGCGACACGTTCCGGGCCGCCGCCGCCGACCAGCTGCAGGTGTGGGCCGAGCGGTCCGGGGCCGACATCGTCCGGGGGGCCGAGGGCGCCGACCCCGGCTCCATCGTCTTCGACGCCATCGCCGCCGCCGCCGCCCGCAAGAAGGACCTGGTGCTGGGTGACACCGCCGGCCGCCTCCACACCAAGGTCAACCTGATGGAGGAGCTGAAGAAGGTGCGCCGGGTGGCCGAAAAGGCCGAGGGGCAGGTCACCGAGGTGCTGCTCGTCCTCGACGCCACCACCGGCCAGAACGG
>JAUJNH010000001.1:129959-220042 GCA_030448245.1 Acidimicrobiales bacterium
AGGGGCAGGTCACCGAGGTGCTGCTCGTCCTCGACGCCACCACCGGCCAGAACGGGTTGGTGCAGGCCAAGCAGTTCACCGACGCGGTCGAGCTGACAGGCGTCGTCCTCACCAAGCTGGACGGCACGGCCAAGGGTGGGATCGCCCTGGCCGTGCAGACCGAGCTGGGGATCCCCATCAAGCTGGTGGGGCTGGGCGAGACGGCCGACGACCTGGTCGACTTCGACCCGGACGAGTTCGTGGACGCGCTCTTCTCCGAGTAGCGCCCGGTAGCGCCGGCGGGCTCCGGTAGGGTTGCCGACCGCCCATGTTCGAATCGCTGACCGACCGCTTCGAGGACATCTTCTCGCGCCTGCGCAAGGGTGGCCGGCTCAGCGAGGCCGACGTCGACGAGGTCATGCGGGAGATCCGCCAGGCCCTGCTCGAGGCCGACGTCAACTTCCGGGTGGCCCGCCAGATGGTGGCCCGCATCAAAGAGGACCTGATCGGCGCCGAGCTGTCAAAGGCGCTGTCGCCCGAGCAGCAGATCGTCAAGCGGGTCAACCAGGAGCTGGTCAACGTCCTGGGCGGCCCCGGCCTCAAGCTGGTCTACGCCTCGAAGCCCCCGACCGTCGTGCTGCTCGCCGGCCTCCAGGGCGCCGGCAAGACCACCAACGCAGCCAAGCTGGCCCGCTGGTTCAAGAAGGAGGGGCGCAACCCGCTGCTGGTCGGCGCCGACCTCCAGCGGCCCGCCGCCGTCGAGCAGCTGCGCATCCTCGGGGCCCAGGTGGGCGTGCCCGTGTTCTCCGAGCCCAGCGACCCGGTCTCGGTGGCCCGAGCCAGCCTCGAGGAGGCTCGCCGCCTCGGCAAGGACGTGCTGATCGTCGACACCGCCGGCCGGCTCAGCATCGACACCGAGCTGATGGAGCAGGTGCGGGACATCTCCAAGGAGGTCGACCCCCACTACACGTTCCTGGTGATCGACGCCATGATCGGCCAGGAGTCGGTCAGCACCGCCGAGGCCTTCAACGACGTCCTGGCCCTCGACGGCGTCATCCTCACCAAGCTCGACGGCGACGCCCGCGGCGGCGCCGCCCTCAGCGTCAAGGAGGTGGTGGGCAAGCCCATCGCCTTCGCCTCGATCGGCGAGCGGGTCGAGGACTTCGACCGGTTCGACCCGGAGCGGATGGCCGGCCGCATCCTGGGGATGGGCGACATCCTCGGCCTGATCGCCAAGGCCGAGGAGCACTTCGACCAGGAGACGGCCGAGAAGGCGGCCGAGAACCTCCTCGAGGGCCGGTTCACCTTCGAGGACTTCCTCGAGCAGATGCAGGCCGTCAAGAAGATGGGCCCGCTGAAGGGCCTGATCGGCATGATGCCGGGCGTGCCCAAGGAGCTGCGCGACGCCGACATCGACGAGCGAGAGCTGGCCCGGATCGAGGGGATGATCCACTCGATGACCACCAAGGAGCGGCGCGACCCCGACCTGATCAACGGCAGCCGCAAGCTCCGCATCGCCAACGGCAGCGGGGTCACGACCTCCGAGGTCAACCTGCTGCTGAAGCAGTTCAAAGAGGTGCAGCGCCAGATGAAGGGCCTTCCGATGGGCCTGGGCATGCGCAAGCAGAAGAAGAACAAAAAGGGTGGTCGAACGACCCCCAAGCGGACCCGATGAGAGAGAGAACCGAGACACCATGGCCGTGAAGCTCCGCCTGATGCGGATGGGCAAGACCAAGCAGCCGACCTACCGGGTGGTGGCGGCCGACAGCCGCTCGCCCCGCGACGGCCGGTTCATCGAGATCCTCGGGACCTACGAGCCCCGCCAGGACCCGAGCCGGGTGAACATCGACGGCGACAAGGCCCTGGGCTACCTCCGCAACGGCGCCCAGCCCACCGACCGGGTCAAGAAGCTGCTGACCCAGACCGGCACCTGGGCCGCCTTCGAGGAAGGCAAGCGGTCTTCGTGAGCAACATCGACCCCGAGCCGGAGGCCGGCGACGCCGTCCCCGCAGGCTCGGGGGGCACGGCGCAGGCCGTCCTCGAGTACGTCGTCCGCCACATCGTCGACGACCCTGACGCCATCCGCGTCGAGGTCGAGGAGCGGCGGCGGGGGATCGAGCTGCACCTGAACGTCGGCCCCGACGACATGGGCAAGGTCATCGGGCGACGGGGCCGGGTGGCCCAGGCCATGCGCACGGTGGTGCGGGCCGCCGGCGCCAAGGACGGTGTCGAGGTCAACGTCGCCATCGACGACTAGAAGCCCGGCCGTGGGCGAGGAGCAGCCGTTGGTCCTGGAGGTCGGCCGGATCCTCCGGGCCCACGGGGTCAAGGGCGAGGTGGTGGTGCGCTTCACGTCGGAGCGTGAGGAGCGGCGGGCGGTGGGCGCGGTGGTGGACGCCCCCGGCGGGCCGCTGACCGTCACCGCGGCCCGCCACCTGTCGGGTGGCGACTGGGTGGTGCGCTACGCCGAGGTGGCCGACCGCGCCGCAGCCGAGTTCCTGCGCGGCGCCGTCCTCTCGGCGGAGGCCATCGACGACCCCGACGAGCTGTGGGTGCACGAGCTGCTCGGCTCGGTGGTGGTCGACCAGGACGGCTGCGAGCGGGGGAGCGTGGCCGAGGTGCACGAGGGGGTGGCGGCCGACCTGCTGGTGCTCGACACCGGCCACCTGGTCCCGGTCACGTTCGTGGTGGGCCACGGGCCGGGCCGCATCGAGGTCGAGGTGCCGGAAGGCCTGTTCGACCTCTAGCCCCCGAGCTGGCGGGCGCTGGTCAGTCGTCCTTGTCGTCCTTGTCGGGCTTGGTCACCTGGAACGAACCCTCGAGCTGGCGCCGGAGGCCCTGGCTCGCCTCCCACCGGGCCTCCGAGGTCTGGAAGTTGAGGGCGTAGGCCCGGTCCTTGCTGGTCACGAAGGTGAGGTTCGAGGCGTGGAGCCGGGCGGCCCCGGCGCTGTAGCGGTACTCCCAGATGGCACCGGGGTAGCCCTGGAACTCGGTCCTCTCGAGCCGGAGCTGCTCGTAGCCCGCGTGAGTGTCGCCGAAGACCTTGCTCGAGCGCTGCCAGGCCTCGAGGGGGTCGACCGGCTCGTCGCCCCAGTCGACCCGCAGGTACGTGCCGGTGGCCGGGTCGGTCAGGTCGATGCGCCGGCCTCCGCCACCCTCGACCGTGCGCACCTGCCAGCTCGCCGGGTGGGCGATGCTGTAGCCGCCTGCGGCGTCTACGCGGCGAGTCCATCCGGCGGGGGTCTCGACGGCCTGGGCCGCGGCGGTCGCCGGCGACGCCTCGGGCCTGGCGGTGGTGCTCGGGGCCTGGGTGGCCGCGGCGGCCGTGGTCGGCGTGTCGGCTGTGGCCCGGGTGGTGGCCGTGGTGGCAGCCGTGGTCGGGGCCGGGTCGTCTCCACCGGCCAGGGCCAGGCCTGCGGCCACCAGGGCGATGAGCACCACGGCGGCGGCCAGCCCCAGCAGCCACGGGCTGGTGCTGGAGCGCCCGTCCGACCTGCTGGCCGCGGGTGCCGGCTCGGCCGGCCGCCATGCGGCCGCCGCCGGCCGCGGCGCGGCGGCCACGGGTGGCGGCGTGGGTGCGGGCGGCGGCGGTGGCGGCGGCAGTGGCGGCGCCGCTGGCGGTGGCGGAGGCGGAGCCGGTGCCGGTGCCGGTGCCGGTGCGGGCGGCGCGGCGGCGACGGTGGCGGCGAGGGTCGTCGGGGCGGCCAGCGACGGCTGGCTGGCGGCGATCGTGTCGAGCAGGCGCTCGAGCTTGGCGGGGTGGGCCCGCTGTTCCGGGTCCTTGCGCATGCAGCCCTCGATCACCGGGGCCAGGGCACCGGCGTGCTCGGGGACGGGCACCGGCCCGTGCACCACCTCGCCGAGGGCGGCGAGGCCCGGGGCGTCCCCGTACGGCCCGCGGCCCTCGACCGCGAACCAGAGCGTGGCCCCCAGCGCCCACAGGTCGGCGCCCGCCTCGGCCCGCCGGCCCGACGCCTGCTCGGGGGCCAGGTAGCCGGGTGAGCCGAGCACGCTGCCGGCCAGGGTGAGGTCGGCGTCGCCCTCCATGAGGGCGATGCCGAAGTCGGCCACCTTCACCCCGCCCCCCGGCGTGACCAGCACGTTGCTCGGCTTCACGTCGCGGTGGACGACGCCGGCCGAGTGGAGGGCCACGAGGGCGCCGAGCACCTGGCGACCGATGTCGGCTGCGGCCGCCGGTTCCAGGGGACCGTCGGCGGCGACCACGTCGTGGAGGGTGGGGGCGTCGACGTACTCCTGCACGAGGAACACCCGGTCACCGCCGTCCACCACGTCGTAGATGCTGACCAGGCTTGGGTGGCTGACCCGGGCCGCCACCCTGGCCTCGCGCAGCACCCGCTGCCGCAGGGTGCCCTCGTCCCCGAGGGCGCCCCGGTCCCGGAGGGGGACCTCCTTCACGGCCACCCGTCGCTCGAGCAGCTGATCCTCGGCTTCCCAGACCGTGCCCATCCCACCCCGGCCCCGCACCGAGCACAGGAGGTAGCGGTCGCCGACGACGCGTCGCTCGGTGGTCTCCTCGGGCACGGGATGGATCTACCCCACGTTGGCGGCCTGCACCCGTGTGCGACGATGCCTCCCCGTGCGAATCGACGTGTTCACCATCTTCCCGGACCTCGTGGACGGGTTCTGCTGGTTCAGCCTGCTCGGCAAGGCCCGTCTGAGCGGGGCCGTCGAGGTGCGCGTCCACGACCTGCGGTCCCTGGCCACCGACCCCCACCGGTCGGTCGACGACGCCCCCTACGGCGGCGGAGCCGGGATGGTCCTGCGCCCCCAGCCGGTGTTCGAGGCGGTCGAGGCGGTCCAGCCGCCCCGGCCGCTGCTGCTGCTCGGCCCCGCCGGCATCCGGCTCGACCAGCGGGTGGCCGAGCACCTCGCCTCGGGACCTGGCTTCTCCCTGCTCTGCGGGCGCTACGAGGGCGTCGATGCCCGGGTGGCCGAGCACCTGTGCGACGGCGAGCTGTCGATCGGGGACTACGTCCTCGGGGGCGGCGAGGTGGCGGCCTGCGTGGTGGTCGAGGCCGTCACCCGCCTGTTGCCCGGCGTGCTGGGCAACGCCGCCTCGGCGACCGAGGAGAGCTTCGGCGCCTCTGGCCTGCTCGAGCACCCCCAGTACACCCGGCCCGAGTCCTACCGGGGCCACGAGGTGCCGGCGGTGCTCCGCTCGGGCGACCACGCCCGCACCGCCCGCTGGCGCCACGCCCAGGCGGTGCTGCGCACCGCCGAGCGCCGCCCCGACCTGCTCGAGGCCCGAGGAGGCCTGAACGACGAGGACCGCCGGGTCCTGGCCGAGCACGACCTGCTCGAGCGCGTCGAGCGGGCCCTCGACGGCTCCGCCTAGCGGCGTCCGAGGCTGGCCGTCCGTCCGGCTGGCGCGCTAGGTTGGCGAGCCGCCCGCTGCACTGTCGCGCCCAGGAGCCCCTCGCCATGAACCCGACCGACCTCGTCGACCGCGCCAGCCTCCGGAACGACGTGCCCCCGTTCTCGCCGGGCGACACCCTGAAGGTCCACGTGCGAGTGGTCGAGGGCGCCAAGGAGCGGGTGCAGGTGTTCCAGGGCGACGTCATCGCCCGGTCTGGCTCCGGGGTGCGGGAGACCTTCACCGTCCGCAAGGTCAGCTACGGCGTGGGCGTCGAGCGCATCTTCCCGGTCCACTCGCCCGTGATCCAGAAGATCGAGGTCACCCGCCGGGGCCACGTGCGTCGGGCCAAGCTCTACTACCTGCGCGACCTGCGCGGGAAGGCGGCCAAGATCAAGGAGAAGCGGACCGCCCGCTAAGCCCCCGTGGCGTCCTCCGAGACCGAGCAGGGTCGCCGCAGCCGGGCCAGCAGGATCGCCATCGACCTCGCCGTCCTGGTGGTGGCCATCGTGCTCATCACCACCCTGCTGCGGACCCTCGTGGCCCAGGCCTTCTACATCCCGAGCCTCTCGATGGCGCCCCAGCTGGAGGTGCAGGACCGGATCGTGGTGTCCAAGCTGTCCTACCGGCTGCACGACGCCCGACGCGGCGACATCGTCGTGTTCGACGCCCCGCCGGAGCTGGAGGCGCCCAAGGAGCCCGATCCCCTGCCCACCCGGGCGGTCCGGGCCGTGCTCGAGGGCGTCAACGTGGTGAAGCCGACCAAGACCGAGTACGTCAAGCGGGTGGTCGGGCTCCCGGGCGAAGAGGTGGTCGGCCGGGGCGGCAGCCTCTACGTCAACAACACCCTGCTCGTCGAGCCCTACCTGCCGGCCGGGTTGCGGACCGACGACTTCGGCCCGGTCACGGTGCCGCCGAACAGGCTGTTCGTGATGGGCGACAACCGCGGCTCGTCGTTCGACAGCCGCAGGTTCGGCCCGATCGACAGCTCCAGCCTGGTGGGTCGTGTCGCGGTGAAGGTCTGGCCCCTCGGAGGCGCCTGCTGGCTGTGACGGCCGGGTACAGTCCTCGTCCATCGACGAGCGGAGGTCGCCGTGAGCGCTGAAGACCTCGAACGGTACGAGACGGAGATCGAGCTCCAGCTCTACCAGGAGTACAAGGCCGTCCTCCCCATGTTCCGGTACGTGGTCGAGACCGAGCGGCGGTTCTACCTGGCGAACGACGTGAAGATGGGCGCCCGGTCCGAGGGCGGCCGCACCTGGTTCGAGATCGAGCTCGAGGATGCCTGGGTCTGGGACATGTACCGCCCCGCCCGCTTCGTCCAGCACGTCCGGGTCGTCACGTTCAAGGACGTCAACATCGAAGAGGTCCCCGACAAGGACGCCTGAGGCTCGCTGTCACGCCGGGGCGGATGCTGGCGGCGTGACCTTCGAGCGGATCGCGCTGGGGCGGGCCGTCGAGGAGCGCACCGCCTCGTGGTACCGGGCCAACGGCTACGAGGTGGTCGACCGGAACTGGCGGTGCCCGGAGGGCGAGGTCGACGTCGTCGCCGTCCGCCGCCGTGACCGGCTGGTGGTGTTCTGCGAGGTGAAGGCCCGGCGCAGCGCCCGATTCGGGTCGGCCGCCGAAGCGGTGGGCCGGGACAAGCAGGCCCGCCTCCGGCGCCTGGCGGCGGCCTGGCTGGCCGGCCACCGCACGGGGGCGGCCAGCATCCGCTTCGACGTGGCCGCCTGGGACGGCGGCCGTTTCGAGGTGGTCGAGGGTGCCTTTTGAGCGGGCGGTCCGGTTTCAGCGGCGGCGGGTCGGGCGTCGGGTCCCGCGGTGGTCCCAGCACGGGCGGTGCCAGTGCCGGCGGTCCTCGGGGGCCAGGCGCGGGACGGCGACCACGTGACCCATGCCGGGCGGGATCTCCTGGTCACAGCCGGGACAGCGGTAGGCCTTCCGGGCCTGGAACGGGTGGAGGAAGCGCACCTCGACGTCGCCGTCGCCTGCTCGCTCGTCGGGCGGCCTCACGCGGATCAGCCGAGCAGGCCCCAGAGGACCAGCAGCAGGCACACGGCGATGGCGGCCGCGACGATCCAGGCGTCCGATCTGCGGCGGCGCTGCTGGCGGGTGGCGTCGAAGCCCACCGGACCAGTGTCCCCCGCCGGGGCCGGCTGGCCCAACCGAGCCGTGGTCGCCCTTGCCGGCGCGTCGGTGTCACCGACCCTGGTACCGTTGCCTTCCAGCGCTTCTCAGCGCCTCGAGCGGCGGCCCGCCCGGCCTGCGCTCCTCCCGCCCAGCTCGGAGGAAGCGCCGCGTGCTCGCCTGCATCCCCACCGCCAGCCTGTTCGGTGTCGACGCCGACCCGGTCACCATCGAGGTCCAGGTCCACTCGGGGCTCCCGTGCACCACCGTGGTCGGCGGCCCCGACGCCACCTGTCGGGAGGCCAAGGAGCGGGTCCGGGCCGCCTTCGCCTCGTGCGGCTTCGAGTGGCCGAACAAGCGGGTCACGATCAACCTGTCGCCCGCCTGGCAGAAGAAGCGGGGGTCGGCCATCGACCTGGCCATGGCCGTCGGGATCCTGCTGGCGTCCGAGCAGCTGCCGGCCGGGTCGATCAGCGGCTACGCCTTCCTGGGCGAGCTGGGCCTCGACGGTGCCGTCCGGCCGGTGGTGGGGGTGGTGCCCCTGGCCGAGGCCGCCGGCGGCGACCCGCTGGTCGTGCCCGCCGCCCAGGTCGTCGACGCCGGTCTGGCCTCGTCGCGGGTGGTCGGCGTCGGGCACCTCGGCGACCTCGTCAGGGCGCTCAAGGGAGAGGCGCCCTGGCCGCTGGCCCACAGCCCGAAGCCGGGACACCGCCGGGCGCCCCGCCCCGACCTGGCCGACGTCCGCGGCCAGGCCGTGGCTCGCGCCGCCCTCGAGGTGGCAGCGGCCGGTGGGCACCATCTGCTGCTCACCGGCCCACCCGGCGGGGGCAAGACCATGCTGGCCGAGCGCCTGCCCGGCCTGCTCCCGCCGCTCACGCAGGCCGAGGCGCTCGAGGTCACCAAGATCCACTCGGCGGCCGGTGTGCTGCCGGTCGGGGCCGGCCTCCTCGACGAGCCGCCCTACGAGGCGCCCCACACCACCGCCTCGGCCATCGCCCTGATCGGAGGGGGCAGCAGCCAGCTGCGGCCGGGCGCCATCTCGCTCGCCCACCGGGGCGTCCTGTTCCTCGACGAGCTCGGCGAACAGCGGCCGGTCGTCCTCGAATGCCTCCGGCAGCCGCTCGAGGAGGGGGTCATCCGCATCCACCGGGCCATCGGGTCAGCCACCCTGCCCGCCCGCTTCCTGCTGGTCGCAGCCATGAACCCGTGCCCGTGCGGCGAGGGCGGCGGGCGCCGCTGCCGCTGCCAGCCGGGCGAGCGGCTCCGCTACGCCCGGCGGCTGTCGGCTCCGCTGCTCGACCGGTTCGACCTGCGCCTCCACGTCCCCCGGGCCGAGCCGGGTCAGCTCCTGGGCGAGGCCGCCGGCGAGGCCACGGCGGTCGTGGCGGCGCGGGTCGCCGTGGCCCGCCGCCGGTCGATCGCCCGCGGGACCTCGATCAACGCCCTCGTCCCAGGCAGCCGGCTCGACGAGCTGGCCCCGCTCGACCGAGCCGCCCGGCGCCTCCTGGCCGGCCTCCTCGCTCGGGGCGGCCTGTCGGCCCGGGGGCTGCACCGGGTCCGGCGGGTCGCCCTGACCCTGGCCGATCTGGCCGGGGCCGACCCGCCGCTGACGGAGGAGCACGTCGGCACCGCCCTCGGCCTCCGGGCCGAGCTGGCCACGCTCCAGGCGGCGTCGTGACGGTGGCCGCCGGGCGCCGGCCCGTCGCCCCGCCGGCCGAGGCCTACCTGGCGGCCCTCGCCGGCCTGCCCGGCATGGGGCCGCGACGGCTGGGCGCGCTGCTCGAGGTCAACAGCGGGGCGGCGGCGGCGTGGGCAAGCGTCGTCGCCGGGACGTCGGCGGCCGATCCTGCGGTGGCCGCCACCTTGGGCCGGGACCCGGCTGGGCGAGCCGCCCGCTGGGCGGTCGATGCCCAGGCGGTCGAGCCCGAGGAGCTGCTGGCCCGCCACCGGGCCGCGGGCGTGACGCTGCTCACCCCGTGGCACGCGGCGTGGCCGGCCCGCCTGGTCGACGATCCGGAGCCGCCGGCCATGCTCTGCACCCGCGGCGACCCGGCGGCCCTGGCCGGCCCCGCCTGCGCGCTCGTCGGCACCCGGTCCTGCTCGGGCGAGGGGCGGCGCACCGCCCACGACATCGGCCGCGACCTGGCCGATGCCGGGGTGGCGGTCGTCTCCGGCCTCGCCCTCGGGATCGACGGTGCGGCTCATCGGGGCGCCCTGGCCGCCGGGCCCGGTGCCGGCGGGCCGGTCGGGGTCGTGGCGGGCGGGGTCGACGTTGCCTACCCGCCGTCGCACGCCGGTCTGTTCGACGAGGTGGCGGCCGCCGGCGCGCTGGTCAGCGAGGCACCGCTCGGCACCCCACCCGAGCGATGGCGGTTCCCGGCTCGCAACCGCATCATCGCCGCCCTGGCCGACGTCGTGGTGGTCGTCGAGAGCCACGACCGGGGCGGATCGATGCACACGGTGGACGCCGCCATCGATCGGGGCCGCACCGTCGGCGCCGTTCCCGGTCCGGTGCGGAGCCCCGCCAGCACCGGCACGAACGCCCTCCTGGCCGACCAGGCCCTGGTCGTCCGGGACGCCGAGGACGTGCTGGCCGCGCTCGGCCTCGGTGGCGCGCTCGTGCCGAGGCGGGGCGCCCAGCCCGAGTGCGCTACCCCGCCCCTCCTCGCTGCCGACGCCACCGTGCTGGACGCGGTCGGGTTCGCTCCGACGACCACCGACGAGGTCGTCGTGACCGCCGGCATTGGCCTGGGTCCGGTGCTCACGTCGCTGCACCGGCTGGCGTCCGCCGGCCGGGTCGATGCCGGCCCGGGCACCTGGAGCCGACGCGGGGACACCCGACGGTGAGGGTCTCGACGCCGCTCCGGTGGCTGCTCGGATGGCCGGGTGCTGCCTGGTCGGCCACCGGAGCCTGGCTGGGACGCAGGTCTACACTCACCCGTCCAGGGAGCGGCTCCTGCACGTGCACGAGCCCACCGATCCTCGAGGGTAGGCCGGGCGCGATCGATGACCGACACCGACGACGTCGAGGCGATCTCCCGCATCTGGGAGGACTACAAGCAGTCGAACGCCCCCACGGCCCGGGACCGCCTGATCGTCCACTACTCCCCGCTGGTCAAGTACGTGGCCGGGCGGGTGGCCTCGGGCTTGCCGCAGTCAGTCGACCAGGGAGACCTCGTCTCCTACGGGATCTTCGGTCTGATCGACGCGATCGACAAGTTCGACACCGGCCGGGGCATCAAGTTCGAGACCTACGCGATCACCCGCATCAAAGGCGCGATCATCGACGAGCTCCGCTCGCTGGACTGGGTCCCTCGCTCCGTGCGGACAAAGGCCCGCCGGGTGGAACAGGCGTACGCCAGCCTCGAGCACCGCCTGCTGCGGACGCCGACCGATGCCGAGGTCGCCGGCGAGATGGGGATCTCCAAGGACGAGCTGCAGGAGGTCTTCACCCAGATCTCGTTCGTCGGCCTGCTGGCCCTCGACGAGGTGCTGGGCGGCGACGGGCAGGCCCAGACGCTCGGCGACACCCTGCCGGACAAGGGCGAGAGCCCGGTCAGCGCCTTTGAGGGCGAGGAGACGAAGCGGGCGCTCGCCGCAGCCATCAACCGGCTCGGTGACCGCGAGAAGATGGTGCTCACCCTCTACTACTACGAGGGCCTCACCTTGGCCGCGATCGGCCAGGTGCTCGGGGTCACCGAGAGCCGGGTGTGCCAGATCCACACCAAGGCGGTGCTGCAGCTGCGGTCCCGCATCAAGTCGGCCGAGCACGAGTCGGCCTGAGCCACCCCAGCGTTCTCCGCTTCCCCCAGCTGCGCCGTCCCTCCCCAGCCAGGAGGAAGCACCTGTGGGTCGCACACGCGCCGTTCTCGCCACCCCGATGGTGGCCCTGCTGCTGGCCGGCCCCGCAGCCGCGGACCCCCGGCCGGTCACTCCCGTCCTCTACCGGCCTCCGGTCCCGGGACCGGTCGTCGACCCGTACCGCCCGCCGTCGACGCCCTACGGGCCGGGGAACCGCGGCCTCGAGTACGCCACCAGCCCGGGGGAGCCGGTCGGTGCACCGGCCGACGGTGTGGTGACCTTCGCCGGTCCCGTCGCCGGCGGGCTGCACGTCGTGGTCCTGCACCAGGACGGGATCCGCACCTCGCTGTCGTTCCTGGCCGCCATCCTGGTCGTGCGCGGCCAGCGGGTCGTCGGCGGCCAGCCCGTCGCCCGAGCCGGGGCCACGCTGCACCTGGGGGCGCGGCGAGGCGACGCGTACCTCGACCCGGCCAGCCTGTTCGCCGACACGGGCGGCGGGTCCGGCTCGATCCTCGTGCCGGACGACCCAGGGCGGCCCCTCGGGGTCGAGGAGGAGGCCGCCGGCCTGCGCAGGCTCCTGACCGGAGTGTCGGTGCGGCCGGCGCTCCTCGCAGCCGGTCACCTGCCGGTGGTGGGTGCCGCGGCCACGGTGTCGGCGGCGGAGGTGGCCGCGCTGGTGCGGGCAGCCACCGTCGTGGGGGCGCCCCCCGGGTGGGCGGTCCTGACCGCGACGGCCGCCGCCCTGGCCGACCGGACCCCCTGCACCCCGCCAGCCTCACCCCCTCCGCCCCGGCCGGCTGGCCGGCGGCTGCTGGTGCTGGTCGGCGGCCTCGGGTCCTCGAGCACGGCTGCCGCCATCTTCGCCCTCGACACCGCCGCCCTGGGCTACGCACCCGCCGACGTCGTCCGGTTCTCCTACCGCGGCGGCACCACTGCCGAGAACCCCTACGAGGCGCCCGACACCCTTGCCGGCATCGAGCCGGCGGCCCGGCGGCTGGCCACCCTGCTCACCCGGCTCGCCGCCACCCGTCCGGGCCAGCCTCTCGACGTCGTGGCTCACAGCATGGGCGGCCTGGTGGTCCGAGCCGCCTTGGCCCTCGCGCCGACCACCGGAGCCGTCCCGGCCACCGTGGTGACGTTCGGGACCCCGCACGGAGGCGCCGACCTCGCGGCCGTGGCCCGCCTCACGTCGATGAGCGCGGCCGGACGGCAGCTGGGAGAGGGCTTGGCGGTCCTGCCGGGCGGGCTGGCGCCGGCCTCGCGTTCGGTGGCCGACCTCGCTCCGGGCTCCGAGCTGCTCTCGCGGCTGGCGGACGCCGGTCCGCCGGGCCCGCCGACGCGAGTGGTCGCGGTGGGCGCCCGAACCGATCTGGTCGTCCCGCCCCCGGGGGCCCGGTGGCCGGGGGTCCCGAGCACCACCGTCGACGTCGCCCTTCGCACGCCTCTGGCCCACGGCGCCCTCCCGGGATCTCCGGCCGCCACCCGCGAGGTGGCCCTCGCCGTGGCCGGGGCACCTCCCACCTGCCGTTCCGACGCCGAGACCCTGGTCGACGTCGCCTTTGGCACGGCCGTGCAGGCCGGCACCTACGGGGTCGGCGCCGCCGCCGCCGCCGGGCTGGCCGGGGTCCCGCCGCTGCGGCCGGGCCTCCCCGCCTCCTTCAGCGGGCGTGAGGGGTAACCTCCCCCGTTGGCCCGGCCCCAGGTGCCTGGCCCATCCACCGACAGCAACGCACAACAGCCGCTGGCACCCCACGGTCGCGCTCATCCGGAGCGTGCCCTGCCTGCGGTGGAGACAACCGAGGGAGAGACCCACCAGACATGGCCGTCGTCACCATGAAGCAGCTGCTCGAGGCGGGTGTCCACTTCGGGCACCAGACCCGCCGCTGGAACCCGAAGATGAAGCGATTCATCTTCGGCGAGCGCAACGGCATCTACATCATCGACCTGAAGCAGACGCTCGAGCGGACCGCAGCCGCGTACGAGTTCGTCCGCGACCTCGTGGCCGACGGGGGCACCGTGCTGTTCATCGGCACCAAGAAGCAGACCCAGGACCCGATCGCCACCTCGGCCAAGGCCTGCGGGATGCCGTACATCAACGAGCGCTGGCTCGGCGGCATGCTCACCAACTACACGACGATCCTCACCCGCGTGCAGAAGCTCCGCGAGCTGGAGCGCATGCAGGCGGCCGGCGACTTCGAGGCCATGCCCAAGAAGGAGGCCCTGATGAAGTCGCGCGAGCTCGAGGAAGCTCCAGCGCAACCTCGGGGGCATCAAGGGCATGAGCCGCCAGCCCGACGCGGTGTTCGTGATCGACACCAAGAAGGAGCACATCGCCGTCACCGAGGCGAACAAGCTGAACATCCCGATCGTCGCCGTCGTCGACACCAACTGCGACCCGGACCTGATCCAGTACGTGATCCCGGGCAACGACGACGCCATCCGGGCGGGCAACCTGCTTTGCCGGGTCATCGCCGACGCCGTCGACGAGGGCCGCTACATCGCCGCCAAGAAGGCCGGACGGGCCGCGCAGGCCGCCGCAGCCGCCCGCACCGCCGAGGACGAGGCCCGCATCGCCGCCGAGCAGGCCGAGGCCCGACAGCAGGCCGCGGCGGCCCAGGCCGAGCGTGAGGCCCGGCTGGCCACCGCCGCCGTCTCCGTCGGTGCCGTGGACGGCGGCAGCGACGAACCGGACGACTCGGCCGGGCCCGCCGACGCGGCCGGGTCCACCGGCGACCGCAGCCGAGCCCACCGACGCGGCACCCGCCGATCCGAGCCCCGCCGACGTCGCCGCGGAGGAGAGCGGCCGAGGCCGCCGCCGCCGCCGGCCGACCGCGCGGCCGGCCGCCGCGCCGCCGGACGACGACGCCCCCCCGGCCACCGCCGACGCCTGACGCGGGCGTCACCCGAGACCGACACGATACCGCAGATACCGCAGATACCGCAGATACCGCAGATACCGCAGATACCGCAGATACCGCAGAGCCCACAGACGCCGTGGGCGCGGCGGGCACCGCGCCGGCCGACCCCGCCCCGGCCGACGTGGCGGCCGGAGAACCGGAGCCTGACGGCGCCGGGTCGCCGGCGGCGCCGGCTGCCGATGGCGCACCCGTCGACGCTTGAGCGCGTCCCAGAAACGACAGGAGAACCCGAGATGGCCGTGAGCGCTGCCGATGTGAAGCGGCTCCGGGACACCACCGGCGCCGGCATGATGGACGCCAAGAAGGCGCTGGAGGAGGCCGGCGGCGACCATGCCGCGGCCGTCCAGCTGCTGCGGGAGAAGGGCCTGAGCAAGGTCGGCGCTCGCAGCGACCGGGAGAACACCGAGGGGGCCGTCGGCACCTTCCTCGACCGCGAGAAGGGTGTGGCCGCCCTCGTCGAGCTCAAGTGCGAGACCGATTTCGTGGCCAAGAACCCCGACTTCGTCAACATGGCGCACGAGCTGGCGGCCCTGGTGGCCGAGGGCGGTGAGGCTGCCGTGGCCGAGAAGAAGGACGAGCTGGACACGCTCAAGATCACGCTGAAGGAGAACATCGACGTTGGCGCTGTCAAGCGCCTCGCGGCGGGCTCCGGCACGGCCGTCGACCTCTACCAGCACGTCCAGGACGGCCGGGTGAAGAACGGTGTGGTCGTGGTCCTGGAGGGCGGGACCGTCGAGCTGGCGCACGAGATCGCCCTCCACGCCGCCTTCAAGAAGCCCCGCTTCCTGTCCCGTGACGAGGTGCCGGCGGACATCGTCGACGCCGAGCGGGCCACGTTCGAGACCATCGCCCGCAACGAGGGCAAGCCCGAGGCCGCCCTGCCGAAGATCGTCGAGGGCCGCCTGCAGGGCTTCTACAAAGAGGTCGTCCTCCTGGACCAGCTGTACGTGCGCGAGGAGAAGCAGTCCATCAGCCAGCTGCTCGGAGACGCGAAGCTCGCGGGCTTCGCCCAGGTCGTCATCGGCGCCAAGTAGCAGATGAGCTCGGCCCAGGGCCCGAGCGGCCCTGCGGAGCGGACGGCCCAGGGCCCGGGCGGCCCTGCGGAGCGGACGGCCCAGGGCCCCCGGTGGCCCCGGGTGATCCTCAAGATGTCGGGCGAGGCGCGGGCCAGCGCCGCCTCCGACGAGACCGTCGACAACGGCACGGTCGACCGGATCGCCACCGAGATCGCCGACGCCCGGTCGCAGCTGGGGGTCGAGATCGGGGTCGTGATCGGCGGGGGCAACATCTGGCGGGGCGCGGCGGGCGAGTCCGAGGGCATGGACCGGGCCACCAGCGACCACATGGGCATGCTCGGGACGGTCATCAACGCCCTCGCCCTCCAGGATGCGCTGGAGCGCCACGGCCAGCCGACCCGGGTCCAGTCGGCCATCGAGATGGCCGCGGTGTGCGAGCCCTACATCCGCCGCCGGGCGATACGCCACCTCGAGAAGGGCCGGGTCGTGGTGTTCGCCGCCGGCCTGGGCAGCCCGTTCTTCACCACCGACACCCCGGCTGCGCTGCGAGCGGCCGAGATCGGGGCGGGGGCGGTGCTGAAGGGCACCGCGGTCGACGGCGTGTACACGGCCGACCCGCGCCTCGACCCGACTGCCACCAGGATCCTCACCCTCACCTTCGACGACGCGCTGCGGCAGGACCTGCGGGTGATGGACCTGACGGCCTTCACCATGTGCCGAGAGAACGGCATCCCGGTCCTGGTGTTCGACGTGATGCAGGCGGGGAACATCGTCCGCGCCATGGCCGGGGAGCCGGTGGGTACGCTCGTCACACGATGAGCGCAGCCTCCGAGGTCGTCGCCATGGTCCTGGACGACACCCGGGAGAAGATGTCCAAGGCGGTCGACCACACCTCGGACGGTCATCCGCCTCGCCATCCCGGCGCTCACCGAGGAGCGCCGCCGCGACCTGGCCAAGCAGGCCAAGCACAAGGCCGAGGACGGCCGCATCGCGGTCCGCAACCTCCGGCGGCAGGCCCGCCACGAGCTCGAGGCCTTCGAGAAGGACGGCGAGGTCGGAGCCGACGAGGTCGAGCGGGCCGAGCGGGACCTCGACAAGCTCACGGCCGACCACGTCGGCAGGATCGACGACATGCTGCACCACAAGGAAGCGGACCTGATGCAGGTGTGAGCGGGACGTGGGTGCGTGCCATCCAGGCAGAGACCTGTCAGGGTTGGTGGCTGGGCTACCCGATCCCGAGGAGGCGGAGCCGTGGCAGACCGCGAGGATGACTACGAGGAGGGGGTGCACCTGCTCCCCCCAGAGCAGCGTCTCCCCGACGACGCGACCGAACGCTCGTCGGTGTGGGCGGCCGCCGCGGGCGAGGAGCTCGACGACCTCGACGACGACCCCTGGTCGCCCCCGACCGGCGGTGTCACCAGCCTGGCCGGAGGTGATCACCTGGACGTCGGCACGGCGTCCGGGCCGGTCGAGATGCAGGACTGGACCGAGGCGCCCACCGGCAACGTCCGCGCGTCATCCTCGGCGCCGACGACGACTGGAGCACCCGGACGGGCAGCCAGCCCCGCTGGCGGGGCGGTCAGGACGACTGGACCGAGAACGACTTCGACGACGGGCTCCTGACCGGCGCCGACCCCATCGGCGCCCTCGACGAGTCACGGGACGACCGACCGGACATGTACTCGTTCGAGGAGGACCTGCCGAGCCAGCCTCAGCCGGTCGTGCAGCTCCCCTCGGCCGGGACCCCTCTCGTCGAGCCGCCGAGCGGGCCGACCGAGATCACCCCGCTCGGGGAAGGGGCCCGATCGACCTCGACGGTGGCCCCCATCCGCACCCGGGCCCGGACCGACGACCCCCAGGGCCCGGCGGCCACGACGGGCAGGAACCTGTCGATGGCCGCCATCGTCGGCGCCGGCTTCGCGCTGTTCGCCGGGTTCCTCTTCCTCATCGGCAAGAACATCGGCCCTTGGCTGCTGGTCACCGGCGTGATCATGGTGTGCGCCTACGAGCTGTTCGGCGCCTTCCAGCGGGCCGGGCTGCGGCCGGCCACCCTCCTGGGCCTCACCAGCTGCTTCGCCCTCATGTGGGGCGCCTACGCCCGCGGCGTGCCAGCCGTCACCCTGGTGCTGTTCCTCGCCTTTGTCGGCAGCATGCTCTGGTACCTGCTGAAGGTCATCCAGGCCCGGGCGCTGCTGGGGGTGGGCACCACCATGCTCGGGATCGTCTGGGTCGGGCTGCTGGGCTCGTTCGGCGCCCTGATGCTGGTGGGCGGGCCCGACGGCCGCATGGTGCTGCTGGGCGCCATCCTCTGCACGGTGGCCAGCGACATCGGCGGCCTGGCCGTCGGGACGTTCGCCGGCCGGTCGCAGATCGCCCCGGAGGTCAGCCCCAACAAGACGGTCGAGGGCACGCTCGGCGGCCTCCTGCTGTCCATCCTGGTCGGCCTCATCTTCGGGAGGGCCTCGGGAGTCTGGGAGAGCAGCCTGGCCAACGGGCTGCTGCTGGGCCTGGTGGTCGGCGTGGTGGCCCCCATGGGCGACCTGTCGCAGTCGCTGATCAAGCGCGACCTGGGCGTCAAGGACATGGGCACCGCCCTGCCGGGCCACGGCGGCTTCCTCGACCGCTTCGACTCGATGCTGTTCGCCTTGCCCGCCACCTACTTCCTCGCCCTGTCGATCCTCTAGCGCCTTGGCGCGGCCGGGCGTGGTGGGGCAGCCTGTGCCGATGCGCACCGTCGCCGTGGTGGGGGCCACGGGCTCCATCGGGGCTCAGACCGTCGAGGTGGTGCGGGCCGAGCCCGACCGCTACCGGGTCACGGCGCTCGGGGCCAACCGCAGCGTCGACGCCCTGGCCGCCCTGGCCCGCGAGCTGCGGCCGGCGGTGGTGGCGATCGCCGAGGCATCGCTCGAGGCCGACCTCAAGGCGGCCGTGCCGGCGGCGACCGAGGTGCGCAGCGGCCCCGGGGCCCTGGCGTCGCTGGCCGCCGAGGCGGAGGTCGTCGTCAACGGCGTGGTCGGGTTCGCCGGCCTGTCCGTCACGCTGGCTGCCCTCGAGGGCGGCCGGCGGCTGGCCCTGGCCAACAAGGAGAGCCTCATCGCCGCAGGACCGGTGGTCCAGCGAGCCCGCCGCACGCCGGGCGCCCAGATCGTCCCGGTCGACTCCGAGCACTGCGCGGTGCACCAGTGCCTCCGCAGCGGAGCAGCCGACGGCAGGGACGTGGCCGAGGTCGTGCTGACGGCCAGCGGGGCCCGTTCCGGGGCCGCTCGGCCGATGATCTCGCCCAGGTCACGGTGGACGACGCCCTGGCCCACCCCACCTGGTCGATGGGCCCGAAGATCACGGTCGACTCGTCGACCCTGATGAACAAGGGCCTCGAGGTCATCGAGGCGGTCGAGCTGTTCGGGCCGGACTTCGGCGTGGGCTACGACCAGGTCGACGTCGTGGTCCACCCTCAGTCGGTCGTGCACTCGATGGTCACCTTCAGCGACGGCGCCACCATCGCCCAGCTCTCGATGCCCGACATGCGCCTGCCGATCGGCTACGCGCTGGCCTACCCGGACCGGTTGCGCACCCCGTTCGGGGCCATCGACTGGGGCAGCCTGCGGCGCCTCGACTTCGAGCCGCCCGACCTGGGGGCGTTCCGCTGCCTCGCCCTGGCCTTCGCCGCCGGCCGGGAGGGCGGCACCCGCCCAGCCCAGCTGAGCGGGGCCAACGAGGTGGCGGTCGAAGGCTTCCTGGCCGGACGGATCCGCTGGGTCGACATCCCGGCCGTGGTCGAGGCCGCCCTCGAGCGCATCGAGGGAACGAATCCGGACTCCGTCGACGTTGTCCTGGAGGCCGACCGCCAGGCTCGGACAGCCGCAGCGCGCGTGATCGAGGAGCTCGAGCGATGACCACCGTGGACGCACCCCCCGCACCCGCCCCCGGGGCCGACCCTCCGACCGCGAAGGGGGACGTCGGGTCGGTGCTGCGCCTGGTGGCCGCCGTCACCGCTTTGGGCGTGCTGTCGGTGTGGGCTGGCTTCTGGAAGGCGCTGCTCGTCATCGCCGCCCTGTTCGTGATGGTGATGCTGCACGAGGTGGGCCACTTCGTCATGGCCCGCAGGGCCGGGATGAAGGCCACCGAGTTCTTCGTCGGCTTCGGCCCCCGTCTGTGGTCGGTCCGCCGGGGCGAGACCGAGTACGGCGTCAAGGCCCTGCCGCTCGGGGGCTACGTGAAGATCATCGGGATGACCAACCTCGAGCCGGTCCCGGCCGAGGACGAGCCTCGCACGTACCGCCAGAAGCCGTTCTGGGGCCGGCTGGGTGTGGCGGTCGCCGGGTCGGCCGTGCACATGGTCCTGGCCTTCCTCCTGCTGTTCGCCCTGAACGCCGTGGTGGGCAACGGCCTCCACGCCCAACAGCTGCCGGTCATCGACACCCTCGCCGGCATCGAGGGGCGCCCGGTCCCGGCCGCCGACGCCGGCCTGCAGGTGGGAGACGAGATCCTCGCCCTCGACGGGGCACCGGTCGCCGGGTTCGAGGACTTCCGGTCGTACGTCCGGTCCCGCCCGGGCACGCCGATCCGGGTCGACTACGAGCGGGGTGGCCGGACGGCCACCACGACGCTCACCCCCATCGAGGTGCCGGCCGACCCGGCGGAGGGCCCGGGTCCCGCCACCAGGGGCTTCGTCGGCATCTCCGCCCGGAGCGAGCCCACCACCGTGGGGCCGGTGCAGGCCCTCGGCCGCAGCGCCTCCGACTTCGGCACCCTCTTCAAGGGGACCGGTGGTGCGCTCGGCAAGCTGCTCTCGTTCGGGGGCATCCAGAGCTACGCCGACCAGGTGCAGGGCAAGGAGGTGGCCCAGGGCGACGAGGGAAACCGGTTCCTCTCGCCGGTCGGGGTGTACCGGGTGGCCGGGGCGGCCGCCGAGCAGGGGATCGGGTCGGTGCTGCTGCTCCTGGTGCTCATCAACATCTTCGTCGGGATCTTCAACATGCTTCCGCTGCTGCCCTTCGACGGTGGCCACGTCTCGATCGCGGTGTACGAGGCCATCCGCTCTCGGATCAAGGGCCGCCGCCACTTCGCCGACGTGGGCAAGCTGATGCCGGTCGCCTACGTCACGGTGGCCCTGCTGGTCCTCATCTCGATCTCGTCGCTCTACATCGACATCGTCAGGCCCCTCGACCTCTAGCGGCGGGGAGGGCAGCCCCTACCCCCGGCCGCCTCCGTCGCGGCCGTGGTGGTGTTTGAGGGTGTCGGGCCGGCACAGCCGTCCCTCGGGCGCTGGATCCCGTCGGCAGCCGCCCGTCCGGCAACCGAACGTGTGTTTGCTAGGTTGAGTGGCCATGGCGCCGGCTTGGCAGCCCACCCTCCTCGACGTCGGAGCACCGGTGGTCTGCCTGTCCGCGCCCGTGACCCGCACCCGGCTCGATGCGGGCAGCTGGGTCGACCATGCCCCCGGCTTCCTGGTTTCCAGCGGGTCGCTGTTCGACGAGCTGGCCGACAGCATCGGGTGGCGGCAGCGGCGCAGGGTGGTGTGGGAGCAGGAGCACCTCGAGCCTCGGCTCACCTCCGGCGGCCTGGCCCTGCCCCTGCCGGGCGTCCTCGAAGACGCCCGCGTCCTGCTGTCCGAACGCTACGGCGTCGACCTCGACGCCTGCTCGGCCAACCTCTACCGGGACGGGCGCGACTCGGTGGCGTGGCACCGCGACCGGGTGCACCGGGTCCTGCAGGACCCGATCGTGGTGACGCTGTCGGTGGGCCACCGCCGACCGTTCCTCGTCCGACCCCACGGCGGCGGCCGCTCCACCCGGTTCGACCCGGGCGAGGGCGACCTGCTCGTGATGGGCGGGGCCTGCCAGCACCGGTGGGAGCACACCGTGCCCAAGGTCGCCTCGGCCGGCCCGCGCATCTCGATCATGCTGCGCCACACCCGACCACGCCGCTGACCAGGGGCGCCCGGTCCGGCTCCGCGGCGGCGGACGGGCCTCTTGCTACCCGTCGAATGATGAAGCAGCACTGGGCAAGGACCATGCCAGCGCGCGGAACGAGGCGTACCGCGATCGCCCGGCTCGGACTGGGCCCGTACCCGGCGTGTCCGGCCGTCACCTCGCGGTCCTCGGTCAGCTGGACATGTTCAAGCGGGGTCGGCCCTCGCCTTGTGGCACCGGACGTGGAACGGCTCGTGGAGCCCGTGGGTGAGCCTGCGTGGGTCCCATCCGCATCGCCGTCTTCGCCCGCGCCTCCGACGGCGCCCTCTGGCGCAACGTCTGGAACGGGACGCGGCAGCTGGGGGTCGGCCAGGGCGCCCACTGACCAGCACCCACGTCGCGGTGCACCAGCCGGTGGTAGGGCCGGTCATCTGGGAGGATGGCTGCGGTGCAGCTGATCGCGAGCAGGTACGAGCGGCGCAAGACCCGGCAGATCCACGTCGGCCCGGTCGCGGTGGGCGGCGACGCCCCGATCAGCGTGCAGTCGATGACGATCACCAAGACGGCCGATGTCGAGGGAACCCTCCAGCAGATCTACGCGCTGGCCGCCGCCGGCGCCGACATCGTGCGGTGCACGTGCAACCGTGAGGAGGCGGCCGAGGGACTGGCCCAGATCGTCCCCCGCAGCCCGGTGCCGATCGTGGCCGACATCCACAACAACCACAACATGGCGCTGGCCGCCCTGGACGCCGGGGTCCAGTGCCTGCGCCTCAACCCGGGCAACATCACCGACCCGTCGAAGATCAAGCTGGTGGCCACCGAGGCGAAGGGGCGAGGCGTGCCGATCCGCATCGGGGTCAACGCCGGCTCGCTCGACGACTCGCTCTACAAGAAGCACGGGGGCGCCACGCCCGAGGCGATGGTCGAGTCGGCCGAGCGCGAGCTGGCCTACTTCGACGACGTGGGCTTCGAGGACGTGAAGATCTCGGTCAAGGCGTCGAACGTGCCGCTGATGGTCGAGGCCTACCGCCAGCTGTCCGAGGCCACCGACCACCCGCTGCACCTGGGTGTCACCGAGGCCGGCCCCTTGCCGGGCGGCCTGGTCAAGGCCACCGCCGGCATGGGCACGCTGCTGATGGAGGGCATCGGCGACACGATCCGCTACAGCCTGACGGCCGACCCGGTCGAGGAGGCCAGGGCGGGCCGCATGCTCCTCGAGGCCCTGGGCCTGCGCGAGCGCAAGGGCGTCGACCTCATCGCCTGCCCCAGCTGCGGGCGGGCCGAGGTCGACGTGATCAAGGTGGCCAACGACGCTCTGGCCGCCTTCGGCGAGCGCGAGATCCCCCTGCAGATCGCCGTGATGGGCTGCGTGGTGAACGGGCCCGGTGAGGCTCGCGACGCCGACCTGGGCATCGCCGCCGGCCGCCGCAAGGGCCACCTGTTCATCAAGGGGCGCAACGTGGCCGTGGTGCCCGAGGACGAGATGGTCGAGACGCTGGTCCGCTACGCCGAGCGGATGATGGAGGTGGGCGCCGACCAGGTCCTGGCCGAGTCGGACACGGCCAGGGCCGAGAAGGCGGCGGCCGAGGACCGGGCCGCCCTGCTCGAGGTGCAGGGCGCGGACGCCAACGACGCCAGCACCAAGATCGACCTGATCCGCAAGCGGGTCGAGGGCGCCTGAGTCAAGCGCCCGTGGCCGTGCACCAGGTGGCGGCGCTGGGCTTCGGCCGGGCCCACGAGGTGTACGAGCGGGCTCGCCCCGGCTACCCGCAGGGCGTGCTCGAGCTCCTCTCCGCCACGGGAGCGCTGGCGCCCGGCCGGCTGGTGCTCGACGTCGCCGCCGGCACCGGCAAGCTCACCCGTCAGCTCAGCCCGACCGGGGCGGCGGTCGTCGCCGTCGAGCCGCTCGCCTCGATGCGCGAGGCGCTGGTCGGCACGCCGCTGGTCGTCGCCGGCACGGCCGAGGCGCTGCCCCTGCGGCCCGGGTGCGCTGACCTGGTCACGGTGGCCCAGGCCTTCCACTGGTTCCAGCCTGTCCCCGCCCTCGCGGAGATGGTGCGGGTCCTCCGGCCCGGAGGCTGGCTCGTGCTGGTCTGGAACGAGCGCGACGAGTCGGTGCCGTGGGTGAAGGCCTTCGGCGACGTCATCGAGCGTCACGCCGGCGGCCGGCCCTACACCCGGACGGGTGACCCGGGCGCTCTCCTGCGCGCCGCCGGGTTGGAGGCCGTGGCCAACACCCGCCTCGACCACCACCTCGAGTCGACACGTGCAGGTGTGGTCGAACGGGCAGCATCCACGTCCTACGTCGCGGCTTTGCCGGCCGACCGCCGGGACGCCGCCCTGGCCGAGGTGGCGGCGCTCGTCGAGGGGTTCGCCGAGCCGTTCCCCTTCCCCCACGTCACCGACGTGCACCTGGGGCGGGTGCCCGCCGCCTGAGCTGGCTCAGGAGGGCGACGCCGGCTCGTCGTCAGCCCCGGCCGGCGGAAGGGCGGCGGGCTCGGCCGGCGTGGCCTTGAGCGTGTCGACGAAGGCGGTGGCCCCGTTGATCAGCGCCTTGCCGACCCGCTTGCCGACCTCGCTGCCGACGACCCCGCCCAGCACGGCCCCGGCGAACGACCCGACGACCGGGATCGGGATGACCGCCTGCCCGATCCGGGCGCCGCCGAGCATCCCGGCGCTGATGCCGGCCGTCTTCGAGATGCTCTCCTTGTCGACCTCGTCCATCGTGTCGCTCCTTCGCTCGAGTCCTTGCCAAGGAGGGTGCCAGGTCCCGGGCCGGCCCGTGCTGCGCGCGACGCTGCCGGGCACCGGGCGGCGACGTCGGTCACCTCACCCGGCGCGCTCAACCGGGTGGCTTGAGCGTGACGGGTTCTCCGGGTCGCCAGGGGATGGCCTGGAAGACGGCGGCTGCGGGCAGGCGGGCGTAGAGGTGGGGGTAGGCGCCGTGGCCTGTCTCCTCGACGCGCAGGGTACCCGGCCGGAGGGCGCCCTCGTCGAGGACCAAGAAGGTGAGCGAGGTGGCGTCGCCGTAGTAGCGCTGAATCGTTCCAGCCACCTGGTCTGGCCAGGACAGGTGGACGAAGCCGCCGGAGTCGGGCTCGACGTCGCCTCCGTCCCATGACGTCATGATGCGGACGAGCACCGGCCCATCCTGGCGCGCCCCGCAGCCATCTGCCCTGGGGCCGACGTGTGGTGAACGGCGGCCCGGGGAAGGGTCGGCAGCGATGGAAGAGGCCGAGCTCGCCGCTCGCGAGGCTGGGCTGAACTACGTCTCCGATGCGAAGCCCGGGATCCGCCGGGTGCGGCGGGGGAAGGGCTTCTCGTACGTCGGGCTCGACGGCAGGCCGGTCTCCGCCGCCGAGCGCAAGCGGATCGAGGGGCTGGTCATCCCGCCGGCGTGGACCGACGTGTGGATCTGCCCCCGCCCCGACGGGCACGTCCAGGCCACCGGCCGCGACGCCAAAGGCCGCAAGCAGCATCGCTACCACCCCGACTGGCGCCGGATCCGCGACGCCACCAAGTACGAGCGCCTGGTCGACTTCGGCGCTGGGCTCCCGGCGCTGCGGGCCGCGGTCGAACGCGACCTCGAGCTGGCCGGCTTCCCGCGCGAAAGGGCCCTCGCCCTGGTCGTGTCGCTCCTCGACCGCACCCTGGTGCGGGTGGGCAACGACGAGTACGCGTCGTCGAACTCGTCCTACGGGCTGACCACGCTCCGGGCCGACCACGCCGAGGTCGAGGGGGCGAAGGTCGTCCTCGACTTCGTGGGCAAGAGCGGCACGCCGCAGAAGGTGGCCCTCCACGACAAGCGGCTGGCCCGCCTGGTCCGGCGGTGCAGCGAGCTCGGGGGCCAGGAGCTGTTCTCCTTCCTCGACGGCGGCCGGGTGTGCGACGTGGGGTCGTCCGACGTCAACGACTACCTGCGGGAGAAGACGGGGGCCCAGGTGACGGCCAAGCACTTCCGGACCTGGGGCGGGACGTGCGCGGCGGCGGCCGCCCTCGTGCTGTGCCGGCCGCCGGCCACCAAGAAGGAGGTCGACGCCCAGGTGCTGGCCGGCATCGACGTCGCCGCCTGTGTGCTGGGCAACACCCGGGCCGTCTGCCGCTCGTCCTACGTCCACCCGGCCGTCCTCGACGCCCACGCCTCCGGCGTCCTCCTCGAGACGTGGAAGCAGTCCCGGGCCACCGAGCGGGCCAACAGGGCCGAGCGGACGGTCCTGTCAGTGCTGCAGCGGGCCGCCGGCGACCTCATGCTGGCGGGCTGAGCCTCCCCAGGGGTCGGCCGCCGCCCCGCCGGTAGGGTGCGCCGCCATGGCCAAGGTGCTCACCCCTCAGGCGGAGGACTTCCCGCGCTGGTACCAGGACGTGGTGGCCAAGGCCGATCTGGCCGAGAACGGCCCGGTGCGGGGCACGATGGTCATCAAGCCGTGGGGCTACGCCATCTGGGAGCTGCTGCAGGCCGAGATCGACCGGCGCATCAAGCAGGCGGGGGCCAAGAACGCCTACTTCCCGCTGTTCATCCCCGAGTCGTTCCTGAAGAAGGAGGCCCAGCACGTCGAGGGCTTCAGCCCCGAGCTGGCCGTGGTCACCCACGGCGGGGGTGAGGAGCTGGCCGAGCCCGTGGTGGTGCGGCCGACGTCCGAGACGGTCATCAACCACCTGTTCGCCAAGTGGGTGCAGAGCCACCGTGACCTACCCCTGCTCATCAACCAGTGGGCCAACGTCGTGCGCTGGGAGCTGCGGCCCCGGCTGTTCCTGCGCACCTCCGAGTTCCTGTGGCAGGAGGGCCACACCTGCCACGCCACCCGCGACGAGGCCCAGGCCTACGCCCTGCGCATCCTGGCCGACGTGTACGCCGACACCATGTACAGCGTCCTCGGCGTGCCGATCCTCGTCGGCCGCAAGCCCGAGGACGAGAAGTTCGCCGGCGCCGACGCCACCTACACCTGCGAGGGGATCATGGTCGACGGCAAGGCCTTGCAGATGGGCACCAGCCACGAGCTCGGCCAGAACTTCGCCAAGGCCTTCGGCATCACGTTCCAGTCGGCCGAGGGCGGCGCCGCCGAGCACGTCTGGCAGACGTCGTGGGGCGCCTCCACCCGCCTGATCGGGGCGCTGATCATGTGCCACGGCGACGACGACGGCCTGCGGCTCCCGCCGCTGGTGGCGCCGGCCCAGGTCGTCGTGCTGGTGGTGCGCGACGAGGGCGACGTGGCGGGGGCGGCCGCCGACCTGTCCCGCCGGCTGGCCGACGCCGGCCTGCGGGTCGAGCTGGACGACAAGGTGGCCACCTCGTTCGGGCGCCGGTCCACCGACTGGGAGCTGAAGGGGGTGCCGGTGCGGGTCGAGGTCGGGCCCCGCGACCTGGCCGAGGGCCTGGTCACCGTGAAGCGCAGGGTGGGGAGGGTGGTGGAGCAGGTGCCGCTGGCCAACGTGCTGGAGGCCGTGTGCGTCGCCCTCGAGCTGGCCGAGCAGGACCTGGTGACCGAGGCCACCCTCCGCCGCGAGCAGGCCACCGTCGAGACGTCGACCCTCGACGAGGCGCTCGAGGCGGCCCGCACGGGCGTCGCCCGGGTGTCCTGGGACCTCGTCCGCGACCAGCCCCTCGGCGGTGGCGTCACCGTCCGCTGCCTCCAGCGGCCCGACGGCGGCATCCCCCTCGCCGCCGACGAGCCCGACATGGTGGCCTTCCTCGCCCGCGCCTACTGAGCGCCCCGTACGGCCGTCGCCCGGCGCGGCGAACAGGCGGAGGCGGTCTGGTACCTTCGGTCGACCTCTCGCCGGGCGCCGGCGGGGCGGTGGCACGTGGAGGGACGACCGGAAGGACGAGGAGGTGCAGCGGTGAGCGGACCGGTGGCACGTGGAGGGACGACCGGAAGGACGAGGAGGTGCAGCGGTGAGCGGACCGGCCGAGGTGGCCGCTGCACTGCTGCGCGCCCACGTCGAGGCTGCCGGCTGCGAGCTGTACGACGTGGTCTGGGCCCCGGGGCTCCTCCGGGTGCTCGTCGACCGCGAGGGCGGCATCGACCTCGGCACGCTCACCCTGCTCTCGCCGGTGCTCTCGGCCGCCCTGGACGCCGCCGAACCCGACCCGGTGCCCGGGCGCTACACCCTCGAGGTCTCGAGCCCGGGCCTCGAACGCCAGCTGAAGACGCCGGCCCACTACCGGCGGTTCGTGGGCACCCCGATCAACGTGAAGCTGACGGCGGCGGCCGCGGCCGAGGGCGACCGCCGGTTCCGGGCCACGCTCGAAGAGGCCGACGACGAGGGCTTCTCGGCCGGGGGGCGGCGCCTCTCCTACGGCGACGTCGAGCTGGCCATGACCGTGTTCGAGTGGGGGCCGGCGCCCAAGCCTGGCGGCGGCCGGCCCCCCAAGACCTCCAAGAAGGCGAAGGTGCAGCCGTGAAGCCCAAGGACGCGAGCGGGAGCGACGAGATCCGTCAGGCGCTCGAGGCGGTGGCCCAAGCCAAGAGCATCTCGACCGACATGCTCCTCGAGGCGCTGGCCCAGGCCATGCTGGCCGCCTACAAGCGGCTGCCCGAGGCCGAGGAGTTCGCCCGGGTCGAGATCTACCCCGACACCTTCGAGATCCGGATCATCGCCCAGGAGCTGGACGAGGACTTCAACGTCCTGCGCGAGTGGGACGACACCCCCAACGAGACCTTCATGCAGCGGGTCATGGCCCAGACCGTCAAGCAGGTCATGAGCCAGCGCATCCGAGAGGTCGAGCGCGACCAGAAGTACGAGGACTACGCCGGCCGCGAGGGCTCGATCGTCACCGGCATCGTGCAGCAGACCGAGGCCCGGTTCACCCTCCTCGACCTCGGCAAGGTCGAGGCGCTCCTGCCGTCGGCCGAGCAGGTGCCCCACGAGCGGTTCGAGCGCAACGCCCGGCTGAAGGCCTACATCGTGGAGGTGCGCAAGACCACCAAGGGCCCGCAGATCGTGGTGAGCCGCACCCACCCAGGCCTGATCCTGCGCCTGTTCGAGCTCGAGGTGCCCGAGATCGCCAACGGGATCGTCGAGATCCGGGCCTGCGCCCGCGAGCCTGGCCACCGCACCAAGATCGCCGTGTACTCGAACGACCAGAACGTCGACCCCGTCGGGTCGTGCGTGGGTGCCCGGGGGGCCCGGGTCCGCATGGTCACCAACGAGCTGCGGGGCGAGAAGGTCGACATCGTGCCGTTCAGCGACGACCCCGGTGAGTTCGTCATGCGGGCTCTGCAGCCGGCCAAGGTGAAGGAGGTCCGCCTCGACGACGAGATCGGCGTGGCCACCGTCATCGTCAACGACTACCAGCTGTCGCTGGCCATCGGCCGCGAGGGCCAGAACGCCCGCCTCGCCGGCCGCCTGACGGGCTGGGAGATCCAGATCAAGTCCGAGGCCCAGCTGGCCGAGGAGGAGGCTGGCTACGCCGAGGGCGAGTGGGTCGAGCGCGAGGCCGGCGAGATGGTGTGGGTGCCCGCCGACGGCAGCGAGGCCATGTCGATGGAGCAGTACTACGCGGGCGACGCCAAGGGTGACGACGAGGCGACCGCCGGTGCCGGCGGGGCCGAGGCTGCGCCCGAGGCGGGTGGCGGCGACGGGGCTCCCACCGCAGCACCGGGTGAGGCGCCCCTCGAAGCGGTCGCCGGCGGGGCCGGACCCGCCGAGGCCGGCGCCGAGGCCGGCGAGCAGGGGGCGGGCGCGTAGCCGGCCCGGTCCGGACCTGCGTCGGCTGCCGAGCGAGCCGGGACCAGGCCCAGCTGATCCGGCTGGCCAGGGTCGACGGCGGCCAGCTCGCCGTCGGCCGGGCGCTGCCCGGGCGGGGGGCCTGGCTGTGCTCCGCCACCCCTGTCGCGTGCCTCGACCTGGCGGTGCGGCGCAAGGCGATGAGCCGGGCGCTGCGGGCCGAGCTGGCCCCCGACGCCGCGGCCCGGCTTCGCGTCTACCTGGCCGAACGTGCGAGACTATGACGCTGCACGCCCACAGGAACTACCCGGGGGGCTCCCATGCACCGAGCAGGACATGCCGTGACCGGCTGACCAGCGCTACGACGAAGACCCAGAAGAGGTGAAGGCAGGACTTGGCGACGAAGAAGATCCGTGTGCACGAGCTGGCAAGAGAGCTCGGGCTCACGAACAAGGAAACCCTCGACCTCTCGGTCGACCTGGGCATCGGCGTGAAGAGCCATTCGAGCTCCATCGAGGACCCTCAGGCTGACCGCGTGCGGCGCAAGGCCGACCAGCTGGGCCTCCGGCGCGACGTCCAGCCCGAGGAGCCGAAGAAGGACGGGCCGACCGCCGCCCCCGCCGCCCCGCCCGCCGCTCGCCCCAGCACGCCCACGTCGCCGCCGCCCCCGCCCCGGCCGACCGCTCAGCCGTCCGCTCCGCCCGTGATCCCCTCCGAGCCGCGCCCGGGTGCCGGCGCACCCCTCCCGGTGCCCCAGCCGCCGCGGCCCGCCGAGGTCCCGCGGCCCGAGGTGGTCAGCACCCCGGCTCCTCGCCCGACGCCGCCACCGCCGCCCAACGCCCCGCCTCCGCCCCCCGCCCCGCCCCGCCCCAGGGCCCAGCCGTGGGCTCGCCTCCCCGCCCGGCCGACGTCCCGGCCGCCCGGGCCGGCGAGACCGGTGCGCCGCCCCGGCCGCCACAGGGCACCCCCAGGCCGGGCGGCCCGGCCGGCCCCGGTGGGCGCCCGGCGCCGCCCCCAGAGCCGGCCCATGTCGCCCAGCGGCAAGCCGATCCCGCCGCCCCCGGGCCAGCGCGGGCGTCCGCAGATGTCGCCCTCCACCGGGCGGCCCATCCCGCCCCCGCCGGGTCTCGGCGGCCGGGCGGCGCCGTCCGGCGGTCGTCCGGGCGGACCTGGTGCCGGCGGGCCCTCGGCCCGTCCCAGCTACGGCGGCGGCATGCGCACGGGCGGCGCCGGCGGTGCCGGAGCCCGACCCGGGTACGGCGGTGGCGCCGGTGCGCGCACCGGCGGCCCTGGTGGCGGCGGCGCCTGGCGGCCGTCCCGGCGGCGGTCCCGGTGGTGGCGGCGGTGGTGGCGGCGGCGGCTACGGCGGCCGTCCCGGCGGTGGTGGCGGCCCCGGTGGTGGCGGCGGCTTCGGCGGCCGTCCCGGCGGTGGTGGCGGCCCCGGTGGCCGCGGCCGGCCCCAGCGCGGCCGGCGCCGCAAGCGTCGCCTCAGCGAGGAGGACCTCAAGGAGAAGGAGCTCACCCGCTACAGCCGAGTCGGCGCGCCGATCCCCGAGGGTGAGATCGTCATCGAGCGGGGCTCCACCGCCCAGGACATCGCCCCCAAGCTGAACCGGACGCCGGCCGACGTGCTGCGCTTCCTGCTCCAGCACGGCGAGATGGTCACCGCCACCGTCCCGCTCTCCGACGAGGCCATCGAGGTCTTCGCCAGCGAGCTGGGGGCCGAGGTGGTGCTGGTCGAGCCGGGCACCGCGCAGGAGGCCGAGCTCGCCCTCAAGTACTTCGACGACGAGGACGACCCCGAGGATTCGCTGCAGCCCCGGCCACCGGTCGTGACCGTCATGGGCCACGTCGACCACGGCAAGACCACCCTCCTCGACAAGATCCGCAAGACCAACGTGGTGGCCGGCGAGGCCGGCGGCATCACCCAGCACATCGGGGCCTACCAGGTCGTGCTCGACGGCCGGGCCATCACCTTCATCGACACGCCGGGCCACGCCGCCTTCACCCAGATGCGCCCGCGGCGCCCAGGTCACCGACATCGTGATCCTGGTCGTGGCAGCCGACGACGGGGTGATGCCCCAGACCCGCGAGGCCATCGCCCACGCCCAGGCCGCCGACGTGCCGATCGTGGTCGCCATCAACCGGATGGACCGCGACGACGCCAACGCCGACCGGGTCAAGCAGCAGCTGGCCGAGATGGGCCTCAACCCGGAGGACTGGGGCGGCGACGTCCCCATGGTCCCGATCAGCGCCCTGCGGGGCGACCGGATCGGCGACGTCCTCGAGCAGGTGCTCCTCCAGGGCGACATCGCCCTCGAGGGCGAGCTGGTGGCCAACCCCGCCGGCAAGCCGGTCGGCTCGGTGCTCGAGGCCAACCTCGACGTGGGCCGCGGGCCCGTGGCCACCGTCATCGTCGAGAACGGCACGCTGCGGGTCGGCGACTTCATCGTGGCCGGCTCGGCCTGGGGCAAGGCGCGCCCTCATCGACGACAAGGGCAAGCAGGTCAAGGCGGCCGGGCCGTCGACGCCGGTGCGGGTCCTCGGCTTCAACGAGCCTCCCTCGGCCGGCGACGAGTTCCGGGTCACCAAGGACCAGGCCACGGCCCGCACCATCGGCGAGCTGCGGGCCAACTCCAAGCGCTTCCGCGAGCAGCGCTCGACCGCCTCGGTGATGGGCCACGTGGGCGCCGGCGCCAAGCTCGAGGACATCTTCGAGCAGATCCAGTCGGGCGGCACGGCCACCCTCAACCTGATCGTCAAGGCCGACGTCCAGGGCTCGCTTGAAGCCGTCACCGAGAGCCTCCGCAAGCTCGAGCGCGACGAGGTCAAGCTCAGCTTCGTCCACCGGGCCGTCGGCGGGATCACCGAGAACGACGTGCAGCTGGCCGCCGCCTCGAACGCCACGATCATCGGCTTCAACGTGCGGCCCGACCGCAAGTCTCGCGAGGCGGCCGAGCGGGCCGACGTCGAGATCCGGACCTACGAGATCATCTACAAGCTGCTCGAGGACGTCGAGTCCGCCATCGTCGGCATGCTGGCCCCCGAGTTCGAGGAGGTCATCACCGGCGAGGCCGAGGTCCGCCAGATCTTCACGGTGCCGAAGATCGGGGCCATCGCCGGCTGCTACGTGCGGTCGGGGGTCATCACCCGTGGCTCGAAGGTCCGGTTCCTCCGCGACGGGGTCATCATCTGGAAGGGCTCGATCACCTCGCTGCGCCGCTTCAAGGACGACGCTCGCGAGGTGGCGGCCGGGTACGAGTGCGGCATCGGCCTCACCAACAACCAGGACCTCCGCCCCGGCGACGTCATCGAGACGTTCGAGGAGCGGGAGATCCCCCGCACCTGACCTGCGGCTGATCTTGCCGTAGCGCCGGCCATCGTCGGGGTTTAGCCTCGGAGGCCGATGACGATCGGCCTGCGGATCGACCCCGAAGAGCAGACGGTGGACGCCGGGCTCCCTGCGGTCTTCACCACCACGTCGTGAACCAGAGCGGAGTGGTCGACCGGGTCGCCCTCGACATCCTGGGCTCGGCCGGCGCCTGGTCGAGGACCGACCCGCCCGCCGTCGCCCTCTTCCCGGGCACCGACGCCACGGCCGTCCTCACCGTCGTCGAGCCGCTCGGGACCGCCCTCGGCCCGGTGCCCCCTCGGTGTGCGGGCGGTGGCCGAGACCTCCGGCTTCGTCGAGGTGGGCGAGGCCACCCTGAACGTCGGAGCCAGCCGATCCGTCGAGGCCGAGCTGCGCCCCGCACGGCCACCGGCAAGCGCCGGGCCACCAGCGTGGTCTCCCTCCGCAACCTGGGCAACGCCCCCACCAAGGTCCAGGTGGTGGCGTCCGACCCCGACGACGCCATCGTCTTCGACGCCCTACCCCCGTGCAGATCGGCCCCGGCATGATGTCGGCCGAGCTGCCGCTGCGGATGCGCCTCCCGTCGCGGGAGAGGCAGGGCGCCACCCTGCCCACACCGTGCTGGTCGAGGGGGCGACACCGGCCAGGCCCTCGACGGCCAGGTCCGCCAGCCCCCCAAGAAGCGGTGGCCGGTGATGGCCATCATGTTCGCCGCTCTCCTGGCCGTGGCCGGCATCATGTTCCTGCGGCCCGTCGACTCGGTGGCCATCAAGGAGGGGTCGGCCGACACGACACCACCACCACCACCACCGCCGCCGCCGCCACCACCACGACCGTCGCCCCCACCACCACGGTGGCGGCCGCCGCCCCGGCGTCCGACCCGGCCGCAGCCGGGGCGGCGCCACCCGGCGGCGGCGGCGGCCCGTCCGGCGGCGGCGGCGGTGCCCCTGGGCGGCGGTGGCGGCGGCGGTGCGGCCCCGGCGCCAGGGGCGGCGCCGGCCACGACCGCCAGGCCAACTGGCGGTGCCTTCGTTCCCAGGCCCACCATCGGCGGGGCCAGCTCCGTCTGCCCGGGTAGGAAGGGCAGCGCCCAGGAGACGGCCCAGCGGGTGGTGTGTGCCTGGGAGGCCAACAAGCTGCAGGCGGAGGTCACCAGCACCATTGCGCCGGGTGCGCCTCGAAGCTCGGCGGCATCCCAACGGTGGGGGGCCAGATCGCTCAGGCGCCGCCCGCCGGCAGCACGACCGTGTCGATCTCGGGGTGCCAAACCGGAATTGCCGAGGGCATCAGAACGGCCGTCATCACCAACGGACTGGTGTCGGACGTGTTCCCCTGCTGACGTGCTGCCACTGAACCCGGTGGCCTGACGGGGTGCACGCCGCCGCCCTCGAGGTCGACCTCCGGCTGCCCCACTCGACGTCGCTGAAGGACAAGCGGGCGGTGCTGCGCAGCGTGCTCGACGGGGCCCGCAACCGCTACCGGGTCGCCTCGGCCGAGGTGGGCCACCAGGACCTGCGCCAGCGGGCGCTGGTCGGCTTCGCCGCCGTGGCCGGCACGGCGAGCCACGTCACCGAGGTGCTCGACGAGGTCGAGCGCTTCGTGTGGAGCTTCCCCGAGGTCGAGGTCATCACCACCGACCGCACCTGGCTCGGCTGACGCCGGCCGCGCCTCACTCGCTCGCTGCGCTCGCTCCGTTCGGGCGGGTTGGTCGTCGGCCTTCGGCCGGCTCACTGTTGCGGCCAGGGGAGCAAGCTCCTTCCGGCCGCGAACGAGGGAGGCTCCGCACGCTGCGCCCCCTCGAGCTCCCCCGGCGGACTCCGGCTTGCGCTCGGGGGAGCCCCCTTCCTGCACCAGCGCTCATCACTCGCTTGCGGCGCTCGCTCCTCCGGGCGGGTTTGGTCATCGGCCTTCGGCCGGCTCGCCGAACGGCCACGGGGGAGCTCGCTACCGGCCGCCTGACGAGGGGGCTGCGCCCCCTCGAGCTCCCGCCAGAGGCGGCTCCGGCTTGCGCTCGGGAGAGCCTCCTTTCCAGCCGCCTGACGGGGGCTTCGTAGGTTGGGCCTCCTCGAGCTCCCCCCACCTGAACCGGGTCGCCGATGCGCCGCGTACGATGACGTGGTGTGGCCAGGACCGAGGGGGCTTCGCCTCGCGGGTACAAGCGGACCGACCGGCTGAACGAGCTGCTGCGCGAGATCGTGGCCGACGAGCTCGAGCGGATCGGCGACGACGACGACGTCCGGCTCCGGCTCGTCACCATCACCGGCGTCGAGACCGTCGCCGACCTGGCCGTGGCCACCGTCTACTACGCCACGCTGGGCGACGAGGCCGAGGTCGCCGCCGGGCTCGACAGCCAGCGCCACCGGCTGCAGCGAGCCGTCGCCTCCCAGGTGCGGGCCCGCCGCACGCCCGTCCTCAGCTTCCGGGCCGACCCGGGCATCCTGGCCGGGCGCCAGGTCGACGCCCTGCTGCGCGACCACCCCGTCCGCGACGACGACGTGCCCGTCGACCCCGCCCTCTACCGCGACCTCGGGACCGACGATCCCGACGGCAAGGACAAGGGCATCCGTGGCTGAGGCCGTCCTCGAGGCCGCCCTCGACCGGGCGGCCGAGGTGGTCGGCGGCTCCGACGAGCTGCTGCTCACCTGCCACAAGAGCCCCGACGGCGACGCCCTCGGCTCGACGCTGGCCCTCCACCACCTGTGCCGCAGCCAGGGCCGGACGAGCCAGGCCACCTGGAGCGAGCCGTACGAGGTGGCGCCCCACTACCGGTTCCTCCCCGGCCTCGACCTGTGCACCAAGCCGGCCGACGCCCGCCAGCAGCCGGCGGTGGTGGTCACCTTCGACTGCGGCTCGCTGGCCCGGCTCGGCGACCTGGTCGGCCCGGCCACCTGGGCTCGCGAGCACGGCCAGCTCGTCGTGGTCGACCACCACGCCACCAACGACCGCTTCGGCTCGCTCAACGTCGTCGACGAGCGGGCGGCCGCCACCGTCGTCCTGGTCCACCGGCTGGCCCAGCGGCTGGGCTGGCCCCTCACCCGCGACGTGGCTGTGTGCCTGTACACCGGGCTGGTCACCGACACCGGCCGGTTCACCTACGCCACCACCACGCCGGCGGTGTTCGCCCTGGCCGAGGAGCTGGCGTCGTTCGGCCTCCCGATCGCCTCGATGACCCGGCAGCTGTTCGAGTCGCACCGGCTGGCCTACCTGCACCTGGCCGGTGAGGCGCTGGCCCGGGCCCGCCTGGTCGACGACCTGTCGTTGGTGTGCACGTGGGTGGGCCAGGACGACCTGGCCCGCCACGGCGTCAGCGTCGACGAGGTCGAGGGCCTCATCGACCTGGTGCGGCGCACCTCGGAGGCCGAGGTGGCGTGCGTGGCCAAGGAGGCCGACGACGGCGTGCGGGTCAGCCTCCGCTCGGTCACCCACCAGGACGACCGGCGGGAGTGGGGCATCGACGTCGGCGCCGTGGCCACCCGGCTGGGCGGGGGCGGGCACCGCTACGCCGCCGGCTTCACCATGCCCGGGCCCGTCCCTGAGGTCCTGGCCGCCGTCGAGGAAGCGCTGGCGGAGCACGTCCGGGCCACGTGACCACCGGCTCCTTGGCGGCCCGGCCGTGACGCCAAGGGCCGCTGGCGCCGGTGTCCACGGCCTGGCCGTCGTCGACAAGCCCGCCGGCTGGACCAGCCACGACGTGGTGGCCCGCTGCCGCAAGCTGCTGGGCACCCGCAAGGTCGGTCACTCGGGGACCCTGGACCCCGGGGCCACCGGGGTCCTGCTCGTCGCAGCCGGCCACGCCACCCGGTTGCTCCGGTTCCTGTCCGACCTGCCCAAGACCTACGTGGGCGAGGTGGTGCTGGGCACCACGACCACCACCCTCGACGACGAGGGCGAGGTCGTGGCCAGCTTCGCCATGGACGGCGTCACCCTGGAGGCGGCCCGCGCCGCTTCGACCACGCTGGTGGGTGACATCCAGCAGGTCCCGCCGATGGTCTCGGCCGTGCAGGTGGGCGGCCGCCGACTGCACGATCTGGCCCGTCAGGGCCTCGAGGTCGAACGGGCCGCCCGTCCGGTCACGGTCCACTCGTTCGGGCTGGACGCCACCGACGACCCGCTGGTCCTGCGCCTGGCCGTCACGTGCTCGACCGGCACCTACGTGCGGGTGCTGGCGGCCGACCTGGGCGCCCTGCTCGGCGGCGGCGCCCACCTGCGGCGGCTGCGGCGGACCGCGATCGGGCCGTTCGACGAGAAGGCGGCCATCCCGCTCGACGAGGTCCGCCCGGAGGCTCTGGCGCCGCCGCTGGCCGCCGTCGCCCACCTGGCGCGGGTGGTGGTGGGGGAGGAGGGCGCCGCCGACGTCGGCCACGGCAAGGTGCTGCCCGCCTGGGAAGGCGGCGGGCCGTGGGCGGTGACCGGGCCGGACGGCGGGCTCCTGGCCGTCTACGAGCGCTACCGCCCCGGGCTGGCCAAGCCCGCGGTGGTGGTGCCGGCCCACTTCTAGGCTCGGCCGGCGTGGACGTCGTCACCGACCCGGCGCGCTGCCCCTCGCCGGCGAACGGGACCGTTGTCACCATCGGCGTGTACGACGGCGTCCACCTCGGGCACCGGGCGGTCCTGGCCGAGGTGCGGGACCTGGCCGACAAGCGGGGCTGCGACACCGCAGTCGTCACCTTCGAGCCCCACCCGGCCCGGGTGGTGCGGCCGGCGTCGGCCCCGCTGCTGCTCACCGACCTCGATCAGAAGCTGGAGCTGCTCGCGGCCTGCCAGGTGGACC
Source organism: Acidimicrobiales bacterium (assembly GCA_030448245.1). Classification (GTDB taxonomy): domain Bacteria; phylum Actinomycetota; class Acidimicrobiia; order Acidimicrobiales; family JAUJNH01; genus JAUJNH01. Next base: position 166,878 of record JAUJNH010000001.1, read on the forward strand.
ACGTTGTGGTGATCGGCTTCGACGAGGCCCGCAGCCGCCAGTCAGCGGCCGACTTCGTTGCCGAGACGCTGGTCGGCTGCCTCCACGCCCGGGCCGTGGTGGTGGGCCACGACTTCCACTTCGGCCACCGCCGGGAGGGGACCGTGCCGTTCCTGGTCGAGCAGGGCGGCCGCCACGGCTTCGATGTGCTCGGCCTCTCGATCAAAGCCGAGGCCGGCGGCGCCGTCTCCAGCACCCGCATCCGGAGCCTGCTGGCCGCCGGCGACGTCGAGGGCGCCGCCGTCCTGCTGGGCCGCCCCCACGAGGTCCGGGGCGTCGTGGCCCACGGCGACGGTCGGGGGAAGGAGTGGGGCTTCCCGACCGCCAACGTGGCCGTGCCTGCCGACATCTGCCTCCCGGCCGACGGCGTCTACGCCGGCTGGTACGTCCACCCCGACGGCACCCAGACCCCGGCCGCCATAAGCCTCGGCCGCCGCCCCCAGGTCTACGAGGACAGGGGCGAGCGCCTGCTCGAACCCCACCTCCTCGACTGGGACGGCGACCTCTACGACCAGGCGGCCAAGGTCCGCTTCACCCACCACCTCAGAGCCCAGGAGCGCTTCCCGGAAGTCGAGGATCTGCTGGCCCAGATCGGTCGAGACATCGAGGCCGCCCGCAGGTTGCTGCAGGCCTCTCTCGCGGGTAGGTCGGGGGAGCCGCAGATCGCGGGGCCTGCATGGCGAGCGCCCGATCCTGACGCCTGGCGGCTTGGCCCGTAGTCTGCCGGGGAAGCTGCAGGACGCTAGGCGCCGTCGCCGCTGTTGAGAAGCGCCGTCGGTTCCGGTCATCGATGACGCCGAGCAGGCCGACGCCACCCGCAACCGGCGCCTCACCGGGCTGCAGCCGGTGCTGGGCGAAGTGCAGGAAGCGCTGGATGCCGGACTTCTCGTCGACCGACCACACCACGGGGTTCTCCGGCGGGTTCAATGACTTACGCGCGGGCCCACTAGGCCGCTGCGCATCTCGGCTGTGGCGAGTGCGCCGCGCGTAGTTCGGTCGGGGGAGCGGGCTAGTCGTCGGGCGGCGGCGCCTGCCGGTTGCGCTTGGTCTGGCCGGTCCGCCGCTTCGCCTGGAGGCGGCGTTCGACCGCGCCGCGGCTGGGGCGGGTGGGGCGGCGGGGGCGGCCCACCACCAGGGCGGCATCCACCTTGGCCGCCAGGCGCTCAAAGGCGAGGTCTCTGTTGCGGGCCTGGCTGCGGGTGTCCTCGGCCACCGCCCGCACGACCGGCCCCAGCCGATCAAGGAGCAGCGCCCGCTGCGCCTCGCTCGGCGCCGCCGACGCCCGCACGTCCCAGGCCAGCTCGACCCGGGTCTCGGAGGTGTTGGCGTGCTGGCCCCCCGGCCCGCCCGACCGGCTCAGCTTCACCACCACCTCGTCCTGGGGCACCTCCACCCGGCCAGCCTGCCAGGCGACGGTGGCGCCCTCTGCTACCGTTTGCGGGTCGGACCGTCGTGCGGGCGCGCCCGGCCACACCAGATCAGCGCATGAAGGAGCTCATGGACACCGCAGCCATCGTCACCGAGCACGGCAAGCACGGGACCGACACCGGATCCCCGGAAGTGCAGATCGCCCTGCTCAACGCCCGCATCAAGCACCTCACGGAGCACCTGCGGGAGCACAAGCACGATCACCACACCCGCCGGGGGCTCATGCAGCTCATCGGCAAGCAGCGCAGGTTGCAGGCCTACCTGCGCAAGCACGACGTCGAGCGCCTCCGGGCGATCAACGCCAAGCTCGGCCTGCGGAAGTAACAGCACCACCCTCGAGCGGCCGCCGGCCGCTCGAGTCGCATCTGGAGGGCGTTCGGAAAGCCCGCCGGTTGCCGGTTGTGAACCACCTGCCCCGCAGGTGGGTGACAACTGGGAACCGACGTCTGGCCCGGTCGCCCTCCTCTGACAACCAAGAGGAGACTGCACCATGGCAGACCCCATCCATGTGTCGGCGCCCATCAGCGGCACCGACCAGACCATGTCGTTCGAGACCGGCAAGCTGGCCATCCAGAGCCAGGGTGCCGTCGTCGCCCAGCTGGGCCGCACCACCGTGCTGGTCACGGCCAACGCGTCAGCGCCCCGCGAGGGCATCGACTTCTTCCCCTTGACGGTCGACGTCGAGGAGCGCATGTACGCAGCCGGGAAGATCCCCGGCTCGTTCTTCCGCCGGGAGGGGCGCCCGAGTGACGCCGCCATCCTGACGTGCCGGCTGATCGACCGGCCGCTGCGCCCGTCGTTCGCCAAGGGCTACCGGGGCGAGACCCAGGTGGTGGCCACGGTCATCGGTGCCGACCAGGAGAACCCCCACGACGTGCTGGCCATCAACGGCGCCAGCGCCGCCCTGATGCTGTCGGGCATCCCGTTCGAAGGTCCCATCGGGGCCGTGCGCATCGGCTTCTCCCAGGACGGCGAGTGGCTGCCCCACGTCACCTACCAGGAGGGTGACCAGTGCACCTTCGAGCTGGTGGTGGCCGGCCGTGAGACCGACGGCGAGATCGCCATCATGATGGTCGAGGCCGGCGGCACCGAGAAGGCCTGGGACTACTACCTGGCCGGCGCCCCCAAGGTCACCGAGGAGGCCATCGCCGCCGGGCTCGAGGCGTCGAAGACCTGGATCCGCGAGTCGATCCAGCTGCAGCACGAGCTGGTCAAGGCCGCTGGCACCTCCGAGCCGTTCGCCTGGGAGCCGGTCGTCGACTACGGCGACGACGTCGTCGAGGCCGTCGAGAAGGTCGGAGTCGACCGCATCACCGCGGCCGCCGGCATCTCCACCCGCAACGAGCGCGAGGCGGCGCTCAGCGCCGCCGGCCGCGAGATCGCCGCCGAGCTGGCTGCCAGCGACGCCGCCTTCGAGGGCCGCGAGAAGGAGATCAAGGCGGCCGTCCGCAGCCTCACCAAGAAGTTGGTGCGCAAGCGGATCATCGCCGAGGGCGTCCGCATCGACGGCCGGGGCCTGCGCGACATCCGGCCGGTGGCGGCTGAGGTGGGCGTCATCCCCACCTCCCACGGCTCCGGGCTGTTCCAGCGGGGCGAGACCCAGGTGCTGAACGTGCTCACCCTCGGCATGCCGCGGATGGACCAGCTGCTCGACACCCTCGGGATCGAGGACAAGAAGCGCTACATGCACCACTACAACATGCCGCCGTCGGCGAACGGCGAGACCGGACGGGTGGGCTCGGCCAAGCGCCGCGAGATCGGCCACGGCCTGCTGGCCGAGCGGGCCCTGCTTCCCGTGGTGCCGAGCATGGACGAGTTCCCCTACGCCCTGCGCCTGGTGTCCGAGGTGCTGTCGTCGAACGGCTCCACCTCGATGGGCTCGGTGTGCGCCTCGACGCTGGCGCTCATGGACGCCGGCGTGCCCATCAAGGCGCCGGTGGCCGGCATCGCCATGGGCCTCATCAACGAGGGTGACGAGTTCGTCACCCTCACCGACATCCTCGGGGCCGAGGACGCCTTTGGCGACATGGACTTCAAGGTGGCGGGCACGGCCGAGTTCGTCACCGCCCTGCAGCTCGACACCAAGATCGACGGTTTGCCGGCCGACGTGCTGGCCGCTGCTCTGGGCCAGGCTCGCGAGGCTCGCCTGTCGATCCTGGGGGTCATGGCCAACACGATCTCCGACCCCCGGGCCGAGGTGAACGAGACGGCGCCGAAGATCGTCAGCTTCGAGATCCCGATGGACAAGATCGGCGAGGTGATCGGCCCGAAGGGCAAGGTCATCAACCTGATCCAGCAGGAGACCGGCGCCGACGTGAACGTCGACGACGACGGCGTGGTCGGCACCGTCACCATCGGCTCGAAGGACGGTGCGGCCGTGGCCGAGGCCCGGCGCCGCATCGAGCAGATCCTCGACCCGCCCCGGGCCGAGGTCGGCGACGTCTACCCCGGCAAGGTCGTGAACATCACCAAGTTCGGCGCCTTCGTCAACATCCTGCCCGGCCGCGACGGCCTGCTCCACATCTCGAAGATGGGCGGCGGCAAGCGCATCGAGCGGGTCGAGGACGTCCTCGAGCTGGGCGGCTCGGTCGAGGTGCGGGTCGACGACATCGACCCCAACGGCAAGGTCTCCCTGTCGCTGGCGACACCGCTCGACATCCCCGAGGGTGTGGGCTCCAGCGGTGGCGGGGGCGGCGCTCCGGCGCCCCGCCGCGAGCGCGGCGACCGACCCGACCGCGGCGACCGCGGTGACCGGCCCGAGCGCTCGGCCACCCCGGCCGGCGGCGGCCGCGCCGGCCTGTTCGCCACGCCGGAGGAGCGGAGCAACGCCGGCGCCGGGGCCGGGCCCGGGGCTGCCAAGACGGTCACGTTCGAGTCAGAGTTCGAGGCCGAGCTGGCCGGAGAGTTCGGCAACCTCGGCCCCGCCGAGGAGAGCACGACCAGCACACCCGGCGGCGACGGCCCGCGTCGCAACCGCAACCGCGGTGGCGGTGGCGGTGGCCGTGGCGGCCGCGGCGGCGGGCGGGGCTAGCCGGCTTGATCCGGACGGCGCAGCTCGGCAACGGGCTGCGGGTGGTGACCGAGCGGATGCCCGACGTCCGCTCGGTCAGCTTCGGTGTCGAGGTGGGCACGGGCAGCCGCGACGAGCCCGCGGCCATCGCCGGCGCCTCCCACTTCCTCGAGCACCTGCTGTTCAAGGGCACCGAGCAGCGCAGCGGCCGCGAGATCTCGGAGGCAGTCGACGCCGCCGGCGGTGACATGAACGCCTGCACGGCGCGGGAGTCGACGACGTTCTACGTGCGTGTCCTGGACGACGACGCCGAGCTGGGGCTCGACCTTCTCTGCGACACCGTCCTCCACCCGACGCTCGACCCGGCCGATGTCGACGTCGAGCGCCAGGTCATCCTCGAGGAGATCCTGCAGCACGACGACGACCCGGGCGACGTGGTGCACGAGCTGTGGGCCGCGGCCCTCTTCGCCGGCCACCCGCTCGGCCGGGACCCGCTGGGGTCCCACGACACCGTCCGCCAGACCGCCGCCGAGCAGGTCCGCCGCTTCTTCGCGGCCCACTACCGGCCGGCGAACATGGTGGTGGCCGCCGCCGGCCACCTCGACCACGACGAGGTGGTGTCCGCCATCGAGGCCCGCTTCGCCGGATGCGACGGCGGTGGCCCGCCCGCCCGGACGGCGCCGGGCGAGGCCCAGGAGCGCCTGATCGTCGAGGAGGACGACACCGAGCAGGTCCACCTCGTGCTCGGAGTCCGTGGGCTCGCCCGCGATGCCGAGGACCGCCACGCCCTCGCCGTCCTCGAGCACGCCCTGGGCGGCGGGCTGTCGAGCCGCCTGTGGCAGCAGGTGCGCGAGGAGCGGGGGCTGGCCTACAGCGTCTACTCCTTCCGCAGCCAGTACCAGGGCACCGGCACGCTCGGCGTGTACGCAGGCACGGCACCCGACCACCTCGAGGAGGTGCTCGGCCTGGTGGAGGGCCAGCTCGACGCCGTCGCCGCCGCCGGCATCACCGAGCGCGAGCTCGGGATCGCCGTGGGCCACCTGGTGGGGGAGCTCGCCCTGTCGCTCGAGGACTCGGGCTCGCGCATGGCCCGCATCGGCCGCTCGCTCCTCGTCCACGACCACGTGCGCACCTACGACGAGGTGGCCGCCCGCCTCCGAGCCGTCACCCTGGCCGACGTGGCAGCGGTGGCCGAACGGGTCCTCACCCGCCCCCGCACCCTGGCCGTCGTCGGCCCGGTCGACCGCTCCACCCTGGCCGGCCGCTAGCCACCCCCGTCCGCCACGCCGCCGGTCCAAGGGGAGCCCGGCGGCACGCGCATCGTTTGGGCCGGGCAGGTTCTCAGCCCGGCCTTTGGGAGCGCCGGTGGCGAGGGAGGTAGGGTCCGCGCGTGACGGTTGACGATCCGTTGCGCGGCTCGAGGCGGGTGCTGGTCTACGGCGTGTGGGTCTCCAGTCGCGCTCGAGGCCCGCTGAGCCAGGTCTCGAACCACGTCCTCGGGAGGTGTGCGAGCGGACCCGTGCTGACGCTCAGCCGGCTCCGAACTCGGCGGATCCGGTGCGGCCGCGCTTGAGCTCGTAGAACGAGTCGATCGTCGACAGGGCCATCACCGAGTCCCACAGCCGGCCGGCGTCCTCGCCCAGTGGTGGAGGCGACACGATCGGGCCGAACGTCCCGTGCCCGGCGCCGTCGACGTGCAGCACGGGCGAGCCCACGTCGGGGCCCGCCAGCCGCTGCGCCTCCTCGAGCGACCCGGCGATGGCGGAGTCGAGGTCGGGGTCGTCGACCGATTCGAGGAGGTCGGTGACGCCGGCTGCTTCGGCCACCTCATCGAGCAGGGCGGGGGTGGGGTCTTCGTCGGCGACGTGGAAGCGGACGCCCCACTCGCGGTAGAAGCGGCCGACCGCTTCGTTGTCGCCCCGGGCGAGGGCTGCCTGCACGACGCGAAGGGCCCGAGCGGCCAGGTCGAGCTTGGCCCGGAACTCCGGGGTGTCGAGGAACGCCGGCAGGGGGCGGTCCTTGTTCAGCAGCGCCAGGCTGAACGTGCGCCAGCGGATGTCGAGGCCCCGCTGCTCGGCCACCTCCACCAGCCACCGGGACGTGGCCCACGTCCACGGGCAGCCCGGGTCGAAGTAGAACGTCACACCCGTCGCCGCGGCTCCGTCGCTCATGGCGGCTGACCGTAGCCCAGCGCCAACAACGGCCTCGGCCGCGCAACCCCGGTACCTTCGGCCGGGCATGGCCTCGCTCAGCACGACGTGCCGGGTGCTGCTCGTCTCGGGCAGCCTGCGCAGCAGGTCGACGAACACCGCCGTGCTGCGCACGGCGCTGGCCGTGGCCGGCGGGAACGTCGAAGCCGTCCTCTACGAGCACCTCGACGGGCTGCCGCACTTCAACCCGACGACGACGGGGCCCCGCTCCACCCTGCGGTCGCCGACCTGCGTCAGCAGATCCGCGAGGCACACGCCCTCCTCCTGTCGACGCCCGAGTACGCGGGGGCGCTCCCTGGGTCGTTCAAGAACCTCCTCGACTGGACCATCGGCGACGATCAGCCCGGGTCGATCTACGAGAAGGCGGTGGCGTGGATCAACGCCTCAACCCGTGGGGCCGTCGCCGCCCACGAGTCGCTCCGCACGGTGCTGGGCTACGCCAAGGCCAGGATCGTCGAAGAAGCCTGCTCGGAGATCCCGGTCACGGGGGCGATGCTCGGGATGACGGCCTCGTGGCCGACCCGGCGGTCGCGAGCGGATAGCGAGGTCGCTGGCGGTGCTGGAGCGAGGGGCCAGGCGGGGTGAGACGGACCCGGGCGTTCGGGCCGTGAGGCCAGCCCGTGGCCGGGCGCTCGCTCAGGGTCTACCCGCAGACCAGGTCGCGTCGGGTCGCCGGACCCTGGCGCAGCGCGGGTCGCCGCAGCCGTCGGTCATCCGCACCCGGCAGCGCAGGCCGCCCTCCCGGACGGCCGAGGCCAGCACGTCCTGGCCGCAGTCGTCGAAGTGCAGCTTCGCCCGGCGGAACATGGCGAAGTCACCGTCGACCGTGCCCCAGCTCAGGTAGAGGAACCGGTCGCCCCTTCGGCCGTGCACGAACGGGCCGCCGACATCGTGGCTGCCGTCGTCCTGCGGCCGAACGGTGATCTCGAAGGACCACGTCGCCGTCGGCGCGTCGCCCGGGAACAGGTCGACGACGTCCCCTGCTCGTTGCACCCCCACGTGGACGTTCTCGTACCGCCGGGCCGCGCCTCGCCCGCAGGTGCGGCCCGGCATGTCGAAGCCCTCGATCGTGACGGGCAGCACCAGCGTCGATCGCCGGTCCGAACCCCGAGGTGGAGCCCGGCCGGTCACGGCAGATCAGCCTCGAACCAGATCTCGATCTCGGCGGTCTCGACCTCGAACCGGGCCGCGTGGACGGCGCCGGCCGGCACCTCGTACCACTGCCCCGCCCGGTGCCTCGTCTCCTGCCCGCCAAGGCTGAGGATGAGCTCGCCCTGGGTGATGACGCCCACGTTGTGGGTCTCATGCGAGTGGTCCCCGATGACGGTGCCCGGCGGGTAGCTGGCGAACAGGACCTGGCACCCCTCGGCGACCAAGCGGTGGGCGTCGAAGGGTCCCTCGAAGGCAGGCAGCGTGGTGATGCGCGGCGGGAAGCTCATGGGGGCGGCTCCTTGTCGATGATGCGGCGGATGGTGTCCATGGCCTTCAGCAGCTCCTTCACCTCGCCGGGGCTGAGGTGGGCGATGAGGGAACCCATGCGGGCGTTGGACCGGCGGGCGACCTCGGCCAGCAGGTCGGCTCCTGCCGGCGTCAGGGTCACCACCCGGCGGCGGTGGTCGCCGTCCGTCCTCGATCGCGCGACGCAGCCAGACCGCTGGAGGCGGGACACCAGCCGGCTGGCGTAGCCCAGGTCGAGGTCGAGGCTCTGGGCGATCTGCCCGATGTCCGGGTGGCCCAGCCGGTCGATGGTGAACAGGCAGCGCGACTCGGCCAGCGTCAGCCCCATGCCCTCGTGGCGATCGTCCAGGGCGCCGATCCGCTCGGTGTAGAAGCGGTTGAAGGCCCGCATGGCCACGACGTCGCGTTGTCGGGTGCCGGCCACACCACCAGTATCACTTGCCTATTGACAAGTGACAACCCTCGCATCGGGGAAAGGGCGGCTCGACCAGGGCGGCCGTAGGGTCGTGGGCGTGACGACGGTCGGGGTGCTCGGAGCTCGGGGGCGGATGGGGCGGACCGTGTGCGCGGCCGTCGAGGGCACTGACGATCTTGACCTCGGGGCCCAGGTCGACCTCGACGACGAGCTCGAGGATCTGGCGGGCAGCGACGTCGTGGTCGTCTTCACCGCGGCCGGGCAGGCCATGGACGGGCTGCGCTGGTGCGGGGCGAACGGGGTGCACGCGGTGGTCGGCACGAGCGGCTTCTCGGACGAGGAGGTGGCCGAGCTGCGGGGCCTGTTCCCCGGCCCGCCCAACCTGGCGCTGGTGGCCAACTTCGCCATCGGCGCCGTGCTGCTGATGCAGCTGGCCGAGCGCTGCGCGCCGCACTTCACCACCTGCGAGATCACCGAGCTGCACCACGACCAGAAGGTCGACGCGCCGTCGGGCACCGCCATCGCGTCGGCCCGGCGCATCGCCGCAGCCCGGGGGGACCGCCCCTGGGCCCCAGATCCGACGACAGCCGAGGTCGTGGCCGGCGCCCGAGGCGGGGTGGTCGAGGGGATCCGCGTTCACTCCCAGCGCCAGCGGGGGATGGTGGCCAGCCAGGAGGTCGTCTTCGGCACCGAAGGCCAGTGGCTCACCCTCCGCCACGACACCAGCAGCCGCGAGTCGTTCATGCCCGGCGTGCTCCTCGCCGTCCGCGGCATCGGCGGGCGCCCCGGCGTCACCCTCGACCTCGATCCCTTCCTCTGAGGGCGTGGCCCTGGCAGCTGTCGACAGCACCGGAACCACCCCGTCCTGCGGGCGACGAGGGCCGGCCCGATCCGATGAGGGCGTCGTGACGCCCGTCGGCGTCAGGGAGCCCTGGCCGATCCACCCGGCAGCAACGTGCCGTCGCGGGCGCTGAGCACGCAGTGCACCTGCCGATCCCCGAGGCTCCAGCTGTGCTCGGTCGGGAACGGGTAGTGGACCTCGTAGTCGTCGGCCCTGGTTGGGCCGACGTTGAGGGGCAGCCGCTCGAGGCAGCCGCCGGCACCCCGTCGGTCCACCTCGTCCGCCCCCGGGAAGCGCGAGCCGGGCAGCGGGAAGCTGGTGAAGACCTCGGCCCGGTGGGGCTGGGCGCAGGCCACGAGCTTCACCGTCTTCGTCTCGCCCTCCGGCAGTGTGACCAGGCAGTCGCCGACGCGTAGGTCCTGGGCTGGCACGGTGCCGCCCGCGGTCACCGGGCCAGTGGTACCGCGATCGGCCTGGCTGAGCGCGCCGACGATGCCGACGATCGCCAGGAGCACCATCCAGCAGGCGCCCAGGACGATCCCTGCGATCGCCATGCCGCGGCCCTTCCGACGGTTCGTGCGGATCCGCCGCAGCGCCACGATCCCGAAGACGACGCCGAGGAGGCCCCCGAAGACCGGGATGATGCCGAGGACGAGAGAGGCGATCGAGAAGCCCTCCCGGCCGTTCCCGTCAGAGGGCGGCGACCCGGGACCGGGCCGCGCTCCCTGAGGCGCCGGCCCGAACGCCGGCCACGACGGAGGCGCCTGCCCCGGGGGTGGTGGCGGCGGAGCCTGCGGTGGCGCACCCCAGGCGGGCGGTGAGGGAGGTGGCGGCGGTGCTCCCCAGCCCGGCGGCGGGGGAGGAGGCGGTGCTTCCCAGCCGGGCGGCGGGGGAGGAGGCGGTGCTTCCCAGCCGGGCGGCGGGGGAGGAGCCGGTGGCGCACCCCAGGTGGGCGGTGGGGGTGGCGGCGGTGCTTCCCAGCCGGGCGGTGGGGGAGGAGGCGGTGCTTCCCAGGTGGGCGGTGGGGTGGCGGCGGTGCTCCCCAGGCGGGCGGTGGGGGAGCAGTCGGAGGAACCTCCCGGGCCGGTGGCTGCTCCGCCGTCGGCGGCCACGTCGAGGCGCCGACGCCGACTCGGTCGAGGCCGGTGGGTCCTCGGGCGGTTGCTCGTCGGCCGGCTCGTCAGGGACCGGCGCCTCGCGGGCCGGACGCCGGCGGACGAGGCTCTTGGCCGCCGCCGCCTCGGCGACAGGTGGCTCCTGGTGCGCGGCCGCATAGGCCGCAGCCACGCCCGCCGGGATCCGGCCCCGGTCGGCGACGACATAGCCGTTCGCCCGGGCCCAGGCTCGTAGGTCTGCGTTCGTCGGCTCCGCCATCCGGCCAAGGGTGCCAGGTCCGGAGCGGCCGCCGCGGCGGCGGCGGCGGTCCCTTGGGGGGCAGATCGGGCCAAGCGCACTCGACGCCGCCAAGGCGACCGGGTGGTGCGGGCGGCTCGGCTCAGCGGCGGTCGTCGACCACCGAACCACCTTCGGCCGGGCCGTCGGTCCCGCCCTCTCCGGCCCCACGGCGCGGACCGGCCTCGGAGGCGTCGATCTCGTGCTTCAGCTCGGCGAGCGATCCGAGGTCGCCCGGCCGCTGACCCTGCTTGTTCTTGAGGGCCGACTGGAGGATGAACAGCCCGATCGAGACGGCGAGAATGGGCCAGCGGTAGCGGTCGAGGAAGCCGGTGACCGCCGAGATGGGCGCGATGAAGGCCTTGCCGAACAGGCGGGCCAGGTACAGCCGGCCGATCGTGCCGATGGCGTTGAGCGTGAGGAAGACCGGGACCCGCATGCCGCTGGCCCCGGCCAGGAGGCAGACCGGGTTGTTCGGGGCGATCAGCACGATCGGGTATCGCGCCTTTTGGAAGGCCTTCTCGAACCAGATGATCGAGGCGGCGCCGTCGCCCATCTTCCGCTCGATCCACCGGAGCGCAGCGTCGCCGTAGAACAGCCCGAGGAGGTAGAAGAGCGGGTCGGCCAGCAGCAGCCTGACGAACCCGATGCCGTAGTACGTCATCGCGTCGAGCTGGTTGGTGACCCCCACCAGGACCCGGTTGGTCGAGTTGAGGCAGAGGAGCAGCGCCGGGCGGCGCTCGACCAGCGTGGCGTAGAAGATGTTCCCGACGTTCGACGCCACCACCAGGATGCCGACGCCGGTGAGGAGCGCAGCCAGGACCCACCGGGGTGGGCGGGCCCGCTGGGGGGGCGCGGGCGGTGGCTCGTGCATCGGCTCAGCCACCACGGTGACGGTAGCGTGCCGCTGGGGACCATCGGCCAGGGGGGAAGCCATGAAGGGCCTGATGCAGGACACGCCGCTGACGCTGTCGATGATCTTCCGGCGAGCCGAGCAGCTGTTCCCCGACAAGCGCATCGTCACCGCCGAGGTGGGCGGGGCCAAGACCCGCACCACCTATGCCCAGTGGTGCGAGCGCACCCGCCGGCTGGGCGGCGTCCTCGACGCCCTCGGCATCTCGGCCGACGGCAGAGTCGCCACCTTCGGCTGGAACACCGCCCGCCACCTCGAGCTCTACTACGCCGCGCCCTGCAGCGGCCGGGTGCTGCACACGCTGAACATCCGGCTGTTCCCCGACCAGCTCACCTACATCGCCAACCACGCCGAGGACGAGGTGGTCTTCGTCGACAAGTCGCTGCTGCCGCTGTACCAGAAGGTGTCCGGCACCTTCACCACGGTGCGCCACACGGTGGTGATCGACGACGGTGCCCCGGGCGAGCTCCCTGACGGCTGGCTGGACTACGAGCGGCTGCTGGAAGAGGCGGGGACGCCCGTCGACCTCGAGGTCGTCGACGAGGGCAGCGCCGCCGCCATGTGCTACACGAGCGGCACCACGGGCCACCCCAAGGGCGTGGTGTACAGCCACCGGTCGACCGTGCTCCACGCCCTCGGGACGATGCTGGCCGACTCGGTCGGCATCTCCGAGGCCGACGTCATCCTCCCGGTGGTACCGATGTTCCACGCCAACGCCTGGGGCATCGGCCAGGCCGGCGTGTTCGCCGGCAGCGACTTCGTTCTGCCCGGCCCGAACATGACGCCGGCGGCGCTGGTCGACCTGATGGAGCAGGAGCGGGTGACCCTGGCCGCCGGGGTTCCCACCATCTGGATGGGGGTGCTGCCGCTGCTCGAGGGCCGGGATCTCAGCTCGCTGACCAGGGTGGTGGCCGGCGGCTCGGCCGTGCCCAAGGCGCTGTCGGAGGGCTTCCGCCGGGCCATCGGCCTGCCGATCCAGCAGGCCTGGGGGATGACCGAGACCAGCCCGGTGGCCTCGACCGGCCGGTTGCGCAGCTCGGTGACCGGGCTGTCCGACGACGAGCTGGCCGACATCCGGGCCACCCAGGGCATGCCCATGGCGCTGGTCGACGCCCGGGTCGTCGAGCCCGACACCACCAACGTGCTGCCGTGGGACGGCACCACCTCGGGCGAGCTCCAGGTGCGGGGCCCGTGGATCGCCAGCGCCTACTACGACGACCCCCGCTCACCCGAGTCGTTCACCGCCGACGGGTGGCTGAAGACGGGTGACGTCGCCACCATCCGGCCCGACGGCTACATCCACCTGGTCGACCGCACCAAGGACCTCGTCAAGTCCGGCGGCGAGTGGATCAGCTCGGTCGATGTCGAGAACGAGCTGATGGCCCACCCCAAGGTCAAGGAGGCCGCGGTGATCGGCGTCGCTCATCCGAAGTGGGTCGAGCGGCCGCTGGCGTGCGTTGTCGTGCGGGATGGCGAGACGCTCACCAAGGACGAGGTGCTCGAGTTCCTGGCCCCGCGGGTGGCCCGGTGGTGGCTGCCCGACGACGTGGTCTTCATCGAGGAGGTCCCCAAGACCTCGGTGGGGAAGTTCTCGAAGAAGACGCTGCGCGACCGCTTCGCCGGCCACGTCCTCCCCGACGTGACGTCCTGAACAGATGCGACTGCGTCGCGTCGGGCCATTGGCACCGCCCGAGGTGCCGGTCGTCGAGTGGCCAGTCGTCGAGACCGGGTCGTCGAGTCGTCAGATCTGGCGGCGCCGGTTGTCGCGGCGCCGCTGAAGCTGGGCGCTCGACGCCGTGGGCGGGGGATCGTTCTCGCCGCCCTGGCGCTCTCGGTCCTGCTCGTGCTGGCCGCGGTTGCGCTGGCCCGGGCCCGGCGTGGCGCCGACATCCTCGGTCTCGGAGCCACCCCCACCACCGCAGGCCTGTCGGCCGCCGACGATGCGGGCGCGTCGGCGGACGGCCAGTTCGACGTCGAGCCGTCGGGCGTCGCCCCCGGCGACAGCGTGCCCGGGGCTCCGGCCGCGGCCGACCCGGCGGCACCCGTCCCATGCCGCTCCGGGGGAACCCGCCGGGCCTCCCGCCGCGGCGGGAGGGGGTGCTGGCGCGGGCGGCGGCGCGGCAGCGCCCGCCTCGTTCCTCCCGGTGCTCACCACACGCGTCGCCGGCTCCGTCCCCAGCGCGACCGGCGCCCCGGGTGCGGGCGGCGGAGGCGGTGGTGGCGGCCCGGGTGGCGGCGCCCCGCCTCCCGGTCCTCGCTGCACCATCACCCAGGCGACGGTCACGCCCAACCCGGTGACCACCACCGGCAACAGCGGGCGGATCAGCGAGGACGTCGCCATCAGCGTGCAGACCGCCGACTGCGGCAGCGCCGCGTTCCAGGTCGCGGTGAACGGGCTCACCCTGACCGCCACCCCCGAGGGAGATGGACGGTTCTCGGTGGTGATCAACAAGGCTGCGGCCACCTGGGACCCGGGCACCTATCCCGGCTCCGTTCACCGGCGGTGGGGCGTTGAGACCGTTCTCGCTCGTCGTCCATTCGCCGCAGCAGCAGCGCTAGCGCCGGCCATCTCCTTCGGCTGCGCCCGCCGCTGCGCCCAGGTGGCCGACGAGGTCCGCCAGCCTGGCGTGGGCGTTGACCCCGCTGGTCGAGGGCAGCACGTAGGCGGGCCGCCCCCCGAACGAGCGCGGCTGCGGACCGACCACCGCACCGGCGTCGACAGCGACGCGGTAGCCGGTCAGGCCGACAAAGGCGACCGCACCAGGCCGCAGCCACCGCACCAGCCGTTCGACCCGGGCGACGCCGGCCCGGTACTCGTCAGGGTCGAGGTGGTGGGCCCGTGGCGTCGCCCGCTTCACGAGGTCGGTGAGGCCGATCCCAGCGGTCATGGCGGCGTCGGGGTCGCGGGCGGCTGGCACCAGGCCGGCCGCCACGGCCGCCGGCCAGAACCGGTTGGTGGCCGTGGCGTAGGCGACGCCGCTGTCGGCGGCGGCCAGGCTGGGGTTCAGGCCCACGCAGAGCAGGACGAGGCCCGGCCGCACGCTGTCGGCCAGCGAGCGGGCCCGCACCGCGGTGGCAAAGCACCCCGCATCCGACGCAGCGACGGCGATGTCGGTGAAGCCGGCGCCGACGAGGCAGTCGACCAGGTGGCGGGCCGCCCAGCGGGTGCGGTCTGGCCCCACCACCCGCAGGGCCACCTCCTGGTTCACCGACGTCCGGCCGTGGAGGGCACGGAGCGCCTCGGGGGCCCGGCCGTCGGCTGGCACCACCACCTCCCGTCCCGGCCCGGCCACGGCCCCGGAACGTACGCTTCGCGAGGTGGCCGGCTCTGACATGAGGACCCGCATCCTCGAGGCCGCCTACGCGTGCGTGGCCCGCTGGGGGCTGGCCAAGACGTCGGTCGAGGACGCCGCTCGTGAGGCGGGCGTGAGCCGGGCCACCGTGTACCGGCACTTCCCCGGCGGCAAGGACGAGCTGCTGGCTGGCGTGGTCGACTTCGAGGTGCTGCGCTTCTTCGGGCGCCTGGCCGAGGCGGTCCAGGGGTCGACCAACCTCATCGAGGTCACCGAGGCGTCCCTCGAGTTCGCCCACCGCTCGCTCGAGGAGCACGTGGTGCTGCACCAGGTGCTGCGCTCCGAGCCCCAGCTCCTGGTGCCGCGCATCACCGACGCCACCAACCGGCTCCACCCCGTGGTCCGTCAGTTCCTCGAGCCGTACGTGGCGGCCGAGGCGGCGTCGGGCCGGCTTCGCCCGGGCCTCGACCCGAGGATGGCCGCCGACTACGTGGCCCGCATGGCCCTCTCCTACGCCAACGCCGCCGGGCGCTGGGACCTGGGCGATCGCGAGCAGGTGCGAACGCTGGCCCGCCTCGTCCTCGGCGGCGTCGTGACCGTCCCCTCCTCCCGTTGACAGTGAGACGTTTCAGCGTTACCGTCTCACTGTGACGGCTGCCGCCCCCGCTCAGCCCGCGGCGGCGAGCAGCCAGGAGGAGCGGATCCTCGACGCCGCCCTGGTCTGCATCGCCCGCTGGGGCCTGACCAAGACCGGCCTCGACGACGTGGCCCGGGAGGCCGGGGTCAGCCGGGCCACCGTGTACCGGGCCTTCCCCGGGGGCAAGGACGCGGTCACCGAGGCGGTGGCCCGCACCGAGCTGGCCCGCTTCTTCGCGGCCGTCGGCGGCCAGCTCGCGGCAGCGGACACGCTCGAGGACGCCCTCACCTCGGGCATCACCGAGGCCGGCGCCCGCATCGCCAGCCACGGGGCGTTGCGCACGGTCGTCAGCTTTGAGCCCGAGGAGATCCTGCCGCTGCTCGCCTTTGGCCGCATGGACCAGGTGCTGGCGGTCTGCACCGCCTTCGCCGCCCCGCACCTGGCCCGCTTCCTCGACCAGGCCACGGCCGCCCAGGTGGCCGAGTGGGCCGCTCGGGTCGTCGTCTCGTACTCGTCCTGGCCCTCGGTCGACGTCGACCTGACCGACGAGCGCTCGGTGCGCCGCCTGGTCCGCCAGCTCTTCCTGCCCGCCCTCGCCACCTCTGGGAGCACGCCATGACCGACATGAAGACCAACGCCGAGATGATCGGGCGCGACGAGATCAACGACCTCGAGGCCGTCCTCAGCGTCACCACCCCCGACGACGGCGCGCTGGCTGCCGCCGTCGAGAGCGAGTTCGACACGATCTTCACCTGGGACTACGAGAAGGGCTCCCGGCCCAAGCTGAACCGGCTCTACGAGAAGGCCAAGACCAGCATGTGGAACGCCGAGACCGACCTGGACTGGTCGATCGAGGTGGACCAGGAGGAGGTGGTCCGCAACAACACCATCGCCAACCCGGGCCTGATGAACGCCACCGCCGACATGACCGGCACCCCGTTCGAGAAGTGGGGCGACAAGGAGTGGCTGGAGGTCGGCGTCGAGTCGCAGAACTGGATGCTGTCGCAGTTCCTCCACGGCGAGCAGGGGGCGCTGGTCTGCACCGCCCGCATCGTCGAGTCGGTGCCGTGGATCGACGCCAAGTACTACGCCGCCACCCAGGTGATGGACGAGGCCCGCCACGTCGAGGTCTTCGCCAAGTACATCGACACCAAGCTGAGCGGCCACTACCCGGTCAACGCCCACCTGAAGATGCTGCTCGACGACATCATCCAGGACAGCCGGTGGGACATGACCTACCTCGGCATGCAGATCATGGTCGAGGGCCTGGCCCTGGCCGCCTTCGGGTTCATCCACCAGCTCACCACCGAGCCGCTGCTCAAGAAGATGCTTCGCTACGTCATGAGCGACGAGGCCCGCCACGTGGCCTTCGGCGTGCTATCCCTGCAGGACTACTACCTCGAGCTCACCCAGGCCGAGCTGCGCGAGCGCCAGGAGTTCGCCTTTGAGGCGGCGGTGCGCATGCGCGACCGCTTCCTGCAGCAGGAGGTGTGGGAGCGGATGGGCGTGCCGGTGAAGGACGCAGTCGAGATGGTCCTCAAGGCGCCCGAGCGCGAGATGTTCCAGACGATGCTGTTCTCCAAGATCGTGCCGAACTGCAAGAAGCTGGGGCTCCTCGACGCCGGCGACGGCTGGCTGCGCACCAAGTTCGGCGAGCTCGGGGTCATCCAGTTCGAGCACTGGGCCGACACCGGCGAGGAGTACGAGATGTTCGCCCTGGCCAACGGCGAGGCGCCCGCCGCCTGACCGGTCAGTCGCCCTGGGCGCGGGGGCAGGCCGCGCCCGGCTCCGGCGTCTGCGGGCCCTGGCGGTAAGCGGCGAGGAACCGCCTGAGGCGCGGGTCGCGGGCCGAGTCGAGGCGCAGCTGGGTGCCCCAGGCCGAGGCCACGACCGGCGAGGGGAGCTCCGGGTACGGGCTGACGAGCACGTACGTCTGCTTGGCCAGGTCGTCGAGGCGGGAGACGTCGGCCGGGGGCAGGTCTGGCCGGTACGTCACCCACACGGCTCCGTGCTCCATCGAGTGCACCGCCCGCTCGCTGGGCACGGGCTGGCGGTAGGCGCCGCAGGGCTGGAGCATCGCGCTGTGGTCACCTCCGACCGGCGGGTTCTGCCCATAGGGGACGGGCGTCGTCACGTGGTTCTGGCTGAGGTTCGAGAACGTCTCCACGCCCGGGATCGGCCCCGCCTCGCGCCCACCATCGGAACAGCCCGTCAGCACGAAGCCGAACAGCGCAGCGGCAAGCGACACCGCTGCGAGCCCTGACGAACGCCGTGCGCTGCTCACCCGGGGGGAGCGTAGGGCGGGGGTGGATGATGCCGGGGCAGCCACGCTTCGACGAGGGCAACGGCGGTCGAGCACCCTTCCCAACAGCCACCGCTCGTTACTGTGCGGGCCATGGCCGCGGACGAGGTCGTGGTCGACGCCGACGGGCACGAGGTGGCCATCGGCCACCCGGACAAGGTCTTCTTCCCCGAGCGGGGTGCCACCAAGCTCGACCTGGTCCACTACTACGAAGCCGTGCGCGAGCCGCTCCTGGCGGCCATGGGGGGCCGCCCTGCCCTGCTGCAGCGCTTTCCGGAGGGGGCCGGCGGACCGTCGTTCTTCCAGAAGCGGGTGCCGAAGTCGGCGCCGCCGTGGCTCACCACCACCGTCGTCAGCACGCCCAACGGCACCACGTCCAACGCGCTGGTCGTCGCCGACCTGGCCCATGTGCTGTGGGCGGTGAACATCGGCTGCCTCGGCTTCCACGTGTGGCCGTACAAGGCCGACGACCCCGACCACGCCGACGAGCTGCGCATCGACCTCGACCCGTCGCCCGGGGTCGACTTCCCGATGCTCCAGGAGGCCGCCGCCGAGGTGCGGGCGTTGCTGGGCGAGCTGGGGCTCGAGGGCTTCCCGAAGACCTCGGGCAACCGGGGCATCCACGTGTACCTCCGCCTCCAGGCCCGGTGGACCAGCTACGACGTGCGCTTTGCGGCGGTGGCCCTGGCCCGCGAGCTGGAGCGGCGCCGGCCTGACCTGTGCACGGCCGGGTGGTGGAAGGAGGAGCGGGGCCGACGGGTGTTCGTGGACTTCAACCAGAACGCCCCCCACAAGACGGTGTTCGGGGCCTGGTCGGTGCGGGCCCGGCCAGGCGGCCAGGTGTCCACGCCATTCCGGTGGGACGAGCTGGAGAGCCTGGCGCCCGACGAGCTGACGCTGGCCACCGTGCCGGCCCGGATGGTCGCCGGCGGCGATCCGTGGGCCAGCGCGCCGGCCCAGGACCTCGAGCCGCTGCTGGACCTGCACCGCCGGGACCGGGCCTGCGGCCTCCTCGACGCCCCCTGGCCCCCCGTCTACCCCAAGCAGCCCGACGAGCCGCCGCGGGTGGCCCCCAGCCGGGCCCGCAAGGCGGACTAGCGGACCCTGCGGATCCCGGGCACGTTTTTGACCCTCTCGGCGTTGTAGACATGCGACGGCCGCGAGGCCCGTCTCCAAGGAGGACCCAGCGTGCGCACCAGCACCAACCCTGCATTCAACCGGAGCCCGGCGTTCGCCGGCGAGGGCTCCCAGACGGCCGACCCCCTCGAGGAGTCGTTCTACGGGCCGAGCGCCACCTCGCAGCACACCGGCCGCATGACGGTCGACGACGTCGTCATCAAGACCGGCCTGCTGCTCGCCATCGCCATGGCGACCGGCGGCGTGACCTGGGCGCTCGGGCTGGGCGGGCTGGCCTTCCCGGCCGCCATCGTCGGGCTCGTGCTGGCCCTGGTCATCATCTTCAAGCAGGTCACCAACCCGGGCGTGATCATGGCGTACGCCGCCGTCGAGGGCGTCTTCCTCGGGGGCATCAGCCAGTTCTTCAACGACCGGTACCCGGGCATCGTGGTCCAAGCCGTGGTCGGGACCGTCGCCGTGACCGCCGGGGTGCTGGCGCTCTACAAGAGCGGGCGCATCCGGGTGACGCCGAAGTTCACCAAGATGGTGGTCGGGGCCACGATCGGCTTCTTCGTCCTCGTCATGGTCAACCTGGTGGCCGGGTTCTTCGTCGACGGCGGTCTGGGCCTGCGCCAAGGCCCGCTGGGGATCCTCGTCGGGCTCTTCGCCATCGGCCTGGCGTCGCTCAACCTCGTCCTCGACTTCGACATGGTGGAGAAGGGTGCCCGCCAGGGGCTGCCGACCCGCTACGGGTGGTTCGCCGCCTTCGGCATCATGGTCACCCTGGTCTGGCTCTACGTCGAGATGCTGCGCCTGCTGTCGATCCTGCGGGGCAGCGACTAGCTCGGCCGGATCCGGGCGGGCCATCAGATCGACGGCCTGCCCCGGACTCCAGCGCGGGTTCCGACGTCGTCGGCCCTAGCCTGTCCCGCCCAAGCACCCCTGGTGCTTCGAGGCTGGAGGGGACGTGGGGGCCGTAAGCCGGGTGCTGGGGCGGCTGGAGCTGGCGTCGGCGCGGCGCCACGTCCGGCCGGTGGGCCCGCCGCCCAGCCCCGACCTCCCGGTGGGCCACCACGTGCTCCCCCAGATCGACCACATCGTGGTGCTGATGATGGAGAACCACTCCTTCGACCAGCACCTGGGCACGCTGGGGCGGGGTGACGGGCTGCCGGTCGACGAGACGGGCGCCCCCAGCTCGACCAACCCGGCCGGCGACGGCCGGCTCGTGCGGGCCCATCGGCTGGCGAGCACCACCCAGCAGGAGGGGGTGCCGGTCCAGACCTGGGAGGCCGTGCACCACCAGTGGGCCGACGGCCGCCTCGACGGGTTCGTCCGGGCGGCCGAGGGCCTGCGGCCCGGGGCCGACCCCGACGTCGCCATGGGCCACTGGACCGACGAGGACCTGCCCTTCTACGCAGGGCTGGCCCGCACCTTCCCGCTGGCCGACCGCTGGTTCGCGTCGTGCCTGGGGCCCACCTTCCCGAACCGGCGCTTCCTCATCGCCGGCACCGCCCACGGTCTCGTCGACGACAAGCTGGCCCACACCATCGACCGGCCGCCGGCCGGCACGCTGTTCGACCTGCTCGAGGCCTCCGGCATCGCCTGGGCCAACTTCCACCCGGTGCCGCACCACCTCCACCTGGCCCGGCGGGCGCTCGGCACCTCCGGCCTGCGCGCCGGTCGCGCCGGCCACCGCGCCCTCAACGGCGCCAGGCAGCGGGTGCGCCGCACCGAGACCACCGCCAAGTCGCTCCTGCAGTTCACGGCCGACACCTATCCCCTCGGGCTCCTGCGGTACGCCCGCCACGTGCGCTCGATCGACCACTTCCTCCAGGCCGCCGAGGCGGGCACGCTGCCGGCCGTCAGCATCGTCGACCCGCACTTCGAGGAGTGCTCGGAGGAGAACCCGCAGGACGTGCGGGAGGGCGAGGCGTTCGCGGGCCGGATCGTCGACGCCGTGCTGCACGGCGCCGGCTGGCCCCGGACCGTCCTCGTCTGGTTCTACGACGAGCACGGTGGCTACTACGACCACGTTCCGCCGCCGGAGGCGGTCGAACCCGACGACGTCCCACCCCGGGGCGGCGGGCCGTGGCGGTTCGACCGCCTCGGCTTCCGGGTTCCGGCCGTGGTGGTGTCGCCCTTCGCCCGGCCCAGCCACGTGTCGAGCGTCGTCCGCGACCACACTGCGGTGCTCCGGCTGATCCAGCGCACCTGGAACCTGCCGGCGCTGACCCGGCGCGACGAGGCAGCCGACGACCTCCTCGACTGCCTCGACCTCGACGGCCCGCCCGCCTTCCTCGTGCCGCCCGACCTCCCGGCGCCGGCCCTCAGCCGCGAAGGAGAGGACGGGGGCTGAGCCTCTTGGCCCGACGGGGAGCGGGCTTGGCAGAATGCGGCCCATGCCCCGCTCAACCTGGAACCCCTGTGATGGCGCCGTCGTCCTCGCCCCCAGCCTGCTGGCCGCCGACTTCGGCAACCTGGCCGGCGCCATCAAGGACCTGGAGGGCAGCGGCACCGAGCGCCTCCACGTCGACGTGATGGACGGCGCCTTCGTCCCCAACTTCACCTTCGGGACCGACACCGTCCGGGCCCTGAAGAAGCTGACCGACCTGCCGCTCGAGCTGCACCTGATGATCGTCGAGCCCGAACGCCACCTCGAGACCTTTGCCAAGGCCGGCGCCGACGCCATCACGGTGCACTACGAGGTGTCGCCCCACCTGCACCGCACCCTGACCGAGATCCGCAAGCTCGACTGCCGGGCCGGCGCCGCCATCAACCCCAGCACGCCCGCGTCGTGCCTCGACGACGTGCTGGAGTGGATCGACCTGGCCCTCGTCATGACGATCAACCCCGGCTGGGGCGGCCAGAAGCTCATCCCCCGCATGCTCAACAAGGTCGAGCAGGTGCGGGGCTCGATCGAGCGCCAGGGGCTGCCCACGGAGGTCGAGGTGGACGGCGGGGTCGACGCCACCAACGCCAGGTCCTGCGTCGACGCCGGGGCCAACGTGCTGGTGGCCGGCTCGGCCGTCTTCAGCCACGCGGACGGCCCGGCCGCCGGCGGGCGGGCCGTGCTCGAGGCTGCGGGGGCGGCGGAGGCCAACCGGTAACCTGCGGTCATGTCCGGACCTGGGCGCTTCGGCGGCGTCGTCACCGCCATGGCCACCCCGTTCGACGACGACGGCGCCCTCGACCTCGACGGCGCCGCCCGCCTGGCCCGCTGGCTGGTCGAGCACGGCAACGACGGCCTGGTCGTCGCCGGGACGACCGGCGAGGCACCAGCCCTCAGCGACGACGAGAAGCGTGACCTGTGGCGGGCCGTGTCAGAGGCCGTGACCGTCCCGGTCATCGCCGGGGCGGGCAGCAACGACACCCGCCACTCGGTGGCCATGACCAAGGCGGCGGCCGAGGCCGGCGCGGCGGGGATCCTGGCCGTGTGCCCGTACTACAGCCGGCCGTCGCAAGCCGGGATCGAAGCCCACCTCCGGGCCATCGCCGCAGCCACCGACCTGCCGGTGGTGATCTACGACATCCCGGTGCGCACCGGGCGGAAGGTCTCGAACGACGTGCTGGTCCGGCTGCACCGCGAGGTGCCCAACGTGGTGGCCGTCAAGGACGCGGCCAGCGACCCGTGGTCCACGGCCCAGCTGCTCGCCGCCGCCCCCGGCCTCGAGCTCTACAGCGGCGAGGACCGCCTCACGCTGCCGTTGCTGTCGATCGGCGCCTGCGGCACCGTGGGCGTGGCCACCCACTGGACGGGGCGCCTCCACCAGCGGCTGTTCGAGGCCTTCTGGAAGGGTGACGTGCACGAGGCCAGCCAGATCAACACCCGGATGCTGCCCTCCTTCGCCTTTGAGAGCACCGACGACGCTCCCAACCCGGTGCCCACCAAGGCGGTGCTCCGCCACCTGGGGCTGCCCGCCGGCCAGTGCCGCCTCCCCGTGGGCCCGGCGCCCGAAGGGCTCGAGGCTGCCGCCGCCGCCCTGCTCGCCCCCCTCGGCGACGACCTGTGAGCGGAGCGAGCGAGCCGGTGAGGACCGAGCGTCGCCTGTCTGGACTGAGGAGCGGGGGAGGCGAGCCCGGTGGGCGAGCCGGAGGAGCGACGAGGGAAGGCAGGCGGACAGCGAGGGCCGACACACGGCGGGGAGCAGTGAGCGATGCGAGCGAGCCGGTGAGGGCCGAGCGTCGCCTGTCTGGACTGAGGAGCGGGGGAGGCGAGCCCGGTGGGCGAGCCGGAGGAGCGACGAGGGAAGGCAGGCGGACAGCGAGGGCCGACACACGGCGGGGAGCAGTGAGCGATGCGAGCGAGCCGGTGAGGACCGAGCGTCGCCTGTCTGGACTGAGGAGCGGGGGAGGCGAGCCCGGTGGGCGAGCCGGAGGAGCGACGAGGGAAGGCAGGCGGACAGCGAGGGCCGACACACGGCGGGAAGCACTGTGAGCGCAGCGGTCCGGGTCACGTTCCTGGGGGGTCTGGGGGAGATCGGCCGCAACTGCGCCGCCGTCGAGGTCGAGGGCCGGTTGCTGCTCCTCGACTGCGGCCTCATGTTCCCGACGACCGAGATGCCGGGCGTCGACCTGGTGCTGCCCGACTTCTCGTGGCTGCTGAAGAACCGTGACCGGATCGAGGGCGCCGTGCTCACCCACGGCCACGAGGACCACGTCGGCGCCCTGCAGTTCCTGCTGCGCGAGCTGTCGTTCCCGCTCTTCGGCTCGGCGCTGACGCTGGGGCTGGCCCGGGGCCGGATCGAGGAGGCCGGGCTGCTCGGCCGCACGAAGCTGGTGCCGGTGGTCGACGGCGAGCGCCGCCGGATCGGCCCGTTCGACGTCGAGTTCATCCCGGTCACCCACTCGGTGCCCCACGGCTTCGCCACCTGCTTCCGCACCCCCAGGGCAACATCCTCCACTCCGGCGACTTCAAGATCGACCTGAACCCGGTCGACGGGCGGCGCACCGGGCTGGCCCGCATCGGCGCCATCGCCGACGGCGAGGGCATCCGGCTGCTGCTGAGCGACTCGACCAACGCCGAGGAGCCGGGCCACACCACCTCGGAGTCCGAGGTGGGCCGGGTGCTGGCCGACCTGATCCGCAAGGCCGACGGCAAGCGCGTGGTGCTGGCCTGCTTCGCCAGTCACATCCACCGCATCCAGCAGGTCATCGACGCCGCCGTCTCCCAGGGTCGCACGGTGGCCACGCTGGGCCGGTCGATGAACCGCAACGTGCGACTGGCTCGCGAGCTGGGCGTGCTGCACTACGAGGACCGCTCGCTGATCGACATCGAGGATGCCGGGAAGGTGCCCCGCGAGAAGCTGCTCATCGTCAGCACCGGCAGCCAGGGCGAGCCCATGAGCGCCCTGTCCCTGATGGCGGCCGGTGAGAACCGGTGGCTGACGGTGGGGGAGGGCGACCTGGTGATCCTGTCCAGCCACGCCATCCCCGGCAACGAGACCAGCGTCGGCAAGGTCATCGACGGCCTCACCCGCCGGGGCTGCGAGGTCGTCCACTCGGGCCTGGCCGACGTCCACGTCTCCGGCCACGCCATGCAGGGCGAGCTGAAGACCCTGCTGTCGGTGGCCAAGCCCGAGTACTTCATCCCCGTGCACGGCGAGTTCCGCCACCTTCGCCACCACGCTGACCTGGCCACCGGCATGGGCGTCGAGGCCGACAAGGTGCTGCTGTGCGAGGACGGCGACGTGGTCCGCCTCGACGAGCAGACCGTCGACTTCGACGGCGAGGTGCCGGCCGGCTACCTGTACGTCGACGGCATCGTCGGCGACGTCGGCCACGGCGTGCTGCGGGACCGGCGGGTCCTGTCGGAGGAAGGCGTCGTCGTGGTGGTCGTGACGGTGGACGTCAAGACGGGGGAGGTGGTGAGCGGCCCGGAGATCATCACCCGGGGCTGGGTCCACGCCCCGGACGCCGAGCCCCTCCTCGACGAGGCTCGGCAGGTGGTGCGGGGGGCGCTGGAGAAGCTCGACCACCGGGGCGGAGTCGAGCTCGACCAGGTCCAGCGGGCGGCCCGACAGGCGCTGGGCAAGTTCGTCAACGAGCGCACCAGGCGGCGGCCGATGATCGTGCCCGTCGTCATGGAGGTCTGAGCGGGGCGCCTCGTGTCGCTGTTGCCCGGGAAGGTTCCCTAGGGTGCCCCCCGTGCACGTCGGGATCGTTGGAGGTACGGGGCCAGCCGGGATGGGGCTGGCCCTGCGCCTGGCCGCCGCCGAGGTCGAGGTCACCGTTGGCAGCCGGACCGCTGAGCGGGCCGCCCAGAAGGTGGACGAGGCGCTCGAGCGCTGGACCGATCGGCACCTGACGATCGGCCGGACCCAGAACGCGGAGGCCGCCGGCGCCGACATCGTGGTGCTGGCCACGCCCTGGGACGCCGCGGTCGCCACCGCCACCGACCTGGCCGACGCCCTGGCCGGCAAGGTGGTGGTCAGCATGGCCAACGCCCTGCAGCGCGTGGGCGACGAGTTCCAGCCCCTCATCCCGCCGCGAGGCTCGGTGGCCGAGAGCGTCCAGGCCGCCCTCGAGCGCAGCCACGTCGGCGCCGCCTTCCACCACGTCCCGGCCCGCCTGCTCGGCAACCTCGACCAGCCGATGGACTGCGACGTGCTCGTCTGCGGCGACCGGCCCGAGGCGGTGGCCCAGACCGAGGCGCTCGTGGGCTCCATCCCCGGGCTCCGCCCGGTCACCGCCGGCACCCTGTCGCTGGCTGGTGCCATCGAGGCGTTCACCGGCGTGCTGCTCAACGTGAACGTGCGTCACAAGGCGAGGGCCAGCATCAAGCTGACCGGGTTGTAGGTGCGGCTGTTCTGCACCTCACGGCGCGAGGTGATGCCATTCGAGCCGGGCCCCACGGTCACGATGTACACGTGCGGCATCACGCCGTACGACTCGGCCCACATGGGCCACGCCGCGGTGTACGTGACCTTCGACGTCCTGCAGCGGCGCCTGCGTGACCTAGGCCACCGGACCCTGTGCGTGCGGAACGTCACCGACATCGACGACCCGCTGTTCGCAAAGGCGCGCCAGCTCGGCGTGCACTACCTCGACCTGGCGGCCGAGGAGCTGGCTCGCTTCGATGCCTGCATGGCGGCCCTCGGCCTCCTCCCCAGCTTCAGCGAGCCCCGGGCGACCGGCGCCATCCCGGACATCCTCGGCTTCATCGGCATGGTGCTGGACCGGGGCCACGCCTACGAGGCAGGGGGCAGCGTCTACTTCTCGGTCGCCTCGTTCCCCCCCTTCGGTGAGGTCAGCGGGTACGGCCGCGACCACATGCTGGCCCTGGCCGCCGAGCGCGGCGGCAGGACCGACGACCCGGCCAAGCGCGACCCGCTCGACTTCGTGCTGTGGCAGCCCTCGGCCGAGGACGAGCCGACGTGGCAGAGCCTGTGGGGCCCGGGTCGCCCGGGCTGGCACGTGGAGTGCAGCGCCCTGGCCCTGCGTGAGCTGGGCACGACGATCGACCTGCACGGCGGTGGGACCGACCTGATCTTCCCGCACCACGAGTGCGAGCGGGCCCAGTCCGAGGCGGCCACGGGTGAGGCCTTCGTGCGCCACTGGATGCACGTGGGCATGGTCAGCCTGGGGGGCGAGAAGATGTCGAAGAGCCTCGGCAACCTCGTCTTCGTGTCCGACCTGCTGAAGGAGTGGGAGCCGGACGCCGTGCGCCTGGCCATCCTGGCCCACCACTACCGCGGCGGCTTCGACTGGGACGACGACCTCATGCCCGCGGCCGCCGAGCGCCTCGACCGGTGGCGGGCCGCCGGCCCGGGAGATGCGGCCCTCGACGGTGTCCGAGCCGCCCTCGACGACGACCTCGACACGCCGGCGGCACTGGCTGCGATCGACCACGCCGCCGCCTCGGGTGCGGGCGTCTTCGAGCCCGCGGCGCTCCTCGGCGTGGGCCTCAGCTGACCTGTCACCCCAGCAGCCATGGCCGGACCCGCTCACCCGCCGGCTGACGCCGCCACCGCCGCCACCTGGGAGGCTCTGCGAGAGCAGACCGCGCCAGCAGCCTTCACCGAGGCCGTCGCCGACCTGCTGGTCGCGGCCCGCGACCCGAGCCGGCTGGTCGTCGACGTCGGGACCGGCAGTGCGCACCTGGCTGCGGCGTTGGCCCGGCGAGACGCCGTGGTCGTGGCCACCGACCTGTCCCTGCCCATGCTCGAGCGGGTGCCGCCCCACCTGCGCCGGGTCGCGGCCGACGCCGTCCGCCTCCCCTTCCGGGACGCCGCGGCCGGGGCGGCGCTGGCCGCCCACGTGCTGCACGTCGTGGCGAACTGGCGGCGGGCGGTGGCCGAGCTGGACCGGGTCGTGGGTCCCGCAGGCGTGGTGCTCGTGCAGGCGGGGCCCAGCTCGGGCGTGCTGGGCCGCCACGCCCGGCTGCGGGAGGTGTTCCGGAACAACCTCCCCCCCGGGGCACTGGTGGGCAACGAGGTGGCGGGGCCGGACGGCGAGGCGGTCGTGGCTCGTGCGTTCGCCGAGCTCGGGCGGGACGGGCACGACCTCCCAGTCGTGGAGGTGCCCCGGCGCGAGACCGCCCGGGGGATCATCCGCTGGATGCAGGGCAACCCCTGGACGTGGCCAGGTCCCAGCTCCGACGCCGACCGGGCTGCGGTGGCCGCGGCGACGTCAGCCTGGGCGGTCTCGGAGGGCATCGACCTCGACGAGCCCTTCGAGACCAAGGCCGTCAACCGCTGGCGGGCTTTCACGAGGTCGCCCGGCTCGCGCTGAACACGTAGAGGCGGCGCCTGGGCCCCCGGGTAGCCTCCGCCGGCATGGCCAGCGAGATCACGATCCGGTTGCCCGACGGCTCCTCGCGCGAGGTGCCGGCCGGGACCACCGGGGCGCAGCAGGCCGCCTCGATCGGCCGGCGGCTGGCCGCGGCTGCCGTGGTCGTCGAGGTCAACGGCTTCTGGCGGGACCTGGCGACGGAGCTGCAGGACGGGGATGAGGTGGCCGTCGTCACCAGCGACAGCGACGCCGGTCGCTACGTCATCCGCCACTCCACGGCCCACGTGCTGGCCCAGGCCGTGCTCGGGCTGTTCCCGGGCACCGACTTCGGCATCGGGCCGCCCGTCGAGGACGGCTTCTACTACGACTTCGCCCTGCCCGACGGCGGCACGTTCACGCCCGACGACCTCCCGCGCATCGAGGCGCGGATGCGGGAGATCCTGGCCGAGGCCCAGCCGTTCGTCCGGGGCGAGCACTCGAAGGACGAGGCTCGCGAGATCTTCAAGGACCACCCGCTCAAGCTGGAGATCATCGACGGCGCCGAGGACCCCATGGCGGGCACCGACACCGACCGGGTCAGCACCTACGCCAACCCGCCCCGGTTCATCGACCTGTGCCGGGGCCCGCACGTCGAGCACACCGGTCGTCACCTCGGCCACTTCGCCCTGCTCCGCACGGCCGGCGCCTACTGGCGGGGCGACGAGAAGAACCAGCAGCTGCAGCGCATCTACGGCACGGCGTGGGAGTCGAAGCAGGCCCTGGCCGACCACCTCCATCGCCTCGAGGAGGCCGAGAAGCGCGACCACCGCAAGCTGGGGGTCGAGCTCGACCTGTTCTCCTTCCCGTCCGACATCGGCGGCGGCCTGCCCGTGTTCCACCCGAAGGGCGGCCTCATCCGCAAGCTGATGGAGGACTACAGCCGGCGCGAGCACGAGCGGGCCGGCTACTCCTTCGTCTCCACCCCGCACATCGCCAAGTCGACGCTGTTCGAGCGGTCGGGCCACCTCGACTGGTACGCCGACGGCATGTACCCGCCCATGGAGATGGAGGGCGCCACCTACTACCCCAAGCCCATGAACTGCCCGGGCCACATGCTCATCTACCTGGCCCGGCAGAAGAGCTACCGCGAGCTTCCGCTCCGCCTGTTCGAGTTCGGCACGGTGTACCGCTTCGAGCGCTCGGGCCAGATCCACGGCCTCACCCGGGTGCGGGGCATCACCATGGACGACAGCCACATCTTCTGCGCTCCCGAGCAGCTGCAGGACGAGCTGGCCTCGCTGCTGGCCTTCGTCTTCCGCCTGCTGCGGGGCTTCGGCCTCGAGGACTTCCAGGCCGAGCTGTCGACCCGCAACCCCGAGAAGATGATCGGCACGCACGAGCAGTGGGGCGCGGCCGAGGCCGCCCTCGAGGAGGCCCTCAAGGCAGCCGCGGTCGACTACGTCGTCTCGCCGGGCGAGGCGGCGTTCTACGCCCCGAAGATCGACGTGCACGCCCGCGACGCCATCGGCCGCAAGTGGCAGCTGTCGACGCTGCAGGTCGACTTCCAGCTGCCCGAGCGGTTCGACCTCGAGTACATGGCCGCCGACGGCACCCGGAAGCGGCCGCACGTCATCCACCGAGCGCTGTTCGGCTCGGTCGAGCGCTTCCTCGGGATCCTGCTCGAGCACTACGCCGGCGCCCTGCCCACGTGGCTGTCGCCGGTGCAGGTGGCGGTGTGCCCGGTGTCCTCGGACCACGAGGAGTGGGCGGGGCAGGTGGTCGAGCGGCTGGCCGCCGAGGGGTACCGGGTCGAGCTGGCCGCAGCCGACGAGCAGCTGGGGGCCCGCATCCGCAAGGCCAAGCTGGCAAAGGTGCCCCATGTCGTGGTCGTCGGCGGAGAGGACGTGGCCGCCGGCACCGTGGCCGACAACGCCCGGGGCGAAGGGCGACCGGAGAAGGGCATCGCCCTCGAGGAGTTCCTCCAGCGCCTCCGCATCGAAGCAGCCATGCCCGGCTGATGGAGCGCCTGTGGGCGGGGTGGCGGGCCGCCTACCTCGAGACCACCAGCGACCAGGGCACCGCCGCGGCGAACGGGTGCGTGTTCTGCGGGCTGCTGGCCTCCGACCTCCCCGGCGAGGAGACGCTCGTCGTGTGGCGGTCGCCGCTGGTGGCCGCCGTGCTCAACGCCTTCCCCTACGGCAGCGGCCACCTGCTGGTGATGCCCGTCCGCCACGTCGGTGACCTGCCCGAGGTGGCGGGGGAGGAGCGCGCCGCGCTGTGGGACGCCGTCCACGCCGGGGTCGAGGCGGTCACGAGCGCCTACCAGCCCGGCGGGGTGAACGTGGGCGCCAACCTGGGGCGGGCCGCCGGCGCCGGCCTCCCCGGCCACCTCCACGTGCACGTGCTGCCCCGCTGGGACGGCGACACCAACTTCATGACCACCGTCGCCCAGACCCGGGTCCTGCCCGAGCCGCTGATCGAGACGTGGCGCAAGCTGCAGGCCGCCTGGCCGGCGCCGCCTGCCTAGCCGGCGGGTCAGGGGCAGCCGCCGCCCGGGGTCGGTCGGTCGGGGATGGCCAGGTCGACGACCTCGACGTGGACGTGCGGCCATGCAGGGTCAGAGGTCCTGAGCTCGTCGACCTGCGACTCGAAGGGCAGCTGGGTGGCCCGCCCGGCGATCACCGTCTGGCCGGCGGTGACCCGTTGGCCGGGGCTGACCCGCTCCCCGTCGATGTGGAGGATCTTGACCTCCCAGCCGGGGCGGCCGTCGGGCTCGACGACGACGAAGTCGTCGGAGTGCTTGCAGTACAGCACGTACCGCCCGGCCCGCTTCACCCGACCGGTCACGGGCGACCTGATCTGGGCCACCGGGTCGACCACGATGTCGGCGGCCGTGCGGGCTGAGGTTCCCCGCTCGCGGCTCTCCATGGTGACGGCGGCGGTGGCGGTGGGCGCCGGGTCGAGCTGGCGGGCCCCGTCGTGGCTGGCCTGGTGGAACGCGACCCGCTCGACCCGGGCGGCCGGGTGGGTGAGGGTGACGCCTCCGACGGTGGCGAACGGCGACCAGCCGGTCTCGGTCTGCGCCCGGGGCCGAGGCCGGGTGGTCGCCGTGGCCAGTGGCGCGGCGGCGCGTGAGGCGGGCGGCGCCACGCTGGCAGCCGGGGCCGAGCTGGGCGGGGCGGCGGCCGGCACCTCGGGGTCCGGGGCGGGCGGCGCCGTGGTGGGGCTGGCCGCGATCACCAGGGCGGAGGTCGAGGTGGGAGCCGCTGGCCCGTTCTGCTCGGCCTGGGAGCCACAGGCGGCGACCAGACCGGCGCAGGCCAGCAGCAACGCGGGCGTGACCGCGGAGCGCCCCATCCCGGCCACGCTACCGAGCGCTCGACCGCCGCGGCCGTCGCCCCTGGCGGCGGTGCGGTCTACGAACGGCTGACCTGCACCACGCCGACCCGGGGCTCAGCGTGGCGCGACGGCCAGGCCCTGGCCACCACGATGGCCACGTCGTCGCTGGCCGTCTCGCCCTGGAAGTCCATGGCCGCCAGCTCGATGCGCCGAGCGATCCCGTCGGCGGTGCGGCCTGCGCAGCTCTTCAGCAGCGCCTCGAGCCGGTCCTGGCCGAACTGCTCGCCGCCGGCGTCGCGGGCCTCGATGACCCCGTCGGTGTAGAGCACGATGGCGTCGCCCGTGGCCAGCGTGCAGGGCAGGTCGGAGACCTCGGCATCGGCGAACATGCCGAGGGGCATGCCGGCGGCGCCATCCAGGGCCTCCACCTCACCGCCGTCCCGCAGCACGAGCGGGGGCGGGTGGCCCCCTCGCGACAGGACCAGCTCGACCCCGGTGAGCGTCGGTTGCATGCGCAGGTACACCGCGGTGCAGAAGCGGTCGTCCGACCGACCGCCGATGGCGTCGTTCAGCCGGCGGAGGACGCCGCTGGGCGTCGGCTCGTCGCGGGCCACCGCCCGGACGGTGTAGCGGGCCTGGCCGGTGATCGCCGCCGCCTCGGGGCCGAACCCGCTGACGTCCCCCAGGACCACCGCCCACACGTCGTCGTCCGCCTCGAACACGTCGTAGAAGTCGCCGCCCACCAGGTTCCCGACACCGGTGGCCCGGTAGCGGGCCGACAGGTCGAGGCCGGGAACAGCGGGGAGGATGGGCGGCAGGAGCGTCTCCTGCAGCACGCGCGCCACTCGGCCGCGCTCGTGCTGCTCGCGGGCCCGGTCCAGCGCGCCCGCCAGGTGCTGGGCCAGGCCCCTGGCCAGCCGCTCCCGGCGGTGGTCGAAGCGGTGCGGTGCCGGGTGGCCCAGCACCATCGAGCCGTGGCGGCCACCGGTGTCGTTCCGCACGGGCAGCACCAGCCACGACCGCACCAGGCTGCCGTCGTCGAGGGCCCCGTAGGGCTGCTGGGCCGCTTCGCTGCGGGCCCACCGGAGCACGTCGTCGACGGCCAGGGGCTCGCCGCTCTCGATGGCCGCCGCCAGGAGCGGCGCCTGCTCGAGGGCGGGAGGGTGGGCGAAGCCGGTGTGGTCGGGGCCGCTGATCGAGGTGGGCTGGCCCTGGCCGTCGGGCAGGAACATCCCGAAGCTGGCGCCGGCCGTGCGCCGGGTGGCCTCGACCAGCCGCTCGACCAGCCGCGCCGGGTCGGCTTCGGCCAGCGCCCCGGCCAGGTCGATGAGAACCTCCTCGATCTCGCTCCTCTCGGCTTCGACCCGTTCCAGGAGCGCCTTGGCAGTGCGAGCGCCCCGGTCCTGCACGCCGCTCATGGCGAGCTCTCCGCCGAGAGGGGCATCTCGAACCACACGCTCTTGCCGTCCGGCAGCCCGGCCACGCCCCACGCGGAGGTGAGGAGCTCCACCAGCCCGCTCCCCCTGCCGGTCAGGTCGTCATCGGCCACCTCCCGCCGATGCGGCACCTGGGTCGAGCGGTCGATCACCTCGACCCGGAGACGATCGGCCAACAGTCGGATCGACAGCTCGACCTCCGACCGCGCGTGCAGGACGGCGTTGCCCACCAGCTCGCTGACGAGCAGGGTGACGGTCTCGACCAGCTCGCCGCACTCCCAGTCATCGAGGACGCCCTCGACGAAGCGCCGGGCCGCCCGGGGGCTCTGGCGTGACGGAGGCAGGCGGATGTCGGCCCGCTCCAACGCGTCCTGGACCTGATCGAGCAGGTCGAGGAGGGTTCTCAGCTCGCGGCCCAGCCTGCTCGGCGCCACGGACTTGGGCAGGAAGGCGATGCCACCCAGCTGGCCGATGGCATCGAGGTCGCCATCGGGGTGGGCGGAGGTCAGCACCACCACACAGCCTGGCGCAACGGCCCGCAGCGCAGCGGGGAGACGGAAGCCCTGGCCGCCTGGCAGCAGCACGTCGACCAGGGCCGTGTGGGGGCTGATCCGGGTGGCGGCGGCCACCGCTTCGTCGGCGGTGGCCGCCTCGCCTGCCACCTCGAAGTTCGGGTCGTCCTCGAGTGCCATCCGGACCAGCCGGCGGTAGCCCGGGTTGTCGTCGACCACGAGGACCTGGCTCCTCACGACTCGCCCCTCCCGCTCGGTCCGGGGCTGATGGGGTCGATCGGCACGGTGAAGCAGATCGTGGTGCCGCGGCCCGGCGCCGGCTCGACCCAGATGACCCCGCCGTGCTCCTCGATCGTGCGCCGGGCGATGGCCAGGCCGGCGTCAGCCGCCTCCGGATCACCGGGCCGGCCGAACAGCGAGAACAGGCGCGGCAGCTCGTCCGGGTTGATCGCCTGCCCGTCGTCGGTGGTGCTGATGACCCACGAGCGGTCCCGCTTCGTCACGCCGACGTGGACGGTGGGCGCGCCATCGGACCGGCGCAGGGCGCTCTGCAGCACGTGGACGAACACCTGCTGGAGGGACCAGTGGTCGCCGGGGACGACGGGCAGCGGGTCGGCGCTGAGGGACGGGTCGGCGATGGCCAGCTCGGCCGCCAGCTGCACCTTGGCCTCGGCAAAGGCCTCGTCGAGGTCGACCTCCTGGTGCTCGGCTGGCGAGGCTGCCGTCCGCGTCCGGGAGAGGACGTCGGACACGAGGTCTCCCAGCTGCCGCATCCCCTCCCTGGCGTCGTCCAGCACCTCGAGCCCCTCCGGGCCCAGCGCCCCCCCGTAGCGGTCGGCCAGGAGGTCGAGGAGCCCGGCTCCGACCTGGAGCGGCTCGCGCAGGTCGTGCGAGACGGCCACCGCGAAGCGCTCCAGCTCGGCGTTGGACCGTTGGAGCTCGGCCGTGAGCCGGGACAGCGCGGCCTGAGCGGCGTCCCGCTCCTGGAGGCGGTAGGCCAGCTCGGCCGCCTGGTCCTGGACCAGTGCCCGCTGCTCGTGCAGGTCGAGGAACACCGAGACCTTGGCCAGCAGCATCTCCGGCTCGATCGGCTTGGCCAGGAAGTCGACGGCGCCCGTGCCGTACCCGCGGAGCTTGTGGTCCAGCTCGCGGTCGATCGCCGTGAGGAAGATGATGGGGACGCTGCGGGTGCGCTCGCGGCCCTTCACCGCCTTGGCCGTCTCGTAGCCGTCGAGCCCTGGCATCTGCACGTCGAGGAGGATCACGGCCACCTCGTCGTGGAGCAGCCGGCGCAGGGCCTCGTGGCCCGACCCGGCCCGCACCAGCTCGCACGGGAGGGGCTCGAGGATGGCTTCGAGGACGAGGAGGTTGTCCGGGCGGTCGTCCACGATCAGGACCTTGGGGAGCGGCCTGGTCACCGTGCCTCCGAACGCACCGCGGCGGCGACGAGGATCTGGGCCAGGCCGGGGATGTCGGCCACCAGCGCCGTGGGGACGGCCGCCAGCGCAGCAGCGGGCATCGTGGCCCGCTCGGCGCTCGCCGGATCCTGCACGAGGGCCAGGCCGCCGGCGGCTGCCACCCGGCGCAGGCCGGTCGCCCCGTCGTCGTTGGCGCCGGTGAGGACGACCGCGGCCATGCGTTCGCCGAAGGCATCGGCGGCCGACTCGAACAGCACGTCGACCGACGGGCGGGAGTGGTGCACCGGTCCCTCCGTGGCCAGCGAGAAGCCCGTGCGGTCGAGGAGGAGGTGGTAGCCGGGCGGAGCGACGTAGACGTGCCCGCGGCGCAGCTCCGCCTTGTCGTCCGGCTCGGCGACCGACCGCGTCGTGTGCCGGCCGAGGAGCTCGGTCAGCACCGACCGGGCCTCGCTGCGGTGCTGGACGATCACAATCGGGGCGTCGAAGTCGCCGGGCAGCGCCTCGAGCAGCGCGCCCGCCGCAGCCAGCCCTCCCCAGGAGCAGCCGACGACCACGAGGTCGAGCCGGTGCGGGCTCATCGCACCTTGCGGAAGATGCGGTCAGCGGCGTCGACGACCTTGTAGTCGTCGGCGTGGCTCGTGAAGGTGATGCTCTCCTTCTGGCCGAGGCAGAGGAGGCCGAAGCGGACCAGGCTCTCGTGGAACAGGTCGTGGACCCGGTCCTGCAGCTTGGTGTCGAAGTAGATCATCACGTTGCGGCAGATGATCGCGTGGAACTCGTTGAACGAGCCGTCCGAGGCGAGGTTGTGCCGGGAGAAGACGACGCCGTCGGTGAGTGAGCGGTCGAACCGGGCCCCTTCGTACCCGGCCGTGTAGTACTCGGAGAAGGCCCGGGTCCCGCCGGCGGCCAGGTAGTTCTCGGTGTAGGCCCGCATCTGCTCGAGGGGGAACACGCCCTCCTTGGCCCGGACCAGGACCGACTCGTTGATGTCGGTGGCGTAGATGCGGGTGCGGTCGAGCAGGCCCTCCTCGGCCAGGACGATGGCGAGCGAGTGCGTCTCCTCACCCGTGGAGCAGCCCGCGTTCCAGATCCGGATGAACGGGTAGGTGCGCAGCAGGGGGACCACCGTCCGCCGGAAGGCCAGGAAGAAGGTGGGGTCGCGGAACATCGCGGTGACGTTGATCGACAGGTCGAGGAGGAGGTGCTCCATGCACGCCCGGTCGTGCAGCAAGCGCTCCTGCAGGCCGGACATGGTCGTGACCTTCTCGAGGTGGGCCCGCCGCCAGAGCCGGCGGCGCAGCGACGGGCGGGCGTACTGGCGGAAGTCGAAGCCGTAGTAGCGGTAGACCGCCTCGAGGAGCCCGTCGATCTCGACGTCCTCGCGGTCCACCTCCTCCGCAGCCTCGAGCGCCGGCTCGCTGGATGGGCTCACTGGTAGAGCCAGACCCGCATGAGGGAGAGGAGCTGGTCGATGTCGACCGGCTTGGTGATGTAGTCGGAGGCCCCGGCGGCGATGCACTCCTCACGGTCGCCCTTCATGGCCTTCGCAGTGAGGGCGATGATCGGGAGCTTGCGGAAGCCGTCGAGCGAGCGGATGGCCCGCATCGTCTCGTAGCCGTCCATCTCCGGCATCATGATGTCCATCAGGACGAGGTCGACGCCGGGGTTGGCCGTGAGCACCTCCAGCCCCTCCCTCCCGTTCTCGCCGAAGAGCACCTCCATGCCCCGGCCCTCAAAGGCGCTGGTCAGGGCGTAGATGTTGCGGACGTCGTCCTCGACGATCAGCACCTTCTTCCCCTCGAACACCGCGTCCGCCGTGTGCAGCTGCTCGATCATCCGTCGCTTCTCGGCCGGCATGCGCGACTCGACGCGATGCAGGAACAGCGCCGTCTCGTCGAGCAGGCGCTCGGGCGAGCGGACGTCCTTGACGATGATGGTCTCGGCGTACTTCTTGAGGCGGGTCTCCTCCCGGCGGCTCAGGTCCTTCCCCGTGTAGACGATCACCGGCATGGTGGCCGACCTCGGGTCGCCCTTGACCTGCTCGAGCAGCTCGAAGCCGCTCGTCTTGGGCAGCTTGAGGTCGAGGACCATGCAGTCGAAGTGGCCGGCGGCCAAGGCGGCCAGCGCCTCGTCGCTGGACGACGCGCCCACGACCTCGACGTCGCCGCCGCTGACCAGCTCCATGACGCTGGCCCTCTCTCGCTCGTCGTCCTCCACCACGAGCAGGCGCCGCAGCGGCGCGTCGAGGAAGCGGACCAGCTCGCTCAGCGCCGACCCGAGGGCGTCGGGCGTGACCGGCTTCTCGAGGTAGGCGATCGCCCCCGCCGACAGGGCTGGCTGCCGCTGGCCCGATCCGGACAGGTGGACCGGGATGTGGCGGGTGTCGGGCAGCCGCTTCAGCTCCTCGAGCACGGAGAGGCCGTCCAGCCCCGGAAGCTGCCCGTCGAGCACGATGGCGTCGGGGCGGAACTCGCGGGCCAGCGCCAGGCCGCTGTCGCCCCGATCGCCGATCAGCACCTTGAAGCCCCGCTCGCGGCCGGCGCTGGCCACTGCCTCGCCGAGCTCGGGGTCGGCGCTGATCACGAGCAGGACCCGGTCGCCGTCCTGCAGCGCGTCGCGGTCGTCGACGATCGACTCGATGGCGTCGACGGCGACGACGGCGGTCTGGGCCCCCGGCACCGGCATCCAGGTCTCGGCCGCCTCGACCGCCTCCACCGTCCGGCGCGGCACCGGCACCTCCTCGGTGGCGCGCACGGCCGGAAGGTAGAGGGTGAACGTGCTGCCCTCGCCCACCGTCGAGCGGACGTGCAGCTCGCCGCCCAGCAGCCTGGCGATCTCCCGGCTGATCGACAGGCCCAGGCCGGTGCCGCCGTAGCGGCGGCTGGTGCTGCCGTCGGCCTGCTGGAACGCCTCGAAGATCAGCAGCAGCTTGTCCTCTGGGATGCCGATGCCGGTGTCGGTCACCGAGAAGGCGACGACCCCTTCGGCCTGGCGCAGGGAGCTGCTCATCAGCTGCACACCGGGCTCGGGCGAGCGGATGGCCAAGGTGACCGATCCCTCGCTCGTGAACTTCACGGCGTTGGACAGCAGGTTGTTCAGGACCTGCTGGANAGG
Organism: Acidimicrobiales bacterium; assembly: GCA_030448245.1. GTDB lineage: Bacteria > Actinomycetota > Acidimicrobiia > Acidimicrobiales > JAUJNH01 > JAUJNH01. The sequence goes on from JAUJNH010000001.1 coordinate 204,460, forward strand.
TGCCGCGGCCGCGGTGGTCCTGGCCAGGACGTCGGACACGAGGTCTCCCAGCTGCCGCATCCCCTCCCTGGCGTCGTCCAGCACCTCGAGCCCCTCCGGGCCCAGCGCCCCCCGTAGCGGTCGGCCAGGAGGTCGAGGAGCCCGGCTCCGACCTGGAGCGGCTCGCGCAGGTCGTGCGAGACGGCCACCGCGAAGCGCTCCAGCTCGGCGTTGGACCGTTGGAGCTCGGCCGTGAGCCGGGACAGCGCGGCCTGAGCGGCGTCCCGCTCCTGGAGGCGGTAGGCCAGCTCGGCCGCCTGGTCCTGGACCAGTGCCCGCTGCTCGTGCAGGTCGAGGAACACCGAGACCTTGGCCAGCAGCATCTCCGGCTCGATCGGCTTGGCCAGGAAGTCGACGGCGCCCGTGCCGTACCCGCGGAGCTTGTGGTCCAGCTCGCGGTCGATCGCCGTGAGGAAGATGATGGGGACGCTGCGGGTGCGCTCGCGGCCCTTCACCGCCTTGGCCGTCTCGTAGCCGTCGAGCCCTGGCATCTGCACGTCGAGGAGGATCACGGCCACCTCGTCGTGGAGCAGCCGGCGCAGGGCCTCGTGGCCCGACCCGGCCCGCACCAGCTCGCACGGGAGGGGCTCGAGGATGGCTTCGAGGACGAGGAGGTTGTCCGGGCGGTCGTCCACGATCAGGACCTTGGGGAGCGGCCTGGTCACCGTGCCTCGAACGCACCGCGGCGGCGACGAGGATCTGGGCCAGGCCGGGGATGTCGGCCACCAGCGCCGTGGGGACGGCCGCCAGCGCAGCAGCGGGCATCGTGGCCCGCTCGGCGCTCGCCGGATCCTGCACGAGGGCCAGGCCGCCGGCGGCTGCCACCCGGCGCAGGCCGGTCGCCCCGTCGTCGTTGGCGCCGGTGAGGACGACCGCGGCCATGCGTTCGCCGAAGGCATCGGCGGCCGACTCGAACAGCACGTCGACCGACGGGCGGGAGTGGTGCACCGGTCCCTCCGTGGCCAGCGAGAAGCCCGTGCGGTCGAGGAGGTGGTAGCCGGGCGGAGCGACGTAGACGTGCCCGCGGCGCGGCTCCGCCTTGTCGTCCGGCTCGGCGACCGACTGCGTCGTGTGCCGGCCGAGGAGCTCGGTCAGCACCGACCGGGCCTCGCTGCGGTGCTGGACGATCACAATCGGGGCGTCGAAGTCGCCGGGCAGCGCCTCGAGCAGCGCGCCCGCCGCAGCCAGCCCTCCCCAGGAGCAGCCGACGACCACGAGGTCGAGCCGGTGCGGGCTCATCGCACCTTGCGGAAGATGCGGTCAGCGGCGTCGACGACCTTGTAGTCGTCGGCGTGGCTCGTGAAGGTGATGCTCTCCTTCTGGCCGAGGCAGAGGAGGCCGAAGCGGACCAGGCTCTCGTGGAACAGGTCGTGGACCCGGTCCTGCAGCTTGGTGTCGAAGTAGATCATCACGTTGCGGCAGATGATCGCGTGGAACTCGTTGAACGAGCCGTCCGAGGCGAGGTTGTGCCGGGAGAAGACGACGCCGTCGGTGAGTGAGCGGTCGAACCGGGCCCCTTCGTACCCGGCCGTGTAGTACTCGGAGAAGGCCCGGGTCCCGCCGGCGGCCAGGTAGTTCTCGGTGTAGGCCCGCATCTGCTCGAGGGGGAACACGCCCTCCTTGGCCCGGACCAGGACCGACTCGTTGATGTCGGTGGCGTAGATGCGGGTGCGGTCGAGCAGGCCCTCCTCGGCCAGGACGATGGCGAGCGAGTGCGTCTCCTCACCCGTGGAGCAGCCCGCGTTCCAGATCCGGATGAACGGGTAGGTGCGCAGCAGGGGGACCACCGTCCGCCGGAAGGCCAGGAAGAAGGTGGGGTCGCGGAACATCGCGGTGACGTTGATCGACAGGTCGAGGAGGAGGTGCTCCATGCACGCCCGGTCGTGCAGCAAGCGCTCCTGCAGGCCGGACATGGTCGTGACCTTCTCGAGGTGGGCCCGCCGCCAGAGCCGGCGGCGCAGCGACGGGCGGGCGTACTGGCGGAAGTCGAAGCCGTAGTAGCGGTAGACCGCTTCGAGGAGCCCGTCGATCTCGACGTCCTCGCGGTCCACCTCCTCCGCAGCCTCGAGCGCCGGCTCGCTGGATGGGCTCACTGGTAGAGCCAGACCCGCATGAGGAGAGGAGCTGGTCGATGTCGACCGGCTTGGTGATGTAGTCGGAGGCCCCGGCGGCGATGCACTCCTCACGGTCGCCCTTCATGGCCTTCGCAGTGAGGGCGATGATCGGGAGCTTGCGGAAGCCGTCGAGCGAGCGGATGGCCCGCATCGTCTCGTAGCCGTCCATCTCCGGCATCATGATGTCCATCAGGACGAGGTCGCGCGGGGTTGGCCGTGAGCACCTCCAGCCCCTCCCTCCCGTTCTCGCCGAAGAGCACCTCCATGCCCCGGCCCTCAAAGGCGCTGGTCAGGGCGTAGATGTTGCGGACGTCGTCCTCGACGATCAGCACCTTCTTCCCCTCGAACACCGCGTCCGCCGTGTGCAGCTGCTCGATCATCCGTCGCTTCTCGGCCGGCATGCGCGACTCGGCGCGATGCAGGAACAGCGCCGTCTCGTCGAGCAGGCGCTCGGGCGAGCGGACGTCCTTGACGATGATGGTCTCGGCGTACTTCTTGAGGCGGGTCTCCTCCCGGCGGCTCAGGTCCTTCCCCGTGTAGACGATCACCGGCATGGTGGCCGACCTCGGGTCGCCCTTGACCTGCTCGAGCAGCTCGAAGCCGCTCGTCTTGGGCAGCTTGAGGTCGAGGACCATGCAGTCGAAGTGGCCGGCGGCCAAGGCGGCCAGCGCCTCGTCGCTGGACGGCGCGCCCACGACCTCGACGTCGCCGCCGCTGACCAGCTCCATGACGCTGGCCCTCTCTCGCTCGTCGTCCTCCACCACGAGCAGGCGCCGCAGCGGCGCGTCGAGGAAGCGGACCAGCTCGCTCAGCGCCGACCCGAGGGCGTCGGGCGTGACCGGCTTCTCGAGGTAGGCGATCGCCCCCGCCGACAGGGCTGGCTGCCGCTGGCCCGATCCGGACAGGTGGACCGGGATGTGGCGGGTGTCGGGCAGCCGCTTCAGCTCCTCGAGCACGGAGAGGCCGTCCAGCCCCGGAAGCTGCCCGTCGAGCACGATGGCGTCGGGGCGGAACTCGCGGGCCAGCGCCAGGCCGCTGTCGCCCCGATCGCCGATCAGCACCTTGAAGCCCCGCTCGCGGCCGGCGCTGGCCACTGCCTCGCCGAGCTCGGGGTCGGCGCTGATCACGAGCAGGACCCGGTCGCCGTCCTGCAGCGCATCGCGGTCGTCGACGATCGACTCGATGGCGTCGACGGCGACGACGGCGGTCTGGGCCCCGGCACCGGCATCCAGGTCTCGGCCGCCTCGACCGCCTCCACCGTCCGGCGCGGCACCGGCACCTCCTCGGTGGCGCGCACGGCCGGAAGGTAGAGGGTGAACGTGCTGCCCTCGCCCACCGTCGAGCGGACGTGCAGCTCGCCGCCCAGCAGCCTGGCGATCTCCCGGCTGATCGACAGGCCCAGGCCGGTGCCGCCGTAGCGGCGGCTGGTGCTGCCGTCGGCCTGCTGGAACGCCTCGAAGATCAGCAGCAGCTTGTCCTCTGGGATGCCGATGCCGGTGTCGGTCACCGAGAAGGCGACGACCCCTTCGGCCTGGCGCAGGGAGCTGCTCATCAGCTGCACACCGGGCTCGGGCGAGCGGATGGCCAAGGTGACCGATCCCTCGCTCGTGAACTTCACGGCGTTGGACAGCAGGTTGTTCAGGACCTGCTGGAGGCGCTGGTCGTCGGTGACGATGGCCGACGGGGCGCCCGGGTCGATCTGGACGTAGAACTGCAGGCCCCGCTGGTCGGCCAGCGGGCGGAACAGCTGCTCCACCTCACGCCCCAGCGCGGCCAGCTCGACCGCCGCCGGGCTCACCTCCATCTTGCCGGCCTCGACCTTCGACAGGTCGAGGATGTCGCTGATGAGGTTGAGCAGGTCGGCGCCGGCGTCGTGGATGCTGTGGGCGAACTCAACCTGCTTGTCGGTGAGGTTGCCGTCGCGGTTGTCGGCGAGCAGCTTGGCCAGGATCAGGAGGCTGTTCAACGGCGTCCGCAGCTCGTGGCTCATGTTGGCCAGGAACTCCGACTTGTACCGCGAGGACACCGCGAGCTGCTCGGCCCGCTCCTCCAGGGCCACACGCGCGAGCTCGATCTCGGCGTTCTTCACCTCGATGGCCCGGTTCTGCTCGGCCAGCTGCAGCGCCTTCTCCTCGAGCTCGGCGTTGGTCTGCTGCAGCTCCTCCTGCTGGGTCTGCAGGAGCTCCTCCGACGCCCGCAGGGATCGAGCCTGGTCCTCGAGCTCGAGGTTGGTCTTCCTCAGCTCGTCCTGCTGGCTCTGCAGCTCCTCCGACTGGCTCTGCAGCTCCTGGGTGAGCCGCTGCGACTCCTTGAGCAGCTCCTCGGTGCGCATGTTGGCGATGATCCCCGACAGCACGACGCCGACCGTCTCGACGATCTGCTCGAGGAAGGCCTGGTTGATGGCGCTGAACGGCCGGAACGAGGCCAGCTCGATGATGCCGAGGACCTGGTCCTCGAACACCACGGGCAGCACCACGATGTTGACCGGCGCCGCCTCGCCGAGCCCCGACGAGATGCGGACGTAGTCGGTCGGGGCGTCGGTGACGAGGATCACCTGCTTCTCGAGGGCGGCCTGGCCGACCAGGCCCTCGCCCTCCTCCCACACGTTGTCGATGCCCTTGCGGTGCTTGTAGCCGTAGCTCGACAGCAGTCGGAACGAGCGCCGCTCGCTGCCGTTGGGCGACTCGGCCACGAAGAAGGCGCCGAGCTGGGCGGTGACCAGCGGGGTGAGCTCTGACATGAGCAGCTGGGAGACGGCCCGCAGGTCGCGGTGGCCCTGGAGGCGGGCGCCGATGTGGGCCAGGTTCGTCTTCAGCCAGTCCTGGTCGGTGTTCACCCTGGTGGTCTCGGCGAGGGTGGTGATCATCTGGTTGATCGTGTCCTTCAGCTCGCCCACCTCACCCGGGGCGGCCACGGTGATGCTGCGGGTCAGGTCGCCCTGGGCCACCGACCGGGACACCTCGGCGATGGCCCGCACCTGGGTGGTCAGGTTGCCGGCCAGCTGGTTGACGTTGTCGGTGAGGTCCTTCCACGTGCCGGACACGCCCTTGACCTCGGCTTGGCCACCGAGCTTGCCCTCGGTGCCCACCTCGCGGGCCACCCGGGTGACCTCGGCGGCGAACGAGGACAGCTGGTCCACCATCGTGTTGATCGTGTTCTTCAGCTGCAGGATCTCGCCGCGGGCGTCCACGGTGATCTTCTGCGACAGGTCGCCGCCGGCCACCGCGGTGGTGACCTGGGCGATGTTGCGCACCTGGTCGGTCAGGTTGTCGGCCATGTAGTTCACCGAGTCGGTGAGGTCCTTCCAGGTGCCCGAGACGCCCTTCACGTCCGCCTGGCCGCCGAGGCGGCCGTCGGTGCCCACCTCGCGGGCCACCCGGGTGACCTCGTCGGCGAAGCTGCCGAGCTGGTCGACCATGATGTTGATCGTCGACTTGAGCTCGAGCAGCTCGCCCCGCACGTCGACGGTGATCTTCTGGGACAGGTCGCCCTTGGCCACGGCGGTGGTGACCTGGGCGATGTTGCGAACCTGGCCGGTGAGGTTGCCGGCCAGCTGGTTGACGTTGTCGGTGAGGTCCTTCCAGACGCCCGAGACGCCTCGCACCTGGGCCTGGCCGCCGAGCTTGCCCTCGGTGCCGACCTCGCGGGCCACCCGGGTGACCTCGTCGGCGAAGCTGCCGAGCTGGTCGACCATGGTGTTCATCGTCGACTTGAGCTCGAGGATCTCGCCCCGGGCCTCGACGGTGATCTTCTGGGACAGGTCGCCGTTGGCCACCGAGGTGGTGACCTGGGCGATGTTGCGGACCTGGCTGGTGAGGTTGCCGGCCAGCTGGTTGACGTTGTCGGTGAGCGCCTTCCACGTGCCGGACACGCCCTTCACGTCGGCCTGGCCGCCGAGGCGGCCCTCGACCCCCACCTCGCGGGCGGCGCGGGTGACCTCGTCGGCGAACGACGAGAGCTGGTCGACCATCGTGTTGATGGTGTCCTTCAGCTGAGCCACCTCGCCCCGGGCCTCGACGGTGATCTTCTGGGACAGGTCGCCCTTGGCCACCGCGGTGGTGACCTGGGCGATGTTGCGGACCTGGCCGGTGAGGTTGCCGGCCAGCTGGTTCACGTTGTCGGTGAGGGCCTTCCAGGTGCCCGACACGCCGGGGACGTCGGCCTGGCCGCCGAGCTTGCCCTCGGTGCCCACCTCGCGAGCGACGCGGGTGACCTCGTCGGCGAACGACGAGAGCTGGTCGACCATCGTGTTGATGGTGTCCTTCAGCTGAGCCACCTCGCCCCGGGCCTCGACGGTGATCTTCTGGGACAGGTCGCCCTTGGCCACCGCGGTGGTGACCTGGGCGATGTTGCGGACCTGGCCGGTGAGGTTGCCGGCCAGCTGGTTGACGTTGTCGGTGAGGGCCTTCCAGGTGCCCGAGACGCCGGGGACGTCGGCCTGTCCGCCGAGGCGTCCCTCGGTACCGACCTCGCGGGCCACCCTGGTCACCTCGGCGGCGAAGCCGGACAGCTGGTCGACCATCGTGTTGATCGTCCGCTTGAGGTCGAGCAGCTCGCCCCGCACGTCGACGCTGATCTTCTGCGAGAGGTCGCCGTTGGCCACGGCCGTGGTGACCTGGGCGATGTCGCGCACCTGGTCGGTGAGGTTGGTGGCCATGAAGTTCACCGAGTCGGTGAGGTCCTTCCAGGTGCCGGCGACGCCCTTCACGTTGGCCTGGCCGCCGAGCTTGCCCTCGGTGCCGACCTCGCGGGCCACCCGGGTCACCTCGTCGGCGAAGGCCGACAGCTGGTCGACCATCGTGTTGATGGTGTCCTTCAGCTCGGCCACCTCGCCGCTGGCCTCGACCGTGATCTTCTGGCCCAGGTCGCCCTTGGCCACCGCGGTGGTGACCTGGGCGATGTTGCGGACCTGGCCGGTGAGGTTGCCGGCCAGCTCGTTGACGTTGTCGGTGAGGTCCTTCCAGGTGCCGGAGACGCCCCGCACCTGGGCCTGGCCTCCCAGGCGGCCTTCGATGCCCACCTCGCGGGCCACCCGGGTGACCTCGTCGGCGAAGCCGCCCAGCTGGTCGACCATCGTGTTGATGGTGTCCTTGAGCTCGAGGATCTCGCCCCGGGCCTCGACCGTGATCTTCTGGGTCAGGTCGCCCTTGGCCACGGCGGTGGTGACCTGGGCGATGTTGCGGACCTGGCCGGTGAGGTTGCCGGCCAGCTCGTTGACGTTGTCCGTGAGGTCCTTCCAGGTGCCGGACACGCCGGGCACCTGGGCCTGGCCGCCGAGGCGGCCCTCGATGCCCACCTCGCGCGCCACCCGGGTGACCTCGTCGGCGAAGGCGCCGAGCGTCTCGGTCATCGAGTTGATGGTGTCGGCCAGGGCGGCCACCTCGCCCTTGGCGTCGACCGTGATGGTCTGGGAGAGGTCGCCCCGGGCCACGGCCGTGGTGACCTGGGCGATGTTGCGCACCTGGCTGGTGAGGTTCGAGGCCATGACGTTCACCGAGTCGGTGAGGTCCTTCCACGTCCCGGCCACCCCTTCGACCTGGGCCTGGCCGCCGAGGCGGCCCTCGGTGCCCACCTCGCGGGCGACCCGGGTGACCTCGTCGGCAAAGGCGCCGAGCGTCTCGGTCATCGAGTTGATGGTGTCGGCCAGGGCGGCCACCTCACCCTTGGCGTCGACCGTGATCTTCTGCGACAGGTCGCCCCGGGCCACGGCCGAGGCCACCTGGGCGATGTTGCGCACCTGGCCCGTGAGGTTCGAGGCCATGAAGTTCACGTTGTCGGTGAGGTCGCGCCACGTGCCGGAGGCGCCGGTCACCTCGGCTTGACCGCCGAGCTTGCCCTCGGTGCCCACCTCGCGGGCCACCCGGGTGACCTCGTCGGCGAACGACCGCAGCTGGTCGACCATGGTGTTGATGGTGTCCTTGAGCTCGAGGATCTCGCCCCGGGCGTCGACCGTGATCTTCTGCGACAGGTCGCCGCCGGCCACGGCGGTGGTGACCTGGGCGATGTTGCGGACCTGGCTGGTGAGGTTGCCGGCCAGCTCGTTCACGTTGTCGGTGAGGCCCCGCCACGTGCCCGACAGCCCCTTCACCTCGGCCTGGCCGCCGAGCTTGCCCTCGGTCCCGACCTCCCGGGTCACCCGCGTCACCTCGTCGGCGAAGGTCGAGAGCGAGTCGACCATGCCGTTCACCACCGTCCCGATGCGCTGGTACTCGCCCTTCACCGGACGGCCGTCGATCGTGAGAGCCATCTTCTGGGCCAGGTCGCCGTCGGCCACCGCGCCGAGGACCCGGGCCACCTCGGTAGTCGGGCGCACGAGGTCGTCGATCAGGCCGTTGACGGCGGCGGCGTCGTCCCCCCAGCCGCCCGGCGCCTCGCCGACCGGCATCCGGTCCGCCATCCGGCCGTCGACCCCAACGACCTTTGCCACCCGTCCCAGGTCCTTGCTGAAGCGGACGTTCCGCTCGGCGACCGCGTTAAAGGCGCGCGCCACGTCTCCGGCTGCCCCCCGACGCCTCGCCGGCAGGCGGGTCGAGAAGTCGCCGGCGGCGAGCGCCTCGAGGGCGGCGATCACCTCCTCGAGGACGGCGTCGTCACCCCCGTCCCGAACCCGCCGGGTGCTCGTGGCGTCGGTGGTCTTCGAGGCGGCCATCGTCGTGCTGCTCCATCCCGCTGGCCCTGGCTGTGGCCAGCGGCAGGAGTATCGCAGCCTGTGCCCGCCTTCCCCTCGCTAACCTCGACCGGCCGCGGTGTTCGGCCCTTCCGCTGATGCCCGACGACCCCGCCACCCCCTCCGACCTCGAGCCCGCCGCCGGGCCCGGTCCCACGGCCGGCTCGGACGAGATCCACGACGAGCTGCCGGCCGACCTCGACGTCACCGGCTTCGTCGGGCCCTACACCTTCCCGGACAACGGCCGGCGCCGCACCCAGGGGCTGATCCACCTGGGCGTGGCCACGGTGCTCGTGGCGCTCTGGGCGGCCTTCGCCGACGGCGGGGTCCTGGTCAACGACGGCTACCTGGTGGTGGCCGGCTTCCTGGCCGCAGCAGCTGCCTACTCCTTCGCCACCGCCCGCCGGCTGCAGGTGCGCGAGCTGGACGCCCTGGCTGCGGCGGCCCGCGAGGTGGGCTTCCCGATCGGGCACGCCTCGGCCCAGATGGCGTGGCGAGGCTTCCTGTCGGTCCCGACCTGGCGGGTGCTCGTCTACTCGGCCGACGACCCCCCGACGAAGCGGGGCCTGGTCGTGGTGGACGGCACCACGGGCGAGGTCCTCGGCTCGGCGGTCGAGGACAACCCGGAGGACTGGTCGGAGATCGAGCCGTGAGCCGCCGGCGCTAGCTCAACCGGACCCGGCCCGACAGCGGCTCGGTGCGGGTCATCAGGCTGGCATAGACGATCACGTTGTCGGGGTAGCTGCGCAGCTTCTTGTTGAACTTGCCGCCGCAGGTGATCAGCGCCAGCTGCGGCCGGTCGCCCGGCTCCCACATCCGGTCTTCGGGCAGCGCGTCCTTCGACTGGCGCGTGACCTCGTCGACCCGGAAGGACAGGACGGTGCCGCTCGACATGCGCACCCGGACGTCCTGGCCGGCCTTGAGGCGGTGCAGGTTGGCGAACACGTCGTAGCCCTTCCGGGAGTCGACGTGGCCCGCGAGGACCGCGTGGCCGTCCTGACCGGGCGTCGGCCCCAGCTTGTACCAGCCGGTCTCGCCGAAGTCCGGCAGCTCGAGGTCCTGATCGACGGTGATACCCCTCGGCTTGACCGGCGCGGCCATCTGGATGTCGGGGATCTCGAGCTGGACGGGAAGGACGGCTGGCAGGGGGACCCGGCTGGGAGCGACGGCCGCCGGCGCCGGGTCGGCCGCGACCTCCGACAGCCAGCGGGCCGAGACCACCGTGATGGCGGCCGTGGCCAGGAGGACCACGCCGAAGACCGTGAGGAGCGGGATGGCCCAGGCGGACGCGCCCTCGGCCGGCTGGAGGGCCAGCGGACGGGCGTGGCGCGCCCGCGCTGGTGCCCGCACCGACCTGCGGGTCGGCGCGGGCGGGGCGTCCGTGTCGGTCACAGGAACGCCCGGACCCGTCGTCGAAGGCCGGTGCGGGCGGAGAGCGGTGCGCTAGGCCTTGGTGCCACGCGCCCGGCGAACGCCGAACGCGGCGCCGAGAGCCAGGACCCCGCCACCCACCATGAGGATCGTGGTCTCCGAGCCGGTGCCCGCGGTGCCACCGAACCCGGTGTCGGCACGCCGCGGCTTGCGGTCGCCCTGCTCGTCGGGCCCGCACTTCTGGGGCTGGTTGTCGCTCGGGATGCACCCCGGCTCGGTGTTATTGCACTTGTTGCCGCTCGGGGTGCAGTTGGGATCGGCCTGGGCAAGGGCCGACGGCGCCGGTGCGCCCAGCGCAAAGGTGAGGCCGAGGAGGACCGCGGCGGTGGATCGTGCAGGTGTCATGAACGAAGGTCTCCCAAGTGAGGTGCGCGGAACCGCCGATGGCACGAGCCTGGTCGCGGTGGCGGCACTCTAACGTGATTGGGGCAAGCCGGCGCGGATGGTCGAGAAGGGAGCTACACCTGGCGCCGCGAGGCGCGGTGAACCCCGAACGCAGCGCCGAGGGCGAGGAGGCCTCCGCCGACGAGCAGCAGCCCGCTGCCGGCGCCGTCCCCTGCCATGCCGCCCAGCCCGGTGTCGGCCCGGATCGGGATCACCCTGCCGCCACCCGTGGCCACGGGCGTGACGGCGCCGCTGCCGGCACCCCCCACGCCGTCCCCGCCGGAGCCACCGCCGCCAGAGCCACCGCCGCCAGAGCCACCGCCGCCAGCACCGCCGCCGCCAGCACCGCCGCCCCCAGCACCGCCGCCGCCAGCACCGCCGCCGCCAGCACCGCCGCCGCCAGCACCGCCGCCGTCAGCACCGCCAGGGCACTCCTTGTCGCCCCGAAGCCCCCGAAGGTGCTCGCGGGCCAGGCGCAGAGCCTTGCGGGCACTCTTCGCCTCGTCGAACGCAGCTGCGGCCAGGTTCTCGGCCGCGTCTCGGACATCCTTGGCGGTGTTGACGGCCGCCCTTGTCTCCTTGCTGTTGTTCTCGTTCTTGGCCACCTTTGCAGCCTCGAGGTCGCCCTCGGCCTCCGCCAGGTCGGCCAGCTCGCTCTCGAACTTCTCCAGGGCAGCGACCAAATCCGCTTCTGCCTCGACGACGTTCTCCCTGGCTGCCTGCCTCGCCGCTTTGGCACCGGCGTCACCGGACGTCGCTGGCGGGCCGTCGCAGCACCTCGTCGCCTTGACCGCCACAGCTTCCGCGCCGGGTGGCGCTTCAGGCGCCCGTGTCGTGGTCGTCACGGCCGCGCTGCGGCAGTCGCGCGCCCTTGTCGCCCTTGGCGGCGTAGGCCGCGGTCGCCGGCGCTGCTACCGAGAAGGTCAGGGCCAAGAGCAGCCCAGCGGCCGCCGGCCGCACACGCACGTCATTCGAATGGTCTCCCCTGCCGATGCGGACCCGCCGCCGCCACGAGCCTCCTCGGGGCAGGCGCACTGTAGCCACATCCTCCGACGGAATGGGCGGATCGCTCGCACGGCGATGGACCGGCGGCCGGAGGGAGCGGTGCTACGGTTCTGCTTGCTGCAGTTGCCACCCGGTGGCCCAGCAGAGGAGCCCTCCCAACGTGTTCGACGGACGCTTCCGCCACGGCGTCGACAAGCGCACCGGACCGGTGGCCGTCGTGGTGCGCCGCACCGGGCTCACCGCCGACCACCTGACCGCGCTGGGGCTGCTCCTCGCCGTCGCCGCCGCGGTCACCATCGGCAGCGGGCGGCTGTTCCCCGGCTTGGTGCTGTTCGTGCTCTCGGCCATCCCCGACCTGCTCGACGGGCCGGTGGCCAAGGCCTCGGGCACCACGTCGGTTCGGGGGGCGTTCTTCGACTCCACCGCCGACCGGGTCACCGATGCGCTGGTGCTGGGAGGCATCGCCTGGCACCTGCAGGCGGCGGAGGGCGGGCATTGGGCCATGCTCCCGTTCGCCGTCCTCGGCGTCTCCACCCTCGTCTCCTACCAGCGGGCCAAGGCCGAGTCGCTCGGGTTCGACGCACGGGGCGGGCTGATGGAGCGGGCCGAGCGGATCATCGCCCTGTGCCTTGGGCTCCTCGTCCCCGTCCTCCTCGTGCCCGTGCTCTGGGTCCTGTTGGCGCTCACCGCCTTCACCGCCGTGCAGCGCTTCGCCAAGGTGTGGCGGCAGGCGTCGGTCGCCAGGGTGACCGAGCTCGCCGAGCGGGGCGTGCAGGTGCCGGAGTCGAAGCTGTTCAGGGCCACCCGTGACGGAGTCGAGCGGGAGCCGCTCGAAGTTCGCCTCCAGGCGTGGCGCGACGCCAACGCGGCCACCCGCGCCGCCCGCCGGCAGCGGCGGGTGGCGGCCACGAACCGCGAGCCGCTGGGCTCGCGCTGGCGGGAGCGCCGGGCCGACCGGCCCACCCGCCCCCGCCGCACCCGGCCGTGACCCAGGGCGCGGCCCGGCTAACGACGGCCGCGCTCCCGTGAACCCGCTCGACGCCTACCGGGCCGCCGCCGTCGCGGCCAAGGTGGTGCCCGAGCCGGTCAGCATGGCGCTCGCCACCGCGGCCGGCCACGCCTTCGCCTCGTGGCCGACCGAACGGCGGCGGATGCTGCGCCGCCACCTCAGAAGGGTCGTCGGCCCGGACGCGACCGATGCCGAGGTCGACGACCTCGCCGCCCGGGCCCTGGGCGCCTACGCCCGCTACTGGGTCGAAACCTTCCGGGTCCCGTCGCTGACGCTCGAGCAGATGGAGCGCGGCTTCGCCTTCTCGGGGCGTGAGCACCTCGAGGCCGGCCTGGCCGCCGGCCACGGCGTCATCCTCGCCCTGCCCCACCTGGGGGGTTGGGAGCTGGCCGGCGCCTACGTCGCCCGCATGGGTGACCCCATCACGGTCGTGGTGGAAGCGCTGGAGCCTCCCGAGGCGTTTCGCTGGTTCGCCGACCTCCGCAAGTCCATGGGGATGACCGTGGTGGCGGCCGGTGCCAGTGCGGGGGCGGCCGTGGCCCGGGCCCTGTCGGCCAACCACATCGTCTGCCTCCTGTGCGATCGGGACCTGTCGGGCACCGGCGTCCCTGTCGAGTTCTTCGGCGAGCGCACCACGCTGCCGGGGGGGCCAGCGACGCTCGCCCTGCGCAGCGGTGCGCCGCTGGTCGCCATGGCCGTCTACGCCTCGCGGCGGGGCCACGAGGCCGTGATCCGCCCCCCGCTCGACACGGCCCGTCGGGGGAAGCTGCGGGCCGACGTGGCCAGGGTCACCCAGGACATCGCCTCCGAGCTCGAGGTGCTCATCCGCAGGGCCCCCGACCAGTGGCACCTGCTCCAGCCCAACTGGCCGAGCGACCAGGCGGCTGTGGCGTGAGGATCGCCCAGGTCTCGCCCTATTCGCTGACCCTGCCCGGCGGCGTCCAGGCCCAGGTGCTGGGCCTCGGGCGGGCGCTGCGCAAGCTCGGCCACGACGTGCGGGTTCTCGGTCCGTGTGACGGCCCGCCACCCGAGCCCGGCGTGGTGCCGCTCGGCAGCTCTATCCCGCTCGCCGCCAACGGGTCGGTGGCGCCGATCGCCCCCGACGTGTCGGCCGTCCTGCGGACCGTGCGGGCGCTTCGCGACGAGGGTTTCGAGATCGTGCACATCCACGAGCCGCTCGTGCCCGGACCGTCGGCCACGGCCCTGGTCGTCGCCGACGCACCGATCGTCGCCACCTTCCACCGGGCGGGCCGCAGCAACGCCTACTCGGCCTTCATGCCCATCACCCGCTACGCCGTGCGCCGGGTGGCCATCCGCTGCGCGGTGTCCGAGGACGCCAGGCGCACCGCCGAGGAGGCGCTGGGCGGCACCTACCTGGTGGTGTTCAACGGCATCGAGGTCGACCGCTTCGCCAAGGCCCCGCCTGCCCCCACCGGCGACCACCCGACGATCTTCTTCCTGGGTCGCCACGAGCCCCGCAAGGGGCTCGAGGTGCTGCTGCAGGCCATGCCGGCGCTCGGGCCCGACGTGCGCCTGTGGGTGGCCGGCGACGGGCCCCAGACGGCCGTGCTGCACGAGCGGGTCTCCGGCGACCCGCGCATCGAGTGGCTCGGGCGGGTCACCGACATCGACGTGGCCGCCCGCCTCGCCGGTGCCGACGTCTTCTGCGCCCCGTCCCTCGGCGGCGAGAGCTTCGGCGTGGTCCTCCTCGAGGCCATGGCCGCCCGCACCCCGATCGTGGCCAGTGACCTGCCTGGCTACCGCCGGGTCGTCCGCCCCGGACTCGACGCGCTGCTGGTGCCGCCCGGCGACGTCGAAGCCCTCGGGAGCGCACTGCGCTCGGTGCTCACCGAGGCGGCCGTGCGGACCCGCCTGACTGACGCCGGCGCCGAGCGGGCCGAGACCTTCTCCATGGACCTGCTGGCTCAGCGCTACCTGGACATCTACGCCCAGGCGCTGGCCCAGGCCGGGCGTCGCAAACGCCGCCGGTGACGGGAGCCTCCCTCAGGCGAGGTTGACGATCGTGCCGAGGTCCGGGATCTTCAGGAGGTGCGGGTGGTCGACCACCCGCCGTACCGCCTCGTTGGCGTCGACCCCGTAGGCGAGCATCTGCCGGGCCAGGGCGGCGACCACGACCGGTGCCGCGAACGAGGTGCCGCTCCATTGTGCCCACTCGACGAAGTGGTCGGGGTCGACACCTCCCGGCGGCCCCTGCTCCTTGCCCTGGAACTCCGAGAAGAAGCAGCTCACCAGGTCGACCCCGGGGGCGCAGGCCCGCACCCAGGGCCCGAAGTTCGTGAACGGCGCCGGTCCGTCGGGGCCGATCGCCCCCACCCCGACAACGCCGCGCAGGGCCGCCGGGTAGGTCGGGCGGCAGGTTGCGTCGTTCCCGGCCGACGCGACCACGACGGTGCCCATCGCCTGGGCCCGGCGGACGGCCACCGCGAGCACGTGCATGTGCTGCATGGCGTAGCCGCCGAACGAGAGGTTGAGGATGTCGACGGTGCCAGCCAGCGCGTGGATGCGCCGGGCGATGTGGACCTCGTCGCCCTCGCCGTAGCTCGACAGCACCCGCTCGATGGTGAACTCGCAGCCCGGCGCCAGGTGGTCGACGAGGCCGGCGATGAAGGTGCCATGGCCGGCGGCGGGCTCGAGGTGGTCGTCGCCGTCCGGGTCGGGTCGCTCCCAGTGCTGGTTGGCCGTGGCCGTGGCCATGGCTTGGAGGGCCGCCGGGCAGCAGTCCTTCGCGGCCACCCCGGTGTCCAGCACCCCAACCTTGACGGGCCGGGCCCCCTCGACCTGGGCCGCACGGGTGATCGGTGGGCCGGTTGCAGGCCGTGCGCTGCTCTTTCGCTTGCCTTTGGCCTGCACGTCGCTTCCGTAGAGGGGCGAGCCGTAGAGGGGGGAGCCGTAGAGGGGGGAGCCGTAGAGGGG
>JAUJNH010000001.1:220142-278943 GCA_030448245.1 Acidimicrobiales bacterium
GAGCCGTAGAGGGGGGAGCCGTAGAGGGGGGAGCCGTAGAGGGGCGAGCCGTAGAGGGGCGAGCCGTAGAGGGGCGAGCCGTAGAGGGGGGAGCCGGTGACGTGGGCCCCCCACCGCTGCGCAGGGTGCTGCGGGCAGCAGCCGGTGCCGTGGGTGAAGAGCACGTGGTTGGGCTGGGCGACGGCTCCTTCGGCCCGCACGGCCTCGACGACCTCGAGCAGGTCAGCGGTCTCGACGGCGCTCTCGGCGTCGGCGGGCTCCGGGAGCCGCACGACGAACAGGTCCGGCGGTTGCACCGACCGCGCCACCTCGTTGTCCTGTTCGAACACGGGCTCGGGCACGGCCTCGGGGACGAAGCCTGGGAACAGGCGGTTGAGCGCCGTGACACCCTGGTCGCCGCCGGCGATCACCTGGTAGGGCCGGTAGGCGAAGCCGTCGGGGCCGTTGACGAAGTGGACCGATCGGCTCCAGCCCTCAGCCGGGTCGTACTCGTGCACGTCACTCATCGTCGTATCCCGTCGGTCGTGGCCCCGCTGGTGGGCGCGGACGCTAGTCGCGGGCGGCGTCGGCGAGCATGCGATCTGCCAGCGCGGCTGCGGCCGGCAGGTCGAGCGACCGGCCCTCCGATCGGGCTGCGCGAAAAGCCACCGGACCGAGCTCGAGCCGGGCCTGTTCCAGCATCTCGTCGCTGAGCCGCTGGTCGTCCTCGTAGAGCACCAGGCCGGTGGCGTCGAGGATCGACTCGGCGTGGCTGTGCAGCGCGATGGCCGTCGCCCAGCTGCCGTCTGCCGCCGAGAGCCGGGCCGCGACGATCAGGCTGAAGGCCACCATCGCCGGCGCTCCGAGCTCGAGCGCGAGGTCGAGGCAGGACCGCTGGTGGCGGGCGGCGGTGCGGGGGTCGTGGCACCGCAGCGCGACCTCGGCCAGGTTGCCCCGTGCCGACGCCTCGAAGACGCGGTCACCGAGCTGGCGGTAGGCCTCGAACTCCGCGGCGAACGCCGCCGCCGCCGTCTCCAGGTCGCCCAGGGCCGAGGCGGCGATGCCCAGCTGGCTGGACATCCGGGCCCGGCCGCGGGGGCTCAGGTCCCGGGCCAGGGCTTCGGTGGCGATGTCGACCGCCGTCACGTAGTCGCCCGAGCGCAGAGCCAGCTCGCCCCGGGACCGCTCGATGGCCACCTCGTCCCACGCTGGCAGCCGCCCCACCTCGTGGTGCAGCGCCTCGGCCTCGGCGAGGACCTCCTTCGCCCCCCAGGCATCACCGATGCGAAGGTGGAGGTCGGCGAGGCTGGTGAGCATCGAGATGCGCTCCGGCGTCGGCGCATCGAGCTCCTCCACGAAGCGGCCCAGCTCGGCGATGCCCTCGCTGAACGAGTCCACCGCCTCGAGGTAGCGGGAGATGGTGAAGGCGAGCTCCTGGGCAAGGGCCGGGGCTGGTGGCGCCACCAGCGGGACCAGCGCCCGGAGGTTGTCGATCTCGACGCCCACCTCGCCGCTCCAGGCGCGGTGGTGACGGCACGCCGGCCCCACGTGCTCCAGGTACCACGACGCCAGGCGCACGGCCACCGCCTGGGTCTCGCCCCGGTCGTCGAGGTGCCGGCGGGCGAACTCGTGGACCGACTCCAGCAGCCGGTAGCGGGTGGAGTTCGCCCGGGGGTCGGCCACCGCCAGCGAGCTCTCGACCAGCGACCAGACCAGCTCGGGCACGTCGTAGGGGTCGACGCCGTCACCGGCGACCGCGGCGGTGGCAGCCGCGATCGAGAAGCTGGAGCCGAGGACGGCCAGGCGTCGCAGGCACGAGCGCTCGCGGTCGTCGAGGAGGCGGTAGCTCCAGTCCAAGAGGCCCTCCAGCGTGCGCTGGCGCTCGGGGACGGCCAGGTTGTGGTTGCGCAGGAGCCGGAACCGGTCGCTCAGGCCCTGCAGCACCTCCTCGGGTGACAGGACCGCCAGCCGTGCCGCCGCCAGCTCCAGGGCCAGGGGGATGCCGTCCAGCCTCCGGCAGATCTCGACCACCGCGGCGGCCGAGGACGCGTCGAGGTGGAAGTCGTGGCGGACCGGCTCGACCCGGTCGAGGAAGAGCCCGACGGCCGGCGAGGTGGCCGCCACCTCCAGCGGGGGGGCCCCGGGGGGCGGCACCTCGAGCGGCTGGACCCGGCACCGGTCCTCTCGCGGCGCGGCCAACGGCACCCGGCTGGTGGCCAGCACGCCGCAGGCCGGGCAGGCCGCCAGCAGCCTCTCGACGGCCACGCCGCACTCGGAGGCCAGCTGCTCGCAGTTGTCCAGCACGAGCAGCGCCTGCCGCTCGCGGAGGTGGTCGAGCAGCTCGGTCCAGCGGTCGCCGCCGCGGCTGGGGGCGCCGACCGCGCCGCCGATGGCAGGCGGGATCAGATCCGGGTCGTCCACCGGGGCGAGGTCGACCATCCACACGCCGTCCGGCCAGTCGTCGGCGACCCGCAGACCGATCTCGCTGGCCAGGCGGGTCTTGCCCACACCGCCCGGCCCCGTGAGCGTGACGAGACGGCCGGGCCGCAAGCGCCCGATGACGTCGCTCGCGTCGTCGTCGCGACCCCGGAACGACGTCGGCGGCGCCACGATGTTGTGCCCGTCGGCCGGCAGGGCTCGCGGGGCCGGGAACTCCCTGGGCAGTCCGTCGCCGGCGAGCTCGAAGAGCTGCACCGGCTCGTCGAAGTCCCGCACCCGGAACCGGCCCAACGGCAGGATGGCGACGTCCTCGAGCCTGCCCAGACGGGCGACGGTGGCGTGTGAGAGGAGGACCTGCCCGCCGTGGCCGGCCGACATCACGCGAGATGCCTGGTGCACCGCCAGCGCCCGGTACTCCCGGCGGTGCGGAGCGGCGAGGCCGGTGTGCAGCCCGATGCGCACCTTGGGCCGGGACCGTTCGGGCCAGGGCTCGGCCACCAGCAGGCGTTGGGCCTGGGCACAGGCGGCGACGGCGGCCGTGGCGTCCTGGAAGGCGACAAAGGCGCCGTCGCCGGCGGTGTCCAGCACGTGCCCGTCGTGGGCGTCCCACGCCGTGGCCAGAAGCTCGAGATGTCGATCGAGCACGTCGGAGTAGCCGTCGCCCAGGTGCCGCAGCAACCGGGTCGAGCCCTCGATGTCGGTGAACACGAAGGTGACGATCCCGCTGGGCAGGACGTCGCCGTGGCGCATGCGCCAATTGTCTCGCGCGTAGCGTGGTCATGGAAGGGTGCGGTACCTCGTCGGGGGCGGGCGCGTACGATCTCGCCGCCGTGGAGGACCCGCTGCCGAACCCGTCACCGGTGGCGGTCGTCGCTTCGGCAGGCTTCCTCGCCGGTGGGGCGGTCGGCCTCCTCGTGCTCGTCCTGGCGGGCCCCGTCGCTGCCCTCGTCGCGCTCGTCGCCGTCTCGGTGGCGGTGGCAGCCGCCTGCTGGCTGCTCGCCGGCACGGTCGTCCTGCGCCTGGTCGGCGGGTCGCCGCCGACGCTCTCCGACCCCGGCCCGGCCCGGCTCGCCAGCCTCGTCGAGTCCGTCGCCCTGGCCGTCGGGATCCCCGAGCCGGCACTGCGGGTGCTCCAGGACCCGGCTCCCAACGCCCTGGTCACCGGTCGAGACCCCCGGCGAGCGACCCTCGTGGCCACCTCCGGGCTCCTCGACCGCCTCGACCGCCTCGCCCTCGAGGCCGTCGTCGCTCAGCAGCTCTCACTGATCCGAGCGGGGCGCACGCGGCACCGCGACATCGCCGTGGCCGTGCTCGGCACCGCCGGCCAGCTCGTCCCCCCGCTGGCCCGCCTGGCCGCCCGGGCTGCCGCAGCCGATCAGGGGGCCGACGTGGCTGCGGTCACCGTCACGAGGTACCCGCCCGGCCTGCTCAGCGCCCTCGAAGCGGTCACTGCCGGCCCCGAGGTTCGGTCCTCGCCAGCCCTGGCGCCGCTGTGGTTCGTGCCACCGGGGGCGCTCAAGGACCTGACCCTTCGGGTCGAGACGATGCGGGAGCTGGTTTGAGGCCAGCGGCGACGACCGTCCGGAGACGGGTGGGGCCCGACCCTCGCCCGAAAACGACCAAGGAGATCATGTGAACGAAGTGGGCAGAGCCCGCGTGGAACACCCCAGCCGCCGCCAGGCGCTGGTCCTGCTCGGTGGGGGCGCGCTGCTGGCGGCCTGTGGCGGCAAGGCCAAGAAGCCGGCCGAGCAACCCACACCGGTGACCACGACCACGGCCGGACCGGCCACCACAGCCGCAGCGCCTCCGGTCTTCCCCCTCACGGGCCAACCCGTGGACGACCCGGCCCGCGCCGCCCGCCCCGCCCTGACGATCAAGATCGACAACGCCCCCGCGGCCCGGCCCCAGAGCGGCCTCGACGTCGCCGACGTGGTCTTCGAGGAGGTGGTCGAGGGCGGCCTCGTCCGGTTCGCCGCCGTCTACCACTCCACCGACGCCGGCTCGATCGGGCCGGTGCGGTCGGTGCGGGCCGAGGACGCCGTGCTCGTCACGCCGCTGCGCGGCTACTTCGTGTACTCGGGCGGCAACGACATCTTCAACGACCTCATCCGGAAGGCGCCGGTGGGCCTCATCGAGGAGGAGGGCCAGCCCGGCTTCTTCACCCGGCGCCGAGATCGCCGGTCGCCGGCCAACCTGTACACCTCGACCGGCGCCATCTACGGCAAGGCCCCCAAGCGCGACGAGGTGCCGCCGGCCTTGTTCTCCTACCGGCCTGCGGGCCAGCCGCTCGGCGGCGGCGCCGCCCCCGCCCGCGAGGTCAGCATCACGATGGGCGAGCGGACCACGCTCGCCTGGACCTACGACGACCCGGCGGGCCGCTGGCTCCGCACCACCAACGACACCCCGCACGTGGTCGAAGGGGGCGCCCGGCTGGGCTTCCCCAACGTCGTCATCCAGTTCTGCCGCTACCAGCCGACCGGCGTGATCGACGCCAGCGGGTCCAACTCGCCCGAGGCCGTCCTGGTCGGCGACGGCGAGGCGTGGGTCCTGTCGGGGCCGGCGCTGGCCAAGGGCCGGTGGGCCAAGCCCGACCCGGGAGCCGTCACCCGCTACACCGACGGTGGCGGCCAGCCCCTGCTGCTCCAGCCGGGCGCGACGTGGGTCGTCCTGGCGCCGGTCGGGGCGCCAACTGGGGTGCGCTAGGCCTCCGCCCCCCGTACGCTCGTCCCTGATGAGCGAAAGCAAGCGCACGACTGGCACCGACCGGGTGAAGCGAGGGCTCGCCGAGATGCTGCGCGGTGGCGTGATCATGGACGTGGTCAACGCCGAGCAGGCCAAGGTGGCCGAGGACGCCGGCGCGGTGGCCGTCATGGCGCTCGAGCGGGTGCCCGCCGACATCCGGCGCGACGGCGGGGTGTCCCGCATGAGCGACCCGGCGCTGATCGAGGCCATCCGTGGCACGGTCACGATCCCGGTGATGGCCAAGTGCCGGATCGGCCACTTCGTCGAGGCGCAGGTGCTCGAGTCGCTGGGCGTGGACTTCGTCGACGAATCAGAGGTGCTGACGCCGGCCGACGAGGCCCACCACGTCGACAAGTGGGCGTTCACGATCCCGTTCGTGTGCGGCGCGACGAACCTGGGCGAGGCGCTGCGCCGCATCAGCGAGGGTGCCGCCATGATCCGCTCCAAGGGCGAGGCCGGCACCGGCAACGTCGTCGAGGCGGTGCGCCACCTGCGGTCGATCGTCGGCGACATCCGGGCCCTGGGGTCGGCCGACGACGCCGAGGTCTACGCCTGGGCCAAGCGCCTGCAGGCACCCATCGACCTGGTGCAGGAGGTCCGGGCCAGCGGGCAGCTCCCCGTGCCGCTGTTCTGCGCCGGCGGGATCGCCACCCCGGCCGACGCCGCCCTCGCCATGCAGCTGGGCGCGCAGGCCGTGTTCGTCGGGTCCGGCATCTTCAAGTCCGAGGACCCGGCCCGCTTCGGCCGGGCCATCGTCGAGGCCACCACCCATCACCGCGACCCGCAGATCATCGCCAAGGTCAGCCGTGGGCTGGGCGCAGCCATGAAGGGCGCCGACGTCGCAACGCTCGACCAGCGCCTGGCCGAGCGCGGCTGGTAGACCCTCTGGCGCGATGACGTCGAGGCCGCCAGCCCATGCCCCCCGCCACGATCGGGGTGCTCGCCCTGCAGGGCGACGTGCGCGAGCACGTCGCCGCCCTGCGGGCGCTCGGGGCTGACGCGCTCGAGGTCCGCACCCCGGCCGATCTCGAGCGGGTCGACGCCCTGGTCCTCCCGGGGGGCGAGTCGACCGCGGTGTCGCTGCTGCTGGCGTCGTCGGGGCTGCGCCAGCCGCTCGAAGCCCGTCTGGAGGCCGGGATGCCGGCGTTCGGGACGTGCGCCGGGATGATCCTGCTGGCCCGTGAGGTGCTCGACGGGCGGGCCGACCAGCAGAGCCTGGCTGCGATCGACCTGACCGTGCGGCGCAACGCCTTTGGCCCCCAGGCCGCCTCCTTCGAGGCCGACCTCGACGTGGCCGGGGTGACGGGCGGGCCCCTGCACGCCGTGTTCATTCGGGCACCCGTGGTCGAGAAGGCCGGGGACGCCGTCGAGGTCCTGGGCGAGGTCGACGGCCACCCAGTCGTGGCCCGCCAGGGGAAGATCCTGGTCTGCGCCTTCCACCCGGAGCTCGCGGGCGACCTGCGGCTCCACGAGCTGTTCCTCCAGGAGGTCTAGATGTCCGGCCACTCGAAGTGGGCCACCACCAAGCACCAGAAGGCGGCCAAGGACAAGGTCCGCGGCAAGCTGTTCGCCAAGCTGATCCGCCAGATCGAGGTGTCGGCTCGCGAGGGCGGGGGCGACGTCGAGGGCAACCCCACGCTGCGCACGGCGGTGACGAAGGCCAAGCAGGCGTCGGTGCCCGTCGACACCATCACCCACGCCATCAAGCGGGGGACGGGCGACCTCGAAGGGGTGAAGTACGAGGCCATCGCCTACGAGGGCTACGCGCCGTGCGGGGTGGCCCTGTACGTCGAGACCCTGTCGGACAACCGCAACCGCACCGGGGCAGAGGTGCGGAACGTGTTCTCGAAGAACGGTGGCAGCACGGCCGAGCCCGGGGCGGTCTCGTGGCAGTTCGACCGCAAGGGCTCGATCCTGCTGCCCAAGTCGGCCGGCGCCGAGGACGACGTGTTCCTGGTGGCGGCCGAGGCCGGCGCCGAGGACCTCGTCGACCTGGGCGATGCTTGGCAGGTGCTCACCCCGCCGACCGACCTCCACGTGGTGCGCACGGCGCTCGAGGCCGCCGGCCTCCCGGTCGACTCGAGCGACCTCGTCTTCCAGCCCACCACGACCGTGCCCCTCGCCGACGAGCAGGACGTCAGGAAGGTCCTGCGCCTCATCGAGGCCCTCGAGGACCACGACGACGTCCAGAACGTCTACGCCAACTTCGACGCGAGCGACGAGGTCATCCAGCTGGCTGTCGGCTGATGGCGGAGCCCGGTGTCGGCGACCCGGCCCCCGACTTCAGCCTCGTCGGCAGCGGCGGGGCCACCTTCCACCTGGTCGACCAGCGGGGGAGCCCGGTGGTCCTCGTGTTCTACCCGGGCGACGACACGCCGGTCTGCACCCTCCAGCTCAAGACCTACAACAGGGACCTGGCCGAGTTCAGCGACCTCGGCGCCACCCTCTGGGCGATCAGCCCGCAGTCGGTGGCGAGCCACGCCGACTTCAGCGACCGCCACGGCTTCGGCTTCCCGCTGCTGGCCGACGAGGGCAAGGCCACCTTCAGGGCCTACGGCTGCCTCGGTCCCCTGGGGTTCCCCCGGCGCAGCGTGTTCGTCATCGACCGGGAGGGGATCGTGCGCTACGCCCACCGAGCCGGCGCCGGCCTCACCTTCCGCAAGACCGACGAGCTGGTGGAGGCCGTCAAAGCCGTCGTCTAGGCGGGAACCCTCCGCCAGACTTGCCGCTCGTGACCGAGCAGCCACCTGGCCCGCGCCGGCCGGTCCGGCTCCTCGCCGCCGTCCCGGCGTGGCGGTGGTGGGTGGTCGGCTGCTTCGTGGCCAGGCTTCCCACCACCATGGTGATCATCGCCCTGGTCCTGTCGGGCAAACGGCTGGGCAGCTACGGCCTGGGCGCCGCTCTCGCCGGGCTCTACACGGTGGCGGCCGGGCTCGGGGCGCTCTGGCGGGGCCGGGCGCTCGACCGGCGCGAGCTGCGGCGGGCGCTGGCCGGCGAGCTGCTGCTGGCGGCCGGGTCGTTCGCGGTGACGGCGACCCTGGTGGCGGCGCAGGCCCCGGTGCCGCTGGTCGCGGTAACGGTGGTGACCGCCGGCGTGGCGTCGTCGGCCGTCTTCGCCGGCTACCGGACGTTCCTGCCCGAGGTGGTGCGGCCAGAGCTGGTGCCGGCCGCCTACGCCATCGACGCCGTGCTCATCGAGGTCGCCTTTGTCACCGGACCGGCGGTGGCCGGCGGCCTGAGCCTGCTCGTGGGCCCGGTGGGCGTGCTCCTGGCCATGGCCGTGTTCGGGGCCGTGGGGGCGGCCCTGGCCGCGACCCGCCTCCCGCTCCGCCCGCCCATGCCCGCGGCGCCAGGCGGCGCGCCGGCCGCCGCGCCCTGGTCGAACCCCGAGGTCGTGGCCAACTACGCGGTCACGGCGTCGGTCGGGATGGTCATCGGGCTCATCGAGGCCGGGTTCGCGCCGCTGGCCGTGGTGCTGGGGGCCGAGGACGGCATCGGCGGCGTCCTCTCGGCCGCCTACGCCCTCGGCAGCGGCCTCGGCGGCCTCGTCTTCGCCACCCGGCTGGAGTCCCGCCGCCACCCGGGCCGGCTGGCCCTGGTCCTCACGGTGGTGCTCGGGCTGCTGGTCCTGCCGTCGGCCGCGGCCTCGTCGATCCCGGTCCTCATCGCCGTCCTGGTCCTGGGGGGCCTCCCGTTCGCCACCGCCAACGCGGCTGCCGCCACCCACCTCCGCGCCCGCCTCCACCCGGGCCGGGCCACCGAGGGCTTCGCCCTGCAGAGCTCGTCGGTGCTCCTCGGCCTGGCCGCGGGCAACGGCGCGGCAAGCGTCGCCCTGGGAGCCGACGCCAGCCCCCGGCTGCTCTACGTGATCGCCGCCGTCCCTCCGCTGGTGGCGGTCGCAGGCGTGGCGGCCTGGGCGGCGGCGTCCGGCCGCCGCCGCACGGGCCCTGGTGGCGCCCGCCCGGTCACCGGCGCCGTCGGCTGAACCTGGGCGGCCCACGCGCTCGCCGCACGATGACCCGCTTCGATGCGCCGCATCGGTCGGACCCGAGGGCGCCGACGATCCACCGTCCACGCCGCGGCCACCGCTAACCTCGGCGAACGCATGTTCGTGCTCGGCATCGACCCGGGGGTCACCCGCTGCGGCTACGGCTTGATCCGGCGCGGGCCGGGCGGCCGAGCCGCGCCGTCGGCGGCCGGGGTGCTCACCACCTCCACGGCGGCGCCGCTGCCCGCCCGGCTGGCCAGCCTCCACGCCGACCTGGCCGCCCTCCTGGCCGACCTGGCCCCTGACGTCGTGGTGGTCGAGCGGGTCCTGTTCAGCGCCAACGCCCGCACGGCCATGGCCACCGGCCAAGCCAGCGGCCTGGCCCTGGCGCTCGCCCACCAGGCCGGGTGCGCCGTGTCGACCTACAGCCCCAACGAGGTCAAGCTGGCCGTGGCCGGCCATGGCGGAGCCGACAAGCGCCAGGTGCAGCGCATGGTGGCCACGCTCCTGGGCCTGGCCTCGGCGCCCCAGCCGCCCGACGCCGCCGACGCGCTGGCGCTGGCCCTCACCCACCTGGCCCTGGCCCGCATCCCCGCCCTCGAAGCCGCCGGCCGCCGAGGCTCGCGGTGATCGGCTCGCTGCGGGGCACCCTCCTGGACCGCCAGCCGGCCCGCTCCGGCCCGGGTGCCGAGGTCACGATCGAGGTGGCCGGCGTCGGCTACCGGGTCGTGGTGGCCGCCGCGTCCCTGGGGACCCTCGGCGAGCTGGGCGGGCCGGTGTTCGTCCACGTCCACACCCACGTACGCGAGGACGCCATCACGCTCTACGGCTTCCCGACCCGAGACGAGCGCCAGGTGTTCGAAGCGCTGCTCGGGGCCCCGGGGGTGGGCCCGGCGGTGGCGCTCGCCATCCTGGCCACCCACTCGCCGGTGGCGCTGCGGCGGGTGGCGGGCACCGACGACGTCGACGCCCTGTGCCTGGTGCCCGGCATCGGCAAGAAGACGGCGGCCAAGCTCCTGCTCGAGCTGCAGGGCCGGCTCGACGTCGACGGGGGCCCGGCCCTCAGGGTGGTCGACGGCGGTGGCCCGGCCCCGGTCCGTGACGCCCACGCCGAGGTGCGGGCGGCGCTGGCCGGCCTCGGCTACGGGCCGGACGAGGTGCGCGAGACCCTGCGGGCGCTGCCCGTGTCCGGTGAGGTCGACGCCCTGCTGCGGCGGGCGCTGCAAACCCTGGCCGTGGCCCGCTGATGGCCCGCACCGAGGTGCTGGGGGGCCCGCCCGACGACCCCGGCGCCCATCGGGCGGTCGACCCCGTGGCCGACCCTGTCGAGGCGAACGAGGAGACCGGGCTCCGGCCCAGGCGGCTGGCCGACTTCGTGGGCCAGGCCACCCTGAAGGAGCACCTGGGCGTGCTGCTCGAGGCCGCCCGCCGCCGGGGTGAGGCGGCCGACCACGTGCTGTTCGCCGGTCCGCCCGGGCTGGGCAAGACCACGCTGTCGGGGATCATCGCCACCGAGATGGGGACGGCGCTGCGCGTCACGTCGGGGCCGGCGCTCACCCGGGCCGGCGACCTGGCGGCGATCCTCACCGACCTGGCCGACGGCGACGTCCTGTTCGTCGACGAGATCCACCGCCTGCCCCGCGACGTCGAGGAGGTCCTCTACCCGGCGATGGAGGACTACGCCATCGACATCGTCCTCGGCAAGGGCCCCTCGGCCCGGTCCATCCGCCTCGACCTGCCCCGCTTCAGCCTCGTCGCCGCCACCACCCGCACCGGGCTCATCACCGGGCCCCTCCGCGACCGGTTCGGGCTGGTGGCCCGCCTCGACCACTACCCGGTGGCCGACCTCGAGCTGATCGTCACCCGGGCCGCAGGGATCTTCGGCGTCGCCCTCGACCCCAGCGGCGCCTACGAGATCGCCCGCCGCAGCCGCGGCACGCCCCGGATCGCCAACCGCCTCCTGCGCCGGGTGCGCGACTACGCCGAGGTCCGGGCCGGCGGTGCCATCGACCTGACGGTGGCCGCCGACGCCCTGGCCTGGCTCGAGGTCGACGAGCTCGGCCTCGACAAGGTCGACCGGGCCATCCTCGACGCCCTGTGCCGGCGCTTCGGCGGCGGGCCGGTGGGCCTCAGCACCGTGGCCGTCAGCGTGGGCGAGGAGCCGGAGACGGTCGAGGAGGTCTACGAGCCCTTCCTGCTCGTCCAGGGCCTGCTCGTGCGCACGCCCCGGGGCCGCATGGCGACGCCGGCGGCATGGGCCCACGTCGGGCTCAGCCCGCCGGCGCCGGCCCCCGCCCCCAGCCTGTTCTGACCCTGCTCGGCCGCCACCAACGGGTGCGGGCGTGCGTGCTCGTCCGCGACAGCCTGCAGTAGGGTGCTCCAGCGCCCATGAAGCGCAGAAACCTGCTCTCGCTCGCCTTCATCCTGCTCCTCGCCGCCGGCGGCCTCACGGCCGTGCTGGTGACCGGATCGAAGCCCCTGCTGGGGCTCGACCTCCAGGGTGGCGCCTCGGTCGTCCTCGCCCCGGTGCCCGGGGCCAAGGTCAGCGACGAGACCCTCGACCAGGCCATCGCCATCATCCGCCAGCGGGTCGACGGCGTCGGCGTGGCCGAGCCGGACATCACCCGCCAGGGCAGCAACGTCGTGATCCAGCTCCCCGGTGTCGAGGACACCGACCGGGTGCTGGCCCTGGTCGGCCAGACGGCCCAGCTGCGCTTCCGGCCGGTCCTCGCCTCCCAGCCCAAGGCGACCCCGGGGGCCGAAGCGGTCCCGCTCACGCCTCGAGAGGAGGACAAGCCGGAGGCCAAGGTGATCCTGCCCGGCAAGCAGGGCGGCCAGGACTACCTCTTCGAGCTGGGTCCCAGCCTGGCCGACGGCACCATCGTGAAGACGGCCAGGGCCGAGGCTCCCCAGGTGGGCGCGGGCGGGTGGAAGGTGGCCTTCGAGCTCACCGACCGGGGCGCGGGGGTGTTCGACGGCATCGCCTCGAAGTGCTATCCGCAGCCCGACCCGCAGGTGTGCCCGGCGCCGCCGGGAGGCCAGTACGGCAGCGTCGGCATCGTCCTCGACGGCGTGGTCAAGTCGGCGCCCACCATCAACACCAACAGGTTCAACGGCACCGGCGAGATCACCGGGACGTTCACCGAGCGTGAGGCTAAGGACCTGGCTCTGGTGCTGCGGTACGGGTCGCTCCCGGTCGAGTTCGTGAAGGAGCGGACCGAGGCGGTGTCAGCCAGCCTGGGGAAGGAGTCGCTGCGGGCCGGGCTGGTGGCCGGCGCCGTCGGCCTGGCGCTGGTGCTGCTCTACATGGTGCTCTACTACCGGGCGCTCGGCGTCGTCGTGCTGCTCGGCCTCTGCGTGAGCGGGGCGCTGCTCTACTCGATCATCACCTACCTGTCGAAGAGCAGCGGCCTGGCCCTCAGCCTGGCCGGCGCCACCGGCGTCATCGTCTCGGTGGGCGTCACCGTCGACTCGTACATCGTCTACTTCGAGCGGCTCAAGGACGACCTCCGAAGCGGCCGCAGCGTCAAGGCGTCGGTCGGCCGCTCGTTCAACCGGGCCTGGCGGACGATCCTGGTGGCCGACGGCACCTCGTTCATCGGCGCGGCCATCCTCTACTTCCTCACGGTCGGTCCCGTGCGGGGCTTCGCCCTGACGCTGGCCCTGTCCACCGCCCTCGACGTCGTGATCGCGTGGTTCTTCACCCGGCCGATGGTGGCCCTGCTGGGGCGCAGCCGGTTCTTCACCGACGCCCGGTTCTTCGGGCTCAACCGCAGCCTGGCCGGCCGGCGGACCCCGTCGCTCGAGGCCGCCACATGAGCGCCGAGGCGGCCACCGAGCGCCGGCCGGGGCTGGCCAGCCGCCTGTACAACGGCGAGACCACGATCGACTTCATCGGCCGCCAGCGCCGGGGGCTCCTCCTGTCCGCGTTCGTCATCGGCCTCGGGCTGGCCGCCCTGGTGCTGCAGGGCCTGAACTTCGGCATCGAGTTCCGGGGCGGCACGTCGTGGGACGTGCCGGCCGACGTCAGCGTCCCCCGGGTCCAAGAGGTGATGGCCGAGGCCGGGTTCCCCGACGCCAAGGTGCAGCGCTTCACCCCGACCAACGGCGAGCCCTTCGTCCGCGCCTCGGCCAAGGTCGAGGGCAGGGACGCCGCCACCCGCGAGGCCGAGAGCGTCAAGGTGCGCGACCGTCTGGCCACCCTGGCGCCGGGCGAGCCCGTCAGCACCACGGTGGTGGGGCCGTCGTGGGGGAACGAGATCACCAAAAAGGCGCGCAACGCCCTGGTCGTGTTCTTCCTGGCCATCGCCGCCTACCTGGCCAGCCGCTTCGAGTGGCGCATGGCCGTCGCCGCCCTGTCTGCGGTGGTCCACGACATCCTCGTCACCATCGGGGTGTACGCCCTCACCGGGCTGGAGGTGACCCCGGCTTCGGTGATCGCCTTCCTCACCATCCTCGGCTACTCGCTCTACGACACCGTGGTGGTGTTCGACCGGGTCGACGAGAACGCCAAGGCCCTGGCCTCGACCGGGCGGGCGACCTACTCGGACGTGGTGAACCTGTCGATGAACCAGACGCTGATGCGGTCGCTGAACACGTCGCTGGTGGCCATCCTCCCGATCCTGTCCGTGCTGGTCATCGGCACCTTCGTGCTGGGCGCCACCACCCTTCGGGACTTCGGCATGGCGCTGTTCATCGGCCTCCTGACCGGGGCGTACTCGTCGGTCTTCGTCGCCTCGCCGGTCCTCGCCATGCTGAAGGAGCGCGAGCCCCGCTACCGGCAGCTGCGGGCCCGCCTCGAGCAGCGGGGCGGCGGCGGCCTCGGGCTCCTGAGCGCAGCCGGGGCGGCCCGGGCCGGGCTGTCCGGCAGTGGGGCCGGCCGGGCCAAGCCGATCCCCGCGGCGCTCAGCGGCCGGACCGGGGCGGGTGCAAAGGCGAAGCGCACCGACGCAGCCAAGGCCGGCACCGGGACCGCGACCATGGTGCTCAAGCCCGGCGGCCGTCCCACCATGGTTGCCGCCTCCGATGCCGACCAGGCCCACGCGGCCGAGGCGGTCACCGTCGACGAGCCGGACGAGCCAAAGGCACCGGTCGAGCCGGCGGCACCGGTCGAGCCGGCCGAGCCGGCCCGCTCGTCGGGGTCCAACGCCAAGAAGCCCTCGGCCAAGCGGGCCCCGTCGTCGGCCAAGGCCAGGCGGCCTCCTCCGCCTTCCTACAAGAAGGCGAAGCGCCCCAAGCGGTGAGCGCCGTCGAGCAGCGCCTCGCCGCCCGCATCCGCGACATCCCCGACTTCCCCAGGGCCGGCGTGACCTTCAAGGACATCACGCCCCTGCTGGGCGACGCCGGGCTCCTGCGCGAGGCGGTTGACGGGCTGGCCGAGCCCTACGAGTTCGCCGGCATCACCAAGGTGCTCGGCGTCGAGGCCCGGGGCTTCATCCTCGCCGCTCCGGTGGCCCTGGTGCTCGGGGCCGGCTTCGTCCCCGTGCGCAAGGTGGGGAAGCTGCCGTGGCAGGTGGAGAAGGCCGACTACGCCCTCGAGTACGGCACCGACGTCCTCGAGATCCACCGCGACGCCGTGGCCGCCGGCGAGCGGGTCCTGATCGTCGACGACGTGCTGGCCACCGGGGGCACCGCCGCGGCCACGGTCCGCCTCGCCGCCACGCTGGGAGGTGAGGTCGCCGGCCTGTCCTTCCTCATCGAGCTCACCTTCCTGGGGGGGCGGGCCGCCGTGGCCGACCGCCCCGTCACCTCGCTCGTGTCGTATTGACGCCGTCAGAACGGGCCGAACGGCTCACCGAGCAGGCTCCGGGGGGCCGGTAGCCTCTCGTCATGGCGACGGTGCTGCCCTGGCGACGTGGCCAGGCCTCGCTGGCCGACGACGTCCTCGGCCCGGTGCTCGCCGAGTACCGGGCCCGCCGCCCGCGGGCCGACACCGGGCTCGTCACCCGGGCCTACCGGGTGGCCGAGCAGGCCCACGAGGGCCAGCTGCGCAAGAGCGGCGAGCCCTACATCACCCACCCGCTGGCCGTCGCCACGATCCTGGCCAAGCTGGGGCTCGACGACATCACGCTCGCCGCCGCGCTGCTCCACGACGCCGTCGAGGACACCTCCGTCACCCTCGAGGACATCGAGACCGGGTTCGGGACCCCGGTGGCCGAGATCGTCGACGGGGTCACCAAGCTCGACCGGGTCAAGTTCGCCTCGAAGGAGGCGCAGCAGGCCGCCACCGTCCGGAAGATGCTGATCGCCATGGCCAAGGACGGCCGGGTCCTGCTGATCAAGCTGGCCGACCGGCTCCACAACATGCGGACCATCGCCGCCATGGAGGAGTGGAAGCAGCAGCGCACGGCGCAGGAGACGCTCGACATCTACGCCCCCCTCGCCCACCGCCTCGGGATCCAGGACGTCCGCTGGCAGCTCGAGGACCTGGCCTTCGCCGCCCTCTACCCCCGCCGGTACGCCGAGATCGAGCAGATGGTGGCGACCCGGGCGCCCGAGCGCGAGATCTACCTGGCCCAGGTGCTGGAGCAGGTGCAGGACCGGCTCGAGACCCTCAAGATCCAGGGCGAGGTGACGGGCCGGCCGAAGCACCACTGGTCGATCTACGAGAAGATGGTCGTGAAGGGCAAGGAGTTCGACGACATCTTCGACCTCGTCGGCATCCGGGTCGTCGTCGAGCGGGAGAGCGACTGCTACGCCGCCCTCGGCTGCATCCACGGCAGCTTCTCGCCGGTGCAGGGCCGCATCAAGGACTACATCTCGATGCCCAAGTTCAACCTGTACCGGTCCCTCCACACCACGGTGATCGGACCGGGCGGCAAGCCGCTCGAGGTGCAGATCCGCACCCGCGAGATGCACCGCTGGGCCGAGTTCGGCATCGCCGCCCACTGGGGCTACAAGGAGGGGCGGGGCAACGGCGCCCGTGACCGGGGCGACGGCCGCGACAGCCGGCTCGGCCGCCCCAGCGGGGCGCAGGTGGCCTGGATGTCCCGCATCGGCGACATGGACGTCGGCGCCGAGGACCCCACCGAGTTCCTCGAGTCCCTCAAGCTCGACCTCGAGCAGGACGAGGTCTACGTCTTCACCCCAGCCGGCGACGTGCAGACCCTGCCCACCGGAGCCACCCCGGTCGACTTCGCCTACGCCATCCACACCGACGTCGGCCACCGCTGCATCGGCGCCCGGGTCAACGGCCGCCTCATGCCGCTCGACACGCCGTTGGCCTCGGGCGACACCATCGAGGTGGTCACGGCCAAGGTGCCGTCGGCGGCGCCGTCGCGCGACTGGCTCGGCTTCGTGGCCACGGCCCGGGCCCGCACGAAGATCCGCCAGTGGTTCTCGCGCGAACGGCGAGAGGACGCCATCGACAGCGGCCGGGAGGAGCTGGTCAAGGCGCTGCGCAAGGCCGGTCTGCCAGTGCAGAAGCTGCAGGGCTCTCCGGAGATGCTGAAGCTGGCCCAGTCGATGAACCACGCCGACCTCGAGTCGCTCCACGTCGCCATCGGCGAGGGCCACGTCTCGGCCACCTCGGTGGTGCAGCGGCTCGAGCGGGAGCTGCGGGGACCCGAGGCCGAGGTCCAGCTGCCCTCCACGGCCCGCCAGGCCGGAGGCCCAGGCCTGGGGCGGTCCCAGGTCGGCGTGCACGTCGAGGGGCTGGACGACCTCATGGTCCGCCTGTCGCGCTGCTGCACGCCGGTGCCCGGCGACGAGATCATCGGCTTCGTCACCCGGGGGCGTGGTGTCAGCGTGCACCGGGCCGACTGCTCGAACGCTGCGGCCCTGCAGAACTCCGAGGGGCGGATGATCGAGGTCGAGTGGGACGACCAGCGCCAGGGCAGCTTCGTCGCCTCGATCGAGGTGAAGGCCCTCGACCGCAGCCGGCTGCTGAGTGACGTCAGCCGGGTGCTGTCCGAGCACCACGTCAACATCATCAGCTCCTCGAGCCACACCGGGTCCGACCGGGTCTCCAAGATGCGCTTCGAGTTCGAGCTGGCCGACCCGGCCCACCTCGAGCACGTCGTCGCCGCGATGCGGCGCGTCGACTCGGTCTACGACGCCTACCGCCTCCTGCCGGGCAAGGGCGAAAAGGCGCCGGCCTGAGCCCCGGCGCCGCCGGTCGAGCCGCGACGTCGGGCTCGACCCGGGGCGCTGGGTGGGCGGCCAACCGCCGTCGATGAGGGAGCCCGCAGGCGCAACGGGGTAGAAAGGGCGCATGCGCGCCACCCGCTGGTCCCTCCTGGTTGCAGTCGTCACGCTGATCGCGGCCTGCTCGTCAGGCGGGGTCGAGGTGACGATGCCGGAGCCTCCGCCGGTGACGGCGCCCGCCGACGTGGCCGAGCCGGCGGTCGCCGATGCCGTGACCGAGCCGCCCGCCCCGGCGGCGGAGCCCCAGGCGGTGGCCGAGCTGCCCGCCCCCTCACCCGACGAGGCGCCGGCCGCGGCCGAGGACGACCCGGTCCCGCTGGGCGCCGCCCCGCGAGCCCCGGTTGGCCGGACCGGGGCGCCCGCGGCCGGCGGCGTGCAGGCCGCCCACGCCGCCCCAGCCCGCAGGGCGCAGCCCACCGGCCGCATCGAGATCCCCGCCATCGGGCTCAACCACGCCACCTACGAGGGCATCGACCTGGCGACGATCGACAACGGGCCGAGCCACTGGCCGGGCACCCCGCTGCCGGGCCAGCAGGGGAACACCGTGTTCCCCGGCCACCGCACCACGCACAGCCGGCCGTTCTGGGACATGGACCGGCTGGTCCCCGGCAACGAGGTGATCTTCTCGAACTCGACCGGGCGGTTCACCTACCGGGTGCGGGAGGTCTTCATCGTCAACGCGAACGAGACCTGGGTCGTGAACAACACCCCGGACGCCACCTTCACGATCATCGCCTGCCACCCCAAGGGCAGCGCCCGCCAGCGCATCGTGGCCAAGGGGAACCTGGTGAGCGCGCCCCTGGCGCCGCCGGCGCCCCCGAAGCCGGCACCCACCCCGACCACCCGGCAGAAGTTCCTGGGCATCCTCTGATCCCCTCCTGAGCCCTAGTCCTCCTCGGGCTCGCGCTCCCGGCGCCTGTTCAAGAGGATGGCGATGCTCAGCACCAGCAGCAGGAACGAGATGGTGCCGATCCCGAGCATGGCCGACTCGAACCTCTCCTTGTCCTTGCCCAGGTCCTCCTTGGCCCCGATGCCGAGGACGACGACCTCCTTGATCGAGGCGATGATCCCGACCAGCAGGAACGGCTCGGCGACGATCGCCCGCTGGTTCATCGTCTCGCGGGTGGCGGCCAGCAACTCGATCAGGATGAAGACGAGGAGCAGCGTGTCGAGGACGTCGCGAATGGCGGCGGCGACACCGTCCTCGACCGACGTGACCAGGTCGTAGGCGGCCTGGCCGAGGAGCGTGAGGGCGGCACCGAACAGGACCACGCTGACCAGGCAGTAGATGATGTTCTCGGCGACCTGGAGGACCCGGTTGATGATCCTCGGTGCCTTCTCGTCGGGATCGACGTCCTCGGTGTCCCCGGTCGGGCTCTCGTTCTCGTTCTCGTTCTCGTTCTCGTTCTCGCTCGGAGCCTGCCCGCCGGCATCTTGGGTCTCGGTCACGGATGGGCATTCTGGCCGATCGGACCCGTCGGACCCGAGCCGGAGGCCCCCGACCCGTTCGTTGTGCCGGGCTACCGTCGCCCCCGCCATGCCCGCCATCCAGCCGAGGACCCTGAAAGGCTTCCGCGACTTCCCGCCCGCCCTCGCCCTCGTGCGCGAGCGGATGGTGGACGTCGCCAGGGCCGTCTACCGGTCCTACGGCTTCGCCCCGATCGACACGCCGGCGCTCGAGCTGGCCGAGGTCCTGCTGGCCAAGCTGGATCCAGGGGCCGAGATAGCCCGGCAGCTGTACCGGTTCGTGGACAACGGCGGGCGGGACGTGGCCCTGCGGTTCGACCTGACGGTGCCGCTGGCCCGCTTCGCGGCCATGCACGTGCAGGACCTCGGGGTCCCGTTCAAGCGCTACCACATCGGGCCGGTGTGGCGGGGGGAGAACACCCAGGCCGGCCGCTACCGGGAGTTCCTGCAGTGCGACTTCGACACCATCGGCACCACCTCGTCGGCGGCCGACATCGAGGTCGCGCTCGTCATCCACGACCTGCTCGTCGCCCTCGGCTTCGAGCGCTTCACGGTGCGGGTGAGCGACCGCCACGTCCTCGCCGGCATCGTCGAGGTCCTCGGCGTCGGCGACCGCACCGGCGGCGTGCTCCGGTCGGTCGACAAGCTGGCCAAGCAGGGTCCGGACGCGGTGCACGCCGAGCTGGTCGACGTCGTCGGGCTGACCAGCGGCCAGGCGGCCGACGTGCTGGACGCCGCCAGCAGCGACCTCGACGCCGTCGTCGAGCGTTTCGGTGCCTCGGACCGGGTCGCCGGCGGGGCTGCGAGGCTGCGCGAGCTGCTCGAGGTGGCGGCTGCCGTCGGCATCCCCGACGGGCGCCTGGCCGTCGACCTGTCGATCAGCCGGGGCCTCGACTACTACACGGGCACCGTGTACGAGACGTTCCTGGCCGACCTTCCCACGATCGGCAGCGTCTGCTCGGGCGGCCGCTACGACGACCTGGCCGGCCTCTACACCAACCAGTCGCTCCCGGGTGTGGGCGCCAGCCTGGGGCTCGACCGGCTGCTGGCGGCCATGGAGGAGCTGGGCATGCTGGGGGCCGAGACCACCGGTGCCCCCGTGCTGTTCGTGCGCTTCCCGGGTGTCGCCCTCGCCGACCTCCACGGCCTGGCTGCCGACGTCCGCCGCTCGGGTGTCGGGGCCGAGGTCTACCCCGACGTCAAGAAGGTCGGCGCCCAGCTGCAGCTGGCCGAGCGGCGGGGGGCCCGAGTCGCCGTCCTGGCCGGCCCGGCCGAGCTGGCAACAGGCGTGGTGAAGGTCAAGGACCTGGCGTCGCGCACCGAGGCCGCCGTGCCCCGGTCGGCGCTGGTCAGCGAGGTGAGGAGGGTCATGGGTGGCTGAGGTGACAGGGCACGAGCCAGCCGGACCGCTGGGGCCGTCGACGGCGCTGCGGACCGACCACTGCGGCACCCTGGCCGCCGCCGACGCCGGCCGCCAGGTGACCCTGTGCGGATGGGTGGCCCGCCGCCGCGAGCACGGCGAGCACCTCGCCTTTGTCGACCTGCGCGACCACACCGGGGTGATCCAGTGCGTGGTCGACGGCGCGGCCGAGCTGCGGGCCGAGTGGGTGGTGCGGATCAGCGGGACGGTTCGGCTGCGGCCCGAGGGGGCTGGCAACCCGGGCATCGCCACCGGCGAGGTCGAGGTGGGTGACGCGCTGGTCGAGGTCCTGTCGGCGGCCGAGCCGCCGCCGTTCTCCCTCGACGAGCGGGGCCCGGCCACCGACGAGGCCATCCGCCTCAAGCACCGCTACGTCGACCTGCGGCGCGAGCGCATGCAGCGCAACCTTCGGCTGCGGTCGGTGGTGAACGGCGCCATCCGCCGGGCCATGGACGACCAGGGCTTCGTCGAGGTCGAGACGCCGATGCTCATGGCCTCCACGCCTGAGGGCGCCCGGGACTTCCTGGTGCCGTCGCGCCTGAAGCCGGGATCGTTCTATGCCCTGCCGCAGTCACCCCAGCTGTTCAAGCAGCTGTCGATGGTCGGCGGCGTCGACCGCTACTACCAGATCGCCCGCTGCATGCGCGACGAGGACCTGCGGGCCGATCGCCAGCTCGAGTTCACCCAGCTCGACGCCGAGATGAGCTTCGGCTCGCAGGAGGACGTCCTGCAGGCCATTTCGCACGCGGTCCGCCAGGCCGGCGCCGCCGCTGGCCGCGACCTGGGGGCCATCGGGCGGATCACCTGGCAGGAGGCTCAGGACCGCTACGGCTCGGACAAGCCCGACATGCGCTTCGGCCTGGAGCTCGTCGAGCTCACGCCCCTGTTCGCCTCGACGGGCTTCAACGCCTTCCGGGCACCGTGCGTGAAGGCCATCGCCGTGCCCGGCGGGGCGTCGCTCGGGCGCGGGCGCACCGACGCCCTCACCGACCTGGCCAAGGGCTTCGGGGCCAAGGGGCTGGCCTGGCTCAAGCGTCACGCCGCCGGGCCCGAGGGGCTCGAGGGACCGATCCTCAAGTTCCTGTCGGAGGACGAGCGGGCCGGGCTCCCAGGGGAACCGGGCGATCTCCTCCTCTTCGTGGCCGACGAGCGGCCGCTCGTCAACAAGGTGCTGGGGCTGCTGCGCCTCGAGCTGGG
The DNA here is from genome assembly GCA_030448245.1 of Acidimicrobiales bacterium. Lineage (GTDB taxonomy): Bacteria > Actinomycetota > Acidimicrobiia > Acidimicrobiales > JAUJNH01 > JAUJNH01. The sequence goes on from JAUJNH010000001.1 coordinate 241,520, forward strand.
GCGGCCACCGGTGAACGAGGGCGGGCTGCACGCGGTCTGGGTGGTCGACTTCCCCCTCTTCGACGGTGTCGACGACGCCGGGCACCCGATGGCGGCCCACCACCCGTTCACCATGCCGCACCTCGAGGACCTCGACCGGCTCGAGGACGACCCGCTCACCGTCCGCTCGCAGGCCTACGACTTGGTCCTGAACGGCTGGGAGCTGGGATCTGGCAGCGTGCGGATCCACCGGGCGGACGTGCAGCACCGGGTGTTCCGCCTCCTCGGCATCGGGCCCGACGAGGCCGATCGGAAGTTCGGCTTCCTGCTGGCCGCCTTCCGCTACGGCGCCCCGCCCCACGCCGGCTTCGCCTTTGGCATCGACCGGCTCGTGGCCCTCCTGGCCGGCGAGGAGAACATCCGCGAGGTCATCGCCTTCCCCAAGACCCAGTCCGGCACCGACCCGCTGACCGGGGCCCCCGCGCCCGTCGCCGCCAAGGACCTCGAGATCTACGGCCTCCGACCCCTCCCGCCGCCGACGTAGGAGGCGGCTGGCCCTTCGCGGCCGCCGGCACCGGCCCGCCTCGGCCGGCGCTTCTCCATACTGGTCGGGTGACCTATCCCGGCTACGGCCCCCAGTGGCAGCCGCCGCCCCCCCACTGGCAGCCGCCACCCCCCCAGTGGCAGCCGCCGGTCGACCCGGCGGCTTCCGACACCGCGTACCGCTGGTTCAAGGTCTACGCCGGGGTGATGACGGCGATCTACGCAGCTGTCGTCGCCCTCGGCATCTTCTTCGCTGCGGTTGACGTCGACGGCGCCTCCGGGGACGTCGTCGAGCAGAGGGTCAGCGCGGCCATCTATGCCTTCGCAGGGCTGATCGGAGCGGGGGTCCACGCCGTCGGCCTGTTCCTGCCCCGCAAGCCTTGGGCCTGGATCTACGGGATCGTGCTCCTCAGCCTCGGACTCACCAGCTGTTGCCTGTGGCCGGCGACCATCCCGCTCCTGATCTGGTGGCTGAAGCCGGAGATGAAGGCGCGCTTCCACCGATCCTGAGCAGCGGGTGGCTCCGGGTGGTGGGGCGGTCTGCCCGTAGGCTCACGGAACGATGGACCTGTTCGAGGCGGGGCTGGCCGAGCGGCTCAAGGCTCGGGGTCCACTGGCCAGCCGGCTCCGCCCCACCACCCTCGACGGCGTCGTCGGCCAGGACCACCTCCTCGGCCCGAAGGGGGCGCTGCGGGCGCTGGTCGACGCCCGCCGCCTCGGGAGCGTGATCCTGTGGGGTCCGGCGGGCACGGGCAAGACGACCATCGCCCGGCTGCTGGCCGACGCGGTGGGCGCCACCTTCGAGCCGCTGAGCGCGGTCAGCGCCGGGGTGAAGGACGTGCGCGAGGTCGCCGAGCGGGCCCGGCGGCGGCTGGCCGAGCAGGGCGAGAGCACGATCCTGTTCCTCGACGAGGTCCATCGCTTCAACAAGGCCCAGCAGGACGCCCTCCTCCCGAGCGTCGAGGACGGCACGTTGACCCTGATCGGCGCCACCACCGAGAACCCCTTCTTCGAGGTGAACGGGCCGCTGCTCAGCCGCTCCACCCTCTTCCGCCTCGAGCCGCTCGGCCCCGAGGCTCTGCACGAGCTGCTGCGCCGCGGGCCTCGACATCGAGGGGGCGAGCATCGATGGCGCGGCCGCCGGCTTCCTCGTCGACCTCGTCGACGGGGACGGCCGGGCGCTGCTCACCACCCTAGAGGTGGCCGTCGCCGTGGCGGGACCCGACCGTCGGGTGACGCTGGGCGCGGTGGAGCGGGCCCGCACCACGCGCGCGCCCTCACCTACGGCCGGGACGACCACTACGACGTCGTCAGCGCCTTTATCAAGAGCATCCGCGGCAGTGACGCCGACGCCGGCCTGTACTGGCTGGCCCGGATGCTCGGCTCGGGTGAGGACCCCCGCTACGTGGCCCGCCGCCTCGTCATCCTGGCCAGCGAGGACGTCGGCATGGCCGACCCCACCAGCCTGCTGGTGGCGACGGCGGCGGCCTCGGCCGTCGAGTTCGTCGGCCTCCCCGAGGCCCAGCTGAACCTGGCCCAGGCCGTGGTCCACCTGGCCCAGGCCCCGAAGTCGAACCGGGTCGCCGCCGCGATCTGGGCCGCCGTGGAGGATGTGCGCAGCCGCCCCAAGGGCCCGGTCCCCGCCCACCTGCGCGACGCCCACTACCGGGGGCCACCTCGATCGGCCACGGCCAGGGCTATGCCTACCCGCACGACGACCCGCGAGGCTGGGTTTCCCAGGTCTACCGACCCGACGAGGTGGCCGACCGGACCTACTACGAGCCCTCGCAGCACGGCTTCGAGGCCGATGTCGCCGCTCGCACGGCCGAGCGCTCCTGATGGGGACCGCCTTCGCCGCGGGCGCCGCCGCCCTCCTCGCCGTCGTGGCGGTCGTCGCCGTCGTGGCCCTCGTCGCCGTGTCCCGCCGGGCCGCGGGCGCTCGAGGTGGCCGAGGACCAGCTGCGCCTGCTGCGGGCCGCGGGCGAGGCCGAGCTCGACGCAGCCGGCCGCGCCGCCGGCGAGCGGCTGGACCTGGCGGTGGCTCGCGCCGAAGCCGCGGTGGCCGCCGCCGAGACGGCAGCCCGGATCGCGGACGCCGCCCTGACCGCCCCCGTGGTGAAGGCGCGGGCGTGGGCCGCCGGCACCACGGCCGCGGCCCGGACCCTGCGCGACCGGCGGGCCCTCCGCAGCGGGAGCGACTGATGTTCCGGCGCGGGTTCTGGATGGCCGCGGGAGCCGCCACCGGGATCTGGATGGTGCTGAAGGTCCAGCGGGCCGCCGCCCGCCTCACGCCGTCGGGCGCCGCGCAGCAGGCCCGCAGCCACGTCCGCCACCTCCGCAACGACGTCGCCGCCGCGCTGGCCGAGGGGCGACGGGCCAAGCGGGCCACCGAGTCCGAGCTGCGCCAGGCATCGCGCCTCCGGCCCGCCATCGACGTGGCGGTGGCCTCGGCCCTACCGGTCGCCCAGCCACCTGAGAAGTCTCGGGGGCCCCGGTAACCTCGGGGCCTCATGGCGACCTGGACGGCCGACCGGCTCCGGAGCACCTGGACGGGCTACTTCGTCGACCGCGCCCACGTCGCCCTGCCCAGCGCCGGTCTCATCCCCCACCACCCCCGGGCGCCGCTGTTCACCAACGCCGGCATGACCCAGTTCCTGCCCTACTTCCTGGGCGAGGAGAACCCGCCCGACCCTCGGGTCACCACGATCCAGAAGTGCGTGCGGATCATGGGCAAGCACGACGACATCGAGAACATCGGGCGGTCCCGCCGCCACGTCACCTTCTTCGAGATGCTCGGCAACTTCAGCTTCGGCGACTACTTCAAGAAGGGTGCCATCGAGCTGGCCTGGGAGCTGATCACTGAGGGGTTCGGCTTCGACCCGGAGCTCCTCTGGATCACGGTGCACCACACCGACGACGAGGCCGAGGAGCTCTGGCTCGACCTGACGCCGATCCCGAAGGAGCGCATCCAGCGCATGGGGCTCGACAACGACGAGAACTTCTGGGCCATGGGCGACACCGGGCCCTGCGGGCCCTGCTCCGAGATCCACCTCGACCGGGGCCCCGCCTTTGGCGCCGACGGCGGCCCGGCCCACGGTGGCGACGAGCGCTTCCTCGAGTTCTGGAACCTGGTCTTCACCCAGTACGACCGCCAGCCCGACGGCACGCTCGATCCCCTTCCCCGCCGGAACATCGACACCGGCGCCGGGTACGAACGCCTGCTCAGCATCCTGCAGGGCGTCGACTCGGTCTTCGAGACGGACCTCTTCACGCCGCTGCTCGAGGTGGCCTCGTCGGCCACCGGGCGGGCCTACGGCCGCGACCCCGAAGTCGACGTCAGCCTGCGCATCCTGGCCGACCACGCCCGCTCCACCGCCTTCCTCATCAGCGACGGGGTCTTCCCCTCGAACGAGGACCGGGGCTACGTGCTGCGCCGCCTCATCCGCCGGGCCGTGCGGCGGGCCTACTCGCTCGGCGTCGAGCAGCAGGTGATGGCCAAGGTGGCCGAAGCCGTCGTGGCGGAGATGAGCCCGGCGTACCCCGATCTCAGCCGCAACCGCGACTTCATCCTCCAGGTGCTCGACGTCGAGGAGGGCCGGTTCCGCTCCACCCTCCAGCGTGGCCTCGTCCGCCTCGGCCAGGTCCTCGACAGCGGGGCGGGCACCGTCGCCGGCGACGTGGCCTTCGAGCTGCACGACACCTACGGGTTCCCGGTCGAGGTGACCCGTGAGGTGGCCGCCGAGCGTGGCGTCCCGCTGGACGAGGAGGGCTTCTCGTCACTGATGGCGGAGCAGCGGGCGCGAGCCCGGGCCGCAGCGCGCAAGGACGGGGGCGCCGGGCCCAACGCCGCCACGTACAAGGAACTGCTCGAGCAGTTCGGCGAGACCGCCTTTGTGGGTGAGCACGAGGACGAGACCGAGGCCCGGGTGCTGGCCGTCCTCCCAAACGGCTCAGGCCGCGAGGGCCATGTCGAGGTTGTCCTCGACCGCACCACCTTCTACGCCGAGGGGGGCGGGCAGGTGGGCGACACCGGAGAGCTGCGCAGCGACACCGGCGCCCTCAGGGTGTTCGACACCACCAGGGGGGCACCGGGCCTCACCCGCCACCAGGGCGTGGTCGAGGAGGGGACGCTCCTGCCCGGCCAGCAGGTCCGGGCCCGCATCGACGGCGACCGGCGCGACGCCATCCGCCGCAACCACACGGGCACCCACCTCCTGCACTGGGCCCTCGGCGAGGTGCTGGGCCCGCACGTCAAGCAGCAGGGCTCGCTGGTGGGACCCGACGAGCTGCGGTTCGACTTCAGCCACTTCGGCGCCATGTCGCCCGAGGAGATCGCCAAGGTCGAGGAGCTGGTCAACGCCGACGTGCTCGAGGCCGCCCCGGTGGTGGTGCGGGAGATGACGATGGCCGAGGCCGAGGCCGAGGGGGCGGTGGCCTTCTTCGGCGAGAAGTACGGCGAGGTGGTGCGGGTCCTCGACGCCGGCCCGCACAGCCGCGAGCTGTGCGGCGGCACCCACGTGCGCAGCACAGGCCAGATCGGGCCCCTCAAGATCACCAAGGAGGAGTCGATCGCCTCCAACACCAGGAGGGTCTACGCCACGACCGGCACGGGCACCATCCAGCGCTACCGCCAGGAGGAGCAGACCCTCCTCCACGCCGCGTCGCTGCTGAAGGCCCGGCCCGAGGCGCTGCCCGAGGCGATCGACAAGGTCCTCGCCGAGCGCAGGGCGCTGCACGAGGAGGTGCGGGCCATCCGGTCCCGGGCGGCCGTCGCCGACGCGGGGGCGCTGGCCGCCGAGGCCGTCGACGGGGTGGTGGTCGCCCGACGGGACGGGGTCGAGCCCGACGCGCTGCGGCAGCTGGCCCTGGCCGTGCGCGACCGGTTGCCGGCGGTGCGGGGTGTCGTGCTGATCGGCAGCCCGGACGGTCGGCGTGTCTCGCTGGTGGCCGCGGTCGCCCCCGGGGCGTCGGCGGCCGAGCTGCTGCAGGAGCCGGCCGCCGTGGTGGGCGGGAGGGGTGGCGGCCGGGGAGAGGTGGCCCAGGCCGGGGGGAAGGACCCCGCGGCCATCGACGCCGCCCTCGAGCGAGCCCGCGCCCTGCTCGCCTGATGCGCACCCTTGGCGTGGACCTCGGGACGGTCCGCGTGGGTCTCGCCCTCTCGGACCCGGGCGGCATCCTCGCCTCGCCGCTGGCCGTGCTGCCCCGATCGGCCGACCTCCTCGACCGCCTGGCTGACGTGGTGCTGGAGCACGACGTCGAGGCGGTCGTGGTGGGGCTCCCACGCAGCCTCGACGGCCGGGAGCGCCAGGCCGCCCGAGGGGCTCGGGCCGAGGCTCGGCTGCTGGCCGAGCGCCTCGACGTCCCCGTCCACCTTCAGGACGAAAGGCTCACCACGGTCGTCGCCCACGCCTCATTGGCCGCCTCGGGGAGGAACGGGCGCCAGCGGCGTGGCAGTGTGGACGCCTCCGCAGCGGCCGTGCTGCTCCAGTCGTGGCTCGACTCGCCCGCTGGCCGACGTCCCGAGGAGGGCTCCGCATCGTGACCATGCTCGACGAGCGCATCGAAGAGATGCCGCCGGCTCCCCGACGGCGGCCCCGCTGGCTGTTCCTGGTGCTGGTCGTCCTGCTGCTCGCCGGCGCCACGCTCTTCTTCGGCTTCAGCCGGGTGAGCGGGAGCATCGACCCCGCCGGGGAGCCCGGCGCCGAGGTCACCGTCACGATCGACAAGAACATCGGCACCGAGGGCGTGGCCAAGACGCTCGCCGAGGCGGGCGTCATCAAGGGCGAGCGGACCTTCGCCTACTGGACCAAGGTCCAGGGGAAGGGCCCGTACCAGGCCGGCACCTACACCCTCCAGCAGAACTCGTCCTACCAGCAGGTGGCGGCGCTGCTCACGAAGGGCCCCGAGATCACCGAGGAGCGCCTCGCCGTCGCCGAGGGGCTGACGATCCCGCAGATCGCCGCTCGCGTCGGAAAGCTGCCAGGCCGCGACGCGGAGACGTTCAAGAAGCTGGCGCTCGACCAGGGGGAGGGCCGGGTCCGCAGCCCGCTCCAGCCGCCCGAGACGAAGAGCCTCGAAGGGCTGCTGTTCCCGTCCACCTACAACGTGGGCGACAAGGACGACGAGCGGCAGATCCTGCAGAGGATGGTCGATGCCATGACCTCGGTCACCACTCGACTGGACGTCGCCAACGAGGCCAAGCAGCGGAACCTCACGCCGTACCAGCTCTTGATCGTGGCCAGCCTCGTCGAGCGCGAGGCCAAGGTCGAGGCCGACCGCCCCCTCGTCGCCCAGGTCATCTACAACCGCCTGGCCAAGGGCCAGAAGCTGCAGATCGACGCCACGGTCATCTACGCCCTCGGCCAGTCGGGCACCAAGACCCGGGTCCTCAACGCCGACCTGAAGGCGCCGGGTCCGTACAACACCTACGAGAACGTGGGCCTGCCGCCGACGCCCATCGCCGCTCCCGGCGAGGCTGCCATCCGAGCCGCCCTCGAACCCACGCCGGGCCCCAACCTGTTCTACGTGGTGGTCGAGAAGGACGGCCGGCACGCCTTCGCGGTCACCGCCGCCGAGCACCAGCGCAACATCGAGAAGGCCCGCGCCAACGGGGTGCGGGATTGACCACCCGGCCGGTCGGCCTGCGACCCGACGCGGCAGCCTGGCCGACGGCCACCACCCGCCTGGCGGGCGTGCTGGGCCACCCGATCAAGCACTCCCTGTCGCCGGTGCTGCACAACGCCGCGTTCGCCGAGGTCGGCCTCGACTGGGCCTACGTCGCCTTCGACGTCCCCGACGGCTCGTGCCCGGAGGCGGTGGCCGGCATCCGGGCCCTCGGGGTGCAGGGGCTGTCCGTGACGATGCCCCACAAGCGGTCGGTCGCCCTCGTCTGTGACGAGCTGAGCGCCACCGCAGCCGTCCTCGGCGCCGCCAACACCGTGGTGCGCCGCGGCGAGCGGCTGGTCGGCGACGCCACCGACGGCCCAGGGTTCCTGGCCTCGCTGCGAGCCGCCGGCCACGATCCGGCGGGGGGAGCCTGCCTGGTCCTGGGAGCCGGGGGCGCAGCCGCCGCCATCGTCCACGCCCTGGCCGACGCCGGGGCCTCCCGGGTCGGCGTGCTGGCGCGTCGGCCCGAGGCTGCCGCCGAGGTGGCCGCCCTGGCCGGCCCCGTCGGCGGCGTGGCTGGCCCGGCCGACCTCGCCGAGGCCGATCTGGTCGTGAACGCGACCTCGGTCGGGATGACCGGCACCGCCGGGGCGGGCGCCGTCCCGTTCGACCTTGACCTGTCGGTTCTGGGTCCCGGACAGGTGGTGGCCGACCTGGTGTACCACCCGTTGCGCACGCCGCTGCTCGTGGGCGCCGAGGCCGCAGGGGCGACACCGGTCGACGGGCTGGGGATGCTCGTGCACCAGGCGGCGCTGGCCTTCGAGCTGTGGACCGGCGTCGGCGCCCCACTCGGGGTGATGGCCGCGGCGGCCCGCATCTCGCTGGTCTGAGCGGCGCCGGCTGCCCGGGGCCGCGGGACGAGGGTCCTCGTCCCGAGCACCGTCGATGTGCCACGCTCGCGAGGTGCCCCGCACCAAAGGCCGTCTCCCCCTGGGGCCGCTGCGCCGCTGATGCGCTGCTCCGGCCAGGGACGGCCCCACCCCACGCTCCACCGGACGGCTCGGCCATGACGGTGGCCGCCATCGTGCTGGCCACCGGCGTCTGCTCACGCTTCCACGGGCGCGCCCACAAGCTGCTGACCCGGGTGGGCGGCCGGCCGCTGGTGGCCCACGCCGTGGGCGCGGCCGTGGCCAGCGGCCTCGAGACCTTCGTGGTGACGGGAGCCGTCGACCTGCGCGGCCGCGTCGACCCCCACGCCATCCTGGTCCACAACCCCCGCTGGGCCGACGGCCAGGCCTCGTCGCTGCAGGTGGGCGTCGCCGCCGCCGCCACCGCCGGCCATGATGCCGTGGTGGTCGGCCTGGGCGACCAGCCGCTCGTCGGCCCGCACGCCTGGGCCGCCATGGCCGCCTGCCAGGCGTCGATGGCCGTCGCCACCTACGGCGGACGGCTGGGCAACCCGGTGCGCCTCGGCGCCGACGTCTGGCCCCACCTGCCGTTGATCGGCGAGCAGGAGACCCCGTCGGGCGTGTGGGAGAGGGCCGACCTCGTCGTGCGGGTGCCGTGCGAGGGAGACCCGGCCGACGCGGACACCGTCGAGGACCTGGAGCGATGGCGCTGAGCGAGGGGCCCCGGGCCCCCCTCCGTCCCGACCCGGCCGGCGAGGCCCGCTGAGCCCCGGGCGCCGCTGGCCGTTGCCGAGCGGAAGCCCCTACCCTGCCTTTCCGCCGTGCGACGAACCCTGCGCCTGCGCTCCGCCGCCCTCGCTGGCCTCCTGCTGGTCCTGACCGGGGGCCTGGCCGGCGCCTGCCAGCCTGCGCCGTCCACCCTGCCCGTACCGGAAAAGGCGGCTGCACCCGAGTCCGACCTGGCCGCTCCCGTCCCGGCCCCGCCGGCCATCGGCGCCGATCGTGAGCCCGGCCCGGCGGCGCCGCAGCCGGCGCCCGCGGCGGTGGCCCCGCCCCCCGCCGGCGCGCCGCACCGGCCGGCGTGCCGGCGGGACCCGTGGCCCAACGCGGCTGTCCCCTGCCCGTCCGGCCGCCCCGCCCGCCCAAGCCGCCGCCCGGGCTGCCCAAGGGCCTCACGCTGGTGCCCGAAGACCAGGTGCCCGCCCCGCTGCCCCCGCCCACCAGCCGCACCGCCGACACCTCGGTCGTCGCCGGCCGGGGCATGTGGACCTGGCAGTGGGGCCGCACCGAGGACGGCGACCTGGGCGCGGTGGTGCGGCGGGCCAAGGCGGCCGGCCTGTCGACCCTGTGGGTGCGGGTGGCCGACTCCAAGAGCGGCTTCTACGGCGCCAAGTACCTTGACGGGCTGGTGCCCCTGGCCCACCGCGAGGGCCTGAAGGTGGTGGGCTGGGGCTTCCCGTTCCTGGGCGACCCGGTGGCCGACGCGGCGTGGACGGCGCAGGTGCTGGGCTGGCAGAAGGACGGCCACCGGCTCGACGCCTACAGCCCCGACCTCGAGACGGCCAGCGAGGGCGTGGTCGTCACCGAGAAGCGCATCGCTACCTACCTGGGCCTCACCCGACGCGCCCTCGCCGGGCGGCCGCTCGTCGCCACCGTCTACAACCCCACCGACGAGTGGTGGGCCAAGTACCCGTACGGGCTGGTTGCCTCGTACGCCGACGCCATGGCGCCGATGGTGTACTGGGGCTGCCGCGAGCCCGGCGCCGACGTGGAGCGGGCGGTGCGACGCCTCGCCACCTTCGGGCTCCCCGTGGTGCCGGCCGGCCAGTCCTACAACATGGGTCGCGACGGCGGCCGCCCCGGCAACCCGAGCGGGCCGGAGACCCTCCGCTTCCTCCACGAGGCCCGTCGCTCGGGGGCGGTCGGGGTGGCCTTCTGGGTGTGGCAGGAGACCACGGACGAGCAGTGGCAGGCGATCTCCGCCTACCCGTGGTGACCCGCCTGGCCCGGCAGCCTCGTCGGTGACCGTCCTGCTGGTGGCCGCCTGCGCCGTCCTCGGCCTGGCGGTCGGCTCGTTCCTCAACGTCCTGGTCTGGCGGGTGCCGCGCAAGGAGTCGGTCGTCCGCCCCCGCTCGCACTGCCCCTCGTGCGGCACCCAGCTGGCCAGCCGCGACAACGTGCCGGTCGCCTCGTGGGTGCTGCTGCGGGGGAGGTGCCGGGCCTGCTCGGAGCGCATCAGCGCCCGGTACCCGTTGCTCGAGCTTGGGTGCGCCGCCCTGTTCGCGGCGACGGCGGCCCACTTCGGCCCCAGCTTCCGGCTGCCGGCGTACCTCTTCCTGGCCGCGTCGCTGCTGGCGTTGTCGGTGATCGACCTCGAGCACCGGCTCCTGCCCAACAAGATCGTGTTCCCGACCGCCTACGCCGTTGGCGTGCTGCTGCTCCTCGCCGCCCTGGCCGAAGGCGAGCCGAGGCGGATCGTCTGGGCGGCCATCGGTGGGGTCGGCTCCTTCGCCGTGTTCTTCGCCCTCCACTTCATCTCACCTGGCGGCATGGCCTACGGCGACGTGCGGCTGTCGTTCGTCCTGGGGATGGCCGTGGGCTGGCTGGGCCTGAGCCTGGTGCCGCTGTTCCTGTTCGTCGCCTTCCTGACGTCGGCGGTGACCGGTGTGGCCTACGCCGTCCTCACCGGCCAGGGGCTCAAGGCCGCCATCCCCTTCGGCCCTTTCCTCGCCCTCGGTGCCGAGATGGCCATCTTCGTGGGCCAGCCGCTGGTCGACGCCTACCTCGGCCAGTGAGCCCGGTCTAACGGCCGTCGCCGAGATCCTGGTCCCACCTCCGGGCGAGGAGGCGCTCGTCCTGCAGGTGGGCCTGCACCCTGGCCCGCTCGGCCCGCAGGTCGGCCAGCCGCAGGGCGGCGGCCCGGGTCGAGTCGACGGAGCCCGGGGTCGGGGCGACGGCCGCGAGGCCCTTCTCGATGGCCGACAGGCGCCGGTCGATCGCGGTGGCCAGATCACCCTGGCGGCGGGACAGGTCGGCCAGCACCTCGACCACCGAGTCGAACCGTTCGGAGACCGGATCGGCGGCCGGCGCCGACGCTCCGTCCGGCGTCGTCTGGGGCGCGTCCTGGCGGCCGGCCACCTCGGCCAGTCGCTGACCGACCCGCTCCAGCTGGCTGGCCACCGCTCGTTCCTGCTGGTCGAGGCGGTCGAGTGCCGCACGGAGGTCGGGGGTCAGGTCGTCGGCCTTGGCCGCGGCGAGCCCGTCGTTCCGGCGCAGCCCGCCCTCGATCCGGTCGAGCCGGGTGACCAGCGACCGTTCCCGCTGCTCGATCCGGTCCAGGACGGCATCCAAGCCCGCTGGGCCCCGCACCTGGTCGAGCACGGCGCTGATCGCCGGCGTCAGCTCGTCCTGGCGGCGGGTGACCTGCGCCAGCACCTCGACCACCGCGTCGAGGCGTTCGTGCTCGGGCTTGTCATCGTGGCTGTTCGCAGCCCGTCCTGGTGCGCCGGCCTCGAGGTGGCGGACCACCTCGGCCAGGCCGGCTCTGACCCGGTCGAGCTGGCCGAGCAGGGACCCGGCGTCGTCACCGGCGCGGGCCAACGGGGTGATGCGGTCGACCTGGACCGAGATGGTCTGCAGCCGGTCGGGCAGCGGTGCCACCGTCGCCCCCAGGGCGCGGGCGACGTCGGCCACCCGTTCGGCCGACCCCTCGAGGGCGGCCAGCCGCTCGCCGACGTTCTCGAGCGCGTCGGCGATGGCCGCGCCGGCCCGGACCCCGTCGGAGAGCGAGGTCACCGAGGCCAGCAGCTGATCGAGCCTGCGGTCCTCGCTCACAGCCGCCTGCAGCCTGGGCAGCCAGCTGGGGTGGTCGAACCGGTCGATGGCACGGTCGAGGCCCAGGAGCAGGGAGAGGCGGAGCTGGTCGAGGGTGCCGCTCAGGGCGCCGACGCGCACGGCGACGGCCGCCGTGGCCGCGTCGACGTCGACCCGGGCCGCCACCTCCTCGGGCTGGATGGCCACCAGGCGGTTGAGAGCACCGACCTCGGCGCCGACCCGCTCGATGGCCCGGAGCAGGGCCGCACCGTCGACCTCGGCCGGCCACGCGGGCCCGATGGTCACCGGGGCCCCAGCGGGCTCCAGCTCGGCCTCGGCCTCCTCCTGTGCCACGGTCGGACGGTACCCCGATCGCCGGGACCCACCCGGACGGCGCTCGCCCCGGGGGCCCGGTCGGGTCCCACCGGTACGCTCGACAGGCGATGCTGCGCCTCCTCACCGCCGGGGAATCCCACGGCGCCTGCCTGGTGGCCACGCTCGAGGGGCTGCCGGCCGGCCTCGCGGTCACGGTCGAGGACGTGCAGGCCGAGCTGGCCCGCCGGCGCCTCGGCTTCGGGCGAGGACCCCGGCAGCGGTTCGAGCAGGACGACGTGGCCATCCTCGGGGGCGTCCGCCACGGGCGCACCCTCGGCGGCCCGGTCGCCATCACCGTAGGCAACAGCGAGTGGCAGCGCAGCGACCGCTGGCACCAGGAGATGTCGCCTGCTCCCGGCGCCACCCGGGAGCCCCTCACCCAGCCGCGGCCCGGCCACGCCGACCTGGCAGGCATGCAGAAGCACGGCTTCACCGACGCTCGCGACGTGCTGGAGCGGGCCAGCGCCCGCGAGACGGCGGCCCGGGTGGCGGCCGGCACGCTGGCCAAGCTGCTGCTGCGCCGCCTGGGGGTCGAGGTCGTCTCCCACGTGGTGCAGCTCGGATCGGTGCACAGCAAGGCAGCCGACCGACCGTTGCCCGCCGATCTGGTCACGGTGGACGAGAGCCAGGTCCGCTGCTTCGACGCCGAGGCCGAGGAGGCGATGGTCGACGAGATCAAGGCGGCCGCCGGCGACGGCGACTCACTGGGGGGCGTGGTCGAGGTGCTGGCCTACGGCGTCCCCGTCGGCCTGGGCAGCCACACCCACTGGGACCGCAAGCTCGACAGCCTCCTGGCCCAGGCCGTCATGTCGATCCAGGCGGTCAAGGGCGTCGAGATCGGCAACGGCTTCGAGGTGGCCGGCCGGCGGGGGAGCCAGGCCCACGACCCGATCGTCTGGGACGCGGCCACCGGCGACTACCGGCGCACCTCGGCGCTGGCCGGCGGGGTCGAGGGCGGGATCTCGACCGGCGAAGTCGTGGTGGTGCGGGCCGCCATGAAGCCGCTGGCCACGCTGAACCGCCCCGTGCTCGCCACCGTCGACGTGGTCACCAAAGAGGCCACCGTCAGCTTCAGGGAGCGCACCGACGTCACGGCCGTGCCCGCCATGGGGGTGGTGGCCGAGACGATGGTGGCCCTCGTGCTCGCCTCCGAGGCGCTGCGCAAGTTCGGGGGCGATTCGGTGGCCGAGCTGGTCCGCAACGCCGACGCCTTCCGGGAGTCCCTCCGCGGTGGCTGAGGACGTCGAGCGGATCCTGCTCGTCGGGATGATGGGTGCCGGCAAGACCAGCGTCGGGCGGGCGCTCGGCCAGCGCCTCGGCTGGCCCTACCTGGACAGCGACGAGGAGGTGCGGCGCCGCACGGGCCGGACCGTCCCCCAGCTGTTCGCCGACCGCGGCGAGGCAGCCTTCCGGGCCGAGGAGTCGGCCGCGCTGGCCGAGGCCTGCGCCAGCACGCACCCGCTAGTGGTCAGCGTCGCCGGCGGCGCGGTGCTCGACGAGGCCAACCGCCGGCTGATCGCCGCGTCAGGGCTGGTGGTGTGGCTGCGGGCCTCACTGGCCACGCTCACCCAGCGGGTGGGCGACGGCCGCACCCGCCCGCTCCTCGGCGCCGACCCGGGAGCCGCCCTGGCCCGGCTCTACCCGGAGCGGGCCCGCCTCTACGAGTCGCTGGCCGACCTGGTGGTCGACGTGGACGGCGTGCCGGTGGACCGGGTGGTCACCCGCATCGACGCTGCCCTCCGCCAACGGGCCCGGTCGGGCCGGCGATGACCACCGAGGTCGAGGTCCGCCTGGCTGACGGGCGCGCCTACCCGGTCGTCGTCGGCGCCGGCGCCCGCAGCCGCCTGGCCTCGCTCCTACCCGCCGGCACCCGGCGGGTGGCCGTCGTCACCCAGCCGGGCATCGGGTTCGACGTCGACCCGGGCGGTGAGCACCGCGGCTTCCTCATCGGGTCGGGCGAGGAGGCGAAGACCCTGGGCACCGTCGAGGCCCTGTGCCGCGGCTTCGCCTCGTGGGGGCTGACCCGGCGCGACTGCGTCGTCGCCGTCGGCGGTGGGGTCGTCACCGACACTGCGGGCTTCGCCGCCGCCTGCTACCACCGGGGCGTGCCTGTGGTGCACGTGGCGACCACGCTGCTGAGCATGGTCGACGCGGCCATCGGCGGCAAGACCGGCGTGAACCTGCCCGAGGGCAAGAACCTGGTCGGGGCGTTCTGGCAGCCGGCGGCGGTGGTGTGCGACCTCGACGCCCTGGCCACCCTCCCGGAGGGCGAGCACCGCAGCGGCTGCGGCGAGATGGCGAAGTACGCCTTTTTGGGAGCGCCGTACCTGACCGAGCTCGACCTCGAGGCGGCGGTGGCCGCGTGCGTGCGGCTGAAGGGGGAGTTCGTGGGCGGCGACGAGCGCGAGTCGGTGGACGCGGGCGGGCCCGGCCGGCGAGCCCTCCTCAACTACGGCCACACGCTGGCTCACGCCCTCGAGGTCGACGGCGCCTTTGACCTGCGCCACGGCGAGGCCGTGGCCATCGGTCTGGTGTTCGCGGCCCGCCTGGCCGGGCGCCTGGGCCGCATCGGCCCCGACCGCGTCGCCGAGCACCGCAGGGTGGTGGCCAGCTACGGCCTCGCCGGGGACCTTCCCCACGGCCGGGACGCCGACCGGCTGCTGGCCCTGATGGCCCGGGACAAAAAGGCGGTCGACGGCCTGACCTTCGTCCTCGACGGCCCCGCCGGCTGCGAGGTCGTGCCCGGGGTCGACCCCCAGGTGGTCCGGGACATGCTCGCCGATGCCTGACGCTCCCCTGGTCCTCCTCCTGTCGGGCCCCAACCTCAGCCTCCTGGGCGCGCGGGAGCCGGCCGTCTACGGCACGGCCACCCTCGCCGACCACGTCGCCGCGGCCACGGCCGAAGCGGCCGCCTGCGGCCTGGACCTCGAGCACGTGCAGGGCGAGGCCGAGGCCGACCTGGTCCGGGCGGTGCACGGCGCCCGCGGCCGCGCCGCCGCGATCGTGGTCAACCCGGGCGCGCTGACCCACTACGGCTGGAGCCTGCACGACGCCCTCGCCGCCTTTGACGGCCCGGTGGTCGAGCTGCACCTGTCCAACCCCGACGCCCGAGCCCTGGCGCCGCACCTCGGTGATCGCCCCGGTGGCCACCGGCGCCATCGCCGGCTTCGGCGGCCACGGCTACCGCCTGGCCATCACCGCCGTCGCGACCCTCCTCTCCTGAATCGGAGTGGTCGTCGGCCACCTGGTCCCGCTCGGCCACGAGTTCGAGGTGCTCGAGCCGGCGGCGCTGCGTGAGCAGGCGCTGGACCTCGGCCACCGCCTGATCCGGGCCCATCCGGCAGCCGGCTGACGGGGCCGGTACCGGAGCCCGCCTACGATGCGGCCCCCGTGGCCTTCAGCAGCAACGACCTCAAGAACGGGATGACCTTGGACCTTCCCGAGGGGCTGTTCCAGGTCGTCGAGTTCCAGCACGTGAAGCCGGGCAAGGGGGGCGCTTTTGTGCGCACCAAGCTGAAGAACCTCCGGACGGGCGGAACCCAGGACCGCACCTTCCGCGGCGGCGAGCCCCTGAACCAGGCGATCGTCGAGAAGAGGGAGATGCAGCTCCTCTACCGCGACGGTGACGGCTACGTCTTCATGGACGTCCAGTCGTACGACCAGCTCACCGCGCCCAGCGCGGCTTTGGGCGACGCCCCCAGGTACCTGAAGGACTCGGACAACGCCGTGCTCGCCTTTTACCGGGACGAGATCATCGGCGTCGAGCTGCCGTCGTCGGTCGACCTCGCCGTGGCCGAGACCGAGCCGGGCCTCCAGGGCGAC
Organism: Acidimicrobiales bacterium; assembly: GCA_030448245.1. Taxonomy (GTDB): domain Bacteria; phylum Actinomycetota; class Acidimicrobiia; order Acidimicrobiales; family JAUJNH01; genus JAUJNH01. The sequence goes on from JAUJNH010000001.1 coordinate 257,566, forward strand.
CGCGTCTCGGGGGCCAAGAAGCTGGCCACGCTCGAGACGGGCCTCAGCCTGCAGGTGCCCCTCTTCGTCAACATCGGCGACAAGGTCCGCGTCGACACCCGGACCGGCGACTACCTGACCCGGGTCTGATGCTGCAGGGCTCGCGTCGCGAGGCACGCGAGCGGGCCCTGGAGCTGCTCTACGAGGCCGAGGCGAAGGGGGTCGGCCCGGCCGACGTCCTCCCCGACCTGGCCATCGCCCCCGACCCGTTCGCGGTGGCCCTGGTGACGGGCGTGGGGGAGCGGCTGGTCGAGCTGGACGGGCACATCGAGCGCCTGGCCAAGGACTGGACGGTGGAGCGGATGCCGTGGGTCGACCGGAGCATCCTGCGCCTCGCCGCCTTCGAGCTGGTGGCCCGGCCGGACGTGCCGACGGGGGCGATCCTCAGCGAGGCCGTCGAGCTGGCCAAGCGCTTCAGCACCGAGGAGGCCGGCCGCTTCGTGAACGGCCTGCTCTCCAACCTGGCCCGGGAGGTCCGCCCCGAGGCCGAAGCTTCGCCCTGAGCGACGGTGCGCGGGTGGTACGGTCCTGGCCTGACCGTGAAGCGGGTCCGGTGAGGCCCGCACGGAAGGGACCAGCGTGGCTGCACGAGAGCGATCAATGGCGCCGCCGCTGCGGGGCAGCTTCGTCCCCCGGGCTCGGGTCATGGACGCCGACGACGTGCGGCGGGCGGTGTGGCGCATGGCCCACGAGATCATCGAGGCCGAAAAGGGCCTCGACGGGGTGGTGCTGATCGGCCTGCAGACGGGGGGGGTGCCGCTGGCCAACCAGCTGGCCGAGGCCCTGAAGAAGATCGAGGGCACCGAGGTGCCGGTGGGGACGCTCGACGTGGCGTTCTACCGCGACGACATCGGCCTGCGCCCGGTCGTCCCCGAGGCGCCCAGCCATGTCCCGTGGGACCTGACCGACAAGACCGTGGTGTTGGTCGACGACGTGCTCTACACGGGCCGGACCGTCCGGGCCGCCCTCAACGCGCTGGCCGACCACGGCCGGGCCCGGGCGGTGCGCCTGGCCGTGATGGTCGACCGGGGCCACCGAGAGCTGCCGATCCGGCCCGACGTGGTGGGCAAGAACCTGCCGACGGGCAGTGCCGAGGTGGTCGACGTCGGTCCCGACGGCGTCACCATCGGCGACCTCGTCCCGCCGACCGGAGCCGGCGGCGCCCGCCACGGCCACCAGCCATGACCGCCCACCTGCTCTGCGTCGACGACCTGGGGCCGGACGGCGTCGAGGCCGTCCTGAAGCTGACCGACTCGATGGTCGAGGTGGGCCGCCGCGACATCCCGAAGGTGCCGGCGCTGCGGGGCCGCACGGTGGTCAGCCTGTTCTACGAGGACTCGACCCGGACCCGGCTCTCGTTCGAGACGGCGGCCAAGCGGCTCTCCGCCGACACGATGTCGTTCAGCGTGTCCACCTCGGCGGTCAAGAAGGGCGAGAGCCTGCGCGACACCGTCCTCACCATCGAGGCGATGGGGATCGACGCCCTCGTGGTCCGCCACGCCTCGTCGGGGGTGCCCTGGCAGCTGGCGGCGTGGCTGGCCGGCAGCGGGGTGAGCGTCGTGAACGCCGGCGACGGCTGGCACGAGCACCCCACCCAGGCGCTGCTCGACGCCTACACGATCCGCAACGAGCACAAGGCAGGCTCGCTCGAAGGCCTGCGCGTCGGCATCGTCGGCGACGTGAAGCACAGCCGGGTGGCCCGCAGCAACGTGTTCTGCTTCGCCATGCTCGGTGCCTCCGTCACGCTGGTGGCGCCACCCACGCTGCTGCCGGCGTCGCTCGACGGCTGGCCGTGCGACGTGGCCCACGACCTCGACGAGGTGGTCGGCGAGCTCGACGTCTGCTACCTGCTGCGCCTCCAGCAGGAGCGGATGACCGAGGCTCTCGTGCCCAGCCTGCGTGAGTACGCCTTCTCCTACGGTCTCGACCTGGCCCGGGCCCAGCGGCTGCCGGCGGGTGCGCTCGTCATGCACCCCGGCCCGATCAACCGGGGCGTCGAGATCGCCCCGGAGGTGGCCGACCTGCCCTGCGCCGTCATCACCCGCCAGGTGGCGAACGGGGTGGCGGTGCGCATGGCCGTCCTGTTCCACCTCCTCACCGCACCGGCCGACGGCGAGGTGCGCCTCGATGGCTGAGGGCGGGCCGAGCCGGGTGCTGCTCCGCGGCGGCGCCGTCGTCGACCGTGGTGGGGTTCGCCGGGCCGACGTGCTGGTCGACTCGGGCGTGGTGGCCGCCGTCGGCGACGACGTGCCGATCGACGGCGCCGCGGTGCTCGACTGCGGCGGCTGCTGGGTGGGGCCGGGCCTGGTCGACCTCCACACCCACCTGCGCCAGCCGGGCCGGGAGGAGGCCGAGACCGTGGAGACCGGCAGCCGGGCCGCCGCCCTCGGCGGCTTCACGACTGTGGTGGCCATGCCCAACACCACGCCGGCGATCGACTCGGCCGCCGTAGTCCGCGAGGTCATGGCGCTGGGGGCCACCGCACTGTGCACGGTGGAGGTGAGCGGCGCCATCACGGTGGATCGGGCCGGCGAGCGCCTGGCGCCGATGGCCGAGCTGGCCCGCCTCGGGGTGCGCCTGTTCACCGACGACGGAACCGGGGTGCAGGACGGCCGCCTGATGCGTCGGGCCCTCGAATACGCCCTGCCCCTCGGCGTCGTGCTGGCCCAGCACTGCGAGGACGACGCGCTGGCGGCCGGCGGGGTCATGCACGAGGGAGCCTGGTCGAGCCGGATGGGCGTGCCCGGCCAGCCGGCCGAGGCCGAGGAGCTGATGGTGATGCGGGACGTCACCCTGGCCCGGCTCACCGGCGCTCGCGTCCACTTCCAGCACCTGTCGACCGCCGGCAGCGTCGACCTGGTCCGCCTGGCCAAGCGGTCGGGGCTGGCGGTCACCTGCGAGGCCACGCCGCACCACCTCACCCTCACCGACGAGGCCTGCCAGGGCTACGACACCGCCTTCCGGGTCAACCCGCCGCTGCGGCCCGCCGCCGACCGCGACGCCGTGCGGGCCGGGCTGCTCGACGGCACGATCGACGCCGTCGCCACCGACCACGCCCCCCACGACCAGGAGGCGAAGGAGCGGCCCTTCGACCAGGCGCCCCCGGGGATGCTCGGCCTCGAGACGGCCATGGCCCTCACCCTGGGCGGGCTCGGCCTGGGCGACGACCCGCAGCGGCTGTTCGCCCTGCTGTCGTGGCAGCCGGCCTCGGTGCTCGGCCTACCGGCCGCGGCCGGCGTGATGGCCCCCGGGGCGCCGGCCGATCTGTGCGTGATCGACCCGGGCGAGCGTTGGGTGGTCGACGCCGGCCGGCTCGCCAGCCGCAGCCGCAACACCCCCTACGCCGGCATGGAGCTGCAAGGCCGGGTCCGGCACACCGTCCACTGCGGCGAGCCCGTCGTCATCGACCAGGAGGCCCAGCGTTGACCCCGGATGTCCGCATGAGCGGAGCGAGCCAGCCGGCCGTGAGCCCCGATGCATCGGCGGGAGGCGTGAGCGAAGCGAACGAGCCGGCGAGGGGCGAACGTCGCCCGCCTGGACCGAGGAGTGGAGGAGGCGAGCCGGCAGGCGAGCCGGGGGAAGGCGGGCGGACAGTGAGCCACGACGCATCGGCGGGAGGCACGGCCCTGCTGGTCCTGGCCGACGGGACCACGTTCGAAGGGGAGGCCATCGGCGCCTCGCCGCCCGCCGGGGTGAGCGGCGGCGAGGTGGTGTTCACCACGGCCATGGCCGGCTACCAGGAGATCATCACCGACCCCTCCTACGCCGGCCAGGTGGTGGCCTTCACCTACCCGCACATCGGGAACTACGGCGTGAACGCCGCCGACATGGAGAGCGCCAGGCCAGGGTGCCGCGGTGTCGTGCTGCGCGACCTGACCCGGCGCCGGTCGAGCTGGCGGTCCAGCGAGGACCTCGGTGACTTCCTCGTGCGCACCGGCACGCCTGGCATCGCCGGGATCGATACCCGGCGCCTCACCCGTCACATCCGGGAGGCCGGGGCCATGCCCTGCGCGTTCGGCACAGCCGACCCGGAGGTGCTGCGGGCGGCCGCTGCGGCCGAGCCCGGGACCTCCGGCATCGACCTGGTCGCCGGTGTCACCACCCCGGAGCCCTACACGGCCGGTGACGGCCCGCTGCGGGTGGTGGCCTACGACTTCGGGATCAAGGCGACGATCCTGCGCCACCTCGGGGTGTTCGCCACCGTCGAGGTGGTGCCGGCCTCGACGCCGGCCGCCGACGTCCTGGCCCGCCAGCCCGATGGCGTCTTCCTCTCCAACGGCCCAGGCGACCCCGCCACCCTCGGCTACGCCATCGAGGCGGTCCGCGAGGTGCTCGAGTCGGGCGTGCCCACCTTCGGCATCTGCCTCGGCCACCAGCTGCTCGGCGCCGCCCTGGGCGGCACCACCTACAAGCTCGCCTTCGGCCACCACGGCGGAAACCACCCGGTGCGCCGCCTCCGCGACGGGACGGTCGAGATCACCAGCCAGAACCACAACTTCGCTGTCGTCGACGTGCCGGGGACCGAGGTGACCCACGTGAACCTGAACGACGGCGTGGTCGAGGGCATCCGCTGCACCGACCGTCCCGCCTTTGGGGTCCAGCACCACCCCGAAGCTGGCCCCGGGCCACACGACGCCTCGTACCTGTTCGGCGAGTTCGCCGATCTCATGCTGGGGAGCGAGTAGGTGCCCAGGCGCAGCGACCTCGAGAAGGTCCTCGTCATCGGGTCCGGCCCGATCGTCATCGGCCAGGCGTCGGAGTTCGACTACTCCGGCACCCAGGCGTGCCGGGTGCTGAAGGACGAGGGCTTCACGGTCGTCCTGGCCAACTCCAACCCGGCGACGATCATGACCGACCCGGAGTTCGCCCACCGCACCTACGTCGAGCCGCTGACCCGCGACGTGCTGGCCGCGATCATCGAGCGCGAGCGGCCGGACGCGGTCCTGCCCACCCTGGGCGGCCAGACGGCGCTGAACCTGGCCATGGAGCTGGTCGAGGACGGCGTACTGGAACGTTTCGGGGTGGAGTTGATCGGGGCCAAGGCCGAGGCCATCCGCACCGCCGAGGACCGCGAGCTGTTCAAGGACGCCATGGTCGAGATTGGCCTCGACGTCCCAGCCAGCGGGTTCGCCCACGATGTCGACGAGGCGCTGGCCGTGGCCGCCGACATCGGCTACCCCATCATCGTGCGGCCCTCGTTCATCCTCGGCGGCAAGGGCACGGGGATAACCGCCGACGACGACGAGCTGGCCCGGCTGGCCGGTGAGGGCCTGGCCGCCAGCCCGATCTCGGAGATCCTCGTCGAGCGCTCGATCGCCGGCTGGAAGGAGTACGAGCTCGAGGTCATGCGCGACACCGCCGACAACTGCGTCGTGGTCTGCTCGATCGAGAACGTCGACCCCATGGGCGTCCACACCGGCGACTCGATCACGGTGGCCCCGGCCCAGACGCTCACCGACCTCGAGTACCAGCGCATGCGCGACGCCGCCTTCGCCTGCATCCGCCGGGTCGGCGTCGAGACCGGCGGCTCGAACATCCAGTTCGCCGTCAACCCGGCCGACGGCGACATGCTGGTCATCGAGATGAACCCGCGGGTGAGCCGGTCGAGCGCCCTCTCCAGCAAGGCCACCGGGTTCCCGATCGCCAAGATCGCGGCCAAGCTGGCCGTCGGCTACTCCCTCGACGAGATCGCCAACGACATCACCGGCGAGACCCCGGCCAGCTTCGAGCCGGCCATCGACTACGTGGTCACCAAGGTCCCCCGGTGGGCGTTCGAGAAGCTGCCGGGCGCCACCGACGTGCTCGGCACCCGCATGCAGAGCGTGGGTGAGGCGATGGCCATCGGCCGCACCTTCCCCGAGTCGCTCCAAAAGGCGCTGGCCAGCCTCGAGCACGGGCGGCTGGGCCTGGCCTGCGACCCGGCCGAGGCGGCGCTCGCCGAGCTGGGGGACGACGAGCTGCTGCGCCGGGCGGCCATCGCCACCCCCGACCGGCCCTTCCACCTCGAGGCGCTGCTGCGGCGCGGGGTCGGCGTCGAGCACCTGGCCGAGGTCACCCGGGTCGACCCGTGGTTCCTCGACCAGATCCTCCGCATCGTCGAGGAGCGCCAGGTGCTGGCCGCCGCGGGCGGGCCCACGCAGCTCGACCGGGCCGGGTGGCGGCGGGCCAAGCGGCTGGGCTTCTCCGACGGGCAGCTGTCCTGGCTGTGGTCGGTTCCCGAGCTCGAGGTGCGGGCGGCCCGCATGGCCTGCGGCGTGGGGGCCACCTTCAAGACGGTCGACACCTGCGCCGCCGAGTTCGCGGCCCGCACGCCGTACCACTACTCGACCTACGAGGACGAGGACGAGGTCCAGCCGTCCGACCGCCGCAAGGTGGTGATCCTCGGCAGTGGCCCCAACCGCATCGGGCAGGGGATCGAGTTCGACTACTGCTGCGTGCACGCCAGCTTCGCCCTGGCCGACGCCGGGTTCGAGACGGTGATGGTCAACTGCAACCCCGAGACGGTGTCCACCGACTACGACACGTCCGACCGGCTCTACTTCGAGCCCCTCACCGTCGAGCACGTCCTCAACGTGCTCGAGGTCGAGTCACGCTCGGGAGAGGTGGTGGGGGTGGCCGTCAGCCTGGGTGGGCAGACGCCGCTCAAGCTGGCCAAGGCGATCGAGGACGCCGGCTACCCGGTGCTCGGCACCAGCCCCGCCTCGATCGACGCCGCCGAGGATCGCGAGCTGTGGTCGAGCCTGTGCGCCCGGCTCGCCATCCCCCAGCCGGCCGGCGGCACGGCCGTCACCCCCCAGGCCGCGCAGGCGGTCACCGCCCGCATCGGCTACCCCGCGCTGGTGCGGCCCTCCTACGTGCTCGGCGGCCGGGCCATGTCGATCGTCTACGACGACGCGGGCCTGCTTGCAGCCATGGACCAGCTGTCCCTCTTCGGCTCGCTGGGGCGCGAGGGCGGCCTGTCGTCCAGCCGCCCCGTGCTGATCGACCGGTTCCTCGAGGACGCCGTCGAGGTCGACGTCGACGCCGTGCGCGACGCCACCGGTGACCTCGTCATCGGCGGGGTCATGGAGCACGTCGAGGAGGCCGGCGTGCACTCCGGCGACTCGGCCTGCGCCCTGCCGCCCTACGACCTCCAGCCTCAGGTGATACGGGTGCTCGAGGAGTACACCGCCGCCATCGCCGACGCCCTCGACGTCCGCGGCCTCGTCAACGTGCAGTACGCGGTGAAGGCGGGCCAGGTCTTCGTGATCGAGGCCAACCCGCGGGCCAGCCGCACCGTGCCCTTCGTGGCCAAGGCCACCGGCGTGCCCCTGGCCAAGGTGGCAGCGCGCGTCATGGCCGGCGCCACCCTGGCCGAGCTGCGGGACGAGGGGCTGCTGCGCCCACCCGTGGCCGGCGGGCACATCTCGGTGAAGGAGGCGGTCCTGCCCTTCGACCGGTTCCCGGACGTCGACACCCTCCTCGGGCCGGAGATGCGCTCGACCGGCGAGGTGATGGGCATCGACGCGTCCTTCGGCCTGGCCTTCGCCAAGAGCCAGCTGGCCGCTGGCGACCGCCTCCCCTCCGAGGGCTGCGTCTTCTTCTCCCTGGCCGATCGCGACAAGGACGCCGGCCTGGGCGTGGCCGTGCGCTTCGTCGAGCTCGGCTTCTGCCTCGCGGCCACCTCCGGCACCGCCGCCTGGCTCGACGGGGCCGGGGTGCCGGTGAAGACGATCGTGGCAAAGGTGGGCGACGGGACCGGCCAGCCCGACGCGGTCGACCTGATCGCCGGCGGCGAGGTGCAGGTGGTCGTGAACACCCCCAGGGGCAGGGGCTCGCGCAGCGACGGCGCCCACATCCGCAAGGCCTGCACCGTCCACGGAGTCGTGTGCCTGACCACGGTCGCGGCGGCTCGGGCCGCGGCCGCGGGGATCGCCGAGTGGGGGGCGACGACCCTGCGGGTCCGTACCCTGCAGGAGTACCACGCCGACGGCCAGGCACCGCTGTATTGACCGGGGGGAGGGTTTTGACGGGGGGAGGGCGGGCCCTCCCCACGACCCCCTCCCGACGCGGCCGCGGTGGCTCCCGAGGCTGTCGGGCGGGCGGAGCCCGTCCCGGGCGGGCAGGCTGGGTGCGTGCGCGCCGGGCCATCACCGCGAACCTGGGCCGGCGAGTGAACGACATGGGCTGCGCCGGATCTGAGACGCGGTTGGGGACGAGCGTGGGGTCGGTTCGGTTGCGGAACCCGGTCCTTGCCGCGTCCGGGACGGCCGGGCACGGGGCCGAGCTGCATGCCTACGTCGACCTCTCCGCGCTTGGTGGTGTGGTGGTGAAGTCGCTGAGCGCCGAGCCCTGGCCGGGGAACCCCCCGCCGCGGGTCCACGGGGCCGGACCCGGGATGGTGAACGCCGTCGGGCTGCAGGGACCTGGGGTGGGGGCCTGGGTCGAGCACGAGCTGCCGGGGCTCCGCCGGGCCGGCGCCACCGTCGTCGCCTCGATCTGGGGTCACACGATCGAGGCGTACCGGTCGGCGGCCGACCTCCTGGCCGGCGTGCCCGGCATCACCGCCGTCGAGGTGAACCTGAGCTGCCCCAACCTCGACGGTGGCCACCTGTTCGCCCACGACCCCGCGGCGACGGCAGCCGCCATCGAGGGGGCGGCCGGCTCGGGACTGCCGCGGTGGGCCAAGCTGAGCCCGAACACCGACCGGCTGGTCGAGGTGGCGGCCGCCGCCCGGGAGGCGGGTGCCGAGGCGGTGGTGGTGGCGAACACCGTGCTCGGCATGGTCGTCGACGTGGAACGTTCCCGTCCTGTGCTCGCCAACGGCCGAGGTGGCCTCTCCGGACCCGCCATCCACGCCGTGTCGGTGCGGGCCGTGTGGGACGTGCACGCCGCCCACCCCGACCTGCCGATCGTGGGCGTCGGCGGGGTGCGGAACGCGGCCACCGCCATCGAGCTGCTGCAGGCCGGGGCGAGCGCAGTCGAGGTCGGGACGGCGACGCTCCTCGACCCGCGAGCCACGGCCAAGGTGCTGGCCGGCGTCGAGCGGTGGCTGGTCGACCACGGCACCACGGCGGCGGCCCTGGTAGGCAGGGCCCATGGCTGAGGTCCCGGACGAGGTTCGCAACCGCCTGGCGCTCGTCCTCGACGTCGACGACCTGGTCGAAGCCACCCGCATGGCCCGCGAGCTGCAACCGTGGTTCGGCGTGGCCAAGGTCGGCCTCGAGCTGTTCAGCGCCGCCGGCCCGGACGCGGTGGTGGGCCTCGCCGACCTCGGCTTCACCGTGTTCGTCGACCTGAAGCTGTGCGACATCCCGACGACGGTGGCGCGGGCCGCCCGGGTGCTCGGCGGACTCGGGGCCGGCTACCTCACCATGCACGCCTTTGGTGGCCCGGTGATGCTCCGGGCCGGCGCCGAGGCGCTGGCCGAGGGGGCGGCCGGTGCCGAGCTGCCACCCCCCACCGCGCTGGCCGTCACCATCCTGACCAGCGACGCCGGCGTGCCGCCGCACGTGCTGGGCAGCCGCGTGCGCACCGCCCTCGAGAGCGGCTGCGGCGGCATCGTCTGCGCGGCAGCCGACGTCGCCGAAGCCAAGCGGCTCGGCCCGCGCCTCATCGCCGCCGTCCCCGGGATCCGTCTTCCGGGGGCCGACGCCGACGATCAGGCCCGGGCCGCGACGCCCCAGGCGGCGGTGGCCCACGGGGCCGACCTCCTCGTCGTGGGGCGCACGGTGACCCGAGCCCACGACCGGTGCGAGGCGGCTGCAGCCGTGGCCGCTGCGGTCGCCGCCGGTGCTTGAACGTTCCCGGTTCGCGACCCCGGGTCGCGTTCGATCCACTCGCTAGTGTCCCCGCCCATGCCGCAGCCGCCGCCAATCTCGCCAGAGGCTCGGGCCGCCGCCCTTGAGAAGGCTGCCGCCGCACGGCGCCAGCGGGCCGAGATCAAGGAGAAGCTGAAGATGGGCAGCGTAACGCTGCCCGAGCTCTTCGACCAGGTGGGCGACGAGACGGTCGCCAAGATGAAGGTCCTCACGGTCCTCGAGAGCCTTCCCGGTCTCGGCAAGGTGAAGGCCCGGCGGCTGATGGAGGAGGTGGGGATCGCCGAGACCCGCAGGGTGCAGGGCCTCGGCGCCAACCAGCGCAAGACCCTCCTCGAACGCTTGGAGCGCTCCGGCTCGTGATCTTCGTGCTCTCCGGCCCTGGCGGGGTCGGGAAGGGCACGGTGGTGCAAAGGCTGCTGGAGGTCGACCCGCACCTGCGGCTGAGCCGGTCCTGGACGACGCGGCCGAGGCGCCCGGGCGAGGACGAGGACGCCTACACCTTCGTCGACGGGCCCACCTTCGAGGCCCACCTGGCCCGCGGAGGCTTCCTCGAGTTCGACGAGTTCCTCGGCAACCTCTACGGCACCCCGGTCCCCGACACGCTCGACGACCTCGACCACGACCTGCTCCTCGAGATCAACGTGCAGGGCGCCGAGCAGGTCCGCCGCCACCAGCCCAACGCCCTCGTGGTGCTCCTCGTGGCGCCCAGCCGGGAGGTCCAGGAGGCGCGCCTGCGGGCCCGCGGCGACGACGACGAGCACGTCGCCCAGCGGCTGGCGATCGCCGAGACCGAGGAGGTCAAGGGTCGGGCCCTCGCCGACGCGGTGATCGTCAACGACGACCTCGGCCGGGCCGTCGCCGAGGTGACTGGTATCATCGCCCAGCGCCGAACCGGCCGCTGACCCAGGAGACCCCCCGCCATGGCCGCTCTGCGCCGCCCCTCACTGATCGACCCGCCGATCGAAGAGCTCCTCGACCGGGTCGACTCGAAGTTCACCCTGGTCACCCTCTCGGCCCGCCGGGCCCGCGAGGTGAACAGCTACTTCAACCAGCTGTCCGAGGGGCTCGGGTCGATCGTCCCGCCCCAGGTGGCCTCGGTCAGCCGCAAGCCGCTGTCGATCGCCCTCGAAGAGGTGGCCGAGGGCAAGATCGTCTACGCCCGGCGGCCCCCCGCCGACGAAGAGGTCGACGAGGCGTAGCCCGTCGTCGCCCGTGGGAGCGCTCGCCGGCAGGCATGTCGTGCTCGGGGTGGCGGGAGGGATCGCCGCCTACAAGGCGGTCGAGGTGTGCCGGCGGCTGAGCGACGCGGGGGCGCTGGTCAGCCCCGTGCTGACCGCCGAGGCGCAGCGTTTCGTGACCCCGCTCACCTTCAGCGCCCTGGCGGCCGAGCCGGCGCGCACCTCGTTGTGGGATGGGCCCGAGGCCAGCCCGCACACCCTCCTCGGCCAGCGCTCCGCCCTGGTCGTCGTGGCCCCGGCCACGGCCCGGCTCCTCGCCGCCTACGCCGCCGGCCTCTCGGACGACCTGCTGACGGCCACGCTGCTGGTGGCCCGCGGCCCCGTGCTCGTGTGCCCGGCGATGCACACCGAGATGTGGGAGCACCCGGCCATCCGGGCCAACGTGGCCACCCTGGCCGCCCGGGGCGTCCACGTGCTGGAGCCCGCCGAGGGCCCCCTGGCCGCCGGCGACCTGGGGCCGGGCCGGTTGCGAGAGCCCGAGGAGGTGGTGACCGCGGCCGAGCGGATCCTGCGGGCGACGGCGTCCCTGTCGGGGCGCACCGTCGTCGTCACCGCAGGGGGCACCAGGGAGGCCATCGACCCCGTGCGCTTCCTCGGCAACCGCAGCAGTGGCAGGCAGGGCCATGCGGTGGCCGACGCACTGGCGGCCCGGGGCGCCGACGTGCACCTGGTGACCACCGCTGACCGCCCGGTGGCGGGCGGCGTGCGCGTCGAGCGGGTCGATTCGGCGGCCGAGATGGAGGCGGCCGTCCTGGGCCTCGCCCCCTCGGCCGACGCCGTGGTGATGGCCGCGGCCGTGGCCGACTTCCGGCCCAAGGCCGTGGCCCCTTCGAAGCTGAAGAAGGACAGCGGCATGCCCGAGGTCGTCCTCGAGCCGACGACCGACATCCTGGCCGAGCTCGGCCGGCGGAAGCAGCCCGGCCAGGTGCTCGTGGGCTTCGCCGCCGAAACCGAGGACCTGGTGGCCAACGCCACCGCCAAGCTGCAGCGCAAGCGCCTCGACCTGGTCGTGGCCAACGACGTCGGCGCGCCCGGCGCCGGCTTCGAGCACGACACCAACGCCGTGACCCTGGTTGCTGCCGACGGCACCGTTCGGACGCTGGGGCTCCGCTCGAAGCAGGCCGTGGCCGAGGCGCTCGCCGACGAGATCACCGCGCTGCTCGGCCAGTAGTGGCGGCCCGGGCGTCGACCCTGCGAACCTCGGTGGGCCATGACCTCTCACACGTTCACGTCCGAATCGGTGACCGAAGGCCATCCCGACAAGATGGCCGACCAGATCTCCGACGCCGTGCTCGACGCCATCCTCGACGAGGACCCCAGCGGCCGGGTGGCCTGCGAGACGCTGCTGACCACCGGCCTCGTCGTGGTGGCCGGTGAGATCACCACGTCCGCCTACGTCGACATCCCCAACCTGGTGCGCAGGACCGTCCTCGACATCGGCTACGACGACGCCGCCTACGGGATCGACGGCACCACCTGCGGGGTGATCACCTCGATCGACGAGCAGAGCCCGGACATCGCCCAGGGCGTCGACACCGCCTACGAGGTCCAGAAGGGCACCAGCGGCGAGGACATCCTCAACAGCCAGGGCGCCGGCGACCAGGGGATGATGTTCGGCTACGCCACCGACGAGACCGACGACCTCATGCCCCTGCCCATCTGGCTGGCTCACCGGCTGGCCCAGCGGCTGGCCCAGGTGCGCAAGGCCGGCGTGCTCGGCTACCTGCGCCCCGACGCCAAGACCCAGGTCACCTTCGAGTACGACGACGACGGCAGGCCCACCCGGCTGAGGACGGTGCTCATCTCCACCCAGCACGACCCTGGCATCGACTTCGAGGTGCTCCTCAAGCCCGACCTGAAGGACCACGTGATCAGCCCGCTCGTGCCCGACGCCTTCAAGGGCGACGACTACGAGGTGCTGTGCAACCCGACCGGGAACTTCGTGCTGGGCGGCCCCCACGCCGACACCGGGCTCACCGGCCGCAAGATCATCGTCGACACCTACGGCGGCGCCGCCCGTCACGGCGGCGGCGCCTTTTCCGGCAAGGACCCGTCGAAGGTGGACCGATCGGCCGCCTACGCCGCCCGGTGGGTGGCCAAGCACGTGGTGGCCTGCGGCGCGGCCCGCCGCTGCGAGATCCAGGTGGCCTACGCCATCGGCGTGGCCCAGCCCGTGTCGATCATGGTCGCGACCTTCGGCACCGAGCAGGTCGACCCGGCCCGCATCGAGGCGATGATCCACGAGGTCTTCGACCTGCGGCCCGCCGCCATCATCCGCGACCTCGACCTGCGCCGCCCGATCTACCGCAAGACGGCGGCGTACGGCCACTTCGGCCGGTCCGACAAGGAGTTCACCTGGGAGCACGTGAACCGCCTCGACGACGTGAAGTCGGCGTTGGGCCTGTAGCCCCGGGCGGCGGGACCGGTCCGCACTGAGTGTGATGAGAGGCCAGCGGGTTCGGCCAGGATCGGGAGGTGGAGCCGCGGGTGGTGAGCGTGGTGGTGCACGAGGGGGGACGGGGCAAGCCGTTCGACTACCTGGTGCCCGCCGAGCTGGCCGAGCGGGTGCGGGTGGGCACGATGGTGCGGGTCGACCTGGCCGGGCGGCGGCTGGGCGGGTGGGTGGTGGCCGACGGGGTCGAGCCGCCGCCGGGCAAGGTGCTGCGGCCGTTGGCCGGCGTCCGGGGCATAGGCCCCGACGCCGACCTGGTCGAGCTGGCACGGTGGGCCGGGTGGCGGTGGGCGGGGCGGTGGTCGCACTTCCTCGGCACCGCGTCGCCGGAACGGGTCGTGAACGAGCTCCCGCCGCCGGCACCCGCGCCGCCACCCATGGCGGCGGTCGCGGCCGGCGGCGCGGGGGTGCTGGCGGCCGAGGCGCTGGCCAACGGGCCCGCGGTGGTGCGGCTGGCTCCGTCGGCCGACGGCTTTGACGTGGTGGCCGAGGCCGCCCGGCGGGGGCCGGCGCTCGTCGTCTGCCCGTCGACCGCCACGGCGGGAGCGGTGGCCCGCCGTCTCCGCCGGGCCGGGCAGCCCGTCGCGCTGGTTCCGGGCGAGTGGGCCGCGGCTGCGGCCGGCGGCCGGACGGTGGTGGGGGCTCGAGCGGCGGCGTTCGCCCCGGCGCCAGGGATCCGCACCATCGTGGTGCTGGACGCCCACGACGAGGCCCACCGCTCGGAGGCTTCGCCGACGTGGTCGGCGGCGACGGTGGCCGAGGAGCGGGCCCGGCGGGCTGGCGTGCCCTGCGCCCTGGTGTCGCCCTGCCCCCCGGTCGAGCTGCTGGCCGGGCGCCGCCTCGTCACCCCGCCCCGGGCCGAGGAGCGGGCCGGCTGGGCCGTGCTCGACGTCGTCGACCGCCGCTCCGACGACCCTCGCGAGGGCCTGTGGTCACCCCGCCTGGTCGACCTGGTGCGGCGGTCGGAGCGGGTCGTGTGCGTGCTCAACCGCAAGGGCCGGGCCCGGCTGCTGGTGTGCCGGACCTGCCGCGAGGTCACCCGCTGCGAGCGGTGCGGGGCGGCGGCGGCCGAGGAGGCCGACGGGCTCACCTGTCCCCGTTGCGGGCTGGGGCGGCCCCGGATGTGCCAGGTCGACGGGTCGGCGGCGCTCGCCGCCATCCGGGTCGGCGTCACCCGGGCGGCCGAGGAGCTGGCCAAGCTGGCCGGCCGTCCCGTGGCCGAGGTCACCGGCGCCACCGCCGACCTGCCGGCGGACGAGGTGCTGATCGGCACCGAGGCCGTGCTCCACCGGGTCAACAGGGCAGACGCCGTCTGCTTCGTCGAGGTGGACCAGGAGCTGCTCGCCCCCCGAGTCGGCGCCGCCGAGCAGGCGCTCGCCCTGCTCGCCCGGGCCGCCCGTCTCGTCGGGCCTCGCTCGGGCGGTGGCCGGGTCCTGGTACAGACCCGCCTGCCCCGCCACCCGGCCGTGCTGGGCGCGCTCCACGGCGACCCGGGCCGGCTGGCCGACGAAGAGTGGCCGGTGCGCGAGGCCCTGGCCTTCCCTCCCTGCGCGGCGGTGGCCCGGATCAGCGGCGCCGCCGCCGAGGCCTTCATCGCGGCCCTGGCCGCCCGGTCCGACGTGGAGGTGGGCGACCCCGCCGAGGGCCGCTGGCTGGTCCGCGCGGCCGCCACCACGGCCCTGTGCAACGCGCTCGCCGCCACACCGCGCCCGGCGGGCCGCCTCCGGGTCGAGGTCGACCCACCACGCCTGTAGGACGGAGGGGACCGGTACGCCCCGGCCGCCGCGGCTGGCGCCGGGCGAGGATCCCGCTCCTAGGGTCGGGTCGTGCTCCGGCTCAGCGTGCTCGACCAGTCGCCCGTCTCGAGCGGATCGACGGCGGCCGACGCCCTCAGGGAGACCGTTGCCCTGGCCCAGGCCACTGAGAGGCTCGGCTACTCGCGCTACTGGCTGGCTGAGCACCACGGGTCGCCCGGCCTCGCCGGCTGCGCTCCCGAGGTGCTCGTGGCCCGGGTGGCGGCCGCCACCTCGACCATGCGAGTCGGTGCTGGCGGCGTCCTGCTCTCCCACTACAGCCCGCGGAAGGTGGCCGAGACCTTCGGGGTGCTGTCGGCGCTGTTCCCCGGCCGCATCGACCTGGGGATCGGCCGGGCCGACGGCGCGTCGCCGGCCGTCGCCGCCGCCCTCCAGCAGGGCGTCGAAGGCGGGGGGGACGCCTTTGGCCGCAAGCTCGTGACCCTGCTCGCCGACGTCACCACCAGCGGGACCGCCGCCGCAGGAGGTGTCGAGCGACCCGACGTGTGGCTGCTGGCCTCGAGCTCCGACGGGGCGGCCGCCGCGGCCACCCTCGGCCTGCCCCTGTGCTTCGCCCACTTCATCTCCACCGGCTACGGGCCGCAGATCGTGGCGAGGTACCGCAGAACGTTCCAGCCGGCTGGGGTCCGCGAGTGGTCCGAGGCCACCGTGGCGGTCGCCGTCATCTGCGCCGACACCGACGGCGAGGCTGAGCGGCTGGCCGCCAGCGCCGACGTGTGGCGGCTGGGTGCGGAGGAGGGCCGAGGGCCGGTCCCCACGGCCGAGGAGGCCGCGGCCCGCCTCCGCACCCCGTTGGACAAGGCGAAGATCGCCCAGAACCGCAAGGGCCTGATCGTCGGTGGACCCCAGCGGGTGGCCGACGCGCTGTGGGCCCTGGGCGTCGACTTCGACGCCGAGGAGCTGGTCGTCCTGACCGTCTGCCACGACCCCGGGGCACGCCGGCGCTCCTACGAGCTCCTCGCCGAGGCCTTCGAGCTGGCCGGCCGCTAAGGACCGGCCCACTCCCGGCGGCGGCACTCGGCCAGGGCGATCCCGGTGGCCACGGCCACGTTGAGGCTGCCGACCTTGCCCGGCTGGGGCAGGTAGGCGGCGGCGTCGCAGGCCGCCAGCACGGCCGCCGACAGGCCCTTGTCCTCGTTGCCAACCACGAGGCACAGGTCGGCCGCCAGGGCCGCCTCGTGCAGCGGCGCCGCTCCCTCGCACAGCTCCAGCGCCACCGGCCGCAGCCCTTCGGCCCGGGCCGCGTCCACCGCCTCGAGCGTCGTCATCCCGTGGTGCCACTCGAGCAGCCGCTCGGTGCCCATCGACACCTTCCGCACGGCGGGGTGGTGGGGCGTGGCCGAGGGGCCGGCCAGCCACACCTGCTCGAGCCCGAGGGCGGCGGCGGTGCGCAGGATCGAGCCCACGTTGAAGGGGCCGGCGACGCCGTCGAGGATCAGGCCGAGCCGGACGGCGGTGGCCCGCCGCCACTCCCGGTTGAGCCGCTTCACCTCGACATCCCGCAGCTGGCGGCCACTCATCGCCGCCCCACCCCCAGGATGCGGTACCCGCGCTTGGCCGCCAGCCGCTCCACCACGAAGCCCTGCCCACCGAGCCAGGCTGCGAGGGAGTCGGCCCCCAGGTGGCGCTGCACCACGAGCGCGCCCCGCCCCCCGTGGTCGAGCCGTCCCAGCCAGTCGAGCAGGAGCTGGTGGAGCAAGTCGCCCCCGATGCGGATCGGCGGGTTCGACCAGATCCCGGCGAAGCGCAGCCCCTCCGGCACCTCGTCGGGGGCGCAGGCCCGCAGCCGCTCAGGGCCAAGGCCCAGGGCGTCGGCGTTTCGGGCGCACAACGCGACGGCGCGCTCGTTCACGTCCACCGCCCAGACCCGAGCCGAGGGCGAGCGAAGGGCCAGCGCCACCGCCAGCGGCCCGTAGCCGCACCCGAGGTCCAGGAGGTCGCCGGCCGGCGGCACCGGCGGCCCGTGGTCGACCAGCACCCGCGTCCCTGGGTCGATCCGCTCGCCCGAGAACACTCCCCGGTCCGTGCGCAACGTCACCGTCGTCCCGAGGTCGCGCAGGGCCAGTTCGACCTGGCCGGGCCGGCTGGCGCCCTCGGGAGCAGGGTCGAAGTACTGGGGCACCGGTGGGTAGCCTGGCCGCGCCATGGCCGGCTACACCATCCGCACCTACGGCGACCCCGTGCTCAACCAGCCGGCGGCGCCGATCACCGACATCGACGGGTCGATCAAGCGGCTCGCCGACGACATGGTGGCGCCGTTGCGCGGGGCCGAGGGCCTCGGGCTCGCCGCCCCCCAGGTCGGGGTGCTCAAGCGCCTCTTCATCTACGACCTCCGCGACGGCGAGGGGCCGAAGACGATCGTGAACCCGGTCATCAGCGAGTCCCGGGGGGAGTGGGAGTACGACGAGGGGTGCCTGTCGGTGCCCGGCCTGTACTTCCCGATCGTGCGCCCCAAGGAGATCCACCTCACCGGATGGGACCTCGACGGCCGGGAGGTGTCCATCGAGGCCGACGAGCTGCTGGCTCGGCTCTTCCAGCACGAGCTCGACCACCTCGAGGGCAGGCTCCTGCTCGAGCTGCTCGACGAGGAGGCCCGCAAGCAGGCGCTGAAGGAGCTGCGGAAGCGCCGGCTGCGCGACCTCTGAGGCGGCCGTGACGGTCGTGATCGCCCACCGCACCCTCCCGCGGGATGCGCCGGAGAACAGCCTGGAAGGGGTGCGCCGAGCCGGGGCGGCCGGCGCCGACTACGTCGAGGTCGACGTCCGGCGGACGCGAGACGGCGTCCCCGTTCTCCTCCACGACCCGACGCTCCTCAGGACCGGGTGGCGGATCCGCCGGATCCGCTCGATGACGCTCGACGACGTCGCCCGCCTGAAGCTGCGGGGCGGGCACAACCTGCCGACGCTGGCTGACGCGCTGGCCCAGGCTCCCGCCGGCCTGGGCTTCGCACTGGACACCAAGGACCCGGGGGCGGCGCCGGCCACGCTGGCCGCGGTCGCCGATGCCGGCCTCACCCGGCCCGTCCTCTACTGGTCCCAGCACGACGAGGCCGTCCGCCACTACGTGGCCCGCGCCCCCGAGGGGACCGAGGTGGCCCTGCTGCGCGACACCAAGACCCTGGCGCAGACCGCCCGCTACCTCGAGGAGGCGTCGTCGCTCGGCGCCACCGCGATCAGCGTGCACGAGAGCGTGCTCGACGATGCTCTGGTGGACACCGCCCACGACCGGGGCCTGACCGTCCACTGCTGGTTCCAGTCGCTCGCGGTGCAGGCCGCCAAGGCGGACCTCCCGGTCGACGGCATCGTCACCGACTGGCCGGCCGACGCGGTCAGCCGCCTCGCCGCCCTCGGCCGGCGCTAGGGAGCCCCGGCTGCCGCAGCGCCTGCCCATGCGCCCGGGGGTGGGGGCGCGGTGCCAGGCTGCACGCCCATGCGGCTCGCCTTCCTCGGCACCCCCGAAGCGGCCGTGCCCCCGCTGCGGTCCCTCGTCGCCGCCGGCCACGATGTCGAGATCGTGGTGACCCGGGCCGACAAGCGCCGCGGCCGTGGCGGTGCGCTGGTGCCGAGCCCGGTGAAGGCGGCCGCGCTCGAGCTGGGCCTCCCGGTCACCTCCGACGTCGACGCCGTCCTCGGACGGGGCCTCGAGCTCGGCGTGGTCGTCGCCTTTGGCCGGATCATCAAGCCGCACGTCCTGGCCGAGCTGCCGATGGTCAACCTCCACTTCTCCCTCCTGCCCCGCTGGCGTGGCGCCGCCCCCGTCGAGCGGGCCGTGCTGGCCGGCGATCCCGACACCGGGGTGTGCCTGATGGAGGTGACCGAGGGCCTCGACGAGGGAGGCGTGTACGCGTGCGAGCGGACCCCGATCGACCCCGAGGAGACGGTGGCCGAGCTGCGGAGCCGGCTGGCCGAGCTCGGGACCCGGCTGCTGGTCGAGCGGCTCGGAGCCGGCCTCGGTCAGCCCGTGCCCCAGCAGGGCGAGGTCACCTACGCAGCCAAGGTCGAACCCGACGAGCTGCACCTCGACTGGGCTGAGCCGTCGAGCCGCTGCCACGCCCGGGTCCGCCTGGGGCGGGCCTGGACTCAGCTGCGCGGCGTCCGCCTCCTCGTCACCCGGGCCACGACCGCGGACGGTCCCGCCGGCCCCCCCGGCGAGGTCGACGCCGAGCTCGGCGTGGCCTGTGGCGACGGGCGTCGGCTCATCCTGCTGGAGGTGCAGCCGGCTGGCAAGGCGCAGATGGCCGCCACCGCGTGGGCCAACGGCGCCCGCCCGGTGGGGGAACGGCTGGCCTGAGGGATGCACGCACCAACGTCGGCGGGCTCCCGCCTCGACCAGACTCGTGACCGGTGAGAGTTCGACCTCAAGCCTCAGCGCACTCCTCGGCCGCCGCCCGGCGGCTGGCGCTCGAGGCCCTCCACCGCATCGACGACGGCGCCTACGCCAACCTGGTCACCCCCGCGCTGCTGGAACGTTCCCGACTCACCGCCCGGGACAGGAACTTCGTCACCGCCATCGCCTACGGGGCCACCCGCATGCGCCGTGCCCTCGACCACCTCGTCGACCGCCACGTCCTGCGACCCACCGACGACGAGGTGCGGAGGGTGCTGCGGCTGGGCGCCTTTGAGCTGGCCTACCTCCGCACCCCCGCCCATGCCGCCGTCAGCCAGGCCGTGTCGCTGGCGCCGGAGCGGGCCCGCGGCTTCACCAACGCCGTGCTGCGGAAGGTGGCGGCCGACGTCGCCGAAGGGATCACCTGGCCGGACCCGGCGACCGAGCTGAGCTACCCCGACTGGGTGGTCGCCGCCCTCACCGAGTCGCTGGGCGAGACCCAGGCCCTCGCCGCCCTGCGGGCCATGGACGAGCCCGCCGAGGCCACCGAGCGCGACGACGGGTACACCCAGGACCTGGCCAGCCAATGGGTCGTCGAGGAGGTCGGGGCCCTCCCCGGCGAGCGGATCCTCGACCTGTGCGCGGCACCCGGCGGCAAGGCAACCCTTCTGGCCGAGCTCGGTGCCGTCGTCACCGCATCCGACATCAGCGTCCGGCGGGCCCACCTGGTCGTCGAGAACGCCCACCGGGTCGAGGCTCCGGTGGCCGGCGTCGTGGTCGCCGACGGGCAAGCGGCGCCGTTCCGCCCCGGCTCGTTCGACCGGGTCCTCGTCGACGCCCCCTGCTCGGGCCTGGGGGTGCTGCGGCGGCGCCCCGATGCCCGGTGGCGGGTGCAGCCGTCCGACGTCGAGGACCTCGCCGCCCTCCAGCAGCGCCTCCTCGCCGCCGGCGCCCAGCTCGTCCGACCCGGCGGGGTCGTCGTCTACAGCGTCTGCACCCTCACCGACGCCGAGACGGTGGGCGTCGACCTGCCCCACCTCGAAGCGCTGCCCCCGCCGGACGGGCCGTGGGAGCCGTGGGGGAGGGGCGCCCGCCTCCTTCCCCAGACTCGCGGCACCGACGGCATGTACCTCCTGCGCCTGCGGGCCCCTGAGGCGCCGCCCACCCCCTCCACCGACGGCCGGCCGTCGGGGCGGGCCCGCCGCCGGAGCGGGAGCCGCGGCGGGAGGCCGTCGTGACCGGCCTGCGGGCCCGCGTGCTCGTGGTCTCCACCGGGGTGGCCGCCGGCACCAGGGAGGACCGCGGGGGGCCGGCGCTGTTCGACCTGCTGGCCGGCGAGGGCTACGACGTGGACCAGCCCGTCGTGGTCGCCGACGGGCTCGAGCCGGTCACCGCTGCCCTCCGCACGCTCACCGCCGGCTTCGCCGGGCTCGTCGCCACCACCGGCGGCACCGGGTTCTCGCCCAGCGACGTCACCCCCGAGGCGACGCTGGCCCTCCTCGACCGCCAGGCTCCGGGGCTGGCCGAGGCCATGCGGGGGGTCGACCCCCGCGGCCGGCTCAGTCGCGGCGTCTGTGGCACCGTCGGCCGGGCCCTGGTCGTCAACTGCCCCGGCAGCCCAGGCGGCGCCGTCGACCAGCTCCGCGCCGTCCTCGACGTCCTCCCCCACGCCCTGCGGCTCCTCGCCGAGGCGCCCACGGCCCACTAGC
>JAUJNH010000001.1:279043-317933 GCA_030448245.1 Acidimicrobiales bacterium
CACGTGTCAGGTCGTGGTTGGGTTGAAGGGGCGGGATACTGTGTCGTGCGTCGTCATGGCGCGGAGGCAGGTGGGAGACGCCGAGGTCATGGGTCGAGACGACGACGAGCGGGCGATGCGGCGGGCGATGTCGCTGGCCGCCGCGGTGCGGTCCCGCACGTCGCCGAACCCCTGGGTGGGGTGCGTCCTCGTCACCGCCGACGGGATCGAGGTCGAGGGCGGCACCGAGCCACCCGGCGGTGATCACGCCGAGGCCCAGGCGCTGCGCCGGGCCCGGGCTGCCGGGGTCGACCTCCGGGGGTCGGTGGCGTACGTCACCCTCGAGCCGTGCAGCCACCACGGCCGCACCCCGCCATGCGCCGACGCCCTCGTCGACGCACGCGTCGGGCGTGTGGTCGTCGGGGCCCTCGACCCCGACCCTTCCGTGTCCGGGCGCGGCGTCGAGCGGCTGCGCCAAGCCGGCGTCGAGGTGGCCGTGGGCGTGCTGGCCGATGCGGTTGAGCGCCAGCTGGCCCCCTACCTCCACCACCGCCGCACCGGCCGGCCGTGGGTCACGCTCAAGCTGGCCGCCACCCTGGACGGGCGCACCGCCGCCGCCGACGGCTCGTCGCGGTGGATCACCGGCGACGCGGCCCGGGCCGACGCCCACCGCGAGCGAGCCGAACACGACGCCGTCCTGGTCGGCGCCGGCACGGTCCGGGCCGACGACCCCGAGCTCACGGTCCGGACGGCGGGGGGCGGCCCGGACCCGCTCAGGGTCGTCCTCGGCACGGCGCCGCCCGGGGCCCGCGTCCACCCGTGCCTCGAGCTGTCGGGCAACCTCGGCGAGGTCCTCGACCGCCTGGGCGACAAGGGGGTGCTCAGCGTGCTGGTGGAGGGCGGGGCGACCGTGGCCCAGACCTTCCACGCCGCCGGCCTCGTGAACCGCTACCTGCTCTACCTGGCGCCTGCCCTCCTCGGCGGCGACGACGGGCACCCGCTGTTCGCCGGCGCCGGCGCACCCACCATCGCCGACCTGTGGCGGGGCCGGTTCGCCTCGGTCGAGCGCCTGGGCGACGACCTCCGCCTCGAGCTGCTGGCTCCCACGGGACAGCAGGCCTGATGTTCACCGGGATCGTCGAGGAGCTGGGCCGGCTCGAAGCCAGGCACGACGGCCGGTTCCGGTTCGCCTGCACCTCCGGTTTCGTCGAGGGCGCCTCGGTCGGCGACTCCGTGGCCCACAACGGTGCGTGCCTCACGATCGTCACCCTGCTCCCGGGCGGCTACGAGGTCGACGTCGTCGCCGAGACGCTGGCTCGCACCAACCTGGGTGACCTGGCCCCGGGGGATCCGGTCAACCTCGAGCGGCCGGTGCGCCTCCAGGACCGCCTCGGCGGCCACCTCGTGTCCGGTCACGTCGACGGGGTGGGCACCGTCGTCCAGCCTGCGCCCGACCTGGTGGTGACGATCGATCCGGGCCTGAGCCGTTACGTGGTGGAGAAGGGCTCGATCACCGTCGACGGCTGCAGCCTCACGGTCGCCGCCGTCGAAGCCGACCGCTTCCGGATCGCCATCATCCCGCACACCGCCGAGGTCACCACCCTGGGCGGCGTCCGCCCCGGCGACCGGGTCAACCTGGAGGTCGACATCATGGCCAAGCACGCCGAGAAGCTGCTCGCCGCCCAGCTGGCCGGCCCGACTGATGCGGCGGCGGCCGGCTGATGGCCCACGCCAGCATCCCCCACGCCATCGAGGCCATCGCCCGCGGCGACATCGTCGTGGTGGCCGACGACGAGGACCGGGAGAACGAGGGCGACCTCATCATGGCGGCCGAGCACGCCAGCGCCGAGGCCATCGCCTTTTTCGTGCGCCACACCAGCGGGCTGATCTGCGCGCCCATCACCGCTGAGCGGGCCCGCCAGCTCGACCTCCCGCTGATGGTGCCGGTCAACACCGAGAGCATGCGCACGGCCTTCACCGTCACCGTCGACCTCCGCCACGGCACGACCACCGGCATCTCGGCCAGCGACCGGGCCCGCACCATCCGAGCCCTGGTCGATCCCAGCACCAAGCCCACCGACCTGGCCCGCCCCGGCCACATCGCCCCGTTGATCGCCCGCGAGGGAGGCGTGCTGAAGCGGGCCGGCCACACCGAGGCAGCCGTCGACCTGACCCGCCTGGCCGGGCTGGCCCCCGCCGGGGTGCTGTGCGAGCTGGTCACCGAGGACGGCTCGGAGATGCAGCGCATGCCCGACCTCGAGCGGTTCGCCGCGGAGCACGGGCTGCTGCTCGTCACCATCGCCGACCTCATCCGGTTCCGGCGCCAGACCGAGAAGCTGGTGACCCGCCTGAACGAGGCCACCATCCCGACCGAGTGGGGTGACTTCAACTGCGTCCCGTACCGCTCGGTGCTGGACGGCGAGGTCCACCTGGCCTTCGTCCGGGGGGCCGTCAGCGGCGAGCAGGACGTGCTGGTGCGGGTCCACTCGGAGTGCCTCACCGGCGACATCTTCGGCAGCCGGCGCTGCGACTGCGGCGAGCAGCTGCACGCGGCCATGGCCCTGATCGAACAGGAGGGACAGGGCGTGGTGGTCTACCTGCGGGGCCACGAGGGGCGCGGCATCGGCATCGCCCACAAGATCGCCGCCTACGGCCTGCAGGACAGCGGGCTCGACACCGTCGACGCCAACACGGCGCTCGGCCTGCCGGTGGACAGCCGCGAGTACGGCATCGGGGCCCAGATACTCAACGACCTCGGCATCACCACGATGCGGCTGCTGACCAACAACCCGGCCAAGCGAGGCGGCCTCGAGGGCTTCGGGCTCAAGGTCACCGAGCGGGTGCCGCTGCCCTCGAAGCCGACGCCGGAGAACATCGACTACCTCCGCACCAAGGTCGCCCGCCTCGGCCACCTCATGGACGACCTGGGCGAGCACGGCGACCCGCCGTGAGCGCCACGCACGCGCCGCCGCGGGCAGACGGGCAGGCCCGTCGACGGATGGGCAGCGCATGACGGGAGAAGGAGCGCCCGAGCTGGCCGTTCAGGCCCGTGGGGCCAAGGTCGCGGTCGTCGCCGCCCTGTGGCACCGCTCGATCACCGACGCCATGGTGGTCTCGGCCACCAACGCCATCGTCGCCGCCGGCGCCGAGGCGATGGTCGTGCGGGTGCCAGGTGCGTTCGAGCTGCCCGTGGTGACCAAGGCGGCGGCCTCGGCCGGGTTCGACGCGGTGGTGGCGCTCGGGGTGGTGATCCGGGGCGGCACCCCCACTTCGACTACGTCTGCCAAGCGGCCACCGAGGGGCTCACCCAGGTCGCCGTGACCACCGGCGTCCCCGTCGGCTTCGGCCTCCTGACCTGCGACGACGAGGAGCAGGCGATCCAACGCTCGGGACTGCCGGGCTCCACCGAGGACAAGGGCCGCGAGGCCGCCGAGGCCGCCCTGGTCACCATGCAGGCCCTGCGCGGGCTCGCCGCCGGCTGAGGACCACGGGTCCCCCGGGGGCGGGGCGGACGGGCCGGCTGGGTGCATCTCGAAGCTGACCGCGTTCCGGTCAGGGCGGCTCTCGTGCAGCCGCGTCCAGGCGTTCGGATGCCGCCGCCGCCGCCATTCGGGCGGCGGCCAGTGCGCTCGAGGCCCGGGCCAGCTCGGCCTCGGCCTCGTCCACCGCACCCCGGGCCGTATCGACCCAACGGGCGGCGGCCTCCTCCTCCTCGGCGGCTCGGTCCCGCTCGGCGGCCAGCGCGGCGAGGTGCTCGGCTCGAGCCCGTGCCTCCGCCTCCTGCCGCTCACGATCGGCGTTGGCCGACCCTCGGCTCTCCTCATCGCCGGGAACCGGAGCGGCGCCCGTCCCGGCGTCGTCGCCGCCGTCGGCGCCGTCGGCGCCGTCGGCCTCGACCGGATGCGGGACGGGCGCGAGATCGGACGAGAGACCCCCGAAACCGCCCGTGGCCGGCACCTCGGCCAGCCGGCCCCGGCGCAGCGCCTCGGTGGCCTCGGGATCGGCGGCGACGGCCAGAAGGGCGGCGGTGGCCTCGCCGGGATCGAGGCCGCCGGCCGACTCGACGAGCGCGCCCGTCACGGCGCGGAGGTCGTTGGCGCGCTGGCGCAGGTCGCCGTCTGGATTGGCCAGGGCGGCGACGGCGGCGAATAAGGCGGCTGCCGCCTCGGGTGCTCGCCGCACGGCCTCGCCGAGCGCCCAGGCCTGCTTGGTCGGGCGCCGCAGGGCTGCCACCTCGGTGGCGTCCTTCTTGCGCTTGGCCGCCTTCAGCTCCTTGACCAGGGCCGTGCGGGCCGCGACGAAGCCCGAGGGCGGCTGGGCGTACACCAGGGCCACCGCGGCGTCGAGATCGTCCACCGTCCAGAGTCTCCCAGCGCCGGCCTAGGTTCTGGCCGTGGCTGCGCCGACCCCGAACCGGACGCTCGGCACCGAAGGGCTGGTCACCTCGGCCCAGGGCCTCGGATGCATGGGCATGAGCGAGTTCTACGGGCCGGCCGACGAGGCCGAGTCGGTCGCCACCATCCACCGCGCCCTCGACCTCGGCGTCACCCACCTCGACACCGCCGACATGTACGGGCCGCACACCAACGAGGAGCTGGTCGGCCGGGCCGTCGCCGGCCGGCGGGACGAGGTGCAGCTGGCGACCAAGTTCGGGATCGTCCGCCACCCGAACGATCCCGACGTCCGCGGCCTGCGGGGAGACCCCGCCTACGCCCGCCGGTCCCTCGACGCGTCGCTGCGGCGTCTCGGCGTCGACCACATCGACCTGTGGTACCTGCACCGAGCCGACCCCACGGTCCCGATCGAGGAGA
Organism: Acidimicrobiales bacterium; assembly: GCA_030448245.1. Taxonomy (GTDB): domain Bacteria; phylum Actinomycetota; class Acidimicrobiia; order Acidimicrobiales; family JAUJNH01; genus JAUJNH01. Next base: position 283,834 of record JAUJNH010000001.1, read on the forward strand.
CCGTCGGTGCCATGGCCGAGGCGGTGGCGGCCGGGAAGGTGGGTCACCTCGGGCTGTCCGAGGTGGCGCCCGACACCCTTCGCCGCGCCTGTGCGGTCCACCCGATCGCCGCGCTGCAGAGCGAGTGGTCGCTGTGGAGCCGTGACATCGAGGACGAGGTGGTGCCCACCTGCCGCGACCTCGGCGTAGGCATCGTCCCGTTCAGCCCGCTCGGCCGGGGCTTCCTCACCGGCCGGGTCCGCTCGGCCGACGACCTGGCGCCGGACGACAGCCGCCACCGGCACCCCCGCTTCGCCGGCGAGAACCTCTCCCGCAACGCCCAGCTGGCCGAGCGCGTCCGGCAGCTGGCCGAGGAGAAGGGCTGCACCGCCGCCCAGCTGGCTCTGGCGTGGGTGCACGCCCAGGGCGACGACGTCGTGCCCATCCCGGGCACGAAGCGGCGCCGGTACCTCGAGGAGAACGTGGGCGCCCTCGGGATCAGCCTCACCCCCGACGACCTCGCCCGCATCGAGCAGGCCAACCCCCGGGACGCGGTGGCCGGAGACCGGTACGCCGACATGCGGTTCGTCGAGGGCCGCACGCCCAAACAGAGCCGGCCCTGAGGCCGGTGGCGGCTACCTTGCCCGGACGTGCTGCGCCTCGTCCTGCCGAAGGGCTCGCTGGAACGAGCCACCCTCGAGCTGTTCGAGGCAGCTGACCTCCCCGTCCGCCGCACCTCGTCGGTCGCCTACCGGGCCACGATCGACGACCCCCGCATCGACGAGGTGTGGGTGCTGCGCCCCCAGGAGATCCCCCGCTACGTGGCCGACGGCACGTTCGACCTCGGCATCACCGGCCGGGACTGGGTCGAGGAGACGGCCAGCGACGTAATCAGCCTCGGCGAGCTGCGCTACTCGAAGGCCACGGCGCGACCCGTCAGCATCGTGCTCGCCGTTCCGAACGACTCGCCGTGGCACTCGGCCGCCGACCTCCCCCCCGGGGTCCGGGTGGCCACCGAGTACCCGGGCCTCACCCAGCGCTTCTTCGACGAGCGCGGCATCGAGGCCGAGGTCGAGCTGTCCCACGGCGCCACCGAGGCCAAGGCGCCCACGTTCGTCGACGTCGTCGTCGACCTCACCGAGACGGGCTCGGCGCTCCGGGCCGCGGGCCTGCGGATCATCGAGACGATGCTCACCTCGTACACCGAGCTCATCGCCAACCCGGCCAGCCACGCCGATCCCGACAAGGCCCACGCCATGGGCCAGGTGCGCACGCTTCTCCAGGGGGTCCTCGAGGCCCGGGGCCGGGTGCTCCTGAAGCTGAACGTGTCCGAGGCCGACCTCGACAAGGTCGTCGCCGTGCTGCCGTCGATGCGCTCGCCAACGGTGTCGAAGCTGTTCGGGGGGGACGGGTTCGCGGTCGAGACGGTGGTGGCCAAGGACCAGATCAACGTGCTGATCCCCGACCTGAAGGGCGCCGGCGCCACCGACCTGATCGAGCTGCCCCTCTCGAAGATCGTCCATTGACCCCACCGATCGGCGCCCGCCGGCACGGGGTGGTGGTGGCCTACGACGACCACGCCGGCTTCGGCGAGCTCGAGGCCGACGGCACCCGCTACTGGTTCCACTGCACCGCCCTCGTCGACGGATCCCGCCACGCCGATCCGGGCCAGCGGGTGGGCTTCCGGGTGGTCCCCGGCCACCAGGGGCGCTGGGAGGCGGCCGAGGTGGGCTAGGACCCGGTGCCCTCGGGCGGCGGCACCCCGGCCGCCTTGGCCTCGGCCGCCCCCTTCAGCTGGACGTAGGCCAGGCGGATCTGGGCCAGGCCGTCCGAGAGGGTGCGCTCGTCGTCGCCGAGGCGGCCGGCCAGGCCCTCGACGATGGCCGCCATGGCGTCGATGGCCAGTGACGCGCGGGCCAGGTTGGGCGGGTCGGCGGTGAGGTGGATGCGGGCCAGCTCGAACAGCTGGATGGCGTGGTTGCCGACGACGAACTCTGCGGGGGTGTTGCGGATCACCGCCAGCTCCTCCTGCATCGCCCGCTCCACCTCGGCCGGGTCGGGCTCGCGCGGACGGGGCGGCTCGCCGCCCGAGGTGCCGCCGCCAGGTGTCCACAGCCCGCTCATGGGTGTACCCTACGCCGGACAACTGAGCGTGGAAGCGGGGCGCCAGCGGCTTTCGGCAGCTCCCACCCGGCCACCGCCCCTCGGGGCCCAGTGCGCCGAGGTCACACCGACACGGGGCTCCTCTCCGGCAACGGGGGCGGGCGGCTCCCGCCTCCGCCTCTCCACCCGAGGAACGAAGGGAGCCCCCACCATCTCTGCTGACCAGCCCGAGCACCGCCGGAACGAACGGATCCGCACCCGTGAGGTGCGCTTGATCGACCACGACGGCACCCAGCTCGGCATAAAGCCCACCCAGGAGGCCCTCAACCTGGCCTTCGCCAGGGAGATGGACCTCGTCGAGGTCGCCCCCGACGCGAACCCTCCGGTCTGCAAGATCATGGACTGGAACAAGTTCAAGTACGACATGGCGCAACGGGCCAAGGAGGCCAGGCGCAAGGCGACCACGACCACCATCAAGGAGATGAAGTACCGGGTCAAGATCGGCCCGGGCGACTTCGAGACCAAGACCCGACAGGTCGGGCGCTTCTTGAAGGAGGGCCACAAGGTCAAGGTCACGATCATGTTCCGCGGCCGGGAGAACGACCACCCCGAGCTCGGCATGAAGATCCTCGACCGGGTGATCAACGAGGTGGAGGCCGTGGCGAAGGTCGAGGCCACCCCGAAGCGGGACGGCCGCAACATGGTGATGGTGCTGGCGCCCGACAAGGTGAAGATGGCTGCCACCGCCAAGGCGGCCAGCAAGGCGGAGAAGGCTGAGAAGGCAGAGCAGGCGGAGCAGGCGGAGCGAGCGGTGCAGGACCGGGCCGAGGCGGTCCCGGCCGCCGTCGAGCTGGCCAGCAGCGACACCACCCCCACGACAGCCCCGCCGCCAACGGCGCCGGGGCCGACGCAACAACGGCCTAGACAGGAGACCTCATGCCGAAGATGAAGACGGACTCCGGTGCCAAGAAGCGCATCAAGATCACGGGCACGGGCCGGCTCCGCCGGCGCCACGCCTTCACCAACCACCTCCTCGAGAAGAAGTCGTCGAAGCGCATGCGCCGCCTCCACCGCGAGGGCGACATCGCCCCCGGTGACCTGCGCACGGTCAAGCGCCTCCTCGGCCGCTGACCTCGCCCACCACTCCGTCCGTCCCCCTCAGAAAGGAGCGCTCCCATGGCTCGGGTGAAGCGCGGCATCAACGCCAAGAAGCACCACAAGGCCGTCCTCGAGCAGGCGAAGGGCTACTACGGCAACCGCAGCCGGTCCTTCAAGTCGGCCAACGAGGCGGTCCTCCATGCCGGCAACTACGCCTTCCGTGACCGCCGGGCCCGCAAGGGTGACTTCCGGTCCCTGTGGATCCAGCGGATCAACGCCGGCGCCCGGACCCACGGCATCTCGTACAGCCGCCTGATCGCCGGCCTCAAGGAGGCCGGGGTCGAGGTCGACCGCAAGGTCCTGGCCGACCTCGCCGTCACCGACGACGCCGCCTTCGGCCGCCTCTGCGAGCTGGCGAAGGGCGCCTGGGCGCCTGAGCCGCACCGGTGGCGGCCCTCGGCTACACCTCCCACAAGGTCCAGCGGCTGCGGCGCCTGGCGGGCCGCCGCCGCGACCGTCAAGCGGAGCGGGCCTTCGTCGCCGAGGGCGCCAAGGTGGTCGGCCAGGCGCTGGACGCTCCCGGCGTCGTCGAGGCCGTCTTCGTCGACCCGCGGCCGCCGGGCCCGCCGAGGCGGAGGTGGTCGCCCGTGCGGCCGCCGCCGGCCGCCCCGTGCACGAGCTGGCTCCCGGCGTCCTCGAGCGGGTGGCCGCCACCGTCACCCCGCAGCCGCTCCTCGCCGTGGTCGCCATGGTCGACCGGCCGCTGGACGAGGTGCCCCGCGACGGCGTGATCGTCGTGTGCGCCGACATCCGGGACCCCGGCAACCTGGGGACCGTGCTCCGCTCGGCCGAAGCGGCGGGGGTGCGCGGGTCGTCTGTGGCGACGGGACGGTGGACCCGTACAACCCGAAGTGCGTGCGGGCCTCTGCCGGGGCGCTGTTCCACGTGCCCCTGGTCGTCGGCGGCGCCACGCTGGACGTGCTGGCCCAGCTCGGCGCCTGGGGCCTGCCCCGGCTCGGGGCGTCCGTCCGCGGCGGGGACTGCCTGTGGTCCACCGACCTCACCGGGCCGCTGGCCCTCGTGCTCGGCAACGAGGCCAGCGGACTGCCGGCCGATCTGGACGCCGCCCTCGACGGCCACCTCACCATCCCCATCGAGGGTCGAGCCGAGAGCCTCAACGTCGGCATGGCCGCCACCGTCCTGGTCTACGAGGTCGCCCGCCAGCGCCAAGCTGCCCGGGTCGTGGCACAGTGAGCAGAGGTGCACCATGAACCGCTACGACGAGCTGCCTGACGCCATCCTCCAGCTCGACCCTGGCGGCGTGGTCGTCGAGGCCAACGCCGTGGCCCGGCGGCTGCTCGGCTGTGACCCGGTGGGCCAGTCCATCGCCCAGGTCTGCGAGCCCCGTACGGCCGCCGGTCATCCGGTGTGCGAGCGGGGGCTGCCACCGGCGGCGCGGCTCCGCAGCGTCACCCGGATCGTCGACCAGCCCCTGCTCCTGCGCACGGCTGCGGGAGACCTCACCGTGCACGCGGCCGGCACCTACGTCCGGTCCGACGACGGCCATCTGCTCGGCGCCGTCGTCTCGTTGCGGCCCCCGCCCGGCGCACCCACCCGGCAGCCAACCCCATCGAGATCGTCAGCACCGTCAGCCACGAGCTGCGCAGCCCCCTCACGTCGGTGAAGGGCTACACCTCCCTGCTGCTGAACCGCTGGGACCGGCTCAAGGACGAGCAGAAGAAGATGATGCTCGAGCAGGTCAACCACGACGCCGACCGCGTCACCAGGCTCATCACCGAGCTGCTCGACATCTCGCGGCTCGAGCTGGGCCGGCTGGTCCTGCGCCGCCAGCTGGTCGACGTGCGCGACGTCGCCACGCTCGTGGTCGAGAAGGTGAGCATGGACCAGCCCGCCCTCGACGCCACGATCGTCGTCGCCGACGACGTCCCCAAGGTCTATGCCGACCCTGACAAGGTCGAGCAGGTGCTCACCAACCTGGTCGAGAACGCCTGCAAGTACGCCTCGCCGACGGGCTTGCGCATCGAGGTGCAGCTCGGCGATCAGAGCTTGGTCGTATCAGTCACCGACCAGGGCGAGGGGATCTCGGCAGTCGACCTGCCGCAGGTGTTCCGCAAGTTCTTCCGGCGGGACCTGTCGAAGCCCACCGGCACCGGGCTCGGCCTGTGGATCAGCCGGGGCCTGGTCGAGGCCCACGGCGGCGAGCTGACCGCATCCTCCACCCAGGGCCAGGGCACCACCTTCACCTTCACCCTGCCGATGGTCGACCTCGACGAGATCCTGTCCCGTGCCTGAGCCCGGCCCCGTGCCGGGGCTGGCCGACCTGGTCGCCGAGTCACAGGTCGCAGTGGCGGCCGCATCGACGCTCGAGGCCCTGCGAGCGGTCGAGAGCGACCTGGTCGGCAAGAAGGGCCGCATCCCCGGCCTCAACCGCACCCTCGGCCGGATGGCCCCGGACATGCGCAGGGTCGCCGGCGCCGCCATCAACGAGGCTCGGCAGGCCGTCGAGGCGAGCATCGAGGCCCGCAGGGTCGAGCTGGCGGCCATCGAGCGGCAGGCCCGACTCGCCGCCGACCGCCTCGACCTCACCGAGGTGCCGCCCGACCCTGGGCCCGGGGCCACCGCACCGTGATCACCTCCACCCGCGACCGCCTCGAGGACGTGTTCGTCGGCATGGGCTTCGAGGTGGCCGAGGGACCGCTCGTCGAGACCGACTGGCACAACTTCGAGGCGCTCAACATCCCCGTCGGCCACCCGGCCCGCAGCGGGTTCGACACCCTCTACTTCGACGTCGGCGAGCCGGAGAGCATCCTCCTGCGCCCCCACACCTCCCCGGTCCAGGTGCGGCTGATGACGTCGAAGCCGCCTCCCATCTACGCGGTGATGCCGGGCCCGGTGTACCGCAAGGACACCCCTGACGCCCGCCACCTCCCGACGTTCAACCAGATCGAAGGCCTCGTCGTCGACCGAGGCATCACCTTCGGCGACCTGGCCGGCACCATCGAGTCGTTCACCGCCGCCTACTTCGGGCCCGACATCACCTCCCGCCTGAGGCCGGCCAGCTTCCCGTTCACCGAGCCGTCGGCCGAGTACGAGATCACGTGCCCGATCTGCCGCGGGGATGGCTGCCGCACCTGCGGCCAGACCGGGTGGATCGAGCTGGGAGGCTGCGGCCTGGTCCACCCCAACGTCTTCCGGGCCGTCGGCATCGACCCCGAGGTCCACAGCGGCTTCGCCTTTGGCTTCGGCATCGACCGCCTGGCCCAGGTCTTCCACGCCATCCCCGACATGCGCGTCCTGCTGGACAACGACCTGAGGTTCGCCACCCAGTTCTGAGTAGGACTGCTCGCTCCGGGCCATCCATATTGGACTGCTCGCTCCGGGCCATCCATGGCCCTGCGCTCGCGGTCGGCGGCCACCCCTGCGGGGCCCCGGCCGCCGACCTCTCCGGTGGAGCCTCGTGGCAGCACCAGGCGGCATCCTGCCGCCCTTTGGAGCGCGTGTTGCTCGGACTGTCGCTCCGGGCCATCCATGGCCCTGCGCTCGCGGTCGGCGGCCACCCCTGCGGGGCCCCGGCCGCCGACGTCTCCCGTGGAGCTGATCGCAGCAGGGGCGTTCGTGAGGCGCCGCTAGCCTCACCCCGACATGCGGGCCCCCCTCTCCTGGTTGCGGGACTTCGCGCCGTTCGACCTCGATCCGGTCGAGCTGGGCAGGGTGTTCGACGACCTGGGGATGGTGGTCGAGGGGATCGAGCGGGTGGGGGAGGGACTCGACGGCGTCGTGCTCGGCCGGGTCCTCGAGGTGGCACCGATCGAGGCGGCCAGGGTGCGGCGAACCCGCGTCGACCTCGGTGACGCCCACGGGCGCGACGTGCAGATCGTGTGCGGCGGGCCCAACGTCGCCGCCGGCCAGCTGGTGCCCGTGGCCGTGGTCGGCGCCGTCCTCCCGAACGGCATGGTCATCGGGCGCAAGCCGGTCCTCGGCGTCGAGTCGAACGGGATGATCTGCTCGGAGGTCGAGGTCGGCCTGGGTGACGAGGCCGGCGGGATCATGGTGCTGGCCGACGGCGTCGGCGAGCCGGGCGCACCGTTCGCCGCCGCCCTCGGGATCGAGCCGGACGTGGTCTACGACCTGGCCATCGAGACGAACCGGCCCGACGCCAACTGCATCGCCGGCATCGCCCGCGACGCCGCCGCCCGGCTCGGGCTGCCGTTCGCCGTCCCCGCCCCACCTCCCCTCCCCGGCGACCTTCCCGATCCCGTCCCCAGCCCCGAGGTGGCGTGCCCGGAGCTGACGCCCCGGTTCGGTGTCGCCGTGCTCGAGGGCGCGGCGGTGGCGCCGAGCCCGCCGTGGCTGGCGCGCCGCCTCCGGCTCGCGGGGATGCGGCCGATCTCGAACCTGGTCGACATCTCGAACTACGTGATGCTCGAGCTGGGCCAGCCCACCCACCCCTACGACCTCGACCGCCTGCCCGGCGGCGGGCTCGGCGTGCGCGTGGCCAAGCCCGGCGAGACGCTCACCACCCTCGACGACGTCGAGCGCCGTCTGGGCGAGGGGCCCAGCCCCGACGTGCTCATCACCGACGCCGAGGGGACGCCGGTCGGCATCGGCGGGATCATGGGCGGCGCCTCCTCCGAGGTCTACGGGGGCACCACCCGGGTCCTGCTCGAGGCCGCCCACTTCGACCGCCTCACCATCGCCAAGACATCGAAGCGCCTGGGGCTGCGCAGCGAGGCTTCGGCCCGCTTCGAGCGGGGCGTCGACCCCTTGGGGATCGAGAACGCCATCGCCCGCTACGCCCAGCTGGCCAGCGGCTCCGGGGCGAAGGTCACCGCCGCGGCCGTCGTCGAGGCCCCCGAGCACGTGCCCCTGCCCCAACCGATCCAGCTGCGCACGGCCCGCGTGAACGGCCTGCTCGGCACCGACCTCGACGACGAGCGGGTCGCCAGCCTCCTGACCCCGATCGGCTTCGTCGTCGAGCCGGTCGGGCCCGGCCTCCACCAGGTCATCCCGCCCACCTTCCGCCTCGACGCCGAACAGGAGGTCGACGTCATCGAGGAGGTCGCCCGCCACCTCTCCTACTCCAGCATCGAGCCCACGGTCCCCTCCTCGCCGCTCGTCGGCGGCCTGTCGCCCCACCAGCGGGGGCGCCGGCAGGTTCGGGAGGTCCTCGTCGGCCTCGGGTGCACCGAAGCCGCCACCGGGCTGCTGCTCGGCCCGGGCGACCACCAGCGCAGCGGCCTCGCCGAGCTCGAGGACGGTGCCCTGCGAGCCGCCGACCCGCTGGTGAAGGAGGAGTCGCTCCTGCGCCGGTCGCTCCGGCCGGGGCTCCTGCGGGCCATGGGCTTCAACCTCGACCGCCGCCAGGAGCGCGTCCACCTCTTCGAGATCGGCACCGTCTTCTCCCCCTCGGACGGCAGCCGCCCCTTCGAGCGGGTCGAGGCCGAGCGGTGGCTGCCCGAGGAGACCGAGGTGGTCGCCGCGGTGCTGGCCGGCGGCGACGCCGATGCCACCACGGCCACCCGGCTCTGGTGGTCGCTGGCCGATGGGCTGCGGCTCCAGCGCCCCCGGCTGCAGGCGACGGCCGACGCCGCCGGCCTCCACCCCACCCGCACCGCCACCGTCGTCGGCGCCTCGGGATCCTGCCTGGGCGCGGTCGGCGAGGTCGACCCCGACGTGCTCGCCGCCCTCGGCATCGCCGGCCGGGTCGGGCTGCTCGAACTGGACCTCGGGCGACTCCTGGCCGAGCCGAGGCGCAGCGACGAGGCCCTGCCGGTCAGCCGCTTCCCCAGCAGCGAGGTCGACCTCGCCTTCTCGGTGCCCGAGGCGGTGCCCGCCGCCGACGTCGAGGCCACCCTCCGCGAGACAGCCGGTGAGCTCCTCGAGCGGCTCACCCTGTTCGACGCCTACCGAGGCCCAGGCGTCCCCGACGGTTCCAGGAGCCTGGCCTTCCGCCTCCGCTTCACCGCCCACGACCGGACCCTCACCGACTCCGACGTGGCGGCCATCCGCCAGTCCTGCATCGATGCGGTGAGCGGGGCACACGGCGCATCGCTGCGCTAGCGGTTCCACCCTCACTCGCTCGCTGCGCTCGCTCCGTTCGGGCGGGTTGGTCGTCGGCCTTTGGCCGGCTCATTCTTGCGGCCACGGGAGCGGAGCTCCCTTCCGACCGCCTGACGAGGGTGCTCCGCCCCCTCGAGCTCCCCCGGCGTCGGGGATCGGCGCAGGCTTTCAGCCCTCGGTCTCTTCTTCTTCGATCTTGGTGAGGAGGTCGAGGCGGTTCTGGTGGCGGCCGCCTTCGTACTCGGTCTTCACGAAGGTCTCGGCGATCTCCAAGGCGACGCCGGCGCCGGTGACGCGGGATCCCATGGCGCAGACGTTGGCGTTGTTGTGGAGACGGGCCATGCGGGCCGTGAACTCGTCGTGGCACAGGGCGGCCCGGCAGCCGTGGACCTTGTTGGCCGCCATCTGCTCGCCGTTGCCGCTCCCCCCGAACACGAAGGCCAGCTCGACCTCGCCCGTGACCGCGGCGCGGGCGGCGGCCGCGCAGAACGGCGGGTAGTCGACCGACTCCTCCGAATCGGTGCCGAGGTCGACGATCTCGTGGTCGAGGCCCCGCAGGTGGTCGGCCACCTGCTGCTTGAGGGCGAATCCGGCGTGGTCGGAGGCGACGGCGATCTTCACGAGGGCAGAGGTCTAGCGCCTGGCGCCTGCGGGGGGAAGCGGCGGCGGATCTTGACGATCCGGTCGGTGCGGTACGAGGCCACCTTCACGCTCCAGCAGTCGAGGGTGCCACGGCGCCCGTCGGTGCCGAAGAACGTGGTCATCGGCCCCTCCTGCTGGAACGAGTCGGCGTTGCCGACCTCATCCACCGTGTCGTCACTCAGCACCACCTCGAAGCTCATGCCTCCAGCCTGCGCCTCAGGCCCTGTGCAGCGGAAGGGCCTCTCCCTGGGGATCTTCGGTGGACCGGCTGTGGGTTCACAGTGAATGGACATGCACGTTCGTGCATTGCCGGCTAGAGTTGCTCGGTGGCCTTCCGCATCGGGATCCTGGGCGCCTCCGGCTACACCGGGGTCGAGCTGCTGCGCCTCCTCGCCGGCCACCCGGCCCTCGAGGTCGTGCACGCAGGCGCCGACTCGAACGCCGGCAACCAGGTGAGCGACGTGGCCCCCGGGCTGGCCGCGGCCTACGGCGACCTCCGGTTCGGCCCGATCGACGCCGATTCGGTCGACGGCCTCGACCTGGTCTTCTGCTGTCTGCCCCACGGAGCCAGCGGCCCGCTGGTGGCCGAGATGAGTGGCCGGGTCGGCCACGTCGTCGACCTCGGCGCCGACTTCCGGCTGCACGACCCCGACGCCTACCCCGTCTGGTACGGCCACGAGCACCCACAGCCCGCCCTCCTGGCTCAGGCCGCCTACGGGCTCCCCGAGCTGTTCCGCCCGCCGTTGCGGGGTGCCCGCCTGGTGGCGGCGGCCGGCTGCTACGTGACCGCCAGCAGCCTGGCGCTGACGCCCTTCGTGCGGGCCGGGGCGGTCGAGCGGACCGGGGTCGTCGTCGACGCGTACAGCGGGGTCAGCGGCGCCGGACGGACGCCCAAGCCCAACCTGCACTTCTGCGCGGTGGACGAGGACCTCACGGCCTACGGCCTGGTCAACCACCGCCACACCCCTGAGATCGAGCAGGCCAGCGGGGCCCAGGTGCTGTTCACGCCCCACCTGGCTCCCGCCAACCGGGGCATCCTCGCCACCGTCTACGCCCGGGCGGCCGATCCAGGGCTCACCGGCGACGACGCCCTCGAGGTGCTGGCCGCCGCCTACGCCGACGAGCCGTTCGTCGTGGTCTCGGAGCGCTCACCGTCGACAAAGGCGACGTTGGGCTCGAACGTCTGCCAGCTCACGGCCCGGGTCGATCCCCGGACGGGGTGGGTGGTCGCCGTCGCTGCCCTCGACAACCTCGTCAAGGGGGCCAGCGGCCAGGCCCTCCAGTGCGCCAACCTGGCCCTCGGGCTCGACGAGGCGCTGGGCCTGCCCCTCGCCGGCGTCACACCATGAGCGGAGGCATGAGGCCGTTCACGGAGCGACCAGAGGATTTGCAGTGAGCGTCACCAGCCCCCTGGGGTTCGTCGCGGCCGGCGTCCACGCCGGCATCAAGGCATCAGCCGATCTCGACCTGGCGCTGGTGGCCACCACCGGCGCGGCGCCCGTCGCGGCCGCTGCGGTGTTCACCCGGAACCTGGCCTGCGCCGCCCCCGTGCAGGTGAGCCGGGCCCACCTGGCGGCAACGGCCGGTCGGGCCGCCGCCGTCGTGCTGAACAGCGGCAACGCCAACGCGGCTACGGGCGAAGCTGGTCTGGCCGTGGCCCAGAAGACGTGCGCCCTGGTGGCCGCAGGCCTCGGCTGTGCCACCGAGGAGGTGCTGGTATGCAGCACCGGCCTCATCGGCATACCCATGCCGATCGGGCCCTTCCGCGCCGGCGTGCCGGCCGTCGTGGCCGGGCTCCGGCCCCAGGGAGGAGCCGACGCAGCCACCGCCATCATGACCACCGACACCGTGGCGAAGGAGGCGACGGCCACGTCCGGAGGGGTCACCGCCGGCGGCATGGCGAAGGGTGCGGCGATGCTGGCCCCTGACATGGCGACCATGCTGGCCGTCGTCACGATCGACGCCGATGTCGACCCAGCCGTGCTTCAGCGGTTGCTTCAGGCCGCGGTGGACGTCAGCTTCAACCGCCTCACCGTGGATGGCTGCACCAGCACCAACGACACGGTCATCGTGCTGGCGAGCGGCCAGGCCGGCGCGGCCGAGGAGGCCGTCGTCGGCGGGCTGCTGAGCGAGGTGACGACCAGCCTGGCCTCACAGATGTGCGGCGACGCCGAGGGAGCCACCAAGGTGGTCCGGGTCGAGGTGCGGGGCGCCGCCAGCGACCAGGAGGCCGCCGCGGCCGCCCGGAAGGTGGCCCAGAGCCAGCTGGTCAAGTGCTCGTGGTACGGCCAGGACCCGTACTGGGGCCGGGTCCTCTCCGAGCTCGGCTCGGCTGGTGTCCGCCTCGACCTGGGGGCGGTCAGCATCGCCTACGGGGACGAGGTGGTCAGCCGCGGCGCCGTCGAGGTCGAGCACGACCCAGGCGCGGTCACCGACCACATGGCCGGGCGGTCCATCCGCCTCACCTGCGACCTCGGCGTCGGCCCCGGGTCCTGGTGGCTGCTCACCAACGACCTGACCCACGCCTACGTCGACGAGAACATGGGCACCTCATGAGGTCGGCTGATGATCAGGGACCAAAGGCGGACGTCAGCCCCGAGGCGGCGGCCGAGGTCCTGGTCGAGGCGCTGCCCTACCTGCGCCGCTTCGCCGGCAGCGTCATCGTCGTCAAGTACGGCGGCAACGCCCTGAACGACACCCTCGGCGACCCGCTCGAGGTGTTCGCCAGCGACATCGTCCTCATGCACTCTGTCGGCCTGCGCCCGCTGGTCGTGCACGGAGGGGGCCCGCAGATCAGCGCCCTTCTCCAGCGCCTCGGGATGGTCTCGCAGTTCCACGAGGGGCTGCGGGTCACCGACAAGGAGACTCTCGAGATCGCCCGGATGGTGCTGGTCGGCAAGGTCAACAAGGACATCGTCAGCGCCATCAACACAAAGGCGCCGGTGGCCGTCGGCATCAGCGGCGAAGACGGCGCCTTCCTCAGGGTGACCGCCCGCGACCCCGCCCTCGGCTACGTGGGCGACGTGCGCAGCGTCGACACCACCCTGCTCGACAAGCTCCTGGCCGAGCAGCTGGTGCCGGTGATCGCCACCATCGGCACCGATGACGACGGCAACGCCTACAACGTCAACGCCGACACCGCGGCTGCGGCGATCGCAGCCGCCCTGGGAGCCGAGAAGCTGATCCACCTCACCAACGTCGAGGGGATCCGCGCCGTGGCGACCGACCCCACCACCCGGCAGAGCCACCTGCGGGCCGACGAGCTGGACCACCTGCTGCAGTCGGGTGCCCTCGCCGGTGGCATGGCCCCAAAGGCCCAGTCGTGCCTGCACGCCGTGCGCAACGGGGTGGCCGCCGCCCACGTCCTCGACGGCCGGGTGCCCCACGTGCTGCTGCTCGAGCTGTTCACCGAGGCCGGCATCGGGACGATGGTGAGCCCGTGACGGCACACGCGTTCGGTGTCGACGTGGCGCTGGAGCGCTGCCCGTTCATGCCCACCTACGCAGCCCCGCGCACGCCGCCTGGCGATCTCGGTTCTTGCCTTGCCGTAGGCCTCCACGTGCGAGCGCCCGTCGAGCCGCCGAGACGGGAGCAGGAACTGCACGCCGGGTCGGCATCTCCGCCGTTCTGCCTACGCCAGGCACCGGCGAGGAGGGAGACGCCTGCTGATCCTGTCGCCGGTGATGATGAGCGCCGCCGCAGCGATCGCCGTGGGCGGATGGCGTTGCGGAACAGGCCCGGCGGAGCAGCTTGGCCTGCGCGAGCCGGGGCGTCGCGCCTGGGCCGAGCTCGGCCGCCAGCAGCCCTGTCCCCGCACGGTGCAGACCGCCGGCAGGCGCTCCAGACCGGCTCGAGGCGCGGCCGGGTTGCGCCAGCCTGCCCGGGCAGCCCTTCGTCGGTGCCCATCACGCGCACGGTGGCGGCGGCGGCCGCGGCGAGCGGCCGATCAGCGCTGGCGGCGGTCCCGTGGTCGCCGGGACGGAAGGAGCGAAGCCGATTTCGCCCGGGCCCAGCAGGCGCCGACCGGCACGCCGTTCTCGCGAGGGCTCGCTGAAGGCCACCACGTCCGCCGCGGCACTCTTCGCCGAGGTCGCCGAAGCCGAACCAGCGGCCGGTGCGGCCCCAGCCCTTGCCCTTGCACCTCGTCGACGATCAGCAGCAGGCCGGAGGTCGTCACACAGGGCCAGCGAGAAGCCGGCCAGGTAGCCTGGAGGCGCCGAACCACCTCCTTCACCCGCGGCACCGGCTTCGACCAGCACGGCCGCGGATGTAGTCGTCGACTGGCGGCGGCGGCGGCGTCCACGTCGCCCCTGGTGGCCGAGATGAGTGGCCGGGTCGGCCACGTCGTCGACCTCGGCGCCGACTTCAGGTTGCGGGACCCGGCCGCCTACCCGGGGTGGTACGGCCACGAGCACCCCCGTCCCGACCTCCTGGCCGACGCGGCCTACGGCCTCCCCGAGCTGTTCCGCCAGCCGCTCCGGGGAGCCCGCCTGGTGGCTGCTGCCGGGTGCTACGTCACCGCCAGCAGCCTCGCCCTCGCCCCGTTCGTGCGGGCCGGGGCCGTCGAGCCCACCGGGGCCATCGTCGATGCCTACAGCGGGGTCAGCGGCGCCGGCCGGGCGCCGAAGCCGAACCTGCACTTCTGCACCGTCGACGAGGATCTCACCGCCTACGGCCTGGTCACCCACCGCCACACGCCCGAGATCGAGCAGGCCACGGGGGCCCAGGTGCTGTTCACCCCCCACCTGGCTCCCACCAACCGCGGCATCCTCGCCACCGTCTACGCCCGGGCCCGCGAGCCGGGGTTCAGCAGCGGGGACGCCCTCGAGGTGCTGGCCGCCGCCTACGCCGACGAGCCGTTCGTGGTGGTGTCGGAGCGTTCGCCGTCGACAAAGGCGACGCTCGGGTCCAACGTCTGCCAGCTCACCGCCCGGGTCGATCCCCGCACGGGCTGGGTGGTGGCCATCGCCGCCCTCGACAACCTCGTCAAGGGCGCCAGCGGCCAGGCCCTGCAGTGCGCCAACCTGGCCCTCGGCCTCGACGAGGCCCTCGGCCTCCCCCTCGCCGGACTGACCCCATGAGCGTTACCGCTCCGCAGGGCTTCGTCGCCGCCGGCGTGCCCGCCGGCATCAAGGCGTCCGGCGACCTCGACCTGGCGCTGGTGGCGACGGCCGACGGCGCGCCCTGCACCGCGGCCGCCGTGTTCACCCGGAACCTGGCCTGCGCCGCGCCCGTCCAGGTGAGCAGGGCCCACCTGGCCGCCACCGGTGGGCGGGCCGCGGCCGTGGTGCTGAACAGCGGCAACGCCAACGCAGCCACCGGCCCGGCGGGGCTGGCCGTGGCCGAGGAGGCCTGCGCCCTGGTGGCCGGCGGGATCGGGTGCGCCCCGGAGGAGGTGCTCGTCTGCAGCACCGGCCTGATCGGCATCCCGATGCCCCCCGAGCCGTTCCGCACGGGCGTGCCCGCGGCGGTGGCCGGGCTGCGGGCGGGCGGAGGAGCCGAGGCCGCCCGGGCGATCATGACCACCGACACCATGGCCAAGGAGGCGGCGGCGTCGGCCGGCGGGGTGACCGCCGGCGGCATGGCGAAGGGCGCGGCGATGCTCGCCCCGAACATGGCGACGATGCTCGCGGTGCTCACCATCGATGCCGAGGTCGAGCTGGCCGCGCTCCAGCGGTCGCTCCAGGCCGCGGTCGACGCCAGCTTCAACCGCCTCACCGTTGACGGGTGCACCAGCACCAACGACACCGTGATCGTGCTGGCGGGCGGGTCGGGACCGGCGGTCGACGAGGCGCGTGCGACGGCACTGCTCACCCAAGTGGCCACCGGCCTGGCGTCGCAGATGTGCGGTGACGCGGAGGGGGCCACCAAGGTCGTGCGGGTCCAGGTGACGGGCGCGGCCACCGACGACGAGGCCGCCGCCGCCGCCCGCAAGGTGGCCGAGAGCCAGCTGGTCAAGTGCTCGTGGTACGGCCAGGACCCGTACTGGGGGCGGATCCTGTCCGAGCTCGGCACCGCCGGCGTCCAGCTCGACCTCGGCACCGTCAGCATCGCCTACGGGGACCAGGTGGTGAGCCGGGGAGCCGTCGAGGTCGACCACGACGGCGGCGCCCTGGCCGCCCACATGGCCGAACGGTCCCTCCAGGTCACCTGCGACCTCGGGGTGGGCGGCGGCAGCTGGTGGCTGCTCACCAACGACCTGACCCACGCCTACATCGACGAGAACAGGGGCACCTCGTGACCGCCGACGGGACAGGGGCGAAGGGCGAGGTGAGCGCGGAGGTCGCGGGAGCGATCGCCGAGGTCCTGGTTGAAGCGCTGCCCTACCTGCGCCGCTTCGCCGGCAGCGTCATCGTCGTCAAGTACGGCGGCAACGCCCTGCACGACACCGAGGGCGACCCCCTCGAGGTGTTCGCCAACGACATCGTCCTGATGCACTCGGTGGGGCTGCGGCCGGTCGTGGTCCACGGGGGCGGCCCGCAGATCAGCGCCCTCATGCAGCGGCTCGGGATGGTCTCGCAGTTCCACGAGGGGCTCCGGGTCACCGACGCCGACACGCTCGACGTCGCCCGCATGGTGCTGGTCGGCAAGGTCAACAAGGACATCGTCAGCGCCATCAACACCAAGGCTCCGGTGGCCGTGGGCATCAGCGGCGAGGACGGCGCCTTCCTCAGGGTCACGGCCAGGGACCCGGCGCTCGGTTACGTCGGCGACGTGCGCAGCGTCGACACCACCCTCCTCGACAAGCTGCTGTCCGAGCAGCTGGTGCCGGTCATCGCCACCATCGGCACCGACGACGACGGCAACGCGTACAACGTCAACGCCGACACGGCCGCCGCCGCCATCGCCGCCGCCCTGCGGGCCGAGAAGCTGATCCACCTCACCAACGTCGAGGGGATCCGCACGGTGGCCGCCGACGCCACCACCCAGCTGAGTCACCTGCGGGCCGACGAGCTGGACGAGCTGCTGCGGTCAGGCGCCCTGGCCGGCGGCATGGGTCCGAAGGGCGAGTCGTGCCTGCACGCGGTGCGCAACGGTGTAGCGGCGGCCCACGTCCTGGACGGACGGGTGCCCCACGTCCTGCTGCTCGAGCTGTTCACCGAGGCGGGAATCGGGACCATGGTGAGCCCGTGACCGCCCACGCCTTTCCCGTCGACCACGAGCTGGAGCGCTGCCCGTTCATGCCCACGTACGCGCCGCCCCAGGTGCTGTTCGTGCGAGGGCGCGGCACCGAGCTGTGGGACGAGGCCGGGCGGCGCTACCTCGACTTCCTCTGCGGCCTGGGCGTCACCAGCCTGGGCCACGCCCACCCCGAGGTGGCGGCGGCGGTGGCCGAGCAGGCCGCCACCCTCCTCCACGTCTCCAACCTGTTCGCCACCCGCCCCGCGGCGGGTGTGGCCGCCACCCTCGACCGGCACCTCGGAGGCGGCGGCCAGGTCTTCTTCACGAACTCGGGGGCCGAGGCCAACGAGTGCGCCATCAAGCTGGCCCGGCGCTGGGGCGGCGGCCAGCACGGCCGCTGGCAGGTGATCTCGGCGTACGGCAGCTTCCACGGGCGCACCCTGGCCGCGCTGGCGGCCACCGGCCAGCCCACGAAGCACGAGCCCTTCCAGCCGCTCCCACCCGGCTTCCGCCACGTGGCCTGGGGCGACGTGGACGCCGCCGCCGCCGCGGTCGACGACACCGTCGCGGCCGTGCTGGTCGAGCCGGTGCAGGGTGAAGGAGGGGTGGTTCCGGCGCCTCCGGGCTACCTGGCCGGCCTGCGCGAGCTGTGTGACGACCTCGGCCTGCTGCTGATCGTCGACGAGGTGCAGACGGGGCTGGGCCGCACCGGCCGCTGGTTCGGCTTCCAGCACGACCTCGGCGAGGGGGTGCAGCCGGACGTGGTGACGCTGGCCAAGGCCCTCGGGAACGGCGTGCCGGTCGGCGCCTGCTGGGCCCGGGCCGAGGTGGCCGGCTCCTTCCGTCCCGGCGACCACGGGACCACTTATGGCGGTCAGCCGCTCGCCGCGGCCGCCGCCGCCACCGTGCTGGCCGTGATGGAGCGCGACGGGCTGCCCGGGCGGGCTGACGCGGCCGGCCGGCGCCTCCGGGCCGGTCTGGAGCGCCTGCCGGCGGTCTGCACCGTGCGGGGACGGGGGCTGCTGCTGGCGGCCGAGCTCGAGCCCGGGTGCGACGCCCGGCTCGTGCAGGCCGAGCTGCTCCGCCGGGGCCTGGTCACCAACGCCGTCACGCCCACGGCGATCCGCCTGGCCCCGGCGCTCATCGTCACCGACGACGAGATCGACGAGGCCGTCTCCCTCCTCGCCGGGGTGCTGGCGTGAGCGGAGACGGCCCGGAGGTGGGCGCCCGGCGTGCCGGTTCCTGCTCCGTCTCGGCGGCTCGACGGGCGCTCGCACGGCGGAGGGCCGGCGGGAGCGAACCGAGGATGCCGTGAGCGGCGTGCGCCACGTGCTCGAGGTCGACGACCTCAGCGCCGAGGAGATCGTGGCCGTCCTCGACCTGGCCGAGCGGCCCCACCCGGCCCCGGCCCTGTCGGGCCGGGGGGTGGCCCTGGTGTTCGAGAAGCCCTCGAACCGCACCCGCAACGCCACCGAGATGGCCGTGTTCCAGCTGGGCGGCCACCCGGTCAGCCTCCAGGCGGCCGAGGTGGGGCTCGACGAGCGGGAGACCGTCGAGGACGTGGCCCGCACCCTGGGCTCGTATCACCGGGTGGTCTGCGCCCGCACGTTCGCCCACGACACCCTCGTGCGGATGGCCGACGCTCTCGACGGGATGGGGGCGGCGGTGCCGGTGGTCAACCTGCTCTCCGACGACGCCCATCCCTGCCAGGCGCTCGCCGACGTCCTGACCGTGCGCCAGCAGCTGGGGGCGTCGAGGGCCGCACGGTGGCCTGGGTCGGCGACGGCAACAACGTGGCCCGGTCGCTGGCGCTGGCGGTGGTCCGCCTGGGCGGGCGGATGCGGGTGGCCAGCCCCAGCGGGTTCACGCTCGACGAGGCCGCCATCGACCGGATCCGCGCCGCGGGCCCCGGCGACCTCGAGGTCCTTGACCGCCCGGAGCCGGCTGTCGCCGGGGCCGACGTGGTGGCCACCGACGTGTGGACCTCGATGGGCCAGGAGGCCGAGGCGGCCGCCCGTCGCCGCGCCTTGCGGGGTGGACGGTGACCACTGCCCTGCTCGAGCGGGCGGCGACCGACGGGATCCTCCTCCACTGCCTGCCGGCCCACCGCGACGAGGAGGTGGCGGCCGACGCCCTGGACGGGCCCCGCAGCCGCGTCTGGCAGCAGGCCGCGAACCGCATGCACGTCGCCCGGGGCCTGTTCCTGTGGCTGGTGGCCGCCGGCGGAGCCACCTGATGGCCTCGAACCGGCTGGCCAAGACCCAGCGCCAGCACCGCGTGGTGAAGCTGCTGTCCGACCATCACGTCACCAGCCAGACCCAGCTGGTCGAGCTGCTCGCCGCCGACGGCGTCGTGGCCACCCAGGCCACGGTGAGCAGGGACCTCGAGGAGCTGGGCGCGGTGAAGGTGCGGGTGCCGGGCGGCGAGATGGTCTACGCCGTGCCCGAGCTGTCCAGGGACCGCCTGGCCCCGGAGGACCACCTGCGGCGCGTCCTGGCCGACTGGGTGGTGCAGGTGGCCCACAGCGGCACCCTCGTCGTCGTCCAGACCCCCCGGGGTGCGCCCACGTCGTCGGCTCGGCCATCGACCGCAGCGGCGTCGCCGGCGTCCTCGGCACGGTCGCCGGCGACGACACGCTCCTGGTGGTCGCCGACGAGCGCACGGGCGCAGCCAAGGTCGCCATGAAGATCTCGGCCCTCGCGGGCCTCTAGGAAGGGATGTTTGCCATGACCAAGCGGGTGGTGCTCGCGTACTCCGGCGGGCTCGACACGAGCGTGGCCGTGAAGTGGATGGGCGAGGAGATGGGGGTCGAGGTCATCGCCGTGGCCTGCGACGTCGGCCAGGGCGGCACCGACGCCGAAGGCTACTGGAACATGATCTGCGAGCGGGCGCTGGCGGCCGGCGCCGTCGAGGCCGAGGTGGTGGACTGCCGCGAGGAGTACGCCAGCGACTACTGCGTCCCGGCCCTCAAGGCGAACGCCCTCTACGAGGGCCGCTACCCGCTCGTCTCGTCCCTGTCCCGGCCGGTGATCGTGAAGAAGCTGGTCGACGCGGCCCGCCGCCACGACGCCGGGGCCGTGGCCCACGGCTGCACGGGCAAGGGAAACGACCAGGTCCGCTTCGAGGTGTCGACCCGGGCCCTGGCCCCCGACCTCGAGGTGGTGGCCCCGGTGCGCATGTGGGGCCTGACCCGCGAGCAGGCCATCCAGTACGCGGGGCGCTTCGACATCCCCATCACCCAGTCGAAGGAGAAGCTGTACTCGATCGACGACAACCTGTGGGGCCGGGCCATCGAGTGCGGCGAGATGGAGGACCCGTGGGCCGAGCCCCCCGAGGGGGTCTGGGAGATGACCACGGTGCGGGCCGCCGAGGACCGCGAGGTGACCATCGAGTTCCTGGCGGGCACGCCCATCGCCGTCGACGGGTCGCAGATGAGCCCGGCCGGGATCATCGAGTGCCTCACCGACGTGGTCGGTGGCTACGGCTGGGGCCGCATCGACATGGTCGAGAACCGCCGCGTGGGCATCAAGAGCCGGGAGACCTACGAGGCGCCCGGCGCCCTCGCCCTCATCCTGGCCCACCAGGACCTCGAGTCGATCACCCTCGAGCGGGACGTGGCCCACGAGAAGCTGCGACTCGAGCACCGCTACGCCGAGCTGATCTACGACGGCCTGTGGTTCAGCCCCCTCCGCCTGGCGCTCGATGCGTTCATCGAGGAGAGCCAGCGCCACGTCACCGGCGAGGTGCGGCTCAAGCTCGAGCGGGGCGTGTGCCGGCCCAACGGCCGCCGCAGCCCCAAGAGCCTCTACGACTACGGCCTGGCCACCTACGACGCCGCCGACTCGTTCCGCCACGACGACGCCGAGGGCTTCGTCCGCCTCTGGGGCCTGGGCGTGCAGACGTGGGCGGCCCGCCAGGGGTGACCCGCAACCGTCAATCCGTGCCACCGGCCCGAGCACTCGCCGCCGCCTCGCTGGCCGCCGTCCCGGCGGGCTGCAGGGACAGCGGCACATCGCCCTCGCCACAACGGCCGCTCCTGCGCCTGCACCGGTGTCGCCCGAGGCGCTGAAGGCGGCGCTGCTGGTGCCAGCCGACGTGCCCGGTGCCGACCCGTCGGCGTCGCAGGCACAGGACTGCGACGACAGCGCCTGCTTCCCGGGCAACCCGCTCGGCGCCGTCGTCTACCCGGGCGAGGTGGAGAGCGCCGACCTCGAGCTGCTCCAGGGCGGGGTCCGGCGCACCTTCGCCTCGTCCGCCCGGACGGCCACGACCGAGCAGGCCACCGAGTTCGTCACCTTCGCCTCGGCGTCGGGATCAGCGTGCGTGGTGGAGGCCCTCAAGCGGGGATCACCCGGCACCCCGCTAGGTTCGCTGGCCGATGGGCACGCTCTGGCACGGGCGCTTCGAGGGGGGACCGGCCGAGGCGCTGCTGGCCTACACGGTCAGCCTCCCCTTCGACCGCCGCCTGGCCGCGGTCGACATCGCCGGCTCGAGGGCGCACGTGCGGGGCCTGGGCCGGGTGGGGCTCGTGTCGCCAGACGAGGAGGTAGCCGTGCTGGCCGCCCTCGACCAGGTCGAGGCCGAGATGGCCGCGGGGACGTTCACCTACCTCCGCACGGACGAGGACGTGCACACGGCCGTCGAGCGGCGGGTCACCGAGCTGGCCGGCGACGCGGGCGCCAAGCTGCACACCGGCCGGAGCCGCAACGACCAGGTGGCCACCGACCTCCGCCTGTGGTGCAAGGGGGCCCTGCTCGAGGTCGCCGACGGCGCGCTGGCCCTCCAGGAGGTCCTCCTGGACCGGGCCGAGGAGGCGGGAGACGCCTACCTGCCCGGCTACACCCACCTGCAGCGGGCCCAGCCCGTCCTGCTGGCCCACCACCTCCTCGCCCACCTGTGGGCACTGTCGCGCGACGTGGACCGCCTCTTCGACTGCCGGCGCCGCCTCGACGTCTCGCCGCTCGGGGCTGGAGCCCTGGCCGGCACGTCGTTGCCCCTCGACCCCGACGCCACCTCGGCCGACCTCGGCTTCGCCTGCCGCTTCGAGAACAGCCTCGACGCCACGTCGGACCGGGACTTCGTGGCCGAGGTCCTGTTCTGCCTCGCCCTGCTCGGGGTGCACCTGTCCCGCCTGGGCGAGGAGATCGTGCTGTGGTCCAGCGAGGAGTTCGGTTTCCTCCGCCTCGACGACGCCTACAGCACCGGCAGCTCGATGCTGCCGCAGAAGAAGAACCCCGACATCGCCGAGCTGGCCCGCGGCAAGGCCGGCCGGCTCATCGGCTCGCTCGCCGGCTTCCTGGCCACCCTGAAGGGCCTGCCGCTGTCCTACAACCGGGACCTGCAGGAGGGTAGCGAGCCGCTGTTCGACGCCGTCGACCAGGTGATCCTCGGCCTGTCGGCCCTGGGGGGCCTGGTCCGGACGGCCACGTTCGAGCTCGACCGCATGCGGGCGGCCGCCGACGACCCGGCCGCCGCCGCCGTCGACCTGGCCGAGCACCTCGTCCGGGGGGGCACCCCTTTTCGCGCCGCCCACGCCGTGGTCGGCGGCCTGGTGCGCACGGCGCTCGCCGGCGGGGCGCCGCTGGCCGACCTGGTGGCCGCCCACCCCGACCTGGGCCCGGAGGCCGCCGCCCTCCTCCACCCCGGCGTGCCGGTGGCCAACCGCACCAGCCCTGGCGGTGCCGGCCCGGTGGCGGTCTCGGTGCAGCTGGACCGGGCCCACCAGCGCCTGGCCACCGACCGGGACCGCCACGGGGCGGCCTCCGCCTGAGCGTGCAGCCCGTCAGCCCGGCCGTCGTCGCCCGCGATCCCCGGCTCGTCGCCCCCGACCTCTTGGGGCTGGTGCTGCGCCACGGGGACCGGGCCGGTCGCATCGTCGAGGTCGAGGCCTACTGCGGGGCCGAGGACCCGGCCGCCCACACCTACCGCGGCCGCACGGCTCGCAACGCCACGATGTTCGGCCGCGCCGGGCTCCTCTACGTGTACCGCTCCTACGGCCTGCACTGGTGCGCCAACGTCGTGTGCGGCCAGGAGGGGGAGGGCCTGGCCGTCCTCGTCCGCGCCCTCCAGCCCCTCGAGGGCCTCGAGGCGATGCGGTCGGACCGGAGCGTGGCCCTCCGCCCCGGAGCCTCGCCACCGGCCGATCGCGACCTGTGCCGGGGACCGGGACGGCTGTGCCAGGCCCTGGGCATCGCCGGCGAGCACGACGCCGCCGACCTCCTGTCCGGCGAGCGCGGCCCGCGCCTCCTGGACGACGGCTGGCGACCCCCGCAGGTCGAGCAGGGCGTGCGGGTGGGCATCTCGGTGGCCGTCGACCGGCCCTGGCGGTGGTGGGTGGCGGGCGCTCGGGAGGTCTCGCCGGGCCGGGGGCGCCCTCGGGCAGGTCGGCCGGGGCGACCAGGTTGACCGCCTCGAACCGGGGCGGGTGTAGGGTCGCTGCCCCTGGGGACGAGGACCCGTCTGAGCGGGTGGCGGTGACGCCGCCCGAGCGGCAGGAGCTCGTTCCCCGGAATCCGAGGGAGGTCCTCCTCGGTTGACATCACAGGATCGGAGAGGGTAGGTTTCCTCTCCGCCTCGGAGGGCAGTGCTCCTCCGAGCAGGGTGGCGGTCAACGCCATCCGGAGCAGGCAGGTGGGTCACCTCCGTCGCCCAGCGACATGTGCCCCGCACCCGCCACGAGCGCTCCTTGACAACGGAACAGAGGAAGCCAAAAGCAAGTGCGGGCGAGCGACGGTCAAACGTCGACTCGACCAAACCTCGTAGTAAACACTTCAACGGACAACAAATTACCAGTTCCGTTCTTGTGTCAGTTGGCTGAGACGGGTGCGAGCTCGTTGAGGCCGGCTCTACATCAGTACTCGATGGAGAGTTTGATCCTGGCTCAGGACGAACGCTGGCGGCGTGCTTAACACATGCAAGTCGAACGAGGTCTTCGGACCTAGTGGCGAACGGGTGAGTAACACGTGAGGAACGTGCCCCAGAGACTGGGATAAGCCGAGGAAACTTGGTCTAATACCGGATGTCCCCACCGGATCGCATGGTCTGGTGAGGAAATGGATTCCGCTCTGGGAGCGCCTCGCGGCCTATCAGCTTGTTGGTGGGGTAACGGCCCACCAAGGCGTCGACGGGTAGCTGGTCTGAGAGGATGATCAGCCACACTGGGACTGAGACACGGCCCAGACTCCTACGGGAGGCAGCAGTGGGGAATCTTGCGCAATGGGCGAAAGCCTGACGCAGCAACGCCGCGTGCGGGACGACGGCCCTCGGGTTGTAAACCGCTTTCAGCAGGAACGATGATGACGGTACCTGCAGAAGAAGCTCCGCGCCAACTACGTGCCAGCAGCCGCGGTAATACGTAGGGAGCAAGCGTTGTCCGGATTTATTGGGCGTAAAGAGCTCGTAGGCGGTTCGGTAAGTCGGGTGTGAAAACTCTGGGCTCAACCCAGAGAGGCCACTCGATACTGCTGTGACTTGAGTCTGGTAGGGGAGCACGGAATTCCTGGTGTAGCGGTGAAATGCACAGATATCAGGAGGAACACCGGTGGCGAAGGCGGTGCTCTGGGCCAGTACTGACGCTGAGGAGCGAAAGCGTGGGGAGCGAACAGGATTAGATACCCTGGTAGTCCACGCCGTAAACGTTGGGCACTAGGTGTGGGGGGACGTCAACTCCCTCCGTGCCGTAGCTAACGCATTAAGTGCCCCGCCTGGGGAGTACGGCCGCAAGGCTAAAACTCAAAGGAATTGACGGGGGCCCGCACAAGCGGCGGAGCATGTTGCTTAATTCGATGCAACGCGAAGAACCTTACCTGGATTTGACATGCAGGGAAAAGCCACAGAGATGTGGTGTCCTACGGGGCCTTGCACAGGTGGTGCATGGCTGTCGTCAGCTCGTGTCGTGAGATGTTGGGTTAAGTCCCGCAACGAGCGCAACCCTTGTCCTGTGTTGCCAGCGGGTAAAGCCGGGGACTCGCAGGAGACTGCCGGGGTCAACTCGGAGGAAGGTGGGGATGACGTCAAGTCTTCATGCCCCTTACGTCCAGGGCTGCAAACATGCTACAATGGCCGGTACAAAGGGCTGCTATCCCGCGAGGGTGAGCGAATCCCAAAAGCCGGTCTCAGTTCGGATTGGAGTCTGCAACTCGACTCCATGAAGTCGGAGTCGCTAGTAATCCCGGATCAGCAACGCCGGGGTGAATACGTTCCCGGGCCTTGTACACACCGCCCGTCACACCACGAAAGTCGGCAACACCCGAAGCCAGTGGCCCAACCCGCAAGGGAGGGAGCTGTCGAAGGTGGGGTCGGTGATTGGGGTGAAGTCGTAACAAGGTAGCCGTACCGGAAGGTGCGGCTGGATCACCTCCTTTCTAAGGAGTCACTCGACCTGCGGTCATCTTTCAACCGTCCGCAGGGACTCTTTGTTGACCACTTGCTACTCGGCCTTCGGCGCAGCTGCCAGCGGGCAGGCTCGAGACCTCGGTCTCGCCTGGACCCCCGCCACGCCGTCGGTCGGGCCTCCTCTGTTCCGTTGTGAGGGAGCGCTCGCCCTCGTCCGCCATCGGCGGGCGGGGGCTTCGGCGCTCCCTCGACCGCCCCGGGCCTCGGCTCGGGAGACGATCGCCCCTTGAGAACTCCATAGCGAGCACGAGCATCTTTGTTCTCCAAGCTATAAAGAGCCAACGGTGAATGCCTTGGCGCCTGATGCCGAAGAAGGACGTAGGTGGCTGCGATAAGCCGCGGGGAGCTGCCGACCGAGCGTCGATCCGCGGATGTCCGAATGGGGAAACCCGGCACCCGTCATGGGGTGTCACCCCTGCATGAACGCATAGTGCAGGAGGAGGGAACCGGGGGAATTGAAACATCTCAGTACCCCGAGGAAGAGAAAGCAACAGCGACTCCCTGAGTAGCGGCGAGCGAAACGGGATCAGCCTAAACCGAGCTGGTGGCAAGCCTGGTGGCATTGCCAGCCCGGGGTCGTGGGACCGACCGCAGGGGCACCAGACCCTGCAAGGAGTTACAAAGCTCATGCATAGCGGAACGGTTTTGGAACGTCCGGCCACAGCGGGTAAGAGCCCCGTGCGCGAAATGTATGAGCCTCCTGTCGTCATCCCGAGTAGCGCCGGGACCGTGAAAACCGGCGTGAATCTGCGGAGACCACTCCGTAAGGCTAAGTACAAGCAGGCGACCGATAGCGAACTAGTACCGTGAGGGAAAGGTGAAAAGAACCCCGGGAGGGGAGTGAAAAGTAGATCCTGAAACCGTTGGCTTACAAACAGTCAGAGCGTCGTCGGCCTTCGGGCCGGCCGTGATGGCGTGCCTTTTGAAGAATGAGCCTACGAGTTACCGTACGTGGCAAGGTTAACCCGAGAGGGGGAGCCGGAGCGAAAGCGAGTCTGAACAGGGCGATGGAGTCGCGTGCGGTAGACCCGAAGCCGGGTGATCTACCCATGGCCAGGCTGAAGCGAGGGTAAGACCTCGTGGAGGGCCGAACCCACCATGGTTGAAAACATGGGGGATGAGCTGTGGGTAGGGGTGAAAGGCCAAGCAAACCCGGTGATAGCTGGTTCTCCCCGAAATGTATTTAGGTACAGCGTCGGATGTTCAGCATCGGAGGTAGAGCACTGGAAGGGTTAGGGGGCCAACAAGCTTACCGACCCCTACCAAACTCCGAATGCCGATGCTCCAGAGTCCGGCAGTGAGACCACGAGGGATGAGCTTCGTTGGTCGAAAGGGAAACAGCCCAGACCGCCGGCTAAGGCCCCGAATTCTGGACTAAGTGTGAAACGATGTGGGACTGCACAGACAGCCAGGAGGTTGGCTTAGAAGCAGCCATCCTTGAAAGAGTGCGTAATAGCTCACTGGTCGAGTGGTCCGCGCGGACAATGTAACGGGGCTCAAGTCCAGAGCCGAAGCCGCGGATTGCACGCATCGAGAGATGCGGGCAGTGGTAGGGGAGCGTCGACCTCGCAGTGAAGCGGCGGTGTGAACCGTTGTGGAGCGTGGTCGAGTGAGAATGTAGGCATGAGTAGCGAGAGAGGGTGAGAAACCCCTCCGCCGAAAGCCCAAGGGTTCCTGGGGAAGGCTAATCCGCCCAGGGTGAGTCGGGAGCTAAGGCGAGGCCGAAAGGCGTAGTCGATGCACAACTGGTTGATATTCCAGTACCGCCGTGTCCGCGTCCATCCCAATCCACGGGTACTAAGGGGCTGTCTTCGGACGAACCGACCGACCGTGGGGCGGGTAGCAAAGGAGGGACGCAGGAGGGCAGGTGATCCCAGGCGTTGGTTGTCCTGGGGTAAGCGAGTAGGGCGGGGCCCAGGGAAATCCGGTCCCCATCAGCCTGAGACGCGATGCCGAGTCGTTCAGACGAAGTCACCGATCCCATGCTGCCAAGAAAAGCTTCTAGCGAGTTGGCACGGCGCCCGTACCCGAAACCGACGCAGGTGGGCAGGTAGAGAATACCAAGGCGATTGGGAGAACTGTGGTTAAGGAACTCGGCAAAATACCTCCGTAACTTCGGGAGAAGGAGGGCCCCGGCAGGGTGGAGCGCCTCGCGCGCCGAGCCTGAGGGGGCCGCAGTGACCAGGGGGAAGCGACTGTTTACTAAAAACACAGGAGCGTGCGAAGCCCTAAGGCGATGTATACGCTCTGACGCCTGCCCAATGCCGGAAGGTTACGGGGAACGGTTAGCCGCAAGGCGAAGCTGTGAACCTAAGCCCCGGTGAATGGCGGCCGTAACTATAACGGTCCTAAGGTAGCGAAATTCCTTGTCGGGTAAGTTCCGACCTGCACGAATGGCGTAACGACTTCCCTACTGTCTCAACCACAGACCCAGCGAAATTGAAGTACGAGTAAAGATGCTCGTTAGGTGCGGTAAGACGGAAAGACCCCGTGGACCTTTACTACAACTTGGTGTTGGGTTTTGGTACGGATCGTGTAGGATAGGTGGGAGCCTAGGAAGCTGCGGCGCCAGCCGTGGTGGAGGCAACGTTGAAATACCACCCTTTTCGTGCTGGGACTCTAACCTTGGCCCGTGATCCGGGTCAGGAACAGCGCCAGGCGGGTAGTTTGACTGGGGCGGTCGCCTCCTAAATCGTAACGGAGGCGCCCAAAGGTTCCCTCAGACTGGTCGGCAATCAGTCGTCGAGTGCAAAGGCACAAGGGAGCTTGACTGCGAGACAGACTCGTCGAGCAGGTGCGAAAGCAGGGCTTAGTGATCCAGCGACTCCATGTGGAAGGGTCGTTGCTCAACGGATAAAAGGTACCCCGGGGATAACAGGCTAATCTTGCCCAAGAGTCCATATCGACGGCAAGGTTTGGCACCTCGATGTCGGCTCGTCGCATCCTGGGGCCGTAGCAGGTCCCAAGGGTTGGGCTGTTCGCCCATTAAAGCGGCACGCGAGCTGGGTTTAGAACGTCGTGAGACAGTTCGGTCCCTATCTACCGCACCCGTAGGAATCTTGAGGAAGGCTGTCCCTAGTACGAGAGGACCGGGACGGACGCAGCTCCCGTGTGGCAGTTGTCACGCCAGTGGCACCGCTGCTTTGCGGCCTGCGGAAGGGATAAGCGCTGAAAGCATCTAAGTGCGAAGCCTGTTCCAAGATGAGGATTCCCACAGGGTCAACCTGGTAAGGCCCGTGGCCAGATGACCACGTTGATAGGCCGGAGGTGTACGCACAGCAATGTGT
This sequence comes from Acidimicrobiales bacterium, assembly GCA_030448245.1. GTDB lineage: Bacteria > Actinomycetota > Acidimicrobiia > Acidimicrobiales > JAUJNH01 > JAUJNH01. The sequence goes on from JAUJNH010000001.1 coordinate 312,540, forward strand.
TCAGCCGACCGGTACTAATCGGCCGAGGGCTTGGGAACAAGCCCTGCTCGTGCTCGCTATGGAACGCTCAAGGTGCAGTCTTTTTGACAGCTGAGCGACGGTTTCCGGTGGCCATGGCTGCGGAGTCACACCCGTTCCCTTCCCGAACACGGAAGTTAAGCCCGCACGCGCCGATGGTACTTGGAGGGCATCCTCCTGGGAGAGTAGGTTGCCGCCGGATCATCTCGAAGGCTGAGGCCCCCTGGCATGCGCCGGGGGGCCTCAGTCGCGTCCGGCGCTAGTGTTGTTTCCCCATGCCCTCGCCCCAGGACGACGACGAACCGGGGTCCCGCCGGCAGAGGGAGGGGTCGGGCGGGGGTGGCCGGCCGGGCCGCAGCGACGGGCGACCGCCGCGGCGCGAGAGGGGCGATGGCCGCGGGCCCGGTGGGGGCGCTCGGAGCGCCGGTGAGGGTGACCAGCGCGAGTCGGGGCCCTCACGCCGGGGACAGGCCGCCCGCTCGGGAGCAGGGAGGCAGGACGGAGCGTCCTCGCCGCGAGGTCGGGATGGGCGGCCGCCGTTCCGCCGCTCGGAAGGCGGTTCGCCGGCTCGGCGAGACGAAGGCCGTCCCCCCTTCCGCCGGACCCAGGATGGAGCCGCGCCTCGCGGCTCGAGCGGTGGCGCGCCTCGCTCCGGGAAGGCGGCGCCCCGGGCGGACGGCGGCCGGCCGTTCCCCCGTTCACCGGGCGGGGCGGGCTCTCGGGGTGGCTCGGGCCGGCCGCCCTTCCGGCGGGCCGGGGATCGGCCGGCGCCGGAGGGAGCGCCTGCCCGTCGCGCCAGCGACGACGGCCGCGCCCGGGACCGGCCGGGTGGCGCCGACTCGCCCGCCCGAGCGACGGACGGTCGTGCACGTTCGGGCGGACCGGGCCGTACGGCCGGAGGCGGCGTCTCCCGAGAGCCGAGCGGCCGGCCGGGACCGGCCCGTACGAGCCGGGACGCACCTGGCTCGGGCTCGCGCCGAGGGACGGATGGCCGGAACGGCGGCAGCCGACCCGGGGCCGACCGGGAGCGGGGGGATGACCGTCGGCGGGACGGCTCGCCGCAGCGGCCCGGGCCGCCGGACGGTCGCAGCCAGGGGCGGGGTCGGCCCGACGGGCTGCGCGAGCTGCCGGCGGGCGGGCGGGGCTGGGGCGGGCTGGCGCGCAAGGGGACCCGGAACCTCGGCGAGCGCAAGTGGGAGGGCGCCGACCACGCCGACCGGCCGGAGCCGACACCGCCGGACGGCTGGGAGCCGGACCGCTGGATCGAGGAGGCGCCCGAGCCGGGGCCGCCGCCGCCGGCTCGTCGCCGCCCGCCGCGGCCCCTCCCGCCGGAGGTCACCGACGAGCTCGGCCGGGCGGCCAGCCCGGCCCGGACCGCGAAGCTGGCGGCCCGGCTGTCCGACGCGGTGCGGGCGTTCGAGCGGGACCGGTTCCAGGAAGCCCGGCAGCTCTTGCAGCCGGTCGCCGAGGAGCTGCCGGCCGTGGCGACCGTGCGGGAGCTGCTGGGGCTCACGTACTACCGCCTCGGCCAGTGGGCCCAGGCTGTCCGCGAGCTCGACGCGTACACCGTCCTCACCAGCTCGACCTCGGCCCACGCGGTGCTGGCCGACGCCAACCGGGCCCTCGGCCGGCACGGCCGGGTGGCCGAGCTGTGGGAGGAGGTCCGGGCGGCTTCGGAGGACCCGGCCACCGTGGCCGAGGGACGCATCGTGGCCGCCGGGAGCCTGGCCGACCAGGGCCGGCTCGACGAGGCGATCCGCCTGCTCGAGCAGGGGCGCCTCACGGCGAAGCGCCCCGAGGACCACCACCTGCGGCTGTGGTACGCCCTGGCCGACCTGTACGAGCGGGTCGGCGAGCTGCCTCGGGCCCGGGATCTGTTCGGGCGGGTCGCCCGCCACGACCCCGAGTTCGTCGACGTCGTGGAGCGGCGGCGAGCGTTGGGCTAGGGCTGGCGCTGTCACAGCGGCCGGGCAGGATGCAGGTGGCTTCCCCCTGCTGCACCGCCGCCCTCCCTCGAGGGGAACCGCCATGCCCATCAACCTCGCCGTGCTCCTCGGCACCCTGTCCAAGACCCCCGAGCCCCGCCTGCTGGCCGACGGCAGCACCGTGTGGGAACTCGACCTGTCGATCCGCCAGGAGGGCCACCCCACGGCCACCGTCCCCGTCTCGTGGGCCACACCGCCCAGCGGGGTGGAGCCCGGCAGCTGGTCGTCGGGCGACGAGCTCCTCGTGGTGGGAGCCGTCCGCCGGCGGTTCTACCGGGCCGGCGGGGCCACGGTCAGCCGCACCGACGTCCTGGCCGACGCGGTCGTCCCGGCCCGCCAGCGCAAGCGGGCGGCCACCGTGCTGGCCGACGCGCTCGAGGTGCTCAGCGCCGGCTGAGGGGGGCCCGCCGGGGGCGCTGCGAGTAGGCTCCGCGCATGGCTGACATCGCGTCAATCCTCGGCCCCGACGCTGACGACCTGCTCAACCACGAGTGCAAGGGCGTCACCAAGGACGAGCTGGTCCTGCCAGGCCCTGACTTCGTCGATCGCGTGCTGCTGCACAGCGACCGCCCGGTGCCGGTGCTGCGCAACCTCCAGCTGCTGCTCAACACGGGGCGGCTGGCCGGGACGGGCTACACCTCGATCCTGCCGGTCGACCAGGGGATCGAGCACTCCGGCGCGGCCAGCTTCGCCAAGAACCCGCAGTACTTCGACCCGGCCAACCTGGCGGAGCTGGGCCTCGAGGCGGGCTGCAACGCCTTTGTGTCGACCTTCGGCTCCCTCGGGATCATCGCCCGGCGCTACGCCCACAAGATCCCGTTCATCGTCAAGCTCAACCACAACGAGCTGCTCACCTACCCGAACCAGTTCGATCAGGTGATGTTCGGGTCGGTCCGTCAGGCTGCCGACCTGGGGGCCGTCGGCGTGGGCGCCACCATCTACTTCGGGTCCGACCGGTCCACCCGCCAGATCCGAGAGGTGTCCGAGGCGTTCGCCGAGGCTCACAGCCTCGGGCTGTTCACCGTGCTGTGGTGCTACCTCCGCAACCCGGCCTTCAAGACCGAGGCCGGCGACGACCACACCGCGGCCGACCTCACGGGCCAGGCCGACCACCTCGGCGCCACCATCCAGGCCGACATCATCAAGCAGAAGCTGCCGGAGCGCAACGGCGGCTACGGCCGGCTGAAGGGGTACGGCAAGACCGACCCGCTCGTCTACGACACGCTCACCACCGACCACCCGATCGACCTGACCCGCTGGCAGATCGCCAACGCCTACATGGGCCGGGTGCCCACCATCAACTCCGGCGGGGAGAGCAAGGGCCAGGGCGACGTCGAGCAGGCCGTGCGGACCGCGGTGGTCAACAAGCGCGCCGGTGGCATGGGCCTCATCGTCGGCCGCAAGGCGTTCCAGCGCCCGCGGGCGGAGGGCGTCGCCCTCCTCAACGCCCTCCAGGACGTCTACCTCGACGAGTCGGTCACCATCGCCTAGGCGAGGTCGCGGAAGACCAGGCCCGTCCTGAGCTTGGGCCAGAAGAAGGTGGTCTTGGGCGGCATGCGGTCGCCGCCGGCACCGGTGGCGGCGATCTGGTCGATCGTCGCCGGCCGGAGCAGCACCGCGGCGTCAGCGTCGCCCTTGCGGACGGCGTCGGCCACGATCCCTGCCCCGTGCTGGAAGCGCACCGTGACCTCCTTGCCCAGCGCGGCCAGGCCGGCCAGCGCCACGTCGAGCCGGCACGAGTCGAGGTCGGCGTCGGCTGCCGCCGTGGTGGTGGCGCGAGGGCGGGCCAGCCACAGCCCCTCGGGCAGGACGAGGGCCAGCGCCCCCTCCTCGGCCATGGCTGCCGGCAGCTGCTCGGCGTCGTCGACCGCGGCCGGGGTGACCTGGAACCAGGGGGTGAGGTCGGCCGGCAGGGACAACCCGGCGGGCACGTCGCTCAGCAGGCGGTGGATCGGGTGCACGGCGAGCTGGTCCTCGGCCAGCTCGACCAGGTAGGCGAGGATGGCGGGGGCGCCGGGCGCCGCCCCCTCCTCGGCCCGGTAGGCGTTGGCCACCTCGAAGCGGTGGTGGCCGTCGGCGATCAGCACGGGCTGGGCGGCGACCGCCGCCGTCACCTCGGCCATCCGCTGCGGATCGTCGAGGCGCCAGAGCTCGTGGACGATCCCCTCGTCGTCGACGGCCGAGGCGAGCGCCTCGAGCCCCTCGGGTTGCGCGGCGTCGGCCAGACGCCCGTCGGCCGCGGACAGGCCCCAGATGGGGGAGAGGTTGACCTGGGTGGTGCGCAGGATGCCCAGGCGGTCGCTCTTGTCCTTGGCGGTGGTGCGCTCGTGGGGCAGGATCCCCCGCCCGGGCGGCTCGAGCTCGAGGGCGCCGAGAACGCCGGTGGTGGACCGGGCGCCGGCAGTCATCCGGTAGACGTAGAAGGCCGGCGTCGCGTCCCGGACGAGGATGCCGTCGTCCAGCCAGGCCCGGAACCGCTGCGCCGCCCCCCCGTGGCCGTCCGACGGCAGCTCGAGGCGCACGGCGTTGACGGCCGAGCGGGCTTCGAGGGCGGCCCGTTCGTCCGGGCCGATCACGTCGTACGGCGGGGCGACGAGATCGGCGGGGTCGCCGGCCGTCGGCGAGTAGCGGACGGCGGGAAATGGCTCGAATCGGGGCACCCGTCTAGCCTCGCACGACCGTGACCGAGGCGTGGGTGCTCGACCTGGACGGCGTGCTGTGGCGGGGGAAGGAGCCGGTCCCGGGTTCGGCCGACGCAGTTGCCGCCTTGCGCGACGCCGGGCACCGGGTCGCCTTTCTCACCAACAACTCCTTCTCGTCGGTCGCCGAGCTGGCCGAGAAGCTGGGCGGGATGGGCGTGCCGGCCGGGCCCGGCGACATCTGCAACTCGGCCCAGGCGGCTGCCGGCCTGCTCGACGAGGGCAGCAGCGCCCTGGTGGTCGGCGGCCCCGGCGTCAGCGAGGCGCTCGAGTCCCGGGGCGTCACCGTGGTCGACGATGGCAGCCCGGTCGACGCGGTGGTCGTCGGCTTCGACCCCGCGTTCCACTACGACAAGCTCAGCGCCGCCTACGCTGCGGTGCGGCGGGGGGCCCGCCTCATCGGCACGAACGCCGACGCCACCTATCCCACGGCCGACGGCGAGGTGCCCGGCGGTGGCTCGATCGTGGCCAGCGTCGAGTACGCCACGGGGCAGAAGGCCGAGTTCGCGGGCAAGCCCAACGAGCCGTCGGCCCGCCTGCTGGCTGACCGGCTCGGGTCCATCGCCTGGCTGATCGGTGACCGCACGGACACCGACGGAGCCATGGCCAGGGCCATCGGAGCCAAGTTCGGCCTCGTCCTGTCGGGCGTCGCCGAGTCGGCCGAGGGCATCGATCCCCCTCCCGACGCCTTG
>JAUJNH010000001.1:318033-350070 GCA_030448245.1 Acidimicrobiales bacterium
GCCGACGACCTGTCCGCCATCGTCACCGAGCTGATCGGCGCCCGCACCTGACCCTTGGCCGACGACCTGTCCGCCATCGTCACCGAGCTGATCGGCGCCCGCACCTGACCCTGGGCCGGTGCGCCGCCCGGCGTCAGCGCCAGGTGGGGACCACCTCGGGCGGTTGCTGGGCGGACGGGCGGACCAGGGCACCGACGCCCATGCCGAAGACGAAGCCGCCGATGTGAGCGGCGTACGCCACCCCGTCGCTCCCGCCGAGGAACTGGCTCACGAACCAGAAGCCGAGGTAGATCCAGGCCGGCAGCGGCAGCGGGAAGATGCCGACCAGGCCGAGGATGCGGGCTCGGGGGAACAGCACCAGGTAGGCGCCCATGACGCCGGCGATGGCGCCCGAGGCGCCGATCAGGGGGATGGCGGAGCTCGGCGAGGTGAGGACGAAGGCGAGGGTGGCGGCGACGCCGGCCGCCACGTAGAAGAGCAGGTAGCGGGCCCGGCCCCACCGGTCCTCGAGGTTGTTGCCGAAGATCCACAGGAACAGCATGTTGAAGGCGAGGTGGGCCAGCGACCCGTGGAGGAACATCGAGGTGAGCACGGCCAGGTAGACGTTCTTCTCGGGGAAGCAGGGGGCGGCAGGATCCCCGCTCAGCCGGATGCGGTCGTCGACCCGGGTTGCCGTGACGCCCTCGCACGAAGCCGCCGCCGCCGGGTTCGAGTCGGCCACCTCGCCGACGCTCACCGGCTCGCCGCTGGTCAGCTCCTCGGGGATGGCCGCCTTCGAGTACGTGAACCGGTTGGCGCTGAGGTCGAGCATGGCACCGCTGGCCGGCGGCTGCACCCAGAAGTAGACCAGCACGCAGACGACGATGAGGGTGAGCGTGACCCAGGCCCGGCGGTGCGTCGGGTTGAAGTCCTTCAGCGGGATCACGACGAGAACCTAGGTCCTCGCGATGAGCAACGAAGGCGTTCGGCCGGCCTAGCGCGGGAGGAGGAACAGCACGAGGGTGCTCCAGCTGAGGTGGGTGACGATCGGCGCCAGGACACCCCGGGTGGCTCGGCGCTCGGCGGCGAACACCGTTCCCATCACCACGGCGGCCAGGACGAGGGCGACGTTGAGCGTGGCGACGGTCACGAGGACGTAGGTCGCCGTCGCCCACAGCAGGGGCCGGTGCCGGCCGAAGGCCGAGTGGAGGGCACCCCGGAAGAACACCTCCTCGCCCAGGCCGTTGGCCAGCGCCACCACCAGCACCAGCGCCCTCGACCCGCCGTCCGCCTTGGCCAGGACCCGCTCGACCGCTCCGGCCAGGAGCGGGATCCGCTGGGCGACCAGGGTGACGGCGGAGAAGGCAAGGAACAGCAGGGCCGCCACGGCCAGCGGGGCCGCCAGCGCTCGCCCGCCGTCCAGCCGGCCGAGTGGCAGCGGGCCCGACAGCAACCCGCCCAGCACCCAGGTCGCAGCGACGAGGAGGCCGAGCCCGTAGAACAACCCGGATCCCTGCGGCGCCGCCAGCGTGGCGCCGAGGAGACCGGTGCCCACCACCAGCGTGACGAGCACCAGCACCCGTCGGCGCCGGACGACGGGACCCTCCTCGACCGCGGCCTGCGCGGCCGGCGGGCCGAGGATCTCAGGCAGCCGCACGAGGCTCGAGGCGCCTGGCCCGGTCCTGCAGGGCGCGCTCGGCCGCCTCCCGGAAGGACATGGCCCGGTGCCCGGTCAGCTGTTCGATCCGGCGGTCCCTGACGACGACCTCGCTGGTCATCGAGTCGATGAGGGTTCGGGCCGTGGGCAGGTCGACATCGGTGATGAGGCGCAGCCAGTGCGAGGAGAGGCGGGGCGTCAGCAGGGGGACCGGGACGATGAGGCGGAGCACGCCGCCCGTCATGCCGCCCACCACCCGCAGCATCTCGCCGTAGGTCAGCGGCTCGGGGCTGCCGATGTCGTAGACCTCACCGATCGCCTCCTCGCGGCCGAGGACGCCCAGGAGGAACGCCAGCGCATCGTCGACGGCCACCGGCTGGGTCCGGGTCTGCACCCAGCGGGGCGTCACCATGACCGGCAGCCGGGCCACGAGCTGGCGCAGGATCTCCCACGAGATGCCGCCGTCGCCGATGACGATGCCGGCCCGCAGCACCGTGGTGGGGACCCGCGCCTGCAGGATGCCCTCCACCTCCCGCCGGCTGCGCAGGTGCTCGGACAGCTGGTCGCGTTCGTCACCCAGGCCGCCCAGGTACACGACCTGGCCCACACCGGCGGATCGGGCGGTTTCAGCGAACGCCTCGGCGCCCGTGCGGTCACGGTCGCTGAAGTCGGTGGCGTCAAGCGAGTGGACGAGGTAGTACGCCGCCTCCTGGCCTTGGAGCGCCGGCGCCAAGGTGGCCGGGTCGCCGACGTCGCCCCGGACCGGCTGGCCCGCACCCTGGTAGCGCTCGGGCCTTCGGGTCATGGCCCGCACCTCGTGGCCCTGCTCGTCAAGCGCTCGCGCCAGCCTGGACCCCACGAACCCGGTTGCTCCGGTCACGAGCACCTTCACGGCGAAGCTCCTGGCACCCGCCCATCCTGCTGGGGGATCGAGCACTGTTCACAGCGCAGGGCCGCAGCACGGGGAGGGGGGCGGCCCCGGCGGCGCACCGGCACGCCGGCTGTGCGTGCCGAGCTCGCTCAGCGAGCCTGGCCGGCGTCGAGCCTCTGGCGCTGGGGGAGGACGGTGAACCTGGGGTCGGCGGCGGAGACGAGGCCAGCCTGGTAGACGCCGCAGCGGGTGCAGATCGAGCCGGCCAGCAGGGCGGCGCCGCCCAGTGCCGAGAGCACCCGGCTGCGGCGGCCGGTCACCGCAGCCACGGCCCCGGCGGCGGCGAGGCCGCGGGCCAATCGGAGGAAGCGGGCCGGTGCCGCCGACCGGTAGGCCTCGCTCTGCAGGCCGAGGCGGTGCTCGAGGACGCTGGTGGCGGCCAGCTCGGCGGCGGCGCCGGCCACTGCCATCCGGCGGGCGGGCCCGACCTGCCCGAGCGGCGCGGCCAGCAGCCCCACCCCGGCGCCGCTGGCCAGGGCGCTGCCGGCGAACACGAACGGCAGGTGGCGGCCAGCGTCGTGCCAGGCCGGCACCGCGGTGTCGGCGAGCAGCACCGCCGTGTAGGTGCCCAGCAGCGGGGCGAGGCCGGCGGCAGCCACCCCGGCGGCCCGGCCCACGCCCGGCAGTGCCCGGCTTGCGACGCCGGCGGGCAGCACGCCGGTCACCTCGGATGCCGCCGCCAGCCCGGCCATCGGGCCGTACGCGGCCAGGATCCACGTGCCCATGGACATGGGCGAGGTGGGCTTGAACACCCGCAGCATGTTGGCGAAGCGGCTGGGCCGGCCCAGGTCATGGATCAGGAACCAGGTGGAGGCCGACAGGGCCGCCAGCGAGGCCAGCCGGCAGCCCCGCCGCAGCTCGTGCCGGCCGGTCAGGTCGGCCCCTGCAGCCAGCAGGGACGAACCGGCCGCCAGCCCGCCGGTGAACAGGTAGGCGGTGATGTCGTGCTTCCAGACGGGCGCCTTGATGACCGGCCGGCCGTAGTACGACCGCGAGGCGTCAGGCGCAGGCTCACCGGCGGCGCCGGAGTCGCTGGCCCGCGCCTCGTCGGTCACGACCGGGAGCCGAGGAAGGCGAAGGCGGTGACCGCGGCCATGGTGGCGGCTGCCACCGCGGCCCGTCGCCACATGGCGGGCAGGTCGCGGGTGGTGCAGACCGGATCGGGCGGCAGGCCGTACACCTCGGGGTCGTCGAGCAGGAGGAAGAGGGATCCGGCGCCACCCACTCCATCGGCAGGGTCCTCGCCGTAGAGGCGGGCGTCGGCCACGCCGGCTGCCCGCAGCGCGCCCACCCGGCCGGCGGCCCGCTTCCGGAGCTCGTCCAGCGAGCCGAACTGGATCGAGTCCGTGGGGCACGCCTTGGCGCAGGCGGGCTCGAGGCCGGCGCCGGTGCGGTCGTAGCAGAGGGTGCACTTCTGGGCCAGGCCGACGTTCCGGTCGCCATCGGGCGAGCGGCGCTGGTCGATGACGCCGTAGGGGCAGGCGGGGATGCAGTAGCCGCAGCCGTTGCAGATGTCGTCTTGGACCACGACGGTGCCGAGCTCGGTGCGCAGCAGCGAGCCGGTCGGGCAGACGTCGAGGCAGGCCGCGGAGGTGCAGTGCTTGCACACGTCGGAGGACATCAGCCACCGCACGCCCGTCTCGTCACCGCCGGCGCCGGGCGCCGCCACCCGCTGCTCGATGAACGCCACGTGGCGCCAGGTGCTGGCGCCGAGCCCCACGCTGTTGTCGTACGACATCCCGGTCAGCTCGATCCCGTCCTGCGGGATGCCGTTCCACTCCTTGCAGGCCACCTCACAGGCCTTGCAGCCGATGCAGATGCTGGTGTCGGTGAAGAAGCCGACCCGGGGCGGCGGCTCGACGTAGCCGGAGCCGGCGGCCGGGTCGAGCGAGCCGAGCAGCCGGCTCCGCTCGGTGATCATCCGCGTCCCTGCTCGGCGGTCACGATCCGCTCGGGAGCCATCGAGGCCACCCCGGCACGTGTTCGGTACCCCGCGACCAGGTCGAGCAGGGCGGGCCCGGTGGGCCGGCGACCCGGCTGCACGTCGCAGGTGCCGACCTTGCTGTCCTGGATGAGGACGTTCGGGTCGAGCGACACGCCCATCAGATCGTTGGCCGAGTCGCCGGTGGTGAGCCCGCTCCCGACGCCCCAGTGGTAGGGGAGCCAGACCTGGTGCACGGGCCGACCGTCGACCCGCAGCGGCCGCAGCCGGTCGGTGACCAGAACCCGGGCCTCGATGGCCGAGCGGGCCGTCACGATGGTGGCCCAGCCCAGGTGCTCGAGCCCCCGCTCGCGAGCAAGGGCCGGCGAGACCTCGACGAACATGGCGGGCTGCAGCTCGGCCAGGTACCCCAGGGTTCGGCTCATCGCCCCCGAGGTGTGGTGCTCGGTGAGGCGGCTGGTGGTGAACACGAACGGGAAGACCTCGCGGTGTTCGTCGGGTGGGCTCGGGTTGCGGGGGTTGTCGGCCCGCTCGTACACGACCCGGGTCGGGTTGCTCTGCTGGCCGTAGAGCCGGTTGGGCAGCGGTGACTCGGCTGGCTCGTAGTGGGTGGGCAGCGGCCCGTCGACCAGGCCGGTGGGCACGAACAGCCACCCCTTCCCGTCGCCCTGCATGATGAACGGGTCGTCGCCGGCCAGGGCCTCGGCCCCGGTGGCCCCCGGCGGTGGCCGGTACCAGGGCGGCTTGTCGACCTGGAAGTCGGGCACGTCGTGGCCGGTCCACCGGCCCAGCTCGTCGTCCCACCAGACGTAGGCCTTGCGCTCGCTCCACGGCCGACCCTCGGGATCGGCCGACGCCCGGTTGTAGAGGATCCGGCGGTTGGCCGGCCAGACCCAGCCCCACTCGGCGGCCACCCAGTCCTGCTCGGAGCCTGGTCTCCGACGGGCCGCCTGGTTGACGCCGCCGGCGTAGACGCCGGTGTAGATCCAGCAGCCGCCGGCGGTGGAGCCGTCGGCCCGCAGCTCACCGGATGAGGCCAGGGGCCGGCCCGTGACCAGGTCGAAGCCGTTGACCTCCCGCAGCACCGCGTCGGCGCTGGGCTCGTCGTGCCGGCCGTGCACCGGGTAGTCCCACGTCAGGTCGAGGAGAGGCCGGTCCCGCCCGTCCTGCGAGCCGGCCAGGCGCTCCCGCACCAGGCGGCCCAGGTGGAAGAAGAACCACAGCTCGGACCGGCAGTCGCCGGGCGGCTCGACCGCCTTCTCCCGCCACTGCAGCATCCGCTGGGTCTGGGTGAACGTGCCCTCCTTCTCGACGTGCGAGGCGGCCGGCAGCAGGAACACCTCGGTGCGGCACTCCTCGGGGACGATCTCCCCGGTGGCCACCTCCGGGCCGTCCTTCCAGAAGGTGGCGCTCTCGATCTCGAACAGGTCGCGCACCACCAGCCAGTCGAGGTTGGCCATCCCCAGCCGCTGCGCCTTCCCGTGGGCCGAGCCGACGGCGGGGTTCTGGCCGAGCAGGAAGTAGCCCTTGATCCTGCCGTCGATCATGTCGAGCACCTGGCGGTAGGTGCCGTGGTCGCCGCTGATGCGGGGCAGGTACCCGTAGGCGAAGTCGTTGTCGACGGTGGCGGCGTCGCCCCACCACGCCTTGAGGAGGCTGGTGGCGTAGGCCGGGGCGCCGCCCCAGAACCCCTTCTGGTCACCGTGGCGGATGGCCCCGATCCAGTCGTCGAAGCGCTCGTGCTGGGCCACGTGCGGCATCGGCAGGTAGCCGGGCAGCAGGTTGAACAGCGTCGGTATGTCGGTCGAGCCCTGGATGCTGGCGTGGCCCCGCAGGGCCAGGATCCCTCCGCCCGGGCGGCCCATGTTGCCCAGCAGCAGCTGGAGGATGGTGCCGGTGCGGATGTACTGCACCCCCGTGCTGTGCTGGGTCCAGCCGACCGAGTAGACGAGGGTGGTGGTGCGCTCCCGACCCGAGGCGGCCGCCCACGCCTTGGCCACCTCGAGCAGCTGTTCGGCCGGCACGCCGCACACCCGCTCGACCATCTCCGGGGTGTAGCGGGCGAAGTGGCGCTTCAGGATCTGGAAGACGCAGCGGGGGTGCTGGAGCGTCTCGTCGCGCTCGACCTCCGAGTCGATGCCGGGGCCGTGCGACTCGTGCTGGAGGGCGCTGGCCACCTGCCGCCTGGCCCCGGTCTCCTCCGAGTCTCCGCCGGCGTCCTCGTTGCCGGCGTACTGCCAAGACGACTCGTCGTATGTGCGGGATGCCGGGTCGAACCCGGAGAACAGGCCGTCGAGGTCCTCGGTGTCGGCGAAGCGCTCGCTGACGATGGTCGCCGCGTTGGTGTAGGCCACCACGTACTCGCGGAAGTCGAGGTCGTTGCTCAGGACGTGGTTGATCACGCCCCCGAGGAAGGCGATGTCGGTGCCGGCCCGGATCGGCACGAACGTGTCGGCCAGGGCGCTCGTCCGGGTGAAGCGGGGGTCGATGTGGATGACCTTGGCGCCCCGCAGCTTGGCCTCGACCACCCACTGGAAGCCGACCGGATGGGCCTCGGCCATGTTCGAGCCCTGGATGATGATGCAGTCGGCGTTCACCAGGTCCTGTTGGAAGTTGGTGGCGCCACCCCGCCCGAGAGAGGTCCCCAGACCGGGAACGGTGGCCGAGTGTCAGATCCGGGCCTGGTTCTCCACCTGGATGGCCCCCAGGGCCGTGAAGAGCTTCTTGATCAGGTAGTTCTCCTCGTTGTCCAGCGTCGCCCCGCCGAGGCTGGCGATCCCCGTGGTCCGGTTGAGGGGGCGGCCGTCGGGGTCGGCGTCCTCCCACCCGTCCCGCCTGGCGGCGAGCACCCGGTCGGCGATCATCTCCATCGCGGTGTCGAGGTCGAGCTCCTCCCAGCCCGTCCCGAACGGCCGGCGGTAGCGCACCTTCGTCTGGCGGAGCGGGCTGGTCACCAGGTTCTTGCTGGCCGCCCCCTTCGGGCACAGCCGGCCCCGGGAGATCGGGCTGTCCGGGTCACCCTCGATCTGGGTGACCTGACCGTCCTGGGTGTACACCCGCTGGCCGCACCCCACCGCGCAGTAGGGGCAGACCGACCTCACCACCGAGTCGGCCTCGTCGGTGCGGGCCACGAGGTCCTCCGTCCGCCTCGACCGCACAGCCACCCCTCGACCGAGGCGGTCGTCGCCCGTCAGCTGGCGGTACAGCGGCCAGGCCCGGAGCCACCCGGTGACTTCCATCGCCGGAACTCTGCCACGCCAGCGGGGCCGTGACACCCACATCGGCGACCTCCGAGGAACCGGCTGGGAGGCAGGAAATGGGCCGCCCCCGAGCGCAGGCGCCTAGTGTTGCCCGCAGTGAGAGGGGTGGAGCCGCAGCAGCGGCGGGGTAGCGGTGCCGGCAGCCGGTAGCGGCCTGGCCGGGGTCGGCGGCGACCTCGGGCTCGACCCGCTCGCCCTCCTCGCCGTGGTGGTCGCCGCCGTCCTCTACGGAATCGGCACCCGTCGCCTCGCCGCACGCGGCCGGGCGTGGCCCGCCCACCGCACGGCCCTGTTCGGGCTCGGGCTTGCCGCCCTCGTGGCCGCCACCCAGGGCCCACTGGCCGCCTCCGACACCACCAGGTTCAGCGCCCACAGCGGCCAGCACCTGCTGCTCGGGATGGTCGGCCCGCTGCTGCTGGCCCTGTCGGCCCCATTGACGCTCGCCCTCCAGGCCGGCTCGACCACGACCCGATCCCGCCTTCGTCGCATCCTGCACAGCCGGCCGGCGCATGTGCTCGCCAACCCACTGCTCGGCATCGCTGTGTTCGGCGGCTCGCTGTTCGCCCTCTACTTCACGCCGCTGCTGGCTCTGTCGCTGCGCAACGAGCTGGTCCACGTCACCGTTCACCTCCACTTCTTCGCGGCGGGAGCGATCTTCCTGTGGCCCGTCGTGGCCGCCGACCCGGTGGCCTCTCGGCCGTCCCACCCCGTGCGGCTCCTCGCGGTGTTCCTCACGCTCCCCCTCCACACGATCCTCGGCCTCGCCATCCTGAGCGGCGACCGCCTGCTGGCCGGCGGCTGGTACGGCCGGCTCCTCGGTCGTGAGGACGCGCTCTCCGACCAGCACCTCGGCGGAGGCGTGCTCTGGGCGGCTGGCGAGCTGGTCGGCCTGGCCTGCGCGGCGCTCGTGCTGAGCCAGTGGATGGCTGCCGACGAACGGGCGGCCGCCCGCAACGACCGCCGGCTTGACCGCCTGGCCGGGGCGGAGACCGCATGAGCGCGACGGCGCTGGCCCATGCCGGTGCAGTTGAGGACAGCGCCGGCCCGGCGCCCCCGTCGCTGGTGCGGATCGGGATGGTCGTCTGGCTTGCTTCCGAGCTGATGTTCTTCAGCGGCCTCTTCGCCGCCTACTTCTTCCTCCGCGGCGCCGATGCCGAGTGGCCGCCGGAGGGAGTCCACCTCGGGGTGCCCCGCACCGCGGTGTTCACGGCCCTCCTGGTGGCGTCGAGCGCCACGATCCACATGGCCGGCCACCACGCCGAGGCGGGTGACGAGCGCGGCACCCGCCGGTGGACGATCGTCACGATCCTGATGGGTGCCGCCTTCCTGGCTAACCAGGCGGCCGAGTACGCCGAGCTGGAGTTCACACCGACCGAGCACGCTTACGGCTCCCTGTTCTTCCTCATGACCGGCTTCCACGGCGCCCACGTCCTCGGGGGCCTGGTCCTCCTGGGCGTCATGCTGGCGGTGGCCACCGGTCCGACGAGCAGGGCGCCCGTGGGCAACACCATGAGCGTGGCCACGTACTACTGGCACTTCGTCGACGTCGTGTGGGTGGCGATGTTCGTGACCATCTACCTTCTGCGCTAGCCATGACGACGAGGCCTTGGGCGTGGGCAGCGGCCAGCGTGGTCACCCTCGCGGTTGCGCTCGGCCCGCTGGTCGGCTCCGGCGCCCACGCCGAGGAGCGCCTGGTGCCAGCAGCGGCGGAGCCGGAGGAGGCGGGCCGCCAGCTCTTCGTGACCGGCTGCTCGAGCTGCCACGGCCTAGACGGCCGGGGGACCGACCGGGGCCCCACGCTCGAGAACTCCGGCGCCGCCTCCGCCTACTACTACCTGAGCACCGGGCGAATGCCCCTGGCCGACGACACCCAGCCCACCCGCAAGGAGCCGTCCTACTCAGCCGAGGAGATCGACCAGCTCACCGCCTACGTCGCATCCCTCGGCGACGGACCGCCCCTGCCCGAGGTCGATCCGTCCCACGGCGACCTGGCCACGGGCGGTGTGCTCTACCGGGCCAACTGCGCCGGCTGCCACAGCGCCGCCGGGGTGGGCGGGGCCTTGAGCTATGGCGGCTACGCCCCGTCGATCAGCAAGTCCGAGCCTGAGCAGATCGCCGCTGCGGTGCGGGTCGGCCCGGGGGAGATGCCCGTCTTCGGCCCGGAGGCCTTCGATGACGAGGAGCTGGAGTCGCTCGTTCGCTACGTGCGCTTCCTGCAGGACGCGCCCACCCCCGGCGGGGGTCGCCTGGGCGGCGCGGGAGCCATCCCGGAGGGCTTCGTCGGGTGGCTGTTCGGCATGGCCGGCTGCATTGCGGCGACGGTGTGGATCGGGGCGAAGCGAGCCGGAAGGGGCACGGCATGAATCGGAGCGGTCCTGGCGACCCGGGGGAGGGCCAGCACGCCTCGCGGAGGGCCTACATGGCCGTCGTGGTCGCCCTCTCGCTCAGCATCCTCGCCGGGCTGGGCCTGGCCGTGGTGTACGCGCGAGGTGGCCAGGCCCAGCTCGAGGGGATGCTCCTGGCGCTGTCCCTGCTGGGCATCGGGGTCGGCCTGGTGATCTGGGCCAAGCAGTTCCTGCCGAACGAAGAGGCGGAGGAGGCTCGCAAGCCGCTCGAGTCCGACCCGCAGGACGCGGCGGCCTTCACCGCCGAGCTCGAGCGGGGTGAGGAGGCGATCGGCAGCCGCCGGCTGCTCTTGGGGCTCATCACGGGAGGGCTCGGGGCGCTTGGCCTGGCCCTGGTGTTCCCCATCCGTTCGCTCGGGCCCCGCCCGGGGCGCGGCCTGTTCCAGACCGGGATGGCCGACGGTCGTCGCCTGGTCACCGCCGAGAAGGAGCCCGTCCGACTCGAGGACGTCCCCGTCGACGGGTTGCTGACCGTGTGGCCGGAGGGCCACGAGGAGGAAGCCGACTCGTCCACGCTCCTCATCCGGGTGGGCGACGAGTCGCTGTTCCGTGAGCCGGTGGTGCTGCCGTGGACGGTTGGACCCGTGGTGGCGTACTCGAAGCTGTGCACCCACACGGGGTGCCCGGTGGGCCTCTACCAGGCCGAGGAGCACCTGCTCCTGTGCCCCTGCCACCAGTCCACCTTCGAGGTGCTGGCCGGGGCCCGTCCCGTGTTCGGGCCGGCCACCCGGGCGCTCCCGCAGCTGCCTCTCGGGGTGGACGACCAGGGCTTCCTCGTGGCCAAGGGCGACTTCGAAGGCCCGGTCAGCGCCGGGTTCTGGGACAGGTCCCGGTGAGCAAGCGCCCCTCTCGGATCGCCCGGACCGGGTCGTGGCTGGACAGCCGCCTGGGGCTGGCCCGGGTGGCGAGGACATCGCTCCGAAAGGTCTTCCCCGACCACTGGTCCTTCCTGCTGGGCGAGGTCGCCCTCTACTCCTTCGTCGTCCTCCTGCTCACGGGGATCTACCTCACGTTCTTCTTCAAGCCGAGCCAGGCCGAGACCGTGTACCACGGGAGCTACGCCGCCCTGGACGGGGTGACCATGACCCGCGCCTACCGTTCGGCCGTCGAGCTCAGCTTCGACGTGCGGGCAGGGCTGGTGATGCGCCAGATGCACCACTGGGCGGCCATCGTGTTCGTCGCCGCCATGGTCGTGCACCTGGCCCGGGTCTTCTTCACCGGCGCCTTCCGTCGACCTCGAGAGCTGAACTGGATGGTGGGGGTGACCTTGCTGCTCCTCGGGATCGGCAACGGCTTCACCGGCTACTCGCTGCTCGACGACCAGCTCTCTGGAACCGGCCTGCGCATCGCCTACTCGATCGTGCTGTCCATCCCCCTCATCGGCACGTGGATCACCTCGCTGCTCTTCGGCGGCGAGTTCCCGGGACCCGACATCATCGAGCGCTTCTACGTGCTGCACATCCTCCTGGTGCCGGCGATCATCATCGGCATGCTGGCGCTGCACCTCACCATGGTCGTGCACCAGAAGCACACCCAGTTCCGGGGCCCGGGCAGGCGTGAGGACAACGTGGTGGGCGAGCGCATCTGGCCCACGTACGCGGTGAAGGCGAGCGGCCTGTTCTTCCTGACGACGGGAATCCTTGCCGCCCTCGGCGGCCTGGCCCAGATCAACCCCATATGGATCTACGGCCCCTTCGAGCCGTCCGAGGTCAGCGCCGCCTCCCAGCCCGACTGGTACATCGGCTGGCTGGAGGGGGCGCTGCGGGTGATGCCGGCCTGGGAGCTGCGGGCGTTCGGCTTCGAGCTGCCCAACCCGTTCTTCGCCGGCGTGCTGCTCCCCAGCCTCACGTTCGGCCTGCTCTACCTGTGGCCCTTCCTCGAGGCGCGGCGGACCGGTGACCGCGACGTCCACCACCTCCTCGACCGCCCTCGCGACAAGCCGATGCGGACCGCGCTCGGGGTGGCGACCATCGCCTTTTACGCCGTGCTGTTCTTCGCCGGCGGCAGCGACGTGCTCGCCACCGAGTTCCACCTGTCCTTCAACCAGCTGACCTGGTCGTTAAGGGTGGCCCTGTTCTTGGTGCCGATCCTCGCCGGGCTGGTCGCCCACCGGCTCTGCCGCGACCTGGCCGCCCGGGACGCCGAGCCCCCGCACGACCCGCCGGACCCGCCGGCCCGGGGCCACGACCGGGACGCCGCGGCCAGCTCCGACGTCGAGAGCGCCCTCGTCCTGGACGAGCCGGAGGAGGAGCTCGAACCGGTCGCGTGGCCGCCGCCAGCCTCGGTCCTCCGGTCGGGACCTCCCTCGGCCAAGCCCCTCCCGCCGTGACAGTCGCCGGACCGACCCTGGCCGGCAGACGCTTCTACCCTCGCCGGCGGCTCTGGGCGGCGTAGCCGGTGAGGGCGATGGCCAGGGCCAGCAACCCCGGCACCAGCGCCCACATGCCGATGGCCAAACCGTTTGCGGTCACGAGCGCGGCCACGCCCACGAAGAAGGGCCACCCGCTGGCGTGGGGGAGGTACGGGTCGCGCTCGGCCTCACCCGCCCCGTGGGCGGTCGCACTTCTGGCCGTCAGGGCCAGGTAGCCGCCGATGAAAGCAGCCAGGCAGGCGGCCAGGACCAGCATGGTCGTCCCGGCGGCCTCGTAGCTGGTGAACCAGTAGATGGTGGCCTTTGTGGCCACGAGCGACGCCAGCACCACGAACGACCAGCCGACTACCTTCACGTGGCCGTGCCCTCCGCCTTTGTGGGCTGCTCGGGCCCGGGAGCCTCTGGGCTGGGCACCGGCGGGTGGGCGACGTCCCACACCGGACGGTTCGACCGGATGGGTGGGAGCGGGCGGGTGAAGTTGCCGGGTGGTGGAGGCGAGGGAGTCGCCCACTCGAGCGTGTGGCCGCCCCACGGATCGTCGCCGGCGGCCCGGCCGCGGCGCAGCGAGACCACCACGTTGACGAGGAAGACCAGCGTGGAGATGCCGAGGAGGAACGAGCCGATGGACGAGACCACGTTGAGGGTGGTGAAGCCGTCCTCGCCTCGGTAGTCGGCGACTCGGCGGGGCATGCCGTCGAGGCCCAGCTGGTGCTGCACGAAGAACGTCAGGTTGAAGCCGACGAAGGTCGTGAAGACGTGGAGCCGTCCCAGGCCTTCGCCCAGCATCCGGCCGGTGAACTTGGGGAACCAGTGGTAGACGCCGGCGTAGAGGGCGAACACCGAGCCGCCGAACAGCACGTAGTGCATGTGGGCGACGACGAAGTAGGAGTCGCTGACGTGGAAGTCGACGGGAGGCGAAGCCAGCAGGACACCGCTGAGGCCGCCGATCAGGAACGTGACGAGGAAGGCCAGGCAGAACAGCAGCGGTGTCTGGAACCGCAGCTGGCCGCCCCACATCGTGCCGATCCAGTTGAAGAACTTCACCCCGGTGGGCACGGCGATCAGGTAGGACAGCCCGCTGAAGAACGGGAGGAGCACGGCGCCGGTCACGAACATGTGGTGGGCCCACACCCCGACGGACAGGGCAGCGATGCTGAGGGTGGCGAAGATCAGGCCCTTGTATCCGAAGACGGGCCGCCGTGAGCTCACGGGCAGCACCTCGGTGATCACCCCGAAGAAGGGCAGGGCGAGGATGTAGACCTCCGGGTGGCCGAAGAACCAGAAGAGGTGCTGCCAGAGGATGGGCGATCCGCCGTGGTCCGGGTCGAACACCCGGGTGTCGAAGTGGCGGTCGGCGAACAGCAGCACCGATGCGGCCGTCAGCACCGGGAAGGCCATCAGCACCAGCCCGCTCGTGACGAGCATGTTCCAGCTGAAGATGGGCACGCGGAACATCGTCATCCCGGGGGCCCGCATGCCGACGATCGTCGTGATGAGGTTGACCGCGGTGAAGACGGCCGAGAAGCCGGTGAGCAGCAGGCCGATCAGCCACAGCTCGCCGCCGATGCTCGGCGAGTAGGCGTTGTCGGACAGCGGGCTGTAGGCGAACCAACCGAAGGAGGGAGCACCGTCGGCCGTCAGGAAGCCCGACACCATCGTCAGCCCGCCGCCGAGGTAGAGCCAGTAGCTGAGGGCGTTCAGGCGGGGAAACGCCATGTCGGGCGCCCCGATCTGCAGGGGCACGAGGTAGTTGGCCAGACCAAAGGCGAAGGGGCCCAGGAAGAGGAACATCATGATGCTGCCGTGCATCGTGAACAGCTGGTTGTAGACGTTGGTGCCGACGACCTGCATACCTGGCTGGGCCAGCTCGGCGCGCATCAGCAGGGCCAGCAGCCCCCCGAGCAGGAAGAAGGCGAACGACGTGACCATGTAGCTGACGCCGATGGCCTTGTGGTCGGTGGTGGTGAGCCAGCCGAGCAGGCCGGGGTTTGGGGTGTGGTGCTCGGTCTCCGGTTCCGGGGGCGCGACCGGTCGGTCTTCGAGCGTGGTCATCCTGCTCCCTCCGTGGCTCTGCTCCGCTGCTGGTCGAGCCACGCCCGGTACGCCTCCGGGCTCACCGCCTCGACGCGGAAGTCCATGCGGGCGTGGTCGAGCCCGCAGTACTCGGCGCAGCGACCGGGGAACATCCCCGGATCTTTGACCACCACGTCCATCTCGTTGTCGAGCCCGGGGACGATGTCCTGCTTCTTGAGGAAGCGGGGGACCCAGAAGGAGTGGATGACGTCGGTGGTGCGCAGGCGGATCCGGACGGTGGCGCCCACCGGGAGCACCATCGTCGGCCGGGGTTCCTCGGTCGTCCCGGTGACGACGACCCCCTCGTCGGGGTAGCGGAACTGCCACTGCCACTGGTAGCCGACGGCCTCGACGACGACGTCGGGCCGCGATGAGACGGCCGTGACCTTCTCCTGGGTGAAGACGGTGAAGCCGAACAGCACGGCGACGATGATCACCGGGGTGACGGTGTAGGCGATCTCGAGCTTGACGTTGTCCGACCGCTGGCCGGGCAGCCCTTCCGAGGGGCCGCTTCGGCGCCGGTAGCGGATCACCGACCAGGCCAGAAGGGCCCAGACGATGGCCCCCACCGCCAGGGCCGCCAGCACCGACCCCTGCCACAACGACAGGATCCGGTCGCCGTCTTCGGTGACCGGGTCGGGGATGCCGAAGCGAGGGACCCCCTCGCACGACCCGGTCACGACGGCGGCGGCCGCGAGGACACAGAGCCGTCGCGGGACCCTTCCCACCCCCCCAGGCGCGTGCACGTCGCCCAAGGTACCCATTTACGCGCCGAGGCCGGGTCCCTGTTGCACCGGCGGTCAGCCCGGGTACGGGCGTCGCCAACCATCTGACGGAGGTTCTGGTACATGGCTCAGCGCAACACGATCGCCCGGTCCCTGTCGGAAGTGGGTCTGGCCACCTGGTTCGGCGGCTCCCTGATGGGAGCCGTCGGCGTGAACGGCGCCGCAGCCGAGGTCGACCCTCCGACCCAGCGGGCCCGGGTCGCGAACGCCGGCTGGAGCCGGTGGACGCCGGTCAACCTGGTGGCCATCGGCGCCCACGTCGTCGGCTCGCTCATGCTCACCGGCGCCAACAAGGGGCGCATCGCCGGCCAGAAGAACGTGGCTTCCACCGCCATCGCCAAGACGGCCGTGACCGCCGGCGCCCTGGCCGCCACCGCCTACGCCCGCGCCCTGGGCCAGAAGATGATGAAGGCCGGCGACGTGCCGGTCGAGGGCGGGACCGATCCGTCGGCGCAGACGCCCCCCGACGTGGCCGGGGCCCAGCGCAAGCTGAGCGTGCTGCAGTGGGCCATCCCGGCCCTCACCGGCTCGCTCCTCGTGATGGACGCCCTGATGGGCGAGCAGCAGCGGCCGCAGGAGGTCGCCACCGGGATCGTCGGCCGCATCCTCCCCGACCTCGCTGCCTGAGCCGCCACCGAGCCTGCGGCCTCCGCCCACCGGCGGGCGCCGGTGGGTGGCTTGTCGGTGCCAGTGCCGGCGGGTAGATGTATCCGCCGCTGCTTTCCTTCGCTGCCGGAGACTCGCACGTCCGCTCACCACGACACGCCAACCCACCAGCGCCGGGTCGTCACGATCGTGTTCGCCGACCTCGTCGGGTTCACGTCACTGTCCGAGCAGCTCGACGCCGAGGACGTGGACATCGTCCAGGAGGAGTACTTCCGGGCCGCCCGCGAGGTCATCGAGGCCAGGGGCGGCCAGGTGGAGAAGTTCATCGGCGATGCGGTCATGGCGACCTTCGCGTCTCGCCGAACCGTCCGGCTCGGACCTTGACCACGTGCGGACCGCGGTGACCCGCGAGTGGGACAGCTTCCGCCAGCTGCTCCCGGCGGTCGACGGGCAGCACTGGGCGGAGCCCACCCGGCTGGGCGAGTGGACGGTCCACGACCTGGCCGCCCACGCCGTCTGGGGGATCTCGATGGAGGCAGACGCACTGCGGCGGCGAGGCACGACCACCGGCGAGCGGGCCCGCGGCTCCGGGCCTGATCCGGCGTCCGGACCTGACGTCGTGCGGGCCCAGCTCGATGCGGCGCGGGACGAGCTGGTCGGCGAGCTCGCCGGGCTGACCGAGGGGGACCTCGACGTCCTGGCCCCCCTGCCCTACGGCGACTGCCGATCGCCATGTTCTCGCAGATCCTGGTCATGGAGGCCGGCGTCCACACCACGACCTGGCGGCCGCCGTCGGTCGCGACGAGGGGCTCCGGGCTGATGTGGTGGCCAGCACCGAAAGCGTGCTGCGGGTGTTCCTGCCCGTGCTCGCGGCCTCGGCCCCGGAGGCACCCGAGGCCGAGGTCACCGTGGCACTGCAGGGCCCCAGCGTGGCCCTGACCTTCCGGCACCGCGCCGGGCAGTGGGAGGCGCCCGAGCCTGCCGACCGGTCCCAGGCCGCGCTCACGGTCGAAGGCGACGACTCGAGTGTGATCCTGTTCGCCCTCGGCCGGATCGGCCCCGACGACGGCCGGCTGACGCTGTCGGGGGACACGACCCTCGCCGGCCGCTTCAAGTCCTGGCTCCCGGGCCCGTGACGCCGGCCTCTCCGGGCCGCGGAGGCTCGGTGGCCACCCTCTAGAGTCGCGCCGTGGCCCGTCGGCTCGCGGCAGCGGTGTTCGCGGTGGCCGTCATCGCCGGGGGGCTGGCCATCCGCAACGCCAACGACGACTCCGGCCAACCGCGTCGCTCCACCGCGACAACCGATCCCACGGATCCGTACAGGCTGCTCCAGGACCACTCGGTGACGCTGCTGTGCGCCGAGGAGGTGGCGCAGCTCTGCGACGACCTTGACTACGTGGTGAGCGATACGCGGGTCGAGCCGGCCTGGACCACGGTCGACCGGCTGGCCGCCGGCGGCCAGCTCGGCGCCGATGCCTGGGTCACCTTCCGTCCCCTCGAGGAGATGGCTGCGGCCCCGCCGCCGGTGAAGAGGGCACTGGGCCAGGCCACGCTCCTGGGGCGGTCGGCGATCGTGCTGGCCGGTCCCTCGACCGCCGTCGCCGCTGTCGATGCCGCCTGCCCGAACCCACGGAAGCTGGTGTCGTGCGCCGCCGCCGCCGAGGGCGTGCAGCTGATGCTGCGCGATCCGACCAGCTCGCCGGCCGGAGCCCTTGCCCTGTCCGTCGCGGCCGACGAGCACATCGCGCCGCAAGCCGGCACCCCGGCGGCCCCCGGCCCGGTGGACCAGCTTGGCCAGCTCCTCGCTCGCAGCCGCGGGACCCCGAGCCCCTACGAGGACGTCGCCCGGCTGAAGGCGAGTGCAGTAGCCCTCACCCTGGAGGCCGACGTCAACCTCGCCTTCGACAAGCTGGGCTTCGCCGAACGCCACAGCTCTGATCTCGTCGGCGTGCGGTACCCGTTCGAGGCGCGCGCCGTCGAGCTCGTCATGGTGCCGTCGTCCACGTTCGACCGACCCCGTGACCTCGTGACGGTGTTCGGGTCGCGGACCGTCTCGTCCAGCGTGAACCAGCTCGGCTTCGACGTCCCGGGACGGTCGCGTTCCTACGCTGCGTCCAAGGCGTTCGCCCTCCGCCCGACCATCCGCTACGACCTTCCCCCGCCGAGCCCCGAGCGGCTCAGGCAGCTCCGGGCGCTGCCAGCCGCCGGCAACGCGGTGCGCCTGCCATGACGAAGCGTCGCCTCCGGGACCGGGTCTACCGTCCGATCGTGGCCCGGGCCATCACCAGCCCCACCGGGCTGGTCGCCGGGTCGGCCGCGGCCGCCGCCCTTCTCGCCGCCGGGGCCCCGGTGGGGGCTGCGGCAGCCACCGGACTGCTGGCCTGGGCGCTGCCCGTCGCACGCGCCGTGCTGAGCGGCGGGCCGTGGCGTCGGAAGCGGCCATCCCGAGCGGACCTCCCGAAGAGGTGGGCCAGCCATCTCGCCGACGCCGATGAGGCTCTCGAGTGCTACCGCCGCTCGATCCGCCGCTGCGCCCCTGGACCGCTGCGGGACCGGCTGGACCTGCTGGAGGAGGACTTCGTCGAATCCGTCGAGCGCTGCGTCGACCTCGCCCGGTGGGGTGCCGAGGCGGAGGCGGCCCGCAAGGAGCTCGACCCGGCCAGGATCGAGCGCGCTGGGCGCCCGGCCGGCGAGCAGGCTCGCCACGTGGCCGCTGACCAGCGGGAGGTGATGGCCAGGCTCGACGCGGTCACCGACGAGGCCCACGCCCGGCTCGTGCTGATCAACGGCCGTCTGGACGAGGCCGTCGGCCGCGCTGTCGAGATGGCCGGGCAGGCGGGCCACGGATCGAGTGTCGACCGGGACCTGGGGTCCGGCGAGGTGGCCTCCAAGCTGCGGGCTCTACGGGCGGCGCTCGACGAGGTCGAAGGCCTCGACCCCGAGCACCGCAACCACAACCGGGGACGCCGGTCCAGGCGGGCCACCTCGACCGAGTGACGATCGCCCGGCACGGCGAACAAGCCTCCCGATCGCCTGAACATCCGTCGCGGAGACCCGCGGTCAGGAGGGGTTCGGATGACACGGAAGCACCGGTTGATCCTGGCCATGGCCATCATCACGGCCTCGGCCGCCATCGCCGCCGTCCCCGGCGCCCGGGCCAACGACAAGGCGCAGATCACGCCCGACATCAACAAGCTGAGATACCGGGCCGTCGGCGAGTTCGGGCCGGGGAGCCGCTGCTCGCCCCGAACGACCTGGCCAAGCTACCCGGGCGCAACGCCCGACGGGAGGTTCAACCCCTCAGGCGTCTACCACCCCTATGACACGAACGTGTTCGAGGTCATGGCGCTCCCGTACCGAGCCGCTGGCGACCAGTTCTCCGACGATCCCGAGGGCAACGGCGGCAACCCCGCTCCACGGCTTCTGTGGCGGTGATCCCCGCTCCAACCGCGATCGTCCGGGCGATCTGGCGGCCGTGGCCCGAGAGTGCCCGAACCCCAGCTCGAGTACATGCCTACTACGAGAACACGATGCGGGACATCCTCGGCGACTTCGGCGTCACGTTCCACCGGTACCGGTTCGAGAACCCGGGCAGCTCGAACACCCAGTCGGGGGCGGCGTACAACCCGGCGGCCATCGTGCCTGGGGCCACCAACCCCGACGAGACGGTCATCATCGGCGCTCACTTCGACCAGACGAACGACGGCCCGGCCAGCGCTTGGGACTCGCAGGAGGGCCACGCGCAGGTCATCCGGGTCGCCAAGCTGATGGCCGACTACTGGAGGGACACCGGCACCCGGCCGGCCGTCACCGTGAAGTTCATCCCGTGGGACGGCGAGGAGTCGGGCACGCTCGGCTCGGCCGACTACGCCGACAACAACATCGTGCCGGGCCAGGAGGCCAAGGTGCGCAGCTACTGGAACACCGACCCTGCGCCGGCGGCTACCCCGCCTTCCGGTTCGGGAACCCGCTCGACCGGGTCGACCTGGGCATCCAGCTGGCGAACGGCACCCAAGCTCACCGTTCGAAATCCAGGCTCCGGCGAGAGCGACACGATGACCATCCCCATCACGGTGGTGCAGGGGGTCGAGGACCTGGTCGGGCCGCAGCTGACCGCGCCCGCGCAGGACCAGGACGGCACCTTCCCGCTCAGCTGGCCTACGGCCGGCCGGACGTCGGCACCTACTCGGTCGAGGAGGGCGAGGCCCCGACCGCCTCCTCACCTCCACCGCCGCCGCGCTGGCACCCGGTTGGACGGTCGAGGACCCTGACGAGCCCCGGATCCGACGCTGGCAGACGAGCGACTCGGGCACGAGCAAGGTGCGCGGGCACCTGTTCCACGGCGGTCCGCGGTCGTTCTGGACCGGCGTGGCCACCCAGGACCAGCAGCCGGCCGTGGGCCCCGGCCAGGGCACCTCCTCACTGACGAGCGCGGCCGTCGCACTGCCGGCCCGTAAGAACGTCGTGCTCTCGTACTGGTCAGACTTCGCCAACGACGCCATTGACTTCGCGAGGGTCGAGGTGGCCGTCGACGACGGAAGCGACCACCTGAGCTGGGACACCGTCGACTCGTTCGGCCGCAACAGCAAGGACGAGTACACGCTGTCGTTCACCAAGACGCCGACCGAGTCGGGGCCCCGCTTCGAGCACCGGACCATCGACCTGTCGCGCTACGCGGGGCGCAGTGTCCGGCTGCGCTTCACCTACGCCCTCGGGGCACCCCAGTTCGCGAACGTGTGGCGGACCGGCTGGTACGTCGACGACATCTCTCTCGTCGCCACCGAGTTCCGCGAGATCGGGACCACCACCAAGACGCGCTTCGGCGTCACGGGGCGCCGGGCGGGCACCTACCTGTACCGGGTCCGGGCCGTGTTCCCCAACGGTGTCCGGAGTGGGCCGAGCAACGCCGAGCAGGTGCTCGTCACCCTGGGCAAGAACGGCTGACGGGAAAGTTCCAAGAAGAGGGAAGCGTGTGGCCGGTCCGCTCGTCTGACCTGGTGGGTGCCGAGCTCGTCGGCAACCGAATGACCAAGTCTAGGAGCGGATAGAGATGGGTCTGCGAATGAGTGCAGCGTCGCCGGTGCGCGGCCGTGCTTCAGGCGGAGTCGGCGTGGCCCTCGGCCTTGTGGTGGCCGCTGCGGGGCGGGCTGCGAGGCCAGCTTCGGAACCGAGAGGACGGTGGAGAAGGCCAAGGTGGAGCAGGAAGCAGCGACCCAGCTGGCGGCGCAGGCGAACCTGCCGAAGCCCGCGGTCACCTGCCCCGATGACCTCGTCGCCAAGGTCGGCGCGACCCTCGAGTGCTACCTCGTCGGTCCCGGCGAGAGCGAGAAGGTCCCCGTGCACATCGAGGTGATGACCGTGACGGCCGACGGGACCGCCAACTTCAACATCAGCGTCGGCAAGGCCGCTCCTGGCCGCGCCACCCCGAAGAGCCCCAAGGGGTGATGCCCGTCCTCCGCCACCGCTCCGGTACCCGGGTCGAGCGTCGAGCACCTGCCACGTGAGCTCGACCGGGCGTGGGTCGGGATCGAGGCCCGCCTAGGTCGTGCGGAGGTGGTGACGGAGGGCGATCTGGCTGGGGTGGCCCTTGATCACGTCGCGCAGGCCTTCGGCCGTGGCGTCGAGGTATCGGCGGGTGGTGTCCAGGGAGGCGTGGCCGAGGAGGGCTTGGAGCTCGACGACGTCGGCGCCGGCCTGGAGGGCGTCGGTGGCGAAGGTGTGACGGAGGGCGTGCACCATGGCGCCCGGGGGGATGCGGGAGCGGATGCCGGCGCGGGTGTAGAGGCGCTCGACGAGATAGCTGATCTGGTGGGCGGCGAGCCGGCGTCCTCGGGTGTCGACGAGCAGGGGAGTGGCCGGGTGGTCGAGGTCGTGGTCGGGGAACCGGGCCGCCCGGCTGGTGTGGTAGGCGGCGAGGACCTGCTCGAGGGCGGGGTCGACGGGGATGGTGCGGGCCTTGTCGCCCTTGCCGATGACCTCGAGGCGTCGGGCGCCGGTCGGCCCGGTGACGGAGGCCATGCCCAGCGTGACGGCTTCACCTTCCCGGATGCCGGAGACGAGGAACAGCGCGACCAGAGCGAGGTCTCGCTCGGGCCAGGGTCGACGGGCTGCCGGGTCGATGGTGGCGGCGGTGGCGAGGAGGCGGGACGCGGCGTCGTCGGCCTTGATGGCCTTCGGGGCCGAGCGGGCCAGGCGGGGCTTGGGGACCGCCGCCATGGGGTTGCCGTCGAGGAGGTCCTCGGCGACGAGGAAGTCGAACAGCGACGACCACGCCGAATGCGCTCGAAGCACCGAGGCGGCGGCGTGATCCGCCGCCCAGGAGGCGAACCCGGCCCGCAGAGCCGGCTTGGTCAGGTCCTCGATACGCAGCGCGTCGGCCCCCTCGGTGTCGATCCGCCGGGCCACGCCCTCCACGTCAGACCGGTAGGCGGCAAGCGTGCGCGCCGATGGCTTGGTCGCTCCGAGCTGGAAGAGCCAGGCGTCGATCACCCGGGGGAGCGGAGCCTCAGGCGAAAGCCTCTGCGCCCGAGCCACGCAGACAGCCTAGCCAGTAATCCACGTTATCGTGAGTCAGGCCGACTGAGGTGGACTTGCAGGCGGGCTGGGGCGTCATGGTCAGCGGCCGACGAACTGCGCTGGGCTCCTCGTCGTTCTCCAGGTCCGGAGCCGGGGTCGACATCCTTGCGAACAAGACTCCGAAGGTTGACCGTAAGCGATCCGACGGAGGTGTCTACCGGTGGGGCCACCCGATCCGGGCGAGCGCCCTCTCAGGTTCCACATCGTCCGCCTCCTCGGGAGCCCCAGGGGATCGGCCGGCGGCCTCGGGTTCGTCGCGGACCATGTGCCCGCCCCGCAGCGCTCCGGCGACGATCACCATGCCCGCCGCCACCAGGATGACGTCCTTGAGCACGTACTGGCCCTCGAGCGTCGGGGCGTAGAGCGGGCCGCTGAAGAGACGCCCCGGCAACAGTGGCAGCGGCGCGAGCACACCGAGGAGCTCCACGGCGAGCAGCCAGAGGGCCAGGCGCATCCACCGGTTCGCCAGCAGACAGACCCCGATGAAGCACTCCAGGGACGCCGTGCCGACCACCCCGATCCTCCACGGAACCAGACCGAACGACAACCGATCGATCGTCTTGATCGCCAGGTCCTCGGCAGGGCTGAGACCGGGGAAGAACTTGAGGACACCGAAGGCCAAGAACACCGCTCCGACCGAAACCCGCAGCGCCGGAACGCTGTAGCGCACCAGCAGGCCGTGCACCCTCTCCTCCGCCGAGAAGTATCCATCGCCAAGCAGGCTCATCGTCACTCCTTGGGCACGGCCGTCCGCCTACTTCGTAGCCGGCTCCCGGACCGGATCACCCCGACCGTCGACACATCGGCCCGACAGCGACGCCGGCCCCACGGGCGGACGACCCTGGAAGCATTCGCCTGAGGCCGCGTCAGACGGGTGTCCCCCTGCCAAGGGTACGCCTGCTGCACGAGCCGCCCGGCTCCGCTCAGGGGCAGGGGGCTGTGACGCACTGGATGGGGCGCTGAGCTGGATGGAGTAGCCGGCTCGGGCGCAGGCGCCGGAGGCGACCGGTCTGGCCGCCAGTGGTTCACCCTCGACCTCGACCCCGCACAGGAGGAGGCCGATGTCGAGATGCAGCTGTCGGCCCGGGTCGAGAGCCAGCCCGAGCTGGTCAGGGCCCGTCCCATTCTCAAAGACATGCTGCTGTCCTTTGCCGCCGCCGGCCGGAAGCTGGGGCCATTTTCGGTCCTGAGAGGGGTCAGACCGGGCCAGGCTGAGCAGGGTCACCCTCCAACCGTGGGGGGACAGCCGTCGATGTGCCGTGACCACGACACCCACATCGTCGTAATAATGTGTGTTATCTAGTCTGAGGCTTCTGAGGAGTCGGTGGACCCTTGACCGCAGTGGTGTGCAGTGCAGCTCGGGTGTCACTCGGCCACGCCGCCGGCGACGCCCTCGGTGCCACCACCGAGTTCCTCCCTCGCGTCGAGGTCCGGCGCCGCTGGCCCGACGGGCACCGCGACATCACCGGCGGCGGTGTCTTCGGTGGCGGGCCGGGCAGGGCACAGACGACACCGACCTGACCTGGGCCGTCATCGGCGCCTACCTCGACGACGAAGGGTTCACCCTCGAGGCGGCCGCCGACCGCATGCTGGCCTGGTACCAAGCCGGGCCCCGAGACGTCGGCGGCACCACCGCCGCCGCCCTAATCCGCCTACGAGGCCACCCGGGACCCTCGCACCTCCGGTACCGCCGTCGCCGACCGGGCCATGGCCGCCGGGAACGGGTCGCTCATGCGGGCGCTGGCCACCGGCCTCATCCGCACCGATCCCGCCCAACGGGCCGCTGAGGCCTGTGCGCTGTCGGCGGTCACCCACGCCGACCGACGCTGCGTCGAAGCCTGTGTCGCCTACTGCGACCTCGTCGCCCACCTCCTCGACGACGTCGAGCCGCTCGACGCGGTGACCGACGTCATCGACCACAGCCCCGTCGGCATCGACGTCCGCCAAGCCCTCGCCAACGCCGCCGAGGCCAACCTCCCGGCCGAGAAGCTCGACACCTCCGGCTACGTCCTTGCCACCCTCCAAGTCGCCACCTGGGCCATGTGCCGGCCCGGCACGCTCGAGGACGTCCTCATCGAGATCGTCAACCTCGGCGGCGACGCCGACACCACCGGCGCCGTCGCCGGCGGCCTCCTCGGCGCCCGCCACGGCAGTGAGACCGTACCCACCCGGTGGGTCGACCGGCTCGAGTACCAGGAACGGATCCTCGCCGCCGTGGCGCCGCTGGTCGCCATGCACGACGAACGGGACCGGCCGTGATCCGCCTCACCGTCACCCTCTGCCGTTTCGTCGCCTGTACCGCAGCGCTCCTCGTTCTCGTCGCCGTCCTTGGCTCTGCAGCCGGTCATGTTCTCGCCCGCTGAGCGCACCACCACCCGCTCGCGGCTCACCCCTAGCGTGGGCCCGATGGCCGGATGGAGGGCATCAGGTCGTTCAGCGGCACCGCTCTCCGCCAGGCCCGCGTCGCGCGTGGTCTCTCCCACGACGCCCTCGCCCGCCTCACCGGCCGCACCCGGGGCCACCTCATCGACTGGGAACAGGGCCGATACCGGCCATCGCCGGCCCTGCTCCTCGTCCTGGCCGAAGCCCTCGACCTCGATCCCCTCGAGCTCCTTGATGTCACCGAGGACACCGCCACCCTCCCTGACCTGCGGGGACGGGCCGGTCTGGCCACCGTCGACGTCGCCGAACACCTCGGCGTGCACCCGACCACCTACCGCCGCCTCGAGCGAGGCCGAGCGCCCCTCTCCCAGGACACCGCCGCCACCCTCGCCGCCCTGTTCGACACCACCCCCGACCGCATCGCCGAGGCGTACGCCCGGGCCCGGGGCGATCAGTGACGACGCAGCGGCAGCCGACCATCACCGAGATCCGCCACGGAAGCCTCCGCCACCACCTCGGCGACGCCGAGGCCGGCCTGATGGCCACCGACACCTGGGTCGTCGACCGGATCCACCACTACGCCGCCATCGCCGGCATCGCCCCCGTCGAGGTTTTCACCGACCCAGCCAGCTACGCGGCCCGCACCGGCCGGCGCATCTCCCCGCACTGCTGGGGCCAAGCAGACTGGGCCGCCGGGAGGCGCCTCGTCTATGTCGACCCGGGCAGATGCCGCACCCGGGCCGCGGCCGAGCTCGTCGCCGCCCACGAGATCGGCCACCTCCGCTGGCCCGCAGTCCGCCACAGCAGCAGGTTCTTCCACCACGTCCAGGCCCTTCTTGACAGCGGCCAGGCGCGCCTCTGTGTGACAGCGCGCCTGTTGGTGCCGGAGTCACGGTGACCCTCGCCCATGCTGGCTCTCCGCCGGTCAGGCCCTACGCCTCGGCGCCGCTGCCGTGGGTGTCCGACGGCGGCGGCCGTACTGCTGAGGGCCCCGCCACACTCCCACTCCTGTGACCCCCGGCGGGCGGCCACCTCCAGACCCACTTGGCTGGTCACTTGACCGGCCCGCCAGTAGCCGTACACGCACCGGGTCCGCCCCTAGGACGGGTCGTTGATGTCCGTTGGATCACGCCGTCGATGACGCGGTCGCCGACGTCAGCGTGGGTCGCGGATGAGGCTGCCTTGAACAGCGTGCATCGGTGGTGGGCACGTCGCTCGCCAGCGCTACTCCGTGCGGAAGCCTGGGACAACCGATGACAGAGCCAGTGCTAGCTGAGGGCGAAGGCGACGAGGTCGGCCATCGTGAAGCGACCGTCGCCGTCCGTATCGGGGATCGTCGGGGTCCACGTGGGGTCGACGTTGGCGAAGCTGTGCACGTCGCCGCGCAACAGCCCGAGCAGGACCTCGGCGACGATGCGCCCGCCGACCGGCCCCAGGCTGGTGCCGCCGGCCACCAGTTCCGCCTCCTTGAGGAGGTAGAACCACAGCGGGGTCGGCTCGGGGGCGCCGAGGTCGCCGGCGCCGAGGACCGGGTCGGTCTTGAGGAGGCGGGCCACGTCTTGGCCGGAGGGCAGCTGCAGGGCCTGTCCTCGCTGGAGGTTCCGGACTGCCAGCGCCGCCCCGGTCCGGGCAGGTCGCTCTCCGGGAGCGCCTGACGCACCGAGGACACAGCGCGGTGTTGGTCAGCCCGGCGGAGATGGGACGGCGAAACGGACCGCCGCCTGCTTCACCCGAACCTTCAGCTTCTTGACCTTCGGACGGGTGCTGCCGTCGAGCTCGTACGGCGTCGGCCGGTCGAACCACACCCTCACCTTGCGCCCTCTAGTGGTCTGGGTGAGGGACGAGCTCTCCACCGAGCCGAGCACGAGGCGGCCCACCACCCTCGCCCACTCCAGACACGTGCCGGCCGTCACCACCCCTACCTCCAGCAGCCCGTCGGTCGGGTCGGCGTCGGGGAAGGCGACCAGGCCGCCGGTGAGCGTGCCCATAGACCCGAACAGCAGGCAGCCGGCCCGGCCCTCGAACCAGCGGTCCCCGTCGACCTCGACCTTCACCTCCATCGGCTCCTGACCGGTGCCCCGGACGCCGCTTATGACGTAGGCCAGGCGGCCGAACCGGTCCTTCAGCTTCCCGTCGGCGTCCCGGATCATCACGGCGTCGAGCCCCGCCCCGGCCATCACCGCGAACCGCTCGCCGTTGATCACCCCCACGTCGAGGTCCCGTCGCGCCCCATGGAGGGCGACGTCCAGCGCCCCTCGAGGTCGATCGGGATGCCCAGGTTGTGGGCCAGGAGGTTGGCCGTGCCCGCCGGCAGGATCCCCAGGGTGACCCCGAACCGGCGGTCGCGTCGACCACCCGCTGCACCGTCCCGTCGCCGCCCCAGACGAGGATGAGGTCGACGCCGGCCTCCAGGCAGCGCTTGGCGGCCTTTGTCGCCTTCCGGCTCTTCGCCACCTCGTGCCACAGGACGTCGCTCCCCACCTCGGCGTCGAGCCGGCGGCGCAGCTCGGCCAGCCCGTCGCCGAACGTCTTGCGCCCGTGAGCGATGACCGCGACAGAGGCCACCGGTCAGAGACCGCGGTGGTCGAGTGACCGCCGGATGCCGTCCAGAACCTCGACCTGCTCGGGCTGGTTGAGGATCCCGTGGCAGCAGGCGGGGAGCTCGCTGAGCGCGCACCACGTCGGGCGGTGCGGCGGAGGCGGCGCTGCCGGCGGGGGAGACGCAGCGGTCGGCGCCGGCCCACAGGAGCAGCGTCGGCACCGTCCACGACTGGCTACGACCGTGCACCAACTCGCCGGCGTCGAGGAGGAACCGCACCAGCCTTGCCGTCACCTTGTTGTGCACCAGCGGGTTGTCTCCCTCCTTGAGTGGATGGTGTGTGCGTCGCGGGCTGCGGCTGTCTCCTCATCATGCACCGCCGGCCGGCCGGTAGCGGCACATCGCGTGCGCGCAGCAACGGTTCTACTGGCCAGACCACCGTTGGCCTTGTTCAGGCGAGCGGGAACGGCGGCTGCCACCACCACGGCCGGTCGTCGACGTCGATCTCGCTCACCCACTTGACCCACCAGAACCCCCGTCGGTTGGAGGCCACGACCGTCGAGGGCAAGCCGCTGTCCGCCGGGCACGGCTTCCCGGCCCGCCTGGTCGCCCTAGGACCAGCACCTTGGCATCACTTTGCTGGAACCGGCGGCTGTACCCCGTCACCGAGCGCACCACGACGCTGCCACCGACGGGAGCGCCGGAGGCGGCCAGCGCTAACATGGGTGCGGACTGACCTGCTCCACCGTCCACCGAGCCAAGGAGATTCTCATGGCCTACCAGTTCGCCTGAAAAGACGCCGACCACTCCTGCCGTTGGCAGGGGAAAGCCGACACCGAAGAAGAACTGAAGAACGAGATGGTCGACCACTTCAACAAGAAGCACAAAGT
Organism: Acidimicrobiales bacterium; assembly: GCA_030448245.1. Lineage (GTDB taxonomy): Bacteria > Actinomycetota > Acidimicrobiia > Acidimicrobiales > JAUJNH01 > JAUJNH01. The sequence goes on from JAUJNH010000001.1 coordinate 346,430, forward strand.
AGCGGTCACCACGGACACCATCTGGAACTTCGCCCAAGGCGAGATCAAACAGACGTAGGGACGTGCTGGGCGGTCTGGTGTCGGTGATGCCGGGACCGCATTAGAACGCGTGATCCAACCCGTCATCGCCGCCCAGCCTATTTGCCGCCCGTGGAACTTTCGGTCGCCACCTCGATCTCATGACCCGCCAGCACGCGCGTTGGGGATGACAGGCCGTGGTTCAGCCTCACTCGTCGACGGCACGAGACGAGCGTTGCGCGGCTCTCGACGACCCCGGCATCAACTGCGGGTCCCACCAGTGCCGCGCCCCACGACGGCACCTCCTCCGCGCTCGGTGACGATCTCAGCTGGGACGGCCGCATCGGGACGGTGCTCAAGCTGACCAAGCTGGTCGTCGCCGGCACCTCGATGACGCTCTCGGTGGAGGCCGTCAACGGCTACACCGAGAAGATCAGCCTGAACTCGCGCGGCATCCGGCTAGCGCCGACGACCTGGGGAACCGCTACAACTTCGTCAAGCCCGACCAGAACGCCAACCTGGAGATCCTGCCCGGCGCCACCCTCCGGGGGGGGGGGGGGGCTTCACCTTCCTCGGCGTCATCGACGCCAAGGCCACTACCCTGCGGCTGCTGATCAACGTCTTCAACTCCGACGACACCGTCGACCTGGCCAACCGCTCCAACACCACCACCTCCCCCAGTTCCTCATCGACGCCATCCCCGTGCCGCGGTGAGGCGCCGGCCGGCGCTCGCCGCCGGGCTCCTCCTCAACCTGCTGGTCGGCTGCAGCTCCGACGGCTCCGACGCCGACAGGGTGGCAGCTTCCCCGCCCTCGACCACCACGTCGTCAACGACCGTCCGCTCCGAGATCGAGATCAACACCGACAGCGGGCCGGGCATCACCTCCCAAGTGCAGACCGGGGGCGGCGGGGCGAAGACGTCGGTGGAGATCCGGACCGAGCAGATCCTGTCCCAGCTCGGAGCCACGCCCACCGCCACAGGCACCGTCATCACGCTCGACGAGCGGGTGCTCTTCGATTTCGGCCGCGCCGACATCAAGCCCCAGTCGTCCACCTCGCTCGCCCAGATCGCCGAGGTGGTCAAGCTCAATGCCACCGCCCCCGTGCTGATCCGAGGCCACACCGACGCCATCGGCGACGACGCAACCAACGACGACCTGTCCCGACGCCGGGCCCAGGCCGTCCTCAGCCAGCTCGTCGACACCCACGGGATCAACCCGGCCCGCCTGCGGTCCGAGGGCGTGGGCAAGCGCCAACCCCTAGTCCCCAACACCCGCTCCGACGGCTCCGACGACCCCGGAGGGCGGGAGAAGAACCGGCGCGTGGAAGTGGTGCTCGAGGGTGTCCGCCGCTGACCACGAGGGCCCTGCGGCGGCTGAGGAGCTGGGCGGTGGGCGCCGCTGGTCGCAAGCCATGTTGAGGGCGTCGGCCACCAGCTCGGTGCGGAGGTGATCGGCCATGGAGTAGCCGACGACCCGCCGGGACTCGAGGTCGTTGGGCGTGCGCCGGCCACCTAGGCGGTGGTCATGCCAACCATCGAGGCTCCTGCAGCATCGAGTCTGGGCCGGGGCGGGGGACCTCGGTCCGGGCCAAGCTCCCCCTCGACAGCCGATGAGCGGGCCGGCCCTGCGGGTGCTGCTCGCCGACGACCACCCGGTCTACCGGCTGGGCCTGCGGGCCCTCCTCGACTCGGTTGACGGCGTCGAGGTCGTCGGTGAGGCGGCCGACGGGCTGGAGGCGGTGGCCGCCGCCGCCGCCCTGAAGCCGGACGTGGTGGTGATGGACCTGCGGATGCCGCGGCTCGACGGCATCGGGGCCACCGAGCGGATCGTGACGGCCGACCCGGATGCCGCCGTCCTGCTCCTGACCTACACCGACGAGGACGAGCCGGTCATCGCTGCCCTGCAACGGGGCGCCCGCGGCTACGTGCTGAAGGAGGCCGGGCAGGAGGCGATCGTCCGGGCGATCCGCGACGTGGCCAGCGGCGAGATGATCTTCGGTGCCTCCATCGCCCGGCGGGTCGGCGCGTTCCTCACAGCCCTTGGCCCCCGTTCGCCGCGGCCCTTTCCCGACCTGAGCGGGCGGGAGTTCGAGATCCTCGAGCTGATGGCCCAGGGCTTGAACAACCAGCTGATCGCCCAGAAGCTCGGCGTCGGCGACAAGCGGGTGCGCAACTGCGTCACCCAGATCTACAACAAGCTGCGGGTCCAGGACCGGGGCCAGGCCATCATCCGGGCGCGGGAGGCGGGGCTGGGCCGGGACGGGTCGACCGGATGACCCGGCTCCGTCGGTCGACGGTGACGGCCCTCGTCGGGGCGATGGTCCTCATGGCGGCGTGCGGCAGCTCGAGCGGCACCATCGGCGGTGGGCGGCTGGCTGGCACCGAGATCACGTTCAGCATCTCGATCTCCGACGAGGAGCGTCCGGCCATCGAAGCCCTCCTGACCCGCTTCGAGAGGGCCACCAAGGCCACGGTCAACCTCGAGCTCCTGGGGCGCTTCCGCAGCCAGGTCGGCGCCCGGGTCAACCTCCTGACCTCGATCAGCTCGTCGCAGCTCGTCGAGCGCCTGCGCCGCGAGGTGGGCCAGGGATCACCCAGCATCCAGCTGTTCGCCCAGGACAACCTGGGCCTGAACGCCCTGGTCGACGAGGGGCTCGTCCAGGAGTTCTCCGGGGTCGCCGCCCCCGCAGGCGTCTCCCCCACCATGCTGCCGCCCACCTTTGGCGGCCGTCGGTACTACCTGCCCTTCCGGCCCAACGTCCGCCTGGCCTACCTCAACCGCGACCGGTTCGCTGGCACAGGGCTGCCGCCACCGGCCACCGTCGACGAGCTGAGGGCGGCGGCGGCGCGGGTCAAGGAGATGACCGGTCGTCCCGCAGTGACGCTGTCCCTGGCCGAAGGCGACCCGGCGGCGGTCACCATCTCGGAGTGAATCGTGTCCTTCGGCGGCGACCCCCTGCTGCTGAACGACGAGGGCTCCCGGCAGGCCTTCCAGTTCCTCGGCGACCTGTGGCGCGACGGGCTGCTGGCCCGCGAGAGCCTCTTCGGCAAGTTCGACTCCGAGGTGGACAACCTCAGGACCGAGGCCGCCTGGCTGGCCCAGAACTGGCCGATCACCTCAGCCGAGCTCGCCAACGACGGGGTGCTCCCCCGCTTCCACGTCTACCCCGGGTGGAGGGGCCCGGTCCGCAGCGCCCACGTGGTCGGGGGTGACGTCCTCGGCATCCCGACCAGCGTCACCGGCAAGCAGCGGGAGGGGGCCGTGGCGCTGGCCACGTTCCTCATGTCCAAGGAGGCCCAGGAGCACCTCGTCAGCAGCAACGCCTGGCCGTCGATCCGCGACGACGCCTACGGCAACGTCCCCGACGAGCAGGACGCCACGTTCGCAGCCATCCGGGAAGCGCTGCGCGACGCGTGGTTCCGGCCCAGTGTCTCCTACTGGCCCACGGTTACGGCGGCGATGAGTGAGGCGGTGAACCGGATCATCCTGCAGTCCCAACCGGTCGACGCCGTGCTCGACGACCTCCACGCCAAGATCAGCGCAGACGCCCACCGCAGAGGAGCTCCCTACCCGCCACCGGGTCCCGGGCGGCCCTGAGGGCCAGCGAACCTCGAAAAGCCG
>JAUJNH010000001.1:350170-621875 GCA_030448245.1 Acidimicrobiales bacterium
CTACCCGCCACCGGGTCCCGGGCGGCCCTGAGGGCCAGCGAACCTCGAAAAGCCGGAATCGGTGCCAGATCATCACCGCTCCCGTCTGGGTGGCAGGCGTGCCCGATACGTTCGACCTTGACCGATGGGTTTCGGCCCCCGCCGACGTCTGAGCTCCAACAGGACCGATGAGGAGGAACGATGACCACCGATTCCGCCGCCCGAGGAGACAGATGACTGCCCTCGCCATCGAGGCCACCGGGCTGGTCAAGTCCTATGGCGACACCCGCGCCGTGGACGGGGTCGACCTCGCGGTGCCCCGGGGCTCGGTCTACGGGGTTCTCGGTCCGAACGGCGCCGGCAAGACGACCACCATCCGCATGCTGGCCACGCTGATCCGCCCGGACGCCGGCAGTGCCCGGGTCCTGGGGCACGACATCGTCAGCGAGGCCGACGCGGTGCGAGCCGCCGTCAGCCTGACCGGTCAGCTGGCGTCGGTCGACGAGGACCTGACGGGCCGGGAGAACCTGGTCCTGTTGGGTCGGCTCCTCGGGTTGCGGTGGGCACCGGCCAAGGCTCGCGCCGCCGAGCTGCTCGACGCCTTTGGCCTCACCGAGGCTGCCACCAAGCTGGTCAAGCACTACTCGGGCGGCATGCGGCGCCGGCTCGACATCGCGGCCAGCATCGTGGTCACACCCGAGCTGATGTTCCTCGACGAGCCCACCACTGGTCTGGACCCCCGGTCCCGCAACCAGGTGTGGGACATCATCCGTGCGCTGGTGGCGGAGGGCACGACCATCCTGCTGTGCACCCAGTACCTCGAGGAGGCCGACCAGCTGGCCGAGGGGATCGCAGTGATCGACCGCGGCAAGGTCATCGCCGAGGGGACGCCGGGGCAGCTCAAGGCGTCGGTCGGCTCGAACACCCTGCACGTGCGCCTGCTCGATCCGGACCAGCGCCCGCAGGCCGAGCAGGTGCTCGCCCACGACCTCGGGACCGTCACCCTCGAGGCCGACCCCTCGGCTCTGTCGGCTGCGTGCTCGAACGCCGACAGCGGCGCCGAGGTCGTCGCCCGGCTGGCCGGTTCCGGCGTGGCCATCGCCGCCTTCTCGCTCGGCCAGCCGAGCCTCGACGAGGTGTTCCTGGCCCTCACGGGCCACCCTGCCGAACAGGCTCCTGGCGAGCACGACCCGATCAACGAGGGGAACCCGGCATGAGCACCCAACCGGCGGCACACGTCGCTGCCACCGCAGCCGACGAGGCCGCCGTCCGCCGGGCGATCTCGTCGACGCCCCGCCCGCCAAAGGCGGGCCCAGTCTCGGCCGCGCTGACGTTCGCGTGGCGAGGGATGCTGAAGGTGCGGCACGTCCCCGAGCAGCTCCTCGACGTGACGATCACGCCCGTGATGTTCGTCCTGATGTTCACGTACATCTTCGGCGGCGCCGTCTCCGGCTCGACGGGCGAGTACCGCGACTACCTCGTGCCCGGGATCCTGGTCATGTCGGTGCTGTTCACCACCGTCTACTCCGGGGTGGCCCTCAACACCGACCTCACCAAGGGCGTCGTCGACCGGTTCCGCTCCCTGCCGATCTGGCGTCCGGCGCCCCTGCTGGGCTCGATGCTCGGCGACACGGTGCGCTACGTGGTGGCCGGGATCGTCATCATCCTGGTCGGGGTGATCCTGGGCTTCCGCCCCGACGGCGGCGCCGGCGGTGCGGTGGCCGCTCTGGCCCTGGTGGTGGTCTCGGCCTTTGGCCTGTCCTGGGTCTTCACCACGATCGGCCTGCTGCTGCGCTCGCCGAGCGCCGTCCTGAACGCCGGCTTCATGGGCATCTTCCCGCTCACGTTCCTGTCCAACGTGTTCGTCGAGCCCACCACCCTGCCCGGCCCACTCGAGGCCTTCGTCAACGTCAACCCGATCTCGATCCTGGCCGACGCCTCCCGGGGCCTGATGGCCGGCAACGCCCAGGCGTCCGACATCGCCGTCGTGCTCGCGGTGGCCGTCGTGTTGACTGCGGTGTTCGCACCCCTCACGACACGCCTCTACCGCAAGAGCTGACGGCCGCAGCGCCCGGCTCCCGCCCCGGGACGGGCGTGTGGGCCAGGGTGCTCCGTCTGGAGGGCACGGCGCCGACAGGTCACAATCGTTCGGTGCCGAGGGTCGGGTCGTCGCGTCACCGACTGCGGGACCGCCTGCTGGCAACACCAGCGGGGTTGCCGGTGGCCGCCCTGCTGCTGGCGCTGGTCTACGGGACCGGTGGCTTCATGGTGCTCGCGGGGTTCGGTTTCGTCGACGCCCTGTACATGACCGTCACCACCGTGACCACGGTGGGCTTCGGGGAGATCGAGCCGCTGGACACGACCGGACGGGTGTTCACCATGACGCTCATCGTCCTCGGCCTGGGCGCCGTCTTCGCGCTCCTGGCCGTCTTGACGGGCCTGGTGGCCAGCGGCCAACTTGGACGCTCGCTGACGAGGAGAGCCATGGGGCAACGCATCGCGGACATGCGCGGCCACTTCGTCGTCTGCTCCTTCGGGCGAGTCGGCAGAGCTGCCGTCGAGGAGCTCCGGGCCGAGGGCGTCGGGGTCGTGGTGGTCGAGGCCGACGCCCGTCTCGAGGAAGACCTGGTCGAGGCCAAGGTCAGCTTCCTTCTCGACGACCCGACCCGGGAAGACGTGCTGGAACGGGCCGGGATCGCCCGGGCCCGGGGGCTCCTCTGCGCGGTCGACTCGGACGCCGCCAACGTCTACATCACCCTCCTGGCTCGGGCCCGCAACCCCGACCTGTTCATCATCGGCAGGGCGTCGAGCCCCGAGTCGGTCGAGGCCCTGAAGCGGGCGGGCAGCAACCGCGTCGTCTCTCCGTATCGCCTCAGCGGCAACCGGATGGCGGCGCTCGCCCTCCGGCCAGCCGTGCTGGAGTTCGTCGACATGGTGAACATGGCGCCCGACATGCGCATCGAGGAGCTCGTGGTCGGCGAGCGCTCGGCGCTGGCCGGTGCGACCGTGCGGGCCGTGTGCGCGCCGTACGAGGGCGTGATGATCCTCGGCGTCCGCGGCGCCGACGGCAAGCTGCTGATGCCGCCCCGGGCCGACACCGCGCTGGCGCCCGCCGACCTGCTGATCGTGCTCGGCCCCGTGGCCGCCCTCGGCGACCTGGCCGAACGGGCGGCGCACTAGCACCTCGTCGCGGCCCGGCGGCTCGCCCGTCTGCGCCGGTCACGCCGCCTCGCCGAGGGCAGCTCGGAGGGTGTCCCTCCCCCGGTGCAGCCGCGAGGCGACGGTGCCACTGGCGACGAGGAGCACGTCGCCGGCCGTGGCGTAGTCGTAGCCCAGCCCGTCGACCAGGACCAGCACGGCCCGTTGCTCGGGGTTGACGGCGGCAAGCGCACCGGTGAGTGCGGCTCGACCGACGGCCACGTCAGCAGGGTCGGCGGCCGGCGACGCGAGCTCGGGGATCTCCTCGGTGGGCCGTCGGCGGCGGAGCTCGTCGAGGCAGGTGTTGTAGACGATGCGGTAGAGCCACGAGCCGAGGGCGGCGTCGCCCCGGAAGCTGCCCAGACCGCGGTGCGCTCGCAGGTAGGCGTCCTGGAGGATGTCGTCTACCTGGTCGACGTCGGCCATCAGCCGCAGGGCGAGCGCTCGCAGCGGGCGGTCGTGGCACCGGAAGGCCTCGGCCAGAGCAACGAAGTCACCACTGCGGATCGTGCTGTCGGTGTTCACGCAGTGGGAACGGGGGCGACCAGCCCCGGGAGGACACCGGCCCAGCCACGGGTGTCGCAGCCGGGCCGGCCTACAGGTAGGCCATACGGAAGATGAAGCTCTCGGCCTCGTCGGCCGCGTTGGCGGCGTCCTTGGCTCGCAGGACCTTGTCCTGCACGACGCCGGCGGCATCGGTCCAGCGGGCCACCCACCGGGGCTCCTTGCCGCTGCTGTCATCACAGAACACCTCGACCAGGGCCACGGTGGCCTTCCTGGCCCACGTGATCTGCAGGCGCTTGGTGGCGCCGTCAATCGTCTGCTCGACGTAGCCGGTCATGGTGGGCGCCCACGTCCAGACCTCCGAGAGCACGCCGTCGATGGAGAACTCCATGACGATGCGGTAGTCGTCGTCCGGTTGCTCGGCGATCGCAGCCCGGAAGGCCGGCTCGTAGTTGCGGGCCTCCGCCGGGTCGAGCGTGATGGTCCTCATGGGGTCGGGGTCTCCACGGGCACAACCTACGGCGCCCGCCGCCGCTTGCCGGCTGCGGGCGCCCCACCCATCAGGAGACGGGTGTCACCTCCCCTGCCTGCTGGCCCTTGTTGCCCGGGATCAGCGTGTACTCGACCCGCTGGCCCTCGGAGAGCTCGCGGTAGCCCGACACCCGGATCTGCGACTGGTGGACGAACACGTCGTCGCCCTTCTCGTCGGGCGTGATGAACCCGTACCCCTTGGTGGCGTTGAACCACTTGACCGTGCCGACCGGCATCTCACTCTCCAGGACCGTCCACGCAGGCTGGCGTCGCCGGGAGCAGGGACGCCCCGGTCACCCCCACCCGCGGCGTGGTTGCGCGGGAGGTTGCCGCATCCTAGGCAGGTCGGCGCCGGCGGCGCCTGGGGGCTCAGGCCACCCGGCGGGCCACCGGACGGGCCAGCTTCAGCCTGACCCTGAGGTCCACGTCGGGCACCTCGAGCGCCTCGAGGAGGCGCTGCCTGGGGCGGTCGGCGATGGCCTGGTTCACCGCGTTCAGGTCGGTGCCCTCCTCGAGCTCGACGTCGAGGTGGATGGTGAGGGGGCGGTCGTCGGTCACCCGGGCGGCGGCGTCGGTCACGCCTCCGAGGGCTCGGACGTCGCCCGCCAGCGCCTGTGCGATGGCCTTGGCGCTGACCTCGACGCGGGTGGCGTGCTCGGTCGGCCCGAGGGTGACGAGGCCGACCGGCCGGTCCTTCGGCAGCTGGGCCAGGAGCCAGCGCAACCCGAGCCAGATGAGCAACAGGGCCAAGGCGGCCAGGAGGGTGAGCAGCAGCACCTGTCGCTCCCGCGCCTCGCGACGCAGCCACGGGGACACCACAAGGTCAGCTCCCTCTCCCCCGGTCACGCCGGCGCCCCGGAGGAGGCCGAAGGTGCCGAGCCCGGCCAGGACGAGGCCGAGCAGGCTCAGCAGCGCCCGGTTGAGGCGGTCGGTGCCTCGCCGCATCAGGACGCCTTGGCCGGCTGCCGGCGCACGTCGACCTTCACCGGTCCGGCCGTGTCGACGCCACGGGCCGAGAGGGCGCTGCGGGCGGCGACGGCCAGCTGGTCGCGGAGCGTCTGGGGGTCGCCGGCGATTGCGGTGGCGCTCACGTCCACGCCCCGGCGCCGGAGCTTGACCTTCGTCGTCGCCACGCCCTGCACCTGGCGCAGGTCGGCTGCCACCTCCCGCTCGAGGTCGTGGCGCCGGACCTTGGCGGGCAGCGGCCCGTCGCCGGCGGCCGCGACCTCGGCGGGGCGCTGGCGGACGATCTGGAGGGCCAGGAGGGCGAGGCCGGCGGCGAGGAGGGCGATGCAGGTGAGCCTGGTGCCGCGCTCGGCCCAGGACTGGGTGGACAGGGTGGCGAGCCACTGGTCGTGGCGGACGACCAGCGGCCTGCTGCCGACGACGACGGCCCCGATCTCGAACAGGATGATCCCGCCGGCGACGGCGAGGCAGAGGGCGAGGATGGCGCCCAGCGCCCGGTTCACGAAGCCCATCAGTGGACCCTCGGCCCCTCGGGGCGGTCGGTCCTCGCCAGGTGCTCGACGTGGACGTCGAGTCGGCGAACCGGGCGCCCCGCCAGCTCCTCGACCCGGCGGGCGATGTGGGCGGCCAGCCGCTCGACGACGACCGGAAGGGACCGCGGGTAGTCGATGGTGACTGTCGCGTCGAGGTCGATGGCCAGCTGGCCGGGCGGCGTGTTGGCGGGGACGGGATGGTGGATGGCCCGCCCGATCGGCCCGATGGACGCGGAGCTGACCCCGTCCACCTCGCGGGCGGCCTGGGCCGCCAGCTTGCGGACGACCCGGGGGTCGACCCGGAGGCTGCCAGGCCCGTCTCGGTGGTCGGAGGCCACGGGGACCGTGGAACCCGGGTCCAGCGGGGCCGTCCGCTCCCCCAGCGCGCTGGCGGTCACTGGCGCTGCCGGCGGCCGTCGAGGTACTGCTGCACGTCGACCTCTCCCTCGACGACCTTGGCGACCAGCCAGCCGCCCAGTCCGAAGAGGGCGACCACGCAGGCCTCGACGAAGCCGCCGAGGGCGATGGCCAGGCCGAGGGCGAGGCCGATGACGAGACCGGCGAGCTTGGTCTGCACGGGAGTACCTCCGAGGGATCAGTCGAGGGAACGGGAAGGCGGATGTGGGCGGCCGATGCCGAGCCAGCCGACGAGTCCCCGGCGGCGGCGGTACACCACGGGGGCGTCGCCGGCGGAGACGGGTCGGCCCTGGCGGAGGGCGGCCAGCCCGGTGACGAACTCGTCGTGGTCACCCCCGCGGTCGGGGTGGTGGGCGAGGGCGAAGGCGCGGAGCCGACGTCGCTGGTCGACGTCGGCGGGCTGCTCAGGCACCGGCCGCCCCGCCGACGTCCAGGTCGTCGATGTGCACCTCGACCGGCAGCCCGCCGGCCACCGGGGTGACAGCGGCCCTGACCTCCTCGGCCAGCCTGGGGAGCACGGTGCCGTACCGGGCGGCGACGTGCACCTCGACCCGGTCGCCGGGCAGGCGCACGCCGGCCACCCTGCGACCCGGGAGGTAGGCGGCGATCTCGAGGCCGGGCCCGCCGTGGAGGGCGGAGACGCCGGGGGTGGCCAGCGCCGCAGCGGCGATGGCGTCGGCGTCCGGCTCGGCCACCGCGCTACTGGACCCGTGAGGGCGCGGCGGGCGTCGGCTCGTCCTCGGTATCGCTGCCCGGGATCCAGATGTCGTCGACGTTGATGTTGACCTCGGTCACCTCGAGGCCGGTCATGCGCTGGAGCCGCTCGATCACGTTCTTGCGGACGGCGGCGGCCAGGTCGGCGATGGCCACTCCGTACTCGACCACCAGGTCGAGGTCGATGGCGGCCTGGCGCTCGCCCACCTCGACCTTCACCCCCTGGCTGGCCGTGCGGGCGTCGGTGTTGCCCGGGAGGATCTCGCGGATCGATCCGAACGTCCGGGTGGCGCCGGCGCCCATGGCGTGGACCCCCGAGATCTCGCGGGCCGCCAGCCCTGCGATCTTGGCCACCACCGAGTCGGCGATGCTGGTCCTGCCCTGGGAGGTGACGAGGGCGCTGCCGCCACCTGCTGGGCGCTCGATCCCCGTGGGGCTCGGTGGCGCGGGTGCTGCCTGGACGTCGCTCACGTTTCCGCTCCTCGCTCACGGGTCACCGCTGCTGGGCCCTCGGGCTGTCCCTATGGGACTTCCCTGCGGGCCCTCGGCTCACACCGCTTTGGGTTCCGTCGGGATTCAGCGAAGGATGCCGAGGATGCCGGTGGTGCCCTGGAAGGACTCGGTCCCCTTGGCCAGGGTCACGTCGGGGCCGCCGTGGGTCCGGGCATAGGCGAGCGCCTTGGCCAGGTCGCTGACGCCGTTGGAGCCGGCCACCGGGAGGATGGTGAGGGTGGAGAGGACGCCCACGGCTTCGCCGCTGCTGTTGAGGAAGCCGCTGCCCGAGTCGCCGGGGATGCCAGGGCTGACGGTGTAGACCGAGCGCGTCCATCCGCCCGCCTCGTCACCCAGGCTGACCCCGGTCTTGGGGCTGAGCTGGGAGATGCCGAGCCGCAGTGAGGAGTTGCCGTAGCTGTACACCTGGGAGCCGAGCCTGGTCCCGGTGCCGAGACGGGTCGGCCCACCCCAGATCGGCACGGTGGGGTTGACCTTCGCGACGTCGGCCGGGTCCAGCCGCACCAGGGCGAAGTCGTTGAACGAGCACGCGTTCGCGTTCCTCTCGCCGGCGGCCTGCATGGCGAGCCAGCTGCTGTAGGCCAGCGTGCCGGGACGGCTGGCCCCCGTCACACCGACCTGCGTCCCCAGCGGGCGGGAGGTGGCATCGCACCCGTTGGCGTCGGTGGCGGCGCCGGTGCCGGCGCAGTGGGCGGCCTGGCCGATGTAGACGCTGCCGGCGCGGTCGGTGAAGACGAAGTTGGCGGTGCACTGGCCCCCGTTGGTGTCGGTCATCGCACCGGGGCGGACGGCCGCCGTCGCCGCTGGGGCCCATGTGATCTCGGCGCGGGCTCCACTGGTGAGGGAGGGGACCGCGACGAGGAGAGCGCTGAGGGGCAAGGCGGCGAGGAGGGCGCGTCGGCGAACCATCGTTCCAGTATGCGCCGCACGAGGCGCTTAGTGGAGCCGGCCCGGACGGCGGCTATCCGGCCTTGGCCGCCAGCCGCTCCCGCGCCTGGCGTGAGCGCTCGAGAAGGTGGGCCGGGATCCCGCCGACCGACTCGCCGGCGTCGGCTGCAGCCGCCGCCTCCGCCGGCTTCTCCACACTCGCCACCTCTGCGCCGGCGGGCCGGTCCTTCCACTCCCGCCACTCGGCCGGCGTGGCCAGCTGCGAGCGGTCCAGTGAAGCCACCGAGACCCCGTTGTCGAAGTCGACGAAGTAGCGGATCCAGCCGAGGCCGCTCACCATCGTCACCCGGCCGGGTGTGCCACGTGGGACGCCGCGCAGGTCCACCAGGCTCACCACCCGGTTCCGTCGCTTCAGCTGGTCGGGCTTGATGTCCTTCGCCATGGCGGGCGGGAGGCTAGCGACGTCGCACGCCGGCGGGCACGTCCGGACCCCTGCTGCTCGGTGGCAGACTCCCCCCATGGCCTCGACGGGCGGCGGCCCGGGATGACCGCCGAAGGCCAGCGCCCGGCCCGGCCGAAGCAGCTGCGGTTCGTCCTGGCCTCGGCCAGCCCGGCCAGGCTGCACCTCCTCCGCCAGGTCGGCATCCAGCCCGACCGCGTGGTCAGCGGTGTCGACGAGACCAGCGACGGGTCCGCAGCCGAGGTCGCCGCCGGCCTGGCCCGCTGCAAGGCGCTGGCCGTGGCCGAGCACACCGGGGGCGACGCCCTGGTCCTCGGCTGCGACAGCGTGCTCGAGCACGACGGCCGCGTCCTGGGCAAGCCGGCGTCGGCAGCGCAGGCCGTCGACCGCTGGCACGAGCTGCGCGGCACCACCGGCCGGCTGCACACGGGCCACTGCCTGGTGTCGGTGGCTCGGGGGCAGGTGGCCCAGGTGCTGGAGCGGGCCGACGCCACGGTCGTTCGCTTCGGCACCCCGACGGATGACGAGATCGCCGCCTACGTCGCCACCGGTGAGCCGCTGCAGGTGGCGGGCGGCTTCACGATCGACGGCCTGGGCGGCGCCTTCGTCGACGCCGTCGAGGGGTCCCACTCGAACGTCATCGGCCTCAGCCTGCCGGTCCTGCGCCGGCTCCTGGCCGAGCTCGGACTGTCGGTCTGCGACTGGTGGTGACTCCGGCCGGGTCGTGGGACGGCGACGACTACCAGGCCCGCTTCGACGACCTGGCTGCCGCCGGCGTCGACGTGCACGGCGAGGTCCGGTTCGTGCTCGCCTTTTCGCCTCCCAGCGTGCTGGACGCCGGCTGCGGCACCGGCCGGGTGGCCGTCGAGCTCCACCGCCGGGGGGTCGACGTCGTGGGGGTCGACCGCGACCCCTCGATGCTGGCCACCGCCCGCTCGCGCGCGCCGTCGGTGCCCTTCCGGCAGGCCGACATGGCCGACGAGGGCTTCGACCTGGGCCGCACGTTCGGCCTGGTCGTCCTGGCCGGGAACGTCCCGCTGTTCACCCCGCCTGGCACGGAGGCGGCTCTGGTGGCCGGTTGTGCCCGTCACGTGGCACCAGGCGGGCTGCTGGTGGCCGGCTTCTCGCTCGACCGGGGCTACCAACTCGAGTCGTACGACAGCCATTGCGCCCGTGTCGGCCTGGCGCTCGTCGAGCGCTGGTCGACCTGGGACCGCGATCCACTGGGCGACGACCCGGCGTACGCAGTGTCGGTGCACCGCCGCGTACCCGGGTGACGCCGCGGCGCACGGCAGGAAAGGTCGAGGTGGGGCCGCAGTACGCTGCCCTTTCGTGCCCCGCAGGATCGACGTCGAGCTCACCAGCGCCAAGGAGGACGGCAGCTTCACCTGGCGCGCGGCCGGAGCGAAGCAGCCCAAGGGCGTCGTCGAGGGGTCGTTGCTCTACGGCGGCGCCAAGGTCGGCGACGTCGTCCGGGCCGAGGCCGACTTCGACATCGAGGGCATCACCATCGTGTCGGTCGTCCCTCCCCCGCAGGCGGCCACCCGGGCCGAGCAGAGCCGCATCGACATCGTCGGGACGGCGCGGGACGAGCCGGGTGTCACGTCGTCGGCACCGTCGCGCGACCGGGGCCCGCGCCGGGAGGACGACCGGCGCGACCGCCACGACGGGGAGCGCCGCGGGGCGCGGCCTGACCGGGGCGGGCCGCGTGGCGACCGCCCGGACCGCCGGGGCGGCCCCAGGGACGGCGAGCGCAGCGACCGGCGAGGCCCCCGGCCCGAGCGAGCGGACCGGCCAGGTGGGCCCGACCGGCCCGGGCGACCCGAGCGCAGCGGCCGGCCCGAGCGGGCCGAGCGACCCGAGCGCGCCGGCCGTCAGGAGCGGTCGGCCGCACCCGAGCGGCCCGGGCGGGCGGGCGGCGAGCGGGCCCGGCCGAAGCGCCTCTCCCCCGGCAGCGCCCACCGCGACGCCTACCTCGCCAGCCTGGCCCCCGAGCAGCGCGTAGTCGCCGAGCTGATCCTGCGCGGCGGGATCCCCGCCGTGCGCGCCGCCGTCGCACAGCAGAACCAAAGCCGCGCCGAGGGTGCGCCCGCCATCGACGCCGAACCCCTCGTCAACCTGGCCGAGGAGATGCTCCCCGGCGCCCGCCAGGCCGAGTGGCGTGACCGGGCCGAGGCGGCCAAGGCCGCCCTCGACGAGGTCGGCCTGCGCGACCTGCGGGCCATCGTCACAGCAGGTGACGCGTCGGCCCGTGACGACGAGGCCAAGGCGCTGGCCGCCGAGCTGCGCGAGGGCCTCGAGCGCCGCACCGACGCCGAGCGCCAGGCGTGGCTGTCGGAGATGACCTCCTGTCTGGCCGACGGGAAGGTCGTGCGGGCGCTCCGCCTGTCGTCGCGTCCACCGGACCCCGGCACGAAGGTGCCCGGCGAGCTGCTCGAGCAGCTGCGCGTCGCTGCGGGCGAGGCTCTCGGCCCGGCCACGCCTCAGGACCGCTGGTCAGCGCTGCTCGAGGCGGTCATCGCCTCACCCGTCCGGCGCACGGTCGAGCCCCAGGGCCTCCCGCCCCAGGCCGGACCGGCGCTGCAGCTGGCGGCCCGCCAAGCGTCCGGCCGCATCCCGGCCCTGGCTGCTCTGCTCGGCGTGGCCCTCCCCCCGCCGCCCGGGCTACGGGCGCCGTCCGGCAAGGGCGGCCGCACCGCTCCCCCGCCCCCGCCCCGCGCCGCCACCCGGCCCGCCGAGGATGCACCCGCGCCGCCGCCGGCCGAGGCGCCTGCCCCCTCGGCCCAGGACGTGCCCGTGCCTCCAGACGAGGCGCCCGCCCCTCCGCCGGCCCGGGAGGCGCCCGCCCCGCCGGTCGTGGACGTGGCCGTGCCGCCGGCTGAGGCGTCCGCAGCACCCGCGGGGGACGAGCCGGAGGCCCCGGCGCCACGGCCCCAGGCAGGCTCCGAGTCCGTCGTCGCCGCGCCGGTCGACCAGCCGGATGCGGAGACCACGCCAGCCGGCGCCTGAGGCGGCTGGCCTCCGCCGGGACCGCCGCCGCCCCGAGAGCCATAAGGTGCGCGGCCATGATCGACGTCACCGTCGACGGGCACGTCGCCGTCATCACGATCAACCGGCCCGAGGCCAAGAACGCCGTCAACGGCGCGGTGGCCACCGGGATCGAGGCCGCCGTCGACAGGCTCGAGCAGGACGACGACCTGTGGGTCGGGATCCTCACCCACACGGGCAACGTCTTCTGCGCCGGCGCCGACCTGAAGGTGATCGGCGCCGGCCGGGCGGCCGAGCTGGCCACCGAGCGCGGGGGGTTCGGCGGCTTCGTGCAGCGCCAGCGCACCAAGCCGGTGATCGTGGCCGCCGACGGGCCCGCCCTGGCGGGGGGCTGCGAGCTGGCCCTGGCCGCCGACCTCATCGTGGCGTCAACCGCCGCCCGCTTCGGACTGCCCGAGGTCAAGCGCTGCCTTGTCGCCGCGGGCGGCGGGCTCTTCCGGCTGCCCCGGGCCATCCCGGAGAAGCTGGCCATGGAGCTGGCGCTGACCGGCGAGCCGATCGACGCCGAGCGGGCCCACCACTTCGGGCTCGTCAACCGCCTGGCCGAGCCGGGCGCCGCCCTCGATGCTGCCCTGGCCCTGGCCGCCCAGATCACGGCCAACGCTCCCGTCGCCGTCCGCGAGAGCCGGAAGGTGGTCCTGGCCGCAGCCACGGCGTCCGACGAGGAGCTGTGGCAGATGAGCCTGGCTGGCATCGCCGCGGCCATGTCGTCGTCCGACATCAGCGAGGGGCTCCTGGCCTTCCTCGAGAAGCGTCCGCCCGTCTGGACCGGGCACTAGGGGTCAGGCGATCAGCCCGAGGATCCCCCGCTCGGCGAGCAGCTCGACCAGCCCGGGCACGACAGGCAGCTCGGTGACGTCCTCGAAGCCCACCCACGTGGCCGCCGGCGCGAGGTGGGCATCGGCCAGCACGGCGACCTGGAAGACCAGGAGCACGTGGTGGCCGTTGGAGGCCAGGTCCTCGACGTAGCCGAGCAGGCCCTCGACCACGGCTTCGGCGCCGGCCACCTCGTCGACGGCCCTCACTGCGGCGGCGGCCAGCGGCTCGCCGACCGCCACCTCCACCGCCGGCACCGACCACTGGCCGGGTGGGGTGGGAGCGGCGCCGCGCACCAGCAGGAGCCGGCTGTTCTCGAGGGCCATCGCCCCCGCCCACAGCCGCGGTGTCACAGGTCGCGGTGGAGCACCAGCAGCCGGGCGGTCAGGCCGAAGGTCTCGAAGAAGTTCTTCGTGGCCCGGGCTCCCGGCAGGGCGAAGGCGTCGATGCCGGTGCAGCCGACCTCGTCGGCCCAGGCGACTATGGCGTCGAGCATCGCCTCGCCGACGCCGACGGCCCGGGCTTCCGCCTCGACGTGCAGCTCCTCGATCACCGCCACCTCCCCGTCGGCCGACACCAGCGCGTAGCCCACCGGGACGCGGTCGATGCAGCCGGCCCAGAGGCCGGTGGTGGGGTCGGCCAGGGCGTCGGTGAAGGCGAGGTCGAGGGGCTCGGGCCGGCAGTGCCGGGCCAGCAGCAGCGGCCCGCCCCGGTGGTCGGCCTGCTCCCGGCGGGCGGAGCGGGCCAGCTCGACGAGCACCGGGAGGTCGGTTGCCTCGGCCGGGCGGGCGGCGACGTGCACCTACTGGAGCTGCGAGATCTTGGTGAGCACGGTCTTGCGCCCGCGGGTCGCCGCCTCGTAGGCCCGCACCTGCTCGAGCTCGGCCGGTGCCAGCCCGGCGAGCCGCTGCACCACCTGGCTGGCCGAGAGGGCGTCGTAGCCGTGGATGGCCAGGTCGTCGGCCCGCCGCGCTCCTGGTTCGGAGTCGGCCGGCGACGCCGGACCGGGCGCCGGCTGGGCGAGCAGGGTGATGGGAACCGTCATCCCCGTCGAGCGCTGGGGGTCCTCCGGCTCCGGCTCCGCAGGACCGGCCGGCTCGGGCGTCGTCGCCTCGGGTGCCGCCGGGCCGGCCGCGGCCGTGCCCGGAAGCGTGGGCGCGGGATCGGCAGCCGGCGGTGCCGGGTCTGCTGGGACACCCGGGTCGGTGTAGGCCTTGAGCCGCTTCTCCACCTCGGCCCGGCCGTGCTGCACGGCGAACTGCCCGATGAAGCGGGCCATCGTGATCTGGCCCTCGATCTGGGCCCGGCCCTTGGCCACCATCTCGGGGAGCTGGGTCCGGGCGGTCATGGCCAGGCCGAGCGGAGCGAAGACGAGCAGATCGAGGGCCTGCTCGACGGGGCTCTTCTCGTCAGGGCTCTCCTCGTCGGTCACCGCGAGAGTCTGCTGCAGGCGGGCCGGCGATGGCTACCTGACCGGCTCAGGTCGTCGGCACGATGAGCACGTCACACGGTGCGTGGTGGCTGACCTTGCCGGGGCACGCTGCCCAGCAGGAAGCAGCCGGGGCTCGACAGCCCCTCACTCACAGTCCCGGCAGAACATCCTCTTCTCGTCGGCGAGCTGGGTCATCTTCTTCACGAGGAAGCACGACTGGCACACGAACTCGTCCTGCTGCTTGGGCAGGACCCGGCCGGCGCCGTCGGTGCGATCCTCGGGCTCGGGCGCCTCATCCTCGTCTTCTTCCTCCTCCGCCACGACGAGGCGCTCCTTGAGGATCTCGTCCAGGCTGGCCTCGACGTCGTCGGGGTCGGTGAGGTCGTCGTCGTCGATGTCCTCCTCCTCGGCCGGCGCCGCCTTCACCGCCGCTGGCGCAGCGGCTTCCTCGACGTCGTCGACCGCGTCGAGGTCGTCGTCGACCACGTCCGCATCGTCGGCGATGACCTCGTCGGCGATCTCCTCGTCCTCGTCGAGGTCCTCGTCGTCCAGCTGCTCGAGATCGGCCTCGTCGATCTCCTCGGGCTCGGCTTCGAGCAGGTCGTCCTCGTCTTCAGCAGGCACCGAATCTCCGTCATCCAGGCGGGCGGGCGGGCACCCTACACCGACCCGCTCGCGGCGTCGTTCGAGCGCTCAGCCGCCCGTGGGGCTCCACAGAGCCCCGCCGCCGGCGGGTTTCTTCCCCAGCCGCAGCGAGGAACGCGGCCGCTCGCAGGGGCTCAGGGTGCGGGTGCTCTGGGTGCGGTGGAGGCGGTCGGGGCGGGGGTCGGCTGCGCTGCCGGCCCCGTCCGTCCCGGGCTGGTCGCGCCGCCCGCCACCCCCAGGTTGAGGTTGCGCACACCGTCCACCTTCCACTCCCCCTCGACCTTGACGAGTGAGAGGTCGACGTAGTTGTCGACCGACACCCTGGGCCCGCCCACGCCGTTGGCCCGGATCTCGATCACCACGATCGCCGAGGCCTTGCCGTCGCCGAGGTTCCCGACGAAGACGTCGCCGGCCGTGGCCTCCGAGGTCGCCTTGGTCTGGTCGATCAGCGACGCCAGCGCCCCCACCGCCCGCTCGTACTCGCTGGCAAAGGCGCCGGTGGACAGGGCCAGCACCCGTCGCTTGAGTTCGACTGCCGGGCGCCGGACAACGTCGTCGGGCGCCTGCCCGGCCAGCAAGCGACCGGCCCCGGCGCATCCTCGTCAACCTGGTGTTCTTCGCCGCGCTGTCGCTGGTGATGGTCGGCTGGGTCGTCCGCAACGTCGTCACCATCCGCCCGATCGAGCGGCCCTACACCCTCCGGGGCGAGTTCGCCGCCACGGGCGGCGTGGCCAGGAACGCCGAGGTCACCTACCTCGGCGTCCCGGTCGGCACGGTCACCGGCGTCGAGCGGATCACCGGCGGCGTCCTGGTCTCCATGGACATCGACCGCGGCTTCGACATCCCCTTGGGCGCCACGGCCAACATCCAGCGCAAGTCGGCCATCGGCGAGCCCATCGTCGACTTCCGGCCCCCGCCCGGCCAGGGCGACGGCGGCCCGTCGATGCCGAAGAGCTCGACCGACTTCGTGGTGCCGATGGACCAGACCACCGTGCCGCTCGAGCTCTCGGAGCTCCTCCGCTCGGCCAGCCGCCTGCCGGCTTGCCTCCTCCGCTCCTCAGTCCAGACAGGCGACGGCCGGAGGAGCCCGATGATGTTCTTGAGCAGGACCGACTTGCCGGTGCCCGAGGGCCCGAGGATGGCGGCGATGCGCCCTTTGGGCACATCGAACGAGATGTCCTTCAGGACCTGGTGCGAGCCGAAGCGCTTGCTGACCCCGCGCAGCGAGATGACCGGCTCAGGCGGCACCTCGGGCGCCGGTCCCGGCTCGGCCCAGTGCGCCCGCCCGGCGTTGATCGTCTTGGCGGCGCCCGGCGGGAGGATGCCGGCAGCGGCGGGAGCCCGGTCTCGCCGGCCCTCGACGACGGCTCTCCTGGCCACGCGCCCACCCCCTCCTGCTGCGGCGCACCATGGGCACTCGGGCCGCGGGCACCCGACGTGACCGATGCCACAGTACCGGCCGGTAGCCCGTTCTGTCGTCCACCCGGCGGGGCCGATGAGAGCGGGGGAACAGGCAGCCTTCGGGCCGTGGTCACGGCACGGGGCGCCAGGAATCGACGCCCGGCCACCGGGTCTGCACGTTGTCTACTGGCCGCCTGTCCCCCCTGCCCGGCACGACCTCCCCTGGGTCCGCACCCGCTCCGAGCAACACTGCTCAGACCGTCTGCGGACTCCACGACGCTGGTGGAGGGGCCGTCCGGCTCGGTCACTTTCTAGATCACCAGCATCTGCCGGTCAAGCGCTCCGCCGGCCGACGATACCCGCTCTGACCTGCGAGTTCGCGCCGTCCGTGGGCATCGGTGCAGGTCAGGCGGTAGAACGAAAAATCGTTCTCGCAGCCCGATGTGTCAGGGCCCGGACAGGGCGGTGCGGCGGGACTCGGCCCGCCGTTCGCCCTCGAGGCGCTCGAGCCCGCCGGCGTCGTGGTCGGTGTGGTCGACGAAGCGCATGAGGTCGGCGACGGCCCGGTGCCCGGCCTGCTCGGCGATGAGCCGGTGCATCTCCTGGCACACCCGTCGGTACGAGGGGTGGCCCTGGGGGCTGGTGCGCAGCTCGAGCAGGTGCATGGCCTCGCGGGCGTTCACGGTCATCGAGTAGCGGACCTTGAAGGCGAGGCACACGGCATAGCCGGCCTGCTCGACCAGGCCGGCCGCCACCAGCTCGTGGTGGAGGGCGCGGCTGCGCTCCATCGCCTCGGCATAGCGCTCGCTGCCCCCCGCTTCGGCCACCGCCGCGGGCAGATCCCACCCGTGCTCGGGCCCCAGCCGCTGCCATTCGATGGTGAGCATCCGGTGGCGCTGCAGGTCCCGGAAGGCGCCGTAGTCGGAGAGGACGTCGAAGCGGTACGAGGTGCGCTCGAGGGCCCGGCCGGGCTTTAGCCGGCGGTTGGTGCGGTCGCCCCCGTAGGTGCGCACGACGTGCAGCTTCTCCTCGGCGGTGAGGCGGCCCACCCGCTCCAGGACCTGCGACTCCGGCAGGTCGGTGTGCGGCCACAGCATGCCCGCCACCAGCTTGTCCTCGGCGTCGGGGTCCCACTCCACCAGCGTGACGCCGGGGGAGGGCGCCGGCTCCTCGTCGCCGAGCAGGCTGGCGGTGAGGGCGGCCATGGACTCGCGGGTCTGCTCGAGGTAGGCGCTCCAGGCCTTCCCCCGGTCCTCCCGGTCGACCCGGCTGACGAAGCTGGGGATCACCTTGCGGAGCTCGACCAGCATCATGTCGGCGTAGGTGCGGGCCTCCGGGAGCGGCGACGCCCGCATGCGCAGCAGCAGCTGCTCGTAGCCCTGGCCGGTGCCGTAGATGCCCAGGTTCGACTGGGCGGCGGCAGGCAGCAGGCCGCGGATGGCGTCGAACGCCTTCGCCTTGACCGACGAGCGCCACACGAAGTCGCTGTCAGCAGCCGACCTCGGGTGGCGCTGGGCGAAGTGGGAGAACAGGAGCGGGTAGAGGGTGGCGTAGGCGTCGAAGAGGCGGTCCATCTCGCCGACGTAGCGGGCGCCCAGCGGCGACTCGAGCACCTCGGGGCCCCGGTAGTACCGGTACCGGCCGTCAACGCCCCGGGCGTCGTAGGCCATGTACCGGGTGCTCTGCTCGAGATAGGACATGAGCCGGCCCCACTCGAGGACCTTGGTGAGCAGGTTCGACGCCTGCTCGCACGCCAGGTGGACGCCCCCGAGCTGGGCCACCGAGTCGTCGCCGTACTCGAGGAACACCCGCTCGTACAGCTGCTCCGCCCGGTGCAGGCCGACGGTGGCGTCGATGGTCTCGTCGCCGGAGACGTCGAGCTCGCCCACGAACTCGTCGAGGAACAGCCGTCGCAGGCTCTTGGCGCTCCGGCTGTAGCGGGCGAACAGGGCTCCCTTCACAACCTCGGGCAGGTTCACGAGGGCGAAGACCGGCTTGTCGAGGTTCGTGACGTACCTCCGGAGGATGGCCGCCTCGTCGGCGGTGAACTCCTCGGCCGAGTAGGGGGGCACGGCCGGCAGCGTAGGTCTGCCCAGGGCGTCCGCCCGGCATCCTCCGGGGCGGGCCGTGGTCAGTGGCGGAGGACGATCTTGCCGAGCTGGGCTCCCTCCTCGAGCCGGGCGAGCGCCTCAGGGAACGAGTCGACGGGCAGGACGGCATCGACGGGCACCGGTAGGCCCCGGGCCACCAGGGCGGTGACCTGCTCGAACTCGCGGTAGGAGCCCATGGTCGAGCCGATCAGCTCGTGTTGGCGGAAGAACAGGCGTGGGAGGCTGACCTCCACGGTGGAACCGGCGGTGCCGCCGCAGGTGACCAGGCGGCCGCCGGGGACGAGCGATCGGAGGCTCTTGTCCCACGTGGCCGCGCCCACGTTCTCGAACACCACGTCGGCCTGCACCGGCCAGCGCTCGTCGGCCGAGTCGTAGGCCTCGGCGGCTCCGGCGGCGAGGGCGTCGGCCCGCTTCGCCTCGTCGCGGCTGGTCACCGCCACCCGGGCGCCCATGGTCAGGCCGAGGAGCAGGCCGAAGCTGGAGACGCCTCCGCCGACGCCGACCACGAGGAGGGTCTCTCCGGCACCGAGCCGGGCCCGCCGCAGCATCCGCCAGGCCGTCAGGGCGCAGAGACCGTAGGCCGCGCACTCCTCCCAGCTGCGGCCGGCGGGCTTGGGCACCACCTGGCGGGCCGGAACGACCACCAGCTCGGCGTGGGTCCCCCATCGGTGCTCGCCGAGCACCCCGAACGACCGGCACAGGGGCGACTGGTCCCGCAGGCACTGGCCGCACCGGCCGCAGCCCACGGCGGGGTTGAGCACGACGTCGTCGCCGACGGCCACCTCCTCGACGCCCTCGCCCACCGCATCGACCACGCCGGCCCCGTCGGACCCTGGCACGTGCGGCACGTGGGGCCTTGGCAGCCCTTTGGTCACCCAGAGGTCCATGTGGTTGAGGGCGGACGCCGTCAGCCGGACCCTCACGTCGCCGGCGCCCGGTTCGGGATCGGGCAGCTCGCCAGCCCGGTAGGCGCCTGGCGACTCGTCGAGGATCCAGGTCCGCATCGCGACGCGAACCCTACGGCGCCAGCCGCGTCGGGCTGCGCCTCACGCGGTCAGGAGCGCTCGGCGTCCTCGGTGGTCGGAGCCACGGGCTGCTGGGCTCGCTCGACCAGCTCGGAGGCGATGGCGCGCAGCTTGCGGTTCTCGCGCTGGGAGGCCCGGACGAGCATGTCGAAGGCGACGTCGGGGGACACGCCCGAGCGGGCCATGATGATCCCCTTCGCCTGCTCGATGACGGCCCGCGACCGCATCGCCTCGTCGAGGTTGAGGCTGCGCTCCAGGGCGCCCCAGTAGGCCTGGGCGTTGGCCAGGACGATGGCGGCCTGGACGGCGAACCCCGAGCCGACCTGCTCGTCGGCCTCCGAGAACGCCTTCTCCTGGGTCCCGTAGAAGTTGATGGCCCCCAGCGCCCGCTCCTCGACCAGCAGCGGCAGCGACAGGCTGCTGAGGGCCCCGTAGCCGCAGGCCCGAGCGCAGAACGTGGGCCACCGGGTCTCGGTCCGGTTCGAGTCGACCCGGACGATGGACCGCTGCTCGTAGGCCCGGATGCACGGCCCGTCGCCCTCGTCGTACTGCAGCTGGTCGACCTCGGGCGCCAGCTCGGACGTGAACACGGCGGTGTGGGCGTGCCCGCTCTCGTTGACCAGCGTCAAGCCCGTGGCCGCCGCCCCCGGGAGCGCGGACTCGCCGAGCCGGGCGATGAGCAGCAGCGCCTCCCTGGGCGTCTCCTCGCCCACCAGGAACCCCGCCAGGGCACGAAGGCTCGAAGCGAGCGCTTCGGTCTGATCCGACACCGCGGTGCCTTCCTTCGATGAGGAGGCGGTACAAGGGCCCCTCGATCCTGAAGGGCTCTGGCGCAGTTTCTCCCGGTATCGGTAATCGTACTCCGCCGGGTCCCGGAAGTACGTCTGCGGGCCGGCGACCACGCCGGTTGGGTCAGCCGTCCTGGTCAGACCACGACGCGCAGGGCGTCGGGGAGGCAGCGGAAGGCGAACGTGCGGCCCTCGCCGATCCGCTCGCCGTCGAGCCAGACGCCGAGCGGCCGCTCGAGCTCGACCGTCTCGGCCCGGACCCGCCGCTCCCGGATCCCCGGGTGCGGCAGGTGGCTCCCGGTGCGCAGGCGCGCCCGTACCTTGCGCAGGTCACCGGGAGCCAGGCGGGCTTCGAGGAGGTCGAGACGGCCGTCGTTCGGGTGGCCTCGGGGCCAGACGTTCCACTCCCCCAGCCACTGGGCGTTGCCCACGGCCAGGGTGCGAGTCCACCACCGGTTGCGCACCACGCAGGAGGCGAGGAAGAGGTGGAGCCGCCCGTCGACCAGCACCTGGCCCAGGTCGACGGGGAAGGCCACGTCGAGGCTCCCTGCGCCGCCCAGCGTGCGGGCCAGGTCGCCGCCGCTCAGCCCCAGCACCGGCAACGGCCGGCGGTGGCGCCGGGCCGCCTCGACCGCCCGGCGGGCCTCGGCGTCGGTGGCACAGCGCACGCCGTCCTCGGGCAGCAGCGCTCCCGGTTCGCCGTAGGCCGAACCCTTCGAGATCGTCACCGCAGGCCCGTCAGCTGGCGGCGGCTTCGGTGGTGACGACCGACGAGGCCGCCACCACGCCGCGGAACAGGGCCTCGGCTGCTGACCGGCAGGCGGCGGCGGTGGCCGGCACCGGGGCGACGTCACCAAGCTGGCGCAGCAGGTCGATCAGCTGCTTGACGTTGCGGACGAAGTCGCCGCCCGAGAGCTCCTGGTCCTCGAGGAGGCGCTCGAGGTCCCGGCCGGACGCCCAGCCGTGGGCGTAGCGCGCGAAGCCCGCGTCCGGCAGCCGGGAGTGGGGCAGGCCGGCCTCGTCCTCGGCCTGGACCAGCTCGCGGGCCACCTCCTGCACCTGATCCCAGCGCTCCTTCAGCTGCCGGGTGGGCAGCCACGTGGGCGCCGGCTCCTGGCCCCGGGCCTCGTAGGTGAAGCACGAGGCGAGGGCGGCTGCCCCGGGCGGGTCGAGCCCGTCGAACAGGCCGACGTGCAGGCACTCGGCGACGAGGAGGTCGGCCTCGTGGTACAGCCGGCCCAGCCGGACGCCGTTGTCCGTCAGCGACCACCCCTCGACGTAGCCCCAGGCCTCGAGCACCCGTAGGACCCGGTCGAGCTGGCGGGCCAGGCTCTCGCTGCGGCCCTTCACCTCATCCTGGAGGCGCTCGACCTCGCGAGCCAGTCGATCGGCCCGGTCGGCGGCCCGGAGGTGGCGGCGCAGGTCGGGGCAGGTCGCCACGGGGTCGGCGGCGGCGGCCTCGGCCTGGCGCATGGCCTCGGCCCCCCTCGTGCGGACCCGGCGGGCGGCGGCGGCGCCGACCGAGGCGCGCGACGTGCCGACCACCTCGACCCGGGAGAGGGCGGTGACGGCTCGGGCACGGAACGCCTTGTCGTCGGGGAGGTAGGGCCGGGGCAGCTCGACCCGGCCCAGCAGGCGCGGCGGTCCCGGGAAGTCGCGGCTGGCCAGCTGCAGCTTGCGGCTCTCCTGGGTGAGGAGGCCGAGCCGGACCTCGCCGCCCTTGCGGCGGGCCGAGGAGACCACCACGGCCCTGGCCCCGCTGCCGGGCAGGACCAGCACGTCCCCGGGACGCACCTTCTCGAGGGCGTGCTGCACCGCCTGGCGGTCGCCCGGCCGGTGGCGGGTGGCCTCCTCGGCCGAGCGCACGAGCGTGCGGTAGCCGGCCACGTCGCCCCGCTCGCACCGGGCGTCGGCCCGGGCCTCGTCCAAGGCCTCCTTGGCCCGTTCGAGGTGGGCCTCGAGCCGGACCACGTCGCTGTCGGCCCGGTACTGCGCGAACGACAGGTTGAGGAGGTGGTGGGCCTCGTCGGGCGGATAGCGGCGCACCAGGTTGCAGGCCATGTTGAAGGTCGGGCGGAAGCTGGACGACAGCGCGTAGGTGCGGGTGGAGGCCAGGCCGGCGACCTGGTCGAAGGGCACGAACGGCGACCAGAGCACGACCGCGTAACCCACCTCGTCGATCCCCCGGCGCCCGGCCCGGCCGGTCAGCTGGGTGTACTCACCGGGCGTCAGCGGCTCGTGGCGCTCGCCGGTGAACTTCGTGAGCTTCTCGATGACGACCGAGCGGGCCGGCATGTTGATGCCGAGCGAGAGCGTCTCGGTGGCGAACACCACCTTCACCAGCCCCTGCTCGAAGCAGTGCTCGACGGCCTCCTTGAACGGGGGCACCATGCCGGCGTGGTGGGCGGCCAGGCCCTGCTCGAGGCCGCTGAGCCACTCGCCGTACCGCAGCACCCGCAGGTCGGGGTCGCTCAGGTGCTCGACGTGCGCCTCGGCGATGGCCCGGATCGCCGTGCGCTCCTCGGGTGCGGTGAGGCGCACGCCCTCGCGCAGGCAGGAGGCCACCGCCTCGTCGCACGCCTTGCGCGAGAAGATGAAGAAGATCGCCGGCAGCATGTCCTCGTCGCCGAGGCGCTCGACGACGTCGGCCCGGCGGGGGGTGACGATGCGCCCCCGGCGGACCGGCGGCCCCTTGTGCCTCGGGGCCCGGGCGACCTGGGCCGAGTCGAGGGCCGCCGCCTCCGGGTTCGGGCGCCCGTCCACCAGGGTGGGGAGCAGGAGGGGCTGGCCGCCGGCCCGGTCGCCCACCATGTAGAGGTTGTGGAGGTCGACGGGTCGGCGCTCCTCGATCACGGGCTCGGTCTCGCCCCGCACGGTGGCCATCCAGTCGCTCACCTCCTCGGCGTTGGAGACGGTGGCGCTGAGCGCCACCAGCGACACCGACCGGGCCAGGTGGATGATGACCTCCTCCCACACCGGGCCGCGGTACGGGTTCTGCAGGTAATGGACCTCGTCCAGCACCACGTAGCGCAGCCCGGCCAGGCTGGCCGACCCGGCGTAGACCATGTTGCGCAGCACCTCGGTGGTCATCACCACAACCGGGGCGTCGCCGTTGATGGCGTTGTCGCCCGTGAGCAGGCCCACCCGGCCGTGGCCGTGCCGGCGGACGAGGTCGCCGTACTTCTGGTTCGACAGAGCCTTGAGGGGCGTGGTGTAGAAGGCCTTGTGGCCGCCGGCCAGGGCACGGGCGATGGCGTACTCGGCCACGACCGTCTTGCCCGAACCGGTGGGGGCGGCCACCAGCACCGAGCGGCCGGCGTCGAGGGCGTCCATCGCCCGCACCTGGAAGCGGTCGGGCTCGAAGCCCAGGGACGCGACGAACTCGTCCCGTACCTCCATGCGGCGGAGTCTGGCACGACCCTCGCGGAACGTCGGCCATGCGACCGCCTGCCGACCCGGCCTTTCAGGGGCGTGGGGCGGGTCTGGCCCCACCGATCACTTGCCGAGCAGCCTCCCGATGAGGATGGAGCCGAAGTAGAACAGCGTCATCGGCAGGGCCATCCCCATCAGCGAGTACGGGTCCTGGCTCGGCGTGATGATGGCCGCAGCGACGAAGATGCCGACGATCGCCATCCGCCACGAGCGCAGCAGCCGTCGCGAGCTGAGGGCGCCGGCCACCTGCAGGAAGACGAGCACCACCGGGAACTCGAAGGCGACGCCAAAGGCGAGCATGATCAGCGTGTAGAGGCTGATGTACCGCGCCGGGCCGAACAGCGTCTCGACCTCGTCGCCGCTGACCGAGATCAGGAAGGCCAGCGCCTGGGGGAACGTCAGGATGGCGATCAACGCGCCGAGGCCGAACAGCACGATCGAGCTGAGGATGAACGGGATGGCGTACTTCTTCTCCTTCGGGTGGAGCCCGGGCGTGATGAAGCGCCACACCTGCCAGAGGACCACGGGCAGGGCCAGCGCCAGGCCGATGTAGGCGCTGACCTTGAACCTGGTGGTCACGCCCTCGAGCGGGTCTGTGATCACGAAGTTGCAGGTGCCGGTCAGCCCCCGCTCCTCCTTCAGGTCGCAGTACGGCTGCTGGAGGAACGAGAGCACGCGGTTGTACAGCACGAAGCCGACCACGGCGCCCAGGCTGACGGCGATGGTGGAGATCACGACCCGGCGCCGGAGCTCGGCCAGGTGGTCCACCAGGCTCATCCGGACCAGCCCGTCCTCGCCGACCTCGGTCGGCCGTCGCTTGCGCAGCGGCACCTTGAGGGCCATCGAGCTAGTTCAGGCTCGGGTCGACGGGCGGCATCGGCAGCGAGCGAGCCGGCTCGAGGCCGGGCAGCGGCACGTCGGCCGGGCGCGGCGCTTCGGGCGCTTCCTCGGTGCCGCTGATCGGCTCGCCGGTGGCCGACGAGGGCGAGGCGCCGGTGGCAGACGTGCCGTCAGCCTCGATGACCCCCTCGATGTCGGGGGTGGAGAACGTGCTGGTGAACGACTCGGTGGCCACCGTGGCCGTCTCGTTGACGGGCCGCATCACCTCGTCGACAACGTCCTGGACCTCGGCCTGCAGCGACCCGGTCAGGCGCCGCAGCTCGCCGACCCAGCGGCCCATCGTCCTCGCGGCCTGCGGCAGGCGCTCGGGCCCCAGCACGACCAGCGCCAGCACCAGGATGACCAGGATCTCTGGCGCGCCGACGCTTCCCACGAGCCGGCAGGGTACCCGGCCTCCCCCGGCTACAGCCTGGCGAGGACCCGCCCGCGTGCCTTCTCAGCGCGAGCCGAGCACCTGGTCGAACCAGTCCGGTCGCTGCAGCAGGTCGTGGAACTCGAGCAGGTCGTCCCAGCTGAAGGGCTGGCCCTGCTTGGGCTCCTGGAGCTCGGCCGGCAGCCGCCACAGGCGCATCCGCACGCCCGAGGACACCAGCAGGTCGATGATGCGCGGCTCGGCCTGCTTGGAGACGGCCAGGAGGCACGTCGGGCACCGGAAGCTGTAGCTGCCCTGGCTGGTGTCCGAGCAGACCTGCACGCTGAGGTCTCGGGTGGTCAGCTCGACGTCGGCGCAGGTGGGGCAGGTCGCCCGGATGGTGGCCATGGCCGCGCGTCCTACCTTCGGCTCTGGTGGGTCGTTCGGGCGCTGTCGGTCTGCGGCACCGCGTCTTCTCGGCACGTCCGTCTGCCCAGTTGAGGGACCACGAGGAAAGTGAACCGGAACCCCGCGCCGGGAGCACATAGGTCGGATGACCCCTTTTCGCAGCGGCCGACGTGCTCCGTGGTCGCACCACGTCTGAGAGCATCAGCGGGCATGGCCGAGGGACTCCAAACGCCGCCGATCGCCTTCGCCCATCGCGGCGCGCGGACGCTGGCCCCCGACAACACGCTCGACGCGTTCACCCTGGCGGTCGAGCTCGGAGCCACCGGCATCGAGTCGGATGCCTGGCTGACCGCGGACGGCGTGCCCGTCCTGGCCCACGATGGACGGGTCCGGTCGGGCCTCCGCCGGCGTCCGATCAGGAGCATGCAGGCGGCCCAGCTGCCCGCCCCGGTCCCGACGATGGCCCAGCTCTACGAGGCCGTGGGCTGCGACCTCCACGTCAGCGTCGACGTGAAGGACCCGGCGGCGGCGGCGCCCCTTGTCGCGGCTGCCCGGGACGCCGGCGGTGACGACGCGCTGCGCCGCCTCTGGCTCTGCTCCCCCGACTGGCGTCAGGCCGCGTCGTGGCGCGAGCTCTCGCCGACCGTCCGCCTGGTCGACTCGACGCGGCTGCGCCAGGTGAAGGAGGGCGTCGAGAAGCGGGCCGCCCTCCTGGCCGCCGCCGGCGTGGACGCCCTCAACCTGCACCACACCGACTGGTCACCGGGGCTCACGACGCTGGTCCACCGCTTCGGCGTCCACGCCTTCGCGTGGGACTGCCAGTTCGAGCGGGTGGTGGCGAAGATGCTGGCCGCCGGCGTCGACGGCGTCTACAGCGACGACGTCGAGCAGATGATGGCCGCCGTCACCGCCTGGACCCGCTGAGGTCCCGGCTGCTCACAGGAACCCGAGGTCCCCCAGCGGCCAGAACTTGACAAAGGCGCGGCCCACGATCCGCTCCTCCGTGATCGGCCCGAAGACCCGGCTGTCGGTCGAGTCGGTCCGGTTGTCGCCCATGACGAACACCTGGTCCTCGGACAGGGTCCGCCTCGTGACCGGGTTGCCGATGCTGGAGGTCCGCCGGTAGGGCTCCTCGACCGGTTGGTCGTTGACGTAGAGCGTGTCGCCACGGGATTCGATCGTGTCGCCCTCGACCGCCACGACCCGCTTGATGAGGTCGCGGATCGTGCCCGGATCGTCGTCCGAGCGCTCGAAGACGACGATGTCACCCCGGTGGACCTCGTGCAGCCGGTAGCTGAGCTTGTTGACCAGCACCCGGTCGTGGATGTCGAGGGTGGGCTCCATCGACGCGCTCGGGATGAAGAAGGGCTGGAACAGGAAGGCTTGCACCAGCAGCGCGACCACGAGGGCGCCGACGAGGGTCACCACCCACTCGATCAGGTTCCGCAGCGCCGAGGGCCTGGCCTTCTCCGAGGCAGGCTCGAGAGGTGCCTCGGTTGTCGCCGTCACGCCGGGCAGGCTACCGGTAGCGGCTCAGCAGCCGGGCCGCAGCCGCCCGGCCCGCGCCCGCCAGCTCCGGGGGCCCTTCGACCACCGTCGCCTGCGGACCGAGCCGCACCAGCAACCGGGCCAGCCAGCCGGGCTCGCTCACGGGCAGGTGGACCCGGAGGCGGCCGCCGCCCAGCTCCTCGACGCGGTCGACGGGGTGGTGCCCCGCCACCCAAGCCGCGGCCGGCTCGAGGTCGAGGACCACGACCGGGTCGCCGGCTCGCCGCGTGTACGCCTCGGCCGGGCCGACGTCGGGCGGCCGCTCGAAGGGTTGGTCGGTGGCACGGGCGGCCTGGATCCGGTCGACCCGGAACCGCCTGGGCTCGCCGGCCCGGTGGTCGTGGCCCCGCAGGTACCACGATCCCCCGGAGGAGAAGACGAGCCACGGGTCGACCAGGCGGGTGGTGAAGCGGTCGGAGCCGAAGCTGTAGTAGTCGAGCTCGACCCGGTGCCCCGAGGACGAGGCGGCCTGCAGCTCGGCCAGCACCCCACGGTCGGCCTCGCCCAGCTCGACCTCGACGCCCTCGCCCGGCTCGGCGCCGACCGCCACCGCGACCTTCTCGAGCGCCCGGGCCAGGGGGCCGGCGGGGTCGGTGCCGGGCACCGACAGCAGCGCACGAGCGGTGGCCACCAGCACCAGCCCCTGGGCCGGCGTCAGGCGGAGGGGGCGGCGGAACCAGTCGGCGTAGGAGATGTGCACCCTGCCGTCCTCGAGCCACGCCTCGACCAGCGCGTCCGGGGTGAACGGGTGGACCCCGCAGACGAAGAGGAGCTCGAGGTCGGCTCGCAGCTCGTCCTCGGTGCAGCCGAAGCGGGCGCACACCTCGTCGACGTCGGCGCCGCCCCGGGCCGCCACCCACGGCACGAGGGCCAGGAGCCGCCTGAGGCGGTCGTCCGCGGTGGTGCGCCGGGTCATCCGACGGTGGCCTCGAGCCAGTCGACGACGGCGGCGCGGGCCTCGGGGGGCCCGAGCACCTCGGCGTGGTCGAGCAGCGACAGGGCGAAGGACCGGAACGCCTCCGCGTTGGCCACCGGGACGGCCAGGACGACTGACCCGTCCGGCCGTTGCTCCTCGACCTCGGTGGCGCCCTGCGCCCGGGCGAAGTCGGCCAGGGCGGCGTCGACCCAGAGGCGGGCCACGTAGCGCACCTCGTCACCCAGCAGCCACGGCGGCGGGGGCGTGGCCCGCCGGGTGGCTGCCGGGCGGGCGAACGCCCCCGTCGGGCCGATCGGCTCGACGGCGCCGTCGATCCGGTCCACCCGGTACAGCCGTTCGCTCTGGCGGTGGGCGTCGAAGCCCTGCAGGTACCAGTGGCCGCGCTGGCAGGAGAGCTGCCACGGCTCGACCTCGCGGAGCTCGCCCCGGTAGGCCAGGCGGATGCGCTGGCGCCCGTTCACGGCGGCCCACAGGGTGCCGAGGTGCTCGTGGCCCGGGAGGGTCGCGGTGGAGCCGGCCGGGGCCGAGATGCGCTCGGCAGCGCCGCCGGTCAGCTTCCACAGCGCCTCTGCGGCCGATCCCTCGGGCAGGTCGAGGTCGACGGTGGCCAGAGCCAGGTGCAGCGCCGCCGCCTCCTCCTCGGTGAGCCGCGGGTCGGGCAGCTCGTACGCCTCTCGGCGCACCCGGTAGGTGGGGACCTGCCCGTCGTCGACCTCGACGGGCACGCCCATCCGGGCCAGCACCTCGACGTCCCGGCTAAAGGCGCGGCGGGCGGCGACGTCGTCCTCGGGGTACAGCGGGACGAGGCGCTGCAGCTCGACCCGGGTCCTCGGCTCGCGGGCCTCGAGCAGGGCGGCCAGGAGGTCCACCAGCCGCTCCAGCTTGCGATCCTGCTCGGTCCCCATCAGGGGGCGGAGGTTATGGCGAGCCGGCCTGCGAGCGACCCGGCCGCCGCGCTCCACCGGAAGAAGGCGGGGTCGTCGGCGGCCGTGCGGCCCATCGTCGTGACGGCCAGGCCGGCCGAGCGCAGGAGCGGGTCGACGTCGGGCACGTCCTCGACCGTCCGCAGATCGTGCACGGCCAGGGCCGGGGGCAGGGGGTCGGGCCGCTCCCCAGCAGGGATGGGGACCAGCGCCCGGTGGTGGGCGGACGCCAGCGCGGTGGTGACGTGGTGGCTGACGCCGCGGTGGCGCTCGCGCTGGTCGGTGCCCGAGAAGCGGACCGCCACGACCGGCCGGCCGCCGGCGAGGGCCACGGCGTCGATGGTCGAGGCCACGCCCAGGCCGCTGAACCCCTTGTCGGTCCCGGTGCCGACGACGCCCGGGCCGGGTGCGACCACGACCACGTCGGCCGCTGCGCAGGCCACGGCGACATCGAGCGCCGACGCCAGGTTCACGGCCTCGTGGTCGCCGCCAAAGGCATGGCCCACGGTCACGGTGGCGGCGACGAGCCCGGCTTGGACGAGGCCGGCGGCGATGTCGGACAGGGCCAGCGGCAGCGCTCCCGCATCGGTCATCACGTAGACCAGCCTGCGGCCCGGGGCGGCCGCCGCGCAGGCGGCCACCAC
Organism: Acidimicrobiales bacterium; assembly: GCA_030448245.1. GTDB lineage: Bacteria > Actinomycetota > Acidimicrobiia > Acidimicrobiales > JAUJNH01 > JAUJNH01. The sequence continues at coordinate 379,284 of JAUJNH010000001.1, forward strand.
GCAGGGCAGCTGGCTGTGCAGGAAGCAGGCCACCACCGGCCGGCCTCCGAGGTCCGCCGGTGGGGCGTATCCGGCCGCCTCCTCGGCCGCACCGGTGTCGGCCTGCAGGCTCGTGTAGCGGAGCTTCATCACGTGGCCCCCGCCCGGCTGGTGCCAGTCCCGCCTGGACAGGTTCCAGTGCACGACGTGCCAGCCGCCGGTCCCGAGCCCGAGCTCGACGGCGGTGGTGTTCACCACCACCTCGTCGCCCACGGCGACCGGCCCGATCAGGTCGGTCAGGGCGTAGGCGGGCTCGGCGGCGGGAGCGCCGAGGTCGACCGCGACGCGCTGCAGGCCGCGCCGCGCCGAGAGCAGCCGGGTCACCCGGCCGGTCCGGAAGCTCGGCATCTCAGGTGACGGTGACGACGAGCGTCGAATCGTCCAGCAGGTCGAGGTTGGTGATCGACCCGCCCGGGCCGGCGCCGGCCACGGACCTGACGTCGGTCCCGGTCAGCGAGGCCGTTTCCACGGTGCGCGACGCGGACACGTAGAGGATGCGGTCGCCGCCTACGACGGGGGTGCTGGCCCGCTCGAGGAGCACCCTGTCCTGGCCACCCGGGGTTCGCAGGTGGACCCGGCCGCCGCTGGCGGCGACCAGGTGGGCCTGCCCCGCCTTGCGGAAGGCCACGCCCCGGCGGCCGCCGGCGATCGGCAGCCCCTGGGCGGCCGGGCCGGAGACGCCCGACGCCGACGGGATCCTGGTCCGCAGGTCCGACAGGCCGAGCACCGCGATCGCGCTCCGCCGGCCGCGCTCCATGCCGCGAGCCTAGGTTCGGGGTCGGCCGGCGCCGGGTGCGGCTGGCTACAGCCGGGCGATCAGCTTGCGGACCCGCTCGTCCTCCGACTTGAACGGGTCCTTGCACAGCACGGTGGCCTGGGTCTGGTCGTTCAGCTTGAGGTGGACCCAGTCGACGGTGAAGTCGCGGCGCTTCTCCTTGGCCCTGCGGATGAACTCGCCCCGCAGCTTGGCCCGGGTGGTCTGGGGCGGCTCGTCTATGGCCCGCTCGATCTGGGCGTCGGTGCAGGTCCGCTCGACCAGGCCCCGGGTCTGCAGCCGGTAGAACAGGCCCCGGTCACGGCTGACGTCGTGGTACTGCAGGTCGAGCAGCGCCACCTTGGGGTGGGTCAGCGGCAGGTCGTGCCGGGACCGGTAGCTCTCGATCAGGTGGTGCTTGATGACCCAGTCGCACTCGCGGTCGAGCTTCCACGGGTCGTTCTCGAGCTGGGTCATGCAGTGCTCCCACATGCCCAGCGCCTTGTCCTCGAGCGGCGGCAGGCCCTTCTGGTCCCGATAGCGGAGCGCCCGGTGCAGGTACTCGCTCTGGATGTCGATCGCCGACAGCTCGCCCGTTCGACAGGCGAACCTTGCGCTTGCAGGTGACGTCGTGGCTGATCTCGCGGATGGCCCGGATCGGGTTGTCGAGCGACATGTCGCGCAGCACGACCGCCGGGTCCTCCAGCATCCGCAGCAGGATGGCCGTCGCCCCCACCTTCAGGAACGTGGCGTACTCGCTCATGTTCGAGTCGCCGACGATCACGTGGAGGCGGCGGAAGCGCTCGGCGTCGGCGTGCGGCTCGTCGCGGGTGTTGATGATCGGCCGGCTGCGGGTGGTGGCCGAGCTGACGCCCTCCCAGATGTGCTCGGCCCGCTGGCTGATGCAGTACATCGGGCCCCGGGCCGTCTGCAGCATCTTGCCGGCGCCGGCGTAGATCTGGCGGCTGACCAGGAACGGGATCAGGTGGTCCTGGTAGTGGGAGAAGTCGTCGCGCCGGCTGGTGAGGTAGTTCTCGTGGCACCCGTAGGAGTTGCCCGCCGAGTCGGTGTTGTTCTTGAACAGGTAGATGACGCCTCGGATGCCCTCCTCCCGCAGGCGCTGCTCGGCCGAGGCCACCAGCCGCTCGAGGATCCACTCCCCCGCCTTGTCGTGGACCACGAGGTCGGCGATCGAGTCGCACTCGGGGGTGGCGTACTCGGGATGGCTGCCGACGTCGAGGTAGAGCCGGGCGCCGTTCTCGAGGAACACGTTCGACGACCGCCCCCACGACACCACCTTGCGGAACAGGTAGCGGGCCACCTCGTCGGGAGACAGCCGCCGCTGGCCACGCAGCGTGCAGGTGACGCCGTACTCGTTCTCGAGCCCGAAGATGCGCCGCTCCATCCCCGGTCACCGTACCTGCAGGTCACCTCCTGCACGGAACACCGGAAGCGGGCCTCGTGTGCTGAGTCGTTGGTTCGCAGGAGATTCGCGGTCCGGTCGCGAGCTTCATCGTGGCCAACTCGATCGAGGACAACGCCCGGATCGTCAACACCGCAGGCATGCTCTCCCAGCTGACGATCTCGGGCAGCACGTTCCGGGACACCGACCCAGCCCCCAGCGGCAGCAACGGCCTGCTGCTGCAGGCCGCCGGCGGCTCGATGACCGTCGACATCACTGCTTCGGGCTTCCTGCGCAACCGGGCCAACGGCGCGCAGATCACCAACGGCACGGGGACGATCGACGTCGAGATCGGCACTTGCGCGGCAGCGGGCAGCGGCGGCACTCACCAACAACAACATCGGGATCAACATCGCCCACAACTCCACCGGCACCCTGAGCTTCGACGTGCGGAACGCCACGCTCTCCAACCCCGGGCTGACCGGTGCCGCCTAGCCGATCAACCTCAACCTGGGCGCCTACGGCCGAAAGTTGATGTCGTGCACGGTGGCGAACAACACCATCACCAACAACAACTCCCGGGCCGGCCCGGCGATCCGGGTGATCTCGAACGGGCCCACGCCGCTGCGGGGTGCGGCCGGCACCATGACCGTGGACCAGAACAACCTCCTAGGTCTCCAACTCCGGTATCCACGTGCAGGGACACGACATCGTCATGTTCAAGAGCCTGCCTGTGTGCCGTGGAGGAGGAGCCGCGGGCGTCGTGTCGAGCGTAGGTTGGTGAGCATGCGGCGGTGGATGGCGGCGGTGGTTGGGGTGGTGGTGTTGGTGCCGTTGCTGGTGGTGGTGCCGGCGGGGGCGGGGGCTGTGGTGGGGCGGGTGGTGTTGGGCTCGGGGTGTGATGGGTCGGGTGATGGGGTGGCGTCGGGTGTGGTGGAGGAGGTGGTCTCGAGCGGGGGTTGATCGGGCGGCTCGGGGTTGGCGGAGGATGCGGGGGTGGTGTTGGCGCCGGCCCGGGCGGCGTGGCGGTGGCGGGTGCCGGTGTGTGCCGAGGTGGTGGCCGATGACGGTGATCCGGTGACGGTGGACCGGCGGGTGCGGGCGGTGGGCTCGGCGGTGGAGGAGCTGAATCCGGCGGCGGCCGGGTGGGAGCGGGCGGCGTTGGAGGAGGCGTTGGGGTCGTTGCGCCCCCGCTACTACCGGCCGACGCCGTGGACCTCGCCGCATGTGGACGGGGTGCAGGTGCGCCCCGGAGACATGGTCCTCGCCTTTGACCCCGACGAGAGCTCGTGGGCCCCCCGGGCTGTGCTGGCCCAGTGGTCCTACCTGGACACCGACGAGATGGCCACCTTGCGCCTCAACGACGGCACCACCGTGACGGCCACCGACCACCACCGCTTCTGGGCTCCTCCTCCCGCACCTTCCGACAAGCCCAACAGCTCGGCCCCGGCGAACCGCTGGCCACTCCGACCGGCCCCGCGAATCTTGCCGAGGTCACCGTCCAAGCGTCCGGTCCCACTCTGGTGTGGGAGCTAACCGTCGCCGGCCTCCACACCTTCGCAGTGTTCGCCGGCGCGCACCCACTCGCCGTCCACAACTGCGACGACGGCTGGGGTAATCCAGCGACCCTTGAGGATCACTTCAATCGCCATGGGTCTGACTTCGGTGCGAGTTCGGCCGAGGGCGCGCCTCGCCAACGACTTCTATACGAGCCGCAGCCGATACTTCGTCAAGACGGACGCCAAGGGCGTCGTCCGTGTCTACGATCGACCCACCAACACCTTCGGTGCCTTCAACCCCGACGGCAGCACGCGCACGTTCTTCAAGCCAGATCCGGCCAACCACGGGCGTCCGAGCAACTGGGACTACTGGCTGGAACAACCGGGCAGCTAGCCGTGGCGATCTGTCCCGTGTGCTCGTACCCGAACCTCTTCTCGGACCCGTGGATCGACGGTTCTCCCTCTGACGAGATCTGTCCGTCCTGTGGAACGCAGTTCGGGTACGACGATGCCGGTGGGCCCGAGGTTCGTGCCGCCCGGTGGTCCAAGTTGCGCAGACGTTGGATCGACGGGGGTTGCCAATGGTGGTCCACCAGCCGTTTGCCTCCTGATGGTTGGGATGCACAGGCGCAGCTCGACGCACTCGAAGACGAACCGGGGGGTCCGGAGCGCCCTTCGGGTGCATGCTGATGTGGTGGGCAACCTTTTGCGCCACCGGTTTCTGGCGGCGGTGATCCAGGCGGGAGGAGCCTGAACCTGTCGTCGCTGCCGTGATCCCGTGGCGCTTGTTGACGGAATTCAGCACGGGCTCCGTCGTGTGGGTCTAGTTGATGGCGTTGCGGTGCGCCTGCCAGCAGGGGCGGCGAGTAGGCATGAGGGCAGGCGCCGTGGCCCGGGGATCGATGCAGGATCCTGAACGCCGCCCTGTGCCGGTCGGTCGTGGCGATTAGCCTCGATCCACCGATCCGGCGGGGTTGAGGTGAGGCCCGTATCCACCTGAAAGGCCTCCTGAGCAGGGACGATGACGGTGTCGAAGCGCCAGTCGTCGCCCACAGGAGGCACTTTCAGTGAGTCGAGTATCGCATGCGGTGGATCGGATCGGGGTGAGGTTCGACGAGCCGAACCTGGTGGCCAACGCCGGTCTGCTGCTGGTCGGCACGTTGGTCGTGCGCCTCGATTTGGAGCGGTTGGTGGACAGCGCTGTGCGGCTGACCGGGCGGGTCGGTGGAACAACATCGGGTCGGAAGGTGCTGACCGTGGTGCACGCATCGTGGCCGGCGGTTCCACATCGATCATGTTGACGTGCTCCGCTCCGGCGCCACGCAGCGAACGTTCCGGGTCATGGCCCCTCCACGATCGGGACGTTCCTCCGCTCGTTCAGCGACATGTTCGCCAGCTCGAAGCCGTGATCGGTGAGACGCTGCGGCGGGCCTGGGCGTTCGGCGCCGGACCGGGAACGGGCCGGCTGGTCGTCGATGTCGACTCGACGATCTGTCAGGTCGAGGGCCACCAGAAGCAGGGAGCGGCATTCGGCTACACCAAGGTGCTGGGCTACCACCCGCTTCTCCGGGCTGACACGGGCGAGGTGGTCCACGCCCGGATGCGGAAGGGATCGGCCAACACCGCCCGTGGCACCCGCCGGTTTCTCGACGAAGTCGTGGCCGCGCCGACGGGCCTGGTGCCACCGGCGAGCTGGTGATCCGGTTCGACTCAGGGTTCTGGTCGAACGACACCCTCGCCGGCCTGACCCGGCTCGATGTCCGCTACACGATGGCCGTGCGCACCAACAGCAAGGGGATCGCTGCCGCCATCGCCGAGATCCACGAGGACGCCTGGGTCGAGATCGCCTACACCACAGGCGGCCAAGCCCAGGTGGCCGAGTGCGTCTACAAGGGGCGGGGGTCATCGTGCGCCGCACCCGGCTCACCGACGCGTGGACCAGAAGCTGGCCCGACTGGCGGCACTTCGGGTTCCTCACCGACCTGGACGGCGACACCGTCACCATCGACGGCTTCCACCGCCAGCACGCCGTGGTCGAGCTCGTCATCAGCGACCTGAAAGAAGGCGCCGGCATGGAACACGTTCCCTCCGGGAACTTCAGCGCCAACAGCGCGTGGCTGCAATGCGCCGTTCTCGCCCACAACCTGATCCGCTGGACCGCCACCCTCGGCACCGACCGACACGTCGACCAGCTCGCCGTGGCTCGCACCATCCTGTCGCCGTCCCCGGCCGCCTCGTCAACCTGGACCGAAGAACTGGCCATGGGCCCAATGGCTCACCCTCCGCCTCGACCGGCTCCGCACTCTCCAGCCCACCACCAGCTGAACCGGCGATCGCGGGCCGGCGCCCCCCGCACAGGAGACCAGCGCTAGCGCGCCCCCGTTGCCCAGGAACCGGCACCAGCGGTCAAACAACCCCTGGCCGCCAGCCTCCGACCTCTTCGGGGTGGCGGCTCTGGCTCGTCCTGGGCCTGGAGCCTCGACCTCACGACTGGCCTCGGTGGATCCAGGATGACGGTGTCGAAGCGCCAGTCGTCGCCCAGCCGCGATGGACTTGCCCCCCGCCCCGAGGACGTTCGAGGCCAGCCGGCTGTAGCGCAAGGTGAGGGTCTTGCTCCCCGGCGCGAGCGAGAAGGCCATCCAGCCTGCGCCGCTCGCCCCCTTGCTCTTCGCCTCCTTGAACCGGGGGTAGCCGGCGCTCGTCATGTCGTTCTCGATGATGGTGAGCGCGCCTGCCCTCGTCCCCTTGTCGTCGACCACTCGGAAGGCGCTGTCGGCCACGCTGGTCAGATAGGTCGTGCGGTGGTCACCTGGACCTCGACCAGGACGACCTCTTTGTCCTTGGCGTTGGGCAGCGAGGGCGCCGGGAAGTTGCGGACGAGCGTCTTGACCACGATCTTGTGGCCGAGCTCGTCGTCGGTGATCGTCTGGTTCACCGGCTTCTTCACCGCAGCCCCGGCCGTGGACGAGGGCGCCGCAGTGGACGCCGGCGCCGTCGCCGTGGTGGCGGATCCGGCGGCAGCCGTGGTGGGCGAGTCGGCCGGTGCGGCGTTCTCGTCGCCTCCCCCGCACGCCGTGATCGTGGCGACCAGGACCAAGGCCGCCGACACCCGTAGAGCTGGACGAAGGATGCTCATGGAAACTCCGAGCCCGCCGGTCGTGGTTGCCGCCGCAGGCCAGGCCGGAGCGACCTCCGGGTCTACTGGGCGGTGGCGGGTCCGGGCTCGGGGTCGACCAGGGCCGGCGCGCCCAGAAGGTCGATCAGCTCCTGGTCGCGGATGCGGCGGAAGCAGCGGCGGCGGGTGCTGCGCTCGAGCAGGGCGATCTCGAGGTCGGCGGCCCCGAGCGTGCGGTCGGGCCCTCCCAGGGCGGCGACGGCCGTCGCGAGCGCGCCCTGCAGGTCAGCCGCCGGGTCGTAGGTGGACGAGAGGCGCTCGGCTAGGGCGTCGGCGTCGCCGCCCAGGACCGAGGTGCCGCCCTCGTCGACCACCGTGCCGTCGTAGAGGATGTGGAACAGCTGGTCGTCGGCCTGCTCGGCGCCCACCTCGGCCACGAGGATCTCGACCTCGAGCGGCTTCATCTCGTGGGTGAAGACCTGGCCGATCAGCTGGGCGTAGCCGTTGGCCAGGCTGCGGGCGTCGACGTCCTCGCGGCTGTAGGAGTAGCCCTTGAGGTCGGCGCTGCGGATCCCGGCCTGGCGGAGCTGGTCGAACTCGTTGTACTTGCCCACGCCGGCGAAGGCGATGTGGTCGTAGATCTCGCCCAGCTTGTGCAGGTTGCGGCTCTTGTTCTCGGCGCAGAGCAGCACCCCGCCCATGAAGCTCATGCCGACCAGCGACCGGCCCCGGGCGATGCCCTTGCGGGCGAAGTCGGCCTTGTCCTTCTGCGCCTGCTCCGGCGAGACGTACCCGAAGACCGACATCTAGCGCCGTGCTCCGCGCTCGGTCATCCGGGTGATGAGGCTGGCGAAGCGCTCGGCCACCTCGGGCTCCTCGACCATCGTGAAGCCCTCGGTGGTGATGGTGGCCACGGTGGGGTAGATGCCCCGCACCGCGTCGGGACCGCCGGTGGCCGAGTCCTCGTCGGCGGCCTCGTAGAGCGCCTGCACGGCCAGCTCGATCGTATCCTCGCGGGCCATGCTGGGAGTCCAGCCCAGCTTCACCGTGGTGCGGGCGTCGCGGCCGCCCGACCCGTCGGCGTGGAAGTCGGTCTCCTCGTAGCGCCCACCCGTGGGGTCGTAGGTGAAGATGCGCCCGGCCCGGCGGCGCACGTCGTAGCCGGCGAAGAGCGGCACCACCACGAAGCCCTGCATGGCGAGGCCGAGGTGCTGGCGGACCATGCTGGCCAGCTGGTTGGCCTTGCCCTCCAGCGAGAGCGCCACCCCCTCGGACTTCTCGTAGTGCTCGAGCTGGAGCTGGAAGAGCCGGATCAGCTCGAGGCCGAAGCCGGCCGAGCCGGCGATGGCGATGCCCGAGTGTCGGTCGGCGGGGTGCAACTTCTGCACGTCGCGCTGAGCGATCGAGCTGCCCGCCGTGGCCCGCCGGTCGGCCGCCATCACGACGCCGTCGGAGTAGGTGACGGCCACGATCGTGGTGGCGTGCCGGTCGGCGAACCCGGGCTGCGAGCCACCCCCAGGCGGGGCGAAGGGGTCGCGGCCGACGTGCTGCAGCAACCCGGTGAAGCTCGGCCCGGGGTCCTGCCCGGGCGGGAAGCGGGGAAGAGTCATGGCGCCGGCAACCTAGCCCGAACGGCCTACTGGCCCCCCTTTTGCACGTAGCTCCTGACGAAGTCCTCGGCGTTGACCTCGAGCACCTCGTCGATCTCGTCGAGGAGGTCGTCCATCTCGGCCTTCAGCTCCTCACCCTTCTTGGAGGTCGTCGGGACGTCGTCGACGACTTCCTCGGTTCCCCGGGTCGACGTCTTCTTGATCTGCTCACGCTCTGCCACCGCATACCTCCTTCCTCGTCACGTTCTACGTCGCCATGTCTACGCGCCCAAGCGCCGTAAGAGCTCACCAGCGTCGTCGCAGTCCTCGAGCACGGGGCCGACGATCTCGGCGGTGCCCCGCAGCGGCTCCATCATCGCCACCCGCTTCAGCGGCTCGCCACCGAGGTCGAACACCATCGAGTCCCAGTTGGCCGCGGCGATCTGGCCGGGGAAGCGCTCGAGGCAGCGGCCCCGGAACCAGGCCCGAGTGGTCGGCGGCGGCGTGGTCATCGCCGAGGCGGCCTCGGCCTCGGTCACCAGGCGCTCCAGCCCGAGCTTGCCGGCTAGGTCCTTGCCGGGGCGCAGGTCGTGGTACACGAGGTCGAGCTGGGCCAGCTTCGGGTGCTTCCACTCGAGCCCGTCCCGTTCGCGGTAGGCGTCGAAGAGCTTCTTCTTGGCGACCCAGTCGAGCTGGTCGGCCAGTGACATCGGGTCGGTCTCGAGGGCGGTGAGCACCTGCTCCCAGCGCCGGAGCACCTCGGCGCCGACCAGCTCGCCCCCGACCGCGTCCATGCCGTTCTCGTCGGCCCACTTGCGGGCCAGCCCCAGGTGCTCCCACTGCACGTCGAGCGCGGTCACGGTGGTTCCGTCGGCCAGGTCGAAGGGCTTCCTGAGCGTCAGGTCGTACGAGATCTGCCGCAGGGCGTGCACGGGGCGAGCGGGCGTGAAGTCCCTCTCGCCGAACCAGTCGTCCTCGACCATGCACAGCACGAACCCCATGACGCCCAGCTTCAGGAAGGTCTGGACCTCGCTGCGGTTGGCGTCGCCGATGATGACGTGGAGCCGGCGGTACCGGCCGGCGTCGGCGTGGGGCTCGTCGCGCGTGTTGATGATCGGTCGCTTCAGCGTGGTCTCGAGGCCCACCTCCTCCTCGAAGAAGTCGGCCCGCTGGGTCAGCTGCAACGTGACCTCGGCGCCGCCGGTGGACGCGGCCTCGCAGCCGACCTTGCCCGCCCCCGACCAGATCTGCCGGGTGACGAAGTGGGGCAGGACGTGCTTCACAACCTGGCCGAACGGCACGGACCGGTCCATCAGGTAGTTCTCGTGACACCCGTAGGAGTTGCCCTTGCGGTCGGAGTTGTTCTTGTAGACGACGATCTCCTGGCCAGGGGGCAGCTGGCGGCGGGCCGCCTCCATCGACGCGACCAGGATCCGCTCACCGGCCCGGTCCCACAGCACCCCCTGCAGCGGGTCGGAGCACTCGGGTGAGGAGTACTCGGGGTGGGCGTGGTCGACGTAGTACCGGGCGCCGTTGGTCAGCACCGCGTTGACGAGGTGGGTCTCGACCTCGGGGGGCAGCGAGCCCTCGCGGCTGAAGCCGCGGGCGTCGTCGCCCGGGTGCTCGTCCTCGAAGTCCCAGCCCACCCGCTCCGACCTGGCGCCGGTCTCGCTGCGCCGGGCCAGCTCGCTCAGGTAGGCGTTGATCAGGACCGACGAGGCGGCGATCGGGTTCGGCTCGGCCACACCGGTGTGCCGGATCCCGTACTCGGTCTCGATCCCGTAGACCTTGGGCAGAGCCACGCAGCCACCGTAGCGGCGGTCGGCGCCTCAGCCGGGTCGTTCGCCGGCTCGTCGGGGAGGGGCGGCGCCCCTCCCCGACGCCTAGAGGTACTGCCCGGTGCCGACCCGCTCGATGGCCCGGCCGCCGTGCGGCGCCGCGTCGTCGCCCCGCTGGATGAGGGTTCGGACGTAGACGATCCGCTCGCCCTTCTTGCCGGAGATCTTGAGCCAGTCGTCCGGGTTCGTGGTGTTCGGCAGGTCCTCGTGCTCCCGGAACTCCTGCTTGATCGACTCGAGGAGGTCGGTGGTGCGCACCCCGCGGCCCTCGCCGGCGATCTGGCGCTTGATGGCCAGCTTCTTGGCCCGGCGCACGATGTTCTCGATCATCGCCCCCGACGAGAAGTCCTTGAAGAACATCACGTCCTTCTCGCCCGACTGGTAGGTGATCTCGAGGAAGCGGTTCTCGTCGCTGGTGGCGTACATGGTGCCGACGGTGCGCTCGATCATCGACCGCACCGCCTTTTCGGGGTCGCCCCTCCCAGCGTCCGCACCTCCGACTCGTCGAGCGGCAGCTGGCTCGTGAGGTAGCAGGCGAAGATCTTCTCGGCCGCCGGCTCGTCAGGCCGCTCGATCTTGATCTTCACGTCGAGCCGGCCGGGCCGCAGGATGGCCGGGTCGATGAGGTCCTCGCGGTTGGAGGCGCCGATGACGATGACGTTGCGCAGCGACTCGACCCCGTCGATCTCAGCCAGCAGCTGGGGAACGATGGTCGACTCCATGTCGGAGCTGATGCCCGAGCCTCGGGTGCGGAACAGCGAGTCCATCTCGTCGAAGAAGACGATGACGGGCACGCCCTCCTCCGACTTCTCCCGGGCCCGCTGGAACACCAGGCGGATCTGGCGCTCGGTCTCCCCGACGTACTTGTTGAGCAGCTCGGGGCCCTTGATGTTCAGGAAGTAGGAGCGGGCGGCGGGCTTGCCCGTCACCTGGCTCACCTTCTTCGACAGGCTGTTGGCCACGGCCTTGGCGATCAGGGTCTTGCCGCAGCCCGGCGGGCCGTAGAGCAGGATCCCCTTGGGGGCGGGCAGGTGGTAGTCGCCGAACAGCTCGCGGTACAGGAAGGGCAGCTCGACCGCGCCCTTGATGTCCTCGATCTGGCGGTCGAGCCCGCCGACGTCCTCGTACTCGATGTCGGGGACCTCTTCGAGGACGAGCTCCTCGACCTCGGGTCGCGGCAGCTTCTCGAGCAGGAGCCCGGTCCGGCTGTCCATCAGAAGGGTGTCGCCGCGCAGGCGCACCCGGTCACGGTCGAGGAGCAGCTGCTCGCCCAGCTCCACCACCCGCTCCTCGTCGGCCCGGCCGACGATCAGCGCCCGCTTGCCGTCCTCGAGGACCTCCTTCAGCGTGACCACCTCGCCGGAGACCTCGGGACCCCGGGCCAGCACGATGTTGAGGCTGTCGTTCAGCACCACCTCCTGGCCCTTCTGGAGGCTGGCCACGTCGAGCTCGGGGTGGAGGGACACCCGCATCTTGCGGCCCCCGCTGTAGATGTCGACGCTGCCGTCGTCGTTGCCGCCGAGGAAGGTGCCGTAGGCGGCCGGCGGCTGGGTCAGCTTGTCGACCTCCTCGCGAAGGGCGGCGATGTGCTCGCGGGCCTCCCGCAGCGTGTAGGTGAGCTTCTCGTTCTGGGACACCGCCTGGGCCAGCTGCCCCTTGGTCTCGAGCAGCTTCTCCTCGAGGGTCCGCACCCGCTTGGGAGCGTCGGCGAGGCGCCGGCGCAGGATGCCGACCTCCTCCTCGAGCCCGGCCGCCTGCTGCCGGGCATCCCTGAGCTCCTGCTCCAGATCAGCACCACGCCGGTCTTCAGCCATGGCGACCCTCCTCCGTTCGGGTTCCGTCGGAGGAACCTACTGCGAGGGTAGCGGCGCCAGATGTTTCCACGGTCCTCGCCTGGGAAATTGACAACCGGAAGGCCCGCCGGTACGTTCCGGTGGACTAGCAGCCCCCGATGCTCTGAAGGGACGACAGCATGAAGGTCTGGATCGATCAGGATCTGTGCACCGGCGACGGTCTGTGCGAGGAGATCGCCCCCTCCGTGTTCACCCTCCTCGACGACGGCCTCGCCTACGTCAAGGACGGCGACAAGGTGCTGAGCAACCCCGGCGGCGCCGAGGCCATCGCCCCCGTGCCCGACGGCCAGGAAGAGGCGACGATCGAGTCCGCCGAGGAGTGCCCCGGGGAGTGCATCTTCCTCGAGCCCTAGCCGGGCACCGCAACCAGATGTCGTGACCACCCCCCCGGCCACCACGACCGGGACACGGCGGGGGCCGACGTGGCTGTCGTGGGTCCTCCTCGCCGTCGGCGTCTTCTCGGTCGGCGGCTCGGCGATCCTGATCCGCTACGCCGAGGGCGCCGACCCCTTGGCCATCTCGTTCTGGCGGTGCGCAGCCGGAGCGCTCGCCCTGGCCCCGTTCGGCCGGAGCGGGTTCGCCACGCTGAGCCGTCGGACGGCGAGACTGCCGTTGCTGGCCGGCATCTTCCTGGCCGTGCACCTGGCCAGCTGGATCACCTCGCTCGAGCTCACCACCGTCGCGAACTCGGTGCTGCTCGTGTGCACGACACCGATCTTCACGGCCCTCGCGGCCCGCTACCTGTTCCGGGAGCGGTTCCGGGCGGCGGTCTGGCTGGGCATCGTGCTCACGCTCGCCGGCACCGCCCTGATCGCCGGCGGGGCGAGCGCCGGGGGCCGAGCCAGCCTCTCCGGCGACGCCCTGGCCCTCTTCGGGGCCGTCACGGTGGCCGGCTACACCATCGCCGGCGAGATCGCCCGCCGCCGCCTGGGCATCGTCGAGTACGCCGTCCTGGCCTACGGGGCGGCGGCGCTGCTCCTCCTGCCGGTGTGCCTGCTGGCGGGGGTCCCCCTGCTGGGCTACCCGACGCCGACGTGGCTCGCCATCGCCGGCATCGTGCTCGGCCCGCAGCTCCTCGGCCACACGATCCTGAACTTCCTGCTGCGGGACTTCGACGCCACCACCGTGACGGTTGCGGTCATGGCCGAGCCGCCGATCGCCATCGGGCTGGCCTTCCTGCTGTTCGCCGAAGCCCCCGCGGCGCTGGTCTACCCGGGAGGCGCGGCGATCATCGCCGGCATCTTCCTGGTGTCCGTGCACCGAGGCCGGGCGGCCGAGATCGTCGAGTGACCGGCGGGCCCCGGCGGCCCGGGGCCGGCACGGCTTCAGCGGATGCTGAAGCCGTGCTCGCCGGTCGGTTGCTCGTCCTGCACCTCCACAGCGTCGACCGAGGCGTGCCGGGGACCAGCACGCATCCAGGCGACCACGGCGTCGACGGCCGCCGGCTCGCCCTCGAGCACGGCCTCGACGGCGCCGTCCGGACGGTTGCGCACCCAGCCTGCGCAGCCCCTGGCGACCGCCTCGGTGCGGCACGAGTCGCGGAAGAAGACGCCCTGGACGCGCCCGGTCACGGTGACCCGCCGGCGTACCACTCGGCCAGTCTGGCCTCCCGGACCACGTCCGACGGGCGACGTGCTCAGCCGGCCAGGCAGGGGCCGGTGGACTGGGCGGTCCCCCGGTTGGCGGTCAGGGCTTCGCGCAGCTCGACGTCGGTGACCGCGTACGCCACCCCGTCCCGGTCGGGGGCGATGGCGAAGGCCACGCCGGCCACCTCGCCGGCCGTGTTCACGAACGGGCCGCCGCTGTAGCCGGGCGCCAGCCGCGACGCCAGGATGAACACGTCCCGGGTCGTGGACCGGCGGTCGTAGAGGTCCCGGCCCACGGCCTCGACCCTCCGGTTCACCTTGCTCGGCGCCACCGCGATCGGGACCTGGCCGCCGGGGTGGCCGAGGACGGCTCCCTGGGCCCCCTCCCCCACCGTCTTGTCGACCATCGGGAGCGCGTTCAGGCCCAGCCCCTCGACGCGGAGCACGGCCAGGTCGCGGTTGGCGTCGAAGACGGTGACGGTGGCCTTCACCCTTCTGCGATCCGGACGGATCACCTCGGTCGCCCTCTCCCCGGCGACGACGTGGGCGTTGGTCACGACCGTGTTGGGGGCGATGACGAAGCCGCTGCCGTCCTGGATCCGGCCGCAGGCCTTGCCCTCGACCTTGACCGTGGAGGCCTTGACCCGATCGAGGGCTGCCGCGGGCAGCCCCGACGCCTCCGGCGGCGGGCCAGTCTCGGGCGCCCGGTACAGACCCTCGAAGACCTTGGGGAAGTCGACGTCGCCCACCAGCGTGCGCAGGCTCTGCACCGCCTGGGGTGGCTCGGGCAGCGCCTCGTCGAGGACCCCGGCCACCGAGGACGAGCGGGTCAGGCGGGCCGCACTGCCCTTGACCTCGGACATCGCCGGCAGGAGCAGCCAGACCGAGAGCAGCACGCCCAGCCCACCGAGGAACCCGCCCACTGCGCGGTCCAGGCCGCGGGCCGGCCCGGGGGGCAGGGCCATCCTGAGCTTCGCGCCGATCAGCATCCCGAGGCCCTGGCCGAGGAAGGCGCCGCCGATGAGCACCACGAACGCCACCAGGAGGCGGCTGCTGGTGTCGGCGGCGTCGCCGAGCAGCTCGACGGCCGAGGGCAGCAGGCGCGCCGCCACGTAGAGGCCGACGCCGAGGCCGATCCACGACGTGGCCCGGGCCAGGAAGCCCAGCCGGTAACCGCCGATGGCTGCGGCCACCACGGCCACGAGGATGAGCAGGTCGAGGAGGTTCATGGCGACGGTGGCCGCAGCAGGCGGCCGGCGGTGAGGAAGCCGGTGTGGGCCACCATGCGGTGGTCGGGCCGGACGGCGGCGCCGTCCACCTTCCACGACCGGACGAGCACCTCCTCGGTCGTGCACATCCCGAAGCCGCTCGAGTCGAGGGCCGAGCGGAGCTGCTGGACCTGAACGATGGACGGCAGGTAGCTGACGAGGATGCCGCCCGGCACCAGCGCCCGCTCGGCGTGGCCCACCACGTGCCACGGCTCGGGCAGGTCGAGGACGACGCGGTCAAAGGCGGCGCCGCCGTCGATGCCCTCGTAGGCGTCACGGACCTGGACCCGGTAGCGCTCGGCCACCACCTCCTCGCCCAGGAACCCGGCCACGTTGTTCCGGGCGTTGTTGGCGAAGTCCTGGCGCAGCTCGTAGCCCTGCACGTGGGCCCCGGCACGCAGCAGGGTCATCGAAAGCGCCCCCGACCCCACCCCGGACTCGAGCACCCTGGCCCCCGGGAAGATGTCGGCCAGGATCAGGATCGGGCCCAGGTCCTTCGGGTAGATCACCTGGGCGCCCCGGGGCATCTTCAGCACCACGTCGGCCAGCGTCGGCCGCACGCACAGGTACTTCGCCCCGTCCTGCATGCGCAGGAACGTGCCCTCGGCCCGCCCGAGCAGCTCGTCGTGGTCGACGAAGCCGTGGTGGGTGTGGAACGACGCGCCCGTCTCGAGGCGGACCAGGTAGCGACGGTCCTTCCCGTCCACCAGGAGGGCCCGCTCACCGGGCTCGAAGGGGCGGGCGGCCACCGCGGAGGAGGCTATCTGCCCACTCGACGTCGCTCGATGGCGGTGTCGACGATGGAGAGCCCCTCACCGCGGCCGAGGTGCTCGACCAGAACGACGTCGCCCCGGCCCTCACCGATCTTCTGGGCGAAGCGCACGAGGGCGGCGATCCCGCCCAGGACCAGCCACAGGTGGCTGCCGCCGACGAAGCCGAGGGTGATGCCCCGTCGCAGCATGACCGGCCAGTCGGGGCGGCCGCGCCGGCCGGCCAGCGCGTCCAGCTGGCGGGGGGCGATCCTGCGGATCAGCTGCTTCCACAGAAAGCGCAGCATCAGAGGCGCCGGACCTCGAGGATCGTGGTCTTGCGCTCGCCCTTGCGGCGCCCGAGGAGGAAGGCGAGGATCAGGATCACGACCAGGGCGCCGACGCCGATGGCGATCGCCTTGGGCTTGACGGCCTCGCCGGTGTCGGTCAGCTCGGACTCGATCTCGGTGAGCTTGGCCTCGAGGTCGGCGGGCGTCACCCGCTTCCGGTCGGCTGCGGGCCTCTTCTCGCCCCGGGTCACCGCTTGGCCCCGACCTGCTTGAGGGCGAACAGGGCGACGACGCCGGCCACCGCCACCGCCACCAGGTAGGGAACGAACGACCAGAGGCCGCGCAGGGCAACCTCGACCTGCAGGAGGCGCAGCACGCCGACCAGGAGGAACACCAGGCCGACCGAAGCCAGGCCGGAGCCGGCGATCCCCCAGCCGACCCGGGGGCCGAGGGACTTGAGCGGGTCGATCGTCTCCTGCTTGGCGTAGGTGACCGTGAGGTCGATCAGCTCCTTGCCCAGCTCGGGAAGGCTCTTGTCCCCCGGAGGGCTGGCGCCGGGTGGGCGCGTGGCCGTCGAGGGCCTGTCGGGGGCGGCCATCGCCCCTTGCTACCCGCTGCCCAGGCGGAAGGCAAGAATGCCGGCCTCCTCATGGGCCAGGTCGAAGAGGCGGCCGAGCAGCTCGGTGCACGAAGGCGAGCGCAGGAGGCCGAGGTGGTCGAGCTCGGCCAGGGGGGCGATGGCGGCCAGCTGCCACGCGGCGGTGACCGGGTCGTCGTCAAGCTCGGCGGCGGCCGGGTGGGCCGGCTCGCCCAGCTCGTGCTTCAGGGCCAGGCATCGCCGCACCTGCCCGTCGGCCCGCTCGAGCAGAGCGGTGTCGAGGGCGGGGTCGAAGTGGAGGTCGTCCAGATCCTCGACCTCGGCCCTGGGGTAGGGGTCGTCCGGCAGCCACGACCGCACGATGGTGCGGCGGGTCCCGCGGGCCGTGGCCGCGTAGCGGCCGTCCGGGAGCTGGGCCACCTGGGTCAGGCGGGCCACGGTGCCGACGTCGAAGCGCTGGTCGCCGCCGCCGACCTCGAGGCCACGCTCGATCAGCACGACGCCGAACTCGGGCGGCTCGCCCCGCTCGGCGGCCTGCAGGCAGCTCGCCATCAGCACCCGGTACCGGGGCTCGAAGACCTGCAGCACCAGCGGCATGCCCGGGAACAGCACCAACCCCAGCGGGAACATGGCCAGCTCGGTCAAGGAGCGGTGGGGGGCTCGACCCGGGGGGGATCCGGGCCGACGCGATCGGCCGGCGGGGCGTCGGGCCAGGTGCCGAGGGCCACGCCGAGCCGATCCGAGAAGCGGGCGGCGTCCAGGCCCTGGGGCACTCCGTTGACCACGACGGCGAAGGCCACCGGTGGCGGGCCCGGCTTGGCGGGATCGACCCAGCCGACCAGCGACGAGACCTCGTCGAGGCTGCCCGTCTTGGCCCGGAGGCGGCCTGCGACCGAGGTGTTCACGAAGCGCTTCTGGAGGGTGCCCGAGATCGCGGCCACGGGCAGGCCGTCGGCCAGCTGGCTGGTCCGGCCGGCGCCGACCAGGGCGGCCAGCAGCAGCGAGCAGTTCGCCCGGTCGGCCCGGTCCAGGCCGGAGCCGTCGCGCGCGGCCAGCGGCCCGACCTGGAGGCCCTTGGCGGCCAGCGCGGCCTTGGCCGCAGCCAGCCCGGCTTCGGTCGTGCCGGCGCCGCCGTTCGTGCGCCCCACCTCCTTCACCAGCAGCTCGGCGGTGGTGTTGTCGGACTCGCGGACCATCTGCGCGGCCAGCTCTCTCACCGGCAGCGACTCCCTGGTGGCCACGGTCGCCGCCCCGGTCGCCGGGCCCAGCGAAGGCGGCCCCCCCACCTGCACACCCCGGGCTCGCAGCTGGTCGGTGAGGACCTGGGCGAAGTGCAGGGCGGGCTGGGCGATCGGCTTTCCGGCCGCGTCCTGGCCGTCGTCGACCAGCAGGGCCGACAGCGAGCCCACCTGCCCGCTGGCCTGATAGCTCGGCTTCCACCCCGGGCGGGCCCGCTCCCGGTCGTAGCGCCCCTCGTCGGCCCGGATGCCCCCGGTGATCTGCCGCACGCCGGCCGCCACGACCGACTCGGCCACGTCCTCCAGCCGGGTGCGGACGACGGGCTGGCGCGGCGACCGGGCGGCGCGGGCGTCGGTCTCGATGATCGGGTCGCCGCCGCCGACGACCTGCAGGTCGCCGGCCACCACACCCCCCGACGGGGGTGCGTCGGCCTTCATCACCGTGCTGAGGCGGGTCTCCGCCCCGAGGACGGCGACGGCCGCCTCGGCGGTCAGGAGCTTCAGCGCCGACGCAGGGATGAGCGGCTGGTCGGGCTGGCGGGCGTACAGCGTGCGCCCGCCGACCTGGACCATCAGGCACGACTGGGCCGTCCAGGGGGCCAGCGACGGCTCGGCCGCCACCCGCTCGACGGCGGCCTGCAGGCGGGTCTCGGCCCGGTAGCCGACCAGGGCGTCGGCGACCCGGCGGACCGACAGGACCGGGGTGGCGAGGCGGACCGCGGGTGCCGCGGCGGCGCCGGAGCCGGTGCCCTTCGGGGCCAGCGCAACGACGGTGCCGGCGGCCAGGGCGGCCAGCAGGACGAGCAGGAGGACGCGCCGCACGGTGCTCAATCCCGCCGGCTGAGCAGGTAGGTGGACGAGGACTTGGCCACCAGGCGCTCCTCGTCGTCGACCACGTCGGCCTCGACGAAGCACGTCCGGCTGCCGCCGCCCAGGACCCAGGCCGTGCAGGTCAGCGTCGACCCGAGGCGGGCCGGCTTCAAGAACGAGCACTTGAGCTCGACGTTGGCGACGGTGACCCGCAGGCCGCGGTGGCGGGCCCAGGTGACCGACGACGCGCCCATGGCCGAGTCGCACAGGGCCGCCAGGAACCCTCCCTGGACGGTGCCCACCGGGTTGGCGAACCGCTCGTCGGCTCGCATCACCCAGGTGGTGCGGCCCGGGGTGGAGCGGTCTGAGCAGGCCAGGCCGAGCGTCAGGTCGCAGGGCGGCGGCACCTGCAGGGGGGCCTCGGGTCGGCCGCCGACGTCGGGGTCCTGGTCGGTCACGCGGTCCGCAGGTCGAGCCCGAGGGACATCAGCTGCTCGGCGGGCCGGTGGTAGCCCCGCTCGAGGTGGTGGATGCCCCTGAGCGTCGACGGCCCGTCGGCCGCCGCCGCCGCGATGACCGACGAGAAGCCGGCTCGCACGTCTGGCACGTTGACCTCGGCACCGCGCAGCGCCGAGACGCCCTTCACCACGGCCGAGTGCAGGTTGTTGGTCTCGTGGAAGCGGCAGGCGGGCCCGCCGAGGCAGGCCGAGAACAGCTCCACCTCGACACCCATCTGCTGCAGGGCGGGGACGTACACCAGCCGGTTCTCGAACACGGTCTCGTGCAGCACGCTCATCCCGTCGGCCTGGCTCAGGAGGACCATCAGCGGGGTCTGCCAGTCGGTCATGAACCCGGGGTGGGTGTCGGTCGACACCGCCACTGGGTGGAGCCCGTCGGCGGCCGAGGCCGTCGTCCACTCGTCGGTGACGTCGACCCGGGCCCCCATGCGGTGGAGGACGTTGATGGCGGTGACCATGCGGTCCTGGCGGCAGCCCACCACCCGCACCTCGCCGCCGGTGACCACGCCGGCGCACAGGTACGACCAGGCCTCGATCCGGTCGCCCTCGAGGGTGGTCGACGCCCCGTCGAGGTGCTCGACCCCCTCGATGACGATGCGGCGGTCGGGCTGGAGCTCGATGCTGGCTCCCATGCGCTGGAGGAACAGGGCCAGCTCGGTGACCTCGGGCTCGGTGGCCGCGTTCTTCAGCACCGTCTTGCCCTCGGCCAGCACGGCCGACAGCAGCACCGACTCGGTGGCCCCGACGCTGGGGTAGGGCAGCTCGATCTTGGCGCCTCGGAGACGGCCGGCCTTGGCCGCGACGCCGTCGTCGCGGACCTCGATCTCGGCCCCGAGCGCCTTTAGGGCGGCGACGTGGAAGTCGACCGGGCGGCGGCCGATCTGGTCGCCGCCGACGAGCGGCACGAACGCCTCGCCCACCAGGTTGAGCAGCGGCCCGAGGAGCAGGATCGGGATGCGGTTGAGGCCGGTGAACTCGACCGGCACCATGGGCGCCGGCGAATCGGTGGGGTGGACGGTGATGAGGGAGCCGGCTCGCTCGATCCCGACGCCGAGGCTCTCCAGGATCTGGCTGGTGATGTCGACGTCGCCCACCTCGGGCGCGTTGCGGATGGTGGACGGGCGCCCGCCCATGATGGCGGCCACCAGGTGCTTGGTGACCGCGTTCTTGGACCCCCGGACCCTGACGTCGCCCACCAGCGGCCCGGCGGGCTGGATGGCCCAGGTGCCGGTCTCCGGCGGAGCGGCTTCCACGGCGGCGACGTTACCGGCGCCCGGGTCCCCGCCCGGGCAGGGTCAGCTCGGCTCCCGCTGGAGCGCGGCGCGGAAGAAGGCGCGCACGTGGAGCAGGCGCTCCTCGACCGCCTCGGGCGCCAGCGGGTCGCGGCCGGTGATGGCCTCGAGGAACGTGACGTCGGAGAACCAGCTGAGGATGGCGCCGTAGCCCGTGAGCAGCAGCTGCTCGGGGTCGTGGCGGCGGAAGGTTCCGGCGTCCATCTCCCGCTCGAAGAAGCCCTCGGCCCGCAGCATCAGGGGGCGGAGCACGGCGACGAGCTCCTCGGTGAACCTGCCGCTGCCGGCCAGCTGCTCCCGCCGGATTAGGCGGACGAACTCGGGGTTCTCCTGGAAGAAGCTGAAGGCGGCGGTGAGCACGTGGTCGACCATGGCCCAGCCGTCCTGGCTGCGGGCCGAGTCGACGGCCCCGGTGACCCGCTCCTGCCAGTCCCCGAGGGTGGACCAGACGACCTCGCGGTAGAGCTGCTCCTTGTTGGCGAAGTGGTGGAGCACGCTGGGTCGGCGGATCCCCACCTCGATGGCGATCTCGTTCAGCGACGTGCCCTCGTAGCCCCTCTCGGCGAACTGGCGCCGAGCCGCCACGACGATGGCCCGCCGGGTCGAGGAGCCACCCCGGACGTCGGCGGGGCTGACCGGGGCACCCACGGGCCGCCACCGTAGGCGGCCTAGGCTCGGCCGGCGTGGAAATCGTCGCTGCTCTGTTCGTGGAAGGCCTCGAGATGCGGCAGGTCCCGGGGCCTTCCACCCGCATCGACCTCAAGGGCGTGATGTTCTCCCTGGCCGCCCCTTCGCCGCCGCCCATCACCCTCGACCCCCACCTCGTCGTCATCGTCCGGGAGGATCAGGAGGGGTCCGGACAGGCGTCGCTCGTCAGCGAGTTCGTACGCCAGGCCGACGGCGAGCAGGTGGCCAGGAACGTGCAGATGGTGGCGGTCGCACCCGGCAAGTTCGGCCGGCAGCTGGTGAAGGCCGAGCTCGAGTTCGCCGACTACGGCACGATCGAGGCCCGGTGCCGGCTCAACGCCGACGGCCACGTCACCACCGTCCCGTTCACCCTCCTGCCTCCGGCTTGAGCGGCGGCCCGTGAGGGCCGCCAGCGCCCTGAGCACGCACCCGATCGTCGCCACCGCCCTGGGCGAGTGCGCCGGGCAGGTCCTGGAGGCTTTGGGCGGGACACGACCGGCCCTGGTGCTGGTGGCGGTGACCCCGCCGCACCTGGGCACCCTCGAGGACGTCGGAGCGGCGCTGCGGGCCCTGCTCGAACCGGACGTCACGGTGGGAGCCGTCGCCGCCGCTGTCGTGGGAGCAGGCAGGAACGTCGAGGGAGGGCCAGCGCTCAGCCTGTTCGCGCTGTCGGGTGTGGCTGTCGCACCCCTGCTGCTGGAACCTGACCTCAAGGGCGGCCTCCGCCGCCATGGCCACCACGACGGCACCGCCGCCGCTCTCGTCCTGGCCGATCCCTTCTCCTGTCCCACCACGTCGCTCGTCGGTGCTGTCCAGGGCCTCGAGGTGAGCGGAGGCCTCCTGGCCGCGGCCCACGGACCAGGCGGCAGCCGCCTGCTGCTGGACGGCGTCGTCCGCACCTCGGGCGGGGTCGGGGCCCTCCTGGGGGCACCAGCCAAAGCCGTGGCCAGCCAGGGCGGCACGCCGGTCGGGCCCACCTGGGTGGTCACCCAGGCGGACCGCGATGTGGTGCTCGAGCTCGGAGGACGACCGGTGCTCGAACGGCGGCGGGACGCAGTGGGTGACGATGCCCGCCCCCGGCCGGTTGCGCTGGGGCTGCTGCTCGACGAGCACGCCGACCGCCCCGGCCGCAGCGACCTGAAGGCGGTGCGGGTGCTGGGGCCCGCCCATGGGGGTGGCCTGCGGGTGGCTGAGCCCATCGAGGTCGGGCGGGTCGTGCGCTTCGTACTTCTGGGAGCCTCCGAGGTCGAGGCCGACCTGGTCTCGGTGCTGGCCAGCTCTTCGTCCGGTCGAGCCGCCACACTGCTGTTCCCCGGAACCGCCCGCGGCGGCGACCCCGACCTCGTGGCCGAGCTGCTCGGCACGACGGTGGCCGGGATGGGGGTGAGCGCTCCCCTCGCTCCCCTGGCCGGCGTCACGACCCTTCACGCCGAGGACGCCACCGGCCTGCTGCTCTTCCCGTGAGCCTGGTCACCTGACGCCCTCCCCTGGCCGTTCCCCCGGCCGGGGTGACCGTTCCTCGATAGGGTCAGTCGTCCTATGGACGCTGACGTGTCGGAACTGGAAGAGCGAGCCATCAACGTCGTGCGGGGGCTCGCCATGGACGGGCCCCAAAGGGCGGGCAGCGGGCACCCCGGGACGGCGATGGCGCTGGCCCCGCTGGCCCACGTGCTGTTCCACCGGGTGATGAAGCACGACCCCTCGCTCCCCGACTGGCACGACCGCGACCGCTTCGTCCTCTCACCGGGGCACGCCTCGATCCTGCTGTACTCCTACCTGTACCTGACCGGCTACGGCCAGACGATCGACGACCTCAAGGCGTTCCGCCAGCTGGACTCGCGCACGCCGGGCCACCCCGAGCGGCTGCACGCCCCCGGGATCGACACCACGACCGGCCCCCTCGGCCAGGGCATGGCGTCGGCCATCGGCATGGCCATCGCCGAGGAGCACCTGCGGGCCACCTTCGGTGCCGAGGTCTGTGACCACCACACCTTCATCATCTGCTCGGACGGTGACCTCCAGGAGGGGATCAGCCACGAGGCTTCCAGCCTTGCCGGCCACCTGGCGCTGGGGCGCATCGTCATGATCTGGGACGACAACCACATCAGCATCGACGGCCCCACCGAGCTGTCGTGGTCGGACAACACGCCCGACCGGTTCCGGGCCTACGGCTGGCACGTCGAGGAGCTGGGCGAGGCCGCCAACGACCTCGACACCCTCGAGGCCGCCATCCGCCGGGGCATGGAGGTCACCGACAAGCCGACGTTCCTCGCCCTGCGCACCCACATCGGCTACCCGTCGTCGCTCCAGGACAGCGAGAAGGCCCATGGCGAACCGCTCGGGGCCGACGTGGTGCGCGATGCCAAGTCCGTCCTGGGACTACCCCCCGACGAGGACTTCTGGGTGCCCGAGGACGTGCTGGCCCTCTACCGCGAGTCGATCCCCCGAGGCCAGGCCATCCGCCACGAGTGGGAGCAGCGGCTGGCCAACATGAAGGGCGACCGCGAGGCCTACGACGCGGCCCAGGAGGGTCGCCCCCTCACCGAGTGGGTGAAGTCCCTGCCCACCTGGGAGGCGGGCGACAAGATCGCCACCCGAAAGGCCGGCGCCGCGGTGCTCGACGCCGTGAAGGACCTGGTGCCCGGACTCCTCGTCGGCGGGGCCGACCTCACCGGCAACACCGGTGTGAAGGTCAAGCTCCAGGTCTTCAACCCCGACGACCGAAGCGGCAAGCAGATCTACTACGGCGTCCGCGAGCACGGGATGGCGGCAGCCATGAACGGCATGGCCGCCCACGGAGGGATCCTGCCCGTGGGCGGCACGTTCTTCGTGTTCTCCGACTACTGCCGGGGGTCCATCCGCATCGCCGCCCTGTCCAAGCTCAAGGTCGTGTACAGCTTCACCCACGACTCGATCGGCCTCGGCCCCGACGGGCCCACCCACCAGCCGGTCGAGCACCTGGCGTCGCTGCGGGCCATGCCCCACCTCCGGGTCATCCGCCCGGCTGACGGCAACGAGACGGCCCACGCCTACCGGGTCGCCTTTGAGGCCGAGGGCCCCACCGCCCTCGTCCTGTCCCGTCAGGAGCTGCCGGTCCTCGAGGGCACCGAGGCCGCCTACGACGGGGTGGCCCGCGGGGCCTACGTGCTGCGGGAGGACGAAGAGGCCGACCTCACCCTGATCGGCACCGGCAGCGAGGTGCGCCTGTGCGTCGAGGCGGTGCCCCTGCTCGCCGCCCGCGACATCCGGGCTCGGGTCGTGTCCATGCCGTGCTGGGACCTGTTCGAGGAGGCCACCGACGACGAGAAGGAGGAGGTGCTCCCCTCGGACCTGCCGGCGCTGGCCGTCGAGGCGGCGGCATCGTTCGGCTGGGACCACTGGGCGGAGGGGACCGTGACCATGGACCGCTTCGGCGCCTCCGGTCCGGGGGAGGAGATCATGGTCGCTCGCGGCTTCACCTCCGAACGGGTGGCTGACGAGGCGGTGAACCTCATCACGTCGCTGCAGGAGGCCTTCGGCGACGACGAAGGCGACGACTAGCAGAGGAGACACCGGTGACCACGCTCCAGCGGCTGTTCGACGAGCAGGGCCAGAGCCCGTGGCTCGACAACCTGAGGCGTGGCTACTTCCGGGACGGGACGTTGCAGCGGCTGGTCGACCAGGGCATCCGCGGCGTCACGTCGAACCCGACCATCTTCCAGAAGGCCATCGCCGCCTCGGAAGACTACGACGAGCAGTTCGCCGAGGCCACCAGCCGGGTCAGCGTCGAGGACGCCTACTGGGAGCTGGTGGTCGACGACATCCAGCACGCCTGTGACGTGCTGCGCCCCCTCTTCGACGAGAGCCGTGGCGCTGACGGGCACGTGTCGATCGAGGTGTCGCCGGCCCTGGCCCGCGACACCGCGGGCACCGCCCGTGAGGCGCGATCGGTATGGGACCGGGTCGACCGTCCGAACCTGATGGTCAAGATCCCCGGGACGGCCGAGGGGCTGCCCGCCATCCGCTCGTCGGTCGCCGCCGGGATCAGCGTGAACGTCACCCTCATCTTCGGGGTGCCCCGCTACGCCGAGGTGATCGAGGCGTACCTGAGCGGGGTCGAGGACCTGCTGGAAGGGGGCGGCGACCCCTCCTGCGTCCGCTCGGTGGCCAGCTTCTTCATCAGCCGGGTCGACGTCGAGGTCGACCGGCGGCTCCGGACCGTCGGCACCGACCGGGCCGCCCAGCTGCTGGGCACGGCGGCGGTGAACCAGGCCAAGCTGGCCTACGAGCTGTTCCAGCAGCGCTTCGGGGGTGAGCGCTGGACCGCGCTCCAGGAGGGGGGCGCCCATCTCCAGCGGCCGCTTTGGGCCTCGACGTCCACCAAGGACCCGAGCTACCGCGACCTGCTCTACATCGACAGCCTCATAGGGCCCGGCACCGTCAACACCATGCCGGACGCCACGATCGAGGCGTTCCTCGACCACGGCACGGTGGCCCGCACCGTCGACCAGGGTCTCGACCAGACCCGGGCCGGATGGGTGGCGCTGGCCGAGGTCGGCATCGACGTCGACGACGTGTCGCGCACCTTGGAGGAGGAGGGCGTCGCCTCGTTCTCGAAGTCCTACGACGAGCTGCTCCAGGTCCTGACCGACAAGGCGAACAGGCTCACATGAGCGCCCCGGCGGTGTCGCCCGACGCCCTGGCTGAGCGGCTCCTGGCTCGGGACGCCACCCTCTGGCCCGACGGGTCCGAGGCACCGCACCGGCTGGGCTGGCTCGACATCGCCTCGCGCCTCCTCGCTGCGTGCGCCGAGGTCTCCGACTGGGTGTCGTCGCTCTCCTACGAGCGGGTGGTGCTGCTCGGCATGGGCGGCAGCTCCCTGGGCCCTGAGGTGTTGCGGGCGGCGCTGCAGAGCGACCGCCTCATCGTGTGCGACACGACCGACCCGAAGACGGTCGCTGGGATCCCCACCGACGGCTCGTTCTTCCTGCTGTCGTCGAAGTCGGGAGGCACCCTCGAGCCTCGGGCGCTGTTCTCCCACTTCTGGAGCCGGGTGCCGGACGGGGCCCGGTGGGCCGCCGTCTGCGACCCCGGGACGAAGCCGATCGAGCTGGCCAGCTCGCACGCCTTCGCCCGCGTGTTCGAGAACGACCCCAACATCGGCGGCCGCTACAGCGTGCTGTCGTGGTTCGGCCTGGTGCCGGCGGCCCTCCTCGGCCTCGACCCGGCCGAGCTCTGCCGCCGGGCCCGGACGGTCGACGTCGGCGAGGCCGTGCGCCTGGGGGTCGGCTGGGCCGAGGCCCAGCAGGCCGGCCGGGACAAGCTGACCATCCTCCTGGGCGACGGGCCGTTCCGGGCGTTCGGCCTGTGGGCCGAGCAGCTGGTGGCCGAGAGCCTGGGCAAGCAGGGCACGGGGATCGTGCCGGTGCCCACCACCGAGGTCGAGGCCGGCGACGACCGAGAGCCGGTGGCGGTGCACGTCGACGACGTCTACGACCTCGCCGTCGAGTTCCTGCGCTGGGAGATCGCTACGGCCACGGCCGGCAGCATCCTGGGCGTCGACGCCTTCGACCAGCCCGACGTCGAGGCAGCCAAGGTGGCCACGGCCAAGGCGCTGGAGCACCTGCCCCTCCCCTCGAACTTGCCCGCGGGCGTCGACCTGGCCCCGCCGGACGGCCTGCTGCCGTGGCTCGAGACCCACATGCGGCCCGGCGACTACGTCGCCCTGCAGGCGTACGTGCCCTACGGCCAGGACGCCGCGCTCGAAGGGCTGCGGCGGCGGGTGCGCGACGCCCTGGGCGGGGTCGCGGTCACGGCCGGGTACGGGCCCCGCTTCCTCCACTCGACCGGCCAGCTGCACAAGGGTGGGCCGGACAGCTGCGTCGCCGTGCAGATCGTGCCCGACGCCCCCACGGCCGAGGTGCCGGTGCCCGACCACGCCTACGACTTCGGCACGCTCATTGCGGCCCAGGCGTTGGGAGACCTGCACGCTCTGCGGGCGGTCGGCCGGCGGGTGGTGCGGGTCGTGGTCGACCGAGGCGACCTGACCGGAAGGGGCTGACCATGCGGATCGGGATGGTCGGCCTGGGGCGCATGGGCGGCAACATGACCCGCCGGCTGCTGAAGGCCGGCCAGGAGGTGGTGGCCCACGACGTCAGCGGCGACGTGGTGGCGGTGCTCGTTGGCGAGGGCGCCCACGGGGCCAAGGACCTTGCCTCGCTGGTCGAGCAGCTCGACGCGCCACGGGCGGTCTGGTTGATGCTGCCGGCGGGGGCGATCACCGCCGCCGCCATCGGCGAGCTCACCGGCCTCCTCGAGCCGGGCGACGTCATCGTCGACGGCGGCAACGCCCGCTGGACCGACTCGGTGGCCACGGGCGAGGCGCTACAGGCCTCCGGCATCGACTTCTGCGACGCCGGCGTGTCCGGCGGGGTGTGGGGCCTCGAGAACGGCTACGGCCTGATGGTCGGCGGTGCAGACGACGTGGTCGAGCGCCTTCGCCCCCTCTTCGAGTCGCTGGCCCCCCAGGGCGGCTTCGTGCACGTGGGCCCCGTCGGCAGCGGCCACTTCACCAAGATGGTGCACAACGGCATCGAGTACGGGCTGATGCAGGCCTACGGCGAGGGCTTCGCGGTGCTGGCGGCGGCCGAGGACCTCGGCATCGACCAGGCCAAGGTGGCCGAGGTGGCCGAGGCGTGGCGCCACGGCACCGTCATCCGCTCGTGGCTGCTCGACCTCGCCGCCCGTGCTCTGGCCGAGGAGTCCTTCGAGCACGTCCAAGGCTACGTCGAGGACTCGGGCGAGGGCCGCTGGACCGTCGAGGAGGCCGTGCAGCGAGGCGTCCCGGCCCCGGTGATCACCGCCGCGCTGTACGAGCGCTTCTCGTCGCGCGACCCCAACCTGTTCTCGAACCGCCTCCTGGCCGCGCTGCGCGGCCAGTTCGGGGGCCACGGCCTCAAGGTCCACCTCGTCGACGACACCGACGTCCCCCGTGCATGACAACCCGCTGCTCGAGGGCCTCGACCGGGACCGTCGGGCACCGCCGTGCGTGCTCGTTGTGTACGGCGCCAGCGGCGACCTCACCAGCCGCAAGATCATGCCGGCCATCGAGCGCCTGCACCGCCAGCGGCAGCTCCCGGGGGCCTTCGCCGTCGTCGGCACCGCCCGCACCGAGATGGACGACGACGACTTCCAGAAGGCGTGCCTGAGGAGCGTCCCCGACGCCGCCGCCGGATGGGACGAGCTGGTGAAGGGCTTCCGCTACGTCGCCGGCGACTACACCGCCACCGAGACCTTCGACCGGTTGAAGGAGGTGCTGGCCGAGGTCGACGAGCAGCGGGGCACCTCCGGCAACCGCGTCCACTACCTGGCCACCGTGCCCTCCCTGTTCGACGACATCGCCCGGGCCCTGGGACGCGAGGGCATGCACGAGCCGAGGTTCGACGGCTCGTTCGTGCGGATCGTCTGCGAGAAGCCCTACGGCCGCGACCTGGCCTCGGCCAGGGAGCTGGACGACGCCATGCACTCGGCCTTCGCCGAGGACCAGATCTACCGGATCGACCACTACCTCGGGAAGGAGACGGTCCAGAACACCCTGGCCCTGCGCTTCGCCAACAGCTTCTTCGAGCCCCTCTGGAGCCGCCAGCACATCGACCACGTCCAGGTGACGGTGGCCGAGTCCGTCGGCGTCGGCACCCGGGCCGGGTTCTACGAGACCGCCGGAGCCCTCCGGGATATCGTCCAGAACCACGTGCTGCAGGTGCTGGCCGTGTGCGCCATGGAGCCGCCGGCCACCCTCGACGCCACCGGCGTGCGGGACGAGAAGGTCAAGGCCCTCCGCGCCATCCGGCCCTGGGACCCCGTTGACGTGGTCGACCACGTCGTGCGGGCGCAGTACGACTCGGGCTGGGCCGAAGGCGAGCAGGTCAAGGGCTACCGCTCCGAGCAGGGCGTCGACCCCTCCTCGACCACCGAGACGTACGTGGCCCTCAAGCTCGAGATCGACAACTGGCGCTGGGCCGGCGTGCCCTTCTACGTGCGCACCGGCAAGCGCCTCCCCAAGCGCGTCACCGAGGTCGCCTTCACGCTCAAGGCCGTCCCCCACCTGCCCTTCACCACCCGTGACAGCCGTGGGCTGTCGCCCAACGCCCTCGTCCTGCGCATCCAGCCCGACGAGGGCATCACCCTGCGCTTCGGGGCCAAGGTCCCCGGCGGGTCCTTCGAGGTGCGCGACGTGCTCATGGACTTCTCCTACGGCGCCTCGTTCCTCCAGGACACCCCCGACGCCTACGAACGCCTCCTCCTCGACGCCATGGTCGGCGACCCCACCCTGTTCATCCGCACCGACGAGGTCGAGCAGGCCTGGCAGATCTGCGACCCCATCCTCGAGGCGTGGAACGACCCCTCCTACCCCGTCGCCACCTACGAAGCCGGCAGTTGGGGCCCCAAGGAAGCCGACCTCCTTCTCCAGCGCGACGGCCGCCGCTGGAGAACGCCCTGACCTCCCCACCATGCCGCCGCCCTTGAACCCCTCGCTTCCTCCCCCGACCGGCGCCTCCAGCGACCGGCCTCCTCCGTCCAGCGAGGGGCCGGGCGGCGTCCTGGCGGGGCCCGCTGTTACATCCCCACCATGCCGCCGCCCTTGAACCCCTCGCTTCCTCCCCCGACCGGCGCCTCCAGCGACCGGCCTCCTCCGTCCAGCGAGGGGCCGGGCGGCGTCCTGGCGGGGCCCGCTCTGGCGCCCCCCGCCGTCGCGGCGTCGTTCGGGTTGCTGTCGGTTACGTCACAAGGTGCTGGCTGATGGCGGGGGTTGCGACCCGGACGCTTGGGGAGTGGACGGGGCGGGCGACGAAGGTCGGGGAGGTGCTCGAGCAGCTCGACGGGCTGCGGCGGAAGGGGCAGCGGTCGCTGGCGTCCCGCACATCGGTGCTGACGCTGGTGGTGCACGCGCCGTCGGCGGTCGACGCCTGGGACGCGGTGGCCACCGTCCACCGGTTCGGCGGCCACCACCCGGCCCGCTCGATCGTGCTCGTCCCCCTGCCCGAGGGGCCGGCCCGCCTCGATGCCCGGGTCAGCCTCACGGCCGCCGAGGCCGGCGGCCACCAGGTCTGGTTCGAGGACGTGGTCCTGTCGATCTCGGGGCCGGCCGCCCGGCGGCTGGGCAGCCTGGTCGAGCCCTTCGCCCTCTCCGACCTCCCGCTCGTCGCCTGGTACCTCGGCGCGGCCCCGGAGGCCGGTGACGACCTCGTGGCCACCGCCGACGCCGTGCTCGTCGACTCGAAGCTGGCCATCGGCGAGGAAGGGGGCGACGCCGGGGACGACGGCCCGGTCGGGGCCCTGCCCGAGCGTGACACCCTCGACGCCGTCGTCGCCCTCTTCGGAAGGGTCCCGGTCGTCGACCTGGCCTGGATCCGCCTCCGGCCCTGGCGCGAGCTGCTGGCCGCGCTGGTGGACGGGGCCGCCTTTCGACCGGCCCTCGACGACCTGCGGTCGGCCACGGTGACCGGGAAGGCCAGCGCCCGCGCCCTCCTCGGGGGCTGGCTCTCCTCACGCCTTCGCCTGCCCCCAGGGACGCTGCACCTGGTCGCGGCCCGTCACGCCTCGGTCCGCCTGGTCGGGCGGATCGACGGCCGGGAGGCCACGTTCTCGGTCGAGCGCCTGGCCGGCGAGCGGCTGGTGCGGGCCACCGCCACGGTCGAGGGCGGCCCCTCGTTCACCGACGTGCTGGCCCTGCCCGAGGCCGACCCGTCGTGGGCCCTGGCCCAGGCGTTGACCGGGTTGCGCTGCGACCCCGTGTACGAAGCAGCCGTGCGAGCCGGCCTCGCCTGACCCGACCGCGGGGCGCAGGCCCTCGCGCGGCTACGTTCGCCCGCTGTGTTCGGAGACGTCGAGGTCGTCGACGACGTCCCGGGTCGCTTCGCGGCCCGGGTGATCGACGCGTTCATCGACCGGTCCGACGCCACGTTCAGCCTCGCCGTCTCAGGCGGTGGCACGGCCCGCCGCTGCTACCGGCGGCTGGCCGAGGAGGGAGCAGAGGCCATCGACTGGTGGGCAGTCGACCTGTTCTGGGGCGATGAGCGCTGCGTCGACCCCAACAGCGAGGCGTCGAACCAGCGGCTCGTGCGGGAGGCCCTGCTCGAGCGGATCGGCGCCGCCAACGAGGTGCACCCGATGCGGTGCGACGAGGGGCCCGAGCCCTACCAGCTGAAGATCAGCGCCCTGCCTGCCATCGACGTCGTCCACCTCGGCATGGGTCCTGACGGCCACACCGCATCGCTGTTCCCCGGCTCCCCCGCCCTCGAGGCCGACGCCGGCCGCCTGGTCGTCATGAACGAGGACCCCTCGGGCAGCAACCCCCACCGGCGCATGACCTTCACGTTCTCGGCCATCGCCCGGGCCCGCCTGGTGCTGATCACCGTGGAAGGCGAGGACAAGCAGGAGGCCTTCGCCCGCGTCCGTGCCGGGGAGGACCTGCCCGTGGCCCGGGTCCGAGCCCCCCAGGTCGTCTGGCTCGTCGACCCGGCGGCTGCGGGCTGACCCGCCGGGTCCGCCGGCGGTGACCGGGCGGGCGACGGGCGCCGGTATGTTCTGCGGCCGGCCACGTCCCGCCGGGGTAGAGGCGAGCGAAACCCCACGAGCTCCGAGGAGGCGACATGACCCTGGTCCTGGCTGCCGGAGGTGGTGCCACGTGGCCACCCGTCTGAGCGCGAGCGCCATCCCGCACGTCGTCCCACCGAGGATCGAGCGCTTCCTGGCCGAAGAGGATCCGCCCACGCCGTGCCTGGTGATCGATCTCGACGTGGTCGAGGAGCGGTACCGGGCGCTCGTCGCCGCCCTGCCGGCGGCCGACGTCCACTACGCCGTCAAGGCCAACCCCTCACCCGGCGTGCTGGCCCGCCTCGCCGCCCTGGGCTCTCGGTTCGACGTGGCCTCGCCGGCCGAGATCTCCCTCTGCCTGGCCGCCGGCGTGGACCCGAGCCGGATCTCCTACGGCAACACCATCAAGAAGCGCCGCGACATCGCCTTCGCCCACGAGGCCGGGGTGCACATGTTCGCCGTCGACTCGGAGGAGGAGCTGGGCAAGGTGGCGGCCGCCGCTCCCGGGGCCACGGTGCTCGTCCGGGTCCTGGTCAGCGGTGAGGGCGCCGACTGGCCGCTCTCCCGCAAGTTCGGCTGCGAACCCGACATGGCCGTCGACCTCCTCGTCCAAGCCGGGACGCTCGGCCTCGACCCCGCCGGCGTCTCGTTCCACGTCGGCAGCCAGCAGATGGAGCCCCGCCGCTGGGATCCCGCCCTCGAGCGGGCCGCCGCGGTGCTCCGCCAGGCCCACGCCGCTGGTGTCCCCATCTCGCTCGTGAACATCGGTGGAGGATTCCCGGCCAGCTACTCGGCCGACGTCCCCCACATCGAGCACTACGGCCGGGCCATTGGGGCCGCCCTGCACCGCCACCTGCAGGGCCTCCCGGTGCGGGTGCTGTGCGAGCCGGGCCGCTACGTCGCCGGCGACGCCGGCGTGCTGCGGGCCAAGGTCGTGCTGGTGTCGCGCAAAGCCTACGGCGACGAGCACCGCTGGGTGTACCTCGACGTCGGCCGCTTCGGCGGGCTGGCCGAGACCGAGGGCGAGGCCATCCGGTACCAGCTGGTCACCTCGGTCGACGGAGGCCCGCTGGGTCCCGTGATCCTGGCCGGCCCTACCTGCGACAGCGTCGACGTGCTCTACGAGCGCACCCGCTACCAGCTGCCGCTCACGCTGTCCGAGGGCGACACCATCGACATCCTGGCCGCCGGCGCCTACACCGCCGCCTACGCCTCAGCCGGCTTCAACGGCTTCGGGCCGATGCCAGTCCACGAACTGGCCTGAGCCCAGCTTCGCCCGGATCCGCCCACGTCCCAGCCGCCAAGCCCGAACCGTCGATCCGGCTCGGTCGCGTCAGGCAGTGCGACCGCCCGTTCGTCCCTCTTGATAGGGGTCGTCTGAGTAGCGGCGTCAAAGTGGCCCAAGTGTTCCACTAACGCGGGTTAGAGGCCCCGATGAGACCCACCTGCAAGTCTGCTTCGGCGACACGGTCATGGCTTGCGGTTGATCCCACTAGGGCGTGTCACCGGACGGTACTGGCGGCGAGCCGCTGGGTCGGTCAGTCCTCGAGTAGGGCATCGGGTGATCACGGCGAGTTCGGCGAATCGCTCGTCCAGGGCGACGGCCAGCTGGTCCCGGTCGTAGATGTCAGCGATCAGCGCTCCATAGAGGTACGCCTCGACGTCGAGCGCGGAGCGCATGCCCCTCGAGGTAATACGTCGGTTGAGACCCCCTGCTCGTCGCAGGAGGGATCAACTCCAGCGTCCTAGTGCACCATTGGGTTGCGCTGGCTTCAGCCGCAGCCGGGCCAAGGTCGACGGGTCGCACCGTCCGATCTGAGGTCGCTGCGTCGGCTACCGCCACGGGGAGCCGGGCATGTCCACCCAACAGGCGTCTCGTATTGGGAACCTTCACCGCTCGTGTGCGGGGGTTGAAGGCCTTCGCGACCTGCGTCCGCCTGCGCATTTGGGTGGATGGAGCGGGTTGTGGTTACCGTGACCGTGTGTCGCCGTCGCTGCCGCCGCTCCGGGCGGTGCGGAGCGCCGCGGCGGGACTGCCGCGCACCGTGGGGATCCCGGCCGCGCTGGGACTGGCGGGGTTCTATGCCTACGGGACGGCGAAGTACCGTCGCAATGCCCGCATCACCTACGACTTCGTTGACGCCCCGGCTCCGGGGTCCGACGACTTCAGCCGGTTGCTGGCCACCCTGTCAGGGTCATCGGCCACAGATGGGAACCGGGTACGTGTCCTCCGCAACGGCGACGCCACCTTCGGCGCCATGTTGGACGCGATCCGGGCGGCCACGGCGACGGTCGACCTGTCCTCGTACATCTACTGGCCGGGTGAGGTGGCCAACTCCTTCACCGAAGCGCTCGCTGAGCGGGCACGTGCCGGGGTCGAGGTGAACGTCGTCCTCGACGGCTGGGGGTCATCGAAGGTCGGACCGAGCATCGTGGGCGACCTGAGGGACGCGGGAGTCACCGTCGCCTTCTTCCGTAAACCGAACTGGCACACCTTACACAAGCTGAACAACCGCATGCACCGGCGGCTGCTGATGGTCGACGGCATGATCGCTTTCGCCGGTGGGGTCGGGATCGCCGATGTGTGGAGCGGTGACGCCCAGGACCCCGAGCACTGGCGCGAGACGCACCTGGTCATCGAGGGCCCAGCCGTCAATGACCTGTACGGCGGTTTCGCTGAGAACTGGACCGAGGCGACCCATGTCGTGCCGGGACCATCCCACTACCCGAAGGCGTCGACCTTCGACGACGGCATCGAGGTGCAGGTCCTGCGGAGCTCACCCAAGGCGGGAGGGACCGTCGCCCTGCACCTGTACAACGCCCTCATCGCCGGCGCCCAGGAACGGCTGTGGCTCACCACGGCCTTCCTGGCCCCGGGGAAGGCGTTCGTCGACCTCCTCCGGGCCGCTGGGGAGCGCGGGGTCGATGTGCGGCTCTTGGTCAACGGTCCGAACATCGACAAAGAGGTCGTCCGCCGGGTCGGCCAACGCTGCTACGGGCCGCTGATGGAGTCAGGCGTGCGGATCTTCGAGTACCAACCGACGATGCTCCACGCCAAGGTCGCCATCGTCGACGGCTGGGCCAACGTCGGATCGAGCAACCTCGACCAGCGATCCATGGGCCTCGACGATGAGATCAACATCGCCGTCCGGGACACCGATGTGGTGAGAGAACTCGCCAAGGACTTCCTCGACGACCTCGAACGGTCAACCGAGTACGACCTCGCCCGCTGGAACCAGCGCTCTCGCACCCGAAAGGCGACCGAATCGGCCTTCGACCTGCTCCGCCAGTCGCTGTGATCCATCGAGCGGGAGGACCGGAACGCTCAACCACGGCCGTCACGCAAGTCTGGTCGGCCGGCAAGATGGTGTGGGTTCGAGGTGCAGGCCTGATGCTACGACGCCGGTGGTGAGCCGGTCTGCGGTTGCTCTCCGGTGTCGACGAGGGCCTGGGCCACGTCCCGCAGCTTGATGTTGAGGTGCTGGGAGGCTCGGCGGAGGATGTCGAAGGCTTGGTCAGGGGTGATGCGCTCGCGCTCGATGAGGATTCCCTGGGCTTGGCCGATCACCGCCCGGGTGGCTAGGGCGGTGTGGAGGTTGTCGAGTCGGCGTTCCTCGTCGTCGTGGGCGGCGGCCGTGGAGAGGGCCAGGCCGGACAGGGCGCTCAGCAGGAGCCCTTTGGCCCGGTCGATGACCCCGAAGGCCTGGGGGTACCGGGCGTAGAGGTTGAGGGCCCCGTGGGTGCCGTTGCCGGGCAGGGTGAGGGCCAGGACGGTGCGGACACCGGCGGCTGTCGCCTGCGGCCCGAACCGGGGCCAGCGGGCGTCGCCGGCCAGGTCGTCGGCGTACAGCGCGCCGCCGTTGGTGATGGCGTCGAGGCAGGGACCCTCGCCGGTGCGGTGCTGGAGGGTGTCGACCTCGATCACCACCGGGTCGGTGTGCACGGGGGTGTTCACCGCATCCCCCTCGAGCAGGAAGATGCCGGCATAGTCGCATCCCTCGATGATGTCCACGGCGATGTCCACCACTTGTTGGAGGGTGTCGGTGACGCTGCCTGCTGAGAACAGGGCCCGGGCCGTCTCGGAAAACCTGTGGGTGATCTCCACAGCGGGGTCGTCGATGCCGGTGCTGGGATGTTCGGTCTCCGCCATCGCTTCTCCGTCCCAGTATCCGGTGTCGCCACCAGCATCGCATCCCGGGCGGCCGGGAAGAAGTCGGTGGTAGCGACGGCGACCCGGTACTGTTCGGAGGACCTTCTACAGCGAGGGTTCCCTGGGTGGCTTGTGCGCCCGACGCAACCTCGGAGGCCACGGCTTCGTGTCGAGTTCCTCGCTGACGATCGAGAGCGGTGCCTGGAGCGCCGCGGGCACCCCCCCGCCCGCGCGACGCTGGCCAAGCCCGCAGTGATCGTCCATGGACGCGTCGGACGCCAGGCCCCTCGGATCGGCTGGCCGCCCGGCCCCGGGGCACGGACGTGAGCGCCTCTGTCGGTCCCCTCGACGCCTTTGGGGTCACCGTCGGCTTCACCGGGGACCAGGCCGTGGTCGGCGTCCGAGGCGAAGTCGACCTCCTGACCGCCCCCGAGCTCGCTGCGATCCTGACCGCGGTCATCGACGGGGGCCACTCCTCAGTGGTGTTGGACCTGGCCGAGACGACCTTCATGGGGGTCGCCGGACTCAGGATCATCGAGGCCGCCACAGACCGCCTCGGGTCGTCAAGGGGCGGGCTCTCACTCCGTTCACCCTCGGCCCAGGTTCGCCGACTCCTCGACACCACGGGCATGGCCGAGGCGGTCCACGTCGCACACGACGGTGACGTCGACGCCGTGGAGGTCGAGGAAGGTGAGGGCGCTGAAGACGTCGATGACCGCTTGGGTCCAGAGCAGACCGCGTCCGTCCCGGGAACGCCGGTCACGGTCGAGCCCGCCGACCCGGCCCGCCAGCTGAGGCACGTCTCGGCCATCCCGGCCGAGAACGACGTGGTCGACGGCGCACTCCGCCTGGTGGTGGCACTGGCCCAGGCCACCGTCGAGGGCGCCGACGGCGTCAGCGTCTCACTGCACCGTCACGGCCGACTCACCACCGTGGCCTCCAGCGACCAGACCATCCTGGACATGGACGCCGACCAGTACGCCACCGGCGAAGGGCCGTGCCTGGACGCCGCGGTCGAGGGACGCTGGATCCACGTCGAGTCCCTGGACCAAGAGACCCGCTGGCCCGCCTTCACAGCCAAGGCCCGACAGCGGGGCATCGGCGGCGCCATGCTCTCCACCCCTCTCCTGGCCGAGGACCGCCCGGTCGGCGCCCTCAACATCTACTCCCACGCCACCGAGGCCTTCGCAGCCAAGGACCAGGACCTGGCCTCGATCTTCGCCACCGAGGCCTCGGCCATCCTGCGAGACGCCGGGGTCGACGTGTCCGACGACCAGCTGGCCAGCCGGCTCGCCGACGCACTCCGGACCCGGCAGACGATCGCCCAAGCTCAAGGGGTGCTCATGGAACGCGGCGGCATCTCAGAACAAGACGCCTACACCCAGCTCCGCAGCTTCTCCCAGCGAACCAGCGAGCCGCTTGGCGAACGGGCGGCTGACATCGTCGGCTCCACCCAGCGGGGATGCCAGGTCTCACCGGCCCAACCAGAAGCGGCGTCATGAACCGCCAGCTGGGCGACAGCCTGGACCAGGCCCGCCGAGACGCCGGGCTCTCCCACGGCGAGTTGTGGCTCCGCTACTTCGAGCTCGGCGGCATGAGCACCGCCCTCCAAGTCGAGGCCTTCCTCTACGGCGCCCTCCGCCCGACCGCCAGCGACCACGACGTCCTGGCCCACGCCCTCAACGAACGATTCGTCGAGCTCGGCGGCAACCATCCCGTCCCCTATTCCGAAGACGCGGACGACGCCGACGAAGCCCGCCGAATCCGTTGACCGACGTCGACCCGTTGGCGGGCGGGCGCGCTCACCTGGCGCAGCTTCCGTCAGCCCGGCGGGCAACGACAGTCCCACGCGTCGGGGCCGGGCGACGCGCAACGGACGGGCTGAGGCCGTTGGAGCAACTCACGGACGTAAGGGACTGGCGTGAGCGGCCGCTACAAGCGCACCAGCAACGAACGGAACGCACGCCGGTCCCGGCTGCTGATCGGCGGCCACCGCAACCTGCAGCTCGGGATCCCCAAGTTCTGCGGCGCCGGCTCGTGCCTCCCCACTCTGTTGAGGTCGCAGTGACGAAATAGACAGGCGCCTAACGCCGTGGCCATCGAGCTTGCGTATCGGGATGGCAACCAGGTCGGCGACGACCTCGGTAGCGGACCGGCGTCAGCCCGGCACTACGAGGCCGAGGTGCGCGCATCTGCGGGGGGCTGGACGAGCGGGTCGCCTCCCCGTCACTGAGCTCGGGGAGCAAGGGGTGGGGCCGCCGGAGCCGCTTCTGACCCTGGACTTGATCGTCCCCTCGGACGTAGTGAGAAGGGCGCCGTCGACCGGTAGCAGCGGTGCTCGTAGAAGCTTCGAGCAGAGGCCTCCAGCGCAGCGATCCGCTGGACGCCCCGTCAATCGGACTGTCGAGCACGTCGTACCCGGCGAACGGCGGCCAGCTGCCTCGGCCTCAGGAGTGACGCCGGTGGTCATTGCCTCGACGATCCGCTGCTGGAGGGGGGCGGAGGGAAGGCTACGGCGACCACGGTGTCAAGCTCGGACGGTCGGGGTAGGTGCTCACCGTCTCAGCCATGGGTGAGACGTCCGCAGTCCCGGAACCCTGGGGGATCTCATCGAAGCCAGCCGGCGGTTCCAGCCCCAGCAGACGAGTCCCGGACAGGCGCGACGCTTCATCGCCGCGTTCCTCGCTGATTGGCACCGGCCGACCGAAGTAGAAACGGTGGTCTTGCTGACCAGCGAAGTCGTCACCAACGTGGTCCTCCACGCCGGGCCCCACCGGCCGACCGACGAGGTCGTCCTCTGCGTCGGGCTGACCGAGGATCGGGTCCGGGTGGAGGTGACCGACCAGCACCCGGGGATACCGAGGATCGGCGCGGCGGTTGGCTCCGATGGGCTCTCGGGGCGAGGAGTTCTGCTCATGGATGTCCTGGCCTCCGCTTGGGGTGTCGTGCCGAACGGAAGGGGGAAGGTGGTGTGGTTCGAGGTGCAGGCGTGAGATGCTGGCGGGGCGAGGCCCCCTCGAAACTCGATGAGCCGGTGCTACACCTCTGTAGCGGAGCTCGTGCGAGGTCCGACGCGGAGCTGGTCGGCTGAGAGGTCACGGTTGATGACGTCGGCGACGACGTCTCGCAGGCGGCGGTTGTGGTTACGGGCGAAACTGCGGAGCAGCAGGAACGCTTCGCCCATGTCGACGTCTGCCAGCTCGGCGATCAGACCCTTGGCCTGCTCCACGGCGATCCGGCTGTTGAGAGCGGTCTGCAGTTGCCCTGACACGACGGCTTGTTCATCCAGGACCCGTTCATGGAGGAGGCCGATGGTGGCGACGTCGGCCATGGCCTGTCCGAGCGCTTGGTCCGCCTCGGTGAGGCCGTTGACCCGGTCGGCGAACAGGTTGAGGGCCCCGATCCGCTCGTCGCGCAGCCGCATGGGCACGGCGTAGGTCGACCGGAACCCGGCGTCGAGTGCGGCTGGAGCGAACTGCGTCCACCGTCCGGCGGCTCCCTGGAGGTCGTCCTCACGGACGGGGCGCCCGTCGCGGCAGCAGTCCAGGCACGGCCCGTCCTGGGTCTGCACTTCGAATAGCTCTATGAGCTGCATCCGCTCACTTGACGATGCCAGGGCCGCAGGCGACCGTGGGCGTCGAACATGAGGACCCCCGCCTCGGACACCCCCAGTAGCTGGACGCAGCGTTCGGCCAGCAGGTGAAGGAACTCGATGACGTCGTAGTCCTCGACCAGGGTGTCGGCCAACTCCACGAACGTCCTGCCGATCAGCTCCTCACGAGCCATGGCTGCTCACCCTCGATCCGTACCCGGGGACTGAGCCCGGCACCCCATGATCGCGCACTGAGACCACGAAGGCCGGCCAGGGGACGCTTCCGAGGCTGGACCCGCCGTCTCCACGGTCTCCCGGGCCGGATGTACGCTCCAGGCGACGCGACAAGCAGACCCTGACGTGTGAGCTGGGCCACCCGGCACGACCGCACTAGCCGAAACCTGGGGAGCGCTATGTTCACTGCGTTTCACTTCCACAAGGACGCCCGCCCGGTCGATCACCACGAAGCGTTGGTCGACCAGCGCATCCCCGCTTCCCGCGCACCCACGGAGACAGCCAGCGGTGAAAAGTGAACGGCGACGCCGGATCCTCGACCAACTGCGGGACGACGGGCCGGGCGAACCGACGGAACGGTTGTGCCAGGTGTGCGCCGACGTCGTCGGGGTGACGGGCGCCGGGATCATGCTCATGGCGGGAGACGTCCCCCAAGGGTCGGTCTGCACCACCGACGAGGTGAGCGCCCTCATCGAGGAGCTGCAGTACGCTCGGCGAGGGCCCCTGCGTCGACGCATACCAAACCGACCGACCCGTCTCCGAGCCGGATCTGGTGACCCCTCAGAACTCCCGGTGGGTCGGCTTCACCGGCGCAGCGGTCGAGGCTGGCGTGCGGGCAGTGTTCGGCTACCCCCTCCAAGTGGGCGCCGTCCGCCTCGGAGCGCTCAACCTGTACCGCCACACGCCCGGGCCGCTCCGCGCAGACCAGCACGCCGACGCACTGGTCATGGCCGACATCGCCGCCGAGGCCATCCTCGGACTGCAGGCCAACGCCCCCCGGGGAAGCTGGCCGCCGAGCTGGAAGCCGGCAGCGACTTCCAGTACGTCATCCACCAAGCCACCGGCATGGTCGCCGCCCAGCTCGACATCAGCGTCGGCCAGGCCCTGATCCGCCTGAAAGCCCACTCCTTCGGCAACGACCGCCCCCTCAAAGACGTCGCCCGAGACGTCGTCGCCAGGACCCTGCGCTTCGACACCCAGGCCGAACAGGATCCGAAGCAATGACCATCGACCCCCGCCGGCCGCCGTCGGCTCGTGACATGCAAGAGGATTGCGGACGACACCGCACGCCTCGCAGCGATGTCTCCCGGGCCTCGCAGGACAGCTAGCCCAACCCGAGCAGGCGCCGCATGCCAAGAGACAACAGCCGGCCAGAAGGTTCACCCTGATCAAGCCGTTGGTCCCTGACCCTGAGCTGCGCTGCCGCTGCTTGCGCTTCCCGGACCTGAAGAGCGTGACCCGAGGTGCGTGCGGGTGCTCGTCGTCATCCCTGGGGCATGCTGCCGGAAGGTGCCATGCGGGTCTTGCCTCGTCGGGTCGGGCGTGCCGGCGACCTCGTAGTGGTTGATCAGCCGCCACTCGCCATCCAGCCCGAGGTGTCCGTCGTCGTCGACCCGTGGCGCGCTCATGACCTCGACCTTGGAACAGGCGAGCTGCGGGCGACCCCTGTGGCTGTCACACGGTGAGCAAGGGGCGGAGGCGCTGGAGACCGCTTCTGATCCTGGACTTGATCGTCCCCTCGGGCGCCCCGAGCCACTGCGCCGTCGCCCGGTAGCTGCGGTGCTCGTAGAACGCGGAGACGATCGCCTCCCGCTCGTTGACCGGCAGGGTTGCCAACGCGCTCCGCACCCGTGTCGCCACCTCGTCGCCCAACAGGCGATCCTCCACCTTCGCCGGCGTCGGCGAGGTCTCTGCGTCGACCCTCTGCTCTCGGGCCAGCCGGGCGGTCTCGCGTCGCACCACATCGACCGCCTTGTGATGGGCGAGGACCAGCAGGTACGAGCGCAGCGAACCTCGGTTCGGGTCGAACTTCTCCGGATCGCTCCACAAGGCGACGAAGACATCCTGGGTCACATCGTTGGCGTGATCAGCCCCGCAGACCCGTCGAGCGACGGCGGTGACCGCCGCACGGTTGTCCCGGTAGGCGTCGGCCAACCTTGCCGGCACCGAGAAGTCGAACGCGTCTCTCCCGTCGCCCGCGGCCCGAACGGAAGTCTCCTCACGCCCTTGGATGCTCCGGCAGCCGCTCGGCATCACGGGAACCATCTGGCCGAGAAGGACAGCGGGGGAAGAGACACGACGTCCTAGCCCTTCAGAAACGGCACCGGGCGACCGGCCCACCGAAACCCTCGCTGTAGAAGGCAACCGCAAGGTACCCCAGGCCGGTCCCGGCGGTAACCCCACCCGCCTGAGACGCCGCAGAGCGTTCACAATCGCCGGCCCAACCACAACGACGAAAGGACTACCGGTCGGGCCAGCCGATCCGGCTCAGCACCTTCTCGGGCTCCGCCGCTGCCGCAGCCGCCGTCAGGAGCGGCTGCGGCTCCGACCCCCGGCCTCGAGGTTCGTCGCGCACGATGTGGCCGCCTCGCAGCGTCCCGGCGACGATCACCATCCCGGCGGCCACGAGGATGACGTCCTTGAGCACGTACTGGCCCTCGAGCGTCGGGGCGTGATACGGACCGCTGAACAGCCGCCGCGGCAACAGCACCAGCGGTGCGAGCACACCGAGGAGCTGAACGGCGAGCAGCCAGAGCGCAACGCGCATCAGCCGGCCGGCCAGCAGGCAGACCCCGATGAAACACTCCAAGAAGGCGATCCCAATGAACCCAAGCCGCCATGGGATGAGCCCGAACGTCAGCAGGTCGACCGTCTTGGTCGCCAGGCCCTCAGCGGGGCTGACGCCGGGGAAGAACTTGAGGACGCCGAACCCGAGGAGCACCGCTCCCACCGAGATGCGCAACGCGTCGATGCTGTAGCGCACCAACACGCCGTGGACCTTCTTCTCGACGGCGCAGTACACGCCTGTCAACTGACCCATCAACCCTCCTCCAATGCGGCCGGCCACCCTTCGGTTCGATCCCGCTGCCTGGCGGATGTCTCGCAGGGCGGCTCCCGCTTGAGGCTCGACGCTAGGCGGCTGAGCAGCGCGTCGAATGTTGTGGCCCGAAGAACACTGGGCGGGTTCAGCCGGTCCTCGAACACCCTGGGGAGGGCGAGGGTTCCAGGTGCGCGGTGACGGCGGCTACGGGCCAAACCGACTTGAGCCACTTCGGCCCGGGCGTGGGACAGGTCGGCCAGAAACCCGCTGCCCTGCTGCGAGATGGTCGACATCGTCGAGCTGGAGCGGCCTGGACTCAAGCGAGTCGCTGTGGAGGTCGGCCATGAGGTACGCCGGTTGGCCACGGCGATGACGATGCGCCAGTCGAGGCCCCCCGTCTAACACGGCGACGGCGTCGGCATGCGGTAGGTGCATCACGGCGACGACCGGGCGTGCAACCCGGGGGTCTTGGAGAGGATCGGGAATACCTCGCGCGACCGAGCTTGACCGAGTCCGACTGCCCTAAGACGGTCGAGATCGACGGAGTCGAGTTGCAGATCAAACGCCCCCGGCATGAGCTACGTGCCCGCCTACGGAGGACCGGAGGCGGGCACGCTGCCGCTCGGGATCAGTTCTTGGACTTGAGGGCCATGCCCAGGAGCGTGCCGACGATCAGGCTGACGCTCCCTACCACCATCACGACCCAGGTGCTGGCGGTAGCTGCCGCCTGCGCGGCTTGCAGGCCCGCCGTGGTGGCTGCGTTGGTTGTCTCCATGCCAGCAGTCGTCGCAGCCTGGGTGGCCTGCGCTCCGGCCGCGCTGGCAACCTGGGTGGCCTGAGCCGTCTCGAGGGCGTGGATGCGCTCGTTCAGATCATCGTTCTCCATCTTCACTTCTCCGTTCGTTGGTGGCACTCGAAGCCCGCCTTCGAGGAGGCGGACTTCCAGGTCGAGGGGATCCCTGCCGAAGGTCTAGCGGTTGACGCTGGTGGCGCCGCGGGCGTCGTTCCGGTGGTCGTCCTTCTTCCGGGCCAGGCCAGCCAGACCGGCCAAGCCGAGGAGGCCTAGGAGGCCCAGCTTGCCGCTGTTGTCTTTCTTGGTCTCGGTCGTGGTCGTCGTGGGCGTGGTGGGCCTAGTGGTGGCCGTCTGGGCGGAAGCGGCGGTGGCGCCGCCGGTGACGAGCATCAGGCCGAGCGCGCTCGAAGCGATGAACTTGTTCATTGTCCTTGGTTCTCCTCTGGAACAGTCCGCAGCCAGCCGAGGGCGGGACAGCGACGAATCGCAACTGATCGTTTCAGCCGCACAGCCTCTACCCTTTTCGGGTCGCCCAAACCGCGGTTTCAGACGCTTCGATCTCTAGTGCCGGAGGAGCCCGTCGGCCGCCGCCTCGACGCCGGCAACCTCGGGAAGGACGGCCAGCCCGAGGGCGGGCTCTCGTAAGGGACGTGCCAGTCCAGGCCCCCACGCGGTTGACCAGGGCCGTCGAGGTCGGCGAAGCAGTGCTGGCCCCCCAAGCGGCAACCTCGGCGCCGAAGCCCGACGTGAGAACGTCCTCGTGGACCACCAGGAGCCGGCCGGGTGCGGGCCACGCTCCCCGCCAACCCTTCGCTGTCCCATAGGGCGAGCGCAGATCGAGCGCCTCGACGTTGCCGGTGCCGGCGGCGGCGAGGCTTGGGCCGGCCAGCGGGCGTTCTAGCAGCGGGCCAGACCGAACCGCCGCTCAGGCCGAACGTCGTGCCGAACCCCTTCCTGTGCCATCTTCGCCCACGTCAACGAGGTGCTCGTGCGCCAGGCCGCCTTCGCCTACGAGCCTCGCTTGTGCACCGCCGTAGACGAGTCGATGAATGCACAACGACGGCGTCGTAGTGAAGTTCGGACTCGGCGGTCAACCGTCCCGGTCGTTCGCCGGGCCCGCGACGCCGTCGAGCATGTCGGCGTGTCAGGCTCCCTCCTCCATGTGCCCGCCAGGTCCGCTGCCACCGGCCGGCTCTATGTTCGGCGACGACGGCTTGGCGGCAGCCGTCGCGGGGGCGCCGTCGGCCGATGGCCGGGTAGCGAAGCGTCGCCGCATCTGCCGGGGGCATGAGCACCGGACGATGAGCGGCGTTGTCGAGGTCCGCGAGTTCGCATCGGCCGTGACCCCGGAGGGCCACGAGGCGCGCGCACCGGCGCGGCCGGTTCGGCTGATCGGCGTCGTGCCCGTGGGGCGTGTGGTTGCCGGTCTGCCTAGGGCATGGTCATGACCGCCGCAGACAACGGCCAGCTCGAC
Source organism: Acidimicrobiales bacterium (assembly GCA_030448245.1). Classification (GTDB taxonomy): domain Bacteria; phylum Actinomycetota; class Acidimicrobiia; order Acidimicrobiales; family JAUJNH01; genus JAUJNH01. The sequence continues at coordinate 424,048 of JAUJNH010000001.1, forward strand.
TTCCGGAGCCTCCTCGCGGCCGTCGAGGCGGCCCCGCCGGTCGAGGCCGTCGACGTCCTCGCGGTCGAGCTCGCACGGCTGCTCGACGCGACCAAAGTCAGCCTCCTCATCGCCAACCTCTCGGGTACGGCGGCAGTCCGGATGTCGCACGCCACGGCCAGCCAGGGTGGCTTGACCGACGGGGCCAACGAACGGGCGGAGTCCCTGACCCTGGATGACTCCGTGCACCATCGAGTCCTGAGGACTCAGGAGCAGCATGTCGAGCCGCACGGCGGCGGCTGGCGGGTCCTTGTTCCGATCACCGAGCGCGGCGACGCGATGGGCCTGCTCGAGGTCACGGTCCAGCAGAGCCCTAGTGCCGACACGCTCGAGCACCTGCGGTCAGCTGCCCACGCCCTCGCCTACACCCTGATCGCCTCGCGCCGGCACACCGATCTCTTCGAGTGGGCCCAGCGCGATGTCCCGTTCTCGCTCGCAGCCGAGATCCAGCGACGTCTGCTCCCCAGCTCCTACACCGTCGAAGGCGGCCCATTCACCCTCGCCGGCTGGCTGGAGCCGGCTGCGAGCGTCGGCGGAGACACCTTCGACTACAGCGTCGGCCGCGAGTACCTGTACGCATCGGTCACCGACGCCATGGGCCACTCCACGCAGGCGGCCCTGCTCGCCACCCTGGCTATCGGCAGCCTCCGCAACACGCGCCGGTCAGGGGCGTCCCCAGCCGAACAGGCGGACGCCGCGAACGCCGCGCTGATGGCGAACGCCCCGCCCGGCCAGTTCGTCACCGGCCAGATCCTGCGGGTTCGCCTCGCCGACGGCGTCGTCGACATCGTCAACGCCGGCCATCCGGCGCCGTTCCTCCTCCGAGGGGGCGCAACGGCAGTGCTCGAGATGACCCCAGATCTGCCACTCGGGGTCGGAGTCGACCCCTACCGTGCCCAGCGCCTAGAGCTCGAAGCCGGCGATCGTCTCTTGCTCCTAACCGACGGGTTCCTCGAACGGAACGGCGATCTCGCCATCGGTGACATCCTCGAGCACTCCGCTGAGAGGCACCCCCGGGAGGTCGTCCGCGAGTTGGCCCGGAACCTGCTCGCCACAACCGGCGGCAACCTGCGCGACGACGCCGCCGTCCTCTGCATCGACTGGTTCGGGCCGCACGGTTTCCGCAGCGCCACCGGAGGCGCCAGCGTCGAACGCGCGCTACGAGCAACTGATCGTCGGTGCTCTTCGAGAAGGAGCGAGCCTTCCGCTAAACATCCTTAGTGGAAGCACAACGGCGGTGGCCTTCCACTAACGTGGCCTCCGGCTGGGTCGTAGCCTGGCAAATGCGGTTCCACTAACAGGGAGCGGCCATGGCCTCGCGATCCAAGAAGGCGGCAGCGGGCGAGCGGCAGGGTGTGGATGCAGCTGCCGGGATTGCCGCCTACGACAGCTGGCTGAGGCGACAACCATTGCCACCAGATCCCGTGATGCCTACCTGGCCCAGGTCCAGGGCTTTGTCAGCTGGCTCGCCGACTCTGAGCACGGGACCAGTGCGTTGGCATGTCCGCGACTGGGCGGTGTGGACTACAAGGGCCATGTGAAGACGACCAAGCGTTGGTCGCCCTCGTCGGTGAACCAGGCCTTGGCGGCGATCGACAACTTCTACCGTTCGCTGGGGTCCGGGCGACCAGAGGTTCCGCGCGAGGACTTGGCCCAGGTCGCTCCCCGGTCCTTGTAGGAGGACGAGCAGCGGAGGTTCCTGCGGATCGTGGAGGCCACGCCGTCGGCCCGGGACCGGGCCATGGCCACGGTGCTGTTCTACGCCGGGTTGCGCCTGTCGGAGCTGGCCGCCCTGGACATGGCCGATGTGGCGGTCTCCGCCCGCCGCGGTCGGCTCACGGTGCGTTCGGGGAAAGGGCGACGCCTACCGGGAGGTGCCCCTCAACAGCGCCTCCCGCCAGGCCCTGGACGACTGGTTCCACGCACGGGTTGACCAGCTGGCCGTGCTCGCCGAGGCTGGCGGCGCTGGTGACGGCGCGCCGCCGGCCTTGTGGCTGTCCCGCTAGGGCCGGCGCATGAGCAGCCGGGCCGTCGACCTGGTGGTCCGCCGGCTGGCCAAGGAGGCCAACCTGGAGCTGTCGGCCGACGTCCTTCGGCACACGTTCGTGACCAATCTGATCCGGTCGGGGGCCGACGTGGTCCTGGTGGCCGAGCTCGCCGGTCACCGCCGCCTGGACACCACCCGCCGTTACAGCCTGCCGTCCCAGGCCGACAAGGACGCGGCGGTCGAGTCAGTCCTGGTCGAGATCTGACGCACGGGCGGCGTGAACGTGGCCAACAAGGTCCTCTCCGATGACGAGCTGGAGCAGCTCTCCAGCTGGCCGGCCGAAGTGGCCCGCAGCGACTTGGTCGCCTACTTCACACTGTCGGTGGAGGATCGGCGCTGGGTCCGGTCCCACCGAGGCGCCGTAGAGCGGATCGGCCTCGCCGTGCAGCTGGGCGGCCTCGCGTTCTTGGGCTTCGTTCCCGACGATCTGACCGGCACACCCGGCGAGGTCGTAGCCTGGGTGGCCGGCCAAGTCAGCGTCGCCGCAGCCACCTTCAACCGCTACGCCACCGGCGTCGACGGCCGCACCCGCCGCCGGCATCTCGCTGCTGTCGTTGAGCGGGCCGGGTGGCGGGTCTGCGGGCCGGGCGAGTGGAAGGTGCTCGGCGACTGGCTGACGGTCCGGGCCTTGGAACACGACACGCCGTCGGTGCTGTTCCGCCAGGCGCTCAATCAGCTGCGGGCCGACCGGGTCGTGCGGCCCGGTCTGGACAGGCTCATGCGGGCGGTGGCGACGGCCCGGGTCACCGCCCAGGACGAGATCCGACGCCGGCTTGATCCAGAGCTGTCGGCACGACGCTGCGAGTAGCTCGATTCCTTGGTGGTCACCGACCCGGACCTTGGCGTGGCCCGCCTGGTGTGGCTGAACGACGGGGCGACCTCGGCGTCGGCCGAGTGGGTCAAGGCCGAGGTGGCCAAGCTTGCCTACCTGGAGCAGCTCGGGGCGGACCGCCTCGACTTGAGCGTCATCCCACCCGAGCGGCTCCGCCAGCTGGCCACGTTGGCCCGCCGCTCCACGCCCAGGGCGCTGCGGCGGATGGCGCCAGAGCGCCGCCACCCAATCCTTCTCGCCGCGTTGGCCGCCGCTCACACCGAGATCGTCGACGAGACGGTCCGCCTGTTCGACATGTTGCTGGCAGCACTGACGGTGCGGCCCGCGACGGGCTCGCCGAACGCCAAGCCGAATCGGTCCGTTCCGACGTGGGACGCCTGGACCTGCTCGACGACATTCTCGACGTCGTCCTCGACCCTGGGCTCGACGACACCGCCGTCGGTGCTGCTGTTCGCGGTCTCGGGACCGACCGGTTGGCCGGGGCGGCACGAGGCGCCGACGAGCGTCCTCCTCCTGACGGCGGCCATCTGGAGCTGATGGAGGCCCGCTTCGCCCACGTACGGTCCTTCGCCCCCCAAGTGCTCGGCGCCCTCACCTTCGCCGCCTCGGTTGCACCCAGCGATGTCCTCGACGCCGTCGTGCTCCTCAAGGCCATGAACGCCGAGGGGCGCCGTCATGTCCCTGCCGGCGCGCCGAACGGGTTCGTTCCGGCCCGCTGGCGCCCCTACCTTGACGCCGCCCGGGCCGCAGGCGACGAGAACAGGTTCAAGCACTACTGGGAGCTGTGTGCCCTGCTCGCCCTCCAAGGTGGGCTCCGCTCCGGTGAGATCTGGGTCCAAGGCTCCCGCCGCTACGCCAACCCGGCCACCTACCTCATCACCCCCGAAGCCTGGCCAGCCCAACGCGCCGAAGTGCTCGAGCTCACCGGCATGCCGCCCACCTTCGCCGAACGGTCCGCCGCCATCGACGGCGAGATGAGCCGCTACCTCGACGACCTCGAGGTACTGCTCGGCGACCCAGACGGCCCGGTCCGCCTCGACACCGATGGCCACCTCCACCTCAGCCCGCTGACCGCCGAGGTTTCCGACCCAGCCATCCTGGCCGAGCGGAACGCCGTCGTGGCCCGCCTCCCTGTGGTCCCCTTGACCGAGCTGCTCATCGAGATCGACCGGGAAACGGGGTTCTCCGACCACCTGACCCACGCCGGCGGGGCCGCCCCTCGCCTGCCCGAGTTGGAGCACCGCCGCAACCTGTACGCCGCCGTCCTCTCATTGGCCTGCAACTTCGGGTCCACCCGCATGGCCGAGCTCACCGGGATCCCCGCCGACACCATCGACTGGACCATCCAGTGGTACCTCCGAGAGGACACCCTCCGGGCCGCCAACACCGCCATCCTGAACGCCCACCACCGCCACCCGCTGACCGGCGCCTGGGGCGGCGGCACCCTGTCGTCATCCGACGGGCTGCGCATGCCCATGCGGGGCAAGTCGCTCACCGGCCGAGCCCTCTCCCGCTACTTCATCCACGAAGGCCTGACCAGCTACACCCACATCTCGGACCAGCACTCCACCTACGGCACTCAGATCATCGTCTCCACCGAACGCGACGCCACCTTCAGCCTGGACGAGATCCTGGGCAACACCACCGAGCTGCCCATCGTTGAGCACACCACCGACAGCCACGGCCAGACCCTGGCCACCTTCGCCCTGTTCGACCTCGTCGGCCTCCGACTGTCGCCCCGCATCGCCAAGCTCACCGAGAAACAGCTCTGGCGGCCCCACCCCGCCGGCCACTACCAGCAGTGGCCCAAGCCGGCCCTCTCCTCAGCCACCACGCCCATCGACCTCATCGGCGAGCACTGGGACGACCTCGTCCGCATCGGCGGGTCACTCAAACAAGGCCACGTCTCCGCCGCCCTCCTCATCGCCAAGCTCCAAGCCGGGTCCCGGCAACACCCCCTGGCCAAAGCCCTGCTCGAGTACGGCAAGCTCCTCCGCACCCTCCACGCCCTCCGCTGGTTCAACCGACGAAGCCTTCCGCCGACGGATCGGCCGCCAGCTCAACCTTGGCGAAGCCACCAACGACCTGCGCCGCTTCATCTTCTACGCCAACCGGGGCGCCGTCCGCTACCCCCACCACGACGACCAGACCACCCAGGCCCTCTGCCACACCCTCACCGTCAACGCCTGCATCCTGTCCACCACCGGCTACCTCCAAGACGCCATCGACGCCCAACGAGCCGACGGCCACCCAATCAGCGACGAAGTCATCGCCGGCCTCAGCCCCGCCCGCTTCGAGGCCATCAACCCCTACGGAACCATGGACCTTCGACATCGCCGCCGTCCTCAAACGCACCCGCCGACAACTCCGCCGCCCCTAACCCGCGTTAGTGGAACACTTGTTGGCCACTCTGGCGCCGCTGCTCAGACGACCCCGATAGCGATACCCATCCCGGCGATCAGGGTCACCCGGTCGGGACTGCGGCGCTCGCGGTTAGGGGACACGAACTTTCGGCTCGGGGACGTGCCCGGAACTGTCGCCGCAGCTCGTGCGCGCCCGATCGAGGCAGCGAGCGGACGACGGCGTAGCCGGTAGCGCCCGCTGGAGCTAACCGGACCTCCAGTCGGTGAGCGTGGCGGCTCCCCAGTAGAACGGGCCGGCGGTCTGGTGCACCTCGACCCTCCACCCAAGCTCGCGCAACCGGCGCCGGAGGTCGGCGACCGTGTGGGGAACCTTGACCACACGAAAGCGGGCGCCGTCTTCGAGCCGGCGCTCGATGGTCTCCGACTCCGGCCCCTCGATGAGCTCGTCCTCGGTCCGATGGGTGTCGTCGACGAAGAAGACCCTGCCCCCGGGCGCAAGGCATTCCTCGACGAACTCCCAGAACGGGTCGAAGAGCTCCATCGGCACGTGCGAGATCCAGAAGCCGAAGAAGACGACGTCGTAGCGTCGGTCGGGCCGCCAGGTGAAGAGGTCGGCGACAACGAAGCGCACCCGGGGGTCTTCGCCGACCCGTTGCCCGGCGAGTTCGAGCATCTCGGGCGAGGAGTCGACGGCGGTGACTGCGTCGGCGTGGCGAAGCAGGCGGGCCGTCCACGCACCGGTGCCGCAAGCGAGCTCGAGGACATCACCGGTCGGCTGGAACGCATCGAGCGCTACCACAACTTCATCTCCGCCCGGGAAAGTCAGAGCGCCTGCGTCATACTCAGGCGCGCAGGCGCGGTAGTAGGCCAGCTGCTCGGCAAGCAGCCCGTCGAGGCCATCGGCGCATGTCATCCCGTCATGGTCGCGCGACCTCATCTGGAGGACCGGACGGCCTCGAAGCGAGTGAGCGCTGCGCCATCGGACTGCGCCGGGGAATCCCTGTTGATCCACCCGGACACCAGGCGTGGCGATGGCGACGGCGACCATGTCACTTCAGCAGCCGGCGTTCGGGGGCTCAGCCCGTCAGCGGACGTCAGCTGTCATGGGGCGCGAAGCACGTGCCGAACCCGCGCACTCTGAGGACATCCTGCCGCGAGCGTTCACAGTCCAGCAACCTGCGCTTCGTTGTTGTCGACGGCCCTATCCCTGTTGATCAGGCAGGCCCGGAGTGATGTCCTGTCTTCATGCCTCGCCGCGCGCATCCCGAGGATGAACCCTTCCTCCGCCTAATGCTGTACGAGGCCGCGACCCGACCTGACGCATCCCGCCGCGACCTGGAGGACGTAACCTCGCAACGCCCCGGTTCTTCGCAGGTTGGGGCCGTCCGGGCGACCTCGGGGTGGGTTGCCCAGGAGGAGGGCAAGTCAGTCGGCGCTGCTTGGAACCGGGTCCATGCAGGCGATGAGTTCGCCCCGGGGACACCTCGGTGCACCGGCTGCGCAGCGAGCGATCGCTGTCGTTTCTCACCAGCGAGCCGCGGATGGGGTCGGCGCCTCCTCGAACGCCTGCTTCGAGAAGCCGAGCAGCAGGGCCGTCTGGAGCAGCCACAAAACCACGCCGAAGACCAAGCCCGACAAGAGCCCGCTCACGACGGAAAATAGGATGAGATGGCTTCCCGGAACTCCCGTGGCCCCGCCCACCCATCGCGCGGGTCTAGGCATTCGTCGTTGGGCTGAAGCTCATGATCGGACCGCGCGTACCACGTATGACTCGATGAGGGTCCGGAGTGCCCGGCCGAACGGGCGGGCCTCGCCATACGCGTCAGCGGTGGTGACGACCACCAGATCGAATGCAGGAACGACGTAGATGTACTGGCCGCCGTGCCCGCCGGCGAAGAACGCAGGGGAGACGCCAGGTCGTCCACCCACCAGAGGTATCCGTAGCTCACCGCTTCCGGGAACGGCCGACCTGGTGCCTGCCGGGCCGTCGCCGCCTCGACGTACCCGCGTCGATCAGCTGTGCTCCGTCCCACTCGCCGCCCCGGAGGAACAGCAGCCCCAACTTGGCCATATCGCGAGGCGTGATGAGTAGATGACCGGGACGCGATCTCCTGGCCATCCGGGTCCGCCGGCCACTCGTAGCGATCGACGCCGAGCGGGCCGAGGAGGCGCTGCGCCGCCACCGTCCCCAACGAGACGTCGGTGGCCTGGCGGATGACCGCGGACAGCAGCTGCAGGGCCCCGTTGTTGTAGGCGTACTCGGCACCGGGCGCCGATCGCACTGGGGCGCCAAGCATCGTCTCGATCCACGAGCCGCCGTGCAGCGCCACCTCGCACAGTTCCCAACGGCCGTCAGCAGGCAGCCCTGAGGTCATCGTCAGCAGATGGCGCACGGTGACGTCGTTCGTGGCCACATCGGACGTGCCCGCGGCATGTAGGGGCGACGCCACACGCATGTCGAGGTCAAGCGTCCCGTCACTCACAAGTGCGCCGATCACCGCCGAGGTGAAGCTCTTGGTCACCGAGTGCGTGTCCGCAAAGTCCTCCGGCGAACGGCCCCGGTAGTAGCGCTCGAAGGCGACCTCGCCTCCATGCACGACTACAAGGCTCTCCGTGTTACGAAGCTCGGGCAGACCTTGAATCCGACCGTCGGCTGCGGCGAGCAGGTCGAGGTCGAGGCCGCCGTCCACAGCACCAGCCTCGCGATCGGCTCGTCCATCCCGGTGGATGGTACGAAACAGCAACCATCATCTGGACCGTGAAACCCCGAGCTGCGCCGTGACGTCCGTGTCGAGGTGGTCACCGTCGAGGGCGGCGCGCCGGCAACCAGCGCTGCTGGCCGTCGAGGGAGCTGTATGCTCCTCGGGCGCTCCTCGGTGGGGCAGCAGCCTGGCTCGGTGGGGCGTTACGGGGTCTTGCTCCCCGATGCCCTGGAGGCGCTCGGATGACCTCTGTCGTCCGTAGTGGGGCGTTCCTGCGTCCCCTGTGGTGGTGGTGTGGGAGGCCACGAAGATGCCGTCGATCCGCTCGGGGTTGGCATAGGGGTCTGCTGCGCGTCTTTTATATCGTCCTGGGCTCGGTTCAGGGTGTCGCTGAAGCGGGCCCTGGTGGTGGTGTGGGACAACGGCGCGTGGCGTTGAACATCACGGTTGAGCCGGCTGATCGGGCGTGCGGTCGCCGTCGATCCGCTCGGGGTTGGCGCAGCCGGGCCCGGATCGTGCTGCTGGCCGACGGCGTCGGCACCAACGAGATCGTCGAGCGGGTCGGGGTGTCGAAGCCGACGGTGATCTGGTGGAAGAAGCCCAGGGCGGGGTGACATGCTGCGATAAGGCCACAACCGGTTGGGCTCAAGCACAAAGCCGGCCGCTTCGGGCCATGCCGATGATCGAGCTCGCAACCGGTTGCGCCGAGCTGTTCAGCCCGTCTCGGCCAGGCAACGGATCTCACCGTCACGAAGGCCGTAGTAGACGAGCGTCAGAAGCTCGCGAGCGACGGCCACACGGGCCTTGGCCGTGCCCGCCGCTGGGCGATCCGGTGGTAGTCGGCCCGCAGCTCCGGGCCGCCCCGACGGTTGCCGGTTCGATTCGCCGCCCATCGGACCAGCGGGGAGCCCTGCTTGGTGATCCCCCACGGTGCACGGTGGTGTCCGACTCGAAGTGCCTGGGGGTCAACCCGGCCCACGAGCACAGCTGCCGTGGACCGGGGAACCTCGACGTCGCCGATCTCAGCCACGAAGATGGCACCGAACGTGCGACCACCCCGTCGATCCCCAGGATGGCCCGGTAGCCGGCGTGGTCCTTCAACCGTCGATCAGGCCTCCAGCGCCTCCACCTCCTCGTCGAAGCTGTCGATCAGGTCGCGGAGCGAGTCGATCCGGATCCGGTAGGCATGACCCAGCTGCACCTCGTCCAGCCGGCGGACCATCCGGTCCGCCGGATCCGCCGTGGTCGACAGGGTGTTGGTGTCGATGGACGACGTGTTCCATGTCGACTCGGGGCCGGCCGTTGGCGCCCGGCGACGGTGCTGATGGCCATGTACAGCCGGATGGTCGGTCGAGCGCGGCGTTCTGCGATCATCTGGCCGCGTGGCGCCAGAGACGCTGTTAAAGGCGACGGTGCTGATGGCCTACTCGATTCGAGCGCGTTCTGCGAACGCCTCAACTACGCTGTTCAAGTGGTTCCTGGACATGCCCATCGACGCCAAGGCATTCGACGCCACGACCTTCACCAAGAACCGGAGCCGCCTGCTGGAGCACGAGGTCGCTGACCGGTTCTTCGCCGAAGTCGTTCCCCAGGCCAAGCTGCGCCGCTACGTGTCGTCGGAGCACTTCTCGGTCGACGGGACGCTGTTGGAGGCGTGGGCATCGCAGCAAGTCGGCGCAGCCGCCCGCTGATCCGTCGGACCCGGCGGCGGTGTCGGGCAAGAACGTCGAGTCGGACTTCCACGGCGAGGCGGTCCGAGTCGACCACCGATCCCGAGCCGGCTGGCCCGCAAGAGCCGCTCCCAAGCCAGCCGGGTTAAGTGCTTGAGCCCAACCGGTTGCGGCCGTATCGCATCATGTCGCCCCACGGGCGCGACGGAGGAATGACCGGCCCCCGAGCTCGGCGAGGCCCACCGCCTACAGCGGACCCTGATGCGAGAACCACGAACGGCAAGACGCAACGAGGAAGGCCTGGCGGCCTTCCCTTCCCATGATGCCGGCGACGATGACCGGGCCGTCAAGGCTTCCCCTACGGGCTGGCTCCGCTCGGCCTTGACTGCCCTCCCCTGTCAACGGCAAGCCTTCGAGCTCTACCTCGACGCGCCCGCCGCCGGCCCCACACCAGGTGGCGTTAGGACGAAGAGCCCGAATCGAGTCGGCCTGGCGGCCGACACAGTCTTGACAAAACCCGCTCCTTCAGGAATGCCGGTAGGGGCGCAGCAACTTCTCGGGGGCGCTTGGCGTCGGACAGCCACTCCAGGAGAACCGATTCGGCGGTCAGCGCGTTCGGCGTGACCCGCGGCCAGCGCTTCCATGGGCGGGCCCCGTCCGGCGGGGTACCCGGGCGCGCTAGCTAGCGCACAGGCGATACCAGGAGGTCCTGTAGCGGTGGAGCTGCGGCCGGGGCCTCAGCCGGAGCCGGGCGCTATACCCGCGAACGCACCAGCCGGCGCTCGTTTCGGCGCCCGACCAGAGGTGTCGGTGCCTGTCCGGCATCCTTGCGCCCCGGGTCACCGACGAGGGCAACGTGCTGTTCGGTCAGGATGTTTGGGTGGCTGCGACCACGCACTCGAAGTGCATGCGCCCTTGGGCGGGCGAGTTCACGGTTGAGGGGACGCGGGCTCGGAGGCTGACGATGCCGCGGGAGCGGAAGGCTCCCTCCCGGGCTGATCCCGTCACCGCCTCGGACGCCCGACGAAGACAAGGGAGCGCCCACGGCAGGCGGTCAGACCAGGAAGGTGTCGAACTGCCAGACGTCGTCGTCGGGCGGGCGGGGGCGCCCGTTGAAGCGGTCGTAGAGGTCAACCCGCTCGGCCAGCGGCGTCCAGTCGGTCCGCACCGACGGGCACGGGCCCAGGTAGGGGTCGGCCCAGGCCAGCACCTCCCGGTGGTCGAGCTCGTCGGGCACCAGGACTCCCCGGTCCGGGTGGGCCACCATCCACGCCACCGCCCCGAGCACCGACGCCGCCACCTGCAGCGTGGTGGCGTTCTGGCCCGGCACCAGGGCCCTGGTCTCCTCGATCGACAGCTGGCTCCCCGTCCACCAGCCGGTGAGGTCGTGGCCCAGGAGGAGGACGCCCAGCTCGTCCTCGCCCGAGGTGATCTCGTCGTCCATGATCCGCTGCCGCTCCTGCAGCCGGTAGCCGGTCATCCGCAGCTCGTGCAGCGACACGATCGCCGCGTCAGCCGGCTGGTAGGCGTAGTGCACCGTCGGGCGGTAGCGGGCCTGCCCGTCGTCGCCCCACACGGTGAGGGCGTCGCTGATCGTGAAGGCCTCGCCGTGGCGGACGACCATGCCGATGATCTGGCCGCCGTTCGGCACCCACGACCGGACATGGGTCTCGATCCCGGGCCGGGCCAGGCAGATCTGGTTGCGGGGGCCGTCGCCGTCGTGCTCCCAGGCCAGGGGGGGCAGTCGGCGCTCGTGGGTGCCCCAGCCCATCTCGGCCGGCGCCACGCCCTCTTCGAAGAAGCCCTCGATCGACCAGGTGTTGACGAACTCGCCGACCTCCTTCGGACGGCTGCCGATCTGGGTGTCCCGCTCGGACACGTGGATGACCTTGGTGCCGGTCTCCATGGCCAGCCGGTTCCAGGCATCGTCGGCCAGGGCGGCCTCCAGCCGGGCCCGCCGGGCGGCCTCGAGGTGGCTGCCTCCGGCCAGCATGGCGGTGGCCAGGTCGTGCAGGGCCCGCTTGGTCCAGTGCGACACCAGCCCCGGGTTGGCGCCGTGCTCGACGACGGCGGTCGGGCCCGGGCGCGACCAGCGGCGGGCCCGCTGGCGCAGGGCCATGTGGCGCACGTAGAGCGTGCGGGCCGGCGGCGGCTGGTCCGGAGCCTCGCCGTAGGGGTCCCACAGCTCGACCGAGGTGTTCACGTAGAGCACACCGGCGTCGTGGCACCACTGCACGATCTCGCCGCAGTCGATGTTCCAGGCCAGGTCGATCAGCAGGTCGCCGGCGCCGAGGTGGCTGGAGAGCAGGCGGTCCATCGACTCGGGCGTGACCCGGTCCTGCACGTAGGCCACCCCGGCCGCGAGGGTGGCGGGGATGCGGTCGCGCAGGTCCTCGAAGTCCAGGATCGTGATGCGGTCGCCGGACACGCCGAGGTGGCGCAGCAGCAGGGGCTGGAGGCAGCGCGAGACGGACCCGCAGCCCAGCAGCAGGACGCGGCCGGAGAACGGGATCGTGGGCACGGCGCCGCGAGGCTACGGGAGGTAGGGGCGGGGGTTCCGCTGGGTGCCGTTGACCCTGACCTCGAAGTGCAGGTGCGGCCCGGTGGAGTTGCCGGTCGAGCCGACGAAGCCGATCACCTGGCCCGTCTGAACCTGGACGCCCTCGCCGACGGCGAAGCGCGACTGGTGGGCGTAGGCGGTGACGGTGCCTCCGCCGTGGTCGACCAGGGTGAGGTTGCCGTAGCCACCGCCTCCTCCCGCCTTGATGACCTGCCCGGCCTTGGCCGCCTTGATCGGGGTGCCGGTCGGCGCGCCGATGTCCTGGCCCTTGTGCATGCGGCCCCAGCGCGGGCCGAACGGGCTGGTGAGTCGCCCGTTGACCGGCCAGACGAAGCCGCTCGAGCTGACGCCGCCGCCCGGCGGCGCGCTGGGTGCCGCGCCGGGCCTCGACGGCGGGTCGGGTGGCGGGACCAGCGCCCGGCTGGCCCGGGCGGCCAGCAGCTGGCTCAGCTCGCTCTCCTCGGCCTCGAGGGCGTCGACCTCCTTGCGCAGCCCGTCGATGCGGCGGTCGAGGTCGGCCTGCGCCTTGGTGGTGCGCGAGCGGGCGTCCACGACCTGGCGCAGGGCCCTGGCCGTCTGCTTGGCCGCCGCAGCCTGCTGCTGGCGGCGCCGGCCGAGGTCGTCGACGGCGGCGCGGCTCGAGTCGACGGCGTCGACCAGGCGGCCCTGCACCACCTTGGCCAGCGCCAGCCGGCGGGCCGCTTCCTCGGGCCGGTCGACCCCGGTCAGCACCTGCACCCGACCCTGCTGGGCGTAGGCCCGGACGGCCCGCTCGGCCACGGCCCGGCGCTGGCGGGACAGCAGTCCTTCGGCCTCGGCCACGTCGGCCTCGGCGCGTTGCAGTGCCCTGGTGGCCTGCTGGGCCTTGCCGAGGGCGGTGCGCTCGGCCGCCCCGAGGGCGTCGACGGCGTCGGCCAGCTCCTCGTCGGTGGCCTCGGCGGCCCGCAGCTTGGCCGCCTTGTCGGCCCGCTCCCGGCGAATCCGCTCGCGATCGGCCGCGGGGTCGGCTCCTGCCGCAGGCACCAGGGTCAGCGACAGCGCGAGGACCAGCACGACGAGCCAAACCCCACGTGCCACACCAGCAACAGTAACAACAGGCCGCGGGTGCGGTCCGACGGGACTACATGAAGTTCTTCGTGTGAAGGGCCGACAGCTCGGCTGCCTCCCGTCCGGTGAAGCCGAGCCGGACCAGGCGGTGGCGGCGCCCGTCGTCCATGTCGGCCTGGAGGGCCTGCACCTTGGCCCAGCCTGCGGCGATGGCCGTTGGTGCCCACGATCCGGCGGCCAGGACGACCATGGCGTCGTGGACGTCGGGCGCCAGCCCGGACGTCGAGGCGAGGGCGTCGTGCCGCCGCTCGATGGCGGCCCGCAGCCGGTCGCGCAGAGCGCGGTCGCCGGCGACCTCCTCGGTGAGGTGGGCCAGGCCGAAGGCCACGTGGCGGGCCTCGTCCTGCAGGGCGAGCCGGGCGACCTGGCGGGTGACGGGGTCCGGCGCGCAGCGCTCGAGGAACGACAGCAGCGACAGGAACGTCCCCTCGCCCAGGACCGACAGCAGGAACGAGGCGAGGGACCAGTCGGGCTCGTCGAGCAGGGTCTGGAGCGACGCCCTGCCGCCCGCCCCCGACACCCCGAGCGGGAACCCCCGCAGCTGCGCCCGGCGGGTGAACACCTCGACGTGGCGGGCCTCGTCGGCCACCTGCACGGCCAGCAGCTGCACGACCTCCCGGAAGTGGGGGTGGATCCGCCCCAGGAAGCGGGCGGGCACCATGAGCGCGGCCTGCTCGTTCTCGACCAGGTAGGTCATGACCTGCACGACCGCCGACTCGATCTCGTCCGGCAGCTCCTCGGCCGTCAGCGAGGCGGTGGCCGACCAGTCGACCGCAGTGGTCGGGTCCCACTGCGACGCCGCCGCCTGGGCGTACAGCTTGGGCGCCACGTCCGACCACACCTGCGGTCGCGAGGCCAGGTCGGCGCTGGCCAGGTCGGGCCCGCCTGCTTCGACGAGCGAGCCCCGCGCCGCCAGCCCCCACGACGAGGGCGGCCGGTCGACGATGCCGCCAGGCCCGGTACCGCCGGCCCGCACGGCACCGGCCATCCGGCGGTCGGCGGCGTTGCCCTTCCTCAGGACGCACCCGTCCACGGCATGGCCCCGGCTGCGGGCCCAGGCCCGCAGGTGCAGCTCCAGGTGGGCGTCCCCTTCGGTGACCAGCAGCGCATCCCCCGGCCGCAGCCGGCGCAGGGCCTGGTCGATCAGGAGGTGCCCGCCCCGGTCGAGGCCGATACCGCCGAGCGCCACTTGCGGGAGCGGCTCGGCGAGCGCGCTCATGGCCGGTACCCCTCGGCCGTCACCGTGCCCGCGCCGTCGTAGAAGCCCGAGCCGTCGACGGCCGCCTCCAGCTGGGCGTAGCCGTCGAGGCGGCCCGGGAGCCACTGCTTCAGCCCCTCGAGGTCGAGCAGGGGGCGCACCGTGGCGTCGCCGTAGTCCATGGCGAAGAGGAGCTGGCAGAAGCGCCCGAGCAGCGCCTCCCGCCCCGGCTGCGGGCCGCCCGGCCCGTCGACCACCGTCATGTTGCAGTGGTCGTACGGCGCCGTCTGCGCCACCACCCGGGTCGCCCCCGGCGGGAACAGGCCCTCGCGGGCGAACAGCAGGTGGTTCCCGTCGATCATGCAGGCGGCGTCCACCTCGCCGGCCATGAGGGCCCGAGCCGCGTCGCGCTCGCCGCCGACGTGGTCGCCGTGGAGCCCGACGCCCACCTCGAAGCGGCGGACGGTCAGCTCGCCGGTCAGCCCGAGCCCGCCCAGGTGGGCCAGGGGCAGGAGGGTGGCCTGAGGCGAGTCGACCGCACCGGCGCCGACCACCTTGCCCTTCAGGTCGTGGACGGCCTCGACGGCCGAGCCCTCCCGGGCCACGACGATCGACGTGAGGTCGCGGTCGGTGTCGCGCATGGCCAGCGCCCGGGCGCCGCCACCGGCGGCCTCGGCCAGGCGGTGGGCCCTCACCCACGCCAGCGGCGAGCTCCAGGCCACATCGATGGTGCCGGCCAGCAGCTCCTCGACCTGCCGCTCGTAGTTGGAGTAGAGGACGTAGTCGACATCGAGGCCCTCGGCGGCGAACCAGCGCCGGAACCCGTCCCAGATGGTCACCACCTTGGGGTCGTAGGCCACCGCCCCCAGGGTCAGCCGGTCCCCGCTCACGCGTCGAACAGGGGCAGGCCGTTGACGGCCCTTCCCACGAAGTCGAGGAGGGCGTCGGTGGTCGGCGCCATGACCCGGGCGGCGCGTGCGTCGCGAAAGGCGCGCTCGACTCCCAGCTCCTTGCGGAACGCGGCGCCGCCGCACACCTTCATGGCCAGGTCGGTGACGGCGATGGCTGCTTCGGCCGTCACGGCCTTCACCTCCAGCACCCGCAGCATGGCGTCGGCCCGCTGCGTCTCGAGGGCGCCCAGGGTGTCCTCCAGGAAGGCGGCGGCTTGGTCGGTCTGCACCCGCATCCGGGCATGGTCGAGCCGCGGGATCGGCTGCTGGGCCAAGGTCTGGTCGAGGTGCTCGAGCCGGGTGGACGACAGGTGGGCGCCGGTCTCGGCGGTGACCACCTCCATCAGGCCCAACCCGAACGCTCCGGTCAGGACCAGGAACCACGGGAGGATCCCGGTGAGGGCGAGGTCGAGGCCGCCGCCGTCCGGGCCGAGCATGTCGTCGGTGGTGACCTGCACGCCGTCGGCGGTGACGGGGGTGGAGCCGTTGCCCCGCAGCCCGAGGCCGTCGAAGCCGGCCGGCTGGGTGAGCCCCGCCGACGAGCTCGGCACCAGCCACAGCGTCATCGGCCCCTCAGCCGCGGGGTCGAGCGGCCGGCTGGACCAGACGTAGCTGTCGGCCCGGCCAGCGGCGGTCACCCAGCTCTTGCGGGCGTCGAGGCGGACACGGCCGTCGTCAGCGGTGGCCGTGCCCTGCGAGGCCCAGAAGTGGCTGCGCGAGCCGCTCTCGGAGAAGGCCAGGGTGCTGAGGTGCTGGCCACCGGCCACCGCCTTGCGCACCGACTCGGGGGCGTGGCCCTCGATCGCGGCCACGGCGGTGTAGTGCATCAGCACCACCATCGCCGTCGAGCCGCAGGTGCCGGCGAGGCGTTGGACGACCTCGGCGGCCTGGCGCATCCCCAGGCCCCCGCCGCCCAGGTCGGCGCTGACGGTCAAGCCGAGGAGCCCGGCGGCGGCCAGGGCGTCGATCGAGCGCTGCGGGAAGGTGCCGTCGCCGTCGACCGCCGGTGCCTCGGGTGCGACGACGTCGTCGAGTACGCGCTGGAGCGCATCGAGATGAGTACTCATGCGGGCTGTTCCTTAGGAGTAGAAGGTGGGTGAAGCGCGGGGTGGATCAGCCCGGCGCGCTGCTACCGACCTCAGGGGGCAGCCACCGGCACGATCCGATTCGCCCGACCGGGCGACCTGTCACGAGCTCAACGTCGGTGTGCCATCTGCCCCCCTCTCCTGTTCACGAGCGGACGCTACCGCCAGGCCTCCCGGCATGCGCAACCAGCGGAAGGCGACGACCGGCCCCTTCGGCGTCACCGTCGTCACGGCCCGGTGGGAGGCGGCTCGAGGCGCTTCGAGTAGAGGCGGTGGAGGGCCTCGGGCTTCCCGGCGCCGGCAGGGGCCCACGGGGTGACCAGGTCGCGGTAGCCGGCGCTGGCGGCCCTCGCGGCCAGCGCCGGGACGACGACGGCGGGGTCCCCCTCGAGCTCGAGCACCACGGCCGTGTCCCACCGGCGCTTGGAGACCCGGGCGGCGAGCCCGAGCGGCCCGCCCGCGTCCCGCCAGGGGCCAGCGACGTCGGGCACCGCCACGATCCGTCCTCCACCGGGTTCGGCGAGCAGCAGGCGAGGGTCGGCCCAGGGCCGGATCGTCCGCGGGAGGCCCTTGGCCAGGTGGGGTGCCTCTCCCATCGCCCCGCTGGCCACGTCGGCCACGGCCACCCGCCACGTCGGCCGCCCCTCCCCCGGGGCCAGCCCGGCGCTCCTGAGGGCGGGCCCGAGCCACGCCGGCGTGCGGGGCCGCCCCGTGACCTCGTCGGCGTCACCCTCCTGCACGCCGGCCTCCTGGTCGGGCCGGTACGACGCCGGGCCGGTGAGCGAGGTGCAGCCCTCCTCGGCCAGGAGGCGGGCGGCCCAGCGGACGAGGGCGGCCACCGCGGCGGCGCCCCGCTCCTCGTCGTCGACCGTGTCGAGGAAGCCGAACCAGCCCTGCTCGGACCCCTCGAGGTGGTGGGCGGTGCAGCGGCCCACCGGCACCGGGTCGCCGGCCAGGCGCGCCAGCAGCGACGCCGCTCGGCCTCCCCCGTCGAACCACGGGTCGCGGCGGGTGCGGAAGCGGTCGGGATCGTCGCTCAGCCGGGGCGGCCGGCCCGGGTGCAGGGCCCGGGGCAGGTCCCGGAAGCGGCGCCGGGCGAACCGGTGGGTGGCCAGCTCCACCACGACCTGCGGGCCAGGCACAGCCGGCCTAACGCAGGCCTCGCCGGACGGCTGCGGCGGGTGTGTGATGCGGAAGCTCGGCGTCGTCCACCAGCGCGTGGCTACCAGCAACCGGCCCCCTAAGGTGCCCCCCGATGGTGGACGACCTCCTCCGGCTGCCCACCGACCAGCTGCTGGCCCGGGCCGCGGCGGTGCGAGACGCCGCCACCGGCAGCCGCATCACGTTCTCGCCCAAGGTCTTCCTGCCCCTCACCGAGCTGTGCCGGGACCGGTGCGGCTACTGCACGTTCGCCAAGGCCCCGGCCCGCATCGACAGCCCGTACCTGCCGCCGGACGAGGTGCTGCGCATCGCCCGCCAAGGCGTGGCCGCCGGCTGTGCCGAGGCCCTGTTCACCCTCGGCGAGGCACCCGAGGACCGCTACCCCGCCGCCCGGGCCTGGCTCGACGACCACGGCTGGGCCAGCACGGTCGACTACCTGGTGGCCATGTGCCGCCTGGTGCTGGACGAGACCGGCCTGCTGCCCCACGCCAACCCCGGAGCCCTCCCCGAGGAGGCGCTGGACCGCCTTCGCGAGGTGGCGCCCAGCCAGGGCATGATGCTCGAGTCGCTGCGCGGCGACCTGGCCTGCCACCGGGGTGCCCCGGACAAGACGCCCGAGCGGCGCCTCGCCACCCTCGAGGCCGCCGGGCGGCTCCGCATCCCCTACACCACCGGGATCCTGGTCGGGATCGGCGAGGAGGAGGCCGACAGGCTCGAGGCGCTGCACGCCATCGCCGCCAGCCACCGCCGCCACGGCCACGTGCAGGAGGTCATCGTCCAGGGCTTCCTGCCCAAGCCGGGCACGGCCATGCACGCCGCCGCCGCCGCCCCGGTCGGCGCCCACCTGCGGGCCGTGGCCCTGGCCCGGCTCGTGCTGCCCCCCGAAGTCGTGGTGCAGGCCCCGCCCAACCTCAGCGACGACCCCGGCCGCCTCCTCGACGCCGGGATCGCCGACTGGGGCGGCGTGTCGCCGGTCACCATCGACCACGTCAACCCGGAGCGGCCGTGGCCCCAGCTGGACCGGCTGCGCCGGATCACCGAGGCGCGGGGCTTCGCCCTGGCCCCCCGGCTCACCGCCCACCCCGGCTACGTCCTCGACCCGGGCACGTGGCTGGCCGCCGGCGTCCGGACCAAGGTGCTCGACCGCTCGGACGCCGAGGGCCTGGCCCGCGATTCGGGTTGGGTCAGCGGCGGCGAGGTGGCCCCCCCGGCGCTCGTGCCCGGCCCCGCCGGGGTCCGGGCAGGATCGCCGGTCGGCGAGGTGGTGGCCGGGGTCCTGCTGGGCCAGGAGCCGGGCGAGGACGAGCTCACCACCCTCTTCGGCGCCAGGGGCCCGGAGGTCGTGGCGGTGTGCGAGGTGGCCGACGACCTTCGACGTCGGGAGGTCGGCGACGTGGTCACCTGGGTCTCGAACCGGAACATCAACTACACCAACGTGTGCACGTTCAAGTGCCGCTTCTGCGCGTTCTCCAAGGGCCCGCTCAGCCTGAACCTGCGAGGCAACCCCTACCTGCTGGGGCTCGACGAGATCTCGCAGCGGGTGACCGAGGCCGCCGACCGGGGTGCCACCGAGGTCTGCCTGCAGGGCGGCATCCACCCCAGCTTCGACGGCGACTACTACCTGGAGGTCATCCGGGCCGTGCGCCAGGCGTCGGCCTCGATCCACATCCACGGCTTCACCGCGCTCGAGGTGACCGAGGGCGCCAGGCGCAACGGCGAGCCCCTGGCCGACTACCTCCGCCGGCTGATGGACGCCGGCCTGCGCACCCTGCCCGGCACGGCCGCCGAGATCCTCGACGACGAGGTGCGGGCGGTGCTGTGCGCCGACAAGGTGACGACCGACGAGTGGCTCGACGCCCACCGCACCGCCCACCGCGTGGGGCTGCGGTCCAACGTCACGATCATGTTCGGCTCGATCGAGCAGCCGCGGTCGTGGGCCCGGCACCTGGTCGTCACCCGGAGCCTCCAGAAGGAGACCGGCGGGTTCACCGAGTTCGTGCCCCTGCCCTTCGTGCACATGGCGGCACCCATCTACCTGCAGGGCCAGGCCCGACGTGGGCCGACGTTCCGCGAGACGCTGCTCATGCACGCCATCGGCCGGATCGCCTACGCCGGCCACATCCCCAACATCCAGGTGTCGTGGGTGAAGATGGGCGTCGAGGGGGCCCGCCAGGTCCTGCAGGCGGGCGCCAACGACCTGGGCGGCACCCTGATGGACGAGAACATCAGCCGCGCCGCCGGCGCCACCCACGGCCAGGCCATGGACGAGGAGGGCTTCCGCCGCGTGCTGGACGGGCTGCCCGGCCCGCGATCGCTCGATCAGCGGACGACCCTCTACGGACGGGTCGCCCAACCTGCGTGAGAGGGGCGGCCCGCGCCGACCAGCGTCAGGCCGCCGCGGGGTAGCTGGGGTCGGCGGCCAGGGCGGCGCGGTCGGGTTGTGAAGGTCAGTCATCGGCGGCCAAGAGCTCGGACGTCGGCGTCGGGGCACCGTCCGTCGACTGTGGCGGCCAGCAGTGCTCGTACCCTGCGTCCGCGGGGGCAGACGATCGTGAGGCCTGTGCTTACCTGACCGCATCATGGCCAAGCGCGCCCCTCGCAGCACCGGCGACCTCGCCGTCGACGCGGCCATACGCGAGCTGTTGGACGCCCTCCACCCGGGGGCGAACCGCCACCTGGTGGCCGAGTGCCTGACGACCGTGGCCCTGCTGGCCCAGGAGGACCACGACAAGCTCGACCTCAAGATCACCAGCTCGGCTCTGGCCGAGATGCGCCGCGCCTTTGGCGTCTTCCGGCCCTACCGGGACAAGCCGAAGATCACCATGTTCGGCTCGGCCCGCACCGAGCCGGAGGACCCCCTCTACGCCCAGGCCCGGGCCTGCGCGGCCCGCATCGCCGAAGCGGGGTGGATGGTCGTGACGGGCGCCGGCCCCGGCATCATGGCGGCCGGGATGGAGGGCGCGGGCCTCGAGCTGTCCATGGGCGTCAACATCCGTCTGCCGTTCGAGCAGGCGGCGAACGCCTTCATCGAGCGAGACCCGAAGCTCGTGACGATGAAGTACTTCTTCACCCGCAAGCTGATGCTCATCAAGGAGTCCGACGGCTACGTCGTCCTCCCCGGGGGGTTCGGCACCCTCGACGAGGCGTTCGAGCTGCTCACCCTCCTGCAGACCGGCAAGGCCGAGCCGGCCCCGGTGGTCCTGCTCGACATCCCGGGCGGCACCTACTTCCAGGGTTGGAGCCGCTTCGTGGAGGAGGAGGTCGTCAGGCGCAACCTGGTCGGGGCGGTCGACCTGTCACTGTTCCGGGTGACCGACTCGGTCGACGAGGCAGCCGACGAGATCCTCGGCTTCTACCGGTCCTACTCGTCGCTGCGCTACGTGGGCAGCCGGCTGGTCCTGCGCCTCAAGGTCGAGCCGACACCTGCGGAGGTGGCCGACCTCGACGCCGCCTTCGCCGACATCTGCGTCCCGGGCCTCGGAGGCTTCGAGGTGGTGGCGCCGTCGCCCGACGAGGTGGTCGAGGGCGACTGCCTCGACCTGCACCGGCTCGCCTTCCCCTTCGACCGCCTGCAGAACGGCCGGCTCCGCCAGCTCATCGACCATCTGAACGACCTGCCCTCGGTTGCGGCTGTCGGGCGGTAGCGCCTCTGGCTCAGCTGACGCCGTAGCGCACGAGGAGGGTGCTGTCGTCCTCGAGCACCGACAGCAGCGACGCCCCGGCGGGCGGCTGCAGGACGGCGCCGTCGGTGATCCTCGGTGCCGGCCCGCCCGAGAGGAGCGGGGACAGGGTGAGGCACAGCTCGTCGACCAGCTCGGCGGCCAGCAGCGCCGAGAACAGCCGGGGCCCGCCCTCGCACAGGAGCCGGCGGAGGCCACGTCGCTCGAGCTCGGTCACCACCAGGCGGAGGTCGACGGCCTCGTCGCCGCAGTCCACGACGTCGGCGCAGCCGGCCAGGGCGGCCCGGCGGCCGGCGGGGGCCGACGCGCAGGTCAGCACGAGCGGGGTGGCCGTGCCGGGGGCGGGTGAGAAGAGACGCTCGGCCGGGGACGGCGACAGGTTGGCGCTGACCACGGCGACGGGCACCGTGGCGGGCCGGTAGTGCTCGGCGATGGCCGTGCCGGCGCCGACCACCACCACGTCGCAGGTGGCCCGAAGGTGGGAGAAGACCGCCTTGTCGGCCGGGGTGCCCAGGCCCGCGGTGCGACCGTCGAGGGCGGCAGCCCCGTCGAGCGAGCTCACGAAGTTCACGCGGAGGCACGTCGTCTCCGGCCAGGCGTACACGTCGTGGAGGTCGACCCGGCCCGGGTCCGGCGCAGGGCCGGGGAGGAGGCGGCGCATGCCCGTAGCGTCCCACGGACCAGCCCTCCGCCCGCCCCGCCTACGCTCCCGCTGGTGGCCGACTTCGACCCGACCGCCTATGGCGCCTCCGGCATCGCCGACGAGTACGACGACCTGTACGCCGACCACTGGGAGACCGACGGCGCCGTCGAGCTCGTCGCCGAGCTCGCGGCCGGCGGGCGGGTCCTGGAGCTCGGCATCGGGACCGGGCGGCTGGCCCTGCCGCTGGTGGGGCGGGGCATCGAGGTCCACGGCGTCGAGGGGTCGCCCGAGATGGTGGCCAAGCTGCAGGCGAAGCCGGGGGGCGACCGGATCCCGGTGGTGGTCGGCGACTTCGCCGACGCCGATGCCGGCACCGGCTTCGACCTCGTGCTCCTGGCCGTCAACACGATCTTCGCCCTGCCGGACCAGCAGGCCCAGGTGGCCTGCTTCCGCAACGCCGCCCGCCACCTCGGCCCGTCCGGCCGGTTCGTGGTCGAGGCGTGGGTGCCGGACGTCGGCGGCTTCCGGAACAACCGGCTGGTGCGCCCGCGGCTCCTGCACGCCGACCGGATGTCGGTCGAGTCCGTCGAGCTCGACCCCGTGGACCAGATGATGCATACCGTCCAGGCCGTCTTCTCCAACGGCTCGGTGCGCCTCTACCCGGCCAACCACCGCTACGCCTGGCCGGCCGAGCTCGACCTCATGGCCCAGCTGGCCGGCTTCCACCGGGAGGGGCGGTGGGCCGACTGGACCCGCTCGCCCTTCACTGCCGAGAGCCGCGCCCACGTCACGGTGTACCGGCTCGGCACGCCCGGGGCCGCTGGCGGGTGACCTAGCGGGCGGCGCCGGGACCGGCCGGCGCCTCGGCCGCCGGCTTCGAAGGGGCTGGGTTCGCACCATGGGGGTGGACGATGTCGTCGGCCACGGCCACCAGCTTGACGTTCTGCCGCTGCGAGGCCCGGCGGAGCAGGTCGAAGGCCTCGTCCTCGTCGATGCCCGAACGGGCCATCAGGATCCCCTTGGCCTGCCCGATCAGGTCGCGGGTCTCGACCTTGCGCTCGAGGTTCTCCTCGCGGCGGGTGGCGGCCATGGCGACAGCTGCGTGGGCCGCGAAGACGGTGGCGAAGGCGACATCGGTGTCGTCGAAGGCATCGCAGGCGCTGGAGTAGAGGTTGAGGGCCCCCAACGTGTCCTCCTCCACGAAGAGCCGGATGGACAGGATGCTGCAGATGCCGGTCTCCTCGTGAGCCCGCGTGGCGAACCTCGGCCACCGGTCCTCGCTGGCCAGATCGCCCGTCTGGAACACCTCGTGCTCCTTGATGGCATCGAGACACGGTCCCTCGTCGACCTCCGTCTGGATCGCGTCGACGATCCTTGGCACGTCGTTGGTCGAAGACGGCGACGTGATCTTGCGCCCTTCGACGATGGACATGCCGGCGAACTCGCAGTGGTCGAGGTGCTCGACGGCCAGGCTGACGATCGTGTCGAGCGTCACCTGCAGGCTCTCGTGGCCGGCCAGGAGGCGAGCTACCTCGCCGAACATCTCCGCGGTCTGAACGTCAGCGCCAGCCCGCTGTGTCGGCACGATGCCGAGTGTACGGCGAGGTCGGTCTGTTTGTTCCCCGTCTGCCCGGATTGGGTACCACCGGACTGTGCCGAAGGTACCGCCGCGCCCACTCGAGCTCGACCCCCTCCTGCGCACCGGCGCGGCGGCCGGAAGGTCGTTGCTGCGCCAGGCGGCCATCCCGGCGGGCATCGGCCTGCTCGGCGCCTACGCCTACGGGACGGCGAAGTACCGCCGCAACGCCAAGATGACCTACGAGTTCCGCGACGCACCGGCCCCGGGCAGCTCCGAGTTCGACCGGCTCCTGGCTGCCGTGTCCGGGTCCACCTCGACGTCCGGCAACCGGGTGCACGTGCTGCGCAACGGGGGCCGCACCTTCCCGTCGATGCTGGCCGCCATCGCCACTGCCACCAGCACGATCGACCTGTCGTCCTACATCTACTGGCCTGGTGAGGTGGCCGCGGCCTTTACCGATGCCCTGGCCGAGCGGGCTCGGGCCGGTGTCGAGGTCAACGTCATCCTCGACGGCTGGGGCTCGGCCAAGCTCGACCGCGGCACCATCAGCCATCTCGAGGAGGCGGGCGTGAACGTCTCGTTCTTCCGGCCGCCCAAGTGGTTCACGGTCCACAAGCTCAACAACCGCATGCACCGCCGCCTGCTGATCGTCGACGGCCGCGTGGCGTTCGCCGGCGGGGTGGGCATCGCCGACGTCTGGGGCGGCGACGCCGAGGATCCCGAGCACTGGCGCGAGACCCACGTCTCGGTCGAGGGGCCGGCGGTGCTCGACATCCTGGGTGGCTTCCTCGAGAACTGGACCGAGGCCGCCAAAGTGGTGCTGGGCCCGGCCCACTACCCCAAGCCGGAGAGCTTCGACGACGGGATCGAGGTGCAGGTGATGCGCAGCTCGCCAAAGGCGGGCGGGACCGTGACCCTGCACCTGTTCAACGCCGCCATCGCCGGAGCCCGCGAGCGGCTGTGGATCACCACGGCCTTTCTCGCCCCGGGCGAGGCGTTCGTCCGCCTGCTGTGCGACGCCGCCGAGAGGGGCGTCGACGTGCGCCTGCTCACCAACGGGCCGAACATCGACAAGGAGGTGGTCCGCCAGGTCGGCCAGCGCTGCTACGGGCCGCTCCTCGAGGCCGGCGTCCGCGTCTTCGAGTACCAGCGCACGATGCTGCACGCCAAGGTGTTGATCGCCGACGACTGGGCCGACGTGGGGTCGAGCAACCTCGACCACCGGTCCCTGGGCCTGGACGACGAGCTCAACCTGGGGGTGCGGGACCCGAAGACCGTCAGGGAGGTCGCCCGGCAGTTCCTCGAGGACCTCGAGGACTCGAAGGAGTTCGACCTGGACCGCTGGCGGCAACGGTCCCTGCCCAAGCGCTTCACCGAGGCGGCCACCGACCTGTTCCGCCAGTCGCTCTGACGCCGGGCGCCGGGGCTCAGTCGGCCCCTGCGGCCGCCGACAGGAGTCCGCCCGCCTTTTCCACCGCTCGGCGGGCCCGGGTCACCCGCTTCTCGACGCGCCCGGCCTCGGCGTCACCCTCGACCGCCTCGTGCAGCAGGTCGAGGGCGGCGTCGGCGAGCTCCTCGGCCAGCGCCTCGCACTTGCCCCGCAGCGCGTCGAGATCAGCCACGATCGGGATCGTAGGCCCGGGTAGGGTCGTCGGCCATGGCCTCCAAGCCCGACGTCTCCATCCCCGACGGGCCTCCGCCCACCGAGCTGACCATCGACGACATCAAGGAGGGCACCGGGCCCGAGGCGTCCCCGGGCCAACAGGTCGCCGTCCACTACGTCGGCGTGTCGTGGAGCAACGGTCGCCAGTTCGACGCGTCGTGGGACCGCCGGGCCACGTTCGACTTCAAGCTGGGCGGCGGCCAGGTCATCCCCGGCTGGGACCAGGGCGTCGCCGGCATGCGGGTCGGGGGCCGTCGCCGCCTCACCATCCCGCCGGAGCTCGGGTACGGCGCCCAGGGCGCAGGCGGGGTGATCGGCCCCAACGAGACGCTGGTGTTCGTCGTCGACCTGGTCAGCGTCCGCTAGCGCATGGCCCGGTCGAAGCCCGTCACGCTCGGCCGGCGCCACCTGGCGCACGAGTGGGTCTCGTTCGACGACCCGGACGAGGCCCGCACCTGGGTGTTCGACCTCACCTTCCTCCTGAGCCGCTGGTCGTGCATCTTCGGGCGGGGGTGCCAGGGGGTGCTCACCGGACCGGCCGAGGAGCTGGCCCAGGGCTGCTGCAGCTACGGTGCCCACTTCGTCGACGACGAGGACGAGGGCACGGTCGCCGCGGCTGCCGCCCGGCTCACGGCCGACCAGTGGCAGCACCGGGCCAAGGCCCGGCGGGGCGGGTGGGTGGTCACCGACGATGCTGGCGCCCGGGTCACCCGGCTGGTCAACGGCGCCTGCATCTTCCTCAATCGCCCGGGGTTCGCTCGGGGCCCCGGCTGCGCGCTGCACGTCGGTGCTCTCGACGCCGGCGAGCGGCCGCTCGACTGGAAGCCCGACGTGTGCTGGCAGCTGCCGCTGCGCCGGAACGACGAGGTCGAGGGTGTGCGGGTCACCTCGACGGTCCGCCAGTGGGCCCGCTCCGACTGGGGCGAGGGCGGGGCCGAGTTCCACTGGTGGTGCACCGAGTCGCCGGACGCCTTCTCCGCCGGCGTCCCCGTCTACGTCGCGCTGCGGGACGAGCTCGTCGAGCTCACCAGCGAGGTGGCCTACGCCCTGGTGGCGTCGCACTGCGACGCACGGCTCGAGCGGGCCAAGCCCCTCCCCCACCCGGCGGCCAAGAAGCGCTGAGGCGTCGAGGCCGGGGAGTGGTCAGACCCTGGCGGCCCGCATCGGGGCGTAGCTGGTCGTCCGCTGGGTGTCCCAGTCGTACAGGCTGGCGCCGATCGAGCGGGCCTGGCGGGCCGCTCTGAGGAAGCCCTCGATGTCGCCCGGCGTGGTCTCGTCGCCGATGCCGCCGATGGGGTGGACGACGGCGTTGGGGTCACCCAGCTTGGCCCGCAGGCGCTCGATGTTCTCCCGGGTGTAGAGCTCGGCGTTGCGGTACGGGCTGCTGGCCTGGCGGTTCGTCCAGTACCCCATCGGCTGCCAGACGTCGTAGAACGGCTTGATCTCGGCCCACGGGAAGCGGGGCCAGTAGTTGACGTTGATGACGTCGGTCACCACGTTGGGCAGGGTGATGGCCGACAGCGGGCGGCCGGCCAGGGCGGCCCGGGTGAGGCGGGAGAGCTCGACCAGGCGGCGGTTGCGCTCGTCGTCGTTGGCCACGGCCTTGCTCTCGATGTCGACCCCGATGCCGTCGACGGTGGCCAGGGCAGCCGTGGCCTTCAGCCTGCGGACGTCGGCGCCGACGTCGGTGAGCGTCGGCAGGTACCAGGCGACGACCTGGAGTCCACGGGCCTGGGCCCGGGCCAGCCACTGCTGGAGGACTGCGGGGTCGACGATGTCGCCGGGTCCGGCGTAGTCGGCCCGGGTCGTCTGGATGTAGAGGACCTGGACGCCCTGGTCGGCCATGGTGTCGACTGCGCCCGGCCCCAGCTTGATCGGCTTGCCCTTGGCGTAGGAGGGAGCCCAGTCGAAGACGTCGACCCAGGTGCCCATGCCGAAGAAGGGGGCGGTGCTGGCTGACGGGCCGGGGATCCCGAGGGCCTTCGTGACCGCGGACACCGCTGGCTCGAGCAGCGCGGCCGCCGGTGCCAGTGCCGGTTCGAGGCCCGCCGCCGGTGCTGGTGTCGCCGTGGGTGGCGGTGCCGCAGGGGCTGGGCCCGGCGCGGGCGTCGGGGCGATCGAGGGAGCGATGACGATCGGGAGGTCGCGGGTTCCGACCTCGGGTCCGGGCTCCATGAGCCTGGCGGTGGAGGGAGCCTTGGAGGCGGGCCCGGCCGAGGCGGTCAGCGCCGCCGACCGGGCCGCAGTCGACCGCCAGGCGGCGGTGACGCCGGTGAGGAAGACCGTCAGGCCGATGGTAAAGGCGCCCATGGCGAGACGGACGGGGGTGGGGCGGAGCGGCACGGTGGCGAGGGTACGGGTCGGGCGGGGTCAACTAGCCGTCAGGGCCCGGAAAGGACTACTTCGGCATAGCCCGTATGGGTCATTGCCCTCTAGGCCGGCGGGAGCTCGCCCCCGACCTCGAAGCCGAGCAGCGGGAGCCCGTCGTCCCGCAGCGCCGAGAACCGGTTGGCCAGGCCGGCCACGACCGACCGGGGCAGGGTCCCCATGTCGGCCCACCAGGCCACGAAGTTGCGGCCGTCGGTGCTCTCGCCCGTCGTCTCCTCCTGGAAGTCGTAGAGGATCCCCCCGGCGCCCGGCCCCTCGACCTCGTCCCGCCAGTCCTCGACCGCTTCGTCGATGGCCGCCTTCACCGTGACCGTCGGCGCCTCGGAGAGCCACAGCACGAGGTTCAGGTCGGACCAGTCGGCCCCTGCGGCCTGCTTCACCGAGAACACGTCGACGTCGGGGTCGAACGGCGCCTCCATGATGGTGGAGCCGGGCTCGACGCCCAGGTCGAAGGCCTGCTTCAGGGCACGCGCCTCTTCAAAGCGCCGATGGCGACCCTTCTTCACGTGCCGCTCCCTGCCGGTCTCGTCGGGATCTCTGGTGGTGGTTCTGTCGAGGGTCGGCAGTGTAGCGAACGAGGGCCGCGTTACCTTCTCCGGCATGGCTGCAGCACCGTTCGACCCGCAGGCGATGCTCGTCCGCTTCCGCGAGCGGGCCCGGGCCGTGCGAAGCCGGGGGGTCCCCCCGCTCGAGGGCGACGACCGGAAGCGCTACATCGAGCAGGCCCAGCTCGACTACCAGGACTTCGCCATGCTCGCCGATGCCGAGGCCAGCCTGGACGAGGGCGTCCTCACCCTGCGCGTGGACCTCAGGAAGGGCTAGCCGCCCTCCAGGGGCCGGTGGCTGCGCTCCTCGATCAGGAGGCCGCCCTTGCCGTCGAAGGCCAGCGAGGCGCCGCCCGCAGCCAGGAGGCGGACCGGGGTGCCCACGAGGTCGCGGCGCCAGCCCTCGTCGAGCCGGCCGGCGCTGCGGCCGTGGAGGAGGGCGGTCAGCTCGGTGCGGGTGGCGAGCAGGGCGGGATCGATCTCCTCGTCCCGGCCGAGCTGGGCCACCCAAGCGCCGGCCAGGGTGGTGGCAGCCCGGAGGTCGCGGTCGTTGTCGTCGGTCATGGGTGCCCGGACGGCCGAGGCGGGCAGCTGTCGACCCCGTTCGACGGCCTCGAGCAGGGCGGCCCGCACGGGCGGCTTGAGCGAGCGGGCGTCGAGCCCCCGGATGCCCACGAGCTCCTCCTCTGTGCTCGGCGGCCGGTGGGCGATGCCGAGGAGGGCCAGGTCGGCCAGCACGAACCGGGGCGGCACGTCGAGCGTCGCCGCCCTGCGCTCGCGCCAGGCCGCCACCTCCTGGGCCACCCCGCGACTGGCCCCCCGCAGCGAGCGGGTGTCCTTGAGCCGCCACCAGGCGGTGTCGGGGTCCTGCGGGCCGCGGGCCCGGGTCAGGAGGCGGGCGCACTCCTCCTCGGCCCACCCCAGCCGGCCCCGCTCCTCGAGTCGAGCGGCGAGGCCGCGGTGGAGGTCGAGCAGGTGGGCGACGTCGGCCGCCGCGTACTGCTTCTGCCCGGCGCTGAGCGGCCGGCGGGACCAGTCGGTGAGTCGGTCGGCCTTGGGGAGGCGCTCCCCCACCTCCCGCTCGACCAGGCTCGACAGCGAGGGCGAGCTCATCCCGAGGAACCCGGCGGCCAGCTGGGTGTCGAACAGGCGGGCCGGGCCCCGGCCGCAGGCCCGGTCGAGCACCTCGAGGTCCTGATCGGCGGCGTGGGCCACGGCCGTGCTCGGCGCAGCCAGGACCTGGGCGAAGGGGGCGACGTCGACGGCCAGCGGGTCGACCAGGGCGATCCCGCCCGGCCACGCCACCTGCAGCAGGGCCAGCTGGGGGTAGTACGTCTTCTCGCGGTGGAACTCGGTGTCGAAGGCCCACACCGGCTGGTCGATCAGCTGGCCGATGAGCTGGTCGAGCGCCTCCGCGGTGCCGACCCACGCGGCGCTGCCCGCTCTGGCGGCCCGCTCGGGCCCGGCGTCGTCGGCCATCCTGAGGAGGATCATCGCAGGGTGCGGGTGCTAGCGAGCGTGAGGGGAGCGGCGAGGTCGCCCCGCTCACCGACCTCGACCCGGTCGAGGCCGTGCCACCCGGTCAGCAGCCGGAGCTCCTCGGCCAGCGGACCGGCGACGGCGTGCGGGTCGGCCCAGGCCTCGGCGAAGGCTCCCGGCACCTGGAGCACGCCCCGCTTGCGGTCGGCCTTGGCGTCGACCCGGGCGACCAGCCGGTCTCCCAGCACGAAGGGCAGGACGTAGTAGCCGTAGGTCCGCTTGGGCGCCGGCGTGTAGATCTCGATGCGGTAGCGGAAGTCGAAGAGGCGCTCGGCCCGCGGGCGGTTCCAGACGATCGGGTCGAAGGGGCCGACGAGCGCTCTGGCCGTCGCCCGGCGGGGGCGGGCCGCTTCGGGGTGCAGGTAGGCCGGCTGGTGCCACCCCTCGACCTCGACCGGCACCAGGAGGCCCTCCTCGACCAGGTTCTCCACGATGGGCTTCACCAGCGCCGGCCGCTGGCGGTGGTGGTCGGCCAGGTCGGCCAGGGTCGCCACGCCCTGGGCCCGCGCGGCAGCCAGGACCAGGGCGGCGCGGGCATCCTCGTCGGCCGGCGTCGGGGCCGCCAACACCTCGGCCGGCAGGACCCGCTCGACCAGGTCGTAGACCCGCTCGAAGCCGGTGGTGCCGCTGCGGTCGGCCACCGCCAGCCTCCCGATGGCGAAGAGGTGCTCGAGGCCCCGCTTGGCGTCGTCCCACCCCCACCACGACTGGCGAGGGGCCCGGGGCACCGACAGCTGGCTGGCCCTGAGCGGCCCGCGTTCGGCCACCTCGGCCTCGAGAGCCTCGAGGAGGTGGGCCTTGCCCTCGACCCAGCCGCGCCACCACCGGTCGGCGTGCATGCGCTCGCGCCGCCACGCCAGGAGCGGCCAGAGCGCCGTGGGCACCAGCGAAGCCTCGTGGCACCAGGCCTCGTACAGCGAGCGGCGGCGGTAGGCGGCGTCGCGGACCAGCGAGGCGGGGTGCGGGCCCAGCCGGCTGTACAGCACGAGGTCGTGGGCCCGCCCGACGACGTTGACGCTGTCCAGCTGCAGCAGGCCGAGCCGGTCGACGACACCGGCCAGGTGGCGGCGGTCCTTGCGGCCGGGGGGCCGCCGGCCCAGACCCGAGGCCGCAACGGCGATCCGCCGGGCCTCGCCGATCGAGAGCCGGGCGGCCCTCACCGGTCGGTCAGGTACCTGCGGTGCTCGACCGCGACCTCGGTGCCGATGGCCTGGGCGGCTTGGCCGGACCCGATCGGGGAGAACAGCGCCTCGGCCTCGACCGCCACCTTCCCGCTGGTGGCGCTGGTGATGGTGGCGGCCGTGCGGATGCCGGCTGGGTCTCGGCCGGCGATCCTGGCCTCGACCCGATAGGGGCGCCCCAGGCGGACGGGGCGCAGGAAGCGGTGGGCGTTGCCGGCGGTCAGGGCCCAGGTGCCGTCGACGATGGTGGCCCAGCACATGGCCTCGTCGCAGACGGCCATCAGGATGCCGCCGTGGGCCAGCGTCGGCGCCCCGCTGAAGGCCTCGGTCACGGTGAACTCGGCCGTCACCGTGCCTGTCTCGTCGTCGGCGAAGAAGGGGATGCGCAGGCCCCGCTCGTTGGCGTCCTCGCACACGAAGCACATCGAGTCGAAGCCCCAGCCGGTGTTGGTGAGCGGCCTGCGGGTCACGCCTCGGACGCTACCGGCGGTGGTGGCCTGCGCACCTCCAGGTACACGGCCTTGAGCGCGCCCACCACCGGGATGACGAGCAGCGCCCCCACCACGCCCCCGACGGACACGCCGATCAGCGCCGCCATCATCGTGACCGGCGGCGAGAGCTTGACCGCGTTGCCGATGAGGAGGGGCTGGATGACGTGGTTCTCGATGTTCATGTACACCACGAAGATCACGGCGCAGGCCACGCCCGTGCCGGGGCCCTTGGTGAGCCCCAGAAGCACGAAGGGGAGCGCCCCGAAGAACCCGCCGATCTGGGGGACGAGGTTCCAGAGGGTGACGTTGACGGCGGCGAGGGGGGCGAGGGGGACCCCCAGGACCAGGCCGGCGATGAGGTTCACCACCCCGGCCAGCACGGCCACGGTGACCGAGCCGGCCACGTAGCGGCCCACGACGTCGTAGGCGGTCCGGGCCAGCCGGTCGGCCTGGGCGCGGTGGGCCGCTGGCACCAGCTTGCGCACGCCGGCGATGAGGCGGGCGCCGTCGACCAGCAACGTGGTGGCGAGCAGCAGCGTGGCGAACGCCAGCACGGCGCCCCCGAGCAGCGACCGGCCGGCGCGGGTCACGGGGCTCGCGTCGCCGGACAGGCGGGCCGGCAGCCGGCGGACGGCCTCGTCCAGCCTGGCCGGGACGTCGGCCTCGCGCAGCGGCCGGCCGACGAGCGGCAGCTGACCGAGGTCCTGGACGACGGCCGGCAGGTCGGCCGAGAGGTTGCGGGCCTGGCGGACGGCGGGCGGCACGAGCAGGGTGAGGATCAGGGCGAGCCCGCCGAAGAGGCAGGCCAGCACGGCGGCCACGGCCGCACCGCGGCGCACGGCGAGCTTCTGCTCGAACAGCACCACGAGCGGGTTCAGGGCGAGGG
The DNA here is from genome assembly GCA_030448245.1 of Acidimicrobiales bacterium. GTDB lineage: Bacteria > Actinomycetota > Acidimicrobiia > Acidimicrobiales > JAUJNH01 > JAUJNH01. Next base: position 456,357 of record JAUJNH010000001.1, read on the forward strand.
CGATGAGCGTGCCGATGCCGACGGCAGTGGCGGTCCTCGGGACCGAGCGGAGGAGGCCGGTGACCATGGCCAGCCCGACGACCGACAGCAGCAGCACCGCGATCGAGCCGGGCGACAGGTCGACGGACCGGGGCGCAGGGGCGTCCGCCGGCAGGTCGGCCATCGGCCTCTACGGTAGAGCCGATGGCGGCACGCCACGCGACGTTGCGGGTGTCCGCCCGCTCGATCGTCCTGGCTGTCACCGGCCTGGGCGCCACCTTCCTTGCCCTGCGGATGGCGGCGTCCGCCGAGCGGGTCATCGGCTGGATCGTGGCCGCCGCCGCGGTCGCCTTCCTGCTGACGCCGATGGTCGAGCGGCTCCGCCGCTGGATGCCACGGGGCCTGGCTGTGCTGGTGGTGGCCCTGGTCGTGCTGGGCGGCGCCGGCCTGGCCGGCTACGGGGTCGGGACCAGCCTGGTCCGCCAGTACGAGGGCGCGGCCGAAGCGGCCCCCCGCGCGGCCGAGCGGCTGGAGCGGTCGGACCGCTTCGGCGACGTGGCCCGCGACGCCAGGCTCAGCGAGCGCACCCGGGAGTTCGTCGCGGCCGTCCCCGAGAGGCTGCGGGGCGGCGACACCGCCGAGGCGGTGCGGGCGGCCGCGACCCGGGGTGTCGCCTTTGTCACCACCGGCATCTTGACCCTGTTCTTCCTCGTGCACGGCCCGAAGCTGCTGCGAGGCGGCGTGAACCAGCTGCCGCCGGGGGTGCAGGAGCGGGTGCGGCAGGTCGGCGGCCGGGCCGCCTCCCGGGCCAGCCGCTACGCGCTGCTCACCCTGGTGCAGGCGGGCGTGGCCGGCGTGGTCGGCTACGGCGTCGCCCGCCTGCTGGACGTCCCCGGTGCCGCCGCCCTCGGCCTGTGGCTGGGCCTCTGGGCGGTGGTCCCGCTGGTCGGGTCGTTCGTGGGCGCGCTGCCCATCGTGGCCATCGCGGCCGCCCAGGAGCCGTGGCACGGCGCGGTGGCCGCCGCCTTCTTCGTCGTCTACCAGGTCGTCGAGGACCTGGTCTCGCAGCGCCAGATCGACCGCCGCACCATGCGGCTCGGTCCCTTCCTGACCACCCTGGGCGGCGCCGCCGGCCTCGAGCTCTACGGGCTGGGCGGCGGCCTGGTCCTCACCCTGGCTCTCGCCCTGATCGCGGCCACCCTCACCGAGGTGGCCGCGCTGCGCCAGGCCGAGGAGGCGGCGGCCGCCCCCGGTGCCGGCTCGGAGACCGACGCTGAGGTGCCGGCGCCTCCGCCCGTCGTGGCGGATGAGCCGGTCCCAGGGCCGCAGGACAAGGCTGGCCTCCCGGTGCCTGTGGTGGGCGCGCTGGCCCCGGCCCCGGCGGCGGAAGGCCATGGGGAAGACGCGCCGCCTGCTGTCCTGGGCGAGGTGGCTCCATCCCCGCAGGCGGTGGCCGAACCGGCCGCGCCCCTGTTGGCCGAGGTGGCCGCCGGCCCGGAGGCCGAGGTGCACCCTCCGTCGCTCGCCCCACCGGTCCCGGTCAGGCCCCGCGAGCCCTGAGACGAGGGCGCGGGCCCGCCGTCGGAGGCGGTCGCTGCAGGTAGGGGCCAGGTGCAGCGAGGCTGGGAGGATGCGCATCGCGGGACGGACGGCCATCGTGACCGGAGCCAGCTCGGGCATCGGGCGGTCGACGGCGCTGCTCCTGGCCCGCCGGGGGGCCACCGTCGTGGCGGGAGGCCGCAACGAGGAGCGGCTGGCCAACCTGGCCGCCACGTCCGAGCGGATCGTGCCGGTGATCGGCGACGTCTGCTCGGCGGCCGACCGAGCCGCCCTGGTCGAGGCGGCCCTGGCCGTCGACGGCACCGTCGACATCCTCGTGAACAACGCCGGGGTGGGTCGGACCGGTCGCATCGAGGCGCTGCCTGAGGCCGACGTGCGGGCGCTGTTCGAGACCAACGTGCTGTCGTTGATCGACCTCACCCAGCGGGTGCTGCCGGTGATGCAGGAGCACCGCCGGGGCCACGTCAGCAACATCGCATCGGTCATGGGGTTCGTGTCGGGACCGCCGCTCAGCGTCTACGCCTCGACGAAGTGGGCGGTGCAGGGCTTCAGTGATGGCCTGCGCCGAGAGCACCTGGGCGGGGGTATCACCGTGTCGTGCATCAACCCCGGTCCAACCGGATCACGGTTCCTGACCCGGGCCATCGCTGCCGACGCCAACGAGGTGCCGAGCGTGCCCTCCGGCATCCCGGCGTGGCTGGTGGCCTTCGCCGTCGAACGGGGCATCCGCTTCGGCCGCCTCCCCGGGTTCGGCCAGATCACCGTGCCCCGGGCCCTCGGCCTCCTGCGCCTGGCCGAGGTCCCGGGCGTGCGGGCGGGCCTTGACCTGGTGGGCGGCGCCTCGTCGGGCCTGGTTCGGAAGCTGGGCGCGTAGAGGCGCAGGAACGGCGCTAGGTGACGCGGGTCGCCACCTCGAGGTGGGCCTCGTAGGCCTTGGTGCGCAGCACCTCGGCCGTGGCCGCCAGCCCGTCCCAGACGTCGACGAAGCGGGTCGTGAGGGCGTGCAGGCCGATCCTGACGAGGTCGGGGGCCCGGAAGTCGGGGACCACCCCGCGGGCCCGCAGGGCGAGCACCACGGCGGCGGCGTGCGGGTGGCGGACGGCTACATGGCCGCCGACCCGCTCGCGCTCCGGTGGTGACGCCCACGCGCAGCCGAGGTCGGCCAGCAGCTGGTCGTGGAGATCGCGGGCCAGGCCGGAGAGCAGCTGCGAGCGGGCGCGGATGTCCTCGATGCCGGCCTCGGCCACCAGCCGGATGCCCTCCTCGGCCACGGCCAGGGCCAGCACCGGCGGGGTGCCCGAGGCCCAGGCCCCGATGCCGTCGACCGGGTCGTAGGCCGGTCCCGTGGCGAACTGGCCCCGCTGGGCCCACCACCCCCACACGGGCTGGCGCAGGGCCGGCTGCAGGTCCTCGCGCACCCACAGCCAGGCCGGCGCCCCCGGCCCGCCGCACAGGTGCTTGTACGAGCAGCCGGCGGCGAGGTCGACGCCGGCGCCGCGCAGGTCGAGGGGCACCGAGCCGACGGCGTGTGAGCAGTCCCACAGGGCGAGCGCGCCCCGGGCTTGGGCCGCCGCCGTGCCACTCTGCACGTCCGCGATCGCCCCCGTGCGCCAGTCGACGACCGAGCGGGCCACCACCGCGACCGGCACGTCGACAGCGTCCAGGCCACCCGCCGGCAGGTGGACCAGCGCTCGCCCCAGGTGGGTGGCTACGGCCTCGGCCACGAAGCGGTCCGACGGGAACTCGTCGCGCTCGACGACCAGTGCTCCCGGCCGGTCGGCGGCGGCCGCCCACAGCAGCTTGAACAGGTTCACGGTCGTCGCGTCGGCCATCAGCGTCTCGCCCGGCCGGGCCCCGAGCAGGTTGGTCCCGAGGAGATCGCCGACCCGGGTCGTGTCGTCGATCCAGGTGGCCCAGCTGCGGACCAGCCCACGGGCCCACTCCTCCTCCACCACCCGGCGCAGGCGGTCGACGGTGGCCAGCGGCAGCCGGCCGAGGCTGTTGCCGTTGAGGTAGACGAGGCCGTCGTCGGGGATCCGGAAGCGTGACCGGAAGCCGGCCAGCGGGCTGCTCTCATCGAGTGCCTCCGCGTCGGCTCGCGTCGTCACCACGCCAGCATGGCCCACGCCCGGTGGCGGCCCGAGCGGCTGCGCCATGATGCGTGTGTGCCCGCCGCTCAGCGATCCGTCACCAGCCTCCCCCTGACCGAGGTGTGGGACACGACCGGGGCCCTCCCCTTGACCAGCGGCGAGCAGCTCGACCGGTCGACCGTCGAGGCGCTCCTGCGCTCGGGGACGGTGCGGCTGGTGCTGGCCGACGTGGGCAAGCCCCTCGAGTGGGTGGCCCAGGCCAAGGCCCGCAGCGTGTGGCGGAGCGAGGTGTCCGAGCGGCTCGTGGGCCCCGACCGCAAGGGCTTCCTCGACGACTTCAGCGACGCCTACTTCTACCGGGCCCACGCGTGGGTCGACGAAGCCGGGGAGGTCTCCGCGGTCGTGCTCGAACGGCACCACTAGGTTCGCCCCCCGTGTCTGCATCCCACGGCAACAAGGCCATCATCGCCGCCTTCTTCGCGAACCTCGGCATCGCCATCGCCAAGTTCGTCGCCTTCGTCCTGACGGGGGCGGCGTCGATGCTGGCCGAGTCGATCCACTCCGTGGCCGACGCGGGCAACCAGGGCCTGTTGCTCCTCGGCGGCCGCAAGGCCAAGCGGCCGCCGAGCGAGCGCCACCCGTTCGGCTACGCCCGCGAGCGCTACTTCTGGGCCTTCGTCGTGGCCCTCGTCCTGTTCAGCATGGGCGGGCTGTTCGCCCTCTACGAGGGCGTCGAGAAGCTGCGCAAACCCCACGAGCTCGAGTCGCCCTCGATCGCCATCGGCGTCCTCATCTTCGCCATCCTCCTCGAGTCGTGGAGCCTGCGGACGGCCGTCGTCGAGACCAACAAGGTCAAGCGGCCGGACGAGGGCTACTGGGCCTTCATCAAGCGGTCGAAGGTCCCCGAGCTGCCGGTCGTGCTGCTCGAGGACATCGGCGCCATGGTCGGGCTCGTCCTCGCCCTGCTGGGCGTGGTGCTGGCCACGATCACCGATGTCGAGCGCTTCGATGCTCTCGGGTCGGTCGGCATCGGCATCCTGCTGGTCGTCATCGCCCTGGTCCTCGCCGTCGAGATGAAGAGCCTCATCATCGGCGAGGCCGCCGAGCCGCACGTCGTCGACGCCTTGAAGGAGGCGATCACCGCAGGGCCGGAGGTCACGCGGGTCCTGAACCTCCGCACGCTCCAGCTCGGGCCCGAGGACGTCCTGGTGACGGCCAAGGTCGAGCTCTCCGTGAACGCCGACAGCCGCGACGAGGTGGCGCAGGCCATCGACGCCACCGAGGCCCGCATGCGCTCGGCCTGCCCTACGGCCCGGCTCATCTTCCTCGAGCCGGACGTCGCCCGGCCCGAGCCCGCCCCGGCCGCGTAGGCCAGACCGACGCGTCAGGCGTCGGCCCGGCGGTCCCAGTCGGGCTCGAGCTGGCGGAGGAACAGGGCGAGGCGGTCCACCTCGTCCTGCTCGCCGATGGCCTCGGCCTTGGCCCGCAGCCCCTCGAGGCAGCGGAGGAAGGCGCGGTTCGACGGCCGGCTCCACCGCACGTAGCCGCTCCCCCGCCACCCGTTGGCCCGGAGGGCGTCGAGGCCGCGGTGGTAGCCCACCCGGTAGGCGGCGTAGGACTCGATGTCGTCGCGCCCAGCGGCGCCGAGGGCGGCCCACACGTCGACGCTGCGGGGCGCTCGGGCCACGAGGGCGGCGACCGCGTCGCGATCGGTGCCCGCGCCGGCCAGCGCCTCGTTCAGGCCGGCAGGGGGATCGGGCAGGACGGTCTCGGAGAGACCGGTGGAGAGCTGGACGGGCCGCTGGTCGGACATGGAGCATGCTTAGCGCTCCCATGGCCGCCTGCGTGTTCTGCGAGATCGCGGCCGGCCGAGCAGGGGCAGCCGTGGTGCTGGACGAGCCCGAGGTCCTCGCCTTCCTCGACGTGCGGCCCGTCTTCCTCGGCCACGTCCTCGTCGTGCCCAGGCACCACCACGGGACCCTCCCGGACGTCCCGGCGCCGCTGCTGGCCGTCCTGTTCGAGGCGGTGCAGCGGCTCAGCGCCGCCGTGCCGCGGGCTCTCGCCGCCCAGGGCACCTTCGTGGCCGTGAACAACACGGTCAGCCAGAGCGTCCCCCACCTCCACGTCCACGTCGTCCCCCGCACCAAGGGCGACGGCCTCCGGGGCTTCTTCTGGCCCCGCACCCGCTACGGCTCGGACGAGCAGCTGGCGACGACGGCAGCATCGATCCGGAACGCCCTGGCGGCAGGGTAGGTTGCCGCCGCGGGGCGAGCGCCCCGGTCAGGAGCACGGCAACATGAGGATGAGGGCTCGACTCGCAGCGGCGGCGACGGCGGTCGCACTCGTCGCTTCCAGCCTCCTGGTGCCGTCCAGCCCGGCGCTCGCCCAACAGGCGCCGCCGCCCCCGGGCCTCCTCGGCGACCTGCTGAAGCTGCTCCCTCCTCCACCGCCCGGGCCCACCCCTCCGGCGCCGCCCGGCCCTCCGCCTGCGCCTCCGGCGCCGGCCGCCCCGGCGGTTCCCGCCGGCTCGGGCGCCGGCAAGCGCATCGTCTACTGCGTCAGCTGCCAGCGGGTGTGGCTGGTGGAGCCCGACGGCAACGCCCGCACCCATGCGGTCTCGGGACGGGCCGGGGTGCCGAGGACGGGGACGTACAAGGTGTTCTCGAAGTCGGAGCGGGCGGTGGCCGGCTCCCGCAAGGCCACCATGCGGCACATGGTCCGCTTCGCCCGGGGCCGCACGCTGGCCATCGGGTTCCACGCCATCCCCCGCGACCTGAAGGGCCGGCCGATCCAGTCGGAGAGCGAGCTGGGCCGCTACCGCAGCCTCGGCTGCGTGCGCCAAGCCGACGGCGACGCCTTGGCCCTTTGGAACTTCGCCCCCCTCGGGACCAAGGTCGTCGTCGTCTGACGCGGCGTGGCACGGCCACGCCCACAGCCCGGTCAAGCGTCAGCTGACGCCGCGCCCAGGGCTCCCGCGCGGTGCCGCCCTACGCCACGGAGGTCAGCTGCTCGAGCCGCCGCCCGCGTCGGGGTCGTCCGGGTTCCCTTGCTCGCGAGGGTCGATGCTCTCGCCGCCGGCCAGGTCCTCGGGACCTGACGGGTCGTCGGACATGGGCTCGCCGCTGTCGGGATCCACCTTGGGCATCTGGGCCCCCTCCTTAGGTTGGCTGACGCGACCATTGCTACCCGCCAGCCTCACGGTGGGAAACCGGTCCGTCACGGATGCCGTCGGGCGGGTACGAGGGCATCGTGGATGCTGATCCGAAGCACCTGGCGGTCCTCCTGGCCGGAGAGCCGGTGGCCGACCTGGCCGCCGCCGCCGACCGCGGCGCCGGCGAGGCCATCGCGCTGGCCCGGGCCGGCACCCCCGGCGAGGTGATCAGCGAGATCAGCCTCAGCCGCCTCCGGGGGCGAGGTGGAGGAGGCTTCCCCACCGGGCGGAAGTGGGCCGGCATCCGCGATGCCGGGCCGGGGCGCCGCTTCGCCGTCTGCAATGCAGCCGAAGGCGAGCCGGGCACCTTCAAGGACCGGGCCCTGCTCCGCCACGACCCGTACCAGGTGCTGGAGGGGCTCGCCGTGGCGGTTGCCGCCGTGGGCGCCGAGGCGGCCTACGTCGCCACCAAGGCCAGCTACGCGCAGGAGGCCGACCGGCTGCGGGTGGCGATCGCCGAGACGACCGCAGCCGGCTGGTTCGGCGACGTCCCCGTCACGCTGGTCCTCGGGCCCGACGAGTACCTGTTCGGCGAGGAGAAGGGCCTGCTGGAGGTGATCGAGGGCAGGGACCCGCTCCCCCGCCTGTTCCCGCCGTTCCAGCACGGCCTCTTCGCCACCGACATCACCACCGGGTGGGAGGCCACCGACCCGGCGGGTGCCCCCGGCCTCGCCAACCCCACGCTGGTCAACAACGTCGAGACCCTGGCCAACGTCCCCCACATCCTGCGCCGCGGCGCCGAGTGGTTCCGCACGCTCGGCACCGATGGCTCCCCCGGGTCCGTCGTGGCCACCGTCACCGGCGACGTGGCCCGCCCGCTCGTCGTCGAGGTCGAGATGGGCGTTCCGGTCGGCGAGCTGATCGAGCTGGCCGGCGGCCCGCGGCCGGGCCGGCAGGTGCAGGCCGTCCTCAGCGGCGTGGCCAACGGCGTGCTCACGGCACCGATGCTCGGCCTCCGTCTCGACTACGAGGAGCTGGCCGCCGCGGGCAGCGGGCTCGGATCGGCCGGCTTCGTGGTCTACGACGACTCGGCCTGCCCGGTCGAGGTCGCCCGGGCCTTCAGCCGCTTCCTCTATGTGGAGAGCTGCGGCCAGTGCCGCTCGTGCAAGTTCGGATGCGGCGAGATCACCCGGGGCCTCGAGGCGCTGACCGCCGGCACGGGCACCGAGCGGGACGTCGAGGTGATCGGGGCCCGCCTGCGCTCGGTCACCGACCAGGTCCGTTGCTACCTGGCCACCGAGGAGCAGATCGTGATCTCGAGCATGCTGCAGCGCTTCCCGGAGGAGTTCGTCCTCCACCTCGAGGGCCGCTGCTCGAAGGAGCAGGCTCGGCCGATCGAGGCCCCGAAAATCGTCGACATCGTCGACGGCGTGGTGACCTGGGACGACAAGCAGCCGAGGAAGCAGCCCGACTGGACCTACGCCGACCCGCCCTGACCCGGTCACAGGGCCAGCAGGACGACGCCGAGGCCGGCGAGGGCGAGCCCCAGCCCCTGCACCGGCGAGACCCGCTCCTTGACGACGGCGGCGGCCAGCAGGACGGTGGCAGCCGGGTACAGCGAGGAGACGACGCCCACCACCGACAGGGCGCCGGCCCGGGCGGCCACGACGAACAGGGCGTTGGCGCCGGCGTCGCACAGCCCCGCCGGGACGATCAGCCGCAGGTCGGCCCGCCCCACGCTGCGGGGCCGGCGCAGAACGGCGGTGACGGCCACCACGGCGGGGACCGAGGCGCAGCGCTGGACGAGCACCGGCCACAGCCCTGCGTCGTCGCTGACCTCGGCCAGCAGAACGAAGACGACGCCAAAGGCGATGCCCGCTCCGACGCCGAGGGCCAGCTCGAGGGCGGGACCGGCCCGGGCCGGCGGCTGCGGGGCCGCGGCCTGCTCGGCCGACGGCCGGCTGACGAGGGCCACCCCGACGAGTGCCGAGAACGCGCCGGCCAGCTTGGTGACCGGGAGACCCTCGCCGCCCGCCACCCCGGCGGCGAACGGCACGAAGGCGGCACCCACGGCCGTCACCGGGGCCACCACCGACATCCGACCGGCCCCCAGGCCCCGGTAGAGCAGCAGGACGCCGCAGAGGCCGACGAGCCCGGCCAGGACGCCCAAGCCGAGGTCGCGGGTCGAGGGGGAGCCGCCGAGCAGGGGGACGAGCAGGGCCAGGCCGACGAGGCCGGCGGCCTGCGACCACAGGACGACGACCGTGGCCGACCGGCGCCGGCTGGCCAGCCCGCCGAAGAAGTCGCCGGCCCCGTAGGTCGCGGCCACGAGCAGGCCCAGGGCCACCGCAAGCACGGCGCGGGCCCGGGATCAGGCGCCGGCGCGGAGGACGGCCTGGTCCCGCTTGCCCTTGCGCAGCAGCAGGAACCGGCCATGGACGGCGTCGGCGGAGGTCAGCACCCGCTCGGCGTCGGCCGGGTCGACCTTCCGGCCGTTCACGCTGACGCCGCCCTGGCTCACCAGCCGCCGGGCGGCCCCGCCCGACCCGGCCAGGCCGGCGGCCACCAGCGCCTCGGCCACGGTGAGACCCTCCGGCGGGAGAGCGGCGGTGGGGGCGTCGGCCAGGGCGGTGAGCAGCGTCGCCTCGTCGAGCGAGGCGACCTCCGGGGTGAAGAGCACCGCAGCGGCCCGGGCGGCCCGAGCGGCTTCGTCAGGGCCGTGCACGAGGGCGGTGACGTCGTCGGCCAGCGCCCGTTGGGCCAGGCGCCGGCCCGGCTGCTCGGCGGTGGCCCGGTCGAGGGCCTCGACCTCCTCCCGGCTGCGCCAGGTGAAGAAGCGCAGGTACTGCCCCACCGTGGCGTCCTCGGCGTTGAACAGGAACTGCCACAGGGCGTACGGGCTGGTCCGGGCCGGGTCGAGCCAGACGGCGCCGGCGACGCTCTTGCCGTACTTGGTGCCGTCGGCCATGGTGACGAGGGGGGTGGTGAGCCCGTAGGCGGTGGCCCGCTCGACCCGGCGGATCAGGTCGACCCCGACCGTGATGTTGCCCCACTGGTCCGAGCCGCCGCCCTGCAGGGTGCAGCCGTGGCGCCGGAAGAGCTGGAGGTAGTCGAAGCCCTGCAGCAGCATGTAGCTGAACTCGGTGTAGGAGATCCCGCTGTCGCGGCCCTCGAAGCGACTGCGCACCGACTCCTTGGCCACCATCTGGTTGACGGTGAAGTGCTTGCCGACGTCGCGCAGGAACTCGAGGAGGCCCGTGTTCCACAGCCAGTCGCCGTTGTCGACGAGCAGGCCGCGGCCCGGGCCGAGGTCGACGAACCGCCCCAGCTGCCCTTCGATGCGGCGCAGGTTGTGCTCCAGCATTTCGCGGGTCAGCAGGCTGCGCTCGTCGCTGCGGCCGCCGGGGTCGCCGATCATCCCGGTGCCGCCGCCGGCCAGGGCGATGACCGTGTGCCCGGCCTCCTGCAGCCTGCGGAGGTTGCACAGCATGAGGAGGTTGCCGAGGTGGAGGCTGTCGGCGGTGGGGTCGAAGCCGATGTAGGCGGTGACGGCCGCCCCGTCGAGGCGGGCCAGCAGGCCGTCGTCGGTGACCTGGTGGACGAGGCCGCGCCAGGTGAGCTCGGTGGAGAGGGGCACGGGGACCAAACTTGCCACGCCGTGCCCGACGCCTCCGCGACCTTTGCCCTCGATCACGCCGTCGACCTCCGCCTGACGCTCGGCGCGGTGGCGCAGGGACGGCGCGACCCGATGGTGCAGGTGGGCCCCTCCTGGGCATGGCGGGCCAGCCGCACCCCGGACGGTCCGGCCACGCTGCACCTGCGGGTCGCCGCCCACGGCCGGGAGGTGCGGGCCGAGGCGTGGGGCCCCGGTGCGGGCTGGGCAGTGGCCCAGGCGCCCGAGCTGGTGGGCGCCCGGGACACGGCCGACGGCTTCGGGGCCCTCGCCGGCCGCCACCCCCTGGTGGGCGAGCTGCACCGCCGCCACCCCGCGCTGCGGATGCCCCGCACCCGCCGGGTGTTCGAGTCGATGGTCGTCACCATCTGCGCCCAGAAGGTGACGGGCATCGAAGCGCGGCGCTCCTACCGCAGCATCGTCCAACGGTGGGGCGAGCCGGCGCCGGTGCCCGTCGGGGTGGCGGGCGCGCCCCGGCTCCGTCTCCTGCCCGAGCCGACCCTGCTGGTCCTCCAGCCCTCGTGGGCCTTCCACCCGCTCGGCCTCGAGCGCAAGCGGGCCGAGGCACTGCTGCGGGTGGCGGCCACCGCCGCCCGGCTCGAGGAGGCGGCGGGGATGGACGATCTCATCGCGGCCCGCCGTCGGCTCCGGGCCGTGCCCGGCGTCGGCGTGTGGACCTCGGCCGAGGTGGCCTTGGTGGCGCTGGGCGACGCCGACGCCGTGAGCGTCGGCGACTACCACCTCCCGAACGTCGCGTCGTGGCACCTGGCCGGGGAGCCCCGCGGCACCGACGAGCGGATGCTCGAGCTGCTCGAGCCGTTCCGGCCTCACCGGGGTCGGGTCCTGCGCCTCCTGCAGGTCGGCACGGACTGGGCCCCCCGCTACGGCCCCCGGATGCCCCTGTCCGGTCACGAGCGGCGCTGACGGCGCGGTCTGCCGTCACCGCGTCATCGCGAGGGCGGTGGCGGGGCCGCGACCGCGAGGCCCCGCCCGATCACGAGCCGGCCAACGGCTACCGACCGAGCCAGCGCGGCGGAAGCGGCCACCCTCGTCACCGATGCGGATCTGATGTCGTCCGCCAGGGTGATGGGGCAGTCGTCTTCGAACGCCGGTCATGGACGAACAGCCTGGACTCCAGGTGACCTGCGCTTGGTGGCCGGCCGCGGCACGGCTCGGCAGCGCGCAACCGGCGCGGCCGCCTTACGGCGCGGTCGGGTGGGTGGCGGCTACCAGGGCCCTGGCCTCGCCGCCGGAGGCGGAAAGGGGAAAGGCGACCCGCGGGCCGGATCGTGCCCACGGCTACGGTCGTCGGGGACAGGACGATGGAGGATCATGAGAGTCACCGTCGACGACAACCTCTGCACCTCGATCGGCACGTGCACGCGCATCTGCCCGGAGGTCTTCGAGATCCGCAGGGACGGGCTTCTCCACCTGCTGCAGGACGACCCACCGGAATCGTTCCGAGCCCAGGTCGAGGAGGCTGCCGACATGTGCCCGATGGCTGCGATCACCATCGACGGATGACCCGTGGTGCCAAACCAGGAAGTTCCCTGCAGGCGCCGAGGCGGGGCGTTGGCGAGTCGGATTCCTGAGTCTGCGCAGGAGCCGACGCTCGTCACGTTGCCGAAGACCCGCACTGTGCGCCGCCTGGCGCCTTGGGCCGCTGGAGGCCGTGAGCGGCGGCGACCGGCCGCACGGGACCGACCGGCCTCCGGTGGCCGGCACGCGCCGCTACCGTCCCCGCCGAGATCGGCTGCGACCGCCGTTCGATGCGAGGAGGTCCCGTGCACCCTGGCGTCCACGCCGCCACCGACCCCGACAAGCCGGCGACGATCATGGCTGGCTCGGGTGAGGTCGTCACCTACGGCCAGCTGGAGGCGCGGTCCAACCAGGTGGCCCACCTGCTGCGTTCCCTGGGGCTGGGGTGGCGCGACGTCGTCGCCGTGTGTCTTGGGAACAGCGCCCGCTACCACGAGGTGTGCTGGGGCGCCCAGCGCAGCGGGCTGTACTACACGGCGGCCTCGACCCGGCTGACGCCCGGCGAGCTCGGCTTCATCGTCGACGACTGCGGCGCCAAGGTGCTGGTCCTCGACGTCGAGCAGCGCCACCTGGCCGCCTCGCTCGCCGACCGGGCACCGAACCTGGTGGCCCGCTACATGGTCGGCGGCACCGTCGACGGCTACGAGAGCCTCGAAGCGGCACTGGCCGCACAGCCGACCACTCCCGTCGCCGACGAGGCCGAGGGGGCCGACCTCCTCTACAGCTCGGGCACGACCGGCAGGCCGAAGGGGGTGAAGCCGCCGATCAAGGGGAAGCCGCTGGGCGAGCTGACCGGCCTGGTGCTCCTGTGCCAGGGCCTCTACGGCTTCGACCAGGACACCCGCTACCTGTCGCCGGCGCCGCTGTACCACGCCGCCCCCTTGCGCTTCAGCCTGACGACCCACCGCCTCGGGGGCACGGTGGTGGTGATGGAGCACTTCGACCCGGTGCGCTACCTGCAGCTGATCGAGGAGCACGCCGTCACCCACACCCAGCTGGTGCCCACCATGTTCGTGCGCATGCTCAAGCTGGACCCCGCGGTGCGGCAGGCCGCCGACCTGTCGTCCCTGCGGTGCGCCATCCACGCCGCCGCCCCCTGCCCCGTGGCCGTGAAGGAGCAGATGATCGACTGGTGGGGGCCGATCATCCACGAGTACTACGCCGGCACCGAGGGCAACGGCTTCTGCGCCATCTCGAGCGAGGAGTGGCTGGCCCACAAGGGGTCGGTGGGCCGCAACCTGCTGGGCCCGGTCCACATCCTCGACGACGACGGGAACGAGCTCGCACCCGGCCGGGAGGGCACTATCTACTTCGAGGGCGGCCCCCGCTTCGAGTACCACAACGACCCGCAGAAGACCGCGGCCAACCTCACCGACCAGGGCTGGTCGACCCTCGGCGACATCGGGCGGCTCGACGACGAGGGCTACCTCTACCTGACCGACCGCAAGGCCAACATGATCATCTCCGGGGGCGTGAACGTGTACCCACAGGAGACCGAGAACGTCCTGACGCTGCACCCGAAGGTGGCCGACGTCGCCGTGTTCGGGGTGCCCGACGAGGACCTCGGCGAACAGGTCAAGGCCGTGGTCCAGCCGGTGGAGGGCGGCGCCGCCGGACCGGCTCTCGAGGAGGAGCTGATCGCCTACTGCCGGGAGCTGCTGTCGCCGGTGAAGTGCCCCCGATCGATCGACTTCCGCTCCGAGCTGCCCCGGCACCCGACGGGCAAGCTCTACAAGCGGCTGCTCCGCGACGAGTACTGGGAGGGCCACGAGAGCAAGCTGGTGTGAGAGGCGCCACCCGTAGCCTGCTCGGCCAAGGTGGCTGCGGGAGGAGACGGAGTGGAGTCGGCCGACAGCGGAGGCGACGGCTACGGCGACCAGGTGGCGACGGAGCTGGCTCGGCTGCGCGAGGCCCTCGACGAGATCAGGCGGCGCCCGGCCACTCGACGCAGACGCCATCCGCCACGTGATCACCGCCAGCCTCTCGGAGGCATCCGCTCGCCCGCCGAACCTGCTGGTCACCGCCATCCGCCGCCTCGACCGGGCTGGTGCGGGACCAGCAGGCCGCCTCGGCCGGCGCCGGCGACGGGACGGCCGCGACGACCACGGCGATCGCGGCGACCGGTGAAGAGGCGGGCGCGGTCGACCCGGAGGACGGCGAGCCGGCAGAGGCCGAAGCGGGGAAGGACCCGATCCTGGCCGCTGTCGTGGGCCTGCACCGCCGCCTCGACGGCATCGTCGGCCAGCTGGCCCCGCTCTCCCGGGTCGACCTGTCCACCGCCGTGCCCGCCCTGGAGAGCCGAGGGCAGCGCCTCGAGCGCTCGACGAGCCACATCCTGACGGCGCTGGCCGCCGTGGCCGACCACCTCAGCGAGCAGGCAACCCTCTGGCGGGCCGGCCTCGACGGCCTGTCGGTCGCCGGCACCGGGCCCACCCGGACCGAGCTGGCTGCCCTCCGGGACGAGGTGAGCGGCATGGCCGACGCGGTGAAGGCGCTGCTCGCCGGCGCCGTCGACGACCCGCATGGCTCACGGCTCCTGGAGGCGCCCGCCGCGGGGCTGACTGCGCCGCCCAAGCCGAGGCCGAGGGATCTGGGGGCCCCGGAGCCCGCGGTGGGCCGCCTGGCCGCCGGGGCGAACTGGCCAGACGGGGTGGGCGCACCCCCACCCGCCCACGACGAGGTGCTCGCTCCCGACGTGGTCGCAGCCGCCGACGAGCCGACCGACGTCATGGACGCCGAACTGGGACCGCCGCTCGACGATGAGCCCGAGGCCGCCCCTGAGGGAGCGGGCGCCACCACCGAGGCCAGCAACGGCGGCAGCAGTCACCCCGACGCTGCCGATGACGACGGGTCCAGGTCGCCGCCGCTCCCGCCGACGGTGTCGCCGGGGACGGCCACCTCCGCACCGACAGCGGCACCGGCTCCGACGCCGGGGTCGCCGTGGTGGGCGGCACCGTGCGCCGCCGCCGCTCGAAGTCGAGGCGGCGCTTCAAGGGCCGTTGAGGGCGCAGGTCCTCCCGACCCCCGGTCTCCGGCCCGTGGCCGGTCGCTCCGGGGGCCTTCAGGACAGCTTGGCCCGCAGCTGGGTGAGGAGGCGGAGGTCGTCGTCGCCCATGCCGGGCATCGAGGCGCGCAGCGGTGCCACCCACCCGAGGAGGGCGACATCGGCCATGGCCAGGGCCCGCTGGCGGAGGTTGGTGAGCATCCGGACGACGATGTCGCGAGCCGCGGTCGGCTCGAGCCAGGTGAGGTCGAAGTCGGGCAGGGGGCCGCCGGCTATGCCTTCCAGGATCTTCTGGCAGTCGCCGGAGGTGAGCCGCTTCCCGCCCTGGAAGCAGTCGAGGAGCACCCGGGGGTGGCCTTCGTGGCGGACGAGGAAGTGGCCCGGCATGCCGATTCCGGCCAGGGGCACGCCTGTCCGCTGCCCAATGACGATGGCGACGAGGCTCAGCGTGATGGGGATGCCGAGCCGCCGGTCCAGCACCCGGTCGACGTAGGAGTTCTGCGGGTCGCCATAGGTCTCGACGTCGCCGGTGAGGCCGAGGGCGCCCTCGTCCATGCCGAACAGGTGGTCGACGAGGCCGTCCAGGCCGGGCGGGCACCCGGCGGCGATCTCGTCGAGCCGAGCCAGCTGCGCTGCCACCCACGCCCGGTCACGGCCCTGGCCGGCTGCGGCCAGCAGGAGGGCTGCCTCGTCGACCCGGGTCCGCAGCTCCTCGTCGGGCCCGGCCGTCAGCTCGGTGAAGCGGGCCTGGACGTCGGGGCGCACCTCCTTATCCTGCCCGGGCCACCGAGGGGTAACCCCGGACCGGCCCCCGGGGTCCGAAGCCGGAGATGCCGGTCGCTGCCGCCCGACCCCTCCGCCTGCAGGGTCTGGTGCCTGGAACGGTGGTGTCGGGCGTCGAGCGGCTGGCGGGGCGGCCCGTCGTGCTGGTGCGCTGCCGGTCGGGCAGCCGCGGCGGCGCTCTGTCCGGGGTTGCCGGTCGGAACCTGGCGTCGGCCGCGACCGAGGCGTGCGACCTCGGTCTCCCGCTGGTGGTCGTCGTCGCCTCGGGCGGTGCCGACGTCGTCGAGGGCATCGCGGCCCTGCACGGCTGGGGGGTGGCCGCCGCCGCGGTGGCCCGCTGCAGCGGGCGGGTGCCCGTGCTGATGGCGGTCACGGGGCCGGTGGTGAGCGGGCCGGCCCTGCTGCTGGGCCTGGCCGACGTGGTCTGCCTGGCCGAGGGGGCCACCGCCTACGTGAGCGGGCCGGCGATGGTCGAGGAGATGACCGGGACCCGGCTCTCCCCGGGGGAGCTGGGCGGCACCGACGTCCACGCCCGCCACTCGGGCGTCGCTGCCCTCACCGCCCCGGGCGAGGACGCGGCCCTCGAAGCGCTGGGTGAGGTGCTGGCCTACCTGCCGGACTCGTGCGACTCGCTGCCCCCCGAGGGGCCGGTCGACGACCACGCCCGCCGGCTGTGCCCGCTCCTGCGCACGGTGCTGCCCGCCACCCCGAACGGGGCCTACGACGTGCGGACGGTGGCCACCGAGGTCGCCGACGCCGGCTCGTTCCTCGAGCTGTGGGCCGGCTGGGCCCCCAACCTGGTGGTCGGCCTCTGCACCCTGGAAGGCCACCCCGTCGGCGTCGTCGCCAACCAGCCCCAGGCACTCGCCGGTACCCTCGACATCCCGGCCAGCCAGAAGGGGGCCCGCTTCGTCGACCTCTGTGACAGCTGCAACGTGCCGCTTCTCACCCTCGTCGACACCCCGGGCTTCTTCCCCGGCAAGGACCTCGAGTGGCGGGGCATGATCCGCCACGGAGGCCAGCTGGCCTTCACCTACGCCCGGGCCTCGGTGCCGCGGGTCTCGGTCATCCTGCGCAAGGCGTACGGCGGTGCCTACATCGTCATGGACTGCCGGAGCATGGGCAACGACCTGGCCTTCGCCTGGCCCAGCGCGGAGATCGCCGTGATGGGGGCCAGGGGGGCCGTCGAGATCCTGCACCGGCGGTCGAGCCCGGAGGAGCGGGCGGCCGCGGAGGCGGCCTATGCCGCCGACCTGCTGACGCCCTACGTGGCGGCCGAGCGGGGCTACGTCGACCAGGTGGTCGATCCGGCCGACACCCGCACGATCGTCTGCGACGCCTTCCGCACGCTGCGCAGCAAGCACGACCCGCTGGCCCCCCGCAAGCACGACTCGATGCCCTGCTGAGCTCGGCCGGCGCGTGACGAGCCCGGCCCCACCCCGGGGCCGGGCTCACTCGTCTGGGATCAGATCAGTTCGCAGGTGACGTCCGGGTTCCAGGCCGCGAACGTGCCGGCCGGGTTGTCCTGCCAGACCCAGGCGTGGAGATCGAAGTGGATCGGCATGGCGGGCTCGGGGCCGGGCATCGGCCCGTCGAAGGCCTGTCCGAACAGCGCCGGGCGCCCTGGTCGGTGGTGAGGTCCTGATCCGGGGTCGACAGCGAACCACTCGGCGCCTGAGGCACCTTGCGGGAACGCCGCCCAGCGGGTTGCTGAGTGACCCCTGACGAGGTGCTGACCTCCCGAAGCCGCACCCCCGGCCGGCCCCCGGATGCTCAAGGGTTCCGAAAGGACGCCCCAGCGCCGTCGCTAACGTGGCCCCGTGGCTGCCGCTGCCCCGACGATCGACGACGATCTCGGCCGCTTCATCCAGGGCCCGGTGTCCGCCTTCCCCCTCGGCACGGCCGATGCCGTCGCCGTGCCCGACTGCACCCGCCTGGCCGTGGCCGCCCTCGAAACGCCGGCGCCAGACGGCGGCCCCGATGATCGCCCGGGGCGCCCTGGTCGGCGTGCTCGCTGACGGGCCCCTCAGGCTCGAGCGGGTGCCGTGAGCCGGCGCTCGGGACCCGACGGCCGCGGCCGACCCCAGTCACGACGCCGCCGCGGGTCGATCCCGTGCTAGCGCCCATCCCGCGGCACTTCGCGCCCAGGGCGGCCGTGGCCGCGGCCGACCACCTGGCTGCCGAGGCCGGCGCCCACGTCCTGCGCCTCGGCGGATCCGCCGCCGACGGGGCGGTGGCCGCCAACGCGGTCATGGCGGTCACCAGCCCCCATCTGTGCGGCATGGGCGGCGACCTCTTCGCCGTGGTCCACGACGGCGCGGGCGCCGTCTCGGCCCTCACCGCGGCAGGCCGGGCCGGCAGCGGCGCCGACCCGGAGCGGCTGCGGGCCGAGGGGCACGCCGAGATGCCGTCGGCCGACGACGTGCGGGCCACCCCCGTGCCGGGGTGCGTCGACGGCTGGCTGGCCCTGCTGGGGCGCTTCGGCCGCCTCAGCCCGTCCGAGGTGCTGGCCCCGGCCATCGCCCTGGCCGACCACGGGTTCCCGGCGTCACCGACGCTGGCCGCCGCCGTCGCGAAGGTGGCCGACCGGCCCTGGGCCGGCGACCTGCGGGCCGGCCTGCAACCGGGCCGCCTCGTCCGCCGCCCCGGTGTGGCCCGGGCCCTCCGAGCGGTGGCGGCCGAGGGTCGAGCCGGCTTCTACCTGGGCGAGTTCGGCCATGGCCTGCTCGAGCTGGGAGGCGGCGAGCTCTCCTCCGCCGACCTCGAGCGCGACCAGGCCGAGTGGGTCGAGCCCCTGGCCGTCGACGCCTGGGGCGCCCGCCTGTGGACGTCGCCACCGCCCTCGTCGGGCTACCTGGCCCTCGGCGGCGCCGCGGTGGCGGCCGCGCTCGACCTCCCCCAGTTCGACGACCCGCTGTGGGCCCACCTGCTCGTGGAGGCCTGCCGCGTCCTCGGCCACGATCGGCTCGCCGTGCTGCACGAGCACGCCGACGGCCGGGCCCTCCTCGACCCTGCGGCGCTCGCCGACCGCCGCTCGCTCATCCGCCGTGACCGCTCGTGCGGCCTCCCGCTGCCCGCCGGCCCCGGCGACACCACCTCCCTGTGCGCCGTCGACGGCGACCGGCGCGGGGTCAGCCTGATCCAGTCGAACGCCACCGGCTTCGGCACCGGCCTCGGCGAGCCATCGACGGGCATCAACCTGCAGAGCCGGGGCCGAGGCTTCTCGCTGGAGCCGGGCCACCCCGCCGAGTACGGCGCCGGCCGCCGGCCCCCCTCGACCCTGCTGCCGGTGCTCGCCACCCGGCCAGACGGCAGGCTGCTGGCCCTGCTCGGCACGATGGGAGGCGACGCCCAGCCCCAGGTCGTGCTCCAGCTGCTGGCCCGGCTCCTGGGTGCCGGTCAGGCGCCCGGGGCGGCGCTGGCCGCCGGCCGCTTCGCCCTCGGCCCGGTCGACCCGGTCGCGGCCGACGGCTTCACCACGTGGCAGGGCCGGGGGGCGGTGGCCGTCGAGGTCGAGGGCCACGCCCCACCCGAGTGGGCCGAGGCCCTGGCGTCGCGCGGTCACACCGTCCGCCGGGCTGGCCCGTTCGAAGGCGGCTTCGGCCACGCCCAGGCCATCGTGGTGGGCCCGGACGGCGTGCTGGAGGCGGCCGCCGACCCACGCACCCGGGCCGGCGCCGCCGTCGGCTGGTGAGCGCACCCCTGACACCGGTGGTCGAGGACTCCTCTTCGGGTGCTCTCACCTGGGCGCGGCCCAGCCCGACGAGCCGCCGGGCTCCGGGGGCGGCGGCGGAGGGGCGGTCGGCGGCGGAGGGGCCGTCGGTGAGGGTGGTCCCGCGGCGGGTGGCTGGCCGTGAGGCGGCGGCACTGGTGGCGGCGGCGAGGGCGAGAGAGGCGCGGCCGGCTGGGGCGCCCAGGTGGGCGCCGGGGCCGGCCCGGCCCACTGCGACGACCACCCGGGCGGCGTGAGCGGGGTGGGGGGCGGCTTCTCCCTTCGCGGCACGCTCAGCAGCAGGGCGGCTGGCAGCAGCGCAGGCAGGACGAACACCAGGCCCGGGATCATCGTGCGGGCCACCTGCTCGCCCACGTCTCCACCGCCGAGGAGCATCGGGTCGGCTGAGGCGCCCGTCAACCACAGCAGGAGGGTGGTGAGCCCCCAGCCGAGCAGGCCGACGCCGCCCGCCGAGCCCACCGACACCAGCCACGACGCCACGTTGCGGCGGTGCAGCGGGCCCCGCCGGAGCAGCGCGGCTGCGATCCCGAGGGCGATGAGGGCGACCGAGGCGGCGACCAGGGCCCGGCCGACGGCGACCGGGTAGCGGTCGCGGTCCGGGAAGAGCCGCACGACGGCTCGCAGCGGAGCGGCGTCGACCGGGTGGTGCCACTCGCGGCAGCGGGTGCCCGGGGGGCCCATGCCCAGCGACGTCGGTCTCACCGCGGTGTCGACGACCTGGCGCACCATCGGCGTGCAGACCTCGAGCAGCAGCCCCTCGTACCCCTCCGCCTCGGCCACCCGCTGCAGACTGGCCGTGTCGACGGCCCATGTCAGGGCGCCGCCCGCGTCGGGCTGGGCCAGCTTGGCGTCCAGCTCGATGAAGGCGGCGTCGTCGCTCTCGACGGCCTCGAACGATCCGGTCGGGTGACCCAGGGCGACAGCGACGTCGGTGGCCACCGCCGACCACGTGCGCGAGTCGGAGTAGCTCTCGTCGGTGACCCACAGGCTGTCCCCGCCGGCCGCGTTGATGCCCACCACGACCCACAGCTCCTCCGCGTCCTGGTCATGGCCGGCGGCAGCCGGTTGGGCCAGGCCCGCTGTGGCGGCCACAACCAGCGCCGCAGCCACCAGGCCGACAGCACGCCCGGTGCGGCTCATGGCCTCGACGCTAGGCATGATCAGCGGGCCTGGGCTCGGTGCGCGGTTGCCTCGCTCGAGAACCAGTGGACGAAGCCGCAGGTGGCGCACACCTCCGCGAACCCGACCCACCGCTTCTCGTTGCGCAGGTCAGGCAGGGGCTGCGTCTCCGCCTCCTCAGCGAGGAGCAGCAGCTGGTCGGTCCGGCTGACGGCTTTGGGGTAGCGACGCCAGAACCTCGAGCTGCGGCACACCAGGCAGCTCAGGGTCGCACCACCGCCGATCGGCACCTGACGTGCCGTGGGGGGTGATTCAGCCATGGGAGGCGGCCCAGGCCAGCAGGTCGTCGGCCGCCCAGGTGTTCACCACGAGAGCGGGGTCGACGCCAGCCTCCTCGGCCCGGGCGCAGCCCAGTGGCTGCCACTCCAGCTGGCCCGGCGCGTGGGCGTCGGTGTCGATGCTCAGCTTCACGCCCCCGTCGACCAGCAGGCGCAGCAGCCGCCGGGGCGGGTCGAGCCGCTCGGGGCGGCAGTTGACCTCGACCGCCTTGTCGAACGAACGGGCCGCCTCGAAGACAAGCTCGTGGTCGAACGTGCTCTCCGGGCGGCCCTTGCCCACGACCATGCGGCCGGTGCAGTGCCCGAGGATGTCGACGTGCGGGTTGGCCAGGGCGACGCACATGCGGCGGGTCATGGCCGGGGCCTCCATCCGCAGCTTCGAGTGGACCGAGGCCACCACCACGTCGAGGCGGGCCAGGAGGTCGTCGTCCTGGTCCAGCGTGCCGTCCTCGTTGATGTCGACCTCGATGCCGGTGAGGAGCCGGAAGGGCGGCCCGCCGTCGCCCTCCATCTCGGCGTTGACCTCGGCCACCACGTCCAGCTGCTCCTCGAGGCGGCCGCGGTCGAGGCCGTGGGCCACCGTCAGTCGCGGCGAGTGATCGGTGAGCGCCAAGTAGTCGTGCCCCAGGGCCCGGGCCGCCGCCACCATCTCCCGGATCGGTGAGCCGCCGTCCGACCAGTCGCTGTGGCTGTGGCAGTCGCCCCGCAGCCGGGCTCGCAGCGCCGATCCTGGCTGGGCCGCCGGGTCGGGCCGCTCGGCCTCGAGCCGGCTGAGGTAGCCGGGCACCTCGCCCCGCAGGGCCTCGTCCACCACCTTGGCCGTCTTCTCGCCGATGCCGGCCAGGTCGGTCAGCTCTCCGGCGGCGTGGAGGCGGACCACCTCGTCGGCACCGGCCCGCCGCAACGATGCTGCCGCGCCCCGGAAGGCGCGGACCCGGTACGGCGGCTCGAGGCGCTCCTCGAGGAGGTAGGCGATGCGCTCGAGGGCGGCGACGGCGTCGGTGACGTCAGGCACCGGGCGAATGGTGCCACGCCGGCGTCAGGAGGCGACGTACGCCTTCCGAGCGGCCCGCTGGCGGGCCCGCCACTCCCGACGAAGGACCCGCCGCTCGTCCTCGCTGCACCCGCCCCACACCCCGTACTCCTGGTTCGTGGTGATGGCGAACTCGAGGCACGCCTGGCGCACCGGGCACGCGCTGCACACCTTCTTCGCCCGGGCGATCTTGACCTCGGCCTCACCGGTCTGGCCGATCGGGAAGAACAGGGCGGTGTCCAGCGTGCGGCAGGAGCCGAGCTCGCGCCACTCCTCGCTGTTCCACGTCGTCGGGCGGAGGCTGGTGACTGCCAATGGGGGCCCTCCTCGGGGGCGCGACGCTGTTCAGCGCAGTTTAGCGTGGTTTCGGGCGAAGGCCTTGCCCCGGGTACCTCAGGAACTTCGGAGCCGGCCGCCCCACCGGATGGCGCGAACCTCAGCGGTCGCCGAGGTTCCTGACCTCCCACAGCAGCCGGCCGGCGACCTGAGCCGCCGTGGGCGCGGGGGTGGTGGCCCGGGGGTTTGGCCACGTGGTGACGGTGACGATGGTGCCGCCGGCCTCGGGGGCCAGCTCGATCCTGGCCGCGCCCAGGAAGGGGTCGTCGACCTGGCCCTCGAGGAGGTAGGGCTCGTCGACCACCTTCGGGTCGCCGATGCAGGAGAAGGCGAGCAGGACCAGCTCGAAGGCGTCGACCGGGAGCGCGCCGATGGTGAAGGTCGCATCGGCCTCGTCCTCACCGGCCTGCCACACTGCGGCGTCGGCCGCCGAGGGCGCCGGCATGGCCACGTGTGCGGGTGCCGAGCTCCCCGGGCGGCGGGTCGACAGGTCGGCCAGCGCCAGCTCGGCCGCCCGGTTCACGAGCGCCAGGCGGGCCGAGGCCTCGGCCACGGCCTCCGCGCCTCCCCCGCCGCCGGCGACCACGTCGGGGTGATGCAGCTTGGCCAGCCGGCGCTTCGCCTCGCTGACCCCGTCGACGGTCGCCCTCGCCGCATCCAGGCCCAGCACCTCCCAGGGATCCACCGCCTGACGAACGTAGCCTCGGCGGTGTGGACCTCCGGAGCGCCCGCCGCCTCCTGCCGGCCGACGCCGCCGCCCGGGCCGCGCTCGTGTGCCTGGCCCTGATGTGGCTGGCCCAGGTCGTCACGCCCCTGTTCGAGCGGGGGCAGCGGCAGCTGCCCACCACGGTCGTGGTGGTCCTCCTGGCCGCCGCCGCCCTCTGCGCCACCGCGGCGGCCGTGGGCTGGCGGCGGGCGCTCCTCGCGGTGGGGGCGGCCACCGCGGTGGGTGTCGCGGTCGAGGCGGTGGGCACCAGGACCGGCCTGCCGTTCGGCGAGTACCGCTACACCGGAGCCCTGCAGCCGCAGGTGCTGGGCGTGCCCGTGGTGGTGGCCCTGGCCTGGGCAGGGATGGGGCTGCCGGCGTGGGCCGTGGCGAACCGCCTGGTTCGACCGGTGGCCGCCCGGATCGCCGTCGGCGCGGTGGCGCTCACAGGGTGGGACCTCTTCCTCGACCCCCAGATGGTGGCCGAGGGGTACTGGGTCTGGCCCGGCGGCGGCGCCTACCGGGGCATCCCGCTGTCGAACTTCGCCGGCTGGCTGCTGGTCTCGGCCGCCCTGATGGCCGTCTTCGCGGTGACCGCGCCTCGGGCCGGCTCGGCTCTGGCCGCGGCCACCTACCTCCTCATGGCCGTCATGGAGGTCCTGGGCTTCCTGCTGTTCTTCGGCGACGCGGTGGTGGCGCTGGCCGGCGGCCTGGTGTGCGTGCCCCTCGGCGTGGCCGCCCTGGCCTTCCGGCCGCCCACGGGGCGGCTGGAGGCGGGAGGGGGCTGGCGCCGCCCGCTGGCCGCAGGGAGGTGAGCGCGGCCCCGACACCCCGCTCGGTCGTGATCGTGGGTGGCGGTGTCGGCGGGCTGGCGGCCGCCGTCCGGCTGGCCGCCGGCGGCCACGTCGTCCGGCTCCTCGAGCGGTCCGACCGGGTCGGGGGCAAGCTGGGCAGCCACGCGGCAGCCGGGTTCCGGTGGGAGACGGGGCCGTCGCTGCTCACCCTGCCGGCCGTGTTCGACGAGCTGCTCGGCCTGGCCGGCACCTCCCTGGCCGCCGCCTGCCGGCCCGTGCGGCTCGAGCGGACGTGCCGCTACCACTTCGCCGACGGGTCGAGCTTCACCACCTGGGACGACCCGGCCGCCACCCGGGCGGCGGTCGAGGCGCTGGCCCCCGGGTCCGGCCCGGCCTGGGATCGCTGGGCCCGACGGGCCGAGCGGGTGTGGACCACCGCCGAGCGCACCTTCTTCGCAGGTCCCATCGAAGATCCTCGCGCCCTGTTCGCCAGGATGCGGTCGCCGCTCGACCTCCTGGCCATCGACCCGCTGCCCACGCTGCACCAGCGGGCGGCCAGGACGTTCGCCGATCCCCGCCTGGTCCAGTGGGCGTGCCGCTACGCCACCTACGCCGGCTCCGACCCGTGGCGGGTGCCGGCCACCCTCGGCTGCATACCCCACATCGAGCAGGCCTTCGGCTGCTGGGCCCTGGCCGGCGGCCTGGCCACGCTGGCCGGCGCCCTGGCCGGCGCGGCCTCCTCACTGGGCGCCTCGGTCGAGACCGGGGCCGAGGTGGCGGCGGTCCTGGCCGCCGGACCTGGCGGGCGCGTCAGCGGGGTGCGGCTGGCGTCGGGCGAGACCGTGGCCGCCGACGTGGTGGTCGCCGACGTCGACGCCGCCCACCTCTACGCCGACCTGCTGCCCGACCGGAGCGGCCAGCGCCGGGTGCGGGCCGCCGGCCGTTCGACCAGCGGGTTCGTGCTGCTGCTGGGGGCGGAGGGGCGGACCGAGGCCCTTGACCACCACACGGTGCTGTTCAGCTCGGCCTACCGCCAGGAGTTCCGCGATCTGGCCGCCGGTCGCCCGCCCGCCGATCCGACGGTGTACGTGTGCGCCGCCGACCGGAACGACCCGTCGGCCGCCCCTCCCGGCCACGAATCGCTGTTCGTGCTGGTGAACGTGCCCTCGGCCGACGATCCCGACGCCGCCTGGGCGGACGGCCGGGCCGACGCCTACGCCGACCGGGTGCTGGCCGCGCTGGACCGGCGCAGCCTCGGCCTCCGGCCGCGCCTGGTGCACCGCGAGGTCATCACCCCGGCCGACCTGGCGGCCCGCCACCGCGCGGTCGGCGGCGCCATCTACGGCACCTCCAGCAACGGGCGCCGGGCCGCCTTCACCCGCCCGTCCAACCGGGGCCCCCGCCCCGGCCTGTACCTCGTCGGCGGCTCCACCCACCCCGGCGGCGGCCTCCCCCTGGTGGCGCTGTCGGCCAAGATCGTGGCGGCGATGGTCGACGCCGACGGCGTCGTTCCGGGCTGAGGCGCACCACCGAGGTGGCCGTCGGTAGGCCAGGCGTTGGATCTCCCAGCCGTGTCGTCGGCCGTTCGGCGGCATCGGGCAGGCTGGCGGGGTGGTCAGGAGGTGGCGGCCGACGCCGTGCAACGTGGTCCAGGCCGCCGCCGCCGCCATCGTGGTCGTCCGGCTCCTGCCGGGGGCGCGGCGGCCGGCGCCGCTCGAGCCCCGGCCCGGGCCGCTCGGGGCGTCGGTGTCGGTCATCGTGCCGGCCCGCGACGAGGAGCACCGGATCGGACCGCTCCTCGCCGCCCTGGCCGGCGACCCCCAGGTGGGAGAGGTGGTGGTGGTCGACGACGAGTCGGCGGACGCCACCGCCGCCGTGGCCGCCGCCTCCGGCGCCCGGGTCGTGCCGGGCCGGCCCCTGCCGGTCGGTTGGGTGGGCAAGCCCTGGGCGCTGCAGCAGGGGCTCGAAGCGGTCGACTCGGACTGGGTGGTCACCCTGGACGCCGATGTCGTGCCGAGGCCCGGGTTCGTCGGCGCCCTCCTCGAGGCGGCCGGTGCCGGCGGGTGGGACGTGCTGACCGTCGGCCCACGGTTCGTCCTGGGTGGCGCCGGCGAGCAGCTGCTCCACCCGGCGATGCTGGCCACGATCGTCTACCGCTTCGGTGCGCCGGGCGGCACCGTGAACCGGCGCCGGGCGCTGGCCAACGGGCAGTGCCTGGTGGCCCGCCGCACCCGTCTGATCGAGCTGGGCGGCTTCGGAGCCGCGGCCGGGCACCTGACCGACGACATTGCCTTGGCCCGCACCCTGGCGGCGGGCGGAGCCAAGGTGGGCTTCCTCGACGGCAGCCTCCTGGTCGAGGTGGACATGCACGCCTCGGTCGCCGAGGTGTGGCGGGAGTGGGGGCGGTCGCTGCCGATGGCCGACGCCACCCCGCCCCTGCAGCAGGCCGCCGACCTGGCCGTCGTGTGGCTCGCCCAGGCCCTGCCCCTCCCCCGCCTCCTGGCCGGGCGGGGCACCCCGGCGGACGTGGCCCTGGTGGCGCTGCGGCTCGGGCTCGTGGCGGCCACCGCCGGCTCCTACCGCCGGCCAGCCCCGTTCACCTGGGCCGCTCCGATCGCCGACGTGCCGGCGGCGGCCCGGCTCACGTGGGGGGCGGTCCGTCCCGTGCGCCGGTGGCGGGGTCGCTCCTACCCGGCCGGGCCGCCAGCAGGAAGCGCAGGCCGATCAGGCTGAGGAGCAGGCCGAGCGCCGCCGTCCGCCACACCCCGTCCACCACCAGCGCGGCGAACGGGGTGGCGAAGACCCCGGCTCGGGCGGCCCACGCGAACGAGCGGGTGGCAGCCCACACCAGCAGGAGACAGCCGATGCTCAGGGCGAACGTGCGGGGCGACCAGACGGCCACACCGCCGGCGAAGGTCAGGATCGAGCGGCCGCCCCGGAAGCCGGCGAGCACGGGCCAGGCGTGGCCCACCATGGCCGCCGCCGTCCCCGCCCAGGCCAGGACCATCCGGTCGTGAGCGCCGAGGCCCACCGCCTGGCCTCCGGCCACGCCGGCCAGCGCCGCCAGCACGCCTTTCAGCGCGTCGCCGACGAAGACCGGGACGGCGGCCCGGCGGCCCAGCAGGTCCTTGACGTTCCAGTAGCCCGGGTTGCGGTCGCCGGCCCGCCGGGGGTCCACCCCCCGAGCCCGGGCCACGAGCACGGCCACCGGCACCGAGCCGAGCAGGTACCCGACCACGAGGGTGGCTGCCAGCGCGCCCGGCATCGCGCCAACCTACGGCCTCCTGGTGGACGGGCTTGGGCCGCAACCGCAGGTTTCGGGCGCTTCCTCGGGGCGAAAGGGACCCCCGGGGGTCTCAGGCCGAGTGGACCTGGCCACCCGTGGAGGTCGGAGGGGCGGCCGGCGGTCCGCTCGCCACCTCCTCGGCACGCGCAGACCGGCTCTCGTTGCGGCTCGCCTCCCAAGCTCGCCGCCTGCGGCGCTGCCCCGCCACCGCCGCCCAGAGGTACGCGCCAGCGGCGACCCAGAAGATCCCGGTCATCCACCAGATCCCGACCAGGTCCTCCAAGGGCCGCCGCAGCAGCTTCAGCACGGCGAGCACCACCGCCGCCGCCAGGATCCCCTTCCAGGCAGGGCGGGGGAGCATCCCACGGCGCTCCTCCTCGTACTGGTGCTGGTGCCACTCGAGGATGCGCTGGTTCCGGCGGTCCCAGCGCTCCAACCAGCCCACGCGCTCAGCCATACCCGGTAGCGAGGTGCGGGCGACCGGCGTACCCGCGTTGGAGTCGAAGCTGCGCAGCGAAGCAGGCGGCCTCCGACCCGGAGATCCCTAGGCTGGGAGGCGGATGGCCGGGCCGATCACCTTCACGCTGGCCTCGTTCGAGCCGTCGCGGGTGCCCAGCCTGCTCGCCTCGGTGCCGCTCGAGCGCCTCCGCCTGCGGCGCCTCCCGGGGCTGGCTTGGGGCCGCCACCTGGGGACGTCCGCCGGGAGCCGCACGCGGGGCGCCCAGCTCGGCCGGTGGGCCTGGTTCTGCTCCTGGGACGACCCCGACGCCGCCGCCGGGTTCCACGACCTCCTCGAGGCGCGCCTCGCGCCGATCGAGGCGGCCACCCTGCACCTGCGACCGGTCCGGGCCCGAGGCCGGTGGGCTGGCCACGAGGTGCCGCTGGCCGCGGCGGGAGCCTCCGACCCGCAGCCGAGCCCGCTCGTGGTCCTGACCAGGGCGCGGATCCGGCCCACGCGGTGGCGGCCCTTCCGGGCCGCCACGCCCCCCGTCGACACCGAGCTGGCCCAGGCCCCCGGTCTCCTGCGCAGCGTGGGCGTGGGCGAGTGGCCCGTGCTGGTGCAGGGCACGCTGAGCGTCTGGCGCGACCTGCCGGCCATGACCTCGTTCGCGGGCAGCGAAGCCCACCGGGTCGTGGTCCGCCGCACGGGCGACGAAGGGTGGTACGCCGAGGAGCTGTTCGCCCGCTTCGGTGTGGAGCGGACCCAGGGCACCTGGGACGGTGGGGCCCCGACGGGTGAGGCCGGGTCGTGAAGGCGGCTACTCGGCGCCGACGTTGGCGCGGCGGACCTCGGCGGCCTGCAGCCCCTTCGGACCCGTCTTCACCTCGAACTCGACCACCTCGCCCTCGACCAGGTTGCGGTAGCCACCACCCTCGATCGCGGAGAAGTGGACGAACACGTCAGGCCCCTCCCCCTGGCTGATGAAGCCATAGCCCTTGTCGGTGCTGAACCACTTGACGGTGCCGGTAGCCACAGGTCTCTCTCCGCTTGTTCGAAGCTGGGCGGTGATGTTGCCACCCGGCGGGAAACCTAGCCACCGGCGACCCCGGCGGCAAGCACGTCATTGACTTTCGTTCCCGCTCCTCTGGCGGTCCACCGCCGCCTGGTGGGCCCGGCCCGCCCGCCGTCGCAGCAGCGGCGAGCGGAAGGCCGGCGAGCGGTCGGACGACCACGGCGACAGCGGCGCCATCGTCACCGCAGCCAGACCCAGCAGCACCGAGTCGTAGTTCACCCGCCACCCGGCAAAGGCCGCCCAGCAGTCCTCCGGGTCGGGCCGCACCGGCACCCCAGCCGCGGCCAGCTGCTCGTAGGCGCCCAGGAACTCGTCCTTGGTGATCGAGATCGGGTCGGCCGGCGACGGGTCGCCGTCGAAGGGGATGGAGAGGTAGTCGCTCACCGCCCGGAGGCTCAGGAAGCCCGCCCGCAGGCACAGGTCGGCTGAGGGCGTGCGGTGCCCCAGGTCGAGGGCGCTGGAGGTGATGGCCGCCGTGTCGAGGACGCAACCGGCGGCGGTGACCCACGACTGGTCGGCCCGGGGCGACCGGAAGAACACCAGCCCGGCGAGGCTCGTGTGGGTCTCGCCCAGCTCGACGAACCAGTCCTCCCACGCCCTGAACAGGGTCTCCAGCTCGTCGACCCGACCGATCCGGTGGAAGCGGACGATCATCGTGACCGCAGACGGCGGCGTCCCGGCCCGGACGTCCAGCTTCTGCACCGCCGCCTCGCGCCTCGAGAAGGCCGAGTAGATGCTCGGGAGGTAGGTGATGAGCAGGGCGATGAGGGTCAGGCCGAGGCCGGCCTGGGTGAAGCTCAGCAGGCGGCTCGGGAACTGACGGGGCGCCTGGAACCCCAGGGTGAACAGCGCCGAGCCGCTCCCGTCCAGGGCCACCCGCCACCCGTCCGCAGGAGCGATGGCCCAGTAGGCGGCGGCGTAGGCCAGGAAGACGATGGCGAGCCAGGCGACGGGGAGGGCGAGCAGGCCGACCGGGGCGAACAGCGCCATCACCGCGTCCTGACGCTCGTAGCTGTCGAGCCGGCGCACCACGCGGTCGAAGGCCCTGCGGACGGTGACGAAGACGAGCCGCGACAGGAAGGTGTCAGCGGCCCGGGGAAGGACGAAGGTCCGGACGGCCGACAGCGTGGTGGCTGCCACGACGACCATGGCTCCGACGACGAGCAGGGTGCGCAAGGCGACGAAGAGGGCCTCCACCGCCGCCGGAGGCTAGGCGGCGGTGGTTCCGCTCCGGCCGACCCGCGTACGCTGCCAGCGCCATGCCGCCCCGGTTGCGCCTCTCGCCCCGGGCCTACCGCAGGGTGACCCTGGCGGCGCTCGTCCTGCTGTCGGCCATCATCGTCTCCGGCGGGGCGGTGCGGGTGACCGGCTCCGGCCTGGGTTGCCCGGACTGGCCGACCTGCGCCGACGGGAAGCTGGCGCCGCAGCTGTTTCAGGAGTCGGCCGGCCACGCCACCATCGAGTACGTCAACCGGCTGGTCACGGGGCTGGTGTCGGCGGTCGTGATCGTGGCCGTCCTGGGCTCGCTGGCCCGGGTGCCCCGCCGGCGCGACCTGACGTGGCTGTCGGTGGGCTTGGTGGGCGGCGTCCTCGGCCAGATCGTCCTCGGCGGCATCACCGTCCTCACCGACCTGCACCCGGTGGCGGTGCAGTCCCACTTCCTCCTCTCGCTCGCGATCGTGCTCTGCGCCGTGGTCCTGCACTGGCGAGCCGGCCGCGAGCCCGAGCCGTCGTCCCCCGGTTCTCCCCCGCTCGTGCGAGACCTGTCGAGGCTGACGATCGCCCTGCTCCTGGTGGCCATCGCCGCCGGCACCGTCCTGACCGGCACCGGCCCGCACGGCGGTGATCCCGAGGCCCAGCGCTTCGCCCTCGACCCCCGGTCCGTCGCCCAGGTCCACGGCGTGCTCGTCGAGCTGTTCACCGCGGCCCTGCTCGCCACCCTGGTGATGGCCTGGCGCCGCGGGGTGTCGCTGGTGGCCCTGCGGCGCGGGACGGTGGCCGTGGCCGCCGCGGTGGCCCAGTCGGCGCTGGGCTACACCCAGTACTTCACGGGGGTGCCGGCGCTGCTCGTGGGGCTGCACATCTTCGGGGCCACCGGGGTGTGGATCGCCGTGCTGCGCTGGCACCTGGGCATCGGCGAAGCCGATCCGGCGACCCAGCCCCGCCAGCACGGAACACGTGCGCCAGCCGGGCCGGTCACGCCTCGTCCGGCGAGCTCACCCGACCCGGCGCCGACGCACTGAGCCGGGGCCCGTCAGGGACGGCAGGCTCCCCGGCTTCACCCGGCCCGGCAGCCGAGGCGTCGCGGACGACGTTGAGGAGGTCCTCGCCGTACTCGTCGAGCTTCTTCGGGCCGATGCCGGGCAGGGCTCGCAGCTCGAACAGGGTGGTCGGGCGCTTCGCGGCGATCGCCTCGAGGAGCGAGTCGGTGAGGTAGATGTACGGCGGCTTCCCCTCCTTCCTGGCCCGGTCGGTGCGCCACGCCCGCAGCGCGGCCGACACCGCCGGGTCGCCCGGCACGAGAGGAGCCGGCGCCCGCCGGCCCGAGACGGCCACCACCGGCTGCGTCCGCGCCCGGCCGAGGGGCGGTGGGTCACGGCCTTCGAGCTCGTCGAGGAAGGGCGACGGCCGGCTGGCGTCGCCGAGCACCACCACCGCCCGCCGGCACCGGGTGACGCCGACGTGGACGACCCGGCGCTCCTCCTCGATGTCGGCCGCCAGGCGGTGGGGGCTGATCCCGTCGGTGAGGCCGAACAGGACCACCCGGTCCCACTCCTGGCCCTTGACCCGGTGGACCGTGGCCAGGGTGACGCCGCCGTCGTCGCCGGCCTGGGCCAGGTGGGCCCGCAGCCAGCTCTCGAAGGTGGCGGCCTCGTCGTGCAGGTCCGCCAGCTGCAGCAGCGCCTCGATGTCGTCGAGATTGGATCCGCCGTGGGCGCCCTTCGACGAGTCGAGCAGGCTCATGGCCTGGCCGAGGCCGATGTCGTCGCGGACGAATGTCAGGGTCTCCCGCACGCCCCCCTTCGCGGCCGCGGCCAGATGGTCGAGATCGGCGGCCACGGCCAGGAGGTTCTGGCGCTCGCGGTCCTTCTGGAGCGTGTCGGCCAGCTGGTTGAGCGAACGGACCGACCACGCCCCTCGCTTCTGGAGCCGGTCGGGCAGCCATTGCGGCAGGCCACCGCGGCTCGGGCGCTTCAGGATGGCGGCGATGTCGGCCCCGTCCATGGCCCCGGGGTCGGCGGCCAGCCGGAGGTAGGCCAGCGCCGCCTGCACACCGGTGCGGCGCAGCGCCTCCTCCCCCAGCTCGGTGGCCACCGGCACCCCCGCCTCGCGCAGGGCCACCTGGGGGGCCAGCAGCAGGCTGTTCACCCTGGTCAGCACGGCCACGTCGGCCGGCGCCCGGCCGCCGTCGAGCCAGCCCCGCACCACCTCGACCAGCTCGCTGGCAGCCCGCTCGGGGGGGTGGCGGCGCACCTGCAGGCAGGCCGGGTCGGGGTCGGCGCCGGGACCCGGCCGGATCTCCTTGGCCACCCGCACCTGGTTGCGCCGGAGGAGGGAGGCGGCGGCCGACGTGACCGCGGCCGGGCACCGGTGGTTGACCTCGAGCGGATGGGCGCCGCCGCCCGGGAACCAGCGGCCGAAGTCGATCAGGAACCGGGGCGTGGCGCCCATGTAGCCGTACAGCACCTGGTCGTCGTCGCCCACCCCGAACACGTCGAGGCCAGGGGCGGCCAGCAGGCGGACGAGCAGCAGGTGGCAGGGGGTGAGGTCCTGGAACTCGTCGACCAGCAGGTGGCGGCACCGCTCCTGGGCCCAGCGCCGCAGCTCGCCGTCGGCCAGCAGCGCCTCGACGGCGCCGAAGACCTGCTCGTCGAAGTCGACCCCGCCCGCCCGGGCCAAGCGCTCGCGGAAGCTGGGCCACACCCGCTCGGCCAGGCCGTCGGCCTCGCCGTCGAGCTCGGCTTCGACCTGGGCCGGGTCGGCCAGTCCGAGTCGGATCCGGGACAGGCCGTCGAGGTAGGGCGCCAGCGGGTCGGTGTTGGTGCGCCGCCGCACCTCGACCAGGCGACCGACGACGTCGCGGACGTCCCGCTCGCCCAGCACCCGCAGGCCACCGCCCCGGGCCCGGCCCAGCACCCACCACCCGAGGCCGTTGAGCGTCTGCACCCGCACACCCGGCACGTCGACGAGCCGCTCCTCCATCTCCTTCTTGGCCCGCACGTTGAACGCCACCGCCAAGAGGGTCGCCGGGTCGTAGCCGCGGTCGCGGACGAGGTGGCGGACCCGCTCGGTGAGCACCCGGGTCTTGCCCGAGCCGGCGGGCGCCACGATCCGGGCGGGGCCCGAGCCGTGGGCCACCGCCGCGAGCTGGTCGACCGCCAGGTCGGCCGTGGGCGGCCGGGGCTCGGGCTGGCGGGCCAGCTGGCCCAGCTCGACCGACTCGCGGTGGACGACGGCGTGGCCGCCGACGTCGGCTGTCACGATCGGGGCCCGGGGCCCACCATCCACCCAGGCCGGGCTCCCGTCGGCCAGCACCACGTCGGCCGGTCCTCCCTCGCTTCCGCCGAGGCGAGCGGCCTTGCGGCCCCACCACCAGATCACCTCATCCGAGCGGGCGTCGTAGGTGTTGGCCCAGACCAGGTGGTGGAGCCGGTCGAGCCACGGCTCGAACGAGACGCCGGCCCGCAGGGGATCCGGGTCGTGGGCCACCGGGCGCCGGAAGCGCCCCGGGTCGACCTGCAGGCGGACCACGACGGGGGTGCGGCCCGCCCACGCCCCGTGCAGCGCCTCGACGGCGGCCGCCGGTTCGGCCAGCACCCCCTCGTCGACCACGACCTCGGCCGCCCCCGCCCACGCGTCGGGGACCGGCTGGTCAGCGCCGACCACGACTCCGCGCCCCAGCACAGACGGACCGGGCGGCGTCACGGTGCGACCCTACCGACGCCCCGTGACGGCGGCCCGCAGGGGCGCTACCGCACGACGTCGATGAGCATGGTCAGCCCACCACCGCCTTCGACCTCGACGTTGTCGTTGGTGGTGTGGTGGGGGATGTGGCAGTGCACCAGCCACCGGCCCGGCTCGCCAGCCTCCCAGATCACGTCGTAGCGCTCCCCCGGCCCGACGTTGACCACGTCCTTCTGGATCCGAGCCATCGGCGCCACCGGGTTGCCGTCGGTCTCGACGATCGTGAAGGGACCGCCGTGGACGTGCATGGGGGTGGACGAAGTTGTTGTGGCTGCCGATGAACCGCAGGCGCACCCGCCGGCCGGAGCCGGGACCGCTCGAGGACCTCGTCGTGCGCGGGCTCGGCCGGCGCCGTCTCGTGCCGCGCCGTCATCAGCCCGTGCTTGAGGTTGCGGGCACCATCCACACGCTCACGGCAGGCGACGGCGAAGCCGACGATGACCCCGAGGGACATCAACGCCCAGAACAGCGGCTCGGGGGGCTCCATGGCCCGCATGTCGCGGCCCATCATCAGGATGACCATGACCGGGAACATCCCGGTCGCCCTGGACGCCGACGGTCCAGGGCGGTGAAGGGCTGACGGCTCACGTCGAGCCAGGACTGGCCGCGGTCCTCGGGCGAGGGATACTCCGAGCCATGCGACCCCTGGTGCGGACCACCGCTGGGCTGGTGCGGGGGACCGCCGGCCTGGCCGAGGGGGTCTCGGCCTTCTGGGGCATCCCGTACGCGGCGCCGCCGATCGGGCCCCTGCGCCTCCGGCCACCG
The DNA here is from genome assembly GCA_030448245.1 of Acidimicrobiales bacterium. Lineage (GTDB taxonomy): Bacteria > Actinomycetota > Acidimicrobiia > Acidimicrobiales > JAUJNH01 > JAUJNH01. The sequence continues at coordinate 490,725 of JAUJNH010000001.1, forward strand.
CAGCCACCCGTGCCCTGGGAGGGCGAGCGGGAGGCGGTCGGGCCGGGGCCTGTGGCCGCCCAGCGCCAAGGCCCCCTCGAGCGCGCCTTTGGCGGGTACGGCGAGGTGGACGAGGACTGCCTCACCATGAACGTGTGGACGCCTGGCGCCGAGCCGGAGGCGCGCCGCCCGGTGCTGGTCTGGTTCCACGGCGGCAGCTTCACCACCGGGACCGGGTCCATCCCCTGGTACGACGGGAGCCGCCTGGCCGCCCGCGGCGACGTCGTGGTCGTCACCTTCAACTACCGGCTGGGGGCGCTCGGGTTCCTCCACCTGGGCGACCTCGGGGGCGAGGCCTGGGCGGGCAGCGGAAACTGCGGCCTGCTCGACCAGGTGGGGGCGCTGCGCTGGGTGCGGGCCAACGTCGCCATCTTTGGCGGCGACCCCGACCGGGTCACGGTCTTCGGCGAGTCGGCCGGGGCCATGTCCATCGCTTCGCTGCTGGCCATGCCCGAGGCGGCCGGGCTGTTCTCGCGCGCCATCCTGCAGTCCGGCGCCGGGACCTTCGTCCAGGATCGGGCGACGGCCACCGCCCTGGCCGCCGACGTCCTGGCCGAGCTGGGTGTGCCCCACGGAGACCTGCATCGCCTCGCCGAGGTGCCGGTGGAGGCCGTCCTGGACGCCCAGGCCGTCGGTGGCGGCCGGCGGGCCGGTGTCGGCCTGGCGTTCATGCCGGTGGTCGACGGGGCCACCCTCCCGGCCCGCCCCGAAGCGGCGCTCGCGGCCGGGTCGGCGGCCGGCGTGTCCGTGCTGGTGGGCACGACCCGCGACGAGATGCGGCTGTTCTCAGCCGTCGCCCCCGACGCGTTCGCCGCCGAGGACGAGGCCGCCCTGTTGCGCCACGTCGCCGCCATCCCCGACGTCGGGCCGGTAGGCGCCGCCACGGTGGTCGGCGCCTACCGGCGGCGATGGCCGGGTCTGCCGCCCACCGACCTGCACGTCATCATCCACACCGATCACGCCTTCCGCCGCCCTGCCCAGCGGCTGGCCACGCTGCAGGTGGAGGCGGGCGCCGAAGCCTGGTCGTACTGGTTCACCTGGGCGTCACCGATCCTCGGCGGCCTGCTGGGCTCCTACCACGGGCTCGAGATCCCGTTCGTCTTCGACAACCTGGACCGGCCTGGCATCGAGATGCTGACCGGCGGCGGTGGCCACCTGCAGCCCCTGGCCGACCGGATGGCCGACGCCTGGCTGGGCTTCGCCCGGGACGGCGACCCCGGCTGGCCGGCCTACGAGCCCGCCGGCGACCGGTCGACCATGCGCTTCGACCTGCCCCCCGAGCTGCTCACCGATCCCGATCCCGACCTGCGCGTCGCCTGGGAGTCGATCGGCCTCTGACCGGGCGGGCCCGGCGGCGCAGCTCAGAGGGGCCGCGACCGGGGCGGGCGGCGGAACCGGGCCCGGACCAGCATCCACGCCCGGATGGCCAGGGCGACGAGCACGGCCAGGACTGCCAGCTTGCCGAAGAACACGACGGTGCCGACGACGGCCTTCAGGACCCACCAGGCGGCGCCCAGCACGAGCAGGACGACGAAGACCAGCAGCGCGGTGTCGAGCGCCGAGGCCACCTGGCGCAGGCGCGACCCCGCCGGCGCTGGAGGCGGATCGGTGGGCACGCAAACCAGTGTGCCAGCCACCGGGTGCTCGGTAGCCTCGCAGCCCACGACGACGACCCCGGACCAGACGCTCGCCGACCTCGGCTGGGGCGACGATCTCGCCGCCGCCCTGCCAGCCGGCCTGACTCCGGCCCGGGTCGTCCGAGCCGACCGGGGCTGGGTCACCGCCCTGAGCCCGTCCGGCGAGGTGCGCCTGCGCTTCGACCCGCTCCACCCGTTGGAACCGGCGCCCACCACGGGCGACTGGGTCGCCTCGGCAGGAGGCGGCGACCTGGTGGCGGCCATCCTCCCCCGCCGGAACGCGCTGGTCCGGGCGGGCGCCCACGACGAGGCCGCCCCGCAGGTCCTGGCCGCCGACGTCGACATCGTCGGGGTGTGCGTCCCCCTCTCGTCGCCGCCCAACCCTCGCCGCATCCAGCGCTACGTCACGCTCGGCTGGGCCAGCGGGGCCACGCCGCTGCTCGTGCTGACGAAGGCCGACCGCAGCCTCGGTCCCGACGCGGCCGCCGAGGTGGCGGCCATGGCCCCCGGGGTCGAGGCTGTCGTCGTCAGCGCCAGAGAGGGCCAGGGGATCGGCGACCTGCGGGTCCGGCTGCGGGGCGGGCGGACCATGGTGGTCGTCGGCCCGTCGGGCGTCGGCAAGTCGACGCTCGTCAACGCCCTGGTCGGCAGGGAGGCCATGGCCACCGGTGCAATCCGAGAGGGCGACGCCAAGGGCCGCCACACCACCTCGACCCGGGAGCTGGTCCTCGTCCCGGGCGGCGGGGTCCTCCTCGACACGCCGGGGCTGCGGGCCCTCGTGCCGTGGGACGACGGCGACGGCCTGGCCCGGGCGTTCCCCGACATCGCGCCACTGCTCGGCACCTGCCGCTTCGCCGACTGCCAGCACCGCGGCCAGCCCGGCTGCGCCCTGGAGGCGGCGGTGGCCGACGGCCGGCTGTCACCGGGGAGGCTCGACGGCTGGCATCGGCTCCAGGACGACCTGACGCGGATCGAGGAGGAGACCGAGAGCCGCCTGCGGGAGGGTCGGTCAGGCCGCGGGCGAGCCGACCGCAGCGGCCGGCGGAGGCGCCGCTGACCGGAGGTGTCGGCCGGCCGGGCAGTGCGGCTGCGTAGGCTTGACCCGAGATGTCCCGTCGGCCCGTGACCGTCGCCCTCGTCGCCAGCGTGGTGCTGGCGGGCGCAGCCACAGCCTGCGGCTCGTCCGGCGGGGGTCCGACCGGCCCGACCGCCGCCGCGCCGGCCCCGGTGGGCAAGGTCGACATCGATCCCGCGTCGGGCCCCGTCGGCACCGTCTTCACCCTGACGGTCGACCGGCTGCTCGAGGGCGAGGTCGTGGCGTTCGAGATCGCCTTCCCGGGCGAGGGCAAGGCCTACCCGGGCGCCGCGCTCACCGTCCCAGCCGACGGCACGGCCACCACCACCTACCGGGCCACCACGGCCAACAAGCCGGGTGACTACGCCGTTCTGCTCACCGGCCCGCCCGGCACCCTGGCCGCGGGGCGCTTCAGGGTCACCGACGGGCCGCCCCTGGTGAGCACCATCGTGCCCGAGGACGCGGGTCCCTCGACCTCCCTCAGCAGCGCCGCTGGGCGGACGGGCACCACGACCCGCTCGGGCCGCTCCAGCACGACCGCGGCGGCGGGCGGCCTCGGTGCTACCACGACCACCTCCGCCAGGCCGGTCGCCACCACCACGACCCGCAGGCCAGCGGCCACGCTCGCCACCACGACCACCAGGCCCGGCACCAGCACCACCACCAGGCGGGCCTGATCCGATCGTTCCGGCACCCGTAGGGTCGGCCCGTGGCTGACGAGGACGTGGTGCTCTGGGACGAGGTTGACGGGGTGGCCACCCTCACCCTCAACCGACCGGAACGGCTCAACGCCTGGACCGCGTCGATGGAGCGCCGGTACTTCGATCTGCTCCAGCAGGCCGCGGACACGCCGTCGGTGCGGGCCGTGGTCGTCACCGGAGCAGGGCGCGGGTTCTGCCCGGGGGCCGACATGGACCTGTTGGCGGGCGGAGGCGTCGAGACCCCCGAGGGCGCCGGCCTCACCGCCACCGGTCCCGGGCACCGGCCGAAGACCTTCGCCACCACCATCCCGAAGATCGTCGTGGCCGCCGTCAACGGCGCCTGCGCCGGGGTGGGCCTGGTGCAGGCGCTCTGCTGCGACGTGCGCTTCGCGGCGGCCGGAGCCAAGTGGACCACGGCCTTCTCCCGCCGCGGCCTGGTGGCCGAGTACGGCTCGGCGTGGCTCCTCCCCCGGCTGGTGGGCACCAGCCGGGCGCTCGACCTGCTGGCCTCGGGGCGGGTGTTCACCTCGGAGGAGGCGGCTGCCCTCGGCCTGGTCAGCCGGGTGGTGCCCGCCCACGACGTGCTGGCCGAAGCCCAGGCCTACGCCCGGGACCTGGCCGCCAGCTGCTCACCAGCGTCGATGGCGGTGATGAAGCGGCAGGTCTACGAGGCCTGGGATCTCAGCCTGGGAGAGGCGCTGGCCCGGGCCAACGAGCTGATGGTCAGGAGCCTCGGCGGCCCCGACTTCGTCGAAGGGGTGCAGTCCTACATGGGCCGCCGCCCGCCTGCCTTCTCACCCCTGGGCGAGGGCACGACCTTCCCGGGGGGTTGACGTGGCCTTCGGTCGCGTCGACCGGATCGCCGTCCTCGGCGCCGCCAGCACCATCTCCACCATCCGCCCCGACGGCACGGGCGCTCGGGTGGTGTCGCCGGGTGGGGGCGGGTCCTCCCAGCAGCAGGTGGCGTGGTCGCCCGGCGGGCGGCGGCTCGCCTGGGGGCGCACCGAGGGACGGGCAGGTGACCGGGCCCGGTCGTCGCTCGTCACCGCCGATCCCGACGGCGGTGACCGGGTGGCCACGGCCCTGCCGACCATGCCGTTCTACGTGTGGTGGCGCCCGGACGGCCGGGCCGTGGCGTGCCTGGCGAACGGGCCCCAGGGGATCGACCTCCTGCTCGTCGACCCGGGGGGCCGGGCCCGCGTGGCCCTCCGAGGTGCGCCGCTGTTCGTCTCGTGGTCCCCGGACGGGCGGCGCGTCGTCTGCCACGTCGACGATGACCGGCTCGTCGTCGTCGACGGCGAGACCGCGGGCCACGCCGAGCGTGAGCTGACGGCCGCCGAGGGCTTCTCCTCACCGGCCTGGGTGCGTGAGGGGATTGTGGCCGACGTGGCCGGGGCCGACGGCCGGCGCCTGCTCGCCCTCGTCGACCCGGACACGGGCCTGGTGCGCCGCCCCCTGGCCCGCCACGACGGCTGGGCCCGGGTGGTGGCCGCGGGTCCGGGGTCGCGCATCGCGCTGTGCGTCGGCCCGCTCGACCCCGGGCGGGACCGGCGGGTCCTGATCGACGAGGGCGAGGCCATCCCGGAGGCCCTGACGGTCGTCGACCTCGTCACCGGCTCGCTCGACGTGGTGCTCGCCTCCCCGCCGGTTGCAGCCGAGTGGTCGCCCGACGGCCGCCGCCTGCTCGTGCTGGTGGCCGAGCAGGGCGGGGTGGGCGGCCCGCGCCTGCGATGGCTGGTCTGGGAGGGGGCGGAGCCCCGCCCTGTGGGCGCGCCCTTCACCCCCACCCGCTGGTGGGCCCGCACCGAGCTGGCCTTCGCCGACCAGTTCGCCCAGAGCCGCCGCACCTGGTCGCCGGACAGCCGGTCCTTCACCTACCCCGTCCGCAACGAGGACGGCCAGGACATCATCGTCGTCCAGACCGCCGACGTCGTCCGCGAGGACGCCCCGAGGGAGATCTGCCCCGGTGTGGCCTGCTCGTGGAGCCCGGGGTAGCCCCGAGGGGGTCAGCCCGGGCCGGTGATGGTCGAGATCGCCGTCTTCGCCCTGTCCGTGAACGACGGCGGGAGGGCGGCGAAGTCGTTCTCCTCGGCCAGCTTCTGCCCGTCGCCGACCAGGTAGGTCAACCAGGCCTTGAGGGCGTCACCCTTCGCCTTGTCGGGCTGGCTCTTGTAGGCCAGCACCCACGTGGGGGCGGCGATGGGGTAGGCGCCGGCGGCGGCGGAGTCGAGCGGATCGTAGGTGAGGTCGCTCTTCAGCTCGACGCCGTCGAGGGCCCTGGTCGTCGCCTCGAGCGTCGGCTTCACCGCTGTGCCGCTCTTGTTCTTGAGCGTGGCGTACTTCAGCTGCTGGGTGTTGGCGTCGGACAGGTCGACGTAGCCGATGGCCCCAGCCTGGCTCTTCACGATCTGGGCCACCCCGGCGTTGCCGTTGCCAGCCTGGGTGTCGGCCGGCCACTCGACCGTCGAACCGCTCTTCAGCCTCCAGCCGGGCGCCGCCTTGACCAGGTACTTGGTGAAGTTCTCGGTGGTCCCCGAGCCGTCTGAACGGTGGGCCACGACGATCCCCGTGGAGGGAAGCGTGGCCGTCGGGTTCAGCGCCTTGATGGCCGGGTCGTCCCAGGTCTTGATGTCGCGCTGGAAGATCTTGGCGGTCGTCTCGGCATCGAGGGTCAGCTCGTTCACGCCGTTGAGGTTGTACGAGACCGTGATCGGCGCGGCCACCGTCGGGATGTAGACGAACTCGCCCTTGAACTTCGCCTTGTCCTCGTCCTTGACCAGGCCGTCCGAGCCGGCGAAGTCGACCAGGCCCCCCTGCAGGTCGGTGCGGCCCTTGCCTGACCCGCCACCGCCGTAGTTCACCGTGACGTTCGGCTGCACCTCGCCGAAGCCGTCGATGGCGGCGTCGTAGAACGCCTTGGGGAAGGTCGCCCCGGACCCGTTGAGGGTGGTGGTCGCCAGCTCCGGCGTCGCGTTCCCGCCCGTGGTACCGGTGGCGAACGGCTCGTCGCTCCCGCCGCACGCGGCGAGGATCAGGCCGGCCGAGAGGCCGGCGGCGAGCAGCTGGAGGGGTCGGGAGCGAGACATGCGGGAGGGCCTCCTGAGGGCTGGGAGCCGGCTGGCGAGCGTGAACGTACGAGCGCCGGGTAGCGCCCTGCTGCCCTCGGGGTGAACCCCCGGTGAAGGCGGGGCGAACATCTGCTGTCACGCCCGTCGCCCCGAGGGGGCCCAGCCCCCTACCCGCTGTCCGAGTCGTTCGGCTCGAAGGCGTCGCCGTTGATGAAGTGGACCCTGGCGCTGATCACCGCGGCATGATCGCCGAGCCGCTCGAGGAACCGGGCGACGAGCCCGGCTTCGACCAGCGGCTCGTTGGCCGCCTGGCGGAGGGAGAACAGCTCGCGCAGCAGCTCCGCGTAGAGGGCGTTGAGGCCGGTGTCGGCGGCCACGACGGCCGTGGCCGTCGCCCCGTCGAGCACGCCGTACGCCCGGATGGCGGCGGCCAGCATGCTGACGGCCTCGGCACCCAGCTCGTGGACGAGCAGGCGGACCCTGGGGGTGAGCACGCTCTCGTCGAGGCGGGCCGAACGCCGGGCGATCGAGCACGACAGGTCGCCGCAGCGCTCCAGCTCCTGGGCGACCCGGAGGCTGGCCACCACCAACCGCAGGTCCCGGGCCACCGGCGCCTGGCGGAGGACGATCGTGTACACGTCGCGCTCGACGCGGGCGTAGGCGGCGTCGACGGTCACGTCGGCCGCCTCGACCTCGTTCACCCGATCGTCGTCCCCCTCCAGCAGGGCGTCCACTGCGCCCCGCACCATGTCCACGACATCGGCGCCCATGGCCTCGACGCCGCGGTGCAGCTCGGCCAGCCGGTCGTGGAAGTCGCTGCGCAGCTCATCCCCCACCGCAGGCGACGCTACGCCGCTCCTACCAGACGGGCTGGAAGTAGCCGACGCTCGGCGGCTGGAGCAGGCGTCGCTGGCGGTCTGTCAGCGGGAGGTCGAGCACGGGGCGGAGGTGCTCCCAGTCGCTCCAGGCCGAGGACCCCGGCGAGTACTTGTAGAGCACGGCCAGCCGCTCGCCCGGTCCCCGCCACGGCACGGTGCAGTGGGCCAGCGCCTCGGTGAACACCAGGAGGTCGCCGGCGTGCACCGGCACCTCGACGACCAGCGCCTCGGCCCCGGCCGGGAGGCCCGTCCCGGCGCGGTGGCTCCCAGGGATGCACCCGAAGCCCCCGCCACCCGCAGGCTGGTCGACCAGCGCCCACGACAGCGTCACCAGCCCCGCCCTCGGACGCCCCCGGTCGTGGACGTAGTACTGCGACGGGTCCCAGGGCACCGCCCCGCCGTGAAGCCCCAGGCCGGCGGTCGAGGGCGACATGCGGATGGCGTAGGCGTGGTCGAGCCGGGTGGCCGGCCCGTGCACCTCCCCGAGCACGCTCAGGGCCAACGGGTGATCCAGCAGGTCCACGAACGGCTGGCCCCGCAGCAGCAGGTCGTTGACCCGCTGTGACCAGATGTCGTCGGCCGCCGGCGGCAGGTCGAGCGCGCCCACCGCGTCCCGGAGGGCGGCCACCTCCTCGCCGTCCAGCCCGCCGGGGACGACCACGAAGCCGCGCACGTCCAGCTCGTAGCGCTGGAGGTCGGTCAAGCTCATGCCGGCGGCGCGGCGATGGTGGTCGGGCCTCGCCATCCCGGCCAAATGTAGGGGTGCACGCGCGGCGGTTCGCCGCACCGGCCCAGGGGAACGGGTGGGGGGTGGAGATCCCCGGCGCCCCCTCGGACAACACCAGCGCAGTCGCGGTCGTCGCCTCGTTCCAGGAGGAGGGCTACGACGCCGAGCTGTGGGCTCGGCCCGGGGGCCAGCTCCTGTGCGGGGCCTGCCGGGCCACCAGCCCGGCTGCCGCGTTCGCCATCGGCCGGCAGCGGCGCCTCGAGGGGGCCAGCGACCCCGACGACATGCAGCTCGTGGTGGGAGCCACCTGCCCGTCGTGCGGCACCCGGGGCGTGATCAGCCTCCACTACGGGCCCAACGCCAGCGAGGAGGACGCCGACGTCCTCGTCGCCCTGCCCCGCTAGTCCGGCCGTCCGGGCGGCAGGGTCGGGTCGGGCACGGTCAGGAAGCGGTAGGCGATCACGCCGCTCGCCACCAGGTTGGCCAGGGGCAGGGCCACCGTCGGCTCGGGCCCCCACCCGTTGGGCCAGCGGCGGCGCCACCACAGCACCCCGCCCAGCACCCAGAGCGTCGACGAGAGCAACGTGGCCGCTCGGGCCCGGGCCCGCCACCGCGGGGTGGACGTGAGGGCCGCCACGGCCAGGTCGACCGGGAAGTAGGCCGGGAACGTGACGAGGCACTGCCCGACGCTGGCGCCCACCCCCTTGCCGCCCCGCCCGCCCTTCCAGACCGGGAAGCAGTGACCGACCACCGACGCCGCCCCGGCGGCACACGATCCGGCGCCGCCGCCCACGGCCCGACCGAGCACCGAGGCCGCCGCGCCCTTGCCGATGTCGGCGCCGATGACGACGACGCCCCACCGGGGGCCGAGGACGGCGTAGGCGTTGGCTCCGCCCGGGTTGCCCGAGCCCGAGTTCCGCAGGTCCACCGTGCCACCGGTGGCGAGGCGAGTGACCACATCGGCCGACGGCATGGTGCCGACGAGGTACCCGAGCGCGGCAGCGGCCGGGAGGCGCCACACCTCCGGCAGAGCGGCCCGCACGAGGCGGACGCTACCGGCCGCGCCGGCCTATGACCTTGTCCGGGCGCTGCCCCTCGGCGCCGGCGGCATCAGCCTCGACCACCGCCCGCTCGAGCGCACGGACCTCGGCCTGGGTCAGGTCGCGCCACCGGCCGGGCGGCAGGGAGGAGTCGGCCAGCGGGCCGATCCTCGTCCGCACCAGTCGGCGGACCGGGTGGCCGATCGCCTCGCACATGCGCCGCACCTGGCGGTTGCGGCCCTCGTGGAGGGTGAGCTTGAGCACGTTCGGCGACGGGCTCGACGCCTTGGCCGGAGCGGTCACGCCGTCGTCCAGCTCGACCCCGGACCGCAGCCGCTGCAGGACCCTCGGCGTCAGCTCACCCTCGACCTCGGCCAGGTACTCCTTCTCGACGCCGAAGCTCGGGTGGGTGAGGCGGTGGTGCAGCTGGCCGTCGTTGGTGAGGAGGAGCAGGCCCTCGGTGTCGGCGTCGAGCCGCCCCACCGGCACCACCCTCGGCTCAGCGGGCACCAGCTCGACGACCGTCGGCCGGCCCTGCGGGTCGTCGGCCGTCGCCACCACGCCACGGGGCTTGTTGAGAAGGCGGTAGGCCAGGCCCTGGGCGGTGCCGACGGGGGTGCCGTCGACCGCCACCACGTCCCGGTCGGGGTCGACCCGGCGCCCGAGCACCGCCACCTCCCCGTTGACCCGCACCCGGCCGGCGTCGATCAGCTCCTCGGCCACCCGCCGGCTGCCGATCCCAGCCCGGGCCAGGACCTTCTGCAGCCGCTCGCCGTCGCACAGCACGGGCGGACCGGGCCGCTCGGGCCCTGTGCCTCCCGCTCTGCCGGGCCGCTCGGGCCCTGGGCCTCCCTGGGCTCTGCCGGGCCGCTCGGGCCCTGGGGCTCTGCCGGGCCGCTCGGGCCCTGGGCCTCCCGCTGTCACGGCGAAGGGTCTTCGGCTCGCAGGCCCCGCTCCAGCGCCTCGACCATCGACGCTTCGGGGACGAAGGCTCCGAGGGGGGAAGCTGGTCGAGCGAGTCGATGCCGAGCGACTCGAGGAACTGCCGGGTGGTGCCGTACAGCACGGCCTGGCCCGGGCCCGGGTCGCGGCCGACCTCGGCCACGTAGCCGCGGCCGGTCAGCGTGCGGAGCACCCCGTCGACGTTCACGCCCCTGATGGCGGCGACCTGGGCCCGGCTCACCGGCTGCTTGTAGGCCACGATGGCCAGGGTCTCGAGGGCGGCGGCCGACAGCTTCGACGACTGGCCCTCGAGGACGAAGCGCTCGACCCACGGCGCGCAGTCCGGGTGGGTCTGGAAGCGGTAGCCCCCGGCCACCCGCACCAGCTGGAAGCCCCGGCCCTCGGCCTCGTAGCGGGCGCCGAGCCCCTGGCACAGCTCGACGACCCGGGTGGTGGGGATCTCGAGCAGCTGGGCCAGCAGGTCGGGCGGGACCGGGTCCTCGGCCACGAGCACGACGGCCTCGATGGCCCGCTCTTCGGGAGACGCCACGGTGGCCATCCTGCCACCGCCCCGCCGGCGGATCGCCCGCCGGCACCCCGGCGGACGGCAGACGAGCGGCATGGGCAACGGTGCGGTTCGGCCCGATCCTCCCGTCGGCAGGAACCGCCGGCCCGGGCTGGGCCGTCCGATGGTGACCGCTCACCCGCAGGAGGTTCCGTGCGCAAGGTGCCCGTGCTCGCTCTCGTCCTCCTCGCGCTGGTCGGCTGTCGCGCTGGCCCGTCGACCAGTGAGGCCACCCCGAAGCTGTGCGGGCAGATCACGGCGGCCGCCGACGCAGCCGACGAGGGCCGGTTCGCGGTGGCCGGCATTCGCCTCGGTCGCGGCATCGCCGCCTACGGGACCGCAGCCGATCCAGCGGTTCTGGGCGCGGCCGTGGGGATGCTGACGAACGGGGTCACCGGTGACCTCGACGGCGCAGCGGAAGACCTTCAGGCCGCCTCGGACGCCTGTGCTCGGGCCGGCGCACCGATCCCGCCGAGGGGGCAGGTGCATTGCGTCAGGGCGCCCTGTCCCTGACCGACATCTGGGGCTACAGCCGGGGAACTCGTAGGCTCGTTGGCCGTGCCCGAACCCCGTCGCGTCGTCGTCACCGGGCTCGGGGCGGTGTCGCCCGTCGGCCTCGACGTGGCCACCACCTGGGACTCGCTGGTCAAGGGACAGGGCGGCGCGGGGCCCATCACCCAGTTCGACACCACCGGGTTCCCGGTCCGCATCGCCGCCGAGGTCAAGGGCTTCGACCCGGCCGCGATCTTCGGCAAGCGCCGGGCCCGCCACCTCGACCGCTTCGCCCAGCTGGGGCTGGTCGCCGCCAACGAGGCCATCGCCGCGAGCGGGGTGCTGGACGGGTGCGACCGGGAGCGGGCGGGCGTCGTGTGGGGCAGCGGCATCGGTGGGCTGCGCAGCCTGGAGGATCAGATCAACCTGCTGCACGACCGGGCGCCCGACCGGGTCAGCCCCTACCTGACCCCCATGATGATCGCCAACATGGCGGCCGGTGAGATCGCCATGGAGCACGGCCTCCTCGGCCCGAACACCTGCACGGTGACGGCGTGCGCCGCCTCGGCCCACGGCATCGGCGACGCGGCCGAGCTGATCCGCTGGGGCCGGGCCGACGTGATGGTCGCCGGCGGCAGCGAGGGCTCGATCACGCCGATCGGGATGGCGGGCTTCGCGGCGGCCAAGGCGCTGAGCGAGCGCAACGACGAGCCCGAGCGGGCCAGCCGGCCCTTCGACCGGGGCCGCGACGGCTTCCTGGCCGCCGAGGGCGGCGCCGCCGTGATCCTGGAGGAGCGCGAGCGGGCGGTGGCCCGCGGCGCCGACATCTGGGCCGAGGTGGCCGGCTACGGGCTGACCAGCGACGCCTTCCACGCCACCGCACCCCACCCGGAGGGCGACGGCGCCATCCGCTGCATGCGCATGGCCCTGGCCGACGCCGGCGTCAACCCGTCCGAGGTCGGCTACGTCAACGCCCACGGCACCTCGACCGCCCTCAACGACCTCACCGAGGCCCGGGCCATCAAGGTGGTCCTGGGCGACCGGGTACCGGTGTCGTCGACCAAGTCGATGGTCGGCCACCTGCTCGGCGCCGCCGGGGCCCTCGAGGCAGTGGCCACCATCCTCGCCCTGCGCCACCAGGTGCTGCCGCCGACCATCAACCACGACGACCCCGATCCCGAGATCGGGCTCGACGTGGTGCCCAACGAGGCCAGGCAGCACCCGGTCAAGGTGGCGCTCTCCAACAGCTTCGGCTTCGGCGGCCACAACGCCGCCTTGGTGTTCCGGGCCGTCTAGGTTCGCCAGCCGTGGATCGTGACGAGGCGTTCAAGGTGTTCCAGGAGACGGCCGCCGAGGTCATGGACGTGGAGGCCTCCACGGTCGTCGCCGAGGCGAACCTGAAGGACGACCTCGACATCGACTCCCTCGCCTTTGTCGAGCTGACCCTCGCCCTCGAAGAGGCCTACGACGCCAAGATCCCCGAGCCCCCCGAAGACCAGCAGCTCACCACGGTGGCCGAGGCCTTCGACTACGTCTACGGCGTCCTCCCGGCCTGAGCCAGCGCTGCGGCGTCAACCCTCGTAGAGGTCGGCGCCGGCCAGGGCCAGGTCGGCGGCCGCCGCGGGCGCCGCCCCGGCCCAGGTGATGGTGAGCTCGGCGAAGGTGGCCGCCTGGTCGAGCTCGACCAGGCCCTGCTTGTACAGCTCGAGCACGGCCAGGAAGTGCACGACGACATCGACCCGCTCGACCAGGTCGGCGGTCAGCCGGCGGAACGTGACCGGCCCCGTCCGGGGCAGCTCGTGACAGAGCTCGAGGACGGCGTCGGCGACGCTGAGGCGGATCGGGGTGACGTGGGACAGGTCGACCACCACGGGCGGCCGCGGGGTCGTGGCCCGGAGGAACGCCCGCCGCAGCCGCTCGGGGCTGACGCCGGCCAGCAGGTCGGGCACGAGGCCGGCGAAGCGCTCGTCCGGGCCCACCCGCCGGGGCCAGGAGAGCGCGGCCACCTCGGTCAGCCCGGCCAGCGCGCCGGCGGCGTCCTTGAACGTCTTGCACTCGAGCAGCCGGGCCAGGAGGAGGTCGCGCTCCTCCCACAGGGCCAGCTCGTCGTCGAGGTCGACGCCCTCCGGCCGGGGCAGCAGGCGCTTGGCCTTCAGCTCGATGAGGACAGCGGCGATCAGCAGGAACTCGGTGCTCTGGTCGAGGTCGAGGGGTCCGAGGTGCTCCAGCTCGGCCACGTAGGCCTCGACGATCCCGGTGAGGGAGATCTCGTGGACGTCGACCTGCTGGTTGGAGATCAGGTGCAGCAGCAGGTCGAACGGCCCCTCGAAGACCGGCGTCGACACCGCGTAGGCCATGGGAGCCAAGTTACACGCGTGGGGTTCGCGCCTGCAGGCCATACGCTGCCCACGCTATGGGACGGATTCTGTCGGGGATACAGCCGACCGGGGCGCCGCACCTCGGGAACTACCTCGGCGCCCTGCGCCAGTGGGCGGCGATGCAGGACGAGGACGACTGCTTCTACGCCATCGTCGACCTGCACGCCCTCATCAACGTCCCCGATCCGGATGAGCTGCGGACGGCGACGCGCAACGTGGCCATGGTGGTGCTGGCCGCCGGCGTCGACCCCGATCGGTGCACCCTGTTCCTGCAGTCGCACGTGCCGGCCCACACCGAGATGGGCTGGGTCATGGAGTGCGGCGTCAGCTTCGGTGAGCTGTCACGGATGACCCAGTTCAAGGCCAAGGCCGAGGCCCGGGAGTTCGTCTCGGCCGGGCTGTTCACCTACCCGGCCCTGCAGGCCGCCGACATCCTGCTCTACCAGGCCGACCGGGTGCCGGTGGGCGACGACCAGCGCCAGCACCTCGAGCTGGCCCGCGACGCCGCCGTCCGGTTCAACTCGCGCTATGGCCCGTTGCTCACCGTCCCCCAGGCCACCCTGCCCAAGGCGGGCGCCCGGGTGATGGACCTGCAGGACCCGACGAGCAAGATGTCGAAGTCCGCCATCTCGCCGCAGGGCACGATCGACCTGCTCGACTCGCCCGACGAGCTGGCCCGCAAGGTGAAGCGGGCCGTCACCGACACCGAAGGGGTGGTCCGCTACGACCCGGCGGCCAAGCCCGGCGTGTCGAACCTCCTCGACCTGCTGTCGGCCGCCACCGGTGAGGCCCCCGAGGCGTTGGCCGACCGGTACGCCCAGTACGGCCCGCTCAAGGCCGACGTGGCCGAGGCGCTGAACGAGCTGCTGCGCCCGTTCCGCAAGCGGCTGGCCGAGCTGCAGGGCGAACCGTCGGCCGTGACGGCGGCGCTGGCCCTCGGCCGGCAAAAGGCGGCGGCGGTCGCCGACGCCACCCTTGAGCGGGTGCGGGACGCCATCGGGCTCCTCCCGCGCTGAGTGGATGCCGCAGGCGTCGCCGTCGCGCTGCTCGCTGTCGGGTACCCGGTGGCCATCGTCGTCATCGCCCGGTGGGTGCCGGTGGTGCGCGAGCAGCGGACCTCCTGGTTCCTGGCCCACGCCGCCGCGGTGACCGCGATCACCTTCGGGTGGGGCATCCGGCGCCCGGTCGCCATGTTCCCCAACGTCGCGTGGCTCGTGCTGAGCACCGTCTGGTACCGCCTCGGTGCTCGTCGCCCGCCTGAGGAGCCGGGCCGCTAGGCGATGCCGAGCACCGGCACGAGCCGGGCGGAGCAGGCGCCGCTCAGGGCTGGGAGGCGTGCTGGATGCAGCGGGTGGCCGACGGCATCGCCTCGAGCCGGGCCGGGGCGATCGGCTGGTGGCACCGCTCGCACAGCCCGTAGGTGCCGGCCTCCATGCGGCCGAGCGCAGCGTCGACTGCGTCGAGCTGCTCCTGGAGGGTGGCGGCCAGCGCTTCGGCCTCGCCCTTCTCGGCGGTGACCTGGCTGGAGTCGGCGAAGTTGGCGTCGTAGGTGAGGGCGGCGCCGGCGCCCGCGCCGACGCCGAGCTCGGCCAGCTGGGAGCGCAGGTCTGCCCGCTCTGCCTCCAGCTGGGCCCGGAGGTCGCTGCGCTGCACGTCGGTCATGGGGGGACGAGGTTACCCGCCAGCCCCCCGGCGAGCCGCGCCCGACGCGACGGCGGATCCTCGGACGATCCGGCACCGGGCGGTCAGGCGAGGGCGTCGGCCGTGTCGACGAAGGGCAGGCCGAGGCTGTCGGCCACGGCCCGGTTGGTGACCTGGCCGGCCACGGTCGTGAGACCCGGGACCAGCGTCGGGTGGGCGGCGACCGCCTTCTTCACCCCCCGCTCGGCGACCGCGGCCACGTACGGGAGCGTGACGTTGGTGAGGGCGTAGGTCGAGGTGTGGGGGACGGCGGCGGGGATGTTGCCGACGGCGTAGTGGATGACCCCGTGGCGCTCGAACACCGGGTCGTCGTGGGTGGTCTCGTGGATGCCCTCGACGCAGCCGCCCTGGTCGATGGCGACGTCGACGATGACCGAGCCCTTCGGCATGGTCTGCACCAGCTCGTCGGTGACGACGATGGGGGCCCGGCCGCCGGCCACGAGGACGGCCCCCACCACGAGGTCGGCGTCGGCCACGGCCCGCTCGACCGCTCCACGGTTGCTGGCCAGGGTGATGATCCGGCCCTTGTGGATCTGGTCGACCCAGCGGAGCCGGTCGAGGTTGCGGTCCATCAGCCACACCTCGGCCTCCATCCCGGCGGCGATCCACGCCGCCGACCAGCCGACGTTGCCCGCCCCGATGACGACGACCCGGGCGGGCCGCACCCCCGGTGCGCCGCCGAGGAGGATGCCCCGGCCCCCCTGCGCCGACTCGAGGTGGTGGGCCCCGACCTGGGGGGCCAGCCTTCCGGCCACCTCGCTCATCGGCGCCAGCAGGGGCAGGCTCCCGTCGGCCAGCTGCACCGTCTCGTAGGCCAGCCCGGTGGTTCCGGCGGCCAGCAGGGCCTGGGCCACATCCGGGTGGGCGGCCAGGTGGAGGTAGGTGAAGAGCACGAGGTCGGGACGGAGGAAGCCGAGCTCGCCGGCCTGCGGCTCCTTGACCTTGACCACCAGCTCGGCCGCCCAGGCGTCTTCGGCGGTGACGATGTCGGCGCCGGCGGCCCGGTAGCCGGCGTCGGTGATCGACGAGCCCTCGCCCGCCCCGGCCTGCACCAGCACCCGCGAGCCGTGGCCCACCAGCTCGCGCACGCCGTCGGGGGTGAGGGCGACCCGGTGCTCGCCCTCCTTCACCTCGGTGGGCACCCCGACGATCACGTCGGCAGGCTCCGGGCGGCGGCGAGGAGGAGGCCGACGACGGTCTTGGCGTCGGTCACCTCGCCCTCGGCGATGAGACGCGGGGCGTCGGCCACCGCCACCCGCACCACCTCCATGTGGTCCTCCTCGACCCCCTGGCGGTCCAGGGGGACCTCGGACAGGCCGGTGGCGAGGAACACCCAGCCCTTCTCGTCGGCGAAGCCGGGCGAGTTGTGGATGGTGGCCACCAGCTCGACCCGCTCGGCGGCCAGCCCGGCCTCCTCGGCCAGCTCCCGTCGCGCCGTCACCTCCGGCTCCTCGCCGTCGACGTCGCGGATGCCGGCCGGCACCTCGAGCAGCCACGAGCCCACCGCGCCCCGGAATTGGCGCACGCAGACCACGTCACCCCCGTCGGTCAGCGGCACCACCGCCACCCAGCCGCGATGGTGCACCACGTCGCGCTCGAAGTGGGTGCCGTCGGGCGCCTCGAAGGTGGCGCGGGCCACCCGGAGCAGGCTGCTCTCGTAGACGACGTCCTCGCTGACCGCCTGGAAGGGCTGGCTCAAGCCGTGTTCCCGCCCCTGCGGAGGGCGGCTGCCACCAGGCCGACGAACAGGGGGTGGGGCCGGTCGGGGCGGCTCCTGAACTCGGGGTGGGCCTGGGTGCCGACCCAGAACGGGTGCTCGGGCAGCTCGACGAACTCGACGAGGCGGTCGTCGGGGCTGGTGCCCGAGCAGACGAGGCCGCTGCCCTCGAGCCGGGTGCGGTATCGGGGGTTGACCTCGTAGCGGTGGCGGTGGCGCTCGTACACGAGGCTCTCCCCGTAGAGCCCGGCCACCACGCTGCCCGGCTCGAGGCGGGCCGGGTAGAGGCCGAGGCGCATGGTGCCGCCGAGGTCGGTGATGTTGCGCTGCTCGTCCATGAGGTCGATGACCAGGTGTTCGCCCAGGGGGTCGAACTCGCGGCTGTTGGCGCCCACCAGCCCCGCCACCTCGCGGGCGTGGTCGATGACCATGACCTGCAGGCCGAGGCACAGCCCGAGGCAGGGCAGGCCGACCTCGCGGGCGTAGGAGGCGGCGGCGATCTTGCCCTCGATGCCTCGGTCACCGAACCCGCCCGGCAGGACGATGCCGTCGAGGTGGCCGAGGCGCGACGGGGCCAGCAGGGGGCTGATCTCCTCGGCCTGGATCCACTCGACCTCCACCTTGGCCCCGGTGGCGAAGCCGGCGTGGCGGAGCGCCTCGATGACCGACAGGTAGGCGTCGGGCAGGTCGACGTACTTGCCCGTCAGCCCGATGCGCACCGCGGGCCCGTCGGCGTCG
Organism: Acidimicrobiales bacterium; assembly: GCA_030448245.1. Classification (GTDB taxonomy): domain Bacteria; phylum Actinomycetota; class Acidimicrobiia; order Acidimicrobiales; family JAUJNH01; genus JAUJNH01. The sequence continues at coordinate 508,423 of JAUJNH010000001.1, forward strand.
GCCCGGGCGACCAGGCGCTCCCAGTTCGACAGGTCGGCGACCCGGTGGGCGGGGAGCTCCTCGAGGCGCAGCAGCTCGGCCACCACCTTGTCGAGCCCCTCGTCGTGCAGCGTGAGCGGCAGCTCGTAGATGTTCCTGGCGTCGACGGCCGAGATCACGGCCTCGGGGGGCACGTCGCACAGCATGCTGAGCTTTCGCTTCAGGCTGTCGGTGATCGGCCGGTCGCTGCGGCAGACGATCACGTCCGGCTGGATGCCCCGGCTGCGCAGCTCGGTGACCGAGTGCTGGGTGGGCTTGGTCTTCTGCTCGCCGGTGGGCCCGAGGTAGGGCACCAGGGTGACGTGGAGGTAGCAGACGTTGTCGCGGCCGGCGTCCTTGCGGAACTGCCGGAGCGCCTCGAGGAACGGCAGGATCTCGATGTCGCCGACGGTGCCGCCGACCTCGGTGATCACCACGTCGACGTCGCCGCTGTCGCCCAGCCGGCGCACCCGGTCCTTGATCTCGTCGGTGATGTGGGGGATGACCTGGACGGTCTTGCCCAGGTAGTCGCCCCGGCGCTCCTTGGCCAGGACCGTGGAGTAGATCGAGCCGGTGGTGGCGTTCGAGGTGCGGGTCAGCGACTCGTCGATGAAGCGCTCGTAGTGGCCGAGGTCGAGGTCGGTCTCGCCGCCGTCGTCGGTGACGAACACCTCGCCGTGCTCGAACGGGTTCATCGTGCCCGGGTCGACGTTGATGTACGGGTCGAGCTTCTGGATCGTGACCCGGAGGCCCCGGCTCTTCAGCAGCCGGCCCAGCGAGGCGGCCGTGAGGCCCTTGCCGAGCGAGCTCGACACCCCGCCGGTGACGAAGATGTGCTTGGTCACGTGCTCGCTGACCTCCGAGGCGCCCTCTAGCGCCGAACGGGACGCCAACCTACCCGCCGCCCGGCACCACCGAGGTGATGGCCCGCCTACGGGTGCCGGCGGCCCAGCTCGTCGGCCCACCGCAGCGGCGGGACGGCTGCGATCGCCGAGCTGTACGACCACCGCTCGCTGGCCAGGGTCACGGCGGCCAGGGCGGCCAGGGCGGCGTGCCGGCCCCTGGCTCCGGAGCGGTCGACCACGGCCACCCCGAGGGCCGCGCCCACCAGGTTCGCCCCGGTGTCGCCCAGCATCACCTTCTCGGCCAGGTCCTGGGGCAGGGTGGCGGCGGTGGCGCCGACGGCGAACGCCGGCCCCGCCGGCAGCCGGCCGGCGGCCAGCAGCGCCGCGGCCGCGGCCAGCGCCACCTTGGTGGTGCGCCCGGGCGCCCGGTCGAGCAGGTTCCCCAGGTTGGCGGCCAGCGCGACCACGGCTCCCCCTCCAGCGACCGCACCGGTGAGAGCGGGCCCGGCAGCGCCGCCACCGCCGCCACCCCGCTGAGGGCGCCGGCCGCCACCTTCACCGAGCCCGTCGTCAGCCGGCCCCGGCGCAGCTCGCCCAGGTGCCCGGCCAGCCCGCGCGGGCCGCCGGTGCCCGCCGCCGGGCCGGCCACGTCGTCGATCAACCCGGCTGCCCCCAGGCCGCCGCAGGCCGCGGCGGTGGCCCGCCAGGCTGCCCCCCGGCGGGCGCCGGTGAGGCCGGCCGTGACCAGGACGCTGGCCAGCGGGGCCAGACCGCCGGCGGTGGGCACCGCCCGCCCCCGAGCGTTCACCCGCTGCAGCCCCGGCCGGGCGAAGTCGGGGCCGAGGGTCCACAGCGCGCCCGATCCGACGGCGGCGCCAGCGCCGAACCCGGCCACGGCCGACACCCGCCCCCAGCCCACGTCGGCGCACCCTAGAGGCGGAAGCGACCGCAGCCTGGCGCCATGCGGAGGCTGGCTGAGGGCGTCCGCTGGCCAGTCGACGATCCGGGTGGCCGGTGTGCGGCCGACGTCGCCCGCAACCCTGCCCGAAGGTCTCCAGCCCACCGGTCCGCGCGGGCCCTCGCGGGCGGCTCAGGACGCCCGGCCGGCTCAGGGCGACGGCACCAGCGGGGGGCGGGTGGGAGCGAGGGGAGGCAGCAGCTCGGGGGCGGGCTCCTCAGCAGCGACCATCCGGCACACCAGGTAGGGGCCGACGATGCTCATCACCACGAGGGTGACGATGGGGCCGCTGTCGTTCAGGGCGTTGCCGATCAGGGCGACCGCCAGCGCGGCGGCGACACCGATCCGGGACGGTGACCCCGGGGGCAGGGTGGTGCGGAACCGGCCCCGCCACAGCAGCACGGCGAAGGCGACGATGGCCAGGACGGCGGGGATGAGCAGTGGGACCAGGGCGTAGGTCCCCAGGTTCTGGGCCACCTTGCCCGGGATCGAGCTGCTGCGGCCGCCGCTGGTCACGAAGCGGGCCAGGTGGGTCTGCTCCTCGGCCGGTCGGCCCAGGTCGGCAGCGACTGCCACGGCCAGCGCGGCCGCCGTGACCCCGGTGGCGACGACGGCCGTGCGCAGCCGCAGCTTCCCCCACAGCGCGGCCACGGCGAGCACGAAGACCGGCAGCAGGGTGACGGCCCCGCCGACGTCCGCCCCCAGGGTGGGCAGCGCGTCGACCGAGGCCACGACCGCCAGGAGCGAGACGATCCACGGGGCTCGTCGGGGCGCGCACGCCACGGCCATGAGCGCGCAGCCGGCGTACACGGAAAAGGCGACGTTGCCGAGGCCGGTGGCCCGGCCGGCGACGTGGGCCGCGTTGCCAAAGGCGCTCGACAGCTGCAGCGGCCCGCCGGCGCCCAGGTTCAGGGTGACGAGCAGGACGGTGGCCCCGACCACGAGAGCGAACGGGGCCAGCCCCCGCCGCCGGCCCAGGCGCCAGGCGGCCGCCACCACGGCGACGTCGAGGCCGAGGGCGACGAGCGCGGCCCCCCACCCGAAGGTGCCGGAGCGAGGAACGGCGCGCGTCAGCCAGGTGGCCAGCGGCCAGCCCGCCAGGCCCAGCGCCAGCCAGCTCAACCACGCCGCACCCCGCCCGCCACCCCGGTGCCCGCTCGGGTGCCCCCGCTCGGCCCGGCGTGCTCGCCGCCACCGAAGCCAGGCCCAGCCGTACGGCACGGCGTGGAACACCCCGACCGGGACGAAGGCACGGTTCCAGACGTCGTCGCGCTGGCGGGCCAGCTGGTCCATCTCCACGAGGCCCTGCACGTCGGGCGGTCCTGCCGTCCGCCGCAGCGGCCGGCCCACCATGGCCTCCGGCACGGGGACCCCCAGGACATCCAGGACGGTCGGTGCCACGTCGGTGAGCACCACCAGTCCGTCCTGGCGGGTGGAAGGCGACACGAGCCGCCCCGCAGGGGCTCCGGGGCCGGACGCCACGATCGGCCGCAGGCCCAGCGCGGCGGGGGGGTCCGCAGGGGTGACGAGCAGGAGGAGGGTGCGCGGGCCGGTGAGGTCGCGCAGGCGGCCGAGCAGGTCGTCGAGGCTGCGACCATCGAGACCGGCGGCGTCGATGGCGACCAGGCCGAACCCGCCCGAGAGCACCGTCCGCGCCTGGTTCGCCAACCCGGCCACACCCAGTGCCCCGGCGGTCGTGGCCCGATCGATCCGGCCGTCGCCGTCGGCAAGGGCCAGCCGGACCGCCGACGTCGGCTCGGTCCCGACAAAGGCGGTGGTGATGCCGGCGGCCCGCAGGGCGGTGCCCAGCTGGCCCTGCCCGGCCTGGACGTCACGGACGAGGAAGGGGTCGTCCGGGTGGGGCGGGGCCGTCGGGGGCTCGGCGCGCAGCCGCCGGCCTGCGCCGACCGTGGCCCAGGTGGACCAGGGGGTCCGATCGGGCACGTCGACGTTGCCGGCTGCCACCGCGCCCCGGCTGCCGGCCAGGGCGGCCAGCTCGGGCCGCGACGGATCGTCGAGGTCGTCGAGCCGCAGCGTCGGCGGGGCGGCGACGAGGACGACCCGGTCGACCGACTCCAGCGGGGTGCCGACCGGGACGGCGGCGCCGGCCGTGGCGGCGAGCGCTGCGACCGCGACGACCGACAGGGCCAGCAGCGCCGCGGTGCGGGTCCGCTCCGACAGCAGCCGTGGCCACAGGGCCCTGACCAGGTCGTAGCCCTGGGCGGCGCGGTGGGCGAAGCCGGCCGGGCCCCGCCCGGTGTGGGCGTGGTCGACCTCCACGGGCACCTCGACGACGACGGCTCCGTCTCGCACCGCGTCGACGGTCATGCCCACCTCGAGGCCGAAGCGGTCGGCGGTCTCGAGGGACCGGAGCAGCGTGCCGCGCACGGCCCGCTGGCCCGACAGGGGCGCGGCCGCCTCGAAGCCGCAGGCCCGGCGGATGCCCCAGCGGGCCACCCGCCGCACCGTCCCGAAGCCGCCGCGCCCGCCGGCGGGCGGGAGGACGCCGACCGCCAGGTCCGCCCCCGCGGCGACGGCCTCGAGCAGCGGGGCGGTCGCCGCGGCGGTCGCCGCGGTGTCGGCGTCGACGAGCAGGTAGACGTCGGCGTCGGGGGCGGCGGCCACGCCGGCGGCCACGGCGCCGCCCTTGCCCCGGTTGGCCGGCAGCGCCACCACCCGCGCCCCGGCCGCCCGGGCCGCCTGCACGGTGGCGCCGCCGTCTGCCGACCCGTCGTCGATCACGACCACCTCGTCGACCAGGGGCACCAGGGCGGCCACCGTGTCCCCCACCCGGTCAGCCCGCCGGTGGGCGGGGACCAAGGCGACCGTCGTCATCCCGACTCGGGCACGAGCCGATCGGCGCCGCTGCCGGCGCCGTAGTGGCCGACCCGGCCGGCTCCGAGGTCGACGAGGGCGAGCACGGCTGCGATCCGGCCCCGGAAGTCCTCGATGTTGTTCACCGTCGAGACCCGGTTGTCGACGTCCTCGCCCGAGCCCCGCAGCGGCCCGATGAACCGCGACCGGACCTCCGGGTCCCGTCCCTGCGCCGGCTTCCCCGGCTCGACGGCGACGACCCGGCTGCTGGTGCTCGACGCGGCGACCACCGCCTTGACCAGGGCGATCGCCCCGATCGGGTCCGCCACGTCGGCGCCGTCGCCGCTCGCCACCACGAAGCGGGTCCCGGCCGGGAGGGGGAGGTTGGTGTCGAAGCTGCCCCGCTGGGGCTCGTCGATGGTCACGAAGCCGAGGGAGGACAGCGTTGCCAGCACCCCGCCCCGCGGCGCCACGGCCACCGTGGTGGTCGTCACCCCAGCGAGGGTGGTGGCGGCCCCGTCGGGGGCGCCGGCCAGCGTGGTGGGGAGCGACGGGCCGGCGGCTGCAGTCGTGACGATCTCGTCGGCCAGGCGGGTGAACAGCGCCTGCCGTACCGCCTCGGGGTCCTGGCTCCCGAGGCCCAGCACGACCGCCAGGGCCCGCACGTCGGCGGGGCTGTCGAGCTGCATCTTCGGCTCGAGCCACACGGTGGCCAGGACGCGGGCGTCGGCCGCCTCGAGGTCGTCGAGCAGGTCCTTGACCGGCTCGGTGTCGATGCCCCGCACCGCGGCCACCAGCACGGGCGCGCCCTGGAGGCGGCCGGCCAGGATGCCGGGCGCCGCCTTCTTCGAGAACTCGCCCCAGGCCGCCAGGTCGCGGCGCAGCGAGTCGTTCTGCTGGTCGACGCGGCTCACGTCCTCCTTCACCGACCCCAGCTGGCCCCGCAGCCCGTCGACGGCGCCGCTGTTCACGACCGACGCCCCGAGGACGATGCCCACGGCGAGGGCCAGGAAGACGCCGGTGAGCGACACCAGGTGGAAGCGGAAGTTGACCACGCTAGGACCGGTTCCGCAGCTTCTCGACGAGCAGGAACCAGAGGCTGTCCGCCAGGACCCGGGTCTGCGGTACGAACAGGACGGCCACGAGGAGGACCAGCATGGCCGCCCCGAGGAACATGGCCAGGTCAGCCTTGCGCACCCGGGTGGCGTAGAGGCGGCTCACGCCCTTGGCGTCGACGAGCACGCTGCCGAGGAGCAGGCGGGTGAGGAACGTGGAGGCCATCCCGGCCCGACCCTTGTCGAGGAACTCGTCCATCGAGGCGTGGGTGCCCACCGCCACGATGAGCTCGGCCCCCTTCTCCCAGGCGAGCAGCATGGCCACGTCCTCGCTCACCCCGGGCGACTCGTAGCAGATGTGGTCCAACCCGAGGCTCCGCAGCCGTTCGGATCCGGGAGCCAGCCCACCGGCGTAGGCGTGGACGACGAGCTTGGCCCCGGTCCTCAGCACCTCCGGGGTGACGGAGTCGAAGTCCCCGACGATCAGGTCGGGCTTCAGGCCCCGCTTCACCAGGGCGTTCGCGCCCCCGTCGACGCCGATGAGGACCGGCCGCATCTCCCGGATGTAGGGCATCAGCTCGGCCAGGTCGGCCTCGGTCGAGGAGCCCCGCACCACGACCAGGACGTGGCGGTGGTGCATGTCGATGCCGAGGTCGGGCGGCGGTGGCCGCTCGAGCATGACGTGCCGCTCGCGCTTGAGGTACTCGAGCGTGTTCTCGGCGAACCGGTCGAGCTCCTCACCCAGCCGCTCCTTGGCCTGCTCGCGAGCCACCTCGAGGTCGGCCACCGTCTGGGGGGCGCCGACGGCCACCACCGAGCCGCCGACGATCACCTCACCGCCCCGCACCGTGACGACCTCGCCCTCCCGCACCGCCGCCAGCAGGTCGGGACCGGCCCTGTCGACGACGAGGACACCGGCCCGGGCCAGGAGCACGGGCCCGAGGTTCGGGTAGCGCCCGGTGGTCGAGGGGGCGGCGTTCACGACCGCCCGCACCCGGCCGGCCAGCAGCGCCTCGGCGGCCGCACGGTCGAGGTCGGCGTGGTCGATGACCGCGATCTCGCCGCCGTCCAGCCTCGTCACCAGGCGCTTGGTGACCCGGTCGACGCGCGCCGGCCCGCTGACGACCAACGGGCTGAGGTCCTCGGTCCGCTTGGCGAGCGCCACTAGCGGGCCACCCCCATCACGCCGCTCCCCGCTGGGGGCTGCGCAGGCGCGAGGCCGCCCGCAGCAGCTCCTCGGCATGGGCCCGGGCCGGTGCCGCGTCGGGCTGGCCCGACAGCATGCGGGCCAGCTCACGGATCCGGCTCTCGCCTTTGGCGAGCACCGCCGTCGAGATGGTGCGGCCGTCGGCCTCGTGCTTCTCGACCACCACCTGCGAGTCGGCGAACGCCGCCACCTGGGCCAGGTGGGTCACGACGAGCACCTGGTGGTCGCGGCTCAGGGCGGCGAGCGAGCGGCCCACGGCCAGCGCCGCCTCACCGCCGATCCCGGCGTCGACCTCGTCGAAGACCAGCGTCGGCACGGCGCTGCGCTCGTCGCCCCGGCCCGCGCCGGTCAGCGCCAGCCGCAGGGCGAGCATCGTCCGCGCCAGCTCGCCCCCGCTGGCCACCTTGGCCAGTGGCGCGGCCGGCTCGCCCGGGTTGGCGGCCAGCAGGAAGGCCACCTCGCTGCCGTCGTCACCGCCCACCTCGACCAGGATTTCGACCTGGCCCATGGCCAGCTCGGCCAGCCGGTCGAGGACGGCGGCGGCCAGCCGCGGCGCCGCGTTCCGCCGCTCCCGGCGGACCTCGGTGGCGGCCGCCGCGACGGCGGCGGCGGCGTCGGCCCGCTCGGCCTCGAGCCCCGCGGCCCGCCCCTCCAGCTGCTCGAGGTGGGCGAGCCGGGCCTGGGCCTCGTCGGCGAACTCCAGGACCTCGGCCAGCGTGTCGCCGTACTTGCGCCGCAGGTCGCGCAGGAGCTGGCGACGCTCGCGGACGGCGTCGAGGCGGGCGGGGTCGGACTCCAGCAGCTCGGCGGCGTCACGCAGCTCGCTGGCCACGTCGGACAGCTCGGCGGCCAGCCCCCGCAGGCGCTGCTCGACCGCAGCCAGCGGGGCCCGCCCCTGCACGGCGCCCACCGCCAGCCCCAGCCCTTCCAGGGCGCCCGCCTCGGCGGTCAGCAGGGCGTGCGCCGCCGCCGCGGCCTCACGGTGGGCTTCGGCCCCGCCCAGCCGGTCCTCCTCGTCGGCCAGGCCGGCGTCCTCGTCGGGTCCGGTGATGGCGGCGGCCGCCAGCTCGTTCACCTGGTGGCGGAGGAGGTCGACCTCGCGGGCCCGAGCCCGGGCGTCGCCCCCCAGCTCGGCGAGCACCGCGTCGATCTCGGCCTGGCGGCGCCGGGCCGCCGCCAGGGGGGCCAGGTCGACCCGGCCAAAGGCGTCGAGGGCGGCCCGTTGGGTGGCCGGGTGGAGCAGCGACTGGTGGGCGTGCTGGCCGTGCAGGTCGACCAGCGAGCGGCCCAGCTCGGCCAGCTCGGCCGCCGTGGCCATCGACCCGTCGACGTGGGCCCGGCTGCGGCCCTGCGCCGGCACCACCCGCCGCAGGACACGCTCCTCGGGCCCCGTGCCATCCGCCGACAGGGCCCCGTCCTCGGCGACGGCGAACCGGCCTTCGACCACCGCCTCGCCGGCGCCGGCCCGCACCGCCCGGGGATCGGCCCGGCCCCCCACCAGCAGGTCGATGGCCTCGACCACCAGCGTCTTGCCGGCACCGGTCTCACCGGTGATGGCGGTCATCCCCGGCCCGAGCACCAGGGTCAGGTCGGCGATGACCCCCAGGTGGCGCGCTCGCAGCTCGACCAGCACTAGCGGTCCTCGAGCCCGAACTTCTTGCGGAGGATCCCCCGGAAGTCGCGCCGGCCGAAGGTGACCACCTTGGCCACCCAGGGGCCCCGCCGGCACGTCACGGTGTCGCCCGGGGCCAGGGCTGCGACCTGGACGCCGTCGCACAGCAGCCGGGCGGGCCGCCAGTCGAGCAGCTCGATGCGCACGTCGTCCTCCGGGCTGAGGACCATCGACCGGTCGAACAGCTGATGGGGGGCCACCGGCGTCACGATGAAGGCGTGCAGCTCGGGCGCCACGATCGGCCCGCGCGCCGACAGGTTGTAGGCGGTGGAGCCGGTGGGGGTGGCCACGATCAGCCCGTCGGCTGCGTAGGTGGTGAACATCTCGCCGGCGATGAACACCTCAAGGCGGACGACGTGAGCCCCGGCTGAGCGCACGACCGCCTCGTTCACGGCGTAGCGCACCACCCGAGGCTCGCCGCCGACCGGCTCCACCACCACCTCGAGCAGCATGCGCTCCTCCATCTGGTGCTTGCCCATCAGGAACCGGTCGAGCGCGGCGTCCAGGCTGGCCGGCTCCACCTCGGTCAGGTAGCCGAGGTGGCCGACGTTCACCCCGAGCACCGGCACCTGGTGGCGGCCGACGAGGTCGATCGTGCGCAGCATGGTGCCGTCGCCCCCAAGGCACACGGCCAGGTCCAGGCCGGTCGTCAGCTGCTCGTCCGGCACGGCCCACGCCTCGAGCCCCGTTGCCACCGCGTCGGCCGCCGGCACCCGGCACGTGTGGCCGAGGTCCTCGAGCCGGGCGATCGCGGCCTTGGCCAGGTCGACCGCCTCGGCGCGCTCGTGGTGGGGCAGGAAGGCGATGGTGGGCACGCTCAGCCGCCGTCGACGACGAGGTGCAGGAGGAGCTCGACGTTGCCGTCTGCACCGGTGACCGGTGACCGCATGGCCCCCATCTTGACCGCTCCGAGCGCCTCGAACGCGCCCGTCACCTCTTCGAGCACCCGGTCGTGCACCGCCGGGTCGGTGATCACGCCCCGGCCCCTGGCCGCCTCGGCCCGGCCCGCCTCGAACTGGGGCTTGACGAGGAGCACCAGGTCGCGCCGGGCATGGGCCACGAGCGCGGGCGCGACGGTGCGAAGCGAGATGAACGAGAGGTCGGCCGTGACCAGCGGGAAGCGCTCGCCCAGGTCGAGAGCCCGGACGTTCGTGCGCTCGAGGACGGTGACACGCGGGTCAGCGCGGAGGCGCTCGTGCAGCACGCCGTGGCCGACGTCGACGGCCACCACCGCGGCGGCACCCCGCTGCAGGAGGCAGTCGGTGAACCCGCCCGTCGAAGCCCCTGCGTCGAGGCAGCGGAGGCCGGCGGGGTCCACCCCGAACCGGTCAAGGGCGGCCTCCAGCTTGCGTCCCCCTCGCGAGACGTACCGGGGCGGCGGCCCCTGCACCGTGACCGGCTCGCCCGCCCCCACCAGGCGGGCAGCCTTGTCGGCGGGAGCGCCCCCGACCAGCACCCGACCGGCGTCGATGGCCTCCTGGGCCTGCCTGCGGCTCTCCACCAGCCCGCGCCGCACGAGCTCGGCGTCAAGGCGCCGCCGCGGCGCCACGGCGGCTGGCAGCCTCAGCCCTGCTTCTTGGTGACCTTCGCCGCCCTCTTGGCCGGCAGGTCGGCCCCCACCGGCGAGACCCCGCTGTCGGCCTCCTGCGACGACGGCTTCGCCGGCTTCTTCGCCGGCGCCTTTTTGGCCCCCTCGGGCTTGCCGTCCCCGCCGCGCTTGGCCGGCTCGGCTGCCTCCCCGCCGCTGCTCGACTTCTTCGCCGCCTTCTTGGCTGGGGCCTTCTTGGCCTCGGCGGCCTCGCCGCCGGAGCCGCCGGTGTCCTCGGCGTCACCCTTCCCGGACGAGCCGCCGGACCCTTGGATCCGGGCCAGCTCTCCCTCGAGCCGCTCGACGTCGGCCTTGCGGGCCAGGCCCATGTTCGCCAGCTGGGAGTCGACCTCCTTGCGCACCTGTTCGGCCAGGAGGTCGGCGTTCTTGCGGCTGCGATCGACCAGGTCGTCGATGGCGCTCTTGGCCTGGTTCTTCTGCAGCTCGCCCGCCGACACCAGGTCCTTCACCACCTGCTCAGCCTTGCTGCGGGTGAGCTGGGTGAACGCCATCCCGGCGTCCAGGTACTTCTTGAGGGCGTCGGTCTGAGCCATGGGTTCACACTAACGGCGCGAGGCCCAGCGATCGCTCATGCAGATGCGAGAACGTCGGGGGATCCTGCCTGCCCGCCGGAGGCAGGAGTCGCTACCGTCGGGCCGCTGCGGCAGCCCGCCGCGGTCGCCAGCTGGAGGTGCCGTGAGGCTCGATCGCAGGGCCGTCGTCACCAGGCTGCGCGAGCAGCGGCTGACGGCCGTCGTCGTGGTGCCGGCACGCGACGAGGAGGCGACGGTGGCCGGCCTGGTCCGGCCGCTCGCCCACCACCTGGTGGGAGACGGGCTCCTGAGCGAGGTCGTCGTGGTGGACGACGGCTCGACCGATCGCACCGCGGCCCGGGCCGAGGCCGCCGGCGCCCGGGTGGTCCGAGCCTCCGACGTGCTGCCGGGAAGTGGTGGCACGGGAAAGGGAGGCGCCCTGTGGCGGGGCCTGGCGGCCACCACCGCCGACCTGGTCGTCTACCTCGACGCCGACCTGGTCGAGCCCGGGCCGGACACCGTCACCCGGCTGCTGGCGCCCCTGGTCGACGATCCCGCGGCTGCGCTGGTGAAGGGCACCTGGCACCGGCCCCTGGGTGACGACCCCGAAGGGGGTGGGCGGGTCACCGAGCTGGTCGCCCGCCCGCTGCTGGCCCGGTTCTTCCCCGAGCTCTCCTTCGTGCGCCAGCCGCTGGCCGGTGAGTACGCCGCCAGGCGCTCGCTGCTCGAACGGCTCCCGTTCCTCGGCGGGTGGGGCGTCGACATCGGGCTGCTGCTCGACGCGGCCAGGGTGGGCGGGGTCGTCTCCATCCGCCAGGTCGACCTCGGCACCCGGCGCCACCGCAACCGCCCCCTGCCCGAGCTGCGGGTGCCCGCCGCCACCGTCCTGCTGGCCGTCCTCGACCGGGCCGGGGTCGGCGGCGGCCCGGGGCTCTCGCTCGACGGTGTCGAGGTCTCCCTCGAGGAGCTCCCGGCGCTCCACACGCTCGAGCCCCGACACCGGCCGCCCGCACGCCTGTAGGGCCGAGCTCGCCGGCCACGGACCCCTCCTAAGGTGCCGGGCCATGAGCGTGTGGGACCGCGGCGGCCCGCCGGCCGACTACCAGCCGGGCAGCGAGATCGAGGGCTACCTCCAGGCCATGGCGGCCCGGGATCCCGGCTTCGAGCTCGGCTCGTTCCTGCGCGAGGCACAGGGCGTGTTCGAAGACGTCACCCGGAACTGGTCCGAGCTGGACGCCGACGCCAGCCGCCCGTTCATGCTCCCCGAGCTGTGGGACGCCCACCGCGAGGGGATCGACGCCATGCGGTCCGAGGCCTTGCGCCCCGTCGTCGAGCAGCTGTCCGTCCAGGACGTCCGCCTGGTCGGGGCGTGGCTCGAGGACGCCTGGGACTGCCTGCTCGTGCGGTTCACGGCCAGCAGCACCGACTACAAGCTGAACCGCAAGGGCAAGAAGGTCGGTGACAGCAGCCTGCGCTCGTGGGTCGAGGAGTGGACCTTCGCCAAGCCGATGACCGACCTCACGCCCGCGTCGGTGCCCCCCGGCGCCCACTGCCCGAACTGCGGCGCACCGGGCCAGGGGACGGTTCGCTGCCCCTACTGCGGGCAGCTCCGCACCAGCGGCCGGGGCTTCCGCGAGGTGTGGAAGGCCGCCTCGATCGAGGAGCTCTACACCCGCTGAGCGGGGCGCCGGCTACGAGATGCAGGTGGCGACGATGATGCCGGCCGACAGCAGCGACGCCGCGATCAGGTAGCTGCCGGGGTGGTCGCGCTCGTCGCAGACCACCTCACCGAGGCTGCCGGGGGTCAGCCGGTCGAGGACGACGAACACCGCGGCCTGGAGCAGCACCCCGACGAGGCCGAAGACCGCCGTGGTGATGAGCCCGGTGGTGAAGTCGTCGTGGGTGGTGAGCACCGAGGTGCCGATCACGATGGCCAGGCCGATCATGCCGGCCGCCGCCACCCGGGCCGCGTTGCGGTTGCGGTTCTTCATGATGACGACCGACAGGCGGCCCGGGCTCAGCAGGTCGAGCACGAAGAAGCCGAGCCCGAGGAGCACCACGGCCACCCCCACGTAGGCCAGGCTGGCGACGAGCCCCTCGCCGATGTCCTGCCAGTCCTCGGTGGTCATGGGTTGGGGCCTCCTCAGCCGTCGATCAGGTGGGGGACGAAGCGGGACAGGTTGTCGGTGATGAGGGAGTCCGACTCGCGGATGCCGAGGCCCGCGGGGTGGCCGTCCACCAGCCACACGCCCAGCACCGGGTAGCCGCCGTCGAAGCAGGGCAGCTCGGCTAGCCCCTGGTGCACGAGGCCCTCGGCGCCGTAGCCCTGGTCGGAGCCCTGGGCCAGAAGCTCTCCGCCGCGGACCAGGCTGACGTTGGCGCCCTCCCGGCCGAGCAGCGGCTTCACGGCGTAGTCGACGAGGTCGCGAGGCCCGTCGAGGTAGGCGGGCAGCAGGTTCGGGTGGCCGGGCGCCAGCTCCCACAGCGCGGCGAGCAGGGCCTTGTTGGCCCACAGCGCCTTCCAGATGGGCTCGAGCCAGATCGTCCCGCGGCCGCGGTGCGGGTCGGGGGTGGCCAGCGGGTCCACCCAGAGCGTCTGCAGCGCCATCGGGCCGAACGGGTCGTCGAAGACCCACTCCCACGGGTAGAGCTTGAACAGCATCCGCACGGGCTCGCACTCGAGGTCGACGAAGCGCTCGTCGTCGTAGTCCCAGCCCAGCTCCTCGATCGGGAGCAGCACGACGTCGAGGCCGGCCTGGCGGGCCGTCTCGGCGAGGTACGCAACGTTCATGAGGTCCTCACCCGAGTCCTGCGCGTCGGTCCAGCACATGTGGATCGGGCCGTCCGGCTTCCAGCTGGCTGCGATGTCCCGCCACTTGCCGACGAGGCGGTCGTGCAGCGAGTTCCACTGGTCGGCGGCCGGGAAGCGGTCCTCGAGCCAGAACCACTGGACGGCGGCGGCCTCGAGGATGCTGGTCGGGGTGTCGGCGTTGAACTCGAGGAGCTTCGGCGGGCCCGTCCCGTCGTAGCGGAGGTCGAGGCGGCCGTAGAGGGCCGGCGGCTCGGTCCGCCAGCTGCGCTCGATCAGCTCCCGGGCCTCGGGGGGGACCCCCATGCGCTCGAGCCACCCGTGCTCCAGCATGTGGTCGCCGGCCTCGATGCACAGCTCCCACAGGTCGGCCGCCGCCCGCTCGAGCTGGTCGACCTCGTCCGGGCGGAAGGCGTAGCAGGCCGTCTCGTCCCAGTAGGCCCGCAGGCTTCCGTCCGGCTGCTCGGTCCAGCAGTAGACGAGCCCCTGGTCGGTGACCGTGTCGACCCAGCCCTCGCGGGCCTCGAGCCGCCGCCGTTCCACCGCCGTCAGCCGCCGGGGGACGAGTCGCCGCCGAAACCGCCCCGCCCGACCTTGTTCGCCGACTGCGCGGCCTTCGACCCGCCCTTGGTGAAGGTCCCGCCGGCCACCGTCTGGCCCGGCCGGAAGGAGCCGCCTCGGTAGTAGTAGTAGCGGCCGCCCCCGCCGGGCGTGGTGCACTGCCGCTGGTCGATGACGCGCTGGTTGGCGTCGATGCAGGCCCGCTTCTCCCGCCCCGGCACCCGGCACGACGTCAGCACGCCTGCGGCGAGGAAGGTGACGGCCGGGATGGCGACGACGGCCGAACGTCGCCGCGCCGTCGTCGGAGAGGCCATCGGGCAGGCATGGTGCCACAGGCGGCGGGCCGCCCGGCGGTCTGCGCCGGTGCACGCGTTGGAGGCGCCGGGCCGTGGTACTACCTTGCCCGTCCGAGCATCCGGGGGGAGTCTGGGCGATGGAGAGCGGGGCAGCGGTGCTGCTCGACAAAGGCGCCACCCACCCGATCCTGTCCGTTCACGGCGTCGAAGTCGTCTACAACGACGCGGTCCTCGTCCTCCGGGGCGTCTCGGTCGAGGTCGGCGCCGGCCAGGTGGTCGCCCTCCTCGGCGCCAACGGCGCCGGCAAGACCACGCTCCTGCGGGCCATCACCGGGCTGCTCGCCGTCCACCGGGGCAAGGTCACCAAGGGCGCGGTGGCGCTCGACGGCCAGCCGGTCACCGGGGCCGACCCCGCCCGGCTGGTCCGCCGGGGTCTGGCCCAGGTCATGGAGGGCCGCCGCACCTTCGCCGAGCTCACCGTGGACGAGAACCTCCGGGCCGGGGCCTTCTCGGTCCGGGGCAAGGCGGCCCGCACCGAGGCCCACCAGCGGGTGATGGACCTGTTCCCCCCGCTCGCGGCGAGGCGCCGCCAGGTGGCCGGCTACCTCTCGGGCGGCGAGCAGCAGATGCTGGCCATCGGCCGGGCGCTCATGCAGTCGCCCCGCCTGCTGCTGCTCGACGAGCCGAGCCTCGGGCTCGCCCCGCGCATCGTGGAGCAGATCGCCGGGATCGTCCGCACCGTGAACGAACAGGGCACCAGCGTCCTCCTCGTCGAGCAGAACGCAGCGATGGCGCTGTCGGTGGCCGGCCACGGCTACGTGCTGGAGAACGGCAAGGTCGTGAAGGAGGGGCCCGCCGACCGGCTGGCCGCCGACCGGGACATCCAGGAGTTCTACCTGGGTGTGGGCGAGGCCGGCCGCCGGTCGTTCCGAGAGGTGAAGTCCTATCGTCGCAAGAAGCGGTGGGGGGCGTGAGCGAGCTGCTCGAGGTGCGGGGCGTGACGCTGCGCTTCGGAGGCGTGACGGCCCTCGAGGACGTGTCGTTCGACGTCCGGGGCGGCGAGATGTTCGCCGTCATCGGCCCGAACGGCGCAGGCAAGACATCGATCCTCAACTGCCTGAACTGCCTGTACCGGCCCCAGCGGGGGTCGATCCGCTTGGAGGGCCGCGAGCTCGTGGGCCGCAGGCCCGTGGCGGCGGCGGCGCTGGGCGTGGCCCGCACCTTCCAGAACCTGGGGCTGTTCCCCAACCTCGACGTCCTCGACAACCTCATGCTCGGCCGCCACCAGCGCATGACCACCGGCTTCCTGGCCGGAGCCCTGTGGGTGGGCAAGGCCAGGCGCGAGGAGGTCGCCAACCGCCAGCGGTGCGAAGAGATCGTCGAGATGCTCGAGCTCCAGCCCTTCCGGCACTCCTCGGTCGGCACCCTGCCCTACGGGGTGCAGAAGCGGGTCGAGCTGGGCCGGGCCCTGGCCATGGACCCCCACCTGCTCCTGCTGGACGAGCCCGTGGCCGGCATGAACCTCGAGGAGACCGAGGACATCGCCCGTGCCGTCCTCGAGATCCGGGCCGAGCTCGACCTGGCGATGATCCTGGTCGAGCACGACATGCGCCTGGTCATGGACCTGGCCGACCGGGTGATGGTCCTCGACTTCGGCCGGGTCATCGCCACGGACGAGCCCGCCGCCGTGCAGTCCGACCAGCGGGTGATCGAGGCCTACCTGGGGAAGGCCTCGTGAGCGGAGCGACGCTCCCGGCCCAGCTTCTCGAGCGGGCACGTGAGCACCCCAACCGGGTCGCCTACCGCCACAAGCGCCTCGGGGTGTGGCAGGTGGGGACCTGGGCCGACTACGCGGCGGACGCCGCGGCCGTGGGCCTCGCCCTCGGGGCGATGGGTGTGGCCCCCGGTGACGGGGTGGCGGTCGCCGCCGACAACCGGCCGGAGTGGCTGATCGCCGACCTCGGGATCCAGGGGATCGGCGCCGTCACCGTCGGGGTCTACCCCACGAGCCCGGCCGCTGAGGTGCGCTACGTGCTGTCGCACTCCCGGGCCCGGGTCGTGGTGTGCGAGGACGAGGAGCAGCTCGACAAGGTCATGGCGGTGCGACCCGAGCTGGCCGACCTGGCGGCCGCCGTGATCGTCGACACCCGCGGGGTGCGGCGGGAGGACGACGGCTTCGTGCACACCTGGGCCGACCTCCTCGACCGGGGCCGCCGGCTCGACGCCGACGCGTGGCGGGCGAAGGTGGACGCCCTCGACCCCAGCGGTACCGCACTGGTCGTGTACACCAGCGGCACGACCGGGCCGCCCAAGGGTGCCGAGCTCACCTCGCGGAACCTGGTCGCCGCCGGCGCCGCCTTCTCGTCGGCCTTCGCGGCGACGCCTGACGACGAGGTGCTGTCGTACCTGCCTCTCAGCCACATCGCCGAGCGGCTCATCTCGCTCGTCGTCGCCCTCTCGGTGGGCTACGTCGTCCACTTCGGCGAGGGCGCCGACTCGTTCTCCCAGGACCTGCGCGAGGTGCAGCCGACGGTGTTCCTCGGGGTGCCCCGCGTCTGGGAGAAGATGTTGGCCGCCACCGAGATCCGCATGGCCGACGCGACCTTCCTGAAGCGCTCGGTGTACGGGTGGTGCACGGCTCGCGGGCGCGGGCTGGCGGCCCGCAGCATGGCCGGGGCGCCGAGGGCCGCCGACCCGGTGCTCCGGGCCCTGTGCTGGCTGGCCTGCTTCCGCCAGCTGCGGCGCAAGCTCGGCCTCGGGCGCGTCACCACGCCGATCAGCGGCGCCGCCCCGATCGCCCCCCAGGTGCTCGAGTGGTTCTGGGCGCTTGGCGTGGAGGTCAGGGAGGGGTACGGCCAGACCGAGGGAACGGCCGTCGCCACCTTCACCCCGGCCGGCCGGGCCAAGCTGGGCACCGTCGGCGTGGCCCTGCCCGGCGTCGAGCTGGCCATCGCCGACGACGGCGAGATCCTCGTGCGCTCAGCCACCGTGTTCAAGGGCTACCTCCGCGACGTCGAGGCCACGGCCCGGGCCGTCGACCAGGACGGGTGGCTCCACACCGGCGACGTCGGAGCCCTCGACGCCGACGGCTACCTGCGGATCACCGACCGCAAGAAGGACATCATCATCACCGCCGGCGGCAAGAACGTCTCGCCGTCGGAGATCGAGAACCGCCTCAAGGCCAGCCCGTTCGTCCGCGAGGCGGTGGTGGTGGGCGACCGCCGCAAGTACCTGATCGCCCTCATCGGTGTCGAGCTCGACACCGTCTCGGCCTGGGCGGCCCGCCACGGCCTGTCGGTGACGACCTACGCCGCCTTGGTGGCCAGGCCGGAGGTGGCTGGCTTGATCGGATCGGTCGTCGACGAGGTGAACGAGGAGCTGGCCCAGGCCGAGACCATCAAGCGGTTCGCCCTCCTGCCAAAGGAGCTGGACCACGACGGCGGCGAGCTGACGGCGACGATGAAGATCAAGCGGCAGGCCGTCGAGGCCGAGTTCGCGCCGCTCATCGCGTCGCTCTACGCCCCGAAGGACGAGGCGGTGCCGGCATGACCAAGCTCCTCGAGCTCACCTTCTCCGGCACGATCCGGGGCGCCCTGTACGCCCTGGTCGCCCTCGGCTTCGTCGTGATCTACAAGTCGACGGGGGTCATCAACTTCGCCCAGGGCGGGCTGCTGCTGCTCGGCATGTACCTCACCTACAACGCCCGGGTCACCTGGGGGGTCCCGTTCTGGCTGGCCGTGCTCCTGGCCGCCACGGCCACCGCCCTCGTCGGGGCCCTCGTCGAGCGCACGGTCCTGCGGCGCATGGTCGGCCAGCCCGTGTTCGCCGTGGTGATGGTGACGCTGGGCCTGCTGATCATCGTGCAGCAGGTGATCCCGACGATCTGGGGCTACGACCGCCTCGACCTCGGCGACCCGTGGGGCGTCCGCAAGGTGTCGCTCGGGCCGCTCGACGTGGAAGTGAAGGACCTGTGGACGCTGGCCCTGGCCGTCATCGTGCTGGCCGCCTTCTTCGCCTTCTTCCGCTTCGGCCGCTATGGCGTGGCCATGCGGGCCACCGCGTTCGACCAGGAGGCGGCCATCGCCCAGGGCATCAGCGCCCGGCGCGTCTTCGCCCTGTCGTGGGCCATCGCCGGCGCGGTGGCGACGCTGGCCGGGGTGATGCTGGCCGCCGGGTCCGGCGGTGTCGACCCGAGCAAGGACATCATCGCCTTGGCCGCCTTCCCCGCCATCATCCTGGGAGGGCTCGACTCGCCGTTGGGCGCGGTCGTCGGCGGCTTCGTGATCGGCATCAGCCAGTCCCTGACCTCGGGGTACCAGCCCGAGCACGCCCCCTTCCTGGGCGAGGGCTTCGACGTCGTGATGCCCTACGTCGTGATGGTGCTCATCCTGCTGGTCCGCCCCTACGGGCTGTTCGGCACCCGTGAGGTGGTCCGGGTCTGATGGCCATCGCCCTCCCCCGCCTGGCCAACCGCGAGATGGCGCGCTCGCAGTCGGACGCCCTGCGCCTGTTCCCCACCCGCTGGTCCCGCAACGCGACCGTGGGGCTGATCGTCGCCGTCGCCGCCTTCCCGCTGGCGGTCACCAGCGAGTTCTGGCTGTCGGTGCTCCTCTTCGTCGGCGCCACCGCCATCGGTGCCCTGGGCCTCAACCTGCTCACCGGCTTCACGGGCCAGGTCAGCCTGGGCCACGCCTTCTTCCTCGGCGTCGGCGCCTACACCGCCTGCTACCTCGGGAACCCGCCCGAGGGCGCACCCGCCGGCCGGGGCCTCCCGATGGTCGTGTGGCTGCCGGCTGCCGCGATCGTGCCCGCCCTCGTGGGCCTGGTGGTCGGGCCGGCCGCCCTGCGCCTCAAGGGGAACTACCTGGCCGTCGTCTCGCTGGGCCTGGTCTTCCTCGGCGCCCACGTGTTCAAGGAGTGGGAGTCGGTGACCGGCGGGAGTGACGGGACGTCGGTGCTGCCCTCGCTGGCCGTCGGCCCCGTCGACTTCGCCGGCATCGGGGGCCTGACGAAGAACCAAAGCCTGTTCTACCTGGTGTGGGCGATCGTTGCGATCTCCGCCCTGGCCTGCAAGAACCTGGTGCGATCGAGGCCGGGCCGGGCCATGCAGGCGGTGCGCGACCGCGACGTGGCCGCCGAGGTGGTGGGGGTCAGCCTGGCCCGGTACAAGCTGGGTGCGTTCTCGATCTCGAGTGGCCTCGCCGGCCTGTCCGGCGCCCTGTACGCGGTCGTCCTCACCTACGTCGAGCCGGGAACCTGGAGCCTCCCGCTGTCGATCCAGTTCGTGGCCATGGTCATCGTGGGCGGGATCGGCACCACGATGGGCGGCATCCTCGGGGCGCTGTTCATCGGCGCCCTCCCCGAGCTGGTCAAGCACTACTCGGCGTCGATCCCCTTCGTGGCCCGCACCGCCACCGAGGAGGGGCTGTCCCTCCCCCAGCTGAACCAGATCCTGTTCGGCCTGTCGATCGTCCTGTTCCTGGTCCTCGAGCCGCGGGGTCTGGCCGCCCTGTGGCTGCGGGCCAAGGCGTACTTCAAGGCCTGGCCGTTCTCCTACTGATCTCCGTCCCACCCGCCAGCAGCACCAACACCAGGAGGAACCCGAGCATGCGACACCTCTCCCGAACCGCAGTGGCCAGCGGCATGGCCGCCCTCGCCCTCGTCGCCGGGGCCTGCGGCGGCGATGGCCCTAGCGCCACCGGGACCACCGGCGACGGCGGGAGCCTGAAGGCCGCCCCCGGCTTCGATCCCGCCACCAACACCATCAAGGTGGGCATCATCAGCGCCCTCACCGGGTCCGGAGCCCCCATCGGCAAGCCGCTCACGGCCGGCAACGAGGTGTTCTTCAACAGGGTCAACGCCAAGGGGGGCATCGCCGGCAGGTACAAGATCCAGTTCGAGGAGCGCGACTCGGCCAACGAGCCCCAGAAGGCGGTGGCCGCCTACAACGAGCTGAAGGGCAACGTGGCGCTGCTGGCCCAGACGTTCGGCACGCCGTCGAACAAGGCGCTGCTCACCAGCCTCAAGGCCGACGGCATCCTGGCTGCGCCGGCCAGCCTCGATGCCGACTGGGTCCGCGAGCCCAACCTCCTGCCCATCGGCAGCCCCTACCAGATCCAGGCGGTGAACGCCCTCACCTGGTACGTCACCGAGGGCGGCGGCACGGGCAAGAAGATCTGCGCACTGTCCCAGGACGACGCCTACGGAAAGGCGGGGCTCGAGGGGGTCGACTTCGCGGCGACGAAGAACGGCTTCACGGTGGCGAGCAAGCAGAGCTTCACGATCACCAAGGGCGCCGAGGCGGGGGCGGCGGTCCAGAGCCTGAAGGACGCCGGCTGCGAGGCGGTGTTCCTGGGGGCGCTCCCGTCCGACACGGCCGCCCTCCTCGCCATCGCCGCCAGGACCCAGTTCGCCCCGCAGTGGATCGCCCAGTCGCCCAGCTACATCGGCGCCCTGGCCGCCTCGCCGCTGAAGGACTACCTGGCCAGGACGTTCCTCGTCGCCTCCGAGGGGACCGAGTGGGGCGACGAGACCGTCGCCGGGATGCGGGACATGATCGCCGACATCGCCCAGCTGAAGCCCGACCAGCAGCCCGACTACTACTTCGCCTTCGGCTACAACCAGGCCAACGCGGTGGTGCAGGTGCTGGAGAAGGCGGTCGCCCTCGGGGACCTCTCGCGCTCCGGCATCGCGAAGGCGGCGGAGGAGGTCGGCACGCTCACCTTCGGCGGCCTGACCGGCGACTACAGGTACGGCAAGGCCGCCAACCGGGTCTTCCCGCGGGAGACGACGCTGTTCAAGGTGGACCCGGCCAAGCCGGTGGGGCTCGCCGTCGTCAAGAAGAGCTTCACCACCGATGCCGCCAAGGAGTTCAAGATCGGCTGATGCAGGGCCACGGGGTTGGCCTCTGCGGACCGGCCCCGTGCGCGATGCTCTTTTTCATGAGCGACCCGTGGTCCGACCCGCCCGGAGGCGGCCAGCCCCCGCCGCCGCCTGGTGGCGGCGCACCCCCTCCCCCGCCACCAGGTGCGCCAGACCCGCCGCCCCCGCCGCCGTCGGCCCCGCCGCCTCCGCCGCCGCCCCCCACGCCCAGCTGGTCAGCGCCCCCGCCACCGCCTCCGAGCACCCCGAGCTACTCGGCGCCGCCGCCCCCGCCTCCCTTCGGCGGCACCCCCGGCGTCGCCCCGGGCACGAGCTACGGGCCGACCCCCGCCTACACGGGGCCGACGAGCGGCACGGGCCAGAAGACCAACATCCTGGCCATCGTCTCGCTGTGCACCGGCATCCTCGCCCTCCTGACCTGCAGCGGCTGCGGCATCCTCTCGATCGCCGCGCTGGTGACGGGAGTCCTGGGGAGGAACCAGATCAAGGAGTCGAACGGGCTCGAGCAGGGTGACGGGATGGCCCTCGCCGGCCTCATCACCGGGGCCGTCGGGCTCGCCCTGGGTCTGGGCGCGGTCATCATCAGCGTGGCGGCCGGCTCCTGAGCCGGCCGCCGGCCTGGACGGCCGGGACGGTCAGGCCTTGACCACCACGGTCTTGACGATCTTGTCGGCGATCGTCTGCTTGTCCTTGTCGATGAACAGCCCGAAGATGTAGCCGAAATAGCAGACGATGTTGTCGACGATGTGGCAGAGGGCCCGGACGATGCCCATCCCGCCGCCGATCGGCTGGCCGGTCTCCTGGCTGACGACCTTGATGTTCTGCGTCTTCTTCCCGGTGGACTGGCCCGTCTCCCCGTTGAGGTACGCGTTGTACAAGCCGAAGGCCAGCGCACCGAGGAAGATCAGCGCACCGAGGGCGTTCGAGATGAACGCCTGGACGAGGACGCCCAGGATCAGCAGCCCGAAGTAGTCGATCAGCCCGGCGACGATCCGGGGGCCGGGCTCGGCGTAGTCCGAGGTGCCGCCGCCGTACGAGCTGCCACCGGGCGGGGGATACCCACCGCCACCGCCACCGCCACCGGGCGGCGGGTAGCCGCCGCCCCCACCACCGCCGGGCGGGGGGTACCCGCCGCCACCACCACCGCCGGGCGGGGGGTACCCGCCGCCACCACCACCGGGGGGCGGCGGCGGGGGGAAGCTGCCACCGGGGGGCGGCGAACTGGGGGGATAGCTCATGTGGGTCTCCTTGAGGCGCCGGGCGCTCCGTCTGCGCCCGCGATCCAGCGCGGAACGTAGCGGAGGAGCGGGACCGTGTGCGGGATCCTCGGCGGAACTGCCCGATGGGGCAACGGCCCGCGGGGCGCCAGGGCGTGGTCAGGCGGCGGCCGGCCGGCTCCCCTGGCTGACCCAGTAGCTGTTGAGGGCGGCCTGCACCTTCGGGTACCAGATGAACGGACCGGCCAGCGGGATGAGCAGGTAGAGGCCGTCGGTGGCCTTCACCGGGCTCTGCCAGCCGTTGCGGTTGTAGGCCTTCTCGAGCTCCATCGGCACCGTGAAGCCGATGACGATGCTGGCCAGCAGCCCGAGCACCAGGCCGATGGCGCCGCCCAGGCCTTGGCCGTTGTGCTTCTGGAGGTCGTCGTGGGTGCGGTAGGCCCAGGCTGCGCCCCACAGCCCGCAGGTGACGGCGAAGAGCAGCATGTTCGGCGTCGCCTTGTACCAGATCTCGTCGAGGGTGGGGGGCACGTACCGCCCGGCCGGCGGCGCCGCGCCGTAGCCGACCGGCTGCGCTTGCGGCTGCTGTTGTGGCTCTGGCTGACCTGCGTAGCCCTGGTCGTACGAGGAGTGCTGTCCCGCCGGATCGCTCATGCCCGCAGGGTACCGATTGCTACGTGGCCGCGCTCGTCTCCGCCGCCGCCCGGCCAAAGGCCGGTCCCTGGGCCGGCACCGTCAGCACCTCGACGCCGTCGTCGGTCACGAGCACCGTGTGCTCGAACTGGGCGGCCCGGCGGTGGTCCTTGGTCACCGCGGTCCAGCCGTCGGGCCACATGGCGTGGTCGCCGGTGCCGAGGGCGATCATCGGCTCGACCGTGAAGGTCATGCCCGGCCGGAACGAGAAGGCCTCGGCCCGCGGCTCCGGGTAGTGGAACACCGTGGGCGGAGCGTGGAAGCGCCGGCCCACGCCATGGCCGACAAAGGCGCGCACCACGCTGAACCCGTGAGCGGAGGCATGGTCCTGGATGGCCCGGCCGATGTCGATCACCTTGCCACCGGGGCGGACCTGGGCGATGCCCAGCTCGGTGCACTCGCGGGTGACCCGGATCAGGGTGCGGCTGGCCTCGTCGACCTCACCGGCGCAGAAGGTGGCGTTGGTGTCGCCGTGGAACCCGTCGAGGTAGATGGTGACGTCGATGTCGCACACGTCGCCGTCCTGCAGCACCCGGTCGTCGGGGATGCCGTGGCAGATCACCTCGTTGACCGACGTGCAGACGCTCTTCGGGAACGGCGGGGCGCCGCCCCCTCCGGCGTAGCCCAGCGGGCTCGGGTAGCCCCCCCGGTCGAGGCAGGCCTGGTGGACGAAGGCGTCGATCTCGTCGGTGCTGACCCCGGGGCGGACCAGCTCGCCCGCCGCCACCAGGATCTCGGCGGCCGCCTGGCAGGCGGCCCGCATCTTCGGCAGGGACTCGGCGTCGTGGACCTCGGCCTGCCCGTCACCTCGGGGCGGTCGGCCGCCGGCTCCGGGCTGTGCGTACGGGGGCCGGGCGATGTGGGAGGGGACCTCCCGAAGGGGGCTGAGCTTGCCCGGGACGACCCGACCGGAGGCCACCAGCTGGTCGAGCTTGTTGTGACACCGCTTGTACTTCCGACCGGAGCCGCACCAGCACGGGTCGTTCGACTGCAGCTTGGGTCCCATCAGCGGCCAACGCTACCCGGGGAGGTACGCTTTGCCCTGCTGTCGACCCCGTGCGGGAGAGCAGCGGTGCTGCGCCGAAGGGGCAATCCCTCCCAGGAATCTCTCAGGCAAACGGACCGCTCGGGTGAGGCGAGGCTGGAAGCGGAGCTGCCGACAGCCGGGGAGGGCCCCCTCGAAAGGAAGCGCCCCATGCCCGACCGCCAGAGGTTCGCCGATCGCCACATCGGCCCGGACGACGACGAGCTGGAAAAGGCGCTCTCGGCCGTCGGCTACCGCACCCTCGAGGCTCTGAGCGCCGACGCCGTCCCCGCCGCGATCCGGCTGCTGGACAGCCTCGACCTGCCGCCGGCGGCGTCCGAGCCCGAGGTGACGGCCGAGCTCAGGTCGCTGGCGGCCGCCAACCGCCGCCTGGTGCAGATGATCGGCCTCGGCTGGCACGACACGGTGACCCCGCCGGTCATCCGCCGCAACGTCCTCGAGGACCCGGGGTGGTACACGGCCTACACCCCCTACCAGCCCGAGATCAGCCAGGGCCGGCTCGAGGCCCTCCTGGCCTTCCAGACCATGGTCGAGGACCTCACCCAGCTGCCGGTGGCCAACGCGTCGCTGCTCGACGAGGCGACGGCCTGCGCCGAAGCCGTCTCGCTCCTGCGCAGGATGGCCAAGGCACGGGCCGACGTCGTCGTGGTCGACGCCGACTGCCACCCGCAGTCGATCGCCGTCGTCCGCACCCGCTGCGAGCCCCTCGGCATCGAGGTGGTGGTCACCGACCTGGCCGACGGGCTGCCCTCCGGGCTGGAGCCGTTCGGCGTGCTGGCCGCCTTCCCCGGCTCGTCCGGTGCCGTGCGGGACCTGCGCCCGCTCGTCGAGCAGGCCCATGCGGTGGGCGCCCTGGTGGCCGTCACCGCCGACCCGCTGGCGCTGTGCCTCCTCGAGGCCCCCGGCACCTGGGGCGCCGACGTCTGCGTCGGCAGCGCCCAGCGGTTCGGGGTGCCCCTGGGCTTCGGGGGCCCGCACGCCGGGTTCATGGCCGTGCGCCGGGGCCTCGAGCGGTCGCTCCCGGGGCGGCTCGTCGGGGTTTCGGTCGATGCCGACGGCAAGCCGGCCCTGCGCCTGGCGCTGCAGACCCGGGAGCAGCACATCCGCCGGGAGAAGGCCACGTCCAACATCTGCACCGCGCAGGTGCTGCTGGCCAACGTCGCCGCCTTCTACGCCATGTGGCACGGGCCCGAGGGCCTGGCCGCCATCGCCAGCCGGGTGCACGGCCACGCCGCCAGCCTGCGGTCGGCGCTGGTCGAGGGCGGCGTCGAGGTGGTCCACGACAGCTTCTTCGACACGGTCCAGGCCCGGGTGCCCGGGCGGGCGGCGGCGGTGGTGGCGGCTGCCGGGGAGCGGGGCATCAACCTGCGCCTGGTCGACGACGACGTGGTCGGGGTCACCTGCGACGAGGTCACCACCCGAGGCCACGTCCGCGAGGTGGTGGCCGCCTTTGGCCTCGACGCCGACCCCGGCCCGGGCCGTGACGAGGCGGTGGCCCTGCCCCGCACCACGCCCTTCCTGACCCACCCCACCTTCTCCCGCTTCCGCTCGGAGACGGCCATGCTGCGCGAGCTGCGGCGGCTGTCCGACCGCGACCTCGCCCTCGACCGCACGATGATCCCGCTGGGGTCGTGCACGATGAAGCTGAACGGCACCACCGAGATGGAGCCGATCACCTGGGACGGCTTCGCCGGCATCCACCCGTTCGCCCCCGAGGACCAGACGGCCGGCTACCAGGCCCTGATCGCCGACCTCGAGCGCTGGCTGGCCGAGCTCACCGGCTACGACGCCGTGTCCCTGCAGCCCAACGCGGGCAGCCAGGGCGAGCTGGCCGGGCTGCTGGCCATCCGCGCCTTCCACCGCAGCCGGGGCGACGACCAGCGCGACCTCTGCCTCATCCCCTCGTCGGCCCACGGCACCAACGCGGCCTCGGCGACCATGGCCGGCATGCGGGTGGTGGTCGTGGCCTGCGATCCCGCCGGGAACGTCGACCTCGACGACCTGCGGGCCAAGGCCGCAGCCGCCGGCGACCGCCTCGCCGCCCTGATGGTCACCTACCCCTCCACCCACGGCGTGTTCGAGGAGGCCATCGGCGAGGTGTGCGCGGCGGTGCACGACGCCGGCGGCCAGGTGTACCTCGACGGGGCCAACCTCAACGCCCTCGTGGGCCTGGCCCGGCCCGGGCGCTTCGGGGCCGACGTCAGCCACCTCAACCTGCACAAGACCTTCTGCATCCCCCACGGCGGCGGGGGCCCCGGCGTCGGGCCGGTGGCCGCCCGCGCCCACCTGGCGCCGTTCCTGCCCGGCCACCCGCTGGTGGCGTCGGCGGGACCCGAGGGGGGACCGGTCATCTCGGGGGCGCCCTGGGGTTCGGCCGGGATCCTCCCCATCCCGTGGGCCTACCTGCGGCTGATGGGCCCGGACGGGCTGCGCCGGGCCACGTCGGTGGCCATCCTCAACGCCAACTACGTCGCCACCCGCCTCGCCCCCCACTTCCCGGTGCTGTACACCGGCCGGGGTGGGCTGGTGGCCCACGAGTGCATCCTCGACCTGCGGCCGCTGACCAAGGCCACCGGCATCACCTCCGAGGACGTGGCCAAGCGGCTGATGGACATGGGGATCCACGCCCCCACCCAGTCGTTCCCGGTGGCGGGGACCCTCATGGTCGAGCCCACCGAGAGCGAGTCCCTCGTTGAGCTGGACCGGTTCTGCGACGCCATGGTCGCCATCCGGAGCGAGATCGACAAGGTGGCCGACGGCACCTGGCCGAGGGACGACAACCCCCTGCGCAACGCTCCCCACACCGCCGCCACGGCGACGGCCACCGCTTGGGACCACCCCTACACCCGGGAGGTGGCGGCCTATCCCCTGGGGGCCGACCCCGACAAGTACTGGCCGCCGGTCCGTCGCATCGACGGCGCCGCCGGCGACCGCAACCTGATGTGCAGCTGTCCGCCGCTCGACGGGTAGGGCCGGGCGGCGGTCGCGCCCGTTCCTCCGCCCGCTGGCGGTGCGGTCAGGTGACGGCGAGGGACCGCCGCCGCTCCTCGAGGAACCGCCGCTCGGCGTCGTTCCCGGCCAGCGCCAAGGCGGCCTTGTAGGCCTCGGCCGCCTCGCCGGGCCGGCCGAGGCGGCGGAGCAGGTCGGCCCGCGTGGCGTGCCACAGGTGGTAGCCGTGCAGCTCGAGCGGCTCGACCGCGGCCAGGGCGGCGGCGGGACCCTCGACCTCGGCCACGGCCACGGCCCGGTTGAGCGCCACCACCGGGGTGGGCCGGAGCGCCAGCAGCTGGTCGTACAGCTGGAGGATCTGCCGCCAGTCGGTCGCCGAAGCGGTCGGCGCGTCGCTGTGCACGGCGTTGACGGCGGCCTGCAGCTGGTAGGGACCGGGCTGGTTGCGGCGGATGCAGGCCGCGACCAGGGCCTGGCCCTCCGCCACCAGCGCCCGGTGCCAGCGCGAGCGGTCCTGGTCGGGGAGGAGGATGATCGATTCGTCGGCTGCCGTGCGTGCCGGGCGCCGGGCCTCGATCAGCAGGAGCAGCGCCAGCAGCCCGAAGACCTCGGGCTCGTCGGGCATCAGGTCGGCGAGGAGGCGGGCCAGGCGGATCGCCTCGGCGCACAGCTCGGACCGCACCAGCTCGCCGGTCGTCGCCGTGTAGCCCTCGTTGAAGATCAGGTACACCACCTCCAGCACCGGTCGGAGGCGGTCGGGCAGCTCGGCGTCGGACGGGACCCGGTAGGGGATCTTGGCATCGGTGATCTTGCGCTTCGCCCGCACCAGCCGCTGCGCCATCGTCGGCTCGGGCACCAGGAAGGCCCGGGCGATCTGACCGGTCTCGAGCCCGCCCAGCAGGCGCAGCGTGAGGGCCACCTGGGTGGCCGGGGCCAGCGCCGGGTGGCAGCAGGTGAAGATCAGCCGGAGGCGGTCGTCGGGCACCGGTCCCACCTCTGCCGGCTCGTCGCCCACGTGGAGCAGGGCCGATTGGGCGTGGCGGTCGTCGCGGGACGCCTCGCGCCGCAGCCGGTCGATGGCGCGGTTGCGGGCTGTCGTGACGATCCACCCGCCGGGGTTCGGCGGCAGGCCGGCCGCAGGCCAGCGCTCGAGGGCCACCACGAACGCGTCCTGGACCGCCTCCTCGGCGAGGCTGATGTCGCCGAGGTGGCGGACCAGGCAGGCCACGGCACGGCCGTGCTCCTGCCGGAAGACCTGCTCGACGGCGGCCGCGTCCGTCCCGCCCACCGCCGCTAGTCGTCCGCCTCGTCCTGGAAGGGCCGCACCTCGACCGGCGCCCCGCAGGCCTCGGAGCCCTTGGCGGCCAGGGCCAGGGCGGCGTCGAGGTCGGGCGCCTTGACGACCCAGAAGCCGCCCAGCTGCTCCTTGGTCTCGGCGAAGGGGCCGTCGGTGGTCACGACCTCGCCGTCGGTGACCCGCACCACGGTGGCGGTGTCGGCGGGGTGCAGCCCGCCGGCGAACACCCATGCGCCGGACGCCTGCAGATCGGCGTTGTAGGCGTCGACCTGCTTGTACATCTTCTCGATGACCTCGGGGGGCGGCATCGGCGCGCCCTCGACCATGTGCACGGCCAGCAGGTACTGCTTCATCGGAGTCTCCTCTCAGCGGCTCGGCACCGTACCGAGCCCTCACCCTTTCCACGAACGGCAAGCCCCAGGATCGACACGGATCCCGAGATTTCTCAGAAGGGATCCCCAGCGGTCAGGCGATGGGCGCCCCGGGCTGCACGTCGCCGGGAAGCCCGAGGAGGCGGACGGTGCCGTCGGCCTCCAGTGCCCCGAGGACGAGGAACTCGCTGACGAAGCCGGCGATGCGCTTGCGCCCCAGGTTGCAGGCGCCCACCACCAGCCGGCCCCGCAGCTCCTCGGCCGTGTAGTTCGTCACCTGGGCGCTGGTCCGCAGCGTCCCCAGCACCGGCCCGAAGTCGACCGTCAGCTTCCAGGACGGCTTGCGGGCCTCAGGGAAGGGCTCGACCTGGACGACCCGCCCGGCCCGAAGGTCGAGGGCGGCGAAGCCCTCAGCACCCACGTCAGGCTTGCGGGGGAGCCGGCCCACGTCGTAGGGCCGCCCGTCGGGGTCGATCTCGTGGCGCATGGCTCCAGCCTGACCGGTGCCGCCCGCCGTCAGAGCAGCAGGGCGAGCACGGCCCACACCAGGGCGACCGGGAGCAGGAGCGGACTGACCAAGCCGGCGACCGTCATGGCCACGGTGCGGGGCCACAGGGCCAGGGCCCTGAGGTCGTCGGCCCCCTCGACGTCGGGGCCCACCGCCCGCCACAGCGAGCGGCCGGCGCCGACGGCCGAGCGGGCCACGCCTCCGGCCCGCCGGGCCTTGGCTGCCCCGCCCAGGGCCGACATGTGGTCCAGCCAGTCCCGCCCGGCCTGTCCGGACGCCTTGACCGCGGTGAGGACCCGCCTGGGGTCGCCGAGCAACCCGGCGCCCCGCACCGCCCGCCTCCCGACCCGCCAGCCGGCCAGCGGGGCCAGGCCGAGCAGGCCGAAGAGCAGCCCCGGGGGACCAAAGGCGCGGAGGGCGAGCAGGACGAGGAGGGCGGCGCCGGCGGCGCCGGCGACCGACGCCACCACGACGATGCGACCCAGCCCACCCAGGGCCTTCGAGGCGGCGGTGAGCACGGGCTGGGCCCTGGTCAGCCCCCGGTCGAGGCCGCCGCCGGCCCGGGCGGCCGCCGCCTGCGCCTTGGCGACGGCTGCGCTCCTGCCATCGTCGGCCATGCCCTCATCCCTTCCCCACGAAGGGCAGTGCCACCACCCGAGCGGGGAGATCGGCGCCACGGGCTACCACCTTGGCCGGTGCGCCCACCGGCACGGTGGCGGGCAGGAAGGCGAGGGCGATGCCGTGGCCCAGGACCGGGCTGAAGTTGCCGCTGGTGAGCGGAGCGGCCACGTGACCACCGACCAGGACCTCCTGGCCCGAGCGGGGCGGGCGGCGGCCCTCGGTGGCGATGCCGCGGAGCAGCCGGGCCGGGCCCGCCGCCCGCTCGGCCTCGAGGGCGGCCTTTCCCGGGAAGGCCGGCTTGGCCCACCCCACGACCCACGGCAGGCCCGCTTGGAGCGGCGTGATGCCGGGGCCCAGCTCGTGGCCGTGCAGCGGAAGGCCGGCCTCGAGCCGGAGCGTGTCGCGGGCGCCGAGGCCGGCGGGCAGCACCCCGGCGGCGACCACGGCCTCCCACAGCGCCGCCGCCGCAGCCGTGGGCACCGCCACCTCCACCCCGTCCTCGCCGGTGTAGCCGGTGCCGGCCACCGCCAGGGCCACGCCCTGCCACCCGACCCGGGCCACCCGGAAGCGGCCGACGGCGGCGGCCTCCGGGCTGACCGATGCCAGGCGGCGCCGGGCCTCGGGCCCCTGGACGGCGAGGACGGCCCGTTCGGCGGTGGTGTCGACGCCTCCCACCGCCTCCAGCACCCTGGCCGTGTTCGACGCGTTGGGCATCACGTCGAACACCTCCTCGGCCAGCCACCAGACGATGAGGTCGTCCAGGACCGACCCGTCCTCGTCGCACAGGTGGGTGTACTGGGCTCGGCCCGGGCCCACCTTGGCCAGGTCGTTGGTCAGCGCCCCCTGCAGCCGGTCGAACGACCCGGGGCCCTCGACCCGGACGGTGCCGAGGTGGCTGACGTCGAAGACGACGGCCGAGCGGCGGCAGGCCACGTGCTCGGCGATGGTGCCGGTGGGATAGCTGAGAGGCATCTCCCAGCCCCCGAAGGGCGTCATCCTGGCGCCCAGGGCGAGGTGGGCGGCGGCGAGGGGAGGCCTCCTCACCGCCCGGTGGCGGCGGCGGCGACATCGGTGCCGCCGTCGTCGGCCCCGGGGCCCAGTGACGCGATGGCCGCGTCGACCTCCTCCTTCACGCCGGCCAGCTCGAGCACGAGGGCCAGCACCCCCTGGCCGCCCCGGAGCAGGTCGACGAGCTCCTCGCCGTTGCGGGCCAGGGCCACCGAGTCGCCGGCGATCACCAGGTTGGCGCTGGCCACGTTCTCCCCCTCGACCCGGAGGCGGTCGATGACCTTGCGGACCGCCTGCAGGGCCTGTCCGCCGTCCAAAAGCTTCTTGATCACCTTCAGCTGGACCACGTCGTCGTAGCTGTAGCGGCGGCGGGACCCCGAACCCTTCGCGTCGCAGAGGCTGGGGCGCAGCAGGTCGGTGCGGGCCCAGTGGTCGAGCTGCCGGTAGGTGATGCCGACGATGGCCAGCACCTGCTTGCCCCCGAAGCCCTCGGGCCCGAGGAGGTGGGTGGGCTCGGTCATGGGGAAGTGCCTCGCTGGGTGCGACGACAGGCGCGTAGTTACGCCGGTGGGGTTTTGCAGGCTAGGCCGGTCCCGCCGCCGGGTCAACGCCCGTGGCGGCGGCCGGGCCTCAGCCGAAGTCCTCGGGCCGGATGTGCTCCAGCCACTCCTTCAGCTCGTCCACCATCGCCTCGGCCTGCGGCTCGCCGTCGGTCGTCACCTGGACGGCGTCCTCGTCGGGGTCGTAGCGGACGCCCTCGCTGGCCAGGAGGTCGTCGTCGCAGACGATCTGGCAGCCGGCCCGGAGGGCCAGGTTGATGGCGTCCGAGGGCCGGGCCGAGACCACCTTGCGGGCGCCGGCGGCGATGAGGTGCAGCTCGGCGTAGTAGGTGCCGTCGCGCAGGTCGGTGATGGCCACCCGCTCGAGGCGCACCCCCACGTCGTCGAGCACGGTCGTGAACAGGTCGTAGGTGAGCGGTCGGGGCGACGCCTGGCCCTGGAGCACCTGGAGCATGCTCGTCGCCTCGGGCATGCCGACGAAGATGGGCAGGGTCCGCTGCTCCCCGCCGACCTCTTGGAGGAGCACCACGGGCGTGTTGGTCGGCAGCTCGACCTTGACCCCGGTGAGGCGCATCTCGACCATGGCACAAAGGTAGACGCCGCCGCCGCCCTCGTTCAGCCGTTCAGGTCAGGTGCTTCATCGCCCCGTCGACCAGGGCGGCGTGCAGGCGGGCCCCGAGCCCAGCCAGCTCGTTGACGGTCTCGCCGGCCTGGCGCCGGGCCTTGTTGCTGCGCTGGGACCGCAGGGGGGTGACGACCTGCTCGTAGAAGTCGGCCTCGCGATCGGCTGCCGTCTTCCACATGCGCAGGTGGCGGGCCTCGACCCCGAAGCGGGCGAAGTCGGCGGCCAGCCTGGCCACCTCGAGGGCGGCGGCGTCGTAGTACCGGCCGCCGGGCCCGGGCTGGCCCTTGATCAGGCCGTACCGCTCGAGCTCGGCCACGGCCGGCGCCGGCAGGCCGGCGGCCGCCCCCAGCTCGTCGGCCGTGAGCTCCACCTCCTCGTCGAGCCCGGGGTCGAGATCGTCCGAGCGACCCGCCGGGGCCGACGGGGCCAGCGACCGGGCGGGCTCGGCGGGCTCGGGGGGTGGCCGGACGGCCCGGGGCGGCTCGGGGGCGGTGAGGAAGGCCGCCGGGCTGGCCCGGGTGGACCGGCGCAGGCTCTCGGGGAACGGCGGAGCGGGGCGGCGCCCCTCGCCGACCGAGCCGGCCTGCGAGGCCGCCGCGAGGGCGCGATCGGGCCCCGTCGGCGTGGCCCCCGTGCCGTTGGACCCGCCGCCCTCGTCGGGGCGGTCCGGCACGGCCGTCAGCACCGGCGGCTCCGGGTCCTCCTCGAGGCCGCCCTCGTCGCCGGTGGGCGCCTCGGACAGCTTGCCCTTGATGACCCGCAGCGGGAGGTAGTGCTCCTTCTGCTGGCGCAGGATCCAGCGCAGGCGCTCGACGTCGGGCTCGTAGAACTTCCGGTAGCCGGAGGGCGTGCGCTCCGGGTCGATCAGGCCCTGGCTCTCCAGGAAGCGGATCTTGGAGATCGTGATGTCGGCGAACTCGTCCTTCAGCAGGGCGAGCACCTCACCGATCGACAGGTAGGCGCGCTCGGGCATCGACGACGGCGGCCTAGCTGGCCGGCCCGCTGAGGTAGACCAGGCGGAACTTGCCGATCTGCACCTCGTCGCCGTTGGACAGCGGGGCCGACTCGATCCGCTCGCGGTTGAGGTAGGTGCCGTTCAGCGAGCCCACGTCGCGCACCTCGTAGGACGAGCCGGCGGGCACGAAGCTGGCGTGGCGGCGGGAGACCGTGACGTCGTCGAGGAAGATGTCGCTGTCGGGCGAGCGGCCGGCGGTGACGGCGGTGCCCTCGAGGACGTAGCGGGAGCCGGCGTTGGGACCACGCTTCACGACCAGCACGCCCTGCCCGGCGGGCACCTCGCTGCTGGTGACCGCGGCCGCCTCCTCCTCGATGGTCTCGGTGTTGGTGACCGGGATCAGCTTGGTGTCCTCGGTGGTGGCTCGCGGGGCGTCGAGGGATCGGCCGCATGCGGCGCAGAACCGGGAGCCCGGAGGGTTCGAGTTGCCGCACTGGTTGCAGACCATGGCGAGGGAAGGCTACCCAGGCCGGCGGAGCGGATTCATGTTCTCGGCTACTCGGTGAGGGAGCGGTAGGCGGCGGAGTCGAGCAGCTCCGCGTACGCACCGTCGTCGACCGGTTCGATCGTGCAGATCCAGCCCTCGCCGTACGGGTCCTCGTTCAGCAGCTGCGGCGACTCGACGAGGTCGCCGTTCACCTCGACGACGGCCCCGGCCAGGGGGGCGTAGACGTCGCTCACCGACTTCGTCGACTCCACCTCGGAGAAGGTGTCGTTGGCCGCGTACGAGGTGCCCACCTCGGGCAGCTGCACGAACACCACGTCGCCCAGCGCGTCCTGCGCGTAGTCGGTGATGCCGATGCGGATCCGGCCATCCTCCTCGAGCCGGGCCCATTCGTGGTCGGACGTGTAGCGGAGCTCCTCGGGCACGTTCACGGCGCCAGAACCTAAACGACCGCCACCGGGCCGCTCACCGGAGCAGCGACCGGATGCGCCGGCAGTACTCCTGGGCCAGCGACCGGGCCGCCGCCTCGTTGGACGCCTCCGCCCACACGTGGGTGACGGGCTCCTCGGGGTCGGGCAGGACCAGGGCCCAGCCGTCGTCGTGCAGCACCTTGACCCCGTCGACCAGGACCTGCTCGCGGCCGGTGGTCCGCTCGACGAGCGTGCGCATCACGGTGCCCTTCATCTCCCACGGCGTGACGACCTCCTCGCGCACCACGTGGGCCTGGGGCAGCGACGCCACGACCTTCGACAGCTTCTGGCCGGTCACGGCGAGGAGCCCGAGGAGGTGGGTCAGGGCGGCGGCGGCGTCAAAGGCAGGCAGGAAGGCCGGCACGATGAATCCACCCTCGCCGTCGGCCGCCAGCACCACGCCGTCCTCACAGGACGAGGCCATCAAGGCGGGGCTCGACAGCTTGGTCCACACCACCTCGGCGCCGGCGTCGGCGGCGAGGCGCTCGGCGTGCATCGTCATGGTGACGGGGAGGGCGATGCGGGGCCTGGCGCCGCCGCTCCGGTCGACCATGCCGCCCACCTGGGCGGCGAGCGACACGAACGCCAGGGCCGCCTCGGTCCCGGTGAGGACGTGCCCGCTGTCGTCGGCCAGCGTCAGCCGCTCGCCGTCCGGGTCGAGCAGCCCGCCCATGGTCGCTCCCGCCGTCCGCACCAGCTCGGCCACCTGGGCGGCGTGTTCGGCCGGCTTGAAGCCGATGGCCCGCTTGGTCGACCCGTAGGGGTTGACGGCGAGCACGTCGGCCCCGAGCTTGGCCAGCACGTTCGGCATCACGAAGCTGGACGTGCCGTAGGAGTAGTCGAGGACGACCTTCGGGTGGGCGGCCCGGATGGCCGACATGTCGACGGCCTTGAGGAGGCCCGCCGTGTAGTACTCGATGGCCCGGGGCGGGAAGCCGATGTCGCCGATCTCGCCGGCCACGGCCCGGCGCAGCTCCTCGCGCTGGAACAGCCGCTCGACCTTGCGCTGGGCCTCCTCGGGGAGGTCGGTGCCGTCAGCGGCGAAGAACCGGATCGAAACCTGCTGGGGGTCGTCGGGGTCGAGGCGGACGGTGATGCCACCCCGTGTCCGCTCGGCCCGCACCTGCAGGCGGGTGGCGGGGATCGTGGTGGCCTCCAGGTCGTCGACGTCGACGCCCGCCGCGTTGAGTCCCACCATCACCGCCCGCTTCAGCACGCGGGCCGCCCGGCTGGTGTCGCGGCTGACGGTGACCCGGTCCCCCTTCTTCAGGGTGGTGCCGTAGGCCATCGCCACCTTGACGGCGAGCTCGGGGCTGACGTCGACGTTGGCGAGCCCGGTGATGCCGCTCCGCCCGAAGAGCGAGCGGGCCCCCTTCGACTCCCAGACGATCGAGCTGTTGACCACGGCGCCGGCCTCGACCGTCTTGAAGGGGAAGACCTTCACGCCCGGGTTGACCACGGCGTGCTCGCCGACGAAGCAGGCATCGCCCAGCGTGACGCCCTCCTCGAGCCTGGCCCCCCGGCGCAGGTCGGAGTTGCGGCCCACCACGCAGCCCCGCAGGCGGACCCCTGCGCCCAGGTAGGTGTTGTCGTGCACCACGGCCCGCTCGAGCTGGGCGTCCTGGCCGACGCGGACGTTGCGGCCGAGGACGGTGTAGGACCGGATCCTGGCGCCGGCGTCGACCCGGCTGTAGGCGCCCACCACGCACGGCCCCCGCAGCTCGGCCTCGGGGTGCACCTCGGCCCCCTCCCCCAGCACCACGCCCTCGGCCAGCCGGAACCCCTCGATCTCCAGGTCGACCTTGCCGTCCAGCACGTCCTCGTGAGCGCTCCGGTAGGCCTCGAGGGTGCCGACGTCCTCCCAGTAGCCCGGGCAGACGGCGCCGTAGATGGGCCGGCCGGATTCCAGCAGGGCGGGGAACACCTCGCCCGACCAGTCCACCGAGCGGCCCGCGGGAACGGCGTCGAAGATCCCGGGCTCCATCACGTAGATGCCGGTGTTGATCGTGTCGGAGAAGACCTGCCCCCAGCCGGGCTTCTCGAGGAACCGCTCGATGTGGCCGTCCTCCCGGGTGATCACGATGCCGAACTCGAGCGGGTTCTCCATCGACTTGAGCCCGATCGTGGCCAGCGCTCCCCGGTCCTCGTGGAACCGGACGATCGAGCCGAGGTCGATGTCGGTGAGGACGTCACCGGAGATGACGAGGAACCGCTCGTCGCTGAGCTCGTCCATGGCGTTGCGGACGCTGCCGGCCGTGCCGAGCGGGGTCTCCTCGGTGGCGTAGACCATCCGGACGCCGAAGTCCGACCCGTCACCGAAGTAGGTGCGGATGTTGTTGGCCAGGAAGGCCACGGTGACGACGATCTCCTCGAAGCCGTGCTCCTTGAGCAGGCGCACGATGTGCTCCATCATCGGCCGGTTGCCGAGCGGCAGCATCGGCTTCGGCTGGTTCGAGGTGAGCGGCCGCAGCCGGGTGCCCTCGCCGCCCGCCATGATCACCGCCTTCACCCCGTTGCCTCCCTCGTCTCGCGGACGGCGCGTCGAGCTGCGGGGAGGTAGGTACCCAGGGACCACCACGACAAGACAAGTCCTGGGATCACGAAGCTCCACGCCAGGCCCCGCCACACGGCCCGCGATCCGAGCTGCGCCTCACCGGCCAGGAACATCGGGTAGGCGAAGTAGGTGAGCAGCGTCCCGGCCTTGCCCACCTGGCTGACGTCGATGCGCCGGCCTCCGAGGGCCAGGACCGCCCCCGCGCCCAGGCTGATCAGCACCTCTCGTCCGAGGCTGGCCACGCCCACCCAGAGGGGGGCGGCGCCGTCGATCAGGATGGCCACCACCCCGACGAGCAGCACGATCCGGTCGGCCACCGGGTCGAGCACCTTGCCCAGCGTCGACACCTGGTGCCACCGGCGGGCGATGTAGCCGTCGACCCAGTCGGTGGCGCCGAGCGTGGCCAGCAGGATGGCGGCGGCGCGCGGCCGCTCGGCGCCGAGCAGGAGATAGACGAACAGGGGCACGCAGGCCAGCCGAACGGCGCTGATGACGTTGGGGACGGTGAGGATGCGGTCCTCGCCCGGGGCCGCCGCCTCCTCGTCCAGCCCCACCGCGGCGATGCTAGGAGTTCGACCCGACCCTGGCGTACCTCCCCCGGCTCGGGCGAGCCGCCGCTCTGGTCCACCATCAAGGGAACAGCGCGGCCCAGGTCCTGGACCCGACGACGCCGTCGGCCCGGAGGGCGTGCTGGCGCTGGAACTCCTTGACCGCCGTCTCGGTCCTGGGGCCGAAGACGCCGGGCCCGCTGGAGAAGTCCATGTTCAGGGCCTGCTGGACCTTCAGGACCGAGGGGCCCCGTGAGCCGCGCCGCAGCGGAGGAGGCCCAGGGTAGGGGACCGTGCCGTGGCCTCCACCGCCCTGGCCGGAGCGCCGCCTGGCATCGTCCGGCGTCTCCATGAACTCGAAGTGCATCGGGTCGGGGCTGCTGCGGTAGGTGCCGCCCCAGCGGAACCCGTAGCGGGCGGCGATGGCCGCGGCATCGGCCGGCATGGTGTTCCTGCCTGGGGGGGTGGCGCCCTTCTGCTGCGGGTTCTCTGGTGCGTCGAGGTCGATGGCGAGGCCCCAGGAGTGGTTGGACGGCGTGCTGCCCCCGCCGATCGCCCGGCAGGCGAAGCCCCACGACCAGTCGGCCCGGAACGGACGCTGGCGGGCGGCCTCCAGGTCACGCACGAGGGACTGGACCAGCGGCGCGATCTCCTGGCGCACCGGCAGCCGGATGCCGTTCCCGCCGGCGATGGCAGTCACCAGCCGGTCCCTGGAGCAGTTCGGGAACCCGGGGCCCCAGCCCCTGCCCTGGGCGTCGCGGGGCAGGGCGAACGACTGGTCGTCACCCTCCTCGCCGTCGTTCCCGACGTCGGCGTCGTCGGGCGGGAAGTCCTCGGGGACGGGTTGCTCCAGCCCCACCGGCGCATCCTCCATGAAGACGCCCTCCTCGGTCCCCGAGTCTTCTCCCATCGTCCCTCCCGCTTCATCCGACAGGGCGGCGATGCCACGCACACGCCGCCGCCGAGGGAACCCGGCCGTGCGCAGCCGCCGCCGGCAGTCTCCTCGCGCCCTCGGGCCCTGTCAACGGCGCTGGGCTTCGGAGAGTCGGCGTAGCGGCAGCCCCAGCTGTTGGACGTGCCCGCGCTTCCAAGGTTGAGCCGGTCGAAGGTTCGGCGCCCGAGAGGTTGTTCTCAAACCTCCCACCCCCTCAGAGACCGATCAACTCGCTCCGCGGTGCAGCTTCTCGATGATGTTGCGCATGTGGTTGTTCGCCGTGTTCTCGCTGATGGACAGCTCCTGGGCGATCTGGCGGTTCGACAGGCCCTGGGCCACAAGCTTGAGAACCTCAAGCTCCCTGGGGACCCGGTACTGCAACATCTCGGCGCCACGGTTCGAGACCTTCTGGAACTCATTCAGCAGCTTGGCGGCCACGGAGGGGGTGATGAGGCTGCCACCGCCGGCGATCGCTTGGATGGCCCTGGCGACCTGCTGGATCGAGGTCTCCTTCAGCAGGTAGCCGCTAGCACCCCCCCTGATGGCGTCGTAGAGGTCGTCCTCCTCATCGGAGGAGGTGAGCATGACGATCTGGGCGATGGGAACCAGCTGGCTGATGACGCGTGTGGCCTCGATCCCGCTGACGCCAGGCATCCGGACGTCCATGAGCACGACGTCGGGGACCAACTCGAGCGCTCGGGCGATGGCCTCTTCACCGTTCTCCGCCAGGCCGACCACTTCGATCCGCTCGTCGGTGCTCAGCACCACACCGAGACCTCGGAGGAACTCTGTCCGGTCGTCGGCGATCAGGACCCGGATTCTCGTGCTGGAGACGGCAGCTGGGCGCTCGGTCACGGCCCGCAGGAGCATAGGACGGTCCTCAAGCTCAGGCCCCGTCCCGGCGTGGCGCCAGAGGCGGCGACGGAGCTCGATGCCGCAGGGGTCACCGTTCGGTGAGGTTTCAGTGTCTCCTGGGACGGTCGTTGCGGAAGCGTGCGTCCCGCTTCGGGCGCTGCGCGCCGACGAGCATCGTGGCGCCGAGAACGATCGCCAGAAGGGCCGCGGCGAACAGGCGGATGGCATCGGATCCGGTGCTGGCCAGGGAGGTTCTGGAGCCCGTCGTGGTGGTCGATGAGCCGCCCCCACCACCCTTCGCTGCGCCTGCCGTGGTTGTCGTGGACCGAGCAACGGTGGTCGTGGTGGCCTGAGAGGACCTGGTGGTGCTGGTGCCCGTGCTTGCGCTTGTCGTGGTGGTGGCAGTCGGGTTCACGACCTGGGTGATGCCCGTCGACGTGCTGCCGTTGAAGGTGGGCGAGCCCAGGTACGCGGCGGTGATCGCGTGGCGTCCGGCGCTCAGGCTCGGTGCAGTGAACGTCGCCACGCCGTTGCTGCCGAGCGGAGCGGTGCCCAGGGGCGTGTCACCGTCGAAGAAGGTCACGCTGCCGCTCGGAGTGCCACCGCCGGCTGCGGTGACCGTAGAGGTGAAAGTCACCGGTCGGCCGGCCACCGAGGGGTTCGCCGACGACGCGACGGTGGTGGCCGTCGTCGCTGGGGGCGTGCACGTGGCCCTGGTGATCGTGTCGGTGTCCAAGGTGACGGCACCGTTGCGAGCGAGCGCTCGGCCGTCGATGGTGACCCCGGTCGTGACCGTGATCGACGCCAAGGCGAGGATCGTCCCCCGGAAGGTGGAGAACGTGCCGAGGGTCGCCGAGCTCCCGACCTGCCAGAAGACGTTGCACGACGTCCCCGCGTTGATGATGTTCACGTTGCTGCGCGACGCCGTGACGAGCGAGGACGCCATCTGGAAGATGAAGACGGCGTTCGGGTCGCCTTCGGCGTCGAGCGTGAGCGTCCCCGTGATCTCGAACGTTCCCGTCGGCGAGGTGTAGACGCCCGCCTTCAGGTTCTGGTTGCCGAGTTCCGTGGCCACGGTGGTCACCGGGGTGCGGCCGGCAGCCGAGTTGTAGGCGATCGTCGTGTCGGCCTGGGCTTGCGCGGCCACCGCGTCGGCACGGTGGATGGTTCCATTCACCGTGAGGCCGGCACCGGTCACCGACGGGTTCGGCGAGGTCCCGAGATTTCCGTTGACCGTGGTGGGACCCGTGTTCGTGACCCCCTGGCCGGCCAGCACGGCAAAGCTGCCGGCCGTCCCCAGCTGGACCGGTGCTGGTGCCTGCTGTGCGACCGCCGGACCGGCGGGCAGCACCACGGCCACGAGCATCATCATGATCAACAGAGCAGACCTGCTGGCACCCCAACGTCTGGCTGCAGCGGCGTCAGCCGGCGCTCGAACGCCACCTACATCCTTGGGAACTGCCAAGGGTGCGGCGGCAAGTTCGCGCCAAACCGGGCGTTGACCGCCCTGTTCCACAGGCCGAGGGTCGCCTTGAACCAAAACCGGTCGCCCGTGAGCGGCGAGGGGGAACGCAGACGCAGATGTGGTCACACCGGGCACCATGGCGGAGCGGGTGTCACCGGAACGTGACGGCACCGCTACGCGGTGGGCGCTTGGCCCCTCGCATCATGGTCAGCCCGCCTCGCGAGTCATCCGAAGCGCGCTGCGCCTGCCGAAGCTCCAGTGACGTCTGGCGCGTCGTCGTAGTCATGCGGTACTCGACGGGTGGAACGGATGGTGTGGATCCCGGTGTCGGGGGGACCAGCGGGATGGCCGTTCGCCCGGAGCGGATCTCCGACGGCGCCTTCAACCA
Organism: Acidimicrobiales bacterium; assembly: GCA_030448245.1. Taxonomy (GTDB): domain Bacteria; phylum Actinomycetota; class Acidimicrobiia; order Acidimicrobiales; family JAUJNH01; genus JAUJNH01. Next base: position 549,229 of record JAUJNH010000001.1, read on the forward strand.
CCGATCGACGGGGGCATCACCCCCATCGCGGCCACCTGCGTCTGCGATGGCATCGGGGCGGAGCTGGCCGATCCCCTCCCAGAAGATCTGCTCTGGCCGGCTAGGTGTCGAGGAGCTGGCGCAGGCGGGACGTCGGTGCCACACCGAGCTCAGCGCGGAGCAGCACCCGGTAGCGCTCGAACTCCCCGTGGGCGTTCGACTGGTTCCCCTGGGCCTGGTGGACCCGTATGAGCGCGGCACGAGCGCTCTCCCGCAATGGTTCGGCCCGTACCGCAGCCATAGCAGCAAGGGCTGCCTCGGCCAGCCGGTCGGCTTCGGTCAGGCGGGCCGCCACCGCCTCAAGCGCGTGCAACCGCAGCTGGCGCCAGTCCTCCGCAGCGATGATGGCCCAGTCGTCGTACCAGCCCGGCAGCAGATCGTCCGAGAGGGACAAGACCGCACCTGCGTCGATGTCCCCCTCGGAGCGGGCAACCCCTCGGTCGATCAGCCGGTGGGCCAGGGCCCGGGAGCTGTGGACATCGACGGCGACGCCCTCGGACAGGCTCAGATCCCCTGCAGTCACCGCCAGCGCCTGGCGGATCGGCGCGTCTAGGCGTGATACGGCTGAGCGCAGGCTGGCTCCGGCACGCTCATCGGACGATTCCGGCCATAGCGTCCCCGCCACTTGGTCACGCGTCGTCAACCGGTCACGCAGGGCTAGGAAGGCGAGCAGCCGCTGTGAACCGGTGGAGATCCCAAGCAGAACGTCACCCCCCACCGAGAAGACGAAGCCACCCTGCAGGCCCAGCCTGTTGTTCGTCATCGACGCCCGCTGTTCGTCGAGCCTCGTGTCCAGGTTTGCTACAGATTCGCTGGCCGAGGCGTCGCCAGCGGCGTCCATAGCCCCGTCGCCCTCCGTCACTGACGTCCACCGGATCCGGGTCCGGACCCCGCCCGAGCGCGACGGGGCCTGAGCCCGCTGAAGCGTTCATCTTCGTCCACTGGATCACCTCCGCCATCCGCCGGGTCGCCAAAGAAATAGTTGCCTGCGAACGGGTACCTCAAACCCGTTTCAGGCGTCCCGGCGAACACGGCCACCCCGTCCTAGTGGCGACGCGGATCTTCCAAGCTGAAGCCGAGACGGCCCCGGTACTCCTCCCATGACTGGTCGATGAGAACGATCAGCTGTTCGTTCGTCAGGTCGCTCACCTGGCCCAGCAGGCGATGGAAGGGCTCGTCCGCTTGCGCATCCGGCGGCTCGCCCTCGGGCAGGTAGCGGGCGTACCGCATGAGGTCCGACACATCGACCCGGAGGGCCTCGGCCAGCTTTCGGATGCGTTGCGGCCGTGGAACCGCCTTCGCTTGTTCCCACTTGGACACAGTCTGCTGGTTCACCCCGAGCCGCCGGGCGAGGTCGACCTGATCCAGCCCTAGCTCCTCACGGCGCAACTTGACGAAGTCCCCGAAGACGGACATCAGCGGGCCACCAACATCGTTGCCCGGCACAATAAGCGCCAGAGGGCCCGAGCACGGCCACCTGGCCTCCCATCTCCGCAGGAAGCGCACGCGCGCCCAGTCGGGCCCAAACGCTCGAGCGGCCTCACGGCCTCATGGCCAGACGATGTCGGCGACGACGAGATCGTCCTGCGGCCGGTGACCGGACCGTGCGCGGCGGCGCAGATGCTGGGGGCGCGACACGGCCACGGCTCCGAGGAGCCGTGGCCGTCCAGACGCTCAGACTTGCGACCCGCTTAGCAGGCGGCCGCGAGCCTCCGCCGGGCCTGCCGCCTCGAGAGCATCACCAGCAAGCTGCCAAGCCCAACCGCCAGCCCAGCAACCAGCAGCTCGATCTGGACTGAGGCTCCTGTGACGGGCAGGCCTGCCTGGCCTGCCTGAGGCGCTTGCTTCAGGTCCGTCATGGTTGCGCCCGCTGTCGTGGCGCTCGGCGTGGTCACCGTCAGACCCGTCGTGGTCAAGAGCGTCGACGTGGGCAAGGCCGACGTCGTCAAGACTACGGGCTTGATCGCCAGAGGCTGCTCAACCGGAGCCTGCTCGACCGGAGCCTGCTCGACCGGAGCCTGCTCGACCGGAGCCTGCTCGACCGGAGCCTGCTCGACCGGAGCCTGCTCGACCGGAGCCTGCTCGACCAGGGAGCTCTGCTCGACCGGAGCCTCGACCGGAGCGGGCTCAGGCTCGACCGGGCGGGCTCGACCGGAGCGGGCTCGACCGGAGCGGGCTCGACCGGAGCGGGCTCGACCGGAGCTCGACGGAGCGGGCTCAACCGGAGGCTCGACCGGAGCGGGCTCGACCGGAGCGGGCTCGACCGGAGCGGGCTCGACCGGAGCGGGCTCAACCGGAGCAGGCTCGACCGGAGCGGGCTCGACCGGAGCGGGCTCGAACCGGAGCAGGCTCAACCGGAGCAGGCTCGACCGGAGCAGGCTCGACCGGAGCAGGCTCGACCGGAGCGGGCTCAACCGGAGCAGGCTCGACCGGAGCAGGCTCGACCGGAGCAGGCTCGACCGGAGCAGGCTCGACCCGGAGCAGGCTCAACCGGAGCAGGCTCAACCGGAGCAGGCTCAACCGGAGCAGGCTCAACCGGAGCAGGCTCAACCGGAGCAGGCTCAACCGGAGCAGGCTCAACCGGAGCAGGCTCAGCCGGAGCAGGCTCAACCGGAGCAGGCTCAACCGGAGCAGGCTCAACCGGAGCAGGCTCAACCGGAGCAGGCTCAACCGGAGCAGGCTCAACCGGAGCAGGCTCAACGGGCAGGCTCAGCAGGCTCAACCGGAGCAGGCTCAGGCTCAACCGGAGCAGGCTCAACCGGAGCAGGCTCACCGGAGCAGGCTCAACCGGAGCAGGCTCAACCGGAGCGGGCTCAACCGGAGCAGGCTCAACCGGGATGATGTTGTTGGTGACCGTGACGGTGCAGGTCACGGTGCCGCCACCTCCGTTGCCGGAGCCGTTGCACTGGTCAACGGTTACCGGCAGCGCCGAGGTCTCGGTGGACGGCCCGACTGTGCATCGCACCCGCATGGTGCCGCCTCCACCGGTCCCGGAGCTGTTGCACTGGGTGATGGTGGCACCGGTGGTGTTGGCGGGGAACGGGTCGCAGAGGATGGTCGGTTCGGTGCCGCCACCGGTCCCCGATTCGTTGCACTGGTTGACGGTGACCGGTGAGGTTTCCGCTTCCCCGTGATGTTGTTGATGATGGTCACCGAGCAGGTGACTGTCCCACCGCCACCGTTGCCTGAGCCATTGCACTGCGTGACAGAGGTCACGAGCGCGTCGGACTCCGTGATCGTCGTTGTGCAGGTCGGCTCGGCACCGGCGGCGCCGGAGCACTCGATGAGCGTCACGGTGGAGGAGGTAGCTCCGGTGGCCAGGTCAAGGTTGTTGGTCACGGTCACGGTGCACTCCACCGCCAGGCCGCCGACGTTGGCGGTGCCGTTGCACTGGTCGACGGCATTGACCGCCTGGGTCGTGGCCAGCGTCTCGAGCGTGAGCTCGGCCGCCTCGAGGACGTGGGGGCCACCGCAGTGAGGGCCAAGGTTGCGGCCTTGGCATCCTCTGCGGCAGCAGCAGCCTTCGCCACGGCCTTGGCATCCTTTACGTCAGCAGCAGCCTTGGCCACCGCCGGCGTGAGCGGACCAGCCTTGGCCTCGCCGGCCTTGGCCTGGCTGGCTTCCCCGGCCTTGGCCTTGCCGGCCTCGGTCTTGGTGGCCTTGGCCTCGGGTGCCCGCTTGGTCGTGACGGCTGACGCCGCATCCTGCTTGGCGGCGCTCGCCTTTGAGCGGCTGACGCCGGTGCTGCTGGTCGGGCTCGCCTTCTTCTCGACGGTCGTGCCGGCCTGGGTGGCACCTGACCGCGTGGATGAGGTGGTCTTCGTGGAACCGGCCGTCGAGCCGGTGGCCTTGGTGGCCTTGGGGGTCGACGTGGCCTTGGCCTCTGCCGTCGCCTTGGCCGTGGCGGCTGTCGGCCGCTTCTCCTTGGCGACGCTCGTGTCGGCACCGGCGGTGATGTCCACCGGGGTGGTGCCCGCAGCCGAGGCCTTGTCGGCGAAACCGCCCAGCACCAGGAACATCGGCAGGATCAGCCCCCCAGCAAGAGCCCGGCGCTTCGTGGAGCGTGGGAGACGCCGGCCCCTTGGGGCGAAGCTGTGATCCGGTTTCATCGGAAGACCTTTCGTAGGGGGTTGTGCTGGTCCCGAGGGCGAAGCGCTCTGCTGGGAACGGGTCTGCTCTGGCATGCGGCTGAGCAGTGGGGAGGTGGGACGGGTCCGGCCCTTCTCGATGGCCACGGCATGAACCGCCGGCGATCGAGGTGGCCCCCTCGGGTCGCTACGTCGGGCCTGGCTGCCGAGGGGGAGCGGTAGCGGGGGGTCGGTGAAGCCGTTCACGAGACTGTCCTGGTGAACAGGCGGTGCCCAGACAGTCGCCACAGGGTGACGGACTGGTAGGAGCTGGCAGAAGGACGGGATCGACGACCGATCGTCGTCGGGAGAGGTGGGCGTAGGAGTTCATCTGTGGTCACATCGGGCACACTGCCGGGGAGGCCGTGACGGCGGCGTTACGGCCTCGTCACCCACGTCAGCGTTGGCGTCCCGTGACGTGGTGTATGTCGGCGTAGAGGATCCACCTGGTGGGTGGATCACCGCGTGAGCCTTGGCGTGTTCCTCGCCGGGGTTACAGCAAGGAGACCACGCCGGTGAACCTCGACCGAGTGGGACCTGTCCGAGTTGCTCGCCGCTGTCCAGGCGGCGACGTGACCGACACCATCTGCACGTCGCTGGCCTGGGTGCTGCAGCAGCTGATCGAGGTGAGGCGACGCCAGATCGGCGCCGCCTCGCATGAGTGGACCGACACTCGCGCCGCCCAGCGCAACGGGCACCGCCGAAGCTCATAAGCACCGCCGCCGACGACCTCGAGGTGTAGACCCCAAGCTTCGGACCGGCAGCTTCTTCCCGTCGCTGTTGGAGCGTCGCCGGCGGATCGACCGGGCCCCCCACGCACAACTCCCACCGGCAGTAGCGGACCCGACACCGTCGAGAGACAGTCTGCCGCTGGACCTCGAAGGTCACGCTGCCAAGGCCCTCTCGCCGGCGGGGGTGACGGCGGGACCATCCCGACACGGTGAACAGGGCTCACCGTCAGCGAAGGTTGCTGTGGCAAAATCCTTCAGCAGGTCTGCCAGCAGATGGCGCTTCCGAGTCTTCCGCGGGGCGGCCCCCGGGTCGGCGCTCGCCGCCGCGCTTCCTCCCGGCGGCCGATGCCTATGGTCCGGGCGCTGCGCATCAACCGCTCGACCCGCGTCGTGAGCAGCGGAGGTCGACAAGGAGGCTCGGCCACCAGCAGCCTGTGGAGCCGCTCTTGTCCAGGACCGGAAGGGCTCACACCACAGGCACGCCCGTTCGGTCAGCTGAGCCGCGACGCCTTGCTCACGAGGTCGTCCAGCCACTCGCCGACGGTGGCGCACACGGCATCGGCTCGGCTCAGCATCAGCACACGATCGAACCCGGCGGAGACGTCGTTGGCCACGCGCACCTGAACTCGCAGAGGCTCGGACGACCCTTCTTCGATCCAGGCTCGGATGATCAGCAATCCTGGGCGATCGCTGGTGAAGGCTTGGTCTCCAGCGAGCTGGTCATCAGGCATCAGGTGGGTATCGACTGTAGCAACCCTGGCGTCGACAGCCGGGGAGGAGGGGGATGCCAGCGGCGTTCCCGGGTTGGGTTCTCGGCCAGAGGTCTCATCACGATGAACGCTAGACAGGGTGCCGTGACCGGGCCGTCACCGCGGGTGGAGGTGTCCAGCAGATGGCGCAGGCGAGACGTCGGTCCCACGCCGAGCTCGGGTGCAGCAGCACCCGGTGCGCTCGAACTCCCCGTGGGCGTTCGACTGGTTCCCTCAGCCATCTGGACCCGTATGAGCGCAGCGCGGGCACTCTCCCGCAGAGGCTCGGCCCGCACCGCTGCCATTGCGGCAAGGCTGCCTCCGCCAGTCGGTCAGCGTCGGTGAGCCAGGCGCCACCGCGTAAAGAGGGTGCAAGTGGGTCCGCCTCGACTGGGCCGACATCGCCACCCGAACCCGGGTTGGGAAGGCCCTCGCCGTCTCCGGCCACCAACTGGTCCACGACGTCCTAGACGACCTGGCCGAACCCCGGCAGCCACAGGTCCTCATCGCCGACATCGCCCGCATCCACCACCTGCTCGACCTGGACTGGGACGACGACGTCGCCAACCTGGCCGGGCGGCTCCCGGCATCAGCCCGTTCCATCGACCTGGACGCCACCACGACGGCGGCACTCCCCGGCACCGGGCCCGGCAGGCGGAGGAGCGTCTGGCCGCCCTGGGGGCCTGGACGGGCGACTTGGTGTTCTACCGGGAGGACGGCTCAGCGATCCACCCCCAGACAGCCACCTACTGGTTCCAGAGGGCCGCTCGGACCGTCGGCCTGCCGGTGATCCCTCTCCACGGCTCCGTCACAGCTACGCCACGGCCGCTCTCGAGGCCGGGATCCCGGCGAAGCTGGTGCAGGAACGCCTCGGCCACTCGAGCATCCGGGTCACCCTCGACTCCTACACCACCCGTCCGATGCGATGGCCAGGAAGGCCGCCGAGGACGTCGCCGCCCTGGTGTTCGGGGGGCCCGGCGACCGCTCCGGCACCGGTTCGTGATCATTCTGTGATCACTTCGAACAGAACGAAGGCCCAGGCTCGAGGGGCCATCCCCTCTGACCTGGACCTTGCGGTCGGGCTGCCGGGATTCGAACCCGGGACCTTTGGTCCCCCAGACCAACGCGCTAACCAAGCTGCGCCACAGCCCGTGTGCCGTGCGGCTGGGCATGGTAGCCCGCGAGCCGGCTAGGAAAGGGAGCGATGCCCGCCCTGCCAGCCGGCTTCGAGCCGTTCGTCCAGCTGGTCGACGTGACCGCCACGTCGGCCCTGGTGGCGTGGGGCGGCTTCCATCTGGCCGAGCAGGACGGGCGGTGGGCGGCGGCGGCGCACGGCGAGACGATCGGGGCCCGGTCGCTGCCCCACGGGCGGGCCGCGGTCGAGGCGGTCGACGCGGACGGCGTGGTCGTGGCCCGGGCGACGACGGACCGGGCCAACCACGTGTGGGTGGAGGGCCTGACGCCGGGGACGACCTACCGCTACGAGGTGACCGTGGAGGGTGCGCCGTGGGGTCGGGGCCCGCGGCGGGACTGGTCGCCCGACGGGCTGCGGCCGGCCTCGCGACCGCCGGACCAGCGCCTCACCACCCATGCCGGGGAGGACAGGCCCGAGCCGGTCACGTTCCTGGCCCTGGGCGACTTCGGCGTCGGCATCGACGAGCCCACGATGGGCCACCAGCAGCTGGGGGTGGCCCGCACCATGCAGCGGCTGGCCGACACCCTTCCGGTGCGCTTCCTCGTCGGCCTGGGCGACACGATCTACCACGGCGCGGGCGGAAAGCTGGAGCGCACCGGCGCCGTAGACGACGACTGGTGGGTCACGTTCTTCCAGCCCTACCGCCACCTGCTCGACCACCTGCCCTTCTACCCCACCGCCGGCAACCACGACGGGGCGGACACCGAAGCCAGCGACGACCGGGGCCAGCTCGAGGACAACCTGTTCCTGCTCGAGCGGTTCGGCCCTCGGCGGGAGGTGGGCCGGGCCTCGCTGGGACCAGGCCTGTTCTACCGGGTGCAGGTGAGCGGCCTCCTCGAGCTCGTCTGCATCGACAGCACCTGGGGTCGCGAGGAGGGCCACCACTGGTTCTGCGACGACGACCACCAGCGGTGGCTGCAGCAGGCGTTCGCCGACTGCCGGGCCACGTGGCAGGTGCCGTTCTGCCACCACCCGGCATGGTGCGCCGGCCCGCACCATCCAGGCATGGCCGAGCAGGTCGAGCACCTGGTGCCGCTCTACGGCCAGGCCGACGTCCGCCTGCTCCTCTCTGGCCACGAGCACAACCTGCAGCACGGCCGGGTGGACGGCCTCGACTACCTCGTCTCCGGCGCCGGCGGAAAGCTGCAGCTGGACCCGCCCGACCGTTTCGAGGAAGCAGGCACGCTGACCTGGGCGGCCGAGCCCCACTGCCTGCTGGTCCAGGTCGACGCTGAGCAGCTCATCGTCACCCCCTACGGCGCCACCCCTCCCGGCGGTCAGCCCCGCCCGGTGGTGCGGCGCACGCCCGCCGGCGAGCTCACCGACGAGCCCATCGTCATCCGCCGCTGAGGCTCTGGCCCCGCGCTCACAGGCGGCCCGCCAGCCAGCCCAGGCCCTGCACGCCCCGCCACGCCAGGTAGATCACCAGCGCGGCCAGCATCAGCTTGAAGTGCCACGGCGCGCTCGGCAGCTCGTCGCCCTCGCCCACCTGGTCCACGCCCTCCGGGCCGTCCGCGACGTCTCCCTCGGTCACCCCCGGCGGGACGTCGCGGGCGGCGCTCCCACGCGCCTCGACCCGCGGCAGCACCCGGCCGCAGGTCGGGCACGTGCCGTCGGGGCACATCGACGTCGGCGTCCAGTGCCGGTCGCAGGCCTCGCAGAAGGGCACACCTCCATCCTCGCCGCTGGCGAGGGAGGCGGCCTAGACGGGGGGGACGCCGTGGCGGCGCTCGGTGTGCACCCGGCGGCTGCCCGAGGCGGCGGCCAGGCGGACCACCAGCTCGCGGCGCAGGTCCTCGGGCTGCACGACGGCGTCGATCACCAGGTCGGCGGCCAGCCGCAGCAGGTCGACGTCCTGCTCGTACTCGCGGCGTCGGTCCTCGACGAACCCGGCCCGGTCGCCCTCGTCCAGGGCGGCGATCTTGTTGGCGTAGACGGCGTTGACCGCCGCCTCGGGCCCCATGACGGCCACCTTCGCCGTGGGCAGGGCCAGGCACGCATCGGGCTCGAAGGCGGGCCCGGCCATGGCGTACAGGCCGGCGCCGTAGGCCTTGCGCACGAGCACGCTGATCTTCGGGACGGTGGCCTCGCTCACGGCCGTGATCATCTTCGCCCCGTGGCGGATGATGCCGCCCCGCTCCACCTGGCTGCCGATCATGAAACCGGGGACGTCACACAGGAAGACGAGCGGCAGGCCGAACGCGTCGCAGCACCAGACGAAGCGGGCGGCCTTGTCGGCCGAGTCGCTGAACAGCACGCCGCCCTTCACCAGGGGGTTGTTGGCCACGATGCCGACCGGGGCGCCCTCGAGCCGGGCCAGGCCGATCACCAGCTCCGGGGCGAACAGCGGCTTGACCTCGAAGAAGCTCCCGTCGTCGACCAGCGCCTCGACCACCGTGTGCACGTCGTAGCCGGCCTTGTCGTCGGCTGGGATCGCCTCGGCCGACAGCGGCCGGGAGGGAGAGCTCGGAGGCTCGAGGGGCGGCGGCTCGCGCCACGACGTGGGGAAGTACGACAGCCACAGGCGGGCCTGGTCGATGGCGTCGGCGTCGTCGACCGCCAGGTTGTCGCCGCAGCCGGAGACGGTGGCGTGCATGCGGGCCCCGCCCATCTCCTCGAGCGTGACCCGCTCGCCGATCACCTCCTCGGCCATCCTGGGCGACCCCAGGTACATCGAGGCGTTCGCCTCGACCATCACCACCACGTCGCAAAAGGCCGGGATGTAGGCACCTCCCGCCGCCGACGGCCCGAACAGGCAGCAGACCTGCGGCACCCGGCCGGAGAGCTTCACCTGGTTGTGGAAGATGCGGCCGGCCCCCCGGCGGCCCGGGAACAGCTGGACCTGGTCGGTGATCCGGGCGCCGGCCGAGTCGACCAGGTACACCACGGGCAGCTCCCACCGCAGGGCGTCCTCGGTGAGCCGGACGATCTTCTCCACGGTCCGGGCTCCCCACGAGCCCGCCTTCACCGTGGGGTCGTTGGCCATCACGCAGACCGGTCGGCCGTCGACCATGCCCCGACCCGTCACCACCCCGTCGGCGGGCAGGTCGCCGGCCAGGGCGTTGGCCAGGAGGCCGTCCTCGACCAGGCTCCCCTCGTCGAGGAGCAGGGCGAGGCGGTCCCGGACGAACAGCTTGCCGAGGCGGGCCAGCTTCTCCCTGCCGGCCTCGAGGTTGCCGGCTCGGGCCCGCTCGGCGGCCTCGGCGATCCGGTCCATCAGGGGGAAACTAGTCAGGTCCGCTTGATGGCCAGGATGGCCACGTCGTCGCCCAGCGCGGTGCCGGAGAAGTCGCGTGCCGCCTCGAGGAGGGCCTTGCACAGGTACGTCGGGTCCCGCCCCGGCTCGCGGCGCAGGGTGGCGGCGACCCGCTCCTCGCCGAAGAGCACCTCGCCGTTGCGGGCCTCGGTCAGGCCGTCGGTGTACAGCAGGAGCAGGTCGCCCTCGGCCAGGGCCACCTCCTTCGACGAGAAGGTGCCGTTGGGGTCGAGGGTGAGCAGGGGTCCGCTGGAGCGCAGGGGGCGGACCTCGCCGTCGTGCCACAGCCAGGCGGGCGGGTGGCCGGCCGAGCAGACCCGCAGTGTCGACGCCTCGAGGTCGAACACCACCACGCAGAGCGAGACGAGCTCGTCGGGCTGGCCCGAGGCGAACATGACCTTGTTCAGCTCCTCGACGGCCTGCGCCGGGTCGCGGTAGCGCTCGAGGAAGGCGCGCAGGAGGTACTTCACCTGGAAGGCGGTGATCGACGGCTCGATCCCATGGCCCGCCACGTCGCCGATGATGGCGGCGAACCGGGAGGGCGCCGTCCGGTACAGGTCGTAGAAGTCGCCGGCCATCGAGCCGGTGCCGGGCTCGTAGACGGTGCCGACCTCGAACCCCTCGACCGCGGGCAGCTCGGACGGTGCCAGGCGCTGCGCCCACCGCCGGGGGGCCAGGTCGGCCTGCTGCATGACCTCCTCGGCCCGCCGCAGCAGCATCGAGCGCGACTCGGCCAGCTCGGCCTCGTAGATGAAGTTGCGGCCGTACCCGATGCTCATGGCCAGCGGCACCGTGCACAGCACGAGCGGCAGCGCCGTCCAGCGGGCCCCCCCGATGGCGCCGGCCCCGAGGGCCAGCGCCACCACCGCGTACAGCAGCGTCGTGTGCAGCTCCTTGCGGAAGGCGGCCCGGGACAGGTCGGCGGCCTCGTCGTCGCCGCCCGAGCGCTGCAGGGTCCTCTCGATGCGGCCGAGGGCGCGGCGCAGCCGGCGAGCCGACCGGCCCCAGATGGCCACCGAGATGAGGCAGGCGACCGCCAGGGTGCCCTCGACGGCCCGCAGCCCCCAGCCGAGCCCGTCGACCATGCTCTGGGAGACCAGCCCGGGGTCAGCCACCGCGCCGCCGCACCCGGATCTTGAGCGGCGTGGGCCCCAGCTCGAAGTGCTCCCGGATCTTGCGCTCGATGTAGCGCAGGTAGGTGGGCGGCAGGTCGCGGTTGGCGAACAGGGTGAACGTGGGCGGGTGCACCGCCCCCTGGGTGGCGTACTGGATCTTGGCGTTCGGCGGCGGGTGGGCCGCCTGGGCCGCCTGCACCACCCGGTTCAGCACCGCGGTGGGCACCCGCCGGGAGTACGCCTCCTCGGCCTGGGTCAGGGCCGGCAGCAGCTTGTGCACGCCGAGGCCGGTGAGGGCGCTGACCTTCAGCACCGGCGCGTAGGTCAGGAAGGCCAGCATGTCGGCCACCTGGTGCTGCACCTCGGCCTTGCGCTCGTCGTCCAGCAGCTCCCACTTGTTCAGCACGATCACGACCGGGCTGCCGGCGGCGTCGATCCGCTCGGCCAGCCGCTGGTCCTGGTGGGTGACGCCCTCGGTGGCGTCGATCACGAGGAGGGCGGTGTCCGAGGCGTCGATCGACTGCAGGGCCCGGACCAGCGAGTAGTACTCGGCTCCTTCGGCCTCCTTGCCCCGCCGGCGCAGCCCGGCGGTGTCGACGAAGCGGACGCGCCCGCCGTCGGTCTCGAGGACGGTGTCGACGCTGTCGCGGGTGGTGCCGGCCAGGTCGTGGACCACCGACCGCTCCTCGCCCACCAGGCGGTTGAACAGCGTCGACTTGCCGACGTTGGGACGGCCGACGATGGCCACCGAAAAGGCGTCTTCACCCTGGGCGCCGCCGTGGTCGGCAGCGGGCCCGGGGTCGACCCCTTCCGGCGCGGCGGGCAGGGCTCGGGCCACGAGGTCGAGCAGGTCGCCGGTGCCCCGGCCGTGGATGGCCGACACGGGCACCGGGTCGCCCAGGCCGAGGGTGGCGAACTCCCAGATGTCCGGCTCGCGGTGCTCGGAGTCGACCTTGTTGGCCACCACGAAGGTCGGCCCGCCGCGGCGCCGCAGCAGGGACGCCATCCGCTCGTCGCCGTCGTTCACACCCACGGTGGTGTCGACGACCAGGAGGACGACGTCGGCCTCGGCGATGGCCTGCTCGGACTGCTTGGTGACCTTGGCGTCGAGGTCGGTGCCGCCCGGGAGCCACCCGCCGGTGTCGACCAGCGTGAAGGTCCGGCCCGCCCAGTCGGCCTCGACCTCCTTGCGGTCGCGGGTGACGCCGGGGGTGTCCTCGACGATCGCGTCGCGGCGGCCGGTGATGCGGTTGACCAGCGTCGACTTGCCGACGTTCGGCCGGCCGACGATGGCCACCGTCGGCCGCTCGGCGGTCATCAGGCGGCTTCCAGGGCCCGACGGAGCGACAGCCCGTCGGCCGCCACCACCTCGACCGGTCTGGGCAGGTCGTCCGGGCTGGTGCCGTCGAGGAAGCGCCCGTCGTTGAGGCAGACGTCGGGGATCAGGTACCGCTCGCCCTCGGGTTGGCGGGCCAGCGCCCGGCCCAGGTCGGCGCCGGTCAGCAGGCCGGCGACGGCCGTGTTGCCCCCGAAGAACTCGTTGGGCACGGCCAGCACCCGGGCCCGCTCCCCCACGAGGGGTTGCAGCACGGCCGCCCCGTACTCGCCGGTGACCACGCAGGCCGGCGCCCGGCGGGACGGGCGGATCGAGAGCCCGGTGCCCCGCCGCCCGGGCGTCGAGTAGCCGACGGGCGAGTCGACGGCCTGGAAGAAGCCGTCCCGGGGCCCGAGCGGCACGTCGACCTGGCCCTCCCACTCGAGGCGGAAGGCGGCGGCCATGCCGACGCCGTTCTCGTGCTGGGTGAAGCCCTCGTAGTGCTCGGGATCGGGGAACGGGAGGCCGGCCATCAGGTGGTACTCGTCGCTGGCCCACACCACCCGCCGGCCCAGGGCGCGCAGGAAGGTGCCCTGCCAGCGCTGCACCACGTCGAGCACGCCGGCGGCCTCGGCGGCCGTGTGCGGGCGCAGGCCCGGCTCGGTCGAGTGCCGGGAGACGCCCAGGGGCACGCAGGCGACGGTGGCCAGCTCGGGGTAGCGGTCGAGGACGCCGGCCAGGGTCCGCTCGAGCACGGCGCCGTCGTTCTGGCCCGGGCAGACCACCACCTGGCCGTGGACCTCGATGCCGTGGTCGAGCAGGGCGCGCAGCCACCGGAGGCTGGTGGCGCCGCGCCGGTTGCGCAGCATGGCGGCCCGCACCTCGGGGTCGGTGGCGTGGATCGAGACGTAGAGCGGCGACAGCCCCTCGGTGACCACGCGCTCCAGGTCGGCCTCGGTGAAGCGGGTGAGGGTGGTGAAGTTCCCGTAGAGGAACGACAGCCGGTAGTCGTCGTCCTTCAGGTACAGGCTGGGCCGCAGCCCCTTGGGCAGCTGGTAGATGAAGCAGAACTCGCAGTGGTTGTCGCAGGTGCGGATGCGGTCGAACAGGGCGCTGGACACCTCGGCCCCGAGCGTGGCCCCCTCGTGCTTGACCACCTCGATGGTCAGCTGCAGCCCGCCTCGGCGCACCTCGACCTCGGGGTCGGCCTCGTCGGTGAGCAGGCGGTACTGGATGACGTCGCGTGGCACCTGGCCGCTGACCGCCACGATCTCGTCCCCGGGGAGGAGGCCGGCGTGCTCGGCAGGTGACCCTGCGGCCACCGCCACCACCGTGGGCAGGGACATGAGGGAGCCAGGATAGGTGCGCCCCGGTTCGTGCGCTCAGGTGCGTGTAGGGGCAGCCCGCCCGTAGCATCGCACCGATGGCGGTCGACGAGGTTCTGCTCGCCCAACCTCGTGGCTTCTGCGCCGGCGTCGAGATGGCCATCAAGGCGCTGGCCTGGATGGTGCGCGTGTTCGACCCGCCCGTCTACTGCTACCACGAGATCGTCCACAACCAGCTGGTCGTCGACCGCTTCTCGCAGCTTGGGGTGGTCTTCGTCGACGACGTCGCCGAAGTCCCCGACGGTGCCCCGCTGATGCTGTCGGCCCACGGGTCGGCCCCGTCGGTGGTGGCGGCGGCCCGGGCCAAGGGCGGGGTCGTGGTCGACGCCGTCTGCCCGCTCGTCACCAAGGTCCACCACGAGGTCAAGGTGCGCGCCGGCAAGGGCTACGACATCGTGTACGTCGGCCACACCGGCCACGACGAGGCCGTCGGCACCATGGCCGTGGCCCCTGACCGGGTCCACCTCGTCGAGACCCCGGCCGACGTCGCCGCTCTTGACCTGCCGGCCGAGAAGCCGGTCGCCTTCCTGGCCCAGACGACGCTGTCGCTCGACGAGTGGAGTGACATCCTCCACTCGGCCAAGAGCCGCTGGCCGGACCTCTGGCAGCCGGGCCGCAGCGACCTCTGCTACGCCACCACCAACCGCCAGGCGGCGCTGAAGGAGATCGCCCACAAGGCCGACGCCGTCGTGGTCCTGGGGTCGGAGAACTCCTCGAACACCAAGGCCCTGGCCGCGGTGGCCGCCCGGATGGGCTGCCCGAGGGTGCTGCGGGTCAACGGCCCGGACGAGCTCCCCGACGACCTGCACGGCGTGGTGGGCGTCACCGCCGGCGCCTCGGCCCCCGAGGAGCTCGTCGCCGCCGTCATTGACCGCCTGGCCCCCGCCCGGGGCATCACCCTGGTGAACGTGCTGTCCGAGGACGAGTACTTCCCGCCGCCCCCCGAGCTGCGCAAGCTGCTCGACGCCGTCGGCGCCCTGCTCAGCTTCAGTCTCGGCGGCCCCTTCACCGGCGCCACCGTGCTGGCCGACGACCGCTCCGTGCAGGCCGTCGACGTCCTGGACACCCTCATCGCCCGCTGACGCGCTGGTCAGCGCCTGGCCACGTCGGCCTGCGCCTCGTCGAACAGCTCCTGGAGCCGTCGCTGCAGCTGATCGGTGAGCGCCCGGACGCCCTTCCGCCCGACCCGCCCCGACTCGGTGGGCGCCGGCGGCGGGATGGGATCGCCCACCACGATGGAGATCTTCACCGGGCGGATCCCCTTCTTCCCCTTCGGCATCGCCCCCTCGCTCCCGCCGATGCCCACGGGCACGATGGGCACCTGGAACTTCCCGGCCAGGTAGGCCGGTCCCTCGAAGAGCTTGTCGACCACGGGGCCGCTGCGCCTGGTCCCCTCGGGGAAGATGACGAGCGCCTGCCCGTCGGCCAGGAGGCGCTCGCACGAGCGGAGGGCGTCTCGGTCCGGGGTGCCGCGATGGACCGGGAAGCCGCCCATCGAGGTGAAGAACCAGTCCGACACCCGGAACTTCCACATCGCGTCCTTGCCCATGAAGCGCAGCGTGCGCCGGCCCATGAGGGCCACGAGCGGCGTGTCGACGTTCGAGCGGTGGACGGGCGAGAGGATGAAGGGGCCGGCGGCCGGGATGTGCTCGAGGCCCCGCACCCGCACCCGCCAGAAGAGGCGGCAGAAGCCGCCGACGACGGCCCGGACTCCCCGGTAGAGGACGTCCTGCCACCCGGCCATGGGCACCTGCACCTCGCCGCTCCAGCGGGGCATCAGCCGGCGTTCTCCCCGATGCCCCGCCGGGGCCCGAGGGCCTCGGCGACGTGCTGCAGCACCTCGGCCACCACGTCCTCGATCGACCGCCCCGTGGTGTCGACGACCACCGCGTCGGCCGCCGCCTGCAGCGGATCGGCCGAGCGGGTGGAGTCGGCCCGGTCCCGCCGGGCGATGTCGGAGGCCACCGAGTCGTACGACAGGTCGCCAGCCTCCCTGGCCCGGCGCGCCGACCGCTCCTCGTGCGAGGCGGTCAGGTAGACCTTGACGGAGGCGGCCGGGAACACCACCGTGCCGATGTCGCGGCCCTCGACCACCCCACCCCCGCGCTCGACCGCCCACCGCCGCTGGCGGGCCACCAGCTCGGCCCGGACCGCAGGGTTGGCGGCGACGGCGCTGACCGCCCCGGTCACCTCGGGGCCGCGGATCTCGATGCTGGCGTCGACGCCGTCGACCATGACCAGGCCAGCCTCGACCGACATCTCGACCCTGGCCGCCAGGCGGGCTACCGGCTCGGCGTCCCCCGGGTCGATGCCCCGCCGCAGCGCGGCAAAGGCGACCGCCCGGTACATGGCCCCGGTGTCGAGGTAGGCCAGGTCGAGCCGGTCCGCCACCGTGCGGGCCACCGTCGACTTGCCCGACCCGGCCGGCCCGTCGATGGCGATGATCCCCGCCGGTGCATCGGGGATCGCTGACCCCGTGCCTTCCCTCGTCGCCTCCCCCGGCTCGCCAGACGGCTCGCCTCCTCCGCTCCTCAGTCCAGACACGGGACGCTCACCCCTCGCCGGCTCGCTCGCTGCGCTCGCCGTGCTCCCCGCCGGTGCATCGGGGATCGCTGACCCCGTGCCCTTTCTCGTCGCGCTGCCCGCCGGTGTGTCGGAGGTCACGGGGCCGCCTTGCCGAGGAGGCGGTGGAGGTCCTCTTTGAAGTGGGGGTAGCTGGAGCGCACGGCCCCCCATCCTGCGATCCGGGTGTCGCCCCGGGCAACCAGCGCACCCACGGCTGCCGCCATGGCGATGCGGTGATCGCCGGCCGAGTGGACCGCCGCGCCGACGAGACGGGAGCCGCCGCTGACGAGCAGCCCGTCGGGCCGGGGCTCGCTGGACGCGCCCAGGGCGGCCAGCAGGCCGACGGTCGTGGCCACCCGGTCGCTCTCCTTCACCCTGAGCTCGGCGGCGTCGCGCACCTCGGTGGGCCCGTCGGCGACAGCGGCGGCCACGGCCAGCACGGGGATCTCGTCGATGAGGGCGGGGACCTCGGCTCCGCCGATGGTGGTGCCCCGCAGGGCAGGCGAGTGGCGGGCCGTGACCGTGGCCGTGGTGGGGCTGGTGGGCTCGACGTCGAGGTCGGCGCTCATGCGCCGCAGCACGTCCAGGAAGCCCGCCCGCCCCGGTCCGACGTAGACGCGCTCGACCGTCACCTCGCTTCCCGGCACCACGCAGGCGGCCACCAGCCAGAACGAGGCCTGGCTCGGGTCACCCGGCACCTCCAGCTCGAAGGGCGACAGGTCCGACGGGTGGAGGGTGGTGGTGAGACCGTCGGCCGACACCTCGATGTCGGCACCGCAGGCGGCCAGCATCTCCTCGCTGTGGGCCCGCGTCCGCACCCGCTCACGAACGACCGTCCGGCCGGTGGCCGCCAGCCCGGCCAGCAGCACCGCCCCCTTGACCTGGGCGCTGGGGACGGTCAGGTCGAGGTCGATCCCCGACAGCCCGCCACCGCGCACCACGAGCGGCGGGAGGCGGCCCCCGTCCCTCCCGTCGACGGCCGCGCCCATCCGCCGGAGCGGCTCGACCACCCGGTCCATCGGGCGGCGGGCGATCGAGGCGTCGCCCTGCAGGACCGTGAGCCCGGGCAGAGCGGCGCAGAACCCGGTCAGGAGGCGGATGCTCGTGCCCGAGTTGCCCACCTCGACCACCCACTCGGGCTCGTGCAGCCGGCTGCGGCCGCCGAGCACCACGCCGCCGTCGAGCTGCGCCCCCATCGCCGTGACGGCGGTGGCGGTGGCAGCCACGTCCTCCCCGGCGGACAGCCCGGAGAGGCGGCTGCGGCCCTCGGCCAGCGCCGCCAGCAGCAGCGCCCGGTGCGAGATGCTCTTGTCCCCCGGCACCCGCACCCGCCCCCGCAGCGGCCCGGCCCCGCCCTCCACCACGAACGTGCTCACGACAGCACTCGAACCGCAGGCCGGTAGCCCCTGGCGAAGAGGGCGCCGTGGGCGACGTCGGCCTGGTCGGCGTCGACCAGCAGCAGCAGGATGCCTCGGTCGCCTTCGGCCGAGTGGGCGATCTCGAGGTCGTAGATGTTCACGCCCAGCTCGCCGAGGAGGGTGGTCACCTCGGCCAGGACCCCGGTGCGGTCGGGCACCGGCACCCTGACCTCGGCCACGTCGGCGGGCCGGCCGGCAGCCCGGGCCGGCAGGTTCACCCGGGCGGCCCGGGCGTGCTCGAGCGTCGTCAGCAGGCCGCTCCGGTCACCCGCTTCGACGACGTCCCGCAGCCGGGCCAGGGCCGCTCCCAGCTCGTCGAGGGTGGCCACGATGGCGGGCCGGTTCTCGGCGCAGATGTCCAGCCAGATGCCGGGGTGGCCGGCGGCGATGCGGGTCATGTCGCGGAAGCCGCCGGCCGCCAACCGCAGGAGCGTGGCGTGCTCGGTGGCGGCCTGGGAGGCCAGGCCCATGAGGGCGGCGGCGGTGAGGTGGGGGACGTGGGAGACGAGCGCCACCAGCTCGTCGTGGCGTTCCGGGGCGACGGCGACGACGTCCGCTCCGAGCGAGGCCACCACCGAGCGGACGAGGGCGAAGGCGGCGGGATCGGTGCCATCGGTCGGGGTCAGCACCCAGGTGGCGCCCACGAACATGCCGGCGTGGGCGCCGTCGAGGCCCTCCTGCTCGGAGCCGGCCATCGGGTGGCCGCCGACGAAGCGGGCGTCGGCCACCTGCTCCACCACCGAGCGCTTCACCGAGCCGACGTCGGTGACCACGCCGCCCCCGCCCGCGGTGGCGGCCAGCACGACCCTCGCCACCTCGGGCAGGGCCTGCACGGGTGTCGACAGGAAGGTGATCTGCGCGTCGGGATCCAGGCCGACGCGGTCCAGCGCACCAGCGGCGAGGGCACGCTCGGCGCGGGCCGGGTGGGCGTCGTGGCCGGAGACGTGCCAGCCGGCGGCCCGCAGGCCGTAGCCGATCGAGGCGCCGATTAGCCCGCACCCCACCACACCAGCTCGCCGAGCCGTCGAAACCCCGGGGACGGGGTCGTCGCTACTCGGGGAGGTCATCGCGCAGGCCCTTGGCGCCTTCCAGGTAGACGTGGTGGAGGGCGCTGCGGGGCTTGGGGGTGCTCAGGTGCACCAGCACCCGGATGCACCGTGGCGTGCCGCCCTGGATGTCGAGCTCGCGAGCGCAGATCAGGGGCACGTCGCCCAAGCCCATGGCGCGGGCGGCCGCCGCCGGGAACATCGAGTGGAGGTCGTCGGTGGCGGTGAACAGGATCGACACGACGTCCTCCTTGTCCACCTCGTTGCGCTCCAGCACTCGCTCGAGCAGGGCGACGACCCGCTCGCTGATGTGGTCCGGCTCGTCGACGTCGCACGTCGTGGCCCCCCGCAGCGCCCGGATCGAACCCACGGTGGTCGAACCCTAGCCAACGGGCCTGACCCCGCCCCCGGGTTCGGTCAGCCCCGCCCGAGGACGCGGTCGACCTGGATCTCGATCACGGCCCGCTCCGGGTTCGCCTGGGGCTGGCGGTACCGCTCGGCGTAGCGCCGCTCACCCTCCAGGACGCCGGCGGCGTCGGTGACGAGCCGGGCCGGGCCCTCGAGCGCCAGCCACCGGGCGCCGTCGACCTGCGCCACGACGGCACGGGTGCCGCCCCGGGCCACGTTGCGGGCCTTGCGGCTCTGCCGGCCGGTGATGACCCGAGCCAGGCCGGCCTCGTCGTCCCAGGTGAACGCCACGGCCACCACGTGGGGGCTGCCGTCCGGCCGCAGGGTGGTGAGGGTGGCCAGGTGGCGCTCTTCGAGGAAGGCGACGGCTTCGGGCGGGAGGGAGGCGGGGTCCAGGGCCACCCGCCGTTCTTAGCTGGCTGACGGAGCCGGGGCTCGCCGTGGGCGATCCCTCGCGTCGGCCAGCGGCTCCTCGGCTGGACGGTGCACCGTGCCACGGCGAGCATGGGCCAAGTGGAACCGCCGCCGGCGCCCGACTGCCTCCTGGTCGTGTCGTTCGGTGGGCCGGAGGGGCCCGACGACGTGCTGCCGTTCCTGGCCCACGTGGTGGCCGGCCGAGGCGTCCCCCGCTCGCGGCTCGAGCAGGTGGCGAAGCAGTACGACCTCTTCGGGGGGCGCAGCCCGATCAACGACCAGAACCGGGCCCTCTGCGCCGCCCTCGAGGAGGTGCTCGAGCTGCCGGTCGCCCTCGGCAACCGCCACTGGCACCCGTTCCTGGAGGACACGATGGCGCAGCTGGCCGCCGACGGCCGGCGCCACGCCCTCGCCTTTTCCACCTCGGCCTACGCCGGCCCCTCCTCGTGCCGGGCCTACCGCACGGCCCTGGCCGACGCCCGGGCCGCCGTCGGGCCGGCCGCGCCGGTCGTCACCAAGCTCCCCCACTACTGGGACCGGCCGGGTTTCCTGGCCCCGCTGGCCGACGGCCTGGCCGCGGCCGTGGACCAGCTCCCGGCCGGCAGCGCCGTCGCCTTTTCGGCCCACAGCGTGCCCGTCGCCCAGGCCGAGGCGCCCCAGGTGGGCGGCGGCTACGTGACCCAGCTCACCGAGGCCAGCCGCCGGGTGGCGGCGCAGGTCAGGGCCCGGCGCTGGGACCTGGTGTTCCAGTCGCGCAGCGGCCCGCCCACCCAGGCGTGGCTCGAACCCGACGTCAACGACCACCTCCGGGCGCTGGCGGCCGGGGGGGTGCCCGGGGTGGCCGTCTGCCCCGTCGGCTTCACGTCGGACCACATGGAGGTGCTGTACGACCTCGACACCCAGGCCGCGGCCACCGCCGCCGCCCTGGGCCTCGCCTTCCGCCGCTCCCCCGCCGCAGGGACCGACCATCGGTTCGTGGCCATGGTCGCCGACCTCGTGACCGAGGCCGTGGCCACCGGAGCGGGTCCCGACCTCGAGCCCGCCTGCCGGCCCGGGTGCTGCAGCGTGGGCGGTGCCTGAGCCCGGGCGGCCCCCCGGCGAAGAGCTCCGGCCTGACGCCTAGCCTCCCCGCCCATGTCGTGGCCGGACCTCGTCGAGGTCAGCGGGCCCGAGGCCGAGGAGGCCGCCGAGCTCGAGCGGCGGGTCGAGGCCCTCCGCGCAGAGCTGCCGGCGCTCCACGAGGTCCCGCCGCCGGACAGCCGCCGCGCCCGTCTCGAGGGGCGGGGCGAGCTGTTCCCGCCGCCCACCCTGCTGGACCGCTGCACCACCGAGGTCCTCCCGGTCGGTCCTCCCGAGGGCCTCCCGGTGCGACTCTGCCTCCCCGCCGGCGGCGAGCCGGCGGGCGTCTACCTCTACGTCCACGGCGGCGGCTGGGTGCTGGGCGGAGCCGACCTCCAGGACCCGTTGCTGGCCCGCATCGCCGACCGGGCCCGGGCCGCGGTCGTCGCCGTGGAGTACCGCCTGGCCCCCGAGCACCCGCTCCCCGCCGGGGCCGACGACTGCGAGGCGGTCGCCCAGTGGCTGGTGGAGCACGCCCACCGGCGCTTCGGCACCGACCGGATGGTCATCGGGGGCGAGTCGGCCGGCGCCCACCTGGCCCTCGTCACGCTGCTGCGGATGCGGGACCGGCTCGGGCTGATCGACGCCTTCCTCGGCGCCAACCTCGAGTCCGGCGTGTTCGACCTCTCGCTGACCCCCAGCGCCCGGGCGTGGGGGGACCGCAACCTCCAGCTCTCGACCCCGATGCTCCGCTGGTTCGTGGACCAGTGCCTGCCGGACGTGGACGAGGCAGGCCGCCGGGATCCCGAGGTGTCGCCGCTCTACGCCGACCTGTTCGGCCTGCCACCCCTCCTGCTGACCGTCGGCACCCTCGACCCCCTCCTCGACGACTCGCTCTTCCTGCACAGCCGCCTCCTGGCCGCCGAGGTCGACAGCACCCTCGACGTGTGGCCGGGGGCGATCCACGACTTCCCGAGCCTGCCGCACGCTCTCGGCCGCCGGGCCAGCGACCGCATCGACACCTGGATCACCCACCTCTTCGACCGGTGAACCGCCGGATCGGCGCTCGGACGACGAAGCAGGTGCCGGCCAGCGCAGCGCTGCCCCGGGGAGCAGCCCGTAGCCTCGGCCAGGTCGTGGGCCAGGACCTTCCCAGCCGCCACGTCGAGCTGTCGGCCGAGGAGTGGGGCACGCTCGGCGAGCCGTCCCCGCTGGCACTGGACGAGGCCGACCTGACCCGGCTCCGGGGCCGGCTCGAGGAGCGGCTCGACCTGGACGAGGTGACCAGGGTCTACCGGCCGCTCTCAGCCCTGCTCGGCCTCCACGTCACGGCGTCCCAGGCGCTCGCTGCGGCCATCCGGGTGTTCGTCGGCCAGCCGGTGAGGACCGGCCCCTTCGTCGTCGGGATCGCCGGCAGCGTGGCCGTCGGCAAGTCGACCACGGCCCGCCTGCTCCACGCCCTCCTGTCCCGGTGGCCCACCGCCCCGCAGGTCGACCTCGTCGCCACCGACGGGTTCCTCCACCCGAACGCGGAGCTCGAGCACCGCGGCCTCCTGGCCCGCAAGGGCTTCCCCGAGTCCTACGACCAGCGCCGGCTGCTGCGGTTCCTGGCCGACGTGAAGGCGGGCGCGGCCGCGGTCGAGGCTCCCGTCTACAGCCACGTCGCCTACGACATCGTGCCCGGCCAGGTGCAGGTGGTCGACCGGCCCGACATCGTGGTGGTCGAGGGGCTCAACGTGCTCTCGACCTCGGCCGGCGCCGAGGTGGTGGTCAGCGACTTCTTCGACTTCACCATCTACGTCGACGCCGAAGAGGCCGACATCGAGGCCTGGTACGTCGAGCGCTTCCTCGGCCTGCGGGCCACGGTGTTCCAGGACCCGTCGTCGTACTTCCACCGCTACGCCGGGCTCGACCACGACGAGTCGGTGACCACCGCACGCGGCATCTGGCGCTCGATCAACGCCG
The DNA here is from genome assembly GCA_030448245.1 of Acidimicrobiales bacterium. Lineage (GTDB taxonomy): Bacteria > Actinomycetota > Acidimicrobiia > Acidimicrobiales > JAUJNH01 > JAUJNH01. Next base: position 572,016 of record JAUJNH010000001.1, read on the forward strand.
TGAACCTGCGCCAGAACATCCTGCCGACCCGCGAGCGGGCCGACCTCATCCTGGAGAAGGGCCCGGACCACCGGGTGCTACGGATCCGGCTCCGGATGCCGTGATCGAGTGGCTGGCCACGTAGGCGGCCGCCTCCTCGGGCGAGAGGCCGTGCGCCTCGGTGAGGCCCTCGACGATCACGGCGCGGTAGGCGGCGCCGGGGTCCCGCAGGGCCAGGGTCCCGGCCAGCTCGTCGGTGAAGGTCACCATCGGCCACGCCTCACGCTGGCCCAGCGCCACCACGCAGCCGTACCAGTGGCCGGGGTGGGGGATGGAGCCGGCGGCCAGGAGGGCCGGCGCCTCGAGCGTGCCGAGGGCGAGGCCGCACTCCTGGGCCAGCACGTCGGCGAACTGCTCCCACGTCACGAGCCAGGCCCGCCCGAGGGTGCGGACGCCGGGGGTCGGCGCCGGGTCGAGGAAGGCGATGCCGCCGCCGCCCCACTTCCGCGAGTCGCGGGCGAAGAGCAGGCGGTGGGGCACCTCGACCGCCGCCCACCGCCACGGCGGCGTGGTGTCGCGGCAGCCCGCGAGGTAGGAGGCGAACCGTGCCGTCGAGAGGTTCGAGCCGTAGCCCACGTACCAGGTGAAGGCGGCCAGCCAGTCCCCGCCGGCCACCGGGCGGTCCTCGGGGCGGGCCACCGACCCGGCCACGTACGTCCAGACCTCGAGCTCGGCGCCGTCGCCCAGCCGCACGGTCGCCCGCTCGCGGCGGTACCAGCCGCCGGCGACGTCCTCCAGCGCGTCGAGCTCGGCCAGCTTCGCCCGGTCGACCTCGACGACCTCCCCGACCACCGACGCGCCCTCGGCCTGGCGCACCCACGGCCAGGCCCCCAGCCGCAGCTCGTGACCACCCAGCACCGCGGGCGCCATGGGCCGTCCGGCCAGGAGGCGCCCGTGGTTGGCCTGCCCGGTCCGCAGGGTCCCGTAGACGAACACGAGGTCGCCCGTCCCGGTCACGTCCCCTGTGTACCGTGCCCAGCGGTGGAGGATGCAACCCCGAGCGAGCACGGCCCGGAGGCGGGCGCCCGGCTGGGCGTCCCTCCCGTAGGCGCCCACGACCTCACGGGTGCCCGCACCGCAGAGGGCCGCCCGCCGCGACCAGAGAGAGCAGCGAGCACCGTTGGACGCGTCCTGGGCACCGAGGACAGCACGCCGATGGAGTTCTGGGTGGCGCTGGCCCCGGACCAGGTGGTGCAGCTGGACGAGATCCTGGTGTGCGACCGGGCGGTCCCGGGGCTGGCCGCTCCGGTCTCGCTGTCCGGGGTGGTGGGCCAGGTCCGGGCCCGGCACGAGGGCGCCCGGTACGACTCCGACGTCTTCAGCGCCGACGACGGCCTGCCGCTCGAGGTCAGCGAGGCGGTGCAGGTGCTGGTCACCAGGGTCGACCCCGAGGTCTACGTGCCGCCCCTGCCGGGCACGGCCGTGCGCCGGGCCGAGGGCGCCGAGCGGGACCGGGCCCTGTCGGTCGACGAGATGGCGGTCCCGATGGCGGCCGGGCTGTCGAGGGACGGGCAGCCGGTGATGGTCAACCTCGAGTTCCTCGACGGCACCCGCGGCGCCCACGTCAACATCAGCGGCGTCTCCGGGGTGGCCACCAAGACGACGTACGCCACCTTCCTCCTCCACTCGCTCTTCACCAGCGGGCGGCTGGGGGCCGACGCCCACAACGCCAAGGCCCTCGTGTTCAACGTCAAGGGCGAGGACCTGCTCTTCCTCGACAAGCCCAACGCCATGCTCGACGACGCGCAGCGGGCCCGCTACGAGCGCCTGGGGCTTCCCGCCCAGCCGTTCGCCAGCGTCGCCTTTTGGGCCCCGCCCCGGCCCGACGGCACCTCCTCGCCGGACGTCGAGGGCCGCGACACGGGCGTCACGTCGTTCTTCTGGTCGATCGAGGCCTTCTGCGCCGACGGGCTGCTGCCGTTCCTGTTCGCCGACGCCGAGGACGACCGCCAGCAGTACACGGTGGTGGTGCAGAACGTGGGCCACCGGCTGCAGCAGGAGGCGGTGCCGGCCGGGGAGGGAGCGGTCCGCCTGCCAGGGGTCGACGCCCCGATCCGCACCTTCGGCGACCTGTGCGAGGCCATCCGCACCAACCTCGAGCTGGACCCCGACCACTGGGCCGGGCGGGCCATCGGCTCGGGGACGGTCAACGCGTTCGTGCGCCGCCTGTTCGCCGCCATCCCCCACCTGAAGCGGCTGATCCGGGCCGACGTGCCGGCGGGGGCCACCCATCGCATCGACACCGGCCAGGCTCAGGTGACCGTGGTCGACCTGCACACCCTGGCCGACCGGGCCAAGCGGTTCGTGGTCGGCGTCACCGTGCGGCGGGCGTTCGAGGAGAAGGAGCGCCGGGGTCGCCGCCCCCTGCTGTTCCTCGTCCTCGACGAGCTCAACAAGTACGCGCCCAGGGAGGGGCACAGCCCGATCAAGGAGATCCTCCTCGACGTGGCCGAGCGGGGCCGCAGCCTCGGGGTCATCCTCGTCGGCGCTCAGCAGACGGCCAGTGAGGTGGAGCGCCGCATCATCGCCAACTCGGCCATCCGCGTGGTGGGGCGGCTCGACGCCGCCGAGGCCGGGCGCGACGAGTACGGCTTCCTCCCGCCGCTGCAGCGCCAGCGGGCCACCATCCTGAAGCCGGGCACGATGATCGTGGCCCAGCCGCAGCTGCCGGTCCCGCTCGTCCTCCAGTTCCCGTTCCCCGCCTGGGCCACCAAGAAGGACGAGACGACCGCCGAGCCCGACGGCGTCGGGCCTGCTCTGCTGAGCAGGTTCCGGTAGAGGGATCGCGCATGGTGACGCTCGTGCACACCTCCGACTGGCACGTCGGGCGCACGATCCGGGGCCGGCCGCGCCTCGGCGAGCACGAGGCCGTGCTGGGCGAGGTGGCGGCCCTGGCCCGCCGGGTCTCGGCCGACGTGGTGCTGGTCACCGGCGACCTGTTCGACGCCGCCGCCCCCTCACCCGAGGCCGAGCGGCTGGTGTACCGGGCGCTCCTCGACCTGCAGGCGACCGGGGCCCACGTGGTCGTGCTGGCCGGCAACCACGACAGCCCCCGCCGGCTCGAGGCCGTGGCCCCCGTCCTGGCCCAGGGCCGCGTCACGGTGCGGGCCGGCTGGGCCGGGCCGGACGACGGCGGGGTGGTCGAGGTCGCCGCGGCCGACGGCACGCCGGTGCAGATCGCCTGCCTGCCGTTCCTCAGCCAGAAGCAGGCCCTGCGGGCCGGAGAGCTGATGGCGCTGTCGGCCGACGAGCTGGGCGGCCACTACACGGCCACGGTGCGCGAGGCCGTGCGCCTGCTGGCCGGCGCCTTCCGCCCCGACGCCGTGAAGGTGGTGGCCGCCCACCTGTTCGCCGTGGGCGCCGACGCCGGTGGCAGTGAGCGGGCCGCCCACCTGGCCTCCGGCTACGCCGTGCCGGCCGACGTCTTCCCCGCCGCCGCCCACTACGTGGCCCTCGGCCACCTCCACCGGGCCCAGGCCGTGGGCGAGCCCCGCATCCGCTACGCCGGCGCCCCCCTCCAGCTCGACTTCGGCGAGGTCGGCCACACGTGCTCGACCACGGTGGTGACCGCCACCCCCGCGACCCCGGCCGTCGTGCGAGAGGAGCCGTTGACGGGTGGGCGGCGGCTCGCCCAGGTCGAGGGCCCGCTGGCGGCCCTGCAGGGCGTGCCCGGCGCCTGGGTCAAGGCCGTGGTCCACGAGCAGGGGCGGGTGGGCCTGGCCGACGACGTGCGCTCGCTCCTGGGCGAGGGGTGCGTCGACGTGCTCGTCCGCCCGCCCGGCGACGCGACCGGGGGCCGTGAGCGCCCGACCCGGGCCGGCCGCACGCCGGCCGAGCTGCTGGCCGGCTACCTCGACGAGCGCGGTGCCCGCGACCAGCGGGTCGAGGCCCTGTTCGCCGACCTGCTCGAGGACGTGGCGTCGGATGCGCCCTGAGCACCTCGAGCTCGAGGGCTTCACGGCCTTCCGGGCCCGCACCGAGCTGGACCTCAGGGGCACCGACCTGTTCGCCCTGGCCGGACCGACGGGCTCGGGAAAGACCAGCATCCTCGACGCCATCTGCTTCGCCCTCTACGGCTCGGTCCCCCGTCTCGACGACCTGCGCCTGGTGGCCCCGGTCATCTCTGCCGGCCGGCTCGAGGCCAAGGTCCGCCTCGACTTCAGCATCGGCGGCGTGGCCCACACGGCCACCCGGGTGGTGCGCCGCGACGCGAAGGGGCGGGCGTCGACCAAGGAGGCCCGCCTCGAGCGGGGCGACGACCTGCTGGCCGGCGACGCCGATGCGGTCGGCCGCCAGGTCGAAGCCCTCCTCGGCCTGAGCTTCAACGAGTTCTGCCGCTGCGTGGTCCTTCCCCAGGGCGCCTTCGCCCGCTTCCTGCACGACAAGCCGAAGGACCGCGGCGACCTGCTGGTGGGCCTGTTGGGGGCGCAGGTCTACGGCGTGGTCCGCGAGCGGGCGGTCGAGCGGCAGCGGGCGGCGCAGGCCGCCTCGGCAGCCTTGGCCACCGCTGTGGCCGGCGCACCGACACCCGACGACCTCGCCGCCGCCGAGCGGCGTCTGGGCGACGTGGAGGCCGCGGCCCGCGAGGTGGCTGCCGCGGCCACCGTCCTGGCGGCGCTGGCCGAACAGGCCGGCCAGGCCGGGAGGCGGGCTTCCGAGGCCACGCAGCGGGCTGGCCTGCTCCGGTCGCTGGCCGTGCCGGCGGGAGTCGCCGAGCTGGCGGCGGCCATCGCCGTGGCCGCTGACCGGGCCCGGGCCGCCGAGGCCGACGAGGAGCGGGCCGCACTGGCCCTGGGGGCGGCCGAGGCTGCGGTGGCGCCGGCGGGCGAACGACGCGGAGTGGAGGCGGCCGTTGCCGCCTCCGACGAAAGCGCGCAGCTCGCCGCGGCCCGCCCCGAGCTGGCCGCGGCGGTCACAGCCGCCCAGGCCGCCGCGGCCCGGTCGGGGGTCGTCCTGGCCGACGCACGGGCCCGGTTCGAGGCGCTGCGCCAGGCGGCCGCCGCCTTTTCCGTCGCCGCCGGTCTGCGGGTGGGCCAGCCGTGCCCGGTCTGCCGCCAGGACGTGGCGGCGCTCCCCGTCCACGACGAGCCGGCCGACTGGCGGGCCGCCGGCGAACAGGCCGCCCGGGCCGAGAAGGAGGCGGGAGCGGCGGCAGCCACGGCCGAGCGGGCACTGGGCCGCCTGGCCGACCAGGACGAGCGGGCCGCCGAGGCGGCGTGCCGGGCCGACGCGGCCGGTCCTCGTGCCGCGCTCGATGCCGCCCTGCTGGCCCTCGACCAGGCCGATCGCACGCTCGAGCAGGCGCGGCGCGACGAGCGCGCTGCTCGGGGGCGGGCCCGGGACGCCCGTGACGACCTGGCTCGCTCCCGCCAGGCCGAGGACCGGGCCCGGCGCGACCTCGACCGAGCCCGCGACCTGGTGGCCGGCCTCGGCGCCCCGCCGCTGGACCGCCAGGACCTCGCCGCCGACTGGGCCTCGCTGCTGGCGTGGGCGACCCGACGAGCACCGGCCGAGGAGCGCGAGGCCAGCGAGGCGGCCGCGGCGCGGGCACAGGCCGAAGGGGCACGAGCGGCCGAGGAGGACCGGCTTCGGCAGGTGCTGGCTGCCGCCGGCGCCAGGCTCGCCGGTCCGCTGGGCTCGCAGCCGGTGGCCGAGGTGGCGGCCGCCGCCCTAGCCAGCGCCCGAGCCGACGTCGAGCGGATCGGCGACGCGGTGGCTGCCGCCGACAAGGCCCGCCGCCGCCAGGCCGAGGCCGACGAGGAGGCCGAGGTGGCCGGCGCCCTCGCCACCCACCTCAAGGCCGACCGGTTCGAGAAGTGGCTGCTGGACGAGGCCGTGGCCGAGCTGCTGGGCGGGGCCACCACCGTCCTCCACGAGCTGTCCGGCGGCGCCTACTCGCTCGAGCTCGACGGGAAGCGTGACTTCGCCGTGGTCGACCACCGCAACGCCGACGAGCGCCGGCCCGTCCGCACGCTCTCGGGCGGTGAGACCTTCCTGGCGTCGCTGGCCCTGGCCCTGGCGCTGGCCGAGCGGGTCAGCCTGCTGTCACCGGGCCAGGTGCGGCTCGAGTCGCTCTTCCTCGACGAGGGGTTCGGCACCCTCGACCCCGAGGCGCTCGACACCGTGGGCGGGGCCATCGAGCAGCTGGGCGCGGGCGGCCGGATGGTCGGCGTGGTCACCCACGTGGCCGAGCTGGCCGACCGCCTGCCCGTGCGCTTCGAGGTCAGCCGGGGCGCCGACGGGTCCACCATCAGGCGGGTCGAGCTGTGAGCACGATGCGCTTCGCCGTCGAGCCCCGCGATCCCGCGTACGGCGTGCCGGTCGACGTCGACGACCTCGTGGCCACCTCGGCCGTGGTCGGGGTCGACCTCGAGGACGAACCGGCGGCCTGGGCGCCGCGCGCCCCTGCTCCCGCAGCCCGGCGCCCCGGCTCGGTGCTCTTCTGCGACGGCGTGCGCCGGATCGACGCCACCCTGTGGATCCACGAGGGTGCCGGTCGGGTCCGGCCGGCCATGGCGGCCTCGGTGGGCGCCGGCGCCGTCCGCTGCTGCGGCGCCGCCGCCCGGGTGGTGGGCCGGGCCGTCGGCCGGTGCGTGGCCACGGCCAGCTCAGCGGCCGCGGCGATCCCCACCCGCCACGGCCGCTACACGCTGGAGCGCACGGCCGGCGACGCCCCCGAGGTGCTGAACGCAGCCGTGGTCGGCGTCATGGCCGCGCTCGAGGTCGAGGTGGCCCGTGACCACGGCGGGGCCGCCGACCTGGTGCTGGTCGACGGCCGCCTCCGCCGCCCCGGCGGCCACCGGCCGGGCACGGTGGGCTACGTCAAGTCCCACGGCGCCCGCTACCTGCCCGAGGACCAGGAGGCCGTCGTGGCCCGCCTCGCTCCCGGCCAGCGCACCCCCCTGTTCTGCCTGCAGCAGAAGATGGGCACGGTCATCAGCTGGTACCTGCGGCTGCCGGGAGGCCGCGGCCACCCGTGGGCCGGCGTCGTCCGCTGCGAGCTGAGCAACGACGTCTCGGTGGGCCAGGCGGCGGAGATCGCCGACGCCTGCTGCCTCGTCCTGCCCTCGTTCGCCAGCTCGGCCCACAAGGACGCCAGGGCCCCGGTGAACCTCGTCCCCATCGGCGGGCTCGAGCGCGACCTCCGCCACCACCTGGGCGACGCCCAGCTGCTCTACCGGGCGCTGCTGGCCGCCGCTCGCACGGTGTGAGCCCGCGCCGGCGGCTGCCCGTCCTGCGCGACGGCACCGAGGTGGCGGCGTGGCTGTTCAAGGCAAACCCCCAGGTGTGGGACGTCGAGGGGCACCTCGCTCGGCACGGGTCGGTCGATCGGTGGACGGTGGCGCCGGGCTACCGCGGTGACCTCCTCGAGGCCGGCCAGCCCGCCCTGCTGTGGCTCACCGGCTCGCGCGCCGGGGTGATCGCCGCCGGGTCGGTGACCGGATTGGTCTACGACGACCACGACGAGCGACGCGACCGCTGGCGGCGCTGGGCACCGGTCCGCCTGGCGGCCGTGCCCCCGGTGCGCAAGGCGACGCTGCTGGCCGACCCCCGCTTCGGGCGGGCCGAGGTGGTGCGCCTGCCCCGCCTCGGCAGCCCGCTGGCCCTGACGAAGTCCGAGCTCGACGCGGTCGAGGACGCCCTGGGCTGAGGAGGGCCAGGGGGAACCTCCCCGGCTCCGAGGGCCCGGCGAGACCCCGGTACGGCGACCCACGCCCACGTCTAGGTTCTCCACGTTCGGGGATGAGACATCCTGATCACGGAACCCAGCGGGGGGATCACGGTGAAGCCAGAACGCCAGACGTACCGGGACCATCGCATCGAGGTGCGGGTCCCCGAGGTCACATCCGAGCGGGAGCGCGCCGCTGACTCGGCCGAGGAGCAACCGAAGCCGGACCTGCTGATCGATGACACACCGATCCCGTACGGCCAGCTCCCGGACGGCTCGTACTACTTGCAGGACTACGCGTACGACTCGCGCCGCGACCTGATGGACCTCGCCCGTGGCTATCTCGACCACCGCGCCGACGCCGCCGAGATCCTCGCCGACCGCAAGCGGAGAGGAGGCGGCTAGATGGGCCTGCGGAAGAACTACCGGGACCTCACGGCCAGCGAGAAGACCCGCTTCGTCGAAGCACTGCACCACGTCAAGTTCTGGGGCGTCGTCCAGCGCTTCGCCGACGAGCACGGCAGCCATTTCGACCACGGCATCCACAGGAGCTCGCACTTCCTGCCCTGGCACCGCGAGTTCCTCTTCCGCTTCGAGCTGGAGCTGAAGAAGAAGCACCCCGAGGTGACGATCCCCTACTGGAACTCGTCCATCGACCAGAGCCCGGCCGATCCACTGTGGTCCAGCACCTTCATCGGGCAGTTCGACTCGGGCTGGAGCCTCCGTCGGGTCCTCGGGTCCACGGTCGTCTCGCTGCCGTCGCCTTCGACGGTGGAGGCGAACCAGGCCCGCGCCACCTACGACACCTTCTGGCGAGAGCTCGAGTCGAGAATCCACGACAGCCCGCACACGTGGGTGGGCGGGGTGATGGCCACCACGCTGTCGCCCGGTGATCCCGTGTTCTACATGCACCACTGCTGGATCGATCAGCTGTGGGCCAGGTGGCAGCTGTCCCATCCCAACGTCCCGTTCGGCACGGGCCTCAACGACCCGCTCATGGGCTGGCCAGATCGCACGCCCGCCCACGTCCTCGACCACTACGCCCTCGGCTACACCTACGACACGCCGCTGGCCTCGTTCCGGTCCGCCAACTACCCAGCCCGCTACCTGAGGCACCGGAACTTCCTGGGCGAGCTGACCGAGGTGTCCAGCGAAGGTGACCGCCGCGACGCCACGTTCAGGGTCGTCCCGGGTCTGGCCGACCCGGGCGCAGTCTCGCTCGCCGCCACGAACTTCTCCAACCACTACCTGCGGCACCAGGGGTTCCGCTTGAAGCTCCAGCCCTTCAGCGGCGACGACCTCTTCAAGGCTGACGCGACGTTCCGCAGGGTCGCCGGACTGTCCGACTCGACGAAGACGTCCTTCCAGTCGGTCAACCACCCCACCCACTACCTCCGGCACCGGGGGTTCTCGCTCTACCTCGACACCGGCTCGGACTCGCTCTTCCGGAGCGACGCCACCTTCCAACGGACCAACTCGCTGTGGTAGCCGGCGTGCCTGCCGTCTGACCTCGTCCTCTGCGGTTGACACCTGCTTGAACGGGGTTCAACAGGATTTCACCTGTGACGAGGATCAGTGCAGGATCCTGAACGCGTGATGAGCGGGCCAACAACCCGCAGGGCCCCGGTCCTACCGGCGGTGTCAGCCCCACCTACGCCAAAGAGCAAACGGCTACTGTCGCCTCATCGTGGTCCGGCACTGGTTCGGGTGTTCGTGACCCGGTTCCTGGCTCGCCGCTGGTTGGCGGTGGGGGGTGTTCTGGCAGTCGTCGTGCTCCTGGTGCTGTTGGCCGTCCGGTGGGGCGGCGACAAGGCCGGCGGGCCCCCGTCTGCGGCTCCCACTTCGGGCGCTCCGTCGTCCGCCGCTCCGGTCAGCGGGGCGGGGCGGCAACTCCTGCCTCCGGCCGGGGTAGTCGAGGGCGACCTGTGGGGGTCCGCCGTGCGCCTCGAGGTCCAGCCGTTGGTGCGGACCGGGTCGGTGACGGTGCTGACGGCGGTGCTCTCGGTGGTCACGGCATCGGAGAGAGGGTTCGCCTTCGGGGATTACTTCAAGGCCAGAGGCCAGGGCAGCTTCTCGCAGTACTCCTTTTCGGATGTTCGCCTCTTCGCTCCCGAGCCGGGTCTGCTGGCCAGCCCGGCCACGTGGCCCGACGGGAGGGCGGCGACCACCTCTCTCGGGAACGAAGAAGGGTTGAAGACTGGCGAGTCGGCGGGGCTTCGCGTGGTCTTCGGCGCCCTGCCGGGCGAGGTGCGACGGGCTGACGTGCTGTGGCCGCACCTCGGGGTGGTCCCCGACCTGCCGGTCGTCGACGGCACCGTCCCCGCCCTGCCCGGCTTCGGCCGAGAGCCGCCGCGAGACGTGCAGCTGGCCGGTGCGGCCGGCCAGGTCAACCGGGTGACCGGCCGGCTCAGCCAGCTGGAGGGGGCGGTGAAGACCGAGCAGGCGCCGGCCCAGACCAAGGTGGTGCTGGCCGCCGACGTGCTGTTCGCCCTCGACCGGACCGAGCTGTCTCCTCACGGCCTCTCGATGGTGGGCAAGGAGCAGCGCAGGTTCTCGATCTGGGTGGGAGCGCCCCCGAACCTGGGCGCCACCGTCGTCGTCCAGCTGCCCCAGGACCAGGGGCGCCTTATCGATATTCCCGTCACCCCGACGTGACCCCGCGCACTGAGGCTCTCGACGGCATCCAAGCCCACGGTGCGCACTGCGCAGAGCGGATCGTCCGGGAAGGCTACGGCCGGTTTCCCGAGCACCTCGAACGGGACTGGCTGGGCCGCTGGTGCCACCTGAGCGAGGCCGAGGTGACCCTGTTCCGACGACGTGACGAGGAGACGACCCGCCTGGGGTCCGCCGCCCAGCCGCCCTCTTCCTGACCGCCGGTTCAGGGGCTGTCGCCCCCGGAGGCTGGCAGAACCAGGGTCGACGGTCGGCCCGTGCGAGCCGGCCGGCCGGTGCGGTGGGGGGGACTTGAACCCCCACGTCCTTGCGGACACCAGCCCCTCAAGCTGGCGCGTCTGCCTATTCCGCCACCACCGCGGTGCGGGCGGCGAAGGTACCACCCCGGTCCGAGGAGGCGGGCATCGGACGAGCCGCTTACGGCACCACCGGGGCGCCGGAGGAGAAGTCGACGGTGTCGATCCACGGGGCCCGGCGCCCCGAAGGCGTAGCCGACCTGGCCCGGCTTCCAGGCGTGGTAGGCCACCCGCCAGGTGGCGCCCCCGTCGGGACTGAACAGCATCGGGCCCGCCGGCCCCGCCTTGGCAACGTCGGTCGCCATCCAGGCGGCCGGGGGCATGCGCTTGGTGCAGCCGCCCATGGGGCCGGGGCAGGTGGCGTACCCAATCGCCGCCCTGTCGCTCTCCCACCAGCCCGCGCCGTAGAAGAGGTGGTGCTTCCCGTTGACGAGGGCCATCGAGGGGCCCTCGACCAGCGGGTCCTCCCAGGTGCCCGCGTCGTGCGCGAGAAGCACGGCCTCTCTCCCGAACCCGCTTGAGCCCGTCGCTGCTCAGCTCCTGGCCCCAGATGAGGGTCCGCTGGCCGACGGCGTTGCCGTCGCTCTTCCAGTGCAGGTAGAGCCTGCCGTTGGCAGCCACGAAAGGGCTGGGGTCGATCGAGCTGGCCTGGTCGCGCTGGCAGATGAAGGGCTTGCTGCTCCGGTCCCGGAAGGGCCCGGACGGCGAGCTGGCGGTGGCTACCGAGATGCACTGGATACCCCAGGCCGCGTGCCGGTGGTGTACCACAGCACCCAGGTCGAGCCCCGCTTGAGGACGGCCGGCGCGCAGGTGCGGCCCCAGGCGGCCCACGACGGGAGGATCGGGAGGGCGTCGGCCGCCTGCCTCCACGTCGCCAGGTCGGCCGAGCTCGTCACCGGGACGTTCAGCGAGCCGACCTGGGTGGAGTAGGCGTAGTAGGTGCCGTCAGGGGCACGGGTGACGTACGGGTCGGGGAAGTCCCCCTCGAAGACCGGCGCGGTCGACGCAGCCCACGCCGGGCTCATCCGCAGGAAGGTGGCGAAGACGAGGGCCCAGCGGCCGACCGGAGGACGGCGCCCTTGGTGCCCTGCAACAGCTCCGTCCGGCATGACGTCACCTTGCGGGCAGCGGGGTTCCGGCTCCCGATGCGGGCGGGGAACCTACCACGCTGTGGAAGGCTCGCCCCCGTGGCGTCCGACCCTCTCCGGCGGCCGGTCGCGCCCAGCCGGGGCACGCGGCGGCGGCGCCGGCGGCGGACGCCGCTGGCCGCCCAGGCCGCCGACGTGTCGGGCCGCAGCGTCACCGCCGCCGTGCCGCTGCACCGGCTCGACCCCCGGCTGGTCAACGGGGCCGGGCTCGTCGAGATCGTCGCCTTCGCCGCCCTGCTGGTCACGGCCTCGGGCGCCGCCTTCGGCGTGCTGGCCGTCGCCTCCACCGCCTTTGTCGGCCTGCACCTGGCCGACAGCCGGGCCGTGCTCGCCCTCCAGGAGGACGGCGAGGCCACGATCCTCAACGCGGGCCGCAACGGCCAGCCGGTCACGGTGCGCACCAGCACCCCCCACCCGCCGGCGCTGCCCGAACCGGTCGGCCTGGCGGCGCCGCTCCACCTGGACGGAGCCCGATGGTGGATCGACCGGGCCGCCTTCCCCCTCCTCGTCGAGGCCCGGGCGGCTACACCACCTCCGTGATCTCGGCGTAGTGGCAGGCCGCCGGATGGCCGTTGCCGCGGTCGACCAGCGCCGGCTCCTCCTGCGCGCACAGCTCGGTGGCCTTCCAGCACCGGGTGCGGAACCGGCAGCCCGACGGCGGGTTGGCCGGCGAGGGCACGTCGCCCTCGAGCACGATGCGCCGGCGGGCCCGCTCCTTGCGGGGATCGGGCACCGGCACCGCCGAGAGGAGCGCCTGGGTGTAGGGATGGGCCGGGCGCTGGTAGACACCGTCCCGATTCCCGATCTCGACGATCTTCCCCAGGTACATGACGGCCACCCGGTCACTGATGTGGCGCACCACCGAGAGGTCGTGGGCCACGAAGAGGTAGGCCAGCCTGAGCTCGTCCTGGAGGTCCTCGAGGAGGTTGATGACGCCGGCCTGGATCGACACGTCGAGAGCTGACACCGGCTCGTCGAGCACGAGCAGCGTCGGGTCCAGGGCCAGGGCGCGGGCGATGCCGATGCGTTGGCGCTGGCCGCCGGAGAACTCGTGCGGGTACCGGTTCACGTGCTCGGGGTTGAGGCCCACCAGGCTCATCAGCTCCTTGACCTTCGCAGCTCCCCCCTCCTTCCAGCGCCCGTGGACCTTCAGCGGCTCGGCCACGATCCCCTGCACGGTCATTCGGGGGTTGAGCGACGCGTACGGGTCCTGGAAGACGATCTGGATCTTCCGACGGAGGCTGCGGATCCGGCGTGCCTTTGCCCCCACCAGCTCCTCGCCTTCGAACTCGATCGATCCGGCGGTGGCCGGGAGGAGGCTCAGCAGCATTCGGGCCGTGGTGCTCTTGCCGCAACCCGACTCGCCCACCAGCCCCAGCGTCTCGCCTCGGCCCAGCTCGAACGAGACGCCCGAGACTGCCTGCACCTGACCGACGGTCCTGCGGAACAGCCCGCTCTTGATGGGGAAGTTCTTGACCAGGTCCCGCACCCGCAGGATCGGGTCCTCGACCGGCAGCGACGCCCCCCCGGCCTGTGGGTTCTCGTCCAGCGAGGCGGTCGTCACCCCGCCTCCCCCGGCGGGCGCAGCGTGTCGACCGGCCCCAGCTCGGTCGGGCCACTCGGGGGTCCCACCACGCTCCCGGCGTTCAGGTGGTCGACGAGCGGCGCGAACTCGGCATCGGCCGCCTCCACCGTGGGCAGCCGCGCCGCGAAGTGGCAAGCGCTCCGGTGCCCCGGCGCGATCTCGGCCAGCTCGGGGCGGTCCTCGTTGCACGAACCGGGGAGGTCGGCATGGTCGCAGCGGGGGTGGAAGGCACAGCCCGGAGGCGGGTGGAGCAGCGACGGCGGCTGGCCCTTGATGCGGACCAGGCGGCGGGTCTCCACCCCGTCGACCCGGGGTAGCGAGCCGAGGAGACCCCGGGTGTACGGGTGCTTGGAGTCGTAGAAGATGTCGTCGACCTCAGCCACCTCGACGGCCCGCCCGGCGTACATGACCAGCACGTGGTCGGCCATGCCCGCCACCACCCCGAGGTCGTGGGTGATGAGGATCACCGCCGAGCGGGTGCGCTCCTGGATCCTCTCGAAGACCTCGAGGACCTGGGCCTGGATCGTGACATCGAGGGCGGTGGTCGGCTCGTCGGCGATCAGCACGTCCGGGTCGTTGGCGATGGCCATGGCGATCATGGCCCGCTGGCGCATACCACCCGAGAACTCGTGGGGGTACTGGTCGTGGCGCGCCTTTGGGTTGGGGATGCCGACGATGTCGAGGAGCTCGACCGACCGGCTCTTCGCCTCCTGCCGGCTGACCTCGTTGTGGGCGCGAACGGCCTCGGCCAGCTGGTGCCCGACCGTGAAGACCGGGTTCAACGCAGCTAGCGCGTCCTGGAAGACCATGGCGATGCGGCCGCCACGAAGCTCCTGGCGCTCCCGCTCGCGCAAGGTGAGGAGGTCCACACCCCGGAAGAGCACCTCCCCGGTGACCACCGCCCGCTTCGGCAGCAGGCCCATGATGGCGAGCGAGGTCACCGACTTCCCTGAACCCGACTCGCCCACCACCCCGAGGACCTCGTTCTCACCGACGTCGAACGACACCCCGTCGACGGCGAGGACGGCGCCGTCGTCGGTGGGGAAGCTGACGTGGAGGTCGCGAACGGACAGGATCGGCTCGCTGAGGCGCTCGGCCATCAGTTCTTCCCGGACTGCGGGTCGAAGGCGTCCCGCAGACCATCGCCGAGGAAGTTGACGCACAGAACGGTCAGGAGCAGCGCCAGACCCGGGAAGTAGATGAGGTAGGCGTTGGGCGTTCCGATCGTGCTCTCGCCGTTGTTCAGCATCGTGCCCCACGACACCGCCGGTGGCTTCAGGCCGAAGCCCAGGAACGACACGGTGGACTCCGCCACGATGGCCAAGCCGACCACGAGCGTGATGTTCACGGCGATCGGGCCGATGATGTTGGGCAGGATGTGGCGGGTGATTATCCGGAAGCTCGACGCCCCGGATGCCCGCGCCGCGTCGACGAACTCCTTCTCCTTCAGCGACAGGATCAGGCCGCGCACCACCCGGGCCATCTGCATCCAGAAGAGCAGGGACAGGATGAGGATCATCAGGACGGTCGGGCTGATCCGGCCGAAGACCGGCAGCTCCTTGGTCGAGAGCCCCTGCTGAGACATGGAGAGGATGGCGACGCTGGGGACGAGCAGGAAGAGGTCGGTCGTGCGCATGAGGACCTGGTCGAGGACGCCGCCGAAGAAGCCGGCGATCGAGCCGATGGCGACACCCACCACGCCCGAGATCAGCGCGACGAACAAGCCGACGTTGAGCGAGACCCGCCCGGCGTGGATGACCCGGGTGAGCACGTCACGCCCGTTCTCGTCGGTGCCGAACCAGTGCTTGGCGTTCGGCGGCTTGTACGAGTCGGCCAGCGTCTCGGCGTTGAGCTCCGGGGTGATCGGGTAGGGCGAGATCTGCTTGGCAAAGAGCACCGCGACGTACAGTCCCAGCAGCACCAGGAGCGCGAGCACTGCGGGACGGTGCCGGAGGAAGCGGCGGAGGAACAGGCGCCATTGGGAGCGGACGGCTAGGCCGCCGATGTCGGGGGCCGCTTCGGCGGTGGCGCCGGTCTCGATCGAGGCCGGCTGGGTCTCGAGCTGGGTCATGAGACGCGGATCCTGGGGTCCAGGGCTCCGTAGAGGACGTCGGCCAGGAGGTTGAACAGGATCACGAAGGTGGCTGACAGGAGGAGCCAGGGCAGGAGCACGTTGACGTCACCGTTCTGGAGGCTGGTGAAGAAGAGCCGGCCCATGCCCGGGATCGAGAAGATCTGCTCGGTGATGATGAGGCCGCCGAAGAGCGAACCGATGTCGATGGCCATCACCGTGACCAAGGGGATCAGCCCGTTCCGCAGCCCGTGCTTCAGCACCACCTTGGCCCGCGAGAGGCCCTTGGCCTTGGCCGTGCGGATGTAGTCGGCGTTCATCACGTCCAGCATCGACGAGCGCTGGAACCTCGTCCACGAGGCGATGATCTGCACGCCGAGCGTGGCCACCGGGAGGGCGAGGTGGCGGGCGTAGGAGAGCGGGCCGTCGCTCTCGATGCCGATCGAGTAGAAGAGCGGGTCGTCGAGGTTGAAGCGGTCGCGCAGGTAGACGCTGCCGAACTGGATGGCCATGAGTCCGAACCAGAACGGCGGCATGGCCAGGGCGACGAACGTGAGGCCGGTGAAGGCGTAGTCGAGCAGTGAGTACTGGCGCACGGCCGAGTAGACGCCGCAGGCGATGGCGATGGCGGCCGCAACCAGGACCCCCCAGAAGATCAGCTGGATCGTTGAGCCCAGTGCCTGGCGCAGCTCCTGGGACACCGGCCGGCCCGTCAGCTGGCTGGCTGGGAGCTCTCGCCGGGCCAGGTCACCCATGTAGCGGGCGTACTGGGTGGCGACCGGCACCTTCTTGCAGCCCAGGACGGGCTGGCCCCCGGGGGTCTTCGCCTCGATCGCGTTCCCGTCCGGGCCGGTGGTCACGACCGGCCTGCAGGGCTCCTCCTGGAGGCCGATCTGCAGGGCCAGCCTGGTCTTGGCGTTCGGGTCGTTCACCTGGGCCAGCCGAGCCAGCGGGTCGGTGGTGGCCCGGACGAAGAGGAAGACCAGCACCGACGCCACCAGCAGCACCGGGATCGACAGCGCTACCCGGCGGATGACGAACGTGACCACCCTGTCACCTTCTTCGGGGTCGGGGGGCTCGGCCGGACCGGTGGATCCGGCCGAGCCCTCAGCTGACTACTTCTTCTTCACGGACCAGGTGTTGGCGTAGACCCAGGGGCCGAACGACGGGTTGTGCCTGACCGTGCCGCCGATCACGTTCTCCTGGTAGGCGATGATGTCCGGGAACGGGTCGACCGGGATGGCCGGGACGCCCTCAGCGATGGCGGCCTGACCCTTGCCCACCAGCTCAGTCACCTTCTTGGTGTCGAGCTCCTTCTCGATGGTCAGGTAGGGCTCGTCGATGGCCGGATCCACCAGGCGGGTCCAGTTCTGGCCGGACTCGGCGTTCGCCGGCCCCGGGATGTTCTTCGAGCACCAGATGGCGCACTGGTCCGGGTCGTTCGACGCGGGGACCTGGGCGTACAGCGCCGCCTGGAAGTTCCCCTTGGGAGCGTCCTCACCGAACAGCACGGACGACTTGATCGGGTTGATGGCCATCTCGAAGCCCTGGGCCTTGACCTGGCTCTGCATGATCTCGAGGGTCTGGAGGCGCCGGCGGTTGCCCTGGGTGGTCTTGACCTCGAACGTGGCCTTCTGACCGCCCTTGGCCCAGATGCCGTCGGGCCCCTTCGCCCACCCGTCGGCGGTCATCAGCTCGGTGACCTTGGACCCGTTCACCGGCGAGTACTTGGCGAAGGGCGTGACGTAGTTCTCGTTGTAGGCCGGGGTGGCGAACGAGTCGATCCTCTTGATGTCGGGCTGGATCGGGGCGAACAGCTGCTTGACGATGGCGTCGCGATCGATGGCGTAAGCCAACGCCTGGCGCACGTTCTTCGTGGTGAACGGCGCCTTGGTGGTGTTCAGCCACACCGCCTCATAGGACAACGACGTGATGGACTGGAACTTGATCCCGGGGATCGACTTCAGCTGCTCCTGGCCGGGCTGGGCCTGCGGGTACAGCATCGAGACCTGACCCGAGCGAAGCGCCGACTGGGCGGCGGCGGTGTCCTCGAGCAGCTTGAAGGTGATCGACGAGGCATTGGGCTTCTTGTCCCAGTAGTTGGGGTTCGGGACGAGCTTGGTGTCGACGCCCTTGTTCCAGGCCTCCAGGATCCACGGCCCGCCCGAGAACTTGTAGCCGTCCTTCATGGCCGCGTTGCGGTCCTGGCTCTTCAGGATGTGGCTGGGAAAGATCCCGTAGTAGCCACCGAACAGGTCACGCCAGGCGCCGTAGGGCTCCCTGTAGGTGACCACGGCCGTCTTCGGGTCGGGGGTGGCCACCGACTCGATCTTCTCGTACCCCGACTTCGAGTAGATGTCCTTGCCGTTGACGATCTGGTCCCAGGTGTACTGGTAGTCGGCCGAGGTGATGGGCGTGCCGTCGTTCCAGACGGCCTTTTCGTTGATCTTGTAGGTGATGACCTGCTTGGGCGAGGTCTCCAGCTTCGGCTCACCGGCCAACAGGGGGCTGGGCTTGTACTTGTTGTCGTCGAAGTCGAACGACCTCGGCATGGTCAGAGCCTGGACGGTGTAGACGCCCCAGGAGGCGCCGGCGCAGCTGCCGATCCAGTCGAAGCAGTCGGCTTCCTGCTCAGCCCCGAAGACGAAGTCCCCGCCTTGGACCTCCGCCCCAGTGGTGGGGGTGCCGACGGTGCCGCCGGGATCGGTGGTGGTGCCGTCGCTCGAGCAGGCTGACGCGACGAGCGCCATGGAAAACAACAGACCGAGGCCGGCGCCTCGGGTTCGACCGTTTCGCACGTGGATCATGACCTCCGTTGGTCAGGAGTGGNAGGGGCGCGGCGCCCCCGATGGCGTAGCCGACTCGGCCGGGCTTCCAGGCGTGGTAGGTTACCCGCCAGGTGGCGCCGCGGTCGGGACGAACAGCGTCGGCCCGCCGGGCCTGCCTGTCCTTGGTGCCCTGCAACAGCTCCGTCCGGCATGACGTCACCTTGCGGGCAGCGGGGTTCCGGCTCCCGATGCGGGCGGGGAACCTACCACGCTGTGGAAGGCTCGCCCCCGTGGCGTCCGACCCTCTCCGGCGGCCGGTCGCGCCCAGCCGGGGCGCGGCGGCGGCGCCGGCGGCGGAGCGCCGCTGGCCGCCCAGGCCGCCGACGTGTCGGGCCGCAGCGTCACCGCCGCCGTGCCGCTGTACCGGCTCGACCCCCGGCTGGTCAACAGCGCCGGCCCGGGCTCGTCGAGATCGTCGCCTTCGCCGCCCTGCTGGTCACGGCCTCGGGCGCCGCCTTCGGCGTGCTGGCCGTCGCCTCCCCCGGCCGCCTTTGTCGGCCTGCACCTGGCCGATCGGCGGGCCGTGCTCGCCCTCCAGGAGGACGGCGAGGCCACGATCCTCAACGAGTCCGCAACGGCCAGCCGGTCACGGTGCGCACCAGCACCCCCACCCGCCGGCGCTGCCCGGGCGGTCGGCCTGGCGGCGCTGCTCCACCTGGACGGGCCCGATGGTGGATGGACCGGGCCGCCTTCCCCTCCTCGTCGCCGCCCGGGCGGCTACACCACCTCCGTGATCTCGGCGTAGTGGCAGGCGACCGGATGGCCGTTGCCCCGGTCGACCAGCGCCGGCTCCTCCTGCGCGCACAGCTCGGTGGCCTTCCAGCACCGGGTGCGGAACCGGCAGCCCGACGGCGGGTTGGCCGGCGAGGGCACGTCGCCCTCGAGCACGATGCGCCGGCGGGCCCGCTCCTTGCGCGGGTCGGGCACCGGCACCGCCGAGAGGAGCGCCTGGGTGTAGGGATGGGCGGCCGCTGGTAGACACCGTCCCGATTGCCGATCTCGACGATCTTGCCGAGGTACATGACGGCCACCCGGTCACTGATGTGGCGCACCACCGAGAGGTCGTGGGCCACGAACAGGTAGGCCAGCCTGAGCTCGTCCTGGAGGTCCTCGAGGAGGTTGATGACCCCGGCCTGGATCGACACGTCGAGAGCGGACACCGGCTCGTCGAGCACGAGCAGCGTCGGGTCGAGGGCCATCGCGCGGGCGATGCCGATGCGTTGGCGCTGGCCGCCGGAGAACTCGTGCGGGTACCGGTTCACGTGCTCGGGGTTGAGGCCCACCAGGGCCATCAGCTCCTTGACCTTCGCAGCTCCCCCGCCTTCCAGCGCCCGTGGACCTTGAGCGGCTCGGCCACGATCCCCTGCACGGTCATCCGGGGGTTGAGCAACGCGTACGGGTCCTGGAAGACGATCTGGATCTTCCGACGGAGGCTGCGGATCCGGCGTGCCTTTGCCCCCACCAGCTCCTCGCCTTCGAACTCGATCGATCCCGACGGTGGCCTCGAGGAGGCTCAGCAGCATCCGGGCCGTGGTGCTCTTCCCGCAGCCCGACTCGCCCACCAGCCCCAGGGTCTCGCCTCGGCCCAGGTCGAAGGAGACGCCCGAGACGGCGTGCACCTGGCCGACCGTGCGTCGCAGCAGCCCGCTCTTGATGGGGAAGTTCTTGACCAGGTCCCGCACCCGCAGGATCGGGTCCTCGACCGGCGCCGACGCCCTCCGGCCTGTGGGTTCTCCTCCAGCGAGGCGGCCGTCATCCCGCCTCCCCGGCGGGCGCAGCGTGTCGACCGGCCCTCCCTCGTCGGCCGGGCCGCCGGCGTCCCAGGCAGCGCTCCCGGCGTTCAGGTGCTCGACGAGCGGGGCGAAGTCGGCATCGACCGCCTCGACCGTGGGCAGCCGCGGCGAAGTGGCAAGCGCTGGCATGGCCCGGGCGGAACTCGGCCAGCTCCGGCCGGTCCTGGTTGCACGAACCGGGGGCCTCGGCATGGCCGCAGCGGGGTGGAAGGCGCACCCCGGGGGCGGGTGGAGCAGCGACGGCGGCTGGCCCTTGATGCGGACGAGGCGGCGGGTCTCGACCGCCGTCGACCCGGGGCAGCGAGCCCAGCAGCCCGCGGGTGTAGGGGTGCCTGGACTCGTAGAAGATCTCGTCGACGCCAGCCACCTCGACGGCCCGGCCGGCGTACATGACCAGCACCCGGTCGGCCACCCCGGCCACCACCCCGAGGTCGTGGGTGATCAGCACGACCGCCGAGCTGGTGCGCTCTTGGATCCTCTCGAAGACCTCGAGGACCTGAGCCTGGATGGTGACGTCGAGGGCGGTGGTGGGCTCGTCGGCGATCAGGACGTCCGGGTCGTTGGCGATGGCCATGGCGATCATGGCCCGCTGGCGCATCCCACCCGAGAACTCGTGGGGGTACTGGTCGACCCGCGCCTTTGGGTTGGGGATGCCGACGATGTCGAGCAGCTCGACGGACCGGTTCTTCGCCTCGTGGCGGCCGATGTCGTTGTGGGCCCGGACGGCCTCGGCGATCTGGTGCCCGACGGTGAACACCGGGTTCAGGGCGGCGAGGGCGTCCTGGAACACCATGGCGATCCGGCCGCCACGGAGCTCCTGGCGCTCCCGCTCGCGCAAGGTGAGGAGGTCCCGGCCCCGGAAGAGGATCTCGCCGGTGACGACCGCCCGCTTCGGCAGCAGGCCCATGATGGCCAGCGAGGTCACCGACTTGCCCGAGCCCGACTCGCCCACGACGCCCAGGACCTCGTTCTCACCGACGTCGAAGGACACGCCGTCGACGGCGAGCACCAGGCCGTCGTCGGTCGGGAAGCTGACGTGGAGGTCGCGGACGGACAGGATCGGCTCGCGTGAGGCGCTCACGAAGAGCTTCCCGGACTGGGGGTCGAAGGCGTCCCGCAGACCATCGCCGAGGAAGTTGACGCACAGGACGGTCAGGAGCAGCGCCAGACCCGGGAAGTAGATGAGGTAGGCGTTGGGCGTTCCGATCGTGCTCTCGCCGTTGTTCAGCATCGTGCCCCACGACACCGCCGGTGGCTGCAGGCCGAAGCCCAGGAACGACAGCGTCGACTCCGCCACGATGGCCTCGCCGACCACGAGCGTGATGTTCACGGCGATCGGGCCGATGATGTTCGGGAGGATGTGGCGGGTGATTATCCGGAAGGCCGACGCCCCGGATGCCCGGGCGGCGTCGACGAACTCCTTCTCCTTCAGCGACAGGATCAGGCCGCGCACCGACCCGTGCCATCTGCATCCACACGAGCAGGGACAGGATGAGGATCATGAGGACGGTCGGGCTGATCCGGCCGAAGACCGGCAGCTCCTTGGTCGAGAGCCCCTGGAGACATGGAGAGGATGGCGACGCTGGGGACGAGCAGGAACAGGTCGGTCGTGCGCATGAGGACCTGGTCGAGGACGCCGCCGAAGAAGCCGGCGATCGAGCCGATGGCCACGCCGATCACGGTGCTGACCAAGGCGACGAACAAGCCGACGTTGAGCGAGACCCGCCCGGCGCGGATGACCCGGGTGAGCACGTCACGCCCGTTCTCGTCGGTGCCGAACCAGTGCTTGGCGTTGGGCGGCTTGTTGAAGTTGGCGAGCGTCTCGGCGTTGAGCTCCGGGTGATCGGGTAGGGCGAGATCTGCTTGGCGAAGAGGGCCGCGACGTACAGCACCAGCAGGACGAGCAGCGCGACCACCGCGGGACGGTGCCGGAGGAAGCGGCGGAGGAACAGGCGACCCTTGGGACTGGACGCCCGTGGGCTGTCGATGTCGGCCGGGCCGCGTCGGCGGTGGCGCCGGTCTCGATCGACCGGCTGGGCCACCGAGATGGTCATCCGATGCGGATCCTGGGGTCGAGCCAGCCGTAGAGGAGGTCGGCCAGGAGGTTGAACAGGATGATGAAGGTGGCTGTGACCAGGAGCCAGGGCAGGAGGACGTTGACGTCGCCGTTCTGGAGGCTGGTGAAGAAGAGCCGGCCCATGCCCGGGATGGCGAAGATCTGCTCGGTGATGATGAGGCCGCCGAACAGCAGGCCGATGTCGATCGCCATCACCGTGACCAGCGGGATCAGCCCGTTGCGCAGGCCGTGCTTCAGCACCACCTTGGCCCGCGAGAGACCCTTGGCCTTGGCCGTGCGGATGTAGTCGGCGTTCATCACGTCCAGCATCGACGCTCCGCTGGAACCTCGTCCACGAGGCGATGATCTGCACGCCGAGCGTGGCCACCGGCAGGGCCAGATGGCGGAAGTAGACACCGAGGCCGGCGTCTCTGGGCATGCCGATCGAGAAGAAGAGCGGGTCGTCGAGGTTGTCGTCTCCCGCAGCCGGTACACGCCGAAGTGGATGGCCATCAGGCCGAACCAGAACGGCGGCATGGCCAGGCCGACGAACGACAGGCCGGTGAAGACGTAGTCGAGGAGTGAGTACTGCCGCACGGCGCTGAAGACGCCGATGGCGATGGCGAGGCGGCCGGAGACCAGCACCCCCCAGAAGATGAGGTGGAGGGTGTTCGTGAACAGTGCCTTGCAGGTCGTGGGACACCGGCCGGCCCGTCAGCTGGCTCTTGGGAGCTTTCCCTGGGCCAGGTCGCCCATGTAGCGGGCGTACTGGGTCGCGATCGGGACCTTCTTGCAGCCCAGGACTTGATGATCGGGTCTTCGCCTCTCGCGTTCCCGTCCGGGCCGGTGGTCGACCGGCCTGCACGGCTCCTCCTGGATGCCGATCTGCAGTGCCTTGCCTGGTCTTGGCGTTGGGGTCGGCGTTCTGGGCCAGCCGAGCCAGCGGGTTCGTCGTCTCTCGGACGAACACGAAGACCAGCGCCGACGCCACCAGCAGCACCGGGATCGTCGTCGCCACCCGGCGGATGACGAAGGTGACCGGCATGCGCTCTTCGCGGGTCGGGCGCTCGGTCAGACCAGGTGGATCCGGCCGAGCCCTCAGCTGACTACTTCTTCTTCACGGACCAGGTGTTGGCGTAGTACCAGGGCCCGAACGACACGTTGTGCTTGACCGTGCCGCCGATCACTGGATCTTGTCCTGGTAGGCGATGATGTCCGGGAAGGGGTCGACCGGGACGCCCGGGACGCCCTCGGCGATGGCGGCCTGACCCTGCTTCACCAGGTCGGTGCACCTTCTTGGTGTCGATCTCCTTCTCGATGGTCAGGTAGGGCTCGTCGATGGCCGGATCGTTGAGGCGGGTGTAGTTCTGGCCCCTCGTTGTTGTTGCCGGCCCCGGGGATGTTCTTCGAGCAGAGATGCGAGCACTGGTCCGGGTCGTTCGACGGCGGGTTCTGGGCGTAGAGGCCGGCGGTGAACTGCCCCTTGGGAAGGTCCTCACCGAACAGGTCGGACGACTTCTTCGGGGTGATGGCCATGTCGAAGCCCTGGGCCTTGACCTGGCTCTGCATGATCTGCAGGGTCTGGAGGCGCCGGCGCTCGTTGCCCTGGGTGGTCTTGACCTCGAACGTGGCCTTCTGACCGCCCTTGGCCCAGATGCCGTCGGGCCCCTTCGCCCACCCGTCGGCGGTCATCAGCGTGTTGACCTTGGACCCGTTCACCGGCGAGTACTTGGCGAAGGGCGTGACGTAGTTCTCGTTGTAGGCCGGGGTGGCGAACGAGTCGATCCTCTTGATGTCGGGCTGGATCGGGGCGAACAGCTGCTTGACGATGGCGTCACGGTCGATGGCGTACGCCAACGCCTGGCGCACGTTCTTCGTGGTGAACGGCGCCTTGGTGGTGTTGAACCACACCGCCTCATAGGACAACGACGTCTGGACTGGAACTTGATGCCCGGCGATCGACTTCAGCTGCTCCTGGCCGGGCTGGGCCTGCGGGTAGATCATCGAGACCTGGTTCGACAGCAGCGCCGACTGCTCGGCGGCGGTGTCCTCGAGCAGCTTGAAGGTGATCGCTGTTCAGGCATTGGGCTTCTTGTCCCAGTAGTTGGGGTTCGGGACGAGCTTGCCCTTCACCCAGCCCTTGTTGCCGTCCTCCAGGATCCACGGGCCGCCCGAGAAGTCGTAGCCGTCCTTCATCAGCGCCGTTGCGGTCCTGGCTCTTCAGGATGTGCGACGGGAAGGATGCCGTAGTAGCCGCCGAACAGGTCGCGCCAGGCGCCGTAGTTCTCCTTGTAGGTGACCACGGCCGTCTTCGGGTCGGGGGCGTCGACCGACTCGATCTTCTCGTAGCCCGACTTCGGTAGATGTCCTTGCCGTTGACGATCTGGGTCCAGGTGTACTGGTAGTCGGCCGAGGTGATCGGCTTCCCGTCGTTCCAGACGGCCTTTTCGTTGATCTTGTAGGTGATGACCTGCTTGGGCGTGGTCTCGAGGGTCGGCTCACCGGCCAGCAGGGGCTGGGCTTGTAGGTGTTCTGGTCGAACTCGAACGACCTCGGCATGGTCAGGGCCTGGACGGTGTAGACGCCCCAGGAGGTGCCGGCGCAGGCGGAGATCCAGTCGAAGCAGTCGGCTTCCTGCTCGGCGCCGAAGACGAAGTCACCGCCTTGGACCTCCGCCCCAGTGGTGGGGGTGCCGACGGTGCCGCCGGGATCGGTGGTGGTGCCGGTGCTGGAGCAGGCTGACGCGACGAGCGCCAGCGCCAGCAACAGACCGAGGCCGGCGCCTCGGGTTCGACCGTTTCGCACGTGGATCATGACCTCCGTTGGTCAGGAGTGGTGGGTGCAAGGCAGGGGCCGAACGAGCGGCTCCTTCGGTGTCACTGCAGTCGGATCCCGAGGATCATGGTGGTGAAGACCCAGGCGACGGCGGCCGCCACGGTGATCCGGTCGAGGTTCTTCTCGACGACGGTCGATCCCGCAGCGAGCCCGGCCCCACCGCCGAACATGTCCGACAGCCCTCCGCCCTTGCCGCTGTGCAGGAGGACCAGCACGATCAGGATCAGCGAGAGGAAGACGTGGGCGACGAGGACGGCGATGGTGAGCATCGTGTTGGTGGGCCTCCGGGATCGGGCCGGGCCAGGAAAGTACCAGGTGGTAACGGCAGAAGGGTGGCGGCGGAGCTTGGTCCCCTTTGTCCGGGGGGTCAGCGCGCGGCGGCGACGATCGCTGCGTACTCGTCGGCGTCGAGGCTGGCGCCACCGACGAGGAGGCCGTCCACATCGGGCTGGGAGAGCAGCTCGGAGGCGTTCGACGCCTTCACGCTGCCGCCGTACTGGACCCGCACGGCGTCGGCGGCGCCGGCCCCCGCCAGGTCCCCCACGACCCGGCGGACGAGCGCGCAGGTGGTCTGGGCGTCGTCGGGGGTCGCGGTGCGGCCGGTGCCGATGGCCCAGATGGGCTCGTAGGCGAAGACCAGCCCCGCCACCACCTCGGGCGAACAGCCCTCGAGGGCGGCGCGGACCTGGCCCTCGACCTTGGTGGCCGTGGCCCCCAGCTCGCGCTCCTCCAGGGTCTCTCCCACGCACACGATCGGCTTCATGCCGTGGTCGAGCACCGCCTGGAGCTTCCGGCGCACGAGGCTGTCGGTCTCGCCGAACAGCTGGCGGCGCTCAGAGTGGCCGACGATGACCCACTGCACGTGGAGCTTGGCCAGCATGGCCGGGCTGACCTCACCCGTGAAGGCGCCCTTGTCGGCGAAGTGGCAGGTCTGGGCGCCCAGCTGCACCTTCATCTTGTCCGAGTCGATGGCGGTCTGGACGGTGCGGAGGTCGGTGAAGGGCGGGTGGACGGTGACGTCGGCGGCGTCGAAGTCGGCGTCGGTCAGGTTGTAGGAGAGCTTCTGCACGAGCTGCAGCGCCTCGAAGTGGTTGAGGTGCATCTTCCAGTTGCCGCTGACGACCGGGCGCCGGCCCGCTCCGCTCATGAAGGTCGCTCGCCCCGCAGGGCGGCCAAGCCGGGCAGGTCCCCCTGCTCGATCAGCTCGAGGCTGGCTCCGCCCCCGGTGGACACCCAGTCCACCTGGTCGGCCAGCCCGAAGCGGGCCACCGCGCTGGCCGAGTCACCGCCGCCGACCACGGTGAAGCCCTTGCTCTCGGCGATGGCCTGGGCCACCTGCTTGGTGCCGGCGGCGAAGCGCTCGTCCTCGAAGACGCCCATCGGGCCGTTCCACAGGACGGTGCCGGCCTCGGCGAGCTGGTCCGAAAAGGCGGCGGCTGAGCCCGGCCCGATGTCGAGCCCCTTCCATTCGTCGGGCACGTCGAGGCCCACCTGGCGGACCTCGCCGCCCTTCGACGGGTCGCCGATGGCACCGTCGGGCGACAGGGCCACGACGTCCTCGGGGAGGAGCAGCTTGTCGCCCGCGTCCTCGATGAGCTGGCGGCAGGTGTCCACCATGTCGTCCTCGAGCAGCGACCCTCCGACGCCGTGGCCGCTGGCCTTGAAGAAGGTGAAGCACATCCCGCCGCCGACCAGGATCCGGTCGACCTTCGGGAGCAGGGCCTTGATGACCCCCAGCTTGTCGCTGACCTTCGAGCCGCCGAGCACGGCGACGAAGGGGTGCCTGGGCTCGTCGAGCAGGCCGCCCAGGACCTCGACCTCCTGGGCCAGCAGCCGGCCCGCGGCCGACGGGATCCCCTTGGCCGGCGGCCCGACGATGGAGGCGTGCGAGCGGTGGGCGGCGCCAAAGGCGTCGTTCACGTAGAGGTCGACGCCCCGGCACAGCTCTTCGACGAACGCGGGGTCGTTGGCCTCCTCACCCTGGTTGAACCGCAGGTTCGGCAGGACCTCGACGTCGCTCTTGCCCAGGAGCTCGTGCAGCCGAGCCTTGACCGGATCGAGGCTGTACTTGTCGTCTGGCTTGCCCTTCGGGCGGCCGAGGTGCGAGCAGGCCGTGACCGCCGCCCCCTTCTCGAGCAGCCACTCGAGCGTGGGCAGGGCCTTGCGGATGCGGAGGTCGTCCTCGATCTCGCCGCTCTCGGAGAGCGGGACGTTGAAGTCGCAGCGGACGAGCACCCGGCTGCCGCTCGGGTCGGGCAGGTCCTCTAGTTGGGGGACCGGCGCGACCACCTAGCCCTTCCCGACGATGGCGGCCAGGTCGACGAGTCGGCAGGAGTACCCCCACTCGTTGTCGTACCAGCCGAAGACCTTGACCATGCTCCCCATCGACATGGTGAGGGCGCTGTCGAAGGTGCACGACGCCGGCGAGCCGATGATGTCGGAGCTGACGATCTCGTCCTCGGTGTACACGAGCACCTTGGAGAGCGGGCCGTCGGAGGCCGCCGCCTTGTACGCCTCGTTGACCTCCTCGGCCGTGACCTCGCGGCCCAGGATGCCGGTGAAGTCGGTGATCGACCCGTCCTGCACCGGCACCCGCAGCGCCGAGCCGTCGAGCCGGCCCTTCATCGACTCGAGCACCAGGCTGGTGGCCCGGGCCGCGCCGGTGGACGACGGCACGATGTTGACGGCCGAGGCGCGGGACCGGCGCAGGTCCTTGTGGGCCAGGTCGAGCAGGTTCTGGTCGTTGGTGTAGGCGTGCACGGTGGTCATCAGGCCCTTCTCGACGCCAAAGGCGTCGTCGAGGACCTTGATCATCGGGACGAAGCAGTTCGTCGTGCACGAGGCGTTGGAGACGATCGTGTGCTTCTCGGCGTCGAACGTCTCGTCGTTGACCCCGACCACGAAGGTGCCGTCGACGTTGGTGGCCGGCGCGCTGATCACGACCCGCTTGGCCCCGCCCTCGACGTGGGCCGCCGCCTTCTCGCCGTCGGTGAAGATGCCGGTGGACTCGACGACGACGTCGACCTCGAGGTCGCCCCACGGGATCGACTTCGGGTCGCGTTCGGAGAAGATCTTGAACGTCTTGTCGCCGACGGTGATCGAGTCGTCGGTGGAGGACACCTCCTCCTTCAGGCGGCGGTGGGTGGAGTCGTACTTGAGCAGGTGCGCGTTGGTGGCCGGCGGCACCAGGTCGTTCACCGCCACGATCTCCATGTCGTGGTCCGTCTCCCTCAGCGCCCTGAAGAAGTTGCGGCCGATGCGTCCAAACCCGTTGATCCCCACCCGTACGGTCATGGTCCGAACCCTAGGAGATCGGAGGCCCGCCCATCCAGGTCAGCGGCTGACGTCGCGATGGCCGACCCTCGGCAGGTGGCCCCACGTCTCGATCCGCTTGGCCAGCTCCTCCCCGATCGCCACGCTGCGGTGGCGGCCCCCGGTGCAGCCCACGCCGATCGTGAGGTAGGCCTTGCCCTCGGCCAGGTAGGCGGGCAGCAGCAGGCCCAGCAAGCCGTCGATCATGGTCAGGAAGTCCTTGGCCAGGGGCTGGCGCAGGACGTGGTCTCGCACCGACGGGTCGAGACCGGTGAGGGGCCGCAGCTCGGGGACCCAGTGCGGGTTGGGGAGGAATCGGACGTCGAACACGAGGTCGGCGTCGAGCGGCAGCCCGTGCTTGAACCCGAACGAGACGACGCTCACGGTCAGGGCGTCGAGCGGCCGGCTGCCCGAGAAGAGCTCGAACAGCCGGTCGCGCAGCTGGTGGACGTTCAGGTCGCCAGTGTCGATCACCAGGTCGGCTCCCGACTTGACCGGCTCGAGGATGGCCCGCTCGGCCGCGATCGACTCGGCCACGGCCAACCGCTCGGCGTCGCCCGACAGCGGGTGCCGGCGCCGGCGGTCCTCGAAGCGCCGCACCAGCACGTCGTCGGGGGCGTCGAGGAACACCACGCTGACCCGGTCGCCACCGCCCCGCAGCTGCTCGACGGCCGCCAGCAGCTCCTGGCCCACCACGCTGCGGCCCACGACCAGCACCACCCGGCCGGCCTCCGGCCCGGTCGAGCCGGCCCGCCGGGCCAGGTCGGCCACCTGGGGGATCAGGGCCGGCGGGAGGTTGTCGATGACGTACCAGCCCAGGTCCTCGAAGACGTTGGCCGCCGTGGTGCGCCCCGCCCCGCTGAGACCGGCGACCACGACGAACTCGCCCACTACCGCACCTTCTCAGCCCGGAGGAGCAGGAGGCGCGGATAGGCGGCCGCCGCCTCGTACTCGGCGGCCCGGGCCAGGAAGCCGGGCGGCGGGGCCGGCTCCTCCATCTCGGTCACCAGGACGCCGTGGCGGGCCAGCCCGTTCACGTAGCGGCTGAGGGGGCGGTGGATGAAGGGCAGGAAGACGTCCTTCTCGACCTCCTCCATGGTCTCGTCCTCGACCAGGTAGGGCCCGATGCGCCAGTACTGCTCGTCGAGGATCTGGTCGTCGATCCAGCCGCTGTTCGGCGTCTGCAGCAGCGGGTGGTTCAGGAAGAACACGAAGCGGCCTCCCGGCTCCAGCACCCGGGCCACCTCGGCCAGCGCCAGGTCGGCCTCGCGGATGTGCTCGAACACCAGGCAGGCCAGCACGCAGTCGACGCTGGCCGAGCGGATCGGCAGCGGGGCGGCGCCCGACCGGACGTAGGCGGGCCCGCCGCCCCGCTCCTGCGCCACCTGGACCTGGTTGGCCGTGGGGTCGAGGCCGACGACCTGGCACCCGAGGCGGGCGGCCAGCCGGGCCAGCTGCCCCTCGCCGGTGCCCACGTCCAGCACCCGCCGGGCCCCAGCCAGGTGCCGCTCGGCCAGCGGGAGGATCTGCTCCTCGTACTCGGGGTCGGCGCCCTCGGTGAACTCCTGCTGCCACCAGGCGGCGTGCGCCTCCCACGGCTCGACGCCGGCGCCCCCCGGGCTGCTCACCGCGTCTCCCCTCGTCGCACGAGGCGGACGGTACCGGGAATCCCGTCGACCGAAGTGGTGGTGTATCGATGGTGTATGGCCCGCACCAACATCGACCTCGATGACAGCGCCTGCGCTGCGGTCATGCACCGCTACGGCCTGACCAGCAAGCGTGATGCCGTCAACTTCGCCCTCCGCACGCTGGCTGTCGAGCCGCTCGATGATCAGGCCGCCCGCAGGATGCGGGGCACCGGCTGGGAGGGGGACCTCGACGAGCTCCGCCGCGGCCGTGACCAGTGATCCTCGTGGCCACCTCGGCGTGGATCGAGTTCCTGCGGGACACCGGCAGTCGGGTCTGCGTCCGCGTCGATGCGCTCCTGGACCAGGAGATCGCCACCTGCGATCCGATCCGGATGGAGGTGCTGGCCGGCGCTCGTGACGAGCGCCACCTGGGCGACCTCCGCCGCCTCCTGGCCCGCGCGGTCCTCCTGCCAACCGGTTCCACCGACTACGAGGAAGCTGCGCTCTATCGGAGGTGCCGGCGGCAGGGCTCCACGGTCCCCCGGCTCACCGACTGCCTGATCGCTGCCGTCGCCGTGCGTGCCCGGGTGCCCGTGCTGCACGCCGACGCCGACGCCGACTTCGACGTGCTGGCCCGCCACACGGCCCTCGACCTGGCCCCGCTCGATCCCTGAGGTGTTGCGGCGAGCTCAGTCCTCTCGCTCCCGCGGCGGCGCCACCGGCGCTGCCC
This sequence comes from Acidimicrobiales bacterium, assembly GCA_030448245.1. Classification (GTDB taxonomy): domain Bacteria; phylum Actinomycetota; class Acidimicrobiia; order Acidimicrobiales; family JAUJNH01; genus JAUJNH01. The sequence continues at coordinate 602,679 of JAUJNH010000001.1, forward strand.
GGCGTCCCCCTCTGCTCGCACCGACTGGATGGTCTCGGGTAAACGTTTTGGTCCCCTCGCTCCTTTGCAGGGTGTGGAACACGAGCTGCTCAAGGTCCTGGACGGAACCGACGAGCCGGTGACGGTGGAGGAGCTGGAGCAGGTGGTGCGGCGCGCGGGCCAGCGCCGCCGGGCCAGCCTGGTCGCCGGCGCCGCTGCCCTCGTGTCGCTGGGGGCGATGGGCGGAGCCCTGGCCCACGTGGCTGCCGACGCCGCGCTGCTGGCCATCGGGATGATGCCGCCGCGCCGCAGGGCCTGCGCCCTCCTGGTCCTGGCCGCCGGCTTGACCGCGAACGAGGCCGGTCAGGCCCTGGGATCGCCCCGGCGACGGTGAGGGTGCAGGTGCACCGGGCGCGGACCGACCTGCGGGCCCTGCCGCGCCCTCGCCCCCGCCGAGGTATCGAGGTCTAACCGGCGGTGCCCTCCGCAACGCCCTCATCCGACGGCTCGACGCCGACGCCAGAGGCGCGAGCTCGGCCGAGCAGGGCGTCGAAGGTCACCTCTCCCCGACCCGGCACCGGCGTCGCCATCCTCCGGGTGGTCGACGCCGGCGGGGCGTGGAGCCCCTCGTAGACGGCCCGGGCCACGCCGTCGGGGAGCCACGACAGCTCGAGCAGCGCCTCGAGCGGTGCGGCCCGCAGCGCCTTTTGGCTGCCGAAGTGCTCGACCAGGCGCTTGCGCCGCACCGGCCCAAGACCCGGCACCTCGTCCAGGACCGAGCGGGTCATCCGCTTGCCCCGCAGCTGCCGGTGGTAGGTGATGGCGAAGCGGTGGGCCTCGTCGCGGACCTGCTGCAGCAGGTACAGCGCCTCGGAGCTGCGGGGGATGCGCACGGGCTGGTCCCGGTACGGCAGGTAGACCTCCTCGAACTGCTTGGCCAGGGCGGCCACCGGGATCTCCTCGGACAGGCCGAGCTCTTCCAGGACCTTCACGGCCCGGCTCAGCTGGCCCCGGCCGCCGTCGACCAGGAGCAGCTGGGGCGGGTAGGCGAAGCGCTTGCGCCGACCGTCGTCGGCGGCCCGATCGCGCTCGTCGAGGTAGGCCGCGAAGCGGCGGCGCACGCACTCCTCCATGGCTGCGAAGTCGTCGTTGCCCTCGACCTCGCGCACCTTGAAGCGCCGGTACTGGTCGCGGCGGGGCATGCCGTCCTCGAGCACCACCATCGAGCCGACGTAGTCGGTGCCCTGGATGTGGCTCATGTCGAAGCACTCGATGCGCAGGGGCGCCTCGGGCAGGTCGAGGGCGTCCTGGAGGCTGGCCAGGGCCTTGGCCCGGGCGTTGTGGTCGCTGGCCCGCCGCATCCGGTGGCGCTGGAACTCCTCCTTGGCGTTGCGGGTGACGGTCTCGAGCAGGAGCCGCTTGTCGCCCCGCTGCGGCACCCGCACCTCGACCTTGGCCGAGCGCTCCGAGGACAGCCAGACCTCGAGCACCTCGCGGTCCTCGGGCTCCTCGCACACGCAGATGAGGGTGGGGATGCCCTGGGGCGGGTCGGCGTAGATCTGCAGCACGATCTGGTCCATCAGCTGGGCGGGGGTGACGTCCTCGACCTTGTCGACCACGAAGCCCTTGCGGCCCACCACCCGCCCCCGGCGCACGAAGAACACCTGGACGGCCGCCTCCAGCTCGTCCTCGGCGATGCCGATGCAGTCCAGGTCCTCGGCCTTCTCGGTCACCATCTGCTGGCGCTCGATGGCCTTGCGCAGGCTGACCAGCCGGTCCCGGTCGCGGGCGGCCCGCTCGAACTCGAGGGTGTCGGCGGCATCTCGCATGTCGAACTCGAGGCGCTTGACGATCGGCCCGGTGTCGCCGTCGAGGAACTGGCAGAGGTCGTCGACGAGGTCGCGGTAGTCGTCGGGCGTCACCTCGCCCACGCAGGGCCCGACGCACTTCTCGATGTGGAACAGCAGGCACGGCCGCCCGAGCCGCTCGTGGTGGCGGAACTTGTGCTCGCTGCAGGTGCGGATCGGGAAGGTGCGCAGCAGCAGGTCGAGCGTCTCGCGGATGGCGTAGGCGTGGGCGTACGGGCCGTAGTAGCGGGTGCCCTTGTCCTTGGCCCCCCGGCGGACCATGGCCCGGGGCCACTCCTCGGACAGCGTTACGGCCAGGAAGGGGTAGCTCTTGTCGTCCCGCAGCCGGATGTTGAACCGCGGCTTGTGCTCCTTGATCAGCGAGTACTCGAGCATCAGGGCCTCGACCTCGTTGGCCACCTCGATCCACTCCACGGTCTCGGCCGAGGCCACCATCTGGGCCGTGCGGGGCGGCAGGCCGGCGGGACTCTGGAAGTAGCTCGACAGCCGGCTCCGAAGCGACTTGGCCTTGCCGACGTAGATCACCCGCCCGTCGCGGTCGCGGAACTGGTACGAGCCGGGGCGGTCGGGGATCGACCCGGCGGGTGGGCGGTGCACCATCGGGTCGTCCAGCCTGCCACTGCCCAGTGCCTACGCGGCGGGAATGCGCCGCCCGGGGCCCAGCGTTATGCTGGCACCACACCGGCTCGGTATCCGGTGCCATCCACACCCCTAGGCCGACATACCCGAGGTGGGCGACCGAGCTGTCCCCTCCGGCCGATCTGACGGGGTGCTCCAGCCAGGAGTCCACAACCGAATGGTCCGCCTGCAAGGCCCTCTCCCCGAGCGGTACGCCACCGCCTCCCCCGCCGAGCTGGAGGAGATGATCGCCGGTGCCAAGGCCACCCTCGGCTCCCGCCTGCTCGTGCTGGGCCACCACTACCAGCGCGACGAGGTCATGCGCTGGGCCGACCTGCGGGGTGACAGCTTCGGCCTCAGCCGGATGGCAGCCGAGCGGGGCGACGTCGAGTTCCTGGTCTTCTGCGGCGTGCACTTCATGGCCGAGTCGGCCGACGTGCTGACCGGGCCGGACGTGAAGGTCGTCCTGCCCGACCTCAACGCCGGCTGTTCGATGGCCGACATGGCCGACCTCGACTCGGTCGAGGAGGCATGGGAGGCCATCGCCGCCGTCACCGACATCGACCGCGTGGTGCCGATCACGTACATGAACAGCTCGGCGGCGCTGAAGGCCTTCGTGGGCCGCAACGGCGGCGCCGTCTGCACGTCGTCGAACGCCCGGGCCGTCCTCACCTGGGCCCTGAGCCGCGGCGACAAGGTCCTGTTCTTCCCCGACCAGCACCTCGGGCGCAACACCGGGGTCCAGCTGGGCTACGGGCTCGACCAGATGCGGGTGTGGGACCCGCGCCGGGAGCGGGGCGGCCTCGAGGAGCGCGAGGTGAAGGAGGCGACGCTGCTGCTGTGGAAGGGCCACTGCTCTGTCCACCAGCGCTTCACCCCGGCCAACATCGCCGCCTTCCGGGCCGAGCACCCCGACGGCATCGTGGTGGCTCACCCCGAGTGCAGCCACGAGGTGGTGCTGCTGGCCGACCAGGTCGGATCCACCGACTTCATCATCAAGGCGATCGAGGCGGCGCCGGCGGGCAGCCACGTCGCCGTGGCCACCGAGATCCACCTGGTGCAGCGTCTCGCCGCCGAGCACCCCGAGGTCACGGTCACCAGCCTCGATCCCCTGATCTGCCCCTGCTCCACCATGTTCCGCATCGACGCCCGCCACCTGGCCTGGGTGCTGGAGGGACTGGTCGAGGGCGAGGTCCGCAACCAGATCACGGTGGGCCCGGAGACGGTCCGATGGGCGCGGGTGGCGCTGGATCGGATGCTCGAGATCGTCTAGTCGCGCATCCCAGGCTGCATACCACCGCCGGTAGGCTGGGGTCCGTGGCCACTGAGCAGATCGCCGTCCGGATCCCCGAGGAGCTCCTGCGCCGGCTCGACGAGCTGGTCGCGGCCGGTGCCTACGAGAGCCGGGCCGCCGCGGTGCGGGCGGGTATCGAGGCCGTTGCGGCCGAGCATTCCCGCCAGCAGGTTGACCGGGCGATCGTCGACGGCTACCAGCGGGTGCCGCGCACCGCCGGCGACGATGCGGCTGCGATGGCCTCTCTGCGTGCCGCCATCTCCGAGGAGCCGTGGTGACTCCTGATCGGGGGGAGATCTGGTGGGGCGAGATCGAACACCTTGGACGCCGACCGTTCCTGGTGATGACCAGGCCGGCGGCGATCGGCGTGCTCAACAGCGTGATCACTGCACCGGTGACCCGGACCGTGCGTGGGTTGCCGACCGAGCTCCCTCTCGATCGTCACGACGGGATGCCGACGGAGTGCGCGGCGAACTTCGACAACCTGCGGGTGGTGCCCAAGGCCAACCTGGTCGAGCGGATCTGCGTGCTCGATCCGCGGCGCGTCAGCGAGGCCTGCGCCGCCCTTCGAGCCGCCGTCGACTGCTGAGGGAGGCGGGTCACGGGGCACCGAGGACGTGGCGGCGGACGGTGCCCCAGCCGTCGGGCGGGGTGCAGCGGCGGACGTCGAAGATCGCCACCGCGCCAGGCAGGTCGGCCGGGCCGAGCGTGCGGTACGCCGCGTGGTCGGCCTGCACGACGGCGGCGTGGCAGGGGGTGCCGAGCTCGTAGGGCTCGAAGCCGAGGGTGCCGAGCTCCTCGGCGGTCCAGAGGGGGTCGTGGACGACCGGGGCGGCACCCCGGGCCCGGAGACCGTCGACCAGCGCCAGCGCCCCGGAAAAGGCGAGCTCCTTCACGCCGCCGCGGTAGGCGAGGCCGAGGACGGCCACCCGCCGGCCGGCCAGGCCGCCGGTGGCGGCGGCGAGGCGGTCGAGCACCCGGTCAGGGGTGGCGTCGTTGACCGCCCGGGCGGTGCGGGGCAGGCGCAGCTCGGGGGCGCCGGCCAGCAGGAACCACGGGTAGACGGGGATGCAGTGGCCGCCCACCAGGCCGGGGGCGTGGAGATGGCTGTAGGGCTGGCTGTTGGCGGCCGCGATCACCTCGGCGACATCGATGCCCAGCGCCTCGGCGTAGGCGGCGAGCTCGTTGGCGAAGCCGATGTTGAGGTCGCGGTAGGTGGTCTCGGCCAGCTTGGCCAGCTCGGCGGCCTCGGCGCTGCCCAGGTCCCACACGCCGTTCGGGCGGGGAAGGTCGGGCCGCTCGTCGAACTCGAGCACCTGCCGGTAGAAGGCGGTGGCCCGCTCGCCGCTGGCGGCGTCGACGCCGCCAACGAGCTTCGGGTAGCGGCGCAGGTCGGCGAAGACGCTGCCGCTCGACACCCGTTCGGGGCTGTGGGCCACGAAGAGGTCGTCATCGGCGTGGCGCCCCGACGCCTCGGTGAGGCCCGGGAGGAGGCGGCCCCGGGTGGTGCCGACGGGCAGGGTCGTCTCGTAGACGACCAGCCCCCCGGGCTGCAGCGACGGGGCCAGCGCCGCCGTGGCCGCATCGAGGGCGCCGAAGTCCGGTCTGGCGGCGGCATCCACCACCAGGGGCACGACCACGACGACCACGTCGCTGGCCCGGGCGGCGGCAGCGATGTCCAGCGTCGGGGTGAGCGCCCCCGAGCCGACCGCACCGGCCAGGCGCTCCTCGAGGTGAGGCTCACCCGGGAAGGGCGGGCGGCCCGACGCCACCTGGTCGACGACCCGGTCGCTGATGTCGACGCCCCAGGTGGTGACGCCGGCGCCGGCGATCTGGACGGCCAGGGGCAGGCCGATCTTGCCCAGTCCGACGACGGCGGCGGTGGTCACGAGCCGTCCGCTCCCAGCCGCACCGTGGTGCCGGTCGCCGCCGCCTCGAGCACCGCCTCGGCCACCGCCAGCGCCCCCAGGCCCTCGGCCAGCGTCACGGCCTCGCCAGCCAGCGGGCCGCCGGTGATCGCGTCCCGGAAGGCGGCGAGCTCGACGGCCAGCGGCTCCGGCTTCGGGATGGCGAAGCGGAGCACGTCGCCCTCGGTCACGCCCCGCACCTGGGAGAGGGCGTCCCAGCCCAACGGGTGGACGCCGGTGCCGTGGAAGGTCAGGTCGGCGGTGAGCGTGTCGGCCGTGAAGCTGCCGCGCTCGCCGGTGACCACCACCTGGCGCTGCTTGAACGGGCTCAGCCAGTTGACGAGGTGGCTGGTGACGGTGCCGTCGGCCAGGCGACCCACCACGGCCACCAGGTCCTCGTACGGGCGGCCCTTCCGGCGGGCCACCTGGGCGCTGACCTCGGCGTAGGAGGCGCCCGAGATCCAGGCCGTGAGGTCGAGGTCGTGGGTGGCGAGGTCCTTGACCACGCCGACGTCGCGCACTCGCGCCGGGAACGGGCCCTGCCTGGACGTGGCCACCTGGTACACCGGGCCGAGCTCGCCGGCCTGGAGACGGACGTGCAGCGCCCGCAGGGCGGCGTTGAAGCGCTCGACGTGGCCGACGCAGCCCACCAGCCCGGCCCGGGAGAAGGCGTCGACCAGCTGGCGGCCCTGGCGGCAGTCGAGGGCCAGTGGCTTCTCGATCAGGGAGTGGATCCCCGCCGCGGCCAGCACCCGGCCGACGGGGAGGTGCTCCCCGGTCGGCACGGCCACGACGCACAGCTCGATGCCGCAGGCCAGGAGCTCGTCGAGGTCGTGGACGACGGTCGCCTCCGCCGGCGCCCCCGCCGCTCGACCGCCGGGTCGGCGATGGCGACCAGCTCCACCCCGTCGAGGCCGGCGAGGACCCGGGCGTGGTTCCTGCCCATGACGCCCAAGCCCAGGACCCCCGCCCGCAGCGGGGCCTTCACCCGGCCACCGCGGCGGCGACCGCCGCCACCTCCCCGCCGCTCAGGTGGGGCCCGACCGGCAGGCTGAGCACCTCGGCGGCCGCCCTGTCCGTCTCGAGGAGGTCGGCGCGGCCCGTGGCGAAGGGCGCCAGGCGGTGCACCGGCGTGGGGTAGTGCACCCGGGTCTCCACGCCGTGGGCCTCGAGCCGTCGTCGCAGGCCCTCCCGGTCGGCCGACCGCACCGTGTACTGGTGGAAGACGTGGGTGGCGCCGGGGCGGCGGGCGGGCCCGGTGAGGTGGCGATGGCCAGCCAGCGCGGCGTCCAGCGCAGTGGCGTTCGCCTGCCGCCGCTCGGTGAGCGCCGGGAGGCGCCGGAGCTGGACCACCCCGATGGCGGCGGCGATGTCGGTCATCCGGAGGTTGTAGCCCACCAGCTCGTTCTCGTACGGACGCTCCATGCCCTGGTTCCGCAGCAGCCGGACCCGCCGCGCGCGCGGCGGCATCGGCCGTGACGACCATGCCGCCCTCGCCCGTCGTCATGTTCTTCGTCGCGTAGAAGCTGAAGGCGGCAGCGTCGCCCAGTGCGCCGGCCGGCCGGTCCCCGTCGGCGGCGACGTGGGCCTGGGCGGCGTCTTCGACCAGCAGCAGACCATGGCGCCGGGCCACGGTGCCGAGTGCCCCCATGTCGGCGGGCTGGCCGTACAGGTGCACGGGCAGGATGACCGCCGTCCGGGGCCCGACGGCCGCGGCCGCGGCAGCCGGGTCGAGGCAGAAGGTGGCGGGATCGATGTCGGCGAAGACTGGCGCGGCGCCGGCCAGGCGCACGGCGTTGGCGGTGGCGGCGAACGTGAACGACGGGACGACGACCTCGTCGCCGGGGCCGACCCCGTGGGCCACCAGGGCGAGGTGGAGGGCGGCGGTGCCCGAGCTCACGGCGACGCACGTCCGCCCGCCGACCAGGGCCGAGAAGCCGGCTTCGAGCTCGGCCACCTTGGGCCCTTGGGCCAGCGCCCCGCTGGCCAGGACGGCCAGCACCGCAGCCCGCTCCTCGTCGCCGATCATCGGGGCGGCGAGGCGGATCAGGACCCCTGCTCCTCGACCTGCTCGCCCAGCGACCGGAACCGCTGGCCGGTCACGGGGCAGCGGAGCCCGCCCGGCCCGTCGTCCTCGAGGCGGACGCCGGCCCGGCCGACCCAGCCGACCCGCCGGGCCGGGTTCCCGACCACCAGGGCGTAGGCGGGCACGTCGCGGGTGACGACGGTCCCGGCCCCTACCAGCGCCCAGCGTCCGATCGTGGTGCCGGCCACGACCACCGCGCCGGCTCCGATCGAGGCGCCGTCGCCCACGTCGACGCCCTCGGCCTGCCAGTCCTCGGGCCCCTTCTTCGTGAGGTCGGGGTCGACGGCCCGGGGCCGGCGGTCGTTGGTCAGGATCGCCCCGGGGCCGACGAAGACGCCGGCGCCCAGCCTGGCCGGCCCGTAGACGAGCGCCCGGTCCTGCACCTTCCCGTCCGGCCCGATCCTCACGCCGGCGTCGATGTAGGCGCCACGGGCGATCGTGCAGCGGGCGCCGACGACGGCGCCGGACGACCGCGCCGGCCCAGATCGTGCAGTCCTCCCCCACCACCGCCCCGTCCTCGATCGTCGCTACATCGGGTGCGGGCGCCATTGCGGAGCGAAACGTAGCCCTCACCTCTCCGCTGCCGTCCGAAGCGGGGCCGGAGCCAACCGCAGGCTCAGTGGCGTGGCTGGCGGACCCCGGTCGGCGGATCGGGCGGGGACAAACTTCGCTCCGAACCGCTCAGGGAGCTGGCGGACCTGCCGACGAGAGGTCGTGACCCGGGGACCTCAGCGATGACGATCACCGCGCCGATCGGCGTCCACCTCGACCCGCGGCCAGCCGTGGACACGGTCGGGCACCCGCGCCAGGAGAGCCAGGCGGGTCGGGACGGCCGTGGCCGGGGGCTCCCCTTCGCCGCCGAGTCCCTCGACACCGTCGTCGCCCCTTACGACCTCGTGCACCACGCCGACGCCGAAGCGGCCCTCTTCGAGTGGCACCGTGTCCTGAAGCTCGGCGGGGTCCTGGCCCTCGTCCTGCCCGAGCAGATCGCCGATGACGGTGATCTCCACGACGCCCCGATCACGGAGCTCGTGCGCCTGGTGGACCGGATCGGCGGCTTCGTCGACGTCACGACCGAGGTCGTCGCCCACCGGTCCGTCCGGTTGACGGCGACGAAGAGCCCAGCTCCGCAAGCGGCCCAGCGGGGGTAGTGGCCGTGGCGCCAGCCGCGGTGATCGTTGTCGCCTACCGCACCCCCGCCCTCGACCTGCGCTGGATACCGGAGGGCGAGGGCATCGAGATCTTCGTCGTCCACAACGACGACCACCTCGACGAGGCTGACTGCGGTCGATCGGACATCCGTCACCTTCGACCGGGCCGCAACCTCGGGTTCGGAGCCGGCGTGAACCTGGCGCTGGCCGAGATCGCACAGGACCGACGGGTCGTGCTGTGCAACCCGGACATCAGTGCGACGGCCGCCCACTGGCGGGCGCTTGCCGACGTCGAAGACGACCGGATCGTGGCCGTCCCGCTCGACGACGCCACCGGAACGCCCACGTCGGTCGTGAACCGCTACCCCACGCCGATCGACCACCTCCTGACGGGGTGGCGCGTCGGAAGGGTGGTCGGGAGGTCGAGCCCGCTGCGACGGCCACTCAGCCGGCTGCTCGGCCCGTGGGGCCGCGACCACGCGGCGAGCCTGGAGACGGCCAGGACGGGGGCGCGCGGCCCACTCACCACCTACTGGGCGTGCGCTGCGCTCGTCTCGGTCCCGGGCAGGCTTTTCCACCGCGTCGGCGGGTTCGATCCTGGCTACTTCCTCTACCTCGAAGACGTCGACCTCTGCGCGCGGCTGGCTGCGGTGGACCCCGCCCTCGAGGTCCACGTGGCGGCGACGCCTCCGGCCGTGCACCTGGTCAGCGCCTCGTCCCGGAACCAGCACCGCACGACCGACCGGCACCACCTGGCGTCGTGCCGGAGGTGGGCGCGCAGCCAGCGGGGGCTCGGATGGCTGGCCTGCCGGGCGCTGCTCACGCCCCGAGCGCTCCTCCTCGGGCGAGCTCGGTGACGGCGCCTGTCGCGCCGGCCGCGGTGGAGCTGGCCTACGCCCGCCAGTCCTGGACCACCGCAGTCCACCTCGAGGCCGCGCTGCGTCGCCGGTGCCAGGTCACGCTGCGGGGGCCGGGGCAGCCCGCTCCGCCAGCCGAGCTGCCGGCCAGCAGCCCCGTGCTGTGGGTCGAGTCGGGGGTGGGCTGGTTCCCGCCTCCCCGGTCGCTCCGGGGCCCGTCGGCCGCGTACCTGATCGACACCCACCGCGGGTGGCGCTGGCGGGCCTCGGTGGCCTCGGCCTTTGGCACCGCCTTTGTGGCCCAGCGGGCGGCGGTGGCCGCCTTCGCCAGCGTCGGTGTTCCTGCCACCTGGCTGCCGCTGGCCGCGGCGGCCGAGCTGTGCGAGCCCGGCCCGGCGCTGGCCGACCGGCCTTACGACGTGGCGATGGTCGGCCACGTCACGCCGGGCAGCCTGCGGGCGGAGGTGCTGGCCGCCCTCCAGCGCTGCTGCCTGGTCGCTCCCGTCCCCGGGTTCCTGCCGCCGCCGGAGATGATGCAGGTGTACCGCTCCAGCCGAGTCGTGGTGAACGTCCCGCTGTCCGGCGACCTCAACATGCGGGCCTTCGAGGCGCTCGGCGCTCGGTCGACGCTCGTGACCGGCCGGATGGACGGGGCCGACGGCGTGCTCGGCCAGCTGCCCGTCGTCGTGCCGCCTGAGGCCGGCCCGTCGGCCTGGGTCGAGGCGGTCACCGCCGCGGCCGAGCGGGCCGACCAGGAGCGGGCGGACGCCGGCTACCGGCTGGTGACGACCGAGCACACCTACGACCAGCGGGCCCAGGTCCTGCTCGCCGCCCTCGCCGACCAGCGCCCGGCGCAGCGGTCTTCGGCTGCGGTCGCCGGCGCCCTCGCCGGCGGCTGGGCCCGCTGGGGTGACGTCGGCGAGGTCTGGGGGCTGACCCGCTCGCCCAGGCGGTCCGCCACCGCCCTCGCCTGGCGGGGCCTCACCGCCACCAAAGGGTTGGTGGGCAGTCGAACGCCGAGCCGGTGGGTACACCGCCACACCTGAGTCGGGCCGTTCTCAGCGCCTCGCTGTGGTCTCCGAACCCGACCGTGCTCGTTCTTGGCCCCGCGCCCCGACTGGGCGCCGGCGTGCCCGCCGCAAGGTGGCCACCGACCAGGCGGCCACAGCCAGGCTGGCGGCCAGCGGCACGAGTGCCCCCCGAACCCCGCCGTCGACCGAGGCCGCCGCTGCGATGGCGAGCAGCGTCACGGCGAGGGCGGCGCGTGTCAGCCCGGACCGCAGCTCCTCGGCTCGCCGCAGCGCCGTGCCCAGCACGATCGCCTGGAGCAGCTCGCAGGCGACCAGGACCCAGGCCGCCGCGATGATCCCGAAGCGAGGGACGAGCGCCACGTTCAGCCCCACGTTCAGGACGAGGAGGGCGGCGCCGACGGCGATCGGCGAGCGGTTGCGCCCCTCGGCCGAGCGAAGGTGCAGCTCGATGGCGCTGAAGGCGTACAGCGGCAACGTCACCACGAGGACCCGCAGGACCGGGCCGGCCTCGGCGAAGCGGTCGGTGAGCAGGTGCAGCGAGCCGCTGACGACCAGGACGGGAGCGGCGATGGCGGTGGCCACGACCGGGGCCCACGCGAGGAGGGGCCCCCGCAGGGCGCGGACGCCGCCGGGCGTCACCGCGGCGCGGCTGGCGGCCGGGAACAGGTACAGCAGGAACGGGGTAAGCAGGGCGGTCAGGCCGTCGAGGATGCGGTAGGCGAGCACGTAGGTGGCCCCGGGACCGGGGCCGAGGAGCCGGCCGATCACCAGGGCGTCGACCCGCAGGTAGGCGAAGGCGAGCACCTCGATGAGCGTGTAGGCCCCGAGCAGGCGCAGCGGCAGCCCGGCCGGCGAGGCCAGTCGGGCTGTGGTGGGCAGGCGCCCCGGCAGCCCGGCCGGCGAGGCCACGCCGGCGATGGTGGGCAGCCGGCTGACGAGCCCGATGGCCAGGAAGACCTCCGGAAGGGCGACGGCGGCGACCAGGGCGGTCACCGAGCCCGACGCCGCGGCCGTGCCCAGCAGTGCGGTGGCCTGCGTGCAACGGACCATCGTGGCCAGGACCGCCTCGGCCCTCGGCTGGCCGATCCCTCGGAGGGCAGCGAAGAGGACGCCCTGCACCTGGACCGCCCCCGTCCACACCACGGTCAGCGCCATCGCCCCGAGGGGCAGCCGGACGTGGACGAAGGCGACGAGCCCCAGGACCGCCGCGGCAGTGAGGGGAAGGGTCAGCAGGCGGGCGGCCAGGATGGCCGGGACCCCTGCCAGCGTGCGGGTGGTGCCGACGCGGTTGGCGGTGAGGCGCTCCAGGCCGAGGTTCAGGATGGACGACACCAGCAGCTCTGCGGTGTAGGCCCACACGAAGGCGTCAAAGGCGTCGCGGTCGGTGAGCCGGGCGAGGACGACCAGGGCGCCGGTAAAGACCAGGGCGCCCGTCTGGCGGCCGGCCAGGAGCGTGACGCCGCCGCGCACCAGGCCCGGCAGCGGCCGGTCCTCAGCCACGGTGAGGGGCCAGCTCCTTCACCCCGAGCAGGTGGAACGCGACGTCCGGGCGGCGATTGGTCAGCGGCGAGGCGGCGGCCGCGGCCAGGTGGCCGAGGCGGCCGCCCCGGAACGAGCCGTAGGGCCCGCGCAGAACGGACGGCCCGCCCCTCCCCGCCACCGAGTAGCCGAGCGCCTCCAGTTCGCCGGCCGCGAAGCCGCAGCGATGCTCCTGCCAAGGCTCGTCCTCGCCGGGAGGCTGGGGGACGAAGCCGTTCGGGGTCAGCAGGACGACCAGCCGCCGAGCCACCCGCTCGAGCTCGCTGACGAGGTCGAGGGCCTCGGGCTTCGGGAAGTGCTCGACGACGTCGAGCGAGACCACCACGTCGAAGGAGTGGTTGCGGACGGGGAGGCGGCGGACGTCGGCCATGACGCCACGGCGGCGGCGGCCGGTGGCGACAGCGGCCCTCAGCGCCGGCTCGTAGATGTCGAAGCCGGTCGAGTCAAGGGTGCCGAGCACCTCGCTGCCGCGGCCGTCGGAGCAGCCGATGTCCGCGACCGTCTCACCGGGGCGGACCAGCCGGGCCAGGGCGGCGTCGGCTGCGAAGAGTCGAAAATAGGCCGCCCGGGTCAGGTCGCGGACCGCCACCATCACGCCGACCTCGACGAACGAGCCGGGCGACCCCGGACCGGAACCAGGCCGGCCAGGAAGCCGGCGCCCCAGAGGAGGTGCATGGTCGGAAGCGACGCCGCGTAGCCCGGCACCCTCCGGGGATCCGACCTGGCCTCGCGCGCCGACCCCACGCCCAGCAGGCCGAGGTAGGCGGCCAGCACCGGCCGGCGCCACGGCGACAGGAGCCCGACGACGAGCAGCGGGGCGGCGAGCTGCCGCGGCGACAGCGACCTGGGGTGCTTGCGCACCGTCACGGCCCGCCCCTGGCCGTACCGCCAGAACTGGCGGCCGAGGCCGACGAGGGTGGAGCGAGGGACGTAGCGGGACCGGATGGCCGGGTCGAACCAGATCGGCCCCCGGGCGGCCATCCGATGGGCCAGCTCGGCGTCCTCGTTCACGGCCTGGTCCTCGGCGTACCCGCCGACGGCCACGCCGAGCTCCGTGCGGAACGCCCCCAGGTACACCGTGTCCACCGCGCCGGCCGGCCCGCCGGCATGGAACCGGGCCGGCCCCGCCCCCAGCCGGCTGGCCATCGCAGCGGCGATCCCCCGATGGACCCATCCCGGCCCGGCCATGGGAGCCATCGCCCCGCCGACCATGCTCGCCCCGGTTCGCTCGATGGCGGCGACGCACGAGGCAACGTAGTCGTGGGCGATCTCGCAGTGCCCGTCCACCCGCACGAACACCTCGCCGCTGGCCTGGTCGAGTGCCAGGTTGAGGGCCGCCGCCTGGATGCGCCGCGGGTTGGCGACGACGCGGACTCGACGGTGGCCCTGCACCAGCCGGAGCGTGCCGTCGGTCGATCCTCCGTCGACCACGAGCACCTCCACGATGTTCGGGTACGTCTGGCGGTCGATGGCGTCGAGGCACCGGTCGATGCATGCCTCCTCGTTCAGCACGGGGACGGCCACCGTGACGGTGGGCCCGCCGGCCGGGGCCGCTGTCACCGGCCACCCAGCCCGACGACGTGGCGCAGCGTCCGCCCCACGATCCGCACGTCCAGCGAGGTGCCCTGGTGGCGCAGGTAGTACAGCTCGTACTGGAGCTTCTCCAGGGCGTCCTGCTCGCTCGCCCCGTAGGCGTACTTCACCTGGGCCCAGCCGGTCAGGCCCGGCCGCACGAGAGGTGGCGGACGTGGTACCACGGCAGCTTCTCGGCCAGCTCCTCGACGTAGCGGGGCTGCTCGGGTCGGGGACCCACCAGGGACAGGTCGCCCCGAAGGATGTTCCACGCCTGCGGCAGCTCGTCGAGGTGGGTGCGGCGCAGCCAGCGACCGACGGGCGTGATCCTCGGGTCGTGCTCGCCGGTCCAGCGGTCGGGCCTTCGGCCGCGCTCATCGTGCGCAGCTTGACGATGGTGAAGGTCGTGCGCCCCCGCCCGACCCTTGGCTGGCGGTAGAGCAGGGGGCCCACGGTTGCCGGCCTGGTTCACCAGCCACACGGCGGCCAGCACGGGGACCAGCACGACGCACCCCACCAGCCCGACGGCTACGTCGGCCACCCGCTTGGTGCGGCCGTAGCGGGCCCGGTGCAGCTCGCCGATGTCGAACATGAGCGAGATCCGCTCCAGCTCGGACACCGGCAGCTTGCCCAGCCACTCCTCGTAGAACAGGGCCAGGGTCCGGACCCGCAGGCCGGACTCGTGCAGCGTGGCGGCCTGGGCCACGATCGTCGGGTCGGCACTGGCCACCCGGTCGAGCACCACGACGGTCGCACCGCACGTGATCGCCCGGTCGACCAGCGGCTCGTCCCACAAAGCCACCGGCCTGGCCACATCAGGCGCCAGGACCAGGCTCAGGTGGGCGTCGTGCTCCAGGGCGCGGGCCAGCTCGTCCCGCAGCGCCGCCGCCTCCTCGTCCCCCGCCACCAGCAGCTTGCGCGGTCGTGGTAGCGCTCCTGCTTCCGGCCGCCGTTGGCGACCACCGAACAGGCCAGGAACCAGGGCACGAGCAGGACGGCCGACGCCAGCACCACGAAGCGGGGCAGCAGCTGCGACCCGGTCACCAGCTGGGCCGCCGAGATGCCAACGGCGCCGGTCGCCGGTCGCCCCGATGCAGGCCGAGAGCGCCGACCGGGGCGAGCGGGTCAGGTCAGGCAGCCCGGCCGCGTAGGCGCCGACGCCCAGCAGGACGGCGTAGGCCACCGTCCACCACGAGACGTCGTAGTGGCCCCGCCGGTCGTCGTGGTACTGCCCGACCAGGACGACGACCATGACGACCCCGGCGGGCACGAGCAGGCGGGCCGACCGCTTCACCGGCGTCGTCCTGCTGCCGCAACGGCCACGACGTCCTCATCGGCACCCCGCTGGGAAGGTGAGGCGGTTCCGGCCCTCTGACCGGAACGTGCCCGGTGGGCGGTCAGCCGCCTTCGAGCACCCCGGCCAGGAACCGGCCGTGTGGCTGTCGGAGGTCTTGGCCACCTGCTCGGGCGTCCCCTCGACCACCACCCGGCCACCCCCGTCGCCGCCCTCGGGACCGAGGTCGATGATCCAGTCGGCCGTCTTGATGACGTCGAGGTTGTGCTCGATGACCAGCACGGTGTTGCCCCCGTCGACCAGCCGGGAGAGCACGGTGAGCAGCTTGCGGGTGTCCTCGAAGTGCAGCCCGGTCGTGGGCTCGTCGAGCACGTAGAGGGTCCGCCCGGTGGAACGCTTCGACAGCTCGGTGGACAGCTTCACCCGCTGGGCCTCGCCGCCGGACAGGGTGGTGGCCGGCTGGCCCAGGCGGACGTAGCCCAGGCCCACGTCGACCAGCGTCTGCATGTGGCGGGCGATGGGGGCTGGTTGGCGAAGAAGCTGAGGGCCTCCTCGCACGGCAGGTCGAGCACCTCGGCGATGTTCTTGCCCTTGAACGTGATGTCGAGCGTGTCCCGGTTGTAGCGGGCGCCCTTGCAGATCTCGCAGGGCACGTACACGTCGGGCAGGAACAGCATCTCGATCTTCAGGGTGCCGTCGCCGCTGCAGGCGTCGCAGCGGCCGCCCTTCACGTTGAAGCTGAAGCGGCCGGGCAGGTAGCCCCGCACCTTGGCCTCCTGGGTCTGGCTGAACAGGCGGCGGATGTGGTCGAACACCCCGGTGTAGGTGGCCGGGTTCGACCGGGGGGTGCGGCCGATCGGGCTCTGGTCGATGGCGATCACCTTGTCGAGGTGGTGCAGCCCGTCGATCCGCTTGTGCCGGCCCGGGATGAGCTTGGACCGGTAGACGTGCTTCATCAGCGCCCGCAGCAGGATGTCGTTGACGAGCGTCGACTTCCCCGAGCCGGAGACGCCGGTGATGGCCACCATGCAGCCCAGCGGCACGTCGACGTCGACGTCCTTCAGGTTGTGCTCGCGGGCCCCCTTCACCGTGACCCAGGCGTCGCCGGGCTCGCGCCGGCGGGCGGGCACCGGGATGCTGCGCTTGCCGTTGAGGTACTGGCCCGTGATGCTGCGGCGGTTCTTCAGCAGCTTGTCGACCGGGCCGGAGTGGATGACCTCGCCGCCGTGCTCGCCGGCGCCGGGGCCGACGTCGACCACCCAGTCCGACACCTTGATGGTCTCCTCGTCGTGCTCGACGACGATCACCGTGTTCCCCAGGTCGCGGAGGCGCACCATCGTCTGGATGAGCCGGGCGTTGTCGCGCTGGTGCAGGCCGATCGAGGGCTCGTCGAGCACGTACAGCACGCCGGTGAGCCCGCTGCCGATCTGGCTGGCCAGCCGGATCCGCTGCGCCTCACCGCCCGAGAGCGTGCCGGCCGAGCGGTTCAGCGACAGGTAGTCGAGGCCGACGTCGAGGAGGAACTGCATGCGGGCGTTGATCTCCTTCACCACCCGCTCGGCGATGATGCGGTCCCGCTCGCTCAGCTGGATGCCCCGCAGCGCCGCCGCCGACCGCCCGATGGGCATGGCGCAGAAGTCGGCGATGTTGTGGTCGCCCACCTTGACGGCGAGGGTCTCGGGCTTGAGGCGGGTGCCTTCGCAGGCCGGGCATGGCACCTCGCGCATGTAGCCCTCGAGCTGCTCGCGGGTGGCGTCGCTCTCGGCCTCGGCGTGCCGGCGCTGCAGGTAGCCGATGATCCCCTCGTACTTCACCGAGTACGCCCGGTGGCGGCCGTAGCGGTTGCGGTACTCGACCCGCACCTGCCTGGTGCCGGCGCCGTACAGCACGATCTTCTGCTGCGCCTTGGTCAGCTTGGCGAACGGGGTGTCGGTGCGGAAGCCGTAGGCGTCGGCCACCGCCTCGAGGACCCGGTTGAAGTAGTCGCCCCGGTTCCCGGCCCAAGCGGTGATGGCGCCCCCGGCCAGCGACACGTCAGGATCGGGGATGGCCAGGTCCGGGTCGACCTCGAACCGGGTGCCCAGGCCGGCGCAGCTGGAGCAGGCCCCGTACGGCGAGTTGAAGGCGAAGTTGCGGGGGGCCAGCTCGTCGAAGCTGCGACCGCAGGTGGGGCACGACAGGTGCTGGGAGAACGTCAGCACCTCCTGCTCCGCGGGCTCGGCCGTGCCTCCGGAGCCGGCAGGCTCGGCCGTGCCGCCGCGGGGGACGATCTGCACCTCGGCCACGCCCTCGGCCAGGCGGAGGGCGGTCTCGAGCGAGTCGGTGAGGCGCCGCTCGATCCCCTGGCGCTGCACCAGCCGGTCGACGACGACCTCGATGGTGTGCTGGACGTAGCGGTCGAGCTTCGGCATGTCCGTGGCCGACAGCTCGACGACCTCGCCGTCGACCCGGGCCCGGGCGAAGCCCTGCTTGGCCAGGTCCTCGAGCAGGGCGTCGTACTCGCCCTTGCGGCCCCGGACCACCGGCGCCAGCACCTGGAAGCGGGTGCCCTCGGGGAGGGTGAGGACCCGGTCGACGATCTGCTGGGGCGTCTGGCGCTCGATGCGGGTGCCGTCGTCAGGGCAGTAGGGCACCCCGATGCGGGCGAACAGCAGCCGCAGGTAGTCGTACACCTCGGTGAGGGTGCCGACGGTGGAGCGGGGGTTGTTCGACGCCGACTTCTGGTCGATCGAGATGGCCGGCGACAGCCCCTCGATGAAGTCGACGTCGGGCTTGTCGGCCTGGCCGAGGAACTGGCGGGCGTAGGACGAGAGCGACTCGACGTAGCGGCGCTGGCCCTCGGCGTAGATGGTGTCAAAGGCGAGCGACGACTTGCCGGAGCCCGAGATGCCGGTGAAGACGACGAGCCGGTCGCGGGGGAGCTCGAGGCTGACGTTCTTGAGGTTGTGCTCGCGCGCGCCTCTGACGATCAGCTTCTGCGCCACCCCCCGGATCGTACTGGTGTTCGTGACCTAGGCGGGAGGTTCGAGGGGGGTCTTCCCCGCCGGCCGGGTCGGGCAGACCGGGTCGGTGGAAGGGCGGGCCGGTCCGGCCTCGACCAGCCGGGTGAACCGCCCGGGAGGGCCGGGGAGGGCGCGCCAGCCCTGCGGCTCGGCCACGGCGACGAGGCCGTCGACCCGCGGGCCGAGGACCACCAGGCGGCCGAACCCTGCCGCTCGCAGGCGGGAGAACGTGCAGGGCAGGTGCTCGCGCTCGCTGGTGACCCACCGGTGCTCGTCGAGGTGCGGCCAGAGGAGCTGCGGCCACAGCCTCTGGCCGCCGACCACCACCGCCCGGGGGTCGGGGTCGCCCGGGCGGCCGGGAGGAGCGGCGCGGGCGGCGGTGGCGAGCTCCCGGCCCAGGTCAGCCGTGGCGGCATGGCTGGACCGGACGGCCAGCAGCCCGCCCACCGACACCACCGCTGTCACGGCGACGGCGGCGAGGGCGGGCACCCCCGTCGTGCTCCGCCACCAGCCGGGTGAGGCCGGCCACAGGGCGGCGACGGCGACGGGTGCCGCCAACGGCAGCACCACGGCGTAGAAGCGGCCGCCCCACTCGACCCCACCACCGAACGAGTACTGGGTGGCCAGGATGACGCCGGCAGCAGCGGCCGACGCCACTACCAGGAAGCGGGGCAGCACCGGCCGCAGGGCCGACGGGCGGAACGCCACGGCTCCGGCCACCAGCCAGGGGGTGGCCGGGAGCAGGCCGGGCACCAGGCCGACGTCGCCGGCGAGCAGCCACGCCAGCGCGCTGCCGACCGCCGCCGCGGCGAGAGCGAGGACGACGCGGGTCCGGACCCGAGAGCGGGAGGCGACGGCGGTCAGCAGCAGGGCGGCGACGCCGAGGCCGAGGAGCGCGGCGGCGGGGCGAGCGGCATGGCCGACGTCCAGCCACGACGTCTGGAAGGCCTGGGCGCGGCCTGCGAGGAACCCGCGGGAGCTGGCCGGCACCGTGGGGCC
>JAUJNH010000015.1 GCA_030448245.1 Acidimicrobiales bacterium
GCCGGCGTGGCCGGGGCGGTCGGCGGCCTGCTCACCTTCGGCGCCCTGGCCGACCTGTTCGGCCGCTTCGCCCCCGCCGCCGTGGTCGTGGCCGCGCCGGCGCTGCTGGCCACCCTCGCCTTCGCCGGTCTCCCCGAGACCAAGGGCCTGGAGCTCGACTCGGCCTCCCGGTAGCAGCCGTGCAGGATTCGCGCCAACGACCACTCTGAGTGGTGAGGGGACGAAGTCGGCTGTGGCGGAGATGCTCCGGTGCAGAGAAGACATAGCGGCCCCTGGGGGCGATGTCATCGCATCGCTCGCTCCAGGTGCCGACCTCGCAGTCCGCATCGGGGCAGCGCCACAGGCGCTTGGCCCATACCAGGACCACGTCCCGCCCGGCGATGGCCAGGTCTCGCACCTTGACCCGTCGCCGGCCATGGCCCGACTGCCCGTGTTCCGCACGAGCTGCACCCGATCACCTCTGCGGTGCTCTCCACGTGCAGCCAGATCTCGCCGTCCATCTCGAGTTTGGCGCCGACCACAAACCCCGACATGCCGAGCAACGCGGTGGCGCCCTCGCTACGGTGCTTCACCGTCAAGGGCCTCCTGTTCTGCAGCTTCGAACAGCCGCAGAATGGTGAGGCCCTTGGCCTTGCTGGTGGATCTATGGCCGGGGGTCTGGCCTCACCCCGCCCCACGTTTCATCGCGCAGAGCCCGCAATCCTGACGACCGCTCCTCCGTGGACCTCGCTCGCACGTGGAAGCTGACGTATTGGTGACCGGCGATCCGGATCTCCGAGCGGGAGGCGTACCCGCATCCGCCGGTCCTGTCACCGCATCGCCCGCAGCGCTGGCGTCGTGGCGGTGACCGTACTACAGGTGACCCCTCACCTGTGGAGGTTCGGCATTCCCACGGCTCCCGTCCATGCCCGCCACTCCTAGGCTGGGCCGGTGGACGGCAGGCGGGGCGCTGGGGCGACCGCAGCCGGAGACCTCGAACGGTTGGTGCGCCAGGCGTTGGGCACCGAGGTCTCGAGCGTCACCCTACGGAGCTCTCGCTATGCCACCACCCACGCCATCACCGAGGTCGACGTCGTCCTCGCCGGCGGGACCCGGCGGGCCCTGCTGCATAAGGACCTCGGGATCGCTCATCGCCTCCCCCAGGCCCGGGGAAACCGGCCCGCCTTCCTCGACGACCCCGGCCGGGAGGTCCACGCCTACCGGTGGGTGCTGGCCGCCGGCGTGCCCGGTGTGCCGGCCTGCCTGGCCAGCGGCGGCGACGACGACTCCGGCTCGTGGTGGCTGCTGATCGAGAGGGTCCCCGGCGTCGAGCTCTGGCAGGTCGGCGAGCACGAGGTGTGGTGCGAGGTGGCCCGGTGGGCAGCGGCGCTGCACCGACGCCCGGCCCCGATCGATCCCGCCGTGCGCGCCAGGCTCGTCTCCTACGACCGGGCGTTCTTCGGTCACTGGCCCCGCCGGGCCCGGGAGTTCGCCGAGGCGTGGGAAGCGGCCCGGCGGCGCCGGCTGGCCGCGGTCCTCGAGGGCTACGACGAGAACGTCGACCGCCTGGCCCAGCTCCCCCGCTGCTTCGTCCACGGCGAGCTCTACCCCTCCAACGTCCTGGTCGACCGGGCCAGCGGTCGCATCGCCGCTGTGGACTGGGAGATGGCCGGCATCGGGGCTCCGCTGCTCGACCTCTCCGCACTGGTCGCCGGCGGCTGGTCCGACGACGAGCGGGCCGCCCTGGTCACCGCCTACCACTCCGCCCTCCCGCTCGACGCCCGGCCCCCCATCGAGCAGCTGGTCGAGGACCTGATGCGCTGCGAGCTTCACCGCTGCATCCAGTGGCTCGGATGGGCGCCGGGCTGGGAGCCCCCCGCCGAGCACCGACACGACTGGCTGGAGCTGGCCGTCTCCCTCGCCGAGCGCCTCGGCGAGATGAAGCGGGGCCCCGGGTGAGGATCGGCCGGGCCCGCCTGGCCGCCGGCGTGGTGTTCGGATTGGTGACGGCCGGCATGCTCATCGCCGGCGTGATCACCCTCGTCCTCGACGATCGCGGCACCGCCAGCGCCAGGTTTCCCGGGGACGGCAACCACCCGGCCGTGATCTCGCGCCTGCCGGAGCCCCTCGGCCTCGACACGGCGTGGAACGCGACGGCCTTCATCAACGACAACCTGTGGACCTCGGGCGACGCTCAGTACGCGGTGTGGGTCGATCCCGACGGGCGACCCTTCGCCGGCCGCCGCCAGCTCCCCGACGGGCCCTGGACGGTAGCCGACCTCGGCGCCGTACCGGGCAACCCGCTGGCCGTCCCCACCGAGCCCGACGCCCACAACGTCTACGCCATAGCCGTCGACGCCGAGGGATACGTGCACGTCGCCGGCAACATGCACGCCGACCCGCTGCGCTACGTGCGTTCCTCGCAGCCAGGATCGATCGACCAGTGGACCGCGGGAACCATGGTCGGGTCCGAGGAGGCGTCGGTCACCTACCCGGCGTTCGTGCTCGCCCCCGACGGTACCCTGCTCTTCTTCTACCGCGACGGCGGCGCCGGCGGCGGGAATACCATCCTCAACCGCCTGGCGCCCGGGACCGGCGCGTGGGAGCGCGTCGCCACGCTCATCGACGGGCGGTCGAGCGGCGAGAGCGCCTACCTGCAGCACGTGGCCGTCGACGCCGCGGGAGCCATCCAGCTGGTGTTCGTGTGGCGGGCCGGGGAGGACCCGGCCACCAACGCCGACGTGTCCTACGCCCGGTCGGAGGACGGCGGGCGCACGTGGCTCGCCTCGGACGGGTCGATGCTGGAGCTGCCGATCACCCACGGCGCCGCCGACGTCGCCGTCCCCACCCGACCCGGCTCCCTCCAGCTCGTGAACCAGGGGGGGCTGGCCGTCGACGGCAGCGGGCGTCCCCATGCCGTGTTCCGCGCCCGGTCGCCGGTTCAGGGTGAGGGCGTGCTCCACGTGTGGCGCGACGACACGGCCTGGCGCCGGGAGCTCCTGCTGACCGATCGGTCGGTCGGCGGCCGGCCGGCGCTGGTCGCCGGAGCTGAGGGGGTCGGCCTGCTGTGGGCGGAGCGCACCTCTCGCCGGAGCTCCACGCTATGGCTGACCGAGCTGGTCGGCGGCCGGGCGGCCGACGAGGTCGTCCTCGCCCGCCTCCCGGTGGACGGCTGGGAGGCCACCTTCGACAGCGTGGCCCTGGCCCGGCGGCGCGAGCTCCACGTGCTCCTGCCCGTCGAGCGCGACGGGGATGGCGCCGTCGGTGGCACCGGCGCCGTGGTCACGTGGGACCTGGCTTCACTGGTCTCCGTCCTCGGCGGCGTCACTCGTCGTCGCCGGCAAGGCGCGGTGCGTTCACGGGCATGGTGCTCTCAACCCACGCTCTCAGCTCGTCGCTGCCGGCCAGGCCCGAGGCCACCAGGGTCTCCCCGGCCTCCTCGGCGAAGGTGGCCCGCCTCTCTTTGTCCCACCGGGGGAGTCCCTCGGCCGAGGACGGGTGGTCCCTCCTGCCCTCGCCGAAGCTCGAGTTCACCCGCCTGGTCCCGAACGACTTGATCGGGCCCTCCTCCCGCTCGACCTCCAGGAAGCGGTACAGGGTGGTGAAGCCATTCTCGGGATCGGCCGAGAGCCGCTCGTTGACCACCGTGATCGCCCGCTGCGGGTTGCGGGCGCAGAAGGAGGCCGCCGTCTCCACCCACGTTCGCCATGTCCGGCACGCCTCGACGAAGTCGCTGGCCCACGCCGGAACGTACTCTCTGGCACCGTCGCGCTCCTCGAACTTCCGCAGGAAGTTACCCATGCTGTGGACCACGTGGCGGCCGTCGCGCAGGATGTGGACGAAGACCGCCCCGGGGAACATGTCGGCTAGGTCGTCCACCATGAGCGTGTTGAGTGGAGTCTGGTCGATCCACCGCCGTCCACCGCTGCGGCTGGTGTAGAGGGCGTTGACGCCCGACCCGAGGAAGCCCAGGAACTCCTGGCGCGAGACCTCCTCGGTCTTCACCCAGCTCGGCGCCTGCTTGCGCTCGGCGTCGCGCCGCCAGGCGTCTCCCGCCCGCCCCCGCCCGTAGAGACCGTTCAGGAAGTACGACTCGTGCGACGTCCACAGTCGGCTGTGCTCTCCCAGGGCCCGGGCCAGGGCGGTGGTTCCCGAGCGGGGAGAGCCGATGACGAAGACGGGGCTGGAGCACAGGGAGTCGCCGGCGCGGTGTAGGAACTCCTCGAGGTGACCGAGGCTCACTCGACGCTCCCGTCCTCCGAGGGCGCCGGCGGCATGGCCGGGCCCTCCAGCGGACTCGTCACCACCAGCACGGCCAGGCCCTTGGCGAAGTCGGCGAGCTCCACGAGCTCCACCGAGTCGCCGCAGATCTCGAGGGCGCGTTCCAAGGCCCGCTCTTCGCTCGGGCGGCTCGCGTCGTCGAGGAGCACGACGGTGCCCGTCCGGCCCAGATGCAGCGCCTGGAGCAGGGACCCCTCCCGACCGCCGAGGGGCAACGGGGGCCCGTCGACGAGCACCAGGTCGGGGCGGCCCATGGCCGAGAGGAAGGGCCTGGTCAGGTGGTACACGGGGACGTTGTTCCCGTACCAGCGACGGACCACAACCGGGGTCAGGAGGACGTCGGTCTCGGTGGCCCCGTCCCGGCCAAGGGCTCGCCGGGTTCTCTGCCGGAAAAGAGGGTCGTTCTCGAGGGCCACAACCTTCGCCGGTGGGTCGATCCCCGCTCCCGCCCGGGCCAGAGCCCGGGTCGACTCTCCCGAACCGAACTCCACGATGATGCGGGACTCGAGGGTGGTCACCAGCCGGGATACGAAGCTCAGGGTGTCGTCGGCCAGCGACCACTGGTTGCGCCGGGGCGCGGCCGCCAACCAGGAGAGATCCACCTCCTCGCAAGACCGGTAGGCGGATTCGATTGCCACTCTGGCCGACGCCCCGGCGCCGTTGGTCACTTAAGCACGTCACGTTCTCCCAGGGCCTCGTCGACCAGGGCCATGACGGCCCCGGTCCGGACCTCCCAGGAGTTGCGCCGCAGCACCTCGTGCGCCCCTTCCCTCGCCAGCGGACCCTTGCCCTCGGCGAGGGCAGCATCGACCTTGGCGAGGAACTCGGCGTGGTCCGTGGCCACCGAGATGAGGGGACGGAGCTCGCCCAGGTTTGCGATGTCGGTGGAGACCACCGGCACGTCGAGGGCGCAATACACGAACGCCTTCAATGGGTGCATGGCAGCAGTCATCTCGTTCTGGAGGTGGGGTATGAGGCCGACGTCGAAGGCCCGGACGTAGCGCTTGGCCTCCTCGTAGGGCCTGGGACCGAGCAACGACACGTTGCTCAGGCTACGTAGCCGCAGGACCTCCTGCCCGGCATGAGCAGAACCCACCAGCACGATGTTCCAATGGGGCCGGCTCCTGGCCAGGTGCTCGAGCAGGTCGACGTCGATCCGGCTGGAGATGTTGCCCACGTATCCGACCGTCGGGCCCTCCAGGGTGCGCAGCTCTTCGGGTACGTCGAGCGGGAGCGAGAGCGAGAGATCCGGGTACTCGGCGGCGTTGGGCACGAGGTGCACGTTGCCGCCCAGCGCCGCCATGGTGGTACGCATGGCGTCGCAGTTGGTGAGGATGATGTCGCTCAGCTCGGCGATCTCCTGGTAGTTGGCGACGATGCGCTGGTACTGCGACGTGCCGGGGCGGGCCCAGGTCCGGTGGTCGTCGACCACGTCGGCCACGGTCAGGTCGGGAGTGAGCGCCCGGGCGACCTCGGGGAAGTCCAGGCACTTCGGGTAGACCCAGAACACCACGGGCCGTTCGCCGACGCCGTGGCGAGCGAGCACGTTCTTGACATGTACCAGGTAGTCACTTCGGTCGGGCAGGAGGCTCTGGCCCCCGTCGTCGCCGGAGTAGACGAAGGAGTGCTGATGGAGGCCGGGCACCGGCTCCACGCCCCGTATCCGGCGCATGGTGCGGTCACGGACCAGCAGGCTCTGCGAGGGTACCCCGTCGGCCGGGGCCCGGCGGAGCTCGGCCACGTCGATCGGGGCATCGAACTGGACCACCTGTCCTACCCGTGCCGACCGAGCGAGGTGCTGCATGAACATGTCGTGGCGCCGGCCGTAGATTCCCGTGTCGTTCTGCTTCCAGAACATCACCACGTCGAAACGGGTGTCGCCTCCGGGCCCGGGGGGGCGGGGACGTCGAGCAGGATGGGCACGGAGACTGGCCGGCGCCGGGGCGTCCGTGCCCCCGCCCACCGGGGCGCTCCCGCCGAACCGCTCCCGGGTGAAGGCGAGGAGCCGGCGGTGGTCCTCGGCCAAGGGAGGCGGCCGGTCGAGGAGCGGCTCCATGATGGCCTCCAAGCGGGGGCGCACGGCGGAGAAGCTGAAATGCTCCAGGAAGACCTCCCGGTTGGCCTGGGCCCGCTGGGCGACCGCCCCCTCGTCACCGAGCATCTCCGCCAGCTTGGCCGCCAAGCCGTCGCCGGGCACCGCCTCCAGGTGACCATCGGCAATGAGGCGCTCGAGGGGGGGCACGGAGCGCACCAGGCACGGTCGCTGCATGGCCAGGGCATCGGTGACCTTGGCCGGCATCTGGTACTGACTCACGTCGCTCTCCGGATCCTGCAGCACGGCGACCATGTCGGCGGCGGCCAGGAGGGCGGGCAGCTCGGCGAACGGCTGGTAGGGGACGACCCGGATGAGGTCGGCGTAGGGAACCAGGTCCTCTCTCAGGCCCTCCAGCTCCGACGTCCCGATCAGGCAGAGACGGGCCCGGGGGTCGCCGGTCTCCCTCAAGGCAGCCGCCAGCTCCACGACGCCCTTGTGGCGGCGGGGGGTGCCGGCGAACAGCACGATGCGCTCGCCGTCCTCGAACCCGAAACGGCGGCGCACCGCGCTCCGTTCGTAGCGGGCCGGGTCGAACAGCCGCTCGTCACGGGCGTGGGGCACGATGGTGCCGCCGAAGAGCGACTGCAGCGTCTCGTTGGAGACGGTGACGCAGTCGGCGGCGCCGACCAGGGCCTCGCAATGGCGGGTCCAGTGGCTCCCGTACGGGTTGTGCAAGCGGGGGTCGTCGGCGTGCTGACGCAGGGCCTCGATGGTCAGCGGCTCGGTGGCACCCACGAAGGTGAGCTCCCGGTCGTCGACGTCGAGCACCAGCGGCCGGTTACGAAGCGCCTTGGCCAGGATGCCGAGGAGGTAGGAGGGCAGCCGGGGCTTGGAGACGACCACCGCGTCGGCGGTGATGGTGCTCGCGAACGCCTCCATCCGGGCGAAGTGCTCGGGGAATGGTCCGCCGGGGAAGGTGCGGAGCCGAAGGTCCATATCCCTGAGGGGCGCCCAGATCCCGGTACCGAAGTGTTCGAACTCGGCCCCCACCACCTCCACGTCGTAGCGATCGCGCAGCAGCTCGGCCAGCACGTGGGCCCGTCCCAGTGGGTTGTGAGTGGCGTTCCACGCGATCACCGACACCGAACGTCTCCGGTCCGGCGTGCCGGACGGCCGAACACGCGCCTGCTCGTCGCGACGGCCCTCTAGCGGTGAGGGCGTCGCCGGCTCGCCACGAGCGGCCAGCTCGAAGACGATGCCGCTGTCGGAGTCTTCGCCGACGAACCGAGCCCGACGGGCAAGATGGGGGGAAAGCCCGGTGTAGTGGTCGAGCCACCATCGGGCCCAGTACGGGATCAGGAAGTACCGGGCGCCTTGACCCTCCAGCTCCTCCAGATGTCGGATGACGTCGTCGCTGGTGGCCGGGTGGTACCCCGCCCACTCCCCCTCGGCGGTCCGTGGGAAGTGCCACACGTCGTGACCGTCCAGCTCCAGGAAGCGCCCCTCGCCCTTGGTGACCACGGCGACCACCGACCCCGCCGGCACCGACTGGCGCAACAGTGCCGCCGGCCGGGCCACATGGGCCGGAAGTGGCGGTGCCCCCGTCGGAGCCGGCGGTGGCCGTTGGGTCGTCGGCCTGGGCGCCCTTCGTTCCTGGGCCGCCGCAGTGGGGACGGGACCCACCGGGGGATCGACGGCGACGAGAGACTCGGCGTGCTCCCCCGGTCCGCACAGGGCGGTGGTGAGCTCTCGGGCCGGAGCGGCATCGCTCACGTCGCCGTACACCTTCGCCGGGACAAGGTCGAGCTCTTGCAAAGGCCGCACGCAGGCCGGGTCGAAATCCAGTCCGACGAAGTCGAGGCAGCGCCGCACGGCACCTTCGGGGGCCCGGGTGAGCTCGTCGAACCGGCATCGCAGGAGCCGCTCGGCGCCGACCGCCCGTTCCACGGCCAGCCCGCTGCGAACCTCCCTCAGCCACGCCCGGTACGCCTCGTCGACCGGCAGCGGATGAGGGTTGGCCTTCGACGGCTGGCTTCGCGCCGAAGCAGAGTCGTCGGCGTCACGCACCAGATGGATCACCCGAGCCCGGGGGAACACCGTCAGCACGGCGTCGACCGTGCGAGGCTCCGGTGCCGCCGCCGCCATCCAGCAGGAAGCCCCAGCGGGGCCTTCGCTCAGGAGGACCCGACTGACGGCGGCGGCGAGCTCCCCCTGGAGATCGCCGGCGCCGGCTCCCGAGGCATCGAGGGGACGGAGGCGGCGACCGGGCGACAGGGCGGTGTGGACCAGGTCGGAGGGGCCGGCGGCCCGGCGGGCCGATTCCGACAGCGGCTCCAGCCACGACAGGTCCACCACGGGGACGGCCGAAGGGTGCTGGGCCAGGGACCAGAGGAGGGCGTCGGTCCCCGATGCCTCACCGCCGACGATGAGGACGGGCTCGGGCAACTTGCCGGCCCTCGTAGTCGCGCCTGAGGGCCGACGGCGGCGCCCCAGCCGCGGGAAGAGGCGCGTGGCATCGTCGCCACCAATGAGGGCCGGGCCGCACACGTGCTCCAACCGGATGGGCGGGGCCAGGGCATGGGGCGTCAAATCCGGCTGATCACCCCGGACGACGGCTTCGGCGTTGTCGGCGGCCCGGGTAGCCAGCGCTTTCAGAACGTCACGCCGAGCCTGGGAACCGTGCCCGGTTGCGGCCGATGTGGTGAGCGAGTCCGCCCGATGGCGCCGGAAGTACAGGACCCGCGGCACGTTGACGATCCGGGCCACGTGGGCGGCCCGGCGCAGGAACTCGTCGTCGCCGCTGAAGCGCATGCCCGACGCGTAGCCACCGAGCCGGGTCACCAGCGTTCGGTTGACCAGGCTGGTCGGGTGCTGCAGGGCATGGCAGGTCGGGGCTTGGGCCAGGGCCCCGTTCACGTCGACGGGAAAGGCGTGCAGCAGGGTCCTCACCTCGTCGGTGCAGAGCATGACGTAGTCGCTGCCCACCAGCTCGGCGCCGGTGCGGCCGGCGGCGTCGAGCAGAAGCTCGAGGCGGTCGGGGGCCGACCAGTCGTCGGCGTCCTGGAACAGGTAGCGGTCGTAGGAGGTCTCCTCGATCACCTGCTGGACCAGCCGGTAGGGGCCGACGTTGGCCCTCGCTCGCAGCAGCGTGACGCCTGGAAACCGGCGCACGATCTCGGTGGGCGGTTCCGCGGAAGCGTCGTCGATGACCACGATGCCGTCGGGCGGGCGGGTCTGGCCGACCAGTGAGGCCAGGCAGTGGTCGAGCCAGCGCTCGCACCGGTGGTGAGGCACGAGGGCGAGCACCCGGTCGCCGGCGGCGGCCCGACGGCGTCGGCGATGGGGGACGAGCCGGCGCAGGCGGTCGCCGGTCACGCCGAGCTGCCTTCGGCGGCGAGGGCGACCAGCCGCCCCAGCACCCTCCGGGAGTCGAGGTGGTCCTCGGCAAAGGCGCGGGCGGCGCGCCGGTGACGCTCGTAGTCGGAGGCGACGGCGGCGATGGCGTCGGCCGCGTCCTCGACCCCGTCAAAGGCCAGCAGGCCCTCGCCCACCGGAAGCCGGTCGGAGAACCCGGTGTCCTGGGCGACCACCGGCCGCCCCGCCGCCAGGTAGCAGGCGCTGCGATCGCTGAACCAGCCCGAGCGGGAGACGACGTAGCCGCTCTTGGCCACGCCCAGCTCGGCCCAGGAGCCGCTCACGAACCGGTGGTAGGCGGCGGGGGTGGCCGCCACCACGGCAGGATCGAGCAGCGACCAGCCGTGCTCGGCCAGGGCGGCCACGTCCTTCTCCTCACCGGCATGGATGGCCAGGGCGGGCGTGCACGGCCGGGGGCTGAGTCGGGGCAGCGGGAAAAGCTGGCGCCAGGCGTGGGCCTTCTGGCCGTAGAAGACGCCGCCGTGCTCCACCGAGCCGTAGCCCCGCCAGTTGGCCACGGTAGTGAGCCCGTCGTGCTCCAGCCTCGGGGCCACCGGCCACCGCTCGAGCACCACCGGGGGAAGCGTCGGGACCCACTCCACCCCGCAGGTGGGGACGGGGCAGGCGGGCGCGCCGATGTTGAGGCCGACGGTGAAGTGGGCGGTGTGGCCGGCGAGGCCCATGTCGATCCCCTCGCTCCGGTGCCAGAGCTGTGTGAAGCCGGGGTCGACGTCAACGTAGGCCCGGGCCGGGATGGGGTCGAACAGCTCAGAACCGGCCAGCACGCCGGCGATGTCGAACAGCACGTCGGCCTCCCGGCACCGTTGGGCGATCGCCCCGAACTCGAGTCCGGCCGAGTCACGGCTGGGGGTGACCATGGCCGCCGCCCCGCCGAGGCCGAACTCCCCCACGATCTTGGCGAAACCGGCCCTGGTGGCCGGTTGGATGCGGTCGACCGGCTCCAGCAGAAGAACGTCGTGGCCGAGCTGGCGCAGGCCCAGCACCCACTGGAGCACGGCCCACACCCAGCCGCCCTGACCGGGGACACCGGCGACCATGCTGGTCACCACGATGCGGCGCCGCTCAGGGTGCAACGCCGACCTCCTCGCAGAGCCGTCCCAGGACGACATGGGACGCGAACAGCTCCTCGGACAGGCGGCGGGCGGCGGCGGCGTGGCGGGGAGCGTCCTCCAGGATCGACCGGGCCCCGGCCACCGCCTGGTCGAGGTCGGTGAACGTGACGATCCCCTCGCCCACCGGCAGCGTGCGGCTGCAGCCGGTGTCCTGGACCAGCGCCGGCCGCCCCGAGGCCAGGTAGCGGACGGTCCGGTCGCCGAACCAGCCGGTGGACAGGTGCACGTAGACACCCTGGGCGACCGACGCCTCGGCCGCCGATCCCTGGACGTAACGGCGGAAGGCATGGGGATCGCCCACCACCGGCACCGGGTCCACCACCAGCCAGCCGTGCTCCTCCAGCAGGGCCCGGTCCTTCTGGTCGGCGCCATCGATGTCCAGGGCCAGCTCGAAGACCCCGGGGGCGAGCCTGGGCAGCGCCGCGAACCGGCGGAACTCGTGCACCTTGCCGGCCAGCGCCCTTCCTTCACGCTCCACCGTGCCGAAGGGTCCCCGCCAGGCGGCGATGGTGGTGAAGCGGTCCTGCCCCGAAGGGGGCTGCACCGGCCAGGCGTCGAGGCTCACCGGCTGGCGGATGGGCCGCCAACGGCGCCCGGCGCTGGGCACCGTCGACCAAGGCGTGCCCACCAGCTCCCCGACGGTGTACCAGTGATCGTGCTCGCCGAGATCCATGAGACCCTCGTCACTCCAGATCTGCGTGTAACCGGGGTCGAGATCGACGTAGACCCGCCTCGCCACCCGCCGGACGATCCGGGGGCGCCGGAGGTGGCCGGAGATGTTGACGAGCAGGGCGGCGCCGGCGGCCAGGTCCTCGAGGTCGTCGAGGGCCAGGCCGGCGGCGGTCGAGCCGTCGGGGCGCAGGAGGGTGCAGCGGTCGGCCACACCGAAGGCGGTGGTCACCGAGCGGAACCACCGTTCGGCCTCCTTGCCTAGCCCGGGGGCCAGCTCCTCCACCAGGTGGGCGTCGAAGCCGACATCGCGGAGGCCGCTGAGCCAGCTCAGCCTGGTCCACGCCGCCCCGGCGTTGCCGGCCTTGTTGGCCAGGGCCCCACCCACGAGGGCGACGGTCACGAGCTGACCACCAGTTGGGGCGGGGCGGCGAGGGGACGGACCCCGACGTTCCCGCCCTCGAGCCGGTACACGATGCCCACCTCCTCGTGGAACGCCACCACCGCGGCACGCTCGTCCAGGTGGCGGCGCACGCCTTCGTAGTGGTCGAGCCACCAGAACGCCGCCGCCGGGAGGACGAGGTAGTCGGCCCCGGCCCGGCGCAGGTCGTCGAGGTGGGCGAGGGCGTCGGCGCTGTCCGCCGGGTGGTGGCCGGCGTAGGTGCCACCCTCGACCTGCGGGAAGTGCCAGGCGTCACGGCCGTCGAGGGCGAGCATCCGCTCGTCGCCCTTGCTGGCCACGAGCACGGTGGATCCGGCGGGAACGGAGTCGAGGACCAGGCGGCGCAGCCGCTCCACGAGGGGCCGGGCCACGCCGGCACCCGGCTGCACCTCCACTGGGGGCTCCGGCTGGTCACCGGCACGGGCGGCGCCGACCGGCTCAGCTCCGGGCTCGGCCAGGAGCAGGGCGCTTAGGTGCCGACTGGCTCGGACGACGTCGGCCGGACCCGGCGGGGGCTCGACCGGCGGGCTGGGCTCGAGAGCGGCCAGGGCCCGTTCGACGGCCGGATCCACCCGCTCTCCCAGGAAGCGGAGACAGGCCTCCAGCACCGCCGCCGGCTCGGAAGCCAGGTCGCAGTGGCGAACGCGCAACACCCGGTCCGCACCGAGTCGCTGCTCGGCGGCCAAGCCGGCCCCGGCGCCGGCCAGCCAGGCCCGCCACGCCCCGTCGGGTGAGTGGTAGGCGCCACCGTCGGTGGGCCGAGCGGCCAGGTCGGCGACCACCTCGTCGACCGGGCGCACCACGTGGATCAGCCGGGCCGACGGGAAGGCGGCCACGAGCGGGTTCACGGCAGCGGTGACGGCGGCGCCGTGCGCCACCCAGCGACGACCGCGCCCGGCGGCCGCCAGCTGGTGGACGACCCCGGTGAGTGCGGCGCGGTAGCCGGGCGGCGATGGCGAGGCGTCGTCGCCCGCCAGCCGTTCTACGGCGGCGACCGTGGCCGCCAGCCAGCGGGCGTCGGGGACGGCGGTGAAGGCAGGGTGCTGGTCGAGGGCCCACGCCAGGAACCCCTGACCGGCACGGGGGGCGCCGACAACAAGGACCGCGTCCTTGCCGGCGCCCGACGAGGGAGGAGGCGAGCTCGCCGGCCGGCGACCGGGGGCCCTCCGGCCCAGGGGGGGGCCGGCCAGGTGCTGTAGGGCCGGGAGCGGGGCGGTTCGGAACGGTCTCAGGTCGGGCCGGCGCCCCCGGCGCCGAGCTTCGGCGAAGCCTCGGGCCCGGGCGGCCAGGGCGGCCTGAACGGCGAGGCGGTCGGGTGACTGGTGGCCAGTGCCCGGTGCCGTGGTGAGCGAACCGGCCCGCTTGCGGCGGAAGTAGCCGAAGTGATCGGCGTTGACCACGGTGGCCACCTGGGCCGCCCGGCGCAGGAACTCCGCGTCGCCGCTGAAGCGCATGCCGCTGGCGAAGCCGCCGATCCGCATGACCAGGTCGCGGGCCACAATGCTGGTGGGGTGCAGCAGCGGGAAACCGACCGGCTGCTCGGCCAGGGCGGCGTTTACGTCGAGGGGGTAGCGCACGGCCACCACGTCGCCCTCTTCGACGAGGACACGCAACTCGTGACTGCCCACCAGCTCGGCGCCGGTGGCGTCGACCCGCTCGAGGAGAGCCTCCAGCCGGTCAGGGGCCGACCAGTCGTCGGCGTCTTGGAAGAGGTAGAAGTCGTAGTTGGAGCGCTCGATCACCGCCTGCACCAGCCGGTAGGGGCCGCCGTTGTCGGCGGCGGCCAGGAAGGTGACGCCGGGGTGGCGGCGGGCCACCTCGACTGGGAGCCGGGGCGAGGCGTCGTCGACCACCACCACCGCATCGGGAGGCCTGGTCTGGCCCAGCAGAGACTCGATGGCCTGCCCCAGCCATGGCTCGCAGTCGAAGTGGGGCACCAGCGCGCACACCGACGGGCGGCGGCGACTCACCGCCGCCTCCGATCGGCGGCGCGGACCCGCAGGGGTCGGGCCCGCAGGGGTCGGGCCCGGGAGCGGCGGCGCTCGCCGTCCCGACCACCGTCCTGCATCTCGTGGAGCAGGCAGTAGAGCGATCTCAGCCTCAGCAGCTCGTCGTGGGTGCCCCGTTCCACTATCTCCCCGCCGCTGACGACGAGGATCTGCGAGGCGGAGCGGACCGTCGAGAGCCGGTGGGCGATCATGAACGTCGTCCGGCCCTCCGCCAGCCGCTCCAGCGCCTCGAGGATGGTGGCCTCGGTGCGGGAGTCGATCGACGAGGTGGGCTCGTCGAGGATGAGGATGGGCGCGTCCTTGAGGAATGCCCGGGCGATGCAGATCCGTTGGCGCTCGCCCCCCGACAGCTTCGCTCCCCTCTCGCCCAGCTTGGTGCCGTACCGCTTGGGCAGGCGCTTGATGAAGTCGTGGGCGTTGGCCGCCCGGGCCGCCTCCCGGACCTCCTCGTCGCTGGCCTCGAGCCGTCCGTAGCGGATGTTCTCCTTGATCGAGCCGGTGAACAGCAACGGCTCCTGGAGCACCAAGCTCATCTGGGCCCGCAGGGACTCCAGGGTCAGATCCCGCAGGTCGGTGCCGTCGAGCAGTATCCGCCCGGCCGAGGGGTCGTAGAAGCGGGGCAGCAGGCTGGCCAGGGTGCTCTTCCCCGCCCCGGTGGGTCCGACGATGGCAACCGTCTCGCCCGGCTTCACGGTGAAGGACAGATTCCGAAGCGTGTTCTCCCGGCCGGGGTAGTCGAACGAGACGCCGTCGAACTCGACTGCCCCCTCGGCCCGATCCATCGTCACCGCCGACTCCGACTCGACCACCTCGGGCTGGGTGGCGAGCAGCTCCTCGGCCATCTCGTAGCCGATCAGGTTCTCCTGGATGGAGTTGATCGTCGTGCTGATGGTGTCGAGCGGCTTGTACACGGCGCTGATGTAGGCGATCAGCACGAGGAGCTCACCGACGGTCAGACCGCCGTTGATGACCTGCCAGGCGCCGACTCCGAGCACCGCCGCCGTCCCCGTGGCGGTGATCAGGCTCACCATCACGGAGAACATCGTCTGGCGCGACGTGACCTCCACCCTGGCGTCGACGGCCTGCTCCCCCTGGGCCCGGAACTTGTCGTACTCGTGGCCCTCGCGGTTGAAGGCCACGACGACCCGCAGCATCTGCATGGCCTCGTGGACCATGTGGAGGGAGCGGATCTCCATCCCCTTCACCTTGCGGACCCGGGGACCGATGCGGGTGCCGTAGTAGCCGGTCGACAGGTAGATGAAGGGGACCACCGACAGGGCGACCAGCGCCACCGGTGGGTTGAGCCGGTAGGCGATCCAGAACATGCCGATCAGCGTGAGCAGGCTGCCCAGGAGCGGGAAGATGGCCACGGTCACCTTGCCCACCGACTGGGCCTGCTGGTTGATCCGGCCCATGAACTCGCCGGTCAGGCGGTCGTCGTGGTAGCCGAACGACAGCCGCTGCACGTGCTGGAACAGGCGGCTGCGGAAGTCGAGCACCATCCGCATCTCGAGCTTGGTGCTTATGTACTGCGAGATGGCGGCGAACCCGTTGATGCCCAGGGCCACGAGCAGCCCCATGGCCACCGCCAGCAGGATGCGCGGCCCTGCCCCGTCGCCGATCAGTGTCTCCAGTGGTCCCGGGAGAGGCTTGTCGCCCAGGGCGCTGTCGATCAGCAACGCCATCGGCCACGGCTCCAGCAGCCCGACCAGCGAGGTGACGACCACCATCAGCAGCGACCCGGTGACGAGGCCCCGGAACGGGCGGGCGTAGCGCACGGCACGGGGCCACGCCTGGAGGCTGGTCCTGACCGCCCCGCTCACCGGGCCACTCTCTGGAGGATCCGGCGCACCAGCGGGCCGGTCCGCCACCAGCCCACCGCCAGCTGGGCGAGGGCCAGGGCGCCGAGCGCCCCGGCCAGGGGCGCGGCGAGGGCGGCGGCCGTCGCCACCACGGCGAGGGCAACGCCGAGGCGGCGCAGCATCACGCGCCGGCGGACGTCGACCTGCACCCAGCCCACCGGGTGCGAGCTGCTGATCAGGCGACCTTCGACCAGCCACGACCCCCGTATGCGGGCGTCGTGGTCGTCCCACTCCGAAGCCGGCACGGCCCGGATGCCGTGGCGGCGGAGGGCAGCGAGGATTGCTACCACGATTTCGGCCCGGGGGATGGCCTCGGGCAGCCGCAGGGAGCCCCCGGGTTGGCGGGTGGCAGGGCCGTCGAGGGTGACGGCGACCGGGAGCTGGCGCAGGGCCGAGGCGACCGAACGGTGACGGCTCCACCATCGGACCAGCGGCTGCAAAAGGTGATGGGCGGCGACCGAAAGGCGGAAGCGCATCCGGCCTGTTCGCAGCGAGTGGGGTGGACGGGCCCTCGCCACGTCGACCGCACCGAGGACGGCGAGGAAGGCCAGGGCGAGGGCGGCCACGCTGGCCAGCCTCGGCTCGAACAGGGCCACGGGGCCAGCTGCGAGGGCGATGGCGGCGGCGGGCACGCCCACCTGGTGGGCCAGATCGAGGCCGTGGCCGCCGGAGCGGTAGACCGACTGGTAGGCGGCCACCCCGAACTGGCCCCGGTAGATGCGCTGGCGGCCGCCGGGCGAGAGCAGGGAGTTGTAGATGCGCCCCCGCCACCGGGCCGAGCCCACGGCGGTGAAGCGGTCGGGGTGGCGGGCCTCGACCAGCGACTCGGCCCGCCCGTAACCCCGCTGCTGGCGCAGGTAAGTGCGCAGGCCCGGTCGTCGGTGGTGCCACACCAGCGCCGCCGGGTGGAAGCCGATCTCCCAGCCCCGGTCCAGGACCTTCCAGCACAGGTCGACGTCGTCGCCGGCGGACGTGTAGATGGGGTCGCACCCGGCCACCGCCTCCAGGGCGTAGCGCCAGAAGGCCATGTTGCAGCCGGGCACGTGCTCGGCCCGGTCGTCGGTGATCAGGACGTGCACCGGCCCACCGGGCGAGCGGGCCACCACCTGGGCGCCCACCGGGTCGTCGCCGGGCGGCAGGTTGGGCCCGCCCACGCCGGCCACGTTGCGGCCGTCGAGGCCCAGCACCAGGTAGTAGGGCCACGCCTGGTCGGGGTAGGCGTCGCTGTCGAGGTAGGCGATGAGCTCGCCGGTGGCGGCCCTCAGCCCGACGTTGCGGGCCGTACCCAGACCGGCGTGCGGCACCTCCACCAGGCGGGCCCGGGGGTGGGCCCGGGCGATGGCGGCGGTGGCGTCGGTCGACCCGTCGTCGACCACCAGGATCTCCAGGTCGGGGTAGTCGAGGGCGCAGGTGTGGGCCAGGCACTCGTCCAACGTGGCCGCGGCGTTGTAGGCACAGATGACCACGCTCACCGAGGGCCAGTCGGTGCGGAGGTCGGAGACGGTGCGCCCGTTCCACCGGGCGGCCACGTCGAGGGCGGGGCGGGGAGAGCGGTCGCTGCGGGTGAGGCCGAAACGCCACCCCTCGACAGCAGCGTCGCCCACCCACCATTCGTCGGTCCACGAGAAGGCGAAGCTTCCTGCCACTCCCCGCTCCAGGGCCACCTCGAGCTGCCAGTCGAGGGCCTCCGCCTGGCTCTGCTCGCCGGCGGCACCGGGGCCGGCGGGGCCACCGAGCTCGCCGATCACCACCGGCCGGTCGCCGGCGAGGTGGTGGAGCCGGGTGAGGTAGATGCGCAGGTCCTGGGGGCGCTCCAGGAAGATGTTGAAGGTGAGGAAGTCGAGCGACTTGGTGTCGAGGTACTCGGCGGTGGGGTAGTTGCCGTAGGTGACGAGCCGGTCAGGGTCTTCCTGGCGCACGACATCGGCCAGTTCGGCGATGACCCGGGCCACCCGGCCGGCGCCGTGCCAGCGGATGACGTCGGCGGGGATCTCGTTGCCGATGCATAGCGCCAACACCCGGGGATCGTCGGCCAGGCGGCGGGCGGCCATGCCGACTTCCCGCCGGGCGTCCCGGCGGGTCCTGGTTGCCTGGCGGCGGGAGGAGCCGAGGAGGTAGCGCCAGTCGGGCCAGAAGACCCCGGCGAGCACCCGCAGGTCCCAGTCGGCGGCGACGTCGAGCAGGTCGGCCGTCGGCTCGGTGTAGGTGCGCACCACGGTGAAGCCGGCCTCGTTCATGGCCGATAAGTCCCGTTTGAGGCCGTCGCGCTCCGGGAATCGGGCGTCGTCGCTCTCCCGCGGCCGGAACGTCCCGTAGGTGACCCCCCGGAAGTGGAGCCGCCGGCCGTTCACGCAGAAGAACTTTCCGTCGAGCTTCACGGGGTCCCACTCGGGCACGCACAACCTCAACTGCATTCCGGGGCTGCGATCGATTGGCGCAGAGCGCTGCACTCTAGTAAAATTGATCGCTCACTCGCCGTGGTCGCTCGTACACTTTACGGTGTAACCGCTTTCGAGTGCCGCGTCAAGGGCTCATGGTGGGTGCCTACTGCCGGGCCCGGATCCATCGTGAAGAGGCGATCGGGGGGACGAAGTCGGCCGTGGCGGAGATGCTCCGGAGCAGAGAAGACATAGCGGCCGTGGAGGTTGACCTGCTCGTGCTGGAGG
>JAUJNH010000008.1 GCA_030448245.1 Acidimicrobiales bacterium
TGGATGCCGACGAGGCGGCCGTCATGGTCGATCGAAAGGTCAAGGGGTGGCTTAACCCATGTGCCGACACGCCAGTGAAGTGGTAACGGGGTTTCTGACTCATCGATGACAACGTCGATGATCACAACCCCGATCGTGGGCGTCTGGATGCCCCACGTCGCACGGACTGTAGCCGGCTTCGTCTGACGGAGTTGAAGGCTCACGGCCTGTACACGCCGTGGTAGATGACGTTGCCGCTCATGTCGATGCCGAGCTCCCAAGGGCCCACTCGAACGAAGTTCCGTCCTGGCTGGAGCCCGTCCTGCACGGCCTTCTCGACGGCCCCGGCGAGCAAGCTCATTGGCACGCTCCCACCGCCTTGACTGATCGCGTACTCTGCCATGTGCTTCGTCGCGTTCGGATGGACGGTGAACTTCTGGCCCGCGACGTCCAGGTCGAAGCTCCGGCACGAGGGTCCCAGGGCCGATTCGCTCCGACGTTCGACACCTGCCACCGGCCATCGCGTCCGCACTCCTGGTTGTGGACGGCGATCGGGTGCCAGGGTCGCGCCCTCCACCTCACCCATCCGGGCCGAAACGCTCACCGCAGCCCACCACTCGGGTCCGGGGTTCACCGCCAACCACGTCTCCAACCCCACCACCTGCACCCCGTCCACATTGCGGCGAGGTCCGCGCCCCCGGCCGCACATACTCGGCCGCAACCCCTCCAGTGCGGGTGTTCGGCAGCACGAAGGAGGTGCTGATCCCAGCTGGGGCCGCTGGTCAGCGATCCGCAAGCTTCATCAGCGAGAAGCTGGACCTGTCCCGGAAGTTGTTGGCAGCGGCCCAGGATCAAGCCCCAGTGGTCCTCGAGAATTCCTCAAGCACGGGGCCTGATGTTGGAACCCAGTCCCACCACCAGCCGGTTCCTCGATCTTCATTTATGAGCTCAACCCAGTCGACAGGGCGGACAATCGTGAAATTCTTGAGAAGTTCATCAACTGCTGCGAGTGTGGGCGGCGCTTCGAGAGCGTTTGTCGATTGGGCGTTGGAGATCGCCTCCCGGATGAAATATGCCGCCCCAAGATCTGCGATGCCCCAGGCATCTGGTTTGGATCCTAAGGATTCATTGCGTTCTGCGTAGAGGCGTAGAACGTGTTGAGCCCACGCGTCCACGAGCTCAAGGAGGGGCACCTGCTTGCCGCCGAACGTCACCTCGAGGGTCACCAACGTGCTCAGCATCATCTGCCCCGAATCAAAGCGGTACTGCGCGTCGGAAACGATTCGTTGATGACGACCTTCACGTCTCCGAGCACGAACTCCACCGCGTCGTCCCTAATAGGACAGTCCGCGTCGTCGGCCGGCCGCGACGACTCCGGCAACGGCAACCGGTCCGCCCCCGGCGACCACTGCACCCCCGGCCCCTCACACACCTTCACCACACCATCGGAGAACTCCCACCTCACCCGCCGCGGCGTCGCCACCGCCGACACCTCCACCTCCCCCACCCGGGCCGAACCGGGCACCGCACCCCACCACCCGGGATTCGGGTCCACCGCCAACCACGTCTCCAACCCCACCACCTGCACCCCGTCCACATGCGGCGAGGTCCACGCCCCCGGCCGCACGTACTGCGGCCGCAAACCCTCCAGCACCTTGCCCAGCGCCGCCCGCTCCCACCCGGCCGCCTCCGGCCGCAACTCCTCCACCACCGGGCCCACCACCCGAACCCGCCGATCCTCAGTGGCCGGATCCCCATCATCGACCATCTCGGCACACACCGGCACCCGCCACCGATGCGCCGCCCGCGCCGGCACCAACACCAACCCCCCACGCCCCGCCAGATCTCGAGCCGCCTGATCGGCCCCGCTCGAGACCACCTCCTCCACCACCCCGCCCGGCACACCGTCACCATCGGCGTCACACGCCGAGCCCACCACCGCCCCAACCACCGCCCCCGCCGGCAACGGCCCCAACAGCGGCGCCAACACCACCACCGCCACCACAACCGCCACCCACCGCCGCATGGTCGCCCTCCTCCGGATCAGCATGCCACAGGGCGCTGGACGACCCGGGCAGAAGCTGCGACCCAAGGGTCCGAGAGGCCTGCAACGTCCAGGATCCACGAAAAGCATTGCAACATCAGCGAACGCTGGAGTAGAACTGGGCCGCAGGGACCGACGGTCGCCTGTGGCAGGCTGCGGGTGTCACGACCGAAGCGGGGGTTGGTGATGGGGGTTGGCGGGTTCGGGTTGGCGGCCGTGGTCGCCTGCGAGCGCGGACGTGGCGGCGGGTGAGGCCGGCCCAGCGAGGCGTCTGGGGGTCACCGCTGCGGGAGCTCGAGCGGGCCGTGCAGGAGCGGGCCAAGGCGATGGCCCTCGACATGGCCCGGCCCGAAGGCCGGGCCACCCTGCGGGCGCTGCTCGACGAGGAGATCCACCGGTGGGGCGACGACGTCAAGCGCGGCGTCCGCCGCTGGCTGCGCTCGCCGACCCGGCCGGTGTGGCCGAACGAGCCTGGCGCAACCTCGCCGGCTACGGCCCACTCGAACCGCTCCTGGCCGACCCCGACGTCTGGGAGATCATGGTCAACGCCCCGGACCCCACGTTTGCTCCACCATGAGAGTACAGGCCGAGCTGGATCGCGGCCCGTCCGGCTCCGGGTGGCTGCAGGACCCGAGCTGGGCTGTGCAACTGCGGCTTCCGGGTGGAGACGGGCGCCGACGGACGGCGGGCGGACGACCGGCCCCCGGCCGAACAAACTGCGGCCGCAACTCACCAATGGTGGTTGGCGGTGGATCCCTGACCCGAAGTGGTGGGGTGTGGTGCGCCGTTCGGTGCGGGTGGGTGAGTCTGTACCGCCGCCCTCCCCGTTCAACGTCGACCTGTCGATCCCGAGCCAGTACGTCCTAGTCCCGGTCGCGACGGCCACGGTGGTCGAACGGCGCCGTCGTCGGCCTCGTGGTTCTCGTGACCCGACGTCAAGCCCGGGAGCGGTCCACCGAACCTAGGCTCGACAGGGCCGCGTACATCTCTTCGGGTGCCACGTTGCGATCGAGGCCCCCGTAGTAGCTCTGACGGGACTGAGTATCGGCGGCCTCGTCGTAGTACGGAGCCGAGCCGGCTCATGGAGTCAGTCGTGGCACCGGAGAGTGCGTCCATCGCTACGGACTGGCGCTGCGCCGTCCTCACCGCGAGCAGCCGTAGCCAACCGATCACGACTTGAGAACATGTGCTCGTTTCCGAGCCGTCAAAAGCTCCGCACCGTGGAACTCAACGATCTTCAAACTTGACAATGACGGTGTTCCGCCGGCGTCCGCGACACCGCAGACGAATCGGTGGCCAGGCGCACGCCAGAAGAGGAAGTCTGCTTCGAAGACTGCGTCGCGCATGCGGCACAAGAGGCCTGGCTCCTTCACCGACAGCATCACGAATGCCCACTCACATGTACCTGCCTCAGTTTTGTTGAGCCAACTCTCAACTGCCAAACGTTGCGAAATCGGCACCGAAATCCCGCCAAGACGCTCCCAGTCGAGGCTGGCCCCCCGGGGCTCCAAGGCTGGCGATCAAGCTCTGCGGCGAACTCCGTGCTGAATTGCCTGTTCGCGACGATGGCGCGCCCCGAGGTGACCCACTCCTGCAGATGCTTTGAGTCGACAAGTGCCATGGCAGGACCCTAGAGCCGCGGAAAGTTCTCGAGGAGGCGAGGTACTGGTCGTATGTCATTCCTTCGATCTTGTTCGCTCCGTATAGCCAAGAGGACCGCTGGCACCGCCCGTACGGTCCACCAATTAATATGGACTCCCCTTCACCGGGGTCGTAGTCGAGCCGCCAACCACGCAGGCCCTCAGCGCTCTGGCGGCCAGTGACTCGGGCCTGCCATCGGACCAATCTCCTGCGAGGTCGGTCGTTGGCGCCGAGGCCGGCCGATGCCTTCGCTGCTGAGCGGCTTCATTCAACCCCGTGAAGCTTTGGATCTGTCGGTACCGCACAGGGGTTGTTGGGCTGTTGTGGACGAGGACGGCTTCGTCGCCGGCAGCGACGTAGAGTGTCTGAAGGTCCCCCGTGGTGACGTCGTAGGCGGCGTCGTTGCGACGGGTGTTCCAGTCGAGGCCCAACGACCCTTACCACCTCGCGGTTGGATTGAGAAGTTGGCCGCTGAAGCTGCCCGTTTGGCAGGTCCTCGGCTACCGTCGTGGTCGGGCGCGCAGCACGTACACAACTACGTCGCCATCCACGGAGACCACTTTAGTGCTTCATTTACGAGGCGAGAGTGTCGTTGCGGTAGCCTCTCGAGGGAGTCACAGCGTTGAACCATGACGATCGAGGGGCGAATCATCCCATCTAGTTGACAACGGACCAATTGATTGCGAGTATCATATTCGTCCAAAAGTTTGGTGATAAAGGCTGACAGCGCTAGGGGCTCGACCGAAATCCAGTCAGCCGCCTTTCTAGTGAATCCGGCCGACGTGCTCTCCGACTGCTCGAACGCCTCAACGCAGCTCAGAAACACCCGGGCCGTTCGGTTGGCGGGGCTCCAGACGCTCTTGTCGATGAAATCAAAGTAGTAACTCACTGCCATGATACCTTGATGATCACACCCGGGTTAGCGGCGGCTATATCGTCGAGCGCTTGCATAACCTGTTGCCGCAGCGCCGGCTGCATGTCGGCGGGGAGCCTGAATCCTATCGGAGCATTCTCGTAACCTGGGAGGCCCCCGGAGCGCCGAGCTGCCATATAACGCTCGAACTTGTCCCTCATATGCTTATTAGCCCATCCCACTTCGTCAATGGCCCATGCCGCTGTCTTCTCCTCCCACAACGTGCCATCCTCGATATGATCGATGTCAGTGATTCTGTTGCCGGTAGCCGGGTCGAAAACGTCATGGTTCCGCTTTCCTTCGAGCGGTCCACAGTTGTGGACGAGGACGGCTTTGTCGCCAGCGCCGACGTGGTAGCTGTGGAGGTCGTCGACGGTGAGGTCGTAGGCGGCGGCGGTGCGCAGGCTCCCCCAGTCCAGGCCCTGCACCAGCACGATTGCGCCACCGGAGTCCAGGAGCTGGTCGCCGGGGTCGAGGTCCTGGCTCTCCTGCCAGCTGCTCTCGGTCACGTTCCAGTACTCGTGGTCCTCGGTGGTGACGATCTCACCGGCGCTGGTCCGCAGGGTGAGGAGGGCGTCGACATGGGGAAGGGTGGCCACGACGACCCTGGCGCCCGTGGTCCCGCTGGTGGGGTCGGTGGCCAGGACGAGGTCGCCGACCCGTACCTGGCTGATCGGCTTCGTCGTCCCGTCGGCCAGAAGGACGGGGGTGGACCCGCTGAAGCTGCCCGTGGCGCACGTCCCCGGCTTGCCGTCGCCGTCAGAGTCGTCGCTGTCGTCGCTGTCGTTGTTGCCGTTGTTGCGGCCGGTGAGCCAGTCGTCGATCTTGCGTAGGAGGCCGGGGAGGTCGGCCAGCTGCTTGCCCAGGCGGGTGCCGGCGGCCGAGATGCCGCCGGTGAGGATGCCCACGGCCAGCTCACAGGCCAGCTTGCCCCCCCACATCGCCGGGTTCTCGTTCAACAGCTCGACGTCGAACATCTCACCCAGGACCTTGGTGGCGAAGCCCCCGGCGTCCGCCTCGCCGCCGTCAGCATCTTCTGGACGAGCTGCACCTTCTCCTCGACGAACCTCTCGGGGTCAGCGGCCAGCTCCTTCATCTGGGTCAGCACCTCACCGATGCTGCCGACCACCTCACCGACGAACGCCGCACACCCCTTCAAGAAGCTCCACACCTGCTGCGCCGCCGCCAACACCGGCCCACCGATGGTGTCCCACGCCTCCCCGGCCGCATCCGCCACCGCCCCGACGATGTCGTCCCCACAGTTCATGATCCGACGCCACGAACAATCCGACTCATCCGCCGGCCGCGCGACTCCGGCAACGGCAACGGCCCCACCCCCGGCGGCGGCCCCCGCGACCCATCGGTCAGCAACGCCTGCACCTCCCCCACCACCAGCTCGTGACGGTTCGGCTCCCCCCGTTCCGTCAAGGTGTCGCCAC
Source organism: Acidimicrobiales bacterium (assembly GCA_030448245.1). Classification (GTDB taxonomy): domain Bacteria; phylum Actinomycetota; class Acidimicrobiia; order Acidimicrobiales; family JAUJNH01; genus JAUJNH01. Next base: position 6,017 of record JAUJNH010000008.1, read on the forward strand.
CGCCCAGGGTCGAGGACCACACCACCTCGTACTCCAACCGCACCTGCAGGACCATCGGCGGCTTGCCCGCCGTGGTCCGAGTGAAGCTGCGGCCACACGGCGCCGGACCGGCCGCCCCCGGCGACCACTGCACCCCCGGCCCCTCACACACCTTCACCACACCATCGGAGAACTCCCACACCACCCGCCGAGGCGTCGCCACCGCCGACACCTCCACCTCACCCACCCCAACCGAACGGCGCACCACACCCCACCACTTCGGGTCAGGATCCACCGCCAACCACATCTCCAACCCCACCACCTGCACCCCGTCCACATGCGGCGAGGTCCACGCCCCCGGCCGCACAAACTGCGCGGCCGCAACTCACCCAACACCCCACCCAACGCCGCCCGCTCCCACCCCGCCGCCTCCGGCCGCAGCTCCTCCACCGCCGGGCCCAAACCCGCACCCGGCGGTCATCGGTGGCCGGATCCCCATCATCCACCACCTCCACACACACCGGCACCCGCCACCGGTACGCCGCCCGCGCCGGCACCAACACTCCCCCCACGCCCCGCCAAGTCCTGGGCCGCCTGATCAGCCCCGCTGGACACCACCTCCTCCACCACCCCACCCGGCACCCCGTCACCATCGGCGTCACACGCCGACCCGACCACCGCCCCCACCACAGCCCCAGCCGGCCCCACCGGCACCGGCCCCAACAGCGGCGCCAACACCACAACCACCACCGCCAACCACCGCCGCATGGTCGCCCTCCCCAGGATCAGCATGACACAGGGCGCTGGACGACCCGGGCAGAAGCTGTGTCGTCCACCCGTCGAGGCACTGCCACCGCGCTCAACCGCTTCGACAGCCCGGTCCCGGGCCGTGGTGGCGCGTGCCGGCGCTGACGCTCGGTGAAGAAGCGCCGCCTCGAGCACAAACACGGGACGGCGAGCGCTGTCGTGGCACCACCCTGACCACCCTGAGCGGGATCTGAAGGAGAACCATCGAAACGGCATTGCAGATACCGGCGAACATCGTGTAGACCTCCCTCATGCAGCGAGCGTCCTGCTCTGTGAGGCTGCTGACCGGGCGGACGGGGGAGGTTCGTGGTGAAGGTGGTCGACAAGCGTGCGTTCCCGGAGGTCGACGACCTCGCCGGGCCGCGTCCCGTGGTTCGGGCGGCGCCGGCCGCTCCCAGGCGGCCGCGCGGTGTTCGGGGCTTCCTCGTCTCCGTGGCGGTCGTCGGGACGGTGGCCGCCCAGAACGCCGCCTCCGGTCCGCCGTCGAGCCGCTACGTGGTGGCGGCCAGCCCGCTCGCTGCCGGTCGAGCCATCCGGGCCGGGGATCTGACGGCGCGTGCTGTCGACCTCCCCGACCCCATGGCCCAGCGGGCGTACCAGGATCCCCGGCCGCTGGTCGGGCGGGTCCTGGCCTCCACCCTGGCTGAGGGCAGCTCGTGCAGGGCTCGGCGCTCGCTCAGCGGGGGCCGGTTGCCGGCGAGCGCGAGGTGTCGTTCAGCGCTGACCCGACCCGTTCGCTCGGCCAGCGGATCGGCCTTGGTGACGTGGTCGACCTCTACGCCACCTCAGGGCAGGGAGAGACGAGCAGGACCAGCGTGGTCGCCCGTTCCGTCCGGGTGATCGACCGCCAGGCCCGCCAGGGCGCAGCCGGCTTCATCTACACGGTCGCGCTGGCCGATCCCGACGCCGTCGAGTCGGTGGTGGCCGCCGCGGCGGCCGGATCCCTCACGGTCGTGCGGGCCACTGCGGCCGCGCCGGCAAGCGTCGGCGGCGGCTGATGGGCGACCGCTGGGTCGTCCTCGGGCTGGCGCCGGCCCGATGTTCCTGGTTCGGCCAGCTGGCCCACTGGGCCACGGCCGGCACGGTCCCGATCGAGCTGCTGCGCTGCCAGTCGACCGAGGAGCTGCGGGCCCGCCTGGCCGGGCCCCGGCCGGTGTCCGCCGCTCTGGTCGATGCCGGCATCCCCGGGCTCGACCGTGACCTCGTCGCCGGCGGCCCCACCCGCTGTCCGGTCCTCGTGGTCGGCGCCGGCAACGAGCGCTGGGGCCGTCTCGGCGTCGGGGCCGTGCTCGATCCGGGCTTCGACCCGGCCGCTCTGCTCGACGCCCTGGCCGCGGTGGCCCGACCGATCGTCGAAGCCGACCGGGTCCCCGGCGAGCCGGAGGACGTCGCCGCGCTGGGGCCGCCTCCCGGACACCTGGTTGCGGTCTGCGGGACCGGTGGCGTGGGGGCTTCGACGGTGGCGGTGGCCCTGGCGCAGGGCCTGGCCGGTGGCGCCGGCCAGGGCAGCCTCCTCCGCCGGTCGTCCTCGCCGACCTGTGCCGGCGGGCCGACCAGGCCATGCTCCACGACGTCCGTGACGTGCTCGTGGGCACCCAGGAGCTGGTCGAGGCCCACCGCTCGGGAGCGCCCGACGTCGGCCATGTCCGCAGCCACTGCCTTCCGGTCCCGGCCAGGGGCTACGACCTCCTCCTGGGCCTTCGTCAGCCGAGGGCGTGGACGACCCTGCGACCGCGAGCCGTGGCCGCCGCCGTCGGCGGCCTGCGCCGCGCCTACCGCACCGTGGTCGCCGACGTCGAGGGCGACCTGGAAGGCGAAGCCGAGTCGGGCTCAGCCGACGTCGAAGAGCGGCATGCCCTGGCCCGCACGGCGGTGCAGGGAGCCGACGTCGTCCTCGTCGTGGGCAGCGCCGGGCTCCACGGCGTCCACGCCCTCGCCCGCCTCGTCCACGAGGTCGTCGGCGTCGGCGTGCACCCCGCCCGCATCCTCCCCGGTGGTGAACCAGCCCCCGAAGCGCCCGGGGAGGTCACCGCCGCCGTGGCCGAGCTGTGCAGCACCCGGGCGGGCCGCCCCGCGCCCCCGCTCCTCCTGCCCCGGCGCAAGGTCGACGAGGCGTTCCGCGACGGCGCCGCTGCCGGCGGCCCTCGCCACCGACACGGCCCAGGCGGCGGCCGCAGTCGTGGCGCGGGCGCCGACCCTCCAGCACGGCGAGGCCATCGACCCGCACGGGCCCCGCCTGGTTCGCCCCGGTTCCATGGGCGCCCTCATCGGAAGCGACGACGGGGTCGACGGCTGGTGAGCGCCGCCAGCGGCACCGACAGCTCGGGGTTCGCCCCTGCTCGAGATCGAACGGGCCGTGCAGGAGCGGGGCCAGGCGCTTGCGCTCGACATGGCCCGGCCCGCCGGGGAGGCAGCGCTCGGCCCTTGTCGACGACGAGATCAGCGCTGGACCACCGACGTGAATCGCGGCGTCCGCCGCTTGTCGCCGACCCGGCCGGGATGCCGAGCGGGCCTGGAGGAACCTGGGCGGCTACGGGCCCCTGGGGCCGCTCCTGGCCCACCCTGGACCACCGCGGAGGCGTCGCCTCCAGTGTTGAATGATTACGTGACGAACGAGAAGGTATCGATCACCTCCCAGTCCTCTCTGGAAAGCGGCCCGAGGCGGATCTCGGCCAGGGAGTCGTCCTGGTCGAAGGCGACGACAAGCTCCCGGCTTGTTCGGCAGGCGCGTGAGATCGCGCTTCGCCACGCGCAGCAGGAGCTCTCCACCTGAGAGGCGGCAAGCGTCCACCACCATCGCCTCGTCGCGGTATCGGTCTATTGGCCAGTTCTGACGTTGAAGACCGGAACAGCAACCGCCGGGTCGGGCAGGCCGGACGAATGCCCAGGCTGGACACGTTCGTCCTGAAGCACGAACTGGATGCCGACGAGGCGGCCGTCATGGTCGATCGAAAGGTCAAGGGGTGGCTTAATCCATGTGCCGACACGCCAGTGAAGTGGTAACGGTCCCCGGCCACCAGCGCCGCCACCAGCCACGCCTGGGCCCGGCCACTGTCGAGTTCCTGGCCCCGGTCGAGGGCTTCTCCCGCCCACCCCGCCCCCTCGGCCAGCCACTGCCTCAAGACCTCCACCGACTCACCCAGCGCCCACCCGCCCTGCACGGCCTCCACCGCCCTGCTGACCGCGACGTCGAAGACGTGCAGCCTGCCCTGGCGCCCCGACCGCTCCACCGTCAGGCGAACCCGCTCGATCCCCTCCTTCTCGAAGCCGTAGTAGCTCATCATCCAGGCCTCGTCCGGCTTGTGGTCGTAGCGGCGCACGGTTCTTCTCTCCTCAAGGCGGCGGGACGGGGGGCGGCGGCTGGCGGAAGATCTCCTCGACGGTGACGGTGGGCCTGCCATCGATCAGTGCCGCTCGGTCGCCGGTGCGAACCGCCACGTACTGCACCTGATCGAACTCGTAGGCCTCCTCGATTGCCCGTCCGATCTCGTTGCGGCCGTCACGCAACCGTGACCTGACCATGTCCCGCGCGACGTCGCGAGGGTACTCCGGGTGGGTCTGGGAGATGACTGGTCCGGGGTCACCAACCTGGACTCGCGTGGGCCATAGGCGAAGCTGCCCCCCCTCACCCTTGGACGTGGGTGGTGACGGCGAGACTGCGACCAGCGGACCAATGGCCGAAGAGGTGGAGGGCGTGGCCGGGTTCGGCTCGCCCCATGCCATGATGGCGGGGTGGTTCCCATGCCGCCGCCGGCGGGGCCGCTCGCATCCGCGACCGGTTGGCGCTCTCGGCGTCCGGCTCTGCTCTATAGCGCCTTGCTGGAGGGTTCCCTCCCCAATAAGACAGAGACCGGGGTCATCCACTGGCCGGTGACGCTGGTCGAGATCGGCCGAATCCCCTTGGACACGGGATTGCTGGTGGCATGCGACCCGTACATCAGCTCGCCCGATCACCTGCCGTTTGTTCGGACGCTGCCGCCGGGGGACCATCTCGTGGCGGCTGCCACGGCGCGTATCAGCGAGACGCACCACCGGATCGCGGCGGCAGTGCTGCGCAGTGGTGTAAACCCCATCGACAGCTGGGAGCTCGCCTACACCGATCCGGATGACCTGGAGACCCTGGTGAACGACGACGACTTCATCGGCTACGGCGTCGACGCCGCCACCGGCTGCTTCGCCAGCCCCCCGGCCTTCGCAGCGGCCGTCGATGTGCTGGCTGACGACGACGGGACCGTGACGGACCCGCTCTCGACCGCACTGCACTCGTCGGAGCACAAGGCTGTCGTCATCAGCCCAGGCCCCGGCATCGGCCGGATCGCCATCTTCGAGACGGGCTGGGGTGACGGCCTCTACCCCACCTGGTTCGGCTTGGACCGCCGGGGCGACGTCACCGTGGCCATGACCGACTTCCTCCTCGACAACGAAGCCGACCAGCCGTGACCTGAACAACCAGCTCGTCCGGTGCGACCGGTCCCAGCGAACTTCACGTGAGCACTCATCGGCGGTCGGTCCTCGCGATCCGCAATGCGGAGCCCAGCAACTGCCGAATGAGGTGCGCGCGGGCGAATGGCCTCGTGCATACGGACCTGGCGGCACTGGTCAAGGACGATGAGCTCCACTGCTAGGGCGTCACGCCACCACCGGCTGCTTCGGCAGCCGCCCAGCCGCCGCGGCGTCGAAGTGCTCACTGCCGATCGATAGGACCGACACCGGCCACGCTGCACTCGTCGGGCACAAGGCTGTGTCATCAGTCCCACGCCCCGGAGCCGGCTGGCTGTCCATGTTCGAGACCGGCCTGGAGGCAAAGGCCTGCCGCTCAGGTCGCGCTCTACCCACCTGTCATTGGTTTCCTGGGTTCTGGGAATCGACGAGACGGAGCCCAGGAAGACCCGAATCGAGATAGGCCCGGCGAACGGCCTCCGTCACAAACGTACTCCCGCGGCTTTCGGGGATCTTGAACACTCTCGTCGCACCAACGTCCTTGAAGGCGTACCGCCTGATTATCATCACCCTGTCTGGGGCATGCTGAAAATATTCTAGCTCGGAGCCCTCGCGGTCAAGCACGTCTAGCACGTTCACGACGAGCAGTGCGAAGAACGGTGCGCCGTTCACCCGAAGTGGAAGGAACTCGACGTCCCGCTGGCACGCTGGTTCCAAAACCTTCCGCAGCTGATCAGAGACCAGAGTACCGGTGCCTACCCGAAGCGATTCGAACGGCCTTGTTGCATGGACGTAGATGTCGATCGCGGCCAAGCGTTCCGGATCGGCTGGCGCCTTGGCATCGAGCACATCCTCGAGGTACTGCCAATCGATGCCCTTGTTCCGAGGGCTATCGTAAGGGACCGAGGGTTGGCGGCTGTCATCAGGCATCCTGATGAGATAGATCGTCACTAGGTCGTCACTTGGGATTGTTCAGCCTCAAGTCCCCGTTGATGAGATCCTTGCGGATCCCAGCGAGGATGGCCAAGGCATCATCACGGTTCGTGGCATCCGCAAGACGGTTCCTAACTGCGTCGCCGTAGCTGGTGAGATGCCGGCCATTATGGATGGCGCCCTCGTAGCCAGCAACTGGTTCGCTCGGCAGCCAGACACCGTTTTCCTGCCCATTCAAGTCTATCCCCCAGCCCTGCAGCTTCTTGCCAAGCGGCGAGCCATGCTCGACGACCCCGAACAGGTGGTGCGCTTGGCACTTAACCACAAATTGGCAGGTCCCCAGGGCTTCCCTCAACAACGCTCTGGCCTTGATCGGTGTGACGCAAACCTGGTTGTGCACGGCGATGGCGTTGTCGCCGGCGAACACTGCGAAGGTGTGGTCGACGGCCACGGTCAGCTCCCACACCAGCGTGGGTGCTGAGGGCTCCACGAACACGGCGCCGACCAGGACCGTTCCCTTCGGGGTGACCAGCTGTTCGCCGGGGGTGAGCTGTTCGGCTTCTCGGAAGGTGCGCGAGGAGGAGCTCCAGAAGCGGTGGTGGTCGGTGGCCGTCACCGTGGAGCCGTCGGTGAGGTTCAGGGTGGCCATCTCGTCGGTGTCGAGGTAGGACCACTGGTTCAGCACGGTCCGGGGGGCCCACGAGCCGTCGTCCGGGTCGAAGGCGAACACCATGTCACCGGGGCGGACCAGCTCGATGGGGCGGCGGGCCCCGTCGGCCAGCAGCACCTCGGTGCCCGTGGGGAACGACGAGGGCGCCGCGCACGTGCCCGGCCCGGCATCGGTGTCGACCTCCTCGCCGCCGTCGTTGCCGTCGCCGCCGTTGTTGCGGCGGGTGAGCCAGTCGTCGATCTTGCGCATCAGGCCGGGGAGGTCGGCCAGCTGCTTGGCCAGCCGGCCGCTGGCAGCGGAGATACCGCCGGTGAGGATGCCCACGGCCAGCTCACAGGCCAGCTTGCCCCCCACATCGTCTTGTTCTTGTTGAACAGATCGACGTCGAACATCTCGCCCAGGACCATGGTGGCGAAGCCCCCGGCGTCCTGCTTCGCGGCGCTCACCATCTTGAGGACGAGCTGCACCTTCTCCTCGACGAACCTCTGCGGGTCGTCGGCCAGCTCCTTCATCTGCGAGACCACCTGTCGCACGCTGCCGATGACCTCACCGACGAACGCCGCGCACCCCTTCAAGAAGCTCCACACCTGCTGGGCTGCCGCCAACACCGGCCCACGCACTGCGTTCCACGCCTCACCGGCCGTATCGGCCACCGCGTCGACGAGGTCGTCCCCGCACTCCCAGAACCGGCTCAACCGGCAGTCCGCATCGTCCGCCGGCCGCGACGACTCCGGCAACGGCAACCGGTCAACCCCCGGCGGCGGACCCCGCACACCGTCGGTCAGATACGTCTGCACCTCACCCACCACCAGCTCGTGCCGTTCGGCTCGCCCCGCTCCGTCAAGGTGTCGCCGCCACCGAGGGTCGAGGTCCACGCCACCTCGTACTCCACCCGCACCTGCAGGACCACCGGTGGCTTGCCTGCGGTGGTCCGATCGAACTCCCGGCCGCATGGTGCCGGGCCCGCCGCCCCCGGCGACCACTGCACCCCCGGCCCCTCACACACCTTCACCACACCATCGGAGAACTCCCACCTCACCCGCCGAGGCGTCGCCACCGCCGACACCTCCACCTCCCCCACCCGGGCCGAACCGGGCACCGCACCCCACCACCTGGGATTCCGGGTCCACCGCCAACCACGTCTCCAACCCCACCACCTGCACCCCGTCCACATGCGGCGAGGTCCACGCCCCCGGCCGCACAAACTGCGGCCGCAACCCCTCCAGCACCTTGCCCAGCGCCGCCCGCTCCCACCCGGCCGCCTCCGGCCGCAGCTCCTCCACCACCGGGCCCACCACCCGAACCCGCCGATCCTCAGTGGCCGGATCCCCATCATCGACCATCTCGGCACACACCGGCACCCGCCACCGATGCGCCGCCCGCGCCGGCACCAACACCAACCCCCACGCCCCGCCAAGTCCCGGGCCGCCTGATCGGCCCCGCTCGAGACCACCTCCTCCACCACCCCGCCCGGCACACCGTCACCATCGGCGTCACACGCCGAGCCCACCACCGCCCCAACCACCGCCCCCGCCGGCCCCACCGGCAACGGCCCCAACAGCGGCGCCAACACCACCACCGCCACCACAACCGCCACCCACCGCCGCATGGTCGCCCTCCTCCGGATCAGCATGCCACAGGGGCGCTGGACGACCCGGGCACAAGCTGCGACCCGGGGGTCCGAGAGGCCTGCAACGTCCAGGATCCACGAAAAGCATTGCAACATCAGCGAACGCTGGAGTAGAACTGGGCCGCAGGGACCGACGGTCGCCTGTGGCAGGCTGCGGGTGTCACGACCGAAGCGGGGGTTGGTGATGGGGTTGGCGGGTTCGGGTTGGCGGCCGTGGTCGCCTGCGAGCGCGGACGTGGCGGCGGGTGAGGCCGGCCCAGCGAGGCGTCTGGGGGTCACCGCTGCGGGAGCTCGAGCGGGCCGTGCAGGAGCGGGCCAAGGCGATGGCCCTCGACATGGCCCGGCCCGAAGGCCGGGCCGCCCTGCGGGCGCTGCTCGACGAGGAGATCCACCGGTGGGGCGACGACGTCAAGCGCGGCGTCCGCCGCTACGCGCTCGCCGACCCGGCCGGTGTGGCCGAACGAGCCTGGCGCAACCTCGCCGGCTACGGCCCACTCGAACCGCTCCTGGCCGACCCCGACGTCTGGGAGATCATGGTCAACGCCCCCGACCTGCTGTTCCCCGGACAGGTGCTGCAGCTGCCCTGCCCGTGATCCCGGGGTGCTCCCTGGCCTACCGTCCACGCCACCCGACGACGAGGAGGCGTTCATGCGCTGGGAGTACGACACCGAGGTCAACAAGGGCTCGATCAACATGGGCCAGCTGAAGGACAACCTCAACCGGCGGGGCAAGGACGGCTGGCGCCTGTCCCAGGCGTTCACCCAGGAGGGCAACACCGTGCTGATCTTCGAGCGCGAGGTGCGCTGACGCCCTTCGCCCGGGGCGGCGGCCTACATCGTGGTGGTGGTGCTCGTCCTCGAGCTGGACGTGGTGCTGCGGCGGGTCGTGGTGGTCGAACGCCGGGTGGTGGACGAACCGGTCCCGGCCACCGACGTGGTCGAGCCCGACGAGGAGGTCGTGGCGGTCGTGCCGCCACCCAGCTTCTTGCTGACGGCGGCCACGATGCGCTGGCGCTCGGCGACCGTGGTGAGGTTGCTGGGGCCGACGTAGAAGATGGTGACGATGTCCCCGGCCCGGCGCAGGAACACGAAGTCGGCTCGGTAGGCCACCGTCCCCGCCGGTCCCCTGGCCGTGATGGTGGTGCCCACCAGCACGGCCTGATCGGCGCCGGCCACCGTCGACTTGGTGGCGGTGATCTTCGCCGCGACCTCGGCTCCCGCCGGCACGGCGTCCTTGAAGAACTCGCTGAACTCCTGCTGGAAGCAAGCCGTCGTCTTCGGGTCGGCCAGCTCGTTCAGGGCGGCCTCGGCCTTCCCGGGCGTGGTGCCGGTGGCCGACGACGAGACCTTGACCGCATCCTCCGCCCCCCGCACGAAGGTGGCCCCCTCGACCTCCGGCTCCTCGATCGCCCTGGCCGCCGGCAGCTGGTTCTCGCACCGGGCCAGCGGATCGTCGTCGGTCTCCGGCTCGTTGGACGCCGGCTTCTCCTTGAACTCGGGCACGTCGGCGGCCACGAGCAGGAGCTCCCTGAGGTCGTCGTCGACCACGGTGGTGGTGCTGGGGAGCGTGGTCTCGGCCGGGGTGGTGGTGGTCGACAGAGCGTCCTGCTCGCCCCGGCCGCACCCGGCGGCGAGGGTCACGGCGGCGGCGACGGCGAGAGCGGTGGTGGCGCGGGAAGAACGGACGAGCACGAACGCTACTGCGCTGCCCGTGGGCGGTGGCGGTTACTCCGGCAGGTCGATGCCACGCTCCGAGGCCGCCGCCAGCACCGGCTCGCCCAGCACGTTCTTCATCAGGTACAGGTCGCGGAACATCAGCCACTTGGGGGCCAGCTCCTTGGCGTAACGCTCGAAGTACAGCAGCTGCTTGATGACGAGGACCAGCTCGCGTGGCGTGCCCTTCTCCGAGTACTGGTCCATCAGGCCCACGATCGAGCTGAGCAGCTCGCCCAGGTTCACGTCCGACAGGCCGGAGTCGAGCATGGCGGTGAACACGATCTTCATCCGCATGCCCACCTCCTCGTCGCTGCCGGCGTCCTCGGGGAAGGCACCCACCCGCTTGAAGGCCCGGGCCACCCGGCTGAAGTCGTCGTCGAGCATCGTGGTGGTGAACTGGTCCTTGAGCAGCTGCTTCCAGCCCTCGTCGAGCTCGCCCATGATCCCGAAGTCGAGGAAGGCCAGGCGGCGGTCCTCGAGCATCCACAGGTTGCCGGCGTGGACGTCGCCGTGGAACACCCCGTGGCACAGGGCCGCCTCCATCCACACCTTGACGCCGCGGCGCAGGACCAGCTCGACCTCGATGTCCCGTTCCCGCAGCGTCTCGAACTCGTCGACCGGGAAGCCGTACAGCCGCTCCATGCAGATCATGTTGGGGCCGCAGTAGTCCCAGTACACCTCGGGGGCGGTGACCCACTCGTTGTCGCCGAACGCCGAGAGGCCGTCGCGGAAGCGGGTCTGGCGGTGGGCCTCGACGACCGGGTTGAGCTCCTGGAAGGTGACGGCGTGCAGGTCCTCGACGATGCCCAGGACGTTGGCGCTGCGAGCCATGTTGCTGAAGCGGGCGACGAGGCGTGCCCCGCGGTGCATGATCCGCAGGTCGGTGGCCATCCGGTCGCGGATGTTGGGCCGCTGCAGCTTGACCACGGCATCGCGGCCGTCGGGCAGCACGCACCCGTGCACCTGACCGACCGAGGCCGCAGCCAGCGGCTCGCACTCGAAGCTGGTGAACAGCTCGGCCACCGGCCGCCCCAGGTCCTTGCGGATCAGCTCCTCGGCGTCGCTGCCGTCGAACGGCGGGACCTCGTCGAGGCAGCGGAGCGCCTCGTCCGACAGGGGCTTGGGGAAGATGCCGGGCGAGGAGGCGATCAGCTGGCCCAGCTTCACGTAGGTGGGGCCGAGGGCGACGAACCCGTCGATCAGCCCCTTCGACGCCGCCGCCGCCGCCCGCTTGCGGTTGAAGCGGAGGAGGCTGGGCAGCACCCGCCGGAGCAGGTGGAGGGTGAGGACGACGTTGACCACCACCATCCGCCGCACCTCGCCCAACCCGAACGTGGTGAGGCTGGGCTGGTCGACGACCAGCGCCTCGGGCGGAGGCCCGTCGGCGAAGGGGCCACGGAAGCCGGGATCGGGCGTCGCCTCCGCCTGGTCGGCTGCCGGCTCGGGCCCGCCGGGCCCGCAGGTGCCCCCCCGGCGCCGGCCCCGTACGCGTTCCGGCACGGCCCGCACGGCCCGCACGACGCGCCCCGCCGCAGCCCCCCGGCCTTCACCGTCGGCATCCTTCGCTCGCAACACCTCAGCGACGCCCATCCCCTTGGCTCCCCCACCCAGCTCGGCCCGGCAGCGCCGGGATCGACACCTCTAGCCGTCGTTCCCCGACTCGAGGACGAAGGCGATCTTCACTTGCACCTTGTACAGGCTGATCTGGCCGTTCTCCACCGTGGCGTTGCTCGAGATCACGTCGACCCCAGTGATGTTCCGCAGCGTCTGCGCGGCCGTCGACACGGCGCTGCGCACGGCGTCGCTGAACGAGGTCGGCGAGCTGCCGACCAGCTCGATGACCTTGACGACACCCTGGGGCACTTCCTCGGGCATGTCCCTCTCCTCCGGTTGCAGGCCTTGCAGTCGCCGCACCCTAACCGGTGCCTGGCTCCGGCGAGCCGCCGGCGGTACGTTCGCCACCGATGCCCGGCGACGCAGCCACGGCCGTCGAGCTCGACCAACCGGTCAGCGACGACGAGCTCAGCGCCCTCGCGCTGGCGGCCGACCCCGACACCGCCGTCGCCTCCGACGCCGTGTCGCTCTGGGACCTCGCCGGGTGGAACCGGGAGGAGCTGCTGCCGGCCTGGTACATGCCAGCCCCCCTGCGTGCCTCGTCGTCGCGCTGGCAGCGGTGGGTGATCGGGCTCGTCGTCGCCTCGTTCCTCCTGATCAACGGCCACGGCCTCTGCAGCACCTACGGCGTCGTCGGCTTCGGCTGAGGTGCCCGGCCAGCCGGCCGGCCCGGCTACCGCTTCACGGCGAACGTGAGGCCGTCGGCGATGGGCAGGACGACGACGTCGACCCGGTCGTCACCGGCCACCTTCTGGTTGAAGGCCCGGATGGCCACGGTGTCCAGGTCGTCCTGCCCGGGGTCGAGCACCTGGCCCGACCACAGGACGTTGTCGACGAGCAGCACCCCGCCCCGCCGGACCCGGGGCAACAGCAGGTCCCAGTAGGCGGCATAGCCCTCCTTGTCGGCGTCCACGAAGCACAGGTCGATCGCCTCGTCCTCGAGGGCGGCCAGCGTCTCGGCCGCCGGCCCGATGACCAGGTCGATCCGGTGGGCCACCCCCGCCGCCTCCCAGTGGCGCCTCCCCACCGCCGTCCACTCCTCGTTGACGTCACAGCAGGTCAGCCGGCCGCCTTCGGCCAGCCCCCGGGCGATGCACAGGGCCGAGTACCCGGTGAAGGTCCCGACCTCGACGGCCCGGCGGGCCCCGATGGCCCGGGTGAGCAGCGTGAGGAGGAGACCCTGCTCGGGCGCCACCTGCATCCGGCTGACGCCGCCGAGTCCGGCGGTCTCGACGGCGAGGGACCGCAGCACCTCGTCGAGTGGGGTGGAGGAGGAGAGGAGGTAGTCGTGGAGGGGGTCGGAGAGCAGGAAGGACTTCGGGGACATGCGGAGTCTCTAGCCCGTGTGCCCGGTCTAGGTTCGTGTTTCGAACGTGTTTCCGCCTCGCGCGCAGGAGGCAGGTCGTGCTGCACATCGAGCTCAGCGCCGGGGTGGCCCGGCTCCAGGACACCGCCACGGGGGTGGCGCTGGCCGAGCCGGCGGCGGTGGCCATCGACGGGCGGAGCGGCCTCCCGTTCCGGGCCGGATGGGCCGCGCTCGCGCACGACCAGGTGCTCTGGCCGTTCGAGCGCCTCGAGCTGGCCGCCGTCGACCCCGACCCCGAGCCTCGCCGCTGCATCCTGGCCCACCTGATGCGCACGGCCCTCGACCGGCGCAGCTGGTGGGACCGCGTCCTGCGCCCGGCGGTGACGCTCGTGGTCCCTTCGACCGTCTCCCCGGCCGCCATCCGGGTGATCAGGGGTGACGCGAGCTTTGCCGGCGCGGCCAGGAACGTCCGGGTCGAGCAGCGGCCCAGCCTGGGACTGGGCGCCCTGGCCCGCCCCCACGGCGCCGACTGAACCCGCCTCAGGCCAGGTGGGCCGTCTCGTTCAGCGAGTGGACCACCGGCCGGCCGGAGGCCAGCGAGATCCGGGTGAGGCTGGCCGGGTCGAGGTGGATCGACCAGGCCACCTCGTCGCCCACCTCGAGGGCCCAGGCCACCGCCGCCTTGAGAGGTGACACGTGGGTGACCACCACGACATCGGAGTCGGCGGCCTCGGCGGCCAGCGCGGCCACGGCCGGCCGCACGCGGGCGCCGACGGCGCTGAGGCTCTCGCCGCCCGGGGGTGACCAGCCCGGATCGGCCCGCCACCGCGCCCACTCCCCGGCGGGCACCTCGGCGAAGGGGCGGCCCTCCCAGGTGCCGTAGTCCAGCTCGGTCCACCGCCCGTCCACCGTCACCGGCACCCCGAGGGCATCCGCCGTCTCCCGGGCCCGCAGCAGCGGCGAGCAGATCGCCCGGCTGGCGCGGCCGACGACCGGCAGGGCGGCCAGCGCCGCGGCCTGGGCCCGGCCCGCGTGGTCGAGCGGGGGGTCGACCCGGCCCTGCAGCAGGCCGGCGGCGTTCAGCTCGGTGCGGCCGTGGCGGACGAGCAGCAGCATCAGCTGCGGCCGGAGGGGCCGATCAGCGCGCGGTCCAACCGGCCGGAGCGCAGGAACCGCGCCCGGTTCTCCGGCTCGAGCAACCGGAACCGGCGGACGCACCACCACAGCGCCACCAGCCCGACCAGCTCCATGGCCAGCCGCAGCGGCCACGGCCGGCCCAGGGTGGGCAGCTGCTCCTCGCCGAAGGCCAGGCCGCCGAGCGGCCAGGCGATCAGCTCGGTCGACGACCACATGCCGTCGAGCACCAGGTTCATGAACGCCCCGATCGGCAGGGCCAGGAGCTGTCGCCGCAGGGCCCGCCGGCCCACGGTGGCCACCATCACGACCGTCAGCAGGAGGATGGAAAAGGCCAGGGTGTGGAGCAGGCGCACACCCCCAAAGGCCAGGTCGAGCACCGCCGGCAGGACGGCGGCGGCCATCACGAGCCGCTCGTCCAGCGCCGCATCGCGGAACACGGCAACGACCAGCACGAACGACATGCCGGCGAACCAGAGCAGCACGTGGTCAGGCCCGCACGAGGATGCGCCCGCAGGACTCACAGGACAGCACGGCGTCGTCCGGCGCCCGCCGGGCATCGTCGAGGTCGCGAGGCGACAAGGCCAGGTGGCAGCCGGTGCAGCGGCCGTCCTCGAGGCGCGCCGCCCCGATCCCGCCCAGGTGGGCCCGGAGCCGGTCGTAGCGGGCCAGGAGCTCGGCCGGCACGGCGCCGGCATGGGTGGCCCGCACCGCCTCGAGCCCAGCCAGCTCGGTGTCGACGGCGCCTTTGGCGGCGGTCAGCTCGGCCCGGAGGCGGCGCAGGTCCGCCACGGCCGCGGCCAGCCGCTGGGCCGCCGCCGCCAGCTCGGCGTCGGCCCCCTCCCGCTCGACGAGGACCTCGAACGCCTGGTCCTCGATGGCCGAGGCCCGCTGCCGCAGGTGGTCGACTTCCTCGCCCCAGCGGACGATGTCGCGGGCGGCGGTGCTCTCGCCCGAGCGGAGCCGGACCTCGACGGCGCCCGCCCGGGTCTCGGTGGCCGAGAGCTGGGCCTCGAGCTCGGCCTGGCTGGCGGCCAGCTCGGCCGCCCGGGCCGCCAGCGCCTCGTGGGCCCGCTTGGCCGCCACCGCCTCGGCCTCGGCCGCCGCCACCGCCGCCCGCTCGGGAAGGTTGGCCCGCCGGTGGCGCAGCTGGTCGGCGGTCGTGTCGGTGGCCTGCACCAGGAGCAGGGCCTCCTGCGACGGTGCCGCCATCACCGACGCCCGGTCACGGGCGGTTGCTGCTCGTCCTCGGGGTGCTCCTCCGGTACGTCTGCGTCGTGCGGTAGGTCCCCGTCTGGCCCCTCCTGGTGATGGGCGACACGGCATCGCCGCTGCCCGGCAGGATCGGCGCGCCGCGGGGCACGACGAAGGTCCGGCTCCCGATGGCCTGCCTCGGCGGGACGAGCTGGAACCCGGGCGCCGGCTGGCCGGCCATGTAGGCGTCCATGAACCTCTTCCAGATGGGCGCAGCGTACGTGGCCCCGTAGACCGCACCCCGCCCTCCCAGGCCCCGCATCGACACGTTCCCACTGGGCACCCCCACCCACACGACGGTGGTGTTGTTCGGGGTGTACCCGGCGAACCACGTGTTCTTCGACTCGTCGGTGGTGCCCGTCTTGCCGGCGGCCGGGCGGTTGCCGTTGAGGCGGCAGCAGGTGGCCGTCCCGCCGAACACCCCGGTCTGGATGTCGGCTGCGGTGCGGGCCACCAGCTGCGACATCACCCGCTTTCCCTCGGCCGTGCCCTTGATCAGCAGCCTGCCCGTCCGGTCCTCGACCCGGTCGATGAAGGTGGGCGTGTGGTACACGCCGTCGTTGGCGACGGCGGCGTAGGCGGCGGCCATTTCCAGGGGCGTGGCCTCCTCGACCCCGATGGGCATGGTCGCCACGTTCTGGATGGGGTACTTGGGGTTCTGCCCGAGGCCCAGCCGCTTGGCCATGTCGATCACCTTGTTGAACCCGATCGTGGCGGCCATCCGCTCGAAGGCGCAGTTGACCGACCCCGACGTGGCCGCAGCCATCGACATGTACCCGCCGCCGATGCCGTCGCCGGCGTTGTCGATGGGCCGCTTGTCGTACGAGGCGATGCAGGGGCCGCTGGCGTCGACGCTCGAGTCGGGCCCGTACCCGGCCTCGAGGGCGGCCAGCAGGGTGAACAGCTTGAACGTCGAACCCGGCTGGCGGTAGCCCTGGGTGGCGATGTCGAACTTGTTCTGCTCGCTGAAGCCGGGGCCGCCGACCACCGCCCGCACGGCGCCGTTGGCGGGGTCCACCGTGACCAGGGCGGCGATGGCCCCCATGGGGTTCGAGCGCCCGGGCGGGGGCACGCCGCTGTTGGTGGCCTCCTCGGCCAGCTGCTGGGCCTTCGGGTCGAACGTCGTGTAGATCGAGAGCCCGCCCCGGAACAGGGTGTCGTAGCGGTCGGGCGGGGTCTCACCCAGCCGGGGATCGTCGAGGAGGCGCTGCTTCAACGCCTCGAGGAAGTAGCTCTGCCGCTCCTGGGGCTTGTTGGGGGCCGCCGGGAGCGGCTCCTCGTTGAGCCGGGTGGCCTCCTCCTGGGACAGGTGACCGTTCCCCACCATCTGCGACAGGGCGGTGGCCCTGCGGGTCTTGGCCTGCTCGGGGTTGCGGAACGGGTCGTTGGCCAGCGGGTTGCGGATGAGACCGGCGAGCAGAGCCGCCTGGCCGGGGGAGACCTGCGCCAGCGGGATGTTGAAGTAGGTCTCGGTCGCCGCTCCGACGCCGTACGCCCCGTTGCCGAAGTAGACGAGGTTCAGGTAGCGCTCGAGGATCTGCTCCTTGGTCAGCTCCTTCTCGAGGCGGGTGGCCAGCACCGCCTCCTTGACCTTGCGGTCGACCGACCTCTCGTCGTTGAGCAGGGTCTTCTTCACCAGCTGTTGGGTGATGGTCGAACCGCCCTGGCGGATGCTGCCGGCATCGGCGTTGGTCAGCACGGCACGGGCGGTGCTTCTGAGGTCGAAGCCGTCGTGCTCGTAGAAGTTCTCGTCCTCGACGTCGAGGATCGCCTGGACGATCACCGGCGGCACCTGGTCCAGCGTCACCGGCTTGCGGTTCTCCTCGGCCTTCAGCAGGGTGAGGAATGCGCCGCTGCGGTCGTAGACGACCGACGGCTGGCTCAGCTCGGTGAGCTCGCCGAGCTTGGTGGCCTGGGCCAGCCAGAGGTCCGACGTGACCTCTTTGAAGGGGATCTTGAGGGCGTACAGCGCGGAAGCCAACATCGCCGACGCCACGCTGATGACCAGGGCGAAACGGACGAGCGGTCGCATGTCGAGCAGCACGATACCGGCCTCTGCTCCGCCTGTGCCGCCACCGGCGGGCCAGGTCGGCGGTAGCCTCCGGCCGTGGTCGACGGCGTGGTTGACGTCCGTCGTCGGCGGCCCTGAGCGTGGATCCTGGGCCTCCCGCGGTCGACCTGGCCGCCTTCGGACTGCGGCCGGGCGAGTCGGTCCGCTTCCGCCGCGGCGCCCGGGGCCGGTGGCACCTGGGCCGCCTCGAGCGCATCGAGCGCGACGGCAGCATCGGCGTCCGCGACGACAGGGGGGCGGCGCGGGCCCTGCGGGTCGAGCTGGTCCAGGTGGCCGCCAGCGGGCCCAAGGGTGCGGCGCGGTGGGAGCCCCTGGTGGAGCGGATGACCCGGGGCGACCAGCTCGAGCTGTTCTGAGCGGAAGCCGGCCGCCGGCTCGGGTCAGGGGAGCCCCAGGCCGGCCCGAAGCTCGGCCAGGCCGGCTTCGAGCGAGGCCACCCGCTCCTCGAGGTCGGCCAGGCGGTCGGTCCGCGGGGGTGGCGCCGCCGGCCGGTCGCCCTCTTCGACGTCCTGGGGGTCACCGCACAGCAGGTGGGCCCAGCGCAGCTCCTTCTGGCCCAGACGTCGAGGCAGGCGGGTGGCCAGCGGCTCGGGCTGGTCGGCCAGCGCCTCCAGGGCCCGCTGCACCTCGTCGAGGTGGGCGAAGGCGTGCAGCCGGTCACAGCGGCCCTTCAGCTCGCCCGGCGTCTGCGGGCCTCGCAGCGCCAGGACGCAGAGGACGGCGCGTTCGGCTGCCCCCAGCGCCAGGGCCTCCGCCACGGCGTGGCGGTACTTCTCGCTGCGCCCGCCGTGGGAAGGGTGGACGAAGCGCACGAACCCGCGCTCCTTGAGGCTTCTGAGGGCCTCTTCGACCTCCCGGTGCTCGAGCTGCAGGACCGGCGCCCGGCCCGTCGACTGGTTGCACGAGGCAACCAGTGCGTTGAGCGTGAGCGGATAGGTGTCCGGGGTCGTCACCTCCTTCTCCATGAGGCTGCCCGCCACCCGCACCTCCACCGTGGTCAGGTCCATGGCCATCCGCCCAGTCCAGCATGTCGAGCCGATGCTCCTGAGGTTTCCGCAGGATGAAAGGTGCCGTGGACGACCGCTTTGTCACCCCCGGCCCTGGCCACGCCGGCACCCACCCTGCTATGTTTCGCTTGTATGTACGAATCCTGCGTCTGTGGCCCTAATGGCGGGTAGGGACCATCCATGCCGCTGACCGGGCCGTCGCCGACGGCTCCTTGGATGGGCACGGTGGTGCTGGACGGAGCCATCGATGCGGCCAACGCCGCTCGACTGGACGCAGAGCTCGCCGGCCGCATCGCGGTGGGTACGCAGGTGCTGATGGTGGATGTGGGCCGAGCCGACTTCGTTGGACCTGCGGGGCTCGGGGTTCTCGCCGGCGCGGCCACGCGGCTGCAGGACGAGCGATCCGGATCGCTGGTGCTGCGCAACGCCGACGCCGACCTGATCCGAAACCTCCGGATGCTCCGCCTCGACCACGTCTTCGAGCTCGAGATCTGACCCGTCGAGCTCGGGCCGCTACAGGCCCAGTGAGCGACCGATGATCTCCTTCATGATCTCGGTGGTGCCCCCGTAGATGGTGGTCACCCGGGCGTCCGCGAACGCCCGGCCGATGGGGTGCTCCCGCAGGTAGCCGTAGCCGCCGTGCAGCTGCAGGCACCGGTCCACCACCTTGTTCTGCAGTTCGGTCGACCACCACTTGGCCATGGCGGCCTCCTCGGCCGTGAGCCGGCCCTGGTCGAGCGCCTCGACGCACCGGTCGAGGAAGGCCTGGCCGATGCTCACCTCGGTGGCGCACTCGGCGAGCACGAACCGGCTGTTCTGGAACGACCCGACGGGCTGGCCAAAGGCGGCCCGCTCCTTCACGTACGCGAGGGTCCAGCCGAGGGCGGTCTCGGCGGCCGCGATCCCGGCAGCGGCGATCGACAGCCGCTCCTGGGGCAGGTGCTGGACGAGGTACCGGAAGCCCTGGCCTTCGGCCCCGAGCCGGTTCTCGAGGGGGACGGGGACGTCGGTGAAGAACAGCTCGGCGGTGTCCTGGGCGTGCAGCCCGAGCTTGTCGAGGTTCCGGCCCCGCTCGAAGCCCTCCATGCCCCGCTCGAGCACCAGGAGGCTGATGCCGTCGTGGCGCTTGGCCGGGTCGGTCTTGACGGCGGTGACGACGAGGTCGGCGTTGATGCCGTTGGTGATGAACGTCTTCGAGCCGTTGACGAGGTACCCGTCACCCGACCTGGACGCCGTCGACCGCATCGAGGCCAGATCCGATCCCATGGAGGGCTCGGTCATGGCGATTGCCGTGATGAGCTCGCCCGAGGCGATGCCGGGCAGCCAGCGGCGCTTCTGCTCGTCGGTGCAGAGCGAGAGGAAGTAGGGCAGGCAGATGTCGTTGTGCAGGGTGAGCCCGAGCCCGCAGGCGGCGGCGCCGGCCCGCTGCACCTCCTCGCCGATCACCAGGTTGAACCGGAAGTCGCGGGTGCCGCCGCCTCCGTGCTCCTCGGGCACGGCCATGCCCAGGAAGCCGTGCGAACCGGCCGAGGCGAACACCTCCCTCGGCAGGATGCCGGCTCGGTCCCACTCGTCGAGGTGGGGGACGACCTCGGCGTGCAGCCAGCGCCGGAACGACCGGCGGAGCTGCTCGTGCTCCTCGGAGAAGAGCGTGCGCTCCACCGCCGGAACGCTACCGGTCAGGAAGCTGGGTCTGGAGGGCCAGGCGCCGGTGCGGGAGGTCACATCAGGTCATGCGCATGTGTTGGTGGGACACGGGTGGCCAGGGATCCGCGCGAACACCCGCACCGCCTGGCGAGGATGGGGCGTGACCTCCGACCACGCCCACCACGTGGACGGCGACGATCCGCGCAGCCGGGCCGCCGACCGGGCGGTCCGCCGCCTCCTCCTGGTCGTCATCACGCCGCTGGCCGTGGCCACCCTGGTGGGCCTCGTGCTGCTGTGGCCGGGGCGCGACCCAGAGGTGCCGCCCGAGGTGGGGCCGCCGGCCACGGCCGTCAAGGCCATCGTCGAGCGGGCCACCTTTGGCACCTGTCCCGGCGATCAGGGCGGCGCCGACGCCACGTGCCAGCTGATCGACCTCCGCCTGCGCAGCGGGCCCGACGCCGGCCTCCCCGTCCAGCTGGCCTTCAACGTCATCGCCAACCCCGGCATCCCCACCATCAGCACCGGCGACCGCGTGGTGGTGCAGCCGAGCGGCCCCACGCCCGGCTCCTACGTCTTCGTCGACTTCCAGCGCAGCCGGCCCCTGCTGCTGCTGGGCGTGGCCTTCTCGGTGCTGGTCGTGGCCCTGGCCCGGTGGAAGGGGCTGGCCGCCCTGGTCGGCCTGGTGGCCACGCTCCTGGTGCTGGTGCGGTTCGTGCTGCCGGCGATCCTCGACGGGAAGGACCCGCTGGCCGTGTGCATCGTGGGCGCCTCGCTGACCATGTTCGTCGTCTTCTACCTGGCCCACGGCATCAATGTCCGCTCGTCCACCGCCCTCGTCGGCACGCTCCTCAGCCTCCTGGTCACCGGGATCCTCGCCACCTGGGCCACCTCGGCGTCCCGGCTCAGCGGCAAGGGCAGTGAGGAGGCGCTCACCCTCAACGCCCTGGCCGGCCAGGTCGACCTGCGGGGCCTGCTGCTCGGCGGCATCATCATCGGCGGCCTGGGCGTGCTGAACGACGTCACCATCACCCAGTCCTCGACGGTGTGGCAGCTGCACCTGGCCGACCCGGCTGCCCGGCCCATCCAGCTCTACCGCCAGGGGATGCAGGTGGGTCGCGACCACATCGGTGCCACGGTCGACACCCTCATCCTCGCCTACGCCGGCGCCGCCCTCCCGCTCCTCATCTTCTTCTCGCTGGCCGACCGCGCCTTTGGCGAGGTGATCACCAGCAGCCTGGTGGCCGAGGAGGTGGTGCGCAGCCTGGTCGGCGCCATCGGCCTGGTGCTGTCGGTGCCGATCACCACCGGCCTGGCCGCGGTCGCCGCGTCGCGGGCTCCGGTCGACGGCCAAGGCCCGACCGGAGGCCCGGCCGAAGGGCTGGGCGCCCGCGCTCGGGCGGCGGCCGCCCAGCTGCTGCGCCGCCGCTCGGCCGACCCGTGGGCCGAACGCCGGTGACCGCCCTCCCCCGGCCGACGCCGTAGGTTGAGGCCATGGCTGACGAAACCGAGTTGGACGATGCGGTCTGCCCCACCTGCAAGGTGAGCGTCGAGATGACCGAGCAGGGCGGGCCCTTCGGCACCGACACCTACCAGTGCAGCTCGTGCGGGTCCACCTACAAGTACCGCACCCCACCCGACCCGGACTGGACCCCGCCCCGCACCAGCGGAACCGGCTAGGCCTCGCGCCGGTTCGTGAACCGGGCCCGATCGGCCTCGACGGCGGCGACGAACGCCTCGGCCCGGGCCCGGTGCTTCGGGCGGCGCCCCGGGACGGTGCCCAGCCGCACCACCCGCTGGTCGACCAGCCGGGCGCTGATCAGCGTCCCGGCCCGGTTCGGGGTGGGCCGCAGCTCGAGACGGGCCAGCCGGTCCCAGGGCACCTCCTCGCTGTCGACGGCCCGCACCACCCGCAACCCGGCCGGCCCGACCTCGATCCGGCTGCGCCACACCCGCCAGGCGCCGTAGCTGAGCATGGCGACGGCGGGGACCACCACCCACAGCCACTCGTCGGGCGTGGCCCGGCGGTTGGTGTTGTAGTCGGGCTGGGTGATCTGCTGGAAGCTGACGGCGAAGGCGACGACGATCCCGGCGATGATCCACCAGCGCTGCCTCGGGACCTTGTGGACCCGGACGGCGCCCGCCGTGCCGTCGACCTGCTCCGCCTCGGCCGTCCCGGTCATCGGATGCAGGCTACGAGAGGACCTTCGACATCGCCACGTGGGGGATCCCGGCGTCGTCGAAGGGTTCGCCCTCCTCTTGGTCGTAGCCGGCCCGGCGGTAGAAGCCGATCGCCTGGACCTGGGCGTGCAGCGTGACCCGCCGGCGCCCGGCATCGGCCGCCGCCGCCTCGAGCACCGCCAGGACGGCCGCCCCGATCCCCGTTCCCCGGGCGTCGCCGGCCACGGCCATCCGGCCGATGCGGGCGCCCCCGCCGGGGTCGAGCAGCAGCCGGCCCGTCCCCACCACCCGCCCCTCGCCGTCGCGAGCCACCGCGTGGACGGCGCCCACGTCCAGCTCGTCCTGCTCGAGCTCGACCGGCACGCCCTGCTCCTCGACGAACACGCGGTGGCGCAGGGCCAGGAGGGCAGCCCGGTCGGCCGGCGTGGCCAGCCCAGCTCGGCCGGCGTCGCCGCCGCCGCTCACCGCCGCTGGCACCACCGCTGCTTGGGCGCCGCCTCGACCGGGGCGGCCAGCAGGGCCAGCAGCTCCCCGTCGTCGAGGATGGCGCCGAAGCGGTAGGTGCCCTCCTGGCGGAAGTAGGTGAGGCCGGGCGAGCCGGCCGGGTCGACCCAGCCCACCTCCCACACGTCGCGGCCCGAGCGCTCCATCTGGGTCACCTGGCGCGGCGGCCGGCGGCGGGGGCAGGCGTCCAGCCTGGACACGAACCCCTCCCGGGGGAACGAGGCGCGGAAGCTGCTCTCGGCCAGGTCCCACATCGTGCCGTGGTCGCCGACCCGCTCGGCTTCGAGCAGCTGGTGGGCGAGCGGGCCGAGGATGGACCGTTGCCGGCTCCCGTCGGTCGACGGCGACGAGAGCCCGATGCCGGCGAGCACGACCACCACCAGCGCCACCGCCGCCGCCGCCAGGAGCAGCGGCGTCGGGACCTTGTGGACCGGGTCATCCTCGACGTCGGCGACGACGTCGCTGACCGTTGCCGCCCCGCCGGTGGAGGCCGTCGGGGGGGCCACGACGACGGTCACCGGCGGCGGGTCGCCGGCAGGGGCCTGGGGAGCCGGCCGGCGCCGAGGGGTCGCCACCGCGGCGCCCGAGGACGAGCCCAGACCGGCCTTGCGGCCCGCCCGCAGCACCCGGTACGCCTCGTTCACCTCCTCGAAGCGCCTCCGCACGGCCTCCTGCTCGTCGAGTGGGGCCGTGGCCCACCGGTCGGGGTGGGCGCGGGAGGCGAGGCGCCGGTGGACGGCGTCGACCCTTTCGGGCTCCGCTCCTCGAGCGAGCCCGAGCACGTCGTAGGCCTCATCCTCGGTCAGCGCAGCCTCCACCGCATGTCGCCAGGAGTGTACGAAGGCTGCGCCCTGATCAGAAGGCGTCGGCTCCGGGCGGGTGTGGCCAGCGGCCGGCCCAGGCCGCGGCGTGCCCCGTTGCCGGGCCGGCGTCGCTGCCGGCTGCTGGTCGCCCGATCAGGGGTCGGTGAAGATGTACAGCCCGTAGTCTCGGTCGCTGGCCAGGATCAGCGACTCGTCGCCCTCGACGTCCGGGCTGTCGTTCGGGTTGTCGATGACCTCGACGCCCCAGAAGTTGCTGCCGCCCTGGTCGATGAAGGCACCCACCTCGACCAGCTCACAGCTGGAGGTGTCGGCCGGGTCGGCCGCCGGGTCGCACACGATCTCCAGCATGCGCACGCCGCCCGAGTAGTAGGAGAGGTACAGCAGCTCGGGGTTGTTGGGGTCGGTGGCCACCTCGTGCACGGACAGGTCGCCGTAGCCCGAGGCGAAGCCCTCGTTCATGGCCTCGGGGATGGCGTAGGTGTCGAGCTCGGCGCCCGTGGACGCGTCGTAGAGGTGGACGTAGCCCCACCCGTCGAACTGGCTCGTCACGCTGATGCTGTCACCGACCGTGCCGACGGCGGGAAGATCATCCTCCGGGTAGGTGTAGTCGGGGGCCAGATCGAACAGCTCGTGGTACGCCCGATGGCCGATGCACAGCCCCGAGATCTGGATGTCGAACTCGTGGCCCTGACCGCCGCAGAAGTAGGCGTCCGGCCCGACGCCGGCGAGGGAGCCGCCGTGGTGGTTGGCGACGATGACCGCGTCGTAGCCGAGCAGCTGCGCCGTCTCCACCTTCTCGGAGAAGAAGCAGGCCTCCTGGGTCTGGCCCGGGTCACCGGCCGGTCCCCGCTGCAGGACCAGGATCGCCTCCTCACCTGGGTTCAACGAGAGGGAGTCCGCATTGGGGATTGATCCACGGTCGGCCGGGCAGCCGTACCCGCCGAACACGGTGGGACCGTTCAGCTCGCCGTACAGCTCGCCGATCGGGATGGTCCACCCGAACTCGCCGGCGTCGTACACGCCGTCCTCGGTGGTGACCCGGGCGCGGTACGGCGAGAAGTCCTCGTCGGTACCGATGAAGAACCGGTTGTCGGCGGTGAACTCGGCCTGGTGGGCGTTGCCCTCGGGGGTGAGGGTGATGCCCGTCTGCTCGAGGAGCTCGGGGTCGGCGACGGGGTAGTCGGTGTCGTGCAGGTGATCCGGATTCGCCGGGTCGGTGACGTCGAGCAGGACGTAGCCACCGTCCCAGTAGGAGGCGATCATGATGCACCTGCCGGCGTAGGTGCCGGTGGTCATGCACTTGACCGTCATGTCGTGCAGGTTCGAGTCGGCCAGGTTCAGCTCGGGCTGGGCGACCCCGAACTCGTTGAGGTCGAGCTCGGTGATCATGCGGGGCCGGCGGGGGTTGGTGATGTCGTAGATGTCGACGTCGGCCAGGTCCTCCTCGTCCTGGGTGACCAGGTAGGCGGGGCCGCCTGCCACCGGCTGCCAGACGAAGGCGCTGTGGGTCTGGTGGGCGTCGGACCCGGTGCGGTCACCGAAGCCCTCCTTCAGCTTCACCGGCTTCAGGGGGTTGGTGACGTCGTAGAGCATGAAGCCGCCCTTGTAGTTCTTGCCGCAGGCCTCGGCTTCTTGGTCTCGATGTGGGCCACCTGCATGCCCTCACCCGGCCGGGTGTCCTGGGGCATGGGGATGAAGTTGACCTCCTCGGGGTTGGTGGGATCCGAGATGTCGATCACCCAGGCTCCGGCGTCGGGGGTGTTCTGGCCGCCCGTCTCCGGGCCGGCGCAGTCGGGCTCGCCCCAGTTGGCCAGGTAGGCGTAGTCCCCGTAGGCGGCGACGTCGGCCACCAGGCCCTCGGTCGTGGTCACCTCTTCCTTGCCCAGGAACTTCAGCCTGCCCTTCTGCTGATCCGTCGTCGCTGGGAGGTGGCCCTCGTCGCTGCCGTGCTGGCCCGGGTTGGCCGACGCCGGGACCCCCACGAGCAGCCCCAGCAGGGTTGCGACAACGAACGGGACGAGCCTTCTCCGCATCAGCTGCCTCCAGGACTCGACTGCCTGAGGAGGAGAACCGTCTCATGGATCGACCCGCTCGACAATCCCCAAAAAACGATTTCGTGACCTCATTAAGAGCCCGGTCGACGCTCCGTGAAAATCGATTCCGCACTCGCGCCAGGAGTGGTTGCCGGCGTTCATGCGACAGGCCTCAGTGCAGGATGAGCTGCCCGATCCGAGCCCGGTGCACGACGACCGGCTGGTTGCCGTCCGGCACGACGTCGTCGTGCGACCGGGTGAAGCCCAGCTTCACCATGACCCGCTGCGAGGCCAGGTTGTCCGGATGGCAGATGCTCACGAGGAAGCCGCCCTCATCGGTGAGATCGACGTGGGCCAGCAGCGACGCAGCGCCGCTCTGCTGGCCTCAGTGGCAATCCCCCGACCCCAGGCGCGCCGGCGGAGGCGCCAGCCGGCTTCGACCGCCGGCATGACCGAGGGGAGGAAGCGGGGAACGGACAGCCCGGTCCACCCGAGGAAGTCGCCGGTGCCGCGCTCCTCGATGGCCAGGAGCCCGAGGCCCGGCCGCAACGGCGGTTCGAGCAGCCGCGGCAGCGACGCTTCCACCTCCTCGGCCGTGCGGGCCGTGCCCGACCCGATGTACCGCATGACCTCGGGTCGGTGTCCATGTCGACCAGCCCCGCCAGGTCATCGGGTCGCCACGGCCGGAGGATGAGGCGCGGCGTGACGATGACGGGAGCGGCCTCGGTCACGGCCGGAGGGTACCGAGCGGCCGCGGGCGCCCGGGTACCGTGCCGCCGTGGACCACCGGCTGCACGCCATCTGTGACATGCAGGTGGCCGAGGCTCGCGAAGACGTGGGCCTCCACGAGCGGTACGACGGCGTCGTCCAGGACCTGTCGCCGGGGGGCGTGCGATCCGGGTTGGCCGCCCTCGGCTCAGGTCCGACGCCGGCGGGCCACGATGGTGACCAGGTCGAGGCGGCCGAGGCCGGCCTGCGGGCCACCTACGACCTCGTCGAGGACCACCGCCGCAACCCCCTGGTGCACCTCGCCAACCTCGATCTCGCGGCCTACGACCGCGACTACGCACCGGCCGAGGAGCGGGCCCGGGCCCGGCAGAAGCACCTGGCGGCGTGGCCGGATGCGGTCGACGCTGCCGTCGAGTCGCTCGACCGGGTGCCCCGCCCCGTCGCCGAGTCCCTGATCACGCCTCTGCGCGGCCTGGCCGCCGGGGTCGAGGACGAGGCCGCCCTGGAAGCCCACGACCGCCTGGTTCGGCACGTCGAGGGGTTCGCGAGCACAGGGGATCCCGACGGCTCGCTGGGCGGCGAGCGGCTGCGCGCGCTCATGCAGGCTCCTGAGGCGATGCAGCTCGACCTCGGCCTGCTGGCCGAGACGGTCGATCGGGAGCGGGCCCGCTTGAAGGCTCGCCTGGCCGACAGCGCCGAGCAGCTGTCGCCGGGCACCCCGGTCCCCCAGCTCGTCGCTTCCCTCCTGGCCGACCACCCGAACGCCGACGGGATCTACGACGAGGCCCGCGGGCAGATCGCCGAGGTGACCGCCTTCACCATCGACCGGGACCTGCTGGCCGACGTCGGCGGTGAGTGCCTGGTGGGACCGGCGCCGCCGTCGCGTCGCTGGGCGATGGCCATGATGTCGTGGGCCGCGCCGTACGAGGCGGACGCCCCGAGCTGGTACTACGTGACACCGCCCGACGAGTCGTGGCCGGCCGAGGACCAGGAGGTGTGGCTCTCGGTCTTCAGCCGAACCACGTTGCCGGCCATCACGGTGCACGAGGTGACCCCCGGGCACTATGCCCACGGCCGGATGCTGCGCCGCCTCACGAGCGACGTGCGCCGCACCGTCCTCTCGCCGTCGTTCGTGGAGGGGTGGGCCCACCACACCGAGGAGCTGTTCGTCGAGGAGGGCTTCCGGGCCGAGGACCCCCGCTTCGCCATCGGCGTCTTCATCGAGGCGCTCGTGCGCGTGACCAGGCTGGCCTGCGCCATCGGCCTCCACAGCGGCGCCATGACCTTCGCCGAGGCGGTGGCCCGGTTCGAGGACGACGCCTTCTACCGCGGACCGGCGGCCCGGGCCGAGGCCGGTCGGGCCACCTACGACCCGACCTACGGCCGCTACACGTGGGGCAAGCTGGAGATCCGCCGCCTGCGGGACGAAGCGCAGGCCCGGTGGGGGCGTCGGTACTCGCACCGCCGCTTCCACGAGGCGCTCCTCGGCCTGGGCGCACCACCGCTGGGGCTCATGGGGTCGATCTTCGACTAGCAGAGCGACCCTCAGAGCTCGGCGGCGACGTGAGACGCTGGCCCCCGATGCGGCACCTGGGCGCCGAGGAGATCCGGCTCGACGGGCTCCCGATGACCCGGGCGACGGTGCTGACCGAGGCGGGGCCCGTCCGGCTGGTCAACGTGCACGTCCTGTCGCCTCTGGCGGAGGCCAGCCGGTGGAGGCGCCAGCTCAGCCTCCTCGGCGAGGAAGCGGCGCGGCCCGGGCCACCGATCATGTTGGCGGGCGACTTCAACGCCACGTGGGGCCACCGACCCTTTCGTCGCCTGCTGGCCACCGGCCTCTCCGATGCCGCCGCGGCGCGGGGGGCCGTGTGGGCGCCCACGTGGCCTGCCGGGGCCAGGCTCCTGCGACCGCTCCTGCGCATCGACCACGTGCTGACGGGTCGAGGCCTGGTGGCCACCGCGTACGGCACCGGGCCGGCCGGGGGCAGCGATCACCGCTCCATCGTGGTGGACGTGGCCATCACCCAGGACCGGCCGTAGCATCAGCACCGTGGAGCTCTGGCACAACCCCAGCTGCTCGAAGAGCCGAGCGGCCAAGGCGATCCTGGACGAGAAGGGCGTCGCCTACGTCGAGCGTCGCTACGTCGACCAGCCGCCCACCTTCGACGAGCTCGACCGGGTGCTCACCGCCCTCGACCTCGAACCGTGGAAGGTGGCCCGGCTCGAGGAGCCCGTGGCTGCCGAGCTGGGCATGAAGACCTGGCCGCACGACGACCGCCGCCGCTGGATCGAGGCGATGGTCGCCAACCCCATCCTGATCGAACGCCCCATCCTGGTCGCCGACGACGGGCGGGCCCGCCTCGGCCGTCCCCCCGAGGCGCTCGAGATCCTCCTGTAGGTCCCCGACAGCCTCCACGTGGGCCGTCGCTCGCCACCCTCACCGTGCCAGCCGCCCGCGGGACCGCCTCGGCGCCCCCTCCCCCGCTCCGTCCCGCGACGACGGCGTGGCTGAGCGACCGGCTGGTCGAGCTCAGCTTCGCCAACCCGTTGCTCGACCCGCCGTTCCCAGCGACGATCGTGCGGGTCCTGGTGCCCGCCGGGTGCGGGTCGTCGCCGAAGCGGCACCCGGTGGTCCTGCTGCTCCACGGGATCGGCGACTCGGCCCGGGCCTGGACGACCAGGCACGACGGCTGGCCGGTCACCCTCGAGGCGTTCACGGCCGACAAGGACGTGATCGTCGTCATGCCGGACGGCGGCCAGGGTGCCAACGCCGGCTGGTACAGCGACTGGCGCAACGGCGGCGAGCTCGGAGCCCCCGCGTGGGAGACCTACCACCTCGACCAGCTGCTCGCCTACGTCGACCACGCCTTCCCCACCCGCACCGACCGGGCCGGACGGGTCGTGGCCGGCCTGTCGATGGGCGGGTTCGGCGCCATGAGCTACGCAGCCCGCCACCCCGACCGCTTCGCCGGCGCCTTCAGCTTCTCGGGCGCCCTCGACACCAGCCTCCTGGTCGGCATCTTCGACGACCGGATCTGGGGCGGCCCGGGCGACGACGACCTCCACCGGCGAGGCCACAACCCGGTGGATCTGGCCGACAACCTGGCCGACACCCAGGTGTGGTTCCGGATCGGGATGGGGATGGCCGGTGGCCCGGGCCCGAAGGACCCCGAGTCGGCGGGCCTGGAGGCGCTGCTGTGGCCCACCAACCAGTCCTTCGCCGGCGCTCTGTTCGCGGCCGGCGTGCCGCACACCTACGAGGCCTACCCGCAGGGGGGACACAACTGGTACCACTGGCACGACGGCTTCCAGCGGGCCTGGCCGCAGATGCAGGCGCTGTTCGACGACCCACAGCCGGCGCCGCCGTCGTTCCGCTACCGCTCGGCCGAGCCGTCCTTCCGGATCTGGGGGTGGGCGGTCACGGTCGCCCGCCCGGTGGTCGAGCTCCTCCAGCTCCGGGACGTGTCGGCGGCTGGTCTCCGGCTGGAGGGCAGCGGCACGGTGAGCCTGGTGACACCCCCGGCGTACCGCCCCGGCGCGCCCTACTCGATCCAGGCGACGCCAGGGGCCTCGGTGCAGCCTGCGTTGGCCTCGGCCGACGATGCCGGGCGCCTGCAGCTCAGCGTCGCCCTGGGCCCGCCCCTGACGGCAGCCGCGACATCGTTGGCGCCTGCGGTCCCGGCCTGGGCTCGGGCGGCGACGGTCACCATCCAGCCCGCCGGTTGACCGCGCGCAAACCTTCCGGCACGACAGCAGCCCGCGGCAGGATCCTGTTTGGCTGACGGCGGGGACAGGTAGGCCCTTGGCCAGATCGGGTCTGGACGGGGCGGTCCCCCACGTGCTGTCCGGCCACGAGACGCACATCGGCACGTCACCCCGCCGGCGTCGGCTGCCGCGGCGGACGGCGTCGGCTCGAGCAAGGAGCGTTGGCATGAAGGCACTCACCTGGCACGGCAAGCGAGACGTGCGCGTCGACACCGTCCCCGACCCCACGATCGAAGAGCCCACCGACGCCATCGTCCGGGTCACCTCGACCGGCCTGTGCGGCTCTGACCTCCACCTGTACGAGCTGTTCGGGCCGTTCCTCGACGAGGGGGACATCCTCGGCCACGAGCCCATGGGCATCGTGGAGGCCGTCGGCTCGTCCGTCACCCAGATCGAGCCCGGCGACCGGGTCGTCGTCCCGTTCAACATCTCGTGCGGCTCGTGCTGGATGTGCAGCCACGACCTGCAGTCGCAGTGCGAGACGACGCAGGTGCGCGAGCAGGGCACCGGGGCGTCGCTGTTCGGCTACACCAAGCTCTACGGCCAGGTCGCCGGTGGCCAGGCCGAGCTGCTGCGGGTGCCCCAGGCCCACTACGGGCCGATCACGGTGCCGGACGGGCCGCCCGACGATCGGTTCCTGTACCTGAGCGACGTGCTGCCGACGGCGTGGCAGGCCGTCGAGTACGCGTCGGTCCCCGAGGGGGGAGCCGTCGCCGTCCTCGGCTTGGGACCGATCGGCCAGATGTCGGCCCGGATCGCCCGGCACCGGGGGGCGAGCCAGGTGTTCGGGATCGACCTCGTGCCCGAGCGCCTCGCCGCCGCCGCCGCCCACGGGATCGAGGCCCTGGACCTGTCCGACGTCGACGACCTGGGGGCGGAGCTGCGGGAGCGAACCGGCGGCCGGGGCCCCGACTCGGTGATCGACGCCGTGGGCATGGAGGCCCACGGCTCGGGTGGGGCGCAGGCCGCGCAGACCTTCGTGGGCCTGCTGCCCGACGCCGTCGCCGCGCCGTTGATGCAGAACGCCGGCGTCGACCGCCTGGCCGCGCTGCTGGCAGGCATCGACATCGTGCGGAGGGGTGGGACCCTGTCGATCAGCGGCGTCTACGGCGGCAACGTCGACCCGCTGCCCCTGCTGCAGATGTTCGACAAGCAGCTGACGGTGCGCATGGGCCAGGCCAACGTGAAGCGGTGGGTCGACGACCTGATGCCGCTCCTGGGGGACGACGACCCGCTCGGGGTCGACCAGCTGGCCACCCACCACGTGCCGCTCGACGAGGCGCCGCAGGCCTACGCCACCTTCCAGAAGAAGGAGGACGGCGCCCTCAAGGTCGTCTTCAGGCCGTGACCTGGCGCGGTCAGGTGGCCGGGTCGAGGATGCGCTGGACGTCGAAGAGGTGGTGCTCTCCCTCGTGGACGGTGTGGCGGCCCACCCAGCCCACGTCGACCTCGGTCCGGTCCGGGTAGCCGTAGACGCAGCGGCGGGCGAGCTGATCGGCCGACAGCCCGTCGAAGAGCCGGGCCAGGAGCCCGGCGGCGAGGGCCATCTCCTGGGCGACCAGCCCCGGCGCCTCATCGGCGTACCGGCACAGGGTGACCCGCTGCTCGCGGTACATGGGGGGGAAGCCGGGCCGGTCCTCGACGAGTGCACGGACGACGCGGTCCCGCTGGACCAGCATGACGTCGCGGACGTGACAGGCGTACTCGAGGGCCGACCACGTGGCCGGGTCCGGCCGGGTGCGGAGCTCTTCGCCGGCGCCCGCACCCAGCAGGGCCTCGAACCTGGCGGCGACGTCGCGGACGGCCGCCCCGACGTGCGGCGCCGGGAGGTCGTCCAGGACGAAGCCGCAATCCGAGCAGGGGCCCACCCGGACAGTCTGCCCCGCCGGAGGAACACCACGGGCTGGGGCTTCGTTGTCACACCCGAGAGGAGACTGATGCACATGGACACCGAGCGAACCGAGCAGCTGGCCCTCCTGCCCGATCACGCGGTGGCCGGCGGCCGGGCCTCCGCCTGGCGGCTGGACGAGGCCACCCGCTCCCGGGGCCGCCAGGGCGTGGCCGCCGCTCGCCACGCGCTGGCCGAGGCCGCCGCCCGCCGGGCCGCGGCCCGTCCCGATCACAGCCAGGCGGCCTGAACCTCCCTGGCCCCAAGGCCCGCTGGTGCGGGCCGTCACGCAGCGGTGTCATGGTGGGGCGCGGTGACTGGACGATGCACTTCGATGCTCCTCGCGCTCGGCATGGGTGCGGCGTTCCTTCTCGGCTGCGGCCAGGCGGGCAGGAGCCCGGTTGCGGGCGGCGGCGGGAACGCCACGGTCGAGGCTGCGGTCGACGGCGACACCCTGGCCGTGCGCGTCGACGGCGGCCGGCGCGAACGGGTCCGCCTCCTCGGGATCGACACCCCGGAGTCGGTCAAGCGCGACACGCCGGTCGAGTGCTTCGCCAAGGAGGCGGCCGGCCGGCTCCGGGCCCTGCTGCCCGGTGGCACGCCCGTGCGGCTGGTGCGCGACGTCGAGGAGCGCGACCGGTACGGACGCCTTCTCGCCTACGTCTACCGCCAGCCCGACGGGCTGTTCGTCAACCTCGACCTGGTGCGGGGCGGCTACGCCCAGCTGCTCACCTACCCCCCGAACGTGGCCCACACCGAGGAGCTGCGGCGGGCGGCCGCCGATGCCCGGCGGGCCGGTCGCGGGCTCTGGGGATCGTGCCCGGCCGCCGCTAGCCTGCCCCCGTGACCGAGCCTGCCGCGTCGCCGGCCAGCCCGCTGGCCGAGCGGCTGGGCCATCCGCCCGGGACCTCGGTGCTCGTCATCACCGCCGACGACCTCGGCAGCAGCCACGCCGCCACGGCCGGCTGCTACGACGCCCTGCGCCGCGGCCTCGCCTCCAGCTCCGGCCTGGCCGTGCCCTGCCCGTGGGCCAGGGCGGCAGCCGGCGGCTACCGAGGTGAGGACGTCGGCGTGCACCTCGTCGTGAACGCCGAGCTGGATGCCGTCCGCTGGGGGCCGATCACCCACGCCCCGTCCCTGCTCGACGGCGACGGCGGCTTTCCCCGCACGGTCGAAGACCTGTGGGACCACGCCGACGTCGACGAGGTCCGCCGCGAGGTGCGGGCCCAGCTGGAACGGGCCGTCCTCTGGGGCTTCGACGTCACCCACCTGTCGGTCCACCTCGACGCCCTCCTGCTGCGCCCGGAGTTCTTCGACGTCATCCTCGAGGTGGCCATCGACGAGCGCCTCCCGCTGCGGCTGCCCCCGGACCGCCAGCTCGCGGCCGCCGGCTTCCCCCTGCGCCGGCGGTGCGCGGAGGAGCGGGTCGTGGTCCCCGACCGGGTGCTGCGCACACGACCCAGCCGTCCCCCCCGCGTCCTCCTCGAGCACTTCCTGATCGAACCACGGCCCGGCATCACCGAGCTCGTGGTGCGGCCGGCGCTCGAGACGCCCGAGCTGCGGGCCATGGACCCCGGCTGGGCCGAGCGGGTCGACGACCACGACCTCATCACCACCGACGCCGCCGTGACCGGCCTCCTGGCCCGCTCGAACGTGGTCGTCACCGGCTATCGCGCCCTGCGCGAGGCGATGCGCACCTGAGCTGCGGGGGGGTGAGACGCCGTCGCTCGAGGCGTCCCACCCCTCTCCACGGCTGCGCACCCCCGAGGGGGTTGGAGGTGCGGCCGGTCGGCTGGATGGTGCCGGGGGAGGCTCCCACCGCCGTCCTCACCCCGGAGCGTACGGACGCCTGGTTTCGTGCCGGTTGCGAACGGGGGAACGCTGCGTGTACCGGCCTGGAACCCTCAGCGCTGCACGAGGCCGTACCCG
Source organism: Acidimicrobiales bacterium (assembly GCA_030448245.1). Taxonomy (GTDB): domain Bacteria; phylum Actinomycetota; class Acidimicrobiia; order Acidimicrobiales; family JAUJNH01; genus JAUJNH01. The sequence goes on from JAUJNH010000008.1 coordinate 40,074, forward strand.
ACGGCCTGGTTCTGCGAGATCACGACGCCCGGCGCCTGCTCGACCGTCAGGGCCAAGGCGTCGGTGGCGTCGGGAACCCGGAAGGTGAGCACGTCGAGGTCTCGGCCCGGGACGCCGAGGGAGAGCTTCTGGCCTCCCGCCACCGCCCACAGCTGGTAGGTGCGCCCATCCGGCAGGCTCGGCGCCCCCTTGTCGATGAGGTAGCCCGTCCCGTCGGCCAGGACCACGGCGTCCGCCAGCGGGGCCCGTTCCGGGGTGATCAGGTGGACCGCCCGGGCTCCGTCGGCCAGCGCGGCGGCAGCCGCCTCCCGCACGAGGCGGGCCCTGGCGCCCTCCTCGCTCAGGGCCTGGGCCACCTTCTCGATCTGGTCGTCCTGGCTGCGCAGGGCGCTCTGGACCTGGAGCCCGCCGGCCCCCAGCCCGACGACGACGGCGGCGGCGGCGACCGCCGCCGCGACCCGCGAGCCGCGGCGGCGCCGGGCGCCGGCGCGGCCACCAGCTTCGTTGCCGAGCATGAGCCCGAGGGCAGGCGCGGCCGACGCCGGGGGGGCAGCGTCGAGCTTGGCGGCCATCCGGTCCCACATGCCCTCTGGGGCGGTGGTCCCGGCGTAGGCCAGGAGCGCGGCCACCTCACGGTGCTCGCGCACCTCGTCTCGGCAGCGGGGGCAGGTGGCCAGGTGGGCCTCGATGGCCGCAGCCTCGTCGGGCTCGACGGCGTCGAGGGCGAAGGCGCCGAGAAGCTGGCGGATCTCGTCGTGCTGCAGGTGCAGGTTCACGGTGCCCCGATCCCCGCTGCGCTGAGCGAGCCACGCATGCGCCGCAAGCCGGAGCGGATGCGCGACTTGACGGTCCCCTCGGGTGCACCGAGGAGCTCGGCCACCTCCCGGTAGGAGTGGCCGCCGAAGTAGGCGAGCTCGATGGCCCGGCGCTCGTCCACCGGCAGGTCGGCCACGGCCTCCTTCACATGGTCGGCCACGGCCAGGTCCCAAACCTCATGCTCGATGTCGTACCCGGCTTCTGCGGTGCCCCGGGCGTCCTTCTCCTCCCGCCGGCGGCGGGACACGTCCGAGCGCAGGATGTCCACGGCTCGGCCGTGCGACTGGGCCAGCAGGAACGAGCGGAGGGTCCCCCGGTCGGGGTCGAAGCGGTCCGGGGAGTTCCAGAGCCGGAGGAAGATCTCCTGCACGACCTCTTCAGCTGCGGCGTCGTCGCACAGCACCCGCCGGGCCAAGGCGTGGACCGCGCCGGCGTGACGGCGGAACGCCTCGGCCAGCGCGTCCTGGCGCCACCGGCCGATGGCCACCACGAGGGCAGCGTCGCCCATCTCTCGCAGGATCGTGCTCGACATCTGCGCGGTGTTCGGTTCTGAGGGAGGCCTCGGATGACGGCCGGGGACGTTCAGGACGACGACGCTACGCGGCGACCCGGTCATCTGGAGCCTGCGCCGCTCCGTAGAATGCAGCATGGCCCAACTTCGCTCCCACACCTCCGCCTTCGCCGCCGGGCTCCTCGCCGTAACCCTGACGGCGTGTGGAAGCGATGGCGGCGACGGCGGCACGGCGGCCCCCACCGCTGGCGCCGCCGGTGACCAGGTCGAGGTGCAGGGGTTCGCGTACAAGCCCGAGAACCTCACGGTGAAGGCGGGGACCAAGGTCACCTGGACGTTCAAGGACGACGCCGACCACAACGTCGAGCCCGTCGGTGACGCCGAGCTCACCAAGAGCCCCGACCTGAAGAGTGGCGGCACCTACTCGTTCACCTTCACCAAGCCGGGCATGGTGAAGTACCGGTGCTCGATCCACAACTACATGACCGGCACCGTCATGGTCACCGCTTGACCACGTCCCGAACAGGAGAACCTCAATGACCCTCGACTTCGACGTCGAGCGCTTCAACGATGCGGTCGCCGAGAGCGAGGAGCAGCACCACGAGTCGATGCGGACGTTCGACCGCGACCTCCGCGACCTGCACGCCGAGACCCGCAGGGCGCTGGGAGGGACCAGCCGCCGCGACCTGCTCATCCGGTCGGCGCTGGCCACCACCGCCCTGACCTTCGGGAGCCAGGTCCTGCCGCTCGGCGGGCTCCTCACCGGCGTCGCCGGAGCCCAGGTGCTGACGGATGCCGACATCGCCGCCTTCGCCGCCTCGCTCGAGTACGCCGCCGTGGCCACCTACACCGCCGCCTCCGGCACCGGGAAGCTCACCACCCCGGCGGTCGCCGCCGCCGCCACGTTGTTCGCCGCGCAGCACAAGGCCCACGGTGACGCGTTCGCCGCCGCCTCCGCCGACAAGATCCTCCCGGACAGCCCGAACAAGACCGTCCTGACCGCCCTGACCACCCGGCTGACCCAGTCCGACGCCGAGATGGACATCGTCAAGCTGGCCTTCGAGGTCGAGAACGCGGCCGCTGCCACCTACCAGTTCACCCTGGGTGCACTGGAGACCGTGAGGTACCAGCAGCTGGCCGCGTCGATCCTGCCCATCGAAGCCGGCCACGCCGCCGTCCTCGGCCAGATCCTGTTCACGGGGGACCCGAAGAACGACAAGGAGAAGGTCTGGATGCCGGCGTTCCAGACCGAGGCCGGCTTCATCGACCCCGCCAAGAACCCGCTGGCCTGACGCCACACCAGGACGAGGAGCACACATGGAGACCAGCAACGACGCCGTCCGACGAGCCCTGCGCGAGATCGACGCCGGCCACCGCGACGAGCTGGCGGCGACCGAGGAGGCCATCGACCGCCTGTACCAGAGCGACGCCCCGGCCGCCACCAAGTGGGATGTCATCACCGGAGGTGCCAACCGGGCGCGCTGGATGAAGGTCGGCGGGGTCACCGTGCTGACCAGCGCCGTGCTGGCGGCCTGCGGCGGCGGTGACGCGGCCGCGCCGCCCCCCGGGCCCGCCCCCGGCGGCCCGACCACGACGACACCCGAGCAGTCGAAGGAGGACCCGGCCGACCTCAGGATCTTCCGCTTCGCGGCCAGCCTCGAGAACCTGGCCGTGGCGGCCTACGACGCCGGGGCTGCTCGCCTCACGACGCCGGCCGTGGTCGCCGCCGCCAAGCTCTTCCAGGAGCACCACAAGGACCACGCCAAGCTGTTCAACGCCTTGCTCACGACCAACGGCGAGAAGGCGTTCACCGAGCCCAACGGCGTCCTCCTGGCCACGCTGAAGCCTCAGATCGACGCGCTGGCCACTGAGGCCGACGTGCTCGCCTTCGCCCAGGACCTCGAGCTGAAGGCCGCCTCCACCTACTTCTCGACCGTCGGCGTGCTCCAGGGGGAGAAGCTGGCCTACACCACCATGACGATCGGCAGCACCGAGTACCGCCACGCCGCCCTGCTGTCGTCGATCAGGGGCGTCCCGATCGAGTCGACCAAGCCCGGCTTCCTGACGACGGCCGAGGCCATCGCACCCGTCGGCGTCTAGACCAATGATGGGCCTCAGAACTTGGTTTGTGACCGCAGGTCCTTCTGGAGCTCTTTGTACTCGGGGGCGTTGGTGAGCGGCATCAGCTGCATGAGCTTCTGCATGTTGCCGGTGACCTTGATGCGGCCCTGCATGAACGCGGCGTTGGCGTCGAGCTCGCCCTTGGCGATCTTCACGGCGTCCTCGTAGGACTGGGTGAGCGTCACCTCGGGGTCGGGGGCGTCGCCGAGGGCAGCCTCGAGGAGCTTCCCGTCCTCGAGCACCCAGTGGTACTTGACGTCGCCGTCCGGCCCGCCGGTCACGACGTACTGCATCCGCGCCGAGGTCCCCGGGCGCTCGGGCTGGTCCTCGGACAGCTTCTTCTGCAGGTCCATGTACTCCTGCGACAAGAACTTCGCCATCGGCGCTCCCCCTGGGTTCGTCTGCTCGTGCTCGAAGCGATCCTAGAGACCGGCGAACAGGTCAGCTTCCGGCAGCTCGGTGGGAACGCTCGAGCGGGCCAGGACCCAGTCGTCGAAGGGGTGGACGGTGCGGGCCACGTCCCACGGCAGGCCGAACCAGAACGGGCTGGTCGGGTCGACCTGGGTGGCGTGGGCCAGGAGGGCGTCACGCCGCACGTCCTCGAAGCCGTGGAGGGCCACCGACGTGGTGATCCTCTCGTCCTGGCCGGCCCGGTCGAGCCACTCGGGCGTGTAGGGCGACTCGAGGCCCAGCTCGAGGAACTTCTCGTGCAGGCCGACCATCCGGGCTCGCGCCCAGACCGACCAGTACACCTTGGCCACCTGCCACGGCGGGCCCGCCTCGGCGTAGCGGGCCGGATCGGCCGCGGCTTCGACGGCCGGCATGGTGACCTCGTGGACCCGTAGGTGGTCCGGGTGGGGGTAGCCCTTCTGGTCGTCGCCATAGGTGAGCACCACCTGCGGCGAGGTGCGGCGCAGGATGCCCACCAGACGGCCCACGGCCTCGTCGAGCGGCGCGTTGGCGAAGTTGTCGGGGCGGGCGTTGGCCTCGGTGTCGGGCATCCCCGAGTCGCGGTAGCCCAGCATCACGACCTCGTGGTAGCCGATGATGCGGGCCGCCTCTGCCAGCTCGTCGAGCCGCACCTCGGGCAGCCGCTCGGCCACCTCCGGCCGCTCCATCGCCGGGTTCAGAATCGACCCCTCCTCGCCGCCGGTGCAGCAGACCAGCACGCAGTGCACGCCCTCGGCCGCGTAGCGGGCCACGGTGCCGGCGCCCTTCGACGACTCGTCGTCGGGGTGGGCGTGGACGGCGAGGAGGCATCGGCGCATGAGGCCAGATTCTCGCTCAGCCCGGCGGGTGACGAAGACGCCATCGTGCCGCCAGGACGGCGGTCAGGGCGAAGGCCAGCAGACCGGCGAGCGGGGCGGCCCGCAGCCCGCTGCGGACGAAGGGGCGCTGCAGGCCGATCCCCGGCTCGGTCGCCTTGGCCCAGAGGAAGCGGGCCGGCGATGAGGCCGACCAGGGCGAAGCCCACGAGCAGCCCGGTGCCGAGACCGAAGGCCAACGCCGGGCCCCAGGGTCGCCCGGCCAGGGGCGCCGACCGCTGGCGACCGGGGTCCTGCATGGCCACGAGCCGGAAGGGTAGGCCGTGCCATGCTCGCCGGCGCATGCAGGCGTCCCGGGTCGTCCTGGCCAGCGTTGCCCTCGTCGCCTCGGCCTCCGGCTGCGGCGACGGCGACGACGGTCTGGGTGAAAGGGCGCGGGACGTCGGCCGGCGACGGGCAGAGCAGGCCCGGGCCACGGCCGAGGAGGCTGGCCTGCCCGACGACGTCGCCGCCCTCATCGCCGACGCCGCCGGGGCCGTCGGCCGGACCTTCACCGTGACCTACGACACCGGTGACGGCGGCAGAGCCACCCTGGCGCAGGCGCCGCCCCGCCGCCGCCTCGTCCTGGCCCGGCCCGGCGGCGTGACCCGGGCGACCCTCGTCAACGAGCAGGGGTCCTTCGCCTGCGAGCAACGCGAGGGGGCATGGACCTGCCTGCCGTCGCGCGAGCCGCCGCCCGAGGTGGCGGCTTTCGCGGCCACCGACCTCGAGCGGACGATCGGGTCGCTGTCGGCCGCACGCGTCACCTACGACCTGCGGGTCGAGCCGCGCCGGCTGGCCGGCGTCGAGGCCCGCTGCCTCGTCACCGAGCGGAAGCCCTCGGCGGCCGGGGATCCCGCGCTCGGTGAGCGCGGGACCCTGTGCGTGGCGCCGTCAGGAGCGGCCCTGGCCATCGATCAGCCCGGCCAACGGCTCACCGCCGTCGAGTACGCCGACGACGCCGATCCCGCCACGTTCATCCTCCCCGGCCCCGTGGCCACCACGACCCTCGCCCCTCCGCCGACCCGCTAGGAGCACCCGGTGGAGCCCGTCACGACGAGAGAGCTGAACCGCTGGACGCTGGCCCGCCAGCTCCTGCTGGAGCGGGCCTCGCTGCCGCCGGCCGCCGCGGTGGAGGCACTCGCCGGCATGCAGGCGCAGGCCCCGAGGGCGCCCTACATCGGCCTGTGGTCGCGCCTCGTCGGGTTCCAGGTGGCCGACCTCGAGGAGGCGCTCTGGGCTCGAGCGGTGGTGAAGACCACGGTGATGCGCGGCACGCTCCACCTCGTCGCCGCCTCCCGGCTGGCCTCGTTCCGGGCGGCGACCGGCAGCGCCTACTACGACGGCACCCTGCGGCTCCTGGCCGGCCTCGGTCTCGACCTCGAGGCCGTGCGGGTCCGGGTGGCCGCCCGGGTCGAGGAGCGGACGAGGTCTCGCACCGAGGTGTTCCGGCTCGTCGCCGAACAGGTCGCCCAGCCCCACCCGGCGTGGCTGACCGACCGCCCGAGCGCCGTCGCCGCCCTCTCCGTCACCACCGACCTCGTCAACGCCCCCGACGACGCCCTGTTCTCGGCCCCGGCCAAGAGCCGCTACGAGGTCCTGCGGACGGCGGCGCCGGATTCCGTCGAGGCGGCCCGCCGGGTGGCCTCGGACTACCTGGCCGCCTACGGCCCGGCCACCACGGCCGACCTGGCGGCCTGGTCGGGCCGGCCGGCTCGCGCCTTTTCGGAGGGGCTGGCCGCCCTCGACCTGGTGCGCTTCGTCGCCGAGGACGGCAGGACCATGCTCGACCTCGCCGACGCCCCCCGGCCTGACGCCGACGTCCTCCCGCCCGTGCGCTTCCTGCCCGTCTGGGACAGCCTCCTCCTGGCCCACGCCCGCCGCGAGCGGGTGCTGTCGGACGACCACCGCAAGCTGGTGATCGCCAAGAACGGCGACGTGGCCCCGACGTTCCTGGTCGACGGGGTCGTGGCCGGCACCTGGGCCGTTCCCCCGTGGGCGGCGCCGGCCTCGCTCACCCTGCGGCCGCTCGTGCGCCTGTCGAGGAGCGACAGGGCGGCGGTGGCCGCCGAGGGCGGTCGGCTGCTGGCCTGGCTGCGGCCCGAGGCGGCCGACGCACCGGTCGGGTGGGCCTGACGGCTCACCCGGGGGCTCTGCGGGTGAAGCGGGCCACGGCCTCGACGTGGCTGGTGTGGGGGAACAGGTCGAGGACCCGCACCCGCTCCAGGGTGTAGCCCCGGTCGGCGAGCAGTCGGCTGTCGCGTCCGAGCGACGCCGGGTCGCAGCTGACCAGGACGATCGTCGGAGCAGCGGCCCCGGCCAGGGCGTCGACGGCCTCGGGCCCCAGGCCTGCCCGGGCCGGGTCGGCCACGATCACGGCCGGCGGCACGTCGGTCGACCAGACCGAGACGTCGCCCTCGAGCACCTCGGCGTCGAACCCCTTCAGGTTGTGCAGGGCGTCCTCGACGGCGGCGTGGCCGGACTCGACGCACTCGAGGCGCACGCCCGGGTGGCGGTCGGCCAGCACGGCGCCGACCACCCCGACGCCGGCGTAGGCGTCGACCAGGAGCCCCCCGCCGTCCAGGTCCTTGCCGAGGGCGTTGTCGACGGCGTCGACCAGCAGCTCGGCCGCGGCCGGGCCCGACTGGAAGAACGAGCGGGCCGAGACCCGGAACCGGCGGCCGTGGACCACCTCGGTGACGGCGCCGTTGCGGTGGCCCAGGGCGTGGGAGGGGATCACCTTCACACCGGCCGGCACCTCGACGCCGCGCCCCACCCGCGGGGCGGGGACGCACACGACGTGACCGGTGGCCAGCGACGCCCGGATGAGCACCTCCCGGGCGCCGGGGAACCGACCCTCGGACAGCACCTGCTGCACGGGCGGGGCCGCGATGACGCACAGGGGGACGGCCACGTGGTCGTGGCTGCGCCGGCGGCGGAAGCGGGGGAGGCCGTCGCGGTCGACGCCCGCCCGGACGGTGGTCCGGTAGCCGTCGGCCGGGACGCCGTGCACGGCTTCGAGCACCGGGGGGTCGTCCACCCGGCCCAGGCGGCGCAGGGCGTCCACCACGATCGCCCGCTTCATCGCTCGCTGACCGGCCACGTCGGCGTGCTGCAGGTCGCAGCCGCCGCACCCCTCGAGGAAGTGGGGGCACGGCGGTGCCGTGCGGTGAGGCGACGCCTCGAGCACCTCGACCGCGGTGGTCCGCAGGAAGTCCCGCTTCACCTCGCTGACCTCGGCCACGACCCGCTCGCCGGCCAGCGCCGCCGCCACGAAGACGACACGGCCGTCGTCGTGGCGGGCCAGGGCGTCGCCTCCGGCGGCCACGCCCGTGGTGGTGAGCGTCAGCCGATCGCCGGGTCCCATAGGGCGGGGCACGCTACAAGCCGTTCACGCCGGCGACGGCGGCTACGGTCCGCGGCATGAGCCCGATCGAGGAGGTCAACGCCTACGTGCGGGAGGCGGCCGGCCTCCTCGATATCTCCGACGACCTCCTCACCGTGCTCACCACCTCGTACCGGGAGGTGACCGTGCAGGTGCCGGTTCGGCTGGACGACGGCCGCCTCGGCGTGTACCGGGGCTACCGGGTGCAGCACAACGGCGCTCGAGGCCCGTACAAGGGCGGCATCCGCTACCACCCGGAGGCCGACATCGACGAGGTGCGGGCGCTGGCCTCGCTGATGACGTGGAAGACGGCCCTGATGGGCCTGCCCTACGGGGGGGCGAAGGGCGGGGTGCAGTGCGATCCGCACGCCATGAGCGGCCGCGAGCTCGAGCGCCTGACCCGCCGGTTCACCAACGCCATCGGCCACGTCATCGGCGTGCAGCGCGACATCCCGGCGCCCGACGTGGGCACCAACGCCCAGACGATGGCCTGGATGATGGACGCCTACTCGGGCCGCTACGGCCACTCGCCGGCCATCGTGACGGGCAAGCCGCTCGAGCTCGGCGGTGCCCCGGGGCGGGAGGCGGCCACCGGCCGGGGCGTCGTCTACTGCCTGGCCGCCGCCTGTCGGCGCTGGAAGCTGGACCTGGCGACGCTCACGGTCGCCGTGCAGGGCTTCGGCAACGTCGGCTCGTGGGCGGCACGGGAGCTGGTTGAGTGCGGCGCCCGGGTGGTGGCGGTGTCGGACGTCAGCGGTGGCCTGCACGACGAGCGGGGCCTCGACGTGGTGGCCCTGCTCGAGCGGGCCGACCGCCGCGAGCCGCTGGCCGCGGCCGCCGGCCACCTGGGTGACGCCACCACGAACACCGAGCTGCTCGAGCTCGACGTCGACGTCCTCATCCCGGCCGCGCTGGGCGGGGTGCTGCACGAGGGCAACGCCCGGTCGGTGCAGGCGTCCATCGTGGTCGAGGCGGCCAACCACCCCACCACCCCGGAGGCCGACAAGCTGCTGCAGGACGCCGGGGTGCGCATCCTGCCCGACGTCCTGGCCAATGCCGGCGGGGTCACCGGCTCCTACTTCGAATGGGCTCAGGACATCCAGGTCTTCCAGTGGAAGGAGGACCGCTTCAACGCCGAGCTCCGCGACGTGATGGAGCGGGCCTTTTGCGAGACGGCCGACTTCGCCGAGGGCCGCGGCGTCTCGCTGCGCCAGGCCGCCTTTGCCATCGGCCTCGAACGGGTGGCCCACGCCTCCACCCTCCGGGGCTACGTCTGACCCAGCGCGCCCGCCGCCACCCGCATCGGCCATCAGCCCGTCGTAGGCCGCGGCGCGTGCCTCGGCGTCAGGCGAGCGCAGCACCGCCGAGGGGTGGATGGTGGCCAGCAGCCGAACGGGGGCCGGCGGCGGGGCCGGGCCAGTCGAGGAACCCGGGCACGGTCACGGGTCACCGGGAAGCCGCCGCACGGTGAGACGACGACGGCCCTGCCGGCGCTACGAGGGCGAGGCCGGCTCCTCGGCGTCGTCGAGGTCGGCGTCGTCGAGGTCGCCGTCGGCGGCGTCGTCGGGAGCGTCGCCGTCATCAGGGTCAGCGCCTGCTCCGGCCGAGTCCGATCCCGGCGGGTCCTCGAGCCGCTTCTTCTTCTTCGTCTTCTTCCGAGAGCCCGACGAGTCGAGGACCCGTTCGAGGGTCCGCTCGAGGTCGTCGCTGGTGACGACGTCGGCGAGGGCGATACGGATCGAGGCCAGCTCCCGGGCCAGGTACTCGGTGTCCTGCTGGGTGCGTCGAGCCTCGTCGCGGTCACGCTCGAGGGCCTCGCGGTCACGGTCCTCCTGGCGGTTCTGGGCCAGGAGGATGAGGGGGGCGGCGTACGAGGCCTGCATCGACAGGGCGAGGGTCAGGAGGATGTAGGGGTACTCGTCGAACGGGGTGAAGATCTCGTTCCAGGCGATCCACAGGATGATGACGATCGTCTGGATGATCAGGAACCTGGCGGTGCCCAGGTAGCGGGCGACACCTTCGGCGAAGCGGCCGAAGGTGTCGGGTGAGAACGAGGGCGAGATGCGCCTCGGGTCAGCCGCCGCCGGGGTGGCGAGGCGCTGGGCCGGGTCTCGGCGGCGCGCCACCTGGAGGCCTCCTGCGGGCGGAGCCGGCGGTCATCGCCGCCGCCACCCGACGGGGAGGACCCGGTCGAGCACGTCGTCGACGGTCACCGCCCCCAGCAGCCGCCCGGCCCGGTCGACCACCGGGAGGGCCAGGCCGTCGTAGGCGGCGAGGCGGCGGGCCACCTCGATCTCGGCCGCGTCGGGTGCCACCGGCTCGGGCGCCTCGTCGTCGAGCACCCGGCCGATGGGGTCGCCCGGCGGCACCCGCAGCAGCCGCTGGAAGCCGACCATGCCCAGGTAGCGGCCGGTGGGCGCCTCCGTGGGGGGCTCGGTGACGAAGACGTTGCAGGCCAGCACCTGGGGCAGGTCGAACTCGCGCAGGCGGGCCAGCGCCTCGCCGACGGTGACGTCGGGGCGGAGGATCAGCGGCTCGGGCGTCATCAGCCCGCCGGCCGACCGGGAGTCGTAGGTCAGGAGGCGGCGCAGGTCGTCGGCCTGCTCCTCGTCCTCCATGGCGCCCAGCACCTCCTCGCGGTCGCCTTCCGACATCTCGGCGAGCAGGTCGGCGGCGTCGTCGGCCTCCATCTCGCCCAGCACGGTGGCCACCCGCTCGACGCCGAGGTCCTGGATCAACCGGATCTGCTCGTCCTCGGGCAGCTCCTCGAGCAGGTCGGCCAGCTCGGGGTCCTCCATGGCCTCGGCCAGCTGGCGGCGCTGGGCCAGCGGCAGGCGCACCACCCGTGTGGCCACCTCGCTGGGGTGCAGGTCGCGCAGCGCCGCCACCTGCCGGTCGACCTGGCGGCCCGTGTCGAACAGCTCGGGCAGCTCCTTCCACGTGACCGTGCGGCCCACCCGCCTCCGCCGCAGCACCCCCGGCGTCACCAGGGCCACGTCCTGGACCTGCCACGCCCGGGCGCCCAGCGGCGTCGGGATGATCGACAGGTCGCCCACCACCTCCCCACCGATCCGGCGGCCGACGATGTCGGCCCGGGCCAGCAGCTCGCCCTCTCGCTTGCGGAAGGCCCGGTAGTCCAAGGTGCCCTGCACCAGCCGCACCCCGCTGGCGTCGATCTCGGCCACCTTGTTGCCGTTCACGAAGATGCGGCGGCGCCCGGCCGTGCCCACCACGAAGCCGATCACCGGCGGGGGCTCACCCGGCGTCGACGGGACGACGACCACGTCCTGCACCCGGCCGATGACCGTGCCTTCGCCGTCCAGCAGCGACAGCCGCTGCAGGCGGCTCAGGTACGCCGTCGTCGTCGGCTGGTTGACGGCCACGTGGTGGAGCATGCCACCCTCGTACGAGCGGTCGGGGTGACTTCGCCCGAAATGCCGGCGCCAGAGGCGTCAGCTCGGGCGGCCGCCTGCCGATCTGGGCCGTAGTTCGAGAGGAGAGAGGCGATGGGCGTCATCGAGGTGGAGCGGATCGGCGGGAAGGATCGGCGGCGGTGGCCGAGGGCGGCGGTGCGGTTCCCCCTGCGGGTCGTCGACACCGAGGACAGCTTCCGCGTCGTCATCGGCGAGACGCTCAACATCGGCGTCGGGGGCATGTGGGCCGTGCTCGACGGCCCCCTGTTCGGGACGCTCGAGGCCACCGTCCACCTCGACCTCGGGGGCCGTTCGGCGCTGGTGTGCGAGGCGCTGGTCCTCGACGGTCGGGCTGTCGAGGACGGCTGGGAATACCGCCTGGCCTTTCGCGGCCTCGACCCCCACGAGCTCACGACCCTGGCCGACGTCGTCGCCCGGACGAGCTGAGAGCCACCCCGCCCGACGACAGCAGCCGGTTCAGCAGGCCGGCAAGGGGGCGCACGCCCTCGGGCGGCAGGCGGTGGGAGTCGGACTAGGGGATCCGCCAGTCGCCGGAGAGGGTCGACTGGGGTCCGCCAGCGGCCGCCCGGTGCTCGAGGTGGTCGAGGCCGCACAGCATCACCCAGGCCGCCCAGGCCAGCAGGCGAGCGGCCGGCGGCTCACTCGACTCCTTGGGCCGGAACCGGTCGAGGGGACCGGCCTTGGGGAAGGTGGTGACCGACACCGGGGCGTCGGGCGCCAGGCCGGCCAGCACCTTGGCCTCCTGCAGGGCGACCGCGAACCCGCCGAGCACGTCGACCAAGCCCCGCTCGGCGGCGTCGGCGCCGGTCCACACCCGGCCCCGTGCGACCTCGTCGACCACCGCCGGCGACAGGCCCCGCCCCTCGGCCACCCGGCTCGTGAAGCTCTCGTACACCCGGTCGAGCGCGGCATCGAGCTTGGCCCGCTGGGCCGGGGTGAACGGGGCGTGGCTGCCGTACATGTCGGCGTTCGGGTTCACCCGCAGCACCTCGGTGGCCAGGTGCAGCCGCTGCCGCAGGCCGGCGGCGACGAACTTGCCGCTGAACACCCCGATCGAGCCCGTGACGGTCCCGGGGCTGGCCACGATCCGGTCGGCCCCCATGGCCACGTAGTAGCCGCCGCTCGCCGCCACCGCCCCCATCGAGACGACGACGGGGGTGCCCGCCGCCCGGGCCTGCTGCGCTTCGCGCCAGATCGCCTCGGCGGCCACGACGGCCCCACCCGGGCTGTCCACCCGAAGCACGAGGGCCTTCACCTTCGGGTCCGCCACCGCGTCGCGAATCGCCGCAGTGGCGGTGTCGGAGCCGGTCCCGGGCCCCGGTGGCAGACCAGGCTTCACGCCGTTGCGTCCCGGCGCCACGGCGCCGGTGATCGACACCACGGCCACGCGGGGCAGCTTCTTCAGGCCCTTCGGGCGTGAGCGCTTGGCGAAGCGGGCCAGGTAGAGGAGCGAGCCCTCGTCGCCCTTGGCCTGGTGGTACACCTCGTCGCGGAAGGCAAGGGCGTCGACCAGGTTCGCGGCCAGCGCCTCATCGGCCTCGTGGGGACCGTCGTCGACCAGCGCCCGCACCCGCTCCGCAGCCATGCCCCGCCCCTCGGCGATACCGGCCACCAGCTGCTCGAGCTGGCTCTCCATCAGCCGTTCGGTGGCCTGCCGGTGCGGCTCGGTGAAGCCGGTCTGGGTGAAGATGTCGACAGCGTTCTTGTACTCGTGACGGCGGGAGAAGTCGGGCTCCAGCCCGATCCAGGGGAGGGTCTCGCCGAGGAAGCTGGTCGTGGCCGCCACGCCCACGAGGTTGATGCTGCCCGCCGGCTGCAGCAGGACCCGCTCGAACGCCGACGCCAGGTAGAACGACCCGTTGCCCGGGAACGCCTCGGCCCAGGCCGTGGTGGCCTTCCCGGCGGCCCGGAAGGCGAGGACGGCGTCGCGCAGCTCCTGCAGCACGGCGAGGGGGACGAGGGTGGGCTGCACCCGAGCCAGGAGCCCGGTGACGCGGTCGTCACGGCTGGCCCGGTCGAGGGCGGCGACCGTCTGGCGCAGCGTGAGCGGCTTCTGGAACCCGGCCGCAGCCAGCTGCAGAGGCGACTGGCTGAGGCTCTCGGGCGGCGCTGACGTCCAGTCGACCTCGAGCACCGTCCCGGGCAGCACGCCCCGGTGGCGGGCCAGCTCGACCTGGCGGCGCAGCTGTTCGACCTTGTCGGTCACGAGCGGATCCGGTCGATGCGGGCGGACAGGTCACGGTCCCGGTCGGTCACCACGTTCCCTTCGCTGTGGGTGCTGAGCCGGAGCGTGACGACGTTCCAGCGGATGTCGATGTCGGGGTGGTGGCCGGCCGCCTCGGCGACGGCCCCGACCTGGTTGACGAAGGCGAGGGCCTCGGCGAAGTCGGCGAAGCGGAACTCCCTGCTGAGGGCGCCGGGCTCCTCGGTCCAGCCCGCCATCAGGTGCTCACCGCCGCCTGGTCGAGGAGCCACGCGAACTTCTCCCGGGCTGCCGCCCGCCGGGTGGGCACGTGCTCGGTGGGCACCTCGACCGCCCTGTACCGCTTCAGGACCTGGCGGGCGACGGTCACCTTGTGCACCTCGTCGGGGCCGTCGTAGATCCGGGCGGCGCGGGCCATCCGGTACATGTGCTCGAGGGGCAGGTCGGTGGAGAACCCCAGCGCCCCGTGGGCCTGGATGGCCCGGTCGATGACGTTGTAGAGGACCTTGGCCCCTGCGTACTTGATCATGGCGATCTCGACCCGGCTCTCCGACGCGCCCACGGTGTCCATCTTCCACGCCGCGTACAGGGTGAGCAGGCGGGCCTGGGTCATCTCGGACATCGAGTCGGCCACCCACTCCTGCACCAGCTGCTTGTCGGCGAGGACCGAGCCGTGGGCGAAGCGGGAGACGGCCCGCTCGCACAGCATGTCGAAGGCCCGCCGCGACTGGCCGAGCCAGCGCATGGCGTGGTGGATCCGCCCGGGGCCGAGGCGCTTCTGCGCCAGGAGGAACCCCTCGCCCTCCTGGCCCACCAGGTTCTCGTAGGGCACCCGCACGTCCTCGTAGACGATCTCCGAGTGGCCGCCGTAGATCCCGAAGTGCTCGGTCGGGTGCTCCATGGTGGGAACGTCGCGGACGATGTGCACACCAGGGGTCGACGCCGGGACGATGATCATCGAGCAGCCCTGGTACGGGTGCACGTCGGGATCGGTGACGCACATCACCACGAGGAAGTCGGCGACGGACCCGTTCGTGGTGAACCACTTGTGCCCGTTGACCACCCACTCGTCGCCGTCGCGCACGGCCGTGGTGCGCAGCAGGGTGGGGTCGGAGCCCGCCGCGGCCGGTTCGGTCATGGAAAAGGCGCTGCGCAGCTCGCCGGCCAGCAGCGGCCGCAGCCACCGGTCCTTCTGCTCGTCGCTGCGGGAACCGAGGGCGAGCAGCTCGGCGTTCCCGGAGTCGGGGGCGTTGTTGCCGAACACGAAGGGTGCGAACGTGGACTGTCCGAGGATCTCGTGCATCAGGCCCAGCTTCACCTGGCCGAAGCCCTGCCCGCCCAGCTCGGGCGCGAGGTGCGCTGCCCAGAGCCCCGCCTCCTTGACCTGCTCCTGCAGGGGCCGGACGGCCCGCCTGAACGTGTCGTCGTCCAGCTCGAGCGCCTCGAGGGGGAGGATCTCGGACTCGACGAAGCCGCGCATCCACGCCAGCTTGTGCTCGAAGGCACGGTCGGTCTCGAAGTCCCAGGCCATCGCGGTCTCCCTCGTGCCGGGTGGTGGGTCGAGGTGCCCGGTCCTCGCGAGGCGAACCTAGTGCGGGATGCCGTGCTCAGCGTCCTCACCGTGGCGGTGCTGGGCTGGGTCGGCACGAACCTGGCGCTGGGAGCCCGGCGGGCCGTCCGGCGGCGTTCGCACAGCGCCGACCTCCTGCGAGGCGTGCGCCTGCGCCACGTGTGGCCGGTCCCCTTCGTCCTGACCGCCGTGCTCGGTGCGTTCGGCCTGGCGTGGCTGGTGCCACCGCTGCGCTTCGGCTGGTGGTCGCTCCTCGGCGGCGACGGCAACATCGTCTTCGGCACGACCGAGCGAACCACCGGGACCGTGTGGGAGGTGGTCGTCCCCGTCGTCTTCGTGGTGCTCCTGCTGCCCGCCCTCCCCCTGCTGGTCGAGGCCGAGGAGCGGCGCTTCCGCCTGGGCGCCGAACGATGGTCGACCGGCCGGCGGGCCCTGCGGGGCCTGCAGTTCGGGCTGCTCCACCTCGTGGTGGGCGTGCCGGTGGCCGCCGCCCTGGCCATCACCGTCGCCGGCTGGTGGTTCACCTGGGTCTACCTGCAGGCCTTCCGGCGCAGCGGCTCGCGGGCGGCGGCGGTGGCCGAGTCGACCCGGGCCCACCTCGGCTACAACCTGGTCGTGATCGGCCTCGTCGCCTTCTCGCTGGCCCTGTCGGCCTGCGGGCTGGCTGAGAGCACCGATCTGCGAGTCGACAGCCCCGACCTGCGCGATGGGCGGCCCCTGGCCGAGCGGTTCACCTGCACCGGCGAGAACGCCGTCCCCACCCTCCGCTGGAGCGGCGAGGCCGAGGGCGTCGGCGGCTGGGCGGTCGTCGTCGAGGATCCCGACAGCCCCATGGGGACCTTCACCCACTGGATCGTGACCGGGCTGGGAGCCACCACCCGGTCGGTCGGCGCCCAGCTCCCGCAGGGCGCGGTGGCCGGGCTCACCTCCTCGGGCCAGCCCGGCTACGTCGGCCCCTGCCCGCCGACCGGCGAGGAGCACCGCTTCCGCTTCCGGGTCCACGCCCTGAGCGAGCCGCTGGTGCTGGAGACCACCACCCCGGTGGTCGTGGCCCGCCGCCGCATCGAGGCCGTCTCCCTCGACGCCGCCGAGCTCGAGGTCACCTACCGCTCCCCCTGACCCCCGCCTGGAGCACCCACTCCCGGTCGCCAGGAGGGCCACGTTGTGGGCACTCCCGGACCGGGGTGCGGGCAACCCCCCATGGATCGGCGGGATCGGACGGCCGAGGATCGGACCATGCCTGGAGCCCGGATCCCGTGACGCTGGCCGAAGCCGTCAAGCTGAGCGACGAGGCAGCCGACCTCCTCGTCTTTCTCTTCCTCGTCTTCCTGGCGATCGTCGCCCTTTCATGCGTGGCGGCAGTGCTCGGCTGGGTGTGGGCCTACCGAGCGGGGCGGGGCTCCAACCTTGCCCTCAAGGGCTGGATCGCAGCCGCCACTCCCTTCGTTGCGGCGATGACGCTCCCCATCCCCACGATGCTGGCGAAAGGCTTCAACGCGTTCTGGCTGGTGCCGGTGAGCGTGCTGGTGACCCAGGCTGCGCTGTTCGGCCTGGGGAGAGCCGTGGGTCCCCGGCCCAGCGCAGTGGCTCCCGCCGGCCACGGGTGGTCGGGTTGATGCTCGCAGAGACCCCCTCCTTCACCAGCGGCGAGATCCTGCTCATCCTCCTCGTCCTGGTGGGCGTGGCGGCCGTGGCCGTCGCCACCTTCGCCCTCGGCTGCCTCTGGGCCTGGAGGGCAGGCCGCGGATCGAAGCCGGCCCTCGTCGGCTGGGTGGTTGTCGCCTCGTTGGAGGTCCTCTTCCTCCTCCCCAGTCTCCCGGGATTCCTGAAGGGAGAGCTCTTCTCCGTGGCTCCCCCCCTCGGTGCCCTCACCTGCCAGGTGGTCCTGTACCTCACCGCCAAGGGGAAGCTGGGCGCGGGGCGGTGACCCGTGCCGTCCACGAGCTGCTGCCGTTCGACAGGCTTGTCGAGACGGCAACGCCATTCGCCCTGGCTGTCAACCTGCCCTACGTCGTGGCGCTCTGCGCCGTGACCGGCGAGGTGGCCTGGTTGGCTCGAGCCTCCGGTCCCGGGCGGCGCCGCGTGCTGGTCTCGGCGGCGACGGCGTCAGCCATGGCCGCCGGTGCGCTGGTGGTCAGCGTGCCCTACACCGCCACCTTCCGCTTCTTGTGGGACGCGTTGGCGAAGGTGCGCTGGGAGGCGGCCGCCTCGTTCTGGCAGGCCCACCCGGTCCTGGGGGCGGCCGTGGCCTTTGTCGCCTGGGACCTCTCCGGCTGGCTGTACCACCTCATCGGCCACCGCACCCGGATCGGCTGGGCGGCGCACCAGCCCCATCACTCAGGCCCAGGCTTCGACGCCACCCTCGGACTGCGCCAGTCGTGGACCCCGTTCCACGGCCTGCTCCACCACCCGTTGCTGGCCCTCGCCGGCTTCGACCTGCGGGTCATCTTCGTGTGCGCCGCCTTCTCCAACTGCTGGCAGGTGCTCGAGCACACGAGCCTCCCCGTGCGCTTCCCCCGCTGGTTCGCGGCCGTGGTGATGACGCCGGCCGCCCACCGCCACCACCACGGCCGCGGCGGCGCCGCGGTGAACCTGGGCCCCTTCTTCACGATCTGGGACCGCCTGGCCGGCACCTGGGTCCCGCCCGACCACCCTGCCCCGGCCGCCTATGGCCCCGAACCGCCAGCGTCGGGGAACCCTCTGGCCATCCAGCTGGCCGGCTGGCGCCACCTGGCCAGGTCTCTCCGGCCCCAGCCGTGGTCCGGCGCTAGCCCGAGACCCCGCCTCCAAGCCCCTCCCACGGGCCGCCACTGAACGCTCGGCGAAGATCCTCGATTGCGCTTGGTCCTCCCCAGGTGTGGCGCCCCCTCGCCCGGCCTTCCGCTCGGCCGCGGCTGCGTCCCGCCAGCTGCCGCCCGTTTGCCGACGCAGAGGTCCGTGGCCGATGGCCTGCCCGAGCGGTGTGTGCCAACGACCACAACTGACCCGCAGAAGTGCCGCCTCGACAACCACGGCTGCCCGGGCAGAACGTGCGCCCAACTGCCCGGCAGAACGTGTAGCCCCAGCGACCACAGCTGCCCGGGCAGAAGGCGCCACCGCAACGAGCGGGTCAGCGAGGGGGCCACCGACTGGTTCCGCTTGCAACCAACGAACATCGAGAAGACATCGAAAGCCACCAACTGCTAGGGTCCCGGCCCGTGCGGCGCTGGCTGGTTCTGCTGCTCCTGGTGACCGGCTGCAGGGACGCGTCCGGTGGTGGCACGAACACCACCCTGGCGCCGCTGCCCACGGCTGGGACGACCGTGGTGCAGCCAACGACCACCACGGCACCTTCGTTCGAGGTGCCGGCCGTCATCGACCTGCCCTACGTGCAGCGAGTGCTGGAGACCATCTACCACCTCGACGGCGAGGCCACCCGCCACGTCTACGCCAAGAAGGTTCCCGACGCCGAGCTCAACGAACGCCTCGAGGCCATCTTCGGAGATCCAGCACTCACCGAGGCAAAGCGGGTGCTCGGGGAGAACGCTGCCGATGGGTTCGTCCGGTTCGCCAACCCACCCGGAGACGCCAAGGTTCGGGCGGTCGAGATCATCCAGGCCACGCCGACCTGCATGATCATCCGCGCCGACCTGGACTACGGCCCGCAGTTCAAAGAACCACGTCCGCCTCAGCCCCAAGCCACCATTCAGCTTGGGCGAGCGGACGTCCTCCCGTTCAACCCAACCGGGTGGGGCGTGGTTGTCGCCGGAGTACCCTGACGCTGGCCAAAACCTGAAGGTCTGCCGATGAGACGCATGCTTCGTGCCAGGCTGGCCGTCGCCGTCACGGTGTTGGTCCTGATGATGGTCGTGCCAGCGCTTCCCCTCCTCGGCGCATGCCGCCGTCAGAGGGCAGGACGACAAGCTTGTCGGCTTCGACAGCCGAGGCGATCGGAACGACAAATCCCGAGTGCCGCCGCCGGGGAAGGCGCCGGTGAAGCGGAAGGGGAAGCCGCGGATCGTGGAGCGGGGGCGGGGGGACAGGCCGGCGGAGCCGACCGTCATCTTCACCGGTGACCGGCCACCCTGCGTTGAGGGCGCGGGAACCTACCTGTTCGGTGATCCGCACGATGTCCGCGATGTCTCGGCCATCCCCGACTGCCCTGGCGCCGCCCGGGGCAACCGTGGCCGGCCGGCGCCGCCCCCGCCCAGCGCACGCGATGCCGCCTTCCAGGCCTGGTACTGGGAGACCAAGCTGCCGGACCCGAGGCTGGCCACCAGCCCGCCGGACGGGGCCGTCGCCGGGCTCGACCTGTACCTGAGCATCGGCGGGCCGCAGGAGCTCACCCTCGACGTCCCTGCCCTCGGGTACGTGGTCCACCTCGAGGTGTCGAGCGTCTACGACATCAGCTGGGGTGATCCACAGCCCGACGGCTCCGCCCTGGGCCAAGCGGTCACCGTCAATCACCCGACCAGGGGCGGCCCCTACCCCACCGGTGACCTCCGCCACCAGTACATCCACCGGGGCACCGCCACCATCGAGGTCATCCAGAAGTGGACCGCCCGCTGGTCGGCCAACGGCGAGTCGGGCATCATCGCCGACCGCCTCGCCACCTCCGCCACCCGCACCATCCCCGTGCAGGAGATCCAGGCCGTCATCACCGGCTGACCGGCCGTTCCAGGGTCACCGGGCCCCGGGTCGCGGGCTGTCCTGCCTAAACGAAACTTGAGTGCGACGCGCAGAGCTCGGAGCACCTTCCTTAGGAAGCCCGCGCTACGAAAGGCCTCTTCGCGCTCGACCGACCTCGAGGTCACGCCCTGCTGACCCGCCCTCGTGAGCGCCGGCTCCAGGACGTCCGCGGCGACGAGCGCACCGAAGTGCAAGCCACCGATGCCGAGTCGAGGACACACCTCATCCTCCTGAAGAACCTCCTCGTCAGCCAGAACGGGGAGGTCTTCACCGAGCCGCTTCATCGAGACACGGTGTGTCATCAGCTAGTTACCGGCTCGCCGGTGGCGGCGCAGTCGGGGTTCTCGCACACGAAGCCCTCCCCCACCTCCGACGGAAGGGCCGTCACGCCGCAGGCGGGACAGATCGGCGCCCGCCCCTCGTCGTCGGCATCGGCGCCGTCAACCACGGCGCTCGAGGGCGGCGTGCAGCGGAGCGAGGTCGAAGGGGTGGCCGAGCCCCAGGATGACGTGCTGGACGCCGACCGCCTCGTACTCCTCGAGACGACCGACCTCGCTGGCCCTGATGTTGATCGTGCGCTCGATGCCAGCTGGGTCACGCCCGACCTTGGTGCACCACTCGTCGAGGATGCGGCTCTTGCGCTGGTACTCGGCGGGGGTGCCAAAGGCGTTCCACATCGTGGCGTGCTCGGCCACCAGCCTCAGGGTCACCTTCTCGCCACCACCGCCGATCAGCAGCGGCAGCGGCTGCTGAACCGGTGGCGGGTTCAGCTTGGCCAGCCGGTCCTTGATGCGAGGCAGGGCGGCGGCCAGGTCCTTCAGTCGGCTCGACGCGGTGCCGAAGTCGTAGCCGTACTCGACGTAGTCACGCTCGAACCAGCCGCTGCCGATCCCGAGGATGAACCGCCCTCCTGACAGGTGGTCCAGGGTGCGGGCCATGTCGGCCAGCAGCTCCGGGTTCCGGTAGGAGTTGCAGGTGACCATGGCGCCAAAGGCCGACCGGCTGGTCTCGACGGCCATGGCGGCCAGCAGCGTGTAGCACTCCAGGTGTGCCGCGTCCGGGTCACCGTAGAGCGGGTAGAAGTGGTCCCACACCCAGATGGAGTCGGCACCGGCCTGGTCGACCGCCCGCCACGCCGCGCGCAGGGCGTCGGTGGTGGTGGCCTGGGGCTGGAGCTGCACACCGATCCTGAGTGCCATCCGTGGAAGCTACCGGTGCCCGGCAACCTCCGCCGTCGTGCCGGTGACGACCCGAAGCTGGCGGAGCAGCGTCTCGGACACCGGCATCGCCACGCCGGCCGCCTTTCCTTCGGCCACCGGGCGACCAAGGATCACCTCGACCTCCGCCGGCCGGCCGGCTGCCACGTCCAAGCCCATGCTGGTGCGGTAGGGCGGGAACGTGCGGGTGATGGCCAGGAGGCCGTCCACGTAACCGTGGGAGATCGAGTGGCCGAGGGCGTCGGCGGCGGCGACGACCTCGTCCATCACGATGCGGACCAGGGCCTCCCCGTCGGGGCTGGACAGCAGGTCGGTGGGGGTGCGGTCGAGCAGGGTGGTGAGCGGGTTGAAGGGGGCGTTCCACACGAGCTTGCGCCAGCGGGCGCCCACGAGGTCTTCGACGACGACGGCTTCGATCCCGGCGGCCCGCAGGTCGGCCGCCACCGGCTCGACGGCACCCCGGTCCTCGGGGCGGTGGGCGGCGATCGTGACGGTGCCGCCCAGCAGGTGCTCGACCTGACCCGGTCCCATCCGGTTGGCGGCGATGAAGCACAGGCCGCCGGCCAGGGGCCGCGATCCGACGGCGTCCTCGAGGTCGAGCTCGATCCCCAGCCCGTTCTGCAGGCTCACGACCGCGGTGGTGCCACCGGCGAGCCGGAACAGGGTGGCGGCGGCCGGGTTCGGGAGCGTGGCCTTGACCGCGACGAGCACGACGTCGCTGGCCGGGACCGCGTCAGGGTCGTCGAACGCCTGGACCTCGGGGACGACCACGTCACCATCTCGGCTGGTCACGCGCACGCCGCTCCGTCGAAGGGCCGGCACGTCGCTGCGGCCCAGGAAGCGCACGGGGTGACCGGCGGCCGCCAGCTTCGCCCCGTAGAAGCTGCCAACGGCCCCGGTGCCGAGGACGGTGTAGGACCGCACGGGCGTCAATGCTGCCCCAGCTGCCGGCGCCTAGGTTCTCTGGATGGCTGACGTAGAGCTGTTCTGGGACCCGGTGTGCCCGTTCGCATGGATCACCAGCCGGTGGGTGGTCGAGGTGGCCGAGCAGAGGCCCCTCGAGGTGCGGTGGCGGCCGATCTCCCTGCGCATGCTCAACGAGGACCGTTACGGCGAAGAGGACCTGGCGGCCAAGCAGCAGGGCCACGCCATCGGCCTGGCTCTCCTGCGGGTGGCCGTCGCCGTCGATGAGGCGCATGGAAACGAAGCGGTGGGCCGGCTGTACACCTCCGTGGGCCGGGCGATCCACCTGAGCACCGATCGGGAGGCCCTTGCGGCCGCGGGTCCGCGGTCCCTGGCCCGGCGGGCGCTGGTGGAGTGCGATCTGCCGGCCGAGCTGGCTGCGGCGACCGAAGACGAAGGCCGCGACGCCTCGATCCGCGCCGATACCGATGTGGCGCTCGAGCGGGCCGGGAGCGACGTGGGCACGCCCGTCCTCACGTTCGGGCCGCCTGACGGGCCCTCGTTCTTCGGCCCGGTGATCAGCCGGGTGCCAAGGGGTCCGGATGCTGTCGTCCTGTGGGAGGCCGTCGAGACGATCGCCCGCCACAGTTGGTTCGCCGAGCTCAAGCGCTCCCTGCGAGAGCCGCCCCAGGTGGACAGCTGATCGGGCGCCCGCGCCACCCCGGGGTGTAGCCAGGTCAGCCCGTTAGCCTGGCTGCGCTATGGCACGAGGAGCGCGGTTGCCCGTCCAGGCCTTCAAGCAGGGCGGCGGACCAGCCGTCTGCGTGCTCAGCGGCAAGCCCACCGACCAACGGGTGGAGCTCACGGCGAGGATCAGGGACACCCCTTCGTGGCTGCTGTTCGTCGGCGTGCTCCCCTACGTCGTGGCCAGGCTGTGCTGCAAGCGGGCTCGCGGTTCGCTGCCCCTGACCGCCGAGGTCCAGCAGCTGCTCAGCTCACGCCGGATCAGGCTTCGGATCATCGTCGTCCCCTGCGCCGTCATCCTGCTGCTTGGCGTGCTGGCCCTGTTCCGCCTTCCGGGGCTGGCGATCATCCTCCTCGTGGCGCCATGGTCGTTCATCGCGACCATCGCCATCCTCAACCGGCTCCGCTCGCCCCTGAGCCCGGTCCATCTCGATGCCACGGGCCGGTGGGTTGTGATCCCCCACGCCGCCGAGGAGTACGCAGCCGCCCTGGCAGGGGAGAGCGGGGGAGGTCCCCGCCGGCCCGTCGGGACCATCGGACCCAGCGGACCCCGTCATCCAGGCTCCCTGGACGCGAGCCGGCGGCTACGTCGCGGCCGCGGCCTCGGCTATCACCCGGCGGACGACCTTGCGGATCGGTTCGAACGGGGATTTCCCAGAGCGTGGTCGATGCGGTGTCGGGCGTGGTGGCGCCTCGCAACGCTCGGGCGCGGGAGTTGCTCCGCTTCTTGCTGAGCCCAGCCGGAGGGATCCGGAGGAGGAAGCTCTTCCGTTCGACCCGGGCCTAGTAGAGCCAGCCCGGGTTGACCACCGGTTGGCGCCCCCGTCGCTGCAGAGGACGACCAGGAGGTTGCTCACCATCGATGCCTTGCGTTCCTCGTCCAGGTGGACGATCTGCTGCTCGCTCAGCATCTGCAGCGCGTCTCTCGGAGGGTCCGGTCCGTCAAGAGGTCACTGGATCCCGGCGCTGTGGCCGTCGCGACGCCATCCACGGACCGTGCGGCTGATGGGGCTCAGCCCGAGGCGGGCGTAGTAGCGGGTGGTGCGCTCGATGTGCCCGTCCTCGATGCCGTAGGCCAGCAGGCGGGAGAGGCCGCCCAGCCTCAACCACGCCGCACTGTGCGCGAAGAGCCACGTGCCGATGCCCTGTCCCCGTAGATCCTCGCGAACCCAGGTGGTCGCACTCATCGGCCCAACCCGAGAGGGCCAGGTTCGTCCCGCCTCGCGTGAGGTCTGCGTCCACCTCGTGGGTCCCGACGACCTCACCGTCCAGAACGGCGTTGAACGCGGTTCCCAGGGACCGACCTGGCGCACGAGTCCGAGGCCGACCACCGGCGGTGCACCCGGCGGCGGGACCACCTCGAGCGAGCCGGCGTAGACCACCTCGACCTGCCCTCCGTCGGCATCGAAGCCGGCCTCTTGGTAGAGGAGCTGCACGTGGGGCCACGAGTCGGCCACGCCGAAGCAGCCGGGAGCCGGCAGGGTCCCGTCGGCGTGCCAGACGTGACAGCCCCAGCCTGCCAGGTGGGACAGAGCGGCATCCCGGACGGCTCGGCCGGCTTCGAGGTCATTGGGCCAGAAGACCAGCCAGACGATCTCGCCGGAGCTCCGGTAGCCATCGCTGACGCGATCGTCGTCGCCGTAGCGCCGCAGGTGGGCGGGGGCGACGATCCGGTCCCGCTCGACGCCCACGAACGTGGTCAGCTCGACCACCCAGGGCCCGACGACGTACTCGCCGAGCGGGTGCTCCAGCTGGCTCAAGAGCGTGGCCGACGGCACCGAAGCTCCGGGCACCGCCGTAGCGACGTGGGCGTTCACGAGCCGGGTCAGCTGCTCTCGATCACGACGGGCGAACGAACGGACCTCGACCATGGTGGGCCTCCTTGTTGTGACGCGCCACGGCGCGCCGAATGGGCAAGCAAGGAAGCCGCTACCGGTGCGGCACGCCGAGGAGCATACAAGGCACCGCCAGGACCGAGCCCGGCGTCCGGTCAGGGCTGGTCGTCGGGGAAGAAGACCCGGCCGCCGAAGCGGGCCACCAGGTCGTCGTCGTAGGCGTCGGAGATGCTGCCGATGCACTCGCACGCGTTCTGCAGCTCGCGGGGTCGAGGTCCTGCGCCAGGAGCTCGGTGGAGACGACCACATCTCCGTCGTCGAAGTACACCCGGCCGTAGTGGATGCCGCGGTTGACCTCGTTGAGGTGGCGGTAGAGGGCGTCCGAGTCGGGGACGTCCCGGGCCATGAACGACCACACCTTGACCTGCGCCTCGCCGTCGATCTCGAACAGCGAGACCCAATACATCGTCGAGCCCTTGCGGATCGGCACGTCGCCGTCGTGGTCGACCACGAGGGTCTCGGTCTCGCAGAACTCCTTCAGGAGCTGCTCGACGTAGGGGCGGACGGTATCGGCGGTCGCCATGGCCTGAGCGTGGCACAGCGCGTGTGCCGGAGGCCGCCCGGCTGCGGGCTCAGCCTGACGAGGCCTCGAACAGCTCGACGACGTTGCCGGAAGGATCCTCCACCAGCGCCTGGCGCCCGCCCCTGCCCTCGGTGATCCCCGTGCGGAAGGCGCAGCCGCCCGACTCGAGGCCGGCGACGGTGGCATCGAGGTCGGCGATCTCGAGCTGGAAGCGGCACCAGCCTCCGGGCTCCGGCACCCGGCCGTCGATGCCCGCCTGCCCGGCGCCGCCGGCGCCCGCACTGTTGAGCAGGAGGCGCAGGTCGCCCCGGGACAGCATGGCGAAGCCGGGTCCCGGCTGGCGGTCGATGTGGAAGCCGAGGTGATCGGCGTAGAAGCGGGCTGCCGCCCCCACGTCGTGGACGATGTACCGGACTGCCGTCATCGGGGCTCCTCTGCAACGCTGGTGGAGCGCTACACTACACATGTGTCGCAGATCGATGCTCGGGTCGAGCGTTCCCATCGGGTGGTCCGGGACGCCGCGGTGGCCGAGCTGGCCTCTGCCGGGTGGGGAGGTCTCACCATCGAGGCGGTGGCCGCCCGTGCCGGGGTGGCCCGCAGCACCGTGTACCGGCACTGGCCCGACAAGCTCTCCCTGGTGGTCGACGCCCTCGAGCACCAGTCCGTCCAGCCGCTCCCCGAAGCAAGCCTCCCGGGGCGGCCACGGGTGGTGGCGCTGGTGCGTCACCTGGCCGAGGCGATGGCCGATCGCGACCGCTCGCCCGTCGTGTCCGCGCTGATCGGGGCCGCCGAGCGGGAGCCCGGGCTGCGCCGGCTGCACCGGAGCTTCAACGACCGCCGGCGGCAGGCCCTCACCAACGCCCTCGCCGAAGCGGGCGTCGCCAACCCCGAGATGACTGCGCTCGCCCTGGCCGGCGCAGTGGTGTACTCCCGGGTCATGGGGCGCAGGCCACTCGACCCCGAGCGGGCCGAGGAGCTGGTGGAGGCGGTGCTGGGACCGGAACCCGCCTCGTCCTGACGGGCCCCGGCGACGACGGTCGCCTCTAGCGGAAGTCGCGAGAGCCGGGGCCGGCGACCCGCAGGTCGAGCTGCTCCAGCTTCTCGGCCACGATGTTGACCACCGTCTCCTTGCGCTCGAGCCGGCCCTGCACCACCAGCGCCGCCGCCCCCGTGCCACCGGGCGGAAGGCGGCCCAGCAGCCCGGTGAGACGATCACGTTGAGCAGCCCGGTCTCGTCCTCGAGGCCGAAGAACGTGGTGCCCTCGGCCGTGGCCGGGCGCTGGCGGTGGGTGACGATCCCCGCCACCAGCACCCGGCTGCCGTCAGGAAGGCGGACCTGGTCCTCGAGGTCGCGGGCGGTGAGCACCCCCCAGGCGTCGAGCTGCTCGCGCACGAACCGGGTGGGCGAGCCGGCCGAGACGCCGGTGGCCCACAGGTCGAAGGCCTCCTCCTCGATCGGAACCAGGCCGGGCAGCTGGGGCGCCTCGCCGCCGGTGACGATGCCGGCCAGCCGGTCGGGGCGGGACTGGCTCACCGCCCCCGCCGCCCACAGCGCCCGGCGCCGGCTGAGCGAGAACGATTCGGTGAAAGCGCCGGCGGTGGCCAGCGCCTCGAGGTTGGCCAGGGTGAGCGCCGGGTTGCGGCGGGCCACGTCCTCCAGGTCGCGGTAGGGGCGGCCGGCGGCCAGCGCCTGGGCCCGGTCCTCACCCAGCGTGCGCACCTCCTGGAGGCCCCGGCGCGCACCTCCCTCGCCGTCGATCGAGGCCAGAGCCCGGCTGGCGTTGACGTCGGGGCCCTTCACCTCCACGCCGTGGCGGCGGGCGTCGGCGCAGATGGTCTGGGGCGACCAGAACCCCATCGGCTGGGCGTTCAGCAGGGCGGCGCAGAACGCGGCCGGGTGGTGCAGCTTCACCCACGACGAGGCGTAGACCAGGTAGGCGAACGACACCGAGTGGCTCTCCGGGAAGCCGTAGCTGGAAAAGGCGGCCAGCTTCTGCCACAGCACGTCGACGACGTCGGGGATGCCCCGCTCGCCGGCGCCGGCCGAGAACCGGGCGTGCATCTGCTCCATCCGCTCCCGGGACCGCTTGGAGCCCATGGCTTGGCGCAGCTGGTCGGCCTCGGCCGGGGTGAAGCCGGCGCAGTCGATGGCCAGCTGCATCAGCTGCTCCTGGAACAGGGGCACGCCGAGGGTCTTCTCGAGCGCCGGCTTCATCAGCGGGTGGAGGTAGGTGACCTCCTCCTCGCCGTTGCGGCGGCGGATGTAGGGGTGGACCGAGCCGCCCTGGATGGGGCCGGGCCGGATGAGCGCCACCTCGACCACCAGGTCGTAGAAGCAGCGGGGCTTGAGCCGGGGCAGGGTGGCCATCTGGGCCCGCGACTCGACCTGGAACACCCCCACCGAGTCGGCCCGGCTCAGCATCTCGTAGACGGCCGGATCCTGGGGGATGGTGGCCAGGTCGACCTCGACGCCGGTGGACTCGCGGATCAGGTCGACGGCGTGGTGCAGCATCGACAGCATCCCGAGGCCGAGCAGGTCGAACTTCACCAGGCCGGCGGCGGCGCAGTCGTCCTTGTCCCACTGCAGCACGGTGCGGCCCTCCATGCGCCCCCACTCGACCGGGCACACCTCGACCACCGGGCGGTCGCAGATCACCATGCCCCCCGAGTGGATGCCGAGGTGGCGGGGGAAGTCCTCGACCTCGCGGGCCAGCTCGATCACCGCCGGCGGGATGTCGTGGCCGCCGGCCTCGACCGTCTTGCCCAGCCGGCCCCACGGGTCGACCTGCTTCGACCAGGCGTCGACCTGGCCCTGGCTGGCGCCCAGCGCCTTGCCCATGTCGCGCACGGCCGACCGGGCCCGGTAGGTGATGACGTTGGCCACCTGCGCCGCCTTCTCCCGGCCGTAGCGCGCGTAGACGTGCTGGATGGCCTCCTCCCGGCGCTGGGACTCGATGTCGATGTCGATGTCGGGCGGCCCGTCGCGCTCGGGCGACAAGAAGCGCTCGAAGAGCAGGCCGAGGCTGACGGCGTCGGCCTTGGTGATGCCGAGGGCGAAGCACACCGCCGAGTTGGCCGCCGACCCCCGCCCCTGGCAGTAGATGTCGTGGCGCCGGCAGAACTCGACGATGTCGTGGACGACGAGGAAGTACCCGGGGAACCCCAGCTGCTCGATGACATCGAGCTCGTGGTCTATCTGGAGCCATGCTCGTCTGTTCAGCTGCCCGCCGTCCTGGCGGGCAGCCGAACGCTCTGGCGCCGCCCCGCCAGTGGTGCGAACGAGGCGGCCATCCTGGCCGCGCCCACCAGGTGGCCGCCCGCCGTCCTGGCGGGCAGCCGAACGCTCTGGCGCCGCCCCGCCAGTGGTGCGAACGAGGCGGCCATCCTGGCCGCGCCCACCAGGTGGCCGCCCGCCGTCCTGGCGGGCAGCCGAACGCTCTGGCGCCACCCCGCCAGTGGTGCGAGCCTGGCCGTGCCCACCAAGTGGCCGCCCGCCGTCGTGACCGCGGACCGGCACCGTTGGCGCGCGGCGTGGCACGTCGGCGGGGCGGGGGCCGTAGCGGAAGGTGGCGCCCTCCTCGGCCAGGTGGCGGAGCCAGGTCATCTCAGTGTGCCCGCAGGGCACCGGGCAGTCCGGGAGCTTGGGGGCCACCAGGCGCAGGTCGAAGGCCAGGCTGCGGCCGAGGGCGGCGGCCTGCTCGACTGCCCCGGGCCAGCGGGCGAAGCGGCGGGCCTGCTCGGCGCCGCTGCGCAGGCAGGCGGCCGAGGCCGGCGGCAGCCACCCGTCGACCTCGTCGAGGCTGCGCCGGGCCCGCACCGCAGCCAGGGCGGTGGCCAGCGGCCGGCGGGCCGGGGTGGCGTAGTGCACGTTGTTGGTGGCCACCACCGGCAGGCCGGCCTCGACGGCCAGGGCGGCCAGGGCGTCGTTGCGGGCCGAGTCGAGCGGGTCGCCGTGGTCCCACAGCTCGACGGCCACCCGGTCCCGGCCGAACAGGGCCACCAGCTGGTCGAGCCGGCGCCGGGCGGCGGCGGGACCGGAGGCCAGCAAGGCAGCGGGCACCGCCCCCTTGCGGCAGCCGGTGAGGACCTGGGCGTGCCCAGCGAGGTGGTCGGCCGCCTGCTCGAGGGCCAGCACCGGCCGACCCTTCTCCTCGCCCCGCAGGTGGGCCTCGGAGATGGTGCGGGCCAGGCGGGCGTAGCCCTCGGGCCCGGCGGCCAGGACCAGGAGGTGGCTGCCCTCGGGGTCGGCCACCCCGTTCTGCGGGCGGGACAGCCCGATCGACAGCTCGGCCCCCACCACCAGCGGAACCCCCAGGGTGCGAGCCGCCTCGGATGCTCGCACCACCCCGTACAGGCCGTCGTGGTCGGTGGTGGCCAGTGCCTCGAGCCCCAGCCGGGCCGCCTCCTCGACCAGCTCCTCGGGGTGGCTGGCCCCGTCGAGGAACGAGAAGTTCGAGTGGCAGTGCAGCTCGGCGTAGGGAACGGTGCCGGCATCGGGCCGGGGCGTGAGGTGGCGGGGGGGCTCGTAGGCCAGCCGGTGCGGCGACCAGGCCGGGCTGTCGCCCCCGTCGCGCCCCGGCTCGCCGCGGCGGCTGCGCCCGTCGCTGCGCCGCTCCGGAGGCTGGTCGGACAGGGCGGCGTTGATCTCCTGCCAGCTGAGGTCGGGCCGCTGGTCCCATCCCATGGGGCCGACCACTGTAGCGAACACCTGTTCGATGCACCACCGGGTGGGCTGTCAGGAGCAGGTGTCGCTCAACGCTGCCCTTCTCGCGACAGAACCGGCGGTTCCGGCAGGATGGTGGGCATGTGCCGCAGCATCCGACCGCTGCACCGAGCCGAGGTGGAGCCCACCGAGCTCGACGTGCGCGACGCCGCCGTCCAGTACGTCCGCAAGCTGTCGGGGATCCGCACCCCGTCAAAGGCGGACGCCCCGGCCTTCGAGGCCGCCGTCGAGGAGGTGACGGCGGCCACCACCCGCCTGCTCACCGCCCTCCGGCCCGCCCCACCCGTCCCGGGCAGGATCCCCCTCCGCCACCTCCACCCCTGACGGACGGGCCTGACTGCGCGCCTGACGGGGCTAGCCGCCGCCGTCGAGCTCGGCCCGGGCTCGTGCCACGATCACCGGGTCTTCAGCCCCGCGGCTAAAGGCTGCCAGGCGCCGCTCGATGTCCCGACCGAGGTACCAGCGGCCCAGCGGGTGGGTCAGCCACTGGAACCACTCGGGGCGGCAGTCGAACCGGTAGCGGAAGGTGACCTCGCAGCGCCCGTCGTCCTGATCCACGAAGGCCCACGAGCCGGAGAAGGTCCTGAACAGCGGCGGTCCCTCCACCATCCGCATGCCCATCAGCGTGGGTCGGCGGTAGGAGAGGTACTCGGAGATCATGATGAGGCCGTGCCGTGACCGGGTCCAGGTGCGGACGCCCGGTCCGGGCCGCTCGGCGTTGACCAGGTGCTGGCTTCTGACGAACGGGTCCCACTCGAGCCGGACGCCGTAGGACGAGGCCACGCAGAAGCAGTCGTCGGCCGAGGCGCGCACCACCACCTTTGACTGCACCACGCCCACGTTCTTCCGCTCCGCCACCACCCGACTGTAGGGAGAGCGGCCGAGATGCTGGCATCCTGCAACGATGCCCGGCTGGCAGGTGGTCCTCCGCTCCGACGAGCTCGGCGTCATCCCCCGGCGGGTGGTGGTGGAGGGCCGGGAGATCGTGGTGTGGCGCCTGCCCGACGACGGGGTGGGCGCACTGGACGACCGGTGCGCCCACCAGGCCATGCGCCTCTCCATCGGCAACGCCCTGCCCGACGGCTGCCTGGTGTGCGTGGCCCACGGCTGGACCTACCGCCCGGACGGGTCCAACGCCCTCGTGCCCGGCGGCCCCCGGGTCCGCGCCCACCAGGCCCACGACGACGGCGTCGTCATCCGCATCCGCCTCGGCTGACCGACAATCAGGTCGAGGCCTGTCCCGCCGATCAGGTCATGGCGCGCGCAGGGGTGTCGGCCGTCGAAAGGTGCGTGTGCCGTGAAGCGGGTGCTGCTCATGGGGGCCACGGCTCTCCTCCTGGGTGCGTGTGGCGGAGAGACGGAGCTGGTGTCCCCGACGGCGGCGCTCGTCCCGGCCGAGGACGCGGCTCCTCCCGAGGCTCCGACGGAACCGGTGCCGATGACCGCGGGATCCCGACGACGGTGACGACCGCCTCGACGATTGCGACGACGGTGCCGCCTCGGCCGGCCACGACGGCCGCGGCCGCGCCCAAGGTGAGCGTGACCACCCTGGCCCACCCGGCCCCCAAGGTGACGGCGACGTCGGCGGCACGCTGCCACCCGTCGTACCAGGGGGCCTGTCTTCCGGCTGATGTGTCCGACGTGGACTGCGCAGGGGGCAGCGGCAACGGCCCGGCCTACACGGGCCGGGTGCAGGTGGTGGGGCCGGACGTCTTCGACCTCGACCGGGCGGCGACGGCGTCGGGTGTGAGTGAACCGGCAGCCTGAGAGCGCGAGGGAGCCCGTCCCACGCAGTCTCAGTCGTAGGTTGCTTCGAGCCACCAGGAGCCGGACTCACAGGCGAGGAGGAGGGCGGTGCCGCACCGGCCGGTGACCTGGAGGCGGGCCAGGCGGGTGGCGGCGACCGGGTCCCACCAGCGCTCCTCGATCGGCCACGGGCCGGCCCAGCCGGCCACCTCGAGGGTGCCGCCCGACCACGCCACCCGGACCGGGGCGGCGCTGGCCAGGCCCCGACCCGACACCGCGACCGGGGTGCCGGCGGCGTCGACCACCTCGGCCGGCTCGCGCTCGGCGGGCACCACGGCCGGCGGGGGCCCCGGGATCCGCCCGGGCCACGGTGGCACCTCGCCGGCGGCTGGCCCCATGCCCCGCTTCGGGCGGCGGGCAGGGCGCACGGCCTCCTCGGTGAGGTCGACGGCCGGGCCCAGCTCGATGGCCGAGCGCACGGCGTGGCCGCCCGGCTGGGCCGGCTCGCGCGGGTCGCCCCACGGGACGAGGGTGGCCCGCAGGCGCGGCTCCCGCCCGCCGGAGGGCACGGCGGTGACCACCGCGGCAGGGCCCAGCAGGCCCTGGACCCGGGCCAGCGCCCGGGCCGCCCGATCGTCGGCCTCGGCGTCGCCGCCCCAGAACCCCAGCTGGCGGCCACCGCCGGCCACCACCTCCTCGGGCACCAGGCGCAGCAGCGTGAGCCCACCCCCCTCGGCTCGACCGCCGACGTCACCCGGTGCCTCCCCGGCGCCGGGCTCCTCGCGCTGGCGGGCGGCCCCAGCCGATCGCTCCCCGCCCTGCTCGGCCGCTCGGGCCTCCGCCTCCGTGCGCTGCTGGGCCGCACGGGCCCCCACCGTCAGCCAGCCGTCCAGCTGCCAGCGCACCCGTTCGGCGGTGGCGCCCGGCGTGAAGCGGCCCTCGTGGCGCCACAGCCGGCTGAGGCGCTCGCCGTCGGCGGTGCGGGCCTCGATGGTGAGCCGGGTGCAGGCCAGGCCCTGGCGCTCGAGCCGGTCGTGCAGGTCAACCGCCAGCGTGCGGGCGGCGAAGGCGGCGGTGTCGACGCGGTCGGCCGGTGGGTCGAGGACGACCTGGGCCACCAGGTCCGGCGGAGGGTCGCGGGCGTCGAGCGGCCGGTCGTCCAGCCCGTTGGCCCGGCGCCAGGCCAGCCCCCCGTCAGGGCCGAAGCGGGCCACGACATCGGCCTCGGGCAGGGCGGCCACCGCCCCCAGCGTGCGCAGCCCCAGCCGCACCAGCAGCGACGCCAGGTCGACCATGCCCCCGGCTGAACCCTCGGTGCCTGCGGGCGGGGCGGGATCGTCGGCCAGAGCGGAGACGGGCAGCCCGGCCAGGAAGGCAGGGGTCTCCCCCGGGGCCAGGACCAGCACGGGGGCGCCGCCCGCCGTGGCCCGGGCCGCCAGCGACGCGGCAAAGGTGCCGTCGGCCACCCCCGCCCCCACGTGGGCGGCCCCGGCCCCCAGCACCTCCTGGACCGCCGCCACCAGCCGGGCCGCAAGGGGCTCGTCGCCACCGAAGTAGCGGGACGGGCCGCGGGTGGCCAACGAGCACAGGCCGGGACGGGTCAGCTCGACGCGAGGGACGAACGCCTCGACCGCGGCGGCGACGGGCTCAAAGGCGCGGGCGTCCCGGGCCGGGTCGTGGGCCAGGACGACCAGACGGGGGCAGCGGGCCTCGGCATCGCGCCGGCGCATGCCCCGGTGCACGCCCTCGGCCCGGGCTGCCGGTGTGCACGCCACCGTGCGCCCGCCGTGGAGGACGACCGCCGGCTCGTCGGGCGGCACCTCGGCGGCCACCAGCGGCCAGTCGGCGCACCACAGCGCCAGGGTCCGCACCGCCGTGGCCCAGGGGCGAACCTCGGAGGTGCGACCACTGCCGTCCGCCCGCGGTCTGCGGCCCAGCCCGTCCGGCCCCGACTCCCGCTCCGCACGGTCGCCGTGGCCCATCCGCACACCAGGACCGCGCCCGACCTCCTGCGCGGCACGATCCGACTCCGGCTCCTGCTCTGCGTGGCTGCTCGACCCCAGCGATCCCCTCGCGGCGGAGCTCGCGTGGTCCAGTGACTCGTCGTCGGAGCTGGGCGACGCCGCGGCGCGTCCCACGTAGCCGGCCAGGGCGGCGGCCGCCGGAGCGTGGTCCACTAGCCGCTGGCCCGGTGTCGGATCGGGTCCGCCATGCGGGCTGCACCGGCACCGAGCGGCGGCGACCCGCGGGTCGGTGCCAACCGGTCGGCCACGGCCACGCCCTCGTGGCCGGGCAGCCAGAGGCGCACCGAGCGCTCGCGGCCGGCGGCGCCCCGGCCGGTGGCCGCCACCACGACCTCTCGGGCCTGGAGGAAGCCGTGGCCCGCCTCGACGCCGTGCCACGCCGCGGCCACCACCCGCAGCCGCAGGTCGGCCCCCTCCACCCACGAGGCACCCGCCGGGAGCAGGGGGACCAGCACGCTGCCCCGCTCCCGAGCCCGGGCCGCCAGCTTGCGGGCATCGGGGGCCCGCAGGCCAGGCGGCACCGCCGCCACCACCAGGTCGACCCCGTCGAGCAGGGCGGCCACCACCGTCGGCCAGTGGCCCAGGGTGGCGGCATCGGGGACGAAGGCCAGCCGCTCGAGCGCCACACCGAGGTGGGCGGCCGCCGGGGCGTGGGCCGCAGGCAGGCCCACGACGGCAGCCCACGAGCCGGCCTGGGTGGCCGCGGCCACCAGGGCATAGGCCAGGCTGGTGGCCCCCAGCCCCCGCTCCCCCGCCACCGTGGCGGTGGCCCCCCGCCGCAGCCCAGGCTCCCCCCGCTCCGACGGGCCGCTCGGGCCGAGGAGCCCGGCCAGGGCAGGCAGGACGGGGACGGTGCGGTCGCGGGCCAGCCTGGAGGGCGCCAGCCGCTCGGCCAGCGCCCGCAGGTCGGCAGCCTGACCGTCTGAGCCGCGACGATCCCCTCCAGGGTCGCCGACGGGGCGGGCGAGGGCCACGACCATGACCCTCATTGTAGCGAACAGGTGTTCGAGGTTCAGCGGAAGGGGAAACGCACCAGCCGGGGCGGACCCGCCTCAGCCCTTGACGGCGGCGACCAGCGCCTCCAGCACCCCTGTCGGATCGTGGAGCACCACGAACCCGTCCCCGACCACTCGAGCCGTTCCGCCGTCCACAGGGTCCACCGCGGCCCAGGCGAGGTCGGCGACGCCGAGCTCGACCTCGAGCCCCGACACTCGGCGGACCCGGACCTCCGTCAGCAGATCGCCCCACTCCTGCTGGCGGACGACGCGCGCACCATCGCCGACGGCAGCCAGGAACCAGCCGTGATCCTGCACCAGCGCCGGCCGGCAGCCCGTGACGACGATCAGGTCCAGGTCGGACCCCATGGTCGGCCGGCCCGCGGCCCACGACCCGCACAGGCCGAGCGCTGCGACGGCGGGCATCGCCCGGACGAGGCCGACGACGACCTCCGTCAGCTCCTCGACCTCCGCTCGGCGCTCAGCCGTCACGTCCACGTTCAGGCCGTCGTCATCGCCGCCTCGGTCGCCACGTCGGCCTCCGTCGGGACAGCCGGGACCGACGCCCGTCGACCGGCCACGGCCGCCGGCAGCAGGGCCACGGCCACCGCCGCCGCGGCCATCAGGCCCCCGCCCCCGAGAGCGGCCTGGGCGCCGAAGCGCTGCACCACCCAGCCCACCAGCGGCGCCCCGATCGGCATGGAGCCGAGGAAGACCAGGGTGTAGAGGGCCATCACCCGTCCTCGCAGCTCGCCCGCGGCCACCAGCTGGATGCGGGCGTTGGCGGTGGCGAAGAAGGCGATGCTGGTCCCGCCGGCCAGGGCGAGCAGCGGGAAGACCAGGACCAGCGACGTGGTCGACGCGGCCGCCGCCAGCAGCACGCCCGAGACGAGGCCCGTCACGAGGAGCACCCGGTCGCTCGGCTGGCGCCGCCCGGCCACGACCAGGGCACCCACCACCGACCCGGCGGCCATCGCGGCCGTCAGCGCCGAGAACAGGCTCGACCCGCCGCCGTAGGAGCGCTCGGCCAGCGCCGGCAGGATCACCGGGAAGTTGAACGAGAAGAAGGCGACCGCGCCGACCAGGAGGAGCGTGCGCCGCAGCACCGGCTGGCCCCAGGCGTAGCGCAGGCCCTGCCGGACCTGGCCCCGGCGTGCCTTCTCACGGGCAGACGGCCGCAGCTCGTCGAGCCGCATGCGCCGGTAGGCCCCGATCACCGCCACGAAGGACACCGAGTTGGCCACGAAGCACCAGCCGGCGCCGACCAGGGCGAGCAGGCCGGCGGCCACGGCCGGGCCCAGGATCCGGCTGGCGTTGAACAGGGCCGAGTTGAGCCCGATGGCGTTGGGCAGCTGCTCGGGTCCCACCAGCTCGTTGACGAACGCCTGGCGGGTGGGCATCTCGACGGCACTGCCCAGCCCGGAGGCAAAGGCGAGGACGCACAGCTGCCACACCCGGGGCGTCCCGAAGAGGGTGGCCGCGGCCAGGAGCGCGGCCACGACGGCCGAGAAGGCGTTCGCGGCGATCAGCAGCCGGCGCTTGTCGAACCGGTCGGCCAGCAGCCCGCCCCACGGCGCGAACAGCATGGGGAGCAGCGACAGACCGGTGACGGCACCGAGGGCCACCGCTGAGTCGGTGATGCGGTAGACCACCCAGCTGAGCGCCACCATCTGGCACGCCGTCCCCGACAGCGAGACCAGCTGACCTGCGTAGAACAGCCGGTAGTTGCGCGTTCGGAACGACCGGAAGGTGCGGGAGATGGTCGGCATGGTCGCTCTGGGTCAACTGCTTAGCACGCCGAAGTGTTCCGGGCTAGGGGAATATGCCCCGGGCTGCGATCGCCGCCGCTACCCGCTCCACCGCGACGGCGAAGGCGGCCCGACGGAGGCTGACCTCGAGTTGGGCTGCCCGGGCCCACACGTCGACGCTGGCCACCTCCATCGACCGGCGGAGGCGGGCGGCCAGGACGTCCTCCTCCCACTGCATCCCCTGGCGGCTCTGGGCCCACTCGAAGTAGGACGCGGTGACGCCGCCGGCATTGGCCAGGATGTCGGGCACCACGTGGATCCCCCGGTCCTCGAGCACGTGGTCGGCGTCCGGCGTGGTGGGGCCGTTGGCCGCCTCCACCACCACCCGGGCGGCCAGCCGGCCCGCCACCCCCACGTCGAGGGCGCCGGCCAGGGCAGCGGGCACGCACAGCTCGGCCGGTACCTCCCAGATCTCGTCGGGCTTGATGACGTCGCCGCCGTCGAAGCCGGCCACGGTGCCGGCGGCCGCCACGTGGTCGGCCAGCGCCGCTGGGTCGAGGCCGCCCTGGTTGTAGGTGGCGCCGTCCACATCGGAGATGGCCACCACCCGCATGCCGGCCGACGCCAGCAGGAAGGCCAGCGGCCCGCCCACCTTGCCGAAGCCCTGCACCACGGCCCGCCCGCCGACGAGGTCGAGCCCCAGCTCCTTGAACGCGGCCCGGGCGCAGACCAGCACCCCGGTCGAGGTGGCGCCGCTGTGGCCCTTGGTCCCCCCGACCGAGAGGGGCTTGCCGGTGACCGACGTGGCCACATCGGTGCCCTTCAGCATCGAGAGCGTGTCGAGCAGCCACGCCATGACTCGGCCGTCGGTGTTGACGTCGGGCGCCGGGATGTCCAGGTCGGGCCCCAGCAGCGGGGCGATCTCGACGGTGTAGCGGCGGGTGAGTCGCTCCAGCTCGCCCAGCGACAGTGCCCGCGGATCACAGCGGACGCCACCCTTGGCCCCACCGAAGGGCAGGCCGGCCACGGCCGTCTTCAGCGTCATGCCGGCAGCCAGGGCGCTGACCTCCCGGGCGTTCACCCCCGGGTGGAAGCGGATGCCGCCCTTGCCCGGGCCCCGCGTCGTGTCGTGGTGCACCCGCCACCCGGTGAACACCTCCAGGTGGCCGTCGTCCATCCGCACCGGCACGGCCACCTCGAGCACCCGCTTGGGGATCCGCAGCTTGCGGTGGATGTCGGGATCGATCCCGGTCAGCTTGGCCGCGTCGTCGAGGCGCTCGAGGACGGCGTCCCAGGCGTCCTTGGCCTCTCCGGCGGCTGGATCGGCCACGTGCAGAGGCTAGCGGCCGACTGCGCGCTCCCTCAGCCGAACTTCTTGGGCTCCACGCCCTCGACGTAGTGGGTGAACAGGCCGCGGACGACGTCGAGCATCCCCTCGCTGGTGCGGAAGTCATCGAGCTCGACGGTGATCTGGTTGCCGTAGACGTGGACCGCCTTGACGCCCCCGTGCTCGAACAGCCGGCGGGCCAGCACGTCGGGAGGCCGCGAGCCCGAGCAGTCCTCGAGCGAGGCGTACCGCTCGTGGCCCATGCCGGTCAACGGCCGGTTCACCTCGAACCGGGCCACGCCCGACCGGCCGGTCGGCCTCTCGGTGACGGTCACGGACTGGCCCATGGAGGAAATGAACCTAGACGGTCGGTACGCTGAGCCGCCATGCCGGCAGCCGCCAGGTACTCACGAGACCGGGTGCCCTGGCGCACGATCCTCGCCGTGCTGTTCGTCGTGCTCGCCTCGGCGTTCGCCGTGGTCACGCTGCAGCGCCTCGGCCGGATCATCACGTGGTTCGTGGTGGCCGCCTTCTTCGCCGCCATCCTCACGCCCGCCGTCGACCTCCTGCACCACCGGGCCCGGCTGCCCCGGGTGCTGGCCACCCTCATCGTCTTCCTGGTCGGCATCGCGGCCATGGCCGGGATGCTGTACGCCTTCATCCGGCCACTGGTCGACCAGGCCTACGAGTTCGCCGACAACCTCCCCAGCTACGTCGAGGAGGCCAAGGCAGGCCGGGGCCCCGCCGGCGACCTGGTCACCCGCTACGAGCTCGACACCTACCTCGAGCGCAACCAGGAGAAGCTGCGGGAGACCGTGACCGGGGCCGGCGGCCCGGTCGCCGAGCTCGCCTCTGGCATCTTCAGCACGCTGGCCGCCGTCGTCACCATCCTCGTGCTGATCTTCCTGCTGCTCCTCGAGGGACCGAAGGTCATCGCCGGGCTCCTCCAGCTCATCCCCCCACGGCACCGGGAACGGGTGCGGCGGGTCGCCCGCGACAGCAACCGGGCCATCACCGGCTACATGTTCGGCAACCTGGCCATCAGCGTCATCGCCGGCGTGGCCACCTACCTGGTGCTGTGGGCCCTGGGCGTGCCCTTTCGGGGTGTCCTGGCCCTGTGGGTGGCGTTCGCCGACCTGATCCCGCTGGTGGGAGCCACGCTCGGCGCCGTCGTCGCCACCGGTGTCGCCTTCCTCGACTCGCCCCGAACCGGCGTCATCGTCCTGATCTTCTTCATCATCTACCAGCAGTTCGAGAACCACGTGCTCCAGGTGTCGATCATGAGCCGCACCGTCGACCTCAACCCGCTGGCCGTGCTGGCCAGCGTCCTTGTCGGCGTCGAGCTGTTCGGAATCCTCGGCGCCCTGCTCGCCATCCCCGCCGGCGGCGTGCTGCAGGTCATCTGCCGCGACATCTACGACACCAACCTCGGCATGCTGAAGGAAGAGCCGACGGTGGGCGTCGACGAAGTGCCCATCTCGGAGGTGCAGCAGGAGGAGGCCGCCGAGGAGGCCAAGGCCGCCGTCGAAGGCAGCGACCGCCCGGAGCAGCCCTTGCAGCCCGAGGGGGAGCGGCCCCAGCTCGGGCCGGTCCCCACGCCTCCCGTGCTCGGGCCGCTCAGCCCTCCCGTGGCGGGCCCGCCGGCACCCGGCCCGGCCGCCGGGACGTGACGCCGGCTCGGGCCACGCTCGAGCTCGAAGGCCACATCATCGACTCGCTCCTGCTGGCCAAGGTGCTCGACCAGATCCTCGACGGCGGCGCCGACTACGACATCGTCGACGTCCTCATCGGCCGCGCCCGGCACGACCACAGCCGGGCCATCCTCGCCGTCACCCACCCCGAGGGAGCCGAGGCCCTCGACCAGCTGTGCTCGCGCCTCGCCGCCCACGGCGTGCGACGGGTGGACGGCGCCGGTGGGTGAAGCGCTGCCCTGGGGGCGCCGCTTCCTGCTCTGCCCGCCGACCCACTTCGCCGTCGCCTACGAGATCAACCCCTGGATGTCCACCCAGGTCGTCGTCGACCGGGACCGGGCCCAGGTCCAGTGGGAGGGGCTCAAGGCCGCGCTCGAGCAGGCGGGGGCCACCGTCGAGGTGCAGCCGCCGCACCCGTCCGTGCCCGACCTGGTGTTCACGGCCAACGC
Source organism: Acidimicrobiales bacterium (assembly GCA_030448245.1). Classification (GTDB taxonomy): domain Bacteria; phylum Actinomycetota; class Acidimicrobiia; order Acidimicrobiales; family JAUJNH01; genus JAUJNH01. The sequence continues at coordinate 80,071 of JAUJNH010000008.1, forward strand.
CGGCATCGCCTGGCGCCAGGCCTTCGTCCCCTCGCACTTCCGCCACCCCGAGCGCCAGCCCGAAACGGCCCTCGACATCGCCTGGTTCGAGGCGGCCGGCTACGAGGTGCGCCGGCTCAGCGCCGACGTGGGCCACGAAGGGGCCGGCGACGCCCTCCCCTTCGGCGGCGTCCTGGTCTCGGCCTACCGGTTCCGCAGTGACGCCACCGCGCACACCCAGCTGTCCAGGCTGCTCGACGTCCCCGTCCGCTCGATCGAGCTGGTCGACCCCCGCTACTACCACCTCGACATCACGTTCTGCCCCCTCGACTCGACCAGGGCGATGCTGTGGCCCGGTGCCTGGGACTCCTACGGCCGCACCGTCATTGAGGCGCTCGTGCCCGAGCCGCTGGTCCTCGAGGCCGACGAGGCCTCCGCCTTTGTCGCCAACTCGGTGGTCGTCGGCCGGACCGTGCTGATGCCCAGCTGCCCGCCCCGGGTCGGCCGCCAGCTCGAGGCCTGGGGCCTCACCCCGGTCGAGGTCGACGTCGGCGAGTTCCTCAAGGCCGGTGGCGGCTGCCGCTGCCTGACCCTCGCCCTGGACATGTAGCGGGGTTCTCCCCCACCCGAGCGGCGGTCCTGCTCAGCGGGACAGGGTGAACCGAGCTCTCCCGACCGGCACACCGTCGATCACGATGCTCACCTCGTAGGTGCCCGCCCCCAGGCTGCGGCGGCGAGGTTGTAGTGGTAGGTGCAGTCCTCACGGCGGAAGGACGACCCGGTGTCGGATGGCGAGGTGTAGACCGCCTCGTCGAACACCACGGCGCCGCTGTCGCTGATGCGGCTGACGGCGATCTGGGCCGGAGGCAGGCTGCAGGTGACGCTCCCACCTTCGAAGAGGGCGAACTTCACCGGGACGACTCCACGCTTCTTCGAGAACACGCTCGATCCGTCGGGGTCGATCGGTTGCTGGACCTGGGCCACCAGGTCGTCGGCCGGGGTGACGGTGATGGTGGCCGTGGCGGTGCCGGTGGCTCCGGCCGGGTCGGCGACGGTGTAGGTGAAGGTGTCGGTGCCGGCGAAGTCGCGGTTGGGGGTGTAGGTGAACGACCCGTCGGTGTTGACGGTGACCGTCCCGTTGGCCGGACCGGCCGCCACTGCTGTGGTCAGGCCGTCGCCATCGGCGTCGGTGTCGTTGACCAGCAAGCCAGGGGAAGCCTGGACCAGCGGCGTGTCCTCCACGGTCACATAGGCGTCGTCTTGGGCCACGGGGGCGTTGTTGACGACCTCGGCGACGTGTGAAGCGGGTGAACCGAACGCCGCCTGACCGCCTCCGTAGGTGGCCGACGCAGAGAAGGAGATGATGGCCCCGGGCTCCACTTCGGGCGGCCCGTTCACCGTGACCTGCCGGATGAAGGTCGGCGTAGCCCCTGTAATCAACGTGAAGGACTCCGACGGGATGGTTGAAGCCGCCGCGTCGTCGGTCGTCTTCGGCGGGACCGGCGCGCTGACCCTGATGTCGTTGAGCGCTCTCCCGCTCACGTTCTGCAACGTGACCGCGTACCGGATGGCGTCACCCGAGCCGACCTGACACGGCGTCCCGCACGGCGTCGCCACCCCACCCCGCACCCGCTCCGCTGAGACCGACAACACCAAGGACTCGCCCGCAGCCTCGGCTGTGGCCTCCATTCCGAGCACCAACATCGCCACCATCACCAGCGCCATCGCGGCTCGAAGGACCATCCAGCCCCGACGGCCTTCCGCCCGCACCTCAGCTGATCTCATGGCTCCTCCGGAGGCTGCTCGACCCCATCGCGGGGACCGTACGCCTCCGGTTGTCCCGCCTACGAGGGGCTGGTGTCCCTTTCTGGGCGGGACATCATGCTGGACAAGCCACGGGACTCAGATCAGCTCGGTGAGACCCCTGGGTCTTGCGCAGGCTCGCTGGGTCGGGTTCTCAGGCCGCAACGGCTTGCGGATGGGCACCGTCGTGGGCGGTCTCGAATCGGCGGTTGTGAGGTCCTCGGGTCCTGACGGGTCAGGTCCGGCTGAGCCTTGCCGGGCCGCCGGACACGTTGGTCCCGCCGGGGCCGCCGGAGCCGATGGCCCTGCCGCGCTACCCCTTGTCCGCTGGCTTGGCCTCCGTCGGCGCGTCGGCCACCGCTCGGGGCGGAGCGCTGTCTTCGGCTGGAACCGGTCCGGCTGAGGTCACGTCGTCGGGTTGGTCGCTCCCGGCTTCGAGGCTCGCCTCGGCGGGCGGACCGGTCGGGTCTCCGGCTGGCGGGTTCTTCGTGGCGTCGAGCGCCGCTGCTCGTTCGGCGCGGGCGGTGGCTTCGGCTTCCAGCTCCTGGGCGGTCAGGGCCGCCTCGTCCCGGCGGCCCAGGAGGAAGAAGGCGACCAGGGCCAGGAGGCCGACGGCCGGGGCCACCAGCTCGTTGACCCGGAAGCCGCCGACCTGGGTGGCCTCGTCGATCCGGAGGGTCTCGATGACCCAGCGGCCGGCGGTGTAAAGGGCCACGTAGAGAGCGAACAGCTGGCCCGGCTTCAGGCGCCGGCGGCGCTCGAGGGCCAGCAGGAAGCCGGCCACCGCGAGGCACCACAGGGACTCGTAGAGGAAGGTGGGGTGGAAGGTCTCGAAGCCCTCGAACCCCTCCGGCCGGTTGTCCGGGTCGATGCGCAGGCCCCACGGCAGCTCGGTCGGCCGGCCGAAGAGCTCCTGGTTGAACCAGTTGCCGAAGCGGCCGATGGCCTGGGCGATCGGGATGGCCGGGGCGGCCACATCAAGCAGGCGGACGGCCCGGGCCCCCCGCCTGGCGGCCACGATGCAGCCGACGGCCGTGCCGAGGGCCACGCCGCCCCAGATGCCGAGGCCACCCTCCCAGATCCGCAGGATGCGCAGCGGTTCGTCGGCGAAGCTGGGATCGCCGCGGTTCCAGTCGGTGGCCACGTGGTACAGGCGGGCGCCGATCACGCCGGCCGGCACGGCCCACCAGGCGATGGACTCGACCAGGCCGGGCGGGCCGCCCCGGCGGTCCTGACGTGACGAGGCGAGCCGGATGGCGATCAGCGCGCCGAGGGCGATGCACAGGCCGTACGCCCGGAGCGACAGCGGCCCCAGCTCGAGGACGCCGGACGACGGGCTGGGGAGCGAGGCGATCACCGGCCCGGCACCCTAGGGCGGCGATCTGCGGCGACCTGGGCGGCCGTGGGGTCCGGGCCGGCGGTCAGGCGTCGACCTGGTCCCGGTCCTGCGCCGGGGCCCGGCTCCGCCGGTTGCGCTGCACCACGATCAGGGCGGCGACCGCGAACGCGACCGACACCACGGCCAGCGCCGAGTGCACCACCTTGAAGGGCACGTCACGGGCCTCGTCACGCCAGATGTTCCAGATGCGGGTGACCCACACGTAGATCGTCCACCCCGAGAAGGCACGGAGGAGGAGCGCCTCGTTCCTGGTCAGCTGCACCGCCCGAACCTACCTGTCGCGCCTGCCGAGGGTGTAGCAAGGACGGCGAGCACGGAGCCGGGGGTGCAGGATTGGCCGAGGGCGGCCGGGAGGGGGAGACACCGCGGGTCGGTGCGCTGGACGGTGTCCGGGGCCTGGCTTTGGCGGCCGTCGTCGCCTTCCACGCCTTCCCGGCCCTCGTCCCCGGCGGCTTCTTCGGGGTCGAGGTCTTCTTCGTGCTGTCCGGCTACCTGTTGGCCAGCCTGCTCCTGGGCGAGCATGCCCGCACCGGCTCGGTCGACCTGCTGGCCTTCGCCCGGCGGCGCCTCCGCCGGATCGTGCCGGCCCTGTGGGTGTTGCTGGCCGCCCTCGTCGTGGCCGCCCCGGTGTTCGCCGGGGCCGACGTCCACCGCCTCCCGGGTGATGTGGCCTGGAGCGCCGGCGGGCTGACCAACTGGCACCTGGTGCTCGACCACAGCTCGTACTTCAACCAGCTCGGCCGCCCCCCACTGGTCCGCCACCTGTGGTCGGTGGCCGTCGAGGTTCAGTTCTACGTGGTGTGCCCCTTCGTGGTGCTCTGGGCCGCCCGGCGCCGGCGGCGGACGGTGGTCAGAGCCCTGGCCGCGGCGATCGCCGTCTCGGCCGTCCTCCTCGCCGCCCTCGGCCGCGGCGCCGACCCGTCGCGGGCCTACTACGGCACCGACAGCCGGATCGGCGCGCTGCTCAGCGGGGTGCTGCTCGCCCTGGTGCTTCCTGACGCGCTGGGGCGGCGACACCGAACAGAGGGCCAGGCGACGCGGAGTCAGGCGGCCCGCACCGGTAGGACGGCCGACCGGCTGGCCGCCGCCGGCACCGCCACCCTGCTGCTGGTCTTCTGGCTGGCTCGGGAGGACCAGCACCTGCTCTACCCGCTCGGGTTCCTCGCCGTGCAGGCGGCCACGGCCGCCACCATCACCGGGGCGGTGGCGGGCCGAGCCGCCCGGAGGTTGCTGGCCGTCCGGCCCCTGCGGTGGCTGGGTCAGCGCTCGTACGGCATCTACCTGTGGCACTGGCCCCTCGTCGCCCTGCTGCGCCCGGGCATCGACGTCGGCTGGGACCCGGCGGTGGCGGGCGCGGCCGGCGTCGCCGGCGCCCTGGTGCTCGGCCACGCCTCGTTCGTCCTGGTGGAACGGCCCCTGCTGCAGCGGCGGCCCCCTCGCCTCCGGCTCCCCGTCGTGGCCCGCCCCGCGGCCATCGCCTCGGTCACCCTGTTCCTGGCCGGCGTCGTCGGGATCGTGGTGAACCTCCCGACGAACGACCCGATCGTCGACACGCTCCGGGCGGGCGAGCAGGTGCTGGCGTCCCAGGCCGTGGTCGAGGCCCGGCCCGTGGTCGCCCCGGCCGTCCCGGTCGCCACCACCGCGCTGCCCGCCACCACCTCGACCGCCCCAGCACCACCGGCCCCGACGACCACGGCTCGACCCACCACCACCGCAGCCACGGCCCCGGTTCCCGTCGCACCGCCCCCGACGGCCGCCCCCCTGCCCTCGGTCGCCGCCCTGCCCCAGGGCCGCCGCCCGGCTCGGTGACCGTCACGGCCATCGGCGACTCGGTGATGCTGAGCGCCGCCGGGCCGCTCAAGCGCGGCTGGGCCCCAGCAGCGCCATCGACGCCAAGGTCAGCCGCCAGTTCCGGGAGGGCGTCAGCGTCGTCGCCCAGCTCCGCCAGCAGGGCCGCCTGGCCCCGGTGCTCCTCGTCCACCTCGGCACCAACGGGCCGCCGAGGGCGGCGGACGTCGACGCCATGGTGGCCGCCGCGGGCGGAGCCCGCGTCCTGTTCCTCACCGTGCAGGTGACCCGCTCGTGGGAAGCCGAGACCAACGACGTGCTCAGGGCCGCACCCGGGCGCCACCCGAACACCGCGGTCGTCGACTGGTTCGCCCACAGCGAGGGCCGTCGCGACTGGTTCCAGTCGGACGGCGCCCACCTCACCGCCCGGGGCGGCGACGCCTACGCCGGCCTGGTCGGCTCGTCCCTCCCGCCGCCCCCGGCGGCCGCTCCCCCGTCCGCCCCGTCCGCCTAGAAGAGCGTCGGCTCGCGCACGGTCCGCCCGCCCCACGGGGTGTGGTCCATGAACACCCAGCTGCGGCGGTGGATGGCGCTGGGTCCGAATCCCTGGAGCACGGCCTTGTGCTTCGGGCACGGGTAGCCCTTGTTCTCGTCGAACCACCACCAGGGGTAGTGCTCGTGCATCTCGCGCATCAGCCGGTCGCGGGTGACCTTGGCCAGGATCGAGGCCGCGGCGATCGAGAGCACCGTGGCGTCGCCCTTGATGACCCGGATGGTGGTTCCCCGGCCGACGAAGTCCCAGCTCCCGTCGAGCAGCACCTTGTCGGGCACCACCTGCAGGCCGGCGATGGCCCGCGAGGCGGCGATGCGCTGGGCGGCGGACATGCCCAGCTCGTCGCACTCCGCCTGGCTGGCCATGCCCACGTGCCACGCCGTGCACCAGCCGGCGATGCGGTCGAACAGCCGCTCACGCTCGCGCTCGGTCAGCATCTTCGAGTCGCGTACCCCGAGGACGCGGCGGCCCTGGGGGAGGACGGCGGCGCCGACGGCCAGCGGCCCGGCCCATGCCCCCCGCCCAACCTCGTCGAGGCCAACCACCACCTCGTGGCCGCTGGCCCACAGCTCCTTCTCGAGGGCGAGGGTGGGGGCGGTGGCCTTTGTGGGCTTGCGCCGGCCGGCCGGGCGCAGCAGCGGCGCCTTGGCGAGCGGTGCGGCCACGACGCCCGAGGGTACTGCCGCCTCGCCGGCGCCTCCGCGACGGCGCGGGCCAGCGAGCGTCAGCCGAGGGTGACGCCCGGCGGGCCGTCGGCCACCTCGCCGACCACGGCCCACCCCTCGTCGGCCAGGGCGGCCGCGTCAGCCGGCGGCACGGCGGCCAGCAGGCCCCCGCTGGTCTGCGGGTCGTAGCAGAGGGCCTCGTGCTCGGCGCTGGCCCCGTCGCCGACCGTGACCCGCGACTGGAGGGACGCCCGGTTGCGGGCGTCGCCGCCGGTTCGCACGCCCGCCTGGGCGGCGGCCAGCGCGCCCTGGTGGAGGGGCAGGGCGGCGGCGCTGAACCGCAGCGCCACCCGGCCCCGCTCGGCCACCTCCCACCCGTGGCCGAACAGGCCGTAACCGGTGACGTCCGTGCACGCCCGAGGGCCCGCGCCGTCGTCGACCTCGGCGAGCCGCTCGGCCGCCGCCCGGTTCAGCTGGCGCATCCACCCGATGGCCGCTGCCCGGTCAGCCTCGTCACCGCCGGCCAGGACGATCCCGGTGCCGAGCGGCTTCGACAGGACCACGGCGTCGCCGGGGCGTGCGCCGCCCTTGGCCCACACCCGGTCGGGGTGCACGGTGCCCTGCACGGCCAGGCCGAAGATCGGCTCCTCGCTGCGGATGGTGTGGCCGCCGGCGATGATCCCGCCGGCGTCGGCCACGACGTCGGCGGCGGCGCCGAAGATGGCCTCGATGGCCGCCACCGGCAGGCGCTCGGGGAAGGCGGCGACGTTGACGGCGAGGCGCACCCGGCCACCCATGGCGAACACGTCGGAGCAGGCGTTGGCCGCGGCGATGGCGCCGAAGTCGGCCGGATCGTCGACCAGCGGCGGGAAGAAGTCGGTGGTGCTGACCAGGGCGATGTCGTCGGTGAGGCGCAGCACGGCGGCGTCGTCGAACGGCGCCAGGCCGACGAGCAGGTCACCGGCACCGCCGGCGGCCGCCAGCCGGGCCACCAGGTCGCGCAGGGGGGCGGCGCCCCACTTGGCCGCACACCCGCCGCATGCCGTCCACTCGGTGAGCCGCAGAGCCTCGGTCGTCGTCATGAGGGTGGACCGTACCCAGGTGGGGGAGGTTGTGTTCCCCACCCGGTCGAGGCCGGCGGCCCGGGCGGCCGCCGCCGCCGGTTGCGGCGGACCAGGACGACGATGAGCACGACGATGGCGGCGAGCAACACCAGGCCGCCGAGGAACAGCCCGAGGACGACCAGGCCGATGGTGCGGAGGTCGCTCTCCTGGAAGCCCTCGTCGAGCGAGGGGTCGCGAGGCCCGAAGCGCCGCTCGAGCTCGCCCCGGTCAGCCGTGTAGGTGCCCTCGCCGCCGAAGCCGTTGGTGCAGGCCACCTCGAGGCGCTCGATCCGCAGGGGGAGCTCCCGCCACACCACCGAGGCGGCGTCGGCGGCGGCCGCGCTGAGGTCTTCGACGTCCTTGGTGACCGTGACCCGGTACGCGTCGCGGCCGTCGAGCTCGACGTCAGGGCTTCCGAACCCGGCCCGGTCGAGCTCCTCGACGGTGGACACGAAGCCCTTGGCCAGCCCGCACCCGGCGATGACGAGGGCGGCGAGTGCGGCGGCGGCGATGAGGCAGAGCCGTGCTCCGGTTTGCCTGTTGCCGACCGGCCGATCAGCGGGCAGGCTCGGGTCGCAGTGGTCGATCCTCAGCAGGCGACGGGCGGAGGGCCCCGGCCGCTCGCCACCGGCACCCGGGTCGAGGTCCGCCGCCGCTACGACCACCGGTGGGCCAGGGGCTTCGAGGTGGCCGGGGTCGAGGAGGGCCGCTACCTGGTCAGGCGGCTGTCCGACGGATCGCTCCTCCCCGCCACCTTTGAGCGGGTCGACCTGCGCAGGGAGCGCCAGGACGCCTGGTGGTTCTGAGCGTTCGAGACCCCGGTTCACAGGCCCTGGATGAAGTCGTCGATGCCAATCGCCGGGATGGTCTGGGTCTTCAACGTGCCCCGCGCTCCGAGCATGACGGCGACCCGCGCCACGGTCAGGGTGTCGGGAGCCTCGAGGACGTTGAGGAAGTCCCACTCGCCGAGCAGTGCGTACTGGGCGACGATGCGCACCCCCATCGCCTCGACCTCGCTGTTGACCTCGCTGATCCGGCCCGGGTGCTCCTTCAACGTGGCCGCCCCGTTGGGCCCCAGGGTCGAGAGCATCAGGAAGGTGGCCATGGCCCGACGGTAGGCGGCGGCGACCGGGGTCGCCACAGGGTCCCGGCTCAGCAGCGGTCGATCTGCGCCCGCTCCGACTCGTCCGGCTCCGTCCCGAGGAACGCCACGATGACCTCCTCGGCCAGCGCCTCGCTGGTGAGGCGCAGCGAGAGGGCCAGGACGTTCGCGTCGTTCCAGCGGCGGGCTCCACGTGCCGTCTCGGCGTCGGTGCACAGAGCCGCCCGCACCGCCGGGCTGGCGTGGTTGGCGGCAATCGAGACCCCGGTACCGGTCCAACAGCAGACGATCCCGACATCGGCCTGGCCGGCGGCCACGGCCTCGCCCACCCGCCGGCCGGCGTCGGGCCAGTCGTCGCCGTCGGCCAGGACGTCGACGTCGTGGCCCGACTCGACCAGGCCGCCGACGATTCCCTTGGTCAGGGCCGTCGACTCGTCGGAGCCAAAGGCGATGCGCATCAGCACACCTCCAATGCGGCGCAGACGGCGTCGACGGGCACGGCGAACGAGAGCCCCTCGGCGCCGTTGCCGACCAGCTTGGCGGTGGCCACGCCGAGGACGTGGCCCCGCCGGTCGACGACGGGCCCTCCGCTGTTGCCGGGGCTGACCGGGGCCGAGAACTGCAGGGAGCCGGGGCGCACGGCGGACACGATGCCACTGGACGCGGACCCGGCGAGACCGAGCGGCGATCCGATGGCGAGGACGGGGTCGCCGACCTTGGGCGCCGTGGTCGCTCGCACCAGCGCGGGCAGCTCGGCGGCGACCTCGACGAGGGCCAGGTCGCGCTCCTCGACCACCCGTCGCACGGTGCCGGTGAGCCGCCGCCCCTCGTTGGCCACCATGACCTCACGGGATGGGGACGCCCACGCCTCCTCGACCACGTGGAAGTTGGTGACGAGGGTGCTGCGGCCGCCGGCGGTGCGCAGGACGAAGCCCGACCCGATGCCCTGCTCCGTGCGGATCGTGAAGACCGACGGCTGCACCGCGCTGGCCACCTTGGGCAGGTCCGGCTGCTCGCCGACCTTGGCCTCGAGGGCTCCAAGGCGCTCGGCCAGCCCGTTGGTGGCGGCGACGCCGGCCGCGATCTGCTCGTCGGCCAGGCGGGCCGACGCGGCGGCGCTGGCCTGCTGGTCGGCGAGGCGATCCCGCAGGCGGACCACGGTCACGGCGAGACCGGCGCTCGTGGCCACCAGCGCGGCCACGAGCGCCGTGAGCAGCGCCCGCGGCCAGCGGCGGGGCCGGGCCGGGCTGGTGGCCAGGACCGACGGGTCGGGCGGCACGGGATGCAGCTGCTGCGGCGGCGGGTAGGGGACGACCGGGGGCGGGCTGCCGCCGGGGTCAGCCACGACCGCTGCCCCGGACCCGCTGCTCGAACCGCTCGCGCACCGACTCGGAGCCGAGGAGGCCCACGAGGAAGTCGTGCACCCGCCGGTGGGCAGCCTCGTCGACCGGCCCCTCGGCTGGCGTCCCGTTCCGCTCCGAGCTCATGACAGCTCCACGGTGCCACCGCCCGGGGCGGTGGTCGAGGCCGGGCCCGACAGGAGGGCTTCGCCCCGGGCCTCGGTGGTTCCGAACCGAGGGTCGAGGCCCGGCGCGGTGAGGCGCAGCGGGCCGGTGGCCTCCCACAGCAGAGCCGGCCGAGGGCCGTGCCACCGGACGGCGTACGACAGCCGGACGCCTCCGGACAGCGGGACATCGTCGACCTCCACCGGCTGGCCCCTCCACCCCTCCGGCACCAGCGGCAGCACCGCCGCGTGGCCGGCCGTCGGCTCGCTGACGAGCAGGTCCCGCACCAGGAGCACGAAGGCGGCGCTGGCCGCGAGGCTGTGCCCGTCGCCGTCGCTCCCGGCACCGGTCCGGGGGTGGACGTGGTCGGGCCACGCCCACGTGGGCCCACCGGCGTCGAGCAGCCACGTCAGCCGCTCGAGCGCGACGGGCTCACCCGCCTCGACGTCGGCGGCCGCGGCCGCGGCGGTGGCAGCCACGTCGAAGCCGGCTGGTCCGGCGACGGCGGGCCGCTCGGCGCCGCTCGGCGGCCGGGCCAACGAGAGGAGGCCGGCGGCGGTCGAGGTGGGCGGCGGCGCCTCGTCGCCCTGGAGGCCGGCGGACAGGGCCGCTGCCGCGGTGGCCGCTCCGGCCTCGCTGGCCGCGTGCCCGGCGGCCCGGCGGCCGGCTGCCGCCCACCGCCGGCTCACCGGTGTGAGGGCGCGGCGGCCTTCGCTCTCGCGCAGCCAGCCTTCGGCGGCCACCAGGCTGGGGCCGAGTGGCCCGAGGAGCCCGCGGTCAGGCCGGAGGCGCAGGTGCTCCCCCAGCGCCCAGAGGTGGGGACCGCCGGGTGTTCCGCCGCCGGCCGGCTCGTCGAAGCTGCCGTCGGTGCGCTGGCGGGCCCACAGGGCTCGCACCAGGTCGTCCGCCTCGGCCGAACGCCCGGTGCGGGCCAGGGCGGCGACGACCAGGGCGGCCGTCTCGGCCCCGCCGGGCCGTTCGCGTTCGACGAGCAGGAGGTCGCAGCGGGCGGCGTCGAGGGCGCGCTGCAGCAGCGGGTCGGGGACGGTGGCCCGCAGGCCGGTGCGGCCCTGGGCCCGCCAGCCCCGGACGGCGGCGGCGGCGCCGGTCGCCGGCAGCCCATCCGCCGTCGCCGGGTGGCCCGTCGGGACGGCCGCCCGGAAGGTGGTCCGGTGGGCCACCGGGACCAGGATGGCGGCCGACGCCAGCGCTTCGGGACAGGCGACGCCGGCATCGCCGGTGGCGCCGGCATGGCCCCGCAGGACCACGCCGGCCACGTCGCCGGCGGCTGCGGTCGAGGTGGCCACCCGCCCGGGTCGGCCCGCCAGCACCAGGGCGACGGCTCCATCGACCTGCACCTCGCGGCCGTCGACCGTCACCGAGCGGACGGTGGTCGCCCCGAGCGGGTCGTAGGGGCGGATGGCGAGGGCGAGGGCGAAGGGCGCCGGCGACCGGTTCTCGACCTCGATCACGACGAAGCCGGGAACGCCGAAGCAGCGGTGGACGGCGTCGCCTCCGGGGACCCGCAGCACCGTCTCGACGACCGGCGTCGACTCGAGGAGGGACTGGCGAACCGCAGCCTCCCGACTCGGCAGCCGCCAGCGGTCGTCGGCGCCCACCCACCAGTCGAGCGACCAGCCCCCCAGCCGAGGGGTGACCAGCCCGGCGGGGTCGACGGCGGCGGCGGGCCCTCCGACGGCTCCGACGAGCGTCCACCGCCGCCCCGTGCGGTTGACCAGCCCCTCTCCCGCCAGCCGCGGAACGAAGGCCACGTTGGCCGGGTCACCCTGCCGAGACAGCCCCCAAGGCAGCACCCACCCCCCATCCACCAACCGAGCCGTCCGCGCCGCCCGATCAACCTCCGCCCCCCGACCCCGACGCCCCCACCCCACCCCGGGGTGTCTACCCCCTCGGCGCGTGGTGGTGGCTTGCAGGGGGGCGTGGGGGGCAGATGCCCCCCACAGACGGCCCGCAGGAGGCTCCGCCTCCGAGGAGCCTGAGCGCGGCCGGAGGCCGCACGACCTACCGGAGGGGGGTCGGGGGGAGGGGCTCCGCCCCTCCCCCCGATTACATGATCCCGTCATGCTCGAAGCCGGTGCCGCGAGCCAGGAGGCTCCCGAGGGCGTCGGTCACGGTCCAGCCTTCGTGGCAGACGCCGGCTACGGCCTCGGCGATGGGCAGGTCGAGGCCGGCGCGGCGGGCGAGGTCGACGACGGCTCGGCTGGTCTTCACGCCTTCGGCCACCATGTTCATCTCGGCGACGACCTGCTCGATGGTCTTGCCGCCGCCGAGCGCCACGCCGACGGCGCGGTTCCGGCTCTGGGGGCTCGAGCAGGTGGCGACGAGGTCGCCCATGCCGGCCAGGCCTGAGAACGTGAGCGGGCGGCCGCCGAGGGCGACCCCGAGGCGGGAGAGCTCGGCCAGGCCGCGGGTGATGAGGCTGGCCTTGGTGTTGTCGCCGAAGCCCATGCCGTGGGCCATGCCGACGGCGATGGCGACGACGTTCTTCAGGGCGCCAGCCAGCTCGCAGCCGACGACGTCGTCGTTGGTGTACACCCGGAACACGGGCGTGCCGAAGACCGACATGAGCCGCTCGGCGAGCGCCAGGTCGGCGAAGGCGACGACCGAGGCGGCCGGCTGGGCCGCGGCCACCTCCTTGGCCAGGTTGGGCCCGGTGAGCACGCCGACCGGGCTGTCCGGCAGGACCTGCTGGACCACCTCGGTCATGCGCAGCAGCGTGCCCTGCTCGACACCCTTGGCCAGGCTGACCACCGGGGTCCCGGGGCCGACGTGGGGTGCGGCCTGCTGGAGCACCGAGCGGAAGCCGTGGCTGGGAACGCCCAGCACCAGGATGTCGGCGCCCGCAACGGCCTGCTCGAGGTCACTGGTGGCCCGGACGCCCGGTGGGAGCACGTAGCCGGGCAGGTAGGCCGAGTTGGTGTGGTCGAGGTCGACCTCCTCGGCGACCTCCGGCCGCCGGGCCCAGAGGAGCACGTCGGCTCGCCGCTGGCACAGCCCTGCCACGGCGGTGCCCCAGCTGCCGGCCCCGACCACGGCCACCGTCGTCATCGGCTGGACCGTAGCCCTGACTTCGCGGGCGGGAAGTCGAGCGCGCGGGCTGCCCTACGGTGGTGGCGGTGGAGGCGGACGCCGCGGTGCTCGTGCCGGTGAAGGCCTTCGGCGAGGCCAAGCGGCGGCTGAGCCCGGCGCTCGGCGCGGCCGAACGTGCGGCCCTGTCGCGCCGCTTGACGGCCGGGGTCATCGCCGCCGCGGCGCCGCTGCCCGTGGCCGTGGTGTGCGACGACCGGGAGGTTGCGGGGTGGGCGCGCTCGCTCGGGGCCCTGGTCATCTGGGAGCCGGGCCGCGGGCTGAACGGTGCTGTCGCCGCCGGGGTGGCCCACCTCGCCGGGGAGGGTGTGCGCGTGGTGGGGGTGGCCCACGGCGACCTGGCGCAGCCGGCGGGGCTGGGAGCGCTCTGCACCGGCCATCCTCAGCGGGCGCTCTCCCTGGTGCCCGACGGCCGCGACGACGGCACGAACGTCGTCGTGGTGCCCACCGCCGCCGCCTTCCGGTTCTCCTACGGCCCCGGCTCGTTCCGCCGGCACCTGGACGAGGCGGACGCCCTCGACCTGCCCGTGCGGGTGGTGCGGGGTACCGGCCTGTCCCTCGACGTCGACCTGCCGTCCGATCTCTCGCTCCCCGGGGCCCCTGCGGGTGGCCGGTGAGCCAGCCGCTCGCCGGTGGCTCAGCTCCGGTGACGACCGGCCTGCCCACGCCGGCCGTGGCGCTGGCCGTCGCCGCCCACCCGGACGACGTCGAGTTCCAGGCCGGTGCCACCCTGGCCAGGTGGGCGGCGGGCGGCTGCGAGGTCCATCACCTGATCCTCACGGACGGGTCGAAGGGCACGTGGGACCCGAACACCGAACCGGCGGCGCTGGTCGCCGAGCGCGAGGCCGAGCAGCGGGCCGCCGCCCTCCGGCTCGGCGGCAGGAGTGGGGGCGTGCGGTTCCTCCGCTGGCCGGACGGCGAGCTCGAGGCCGGCCTCCGGCAGCGTGCTCAGGTGGCGGCGGCGATCCGGGAGGTGCGGCCCGAGGTGGTCCTGGGCCACGACCCGTGGAAGCGCTACCGCCTCCACCCCGACCACCGCAACGCCGGCTGGCTCGTCTGCGACGGCGTGGTGGCCGCGCGCGACCCGCTGTTCTTCCCGGAGCTGGCCACGCCCTGGCACCGCCCGCGTGCCCTACTGCTGTGGGAGGCCGACGAGGCGAACCACGTGGAGGTGGCCGACGAGGCGGCGGTCGAGGCCAAGGTGGCCGCCCTCCTGGAGCACCGCAGCCAGTTCGTCACCACCCACGGGATCACCGACGAGGCGGACACGGTCCAGCGGGCGGCCTTCACCGCCCGGGTGCGCGCCCGTCTGGCCGAGCGTGGTGCCCTGGCGGGCGTCGGCCTTGGAGAATCCTTTCGCCGGCTCGAGGACCTCTAGTCCTCGAGCCGGGCCCACCCGCTACTGCTTGGTGTTCCGCTTGGTGGCGGTCTTGGCGGCCTTGGTGGTGGGCGTGGACGACTTGGCCGCCGTCTTCGATGACCTTCCCGCGCCGGTCTTGGCTGCGCCGGTCGTCTTGGTCGTCTTCTTCTCGCCGGGCGACTGGGCCGCCTTCGACGCCTTCTCGACCTTCTCGACCTTGGCCCGGGAGGCCTTCTTCGTGTCCGGGGTGCTGCCGGCGCCACCGAGCCCCTTGGAGGTCTTGCCGGCCTGGGAGGTCTTGGAGGGGTTCTTCGCCGTCTTCGGCGTGGGGCCCGACTCGGACGTCTCGGCCGACTCCGCCTTGCCGGAGCCGGTCGCCCTGGTGGTCTTCACGTCGGTGTTCTGCCGGCCGGCCTCCTTCGAGCTGCCGGGGACCACCTTCTTCACGGCCGAGGCGATCTTGTTCGACTTCTTGACACCCATGGTCAGCCCCTCTTCTTCGCGGTGGTCTTCTTGGCCGGTGCGGCCTTCTTGGCGGCCGACTTGTTGGCCGGTGCGGTCTTGGATCCTGCTGCCTTCTTGGCGGCCGACTTCTTGGCGTTGAGCGCCGTCTTGAAGCCCTGCGCCGGAGCGAACTTGACGCTCTTCGATGCCGCGATCTTGATGGAGGCCCCCGTCTGGGGGTTGCGACCCGTTCGAGCGGCGTTGGCCTTGGGTGAGAACTTCCCAAAGCCGAAGACCGACACCTCCTCGCCCTTCTTGACGGTGTCGACGATGCCGCTGAGGACGGCTTCCACCGCCGCCTCAGCTTCCTTCTTGCCGGTTCCCGTGGACGACGCCACGTGATCGACCAGGTCTGCCTTGTTCACGCCACCTCCTGGTGGTTGGGGAAGTTCCTAGCAATGAAAGGGGTTCTGGCCCTCCAGGTCAAGCATCCTCCAGCGGATCCGCGGGATTTTTGGCTTCCTGGCCATCGAAACCCAGGATCTGCAAGGGTTCGGGCCGTGCAACCGCTGCCTGACGGGTCGTACGAGGCGATGGTCGTCGAGGTCTCGCCGCCCGCCGAAGGACGGGGCGCCCGCCTCGAGCTGGCGCTGCTGGACGGCGAGCACAAGGGCGACGTCGTGCACGTGCGGTCGCCGGGGCTGGACCCGGACGACCTCTCGCTGCTCGGCCGGGTTGCCCGAGTGACGGTCGTGGCCGGCGTCCCGGGGGTGCGCCTTGACCAGCGGTGAGCGGCCGGCCGCGACGGGCCGGCTCACGTCACTGGACCTGTCCGTGCGGCTGTCGAGGGAGGAGGAGGCCCGGCGGCTGGAGGCGGCGTCGCGCCGCCTGCTGCAGCTGCGGCTGGTCCTCGGCGGCCACCTGGCGGCCGACGGGACGCTCGAGGGCGAGCGCCGCCTGGGACCGCCGCTGTGCATCGTGTTCGAGGGGTGGGACGCCTCGGGCAAGGGCGGCGTCATCCGCCGGCTGGTGACGCCGCTCGACCCCCGTCACGTGTCGGTCGCGCAGTTCGCCGCGCCCACGCCCCGCGAGAAGCGCCACCACTTCCTCTGGCGCTTCTGGCCGGTGCTGCCGGGGTGGGGCGGGATGACCGTGCTCGACCGCAGCTGGTACGGGCGGGTGCTGGTGGAGCGGGTCGAGGGCTTCGCCACCGATGAGCAGTGGGGCCGGGCCTACCAGGAGATCGTCGAGTTCGAGCACACCCTCGTGGCCGAGGGGACCATCCTGCTGAAGTTCTGGCTCGAGATCTCCGACGCCGAGCAGCTGGCCCGCTTCGAGCGGCGAGCGGGCGACCCCCTGAAGGCGTGGAAGCTGGGTGACGAGGACTGGCGCAACCGCGGGAAGCGGGCCGACTACGAGGCCGCCATCGAGGAGATGGTGGCGCGCACCGACCATCTCGCGGCACCGTGGCTGCTGATCCCGGCCGAGTCGAAGCGCTACGGCCGGGTGGCCGTGGTCGAGCGCACCGTGGCCGCCGTCGAGGACGGCCTGCGGGCCCGGGGCTTCGGAGAGGTCTCTCCGCTCCGACGGCCGGCGGGCGGATAGCGGGGCGGCGCCGAGGGCGACGGGCGCCCGGCGCCCCGGTGACTAAGGTCGCCCGACGACAACCGCGGGAGCCCGTTCCGGATGGGCTGAGAGGGCGCCGCCACGGGGCGCCGACCGTTCGAACCTGATCCGGCCAAGGCCGGCGGAGGGAGCGCTCAGATGGCTCAGGCGACGAGGGAGTCCGACTTCGTCGGCTCCGACGGAGGTGGAGCCGACCGGTCGGGACGGCCAGGGCGCCAGCCCGGGTGGATCGAGGTCGAGGCCGGGCTGCGGGTGCCGGTCACCGAGGTAACCCAGACCAACGGCGAGGTCGTCCGCCTCTACCGGACCAGCGGACCCGGCTCCGACCCGGCCGTCGGCCTCCCGCCGCTGCGCCAGCCGTGGATCGCCGCCCGCGGCGACGTCGAGACCTATGCCGGGCGGGCCTACGACCGGCGCGACGACGGGCGGGCCGCAGTCCGGCGGGCGCCCTCTGGCGAGGCCGAGGCGTCGCAGTGGCGAGGGGTGCGGCACGCACCGCTGCGGGCCCGGGGCGGGGCCACCGTCACCCAGCTCCACTACGCCCGTCGGGGTGAGGTGACCCCCGAGATGCGCTTCGTGGCCGCGCGCGAGCAGGTGGACGCCGAGGTGGTGCGGGCCGAGGTGGCGGCCGGCCGAGCCATCATCCCCGCCAACGTCAACCACCCCGAGAGCGAGCCGATGGTTATCGGCAAGGCGTTCCTGGTGAAGGTCAACGCCAACATCGGCAACTCGGCCGTCACCTCCTCGATCTCCGAGGAGGTCGACAAGCTCACGTGGTCGACCCGCTGGGGCGCCGACACGGTGATGGACCTGTCGACGGGGGCCGACATCCACACCACCCGCGAGTGGATCGTGCGCAACAGCCCGGTGCCGATCGGGACGGTCCCGATCTACCAGGCCCTGGAGAAGGTGGACGGCAGCGCCGAGGACCTCACCTGGGAGATCTTCCGCGACACGCTCGTCGAGCAGTGCGAGCAGGGCGTCGACTACATGACCATCCACGCCGGCGTCCGCCTGCCCTTCGTCCCCCTGACGGCCCGCCGGGTCACCGGCATCGTCAGCCGGGGCGGGGCGATCATGGCGGCCTGGTGCCTGGCCCACCACACCGAGTCCTTCCTCTACGAGCACTTCGAGGAGATCTGCGAGCTGTTCGCCGCCTACGACGTCGCCTTCTCGCTGGGCGACGGGCTGCGCCCCGGCTCGATCGCCGACGCCAACGACGAGGCGCAGCTGGCCGAGCTGCGCACGCTGGGCGAGCTGACCAGGGTGGCGTGGGGCCATGACGTGCAGGTGATGGTCGAGGGTCCTGGTCACGTGCCGCTGCACAAGGTGCGGGAGAACGTGGAGCTCCAGCAGGAGTGGTGCGACGAGGCGCCCTTCTACACGCTCGGCCCGCTCACCACCGACGTCGCTCCCGGGTATGACCACATCACGAGCGCCATCGGCGCGGCCACGATCGGGATGTTCGGCACGGCGATGCTCTGCTACGTGACGCCGAAGGAGCACCTGGGCCTGCCCGACCGCGACGACGTGAAGCAGGGGGTGATCGCCTACAAGATCGCCGCCCACGCCGCCGACCTGGCCAAGGGCCACCCCGGTGCCCAGGCCTGGGACGACGCTCTGTCCAAGGCTCGCTTCGAGTTCCGCTGGGCCGACCAGTTCGAGCTGGCCATGGACCCCGACACCGCCCGGTCGTACCACGACGAGACGCTGCCGGCCGAGCCGGCCAAGACGGCTCACTTCTGCTCCATGTGCGGGCCGAAGTTCTGCTCGATGCGCATCACCCAGGACGTGCGGGCCTACGCCGACTCGCTCGGCGTCGGCGTCGAGCAAGCCGTGGAGATCGGCCTCAAGGAGAAGGCGCAGCAGTTCGTCGAGGAGGGCTCGGAGCTGTACCGGTCGCCGGAGCCGTAGCCTGAGGTCTCCCGCCAGGGCTGCGGCCGGATGGTGGCGCTTCGTTCCTAGCTGGGCGTGTTGACCGCGCCGTGGGTTGGGTGAGTTCCGATCCGGGGATATCCTGCTTCCGTGGCCCCTCTCCTGCTCTCCCAGATCCGAACCTAGGTGGAAGCCATCCGGGCGCACCGGGTTCGGTCGGCGGCCGCGGCCATGGCCATCCTCCTGGTCCTGATCGCGGTGGTGCCGCCGCTGCGCAGCATCGCCACCTTGGCGGTGTCGAAGGTCATCCTCGTGGTGACCACCCCGTTCGCCCCAAGCGTGAAGGGGCTGAACACCGCCCCGGAGAGCTCGAGGGTGGTGGCGGCCGACGGCTCGCCGCTCGGCACCTTCGAAGAGGGTGAGCGGCTCCCCGTCCGGGTGGCCGACCTCCCTCCCCACGTGACCGGCGCTGTCCTCGCCGCCGAGGACGACGACTTCTACAAGCACGACGGGGTCGACCCGTCCGCCATCGTCCGGGCCACGCTCAACATGGCCACCGGCAGCAAGCAGCAGGGTGGCTCGACCATCACCCAGCAGCTGGCCAAGCTGAACTACACCAGCGGAGAGCGCACCGTGTTCCGCAAGCTGCGCGAAGTGCTGTTCGCCACCCGCCTCGAACGGACCTACTCGAAGGACGAGCTGCTCGAGCGCTACCTCAACCAGGTCTACTTGGGGGACGGCACCTACGGCATCGAGGCTGCGGCGCGGCGCACCTTCGGCGTGCCTGCGGCCAAGCTCACGCCCGACCAGGCCGCCGCCATCGCCGTGCGCATCCGCAGCCCGCGCAACATCGACCCGAGGAAGAAGCCTGACGCCGTCCTGAGCCGGCGCAACACCGTGCTCGGGTCCATGGCCGATCTCGGCACCGTGCCGAAGGACCAGCTGGCCGGGCTGCAGGCCACGCCGCTCGCCCCCATCCCGCTGCCACCGTCGTCGGCCAAGCCCGAGCGCCTCGTGGTCGACCGAGCTCGGCAGGAGGCGCTGGAGCTCGACGTCCTCGGCGGCAACGAGGAGGACAGGCTGACCAAGCTCGAGGGTGGCGGGCTCATCATCGAGACAGCGCTCGACCCGAAGGGCCAGAAGGCCGCCCGCGAGGCCGCCCAGGCCACCCTCCCCCGCCCGGAGGACGCCAGCGCCGCCATCGTCAGCGTCCAGCCGGGCGACGGTGCCATCAAGGTCCTGGTCGGCGACTCCAAGGGCGGCCAGTTCGACGTGGCCACCAACGGTCGGCGCCAGCCGGGTTCGTCGTTCAAGCCCTTCACCTATGCGGCCGCCCTCGAGGACCGCATCCACCCCGGCACCACCTACGAGTCCAGCTCGCCCCAGAGCTTCACCTACCGGGGCAGCACCTTCCAGGTGCAGAACGCCGAGGGCGGAACCGGCGGCCCCATCACCTTCGACCAGGCGACGGTCGAGTCGGTGAACGTCGTCTACATGCAGGTGGCGCTCAAGGTCGGACCCGACAAGGTGAAGAAGGTGGCCGAGCGCCTGGGTGAGCCCAGCGACCTGCAGGCCGTCCCGTCTCTCGCGCTGGGCGGCGAAGGCAAGGGCGTCAGCCCGCTCGACCAGGCGGCCGCCTACGCCACCTTCGCCTCCGGCGGCACCTACGCCGAGCCCTACCTCGTGACCAGGATCAAAGACGCCACGGGCAAGGTGGTCTGGCAGCACGACAAGAAGACCCGCAAGGCGATGGACCAGAAGCTGGCCGGCAACCTCAACCGCGTGCTCCAGCAGGCCGTCAGCGACGGCACCGGCAAGGCGGCGGCCATCGGCCGACCGGTGGCCGGCAAGACCGGCACCACCAACGACAGCAAGGACATCTGGTTCGTCGGCTACACCCCGCAGCTGGCCACCGCGGTGTGGGTCGGGTACGTGGACGCGCCAAAGACCGTCACCGACGCCAAGGGCCGGCCCCAGTTCGGCGGCGGCCCGCCGGCCAGGATCTTCTCGGGCACCATGAAGGCGGCGCTGCAGGGCGTGAGGGACACGCCGCTGCAGGTCAACACCCCCGAGGACCTTGGGCTGAAGCTCCCGGGCGGTGCCCCCCTCCCGCCGCCGCCGCCGCCGCCGCCGGTGAACGGTGCCGCTCCGACGACGGTGCCCCCGCTGGCCCCCCTCGACACGACCCCCCTGCCCGTGCCCACGGTGGCCCCGGTGGCGCCGCAGCCACAGGGCCCGCTGCCGACCACCCCGACGACCCGGCCACCTCGCGCCGCCACGACAACGAGGCCTCCACCCTCGACGACGACGACGAGCGCTCCGCCGCCCCCCACCACCGCCCCGGCGACGGCGCCTTGACCAAGGGGGTCGTCACCTGGCCGGCGTGACCACGAGGAGGCTGGCGGCGCCGAGGTCGATCTCGAGGCGGGCCAGTCCGCCTCTGACGTCCAGCCAGGCCTGAGCCGGGGGGCTGCCATCGAGGCGGAGGTGGCGGCCCTCCCACCGAGCCGGCCGTTCGACCAGCGGGGCCAGCAGCCATGCCGGTTCAGCGGCCGGCACGTCGACGGTGGTGCCGAGGGCGTGGAGGCGGTCTCCTTCCTGCACCCCGCGCAGGCCGGCGGCCGCCACCTCGGTCCGGTCGCCGTCCACCCGGGCGCGAGCGATCTCGCTGCCCTCGGATGTCACGAGGGTGACCAGGAGCGGCGTGACCAGGGCGAGCTCGTGGGCCCGCCGAGCCGCCTGCACGGGGTCAACGGGGGGTCCATGCTGCGCCGGACCGTGCCGGCCCACAGGTCCGAGCGCAACGACCACAGCGACGGCCAGCACCACCATCACCACCACCAGCAGAGCGGTTCGCCGCACGGGCACCTCCGAGGACCATCGGGAGGGCAGGGGTGCCGAGCGGCCAATCGGGCCGGGCCCGCAAGACTACCCGGCCAAGCCGGGGACCCGGCCGACGGGAGCCCCGGCTCTCAGGCTGCCTCGGCGGCGACCATGGCGAGGGGTTCGAGTGCCAGCTCGAGGACCTGGCGGACGTCGCTGCACAGGTGAATGGTGATCTCGGAGCGGATCCCCTCGGGGATGTCGTCGAGGTCGGCCTCGTTGCCCTTCGGCAGCAGGACCTCGGTGAGGCCAACCCGGTGGGCGGCCAGCACCTTCTGCTTCACGCCGCCGATCGGCAGCACCTTGCCCTGCAGCGTGACCTCGCCCGTCATGGCCAGGTTCGGCTTGACCAACCGCCCGGTCAGGAGCGAGACGAGGGCCGTCGTCATGGTGACCCCGGCCGACGGCCCGTCCTTCGGGACGGCGCCCGCCGGGAAGTGGACGTGGAAGCGCCGGCCGTCGAACCCGTCCGGCCCGCAGCCCAGCTCGTCGGCCCGGGACCGGACGAACGAGAGGGCGATCTGGGCCGACTCCTTCATCACGTCGCCCAGCTGCCCGGTGACGGTGAGCCCCGGGCTGCCGCCCTCACCCGGCATCGACGTGGCCTCGACGAACAGCACGTCGCCACCCACGCCGGTGACGGCGAGCCCGGTGGCGACCCCCGCCACCGAGGTGCGCTCGAGCACCTCGTCGCGGAAGCGGGGCTTGCCGAGGAGCTCGCGCACGACGGCGGCGTCGACGGCCACCGGGTGCACCGTGCCGCCGGAGCCGGCCGCTTCGTCGTGGCCCCCACGGGCGATGCGGGTGGCCACCTTGCGCAGCAAGCGGGCCAGGGCCCGCTCTAGCGAGCGCACGCCGGCCTCGCGGGTGTGCTCGCGCACCAGCGAGCGCAGGGCTCCGTCGTCGACGGTCACCTCGTCCTCGCGCAGCCCGGCCGCCGCCCGCTGGCGGCGGAGCAGGTGGTCGCGGGCGATGGCGACCTTCTCGTCCTCGGTGTAGCCGTCGAGGCTCACCACCTCCATGCGGTCGAGGAGGGGCCCAGCCACCGTCTCCAGCTGGTTGGCGGTGGCGAGGAACAGGACGTCGGACAGGTCGAGCTCGACCTCGAGGTAGTGGTCGGCGAAGGTGTGGTTCTGGGCCGGGTCGAGGACCTCGAGCAGCGCCGAGGCCGGATCGCCCCGCCAGTCGCCGCCCAGCTTGTCGACCTCGTCCAGCAGGATCACCGGGTTCATGGCCCCGGCCTCCTTCATGGCCCGCACCAGCCGACCGGGCTGCGCGCCCACGTAGGTGCGGCGGTGGCCGCGGATCTCGGCCTCGTCGCGGACCCCGCCCAGCGCCACCCGCACGAAGGGGCGGCCGAGGGCGCGTGCGACCGACTCGCCCAGGCTGGTCTTGCCCACGCCGGGGGGCCCGACGAGGGTGAGGATGGCGCCCGATCCCCGGCGCCCGTCGGTGATCCCGGCTGCGAGGGGGCGCTCGGACCCAGGCGCCGGCACCTCCTCGGAGGCGGCCTCGCGCTCTGCTCGCAGCTTGCGGACGGCCAGGTGCTCGAGGATCCGCTCCTTCACGTCGTCGAGCCCGGTGTGGTCGGTGTCGAGCACGGCCTGGGCCTCGTCGAGGTCGAGGCGGTCCTCGGCGCGCACGCCCCAGGGGATGTCGAACACCCACTCCAGCCAGGTCTGCACCCAGCCCCGCTCGGGTGACTGCTCGGACATCCGCTCGAAGCGGTCGAGCTCCTTGCTGACGGCGGCGGCCACGGCCTCGGGCAGGTCGCGCTCGGCCAGCAGGCGCCGGAAGCGCGAGACGGCGTCGCCGTCCTCCTCCTCGCCGCTCAGGTCACCCAGCTCCTTCTGTATCGCGGCCAGCTGCTGGCGCAGCAGGAACTCGCGCTGGCGCTTCTCGAGGCCCTCGTTGACCTCGTGGTTGATGTGCTCCTTCAGCTCGAGGTCGGCCAGGTGCTCCTTGGCCCACTCGAGGACCAGGCGCAGCCGCTGCTCGACGTCGACGACCTCGAGCAGCTCCACCTTCCGGTCATAGGAGAGGTCGGGCCAGTAGCCGGCGGTGTCGGCCACCTCGCCCGGGTCGCTGACCCCGCCGAAGAGGTCGACCATGCGGGCGGACCGGCGGCGGTCGAGGATGGCCTCGACCGTGGCCCGCAGCTCGCGGGCCAGGCGGTGGGCCTCCTCGGAGGCGGGGCCGGCCTCGACCGGGCGGACCTCGATCCACGTGGCGGCGCCACCGCCGGGATCGGCCACGCCAGCACCCAGGTGGGCCCGCCGCAGGCCACGCACGACCGCCCCGCGCAGGCCGTTGGGCAGGGCGCCGACGTCCTCGATGCGGGCGACGGTGCCGACGTCGGCGTAGCCGCCGCCGGCCCGCTTGGGCACCAGGACCAGCGTGCGGTCGGCGGCCTCGGCGGCGGCAGCGGCCGCCCTGGCCTCGGCGGTCTCGAGGGCCAGGGTGACGACCATGCCGGGGAGCACCACGCCGGACGACAGCGGGAGCAGGGGCAGGGTCTGGGTGTCGGTGGCGGTCACGAACGGCCCTCCTTCGAGCGGTAACGGTGTAACTACCGTCGACGGCGCCGCTATTCCGGCACCTCGCGAGGGCCAGCGGGCAGGATGGAGCCGTGAGCGACCGGTGGCCTCCGCCTCCCCCTCCCCCCGGCGGGCCACCGCCGCCCGATGGGCCACCGAGCGGACCGCCGCCCCCGCCCGGGGCGCCACCGCCACCGGACCCGCCTCCTCCGCCGGCGCCCCCGCCCCGGCGGGCCCCGCCGCCGCCCGGCGGCCCCCGCCGCCGCCCGGCGGGCCACCGCCGCCACCTCCCTGGAGCCCTCCCCCGTCGGGCCCGCCACCCCAGCCGCCGCCCCAGGCCCTGCCGACCGGATGGAGCCCGCCGCCGGGCGGCCCGATGCCGCCGGGCGGCCCGATGCCCCCACCCGGGGCCCCGTTCCCGCCCCCGGGGCAGGGGCCGCCGCCGGGCTGGGGCGGCCCGCCGCCTCCCCCTCGCAAGTCCAGGACCGGCCTGGTGGTCGGCCTCGTGCTGGGCGGGCTGGCCCTCCTGGCGCTCCTCGTCATCGGCGGGACGCTGCTGGCCGTCAACAGCGGCGAGGAGGACGCCGAACCCCCGAGCACGACGGTGGACCCGCGCTCGTCGACCACGCGGGCGTCGACCGCCGGCACGGGCCCGACCACCTCGGTGGCCGGCACGGGGCCCCCCGCCTCGGTCACGGCCGACCAGGCGGAGAACTTCTTGAAGGAGCAGCAGGAGAAGGCCCTGCCCGACGTCCCCGTCTCCACGGTCACCTGCCCGTCCGAGCCCTACCGGGTGGGCCACGTCATCCTCTGCCGGATGGTGCTCCAGGCGACGCCGGTGCTCTACCAGGTCACCATCACGGGCGTTGACGCCCTCGTGGTGAAGCCGGCCAGGCCGATCATCGACACCGACAAGGCCGAGGTGCTGGTCGAGGACAACGAGGTCGGCAGCGTCGCCGACTGCGGCTCGCCCCGGATCCGTCAGGTCGAGATCGGCGCCACCTTCTCGTGCAGGACGGCCACGAGCACCTGGGACTTCACGGTCCGCGACGAGTACGGCCAGGTCGCCGGCACACGCCGCTGATCCTCCCGGCTGCTCTCAGTCGGCCGGTCACCCGGCACCTCTCGACGGAGCTCCGGCTCACCCCGGTCGGGCGCGTCGGCGAACTCCGGGTGGTAGACGGTCTCCGGTGCCGGCGGGGAGAGGCTCCGGGCGGCACAGAGGTGCGAGAGGGTCTGCTCCCAGCGGGCGCCGTCCATCGAACCGGGCGCAGCACCGTTGGAAGACGGAGGGAGCCAGCAGCCGCCAGCCCTCGCGGGCGTCGTCCTCGTCGGCCTCCGGGTACCGGCGCCGCAGGTACGGCAGGTGGTAGCCGGGCAGTCAGGTGGGGCAGTAGAAGCTCAGCCGGAGCCGCTGTCGAACCTTCCCGTCGGATCCCATGAAGCTCCCGCCGTGCCGCACATCGGCTCGGGGTCGAATACTGCTGTGGCCCCCGAAGGGCGTCAAGCGTGCGCTGCATACCGAGCGACGCCCGCCCACAAGCGCTTCGGCTTGCGAAGCTTCGTGCCGTAGCGTTGCCGAGGTGGCAGGCGAGGCGGATCGGCTGGGGTGGGGACGCCAGCTGCTGCGCTGGCTGGCCCCCCACCGGCTGAACGTCGGCATCGCCCTCGGCGCCGGGCTGCTGGGCACCGGGGTGGCGGGGCTGACGCCCCTGGTGCAGAAGGTGGTGGTCGACGACGTCACCCGCGGCACGGGCGACGCCATCGCGCCATGGCTCCTGCTGCTGGTGGTCGCCGGCGTGGCCCGCTTCGCCCTCGCCTACGTGCGCCGCTTCTTCGGCGGCCGGGTGGCGGCCGACGTGCAGTACGACCTGCGCACGGCCCTGTTCCGCCACGTGCAGCGCCTCGACGTGGCCAGCCACGACCAGCTCCAGACCGGTCAGCTCGTCGCCCGAGCCACGACGGACGTCAACGCGCTCCACCACCTGCTGAGCCTGCTGCCCCTGGTGTTCGGCAACGTGCTGCTGTTCGTCATAACCCTCGGGATCATGCTGCGGCTGTCCCCGCTGCTGACGCTGGTCGTCTTCGGCGTGGTGCCGCTCATGGCCCTGGCCACGGACCGGGTCCGCCGGACGATCTTCCCGGCCAGCTGGGATGCCAGCCAGCACGCCGGCGTGGTGGCTGGCATCGTCGAGGAGTCGGTCTCGGGGGTGCGGGTGGTGAAGGGCTTCGGCCAGGAGCGGCGCGAGCTGGCCCGCCTCAGCCAGGGTGCCGCCGACCTGCTGGCCAGCCGCACCCGCCTGGTCCGCCTGCAGGCCCGCTTCGGCCCCACGCTCCAGGTGATCCCGATCCTGGCCCAGGTGGCCGTGCTGGCCGTCGGCGGCTGGCTCGCCATCCGGGGCCGCATCACCCTCGGGACCTTCCTGGCCTTCAACGTGTACGTCACCTCGCTGGTCGGCCCGGTCCGCACCGCCTCGTTCCTGGTGGCGGCCAGCCAGCAGGTCAAGGCCAGCATCCAGCGCCTCACCGAGGTGCTCGACGCCAACCCGCAGGTGGCTGACCGGCCGGGCGCAGCGCTGCTGACCACCGCCGACGGCGCCCTCGAGCTCGACGACGTCACGTTCGGCTACACCCGGGACGAGGCCGTGCTCGACTCGTTCAGCCTCAGGGTGGAGCCGGGCGAGACCGTGGCGCTCGTGGGTACCAGCGGCTCCGGCAAGAGCACGGTGGCCCTGCTCCTGCCCCGCTTCTACGACGTGCACGCCGGGGCCGTCCGCATCGGCGGGACCGACGTGCGCGACGTGACCCTCGAGTCGCTGCGGCGGCGGATCGGCGTGGTGTTCGAGGAGCCGTTCCTGTTCTCCGACACGATTCGGGCGAACATCGCCTACGGCCGCCCTGACGCCACCGACGACGAGGTCGAGGCGGCGGCCCGTGCGGCCGAGGCCCACGCGTTCGTCTCGGAGCTGCCCGACGGGTACGACAGCGTCGTCGGCGAGCAGGGCCTGACCCTGTCAGGCGGCCAGCGCCAGCGAGTGGCCCTGGCCCGGGCCCTCCTCACCGACCCCCAGGTGCTGATCCTCGACGACGCCATGTCGGCGATCGACAGCCGGGTCGAAGAGGAGATCCTGGCCACCCTCTCGCGGCTGCTGGCCGGCCGGACCACGGTGCTGGTCGCCCACCGACGCTCGACGCTCCGGTTGGCCGACCGGATCGCCGTCGTCGACGGGGGCCGGGTGGTGGCGATCGGGACGGCGGACGAGCTGGAGGCGACCAGTCCGCTCTACCGGGCGCTGCTGTCGGGGCCGGACGAGGACGTCGAGCACGCCGCCGACGTCGAGGAGGCAGACGTCGCCGCTGGCCGGGATGCCGCCCCCTGGGACGGCCGGCCGACGGCCACCCTGTGGGCCCGCCGCGAGGTGTCGGCGGCCGAGGCCCTCGCCGCTGCGGGCCGCCTGCCGAAGCCGGACCCGACCGCCACCTCCCGCCCAGGAGGCCATGGGCACGGCAGGGGCGGCGGCATGCGGGGACCGGCCACATCGGCGCCTCGATGGTGGCCACGCCCGAGCTGCTGACGTCGGTCGCGGCCCTGCCTCCGGCCACGGACCGTCCGGACGTGGGGGTCGACGAGCTCGACGTGGCCGAGCCGTCGTTCTCCTTCTGGCGCTTCGTGCGCCGGTGGCGACGGCTGCTGGGCTTCGGCGTCGGCCTCGTCGTGGTCGACTCGGTCACCAACCTCCTCGGGCCGACCGTCGTCCGCTACGGCGTCGACAACGGGGTCGAGCCGGGGCGGACCGGCGTGCTGTGGGCGGCCACCGCGGTGGCCCTCCTGGTCGCCGTGATCTCGTGGGGCAACGCCATCGTCGAGCAGCTCGTGACGGGCGCGACCGCCGAGAAGGTCCTGTACGCGCTGCGGGTGCGGGTGTTCGCCCACCTGCAGCGCCTGTCGCTCGGCTACTACGACCGCGAGATGGGCGGCCGAATCATGACCCGCATGACGACCGACGTCGACGCCATGCAGCAGCTGCTGGCGACCGGCCTGGTGCAAGCGGTCGTCAGCGGCGTCACCTGCAGCGGCGTGGCCGTGGCGCTCGTCCTGATGAGCCCGCCGCTGGCCCTCGTCACGTCTGCCGTCGTCCCGCCGCTGGCCCTCGCCACCTGGCTGTACCGCCGGCGGGCCCACGCGGCCTACGACCGGGCCCGCGAGCGGGTGGCCGAGGTCAACGCCGACTTCCAGGAGAACCTCTCGGGGGTCCGGGTGGCGCAGGCCTACAGCCGGGAGGAGCGCAACGAGGCCCGCTTCGCCGGGCTGGCCGACCGCTACCGGCGGGCCCGGGTCGACGCCCAGCGCCTCGTCGCCCTGTACTTCCCGTTCGTCGAGATGCTCTCGGAGCTGGCCAACGCCCTGGTGCTGGGAGCCGGAGCGGTGTTCGTGACCCGCGGCACCACCACGACGGGCGAGCTCATCGCCTTCCTCCTGTACCTCAACCTGTTCTTCGCGCCGATCCAGCAGCTGTCGTCGGTGTTCGACACGTGGCAGCAGGCCCGCATCTCGATCGGCCGGATCGAGGGGCTCCTGGCCCTGCCCTCGGGCACGCCGCCGGCCGATCACCCGGTCGACCCGGGGCGCCCGACCGGCCGGATCGACCTGGTCGGCGTCCGGTTCCGCTACGACGGCACGGCCGACGAGGCACTGCGGGGCGTCGATCTCACCATCGAGCCGGGCCAGACCGTCGCCTTTGTCGGTGAGACGGGCGCCGGCAAGTCGACGGTCCTGAAGCTGGTGGCCCGCTTCTACGACGTCACCGGCGGCGCCGTGCTCGTCGACGGCGTCGACGTCCGCCAGCTCGACCTCACGGCCTTCCGCCAGCAGCTCGGCGTGGTGCCGCAGGAGCCGTTCCTGTTCGCCGGGACGATCCGCGACAACATCGCCTACGGCCGCCCGGACGCCACCGAGGCCGAGGTCGAGGCGGCGGCCCGGGCGGTCGGTGCCCACCCGGTGGTGGCCAGCCTGCCGGGCGGCTACACCCACGTCGTCGGTGAGCGCGGCCGCAGCCTGTCGGCCGGGCAGCGCCAGCTGATCGCCCTGGCCCGCGCCCTGCTTCCCGACCCGCCGATCCTCCTGCTCGACGAGGCCACGGCCAACCTCGACCTGGCCACCGAGGCCAGGGTGACCGAGGGGATGGGGGTCGCGGCCCGTGGCCGCACCACCCTCCTGATCGCCCATCGCCTGCCCACCGCGGCGGGAGCCGACCGCATCGTGGTCCTCGACGGCGGCCGGGTGGTCGAGTCGGGCACCCACGCCGAGCTGCTGGCTCGCGGCGGCCGCTACACCCAGCTGTGGCAGGCGTTCGCCGGAGCCGACGCCGGCGCCGCCGCCTGACCGACACACACCAAGAAAAAGAGCAGCGGACAGCCCGATCGGCCGGGTCGCTGAGTAGGTTGGGCCGGTGGCCCCACTGAGACGACTTCGCCGCGGACGAGCCTGGCTGGCTGGCCTGGTCGTGGCCGTCGGCCTCGTCCCGGTCACCGTCGGTCTCGACGTCCCCGGCCGTCACGCCGGCCCGGCCATCGATCCCTCCCTGACCGCCACGAGCCGTGAGGTTCCGGTCGTGGTGCAGGCGCGGCCTGGCCGTGTCGACCACGCGGCGCGCCGGGCGGCCGCGGCCGGTGGCCAGGTCGGAGCGCCCCTCCCCATCGTCGACGGCTTCGCGGCCCGGCTCTCCGGCCGGTCCCTCGCCGCGCTCGCTGGTTCGCCGGACATCGTGGCCATCACCCTCGACAGGCAGGGGGCGTTCACGTCGAGCGGGAGCCAGCTGAAGCCTCCCGTCGAATCGCCCTTCGTTCAGGTGACGGGCGTCGGCGATGCGCGGGCGAGCGGGTTGCGAGGAGGCGGCGTCACGGTGGCGGTGCTCGACACCGGCATCTCGCCGATGCCCGATGTGGCCAGCCGCACCGTCCACGGCCCCGACCTTTCCGGGGAGGGGACGCTGATCGACTCCTATGGCCACGGCACGGTCATGGCCGGCATCATCGGCGGGGACGGAGGCGACTCGGCCGGCCGGCGGGCCGGCGTGGCTCCCGACGCCCGGCTGGTGGCGGTCAAGGTGGCCGGGCGGAACGGCGCCGTCGACGTCTCGACCGTGCTCGAGGGCATGGCCTGGGTGGCCACCTACCGGCAGGCGCTCGGCATCCGGGTGCTGAACCTGTCCTACGGCACCCGCTCCACCCAGGACCCTCGCCTCGACCCGCTCAACTTCGCGGTGCAGCGCCTCTGGGCGCAGGGTGTGGTCGTGGTGGCCGCCGCCGGCAACGGCGGGCCGGGGCCAGGCACGATCACCAAGCCAGGCGACGACCCCGTGGTGCTGACCGTCGGCGCCTACGACGACCGGGGCGACACCTCCCCCCGCAACGACCTGGTTCCGGCCTGGTCGTCGCGGGGCCCGACGGCCCAGGGCGTCGCCAAGCCCGACCTGGTCGCTCCCGGGCGCACCGTGGTCGCCACCCGCTCCTACGGGTCGGCGGTGGAGCAGGAGAACCCCGAGTCGCTGGTATCGCCCAGCTACATCAAGGGCAGCGGCACCTCGGAGGCCGCGGCGGTCACCTCGGGCCTGGTGGCGCTGCTTCTCCAAGCCCATCCGACCTGGACGCCCGACCAGGTCAAGCAGGCGCTCACCTCGACCGCGGTCCCACTGGCCACCGCCGCGCCGGCCGCCTCCGGCCATGGGCGGGCCCGGGTGGACCGGGCGCTCCAAGCCGATCCTGGGCCTGCGGTGCGCCAGCGCCTGACGGCCACCGGCCTCGGCTCGCTGGAGGCCAGCCGGGGCGGAGCCCACCTGGTGGCCGCCTGCGGCCTCATCGTGGGCGAGAAAGACGTGCTCTGCCAGCCCTGGAACCCGTCGGCCTTTGCCGGCGGCACCTGGACCGGCGGCACCTGGACCGGCGGCACCTGGACCGGCGGCACCTGGACCGGCGGCACGTGGACCGGCGGCACCTGGACCGGCGGCACCTGGACCGGCGGCACCTGGACCGGCGGCACCTGGACCGGCGGCACCTGGACCGGCGGCACCTGGACCGGCGGCACCTGGACCGGCGGCACCTGGACCGGCGGCACCTGGACCGGCGGCACCTGGACCGGCGGCACCTGGACCGGCGGCGCCTGGACCGGCGGACCGACCGCCGGCTGGACCGGAGACAGGTCGTCCCGGCGGGCCGACGGTCGGCCCGGCACGCTCACCGTTCTGGGGTGACCGCCCCAAGCGGGGCCAGGCCGTCGCCGGCGAGCGCTCGGCCGACTAGGTGGCTGCGACCCACGCAGAAGACCGGGCCACGCTGCACCGGTTCGTGGGGTTCACCACGGTGCTGGGGGTGGCCTGCATGGCGATGGCGGCCGCAACCCTGGGCGGGTCGGCACCGCCACTCCCGTGGCGCCTGGCAGCCGTCGCCGCAGGCTTCGCGACCGCCGACGCCGCCCTGGTGCACCTCCGCTTCGGTCACGACCGCTGGTCCTTCAACTGGTCCGAGGTCGTGGTGGTCGTCGGGCTGACGGTGCTGCCACCGGCGTGGATCGTCCTCGCAGCCCCCGCCGGGGTGGCGGCTGCCAACCTTTGCCTTCGTCGGCCCCCGGTGAAGGTCCTCTTCAACGTCGCCGTCGCCGCCGTCGGCACCGCTGCTGCCTGGCTGACGTACTCGGCCGTCGAGGGGATGGCCGACGGCGCCGGGATCGGCCCGACGACGCTCCGGCTCGTGGCCGCCTCCCTCGCCTCATGGGCCGTCACGACCGCCGCCGTCTCGTTCGCCGTGGCCACCTCGCAGAACGTGTCCGTCGGCTGGGTGCACGCCAAGGCCTTCCGCATGAACCTCGTGGTCTGGGTCGGCAACACCGCGATGGGCTGCCTCGTCGTCGGCATCGGCGCCACGGAACCCACGGCCCTGTACGCCATCCCGGGCCTCGCGGCCATGCTCGCCGTGATCTACCGGGGCTACCTGGTGGCGCTCGAGGAGCGCGACACCTGGGAGCGGCTCCAGGCGGTGTCACGCCAGCTCCTGGGTGCGGACGCCGAGAGCATGGCGGAGGTGGCGATCGATGGCGCGCTCGCGCTGCTCCAGGCCGAGTTCGCCGACTTGATGCTGGTCGAGAACGAGCGCGACCGCGCCGCCATCGGTTGGCGCCGAACCGCCGGCGGCCAACTCGATCGCCTCATGGGGGACCCGTTCGACCTGACCCCCGGCAGCTGGGGCCGGGTGCTCTCCGACCGGGCTGCGTTCACCATCGACCTCTCGTCGTCGACCGGGCCCCAGCACGACGAGCTGCGTGCCATGGGGCTGACGTCGCTCAGCGCCGCCCCCTGCTCGTGCACGGCCGCTGCCTGGGCACCTTGCGGATCGGCTTCCGAGGCCCCGTGCGGCTGCGGGCTCGGGAGCGGCAGGTGCTGGAGACGTTCGCCAACCACATCAGCGCCGCCGCCAACGCCGTCCAGCTGTTCGAGCGGCTCCGTTCGCTGGCCCTGTTCGACGCGCTGACCGGCCTGCCCAACCGGGCCGAGCTGACGGGGCGCCTGCGCGACGCCGTGGCCGGCGACGGGGTCGTGAGCGTGCTGTTCCTCGACCTGGACCGGTTCAAGGTGGTCAACGACTCGTTGGGCCACCAGGCCGGAGACCGGGTGCTGCAGGAGGCGGCCTCCCGCCTGCGTGCCGCCCTGCCCGAGGGAGCCGTCGCCGGGCGCTTCGGCGGTGACGAGTTCGTGGTGGTCTGGCCAGGCATGGCGGACGAGGCCGTGGCCGCCGACGTGGCCGCCCGGCTGGCCGCCGCGGTGGCGCAGCCGATCGAGGTGGACGGCAGCCAGCTGCTGCTGACGGCCAGCGTCGGGGTCGTCGTCGCCCCCGGGGGCAGCGCCACCCCGGCCGGCCTCCTGCGCGACGCCGACGCCGCGATGTACCTGGCGAAGGAGCGGGGGCGTGACCGCGTCGAGCTGTTCACGGCCGCGGTGCGCACCACCGCGGTCCGCCGCCTCGAGCTGGAGAACGAGCTGCGTGCAGCCCTGGAGAGGTCAGAGCTGGTCGTGCACTACCAGCCGATCGTCCGCCTGCGGGACCGCCGGGTGATCGGGGCCGAGGCGCTGCTGCGCTGGCACCACCCGCAGCGGGGAGTGGTACCCACGAACGAGTTCGTCGCGGTGGCCGAGGAGACGAAGCTGATCCTGTCGCTCGGCGCCTGGGTGCTGGACGAGGCCGTGGGCAGCCTCCGGCGGTGGGACGAGGCGACGGCCGAACCGCTCGGGGTCTCGGTGAACCTGTCGGCCCGCCAGCTCAGCTCGTCCCGCCTGGTCGACGAGGTGGTCTGCACGCTCTCCCGGGCCGGGGCCGATCCGGCCCGTGTCACGTTCGAGGTGACCGAGTCCTCGCTGGTCGACCTGGCCGGCGAGGCGGTGGGGAACCTCGGCCGGTTGCGAGCCCTCGGCTGCACCATCGCCCTCGACGACTTCGGGACGGGCTGGTCCTCGCTGTCCTACCTCCAGCGCCTGCCGGTCGACTGCCTGAAGCTGGACCGCTCCTTCGTGGCCCGCCTCGACGAGGACGGCCGGGACCGCGCCGTCGTCGGCAGCCTGGTGAACCTGGCCCACGCCCTCGGCCTGGTCGTCGTGGCCGAGGGGGTCGAACGGGAGGCCCAGCTCGACGTGCTCCTCGACTTCGGCTGCGACGCCGCCCAGGGCTTCCTCCTGCAGCCGCCGTGCACCGCCGCCGACCTGCTGCAGGCCGTCGGCCAGCCCGGTGGCTGCTGGCCGGCCGCATCGGCCACGCCGGTCCCCCTCTTCCGCAGCGCCTGAACGACCGGGGCCGTCCCGCCTCACAGGCGCCAGTCCACCGGCTCCCGACCCGCCTCGACCAGGGCGGCGTTGGCCCGGCTGAAGGGCCGGCTGCCGAAGAACCCGTTGCTGGCCGACAGGGGTGACGGGTGGGCCGACTCGAGGACGACGTGGCGGCCCTGGTCGACCAGTGCCCGCTTGCGCCGCGCCGAGGCCCCCCACAGCACGAACACGACCCGTTCGGCCTTGGCGTCGACCGCCTTGATGACCTCGTCGGTGAAGGTCTCCCACCCCCGGCCCTGGTGGCTGGCCGCGGCGCCGCCCCGCACGGTGAGCGTGGTGTTGAGCAGGAGCACGCCCTGGCGGGCCCAGGGCTCGAGGCTGCCGCTGCGGGGCGGCGGGATGCCGAGGTCATCCTGCAGCTCCCGGAAGATGTTGCGGAGCGACGGCGGGAGCGCCACGCCGGGGCGGACGCTGAAGGCCAGGCCGTGGGCCTGCTCGGCACCGTGGTACGGGTCCTGGCCGAGGATCACGACCTTGGTCGCCGCCCGCGGCGTCAGGTGCAGGGCGGCGAAGACCTCGGCCGCCGGAGGGTGCACGGGGTGCTGGTCCCGCTCGGCGGCCACGAAGGTCTGCAGCTCGGCCCAGTACGGCTTGGCCAGCTCGGCCCCGAGCACCGGGTGCCAGTCGGTCTTCACCGCACCAGCTCGCGCCGCACTGTGGTCAGGCGGCTTGGGTCAGGTACGGCTCCCACGCCGGGTCGATCCGCCCGACGCCGACCACAAGCCACCGGGTGCCGCGAGGGACCGTGGGCGTGGTGCGCAGGGTCCACCCGAGCTCGGCCAGGAGGCGGTCGCCCTTGCGGCCGTTGCACAACCGGCAGGCGGCCACCACGTTCTCCCACTCGTGGTGGCCGCCTCGCGAGCGGGGCACGACGTGGTCGACGGTGTCCGCGCTCCTGCTGCAGTAGGCGCACCGGTGGGCGTCACGGGCGAGGAGGGCCCGGCGGGTGAGGGGCAGGCGGGCCCGGTAGGGGACCCGCACGTAGGTGGTGAGCCGGATGACCGAGGGGATGGGCAGGGCGGTCGACGCCGAGCGCACCACGCCGCCGCCGGCCTCGATGATCTCGGCCTTCTCGGCGAGCACCAGCACGATCGCCCGCTTCAGCGGGACGACGCACAGCGGCTCGTAGCTGGCGTTGAGGAGCAGGGTGCCCTTCATGCCCGGCCGGCCCAGAACGACAAAGGCCGCCCACATGGGCGGCCGGCGGTACTTGGGAGGCGGAGCGGGGCTGCGTGCGCCCTCCGCCGCCGCCGTGGCGCGCCGTGCTGCTCGCTCCGATCCCCCGTCGGCCAGCGGGCTGCCACGGCCCGAACGATACCGGCGCCGGCGGGGCGCCGCCGACCATATGCCGCTGCACGGGAAGCCACTGGCCCTGAACACCTAGCATTCGCCCTTCGGGTGGCTCATCCCGAGGACTAGAGGAGCGCGTGGTGGGTGAGGTGGAGAGAGATGGAGGGCCGGCATCCGGCCGCCGGACCATCCCGGCGCCGGGTCGCGGTGGCTCCGTCGCGCTGGTCACGCTTCTCGTCGTCCACCTCGTGCTCGCCGGCCCGGCCGGCGCCCAGAACCCCCCGGCCCCGCCGCCCGTCCCGGTCACGGCGCCGCCGCTGACCACCCCCCTGGGCGCCGACGAGAACCTCCGGGCCCGGACCCTGGCCGAGGTGGCCGCAGCCAAGAAGGCCCTGAGCGCCGCCCAGCGGGCCGAGAACCAGACCCGCCAGAAGGCCGCCGACCTCGACAAGGCCCTGGCCGGGTTCGAGGGCCAACGGGCAGCCCTGGCCGGCGAGGAGCGGGTGGCCGCCGACCGGCTCGAGGGCACCCGCAGCCGGCTGCGGACCGCGGCCGTCAGCGAGTACATCAGCGGCGGCAAGACGACCATCGCCAACCAGCTGCTGCGCTCGGTCAGCCTCGAGGAGTTCACCCGCAACCGCGTCTACGGCGCCGCCGTGCTCCAGAGCCAGCAGCGCACGCTCGCCACCTACCGCGACCAGCTGTCCAAGGTGACGGCGGTCACCTCGACCCTCGGCCGCCAGGTCGACCGGGCCAAGGCCGACCGCGGCCTGATCCTGCAGGAGCTCGAGGCGCTGGTGGCACAGCGGGCCCTGCGTGAGCAGGAGCTGGCGCAAAAGCAGATCCTCAACCAGCTGGCCACCGCGGGCGCTCCCGTCCTCCCGAGCGACATCCCGGCCCTCGTCCTCGACGCCTACGTCCGCGGTGCCGCCGCAGCCAACCGTCGCACGCCCGGGTGCCGCATCCACTGGTCTGCCCTCGCGGCGATCGGGCGCACCGAGTCGGGCCACGCCCGTTCCGGCGGCGCCTCGCTCACGCTGACCGGCGACGTGACGCCCCGCATCCTCGGCCCCCGGCTCGACGGGAACGGCTTCGCCTACGTCGGCGACACCGACGGGGGGGCCCTCGACGGCGACCTCGAGCTGGACCGGGCGGTGGGGCCGATGCAGTTCATCCCGTCCACCTGGAAGGGGCTCGGCGAGGACGGCAACGGCGACGGGAACCGGGACCCGAACAACATCTACGACTCGGCCACGGCCGCCGGCATGTACCTGTGCCGCTCCCGCCAGGCACTCGACCTCGACGAGAACCTCTACAACGCCGCACTCAGCTACAACCGCAGCACCACGTACGCGGCGCTCATCGTCAGCACGGCGCGCGAGTACATCAACCTGAACCTCGCGGGGTTCCCGCCTGGGCCGCCGCCATCGCCGTCTCCCGCCGTCCCGGCGGCCGCTCCATGAACAGCCGGCGGCGGGCTCGCTCCCGCGGGGCCTCGTCGTCGGCCTTCTGGCGCTCCTCGTCTGCGCCACCACGGGGCCGGCGATGGCCCAGACCACCGACCGAACCCGGTCCGACCACGACCACGGCGGCCCCCGTCACCACGGCGGCGCCTCCCACCACCCAGCCGCCGGCCACGAGCCCGCCGACCACCCAGCCCCCGGCGACCTCCCCGCCCGCGACGTCCCCGCCCGCCACCGTGCCGCCGACCACGGCGCCGCCACCGACGCCGGCTGGCGGGCCGGCTCCCGCGCCCCTCCCCCGCCCCCACCTTCCGGCGGCCCGGCGCCGGCCGCTCCCGCCGCGCCGCGACCCGTCGACACCAGGGCCGAGGACAGCAGCGAGGAGCCGCCGCCGCGGATGCCGCCCAGGCCGCCGAGCGCCGGTTGGCCGTCCTGGAGGCCTAGCAGGCCGCGCTCAAGCGGACGTTCGCGGCTCTGCACGCCGACGAGGCCGCCGCCGCCCAGAAGCTGGTCGAGCAGCGCCAGAACATGCGGACCCGCGCCGTCGCCATCTACGTGTCCGGGCCCGTGAGCCGGTCATCCCGGCCGGCGACGACATCCACGAGTTCGGCCGCCGGCCCGGGTGCTGGTCCAGGCCCTGCACGCAGCCGACCGGCGCACCCTCGACCGCTACCTCGACGCCAAGAAGGCCGCCGGGTCGACGTGGACGCCATCGTCGACCGCCTCGAGGACCTGAACGGCAAGGTGCTGGCCGCCCGGGCCCAGACCGAGAACAAGGCGGCGCAGACCCAGAGCGGCTACCGGAGCGTCAGCACCGCAAAGGCGGGCGGCCGGATGGCGGCTTCGCCTTCCCGGTGGCCGAGCCCCACAACTTCGGCACCTTCGCCCCCGCAGCGGCGGGCGGCTGCACGGGCGAGAGCGGTACCAGCTACTACTACGCCCACCTCTCGGCGTTCGCCATGAACGTGTTCGCGCTGGTCGAGGCGGGCGACGTGGTCGGCCTCGTCGGGAACACCGGGAACGCCATCACCACCCCACCGCACCTCCACTTCGAGATCCATCCCGGGGGCGGACCGGCGATCGACCCCACCCCATCCTCAAGGCCGCCGACGACGCCACCCGGCAGGCGGCGCCAAGCAGCCAGGGGCGGCCACCACCACACCGACGTTCACGCCCATCGGCCGTGGCGAGCACCTCGACCATCCCGGCGGCGGCCATCCCCTGAGCCCCGGGGGTCGGTGGCCTACGCCTTGGAGACGAAGAGCGACCCGGCCAGGCTGGGGCCGAGCGCCAGCGGCTGGCCGTCGATGTCGAGGGTCAGCGTGCCGTCGGGCGCCCGCGCCTTGACGGTTGCCCCCACACCCGGCATGAACCGGGCCGCCGCCAGGTACGAGAGCGACTCCTGGTCGAGCTCGACCTGTTCGATGACCCGCCGCAGCACCAGGCGACCCCCCGGGCCGATGTCGCTGAGCGGCACGAGGTCCCGGTCGTCGTCGCCGGCCACCGCCCCGGGGATGGGGTTGCCGTGGGGGCAGGTGGTGGGGTGGCCGAGCACCTCGACCAGCCGCTCCTCGACCTCGTCGGAGATCACGTGCTCCCACCGGCAGGCCTCGACGTGCGCCTTGTCCCAGGCCAGGCCGATGACATCGGTCAGCAGCCGCTCGGCGAGCCGGTGCTTGCGCACCACCGACTCGGCCAGGTGGCGACCCTTGCCCGTGAGCTCGAGCTGGCGGCCAGCCACCTCGACGTAGCCCTCCGTCTTGAGCCGCCTGACCATCTCCGAGACCGAAGGCGCCGAGTGTCCGACCCGCTCAGCCAGGCGGGCCTGGATGACGACGGTGCCTTCCTCCTCCAGCTCGTGGATGGCTTCGAGGTACTCCTCGAGCGGAGGGTGGTAGCCGTCGCCGGTCATCGGCCTCCACGCTACCGGGGTCTAGTTGGCTGGGACGTCGATCAGCGAGCGTGCGGCGCGCAGCGCCGCCCCCCGGGACCGCAGCGCCACGTTCAGCGCGTCGGAGGGTCGGGCGTCCAGGTCGGCCGTCGACCCGTCCGGGCGGAGCACCCGGACGTTGGCCACGTACACCCCGCCCGGACGCCGCTCGACGAGGGTGACGCCGGTGACGGCACCGGAGAGGGAGGCGATGGCGGCGAGCAGCAGGTCGTGGGTGCGGGGACGGGGCGGCTCGGTGCCGGCCAGGGCCTCCTGCACCAGCACGGCGTCGCTTCGGGCCATGACGATGTCGAGGTGACCAGCACCGTCGACCTCGACCAGCGACACCGTCCCGGTGGCCGGCTGCAGGCCCTCCGGAGACAGCTCGACGGAGGCCAGGGCCAGCTCGACCAGCTCTGGCTCGGTGGTGCCGGCGTCGTCAGGCACGAGCGGCGATCCTCACACGTCGGCCTGGAAGGGCGGCGCCGGGTCGTACTGGATGGCCCGCTGCGTCCACCGGGCGTGCTCGACGCCGGCCAGCTGGCCGACCAGCCACAGGGCCATGTCGATCCCGGCCGAGACGCCGGCTGCGGTGACGAGCTTGCCGTCGACGACCCAGCGGGGCCCGTCCACGACCTCACCGGCCAGCGCCCGCTCGCGCAGCTGCTCGACGAAGCCGAAGTGGGTGGTGACCCGCCGCCCGGCAGCCGGTCCGGCGGCGGCGAGCAGCAGCGAGCCGGTGCACACGCTGGTCGTCCACGTCGTCTCTCGGTCGACCTCCCGGATCCAGCCGAGCACCGCGTCGTTGGTCACCTCCCGCCGGGTGCCGGCACCGCCCGGCACCACCAGCACGTCGAGCGGGGGGTGGTCGTCGAACCCGTGGTCGGCCATCACCCGCAGGCCCTTGCTGCACCGCACGATCCCGTCCCCACCGGCCTCGGCGATCGTGACCACGCGGTCGCGGTCGCGCCGGGCCATGGCCAGGACCTCCCACGGCCCGGCGAAGTCGAGCTCCTCGACCCCGTCGAAGAGCAGGATCCCGATGGTCCACGGCACGACCGGGAGCGTAGAGGGGAACGCCCGGAGCCCCGGTGCGGTTGCACGAGGTGATGCTCTTCGCCCGCAAGACCCTCGAGCTGCCCACCCCCGAGACAGCGCTGCCCGGCCGCCCGACCCCCCTCGGCCAGGTCGGTCCCCACGCGGTCACCGGCCGCCCGGTCCAGCCCCCCTTCCCCGACGGCTACGACACCGTCCAGGTGGGCCTGGGCTGCTTCTGGGGGGCCGAGCGGCTCTTCTGGGAGACCGACGGCGTGTGGACCACCGCAGTGGGCTACGCCGGCGGCATCACCCTCAACCCCACCTACAGCGAGACCTGCAGCGGCCGCACGGGCCACACCGAGGCGGTGCTCGTGGTGTTCGACCCGGCGGCCATCTCGTTCGAAGGCATCCTCAAGGTGTTCTGGGAGGGCCACGACCCGACCCAGGTGATGCGCCAGGGCAACGACGTCGGCAGCCAGTACCGGTCGGCCCTCTACTGGACCAGCGAGGAGCAGCGCGTCGTGGCCGAGGCCAGCCGCGACGCCTTTGCCAAGGCTCTGACCGACGCCGGCCACCCGCGGCCGATCGCCACCGAGCTGGCCCCCGCCGGCCCCTTCTACTACGCCGAGGACTACCACCAGCAGTACCTCCACAAGAACCCCGGCGGCTACTGCGGCCTTGGCGGCACCGGGGTCTCCTGCCCGACCGGGTTGATGACGTCGGAGCCGACGGAGGACTGATCGAGCTCGGGAGGCACCATGTCCCTGGTTCGTGTCGACAACTTCTCGATCTCCGCGCTCGGCCGCCCACGCGAGCTTGCCGACCTCCTGGCCACCGACGTTGCTTCGTAGCGCGCCAGGCATGGTCCATGCCTGCACCGATCCAAAGCCTCGACGCCGCTACGCCACACGGGCCTTGCTCATGGCGTCGAGGTGCCGGTGGTTTGTGCCGCGGCAGCCGCCGAGCACCCGCAACGCCGGCAGCTGCTCACGCAGCTCTCGGTAGCGGGCGGCCAGCTCGAGCGGATCGCCGCGTTCCAGCTCCTCGGCCTCGTCGAGCTCGGCGTGACTGAGCATCGAGGCGTTGGCCCGTAGCCCGCCCCGCCGGCCAGTCCACCTCGGGCTGCGGTCGTTGCGGTTCTCCGGGGGCGGGCCGAGCGGCGGCCGGCTGCGCCTGGCTAGATGCGGCCCTCCTTCTTCAGGAAGGACTCCTTGGCTGCGTAGAACGCGATGGTGGCGGCGGCGATGCCCACACCGATGGTGGCGATGAACTGCGAGAGGAGCAGCGGGGCGCTGCCCTCGGACGAGATGATGACCAAAGCCCGGATGACCGCGTACACGGCGATGATGGCGGCGAGGGCGGCGGTCGCCTGGAGGAGGAGGCGGCGGGCGAAGCCCCCCGGCGGGTCCGGCGTCAGGAGCAGCAGGGCGACAGCCAGCCCGAGGAGGGCGACGTCGCCCACGTCGACGGTGTCGGTCAGGGCCAGGAGCCGAGCCCGGAAGCCACCGATGCGCGGGTCAGCCAGGAAGCCGATCAGGCCCG
Source organism: Acidimicrobiales bacterium (assembly GCA_030448245.1). Classification (GTDB taxonomy): domain Bacteria; phylum Actinomycetota; class Acidimicrobiia; order Acidimicrobiales; family JAUJNH01; genus JAUJNH01. The sequence goes on from JAUJNH010000008.1 coordinate 120,933, forward strand.
CAGCCGTGGCGAACAGCACGGCGGCGATCAGGCCGGAGGCCGCCAGGGTCGACGGGTCGGCCGTCATCCCGGCAAGGCCGCTCTGCCCACCCGGGCCGGACGAGCGTCCGGAACCGGCCATGGAGGACGTGCCCCCGTAGGCGCCGGACGGGGCGGGACCGGGCGGAGGCCCAGGCGGTGGGCCGGGCGGTGGGCCGGGCGGCGGTGGGAAGCCCGAGCCTGGCGGTGGCGGTTGGTAGGGCGGATGCTGGAACGGGTCGGTCATGCTGGAAGTGTCGCGCCCGGCCGCCTGGCCGCGCGCCGGATGGCAGCGGCGACCACGACGGGCGTTCGCAGTGCTTGGACGTCAAAGTATCTTCCTTCCATGGGCTCCACCGCCCTCCACCGGCCGATCCACCCCGTGCGCTTCGTCACGGCCGCCAGCCTGTTCGACGGGCACGACGCCGCCATCAACATCATGCGGCGGCTGCTCCAGGCCCAGGGGGCCGAGGTGGTGCACCTGGGCCACAACCGCTCGGTCGACGAGATCGTGGCCGCCGTGGTGCAGGAGGACGTGCAGGGGGTGGCGGTGTCGTCGTACCAGGGCGGCCACCTCGAGTTCTTCCCCTACCTGGTCGACCGCCTGCGGGAGGAGGGCTGTGGCCACGTGAAGGTGTTCGGCGGAGGCGGCGGTGTGATCATCCCCACCGAGATCGAGGCGCTGCAGGCCGCCGGCGTGACGAGGATCTTCTCGCCCCAGGACGGCCAGCGGCTCGGCCTGGCCCGCATGGTCAACGCCATGGTCGAGGCGTGCGACGTGGACCCGGCCGGGCCGCTGCCGTCGCTGGACGAGGTGCTGGGCGGCGGGCACCGGGCGCTGGCCCGCACGATCACCGCGGTCGAGGCAGAGGTCGTGCCCGGTCCGCTCCGGGGCGAGCTGGCCGCCGCCGCCGGCCGCCGCCCCGTCCCCGTCCTGGGGATCACCGGCACCGGCGGGTCCGGCAAGTCGTCGTTGACCGACGAGCTGGTACGCCGCTTCCGGCTGGACCAGGAGGACAAGCTCCGGATCGCCGTGCTGGCCGTCGATCCCACCCGCCGCAGGGGCGGCGGCGCCCTCCTCGGTGACCGGATCCGGATGAACGCCATCGACTCATCCCAGGTCTTCTTCCGCTCGCTGGCCACCCGTGGCGCGGCCACCGAGCTGCCGGAGCGGCTCGCCGACGCCATCACGGCCTGCCGGGCGGCGGGGTTCGACCTGGTGATCGTCGAGACGCCCGGGATCGGCCAGGGCGACGCCGCAGTGGTCGACCTCGTCGACCTGTCCCTCTACGTCATGACCCCCGAGTTCGGCGCCGCCTCGCAGCTCGAGAAGATCGACATGCTCGACTTCGCCGACGCGGTGGCGATCAACAAGTTCGAGCGCCGGGGCGCCCAGGACGCCCTGCGCGACGTGCGGCGCCAGCTCGCCCGCAACCGAGAGGCCTTCTCGACCCCACCCGAGGAGCTCCCGGTGTTCGGCACCACCGCGGCGCGCTTCAACGACGCCGGGGTCACCGCCCTCTACCAGCACCTCCGGGACCAGCTCGCCGGCCTGGGCCTCACGACGGTCCCGGGCCGCCTGCCGGCCGTGCACACCAAGGTGCCGCCGGCCGCCACCGCGCTGGTGCCGCCGAACCGGACCCGCTACCTGGCCGAGGTGGCCGAAACGGTCCGGGCCCACCACCACCGCACGGCCGAGCAGGCCGAGGTGGCCCGTCGGCGCCAGCAGCTGCGGGCCGTGCGCGACCTCCTCGTCCAGCAGGGTGATCCCGTCGACGCGGTCGAGCGCCTGCTGGCCGACGCCGAGGAGCAGCTGGACGCGGAGTGCCGGGCGCTGCTCGACGGGTGGCCGGCGGTGGTCGAGGCGCTGTCGGGCGAGGAGCACGTGGCCGTGGTCGGCGGCCGGGAGGTGCGGATCCCGCTGACCAGGGAGTCGCTGGCCGGCACCAAGGTCCCCCGCATCGCCCTCCCCCGCACAACCGACGAAAGCGACCTGCTGCGCTGGCTCCGCTCGGAGAACCTGCCCGGCCGCTACCCCTTCACCGCCGGCGTGTTCCCCTTCAAGGCCGGCGGCGAGGAGCCGGCCCGCATGTTCGCCGGCGAGGGCGGGCCGGCCCGCACCAACCGCCGCTTCCACCTGCTGGCCGAGGGCCAGCCGGCCACCCGCCTGTCGACCGCCTTCGACTCGGTCACCCTCTACGGCGCCGACCCGGACGAGCGCCCCGACGTGTACGGCAAGGTCGGCACCTCCGGCGTGTCGATCGCCACGCTCGACGACATGAAGGCCCTCTACGACGGCTTCGACCTGTCGTCGCCGACCACGTCCGTGTCGATGACGATCAACGGTCCGGCGCCCACGATCCTGGCCATGTTCCTCAACACGGCCATCGACCAGCAGGTCGACGGCTTCGAGGCCGAGCAGGGCCGGCCGCCCACCGACGAGGAGGCCGCCGCCATCCGCGACCGCGTGCTGTCGTCGGTGCGGGGCACGGTGCAGGCCGACATCCTGAAGGAGGACCAGGGCCAGAACACCTGCATCTTCTCCACCGAGTTCTCGCTCGGGATGATGGCCGACATCCAGCAGCTGTTCGTCCAGCACCGGGTCCGGCACTTCTACTCGGTCTCGATCTCCGGCTACCACATCGCCGAGGCCGGGGCCAACCCCGTCACCCAGCTGGCCTTCACGCTGGCCAACGGCTTCACCTACGTCGAGGCCTACCTGGCCCGGGGCATGGCCATCGACGACTTCACCCCCAACCTCTCGTTCTTCTTCTCGAACGGCATGGACCCGGAGTACACCGTCCTCGGGAGGGTGGCCCGCCGCATCTGGGCCGTAGCCATGCGCGACCGCTACGGCGGCAACGTGCGCAGCCAGAAGCTGAAGTACCACGTCCAGACCTCGGGTCGGTCGCTCCACGCCCAGGAGATGGCCTTCAACGACATCCGCACCACCCTCCAGGCCCTCTGCGCCATCTACGACAACGCCAACAGCCTGCACACCAACGCCTACGACGAAGCCGTCACCACGCCCTCGGCCGACTCGGTTCGGCGGGCCCTGGCCATCCAGCTCGTGATCGGCCGGGAGTGGGGGCTGGCGGCCAACGAGAACCCCCTGCAGGGCAGCTTCGTCGTGGAGCAGCTCACCGACCTGGTCGAGGAGGCGGTGCTGGCCGAGCTGGAGCGCATCAGCGAGCGGGGCGGTGTCCTGGGGGCCATGGAGACGGGCTACCAGCGGGGCCGCATCCAGGACGAGTCGATGCTGTACGAGCAGCGCAAGCACGACGGATCACTGCCGATCGTCGGCGTCAACACCTTCCGCAACCCGTCCGGCGACACCGCGCCGACCGCGCTCGTGCTGGCCCGCTCGTCGGACGAGGAGAAGCAGGACCAGCTGGCCCGCCTCCGCGACTTCCAGGCCCGCCACGCCGGCGAGCGCCCCGCAGCCCTCGAGCGGCTGCGTCAGGCCGCGCTGGCCGGCGACAACCTCTTCGCCGTGCTGCTGGACGTGGTGCGCTGCTGCACCCTCGGCGAGATCACCAACGCCCTGTTCGAGGTGGGCGGCCGTTACCGCCGCAGCGTCTGAGCGATCAGTGGACGGCCGGCGGCGCCGGGTTGGACGGGAGGACCTCTGCCATGGCCTGGCGCAGCCGGCGGGTGCGGGCGTGGTGCTGGCGCAGCCGCTCCTCCTCGGCAGCGTCGAGCACGTCGACCACGGCCTCCCATCCGGCGCAGGTCCACACGGCGGGGCCGTGGGTGGGCACCCGCTCGGCCAGGCCCTGCTCGGTGAGCGCCTCCATCACCTGGTAGGTGCTGGTGCGGGGCACGCCCGACAGCTCGGCGAGCTGGGCGCTGTTGGCCGACCCGGCCCGCAGGAGGGCCAGGAGGACCCTGGCCTCGTACGGCCGCAGGCCCAGCGCCTGCAGCTCCCGGCGCAGACCGTCGGGGACGGCCGTTCCGCCGTTCGCCCGCCTTCCACCATGGTTCCTGTCTTGCAGGCTGGTGACCACCCGTCTCCCCTCGTGGTAGTGCTCGAAGCTCAGCGGCCCCCTGTCGCCGCTAGATGTACCACGCCTATAGCCCCGATGCCACACATTCGACGCGCCAGCACCCGAGCGAGCGGCCGTGACGGCACCGTGGACCCGGGTGACACCACCCTCGTCGGGCGCCCGCAGGGGTCCACCGCATCCCGGTGACGGTGCCCGTAGCGTCGGGCTGGATGTCCTGCGCGTCGGCTCGAGCGGTGGAAGCGGCCCTCCCCGCACACGATCCGGGTTCCCCCACCCGGGCCGAGCGGGCACGGTGACCGACCTCCGACCGAGGGGGACCTCGACCCGCGCCTTTGGCGCCGGCCGGCGTGAGAGCCACGACGCCGGCGACTTCTACGCCCGGTTCCGGCCCCCCGAGGTGTCGGACGACGACGCCGTCCACCCGCCGTTCGAGCTCGAGGAGCCGCTCGTGAAGGGCGACGCCCGGCACATGGAGGCGATCCCGTCGAAGTCGGTCGCCCTGGTGGTCACCTCGCCGCCCTACTTCGCCGGCAAGGAGTACGAGGAGGACCTCGGCCGTAACGGGGTGCCGGCCGACTACCTCGACTACCTCAGGATGCTGGGCCAGGTCTTCTCCGAGTGCGTCCGGGTCCTCGAGCCCGGCGGGCGGATCGCGGTCAACGTGGCCAACCTCGGCCGCAGGCCGTTCCGGTCACTTGCCTCCGACGTCACCCGGATCCTGCAGGACGACCTGGGCCTGCTGCTGCGGGGCGAGGTGGTGTGGGCCAAGGCCGATGGCGCCTCGGGCTCGTGTGCGTGGGGATCGTTCCGCTCGGCATCCAACCCGGTGCTGCGAGACGTGACCGAGCGGGTGATCATCGCCTCGAAGGGCCGCTTCGACCGGGCGCTGACGACCGAGCAGCGGCGGCGGGCCGGGCTCCCCTCCAGCTCGTGGATCTCGAACGACGAGTTCCTGGAGGCCACCCTCGACCTGTGGCGCATCCCACCCGAGAGCGCCACCCGGGTCGGCCATCCGGCCCCCTTCCCCGTCGAGCTCCCGCTGCGACTCATCGACCTGTACACCTTCCAGGGCGACCTGGTCCTCGACCCCTTCCTCGGCTCTGGCACCACCGCCGTCGCGGCTGTGCAGCGCGGCCGCCGTTACGCCGGCTACGACACCGACGGTGCCTACGTCGAGCTGGCCCGGCAGCGGGTGGCCGCCGCCGAGGCCGAACGGGCCGTGCCGTCCCTGGGCCGGCAGGGCGCGATCGAGGTCTCGGACGGCGGCGGTGGCGAGGACTTCCAGTCGCAGGCCACGGCCGAGGGGCGCGGGGCGCGGGCGCTGGCCGAGGCGGTCCTCGAGCGTGCTGGCTTCACGATCACGGCCAGGAACCAGAAGGTCCCGGGCCTGGGGATCACCGTCGGCATCGTGGCCGAGGATTCCCGGCGCGAACCCTGGCACTTCGACGTGACCGGCGCCTTCAGCACCACCCGCAGCGGGCTCGTCCACAACGGCACGCTCTGGGCGTGCATCGGGAGGGCCAGCCTGCTCACCCGCCGGGGGCTCCACCCCCTGGTGCTCCTCACCTCGCACCTGCCGCCTCGCCGCAGCACCGGCGACCGCGCCCTGCGCGAAGTCGGTCCGGCCGCCATTCACGACGCCATCGAGATGCTCTCTGCCGAGGGCCAGCGCCGCCTGGCCGCCTACGCCGCCGGGGGGCGCCGGCACCAACCCGCCGCCGGTTTCTGGACCGAGCCCGAGCTTGACGGCTGCACCCACCCTTCGGCGGGCAGCACCTCGGCCGGGAAGCCGCCTAGAAGCAGAGCGGGCCCGCCCTGACGTTGAAGGCGCCGCAGCGGTCCTTGGCGTCGACGTGGGCGTAGAGCTGGCGAAGGGTCTGGACGTCCTGCTCGTCCGGCTTGTCCGATCCGCCGCTCGGGTACATCAGCGAGCTCAGCCGCGGGTTGTGATCGAGGCCTAGGGCGTGGCCGAGCTCGTGGGTGGCCACGACCCGGCGGCGGGGCGCCTCGAGCCCGCAGTTCGAGCAGACGATGATGGCTGTTCCCCCGATGTGAGCCTGCTCGCGGTCGGGGCCCAGCCGGAGGTCGGTCAGCCCCTGCCGGTCGAGGTGCAGGTCGTCACCCAGCGACTGGTAGGGCTCCTGGCAGATCTCGATGCGGCTGCCTCCCGGCTTGCACGCACCGGTCCCGGAGGTCCACGTGAGGCGCAGTCCTGTCCCCGACGCCGTCTTGTTGAAGGCGGTTACGGCGTGACGGGAGGCTTCGTGCCACTTGCGGTCGCCGGTCTTGTCGACGACGACCAGCGTGCGGTCGTCGCTGCGCCAGTGCGGGATCAGGTCCACCCGCGACAGCGCTGACGCCACGCTCTGGTCCAGCATGAGCGCCAGGGAGGTGGCCAGCAGCACGATGTTCGCCATGCGGACGGCCCGGTACAGACTCGACGAGTGGTCCATCTTGTCGTCGATCCTCCTGTGATGTGGGCGGACGGGAGCAGCCGCAACCAATCGACGACGACCATGCCCTCGGAAGGAGAACCACCGCCGAGCGCCCGACATTCCGGGTTCCGCCCGGTTCAGCCGGTGTTGCGAAGCCCGGCGGCGATGCCGTTGATGGTGAGCAGGAGCCCCCGCCGCAGGAGCGGGTCGGGCTCGTGGCTCTCCCGCCACCGGCACAGGAAGTCCACCTGCAGGTGGCTGATGGGCTCGAGGTACAGGTCTCGCACGCCCAGCGTGCGGCGGAGGGCGGGCTGGCGCTCGAGCAGGGCGCTCTCGCCGCTGAGGGCGAGCACCTCGGCCACGGTCCGGTCGTACTCCGACTGGATCACGTCGAAGAGGTGGTGCAGCGAGGGGTCGACCAGCCGGTCGACGTATCGCCGGGCCACGCTCAGGTCCACCTTGGCCAGCACCATCTCCACGTTCGACACGAAGGTGCGGAAGAAGTGCCAGCCCTCGTACATCTCGGCCAGGGCCGGGCTCTCGCCGGCGGCCCGGGCGGCGGCCAGCCCGGAGCCGACGCCGAACCAGCCGGGGACGATCTGGCGGGACTGGGTCCAGGCGAACACCCAGGGGATGGCCCGCAGGGAGTCGACGCCGTCGGATGCGGCCGACTGGGCCCGGCGGGCGGGGCGCGACCCGATGTTGAGGCCGCTGAGCTCCTCGACGGGCGTGGAGGCCCGGAAGTACTCGGCCATGCCGTCGGCGGCCAGGAACGAGCGGTAGGAGGACGCCGCCGCCGTGGACACCACATCCATCGTGCGGTCCCAGCGAGCCAGCACGTGGTCCTCGAGCCTCGAGGTGCGGTGCAGCACGGTGGCCTCGGTCAGCGCCGCCAGCGCCAGCTCGAGGTTGTGCCGGGCCAGGCTGGGCAGGAGGTACTTGTCGGAGATCACCTCCCCCTGCTCGGTGAGCTTCATCGGGCCCTGCACGACGCCGAAGGGCTGCGCCAGCACGGCGTCGTGGGTCGGACCACCGCCCCGGCCCACGGTGCCGCCCCGGCCGTGGAAGAGCCGCAGGAGCACGCCGTGGCGCCGGGTCACGTCGCGGAGCATGCGCTGCGCCCGGTGGATCTCCCACTGCGAGGTGGTGATGCCGGCCTGCTTGTTCGAGTCCGAGTAGCCGAGCATCACCTCCTGGACGTCGCCCCGCAGCCGCACGACGTCGCGGTAGGCCGGCTCGCAGAGCAGCTGGTCCACCATCTCGCCGGCCGCGCGCAGCTCGTCGACCGTCTCCAGCAGGGGGACGAACCCCACCCGGGCCACGCCGCAGTGGACGTCGACCAGACCGGCCTCACGGGCCAGGACGACGGCAGCCAGCACGTCGTCGGCCCCCTTCGTCATCGAGATGATGTAGCTCTCGACGGCGTCGGCGCCGAAGCGGTCGAGAACCGAGCGGAGGGTGGTGAACAGCGAGAACGTCTCGGCAGCCTCACCCTGCAGCGTGGGGACCGGCCCGAGCAGCGGGCGCCGGCTCTCGAGCTCGCCGGCCAGCAGCCGCACCCGTTGCCCGGCGTCGAGGCTGGCGTACGGCTGGCTGAGCTCCCCGAGCCGGTCGAACACCGCCTCCAGCGTGATGTGATGGCGCTGGGCGTCCTCACGGATGTCGAGCGTGGCGAGCTGGAACCCGAAGCAGGTGACGGTGCGGATGAAGCGGGTCAGCGAGCCCTCGGCGATGAGCTGGCCCCGGTTGGCCAGCAGCGACTCGCGCATCAGCTCGAGGTCGTCGAGCAGGGCTGCGGCGTCGACGTACTCGTCGGCAGCCGGCACCAGTCGCCCCTCGGCCAGCCGCCGGCTGGTGTTGCGCAGCCGCTGTCGGATGAACGACGCCTTCAGCCGGTAGGGCTCCTCGGCGTTGAGCCGCCCGTAGCGCTCGGTGACCTGGGGCAGGTGGATGGCGTCGTCGGACATGCTGAAGGCGAGACCCTCGGAGACGCCGGAGATCTGGGTCGACGAGCTGAGCTCGGTGACCAGGGCGTCCATGCCGGCGAGCAGCAGCTCGATCCCGAGGCTGTGCTGCTGCGCCAGCACCGCCTCGGTCACCTCCGGCGTGACGTGGGGGTTGCCGTCGCGGTCCCCGCCGACCCAGCTGCCGAAGCGCACCGGGGCGGCGCTGCCGGGCAGCTCGGCCCCGATCCGGCCCAGCTCGCCCACGTAGTCGTCGACCACGCCGGGCACCACGTTGCGGGCCAGGTCGGACAGGTAGAACAGCACGGCGCCCGCCTCCTCGGTGGGGGTCGGCTTCTCGCGGCGCAGCTCGTCGGTCTGCCACAGCAGGTCGATCACCTCGGCGAGGCGCTGGTCGATGCGGTGGTGCTCGGTGGCCCCGCTGCGGCTGCGCAGCTCGAGCAGCTCGCCCACCCGGCGCAGCTTCGTGAGGACCGACTGGCGGGCGACCTCGGTGGGGTGGGCCGTGAACACCGGGCGCAGCTCGATGTGGTTGCCGAAGCCGTGCAGCTCCTTCACCGCCTCGGGATCCGCCGCCACCCGGTCGGCCATCTGCCGGATGGCGCTGCCGTTGGCCACCCGGAGGCGATCGAGGCCGGCGGCCCGGTGCACCTGCTCGGCCGTGTTGGCCAGGTTGAAGTACGAGGAGAACGCCCGGGCCAGCGCGATGGTGGTGGGGAGGTCGGCGCTGCCGAGCACGGCCGCCATCTCCGCGTCGTGGCCCCCGTCCTGGCGGCTCAGCCCCCGCACCCGCTCGACCAACTGCAGCAGGTCGTCGCCCACCTGCCGCACCAGGGTCTCGCCCAGCAGCGTCCCGAGGAGGCGGATGTCGGCCCGAAGCGCGTCGTCCTCCATGACATCGTCCACGGCCGCAGTCTCGCAGCCACACGTGTCCGGTCTGTTTCGACGACGCAGACTCAACCCGAGGTGGCACCGGGCGGTTGCGGCCTGATGCCCGGATCCTGATGTGGCTGTTGGTCATCAGCCGAACGAGCCGCTTCTCCCCCGGTTCCACGGCAGGCGCCTCCCGTCCGGTGGGCCAGCTCCAACCGGACCGCGTCGGGATCCGGGGTGACCGGCGTCGGGCGCCCGGTCCCCCCGGCGGGGCTCAGGAAGACGTCGTGGATCATGACGGCAAGGGGGGCGAGCTGCCTCGTGGTGCGCGGCATGCTGTCGGGTAGGACGTCGGGGTACGAGGACAGGAACGTCGCCGCTGCTCGCACGGCGTCTCGCTCGGCTCGGTCGGCGGGGCTCGGGAAGCTGAACCGCCAGCGTCTCGACCGCCGGGCGATCGAGAGCTTCGACCGGTCGCCGACCTCCAGCCCGGCGGCGGGGAAGATGCGGCAGTCGTAGGTTCGGCAGGTCCTCGGGCGCTGCTCGTAGATCGAGCAGCGGTCGTCGATCAGCATCGGGCAGGAACCCCGCTCGTCATAGCCGAGCACGACGTGGCCGGGCGGCAGGCCCGGGGCCGGAAAGAGCAGCGCAGACGGGATGCGGGGAGCGTCTCGACCTCGTCAGGGGCGATGTGGACGAACTGCGAGGAGGTGCAGCAAGCCGTACAGCCGTCGCATGGCACGTCGGACCGACCCTCACCTGCTAGCGCGCCCTGCACCTCTCGAGGAGAAGCCACCAGCCGCCAGCTCGTCCTCGGCGGCCGGCTCATGAACTGCCACGAGGTGCCCATGTCCACCGGCCGACGGACCGGAGTCCGCCCGCCGCCGCGCCAGGGCCGTCCACGACACAACGCTATCCGGCCCGTCGAACGAGCCCCGGGGACCAAGGTCTACGGTGAGCCCTGTGACGGTGCCGGCAGGGCTGCGGCTGCGGGTTGATGATCTCGAGATCGGGGCGCTGCCCCACGTCTGCGCGCTGACGAGGGACCCAGGGGAGGGTGTCGCCGCCGCCGGAGCCAAGGCCGACCACGCCGACGCCCGCGCCCACGAGCACGCCGGTCGGATTCACGGTTTGCGCCGGTGAGCCGGCCGGCACCGGCCCGGGGCGCAGACGGCGCGTCGGGAGTCGACTTCGTCAAGGGCCGCCGGCGGAACACGCCCTGGATCGTCGTGGGCTTGCTGCTCGCCGGGCTCGGCGGGCTGGGCGCCTTTGTCGCCGCCGCCACGCTCGCCGACAGGGTTTCGGTGGTGGTCGCGGCCCGCGACATCACCGCCGGCCGGCCGCTCGAACGGGCCGACCTCAGGACGGTGGACATCGGGGGGGGTGACGGGGCCCGAGCCATCCCGGCCGGGCGCATCCCGACCCTGGTTGGTGCCGTGCCGGCGACCGACGCCGCCGCCGGGGCGATCCTGCACCCCGACCAGGTCCTGCCACCCGACCAGGGCGCCGGCCGGATGGTGATCGTGGGTGTGGCGCTGACGCCGGGGCAGTACCCACTGTCCGTGCTGCTCCCGGGCCAGGTCGTCCAGGTCATCGAGGTGAGCGGGGAGACGTCGGCCAGCACCGAGGAGACGGGCGAGGGTGAGGTGATCGGCGAGGCCACCGTCTTCGCCACAAAGGCGCTGTCGCGCACCGACGAGCTGCTCGTGTCCCTGCGGATCGAGCAGCGGTTCGCGGCCGAGGTGTCCGAGCGGGCCCAGCAGGGACGGGTGCGCCTGGTGGTCGTCGAGCAGCCAGGGACCACCCTCACCGCGCCAACGGAGAGCTCCGACCGGTCGGTCAGCTCGCCTCGTCCATGACCGTGGTCGCAGTCGGTTCGGCCGGCGCCAGCCCCGGGGTCAGCGCCCTCGCCGTCGGCCTCGGCCAGGCGAGAGCGCGTCGCGGCGGGGGCCACATCGTGCTCGTCGAAGCCGATCCGGCCGGCGGGCGACTGGCTTCGCGCTTCGGGATGCCAGCCGAGCCGTCGCTGCTCAGCTTCGTCGCCGACGCCCGGCGGTGGCCGACCGCCGAGGTGCTCTTCGCGAGCACGAAGCTGATCGGTCGGCTCCCGGTCATCACCAGCCCGGCCGATCCCCGCCTCGCCCGCCACGCCCTCGTCGAGGGCGGGGCGACGGTGGTCGACTGCCTCCGCACCCACCAGGTGGACGGGGTGCTCGACCTCGGCCGGATCGACGACGAGAGCCCCACCCTGGCCCTCGCCGCCCGGGCCGACGTCGTCATCCTCCTCGCCCGGCCCCGGGCCGACGAGGTGCAGGCGCTCCTGTTCCGGCGAGACCTGCTCCGCAACGCCGGTTGCGAGCCGCAGCTCGTCACCGTGGGTGACGAGCCTCACAGTCCGGCCGAGGTGGCTGGCTTCGCCGGGATCCAGCTGCTCGCCGCCTGGCCGGACGACCCCGTGGCCTCCGCCCTCTGCGGCGGGCGGTTCACCAGCAAGCACCTGGCCAGGAGCCGGCTCTGGCGCACGACGCTCACGCTCGCCGACCGCCTCTTCGGCGAGGCACCTGCGGTACCCGGGCCGTGACCGTGACCAGGGCCGCCAGGGCTGCCGCCCGTCCGCAGGTGCTCGACCTCGCCCTCGTCGCCCGGGTGCGCGACCTGGTCACCGACGAGCTGAGCGAGCGCCGCCGCGAGCGGGATCGCGCCCTCGGGCCGGCCGACGAGTCGGTCGAGGCGGCCTGGGCCGAGCAGCGGAGCTGGCAGGAGCTGGGCGAGGTGGCCCGGACGCGCATGGAGCGGATGGAGCCTCCCCTGCCCGAGGCCGTCGAGCAGGCCGTCGTCGAACGGGTCATCGCCGACCTGTACGGGCTGGGGGGATTCGAGCCGCTGGTTGCCGATCCCAGCGTCGAGGACATCTTCGTGAACGGGGCGGACCGCGTCTTCGTCTCCAGGATCGGGGGCCAGGTCGAGCCGGTCGACGCGGTCGCCGAGTCCGACGAGGCCCTCATCGAGCTCGTGAACCGATGGGCCTCTCGACTCGGGCGCACCGAGCGCCGGTTCGACATGGCCAACCCGCGGGTGAACCTCAAGCTCCCCGGCGGGTTCCGCCTGCACGCCATCATGGAGGTCACCGAGCGGCCGGCGATCACCGTGCGCTGCCCCCGCCACCGCGGTGTCACCCTGCGAGAGCTGGCGGGCGAACTCGGCACGATCGACGAGCGCCTCCGGCACGTGCTTGCGGCCGCCGTTCGGGCCCGGTGCAACATCATCGTCTCGGGCGGGACAGGCTCCGGCAAGACCACCTTCCTCCGGGCGCTCCTCTTCGAGGTCCCACCGCACGAGCGGATCATCACCATCGAGGACACGAGCGAGCTGGGCCTCTCGGCCTTCCCCGACCGCCACCCGAACGTCGTCGAGATGGAGACACGGGAGGCGAACCTCGAGGGGGTCGGGGCGATCTCGATGGTCGACCTCACCAAGGAGGTCCTGCGGATGTCCCCCGACCGCGTCGTGGTGGGCGAGGTCCGAGGGGCCGAGGCCATCTCCATGCTCAAGGCCATGGGCCAGGGCAACGACGGGTCGATGTGCACGATCCACGCCGACTCGGCCTTCGGGGTCGCCGGACGGCTGCGCATCTACGTGGCCGAGGGCACCGCGGGCCTGCCGGTGGCGGCCGTCGATGCCCTCACCGCTTCGGCCGTGGACCTGCTCGTCCACCTAAAGATGGTCGAGGGTCGGCGCCGGGTCGTGTCGAGCGTGGTCGAGATCGAGAAGACCCCGGACAACCGGCTGCAGTACGGAGAGCTGTTCGTCGAGGGGGACGACGGACTCGCCCGGATCGAGCTGCCGCCGACCGAGCGGCTCCTGAGCCGCCTCGTCGCCGCCGGCCTCGACCCGGCCGCCGTACGGCCGGACCGCCGATGAGCCCCCTCGCCGCCGCGCTCCTGGGCGCGCTCACGGTCGCCGGGCTCACCCTCGCGGCGGCCGGCTGGCGCGGTCTCCTGCCGTCGCTGGGCGGACCGGTCACGCTGCCGACCTCCGTCGACCTGCTGCAGCGGATCGTCCTGGCGATGGCCGGGTTCGTCCTGGCCTTCGTCGTCACGGGCTGGGTGGTCGCAGCCGGCTACGTGGCCTTTGGGGCGGCTGCCATCCCCACGCTGCGCCGGTCGAAGCGGGCGCGGAGCGACGCCATCGACCGGGTCGAGGCCATCGCCACGTGGACCGAGAGCCTGAGCGACACCGTGCTGTCGGGGGCCGGCCTGCGCAAGGCGCTCGTGCTGTCGGCGCGGGTGGCTCCGGCACCGATCCATGAGGAGGTGCGCCGCATGGCCCAGCGGCTCGAGCACGAGTCGGTCGAGTCGGCCCTGGGGGGCCTCTCCTCCGACCTGGCCGACCCGGCCGCCGACATGGTCATCGTCTCGCTGCTGCTGGCCATGCGCTCGCCGGCCGGCGGCCTGAACGAGGTCCTCACCTCCGTGGCCCGGACGGCCCGAGACGCCGCAGCCATGCAGCGCCGGATCGAGGCCAGCCGGGCCCGGACCTACGCCCAGAGCCGCATCGTCTCAGGGACCAGCATCGTGTTCATCCTTGGTCTCGTGCTGTTCCGCCGCGAGTTCCTGCGCCCCTATGACGACCTGGTCGGCCAGGTGGTGCTGCTGGTCGTGGGCGGCTTCTTCGCGGTGTCAGGCGTCGCCATGTACCGCCTCGGTCGGCCGCGGGTGGCGGTGCGGCCCTTCGGCCGGGTGCAGCGGGTGGCCGAACGGCGGCCGGCCGGGGTGGACCAGCCGTGATCCGCGCCGTGGTCTGCGGGTTGCTCCTCGCCGCCGGCGCCTGGTGTGTGCTCCGCGGCCTCTTCCCGCCGAGGGCCAGCCTCGAGCACAGCCTGGCCGAGGTCCCGGCAGCCGAGCGGGAGGCGTCGCCGGGCACCCAGCTCCGGAACCGCTGGGCCCGCCTCGCCCTGCGGCTGCTCAGGCTGAGCCGAGCCGATCCTGTCTCCCTCCGTCAGGACCTCGCCGTCACGGGCACCTCGATCGGCGAGCACGCCACCGACCGGCTGACAGCCGGGGCGCTCGGCGCCGTCACGTCCGGGGCCGTCCTCGTGATCATCGGGCAGACCGACCCGCTCCTGCTCGTCGGGGCGCTGGTCGTCGGGTTCCTCGCCTTCTCACGCGAGCCGGCGTCCCGGCTGCGAGTCCGGGCAGCTCGTCGTCGGCGTGAGTTCACCGACGCCGTCACCGCGTACATCAGCCTCGTGTCGGTGTCGATCAGCGGGGGCGGCGGTGTCATGGGGGCCATGAGCGCGGCCGCCAGCTTCGGCTCCGGGTGGCCGCTCGAGCAGATCCGGTTCACCCTCGACCGGGCGGCTCAACGGAACCTGCCGCCCTGGCGCGAGCTCGAGCGCCTGGGGGACGTGCTGGGCATCCCTTCCCTGGTCGAGCTGGGCAGCGCCATGTCGCTGGCCGGCGAATCCGGGACCCAGGTCAGCGATTCGCTCGGTGCCCGCGCCCACTCGGCCCGGGCCCGCGAGCTGTCCGAGCGGCTGGCCGACGAGGAGCGCAAGAGCGAGACCCTCGGCATCCCGGTCGTGTTCATGCTCCTCGGCTGGATGGGCTTCCTCGGCTACCCGGCGATCGCCGGCCTTCTCGCCCTGTGAGAGGTCCGCAGGCGTAGGTCGACTGGATTACGCTGAGCTCCGGCAGGATGTGACTCAAGATCGGCTGGCGGGATCAGCTGAGGAAGCGAGCCAACGATGTACATCGAGATGGTCTCCAGAATGATGCTGCTGGTCTGGGACGTGTCGGCCGGCATGAAGCGGCGGGTGGCGCGCAACGAGCGCGGCGAGATCGGGTCGTGGATGATCATGGCTGCGGGCCTCGCCGTCGCCGCAGCCGCCGCCATCGTCGTCCTGAAGCCCTGGTTCGCGAAGAAGTCCGGCGAGATCACGAAGAACTGACTGGTCGGGCGGTGGGGCACCGACCCGGCGCGCCCGTACGGGCGAGCCGGGCGGAGCGAGGCGAGGTGACGATGCTCCTCGTGCTCCCGATGGCCGTGCTCGCCTTCATGTCGTGCGCGCACGCGGCCCTCGTCTTCCACGGTCGCTCGGTCGTCTCCGGCGCCGCCCAGGACGGGTTGCGGGCGGCCCAGATCGAGGGGGGCGGCTCGGCCGACGCCGTCAGGGAGGGCACCGAGATCCTTCGCCTGGCCCCCGGCCTCCGGAACCCCGCCATCGCCGTGCGCACCACCGACGGTGGCGACCGGATCACGGTGACCGCCACCGGTCAGGTGGTCGGCGTCATCCCGGGGCTCCTCACCGACGTGCGATCCGTCGCCTCGGGGCCGCGAGAGCGCTTCTACGCCGAGAACGAGCGGGCGCGGTGACCGCCCGGCGCAGGCGCCAGGAGGGGGGCATGGCCGTCGTCGAGCTCCTCGTCATCTTCCCGATCATCGTCGCCTTCTTGGAGCTCATCGTGCTCGGAGGACGGGTGGCCGTGGCCCGCAGCGACGTCGCCTCGGCAGCTCGCGAGGCCGCCCGACAGGCCACGCTCGCCAACAGCCGCGGGGCGGCGCAGCGGGTCATCACCCCGGTGGCACTCGAGGCCCTGCGGGACAGGGGCTACGCCTGCGAGTCGCACACCGTCTCCCTGGGCCCGGCCACCCGGTTCGAGCGCGCCGGACGGGTCGAGGTCGTCGTCGCGTGCCACCTGAACCTGTCCGACCTCGACCTGCTCAACCTGGCCCCGGGCGGCACGACCGTCGAGCTGGCCGTGCTCGAGCCGATCGACCGGTACCGGGTGATCGAGTGAACGGGGTGGCGTCTCCGAGGAGGGGCAAGGGGCCCGGGCGCGACGAGCGGGGCTCGACGCTGGTGTTCTTCTCGGTCCTGTTCATCGGCCTCGCCGGCTTCGCCGGCCTGGCCTACGACGCCGGCACCCTCTTCTCCAAGCGCCGCGCAGCCCACAACCTGGCCAGCGCCGCGGCCCGAGCCGGCGCCAACGAGGTCACCGAGGAGTCGGTCCGGTCGGGGCGGCCCGAGTTGGCCGCCACGGCGGCTTCGACGGCGGTGCAGTTCGTGGCGGCGGCCGGCGGTCGGGGGAACGCGGCAACGCTGCCGCCGGACCGGGTCGAGGTGACCGTCGAGCTCGACGTCACCTTCGATTTCCTCGGCCTGTTCGGTATCGAGAGCGCCACCGTCGACGGCTCGTCGATGGCGCGCGTCGAAGGAACGAGGCGAGGGTGATGGCGACCGCCCCGCCCTGTCGGCTCTCCTCGCCCAGGCGCACGGCTCGAGCCGTCCTGACCACCCTCGCCCTCGCCCTCGTCGCCAGCGCCACGCTGTCCGGCGTGCTGGTGCTCGTGCATCGGGCTCTCGCCGATGGCCTCGGGGGGGAGGGCCTCCGGGCCCTGGCCATCGCCGTTCCGTTGGCCGCCTTGTGGCTCCTCCTCGCGGTGGTGGTCCTCGGCGAGCTGTGGAAGGCAGACCGGCCGGCGCGCCGCTCGAGCCCCCCCATCGCGTGGTTGCGCCGGCTGGTGGCCGGGCCACTCGAGGCCAGCCTCCTCGGGACTGGAACCCTCGCCGGCTGGACCAGCACCCGGATCGACGGCTCGCTGGCCGACCTCGAGCAGCCGGTGCCCGACTCTCGGCCGGTGTTCCGGCCCCCGGCCGCGCCAGACGGCCGGCCGGTGTTCCCTCCCCCGCCGGCAGCCCCCCCGCCGATCTCCTCGGCCGCCGTCGCCGAGGCACCGAGCTCGAGGCCCCGGCTCCCCCTGGTCCGCCCGCGCCCACCCGCTCCCCCGGCGGCTGACCCGGCCCAGCCGGCCCGCAGCCACCTGGTGCGCCACGGCGAGACGTGGTGGTCGTTGGCCGAGCTGTACTTGGGCGACGGGGGCCGGGCGAGCGTGCTCAAGCAGGTCAACGCCGGGCGCCCCCAGCCCGATGGCAGCATCGTCGATCTCAGGAGGCCGTTGCGGGCGGGGTGGACGATCGAGGTGCCGGTGGTGGAGGGCGAGAAGCCATGAGGGCCAGGAGCGTGGTCCAGGTGGTGCTGGCCGTGGCCGTGCTGGGCGCGGTTGCTGGGTGTCGCGGTGACCGCTCGGATCTGACCGAACCGGCGGCGAAGGGGCCGGTGGCGCCGGTTGCCGCGGGACCCGACTTCCGGGACCCGTTCCCGAGTGGTGACCCGAAGCTGGTCGATTCCCTCGGCGGCTTCTACAGCCAGCTCCTCCGGGCTCTCGATGAGCACGTGACCGCTCCAGCGGCCCCGAGGTCGGGGTTGGAGGGTCTGGCCGTCCCGGCGGTGGTGGCCCGGGTCGAGGCCGAGCGTCAGGCCAACGTGGCTTTCGGCCAGGGGTTCCAGCGGGTGACGAAGCTGGCCAGCACACCCAGCATCCTCGGGGTCGATGTGGCCGGACCTCGGGCCACGATCCGCGACTGCACGATCGAACAGCGCACCTACGTGACCGGCCAGACCATCACCTCGTATGTGACCCGCACGGTGCAGGTGGCCAACCACGGCGGCACGTTCCGGGCCGCGGCGGTCGAGGTGCCCCACGACGGCACGATCGGCGCCGCCGGGTATGGCTGTGCCACCAGGCGGATGGTTGAGGACGCCGAGCGGACGGCGCGCACCATCGTGGACCTGTTCGCCCAGGCCCGCCGGCGGCCGGCGGCCGGTTTCCCGGCCGCCCTGCGGTCACCGAGGGGGCGCTTCAGAAGGAGCTGCAGGAGTCGCTGGCCAAGCAGGCGGCCAGGGGGCTGGTCATCCTGTCGCCGGCGGAGGTCACCATCAAGGTGCTGGGCTTGGACCCCCAGCTGCTCGGCACCATCGCGGTGGCGTCGGTCTGTGTGACCTACCCGCAGGGCTTGGCCACCGAGGCCGCAGCCGGTGGGGGCCGGCGGGAGTTCCTGCCTCCTGGCAGCCAGAGCCGGGTTGACTACGGCGTCCGGGTCGAACCCGGTGAGGACCCGGTCGGGATGAAGATCGTGTCCGAGGAGCTGCAGGCGTCATGCTGAGCGGACGGTGCTCGACGCGGCGGCGGTGGGTGGCGGTGGTGGTTGCGGTGGTGGTGTTGGTGCCGTTGCTGGTGGTGGTGCCGGCCGGGGCGGGGGTGGGGCGGGTGGTGGTGGGGTCGGCGTGTGATGGGTCGGGTGATGGGGTGGCGTCGGGTGTGGTGGAGGAGGTGGTGTCCAGCGGGGCTGATCGGGCGGCTCGGGGGTTGGCGGAGGATGCGGGGGTGGTGTTGGCGCCGGCCCGGGCGGCGTGGCGGTGGCGGGTGCCGGTGTGTGTGGAGGTGGCCGATGACGGGGATCCGGTGACGGTGGACCGGCGGGTGCGGGCGGTGGGCCCGCCGGTGGAGGAGCTGAACCCGGCGGCGGCCGCCTGGGAGCGGGCGGCGTTGGGCAAGGCGTTGGGTTCGTTGCGCCCCCGGTACTACCGGCCGGCGCCGTGGACCTCGCCGCGTGTCGACGGGGTGCAGGTGGTGGGGTTGGAGACGTGGTTGGCGGTGGACCCCAAGGTGTGGGAGCCGTTCACCCAAACGTCGCGGGACGGGGAGGTGGAGGTGTCGGCCAGGGCGACGCCCCGGCGGGTGGTGTGGGAGTTCTCCGACGGGGTGGTGGAGGTGTGTGAGGGGCCGGGGGTGCAGTGGTCGCCGGGGGCGGCCGGCCCGGCGCCGTGCGGCCGGGACTTCGCCTCGACCACCGCGGGGGAACCGCCGATGGTGCTGCAGGTCCGGTTGGAGTACGAGGTGGAGTGGAAGTCGACGATCGGCGGGTCGGGGTCGGTGGCCGAGCGGGGTGAGCCGTTCCGGGCTGAGCTGGTGGTCGGTGAGGTGCAGGCCTATCTGACCGACGGGCTGCGCCGGACGCCGCCGGCGCTGGACCCGTTGCCGCTGCCCGAGTCGACCCAGCCGATCAACGACAAGGACTGCGACTGGTCCAGCTTTTGGACTGCTCACCGAAGGACATCCTCGGCGCGGCGAAGGACGCCGCCCGGGAGGCGTGGGAGACGGTCCGGGCGTCGGTGGTGGTGGCGGCGAAGCAGGTGTGGGAGTTCTTGAAGGGGTGCGCGGCGTTCGTGGGTGAGGTGTTCGGGAGCGTGGGGGAGATGGTGACCCAGCTGGGGCAGCTGGCCGCCGACCCGCAGAAGTTTGTCGATGAGAAGCTGCAGCTGGCCCGGACGGTGAAGGCCGCAGTCAGCGAGGACGCCGAGGCCTTTGCCATCGAGGTCCTGGGCGGCATGGTCGACCGTGACCTGTTCAACCAGAACAAGGCGAAGTGGGCAGGCAAGCTGGCCTGCGAGGTGGCCGTCACCGTCCTCACCGGAGGGGTCGGCGGCGTCGGAGGACGCTTCGCCAAGCAGTTCGCCGACATGAACAAGTTCCTGCGCACCATCGACGACTGGCTCAGCGGCCGCCGCAACGGCAACAACGGCAACGACCCCGACAGCGACGGCACTCCAGGGACGTGCCCGGCCCGGAGCTTCGGGGCGGCCACACCGGTGCTGATGGCGAACGGCGAGCGGAAGCCGATCGCGCAGGTGCAGGTCGGCGACCTGGTCCTGGCCACCGATCCGCGGGTGGGCGGAACGACGAGCGCCCGTGTGGCGTCCACGTTGCCTCACGTTGACTCGCTCGTCACTCTGACGACGTCGGCGGGCGAGGTCGTGACCACCGAGGACCACTTGTACTGGGACCTGACGGAACGACGGTGGCAGGAGGTGCAGGCGCTCCAGGTCGGTGACCGCCTTCTCGCAGCCGACGGCGACCTGGTTGTGGTTGGCGGGATCGACTGGGCGACGGTCCAGACCGCTCCGGCCTACGACCTGGAGGTCGCCGATCTGCACAGCTTCTATGTGGGCGTCGGCTCCGAGGACGTGCTGGTCCACAACGAATGCCTCGCCGATCTACGGGACTGGCGGAGCCGCCAGTTCCAGTTCGGGAACTCAACCTTCCTGCTCGACAAGTCCGACATGACCCACATCCTCACCAGGCACCACCCGAAGTACTGGGACGGCTCACTGAAGGACAGGCAGACGTTCTTCGACGAGCGGCTCACCATCGCTGACGTCGAACGGCTCATCGAGGAGGTTGCCAAACGGAATCGTGACGAACTGCTCGAGGTGGGGGTCGGAGTCCGCCAAGTCACGGCGACGATCGACGGGATGACCTACGTCCTCGGCGTGGGCGGTGGCCATCTTCGCCAGTTCTACCCGCTGCCGCCGGAGGCTCCGTGAGCGTCGAGGTCAAGACCTACCTGCGTACGCCGTCAGGCCCCGTCCACATCGTCGATGTGCAGCGGTACGACGGTGATGCAGCTTGGGTGCCGGGTTCGATCGTCCTGAACGTCGACGGAGTCGAGCTCCTGTCCCACGATCTGTGGGACGACGTGAACTGGCTGTGGCCCCTGGTCGTCCAGGCGGTCGATGAGAGCCTGCGGACCGGATCCGGCGAGCGCTACTTCCCGGACCAGCCGATCTTGTTCGGAGCTAAGTCTCAGGGTTCACGGATGCTGCTGACGGTGAAGGGCAGTTCGAGGGATCGGTCCGTCTCTGCCGATCGGGTTGAGCTTCTCCATGCCTTGGGCGCGGGCGCGCTCGCCTTTTTCGTTGAGCTCGAGCGTCTCGTGCCAGGTTCCGCAGTGATCACCTCCAAGGAGGAGTCGATAGCCCGTGGCTGGCTTGAGGACCCGCCCGGCTGAGACCTGTCCGCGATCCGGCCTTGTTGTGGGCGTCCGTTTCCGCTTGTGCGACTTCCAGTCCCCCCGGCCCCCGGCCTCCTCCGCTCCTCTCGGCAGCCGGAGGGGCCGGCTCGATCGAGGTGGTGTGTCATGGTGGGACGTGGGTGGTCGTCGGCCGAGTTGTACTTGGGGGACGGCGGCCGGGCGAGCGTTGCTGAAGCAGGTGAACGCGGGGCGCCCTCAGCCGGATGGCGGCGCTGTCGATCTCAGGAGGCCGTTGCGGGCGGAGTGGACGATCGAGGTGCCGGTGGTGGAGGGGCGAGAGGCCATGAGGGCCAGGAGCGTGGCCGAGGTGCTGCTGGCCGTGGCCGTGCTGGGCGCGGTTACTGGGTGTCGCGGTGACCGCTCGGATCTGATGGGACCCTCGACGAGCGATCATTATGGCTCATTCACGCAGTTATAAATCTATTGAGGCCAGGGCACGCGAAGTTGGGCTACTCGATACGAGAGCTGCGCCTTTGTGCATCGTGGATGTCGACGAGTCAGGCCTCGCCAACCTCCTCCTCTCTTCGACTCGAGATAACCCAGACTGGGCCATCATCCGAGTGCGGGGTCAGAAGTCCCACGATGACCAACGGTTTTTGATGAGTGCTCGGCAGCCGTACAGTTCCTCTACTATTTCGGAGAGAACTGGGACGCATTCTGGGAGTGCATGATCGATCTAGGCTGGATCGCCCGGCCGCATTTGCTTGTCGTTTTCGATCGGGCCGAACGGTTGCTGCAGGGGTCGGATCGTGGGTTTGATACGCTCATGCGCCTTCTTGCGCCGCGGAGCAAGTACTTGGCTGGTCAAGTCACGAAAGCAACGGACGATCATATCCTTGCGCAGCCGTCAATTCTTCGGGCACTGTTAGCAGTCTCGGCTTCTGAGCTTCCTTCTGTGAGACGTCGTGTGGAGGCGGCCGAGGTACACTTCAACATAGTCTGAGCACGGAGGTGACGTCATGACCCGTGTATTTGGTCCGGCGCGACTGAACCTGTCTTTGCCAGCCAGACTCGAGCGGTTGCCCCAACGGCGAGGGAGTGATTGTTGATCTGAAGCGCGACGGACGCCATCGCCGCCAGTTCCACACGGTGGACGTGTTCAAGGATGCGCTGTTGCCGTCGTTCGTGGAGCTGGGCTTCTAGGACGACCGAGGTGCCGACCGGGACAGCTTCCGGCCACCTCTGTCAACTTCAGACGGGTGGGGGTGCTACATCCGGCCTGATGGAGTGGGCGTGCGTTTCCGCTGGCCGCGATCGCCCCGGCCCCCGCCTCCCCCGCTCCCCTCGGCGGCCGGAGGGGACGCCTCGGGTCGAGGTGGTGTGTCATGGTGAGACGTGGTGGTCGATGGCCGAGTTGTACTTGGGCGACGGGGGCCGGGTGAGCGTGCTGAAGCAGGTGAACGCAGGGCGCCCTCAGCCCGACGGCAGCGTGGTCGATCTCAGGAGGCCGTTACGGGCGGGGTGGACGATCGAGGTGCCGGTGGTGGAGGGCGAGAAGCCACGAGGGCCAGGAGCGTGGTCCAGGTGGTGCTGGCCGTGGCCGTGCTGGGCGCTGTTGTTGGGTGTCGCGGTGACCGGTCCGATCTGACGGGGGCCGGCCGGCGGCGACCGGTCGCTGGGGGGGCCGAGTTCCGGGACCCGTCCACCAACCTCCCAAGGATTCCGCCATGAGCGCGCACTTTGACGCTGGGTACTACGACCGCCTCCAAGGCGAGATACGGGGGACGCTCATCGACGCGAACGAGCTCGGCGTCGCTCTGGAGATGATGATCGAGTCCCTGGAGTCCAGCGGTGCGGTCATCGGACCACGGGCAGCTGACGGCCTGAACAGGGCGGCGGCGACCATGAGGCTGGACGTCAGGTTCCGAGGTCCCGAGACATCATCTGCGCAGACCGGCCCCTCCTAAGCTAAGCCGACGGGTGATGAGACGCCGGCTGAGGGTCTACAGATCCGGCCTGATGGGCCAGGATCCGCGACTGCACGATCGAGCAGCGCTCCTTCGTAACCGGCCAGACCGTCACCTCGTATGTGACCGAACGGTGCAGGTGGCCTACCACGGCGGCACCTTCCGGGCCGCCACGATCAGGTGCCCCACGACGGCAGGATCGACGCCCCCAGGTACGGCTGCGCCACCAGGTGGAAGGCCGAGGACGCCGAGCGGACAGTGCGCACCATCCAGGTCGTGTCCGAGGAGCTGCGGGCGTCATGCTGAGCGGACGGTGCTCGACGCGGCGGCGGTGGGTGGCGGTGGTGGTTGCGGTTGTGGTGGTGGTGCCGTTGCTGGTGGTGGTGCCGGTGCCGGCGGGGGCTGTGGTGGGGCGGGTGGTGGTGGGCTCGGGGTGTGATGGGTCGGGTGATGGGGTGCCGGGCGGGGTGGTGGAGGAGGTGGTCTCCAGCGGGGCTGATCGAGCGGCTCGGGGGTTGGCGGAGGATGCGGGGTTGGTGTTGGCGCCGGCTCGGGCGGCGTGGCGGTGGCGGGTGCCGGTGTGTGCCGAGGTGGTGGCCGATGATGGTGATCCGGTGACGGTGGACCGGCGGGTGCGGGTGGTGGGCCCGGCGGTGGAGGAGCTGAACCCGGCGGCGGCCGCCTGGGAGCGTTCGGCGTTGGAGGAGGCGTTGGAGTCGTTGCGCCCCCGGTACTACCGGCCGGCGCCGTGGACCTCGCCGCATGTGGACGGGGTGCAGGTGGTCGGGTTGGAGACGTGGCTGGCGGTGGACCCCAAGGTGTGGGAGCCGTTCACCCAAACCTCCCGGGACGGGGAGGTGGAGGTGTCGGCCACGGCCAGGCCGCGGCGGGTGGTGTGGGAGTTCTCCGACGGGGTGGTGGAGGTGTGTGAGGGTCCGGGGGTGCAGTGGTCGCCGGGGCGGTGGGCCCGGCGCCGTGCGGCCGGGACTTCACTTCGACCACCGCTGGGGGCCGCCGATGGTGTTGCAGGTCCGGTTGGAGTACGAGGTGGGGTGGAAGTCGACGATCGGCGGGTCGGGGTTGGTGGCCGAGCGGGGTGAGCCGTTCCGGGCTGAGCTGGTGGTCGGTGAGGTGCAGGCCTAGCTGACCGACGGGCTGCGGGGGCCGCCGCCGGCGCTGGAACCGTTGCCGCTGCCCGAGTCGACTCAGCCGATGAACGACAAGGACTGCGGTGGGTCCAGCTTCTGGGACTGCTCACCGAAGGACATCCTCGACGCCGGCAAGGACTTCACCCGGGAGGCTTGGGAGACGGTGCGCGGGTCGCTGGTGGTGGCGGCGACACAGGTGTGGGAGTTCTTGAAGGGGTGCGCGCCGTTCGTCGGTGAGGTGTTCGGGAGCGTGCGGGAGATGGTGACCCAGCTGGGGCAGCTGGCCGCCGACCCGCAGAAGTTTGTCGATGAGAAGCTGCAGCTGGCCCGCACGGTGAAGGCCGCAGTCCGCGAGGACGGCGAGGCCTTTGCCATCGAGGTCCTGGGCGGCATGGTCGACCGTGACCTGTTCAACCAGAACAAGGCGAAGTGGGCGGGCAAGCTGGCCTGGGAGGTGGCTGTCACCGTCCTCACCGGAGGCGTCGGCGGCGTCGGGGGACGCTTCGCCAAGCAGTTCGCCGACATGAACAAGTTCCTGCGCACCATCGACGACTGGCTCAGCGGCCGCCGCAACGGCAACAACGGCAACGACCCCGACGGCGACAGCGACGCGACAACAGCCGGGGACGTGCCCGGCCGGCAGCTTCAGCGCCTCCACCCCGGTCCTGCTGGCCGACGGGACCAGGCGACCGATCAGCCAGGTCCGCGTCGGTGACCTGGTGCTGGCCACCGACCCGACAACCGGGACCACCGGCGCCCGGGTCGTGCTGGCCACCTCCCCCACATCGACGCCCTCCTCACCCTGCGGACCAGCGCCGGCGGCATCGTCACCACCGAAGACCACAAGTACTGGAACGCCACCGACCGCAGCTGGCAAGAATCCCAGCACCTCGACCCCGGCGACCGGCTCCACGAACCCGGAGGTGCCACCGTCGTCGTCAAGGGCCTCGACTGGTCAACCCTCCACACCGACGCCCCCTACGACCTCCCCATCGCCCACCTGCACAGCTACTACGTCGCAGCCGGCGACCAGAACGTGCTGGTCCACAACTGCGGGGATATGCTCGGCGCGAACTGGACGAAGGTTACGAGCAAGACGCTCCTGAACCGGCCCGATTACCGCATCGACGTCGAGAATCCCGCTCCCGGAAGTCGGCCAGGACAGTTCCACCTCCAGGATTCGGCCGGCGGTAAGTACCTGTATGACTTCGAAGCCGGGCAGTTCCCGGGCCTTCCGAGAAGTCTCCAGAAGCAAATCGAGAACGACTCGGCAGTCGGTCGAGCGATCGCCACTGGTCGCCGCTACCTCGGGCTGGATCCCTGATGCGCGAGTCGCTTCCCCCGGCCAGCCATTTCGCGTCCGAACCCGGGCGCTGGCAACTCGAGTTGATCGGCGGAGGGATAGTCCGCCTGTCGGCGCACGGATACTCGGTCGAAGACGGTCACTACCTTTTCTCGCTCCTGATGGAAGGTCAGCCACCTTTCGAAGTAGACGTCGCGAGTCTTCCGCAAAGCCATCGTGCGCTCCATTGAGGGCGGATGAATGCGATCCGGTCATCGAGAAGCAGACTTGGCTAGGAAAGGGTCGGCGGCGGCCCGCGAGGACGCTGGCTCTTGCCACCGAGATCGTTGGAGGAATGGTTGACCGCGAGCCGTTTCAACAAGGACAACGCTGTGCGGGCGGGCGGGAACGGGTCCGACTGCCGAGACGCGATCTCACCGGGCGCACCTTGGCGAGGCGGTTCCTGGAAGATGCCTGCTTGCACGGGTCAATCCTGTGGCGCGTGTTCCCTGGCGAAGATCCTCATCGAACTCGAGGAGGACCTCCCCGCGGAGTGTGACTTGTTCGCTTTCTACGTTTTCGCCGGCGACGACGGCGCGGCGATCCGGCAGCGTTGGTGCACAACGAGGATCACGATGGCTGTCGGGTACCGTCGGCACCGGCGGCCAACGTCCGCCGAAGACGCCCAGCTATCGGTCTACCGATGCGGGGGCCGATCCCAATCGGGAGGCTGCGTGGCAGCGCGCTGTGCGTGACAGGGCGAATCACCCGTACGCGAACACGCGACCCGAGTGCAGCGCTACGGGGTGCCATGTACACTTTGACATCTACAACAATCAGCGTCGGTTGCTGGAGACCCGCCACTACTCGTACCCCGACGGCCGTTGATGGGCGGGCAGATGTCGGAGCCGCTGATGTTGGCGGCGCGCAGTGTGTCAGGCGGTTGAGGCTCACGCCCAACTTTGCCTCGCCGATTCGAACGACGTGCTCGGCATCATCGGGACTGGCGAGCGTCTTGTCGCAGCGATGCTGGAGTATGAGCGAAGGCTGTCGGACACGGGTTGGTCGAATCCGCTTCGTCACTTAGGTCGGATGCCCCTGTACGAGAGCGACGATTAGTACGACACGGGCGCGGGGATCGACGCGACGGAGGGAGCGTGTTCGCGTTGCGGCCAACTACCTCGTGGGGGTCAGGGACGAGGAGCTACTGGGCAACCTCGTCGAGAGCCGAGGTGGTGATCGTCCGCCTGGGGTGGAGGGGGCCGTCCGTTTCCTCTTTGAGTCGGACAGCTGGGACGTCGGGCAGTATCCGCCCGGGAGGCTCCGTCTCGTTGAAGCGGATGTCGAAATATCGGCCGTGGATTGAGCACTGTTAGCATGTTCCGCTCGGAGGGCGATCGGGAGGGGATCCACCATGCCGAACATCGGGAACAAGCGTGACCATCGGTGCGGAAGCGCTACCGAACAATCACCATCCACTGGTCCCGCAACCTCGACGGCCCGACGAAGAACGTCGAGTTCAAGTTCACGCAGCGATACGGAGGCTGACACGTGCGCGTCATCTGTATAGGGTCGACCGGCGCAACCCTACCTGAGGCATGCCTAGACCCAAGCGCTGGTATAACAAGGACACCAACTTCCCACTGACGGTCGGTGCCGTCTACGTGGTTTATGCCATTACAACGTTCCGCTGTCACAGCTGGTACTACGTCTTCGACGACAACAAACTTCCTTACCCGGTTTGGAAGTTGGCTCCGCTCTTCGAGATCGCGGAGGCATCACTCCCCTCGGATTGGATTGTCGGGTATGTCCGAAAGAACCTTCAGGACGCGGGCTTTCCTTGCATCTCCTTTTCGGAATGGGCCCTTGACCACCACTTCTATGAGCGTCTCGTCGACGGTGATCCAGCGGCCGTATCGACATTCGATGACCGTCGGGCGTCGGCCGAACGCGATACGAGCTAATCATTTAGCCAGCTGCACCGAACCGCGCCCAACGCCACACCCCAAGTCCCGGACCCGCCGGCCCCCGGTGGTGGACCCCTCGACGACGACTTCAGCGCTCTCCTAGACATTGCCGGTCGACGAGGTCAGGCCCTGCTACCTCAGGCTGTTCGGGCTAGGGGGTCGAGGAAACGACGTGAGGATCGGGCAGCGGCCCGTCTTGTGACGCGGAAGCTTCCTCGGGCGACCGACGAAGAACATCGTCATGTTCAAGAGCCTGCCGGTGTCCATGACCCGGCAATCAGGGGCGCACGAGCAGGAGTTGGTTCCCACGGTCGTGGACGCAGCCGCATCGCCCTCGGTCAGTCGTCCTCGTCGTCCTCGTCGTCCCCGCCACCAGCGCAGCCCGACACCGCGACGACTGTCACCATGCCGAAGCCGAGGAGCAGGCCACGGCGGAGCGCGCCGCGACGGGTGAGCAAGGGGATCGCGCTCTCCGGGTCGGACGCCGCGCCGGGGTTTCGCTGCATGCGGCCACGCTAGCCAACACGCCCGGTGGAGCGGGCGAGGGACGTCCGGGCAGTAGCGGGCACAGATGGTCCGGGGTACCCGCGTCCCGTCGATCTGTACGGGCGCTACGGCGATCGTTCGAGTCTCGGCGCGGCCAGCGTCGACACTGCAAACCACGACTGCACGAGGCAGGAGGCTCCGGTGAGCGGCATGCACGTATCGATCAATGGCATCGACCTCTACGCACGAGCTACCCATCGAGGGGCCTCTCGACGGTGGACCCGGCGTCGAACGGGCAGCCTCCTCCCCAACGTCGGATCGACCCTGACCGGCTGGTCGATCTGGGCGGGCCTTGCAAGCTCGACGCATGGTTTTATGAGGAGCGCGGGCGGGGTGCCGTCAACCTTGAAGCCCTGAGACCGCTCGTCAAGGGGCGGTCAACGTGAGCCCCGAGAGCGGCGCAACCATCCGTCGCTGCTGAGGAGCCCAGCTCGGCCCCGGGCTGCTTGAAGGCACCCGCTGCCTGATCGTCGGCCGGGTCTCCACGCGGCGGTCGAGGCGCGGTGCGCGAGGCCGTGTCAGTGGGCGCGGCGGTCGAGGGCGTGCGCGAGGCCGTGTCAGTGGGCGCGGCGGTCGAGGCGCGCGAGGCGAGGCCTGTGTCAGTGGGCGCGGCGTCGGGCGCGCAGCACGAGGTCATCGACGTGGTGTGAGGCGGAGGCCGCCCCGGGCGGCCGGGGACGCTTCTCGTGGGCTTCGATCTCCCATTCGGAGTTGTCGGCGAGGGCAGCGGCGAAGTCGTCGAGCCGCACGTAGGCATCCGGGTCGAAGGGCCGGCTGTGCTCGTTGGTGTCGATCGGCGAGCGCATCGGCTCGAGGTCGTGGCTCACGATGAGGAGCGTTCCACCGGGTGCCACGGCGTTGAGGAGGTTGCGGACAGCGCGGCCATCGGGGGTGCGGGGGATCGACGCGTACTGGGCTGACACCAGGTCGTACATGCCGCTGTCGAACGCGCCGAGGGCGTTGGCGTCTGCGTGATGGCACTCGATCACCAGACCCCGCCGCTGGGCCTCGGCGGCGACGCGTTCCAGCGCCCGCTGGGAGATGTCACTCGCGGTCACGTTCCAGCCCTGCTCGGCCAGCCAGACCGCATCGCCGCCCTCACCGGCACCGACGTCGAGGGCGCGGCCGGCGGCCAGCCCGCCGATCTGGTTGACGAGCGTGCCGTTCGGGTTGCCGCTCCACATCTGGTCGCCGCCGTAGCGGTGGTCCCAATCGGCTTCGTTGGCCGATGGTCGGGCTGCCGCCTCGATGTCGTCGTGGGCCAGGCTGAAGCTGATCATGCCGCCGACCCGGGCGCCGTCGGCCGCGGCCTGCAGCACCTGGTGGCTCGGGTCGGTCCCATTGCCGGCGGCGTAGAGGCCCGGCACCGCCGTCTCGCCGGTCGGGTCGGTCTCGACGAAGTCCCCGAGCCCGGTCGGATGCTCGGCCGGCTTGAGACCGACCGATGCGAACGGCTCGGCCCGCACCCTGAACCGGGGCCCGATCGCCACCGCGCCAGCGTCGATGCGGACCCCGTCGGACAGCTCGACCGCCGCGACGTGCCCGTCGTCACCCGCAACGATGCTTCGCACCCGACCGTCGACGATGTTCACCCCGGCGGCCCCCAGGCGCTCCACCTCCGGGTTGTCAGCCTCGACCCCGCCATGGAGCACCAGGGTGAACCGGGCCGTCAGCTGGCGGAACAACCCGGCCGGGTGGAGACCTCTCGGGTGGGTGACGATCTGGACGATGCGCCGGTCGCGGACCTCGAAACCGTGGCAGAACGGACAGTGGATGACGTCACCGCCCCAATGGTCGGCCAAACCGTCGATGTCGGGGAGCTCGTCGACCAGACCGGTGGCGGCGAGCACCCGGCGGGCGATCACCGTGTGGCCGCCCACGAGCCCGACCCGGAAGCGGTCGTCCTCGGCCCGGGTCACCTCGACAGCGCGGCCGGCGATCACCTCACCTCCGTAGCTGCGGACCTCCTCGCGACCGATCCCGGTCAGCTCCGACGGCGGAAGTCCCTCGTGGCCGAGGTAGCTGTGCATGTGAGCGGCCGGGGCGTTGCGCGGCTCACCGGCGTCGACAACGATCACCGAGCGGCGCTGGCGCCCGAGCTGAGCGCGGCAGCCAGTCCTGCAGCCGATCCGCCGATCACGGCAACGTCACAGTGGCGCTCGACGGTGCGCAAGGCATGCTCACTCATGGGTGCGACGATACGCCCACCGCTGGCCGGCGCAAGGCACCTTGCGAGATCCGCAAGAGGGAGGAGCGACGGGACCCAAAGGGCGCGCTGAACGAGATCGAGCAGGTGGGTCCGCACCCGACTGCACAGCCAACCTCGCCCGTCCACCATCAGCCGGGTGGAAACCGCGCAGCGCGATGCCTCGACGTCCTGCTTGTCGCTGGTGCCCTTCAGGTCGAGCACTGCCACGCGCCAACCGTGGTCAGCCCGTCCACCATCAGCCGGGTGGAAACCCGATCAGCTGGTGATCGACGCACTGCTCGTCCGCAGCTGATCGCACCCGCCGGCGATGGAGCTGCCGAGCAGCAGAGGTGAGCGCCGACTGGATGCGGCGGGAACACGATCGCCGTCGAGATGCTCGAAGTTCGAGTGCATCCCGGCCACGACTGGTTCTTCTTCATCGGAGGGCGGGTGCGGTTCCTGCTCGGCGAGCGCGAGATCATCATCGAGACCGGCGAGGCCGCCGAGTTCGCCACCATGACCACCCACTCCTTGCAGCCGGCGACGGCCCCACCGAGCTCATCATGATCTTCGACCAGCGGTGGCTTCCACGTCCATGTGGCTGATCGCACCCGCCGGCGATGGAGCTGTCTCGCCGACGTGCTTCCGACGGCGTTCGTGGGATGCGGGCGAACGGGCACACGGCGTTCGGCGGCGGGTCCCTTGTCGCACCGTTTGGGACGTGTCCGCCGACGTGTTGACGGCGGTTGTTGTCGGCGTACCGGGCGTAGTCCTCGGAGGGGGCCCACCTGGTGTAGGTGGGTGACTGGGGCCAGCCGGTGGGAGAGTCCTGCCACTCCTCCTGGCGTCCGTAGGGCAGCAGGTCGATCAGCGGGAACGTGTGGCTGACCTGTTCCACGCCGCGGCCCTGGGTGTTGTACGTCCGGTACGCCGTGTCGCCGACGCGGCACAAGACGTTGAGCTGGAAGCCGCCGTCGGGTGGCGCGCCCATGTCCGAACCGAACGGGCTGTTCGCCGTCGAGTACCAGTCCATCCGGTTCCCGACCCGGGCCTTGTAGGCGAGCGCTTCGTCGATGGGCCCTTGGGTGACGATGACGAAGCGGGCGTCGTAGGGGTCGAGGAACTCGAGGCGGGTGAACTGGCTCGTGAAGCCGGTGCAGCCGCCGCACTGCCATTCCTGGCCCGGGAACCACATGTGGTTGTAGACGATGAGCTGCCACCTGCCTTCGAAGATGTCGACCAGCCGGACCTGGCCGTCCGGCCCGTCCAACGTGTAGTCGGGTAGCTCAACCATCGGCAGGCGCCGGCGGGCCGCGGCGATGGCGTCCAGTTCGTCGGTCGCCGCCTTCTCGCACACCCGGAGCTCGGCCAGCGCCGCCTCCCACGTGTGCTGGTCGACGATTGGCGGAACAGCGGCCGGCTGGTTGTTATCGATCGTGTTCGATGGCGGTGTCATCGGGCCTCCCTGCGGTGTGGCACATCTGGGCCTCTCCGGAGTTCTGACGTCGCCCGAGCTGCGAACTCATCGGTCAAAACCCCTGGAGAGGTCGGACCGGCGCCTGGCCGCCCACGAGCTGAGCTGGTCGGCGCCGCGAGCCTTGCGCCGAGGATCCTCACGAGGCGCTGGCATTCGAACGGCCAAAGCTGGTCCTCCAGATCCATGGCAGGCCGAAGCAGAACTGTCAGTCGTTGGTGGCCTCGCCGGCGAGAAGGCCGTCGAGGAGTACATGGACACCCACGCAATCAGCTTCCGCATGATCAGACTCCAGGGTCGCGGGTCGTCTGGCGACCACGCCTACTCGGGGGACGTGCCTCAAAACCCTCCGAACCGCCTGACCCGCCCAGCTACATCTGGCCGTGGCGAACCGGACCGGCAGGTTCATAGGTGCCGAGGACGATGCCGAGATCGGTAACGGTGAGGTCGACAGGGCGCACCGTCGCCGGGAGGAGGCCGTCGTTGAACAAGCGGCGGCCGGAGCCGAGCACCAGCGGAAAGGTCATCAGGCGGAAGCGGTTGACGAGCTCGTGCTGCAACAGCGTCTGCAGCAGGTTGCTGCTTCCCCAGATCTGCAGCTCGTCGCCGGGTTCGTCCTTCAGTGCCTGCACCGCTGCGACGACATCGCCGGCCACGAGGCGAGCGGTGTCGGGGTGCTTGCCGCGCCACGTGGCATCGGCCTCGCTGAGCGAGTTGGACACGACGTACTTGGGCAGCGAGTTGATTGACGTGGCGACGGGGTTGGCGGGGGCGGTCTGATCAGGCCAGTAGCCGCGGAAGATGTCGAACGTCCGGCGACCGAACAGGAACGCGCTGGCGTGGCTGTTGAGCTCGGTGACGAACTCGCCGACGGCCGGGTCGGGGAACAGGGCCTGCCAGCCGCCGTGGGTGAAGGTGCCGCTCGGATCTTCCTCGGGTCCGCCGGGCGCCTGCATCACGCCGTCGAGGGTCAGGAACGTCTGAACGGTGAGCTTCATGGCAAGGCAGACGGAGCCACGCACTGATTCTGAGCGCGTCAGGTCCGATCGCCAGCTGACAATGCGCCCCGGTCGCCTTCAGCCGGCTGTACCAGCGGTCGAGGTCCTCCGGCCGGAGCCGGCTCAGCTTCAACTGCCCGATGTCACCGGTGAAGTGGTTGTGGATGAAGCCCTTGTACGTCATCCGCCTCGACGCTTCGGCGGGCCCGCCCAGCTCGAGCCACCGGTCGATCAGCTCGTCGAGGGTGGCGTCGGCGGCCAGACCTCCCTGAGGCGGGGGGTGGAACCAGGGTAGGGACCGGGATCTCGAGCGGAGCCCCCTGCAGTGCCCTGACCTTGCTGGCAGCCCCAACGGAATTCGAACCCGTGCCTCCACCTTGAGAGGGCCTCCAGGGGTGTTCAGCGAGTACCAACCGTTGCCAAACAGCCCGGAATCATTGGGCTTCCGGTCCGCCCCGTCCCGCCTGATGTTGCCCGATGCCGTCTGGTTGGGTGTAACGAGGGTGTAACGACGTGTCCGCCAAGGCCTGCTGGCTCTACTGGCGAGCGGTCCGCTGAGGTTCAAGTGCTGCCACTGCTTCCGCGCGCCACACCCACCTGGATCACAACGGAACCAAGGCGCAAGTAGACGACGTAGGTTGTGCCACCGCCGCCGGCTACCCGAAAAGCTACCGAGCTGGGCGGTGCCGCCGTCGTCGCCGCCAGTTGGTGGGCTTCTCCGGCGGCGGCCTCGGCCTCAGGGCTCGAGCTCGCCTGAGGCCATCAGACGGACCAACCTGGTGGGCATGGGCGGCACCACCTCCTGGGCTGGCGAGGGGGAGGCCACCGACGCCTGGGGCCGCCCACCGGCTCCGCACCTGCCGCTTTCCGGCCAGCGGGGAATGCTGCTCGACCGCGCCGTCCTGGCCATCCTCCGAGGCTTCCTCTTCATCCCCGGCGCCCTGTTCGCCCTGGTGCTCAGCGGAAACCTGGCCTACTTCGGGGAGAACATGGTGTGGCTCCTTCTGCAGCTCGCCATGGTGCCGGCATCGGTCGTCGGCTGGGTGCAGGCTTCCCGGGGCAAGGCCGGCGACCGCTGGACGATCGGGTACCTGTTCGCCTGGGGCGTGCTGCTCACCGTCGTGGCACCGATCGCCAACCTGCTCGACTCATGATGGGCACGCCGAATGATGTCCGGATCAGCAAGCTCCTCGCGCTCGTGCTGCGCCATGAGCCCGAGAAGGTCGGCTTGCGGCTGGACCCGGCGGGATGGGCGGGCATCGATGACCTGCTGGCCGGCATCGCCGATCACGGGATGGACCTCAGCGAGGACGACCTGCGGCGCATAGTGGCGGAGAGCGACAAGCAGCGGTATGTCATCGACGGCGGACGGCGGGCAATCCGGGCCAACCAGGGTCACAGCGTCCCCGTCGACCTGGGCCTCGAGCCGCTGGCCCCGCCGGACCAGCTCTACCACGGCACCGCCACCCGGTTCCTGGACGAGATCCTCACGTCCGGCCTGCGCCCGATGAGCCGCCAGCACGTGCACCTCTCCGCCGATGCCGACACAGCACGGAAGGTGGGCAGCCGCCACGGCAAGCCATGCGTCCTCACCGTCGCCGCCGCCCGCATGGCCGCGAACGGGTCCGACTTCTATCGCTCCCTCAACGGCGTCTGGCTCACCGCCGCCGTCCCGCCGGTCTACCTGTCGGCCCCCGAGACAACCTGATCCGGACGCTGGCCGGCGGCATCGTGTACGGCCCATGCGCGGAACACGCTGGTGGCGCCCAGCGGGCGACTGCTGGCTGTCCCTCGAGGACGGACGCGGGCCAGCGCGCTGCGAGGACCGCGATCCGCATGGGGCCTCCTCATGGGCGGCAGGTCCTCACGGAGGTCGGCCCGGACCGCCCAGCGGAACCAGAGGCCACTCCCCAGCGACGCCATCCGGGTGACCCGAGGGCAGCGCACCTGGACGGCACTCGTCGAGGTGAAGACCG
>JAUJNH010000016.1 GCA_030448245.1 Acidimicrobiales bacterium
TGGTCCATCCGCAGCCCGGGCGGCACGTGGATGACG
Organism: Acidimicrobiales bacterium; assembly: GCA_030448245.1. GTDB lineage: Bacteria > Actinomycetota > Acidimicrobiia > Acidimicrobiales > JAUJNH01 > JAUJNH01. The sequence continues at coordinate 37 of JAUJNH010000016.1, forward strand.
TGGCGTCCCGCCGACGACACCGTGGATCACAGCAACGCATCGCTGGAGGTTCGATGAGCTGCGGCAGGGCGGACCGCGGCCGCGCGCATCGAGCTGCGGCAGGGTGACGGCGCGTTGCACCGGTCGCGCGACGGTGCACGCGCGACGCCGCCCGACCGCATGTCGCCGAGCGGATGTGGCCGAGGAGGAGCTCGTCCTCCTCGGCTCGGCGATACCGAGCTCCCGGGCCACCAGCGCCGCTGGCTTGCCATCACGAACGGCACCTGGTTGGCTCGCGACGGCGAGACGCTGGCGGCCGGCGCTCGCCGCCTCCCCGAGCACCTGGCCGGCGGAGCCTCGGGTGGTGAGGAGGGCGCCGGGCCGGCCGATGGCGGCAGGGCACCGACAGGTTCCACCCACGGCAGAGGGCATGGAGGTGATCGCCCCCCGGCCTCAGGGCTGAGGAGGTGGCTCCGCCGTCTCGAAGAGCCGGCTGGTCGGGACCAGGAGGCGGACGGTGGTGCCGCGGCCGGGAAGGGAGCGGACCTCGAGGCGGGCGCCCAGCAGGGTGGCCCGCTCGCGCATCCCCTCGAGCCCGTAGGCGGTGGGCTTGGGGTCCTCCGGCGCGTCGAAGCCGAGGCCGTCGTCGATGACGCTCAGCTCCAGACCCCCGGCACGCCGGTGGAGGAGGATGCGGACCAGGGTCGAGCAGGCGTGCTTCTGCACGTTCTGCAGTGCCTCCTGGGCCACCCGGTAGACGGCCGTCTCGACGTGGGGGGCCAGGCTCGGCGAGCGCTTCTCGAGGTCGACGTCCACGTCGAGCTCGACCTCGATACCCGACAGCCCGGCGGCCAGGCTGCGGAGGCCGGCGGCCAGGCCCAGGTCGTCGAGCACGGCCGGCCGCAGGCCGATCGTGGCCCGTCTCGCCTCGTCGAGGGCGTCGGACACCAGCGTCTCGATGGCGACCAGCTCGTCGGTCACCGTCCCCTCCGGAGCTGAGGCGCGGGCCGCCCGCAGGTGGTACCAGGCGCTGACCAGCGGCTGGCTGATCCCGTCGTGGATCTCCCCGGCCAGGCGCCGGCGGTCCAGCTCCTGCAGCTCGATGGTGCGGGCCGCGAACCGGGAGAGCTCGACCTCCTTGGTGGCCAGCCGCTCGTACAGGATGGCCGTCTGAGCGATGCCGGCCACCAGATCGGCGACCTCCTGGAGGTGGCGCACCTGCTCGTCGCCGAAGTGGCCGGCCCGCCGGGAGTGCAGGTTCATCACCCCGATCACCCGCTTGCGCTCGCGCAGCAGCGGGACCGACACCATCGAGGTGAAGTCCTCGCCCCGGAGGGCGGGGATGTAGACGTAGCGGGGGTCGTCCCACTTGTCGCTGACCAGCGCCGGCTCGCCCTGCTCGGCCACCCAGCCGGCGATCCCCTCACCCAGCTTCAGCCGGATGGTGCCGGGCAGGTGCTCGAAGGGGGGCGTGGCCCCGGCCAGGACCAGGTCGCCGGCGGAGGCGTCGACGACGTGGACGAAGCAGACGTCGGCCTCGGTCGTGCGGGCGACGAGGTCGGCGATCCGCCCGAACAGCTCGGGTCCCCGGAGGTCCTCGGCCGTCAGCCCGACGACCCGCCGCAGCAGATCCGTCCAGTGGTCGGTGTTTCCCGCCGGTGCATCGGGGCTCGCTTGACCCCTGTCTTCCCTCGTCGCTTCCCCCGGCTCGCCTCCTCCGCTCCTCGGTCCAGACAGGGGCCGCTCGCCCCTCGCCGGCTCGCTCGCTGCGCTCGCGGGGCTCTCCCGGGTCATAGGAAAAGGCCCTCGCGGAGGGCGAAGGCGACGGCTTGGGAGCGGTCGCTGACCCCCAGCTTGCGGTAGACGCCACGGACGTGGGTCTTGATCGTCTCCTCGCCCAGGACGAGGCGGCTGGCGATGGCCCGGTTCGAGTGGCCCTTCACCAGCAGCTCGAGGACCTCGCTCTCGCGCTGGGTCAAGCCGAGGTGGGCGCCGGGCCAGAACTCGCCGCGGTGGAGGCGGGCCGCCGACAGTGCCACCTGGCCGGCCAGGGACGGCTCGATCACCACCTCCCCCTCGCGCACCCGCTCGAGGTGGGCGATGAGCTCCTCGGCCGTGACCTGCTTGGTGAGGTAGCCGCTGGCGCCCGCCCGCAGGGCCTGGAAGAGGTACTGCTCGTCGTCGTGGACGGTGAGCATGACGACCCGCACGGACGGCGCCGCCTCGATCAGTCGGGCGCACAGGTCGAGGCCGAACATGGCCTTCATCCGCACGTCGACCAGGGCCACGTCGGGCGGGTCCTCTCGCACGTGGCGGAGGGCCTCCTCGGCGTCTGTGGTGGCCAGGACGAGGACGAGGCGCTGCCCGTGGGGGGCCAGCATCGACCGCAGCCCGTCCAGGATCATCTGGTGGTCGTCGACCAGCACCACGCGGATGGGGCCCTGAGGGTCGGTCGTCTCCCCCGGGTCGGCCACGTTGCCGAAGATACGGCGGCCGACCGGCCGGCTGACAAGCCCGCTCCCCCTCTGGTTCCACCGGGGAGGGGAGGCTCGCCGCGACGCCGGCCCGTAGCGTCGCCGGACCGAACGCTCGACCTCTTGGGGAAGCCTGTGCCTGACAAGGGATTCGCAACGCAACGTGCCCTCCGGGACGGCGACCGCCGCCGCCCGGTGATGCTGGCGATCGCCGGCGACAGCGCCTCCGGCAAGACCACGCTGACCAAGGGCCTCGTCCAGGCCCTGGGCCCCACCCGGGTCACGGCCGTGTGCGTCGACGACTACCACCGCTACGACCGGACCGAGCGCAAGAACGTCCCGTTCACCCCGCTCCACCCCGACTGCAACTACATGGACATCATGGAGCAGCACCTGCAGCTGCTCGCCCTCGGCCACCCGATCCTGAAGCCCGTCTACGGGCACTCGACCGGGACCCTCGACCGGCCCACGCTGGTCGAGCCGCGGGAGTTCGTGATCATCGAGGGGCTGCTCCCCCTCCACACCCGGCTGTCGCAGGCCTGCTTCGACATCAAGGTCTACCTCGACCCGCCCGAGGAGATCCGCCGGGCCTGGAAGATCCGCCGCGACACCCGCGACCGGGGGTACACCGAGGCCCAGGTCCTGGCCGACCTCGACCGCCGCGAGCCCGAGTCTGAGGCCTTCATCCGGCCGCAGCGCCGCGACGCAGACATCGTGGTGCGCTTCGCCCCCATCGAGGAGCGGGGCGAGACCAAGAACGACCCGCTGTCCGCCCAGCTGCTCCTGCGCCCCACCATCGCCCACCCCGACCTCGTCACCATCCTCGAGGACGTTCCCCGCGACGCCATGCACCTGAAGCTGGTGCGCGACGAGAACAACCGGCCGGTCGACGCCCTCCACATCCACGCCTACGCCGACCCGGCCGTCGCCCGGAGGGTCGAGCAGGCCATCTGGAAGGAGGTCATGGGCACCGACGACGGCGAGCGACCGGTCCCGAAGAGCCTCGGGGAGATCGGAGACGGGCCCCGCCTCGAGCCGCTCGCCCTCACCCAGCTGCTCCTGCTCCACCACATGCTGAACGTGGCCCACACCCGCAACGGCGAGAGCGGGGCGACGATGGCGCACGCCGGGAACGGGGCCAGGGCCGCGGCTCCGGCAGGGGTCGAGGCCGACCTCAGCCTCTCCTGAGGACCTCGCTCACGTCGCCCCGGCACCGGCCGAGAGTCCACCCTGTGCAACGCCTGCGGCGCGCTCCGGCGGGATCGGTGACCATGGCCGGGCATGCCACTGCCCAGCCAGCGAACCTGGAAGAGTTGAGGACGTGACGGCTCCCGGGTCGACCGACCCGCTCATGGTGCCGGGCGCCCCCGGCACCGGCCCCCTCGGAGCGGATGGGCTGGGCCCAGGAGGGCCGCTGGGGTCGAACCCGTTCCCGCCCATCGCCAGCTACGGCTTCCTGTCCGACTGCGAGACCACGGCGCTGGTGGCTCCCAGTGGCAACGTCGAGTGGCTGTGCCTGCCCCGCATCGACTCACCCAGCGTGTTCGGGGCGATCCTCGACCGTGATGCCGGCGGGTTCCGGCTGGGCCCCGCCGACGTCACCGTTCCGGCGGCCCGCCGCTACCTGCCCGGCACGATGGTGCTCGAGACCAGCTGGGGCACCTCGACCGGGTGGATCATCGTCAGGGACGTGCTGCTCATCGGCCCGTGGCACCACCTCGACGAGCTGTCGCACACCCACCGCCGGGCTCCCACCGACTACGACGCCGACCACGTCCTGCTGCGCAGCGTGCGCTGCGTCAACGGCGAGGTGCAGGTGACCCTCGACTGCGAGCCGGTGCTCGACTACGGCCGCCTGCCCGTCACATGGGCGTACACCGACCGCGCCTACCACCAGGGCGTCGCCACGGCTGAGGGGGCCGATCTCCAGCTGAAGCTGACCACCGACATGCGCCTCGGCTTCGAGGGGGGCCGGGCCATGGCCCGCACGCTCATGAAGGACGGCGACATGCGGTTCTGCGCCCTCTCGTGGAGCGAGCACGAGCCGCCACACACCTCGAAGGAGGCCCGTCGCCGGCTGGTGTGGACCGCCCACCACTGGCAGCACTGGCTGGCCCGGGGCGACTTCCCCGATCACCCCTGGCGGGGCTACCTGCAGCGCAGTGCCCTCACGCTGAAGGGGCTGACCTTCGCCCCCACCGGCGCCCTGGTGGCGGCGGCCACCACCTCGCTGCCCGAGACCCCGGGCGGCGAGCGCAACTGGGACTACCGCTACAGCTGGATCCGTGACTCGACCTTCGCCCTGTGGGGGCTCTACACGCTCGGCTTCGACTGGGAGGCCAACGACTTCTTCTGGTTCATCGCCGACGTGGCCGAGCGGGGTGAGGACCTCCAGGTCATGTACGGCGTCGACGGGCGCACCAGCCTCGACGAGCGGGTCCTCGACCACCTCGAGGGCTACGACGGCGCCCGGCCGGTTCGCGTCGGCAACGCGGCCCACAGCCAGCGCCAGCACGACGTGTGGGGGGCGGTCCTCGACTCGGTGTACATCCACACCACGTCGCGGGACCGCCTCGACGAGCGCATCTGGCCCATCCTCGTCCGCCAGGTCGAGTGCGCCATCGACCACTGGCGCGAGCCCGACCGGGGCATCTGGGAGGTGCGGGGCGAGCCCAAGCACTTCACCTCGTCGAAGCTGATGTGCTGGGTGGCGGCCGACCGCGGCGCCCGCCTGGCCCGCATCCGCGACGAGCCGAAGCTGGCCGAGCGCTGGCAGGCGGTGGCCGACGAGATCCACGCCGACATCTGCGACAAGGGGCTGGACCAGCGCGGGGTGTTCACCCAGCACTACGACACCGAGGCCCTCGACGCCTCGCTGCTGCTCATGCCGCTGGTCCGCTTCCTGCCGGCCGACGACCCTCGGATCCGGGCCACCGTCCTGGCCATCGCCGACGAGCTGACGGCCGAGGGCCTGGTCCTGCGCTACCACGTCAAGGAGACCGACGACGGGCTCTCCGGCGAGGAGGGGGCGTTCACCATCTGCTCGTTCTGGCTGGTGTCGGCCCTGGCCGAGATCGGCGAGCACGTCAGGGCCCGCCAGCTGTGCGAGCGGCTGCTGTCGCTGTCGAGCCCGCTCGAGTTGTACGCCGAGGAGCTCGACCCCCACACCGGGCGCCACCTCGGAAACTTCCCCCAGGCCTTCACCCACCTGGCCCTGATCAACGCCGTCATCCACGTCATCCGCCACGAGCAGCACACCACCCCCACTCGCTTCGGCCAGATCACCCCCTGACCAGGCGCGCTCGGGGTGCTGGTTCGGCCTGAACGAGGACGACATCGGCTACGGCCCGGCCCGATGGCTGGCGTCAGCGCTGCTGCTGGCGACGATGGCCTCCGGCATGGTGATGTTCAGCCGGTGGCTGGCTGATCGTCGCGAGGGGCGGGACGAGCGGCCCGAGCAGCACTTCCCCGGTGGCGCTAAGTGGTCGCCTTTCCACGCCTGGGCGCCGTGGCCACCCTCCTCCTCGTCCTCCTGGCTGGGTTCGTCTGACGACGGCGAGCCGGCGGGGAGATCCGCCGGTCAGGAGGTTCCGACCAGCCAGGTGAGGCCGGCACTGGCCTGGTCTGCAGGGACGACGTGGGGGCCGTCGAACTCGGTGTACACGACGTCGTAGCCGTCCCGCTGCAGCCGGGGGACGATGCGCCGGCTGCAGCGGTCGATGGGCAGCACGCGATCGTGCACGCCGTGGGTGACGAAGATCCGGAGCCGGCCCCGCCGGGCCGGTTCGGCCACGAACCCCGGGGAGAAGGCGATGCAGTGGGTGAACAGGTCGCCGTTGCCGAGCCCGAGCGAGAGGGCGTAGGACGCCCCGTCCGAGAACCCCTCGATCCCGATGCGTCGGGGATCGATGTTGATGCGGGCGAACACGTGCCTGAGGATCTGGTCGATTCCGGCCACGTCGGGGCCGTAGTCGTCTTGGATGACGTCCCACGTGGCGCCGGCCGAGGCCGGGGCGACGAGCACGACGCCGGCCCGGTCGGCCAGGTCCCGCCACGGGCTCATCCCACCGGCAGCATCACCGCCAGCGCCGTGGAGCATGAGCGCCAGTGGGGCTGGGGTCTCGGGCCGGTAGCCCGCCGGAACGAACACCAGACCCCCACGACGGCTGCCCAGGTCGAGGGGCTGCAGCCCCGGTGGCAGCGGGACCTGATCCGGGGGTCCCGGCCGGGCCTGCAGCCGACCGCGGCCGGCAGGAACGGGGTCAGCCGGCCCACTGCCGCCTGGTGCGCCGCCGCTGGTCGGCGGGGTTCCGCCTGCCCCGCCGGCGGTTCCGGGCGCCCGGCGGCAACCCGTCACCGCGGCCGCCAGGGCCAGGCAGCCAGCAGCAAGGCCGGCGGCCAGGAGCGAACGCCGGCTGGCCCGCCCGCCAGCGGACCCAGGGCCGGCCTCAGGCTTCTCACGATCCACCGGCCCCTCAGCTGTCGTGCTCGTGGACGATCCGACGTTGGCCACAGGATGTCCCTTTGCGACGTGTCCGCTCCCTGGCTTCTCAAGGTGGCCGACTCCTCTACCCCCAGGTCCTGCGGGGCAACCCGCGGTGCTGGGTCATGGACGACGGCCGCGGCGAGCAGGCTCAGGCCTCGGCGCCCGCCGCAGCAGGGTGCGGGTCGACGAGCACGCGGATCTCGTCGCCGAGGCTGGCGCCCGCCTCGAGCTGGAGGTGGTCGCCGCTCCAGAACCGGCCGGGGTCGTACCAGTTCGTGGGCCGGGTCCGGGCCAGCAGGCCCATCGACTGGTAGGCGCCGGCGACGACCTCGGCGCAGTAGGTGGTTTCGAGGGGAGCGGAGCGGCGGACTCGGCCTCGCAGCCACCGTCCGGCGAGGGCGACCGCGGCGGGGAACGGCGTCCCGTCCTTCTGAGCGATCTCGCGGAGCAGGGCGTCCTCCATGTCGCGGCTGATCTCGCCGTCGAGCTGGCGGAGCCACACCCGCTGGTCGTAGCGGTTCGACCAGGTGGTCACGGCCGCCTCGAGGTCGTGGAGCTGGACGCCCCGGTGGTGGGTGCCGGTCCAGACGTCGGGCAGGGAGCGGCCGAGCTCGGCATGCCACAGCAGCGGTGGCAGGTCCTCCAGGACGACGGCCATGCCGACGTGGTTGATCGGGCTGTTCGTCACGGCCCGGATGGCCTGGTCGGCCACCTTGCGGCCTCGGAACAGCCACAGGTCGCCGCTCCTGGTCAGCTCGGCCGCTTCCTTCAGCGTCACGCTGCCACCGGTCATCGGCGCCGCCGTCGCAGGACCGAGAGCCGGGGCATTCCCCACGGCCGCCGCAGGCACCCGGGAGCACGATCTCCGGGCCGGTCCCCGGGCTCGGGGGGCAGGGTGGCCTCGGCCTGCACGGCCTCGGCGTGGCGCTGGTGGAGCCGGGCCCGCACGTCGTCGGGTCCGTAGGCCCGGCGGCGCCGCTCGCCTCGGGCGATGACCACACCGGTGGCGGCGACGCCGGCCACCCCGGCCAGGCCCAGCACCTTCCACAGTCGCACGCCCGCTCCCGTCCCCGAGTCCACCCCATTCTGGTCAGGGGTGAACCTGGGCGAAAGGTGGGGGACCCTGACGGTTGCCGCGAGGCTGGGTCGGGCCGAGGGGAGGTGCCCGTTGAGGTTCGTCGACCGTGTGGATGCCGGACGGCAGCTGGCCACCCGGCTGCAGCACCTCGGCGAGGAGCCGGTCGTGGTGCTGGGCCTGCCTCGAGGCGGTGTCCTCGTGGCCCTCGAGGTCGCCCGGGCCCTCGACGCCCCGCTCGACGTCATCGTGGTTCGCAAGCTCGGGGTCCCGCGTCAGCCGGAGCTGGCCATGGGCGCCATCGGTGAAGGTGGGGTGCGGATCGTCAACGACGACGTGGTCCACCACACGCCCCTCTCGACCGAGGACCTGGGCGCGGTCGAGGCACGCGAACGGGTGGAGCTGGAGCGTCGTGCTCGCCGCTTCCGCGGGAGCCGCTCCCGCGTACCGCTGGAAGACCGGACCGCACTGGTCGTCGACGACGGGCTGGCCACGGGCTCGACCGCCCGGGCGGCCTGCGCCGTCGCCCGCGCCCAGGGTGCCTCCCGGGTGGTGCTGGCCGTGCCGGTCGCGCCGCCCCGGTGGACGGTGAGCATGAGCGGGACCGCCGACGAGCTGGTCGCCGTCGCGACGCCAGACCCGTTCTTCGCCATCGGCCGGTTCTACGACGACTTCTCGCAGGCGTCGGACGCAGCGGTCCTCGCCTGCCTCGAGCGGGCTCCGGGCCCTCGGGGGTGATCCCGACAGCGCGGTCAGGTCTCGTCGGTGTACATCTCCTCGACCAGCGACGAGTACCGCTGGCTCACCACGAAGCGCTTCGGCTTCAGCGTCGGGGTCAGCTCGCCGTCGGCCACCGACAGGTCCTTGGGCAGGATGCGGAACTTGCGGATGCTCTCGACCCGTGACCGCTTGGCGTTGACGTCGTCGATCGCGCTCTGCACGGCGAGGAGGACGTCGGGGTCCTTGCTGAGGGCCTCGGGGTCGCCGGTCTTCTGCTGCTGAGCGGCCCAGGCGGCCAGCTGCTCGGCGTCCAGGGCCACCAGTGCGGTCAGGTAGCGCCGGCCCTCTCCGATCACCACGGCCTGGGAGATCAGGGGGTGGTTCCGCAGGTCGAGCTCGATGTTCTGCGGGCTGATGTTCTTCCCAGCCGCGTTGATGATGAGGTCCTTCTTGCGCCCCGAGATGCGGAGGAAGCCGTCCTCGTCTATGACGCCCAGGTCGCCGGTGTGCATCCAGCCGTCGGCATCGATCAGCTCGGCGGTGCCTTCGGGATCCTCGAAGTAGCCGGCACAGACGTTGCCGCCCCTCACCAGGATCTCGTGGTCGTCGGCGATGCGCAGCTCGACCCCGGGGATCGGGGGCCCGACCGTGCCGATCTTGTTGTGCCCCGGCAGGTTGCTGGTGGTGGGACCACAGCCTTCGGTCTGGCCGTACAGCTCGAGGAGAGGGATCCCGATGGCGTGGAACCAGCGGATGAGCTCGGGGTGGATCGGGGCGGCCGCGGTGATGAACACGTGGGCCTCGCCGAGACCCAGCGCAGCCCGGAGCTTGGCTCCGAGGACCCGGTCGAGGGCGGCGTGGACCCGGGGGGCGATGCGGCCCGGCTTCTGGCCCTCCTGGCCCCGCTCGGCGTTGCGCAGCCCCAGCCGCACGTACCCGGAAACGGCCAGGCGCAGCGGCGCCGGCTTCTCCTTCAGCTGGTCGAGCACGCCCTCGCGCAGCTTCTCCCACAGCCGAGGGACGGCGAAGAAGACCGTGGGCCGGCACTCCCTGAGGTCTTCGGACACGGTGGTCAGGCTGCGGGCGAACCAGGTCTCACCGCCGATGGCGATGGGCAGGAAGTCGCTCATCATCCGCTCGGCGATGTGGGAGAGCGGCAGGAACGACAGCAGCCGCTCACCAGGCCGCATCTCGATCGGCGTGGTCGAGCTCCGCAGCGTCCACATGATGTTGTCGTGGGTGATCATCGTCCCCTTGGGCCGGCCCGTGGTCCCGCTCGTGTACACCAGGGTGGCCAGCTGGTCGGGAGCAACGGCCTCCGCCCGCTCGTCGACCAGGTCTGGCTCCACGCTCGAGCGGTGGCGGCCGAGCGCCCGCAACGCCTCGAGGGACATCACCAGCGGATCGCCCGACACCTCCAGGGCGCCGTCCATCTGGACCACCCGCTGGAGCCGCGGAAGCTGGTCGCGGACCTGAAGGACCTTGGCGAGCTGGCCCGCGTCCTCGACGAAGCAGACGCGCGCCTCGGAGTGGCCGAGGATGTAGGCGATCTGGTCGGGCGAGCTGGTCTGGTAGACGGGCACGGTCACCGACCCGTTGGCCAGGATGGCCTGGTCGGCCAGGTGCCACTCGACCCGGTTGTTCGACAGGATCGCCGCCCGCTCTCCCGGTTCGACGCCGAGCACGGCGAGGCTGGCCACCAGCTCGGCGACGGCCTTGACGTAGTCGGCCCAGGTGAGCACCTCCCAGCTGTCGCCGACCCGCCGCCGCATCGCGGCCTGGCCTGCGAGGTCGCGACCGTTGATGCGGAGGGCCTCGACGATGGTGGCTCCTCGGACCTCCACTGGGGGAACGGCCGCCTGCGACTCGGTGGCTTCCCGGCTCTTGGTGGCGCTCGGTGACATCGGAGCTCGCTCCCTTCGTGGTCCGCCGGGTCAGCTCCCTGCGACCTCACCGCCTGTCGATGGCGAGGGCACCGGTCGTGGACCAGGCGCCTTGATCATGCACCGCTTTCGGCCGTTGCGCCGGCCACCTCTGGCTGGGGACTGCGGCCCACCCTCGACGGTAGGAGGTTTGCGGTCTTCGGACTAGGGTAAGCGGAGCATCATCAACCTCAGCCACCGGGCGCTCCCGGCTCGGCGGTAGGCGAGAACGGCCGCCGAGACCGTCCACGCCCCCTCCTCAGGCCCGAGCCCTCGTGGCAGCGAGCCATGGAGGGAGGAACGTTGGAGGTCGGCTACCTGCTCACCCGCTACGCCTACCGGCCCATCTCGGTGCCTGTGGCATCGGGCCTGGCCCGAACCCGCGTCACCCCGAACCAGGTCACCTACGCCAGCGCCGCCCTGTCGTTCGGCGGAGGGATCGCCTTTGGGGTGCGCTGGTTCGTGCTGGGCGCCGCCCTCACGCTGCTTGGCTCGCTCACCGACTGCGTCGACGGTGACCTGGCCCGGATCTCGGGCCGGACGTCACGGGCGGGCTCCTACCTGGATCACGTCTTCGACCGCTGGACCGACGCCGCCCTCATCATCGGCTTGACCTTCTCCGATCTCGATGAGCTCGCGCCCGTCGGCTTCGCCGCCCTGGTCGCGTCGTTCATGACCAGCTACACCCGCACCAAGGCCCAGGCCCTGGGGACGGACTGCCAGGTCGGGATCGGCAGCCGAGACACCCGCATGCTCATCCTCGTGGTGGCCGGGCTCATCGGCCGCCCGGTGGTCGGCCTGGTGGTGGTTGCCGTCCTCGGCCTGATCACCGCCGTTCAGCGGATGGTGTGGACGATCCGGCACTTGCATGCCGAGGGCTAGCTCGGCCGTCGGGGTCGGTCCCGACGACAGCCCCGTCGTCCCCCTCGGCCGCCGCGACCCGAGGGGCCTGGCCCACGTTCCCTCACGGGCCGGCTCCCCTGCATCGTCCCGGATCGCCGTGTCGGCCGCCGTTTCGGACGAGGACGAGGCCGCCGGCGAGCTGGCGTCGCTGCTGGTTGGCAACGGGATCCGCCGTCCGTTCGTGGTGGCCTCGGAGTACGGCCGCCGGCTCCTGGGCGCGGTGGCCGGGACCGTCGGCGGGACCGGCGCAGCCAGCGGCGCCACCCAGGCCCTGGCCCGGGCATCGGCCCGGGCGGCGCGGCGGGCGGGGGCCGACGCCCTGGTGGCGGCCGGGGGCGGGCGGTGCCTCGACGTTGCCAAGCTGGCCGCCGCTGGCGCCGGCCTGCCGTTCGTCGCCGTCCCGACCCAGCTGTCCCACGACGGGATCTGCTCGCCGGTCGCCGTCCTGCCGGCGGCGGCCCGCTGCGTGTCCGAGAGCGTCGAGGCCGTGGCGCCCCGGCTGGTCTTCTTCTCGATCCCGACGCTGGTGCGATCGCCGCTCTCCGCCGTGCGCGCCGGCATCGGAGACCTGATCTCCAACCCCCTCGCCCTGCGCGACTGGGAGCTCGCGGCCGAGGCCGGGCTGGAGCACATCCACCTGGAGGCCTGCCAGCTGTCGATCCAGGCCTACGGCCTCGTCGAGCCCGTCCTCGACCGGCCGTTCACCGCCGACGACGTGACGCCCAGCCTCATCCGGGTGATGGTCAAGGCCCTCACCAAGTCCGGGCTGGCCATGACGGCGATGGGCACCTCCCGCCCGGCCTCGGGCGCCGAGCACAAGATCTCGCACGCCATCGACGAGCTGTTCGGGGGCCGGGCCCGCCACGGCGAGCAGGTGGGGTTCGCCTCGCTCCTCGCGACGACGCTGCACGGACTCGAGGTCGACGACCTGCGGAAGCGCCTCGTGAACCTGGGCATCGCCCACCACCCCCGCCACCTGCTGCTGTCCCTGGATGACATGGTGCAGGTCCTCCTCCGGGCCCCGGCCACTCGGCCCGGGCGGTTCACCGTGCTGGAGAAGGCGGCGCTGGACGAGGTGGAGGCGGCGGCGCTGGTGCGCTGGGTGTGGCCCGACCTGTGAACGTCTGGCCTTGCGGCTCAGGCCAGGCGCGAGGCCGCCAGGAGGTCGTCGCCGTCGTCGATCTCCACCCAGGCTGACGACGGTGTGGGCCACAGCGCCAGGAAGGGCTTGGCTGCGGTGAGGTCCTGGAAGGCGCCCTCGTACCAGGCGTCGCCTCGCGCCGGGTCGCGGGTGAACTGTCGCAGCATGTCGTGCACCCGCGCCAGCCCCGGCGGTGCCAGGGCGGCCATCCCGACGTACTCGCCGACCGGATCGGCGAGCCCCACCTTCCCGATCGCCGTGCACCAGCGCCGGCCGAGCCCGTCGGCGGGACCGGCGGCCACCTTCATGGCCTCGTCGGTCAGCGGGCGCTCGACGTCGACCGCCAGGGTTCCGGGCACGTCGCCCAGCTCGGCGGCCGTGCTGAGGTACGAGGCGATCCAGCCGGCGGGGGCGAAGAGGTCGCTGTTGAGCACGACGACGGGCCGGGCCTCGCGAGGTTCCTCCAGGGCATCCAGGCCGACGAGGAGGCTGTACCAGTTGTTGCGGGACGCGTGGTGCGGGTTGTGCACCAGCGTCGGCCGGAGGGCACTCCGGTCGGCCCGCCGCCGGCAGTAGTCCTCGACACGGTCGGCGGCGTGGCCCACCACCACGAGCACGCGGGCGTCGGCTCCGAACGCCCGCTCGACGGCCTGCAGCTGCCGCTCGGCGATCGGGGCACCGCCCACCTCGATGAGCCACTTCGGGCCGGGCCCGCCCAGCGGCCCGAGCCGCCGACCGTGCCCCGCCGCCAGGACGACGACGTCCACGCCCGGACCGCTTGCTGGCACTGACCCCATGGCCCCCTCGCTCCCGCCTCGACCGGGTTTGGGTCGGGGCCGGCGGTGATCGTAGGTGCCCGTGCAGCCGGGCCCTCCGCCCCTGGGTAGGTTCTCGGAGCATCGCCCCCCGGGGCAGGTCGGCGCTGGCGGCCACCGTCCACACCGACCGCCGCCTCCGCGAGTCTCAGGAGCAGCCGTGTCCATCCGCGTGAGCGTGATCATGCCCACCTACGACCACGATGCGTTCGTGGCCGGGGCGGTCTCGTCGCTGCTGGCCCAGACCGAGCAGGGCTGGGAGCTGATCGTCGTCGACGACGGCTCGCCGGGCGACACCCGGGCGGCGCTCGGGGCGCTCCTGGACGACCCACGGGTCCGCCTCGAGGTGCTCGAGGGCAACCGGGGGCTCGGTGCCGCGCTCAACCACGGGCTCGAGCTGGCCACCGGCCGCTACGTCGCCTACCTCCCGTCGGACGACGTCTTCCGCGCCGACCACCTCAGGTCGCTGGCCGATGCCCTCGACGCGGCACCCGAGGCGTCGCTGGCCGTGGCCGGCGTGCGCCACCACCAGGTGCTGACCAGCCTTGGCCGCATCGACGGCGAGCCCTTGCAGCTCGTGCAGGTGGTCCACCGCCCGACCGAGGACCGGTGGCTCGAGCGGTCCGAGCTGACCACCGACGACCTGGACCGGATGCTGTGGACCCGGTTGCTGGAGCGCGGGCCGGCGGTGGCGACTGGCGCCGTCACCTGTGAGTGGGGGTGGCACCCGGACCAGCGGCACAACGTCCTGCGCGAGCCGCTGGGCGGGCTGAACCCCTACCGGGCCCGCTACCGGGTCCAGGAGCCGCTCCGGCTCCAGAGCACGGTCGGCCACCTCCACGACGAGGTCGAGCACTACCGCCGCTTCCGGGAGCGGCCGAGCACCCCACGGGCGGTCGACGGGCTGCGCATCCTGCTGGTGGGCGAGCTGGCCCACAACCCGGACCGGATCCTCGTGCTCGAGGAGCGGGGGCACGAGCTGCACGGCCTGTGGACCGACACCCCCGTCTGGTTCAACACGGTCGGCCCGCTGCCGTTCGGCCACGTGGCCAACGTGCCGAGGGAGGGCTGGCGCGAGGCGGTCGATCGCCTGCAGCCGGACGTGATCTACGCGCTCCTGAACTGGCAGACCATCGAGTTCGCGCACCAGGTGCTGGCGGCCGACCTCGGCGTGCCGTTCGTCTGGCACTTCAAGGAGGGGCCGTTCTTCGCCCGCCAGCACGGCCTGTGGCCCGCCCTGGTCGACCTCCACGCACGGTCGGACGGGGTCGTCTACTCCAGCCCCGAGCTGCGCACCTGGTTCGCGGCCACCGTCCCGGCCAGCGCCGGCCGCCCGGCGCTGGTGATCGACGGCGACCTGCCAAAGGCCGACTGGTCGGTGGGCGAGCGGTCGCCGCTGCTGTCGTCCCGTGACGGCACCGTGCACACGGTGATCCCCGGCCGGCCGATGGGGCCGGAGCCGGAGATCCTCGGGGCGCTGGCCGACGCCGACATCCACGTGCACCTCTACAGCGAGAAGGCGGCCGTCCAGATGCGGGCGTGGGTCACCGAGGTGCAGCGCCTGGCGCCCCACCACTTCCACGTCCACCCGCAGGTCGACCAGGCCGACTGGGTGCGCGAGTTCTCCCAGTACGACGCCGGCTGGCTGCACAGCTTCGTGAGCGACAACCGGGGCGACCCCCACGCCGCCAGCTGGGACGACCTGAACTACCCGGCCCGGATGGGGACGCTCGCCGCCGCCGGCGTCCCGATGATCCAGCGCGACAACACCGGATCCATGGTGGCCACCCAGTCGCTGGCCCGGGACCGGCAGCTCGGCCTGTTCTGGCACCGGGCCGACGACCTCGTGACCCAGCTGGGCGACGCCGCCACCATGGCGAGCCTGCGCGAGAGCGTCTGGGCCCAGCGGAGCGACTTCACCTTCGACGCCCACGTCGACGCCCTCGTCGGCTTCTTCCGTGAGGTCATGGCGCAGCGGCGAGGCTGAGCGGCTGCGGCGCAGGAGCGACTTCCTGGCCGGCGTCCCCCCCCCGATCACGAAGCACGTCGCCAACGGGTGGGTCCGTGGCGGCGACTTGGGGCTACGGTGGTGGCAAGGGAGAGGTGCGAGAGCGGCCGAATCGGCCTCACTGCTAATGAGGTGACCTTCACGGGTCCGAGGGTTCAAATCCCTCCCTCTCCGCGGCGAGCGGCTGGCCTTCGGGTCAGTCCGCTGGTGCTCGCGCGCTGGGTGGCCATGTCGGATTCGCGCGGTTTGGCTACGTTAGAGCAGGCGTCCCAGTGGGCAGGACCGGGCCATGGCCAATGCAATCAAGATGCTCCAGGATGACCACAACTCGTTCCGCATGCTCTGCAAGCAGCTGCCCACCATCCAGAACGGCGCCCAGGACGAGGAGGAGAAGGCGGCCGTCCAGATCGTCTCGATCCTGCAGACCCACGCCACGCTCGAGGAGGAGCTCGTCTACCCCGTCCTGGCGGAGTCGCACCCTGACCTCGTGAAGCACGCCGAGGAGGAGCACGCCGAGGCCAAGGCGATCCTCGCCGAGATCGAGGAGATGGGCGCCGGGCCGGGGCTGCGCGATGTCGTGCTTCGTCTTCTGGAGTCGGTCGAGGCGCACGTGGCCGAGGAGGAGGAGACACTCTTCCCGCTGCTGACCGAAACTCTGGGCGTCGACGGTCTCGAGGACCTCGGGCGCGTGATGCTGGGGCGCCAGCAGGAGTTGATGCAGGACGCTGCGGAGACGACGGGCGCCGCGGCCACCGGCCAGCCGAAGAACATCTACCCCAAGATGTGATCCTGCGGCGGGCCGCTCGTGATCCCGAGCCGGCTCCCGTCGCAAGCCTCTGCCCCCCCCTCTCAGGAGTTCAGGCGGCCGCCCGCTCCCGGTCCACCAGGGCCACGAGGCGCTCGTGCAGTTCTGAGGCGGGGAGGTGGCACCGGGCTCCGTGGCCCGGAAGGACCCACTCGGGGCGGCACGCGGCCGCCAACCGCTCGAGAGAGGCCAGTTGGGCGGGCCAGGAGTGCCAGCAGGCGCCCTTGAAGGCGGTGAGGTCGCCTTGACCGTGGCTCCAGGCCAGGGAGTCGCCGGTGAAGGCAACAGCGCCCAAGGCCCACACCACGCTGCCGCGGGTGTGGCCCGGGACCGGGATGCAGCGCACTCCGGGGAGCACGTCCACGGGCTCGAGCCCCCGCACCAGGTCGGTGGCGAACGGAGCCGCCGAGCGGTCGTGCTCGTGCACCCACACCCGGGCACCGAAGTGCTCCGCCCATCGTCCGGCGTCGGCCACGTCGTCCCTGTGGGTGAGCAAAACGTGGGCCACACCGCCCAGCTCCTCCACCGCCCGGACCAGGCCAGCCGTGAAACGGGGGCTGTCCACCATCAGGCCACCCTCGGGTCGGGCGGCGAGGTAGGCGGAGGCGCCGAAGCTGTCAGGCGATGTGAAGCCGAGGTCGTAGACCCCGTCCACCAGCAGCCAGGGGTAGAGGCGGCCAGGGCGCGGCCTGTGGTCGAACGTGCCGATCGACTGTGTCGGACAGGCTTGAGCGGCCAGCCACGCCCCTTGCTCGCGCTGCGGATCGACCGGTTGAGAGGCCACGACCGACTGCGAGCCCAGGCTGACGAAGGTGACCGGTGCCAGATCCCTGCAGGTTCCGCAGTCGATGCACCGCTCGTCCACGTACCACGCCCCCTCGGCGTTGGCCTCGTGGCGAAGGTCCGGCCGGGCCATGCACCCAAAGCTACCGAGGGCCGAAGGGGAAGCTTGCGCGCCGGCGGGGTACTGGTCGGACGTGGAAGACGACTCCGAGAAGCCAGATGAGACCGCCGACGAGGGCAGGGGTGGACCCGTCGACGAAAGCATGTTCACCGTCGAGGTCCCGCGGGAGGACGGTGAAGGCGAGGAGGTGCTCGGCCAGCAGCCGGTCGGCCACGGCCAGGTTCTTGGCGGAGGCGAGTTCCCCGGCCCCGGCGCACCCCCTCGTGGTCCCGAGGAGGTTGAGGAGGGCTGACCGGCGCCTACCGTGGGCTAGATTGCTCGCGCCGCGCTCGTAGCTCAACGGATAGAGCATCTGACTACGGATCAGAAGGTTGGGG
>JAUJNH010000017.1 GCA_030448245.1 Acidimicrobiales bacterium
CGCCGAATGCGATATGCACACCTACGACATATTTGAGGGCACCGAGCAGATCCAGCAGCTGGTCATCGCCCGGGCGCGCACGAGTAGCAAATGGTCGCGCGCCTGCCCTTTGGCGGACGGCGGGGTGTGGGTCCATGGGTGGGCGGCGCCTCAGCTACGGGCGGGCGGTCACTGGTCGGCACGATGCTCCAAGATTCGACCGAAACCGATGTTCTGGCGCTCTACTAAGCAACTGGCATCGCTCCTCGCCGGCGGCGCCTGCGCAGCATGTTCGAGTGGGCCCAGGAGCTCGAGCTGGTCGACGCTGACGCCGACCTCGACGTCGCCATCACGATGGGCACCGGCTGGTGGGACGGGCGCAGCCTCACCGGAGACCCGCCGCCCCCGCGTAGGCCCGAGGTGCACGGCAGCCGCTCGTCTGGCGCGCCGTGGGAGGTGAGCCATCGGCTCGACGCGCGGCCAAGTCCCTCCGGTAGGTCTGGCTACCGCTCGTCCTGATTCTTCGGGTTCAGAGAGTTCCTGCCCGGCAGCAGGAGGGAGGAGCCGAGGGCGGTGACGACGAGCTTGCCGTCGGCGTTGTGGGCCAGGGTGGCGCTGGCGGTCGCGGTGGCGGCGTCGGCGAGGTAGGCGAGGAAGCCACCCTCGACGAACCCGGTGGGGCTGCACAGCCACCGACTGGCGGGCATGGTCCAGGTGATGGTGCCCTCCTCGACGGCGACGGGCATGGCTCCCGTGAGGTGGTGGAGGGGAGGCGGCGGGAGGTCGCCGGCCACGAAACCTCGCCAGAGGTCGATGCCGCTGCGATCGGCCACGGTGTCGCCCACGACAACTCCCTCGGGCTCGCGCTGGCACGGGTCCGGGCTGCGGTGGTCGACCAGCTCGAGGACCGGCAGGTCATCAGGCGGCGGTGGCGGCGGGCCGCTGCTCGGGAAGATGAAGCACAGGTCGCGTGCGCCACCTCGCGGCCAGCGCCGTCGACGACCGTGGCGTCGGACAGGCCCAGCGTCCGGCCGGCGTGGATGACGCGAGCCCTGGCCGTGATGAGCCGGCCGTCCGGGAAGGCCCGGCGGAGGTAGCTCATCGAGAGCTCGGACGTCGTGTAGAGCGTGCCGGCCGGCAGCGTGGACTGGATGCTGCAGCCCAGGGGACCGTCGGCGAGGACGGCCAGGATGCCGCCGCTGATCACGCCGGTGTACGAGGCCAGCCAACCCGTCGACGGCAGAACGAACTCGGACGTCCCCGGCCCGATGGCGGTCGGCCGGACGCCCGTGAGGTGATGCATCGGCGGGGGTTCGGCTCGACCTTCGATGCCGACCTTCATCTGGTCCAACCCGGAGAGGCCCAGCAGGTCCACCATGAAGAAGCCCCCGCGAGCGGGCTCGTCGATGATCACCCGGCCCGAGGGCATCGACGGCCGTTCGGAGCTCCGCTGGCCGCGTGGTCCGGCACGAAGCCATGGCTACCAGGGCTCGGAGACGTTGCGCCGATCACGTCGCCTGCCGGGCGAGCCAGCCGCGGATCTCGTCGAGCACCTCGGTCTGCTCGGGCTCGTTGAGGATCTCGTGGAAGCAGGCGGGGTACTCCTTCGATCGCACCACGTCCTTCGGGGCGGCGGCGGCGAAGGCGGCGCTGCCGGCCGGCGCGACGCAGCGGTCGGCGCCGGCCCAGAGCAGCAGCGTCGGCACCTTCCAGGACAGGCTGCGCTCTCGCACGAGCCGGCCGGCGTCGACGAGGAACCGCACCAACCTGGCGGTGACCCGGTCGTGGACCAGCGGGTCGTCCTTGTACGCCTGCACGACACTCGGGTCGCGGCTGATCCACTCGGGCTTGAGGCCGTTGCCGACGGCCAGGTTCGGCGCCACCGGCCCGGCCACGGCGAGCAGCCCCTTCTGAACCGGGTTGATGCCGAGGTCGAGGGCGGGGGAGGTCAGAACCAGGCCGTCGACCGGCCGGAACCAGGTCGCCGGTTCGGATGCCAGCCCCTCTGCGACGAAGCGGCCGGCCACCGCACCGCCCATGCTGTGGCCGAGCAGCACCAGGGCGCCGTCGGAGCGCCCCTGATCGATCACCGTGGCCAGGTCCTGGAGCAGATCGTCGGCCCTGGCGAGACCGCCTCGCGGGCCGCCCGACTGGCCGTGGCCACGATGGTCGTGGCCGACGACTCGCCACCCCTCAGCGGCGAGGGCGTGGGCGACGTGGTCGTAGCGGCCGATGTGCTCGCCCAGGCCGTGCACCACGACCACGGTGCCGCGCCGCGTGCCGACGGCCTCCCACGTGCGAACGTGCAGGTCCACGCCATCAGCGGCTTCGAGCGTGGCCACGGTAGGGGGCGTGACGGACCACCCGGCCACCGTCACGGAGTGTGCGCCGGCTTCGCTGCTGCCTCACACCAGGGTCTGGATGCAGGGGCGGTCATCGGCTGCAGAGGACACGTCGTGGCCCGCTCACTGTCCATGGGCCAGGAACTTCGTCGACTGATACCTACCACTGTGGTCCTCGGCGCGTGGCGTAGGCCATGGCCGCACGGACCACCTCTGATTGGCCGATCACGCTCTCGACGAGGCGGGTCTGATCGCGGCCCAAGCTGCGCCGGAGCCAAGTTCCACGTGTCGATACAGGTCGGAGAACGGGTTCATCAGATGCCCCGAAATCCCTCGACTTTTCAGGCGTTCTGGCGTATCCTACGAACATGCGTTCGATGGCTTCGCTGGTGGTGCGAGCGCAGGAAGCCGCCGCCGCGTCGACCGCCGAGATCCGGCTGCTGCGGCTGGCTGATCTCCGACAGGCCGTCGACGCGGCCATGGTGGCCACCCTGACCGAGGTGGACGTCGCTCCCGGGTTGGTGCACCTCGACGGTGCGGTCGACGGGGGCCGGTGGCTGGCGGCGCGCACCGAGCTGCACCCGGCCGAAGCTCGAGGTCTGGCCGTGCTGGCCGGCGCCCTGCCCGCAATGCCCGCCACCAGCGACGCGTTGGAGCAGGGTCGGATCGGCACCGAAAAGGCGCGGCTGCTCAGCACCGCCCGGGAGGTCGACGCGTTCGCCGACGCCGAAGCCGAACTGGTCGACCAGGTCGTCGGCGTGTCGCTGCGGACCGCCCGGCGGGTCGTTGGCCGGTTCCTGGCCGAGCACCGCCCCGCCGGTCCAGGTGATCCGGCCGCCAACGAGGTGACGTTGTCACCGAAGCGGAACGGGCGGTGGAAGCTGCACGGCGACCTCGACACCGACAGCGCCATGCTCCTCGGCAACGAGCTGCGCCGCCTGGCCGCCGCCTACCGCGACGACGAGACCCTCAGCTCGGCCCGCCGCACCGCTCTGGCTCTGGTCGAGGTGGCCCGTCGCTCGGTCACCCTCGGCGAACGGGCCGCTGCGTCGCGTCCGGAGGTCGTCCTGGTCGCCGACGTCACCTTCGGCGACGTGGTGAACCCCGGCTACGACGACGGCACCCCGCTCGGCCGTCGGGCCTTCGAGAACCTGTCCTGCGACGCCACCGTCCGGAGGCTCCTCACCGACGGGCCCAACGAGCCGCTCGAGCTGGGACGGTCCGTCCGGCTGGCCACCCAAGGCCAGCGGCGAGCCGCCGCGGTACGCGACGGCGGGTGCGTCTTTCCCGGCTGCGACCGACCACCCGACGACTGCGACCTCCACCACATCCGCCACTGGCTCAACGGCGGCACCACCGACCTGGCCAACCTCTGCCTGGTCTGCCGCCGCCACCACAGCCTCACCCACAGCATCGGCTTCACCTTCGTCCGCCACAGAGACGGCCGCCTCACCATCCACCGCCCCGACGGCACCGCACTCCGATGGCCAGGAGAACAAGCCGCCTGAAGGATGATCAGCCAGGCGTCGCAGGCGGTCGGACCGGCAGCCACGGGCCACGACCCCGCGTTCATCCTGGGAACCCAGGTGCCACCTGACCCCGATCGGCCGGCCTGCGAAACCGACGTCGTTCGCGTGAGACCGTGCACCTGTCGCACCGACGAGCACAGGCGCCGACACATGAGCCGTGCCTGTTCTCTCTCACCGTCGAGCACAGGCGCCGACACATGATCCGTGCCTGTTCTCTCTCACCTCGAGCACCCGTCCCACGTCGACTCGAAGGCCCACCCACCCGCCTCCGGCAGCTCCGGCTCCGGTTGGGCCGGCATCGGCGGCAACCGGGGGCACCACGGCGAGCGCCGGCATCGCTGCTCCCGGCCGGCGGCGAGCGAAGGTCTGCACGTCGACTGCCGGCGCTGCCAGGAGGAGACCGGCATCACCGTCACCCGTAGCGGGCGAGGCGCTTCTCGGTGGCCGGGCCCACTCCCCATCCACGCCGCTGCCCTGCCAGGTGTTCGCGCGGTCGACGGCGAACACCGGACGTCAGGAAGGAGGTGCGGGTCTCGTCGGACTCGCCGGTCCCGGGTCGGGGAGCAGCGGCACCTCGAGGTCGGTCCTGCGGCCCAGGAGGACGGCTCGGGTGACAGCGGTGGTGCCGAAGCGGTCGCGGACGTGGTCGAGGGTGGTGTCGAGGGCGGTGCCGCTGTGGCGGTCGAAGGGGAGCATCAGCTGGACGGGCCGCTCGTCGGTGAGGTTGGCGAGGGCGATGCCGAGGAGGGTGATGCCCTGCGTCTCGATCAGCGGGACGGCGGCAGCCAGAAGGGCCCGTGCTGCAGCCAGGACCGTGGTCGTGTGGGCGGTGGCTTCGGGGAGGGTGTGCGAGCGGGTGGCCCGGGAGTAGTCGCCGAAGCGCAGGCGGAGCACAACGGTCCGGGCGATGCGCCTGCCGGCTCGCAGCCGGCGGGAGACGCGGTCGACGAGAGCGACCAGCGTGGCGTCGAGCTCCTCGAGCGACGTGGAGCCGCGCCCGAGGGCGCACTGCGAGCCGACTGAACGACGCCGGCGCCCGACCTCGACGGGGCGGGGGTCGCGGTTGTGGGCCAGCGCGTGCAGGTGGCGGCCCGCGGCTGGGCCCAGGATCGACACCAGCGTCTTCTCGGCCAGGCGGGCCACGTCGGCGACCGTGCGGATCCCCCGGTCGTGGAGCTTGGTGGCGGTGACGGGGCCGACGCCCCACAGCCGCTCGACCGGGAGGGGGTGGAGGAAGGCCAGCTCGCCGTCGACCGGCACCACGAGCAGCCCGTCGGGCTTGCCCACGGCGCTGGCCACCTTGGCCAGGAACTTCGTCCTGGCCACCCCGACCGTGATGGGCAGCCCCACCCGCTCGCGGACGTCGCGCCGGAGCCCTGCCGCTATCTGGCTGGGCAGGCCCGACAGCCGCAGCAGCCCGCCCACGTCGAGGAACGCCTCGTCGATCGACAGCCCCTCGACCAGCGGTGTGGTGTCGTGGAACACCTCGAACACGGCCCGGCTCGCCTCGGTGTACGCCGCCATCCGGGGCGGCACCACGACCAGGCCCGGGCACAAGCGGCGGGCCCGCCCGCCTCCCATGGCGGTGCGGACGCCGAACGCCTTGGCCTCGTAGCTGGCCGCCAGGACGACGCCGCCGCCCACGGCCACCGGCCGGCCCCGAAGCCGCGGGTCGTCGCGCTGTTCCACCGACGCGTAGAACGAGTCGAGGTCGGCGTGGAGGAACCGCCCTTCAACCGGCACGAACACATGTTCGCAGACGGCGCGGCCCGCCGCGGCCGAGCCCGTCGACGGCGCAAGGTCGGCTGCCCGCTGGTGCTGCAAGCCCCGATCAGGGCGCCACGTTCTTGGGCCACTTGTTCTTGAGGCCGCGGGCCCGGATCGCTGACACCAGCCTCTCGTAGGAGGTCGACCCGCTCGGTAGGCGCGAGCCTCGGCCTGGAATCCCGTGACCCCGTCCTCGATGGCCTTCTTCATGTGCTTCCCGATGTCGTCGAGGAAGCCGTTCATCATCTTCTTGACCTTCGTCTCCTCGCCAGGATCCATGCCGAGCCACCGCTGGAACCTCCACCAGTCGGACACCTCGATGTAGCGCCTGTCGAGCAGGCTCGTCACGTCCTTCGACTTCACCTCCTTGGCCACCAGATCGAGGATCTCCTTCTCGTGGAACTCCTCGTGGTCCACGGTGAACGACTCGACCCAGTACTTCGCCCGTGGGGACGCGTGTGGATAGCCCGTGCCGAAGCACGTCCTCGACCTCCAGCGGACGGCTGGCAACGGCGCGGTCACCAGCCTGGTGGTCCAGCGCCGATCGCAGGCCACCCCGGCCGATCCTGCGCCGGGGCTCGGCTGCCGCAGCGTCCAGGCGTTGCAGGAGGCGTTGAACACGTCCGGCGCGGCTGCGCCACGGGACGTGCGGGGGAGCAAGGGGCCGATGGCTGGATCGTCGGCGTCCGTGATGGGTCGTCAGGTCACGAAGGCAGCGACGTCCTCGTCGACGGTGGTGGCGTTGGCCGACATCCGTCTTCGCCTGGTCTCCTCTTCCGGCCTCGGGCGGAGGCGCGCCGGCCGTCCGACCGGGCGAACGAGGCCGTCGCCGGGTCTGGAGGAGCGCGGCCCGGATCAGCGGTCAGGCGATGAGGCTCGACAGCACGGGCGCCTGCGGGACGAGCTCGTCGCCCCCGCCGGGCAGGACGTGCGGGTGGACGATCGCTCGTCCCTCGCGGATGGTGCAGACCCCGAACCCGCTGCCTTCGTAGCGCCGGGCGACCGTCCCCTGGCCGGGGTCGACCAGGTAGGACGTCGCCGGCCCGACGACGTGCAGGGCGCCGCCCACGACAGCCGAGGTCGACACGTGGCTGTGACCGCACAGGATCGCCGCCACATCGTGTTCGCGCACGACCTCGGCCAAGAGGTCGCCGTCACGGAGGATGTGGTCGTCGACGCCGAGGAACGCCCGCGGGACGCAGGGGTGGTGCAGGACCACCACGTTGGGCCGGCCACCGGACGAGGCCATCTGCTCGTCCAACCAGCTGAGCTGACGAGGGCCGAGGCGCCCCCAGATCCGGCCCGGGACGTTCGAGTCGCAGAGGATGATGCGGACGTGTGGCAGGTCGTGCACGGTGCAGAACGGCAGGTCGGGGTCGAGGCTCTCGAGCCCCAGGAAGTGCCGCAGGAACGAGGTCCGGTCATCGTGGTTGCCGAGAACCGGAAGCACCGGCGCGCCGATCGGCACGAGCAGCTCGTCGACGAGCCCCCGCAGCCGGCGATAGCTCTCGGCGTCACCGCTCTCCGTCAGGTCGCCGCTCAGCACGATGGCCGCCACCGGCAGCTCGAGCCGGGCGATCGCCGCCGCCACACGGGCAAGGGACGCTGCGGTGTCGACGCCCGACGGACGGCTGCCGGCGGGCCCGATGTGGAGGTCGGTCAGGTGGACGAGCACGGTCATGTCCGCCTGCAGCCCTGGCATGCCGTGAACGTACGGACGCCGCCTGAACGTCCGGCCACACCCCGGTGACCCCTCCGCATACTCGACGTGAAACCTGAGCGGGAGCGGACGGACGGGCGCGACGTGACCCCCGGTGCGAGCCGGGGGTCACGTCAGCGGGATCGGGTCGTCAGCCGGCGCTGCGCATCGACGCCCTGGCCGACATCGAGCCCATGCCCGAGAAGTCGCCGGTGGGCATGCAGGCCGTCAGCAGCTGGGGCAGGCGGGACAGGTCGCCGGTGGCGAAGGTGGGCACCGCGCTGAGCACCGACGACAGGCAGCCGAAGATGTCGACGGGCAGGTTGGCCGAGTCGAGCACGCTGCGGATGAGGTCGAGCGGCACGCTTCCCATCACCAGGCTGAGGATGCAGCTCGGCAGCTGGGTGGCCAGCTCGACCGGGTCGGGCATGGTCCCGCTCGTCGGGATCAGCTCGCTCAGGCAGCCGGGGATGGCGGGCAGCGCCGGGAGGGTGGGGGTGGGGATGTCGGCGGCCGCCGCGGTGGGGGCCTTCCGGGCGGAGGCCTTGGGAGCCTTGGGGAGGGCGGGAAGGTCGGCCGAGGCGGCGGCGCTCGCAGCCGGGGCCGTGGCTCGAGCCGACGCCGCTGGTGCAGGGGCAGGCGCCGGCGCCGGCGCCGGGCTGGCGACCGTCGCCGCCGGAGCCTCGACGGTGACGGTGGCGGCCGGCTGGTCGACGGCCGCGGGCACGACCACTGCGGCGTCGACGCCGTTGTCGGGGAGGGAGAGGACCGCACCGGCCCCGCCCACGACCATCGCCACGGCAACGGTGGTGACCACCGCCGCTCTGGCCACCGTTCCCAAACCCGTGATCTTTCCTGTCAGCGCGCTGAGAAATCCAGGCATGACAAAACCCCTTTCGTCTCCGGTCGTCCGGTCTTCCTGCTCGTGCAGGGCCGGTGATGGTTCGCTGTCTCAACAACCGCTCGCAGCTGCGTAGGAACGCCGCGCGTCGTGCTGTGCTCATTGTGTGCGCCCGACGTTTAACTTCGGCCCAAGCGACCGCCAACCTTGCTCTCGGCCGGTTTCGTTTGCCCGACTTCCGGGCGAATACCCTGCCTGTCCGGCTGTCGCGTTTGCGGGGGCCGCGGTACCGTCCGATGCGTGACGAGCGTCGCGGTGGTCGAGGACGACACGCTCATCCTGGCCGCCGTGACCAAGGGCCTGGTCGAGCGCGGGCACGTGGTGCTGAGCGCCTCGACCGGGCTGGGTGCGCTGGGCGAGATCGTGGATCAGCGCCCGGACGTGGTCGTGCTCGACCTGGGGCTGCCCGACATCGACGGGCTCGAGCTGCTGCGGATGCTGCGGGCGGTGAGCGCGGTCCCCGTGATCGTGGCCACGGCCCGGGACGACGAGCAGGAGATCATCCGCACCCTCGACGCCGGGGCCGACGAGTACGTGGTCAAGCCCTACTCGGCGGCGCAGCTGGATGCCCGCATCCGGGCCGTGCTCCGCCGGGTCAGGACCGACGACGGCGACGAGCCGGTCCAGATCGGCGGGCTCACCATCGACACCCGCAGCCGGGTGGCCACCATCGACGGTCAGCGCCTGGACCTGAGCCGCAAGGAGTTCGACCTGCTCTGGCACCTGGCCAGCCGCCGGGGCGAGGTCGTGTCCAAGCGCGAGCTCCTCGCCGCCGTGTGGCGCCAGCCGTACGGGGGCCCGGAGAAGACGGTCGACGTCCACCTGTCCTGGCTGCGCACCAAGCTGGGCGAGTCGGCCAAGGCGCCCCGCTACCTGCGCAGCGTGCGGGGCGTGGGCGTGATGCTGGCCGACCCAGACTCCCGGTGAGGGCCCGCCTGGCGCTCACCGCGGCGGCGGTCACCACCATGATCGTGCTGGCCTTCTGCATCCCGCTGGGCCGGCTCATCCAGGTCGTGGCCGCCAACCGGGCGCTCGAGGCGGCCAAGCTGGAGTCCCGCTCGCTCGCCGGCGCCATCAGCGCGGTGTCCGGCCAGACCGCCACCGTCGCCGAGCTGGTGGAGCAGGCCAACGCCGACAGCCCGCGCCCCATCACCGTGTACCCGCCCGACGGCACCGTGCTCGGCCCGCCGGTCCCCGTCGACGCCGAGGTCGAGCTGGCCCGCCAGGGGCGCTCCTTCACCGCGGCCGGCCCGAACGGCGGCCGCGACATCCTCGTCGGCGTCGTCGGCCCCGACCCCAAGGCCACGACCGTGATCCGGGTGCGGGTGGCCGCCTCGCTGCTGAGCGGGGGCGTCCAGCGAGCGTGGGCGATCCTCGCCGCCATCGCCGTCTTCGTGGTCGTCGTCGCCGTCGCCCTCGCCGACCGCCTGGCCCTGTCCATCGTCCGGCCGATGGGCGAGCTGCTCTCGGTGACCCGCCGCCTGCAGAGCGGCGAGGTCGAGTCGCGGGTCTCGCCGGCGGGTCCCCCCGAGGTGGCCGAGGTGGGTCGCGCCGTGAACGGCCTGGCCGACCGCATCGACGAGCTGCTGGCCGCCGAGCGGGAAAAGGCCGCCGACCTGTCGCACCAGCTGCGCACACCGCTCACCGTGCTGCGCCTCGACGGCGAGCGCCTGGCGTCGGCCGACGACCGGCTCCTCATCACCAGGGACATCGACCGTCTGGAACAGGTCGTCACCCGGGTCATCAAGGAGTCCCGGCACAGCTCTCGCCACCAGGCCGCAGGCCGCAGCCAGGGGTCGTGCGATCTCGGCGAGGTGGTCCGCAACCGGCTGGCCTTCTGGTCGATCCTGGCCTCCGGCGAGAACCGCCAGTGCAGGACCGACGTGCCCACCGGACCGCAGCCGGTGGGGGCGGCGCAGGGTGAGCTGGAGGTGTGCCTCGACGCCCTGATCAACAACGTGCTGGCCCACACCCCCGGAGGGACGCCGTTCTCGGTCGAGGTGATCCCGGCGTCGGGCCGCAGCTGGACGCTGGTCGTGCAGGACGCCGGGCCCGGGCTGCCAGGCAGCGCGCTGCCCAGGCGAGGGGCAAGCGGCGGTTCCGGCACCGGGCTGGGCCTGGACATCGTGCGCCGGACGGCCGAGGCGTCCGGCGGCCGCCTCACGGCCGGGCGCTCGACCGACGGGGGGGCGCGCATCGAGGCGACCTTCGGCCCGCCGCCCGAGCGCTGACCTGCTTCGCGCCGCCGGTCAGGCCATCGTGTGCCTACCTGGGCGGGTCCTGCTCGTAGTACCGGATCGGCTGGCCGAAGCAGACCGCCTTCACCGAGAGGTCCTCGCTCGACCGCAGGAAGTGGACCTCGACGTTGGCGGGCCCGCGGGCGACCACCTTCGCCGAGTAGCCGTTGCTCGGGATGGCCGAGATCAGCTCGATGAAGTAGCCGCTGCAGGCCACCCGCACCACGCCGCCCCTGGTCGAGTACGTGGCGGAGGGCGGTCAGCCACAGCCCGGTGGCGAACGACAGGGGGAGCCGCACCCACCGAGGATGCCCAACGGGGCCACGCCCCGGCCTAACCAGGTGTTGAATCCGCCCGCGAACGACACGCCCGTGCGGTTGCGGACCCGTCGGCGGCGCGACCCTGGAGGGGTGAACGACGTCCTCGCCCACCTGCCGGGGCCGAGCGAGCGGCGGGTGGCCGTGCGGGTGACGAACGACGCCCGGCGGCAGATCCGGGCCGGCCACCCGTGGGTGTTCGAGTCGTCGATCACGTCGAGCGCCGACGGCGCCCGCTCGGGTGACGTCGCCGTGGTCTTCGACGCCGATCGGCGCTTCCAGGGGATCGGGCTGTACGACGCCAGCTCGCCGATCAGGGTGAAGATGCTCCATCACGGCGCACCCGTGCAGATCACGCCGGCGTGGTGGCGCCAGCGGTTCACCGACGCGCTCGGACGCCGCGCCGAGCTCTTCGCATCCACGGACACCACGGGTTTCCGGTGCGTGCACGGCGAGAACGACGGGCTGCCCGGCCTCGTGGTGGACCGCTACGGGGCGGCGCTGGTGATCAAGCTCTACTCGCCCGCATGGATCCCGCACCTGCGCAACGTCGTCGCCCTGCTCGACGGGCTGCTGGCGCCGGACCTCGTCGTCGTCCGCCTCAGCCGGGCGCTGCAGCGCGAGGGTGCCTCGGGCATCGGCGACGGCACCGTGGTGCTGGGCGAGCCTCCCGCCGGCCCGATCCTGTTCCGCGAGAACGGGCTGGTGCTGGAGGCCGATGTCGTGGCCGGGCAGAAGACCGGCCACTTCCTGGACCAGCGGGACAACCGGCGGCTCGTCGGAGCCGAGGCGGCCGGCGCCAGGGTCCTCGACGTCTTCGCCTGCACCGGCGGCTTCTCGGTGTCGTCCGCCGCCGGCGGAGCCCGCTCGGTCCGCAGCGTCGACGCCAGCCAGCAGGCGCTCGAGGCGGCGGGGCGGAGCTTCGCCCGCAACCGCCGGCTGCCGGCGGTGCGGAGGTGCCAGCACGAGCCGATCGTCGGCGACGCCTTCCACGTGATGTCGTCGTTGCGGGCCGGCGGCGAGCGGTTCGACCTCGTCGTCGTCGACCCGCCGTCGTTCGCCCACACCCAGGCCGGGGTGGCCGGCGCGCTGCGGGCCTACCGGCGCCTCACCGACCTGGCCGTCGGCCTGGTCGACGACGGTGGGCTGCTGGTCCAGGCCTCGTGCTCGAGCCGGGTGGCCGCCGACGACTTCTTCGCCGAGGTCCACCGCAGCGCCGGCGACGCCGGCCACCGGCTGGAGGAGGTGCGGCGCACGGGCCACCCCCAAGACCACCCGATCGGCTTCGACCAGGGCGCCTACCTGAAGGCCCTCTTCGCCCGGGTCCGCCGAGGCGGTTCCTGAGCTGGGGCTACCGGTCCGGCCTGGCGGGCAGCGGGGCCGGTGCCGGTGACAGGAGGGTCTCGCCGGCCCGCACCATCCAGCTGGCCACCACCTTCGCTCGGCCCGTGCGGCGGGCGATCGTCTCCACGTGCCACCAGTCGGCCTGCACCCGGTCGGGGCTCACGTCGACGACGACGTAGCCGTGGCCCTCGAGATCGATGAACCGCTGGTGCGGGTTCTGGTGGGCGATCAGCCGGCGCAGCAGGGCCCGGCCGCCCGGCACCGGCGGCGCCAGCCCGTCGGCGAACGAACGGGACGTCACGCTGGGCGTCACGAACTCGACGCCCACCGGCACCTCCGCAGGGTCTCGCGGGTCGAGCGTCAGCTCGGCCGCCCACGACGAGTGCAGGTCACCGGTCAGCACCACCGCGTTGCCGGGGCCTTGCTCGCGCAGGTGCTCGAAGAGGGCCTCTCGCTCCTCGGGGTAGCCGTCCCACTGGGCGCTGTTGACGCCGACGCCCCCGGCCACCAGCCCCGGGACGAAACGCTCGAGTGGCCTCGGCAGGTCGATGACGCGCAGCGGCGCCATCATCACCTGGTTGCCCAGCAGCCGCCACTGCGCCGGGGTCCGCAGCTGGTCGCGCAGCCACGCCCGCTGCTCGTCTCCCAGCAGGGACCGGTCGCGCACAAGCACGGTGGCCACCGGCCGCTTGCCGGACTGCGCCGGCCGGTCCCGGCCCGCCAGCCGGGTGTCGAGGACGATCAGCTCGGCCAGGTCGCCGAGGTGGACGGTGCGGTAGATCCGCTCCGGGTGGGCGGGATCCGGCAGCCGCACGGGCAGCCACTCGAGGTAGGCGCGCATGGCGGCGGCTCGTCGCTGGTGCCACTCGCCGTCCTCGTCCGGATCGTGGTCGACGGCACCGTCCCGCCACGCGTCGTTGGCCACGTCGTGGTCGTCCCACACCGCGACCATCGGGTGCTGCCGGTGCAGCCGCTGCAGGTCGGGGTCGGTCCTGTACTGGGCGTGGCGGGCCCGGTAGTCGTCGAGTGAGGAGACCCGCTTGGGCGGGTGGTGAGCCCGGCCGATCTTCCTCCCGGCCTTGCCGTCCTCGTAGACGTAGTCACCGAGGTGGACCACCAGGTCGACGTCTCGCTCGGCCAGGTGGCCGTAGGCGTTGAAGAACCCGTCGGGCCACGAGGCGCACGACACGATGCCGAGCCGGATGCCCGCGGTCGGCCCGGCGGGGGCCGTGCGGGTGCGGCCGACCGGCGAAGGAAGCCCTCCGGTCTCGAACCCGTAGTGGTACGTCGTGGACGGCTCGAGCCCCCGCACGTCGACCTTCACGGTGAAGTCGTGCTCGGCGGCGGCCACGACCTCGCCCTCGGCGACCACATCGGTGAGGTCCGGCGCCCGGCCGACCCGCCAGTGCACGGCCACGGGATCGGGCGGCCTCGTGGTGACCCTG
Organism: Acidimicrobiales bacterium; assembly: GCA_030448245.1. Classification (GTDB taxonomy): domain Bacteria; phylum Actinomycetota; class Acidimicrobiia; order Acidimicrobiales; family JAUJNH01; genus JAUJNH01. The sequence goes on from JAUJNH010000017.1 coordinate 13,561, forward strand.
CTCCAGATCATCACGGCGTCGTGCTCCGGGTCGCCGCTGGCGACGCCGTGGGCAAAGCTCGGCGCTGAGGGTTCTCCGGGCAAGCGCCGCAGGCTACGGGTCGGCCAGCCGAAGCTTGACCGCCCGGGCGGACGAGGATGCCGGGAGCCGCCGTCTGGTGAGCGGCCAGGAACGCCTCCTGGGCCAGCTCCTCGGCCGCCGAGCGACTGCCCGACAGCACGTGGGCCAAGGCGAGCACGCCGGCCAGCTCGCGCCGGTAGAGCTCGTCGAAGCCCTGCGCCGCCGGGGGAGCAGGACGCAGCCCCCGGTTCGCCATGATCGCCACATGGTGCTCCTCGCACGGTGCCCCCGGCGGGTGTACCTGCACCGGCGCCGGGGCGGCATGGGACGCTGTCGGCGATGAGCGACCCCGGCGACGGGCCGAGCACCAGGGTGCGGCGGGAGCCGCCACGGTTCCGCCGCGTGGCGGTGCGGCGGGTCGACCGGGTGGGGCCCCGCATGATCCGCGTGACGCTGGGCGGCCCCGAGTTGGAGGGCCTGGTGGTCGAGGAGCCGGCGGCGAGCGTGCGGCTGCTGCTCCCGCCGGCCGGCGAGCGTGAGCTGGTGGTGCCCCGCTGGAACGGCAACGAGTTCCGCCTGCCCGACGGGCGGCGGGCGCCTATCCGCACCCTCACCCCCCGACGGGTCGACGTCGACGCTCTCGAGCTCGACGTCGAGATCGTCCTGCACGGCGGCGGCGCCGCCTCCGCCTGGGCCGAGGCGGCCGAGCCCGGTGACGAGGTGGCTGTGTCCGGCCCGGGCCGCGGCTACACCGTCGACCCCGACGCCTCGTCGTTCCTCGTCGCCGGCGACGAGACCGCGATCCCCGCCATCAGCCAGCTCCTCGAGGCGATCCGTCCCGAGGCGGCGGTGCAGGTCCGGGTGGAGGTCGCCCATCCCTCCGGGCGGATCGAGCTGCCCCACCACCCCGGGGCCGCAGTCGGGTGGTGGGACCTGGCCGAGGGCGCACCCCCCGGCGACGCCCTGGTGGCCGCCGTGCAGGCCGCCGACGTGGGCGCCGACACGCAGGTGTGGGTGGCCGGCGAGGCGGCAGCCGTGCAGCGCATCCGCCGCCACCTGTTCGACGAGCGGGGCCTGCCCCGCTCTCGGGGCCACGTGCGGGGCTACTGGAAGGCCGGCCGCAGCGAGGGCGGGTGACCCGGGATCCCGCAGCCTCCAGATCTGGACTCACTCCAGATCGCGGTACGCTCCCGAGCGTGTCCAGCGACACGTCGATCAACGGCCCTGACGTGCTCCGCCGGCACGGTCTGCAGGTCACGGCCCAGCGGCTGGCTGTCGTGGGAGCGGTGTCTGATCGGCCGCACGGCACGGCCGACGACGTCTACAGGCTCGTACGGGCCGAGCTCGGTGCCGTCTCGCGCCAGGCGGTCTACGACGCCCTCGGGGCGCTCACCGACAAGGGCCTCCTCCGGCGCATCCAGCCGGCCGGGTCACCCGCCCGCTACGAGAACCGGGTCGGCGACAACCACCACCACCTCATCTGCCGAACCTGCGGGGTCATGGTCGACGTCGACTGTGCGGTGGGTGACACCCCGTGCCTGACCGCCGCCGACGACTCGGGCTACGAGATCGACGAAGCCGAGGTCATCTACTGGGGCCGATGCCCCGGGTGTGCCGCGACGACCGCTGGTTCGGCCGGCGCCGGCACGACCGACCCAGGCACCACAAGCAACCACCCACACCAGGAGAAGGAGCGACGTGACCGACAGCGGCAATGACACTGAGAGCGTCAGCGAGAGCGAGAACCCAGCAATCCCGTCGCCGACCGTCAAGGCGCACCGGCCCAGGACGAACCGGGACTGGTGGCCCAACCAGCCTGACCTGCAGGTGCTCGCCCAGAACGGGCCCCAGCCGAACCCGCTGGGGGAGGACTTCGACTACGCCAAGGAGGTCGAGGCGCTCGACGTCGAGGCGCTGAAGCGGGACGTCTTCGACGTGATGACCAACTCGCAGGACTGGTGGCCGGCCGACTGGGGTCACTACGGCGGGCTCTTCATCCGGATGTCGTGGCACGCCGCGGGCACCTACCGCATCGCCGACGGCC
>JAUJNH010000009.1 GCA_030448245.1 Acidimicrobiales bacterium
GGGCGGCCGCTTGGGCCCGAGGCGCACCGCGTCCTCACGGCTCCACGGGGCGACGACGACCCGACCGTGAAGGTCGGCCAGCCGACGGGCGGCCGCAGGCACCGGCGACGACAGCTTGCCGCCAAAGGCGCCGCCGTTGGCCAGGGGGCTGGCCGGGTCGCCGCCGGGCTCGCACCACGAGCAGTCCGGCTCGAGGTACGCCGGCTCGACCCAGGTGGTGGCCAGGGTCAGATCCCAGTCGCCGGCCGGCGGCTCGATCGGCCACTGCAGCGGGAGCGTCGTGCGGCGTCCCTGCACCTTGGCCGCCGCCGCCCTTGCCTCGGACAACGTCTCGCCGACCGCCCACCCTCCGGCGCGGTCGGGCACGGCCACGAGAGCGTCAACGGGCGCGGTGTCGGAGGCGAAGCCGGCCCGACCCAGGGCGACGTCGAGCCCCACCTGCTGGGGGCTGCCGCCCTCGAGCGTGGCGCGAGCCGCGGCCGCGCCGAGATCCCGCGCCACCACCCCGGCACCGGGGGTGCGGTGACGTTGGGTGCCCGCACCCTCGGACGTCTCGGCCGGTTGGAGCGCCGCTGCATCGACGATCGTGCGCCAGCCGGTGCAGCGGCAGAGGTGGGCGAGGAGGGCATCCTCGACCCGGGCCGGCGTCGGGTCGGCCAGGGCGGCGAGGCGGACGAGGATGCCCGGCGTGCAGAACCCGCACTGGCTGCCCCCTGTGGAGACGAGCGCGGCGGCCCATGCGGTCCGGGTGGCTTCAGGGAGGCCGTCGACGGTGGTGATGGACCGCCCGAGCACACGCCGGGTCGAGGTGACGCAGGCCACCCGAGGCTGGCCGTCGACGAGCACGGTGCAACAGCCGCACTGGCCCTGGGGTGAGCAGCCGTCCTTCACCGACGTGGCCCCGGCCCGCAGCCGCAGCACCTCGAGGAGGCTGCGCTGCTCGTCGCCCGGCTCCAGGGGGACAGCGCGTCCGTCGACCGTCAGCACCGCAGCCCAGTCTGGCCGGAGAGCCTGGGCGATGAGGTCCTACTCGCTGGTCAGCAGCCTCGCCGGCGCCACCCGCCGGGCCCGGCGGGCAGGCACGGCAGCGGCGGCGTTGGCAAGCCCGACGGAGGCGGCCAGCACCGCGGCCACCGAGGCGAAGGGGAAGGACGCCTCGGGCACGCCCCGATGCTGTCGGCGAAAAGCACGAACACCAGCCGCCCGGTGATCAGGCCGAGCGGCACGCCCAGCGCCAGGGGCACCAACGAGAACATCGTGGCCTGCCAGTGCACGGTGCGGGTGATCCAGCGGCTGTCCGCCCCCAGGGACCGGAGCACGGCCACGGCCCGGCGCCGGTTGTTGATCGACGTCACCATCACGTGGACGCCCCCCATCGCCGCTGAGGCGCCGACGAGCAGGGCCAGGAGGAAGGGGGTCGAGCGGACGCGGCCCAGGTTCAGGATCACGCTCGGGCGGCCGTACTCACCGAGCCCGAGGCGATCACCGGTACCGGCCGGTGCCCCCCTGCGGAGGGCGATGGCGGCCATCCTCGGCCTTGCCCCCGGATCGAGGCGTTCGAGTCCGCCGATGGTGGCGACGGCGTCCTTGCCCATTCCGTCGAGCCCCTCAACTGGAAGCACGACGGCGAGACCTGTGTCGCGGAACCGGTGGGCCTGGCCGGCTCCCTCGAGCACGCCCCGGGGGACCCGGCCGACTGCGGCACGCCTGCGGCCGGCTGGGTTGAGCCTCGTGGGTCGGCCAGACTGGTCGGGTGCTCTCGCGACGGACCGTCCTCGCCGCTGGCGCCGGCGCGGTGGCCCTCACCGCCTGCGGGGCCAGCTCCGCTCCCGGTCGTGGCAACCAGGGCGCTCTCGGGCTCAACCTCCTCGTGGTGACCCCGGAGGCCGAGACCGGCAAGCCCAGCCGTCTGGTGTTCGTGCTGCAGGACGACGACCAGGAGTACATCACCCCAAAGGCGGTGACGCTCCAGTTCGGCCCGACCCAGGACCGCTTCACCTCGCCGGTGGTCCAGGGTCAGGTCTTCACCGATGCCGCCCCGGCTCCGCCCTACTTCACCGTCGAGGCCGAGCTGGCGCCCAAGGGAACCGTGTGGGCTCAGGCCAAGGTCGACGGCAAGAAGGCGACGGCGCCGATCATGATCGTCGACGCCCGGCCGGGCCTGGTGCCGGGCCAGCCCATGCCACCGGTGCGCACGCCGTCGCCCGGTGACAGCGCCGGGCTGGAACAGGTGTGCACCCGGTCACCGGCCTGTCCCTGGCACGACGTCAGCCTCGACCAGGCCCTCGAGCAGGGCCGGCCCCTGGCCGTGCTGGTGTCCACCCCGGCCTTCTGCCAGACGGCGACGTGCGGCCCGGTGCTCGACATCCTGCTCCGGGCCGCCCCCGAGGTCGGAGACCGGGTCGGCTTCGTCCACCTCGAGGTCTACGCCACCCGCCCCACCGGCCCCGAGGTGACCCGCACCCCCCTCGCCCCTGCGGTGAAGGCCTTTGGCCTGGCCACCGAACCCGTCCTGTTCCTGGTGGGCGCCGACGGCAACGTCAAAGACCGAGTAGACGGCCTCTACGGAACCACCGAAGCCACCCAAGCCCTGAAGAGCCTGCTGTAACCGCCACAGAACGCACCAGCGCCAACGGAGGGCAGTCGGGGGGAGCTCGAGGGGGCGCAGCTTGCGGAGCCCCCTCGTCAGGCGGCGAAAGGCGAGCTTGCTCGCCCGCCGTTAGTAGCAGCCGGCCAAAGGCCGTCGAACAAGACCCGCCCGAACGGAGGGAGCGCAGCGACCGAGTGAGGCGCGGCCGCGCTAGCTGAAGCTGTTGCCGCAGCCGCAGGAGCGGCTGGCGTTGGGGTTGATGACGTTGAAGCCGGCGCCCTGGAGGGTGTCCTTGTAGTCGAGGCTGGCCCCGGTCAGCATCGGGGCCGAGGCGGCGTCGATGACGATCTGGAAGCCGTCGTAGGGCACCTTGATGTCGTCGTCGGCGAAGTCCGAGTCGAAGAACATCTCGTAGGAGAACCCGGAGCAGCCGCCGGGGCGGACGGCGACGCGCAGGGCCAGGCTGGGGTCGCCCTCGGCCTTGAGGAGCTCGGCCACCTTGGCCGCCGCGGTGTCGGTCAGGATGAAGGGCTTGGTCTCAGTCGTGCTCACGGGGCCGATGGTACGCCTTCGAGGATGTCTACGCGACACGGATCGCGATCCTCGAGGGTGTGGAAGGCCTCGACGCTGGCCCCGCCCGCGGCCTCGACGTAGCCCTCGACGATGCCCCGGTGGAGGTGGCACACGACGGAGGGGAAGGCGGCGGCCAGGTCGGCGAAGGGGCAGCGGGTGAAGCCGATGGTCGTGGTGCTGCCCTCCTGGACGGCGGCGGGGTCGAACCCGAGGTCGGCGAGCTCGGCCACCAGCCCGGCCAGGCACGATGGGGCGAACGGCGCCTGCTCCTCGGCTGCGATCCGCCCCCGCTGGCGGCCGACGGCGGCGACCAGATCGGGGGCCGGGCTCCCGGCGGCGGCGACGCCGGCCAGCAGGGTCGAGAGCATGCGGAAGCCGCTGGGCTCGAGGCCCAGCGACGGCGCGTCGGCCGTGGTGCTCCAGCGGTGCTGGGGGCGGCCGACGGTGCCCCGGCTCTCGGCCTGGACCTCGACGAGCCCCGCATCCCGCATCCGGTCGAGGTGGGGGCGGACGGTGTTCGGGTGCAGGTCGAGCGTCTCGGCGATCTCGATGGTGGAGAGGGGTCCTTCGGAGCGGGCGAGCTCGAGGTAGATGGCGTAACGGGTGTTGTCCCCGAGCACCTTGAACACCTGGAGTCGCCGGTCCACGGCCCACAGGATAACCACGGCCCAGCCCGGTAGTATCGAGGGCGTGCCCGTGAACGCCGACGACGTCCTCGCCGCGCTGCGGGGCGTGATCGACCCGGAGCTGGGCGACGACGTCGTCTCGCTCGGGATGGTCCGGAGCGTCTCGGTCGATCCGGCCGCCGCCGAGGGTGGTCCTCCGGGGGGCGATGAGGCTGGTTCGGGGCACGTGGCCGTCGAGCTGGCGCTCACCACCGAGGGGTGCCCGCTGAAGGTGCAGCTGCGCAAGGACGTCGAGGCCCGGGTCGGCGCCGTCGCCGGCGTCACCTCGGTGAAGACCACGTTCGGGGTCATGGACCGGGAGGAGAAGACGCACCTGATGGACCGGGCCAGGGCCAAGGCCCAGGAGGGGGCGCCGGCCACCGACATCCCCGGCACCTGCAAGGTGGTGGCCATCGCCTCGGGCAAGGGCGGGGTGGGCAAGTCGTCGGTCACGGCCAACCTGGCGGCGGGGCTGGCCCAGCGGGGCCTCACGGTCGGGGTGCTCGACGCCGACATCTGGGGCTTCTCGATCCCGCGCATGCTCGGCATCGACGAGAAGCTCGAGGTGACCGGCACGGCCGAGTCGTGGAGCATGGCGCCGGTCGAGGTGGCCATCGGTTCCGGCCGGGTCAAGGTCGTCTCGATGGGGTTCCTGGCCGGCGAGACCGAGGCGATCATGTGGCGCGGGCTGATGCTGAACCGGGCTCTGCAGCACTTCGTCGAGGACGTGTCGTGGGGGGCGATGGACTACCTCCTCATCGACCTGCCGCCCGGCACCGGCGACATCCAGATGGGCCTGGCCCGGATGCTGCCCCGCAGCGAGGTCATCATCGTCACCACGCCGGCGCTGGCGGCCCAGACGGTGGCCGGCCGGGCCGCCGACATGGCTCGCAAGGGCCATCTGCGGGTGGCGGGCGTCATCGAGAACATGAGCGCCTTTGTCTGCGAGCACGGCACCAGCTACCCGCTGTTCGGCGCCGGCGGTGGCGCCAGGCTGGCCAGCCAGGTCGGCGTGCCCCTGCTCGGCCAGGTGCCGATGGAGCCTGCGGTGGCAGCGGGGGGCGACGAAGGGCGCCCGGCCGTGCTGGGCGACGGCCCTGCGGCCGAGGCCTTCCGCGAGCTCGCTCGGGTCGTGGCCGAGGAGGCGGTGCCCGTGGTCGAGGTGACCGGCTGCTCGGCCGCCTCGATCCTGGCGTCGCTCTGAGGGCCGACCAGCCGGTGGGGGCTGGGTCAGTCGGCGGGCCGGCGAGCCCCGACCGGCACCGGTCGATGAGCGTGGCCGCCGTCGCCTCGGCCGGCGCTGGGGAACAGGGCGCTCGGCGGGTGCTGGCCTGGCCGCGGCAGGTCGTGCTGGCGGGGTGGTGGCTGGTGCCCGCCCTGGTGCTGACCGGGCTCGGTGGTGCGCTGGTGGCCCGGCGCCATGGGCTCTGGTACGACGAGCTGTACACGGCCGAGGTGGCCCGCCTGCCGGTGGGCGACCTGGTGCGGGCGGTGGTGCGGGGCGAGGGGACGATCCCGTACCTGCGCGACGCGCCGCCCTCGTACAACGCGCCGTACTACCTGGTGGCCCACCTGTGGCTCGGCGTCACGGGGTTGGCCGCCGACGAGGTGGGGCTGCGGCTGCTGTCGCTGGTCTCGGCGGTCGGCGGCGTGGCCGCCGCCACCCTGGCGGTGGGGCGGCTGGCGGGGCGCCGGCTGGCGCTGGTCTTCGGGCTGATGGTGGCGGCCAACCCGCTGGTGGTGGAGTACGCGGCCGAAGCGCGTGGCTACGGGCTGGTCCTGCTGGGCGCCGGGCTCCTGGTGCTGGGCTTCGCCCGGTGGCTCGACGACCGCCCGGGTGCGGTGGCGCTGGTCGGCCTGGCGGCAGCCGCAACCGGGCTGGCCCACTGGTTCGGCCTGCTGGTGGTGGCGGGCGTAGGGGTGGCCGCGGCCGTGCTGCGAGGGCGGAAGGCCGCCGGTCTGGTGGCGGTGCTGGCGGCGGCGTCTTTGCCGACGGCCGGGCTGGTGGTGGTGGCCCTCGCCAACGGTGTGGGCGGCTCGGGAGCCGAGTGGATCGCCGACGTGGGCGGCGCCGTGCCCCGGCTGCTGCTCCGGTCGTGGTCGGGCGGCTCGGCCTGGCTGCTGTGGCCGACGGCGGTGCTGGCGGTCGTCGGGGTGGTTCGGGGAAGCGGCCCGGCCCGCACGACAGGTGTGTGCTGGTTCGGCGTGCCACTGGCCGTCGTCACCGTGGCCGAGCTGGTGCGCCCGGTGTACGTCGACCGGTACCTGCTGCCGGCGCTGATCGGGCTGGCCCTGCTGGTGGCCCTCGGCGTCGTCGCCCTGCGCCCCCGGTGGCTGGCCGCGGTGGCTGCCGCCGCCGTGGTGGCCGCATCGGCTGCGGCCTCGGTGGACGGCAGCCAGCTGGGGCCGAAGGAGGACGTGCGCGCTGCGGTCGACGCCGTCGCCCGGGCCCACCGGCCCGGCCAGCCCGTCGTCGCCGCGGCGCGCTGGGACGCCCTCGGCCTCGACCACTACGCCCGGAAGGACCGGCCGGCGCTGGTGGCCGACCTGGTGCTGCCGCCGGCGACCGTCCCCGCCGGGGCGCGCACCGTCTGGGTGGTGCGGCGGGAGGAGGGCGGCGTGAAGGGCGATGCCGGCAAGCTGGCGTCCCTCGACCACGAGCTGGGCGGCAGGGGGCTCCGTGTGGCCGAGGAGCGGCGCTTTGCCGGTCGGTACGCCACCACGCTGGTCCAGCGCTGGAGCGAGCCCGGCGAGGGCGGGGCCGCTCGTCCCTGATCCAGGGACGGGACCCCGGTCCGGCTCGAGGAGGGGGCGGTAGGTTGACCGCCAACCGCCAAGGAGCAACCGATGGACAACAAGCTCGTCTTCCTCTTCTACGCCGCCGCCGTGATCTGCTTCGTGCTGGCCGCGGCGGGCGACGTCCCGAGGCGGCGGGGCGCCCTGGCTCGTGTGGCCCTGATCCCGCTCGGCTTGGCGCTGTACGTCTTCCCGCAGATGTGGAACGCCGGGGTCGCCGGCTTCTGAGCCGCCCCTGGTGCGGCCTACTGCTGCAGCTCCTGGGCCATGATCTCCTGGCCCAGCTCGAGGCACTCCGCGCAGATCAGCGAGCTCGGACCGGCGACCAGCCCATCGACGAGCGCGCGGGTCTTCCCGTAGAACGAGCAGAGCTCGGGGGCATCCTCCCCCACCGGGCGCAACGCTGCCCCCGAGCCGCGAACCGGTGCCCGGGTGGCGATCACCTCGAGCGCCGCCGGGACGCAGCGGTCGCAGATGTAGGCGCCGGGCCCGCTCGACGAGGCTGCCGGACTCGGCCTTCGGGCGTCCGCAGAAGGAGCCAGGCGAGCGAGCCACCCGACCCGGAGCGCCGGCGCCACCGGCGCGCGCCGCCGGAGCGGGCCGCCGAGCTGAAGGGAAAGCCCCAAGTCGAGCTGAACGGTGACACCGGGCCCGGGGCGTCCGGACCAGGGCATAGCGGACCAAGCGAGGTTTTTTGGATAGGAGCCGAGGGGGGCGGGTAACCGCCCTCCGACGCCCCAAGCCGCACTGCGCGGTGCATCTCGCTTCCAGGCAGCCGGGCACCGTTCGATGGGCTTCACCCCAGCTTGCCAATTGACAGCTCTGAGCTCGGACCAGCCAGTCGGAAGAGGTCGACGAGCTGCGGCGCGAGGGCCAGGACTCGACGCTGCGGCGTATCCAGCTCGTCGAGCGCGACGCCCGCTCTTCCTGCAAGACCGTCAGCTACCACCTGAAGAGAAGAGGACGAACACATGGCACAGGACACAGAGCAGCTGAAGGGTTGGATCGGCCGGAACCTGATCGACGGGGCCGGCCAGACGGTCGGCAGGATTGCCGACATCTACCTGGACGACGACACCGGCGAGCCCGAGTGGCTGGCGGTGAGCAGCGGGACGACGGGAGGCGACGTCAGCTTCGTGCCGCTCACCGGGGCTGCCGTCAGCGGCAACGACCTGCAGGTCCAGTTCACCCGGGACCAGATCACGAGCTCGCCCGACGCCGACGCCGACGGGCAGCTGTCAAAGGACGAGGAGGCCCGCCTCTACGACCACTACGGCTACGACTACGGCGAGCGCCGCTCCGACAGCGGCCTGCCCGAGGGGGGTGGCGCGCCCCGCTCGAACCGCGACGACGCCATGACCCGTTCGGAGGAGGAGCTCGACGTCTCGAAGACGAGCCGGGAGGCCGGCCGGGTGCGGTTGCGCAAGTGGGTCGACACCGAGCGGGTGGAGACGACCGTGCCGGTGGCCCGCGAAGAGGTGCGGATCGAGCGCGAGCCGATCACCGAGGCCAACATGGACCAGGCCATGGCCGGAGCCGAGATCACCGAGTCCGTGCACGAGGTCGTCCTGAACGAGGAGGAGGCGGTGGCCACCACCCGCGTGACCCCCAAGGAGCGGATCCGCGTCGACAAGGACACCGTGGTGGAAGAGCAGCAGGTGGCAGCCGACCTCCGCAAGGAGCGGGTCGAGTTGCAGGACGACACCACCCCCCGTTGACCGCATCCGGGTAGGCTGCGGGGTTTCCCCTGCGGCCCGCCCGCCGCTCGCCCCAGGAGGCCCCGTGAACCGCAAGCACCACCCTGACGACCAGCTCGATCACCCCGACGACCACCGGCAGGCCGAGGTCCGAGACGAGGGCATCCGCGTCGGCCGGGTCAAGGACGACCCGGGGATCGTCGAGGCCCGGCGCCGGTTCGGCGGGCTCGACTGGCTGGCCACCCTGGCCGGCCTCCTGGCCGCCATCGGCGCCCTCGTGCTGCTCGGCGGCCTCGTCGGCGCCGCGGGCACGGTCGGCTACCAGCTGGGCCAGCTGAACGCCAGCGGCGAAGACCTGTCGATCGGCGGCCTGATCGCCGGCCTGGTCGTGCTGCTTCTCGCCTTCTTCATCGGCGGGTGGGTGGCGGGCCGGGTGGCCCGCTACGACGGTGGCCGCAACGGGGTCATGGCCGTCATCTGGTTCCTGATCCTGGGGGGGGTCCTCTCCGCACTCGGCGCCTTCTACGGCGACCGCTACGACGTGTTCTCCCAGTTCGAGCTGCCGCAGTGGTTCTCGGCCGACGACCCCGGCACGGCCGCCATCATCAGCGCCGTCGTCGCCGCTCTGGTCGCTCTCACCGCCGGTTGGCTGGGCGGGGTCGTCGGAGCCCGCTACCACCGCCGGGCCGACGCCCTCGTCACCCACACCCGTGACGGCGGCATCGTCCAGCCCGACGTGGTCAACCAGCAGGCCGACCCGCCACGCGAGCGTGGAGGCCTGCGGGCCGCGGGCGGCTCGAAAGCCGTCAGGAGAAGCCGATGAGCCCGAACCGTGACAGGGGTGAGCTGATCCGGTCCGAGGAGGAGCTGGCCGTCGTCAAGCGGCAGCGCGAGGCGGGCCGCCTCCGGGCCAGGAAGGTCGTCGAGCACGAGCAGGTCGAGCAGGTCGTCCCGGTCGGCACCGAGCAGGCCGAGACCGAGCGGGTCGAGGTCGCCGAGGGCGACAGCGGGAAGGTCGAGACCCTGGCCGATGGGTCGCTGTCGATCCCGATCTTCGAGGAGCGGCTGGTCGTCGAGAAGCGCCTCGTCGTCCGCGAGCGCATCATCATCCGCAAGCACACCGTGTTCGAGGACCGGCTGATCACCGCTGATCTCCGCCGCGAGCGCGTCGAGATCGAGGTCGACGAAGAGGTCATGGACCGGGTCACCGTCGAGGACGACGCCACCGCCTGAGCGTCGCAGGCGGCCCGCTGCGGTGGGCCGCCGTCCAGACCCAGATGCGGGCGGCCTGGCGGACGCGGGTGCTCGACGTCCAGGCCGACCGCCCGACGGGGCGGGACGAGCGCGCCACCGGGAGCGAGGTGGTGGGCCCTCCGGCCACCCCGATGGCGGTCACGATGCTGGGCCCGGCGAGGGCGAGGACGGCTCGGCGGGCCTCGGGGCCGAGGACCACGTAGGCGCCGGCGTCGGGTGGGAGCCCGGCGAGCCGGGACAGGAGGCGGCGGTGGAGGCGGCCGGTGAGGAGGCGGCCCGCCGACTCGTAGGCCCCACGCCGGCCGGCGAAGACGGCGCCCACGTCACCGGCGGCCAGGCGGTCGAGCAGGATCGGCAGGGCCTCCGGGGGGTCCTGCAGGTCGGCGTCGAGGCACGCCCAGGCCGTGGCGGCCTCCTCGTCGGCGAGACCCCGGGTCAGGGCGCGGTGCTGGCCGCCGTTGACCGGCAGATCGGTGACGGCGATGCGGGGATCCTGGCGGGCCAGCTCGTGGGCCACGGCGAGGCTGGCGTCGGGGGAGCCGTCGACCACCAGGCGCAGCCGCCACGGCCGGTCCCCCAGCGCCGAGGCAACCCGGGCAGCCAGCGCCGGCAGGGTGGCCTCGTTCCGGTAGACCGGCACGATCACGGCGACGGTCACGGCCGCCTCGCCGCCGGTGCTCCGGGAACGAGGGCGGACGCGAGGTGTGCCGGTGCGGGGCGGCACAGCCGATCGGGCCCGGCCGCGGTGCGGGTCACGCCGCCAGATCGTCGGCCGTCCAGCAGCGGGCCAGGCCCTCGGTCAGGCTGATGCGGGCCTGCCAGCCGAGGAGCCGGGCGGCCAAGGTCGGGTCGGACACCCACGAGGCAGCGTCCCAGTCACGGCCGGGGTGTGCGCCCACCTCCACCCGGATCCGCCGGCCTGCCACCGCGGCCAGCTGAGCCACCAGCTCCTCGTTCGACACCTGCCGCCCGGTGCCGATGTTCAGCACCTGGCCGCCGGGAAGGTCATCGGCGCCCGCGGCCCGCACGCATGCATCGACCACGTCGTCCACGTAGACCCAGTCGCGGCCCAGGCCCGGCCGGGTCAAGGGGAGCACGCCGCCACTGCGGGCGGCTCGCAGGGCGGTGGGCACCAGGCGCCCGGGATGGTCGAGCGGGCCGTAGACCTGGAAGGCGCGCAGGACGACTGCACGCATCCCCCGCCGAACGGCCGCAGCGGCGACCGCCACCGAACCCGCCGCCTTGGTGGTCCCGAAGAAGCCTCTCGGGCGCAGCGGCGCCGTCTCGTCGAGTGGAGCGGCCTGCTCGCCGTACTCGGTGGACGAGCCCAGGCGGACCACCGCTCGGCATCCTTCCGGCAGGGCCTCGACGAGCCAGCGGCAGCTCGCTCCGTTGACCGCCGCGGTGGCCCGCCGCTCGGCCGGCGTCGTGGCCGCGCGGGCCGCGGCCAGCAGGAAGGCGACGTCGAAGGACGACCCCGCGGCGACGGAGGCAACGGCCTCGGGATCGGCCAGGTCCACCGGGACGACCCCGACCGAGCCTGCAGGGTCGAGCGCCGCCAAGCGGTGGAGGGGGGCGCGGGGCCGGACGGTGCCCACCACCTCCCACCCCTCGGCCACCAGCCGCGCTGCGAGATGGGCGCCGACGAAGCCACCGGCTCCGGTGACCAGTGCCCGCATCAGCCGGACCACACCTGCGCCGGGATGCGCAGGTGGCCGCAGGGCATCTCAGACCGCCTCGTCGACCAGCAGGTCGTCCACCAGGGCCACCAGCTCGGCCCGGTCGGCCTCCTGCTCGCAGTGGGGGCGGCTGCGAGCGGCGGCGACGGCACCCGTGATGCGGGGCAGCTCCACGCCGAGGTCGCGATTCGCGATGTCGGCGTGGAACGAGCGGCGCAGGAAGGTGAACGAGGCACCGAGGCGGGCCAGCTCGGCCGCCAGAAGCCGGGACGGGACCGGCCGCCCGGCCTCGGGCAGCGTCAGCCCGGCGACGCCGAACGGCGTCCCCCGAGGCACAGCTGCCCGCACCTCCTCGACCGTCCCGTCGACCAGCGCCGAGAACAGGTTGCGCCCACCCCGGTCGATCATCAGGTCGTTGAGGCCGACGTAGACCCGGCTCACCGGCCGGCGCACCAGCTGCTCGACCCTGCGCACCGCCTCGGTCGTCTCGACCAGGATCCCGAGGCGGCACCGGCCGTCGACCACGGCCAGGGCGGCGTCGACCTCCTCCGGGCGCCGGACCATCGGCAGCAGCACCTCGTCGGCGCCGAGCGCCACGGCCCGCTGGATCTCGGCCTCGCTCCAGGCGCCCCAGCCGTTGACCCGGCACAGCACGGTGCCCGGCGTAGCCTCCCGCACCCGGGCCAGATCGGCGGCGGTGTCGCTGTTCACCTGGGTGTCGACGCCGGCCTGGCGCTCCCGCTTGCCCCGCCGCTCCCAGTCGACGATCACGCCGGCGGCGCCGGCTCGCACCGCAGCCCCGGCGAACGCAGGGTCGACCGTGAACACAAAGGCGTCGATCCCGCGATGACGTGAGGGGCGCATGACGTCGAACTGTAGGTCGACCGAAGATTGAGCGGCCAGATCTGCCGGACCGGCCGGTAGCGTCGAGCCATGCCCACGGTGCCGGAGACCGCCATCGTGGAGGTCCGCGGCCTCCGCCGCGCCTACGGGGGGGTGGCGGCGGTGGACGGGCTCGACCTCGACGTCCACCGGGGCGAGCTGCTCGCCGTGCTCGGCCCCAGCGGCTGCGGGAAGACGACGCTCCTGCGCCTCCTCGCCGGCTTCGAGCGGCCAGACGCCGGGTCGATCGCCATCGACGGCACCGCCGCCGCCGGTCCCGGCACGTTCGTGCCGCCTGAGCGCCGGCGGGTCGGCATCGTGGTGCAGGACCATGCCCTGTTCCCCCACCTCACCGTGGGGGGCAACGTCGCCTACGGCCTCCGCCGGGACCCCGGGCGCCAGCGCCGGGTCGACGAGGTGCTCGCCATGGTCGGCCTCGACGGGCTGGGCGACCGCTATCCGGCCGAGCTGTCGGGCGGCCAGCAGCAGCGGGTCGCCATCGCCCGGGCGCTGGCCCCGGAGCCGGGCGTCATCCTCCTGGACGAGCCGTTCGCCAACCTCGACGCCGCCCTCCGGGCCCGGATCCGCTTCGAGGTGCGGGCCATCCTCAAGGCGGCCGGGGCCACCGTGGTCCTCGTCACCCACGACCAGGAGGAGGCCCTGTCGCTGGCCGACCGGGTGGCCGTTCTGGACGGGGGCCGGGTGGCGCAGGTCGGGCCGCCCGACGAGGTCTACCGCCGGCCCGCCTCGCCGTTCGTCGCCCGGTTCGTCGGCGACGCCGACCTCGTCCCGGGCACCTGCGACGGGACCACGGTGGCCACCCCGCTGGGCCGCCTGGCCGTCGACGGCCCGGCGCCGGCCGCCGGTCCGGCTCTGGCCGTGGTCCGGCCCGAGGCCGTCCGCCTGCAGGCCGATCCCCAGGGATCGGCCACCGTCGCCCTCGTCACCTACTACGGCCACGATCAGCTGGTCGAGGTGGCGCTCGACGGCGGCAGCGTCGTCAGGGCCCGCCTCGGGGCCGAGCGGCTCTTCTCGAGCGGCGAGCGGGTGCGGGCCGAGCTGGCCGGCCCCGTGATCGCCTACCCGGGCAACGGGCTGGGCTCGCCCTGAGCGGCTTGGCCAACCGTCCGCAGCAACCGTAATGTTCGGATGACCGAACATTCGACCGATGGGACTCCACATGCTGCTCCGCCGCACGCTCACCGCAGCTGTCGCCGCCACGGTGGCGCTGGCCACGCTGGCCGGCTGCTCCGGCGACGACGGGCCCAGCCTCACCGTCTACTCCGGGCGGACCGCGGACCTGGTCGGCCCCCTGTTCGACCGCTTCGAGGCCACCAGCGGGATCAAGGTCAAGGTCCGCTACGGCGACTCGGCCGAGGTGTCGGGCGCCGTGCTCGAGGAGGGTGACCGGCCCAAGGCCGACGTCCTCATCGTCCAGGACGCCGGCAACCTCGGGCAGGTCAACGACGCCGGCCGCCTCGCCCCGCTGCCCCAGGCTGCCGTCGACAAGGTGCCCGCCGAGTTCCGCTCGCCCGCCGGCCGCTGGGTGGGCCTGTCGGGGCGGTCGCGGGTGGTGGCCTACAACACCGACACGGTGAGCCAGGCCGACCTGCCGGCCACGGTCGACGGCTTCACCGACCCGAGGTGGAAGGGCCGGCTGGCCTGGGCGCCTACCAACGGCTCGTTCCAGGCGTTCGTCACCGCCTTCCGGGTGCTCGAGGGCCAGGACAAGGCCGAGGCCTGGCTCCGCGGGATCAAGGCCAACGAGCCCAGGGTGTTCCCCAACAACATCTCGATCGTCGAGGCCGTCGGCAAGGGCGAGGTCGACGCCGGCTTCGTCAACCACTACTACCTGTTCCGGTTGCGGGCCGAGGGCAGGGCCGGCAAGGCCGAGAACAAGTACTTCCCGGCCGGTGACCCCGGCGGCCTGGTCAACGTGGCCGGCGCCGGGGTCCTCCAGGGGTCGAAGAAGGCGGCCGACGCCACCCGGCTCGTCGAGTTCCTCCTCAGCGACGAGTCCCAGCGCTACTTCGCCGAGAGGACCTTCGAGCTGCCCGTCGTCCCCAGCGTGCAGGCCGACCCGCAGCTGCCCGACATCGAGAAGCTGGCGAAGCCCGAGGTGGAGCTGGCGCAGCTGGACGACGCCAAAGGCACCGTCGACCTGCTGACCCGCCTGCAGATCCTGTGACCCGGTGACCGCGGTCCGGCGGGCGCCGCCGGCCACGGCCGCGGCGGCCGCCCTGGTGGCCGGGCTGGCCGTGCTGCCGCTCGGCTACCTCGTGCTGCGGGCCAGCGAGGTCGGCTTCAGCCGGGCCGCCGACCTGGTCCTCAACGAGCGCACGCTCCGCCTGCTGGGGAACAGCCTCGGCCTGGCCGCGGCCACGACCGTCACCGCCGTGGCCATCGGCGTCCCGGTGGCATGGCTCACCACCCGCACCGACCTCCCCGGCCGGCGCGCCCTCACGGTGGTCACCGCCCTCCCGTTGGCCGTCCCCTCCTACGTCGCCGCCCTCGCCGTCATCGCCGCCTTTGGGCCTCGAGGAGCGTTGGCCCGCTGGCTGGGGCCCCTGGGCGTCGACGCCCTGCCCGAGGTCTACGGCTTCGTCGGCGCCTGGCTGGCCCTGTCGCTGTCGACCTTCCCCTACGTCACCCTCACCGTCCGGGGATCCCTGCGCCGGCTCGATCCAGCCCTCGAGGAGGTCAGCCGCAGCCTGGGCGCCACCCCCTTCGAGACCTTCCGCCGGGTCACGCTCCCCCAGCTGCGGCCGGCGGTGGCCGCCGGCGCCCTCCTCGTCGCCCTCTACACCCTGGCCGACTTCGGCGGCGTGTCGCTGCTGCGCTTCGACACGTTCACCCGGGTCGTCTACGTCCAGTACCGGGGCTCGCTCGACCGATCGGGCGCCGCCGTGCTCGCCCTGGTCCTGGCTGCGGTGTCCCTGACGGTCGTGGCCGCCGAGGCCCGCACCCGCACCCGGGCCCGGGTGGCGGCCGCCCGCACCGCCCGCACCGCCCGCCTGGTCCACCTGGGCCGGTGGCGGGCCCCGGCCACCGCGCTGCTGGCCGTCCTGGCCGTCGTGGCCCTCGTGGTGCCCGTGGCCACGCTGGTCACCTGGCTCGTGCTGGGAGCGCGCGAGGGGATCGACCTCGGCGAGACGGCCGCGGCTGCGGGCCGCTCGGCCCGGGTTTCGGCGGGCGGTGCGCTGGCCGCGCTGGTCGCCGCCTGGCCGGTGGCGGCGCTGGCCTCCCGGCACCCGGGGCGCCTGGCCCGGTGGACCGAGCGCCTGTCGTACGCCGGCTACGCCCTGCCCGGCCTGGTGGTGGCCCTGTCCCTGGTGTTCTTCGGGGCGAGGGTGGCCCGGCCGCTCTACCAGACCGTGGGGATGCTCGTCCTCGCCTACCTGGTGCTGTTCCTGCCCCAGGCCATCGGCGCCCTGCGCACCACGCTGGGCCAGATCAGCCCCACCCTCGAGGACGCCAGCCGCTCGCTGGGCGCCGGCCCGCTGGCCACCGCCCGGCGAGTCCTGCTGCCCCTGGTCCGGCCGGGCGCCACCGCCGCCTTCGCCCTGGTCTTCCTGACGGCCATGAAGGAGCTGCCGGCGGCGCTGCTCCTCGGGCCGACGGGCTACGACACGCTGGCCACCCGGGTCTGGGCCACGACCAGCGAGGGCTTCTTCGGCCGGGCCGCCGCCCCCGCCCTGCTGCTCATCGTGGTGTCGTCGGTGCCCCTCGCCTTTTTGGCCCTCAGGGACGAGAGAGCGTGAAGCTGCCGCACCGGTCATAGTATCTTGACCGTTTCGCGGCCCTGCGACAACGTCGGGGCCGCCGTCCTGGGGGGGGCATGGTCGGGTATCTGGGGCGCAAGGTCGTGCAGTACGTGCTCGTGCTGGTCGTGGCCGTGTGCGTCAACTTCGCCCTGCCCCGCCTGGCCCCGGGTGACCCCCTCGACTACCTGCTGGGCGATGCCTCGTTCCAGCTCACAGCCGAGCAGCGCCAGCAGGTCCTGGCCCAGTTCGGCCTCGACAAGCCCACGGCCGAGCAGTTCCGCGACTACGTCGTCGACCTCGCCCACTTCCGCATGGGCACCTCGGTCCGCTTCGGCCAGCCAGTCGGCGACGTCGTCGCGGCCGTGGCCGGTGGCGCCGCGTTGGTAGCCTCACGCCGCCGCAAGGGCGGCGCAGGCAAGTCCGATGATCTCTCCGGACCGGAGGTGGACTGAGATGGCCCAGAAGCTGATCTTCTTCTCGACGGTCGGCCCCGACCACAACGACGGCGCCTGGTTCCCCTTCAACCAGGCCCGCCGGGCCTCCGAGGCCGGCTTGGAGGTCGAGATCTTCCTGGCCGGTCCCGCCACCGGGCTGCTCCGGGAGGCGTCACGGTCTGGGCTGGTCGGGCGGCCGAAGGAGTCGCTGCAGGCCATCACCGACGCGAAGGTCCCGATTCAGTACTCCCCCGGCTGAGCCGAGTACCGGGGGGTGTCCGGTTCGGACGCCGAAGCGGTAGGGGCCACACCGGGCGACATGGCGGCCATGTGGGTCGAGGTCGCCAACGGCGCACAGCTGGTCCCGTTCCTGCAGACGTAGCGGAGCAGCATCGTCCGGTAGCGGGCACCCGGCTCTAGGGTCTCGTGCTGCATGACCAGCACCCGGGTGCCCGTCACCGTTCTCACCGGCTTCCTCGGAGCCGGCAAGACGACCCTGCTGAACTACGTCCTCAGCGAGAACCACGGCCGGCGGATCGCCGTGATCGAGAACGAGTTCGGCGAGGTCGGCATCGACGAGGCGCTGGTCCTCGAATCCGACGAAGAGATCTTCGAGATGAACAACGGCTGCGTGTGCTGCACGGTGCGGGGTGACCTGGTCCGCATCCTCGGCCGCCTCCTGCGCCGCGACGAGCCGCTCGACCACATCATCATCGAGACCACCGGCCTGGCCGACCCGTCGCCGGTGGCGCAGACGTTCTTCTTCGACGACGAGCTGCGCGACCGGCTCGAGCTCGACGCCATCGTCACCCTGGTCGACGCCAAGCACCTCCTGCTCCACCTCGACGGGCCGGCCGGCGCCGACGCTCAGGTGGTCGAGCAGATCGCCTTTGCCGACCGCCTGGTGGTCACCAAGGCCGATCTCGTCGACCAGGCTGCACTCGATGAGGTGGTGCGCCGCGTACGGGAGGTGAACAGCATGGCCGAGCTCGTCTACGGCGAGCACGGCAAGGTCGACCTCGACCGGATCCTCGGGGTGCACGCCTTTGACCTCGACCGGATCGTCGAGATGCAGCCCTCGTTCCTGTCCGGTGAGCTCGAGCACCACCACGGGTCGGGGGTGACCTCGGTCGGCTTCGACGTGGCCGGCCAGCTCGACCCCGACCGCCTCAGCGCCTGGATGGAGCAGCTGGTCCAGACCTGGGCCGTCGACATCTTCCGCATGAAGGGCATCCTGGCCATCGCCGGCGAGGACCAGCGCTACGTCTTCCAGGGCGTGCACATGCTGGTCGACACCGCACCGGCCGGCCACTGGGCTCCCGGCGACGAGCGGCGCAGTCGGTTGGTGTTCATCGGGCGTAACCTCGACCGCCGGCAGCTCGAGGCGTCCTTCGCCAGCTGCCTCGTCGAGCCAGGAGCGAGCCAGCGTGTGGAAAGCGGGAGCGAAGCGGGCTGACACCACCGAGCTGCGGCGGATCGTACGCGACGAGCTCGAGCTGGATGACGACGACACCCTCACCATCTCGGAGCTGGCCTGCCCCAAGCAGGGGTGCCCGCCCGTCGAGACCGTCATCTCGATCTTCCCGGCGACCGACGAGCCCTACCTCGTCCGGGTCTGCAAGGCCGTGGCCGACGTCGAGCCGATGGACGTGATCGCCGCCCTGGCGTGGGGCGACCACCCCGACTCGTTCAACCCCAGCTCGCTCTTCGCCGACTAGCGGGCCGAGACCCGCCGGCCGCCGGCCGGGGCCTCGTGGTGCAGGACGAGGGCCACGCAGAAGGTGCTGGTGCCGTCGACGGCCTCGTACCAGACCCGGCCACCCATGGCCTCGGCGAGGCCCCGCACGAGGGCGAGTCCGAGGCCGCTGCCCCGGCCCTTGTCACGGCTGATCCGGCCCAGGGTGCGCACGCCGTCGAACAGGGTGGGCTGGAGGACGTCCGAGATGCCGTCCCCCGCGTCGCTGACGGTGACCACGATCCGGCCGTTGGCGTCGACCCCACCCAGGGCCAGCCGCACCGGCGGCGCTCCGTGGACGAGGGCGTTCTCGATGAGGTTGGCCAGGACCTGCTCGACACGGCGGGCGTCGGCGACCACCTCGAGATCTTCGGGGACGTCGATCACCACGTCGGCCAGGCGGTCGTCGGCGACGGCGATGACCGCCGCCTCGGCCGCGGCGAGCAGCTGGACCGGCCGGGTGCTGAGCAGCAGGGTGCGGGTCTCGAGCCGGCTGAGGTCGTGCAGGTCGTCGGCCAGCCGGGACATGCGCTCGGACTGGCGCCGGATCTGGCTGGCGATCCGCACCACCTGCTCGACGGGCAGGTCGCCGACGTGGCTCTCGATGGTGGCGGCCAGGCCGATCACCGCCGTCAGGGGCTGGCGGAGGTCGTAGGTGATGAGCTGCAGGAACTCGTTCTTGTTGCGCTCGAGGCTGGTGGCCGAGGTGACGTCGCGCACCACCCCCTGGTGGCCGACGAGCGAGCCGTCGGCGAAGCGGGGCACGATGTGCACGTCCACGATCCGCGACACGCCGTCGGCCCGGGCCACGTCGAGCTGCGACCGGGCTGGTTCGCGACCCAGCAGCGCCGCCGCCCCCGCGCTCGGCCCGAGGCACCGGAGGACGTCGGTGAGGTGCTCGCCGGCGACCTCGCTGAACGAGCGACCGATGAGCCGCTCGAGGGCGGGGTTGGCGTAGGTGAGGTGACCGTCGATGTCGACCTCGAAGATGCCGTTGTCGCTGGTCTCGACCACGTGCTGGTAGCGGGCCCGGGCGTCTTCGACCTTGGCGATCATGGCGGCCCAGTAGCCCTGGGCCAGGCTGTCGGTGAGGTGGTCGACCGCCGGCAGGATCCGGGTGAGGAGCAGCGACAGCGCCAGGCCCCAGCGTCCGCCCCGGGCCTCGGCCAGCTCGACGGCCGTCTGGACGACCAGGTCGCGGCTGATCCGCAGGACGACCAGCAGCTGCGGCAGTGACGATCCCGACCAGGCGGCGTCGGCCCCGACGTCCTGCAGGTCGCCGACCAGGGCCTCGTCGACCTCGGCCCCCGAGCCGGTCACGGCGAGGATCGCCTCGAACCGGCTGCGGGCCTGCATGATGAAGCGCTGCTGCTGGCGCATGTCCCACCGCAGCGCCTCGGGGAACACCTGGGCGAAGAGGTCGAAGGCCCGGCGGGCCATGTCCTCGCTCTCACCGTCGAGGGCGGCGAGCAGCTCCTGGGGGTCGGCCTTGGCCTCGCCGCTGAAGGCGAGGAACCCGGTCCCGTTGTCGGCGTTGCGGGCCAGGAACGCCTTCACCTCCGGCATGGCGAACGACGGCTGCCCCGTCTCGGAGTCGACCGCCGCCGACTCGAGGAACCCAGCGGTGGCCAGCCCGGCGACGGCGACGACCGGCAGCCCGAGGATGCCGGCGGCTTCCTCGAGGGTGAGCTCGTGCAGGTTGCCGGTGTCCCGCTCCATGCTCCTCCAAGGTTCGTCGCCGAACGGCACGGGTCCTGCAGCCTGCCGTTCCTCGCGTGGCGGGACGGACCCGCACTTCCCCGAACGGATCCGTCCCGCCGTTTCGCACCCTAGCCGGCGGCCCTGACAGCGTCAACAGGGTGAGCAACCATGCCTTTCATGGCTTCCCGGCTTCCCTCAGCCGGGTGGCGAAGCCCAGCCGGAGCAGCGTCTTGAAGTGCCGCTCGGTCCACTGCCAGGACGAGCCGACGATGCGGTCGAGCTCGTCCTCGTCCAGCCACGACAGCGCGACCTGGCCGCGCAGGTAGATCGCCTCCTCGAGCCCGATGGCGAAGGCCATCCCGTACATCCTGGCGTTGGCCCGGAGGGCGTGCTCGTAGACCGCCTGGTGGCCTTCCTCGGGGGCGGGGAGGACGTGGCACTCGTGGTGCAGGGTCCGCTCGTGCAGGCTCAGCCACACGGTGATGTGCGCCTTGTCCTCGCCCGCGAGGCGGACGAGCCAGCGGGGCTCGAGCGCATCGCGCTCGACCGCCTCGAGCAGGGGGTTGGCCGCCAGCTCCCGGGTCGCCCATCGGTCGATCAGGTCGGCCAGGCGCACCAGGTCGGCGTCGTCGTGGCGGTCGGGCATCGGGGCGAACGCTACGGGAACCAACGGCGGGCGCAGGAGCGTCGGAGGAACGAGCGGGCCACCCAAAGGCCCCGAGCACGGGAGCGGTGGAGCGATGCGCAGAGGTCCGGCACGGGTGAGCGGGTCGATGGGGATGGCGGTGGCGCTGGCCGCAGTGGCCGTGGCGGGGTGTGACGCGTCACGCCCCCAGACGAGGCCGCCGACCACGGTGGCTCCCGGAGGCCCCGGCCCCGTCCCCCCGGGCCCACGTCCCGACCAGCTCGCCGTCGCCCCAGGCGAGCGGCGGCCCGAGCAGGCGTCGTTCCTGGTGCGGGCCACCAGCTGTGAGCGCTTCGCCGATGCGGTGCGCCCGGTGGCGGTGGCCGCCGTCGGCCCCTACGGCTTCGCCGGAGGTGGGGGCTTCGGTTCGGGCCGCGAGATGCCGTCGTCGGCACCGCCCCCCGCCGGAGCCCGCTCGGCCGCCCCCACCAGCGCGCGGGCCGCGCAGGACACGGCTGCACCGACCGCGGGCCGCGACTTCTCGGGCACGAACGTGCAGGAGGCCGGCGTCGACGAGCCGGACACCGTCAAGACCGACGGCCGCCTGCTCGTCTCCAGCCTCGACGGCCGGCTGCGGGTGCTGGACGTCTCCGGTGAGCCCAGGCTGGTCGGCACCCTCGAGCTCCCGCAGGGCTCCGCCAACCTCCTGCTCGTCGGCCAGCGCGCCCTGGTGCTGTCCGGCGGCTACAGGGGCCGGCCGGGGCCCGGGCTGGCGGTGCTGCCCGACGGCACGGGCGGCGGCCCGCCGCCCCGCCCCACCACCACGGTCACCGTGGTCGACCTGACGGACCCGGCGAAGCCGACCGTGGCCCGCACCCACACCATCGACGGCAGCTACGTGGACGCCCGGCTGGTCGGCGGGGTGGCGCGCATCGTGACCCGCTCGCAGCCTGCCATCTCCTTCCCTCAGCCGAACGGGCGGGTCGACCCGGCCAAGGCCACGGCGGCCAACGCCGAGGTGGTGCGGCGGGCCGACGCCGGCTCGTTCCTGCCGAAGGACGCCTCGTGCGCCGACGCGTACGTGCCCGTCGAGGCGTCCGGGGTGGGCACCATCGCCGTCCAGAGCCTCGACCCCGCCGCCGCGGCCCCGGGGCCGGCCGTCACCGTGGTGGCCGACGCCTCGACGGTGTACGCCAGTGCCGGCCGCCTCTTCGTGGCCACCAACCGCTACGGCGGCGACGGCCCGGTGCGCCCCGCCGTCGCCCCCGGCCAGCCCAGCGAGGGCAGGACGGCGATCCACGCCTTTGACATCACCGACCCGGCGAGGGCTCGCTACGCCGGCTCCGGCGACGTCCCCGGCCGGCTGCTCAACCAGTTCTCGCTGTCCGAGCACGAGGGGGTCCTGCGGGTCGCCACCACGATCGACGGCACCGGCGGTGGGCGGGGCGGTGGCCCCGAGCCGGGAATCCCGATGCCGGTGCCTCTGCCGATGCCGGCCGCGGACCCAGGCGCTCCCACCAGCCCCGACGCGGCTGGTGGCCCTGGCCCCCCGAGCCCGCCGACGACGACATCGGCGACCTCCTCACCGTCCCCCGGACCGGTGACGACGCTGGCACCGCCTCCCGCGACCACGCCGGCACGGCCGCCGTCGACCGGCAAGGTTCCGCCGGGTCCGACCGAGAGCCAGAGTCGGGTCACGATCCTACGGCCCGCCGGCGAGGAGTGGGTCGAGACCGGGGCCGTGGACGGGCTCGGGAAGGGCGAGCGGATCTACGCGGTGCGCTTCCTCGGCACGACCGGCTACGTCGTGACCTTCCGCCAGGTCGACCCGCTCTACGTCCTCGACCTGCGCGACGTGCGGGCGCCGAAGGTCACCGGCGAGCTGAAGATCACCGGCTACTCGGCCTACCTGCACCCCGCTGGCGTGGGCCGCCTCCTCGGCATCGGCCAGGAAGCGAACGACCAGGGCCGGCGCCTCGGCACCCAGCTGTCCCTGTTCGACGTGAGGGACCCGGCGAAGCCGACCAAGCTGGCGGGCGCCGTGCTGTCCCAGGGCAGCTCCGAGGCCGAGGAGGACCACCACGCCTTCCTCTACTGGCCGGCCAACGGGCTGGTGGTGGCACCGGTCACGTCCTACGGCGGCTCCGACCTCGGCAATCGGCGTGGAGGACCCTCGGGCGCTCAACCGTTCGTGGGCGCCGTCGCCTTCAAGGTCGGCGACCGGAGCGTGGCCGAGGCCGCCCGCATCTCCCACCCCGGCTCCACCCCGATCGAGCGCACCCTGGTCGTGGGTGACCGCCTGCTCACCCTGTCGCGCATCGGGCTCGGGGCCAACGACCTCGGCAGCCTGGGCGACCGCGGCTTCCTGCCCTTCCGCTGAGCCGGAGCTGGCTCAGCTGCAGTCGACCGGCTCGCGGCTCGTGAGGTCGGCGACGAGCCGGCGCAGGCGGCCCGCCGTCGCCGGCCAGGTGTAGCGGGCGGCGCGGCGGGCGGCGGCGTCGCCCATGGCGGCGGCCAGCATCGGGTTGGCGAGGATGGTGGCGGCGGCGTCGGCAAAGGCGGCGGCGTCGCGGGTCTCGACCAGGAAGCCGGTGACGCCGTCGTCGACCAGCGTGGTGAGCCCACCCACCGCCGAGGCCACGACGGGCGTGCCGCAGGCGCCGGCCTCGAGCGCCACCAGGCCGAACGACTCGCTGCGGCTGGGCACCAGGACCACGTCGGCGGCTCGGTAGAAGGTGGACAGCAGCTCGTGGGGCTGGGGGGCCAGCAGGTGGACCCGGCCCTTGAGGCCGAAGGCCTGGACCAGCGTCCGCAGCCGCTGCTCCTCGGCCTCGCCGCTCGGGCCGCTCGGGCCGCCGATGATGACGAGGTGGGCGTCGGGCGCCTGCTCGTCGAGCAGGGCCAGCGCTCGCACGGCCACGTCGAATCCCTTGAGCGGCTGGATGCGGCCGATGCAGGCCAGCAGCGGGACGTCCCTGGGCAACCCGGTGGCCCGCCGGGCCTGGGCTCGGTCACCCGGGCTGAAGAAGGCGGTCTCGACGCCCAGCGGCACGATCTCGAGGCGGGCTGGGTCGGCCCCGTAGAGGGCCTCGAGCTGGATGGCCTCGACCGCGCACGACGCCAGGACGGCATCGCTGCAGCCGATGACCGCCGCCTCGGCCTCGGCCCGCACCGCGGCCTCGCCCTCCCACAGGCCGGCGTCCGCCTTGACCCGGGCGAGGGTGTGGAAGGTGCTGAGGAGCGGCAGGCCCAGCTCGTGCTTCACCGCGTGGCCGGCGACGCCCGAGAGCCAGTAGTTGGCGTGCACCGCGTCAGCCGGCTGGGCGGCGGCCCGCTGGGCGTCCAGCACCGCCCTGGTGAAGGCCGGGACCAGGGCAGGCAGCTCGTCCTTGGGCACGGCCTCGGTGGGCCCGGCGACGAGGTGGTGCACTCGCAGGCCGGGCTCGACGTTGACGACCGCAGGCAGGCCGGGTCCATCGGCGCGGGTGTAGACGTCGCACTCGACCCCGGCCCGGGCGAGCGCGCTGGCGAGGGCCCGGACGTACACGTTCATGCCCCCGCCGTCGCCCGTTCCGGGCTGGGCCAGCGGTGAGGTGTGCAGCGACAGGACGGCGAGGGAGCGCATGCGCGGCTGGAACCCTACCCAGGTGGTCGAGATTCGATCGTGCTCCTGGGGCCGACGGGGACGCTGGTGGCGCCGCCGGCGGCCGCCGCGGCCTCGAGGTCGGCTGCGTCGAGCACCGGGGCCACCACCCGGTCCTCGTTCTCCCGGCGGAACGACTCGTAGACCCGGATGAGGGCCTGCTTCTGCTCCTCGGTCAGGTAGGGCTGGCGCAGGATGGCTCCGATGAGGTCGTCGGCCTGGCGCTCCTCGAGGATCCCGGCCCGCACGTACAGCGTCTCCGCCTGGATGCGCAGCGCCTTGGCGATGTGCTGCAGGATCTCGGCCGACGGCTTGCGCAGGCCCCGCTCGATCTGGCTGAGGTAGGGGTTGGAGATCCCAGCCAGGTCAGAGAGGCGGCGGAGGCTCAACCGCGACGACAGGCGCTGGTCACGGATGAACGCCCCGAGGTCGCGCCACCGGTCTTCGAGCTCGGCCATTGCTAGCCCAAACCAGCGCTGCGCTCGCGGTTGCCAGCGGGTAGTTCAGCCCGACCCGGCCGGGAGGTCTCACGCCCCCTGATCCACCGGGCTCCAGGGGTTGCCGGCCGGCCACGGAGCGTAGTGTCCGGTTGGCGCACCCCGGGATGCGCCCACGACCGGGAGGAACCATTCACCCGAGCTCCAAGGTCCGACGAGGGGCAGCCCTGGCCCTGGTGGTCATCGCCGGCGCCTGCGGCGACACGGCCGATGAAGAGAGGGCGGCTGGCCCCACGACCACGTCCGCTCCGGCCACCACCGCCGCCGCCACCGCCAGCAAGACCCTGACGGTGACCGGAGTCGACTACGCCTTTGCGGGCGTGCCGGCGAAGATCGCCCCGGGCACGACGATCGAGCTCACCAACGCGCCGAAGAAGGAGGTCCACGAGCTGGTGGCCCTCCGGGTGAACGACGGCGAGACCCGGCCCGCCGGAGTGCTGCTCCAGCTCCCGGAGGCCGAGCGGGACAAGGCCGCCGAGTTCCGGGCGTCACCATCGCCTTCCCAGCCGAGAAGGGCACCACGCCCGAGGGGCCGGTGGTCCTGACCCAGCCGGCCGCTACCTGTTCGTCTGCACCATCCCGACCGGAGCCGACCCGGCGGCGTTCCGCGAGGCGGCCAAGAACCCCGGCCCGCCGCCCTCGATCCCGGGAGGTCCGCCCCATGTGGTCGTGGGCATGCTGTCCGAGGTCACCGTCGGCTGAGCCGCAGCGTCGGCCCACCAGCGCCGTCAGGCGGAAGGCGGGAGCGGCAGCACCAGCTCCATCGGCTCCCGCCCGACGACCACGTCGACCGCGACGTCGAGGCCGGCGGCGATGTGGTCCATGGCGTCGTCGGTGCGGCTCGGGGCGTGGTGGAACAGGGCAAGCCGGCGGGCCGACGCGTGAGCGGCCAGCCCGACGGCGTAGTCCACGGTCGAGTGCCCGAACCCGGAGACGGCGGCGAACTCCTCGGCCGTGTGCTGGGCGTCGTGGATCAACAGGTCAACCCCCGCCGCCAGCCCCACGGCGGCCTCGTGGTACGGCCCGTGGCCGAGGGGGCCGGGGCCGAGACTGACGGGTCCGTGGTCGGACAGGTAGGCCAGGGCCGACCGGCCGTCCTCGACCCGGTAGCCGAAGGTCCGCCCACCCTTGTGGGGGATCTCCCTGGCCGTGACCAGGAAGCCACCCACCTCGTGGACCCCCTCCTCTAGGCCCGAGAACCGCCACCTGCCCCGCAGGCCGCCCGGCGGGATCGGGAAGTGAGGAGGGCTCATCGCCCTGGCGAGGACGGCGACGGCGTCGCCCTGCGCCGGCATGCACAGGTCGACCACGGCGTCGTCCCGGTCGCCGGCCGCGAAGAAGGGCAGGCCCTGGGTGTGGTCCCAGTGGAGGTGGCTGAGGAGGATGGTGCCCAGGAAGGGCGCGCCGTCGAGCAGGTGGGTCGCCCGGCGGATGCCGGTGCCTGCGTCGAGGAGCAGGCTCGGGGACCGGCCGTCGTGGGCGATGGCGACGCACGAGGTGTGCCCGCCCGTGCGCGCGAACTCCGGTCCCGGCGAAGGGGTCGACCCCCGCACGCCGCAGAGAGTGACCCTCACGGAGCCGACAGGCGCGGACGGGGGTCCTCCCGTCGTGAACCAGAAACGATCCCGTCCCGCAGGAGGGAGAGCTCGTGGTCCTCGTCCCCGTCGCGGCGCACCTCGGTGGTCTGACCCACGTCGGGGCGGCCTGAGCGGATCCATGAAGTCGAGGTCACCTGGGCGTGGTTCGCGTCGGTGGCATCGGCAACCTCCAGCGGCCTCAGCGGGCCGGTTCGAGGAGGCGTTCGACCAGGTCGAGCAGCTCGACGGCGCTGAACGGCTTGGTGAGGAAGGCGTCGGCCCCCGCCCCCAGGGCGGCCCGCTCGAGCTCGGGATCGTCGCGAGCAGTGAGCATCACGACCTTGGCGCTGCGGTGGTCGATGCGCCGGCACACCTCGACGCCGTCGAGCCCCGGCATCATGACGTCGAGCACGATCACGGTCGGCATCAGGTCTTCGAGCACGGCCAGGGCGGCGTCCCCGTCGGGGGCCTCGACCACCTCGAACTCGTCGGCCTCGAGCACGATCCGCAGCAGGCGGCGGATCATCTCGTCGTCGTCGACGACGAGGACGAGGCGCGGACGGGGCTGGGCTGCCGCGTCCGACTTGCCCGAGCGCTTCACCGGTTCAGGAGGCTGTCGACATCGGCCTCCCCCGATCGGTACCGCCGGACGACCTCCTCCTGCAGGGCGTCGATGCGGTCGAACATGACCCGCCGCCGGTCAGAGACCTGGCGCTCAAAGGCGGCGAGCGCGGTGGCCACCCGGCGCAGGTCGTCGTCGCCCATCGCGGCGGGGGCCGAGACCAGCGACGGCGGAGCGGCGCGGTCGAGGCCGGCCAGCAGCTCCTCATCGACCTCTCCCGGCGTCAGGCCGAGCGGGAGGTGACCGCTGCCCGGTGACGTGATCCGGTCGGCGAGCGCCTCGGTCAGCTGCTGCACCAGGGTCCGGTCGTCGGAGGTGCCCAGGCGGCGATTGGCGATCTCGGCGGCGACGATGTCGAGCCGGCCCTGGGCCAGGCGACGCACGTAGGACAGCTGGGTCTCCAGCCGCTGGCAGGCCGCCCGACGAGCCCGCACCTCCTCCATCGGGAGGCCGGGCAGGCCGTCGAGCAGGTCCGCGGCGAGGGCGTCCGGCTGGGCCATGGGCACAGGGTACCCAGGGCACCCCTATCCCCGGCGGGGCTGCACCTATCGGGCAAAGCCCCCGGAGACCGGGGGGAGGACGGCGAGCTCCGCCCCTTCCGCCACGGGGTCCGTCGGACCCGCCGGCTCGCCATCCACCCACACCGCAGACGACGCGACGACCGCCGAGAGCCGCTCGCCGTGACGGGCCACGGCGGCCGCCAGCACCTCGCCCACGGTGCTCCCGGCCACCACCTCCTCTGCCGTCCCCGCCGCCTCCCGAGCCTGCGCGAAGTACCGCACCCGCGGCACCGCTACCTCCGCCCGTCCACACCGAGCAACCTATCCACGCCCGGACCCGCGAGCTGGTGCGCCACGAGCACGACGCACTAGATCTTCGGACATGCCAAGGGGCCATCGGGCGCGGTGTTGACGGGAGGTGCGGGGGCCCCGCCCGGAGGGGGATCGGGGGGGAGGGGGTTTCCCTTTCCCCCCGTGCACCTCCTGCTCGTGCGCCACGGGCTGTCGGAGTGGAACCTGGCAGGTCGCTGGCAGGGGTGGGCCGACATCCCCTTGGCGGTCGAGGGCGAGGCGCAGGCCCGGGAGGCCCGCCCGGCTCTGGAGGATCTGGGGCTGACGGCCATCGTCCACTCGGGGATGCTGCGGACCGAGCGCACGGCCGAGCTGCTCGCGTCGGGCCTGGGCCTTCCCGCGGTCGAGGTCGAGCCGGGTCTGAAGGAGTACGACGTCGGCGACTGGGCCGGCCACACCCGGCCGGAGATCGAAGCCCGGTGGCCGGGGGCGCTGGACGCCTGGTTCCAGGGCCACCTCCCGGCCACCCCGGGCGGCGAGAGCAGGGACGGCTTCGCCAGCCGCCTCAGCGATGCGGTGCATCGGGTGGCTCTCACCCACCCGGGCGGCACCGTGCTGTGCGTCACCCACGGCGGCGTGGTGGGGACGCTCCAACGCGTGCTGTCTGAGGGGGGCGTCCAGGTCGGTCCCCGGATCGGCAACCTGTCCGGCCGGTGGGTGCACGTGGACTGGCGGGACGGGCGCGCGGTCACCAGGCTCGGCGAGCTCGTCCACCTGCTCCCCCCGGCGAGAGAGACCGAGAGCCCTTCGGCCTGACGGGAGGCCGGGGGCCAGGGCATCGATGAGACTGCGACCATGAGGGATCAGGGCTGGGGCCCGCCGTGGGCCCGGGTGTGGCGGGGTCGCTGGGTGACCGACACCGTCCGGTCGGCGGCGCTCGTGGGAAATCCACTGAGGGATCCGACGGACCGCCCGCTGTACGTGTGGCTGCCGCCGGGGTACGACGACGATCCCCATCGGCGGTGGCCGGTGGTGGCCTTCCTGCACGGCTTCGCCGGCCAGGCCGACTCGTGGGCCAACCGGCGGCCCTTCCAGCCGACGCTGCTGGAGCGCATCGACGCCGCCGCGCCGCCGGCGATCGTGGCCCTGCCCGACGGGTGGACGAGCTGGGGCGGTGCCCAGTGGCTCGACAGCCTGGCGGTGGGCGCCTACCAGTCGTACCTCTCCCTCGACGTGGTGGGCCACCTCGACCGCACCTACCGCACGATCCCCGACCGGGCGGCTCGGGCGGTGGCGGGCCACTCGTCCGGCGGCTACGGGGCGGTGCTGTCGGCCCTGCACCACCCGGAGGTGTGGGGTCGCTGGGGCAGCCACGCGGGCGACGGCCTGTTCGAGGTCTGCTTCCTGCCCGACATCCGCTCGGTCACCCGCAGCCTGCAGCAGCGCTACGGGGGCAGCTGGGACGCCTTTTGGGCCGAGGTGGCCGAACGGGGCCTCCTGTCACGTGACGACGACTTCCCGCTCCTCAACACCTGGGCGATGGCCGCCTGCTTCGCCGAGGGTCGCCTGCCCTGTGACGAGACGGGGAGGCTGGTCCCCGAGGCGTGGGCCGCCTGGTTGGCCTGTGATCCGGTGCGGCTGGTGGGCGAGCCGGGGTGGGCCGCTTCGGTGGCGTCGTGGCTGGGTGCCTGGATCGATGCAGGGACCCGTGACGACGTCTATCTCGACTTGGCCGCCACCGCGCTGCGCGATGCCCTGCTGGCCGCCGGCATGCCCGAGGGCGACATCAGATACGAGCTGCACGACGGGCGGCACGGCGGCCAGGACCACCGCTTTCCCCTGTCGATCAGGTGGCTGGCCGACCAGATGGTGAATGGCTGAGCGGCGGCACCCACGTCGGCGCCGTTGCGTGGATCAGCTGGATGGCGAACCGGAGCACCCGTTCAGGGCTGGCCGGGCTGCTTGTCTTTGTTGAGGTACCAGTAGGCGCCGTACCCGAGGCCTCCGAGGACGAGCAGCCAGAAGAGCTTTTTCTTCATGGAGGGACGGTACCAATGCGCAGCGACGGGCCCTCCCTCATCTCGGACGCTCGGAAGCAGGGAGCTCGACGCCCGACGAAAGCCGTCAGACGTGCGATCGCACGTGGCCGACGATGCGCTCGGCCAACGTCGAGTCCAGCAGGCTCGTGCCGTGACCGCCGCCCGCCACCTCCCAGCGCTCCACCGGCGGCTGCGCCCACTGCTCGATGGCCTCGGCGTGCTCGGGTCCGAGGTAGTGATCCTGCCGGTCGTGGACGACGAGGGTGAACGCCGGGGCGATGCGGGCCACGACCGGCTTGGCGTAGGGCACCGCAGTGCAGGCGGCGGGAAGGCGGGTGCCGGTCATGAGGCGCAGCCCGGCGCGGGCCAGGGGCGACCGGGCGACCTGCTGGGCCCGGGCGCTGCCGGGGCGGTCGTCGGCGCCAGACCAGCCGGCTGGGCTGACGCCGATGGCGCCGGCCACGCCGCCGAACTCGCCGGCGTGGAGGAGCACCGAGGAGCCGCCGAGGGACGTCCCGATCGTCACGACGGGCAGCTCGGGGGCTGCCGCCCGAGCGGCATCGACAGCGGCAACGACGTCGCTCGGCTCGTGCACGCAGAACGAGCACTGGCCACCGGAGGCGCCGTGGCCCCGGAGGTCGAGCACGACCACGGGGGCAGTCGCCGCGAGCAGGTGGGCGAAGGCGTAGATGCCAGGCGTCCGTGACGAGTTGGCCAGCCCGTGGACGAGGACGAACGAGCACGGTGGTCCGTGTCCGTCGTCCGGAGTGCCGGGCCGGCTGGTGGCGTCGGGGCCCGGCAGCCGCACGGCGTGGAGGCGGGTGCCGTCGGCGGACCTGAGGCTGAGGTGGGTGGCTGGCGGCCCGTAGCGGGGCGCCAGCGGGTAGCGGCGCACCCAGTCGGCGGCGATCCGACCTGCGGCGCGAGGCCGTGCCGTCAGCCGTGGCTGGCGGGCGATCGCCATCAACCCATGCGGGCAAGGGCGGTCGCCACGTCGCCGAGCGCCGCCTCGATGTCGTCGAGCGCCACCCGCTCGTGGGGCCGCTCGTCGCCGGTCGCCGCCGCCCCGGTGGTGGCGGGGCCGGCCTCGCCGTGCTCGTCGACCACGGCCGCCGACCCTACCGGACGCCCCGGACGAGGGAGCGGCGCGCCGGTCCGTCGCTGGCCGGGTGGTGGGCCGCCCGGGAGTCGAACCCGGAACCGCACGGTTTAAAAGACCGGCGCTCTGCCAATTGAGCTAGCGGCCCGACGGCTCTGCGACTCGGGCATCACGGGCTGTGCGAAAGCCGCTGCGCACCGTAGTCGTTCTGCTCCGGGCCCGTCGGCATCGCCGGAAGTTTGACACGCAACCTTGCCTGTTGCGGCGCTCTGCCGTCGCCGCACGACCGAATCGGCAGCCATTGCTCAGTACTTGCCGATGATCGGCCGGCAGGTTTGCCTGGACCGGCGATCGCAGTTTCTGCGTCTTGCGCAGAAGGCGGCGGGTGGAACTTGACAAAGCGCTTCGGCGGAGTGAATGTCGTACCGTCCGGTAAGTTCCTTGGAAGGATGACGCATGGCGCAAGAAGTGATCACCAAGCTGATCGATGACCTCGACGGGAGTGAGGCCAGCGAGACCGTTTCCTTCGCGCTGGACGGTGAAAGCTACGAGATCGATCTCAGCGCGAAGAACGCAGCGGCCCTGCGCAAGGCGCTCGACCGGTATCGCAGCGGGGCGCGCGTCAGCAGTGGCCGGTCGTCGGCCACGGGCCGGCGCAGCCGCGGGAGGGGCAGCCGGAGCCGCGCCGAGGTCGACCCGAAGGTGGTCAGGGCGTGGGCGGCCGAGCACGGCTTCGAGATCTCGTCGCGCGGGCGGATCCCCTCCGAGGTCCTCGAGCAGTACAAGGCGAACGGCAGCCGCTGAGGCCGATGAGGGTCGACGTCGGTCGCCGGCCACCCGGTCACCCCGGGTGCTGCGCGAAGCGGCCGGCGTGGACCTCGATGAAGCGCCGCAGGGCCTCCTCGTCCACCCCGGGGCACAGCTGGCGGGTGCGCCACGCCGAGGCGGCCACCCTGGTCGGCAGCGCCGGGTTGGGGGCCACGATCACCTGCGATCCTCCCAAGGCCTCGAGCCGGGAGCGCTCGGCCGGTGCCAGGTCGCGGTGCTGGACGAGCACCTGGCCCGCCTCGAGCGCGCCGACCTGGACCGGGCCGGCCAGCGGCTCGGCCACCGCCCCGCCCGGGTGGCCGCCCGCCTGGTGCGGGCCGCTCGTCGGGGGCTCGGTGGCGTAGGTCGGGGGAGCGCCCCCCAGCGGGTGCTGCAGGCTGCGCGGGTCGAGCGGGTCCCTCACCGGGTCGGCGCACCGACCCGACGCTGACGCCGACGACCTGAGCACGACGAGGACTCCCACCACCAGCAGCACCGCGGCCAGCACGGCCACCGCCGCCCAGCTGCGCCTGGCCATCCGGGTCACCCTACGGCCGCAGCCCAGCTGCCGACTTTCGCCGGCCCGCCTCACACGGCGGCGAGCACGGCATCGGCCAGCTCTGGCCGGCAGATGAGCAGATCCGGTGACCAGGGATCCTTCCGGTTGTAGCGCAGGGGTCGGCCGTCGAGGCGGCTCACCCACAGCCCGGCCGATGCGGCCACCGCGGCGGGCGCGGCGTGGTCCCACTCGTACATCCCGCCGGCGTGGGCGTAGACGTCGGCCTCGCCCAGGACGACGGCCATGGCCTTGGCGCCGGCGGACCCGAGGGGCACGAGCTCGGCCCCTATCGCCTCCCTGATCCGGCCCGTGACCGGATGGGCGCGGCTGCGCGACACCACCATCCTGGGCGACCGGCCCCCGAGGGGCGGCCAGGACGACGGCTGCGCCGTGCCGGTGGCGAGGACGAGGTCGCGGGCCGGCAGGGCGACGGCTCCGGCGGCCAGGATCCCCCCGACGGCGAGCGCGACGTGCACGGCCCAGTCGTCCCGGTGCTCGGAGAACTCGCGGGTCCCGTCCAACGGGTCGACCACCCACACCCGCTCGGACTCGAGTCGGGCGGTCGAGTCGGCCGCCTCCTCCGAGAGCACCGCGTCGTCAGGCGAGCCGGCGGCCAGGAGGTCGAGGATGAGCCGGTTCGCGTTCCGGTCACCGTCGGCGCCCAGCCCGCGCCCGGCGGCGCGGGGTGGCACGGCGCCGCGCAGCTCCAGGAGGAGCCGGCCGGCGGCGGCGGCGGTCCGTGCCGCGGTGGCGTGGTCGTCGGCCCGGGCCAGGCCTTCGTCCAGCGGCATCCCGGGGCCCATCGCCCGGGGACGCTACCGACTGGCCAGGATCACCTCAGGTCGATGATGCAGTCGTCAGAGCCGTGCTCGTTCGGCTCGTAACGGTCGGCGCTGACGTCATTGGTCCAGCGGTCCCCGTCGACCACGTAGCGGTACCGGTACTCCTTGCCCTTCGGCAGGGTGATGGTGGTGCTGAAGCGGCCGTCCTTGCGCTTGGCCAGCGGCGTCGCGCTGGTCGACCAGCCGTTGAAGTCTCCGGCGACGTGAACAGCGCTGGCCTCCTCGTGCACCTCGAAGGTGACCTTGGCGGCCGAGCTGTTCTTCACCGGTGTCTTCTTGGGCATTGGCGTCCTCTCGTCCGTCAGGTGCAGCACGCACCCCACCTGCCAGTGGTACCCGATCGACTCCGAGGCGACACTGCCGGCGACCGGGTTCGCCGCCGGTGCCAGGATGGCGGGGATGCGCCGGGTCGCTCTTCTGGTCGCGGTGGCTCTGGTCATCCTGGTCAGCTGTGCCAACCCAGCCTCGGCCCACGGGGCGGGCGAGGCCGACGCGACGAGCTACGTGACGACCGTCGACGAGATCAGCCCGGGGCTAACTGGGGTCCAGGTCCGGGTGGTCGAGGCGGACGACGGCTTGGAGCTGCGGAACGACGGGCCTGAGGTGATCGTGCTCGGCTACCGCGACGAGCCGTACCTCCGGGTGGGACCGGACGGCGCCTTCGAGAACCGGCTGAGCCCGACGGTGGCAGCCAACCGCCGGCACGAGCACGGGCCGGACAGCGTGGCGGGCGCTGACCCAGCGGCCGCGGCACCGGAGTGGCGGAAGATCTCGGGTCGGCCGGTGGTCCGCTGGCACGACCACAGGACCCACTGGGAGGGGCCGAACCCACCGGGGGTCGAAGCCCGTCCGGGCGAGCGCCAGGTGGTGCAGCCCCCGTGGAGGATAGGCCTGCGCCGGGGACCCGAGACCGCCACCCTGTCCGGCCAGCTGACCTGGGTGCCAGGGCCGTCGCCCGCCCCCTGGCTCGCGCTGGCGGCTGCGGCCTTTCTGGGGTTCGCCGCCATCGGGCTGCTGCGGCGCTGGGGCCCGCCGCTGGCCGTGGCGCTGAGCCTCCTCCTCGGCGTCGACCTCCTGCACGCTGGCGCTGCTGGGTTCGCGTCCGCCGACGGCCTGGGCGGCCTGGTTCGAGTGGTGGGCGGCAGCTTCTACTCGATCGTCGGCTGGGTGCTGGCCGGGGTGGCGGTGCGCCTCCTGGCCAAGGCGAGGGTCGACGGGCTGTACGCCGGCGTGTTCGCCGGGCTGTCGATCGGGGTGTTCGGCGGCCTCCTCGACCTTCCGACCCTGTCGCGCAGCTCGGCGTCGTTCGCCCTCCCGCTCGACGTGGCCCGGGCGTGCATCGCCCTCGCCGCCGGTGGTGGTTTCGGCGCGGCCGCCGCCTGCCTCCTGGTGATCCGGAGGACACCGGAGGCGCGGCGGGTCGTCGGTGGGCCGGGCCAGGGGACCGGCGACCGTGCCGGCGACGGCTCGGCGGACCGGCGCCGACGGCAGCCCGTCGGAGCGGACGGCGCCTGAGGTCTACGCTTGCGGGCGTGCTCGAGAGAGCGGCGAGGGCGCAGCCGGGGAGTGCTGCCATCCTGCGAACGCTGCCGGTCGCGTCGACCCGGCTCCCTGCCCACCCGGCGTCCAGCAGGGCCGCCCGGGCCTTTGTCGCCGGCGAGCTGCGCGGCTGGGGCCTCGAGTCGGCCGTGGACGACGCCACCCTGCTCGTCTCGGAGCTCGTCACCGCCGCCGTGCTGCACGTGCGCACCCCGGTCGACGTCGTCGTCCGCAAGGTGAGGGCGAACGTGCGGGTCGAGGTGCTCGAAGGCGCCAAGCGGTCGAACCGGCGGCTGGATCTCGATCTCGAGGCCTCGCTCGACCGGGGCTTCAGCCTGATCGAGGCCGTGGCCTGCCGCTGGGGCATCGACCAGACCGGCGACGGCCAGATGGTCTGGTTCGAGGTCGCGCTGTAGCGCGCCCGGCCTCGGTCGGCTACAGGTTCTCGGTGCCGAGGAAGCTGTCGGCGATGGCGGCGGGAGCCTCGCTGTCCTCGGTCGCCTTCTCGTTCATCTCGGCCAGCTTCTCCGTGGTGAGCGCCTCGGAGACCTTGTTCACGACGTCGAGCAGGGCCGAGGTCGCCTTGTCCCTGCGGAGGACGGGCACGATGTTGCCGGGCTGCTGGAAGACCTTGTCGTCCTCGAGCACGACGTACTTGCCGCCCTTGGCCGTGTCCGGGTCGGACGAGGACAGCCTGCCGATCTGTGCCGTACCCGCCTGGAGGGCCTCCTTGGTGAGCTGGCCACCTTCGTCCATGCCGGTCAACGTCAGGGCCGCATCGAGCCCGTACACGGTGCGCAGGCCGACGAGGCAGGTCTCGCGCGTCGCGCAGTCGATGGGACCGGCCAGGCTGATCGGCGGTGGGAGCGTCTGCAGGTCGCTGATCCGCTTGAGGCCGTTCGTGGTGGCGAAGTCCTTGGTCACGGCGATGACCTCGCTGTTGGCGCCGGGCGAAGCCTCGGCCACGGTCAGCCCACGCCGCGCCGCGGCTGCTTCGAGCGCCTCGACCGCCTGCGGAGTCGACATCCCCTTGGTCTGGGTCGGGTCGAGGAGGCCGAGGAAGTAGCCCAGGTAGGCCGGCACGAGGTCGATCTCGCCGTTCTCGAGGGCGGGGGCGACCGCCTCGGCGTTGGCGATCCCGAGGCGGTAGTCCACGGTGGCGCCGGCCGCTTCCAGGGCGCCGCCGTAGATCCGGGCCAGCACCTGGCTCTCGGTCGAGCCGAACGAGCCGATGACGATCTTGGCGCCCCCCGACGCGGCCTCGGTGTCGCTGCGGTTGCCGCACGCGGCGGCACCGCCGGCCAGCAGGACGAGGGCGACCAGGACACCGGGCAGCTTGGCGCGCATGGTCGGGCAGCCTCGCACCTCGAGGGCTCGCTTGTCACCACGCCACGAGCCCCGCCTCGACGTGGACGCCTCGTTCGGCCCGTGCGTGGGTCAGAGGTTGGCGGCCAGGGACCGGGCGTTGTGGCGGAGGGTGCCGATGAGGTGTCGGTCGTGGTGCCGGCCTGCCCGAGGCCGTCGCCGGTCAGGGCTCCGCTCCCGCCACCGGCTTCACCCCGGCGTCCTCGGCGACCGACCGCACGCTGGCGTCTGGCACCGACAGCTCGGCGAAGACGGACCGGACCTGCTTGGCCTGGATGGCCTGGCGGAGGGTGGCCAGGTGCTGGGGGGGTATGTCGGCGAGGCCGTCCAGCGACGGCACCACCGACCCGACGACATCGAGCCCGTAGCGGGCCGCGAACCAGCCGAAGGTCTCCTTGGCCGTGACCAGGCCGCGACCGGCCACCGGGCCCAGCACCCGCCGCAGCTCCTCGTCGGTCCTGCCCAGGTCGGCCGAGTACGCGTCCCGGGCGGCGTTGAAGGCGGCCTCGTCGACCGGGTCGGCGGCGACCAGGGCGGCGGTCAGCGCCTTCACCATCTGCCTGGCGTTGTCGAGGTCCAGCCAGAGGAACGGGTCGCCTGCGCCCGACGGGGTCGTCCGCTGGGGTAGGCCCTCGCCGAGCACGACCAGCGGCGCCGCCGTTCCCGCCTCCTGCCGGGCCGGTCCCAGCCAGGGCTCGAGGCCGTGGCCGACGGCGACGACCAGATCGGCCCGCTGCAGCGCCACCACGTCGAGGGGCGTGGCCAGGTAGGACACCGGGTCGAGCCCCGCTTTGACGATCACCTGGGTGCGGACGTTGGTGCTGCCCACCACGCGGAGCCAGTCGGCCACCACCGACGTGGTGGCGACCACCTGGAGGACCCGATCCGAGCGCAACGGCTGGCTGCGGCGCCGGGGGTGATCGGCGAGCCGCCGACGCCCGCCGGGTCGGAGCGCTCCGACGAGGATCGCTTCGAGCACCCGCCGGCGGCCGAGGCGGCCACGAGGAGGCAGACGGCCAGCACCAGCGAGCCGGCCCGTCGCACGGGGCCAAGGCTGCCACCGGTGGGGCGGCCGTGTGGAAGCCTCGGGGCGTGGACCGGACCTCGGTGATCCTGCAGCAGCTGCGGAGCGACGGCACCAGGATCACCGCCGCCCGGCGGGCCCTGGTGACGGCGCTGGTCGACGCCGACGGCCACCACGTCACCGCCGACGACCTGGTGGAGACCGTCCACCGCTCGATCCCTGCGGTGCACCGCTCCACGGTCTACCGCACCCTGGAGGCCCTGGAGCAGGCGGGCGTCGTCGAGCACGTCCACCTGGGCCACGGCCGGGCCGTCTACCACCTGAGCGACGACCGGCACCACCACCTGGTGTGCGAACGCTGCGGCGCGGTGGTCGAGGTGCCCGAGGCGGTGGTGGCACCGCTGCGGGAGCAGCTGGCGGTCGGCTACGGCTTCGTGGTGAACGGGCGCCACTTCGCCCTGCCGGGGGTCTGTCGGGCCTGCGCCGCCCTCATCCCAGCCGACTGAGGCCACCGACCCAGGGCCGCACCGGGGGCGGCACCCGCACGCTGCCGTCCTCCTGGCGGTGGGCCTCGAGCAGCGCGGCCACCACTCGCGGCCAGGCCAGGGCCGAGCCGTTGACGGTGTGGGCGACGGCCGTGCCACCGCCCTCGACCCGGTGGCGGATGCCGGCCCGCCGGGCCTGGTAGTCGCCGTACCACGACACCGAGGACACCTCGAGCCAGGCGCCCACGCCGGGGCTCCACACCTCGATGTCGAACGTCCGCATCGACGAGAACGCGAGGTCGCCGGCGCACAGGTCGAGGATGCGGTGGGCCAGCCCGAGCTCGCGCAGCAGGCCCTCGGCCCGGGCCAGGATCTCGGCCTGCAGGCCGAGCGCCTGCTCGGCGGTGGCCACGGCCATCAGCTCGACCTTGTCGAACTCGTGGCTGCGCAGCAGGCCCCTGGTGTCCCGGCCGGCCGAGCCGGCCTCGCGCCGGAAGCAGGGGGTGTAGGCGCACAGCTTGAGGGGCAGGTCCGCTGCGTCCAGCAGCTCGTCGCGGGCCAGCGAGGTCAGCGGCACCTCAGCGGTGGGGATCGCCCACAGGTCGTCGCGCTCGAGGTGGTACATGTCGTCCTCGAACTTGGGCAGGTGGCCGGTGGCCACCATGGTCGCCGTCTTGACCAGGGTCGGCGGCCGCACCTCCTCCCACACGGGCCCCGGCCCGGGATCGGTGGTGTGGCGGTCGAGCGCCCACGAGGTCAGCCCCCGCAGCAGCCTGGCTCCTGCGCCCCGCCACAGCGGGAACATCGAGCCGGAGAGCTTGGCGCCGCGCTCCAGGTCGAGCAGCCCGTGCTGGGCGGCCACCTCCCAGTGGGGCACCCGCTGGCACGCCTGGTACGCGGCCTCGTTGAAGGGCACGCCCGTCGGCGTCCACGTGCGCACCACCCGGTTGTCCTCGGGCCCGGCGCCGTCGGGGGCCGCGGCATCCGGGGTGTTGGGCGTCACCAGCAGCAGCCGCCGCAGCTCTTCGTCGAGGGCGGTGGCCCTCGCCTCGGCCTGGCCGGCCTGCTCGCCCCGGGCGCGGCTCTCACCCTGCAGGCGGTCGGCGGCCGGGTCCCCCGCCTTGCGGGCCGCCCCCACCTCCTTCGAGAGGCGCTTCACGTCGGCCCGGGCCTCGTCTCGCTCCTGGGCGGCGGCGCGAGCCGCGGCGTCGAGCTCGACCAGCTTGGCCACCTCGGACCTGTCGAGGCCCCGCCGGGCCAGAGCGGCGGCGACGCCGTCGGGATCAGCGCGGAGCCGGCGCACGTCGAGCACGGCCCGGAGGGTAGGCCAGCCTGAGGGTGGGACCGAAGCGGGTTCCGGGTCGGCGGGCGCCACCGGTCCGCCGGAGGGCCCGGGTCGCCGTCCCTCGACGGGCCAGAAGTCGGCATCCGGTGGGGCTGGGGCAGTCGGTAGGTTCGGCGGGGTGGCTGCGCTCTCGGTCGACGACCTGGTGGTGCGCTACGGGCCGCGAGTGGCGGTGGACGGGATCTCGTTCGCGGTGGAGCCGGGCACGGTGCTGGCGCTGCTCGGCCCCAACGGTGCAGGCAAGACCACGACCGTCGAGACGCTCGAGGGCTACCGGCGGCCGAGCAGCGGGACCGTGCGCGTCCTCGGCCTCGACCCGGTTGCCGACCGGGCCGCGGTCGTCCCCCGGATCGGGGTGATGCTGCAGCAGGGCGGGGTGTACCCGACGATGCCGGCGGGGGCCGTGCTCCGCCTGTTCGCCTCGTACTACCCCCACCCCGTGGCGCCCGACGATCTCCTCGACCGTCTCGACCTGCAGGCCGTGGCCCGCACCCCGTGGCGGCGGCTGTCGGGGGGCGAGCAGCAGCGCCTGTCCCTCGCTCTCGCCCTGGTCGGGCGACCCGAGGTGGCGTTCCTCGACGAGCCCTCGGCCGGCATGGACCCCGCAGCCCGGCGGGTCCTCGGTGCGGTGATCCGGGGCTTGCGCAGCGACGGGGTGACCATCCTCCTCACCACCCACGACATCGAGGAGGCCGAGAAGCTGGCCGACGCCGTGGTCATCGTCGACGGCGGCCGGGTGGTGGCCGCGGGCACCCCCGACGACCTGATGCGGTCCGGCGGGGGCGACGAGATCCGCTTCGGGGGCCCACCGGGACTCGACGCCGCCGCGCTCGCCGCCGCCGTTGGCGGCGCGGTGGCCGAGGACCGCCCCGGCGAGTACGTCGTGTCCCTCGCGGCGACGCCTTCGAACCTGGCGCGGCTCACGGCGCGCCTGGCCGAGCAGGATGTGGCGGTGGCCGACATCCGCGCCGGCCGGCAGCGCCTCGAGGACGTGTTCCTGCGGCTCACCGCCCGGCCCTCGGCGGCCGAGGGTGAGCGGTCGTCTCGCCGCCGGCGGCGAGGGGTGGGCTGATGCGCGCCTTTGCCGCCCAGGCCCGGGCCGAGGTCTGGATGACCCTGCGCAACGGTGAGTCACTGCTCCTGGCCCTGGGCATCCCCGTCCTGCTGCTGACCTTCTTCGCCACCGTCGACGTGCTGCCGGCGCCGGACGGCACCGAGCATCCCGTGGACTTCCTGGCCCCGGGCATCCTCGCCCTGGCCGTCATGAGCACCGGCCTGGTCAGCCTGGCCATCGCCACGGGCTTCCAGCGCGGCTACGGGGTGCTGAAGCGGCTGGGGACGACCCCCCTCAGCCGCCCGGGACTGCTGGCCGCCAAGATCGTGGCCGTCCTCGTGGTGGAGCTGGTCCAGGTGGCGGTCCTGGTTCCGGTGGCTGCGGGGCTGGGCTGGCGGCCCTCGGGGGCCATGGCCTCGGCCCTGGCCGCCGTGCTGCTGGGCACCGTCGCCTTTTCGGGTCTCGGGCTGCTGATGGCAGGCGCCCTGAAGCCGGAGCTGACGCTGGCCCTGGCCAACGGCCTCTACCTGGTCCTGCTCCTGCTCGGCGGGATGCTGGTGCCGCTGGCCTCCCTGCCCGGGGTCCTGCGGACGCTGGCGAAGGTGCTGCCAGCGGCAGCCCTGTCCGATGCCTTGCGAGCCTCGCTCGGT
This sequence comes from Acidimicrobiales bacterium, assembly GCA_030448245.1. Classification (GTDB taxonomy): domain Bacteria; phylum Actinomycetota; class Acidimicrobiia; order Acidimicrobiales; family JAUJNH01; genus JAUJNH01. Next base: position 40,334 of record JAUJNH010000009.1, read on the forward strand.
GACGGGCTCGCCGTCCCCGGCCGGGCCTGGGTCGTCCTCCTGGCCTGGGCCGTCGCCGCCCCGGTGGCCGCCGCCGCCACGTTCCGCTGGGAGTAGCGCCCCGCCTTCGGCGACCCCGTCGTAGCCCGTCGCCTGCCGTTACCGTGCTCGACGTGGATCCGCCGCTCCTGGAGCACGCGGCCTTCGGCCGACTGCTCTGGGACGACGACGTTCAGTGGTACCGGGGACGGATGGGGCTGCAGGGCGAGGTGGTCGATCTCAGCATCAGTCCCTTCACCGACTGGGTCCCGTCGGAGATCCCCACGCGCCTCGCCGAGCCGCAGCACCTCATCGACGCGGTGCTCGAGCGCCTGGCTCTCGTCCAGCCCCGTATCCACGACCTCAAGCTGTACGCGGCGGCCAGCCTCCTCGAGAGCCACAACGGGGACGGGTGGAACGAGGGAGACCCGATCGACGCCGCCACGTTCGCCAGCCGTCTGCGCTTGACCAGCGTCGACGTCCACGAATCGCTCAGGGCCGAGTGGTGGTTCGACGACGGAGACCTGTTCTGGGGCCACTCGGTCATGGTCGAGACCGACGAGGCCGGCCACCCGCACGACGCCGGCCTCCACGGTTGAAGCGCCTCGGCCCCAGCGTCACCGGTCGACGGAGAACCGACGGGCGGCGCGTCTGCGACCTCGTCGGCGGACGGCGAGGAGAAGGAGACGCGCAGGGGCCAGCACGACACGGCCCGACAGGAGCGGCAGCCCGCGACGTGCGGGATCCAGGGCGAGCAGGACCGCCGGCTGGGCCGTCAGCCGCGGGTGCTGGCGAGAAGGGCCTCCAGGTCGGCGGTCGACATCTCGCCGAAGTGGCGGCCCCGGATCACGCCGGCCCCGTCGACGGCGAACGTCACCGGGAAGCCGCCGCCCACGCCCCACCGGCGGGAGATGGCCCGGTCCGGGTCGTCGGCGCTGGGCCAGGTGGCTCCGTACCCGGCGAGCATCTCCCGCGCCCGCCGCCGGCTGTCCTCGACGGCCACCCCGACGACCGCCGTGCCGGCCCGCTCGGCCTCGACGAGGCGCGGAAGCTCGCGACGACACGGGTCACACCACGACCCCCAGAAGTTGACCAGGACGACCCGCCCCCGGAACGAAGCCAGGTCGACCCGCTCCCCCTCCACGATCCCCGCCCCCTCGAGCGCCGGCGCCACCCGCCCCACCTCAGCCCGCTGCTCCCCCGCCCGACACCCAACCACCACCAGGACGAGGCAGAGGGCGACGACGACCCAGGAGCGGCGGCGCGGCACCAGCACGCCCCGGGTCGTCATCGCTAGAGCTGTTCGGCGGGGCGCGCAGCGAGGCCGCCCGAGGGCGGGCTCTGCCCGCCCGACAGCCCAGCGCCAACAGGGGCGGCGTCCGGGAGGGAGCCGGGGGGAGGGGGCTTTGGCCCCTCCCCCTGCCGGCGCGGAGGGGGCTTTGGCCCCTCCCCCCGTCTCCTGATGTGCTCGGGCAGGCTGGCGGTGGCTGGGTTGCGCTGCTCGTTTCGCCACCAGTCGAAGAACACGATCATCACGGCGCCGATGGTCCAGAAGCTCTCGAGCATCCACATGGCGCCGGCGGCCAGCTGCTGGTCGTCGAGGGCCGACAGGCCCCACAGGCGGGGCGCGGTGGCGTAGTGGTGGTAGATGGGCGTGCCGGCCAGGGCCAGGGCGGCGACGATGGGGACGGGCAGGAAGCCGTTGGCCATCAGGTACAGCATCTTCCCGGTCGAGCGCATCCGCGGCAGCTCGGGGGCCCGGTTCAGGACGGGGCTCCACAGGCACAGGGCGCTGGCGAACAGGACCAGGTGGACGCCGAAGTGGAGCGGCGCCGACGTGGTGGCGCCGTCCACCACGGTGCGCACGTGCGACAGCCCGACGATGAGGTTGAAGCCGACGAGGGCCACCAGCGGGCGGGCGCAGGTGCTGACCACCGCCCGCACGGCCGGCGGGCGCAGCAGCCAGCTGATCAGCCGGGTCGGGGTGCCGAGCAGGAGCAGCGGCGGGGCGACGAACGTGAAGACGACGTGCTGCACCATGTGGACCGCGTACAGCTGGTCCTCGCCGATCTCGTGCAGGGGCCAGCTCGAGGCGCCCCACACCAGCAGCAGGCCGCTGAGGAACCACCGTCGCTGCCGCCGGCTGGCGGGGGCGATGCGGGTGGTGGCCCACCAGTAGCCCACGCCGGCGGTCAGGAGGACGAGCAGGACGTCGGCATGTGGCGAGAACCCCGGGATGCCAACCTCCGGAGTCACCGCTGGGGCACCCCGGTCTCGATCAGGTTGATGTCCTGGCGGTCCTCTCGGGGTCCGAACTGGCGGAACATCATGAACATGGCGAGGTAGCAGGTCACCGCCAGCGCCAGCCCCGAGATGAACAGGCGGCGGGTGACGCGCGAGTCGAACTTGAGGTGCATGAAGTACGACGCCACGATGAAGAACTTCATCACCATGCCGATCAGCAGCAGCGGGGCCACGGCGTCGCCGAGGTCGATGTAGGAGAGGGCCACCTCGACCGCGGTGATGACGGCCAGGATCAGGGCGATGATCCAGTACTTCTTCTCGGTGGGGTGGTCGTCGTGGGCGTGGTCGTCGTGCGCGGGCTCGGCGGGGTGGTCGTCGTGGGCTTGCTCGACGGTGGTCATCAGAGCGGGAGGAGGTACACGACGGTGAACACGACGACCCAGACCACGTCGACGAAGTGCCAGTACAGACCGGCGATCTCGACGGTCTCGGCCCGCTCCGGGGTGAGCCGGCCCTTGGCGATCAGGATGACGAGGGCCAGGAGGATGAGCACGCCGATGCCGACGTGGGTGCCGTGGAACCCGGTGAGCACGTAGAACGAGGAGCTGGCCGGGTTCGTCTTCATCGTCATCCCCTCACGGATGAAGACGGTGAACTCGTAGATCTGGCCGCCGAGGAAGGTGGCCCCCAGCAGCGCGGTGGCCGACAGCCACACCATGGCCCGGCGGGAGTCGGCCCGGTTGAACGCCGAAAGGGCCAGCACCATGGTGAGCGAGCTCATCAGCAGGATGAACGAGCTGACCGAGGTGAACGGGATGTCGTACACGTCGTGGGGCTTGACGGTGCCGAGGGGGGCCCGGCTGCGGTACAGGAAGAAGGTGGAGATCAGCGCCCCGAACAGCAGGCACTCCGAGCCCAGGAAGGCCCACATGGCCACCTTGTCGTTGGAGATTCCGGTGTTGGTGGGCGGGTGTGCGTGCCCGGACGCCTCGGCGTTGTGCTCGGCCTCGTCCGCTCCGTGCTCGACGGCGACGGCGGCCATCAGCTGGAACCTCGGTCGCCGGAGGCGCCGGTGGTGAGCGCCGGCTGGTCCTCGCCGCCCTCGCCGCTGCCCAGCGCCGCCTGCCCGGACCCGCCGGGGGCCAGGCCCAGCAGCCGGTCGGCGTCGGGGTCGACCAGCGCGTCTTCGGGCTCGGTAGACGGCTCGAGCGCCCAGGCGATGATGGTGCACACCAGGATCAGCACGCCGAGGGCCGTGATGGCGTAGTTGGCGCCCGCCGACCGTCCGTACACCACGCCGTACATGGCCAGGAAGATTGCCGCTGCGCCGATGATCGGGTAGTAGCTGGGCGACGGCAGGTGCACGCTCTGGCCGGGCTTGAGCCGCTCCTCGGCCGACGCCTTGACCTTGTCGTAGTCGTCGAGGCGCTGCATGCGGCCGTCCTCGTCCTCGGTGTACTTGCGGTGCCACCAGTCGTCGACCGCGTGGACCTGGGGCGACTCGATGAAGTTGTAGGCCGGCACCGGCGACGGGGTCGACCACTCGAGGCTGCGGGCGTCCCACGGGTCGGCCTCGACGGTCAGGTGGTCGCGCTTGTGCCGCTTGTCGGTGCGGCGCACGTTGACGAAGAACACCACGAGCCCGAGGGCGATGACGAACGACCCGACGGTCGACACCATGTTCCAGAAGTCCCAGCCCGTCCCCTCCGGGTAGGTGTAGATCCGCCTCGACATGCCCTGCAGGCCGAGGATGTGGTGGGGGGCGAAGGTGAGGTTGAAGCCGATGAGGAACAGCCAGAAGTGCACCTTCCCCAGCCGCTCGTCGAGGATCTGGCCGAAGATCTTCGGGTACCAGAAGTAGATGCCGGCGAAGATGCCGAAGATGGCCCCGCCGAACAGCACGTAGTGGAAGTGGGCGACGATGTAGTAGGTGTCGGTCTGCTGGCGGTCGTGGGGCGACACCGAGTGGGTGACGCCCGAGAGGCCGCCGATGGTGAACATGGAGATCAGCCCGACCGAGAACAGCATCGCCGTGGTGAAGCTGAGCGATCCCTTCCACATCGTGCCGATCCAGTTGAAGATCTTCACGCCCGTCGGCACGGCGATGAACATGGTGGAGATCGAGAACGCGGTGATCGACACCGGCCCCAGCCCGACGGCGAACATGTGGTGGACCCACACCCCCAGCCCATGAAGCCGATGGCGATGCCGGAGAAGACCATCACCTTGTAGCCGAACAGCGGCTTGCGGCTGAAGACGGGGATGACCTCCGACACGATGCCAAAGGCCGGCATGATCATGATGTACACCTCGGGGTGGCCGAACAGCCAGAACAGGTGCTGCCACAGCACCGGGTCGCCGCCGTTCGCCGGGTTGAAGAAGTTGGCCCCGAAGTTGCGGTCGAACATCAGCAGGAACAGGGCGATGGTGATGATCGGCAGGGCGAACAGCAGCAGGAACTGGGTGATCAGGCCCATCCAGGTGAAGATCGGCATGCGGAACAGGCCCATGCCGGGGGCGCGCATGTTGAGGCAGGTGGTGATCAGGTTGACCGCACCGACGGTGGATGCGATGCCGGTGATCAGCAGACCGCCGATCCAGAAGTCGATGTTGTGGCCGGGCGAGAACACGATCGAGGTGTTGGGGGCGTAGCCGAACCACCCGCCGTTGGGCATGCCGCCCAGGAACACCGACGAGTAGAGGAACAGGCCGCCGAACAGGAACAACCAGTACGACAGCGCGTTCAGGCGGGGGAAGGCGACGTCGCGAGCGCCCACCTGCAGCGGGATCAGGTAGTTCATGAAGGCGGCCCCGAGGGGCATCACCACCAGGAACACCATCGTGGTGCCGTGCATGGTGAACACCTCGTTGTACGCGTTGGCGTCGAGGATCCGGCCGTTCGGCGAAGCCAGCTGCAGGCGGATGAGCAGGGCCTCGAACCCGCCGATGACGAAGAACGTCATGGCCGTGACGCCGTACATGATCCCGACCCGCTTGTGGTCGATCGAGGTGATCCACGACCAGAAGCCCTCGGTCGTGGCGGGCCGCTTCAGGGCGCCGGAGGCGATGGGCCGGGGGTCGTCGGGCAGGACGGCCGGCGGTTCGAGGACGGAGGTCATGGGGGCGAAGCTTCCTCGTCTACGGCTGGGGCGGGCCGGCGGCGACGCCGGAGGGGATGGGGACACCCCGGAGGGCGGGGTCACCAAGCGTACGCAGGTAGGCGATCAACGAGCCGATCTCGGACTCGGTCAGGCCGAGCTTGGGCATGAGCGAGCCCGGCTTCTCGGCGGGCGGGTCACGCAGCCACGCTCGCAGGTTGTCGTCGTTGCTCTCGAAGATGGCACCGGCGAAGGTGGCGCGCGAGTTGAAGTAGGTGAGGTTCGGCCCGGTGGCTCCGGCGGAGACACCGTTCACCGCATGGCAGCCCGAGCAGCCCTTCTGGAGGAACAGGGTGTAGCCCTTGGCCTCCTCGGTGGCCGTGGCCGCGTCGTCGCCGACGATGGGATAGGTCGAGGCGCTCCGCTCGATCGAGTGGCCGGCCATCCAGCGGGCGAACTGGGCGGGCTCCTCGGCCACCACCCGCAGCCGCATGTTGGCATGGGAGATCCCGCAGTACTCGGTGCACTGGCCGTAGTAGAAGTCGGGCTTGTCGGCCTGGATGGTCATGTGGTTCACGCGGCCCGGGATGGCGTAGATCTTTCCGGCCAGCTTCGGCGGCCAGTAGTTGTGGATCACGTCGGCGGAGGTGAGGTTCAGCTGGACCTTCCGGCCCACCGGGATGTGCAGCTCGTTGGCGGTGGCCACCACCGTCTTGCCGTCGGCGTCTTTGTAGTTGTACTCCCACCACCACTGGTGGCCGATGACCTCGACCTGCATGGCGTCCTCGAACTGGCGGTCGAGGTAGAAGATCCTGCTGACGGTGAGCACGCCCACCACGACCAGGATCAGCGCCGGCACGACGGTCCACGTCAGCTCGAACTTGGTGCTGCCGTGGATCTGCTCCGGCCGGTCCTCCTCGCTGCGGCGCCGGAACCGGAAGACGGCGTAGACGATGAGCCCTTCGACGAACACGAACACCACGGCGGCGATCAGGAACACCGGCTTGATCAGGTCGTGGACCGAGCGGGAGAAGGGGCCCTGCGGGTTGAGGGCGTTCTGGGGGGTGTCGGCGGCGCAGCCGGCGGCGAGGAGCACGAGGCAGGCGAGGCCGACCCCGAGGAGCCGCCGGCCGGACGAGGTGCGCTTCATCAGGGGTGCTTCACTTCCTGCTCGCCGGAGGCGGCGCCGTGTTCGGTGTCGGCCGGCGGACCGGTCTTGACCACGACCGTGCCCACCATCCCCGGGTGGAAGTCGCAGCGGAACCAGTACTCGCCTCCGGGGGCCATCCCCACGACCTTCGGGTCGATCAGCGTGCTGCGCCGGTTGCCGCCGCCGTCGAGCGGGAGGATGGCGATGAAGGGGCGGCCAGCTTCCCGCTCGGAGTAGAAGCCGACGTTGTGGTAGGTGCCGGCCGGATCGTCGTTCTCGAAGGTGAACCGGACGATGCCCTCGTGGAGGGTGACCTCGCTCTTGTCGTACTGGATGCCCTCGGCCCGCAGCTCGACCTCGGTGATGGCCGTCTCGCCGTGGTGCTCGATGACCCGCTCACCCCGGGCAGCCGAGGCGGCGCCGACCCCCACGACCGACACCAGGGCGAGCCCGGCGAGCCCTCCGGTGAGCCGGCGGCTGACGTTGCGGCCGCTGGCCAGGACGAGGCACCCCAGGAACAGCACGGTGGCCACCAGGGCCGAGACGACGATGGCGGCCTGCTCGGTGATCGTCAGGTACAGCCGGCTGATCGAGATGGCCACGACGGCTCCGAGGAGCACTGCCAGCACCGGGTAGGTGAACGGGCTGGTGGTGCGCCGGCTGACACGGTCGGCCAGTCGTCGGGTGACGAGCGGGTGCTCGACGAAGGCCTGGCTGAGCCAGCCGCCGGCCGCAACGGCCAGCAGGGCGACGCCCAGGTAGAACGCCGGCGCACCGGTGGCCGCGGCCACGCCCACCAGGGCCAAACCGACGGCGGCGAGGAGGGGGAACGCCGAGGCGCCGGTGGTCGGCCCGGGATCGACGGGCCGCATCGACGGCGGAGGCGCATCGGGAGGCGTGGGCGGTTCAAGGTCGGTGTCGGCCACCGGGCGCAGGCTGGTGGCCACGGCAAAGGCGAGGGCGCCGATGATGGTGGTGACCAGCAGGGTCCCGCCGAAGTGGTCGCCGCCCCCGCCCCGCACGACGCTGAGGGGGTTGAGGTAGGCCAGGGCGAAGCCGCTGACCACGGCAGCGATGACGAGATACGCCTTGGCGACTGCGCTCAGCACGGCTGCTTCACCGCGAGCCAGCGTAGAGGGCGCCCCACACCATGACCCAGGTGAGGGCGGCGATGTGGAGGACGATGGAGAGGGCCCGGGCGAGCTGTGGCTCGGTCGGGGAGATCTGCCGTCCTGCCGTGCGGGCCAGGGCGACCACCAGTGCGGCGAGGCCGGCCAGCTGGGTCAGCGCCGCCACCAGCATGAAGGCGTAGAAGATCGTGCCGTAGGGGTGGGTGGCGGCTCCGAAGCCGGCCTCGTCGACGGTGAAGAGCAGCCCGTTCAGCATGGCCAGCAGCAGGAAGGCCGCCAAGCCCGCGGCCTGGGCCGTCTGGCGGCGGACGGCGTGGACCACCGACCACACGATCCACTCGGCGGTCACCATCAGCATCGCGGCGGCGGCCAGGAGCAGCGTGCCGAAGTAGTTCTCCTTCCGCACCCCCGCGGGCGGCCACGGTGACACCCCGGACCGGAAGGCGGTGTAGGTGCCGATCAGGGCAGCCGTGAGGACCAGCGCGGCGAGGCCGTAGAGGGCCGTCGCCACCACGACGGCGTTGCGGGACCTGGTGCGCTCGAGCACCTGGGCGGCGGGGGGCAGGGCAAGGGGTGCAGCCACGGTCATCCCTTCTTCCCGGCGGATGTCGTGGTGGTGCTCTCGGCGCCGGACAGGTCGGCCAGGGGAGCCTCGGACCGGACGTCGGGCAGCTCGGTGAAGTTCTCGGGCGGGGGCGGGCTGGGGGCGGCCCACTCCAGCGTGACCCCGTCGGTGATGTCGGCAGGCGCAGCCCGGTTGCGACGGCGGGCAGCCATGGCCCTGGCCACGTCGAGGGCGATCACGAGCCCGGCGAGGAGCAGCAGCACGTGGCCGACCTCGGCGATGGCGAAGCCGACCCGGGCGTCGCCCTGGGCCTCCTTGGCGTGGACCTCGGCGCCGCCGTAGCCGGCGATCGACTGCCCGATCCCGATGGCCAGGGTGCCCCCGAGCGAGGCCAGCAGGGCCAGCCCCCCGGCGGGACCCGACAGCCCGACGCCGAACAGCTTCTTGGCCCAGTGGTGCAGGGCGCCAAAGGCGAGGAGGGTGGGCACACCGATGGTGATCAGCTCGACCATCCCCTGCCCGAGCTCGGTGCCCTCGACGCCGGTCAGCCCGGCGATCAGCGCGTTCAAGGCGGCGGCGGCGCCCACGACGATGGCGGCGGCAACGAAGCTCAACGCCAGCGTCGGCCGGACCGAGCCCTCCCGCAGCGTGGCCAGCCACAGCAGGACGAGCACCCCGGCCGCGACGGCGAAGAGGGCGGTGGGGACCGTGGCGGTGGGGAGGATGACGGCGTCGATGGTCTGGCGGTCCTGCACCCAGGCGAGGAGGGCGAACGTGACGGCGGCGAACAGCGCCCCGGCGGCCAGCACGTGGCCGGCCAGCGGGGTGACCAGGCCGGGAAGCGGGGGCAGCTTGGCCTTGAGTCCCTGCGGGACCGGTGGCGGCGGGGCGGCCAGAGGCTTGCGGACGGCCGTGGCCACGATGTCGCAGGCCGCGCCGAGCGCCGGCACCAGCAGCAGCAGCGCCTCGGGGCGGCCGTAGAGCCACAGGCCCTTCTGCCAGACGAGGTCGGCGCCGCGGCTGTCGGCGAAGAGGTTGGTGCCGCCGAAGTGCAGGTCGAGGTAGAGCACGAGCGCACAGGCCAGGAAGACCGGGGTGGCCAGCAGCGACCCGGCGGCGGCGGCGACCACGCCCCAGCTGAACAGGGGCATGCGGCCCAGGCTCATGCCGTCGGCCCGCATGATCAGCGCCGTGGTGAGCAGGTTGCCGGCGGAGAGCAGGGTGGCCAGGCCCAGCAGCAGGAAGCTGGCCAGGATGAGGTTGGTGCCGTCGTTGATCCCGCCCAGAGGGGCCTGGAGGGGCTCGCGGCCGGTGAGGCCGATGCCCGGCGGCGGGTCGATCAGGTGGCCGGCCAGGAACAGCCCGGCGCCGGCGAGGTGGGTCCACACGGCCAGGGCCTGCACGCGGGGGAAGGCCAGGCGCGACGCCCCGATCTGGAGCGGCAGGAGGTAGGTGGCCAGGCCGATCCACACCGGCGCCACCCACAGCAGGATGATCCCGGTCTCGTAGAGCGAGTAGAAGCGGCGGCTGTTGCCGCCCACGACCTGTGAGCCGGCGCTGAGCAGCTCGGCCCCGAGGGCGGAGCCGGCGGCCCGGAGGATCAGGTACAGCAGGAGCGACGCGCCGATGAGGATCAGGCCGAGGACCTTGTGGTCGGCGCTGTCGACGACGGCCTGGCCGACGGGTGACGGCGGGGCCTCCGGGGTCGAGCTGGTGCCGCCTTCGGTGGGGCGGGCCTCGGTCATGGTCATCGGCGGGGCGGAGCTCCTGCTCGGGACGGTGCTCGGTCCTGCGCCGGGCGGCGCAGCTGGACGGAGGGCGGGGCCACGGTAGCCAGCGGGTCCCTCACCGCAGGACCAGCTGGTCGAGGGCCATGGCCGAGAACAGCAGGGTGACGTAGGTGATCGACCAGCCGAACAACCGCATGGCGTTGCCGACGGTCGAGTGGCGGAGGAGGCGCAGCGCGAAGAAGAGGAAGGCGGCGCCGAGGCCGGCCGCCGAGACCGTGTAGATCCAGCCCATGCCGGCGACGGGGGTGAACAGCAGGCTGGCCGCCCACAGCAGGACGGTGTAGGCGACGATCTGGCGCCCGGTGGCGCGGGCGTCGGCCACCACTGGCAGCATCGGCACGTCGGCGGCGGCGTAGTCCTCGCGGTACTTGATGGCCAGCGCCCAGAAGTGGGGCGGCGTCCACACGAAGATCACGGCGAAGAGCACGAACGGGGCCCAGCTGAGGGTGCCCGTGACGGCTGACCATCCGACCAGGACCGGCACGGCCCCGGCCGCCCCCCCGATGACGATGTTCTGCGGCGTGGTCCGCTTCAGCCACAGCGTGTAGACGAAGACGTAGAAGGCGGTGGCGCTGATCGCCAGGACGGCCGACAGCAGGTTGACGGTGCGCCAGAGGAGCAAGAAGGCCGCCACCTCGAGGCCGACGGCGAAGACGAGGGCCTCGACGGGCTGGACGACGCCGGTGACGAGCGGCCGGGCCGCCGTGCGCTTCATGAGGGCGTCGATGTCGCGGTCGTGCCACATGTTGATGGCGTTGGCCCCGCCGGCGGCGAGCGTGCCACCGGCCAGGGTGGCCACCATCAGCCACAGGGGCGGGACCCCCTTCTGGGCCACGATCATCGTGGGCAGCGTGGTGACCAGCAGCAGCTCGATGATGCGCGGCTTGGTGAGGGCCACGAAACCGGCGACCCGTGCCTTGAGACCCGGATGGGCGAGAGCGACAGCGGCAGACACGGCCATGCTGGGCGGTGAGACTAGGGGTGGGGGGACCAAGCGGACAAAGCCGCTTGCCGTCCGCCTCGCGCGAGGATGTTCGCCGTGGCACCGACGGCCCCCGTCGAGCTGGAGCGGCCCGAGGTCGAGGACGTCACGCTCGCCGACGTCCCGTGGATCGTGATCGTCTGGAACGACCCGATCAACCTCATGTCGTACGTCACCTTCGTCTTCCAGAAGCTGTTCGGGTACTCCAAGCGCAAGGCGACCGCGCTGATGCTCGATGTCCACGAGAAGGGCCGGGCCGTGGTGTCGTCCGGCACTCGCGAAGAGGCCGAGGTCGACGTCTTCCGCCTCCACGAGCACGGGCTGTGGGCCACCATGGAGAAGGACGGAACCGGCCGGGGGGACTCGTGATCCGCTTCCGCCGCCGGGTCGAGCGCCAGCGCGACGGCTCGTTCGTCGTGCGGCTCAGCGAGGACGAGCGCCGCCTCCTGGGGTCGCTCCCGGCCCAGCTCTCGGCCGTCGTCGACGCCGAGCCCCAGGACCCATGGCTCCAGCGCCTCTTCCCGACCGCCTACCCCCACGACCCCGAGCGCGAAGAGGAGTGGCGCCTGCTGATGAGCGTCGACCTCCACGACCGGCGGCGGGCCCAGCTGAGGACGCTGGCCGAGACGGCCGGCGCCACCACCCTGACCGAGGACGAGCTGCTGACCTGGAGCCAGGCCCTGAACGACCTGCGGCTCTACCTCGGGACCCGCCTCGACCTCACCGAGGAGACGACCGAGGCCGACTTCGACGACGAGCACGACCGCGACCTGTACGCCCTCTACAGCTGGCTCGGCTACCTCCAGGAAGAAGTCATCGAAGCACTGAGCGGCGCTTTGTGATCGGGGGGAGGGCCAAAGCCCCTCCCCCCGAACCCCCCACCGCTCGATCGAGCCGCCTCCGGCGGCGCTCAGGCTCCTCGGAGGCGGAGCCTCCTGCGGGCCGCATGCGGGGGGGCGCCCCCGCACCCCCCCGGCGCCCCTGGCTTCGGGCGCGACTCTCCCTAGATGGTCGGGTAGGCGACGGCGCCGGCGGTGCCGGGGCCGCTGTGGGCGCCGACCGACGGGCCGACGCGGTAGCGGACGACCTCGCGCACCTTGGGCGAGCCGACCAGGCGGGCTTCGAGGGCCTCCCACAGCGGCGCCGCCGCCCTGTCGGCCACCGATACCCCGACCCGCAGGCCGCCGCCCAGGCCGAGCACGTAGGCGGCCATCTGGTCGCAGGCATCGTCGAGTGACGTGGCGCGGCCGACGGGCTGGACCTTCCCGCCGACCAGAGACAGCACCGGGATGCCGCCCTCGTCCTTGATGTCGGATCTGAGGCGGCCGCCGGCCCGCACGAGGTCGAGTGCTCCCACCACGAAGACGTTGCCGACCGACCCCGCCACCGCTTCGGCGATCTTCACCACCTCCTCGACCGAAGCGCCGTCCTCGGCCGCCTCGGCGGCCTCCCACGTGCAACAGCCGACGGCGAACGAGGCGGTGTGGGTGTCGACCAGGTGCGCCGGGACGGGCGCCATCTCGGCGGCGATGCGGGCCGCGTCGAAGGTCGAGCTGACCTCACTCCCCGTGTGGATGCTGACGATCTCCGTGACGCCGCGGGCCGCAAGGTCGCCCCACACCTCGAGGAACCGGCCGGGGGACGGAGCCGCCGTCTGCACGCTGGGGTTGGCCCGCCCGAACCGGTCCCAAAAGGTGTCGGCGTCGATGTCGATGCCCTCCCGGTGCTCGACACCGTCGACGGTGACGGTCAGCGGGACGACGCCGATCCCGTACCGGCCGATCAGCTCGGGTGGCAGCTGCGCCCCCGAATCCGTGCAGAAGCCGAGCACCCGGTGGAACCTAGCCTCAGGTGTCGTGGCCCAAACCGAAGAACTGCACCACGTCGACCTGCCGGGCCATGGGCCGCCAGTCGTGCTGGTGCACGGTCTGGCCTCCTGCCTGCGCCTCTGGGACGGTGTGGCCGCGCGCCTGCACGGGCTCGGCCACCGGGTGGTGGCCTGCGACCTGCGGGGCCACGGGCTGTCACCCAAGCCGGAGGGCCCCTACGACCTGCCCACCGTCGCCGCCGACCTCGCTGCCCTGATCGAGCAGCTCGAGATCGGCCCCTGCCTCCTGGCCGGCCAGTCCTACGGCGGGACGGTGGTGATGCAGGTGGCCGCGGACCGGCCCGACCTGGTCGACCGCATGGTCTGCGTCGACGGGGGCTTCCTCGACCTGGGCCGGCGTTACGCCGAGTGGGAGCGGTGCTGGAAGGAGCTGGCGCCCCCGCCCCTGACGGGCCGGCCGGTGGCCGCGCTCAGGCTGCGGATGCGATCCGAGCGGGCCGGATGGCCACCCGAGGCGCTCGAGGGCCAGCTGGCCTGCTTCGAGGTGCGCGCCGACGGGACGGTGGCACCGTGGCTCACCAAGGAGCGCCACCACGATGTGCTCCGCGGCCTGTGGTCGGTGGATGCACCGGCCCTGTGGGCGAGGATGTCGGCGGCGGTCCTGCTGGTGGTCGCCCAGCGCCCGGGCTCGCGGGCTCGAACGAAGAACCACGACGACGTCGAGCGCTGCCACGCCGTCCTGGCCGAGCACACCACCTCCATGGTGATGTGGATGGACGGCGACCACGACCTCCACGCCCAGCAACCCGAGCCCGTCGCCCGCCTCATCCATGACTGGGCTGGGGGTTGAGCGGGCCGGGCGGCTGGAGCGACGAGGTCGCATCGAGCCCCCGGTGGCGCCTGGCAGGTTGGGGTGGTGAGCGGCCGTGGGTTGATCGTCGTCATGGGGTCCGGGGAGACGGCGCCGTCGATGGTGACGGTGCACCAGAAGGCCCTGGCCCGGGTGCCGAAGGACGTCCCGGCGGTGCTGCTCGACAGCCCCTACGGGTTCCAGGGCAACGCCGACGACCTCACCGCCCGCACCCTCGGCCACTTCCGCGAGCGGGTGGGCCGCGAGCTGGAGGTGGCCACCTTCCGGTCGACGGCCGCCACCGCCGATGCGGTCGCCCACGAGCGGTCATTGGCGTTGCTGCGCGAGGCCGGCTGGGCGTACGCCGGCCCGGGGTCGCCCTCCTACACGCTGCGCACCTGGGCCGCCAGCCCGGTGCCCGACCTGCTCGCAGGGGTGGTCGAACGGGGCGGGGTGCTGACCTTCTCCTCGGCGGCCGCCCTCACCCTCGGCGTCGCCACCGTCCCGGTCTATGAGATCTACAAGGTCGGCGAGGAGCCCCGGTGGCTGGACGGGCTCGACCTGCTGGGCCGCCTGGTGGGGCTGCGCACCGCCCTCATCCCACACTGGGACAACGCTGAGGGGGGGACCCACGACACCCGCTTCTGCTACCTGGGGGAATCCCGGCTGCACCGGATGGAGGCCGACCTGCCTGCTGTGACCTGTGTGGTGGGCGTCGACGAGCACACCGCTCTGCTGCTCGACCTCGAGGCGGACACGGCCGCGGTGACCGGTAGGGGGGCCGTGGTGGTGCGGGTCGCCGGCGCCGACGTGCTGACCCTTCCGGCCGGCGCCTCGGTCGCCCTCGACGAGCTCCGGGAGGCGGCCGAAGGTCGAGGCGCGGCCCCGGCAGCGGCCAGTGTCGGGCCCGGCCGTGGCGACCTCGCCGGCGACGGCGATGGCGGCCGTGCGGGCCGCGCGCCGGCTGTCGCCGAGGAAGTCGGGCGGGCCTCGCTGAGTCAGGACGCAGCGGTGGCCGAGGCCGCCTTTTCCACCGCCCTTGCGGCCCGGGATGCCGACGGGGCCCTGGCCGCGGTGCTCGCCCTGGAGGCGGCACTCGACGCCTGGGCCGCCGACCCCACCCAGTCCGACGAGCGGACCCGGGCCCGGGCCACCCTGCGCGGCATGCTCACCCGCTTGGGCCAGCTGGCGGCCGAGGGCATGGTCGACCGCCGCGACATCGTGGCCCCGTTCGTGACGGCCCTCCTCGACCTGCGCCTGGCCGCCCGCGCCGAGAAGCGGTGGGCCGACGCCGACGCCATCCGCGACGTCCTGGTCGCCGCCGCCATCGAGATCCGCGACCGCCCCGGCGCCACCGACTGGTCCGCCCTCTAGCCGACCACCGTCGTCGAGGGCTCAGCAGCCGAGGGTCCGCCGGGCTGCGGCCGCTCGTTCGGCGGCCCGGTTCCACTCGAGGAGGCCGCGGCGGGCGACCGTGGCGGCGCAGAGCCGCTCGACCACGTCGGCCCGCGTTTCCGGGGCGAGGCGGTCGAGGCGGGCGACGATGGCGGGGACGGCGTCGTCGCCCAAGCTGGCGAGGTAGGCCGCATCGACCTTGCCCCGGTCGAGGTCGCGGCGGGCCACCAGGGCGGCGGGGTCGGCCACGTTCCAGGTCAGCAGGCCGACCAGCGCCGCCGCCCCGACCGCCGCCGGCAGCCACGACCGGTGGCCGCCGACGCCCGCCGCCGCCACGGCGAGGAGCAGGAAGACCAGCCCGATCCACAGGGCTGCGCCCAGCGCGGCCAGCCGGAGGAGCGTGAGCCCGTAGGCGTTCTCGTAGAGGGAGAGGCGGTGCACGGCCAGGACCACGACCACCTCCGTCAGGGCCAGGGCGGCCAGCACGAGCACGGTCGACAGCCGGTCGCCGCGGGGGCTGCAGGCCCGCACGCAGAGCAGAACGACGGCGGTGAGGGCGGCCGCGGCCAGCAGCTGGAAGAAGCCGCGCCGGGCGTACTCGGCGTAGGTCAGTCCCTCCTCGGAGAGGATCCGGTCGGCCGCGCCGCCGGCCACCGCCAGCTGGGCGGCGGCGAACGCGGTGTAGACGCCGCAGAGGCCTCCCAGCACCATCCGCGCCTCCAGACGACCAAGGGCCGGCGGCGCCCCCAGCGGCAGGCTGGGGGTGCGGGCCGACGCGTGGCGCAGCACCGCCGCAGCCGCACCGCCCCCCACGCACAGCAGGACGACGTGCAGGACGACGCTGTCGGCATCGGGAAGGTGGAGGAGCGAGGCGAACACCACGTCGGCCGACGCCAAGAGGGCGGTGAGGGCGGCCACCACCGGCAGCCCGATGGCCACGCCTCGAGCGACGGCCCACCACCGGGCCCGGTGCGCTCCCCGTGGCGCCAGCGGCCGCAGCAGGAAGAGGGGCCCGAGCAGCCCGTGGGTGGCGGTGAGGGCCAGCCGGCCCGCCAGGCTGGGGAACGTCAGGTCGAGCAGGGTGCCGCCTCGGGCCAGGCCGGCGGCGGTGCCGACGAGCACGGCCGCGGCGGCGATGGCCGGCACCGCGACGGCATCACTGGCGCGAAGGCGAGGAAGGCGGTCACCACCGGCGCCAGCGCCAGCAGCGCTCGGGCCTGGCGGTTGGGGAAGCGGCGGGTGGCGACCAGGCTGGCGCACACCGCCGCAGGTACGGCCGCGGCCGCCAGGCCCAACACCCCGGAGCGCAGCGCGAGGTCGGCACCCACCGCCGCCACCAGGCAGGCGGCGATCACGGCGGCATCGGCCGGGCGGTCGACGTCGAGCGACGCCGGGGCTCGAACGGCACCGCGGGCGCGCTCGTCCACGGGGTGGTGGTCATGTGGTCTCCTCAGGTTTCGCGACGGTGGGGTCAGGGGGTGGGGAGCTCGACTCGGACGAGACAGCCCGAGGGCCGGCCCGGCAGGGCCCGGATGGTGCCGCCGTGGAGGTCGACGATCCAGCGGGCGATGGCCAGCCCGAGACCGCTCCCGCCGTCGATGCCGCGGTGGAAGCGCTCGAACACCCGCTCGGCGTCGGCCGCTGGGATCCCGGGGCCTTCGTCGGCCACCTCGACGGCGACCATGCCAGCCCGTGCGGCCGGACCTGCCTTCAGCCGCACCACGCCTCCGGGCGGGCTGTGGCGGATGGCGTTCTCCAGGAGGTTGGCCACCACCTGGTGGATTCGCTCCGGGTCGCCGTTGGCCTTGCAGCCGGGCTCGACCTCGAGGATCAGCTGGGTGCCCGGGCTGAGGAGGCGGGCCTCGTCGGCCGCGCCTTCGAGGACGTCGCCGAGGGCGAACGGGACGTGCTCCACCACCTCGGTGCCGGCCTCGAGCCGCGAGAGGTCGAGCACCTGGGTCACCAGGCGGCCGAGGCGCTCGGTGGCCCGCAGCATCGTGGCCAGGACCTCGGGGTCCGGCGCCTCGACGCCGTCCACCAGGTTCTCCAGCCGGGCCTGGAGGGCGGCGAGCGGCGTCCGCAGCTCGTGGCTGACGTCGGCCAGGACCGCCCGCCGCTGCCGGTCGACCTGGGCCAGCTACGATGCCCAGCTTCACCTTGATCGAGCGGAGCCGGTCGAGGGGGCGCAGGCTCACCGCGTCCACCGCAGCCCTGCGACGGGCGGCTCGTTCGACCGGCTCACGGGGCGCACCCCGCCGCTGGCACGTCCTCGATCGAGTAGCCGACGCCGTGCACGGTGCGGACCAGGCCGTCGCCCAGCTTGCGCCGCAGGGACCGGACGTGACTGTCGACGGTCCGGATGCCGCTGCCGTCCCGGTAGCCCCAGACCTCGGTCAGCAGCTGCGTCCGGGTCAGCACGGTGCCCGGGCGGGCGGCCAGGCAGGCGAGCAGGTCGAACTCGGTGGGGGTGAGGTGCACCACCTCGCCGTCGCGGCGCACCCGCCGGGCGGCGCGGTCCAGCTCGACCGCGCCCACCTGCTCCGGCGCCGATCCGCTGGCCGCCGCCTCAGCCGCCCTGGCGGCCCGGCGCAGCAGCGCCCGCACCCGGGCCACCAGCTCCCGGGGGCTGAACGGCTTGGTCAGGTAGTCGTCGGCACCCACCTCGAGGCCCACCACCAGGTCCAGCTCGGCGTCGCGGGCCGTGAGCATGAGGACCGAGACCGGCCGGTCCCGCTGGATGCGGCGGCACACCTCGAGCCCGTCGAAGCCGGGGAGCATGACGTCGAGGATCACCAGGTCGGGCCGCACCCGCTCGACCAGCGCCACCGCCGACGGCCCGTCACCGGCCACCTCGACCTCGAGGCCCTCGTTGCGCAGGCGGGCGGCCACGGCGTCGGCGATCGCCGCCTCGTCCTCGACCACCACGACGGTTGCCACCCCCGCAGTGTGCCCGCCCTGGTGTGCAGCGGTCCCGCGCGCCATGTGGAGATCCCGTGCAGGCGCTAGGCGCTGGCCGCGGGCCCGGTCGTGCGCTACCGTGAACCTTCGCCCACAGCGGGGCTCGCCCCCATCGTCTAGCGGCCCAGGACACCGCCCTTTCAAGGCGGCAGCACGGGTTCGAATCCCGTTGGGGGTGCGGTTGACAACCAAGGACCTGTGGAGCAGTTGGAGTGCTCGCCACCCTGTCAAGGTGGAGGTCGCGGGTTCAAGTCCCGTCAGGTCCGCTCTCGGTCGGGTAGCTCAGTTGGTAGAGCGCGCGCCTGAAAAGCGCGAGGTCACCGGATCGACGCCGGTCCCGACCACCACGAAGGTCCAGGACAGGGCCCTGGCGACGCGCCGTGAGTCCCGGAACAGCCGCTCAGGTGCGAAGCCTCCCGTTTCCACAGTGCCACCGGTCCCGCCGTTCTCGAGCAGCTGTTTCCATGCGCTGGAAGGAACATGACACCTGCTCCGACGGCCGGGCCGCCAGCCCCGTTCGTCCTACGGTCGTGTTCGTGTGGGCGTCAGTGGAACACGGCGGCCAGGCCCCGGCCTCGCTGCACGGAGGGTGGGTCCTCGCCCCGCTGCCACAGGCGGCAGAGCAGGACCCGCCAGCACAGGACCAGGAAAGCTGCGAAGAGGAGCCCCCCGATCGAGGTGCGGACCACCACCTCGAGCGGCCCGGCATCGGAGAGGTCGTTCCCCTGGACGTACCGGGGGCCTCCCCAGACGGGCTGGAAGGGGGCCCGGTCGGCGAGCCGGGCCCGCAGGAACCAGGTGACCATCCGGCCGAGGCCGTAGAAGCAGAAGCCCTGGTAGAGGAGCAGCAGCCCCCGCTCGGGCAGCCGCAGGTGACGGTGCAGCCACCCCCACGCCCGAGGGTCGGCGGGAACGATGACGTTGCGGAAGTACTCGGGGCGGAGGGTCCTCGAGGCGAAGGCGGCCAGCATCAGCAGCCAGAACAGGTCCCAGACGCCGCCCAGGCTGCTGTAGTAGGCCGTCGCGTCGCCGTAGCGCCCCAGGGACGCTGCGTGCTTCCACATGCCGATGGTCACGGGCTCGGTGGAGAACGGGAAGAAGGGCATGACGCCGGCCGAGTCGCAGATGTCGGTGAGCACGTGGGCCCACTGGCCGATGAGGATCCCCATCGCCCAGCTGCGGCTCCGGGTGAGCCCGAGGACCAGGCCGGCGCCCAGCACCCCGAAGATGAACGAGTGGGTGAAGCCGACCCCCGGCCAGCCCCGGTGGAAGTGGGCAGGGTCGGACGACGAGTAGACGAACGCCTTTGTGAACAGGTCGGGCCCGAACGTGCCCAGGGCGATGGCCAGGAACGACGCCTTCAGCCCCACGTGCTTCTGCAGGAAGTAGTTCTCGAACTCGTGGGCGGCCCAGCTCATCCGGGGTTCTTCGACCGCGACGACCCGAGGAGGCGGGGCAGCAGGTAGAGGGCGAGCAGCAGGAACAGGGGCCCGACGATCCAGTTCAGGACGACGCTCTTCACGACGTAGCCCAGCCCGATGTAGACGACCAGCGTCGCCAGGTAGGCAGCCGCCGAGGGGCCCCCGCTCGGCGCCTCCCTCGAGTCCTCGACCTCGGCCCCGGAGGTCACGTGCCGAGCAGCGCTCCCTGCGGCGAGGCGGGCTCTCGAGGAGAACCGGCCGTCGGTGTCTCAGGAGGCCGCCCCAGGACGAGGGCGGGGTCGTGGCCGAGCGAGCGCAGGAACCCGGCGTTGGCCGCGTAGGCCGCTGACCTGCGCTCTAAGGTCGTGCGGCCGCTGACCACGTCCTTCGCCCGCCGGGCCACGGCGACGGCCGCGGTGCCGGCACCCACCGCACCGAGGAGGAGGCTGTCGGCGTTCGTGACGCAGCTTCCGCACATGGGGCTGACGCTACCGTCCCGCCGGAGCCGCCATCAGGACGCCTCGAGCACCTCGTTGAGCACGCCGGCCTTCAGGCTGACGAAGGCCGGGTCGGCCAGGGTGTGGCGGCCCCGATCGGACCCGAACGGCACGTCCCGCAGGGCCACCACCTTGGCCGGGCGGGCGGAGAGCAGGCCCAGCTGGTCACCCAGGAGCAGCGCCTCGTCGACGTCGTGGGTGACCAGGACGGTGGTGGTGGGCCGCTCGGCCAGCAGGCCGCGCACCCATTCGTGCATGCGGAGGCGGGTCTGGGCGTCGAGGGCGCCGAAGGGCTCGTCGAGGAGCAGCAGGGGCGGCCGGTTGGCGAGCACCTGGGCGATGGCGGCCCGTTGGCGCATGCCCCCGGACAGCTGGCGGGGCAGGGCGTCGGCGAAGTCGCTCAGGCCCGTCGCGGCGAGGAGCTCGGTGACGGTCTCGGCCGCCTGGCGGTCGCCCCGGTCGCGGGGGCCGAACCCCACGTTCTGGCGGACGGTCAGCCAGGGGAACAGGGTGCCGGCCTGCGCCACCATCCCCCGGGTGGGCGAAGGACCGGTCACCGGCTCGCCGTCGACGGTGACGGTGCCGGCGTCGAACGACTCGAACCCGGCCATCACCCGCAGGAGGGTCGACTTGCCGCACCCGCTGGGCCCCAGGAGCGCCAGCGTGCGCCCGGCCGAGACGTCGAGGTCGATCCCGTCGAGGACCGGCAGCGACCCGAACGACTTGCAGACCCCCTTGGCCACCAGCCGGCCGAGCGCTTCGGTCACGTGTCGCTCCAGCTGACGAAGCGCCGTGACAGCAGCCGCAGCAACCGGTCGGCGGCGAAGCCGATCACGGCGAAGACGAGGATGCCCACGATGATCTGCTCGGTGCGGCCGGCCTCGCGAGCGGCGTTCATCATGGCTCCCACCCCGTCTGTGGTGCCGCCCAGCTCGCCGATGATGACGCACGTCCAGGCCAGGGTGAGCGACAGGCGGAGGCCGGTGACGATCTCGGGGAGGGCGCTCGGCAGGTACACCCGCCGCCACAGGCGCGATCGCGGCGTCCCCAGCATCCGCGCCGCCTCGATCTGGGCCGCGGGCACCCGGGCCACGCTGTCGGTGGTGGCCACGAGCACGGGCCAGAGCGCCCCGATGAAGATGAGGATCTTGCCCGAGGTCGGGTTCACGCCGAACCAGACGGCGGCGAGCGGGAGCCAGGCGAACAGCGGGACGGCCCTGAGGGCGTTGGTGAACGGGTCGAGCAGGTCGGCCACCCACCTGGACAGCCCCAGGCCCAGACCGAGGACCACCCCGACGACCACGGCCACGACCCACGCCTGCCCGCAGCGGCCGAGGCTGGTGGCGAGGTGGCTCCAGCCGGCGCCCTTGAAGTACACGACGCCCGACAGGCCGGCGACGCGCTCGCCGAAGAAGAAGGCGTCGGCCGCGGTCAGCACCTCGTGGGGCGAGGGGATGATCGTGCGGGGCTTCAGCTCCCACTGCCACGCCAGCTGCCAGCAGACCAGGACCAGCAGCGGCACGATCAGGCCGAGAAGCCGCCGGGGCCGCCGACGGCCCCGCCGAGCGGCCGTCGCCGGGGTGACCACCACCCCCATCGGGGCGGCCACGCCCGCCAGGGTGTCGCTCACCGCAGCCCCCTAGACGGTGAAGTACTGACGGGCGTACAGCGCCTCGTAGTCGGGCTCGGCCTTGAGGTCGCCCGAGGCGACGAGCGCCTTGCCCACACCCTCGTACTGGGCCTCGCGCTCCTTGTCGAACTCCCACTCGGCCCCGACGTTCTCGAGAACCGCCTCGTAGACCTTCACGTCGAAGCCGAACTGGTCCACGAGCAGGTCACGCCACACCGTCCGGTCGTTGACGCCCCCGGGCGTGAGGTACTCGGCGGCGGCCTTCTGCATGCGCACGACCGCCTTGCACAGCTCCTCGTCCTTCACCATGGCAGCCGACGCCCACAACGCGGTGTTCAGGTCGCCGAGCGGCGTGTCGAAGGTGCCGGGCATCCGCTGGCCGACCCCGTTGACGACCGCCTGGGTGCACGGAGGCTCGCTGCCGATGAACGCCTGCACGTCGCCCCGGGTGAGCGCGCTGAGATGGTCGGCGTAGCCCAGCGGGACGCCCTGCACCTGGTCGGGCCCGCTGCCCAGCGTGAGGCCGGCCTTGTCCAGCACCGAGTCCAGCACCAGCACCTGCGACCCGGGCGGCGGCACGGCGATCTTCTTGCCCCTGAGGTCCTCGACCTTGGTGACCTCGCCGGCCTTGCCCACCAGCCCGAAGCCCTGGCGGGCCACCATCCCGACGGTCTTGCACGTGAGCCCGCCCTTGGGCTGGGTGAGCATCGGCACGTAGGGGCTCATCAGGCCGAAGTCGAGCGTGCCCCCCTCGAGGCCCTGCAGGATCTCGGCCGTGGAGGTCACGGGGGTGACCTTCACCTTGACGCCCTCGGGGGCGAAGCGCTGCCAGTACAGCATCGACGACGCGTGGTTCTTGGCGTACACGCACGTCTTGACCTCGACCTGGCGCCCGCCGGCCAGCGCCGCCGGGCCCCCGCCGACCGTCGTCCCGGTGGAGACCTTCGAGCCGGAGGAGCCGCACGCGCTCAGCCCTGCGGCGGCGGCGGCGGCCGCGGCCAGGCCGAGGAGGCCTCGCCGGCTCATGCTGAGATCTTCGAGGGGTGGCATGCAGCTCCATCCGGGTGACGTCGGTGGTCAAAGGGACACTATCGACTTCAAGGCGGATTGAATCAATTCGCAGCAGGTCAGGCCGTCGGCGACCCGGCCCGCAGCCGCAGCGCCGGCTTGTCGATCTTCCCGGTGGCGTTGCGCGGGATCTCCTCGACCAGGTGGACCAGCCTCGGCGTGGCGAAGTCGGCCATCTGCGAGCGAACCCAGTCGCGCACGTCGTTGGCGCCCAGCGTCGAGCCGGGGCGTCCGACGACGAAGGCCACGACCGACTCGAAGGCGACGGCGTTGGGAACGCCGACCACCGCAGCGTCGACGATGTCGGGGTGGCCGACCAGGACCTGCTCGACCTCGGCCGAGAAGATCTTGTGGCCGCCGTGGTTGATCATGTCCTTCTTGCGGTCGAGGATGTAGACGTAGCCCTCGGCGTCCATGCGGGCCACGTCACCCGTGCGGAACCAGCCGCCGGGGGCAAAGGCCGCCGCGGTCGCCTCGGCGTCGGCGTAGTAGCCGGTGGTCACCAGCGAGCCCCTCAGCCAGAGCTCGCCGGCGCTCCCCGGGGGCAGTGGGATGCCTTCGTCGTCGACCACGAGAGCCTCCATGCACGGCAGCGGGCGCCCCACCGATCCCGGTTTCCGCCGGAGCTCCCCGTCGAGGAGCATGGTGGCCGGCGAGTGCGTCTCAGACAGCCCGTAGATGTCGTGGAGGCGCACCTGGGGCAGCCGGCGCCGCAGCGTAGCGATCGCCGGCAGCGGGAACGGCGACCCGCCGAAGGCTCCTACCGACAGGTGGGGCAAGGCGGGCCAGGCAAAGCCGTCGAGGCGGAGCAGCATCAGCCAGAACGACGGCACTGCGTACATCCAGGTGATCCGCTGCCGGTCCAGGACCTCGAGGAACTCCCGAGGCGTCGCGGCCGGCACCAGGACGCACACGCCGCCGACCAGCATCATCGGCAGCAGGTGGGCGTGCATGGCGCTGATGTAGTGGAGCGGGAACAGCACGGCGGTGCGATCGTCGGCGGTGAGGTGGAGCACCCGGCTGTAGGTGATGCCGCTGTGCATGCTGCACCGGTGCACGACCTGGCTGGCCTTGGGCCGCCCGGTCGTGCCGCTCGTGTACACCACCGCGTAGGTCTCCGCCTCGTCGGGCCGGTCCTCGGCCCGGTACGCCCAGGGCCGGCGGCGACCGGTGAGGTGATCGGCGATCGGCCGCACCCGGTCGGGCCCCAGGCCGGCTGCGGCGCCGGCCTCCCGCAGACCGCTGAGGAAGGCGGGCTGGGCCAGGGCCAGCGAGGCGCCCGAGTGGGCGAGCACGTAGGCCCACTGGCCGGGAGCCAGGCGCACGTTCAGCCCCACCAGGATGGCCCGCCGCCGGGCGCACGCCCAGTGGGCCACGGCCAGGTCCAGGCTGTTGCGAGCGGCGACCGCGACACGGTCTCCGGCCCCGACCCCCTCCTCGGCCAGGCGCTCGGCCGCGCCCTCCACCAGCTCGGCGAAGTCCCGGTAGGTCAGCTCGCCCTCCGGGGCGATGAGGTAGCACCGGTCGCCGAAGCGGGTGACGGCCCGGTCGAGCGCGTCAAGGATCGTGGGCGGCCGGTTCGGGTAGCTCAGCACGTCGGCCCCGAGCCACGGCTGGCGCACGACCGGCCCCATCAGGTCGTCGTCGTCGAGCCGCGGCTCGTGCCGCACCGGGCCTTGGCCGCACCGCGCCTCGGTCGTGCCCGGTTCCGGTCTGCCGGCCGGGCTCAACGGGCCAGGCCCGCTCCGGCGGCCGGGCTCGTGGTCGCGGCCAGGACCGCCGAACGCAACCCTGCGGTCTGGGCGAACACCAGGTGGAAGGTGGCCTCCCGGGCCCAGCGCTGAGCGGGCTCCGACATCGTCATCGCCGCCCCGCCGAGGCTGACCACCAGCGTCGAGGTGATCTCGACGCCCAGCCGGAGGAGCTGCGCCGTCAGGCTCAGGCGCTCGGCGGTGTCCTCGGGCGTCGGTGGCTGGTCGGCCAGGTCGTAGGCCCGCTCCCGGAGGTCGGCCAGGGCGGCGCCCAGCAGCACGGCCTGCTCGGGGGCACGGGAGCGGAGGGCGTCGAGGGCGGCCAGGGCGATGCCGACGGCGGACGGCTGGACGTTGGCGGCCCGCATGGCGTCGCCGGCCGCCCACTCGGGTCGTGGGGCCAGGAGCACCACGTCGGTCGGCGCCACGGCAAGCCCGTCGAGCTCGACGGCGACGGTGCGCGTCCCGTTCATCGCGGCCAGGCTCAGCGCTGCGGTGGGCTGCATGCCTCCGCCAGCCGCGGCCGGGACCAGCGCCAGCATGACCTGGTCGTCCTCGGTCACCGCCCCAACCAGGAGCAGGTCGATGAGCCCCCAGCCCGTGCACCAGGGCTGGCGCCCGCTCAGCCTCCATCCCGCGCCGTTGGCCCGGGCGGTGATCGTCGGGGTCGCGCTGCGCAGGTGGGAGAAGGCCACGCCGGCCCGAGCCCGGCCGGCGCACAGGTCAGGGAGCCAACGCTGCAGGTCGGTGTTCTCGCTGCCCGCCAGCATGCGCACTACGGGGTGGTGCTGGAACCAGACGAGCCAGGTGTTCCCGTCGGCGCCGGCCAGCAGCTCGGCCACCCGGCGGTAGGTAGCGCCCGACGCCTCGCTGCCGCCAGCCGATCGCGGCCCCTGGATGCCGTAGAGGCCTGCACCCGCCAGTCGATCCAGCGTCGCCCGTTCCACACCCTCCCGGTCGACCCGGCCGGCGCCAGCGGCCAGGTCCGGCACCAGGGCCTCGGTCAACGCCACCAGGTCCCCCGGGTTCAACATGCGTTGAAACCTACGTCATCGGGCCAGGCTGTCCCTCGGAGCTGCCAGCGGGTCCGGGGCGGCCCGCTACAGGCCCTTCGGCAGGAGGTCCTTTGTCGCGGGGCCCTGGATGACGTGGCCGTCGAGGTCGAACCTCGACCCGTGGCAGGGGCAGTCCCAGCTACGCTCGGCCGTGTTGAAGCTGACCCGGCAGCCCAGGTGGGTGCAGGTGGGCGAGAGGGGGTGGAGCGTGCCGTCCTCGTCGCGGAACGCCGCCACGGTGTCGCCGTCCAGGGTGACGATCCCGCCGTCCCCCGGTGCCAGCTCGTCGGCGTCGGGCGCCCGCAGCCCCGCCAGCCGGTCGCCGACGAAGCGCTTGGCCACGTCGACGTTCTCCGAGACCACGCCCTTGGCGCTCTGCTTCAGCGCCACCCTGGTGGCGTCGAACACCGCCTCCCAGGGATTCGCCCGGCCCTGGACGAGGTCGTTCAGGATCATGGCCGACACGACGCCGTTGGTCATGCCCCACTTGCCGAAGCCGGTGGCGACAAAGGCGCCTTCGTGGCCGGGCAGCCTGCCGATGAAGGGCAGGCCGTCGGCCGGCGAGTAGTCCTGGGCCGACCAGCGGTGCTCGATCGGCTCGGTGTCGAAGTGCTCGGTCGTCCAGGCCTCGAGCGCCTCGTAGCGCTGCCTGGTGTCGTCGTCGTGGCCGACCTTGTGCCCCTCGCCGCTGATGACCAGCCAGCCGCTGGCGGTGGAGCGGACGGAGCGGGTGGGCTGCTCGACGCTGATGTACATCCCCCGGGGCCGCTCGCCCCGCACCTGGGCGGCCAGGGCGTACGAGCGCTTCGGCTCCATGCGTCCGAAGTAGCCCCCGGTGTCGACGAACGGGATGTGGGTGGTGACCACGACGGCGTCCGAGGTGACCCGGCCCCGGTCGGTCACGACGGTGCGGCCGTCGAGCTCCAGGGCCCTGGTCCGCTCGTACACCGACCCACCGGCGCCGATGATGGCTTCGGCCAGGCCCAGGCAGAACATCCGGGGGTGGAACTGGGCCTGGTCGTCGACCCGGATGGCGGCCAGGACGTCGTAGGGCAGCTCGGTGTCGGTGGTGAAGGATGCGAGGAGCCCGGCCTGGGTGGCCGCATCGACCTCCTCCTCGATCGAGGCCACCTGGTCGGCCTCGCAGGTGTAGGTGAAGGCGGCCGCCGGCTCGAGCTCGCAGTCGATGCCGTCGCTGTGGGCCAGCTCGGTGATCTTCCTGATCGCCGCCTCGTTGGCCGCGGCGTAGCCGGCCGCCCGCTCCGCCCCGAAGGAGCTCCTCAGGCTGGCGTACTTGAGCGAGTGCAACGAGGTGACCTTGGCGGTGGTGTACCCGGTGACCCCAGCGCAGATGGGCCCCGCGTCGAGGACGGCGACGGTGGCCCCGTCAGCCGCCAGCAGGCGGGCGGCGGTCAGGCCGGCCAGGCCCGCCCCCACGACGGCGACGTCGACGGTGATGTCGTGCCCCAGTGGGCCGTGGATCGGCGCCGGCCCGGTGGTCCGGACCCAGAGGGAGGGGTTGGTCTCGGTGAGGCTGCCCATGGTTCTCGACCTACCCCCCGAACGGGCCCCCCACCCGGTTTGTCCGAGTCGACCGAATCGGCGTCGTCGAAGGTGACGCGCTCGACGTGCTGGCCGATCGCCTGGTCCCCGGCTCGCTCGCCGCCGTCCCCCTGTTCTTCCCCGTGGCCGAAGCGGGCCCATCACCGGCGTCGCTTCGTGCCCGGACGTGGTGGAGCTGGTGGTGGACCGGCTGCGCGTCGGTGCACGTTCCTGGTGGCCATCGACGACCAGGCGTACGCCGAGCAGGCCCAGGCCGTTCTCGGCGCCCAGCGACGACTGGTGGGCGGGGGTGGCCGACCCGGCAGGCGTGGCGGGCCCGGGCCGAGCGACGAGAAGAGGCGGTGGCAGCGGGACGGCCGGTGGTCGACCTGGGCTATACCCGCGACGGCCGGGCCAGCGGCGCGGTGATCCCGACGGCGGCCGCGGCGAACAGCAGCACGCCGCCGACGACGTAGACCAGGCGGACCCCGGCCAGCTCGGCGACCACGCCGCCGAGGGCGAGCGAGAGCAGGCGGGCGGCGTTCCAGAGCACGTCGTAGAAGGCAAAGGCGCGGCCCCTCGTCTCGGCGGGCACCAGGGTCTGCAGGGTCGACTGGTAGGCGACCATGCCGGTCGAGGTGGACATCCCGTAGGCGAACAGCGCCGCCCCTGCGACGGCCGGGTGGGCCACGGCGGCGAGCGTGAGGTCGACACCGCCGCGCAGGGCGAACGGGCCGAAGAGCCAGCGGCGGGACCCGGCGCGCACGAAGCGGCGCAGGAGCACCGGTCCGGCCACCGCTCCCACGCCGACGGCGGCGAGGAGCACCCCGAACCCTCGGGGGCCGACCCCGATCCATCGGTCAGCCAGTACGACCAGCAGGCCGCTGGTGGCACCGGCCGAGAGCGAGGCCAGCACCTGCACGGCGGCCAGCCGGGCGAGCATCGGGTCCTGGCGCACGGCCTCGACGCCGCCGAACACGCCGGCCCAGCCCCGCACGACGAGATCGGCGGGCGTGCGACCGGCCCGCAGGCCGATGAGGAGCAGGGCCGAGGCGACGAACGAGGCGGCGTTGACGGCGAACGCCGCCCCGACGCCCCAACGGGCGATCACGAGCCCGGCCACCGGCGCCAGCACCACTTGGGCGGCGACGGCGACCGTCCACAGGGCGCTGTTGGCGGTGACGACGTCGTCCCCGTCCACGACCTCGGGCACCAGCGTGGAAGCGGCGGGGTTGAACACGGTCGTGGCCGCGGCCAGCCCGAAGGCCACCGCGTAGGCCACCACGACCGAGCCACTCGCCACCACCAGCACCAGAGCCAGTCCGGCCCGGACCGCGTCGGCGGCCAGCATGAGGCGGCGGCGAGGCAGGCGGTCGGCGGCCAGGCCGGCCACCGGTCCCAGCAGGAGCACGGGCAGCACCTCGCACATCACCGCTCCGGCCACGCCGACGCCCGAGCCGGTCAGGCGGAACACGAGCACGACCATGGCCACCGTGCTGCAGGCGTCGCCGGCCCGCGAGACGGAGTGGGCCAGGAAGAGCCGGCGCAGCTCGGGTGAGCGGCGGAGCAGGGCGAGCACGGGATCAGTCTGCGGGAGACCTCTGGCGATCGCACGCACCGGATAGCCGACCCGGCGGGCGGGTAGGGCTCAGCCATGGCGTCCCCAGAGAACCTCGGCCTGCACGTCCTGGCCTTCGACGACCCGCTCCGGGCCCGCGAGCTGCTGCTGGCGTGCGTGCGGATGCAGCGCGACGGCACCCTGGGGCTGACCGACGCCGTCTTCGTGCACCGCGACGCAGAGACGGGGAAGGTCCGGGTGGAGCAGACCATCGACCCGACGCCGGGCACGACCGCCGCCGAGGGTGCATTCATGGGTGTGCTCCTCGGCACGCTGCTCCTCGGGCCGATCGGAGGCCTGGCCGTCGGCGCGGTGGCCGCCGGCGGCGGCGCGCTGGCCGCCAAGCTCATCGACCTCGGCGTCCCCGAGTCGTTCCTCGACGACGTCAAGGCCGCCGTGCCGCCCGGCTCCACCGCACTGGTGCTGCAGGCCTCGCACCTGGATCAGGCCGTCTGGCAGGAGGAGCTGCGCCGCTTCCCCGATGCCAGGTCCCTGTCGGCTCAGCTGCCACCCGAGGCCCGGGTTCAGCTGGCCGACGGCTTCACCCCCCACGCCGACGTCGAGGTGCTCCCCCCCTCCGCCGCCTGACGGGTTCCGGGCCGGATCAGGCCAGCCCGAGGACCGGCAGGAGGTCGCCGTGGCTGGTGATCACGTGGTCGGCCTCGGCGTGGTCGGTCTGGTCGTCAAAGGCGCCGGCGTAGCGGATGCTGGTCCACCCGGCGGCACGGGCGCCGGCCACGTCGGTCCGGCGGAGATCACCGACGTGTGCGGTGCGGGCTGGATCGGGATGGCCCAGCGAGGCCGCGGCGTGGGCGAAGATCTCGGGTGCGGGCTTGTAGTGGCCGACATCGTCGCTGAACGACCAGCCGTCGAACAGCTCGAGCACGCCGAAGCGGTCGAGGTGCTGGCGGAGCGCCTCCGACGGAGTCAGGCCCACGTCACAGACGATGCCGAGCCGCAACCCGGCTGCCTTGACCGCCCGCAGCGCTTCGGCGACGCCCTCCGTCAGCCGGAGGTGGACCCCGCCGGCTGACCGGACGAGCTCGAGCACCAGCTGCTCGCGCAGGTCGTCGGGCACCGTCATGCCCAGGTGCTCGAGGCAGTGCTCGGCGGTGCGCGCCGCGGTGAACTGCTCGTTGGCCTTCCACGCCCGCTGGTAGGCCTGCCAGGCCGAGTCGTGGGCCGCGTCCAGCGCCGCCCGTTGGACGGCGTAGCCGGCACCCTCCAGCACGCCCATCCAGCCGGTCAGGCGCTGGTCTCGCACCTGGGCGACGTCGTCGACCACCAGCGTGTTCCAGAAGTCGAACGTCACCGCCGCGAACGTCACGTGGCCCGACCCTACGGGGCCTCGACGCCTACCCTCGGGAGCGTGCGGAAGCTGCCCGTGCTCATGGCGGCGACAGCGCTGCTGGCGGCAGCCGTCCCCCCGGCTCGGGCCGCCGAACCCGCAGCCGTTCCGTGTGCGCTGGGCGGTCCGCCGGCCACCTTCAGCGGGTCGGTCACGCCCTCCGACATCGGCACCTACCGGGTGCTGGCGTTCGAGGTGCCGCCAGGCGCCACCCGGGTCGAGCTGACCTACGACTGGGCCGACGAGGGCCCCGTGCCGCCGACGCCGCTCACCCAGACCGTGCTCGACCTGGGGCTGTGGGACGAGCGTGGGCACGGTCGGGCCTCCGCCTTCCGGGGCTGGTCGGGCAGCCGCCTGGGCCGGACGTCGACGGGCCAGCCGCCCGTCTTCGTGCAGCAGGACGTCGCCGCCCGCGGGTACCTGCCGGGGCCCATCGGCGCCGGCACCTGGTGGGCCGACCTCGGGATCGGCGCCGTCGGTCCGGGCGGCGCCACCTGGACGGTGACGGCCCGCTGCAGCGCCCCCGCCGTGGGGCCGCCGTTCGTGCCCCGCCCGGTCGACCCCGGCTTCGTGGCGTCGCCCGAGCCGGGCTGGTACCACGCCGACTTCCACATGCACGGCTTCCACTCCCACGGCGGGGGGCCGTCCGGGGAGGCGCTGGCCGACGAGGCCAGGGTTCGGGGGCTGGCCGTGGTGCCGGTCACCGAGTACGTCACCAGCCAGCACTGGCGCGAGCTGGGGCCCGTGCAGGAGGCCAACCCGGACCTGGTCATCTGGCCGGGCCGGGAGATCATCACCTACTTCGGGCACGCCAACGCCCTGGGCGAGACGCCGTCGGTGCTCGAGTTCCGCCACGGGTTCCAGGGGACCCGCCTGCGCGACATCCAGGAGGCGAGCCGAGCCGACGGCGCCCTGTTCCAGGTGAACCACCCGACCACCTTCCCGGGCCCGGTGTTCTCCAGCTTCTGCCGGGGCTGTGAGTTCACCCTGGGCGACGACATCGACTGGGGTGCGGTTGACACGCTCGAGGTGCTCACCGGCCCGGTGCTGGTGGACCCGAGCCGCCTGGGCATGCAAGGCCTGCCTCCCCTGATCGAGAACCCGTTCATGCGGCCGGCCATCCAGCTGTGGGAGCGGCAGCTGAACGCCGGCCACCGGATCACCGCCGTCAGCGGCAGCGACTCGAAGGGCGTCGAGGCCGAGGGCCAGCGCTACGGCTCGTCGGCCACGGCCATCTACGCACCCGAGCTGTCCCGCTCCGGCATCGTCAGCGCGCTCCGGGCCGGGCATGCCTACGTGCGGACCAGAGGCGTGCACGCCAGCCCCGAGGTCGAGCTCGCCGCCGTCACCCCGGACGGGCAGCGGGCGATGATGGGCGACTCCGTGACCGCCGACGCCGCCACCGTCACCGTCAGGGTCCGGGGGGCCAAGGGCCAGGTCCTGCAGGTCAGCCGCGACGGCTCGATCCTCGGCTTGCCTCCCGTCCCGGTCACCAGCGACCCGTTCACCTACAGCTTTCCGGCCACCCGCCAGGCCACGTCGGGCCCGCTCGGCACCTTCTACCGGGTGGACACCGCCGACGTGCAGTCGCTCACCACGATCGGCGCCCCCGTCTTCCTCACGGGCCCCCGGCCTGCCGGAGCCACCGGCACGGCAGCCGGTGGCCCGGAGGGAGCAGCGGCGACAGGTCCCGACCGGGTCCTTCCCCGCACTGGGGAGACCCGGGGGCTTCTCGCCGCCGGCGTGGCGATGGCAGCGGCGGCAGTCCTGTTCGCCATCGCCCGCCGGAGGCGAGCGGTCGCTCAGGCCGAGGCCGGCCGGAAGTCCTCGGCCGAGTAGGGCCGCTTCTCGACGAGGACGAGCCAGTTCCCCGGGCTGTCCTCATCACCGCTTCCACGCCGTCGGGCCGGGGGCACCCGTTGGCCGGCGCGGCTGCACGCCGCCAGTCCGGGCGACCTTCCCCGGGAACGCTCCCGCGGCTGCGCAGCCGCGGGAGCCGAACGAGAGGAGGTCGGCTCAGTAGCTGGCCTCACGCTCCATCTGGTCGAGGGCCCGCTTGATCTCGCTGGCCCGGAAGCGCCGGTGGCCTCCCAGCGTGCGGATGGCGGAGATCTTGCCGGCCCGGGCCCACCGGGTGACGGTCTTGGGGTTGACGCGGAACAGGGCGGCGACCTCGGCTGGGGTGAGGAGGGCGTCTGCGGGCTGGGTAGCCATGGGGGAGGGCTCCTTCTGGTGGGTTGGGGGCTGTTTTCGCCCGTGTCCCTTCTGTACGGCAGGCGACCCCTCGCACACCATCACCCAATCGGGCCATTTTCCCGGCGAAACGGACTAGTCACCCCGCATTGCAAAGGGCGCCGGCAACCGTATGGTCGGAGCGTGAGGTTCGACAGCGTGGTCGAGCACGGCCACGAGACCGTGGTCCTCTGCCACGACCGGGCCACCGGCATGCAGGCCATCATCGCCCTGCACGACACCACGCTCGGTCCCGGACTCGGCGGAACCCGCTTCCGGCGGTACGCCACCGAGGACGAGGCGCTGGTCGACGTCCTCCGCCTGAGCCGGGGGATGACCTACAAGAACGCCGCCGCCGGCCTGGACCTCGGCGGCGGCAAGGCGGTGCTGCTGGGCGACCCGCGCACCGACCGCACCCCCGAGCTCCTCGAGGCCTACGGACGGGCGGTGGACCGGCTGGGCGGCTCCTACCTGACGGCCGAGGACGTGGGCACGACCCAGGCCGACATGGACGTCCTGAAGCGGGTGACGCCCTACGTCACCGGCGCCTCGGGCGGATCGGGCGATCCCTCACCGGCCACGGCGTGGGGCGTGTTCCATGCGGTGCGGGCCACGCTGGCCTTCCTGGGCCACGACGTCGAGCGGCTCGAAGGCCGGCACGTGGTGGTGGTCGGCGTCGGCAAGGTGGGTGGCGCGCTGGTCGCCCACCTCGTGGAGGCGGGGGCGCAGGTCACGGTCAGCGACGTCGACCCGGTGCGGGTGACCGACCTGGCCGTGCGGTTCGGCGTCGGGATCGTCGGTCCTGACCTCGCCCACCGGGTGCCGTGCGACGTGCTCTCCCCCTGCGCCCTCGGCGCCGGGCTCCACGCCGGGACCATCCCCGAGCTGGCCTGCCGAGCCGTCGTCGGAGCCGCCAACAACCAGCTGGCCGAGCCCGAGGATGCCCTCCGCCTCGCCGGCGGTGGGGTGCTGTACGCCCCGGACTTCGTGGTCAACGCCGGCGGGGTCATCAACATCGCCGAGGAGCTGCGGCCCGGCGGCTACGACCCGGCCCGGGCCCGGATGGCCGTCGAGCGCATCGCCGGCAACCTGACCCGCGTCCTCGAGGTGGCCCGCGACGAAGGCATCACCACCGAAGCGGCCGCTGAGCGGGTGGCCGAGCGCCGCATCCAAGCCGCCCGGCGACAGCCCACGAGCCCGGCTGCAGCACCCGGCGCGGCCGGCTGACCTCCAGTCCGAGGGGCCGGCAGGGCATCGACCTCACCGACCCTGATCGACGGTCGTCCACGTTCGCACAAAAAAGCGAAAATCATCGTGATTCAACTGCTGTGCCCATGGGTAGGTGCACCGCGTCTGGCCCAGGCGGTACGTACGGATGGGGAGGCGACACCATTGGCGCACGGCGGCGAGGCTCTGCCGGCTGACGAGGTCCACGAGGGACATGGCGAAACGGCGGAGGCGTCGCCTGCAGTCGCGCCGCCCATGATCGCCGAGGCCCCACGTCCTGAAGGTGTCCCGCCGACACGGTCGGCGTCGCCGGTTGCTGCCCCGCGCGGGAGGTATCAGCACGGCACCTTGGCGAGCTACACCCACGGCGCCTGCCGGTGCGACGACTGCCGGCGGGCCAACACCCTGTACCACCGGGAGCTGCGGCGGCGGCTCCGGGCGCGGATCGGCACACCGGAAGCACAGGTACCGCACGGCACCGCAGGTGGGTACGCGAACCACGGCTGCCGATGCCGTGCCTGCTCCCGGGCCCACCAGGAGGCGATGAGCCTCGCCTACCTCCGGCGCAGAGCCGCGCTCGGCGCCTGAGTCCCTTCGCGGCCACGGCCGCGGCCAGTCGGCCGTCTCACGCTCGCTCCGCCACCGGCGCGGTCGAGCCCCTCGGACCGCATCGCTTCCTCGATGTCGGCGTCCTGAGCAGGCGGCTGGGCCACGTCGCTGCAGTGCACACCCCACCCGGTCCAGCCTGCCATGGGACCTGGCGCGGGAGCCGCTCAGCTCAGCTCTCGTCTTCTTCCTGCTGCTCCTCGCGGCCCGACCAGCCGAGGCCCTTGGTGGGGAAGGAGGTCGGCACCTCGCCCGGGTCATCCTCGTCCAGCCCCTGCTTGTTGTCCCACTCCGGTATCTGATCCATCGGTGAAGCCTGTCCCTCCGGTGCAGAAGTGCCAAGGGACGTCGCCACGAGGCCTCCAGATCCCTCGGCATCGGCCTTTTTCGTCACGGGTGGGTACCCACCCGTCTCGATCGCCTCACCTCTCTCGGCCTGAGGTCAGGCCCGGACATGGTGGGAGGCGGGTTGGGGGAGGCTGGGGTCGTGGACGAGGCCTTCGCAGGCGTACAGGCTCGGCTCGAGCAGGCCTGGCGGGCCGATCTGCCCGACTCGACCACCGACCACCTCGTCCTGGTGCTGCCGTCGCACAACGTGCACCCCGTCGTGCTCGACCACTTCGGCGACCGCATCCCGGCGTTGGAGCAGCGCTACCTGTGCTGCATCCTCCTGCTCCAGCGGCCGGCCACCCGGATCGCCTACGTGACGAGCACGGCGCCACCTGACGACCTCGTGCAGTCGTACCTCTCCCTCCTCCCGCCGTCGAACCGGGCGGACGCCGCCGACCGGCTGACGATCCTCACGGTCGGCGACCCGTCACCTCGGCCGCTGGTCGACAAGGTGCTCGAGCGGCCCGACCTGATCGACCAGCTACGGGCGCTGGCCGGTGAGGGGCCGGCGCTGATCGACCCGTGGAACGTCAGCGCAGGCGAGTGCCAGCTGGCCGTCGAGCTCGACATGCCGGTCTTCGGGGCTGATCCCCGCTTCTGGTCTCTGGCCACCAAGAGCGGGGGGCGCCGCCTCTTCCGGGACCTGGGTGTCCCCCTGCCAGACGGCTCCGAGGACCTGGCCTCGCTCGACGAGGTGGGGAGGGCCATCACCGACATCCGTGGTCGGAACCCCGGCCTCAACGCCGTCATCGTCAAGCTGGACGACAGCACCTCGGGTGACGGGAACGCCGTCATCAGCCTGTCGGGCCTGCCGGCGCCCGGCGACGCCGACGAAGAAGCCGCCCTGGCTGCCAGGCTCAAAGGCCTCCCCGACTGGTACGTCGAGACCCTGTGCGCCACCCACGGCATCGTCGAGGCCAGGATCGAGGGGGACGACTTCACGAGCCCCAGCGCCCAGCTCACCATCACGCCGACCGGCCAGGTGGTCGTGCTGTCCACCCACGACCAGCTCCTCGGCGGCCACGCCGACCAGGTGTACCAAGGCTGCCGCTTCCCCGCCGACCGCGAGTACGCGGCCGAGGTGGCCGAGCTGGCCTCGGTGGTGGGCCGGAGGCTCGCCGATAAAGGCGTGCTCGGCCGCGTCTCCGTCGACTTCACGGCCGTGCGGGCCGGCGGCGGCTGGAGCCTGTCGGCGCTCGAGATCAACTTGCGCAAGGGCGGGACCACCCATCCGTTCGCCACCACCCGCCTGCTCACCGGCGGGCACTACGACCCGGAGGGCGCCACCTTGTTGGCAGCCGACGGCCAGCCCAGGCACTACGTCGCCACCGACAACCTCCTCGACCCGGCATGGCAGCAGCTCGAGCCGGAAGCCGTTCGCCAGGCCATCCACGAGGCCGGCCTCGGCTTCGACCTCGACCGCCAGACCGGGGTGGTGCCACACATGCTCAGCTGCCTGCCGATCGACGGGCGCTTCGGCCTGACCGCCATCGGCAGCTCGCCGGCACATGCCGAGGAGCTGTACGAGGCGGTCCGGCCAACGGTCGACGCCCTGACCTGACCGTCAGCCCGTCTTCTTGGGCTTCGAGGTGCTGCGCCGGTCGGAGCGCACGATCGACACCCTCAGCACGAACCCTGCGCTGGCGGCCGCCATGAAGCAGACGATGGCCACCGTCGGGTAGCCGAGCAGCGTGGACGTCGTCTCGATCCGCATGAGCATGGCCGCGCCCACGATGAGGGCGGCCAGCACCAGCCCCATGGTCAGGCGGTTGGCCAGCTTCTGGAGGCCCGGATGAGCTCGGCCTCGTCGGAAGGCGTGCACCTTCAGCTCGAAGCTGCCCTCGGTCACGGCGTCCATGACCTTGTTGACCCGGCCGAGGAGCTGCTCGACGAAGTCGCGCGTCTCGACGAGCGCCGAAAAGGCGCTGCCCGACGACGTCCGCATCTGGCTCTGCATGACCTGCGCTCTGTGAGCCTCGATCGCCGCCGTGGGGTCGAACGTAGGTCGAGCGTCTTGGCCACCTGATCCAGGTTGAGCAGGGCCTTGCCCAACATCGACAGCTCGGGGGGCAGGGCGCAGCCCGTTGTCAGCCGAGATCCTCGTGCTGCCCGATGGCCCGTCGCCCATCCGCAGGACCATCAGCCGGGTCGTCGGCCCCGGGCGGGGGGGCGAGGCTCGGTACCGTGGCGGGGTGGCCGACGCGCCCGCGGCCCTCGCCGCCGTCACCGACGCCGTCGTCGGCATCGCCGGTGACCTGTCGCTCGACACGGTGCTCGAGCGGCTGGTGCAGGCGGCCCGCGAGCTGGTGGACGCCCGCTACGCCGCCCTCGGCACCCCCGACGACGACGGCGGGTTCGCCCGGTTCATCACGGCCGGGATGACCGACGAGGAGATCGAGTCGATGGGGCCCCTCCCCCGAACGCACGGGCTGCTGGGGGCCATGCTCGTCGACCCCGAGCCCTACCGCAGCGAGGACATCACCACCGACCCCCGCTTCCGGGGCTGGTGGCCCAGCACCCACCCGCTGATGCAGTCGTTCCTGGGCGTGCCCATCGTGTTCAAGGGCGACGTGATCGGCGCCTTCTACGTGACCGACAAGACGACGGGGCCGGCCTTCACCGCCAGCGACGAGGAGATGGTGGGCCTGCTGGCCGCCCACGCCGCCGTGCTGATGGAGCACGCCCGGTTCTTCCAGGAGAGCCGCGAGCTCTCGGTCCTCGACGAGCGCAGCCGGCTGGCCCGCGACCTGCACGACGCCATGACCCAGACGCTGTTCAGCCTCCGCCTCACGCTCGAGACGGCGGCGTCAACGATCGACGACGACCCGGACGCCGCCGCCCGGCACGTGACGGCGGCGTCGGCCCTCGTCGAAGCCACCTTCCGCGAGCTGCGCACGCTGGTCTTCGAGCTGCGGCCTCCCGCCCTCGAGGCCGATGGCTTGGCCGAGACCGTCCGCAAGCACCTCGAGGTCGTCGGGCGGGCCCACGGGCTGGCCGTGCGGGTGAGCACCAGGTTCGACCGCCGGCCGCCGGCCGAGGTGGAGGCGGCGCTCTACCGGATCGTGCAGGAGGCCGTGACCAACGTCGTCCGCCACGCCCGGGCGGTCACCATCGACGTCGACCTCACCGTCGACGACGAGGTGGCGTCGGTGCAGGTGAGCGACGACGGCATCGGCTTCGATCCCTCGGCCCGCACGATCCGCTCGCGCCACCTCGGCCTCACCTCGATGCGCGAGCGAGCCCAGGCCGCCGGGGGCACGTGCACGATCGAGTCGTCCCCGGGGGCTGGCACGACCGTGCGGGTCGAGGTGCCCCTTGGCTGACCCGCCGATCCGGGTGCTGATCGTCGACGACCACCCGATCGTCCGCCAGGGCCTGCGCACCTACCTGTCGTCCCGGGCCGGGCTGGAGGTGGTGGGCGAGGTCAGCGACGGCCAGCAGGCCGTCGCCGAAGCGGCCAGGCTCGAGCCGGACGTCGTGCTGCTCGATCTCGTCATGCCCCGAGGCGGGGGCGTCGACGCCATCCGCCGCCTCCGTGCGGCCGGCGAGCGACCCCGGGTGGTGGTGCTCACCAGCTTCGCCGGCGACGACCAGGTCGTCGAGGCGGTGCGGGCCGGAGCCGCCGCCTACCTCCTGAAGGACGTGCCGCCCAGCGAGCTGGAGGCGGCCATCCGCCTCGTGCATGAAGGCGGTGTGCGGGTGGATCCCACCGTGGTCGGGTCGCTGATGGCCGAGGTGGCCCGGGCCGGTCCTCCCCCGGGCCTCGACGAGCTGACCGCTCGCGAGCGCCAGGTGCTGGCCCTGCTCGCCCAGGGCCGCTCCAACCGCGATCTCGCCGCCGCCCTCTACGTCTCGGAGAAGACGATCAAGACCCACGTCAGCAGCATCCTGGCCAAGCTCCGCCTCACCGACCGAACCCAGGCCGCCCTGTTCGCCGTGCGCCACGGCCTCGCCGACCACGACCCGGATCCGGCAGCCGGGAGGTGACCGCTCTGCGGGTGGCGCTGGTCGGCCTCGCCGGCGCGCTCGGCGCGGTGCTGCGCTTCTGGATCGGCACCTCGATCGGCGTCCGCTCGTTCCCGTGGGCCACCCTCGGCATCAACGTGGTGGGGTCCTTCCTGCTCGGGCTCGTCCTCGGTGGGCCCGGAGCCGCCCGCTGGTCGGCGACGACCACCACCGCGGTGAGCGTGGGCTTCCTCGGCGCGTTTACCACCTTCTCCACGTTCGCCTTCGAGGCGGTCGGGCTGGTGCGGGCCGACCGGCTGCCCGCCGCCGTCGCCTACGTGTCCTCGTCCCTGGTCGCCGGCCTCGTCGCCTCGGCCCTCGGTTATGTGGTGGCCCGGACCTGATCCCGGCCCCGGAGGACCGCTGGAGACGTCCCGGCCGTGGGAGCCTTCGCCCGATGCCGCCGCCTGACGCCCCGGTTGCTCCGCCGGCACCGCCTGACGACTCCGTTCTCCGGCGCCAGGTCCGGGGCTGGTACGTCTACGACTGGGCGTGCTCGGCCTTCAGCACGACCGTCGTCACCGTCTTCCTCGGGCCCTACCTGACCTCGATCACCGAGGAGGCCGCCGGCGGTGCCGACGGCTACGTGCGCCCGCTCGGGATCCCGATCAGAGCTGAATCGTTCTTCCCCTACGTCCTCTCGCTGTCGGTTGGCCTGCAGGTCTTCCTGCTGCCCCTGGTCGGCGCCCTGGCCGACCGCACGCCGCGCAGGAAGCAGCTGCTGGGGCTCTTCGCCTACCTCGGCGCCTTTGCCACCATGGGCCTCTACTTCCTGCAGGGCGACGACTACCTCCTCGGCGGCGGGCTGTTCGTGGTGGCGAACCTGGCCTTCGGGGCGGCCATCGTGGTCTACAACGCCTTCCTCCCCGATCTGGTCGGCCCGGACGAGCGGGACGCCGTCTCATCCCGGGGCTGGGCCTTCGGCTACCTCGGCGGCGGCCTCCTGCTGGCCCTGAACCTGGGGCTGTACACGTTCCGCGACGACATCGGCCTGGCCGAGGGCACGGCCGTGCGCATCAGCATGCTGTCGGCCGGCCTGTGGTGGGCGCTGTTCACGCTGGTGCCGATGCGGCGCCTCCCCCGATCCCGCCAGGGCGGGCACCGGCACGCCGGCCTCGCCGGCGGCTTCCGCCAGCTCCGCACCACGCTGCGGGAGGCCAGGCGCTACCCCCGCACGCTGCTGTTCCTCGCCGGCTACCTGCTGTACAACGACGGCATCCAGTCGGTCATCGCCCTGTCGGCCACCTTCGGCGAGCGCGAGCTGGAGCTCGGCACGACCACGCTGATCGTGGCGATCCTGGTCGTCCAGTTCGTGGCCTTCGGTGGCGCCCTGCTCCTGGGCCGGCTGGCCCGGACCTTCGGCGCCAAGCGGGTCATCCTGGCCAGCCTGGTGGTGTGGACGCTGGTCGTCGCGGCTGCGTACCCCCTGCCGGCGGGCCGCCCGGTCCAGTTCTTCGCACTGGCGATCGGCATCGGCCTCGTGCTGGGCGGCACCCAGGCGCTCTCCCGCTCGCTGTTCTCCCAGCTCATCCCGCGAGGCAAGGAAGCCGAGTACTTCGGCCTGTACGAGATCAGCGAGCGGGGCACGAGCTGGCTGGGCACGGCGCTGTTCGGCGTGGCCCTGCAGGTGACCGGCAGCTACCGGGTGGCCATCGTGTCGCTGGTGGTCTTCTTCGTGGCCGGCTTCGTTCTGCTCGCCCGGGTCGACGTGCGCCGGGCCATCGTCGAGGCCGGCAACGAGGTCCCGGCCCGGGTGTGACGCAGCCAGGACCATCGAGGTCCTAGGACCTCCGGCGGAGCGAAGTCCCACCCTGCGCCTGATGTGGCCGGGCGGGTGGCGCTCGTACGTTCGACGGCATGGCAGACAGCACTGCGATCATCACCGGAGGCTCCCGTGGCCTCGGCCTGGCCCTGGCCCGCAGCCTGGTCGTCGACGGGTGGCACGTCGTCATCGACGCCCGCACCAGCGGCGAGCTGGACCAGGCCCGCCACGAGCTCGATCAGCTGGGCTCGGTGAAGGCCGTGGTCGGCGACGTCACCGACCCGGGTCACCGGCGTGCCCTGGTGGCGGCGGCCGTCGCGGCCGGGGGCGGGGTCGACCTGCTGGTGCACAACGCCAGCCACCTCGGGCCCAGCCCCCAGCCCCGCCTGGCGCACTACCCCCTCGCCGCCTTCTCCCGGGTCTACGAGGTCAACGTCATCGCCCCGCTGGCGCTGACCCAGGAGGCCCTGCCGGTGCTGCGATCCGGCGGCTGCATCCTGGCCATCTCGTCCGACGCCGGCGTCGAGGCGTACGAGGGGTGGGGTGGCTACGGCTCGTCGAAGGCCGCGCTCGAGCACCTCTTCGCCGTGCTGGCGGCCGAGCACCCACAGCTGCGGGTCCACCGGGTCGACCCCGGCGACATGAACACCCGGATGCACCAGGAGGCCTTCCCCGGCGAGGACGTCTCCGACCGGCCCCCACCGGAGGACAGCGTCCCCGGGCTGCGGTCACTCGTGGACGGCGGCCTCCCCAGCGGCCGCTACCAGGCCAGGGCGGTGGCGGCCCCGTGACGACCCAACCGGTCCTCGAGGCGCGAGAGCACCGCGACGGGGCGGCAGGAACCCTGGCGTTCGACCTGCCGGCCGAGCTGATCGCCACCCGACCGTTCGAGGCGGGCGGCCGGCGCCGGGACGAGGCGCCGATGCTGGTGTCGTGGCGCTGGTCGGGTGACACCGTCGACGCCCGGGTCGCCGACCTGCCCCGGCTCCTCGAACCGGGCGACGTGCTGGTGGTCAACCAGTCGGCCACGCTGGCGGCGGCGGTGCCGGTGGGCGACGGCCGCATCGTCCACCTCTCCACCCAGCTCGGCGCTGAGCGGTGGGTGGTGGAGGTGCGCCAGGCGTGCGGGCACGGGAGCCTGCCGCTGCCCGACGCCGAACCCGGCCCGATCCGCCTCCCCGGCGGCGCCGAGGTCGAGCTGCTCGGGCCCTACCCGTCGAACCACGGGGGCCGGCTGCGTCTGTGGCTGGCTGGGCTGCGCCTGCCGACGACGCTGTCGTCGTACCTGGCCCAGCACGGGCGGCCGATCCGCTACGGCTGCGGGGCCGAGGCGTGGCCGCTGTCGTCCTACCAGACCGTGTTCGGCCTGACCCCGGGCAGCGCCGAGATGCCGTCGGCCGCCCGCGGCTTCACGCTCGAGCTCGTGGCCGAGCTGATCGGCGCCGGGGTGGTGCTCGCCCCGATCACCCTCCACACCGGCGTGTCGTCGCTGGAGGCCGGCGAGGAGCCGTACCCCGAGCAGTACCGCGTGCCGGCGCCGACGGCCGAGCTCGTGAACGGGGCGCGGGCCGACGGCCACCGCATCGTCGCGGTGGGCACCACGGCGACCAGGGCCATCGAGACCGCGGCCGACGAGCGGGGCCGGGTCCACCCCAGCCAGGGCTGGACCGACCTCGTCGTCACCCCCGAGCGCGGGGTGCGGGCCGTCGACGGCATCCTCACCGGCTGGCACGAGCCCCGGGCGTCCCACCTGCTGCTCCTCGAAGCGGTAGGAGGCCGCCCCCTCCTCGAGCGCAGCTACGCCCGGGCGCTGGCCGGGCGCTACCGCTGGCACGAGTTCGGCGACTTCCACCTCGTCCTCCCCTAGCAACGCCTGGGGCGGCCGTACCATCTGGCCATGCCGTTCTACGAGTTCCGCTGCCCCACCTGCGAGGAGCGCTTCGAGGTGCAGCGGTCGATGTCCGAGCGCGACGAGCCGACGTCCTGCCCGCAGGGCCACGACGGCGCCGTCCGCGTGATCACCGCGGTGGGGGTCACCGGCGGGATCCGCTACGGGACGCCCGCCGCCGCCGCCAGGAGGGGCACCCTCGGCGGCACCCCCCAGAGCGACACCTCGAAGCCCGCCGAGCCTGAGGGCCAGGCGTAGGCGCCCGGGCGCGGCCCGGCACCGCGCCCGGCGAGCTTCAGAACGCGCAACAGCCCGACCACGCAGCCTCCGGGACAACCGGGAGCACCGCGCGATCGGCGCTGTCGCTGCAGGCAGCCGGTGCGAGCTAGCGGTCGCCGCTGATCGAGGTCGCGCCCCGGTCGGTCCGGACGCCGTCGTCGTTCCTCTTGCGGGCCAGGCCGGCGAGTCCGGCGAGGCCGGCGAGGCCGAGGAGCCCGAGGAGGCCCAGCTTGCCGCTGTTGTCCTCCTTCTCCTCGGTCTGGGTGGCGGTGACGCGAGGGGCGGTCGTGGCGGTCTGGGCCGAGGCGGCGGTGGCGCCACCGGTGAAGAGCACGAACGCAACCGCGCCGGAAGCGAGGGCCTTGCGCATGGCAGTTCTCCTGATCTGTGGAGGGGTGCGTCAGTCCCGTCCGCAAGGTGGGGCGGCGGGCAGGTGTGGTCGTTCAACCTCACCAGGCACCTTCCCGAGATCCTGCCTCCGCAACCGCTCTCTTGGTGGCCTCCGCCCCGACAGCCTGCCGCTCAGTACCGCAGCA
The DNA here is from genome assembly GCA_030448245.1 of Acidimicrobiales bacterium. Classification (GTDB taxonomy): domain Bacteria; phylum Actinomycetota; class Acidimicrobiia; order Acidimicrobiales; family JAUJNH01; genus JAUJNH01. The sequence goes on from JAUJNH010000009.1 coordinate 83,197, forward strand.
GGTGGTTGACGGCGGCCTCGATGTCGGCCTCCTGAGGGAGGACGGCGTGCTCGAGGGTGGGCTCGTAGGGGACGTGGCAGTCGCGGGCGGCCACCCGGGTGACGGGGGCGTCCAGGTCGTCGAAGCAGTGCTCGCCCACCCACGCAGCCACCTCGGCGCCGAAGCCCGAGGTGAGCACGTCTTCGTGGACCACCAGCAGCTTGCCGGTGCGAGCCACGCTGGCGGCCACCCCGGCCCGGTCCCACGGGGCGAGCGTGCGCAGGTCGAGCACCTCGACGTCTCCGGCACCGGCCGCAGCCAGCCTGCCGGCCACCTGCAGCGACTTCTCGATGGTGGCGCCCCAGCTGACGATCGTGAGGTCGCGACCGGGCCGCCGGCAGGCCAGCTTCCCGAACGGCACCTCGTACCCGTCGTCCGGGTAGGGGTCGCGCGTGTAGGGCTGGCGCAACAGGTGCTTGTGCTCGAGGAACAGCAACGGGTCCTGGCCGTGGCGGAAGGCGGTTCGGAGCAGCCCGGCCGCGTCGCGGGCCCGTGACGGGAAGGCCACGAGCAGACCGGGCACGTGGGTGAAGATGCTCTCCCCGCACTGGCTGTGCCAGATCGACCCGCCCGTCAGGTAGCCGCCGATCGGGATGCGCACCACCATCGGGCACGAGTAGGCGCCGTTGGACCGCCAGCGGATGGTGGCGGCCTCGGAGCGCAGCTGCTGCATCGCCGGCCACACGTAGTCGAAGAACTGGACCTCGGGCGCCGGCCGCAGGCCCCGGAGCGCCTGGCCGATGCCGCGGCCCACGATGTTGGCCTCGGCCAGCGGCGTGTTGTAGCAGCGGGCCAGCCCGAAGCGGCGCTGGAGGCCGAAGGTGGTGCCGAACACGCCGCCCTTGCCCTCGACGTCGGCCAGCACCTGCTCGCGGGCGTCGGCCACGTCCTCGCCGAACACCCGGATCCGCTCGTCGCGCTCCATCTCGCCGGCCAGGGTGCGGGTGATGGCCTCGCCGAACGAGACGACCGGCCCGTCCTCGCCCGGATCGCCCTCGTCCACCTCGGGCAGCACCCAGACGTGCTCGAGGACCGTGGCCGGGTCCGGCCGGGCTGCGGCCAGGGCCGACCGGGCGGCCTCGGCCACCTCGGCGGCCACCTCGGCCCGGATCTGCGCCGCCGCCTCCTCGGTCAGCACCCCGCCGGCCACGAGCTCGGCCTGGAGCCGGGTGATCGGGTCGTGAGCCACCTCGTCGGTCAGCTCGGCCACCGACCGGTACTTGGCCTGGGTGTCGGCGGCAGAGTGCGAGTACGGCCGGGTGACCTGGGCGTGCACGAGCACCGGCCCGATCCCGGCCCGGACGTGGGCGATGGCCTCGGCCCCCAGCCGCCGCGAGTCGAAGTAGTCGGTGCCGTCCCACTGCCACACCTGCAGCCCCCGGAAGCCCGACACGAGCTCGCTGACCGGCGCCGGCGCCTGGTCGGAGCTGGGCACGCTGATGGCGTAGCCGTTGTCGGCCACCACGAACAGCACGGGCAGGTGCAGGGTGCATGCGCTGTTGAGCGACTCCCAGAACTCGCCCTCGCTGGTGGCGCCCTCGCCAGGGACACGTAGGTCACCTCGTCGCCGTGGGCCACCGACGCCGCCCCGTGCAGGTGGGGCCGCCGTGACAGGTAGTGGGCGGCCTCGGCACAGCCCACCGCCGGCGGGCACTGGCTGCCCGTGGGGGACGACTGGGTCACGACGTGGCGCTCGCGATCGCCCCAGTGGCAGGGCATCTGGCGGCCCCCCGGCGCGGGGTCCTCGGCCGACCCCACGGCCTGCAGCAGCAGCTGGCGGGGCGACGCGCCCAGGCCCAGCAGCAGCGACCGGTCCCGGTAGTAGGGGAAGAACCAGTCGTAGCCGGGCCGCAGGCTTCGGGCCAGGCCCAGCAGGAGGGCCTCGTGGCCGGCGCCCGAGATCTGGAAGTACACCCGGGACTGCTTCTGCAGGCTGAGCTCCCGGTCGTCGATGGCCCGCGAGGTGCAGGCGAGGCGGAAGTCCTCGAGCAGCTCGTGGACCGGGAACCCCTCGAAGGTCGAGGGCGACGACATGGTCGCTGCCATGGCCCCAGCATTGTCCCGCACGGCGCTGCGCGCGCCGGTGAGCGATTGGCCCGGGTTGTGCCGTGGGGTCAGGCGCCCTCGTAGGCGAAGCCCAGATCCGGGGCCGTGACCAGCGGGAAGAAGGGGATGCCCTCGGGCTCGAGGAGGCTGGCGCAGGTGCCGCCGCGGTCGACGACCGCCACGACCCCCACCACCTCGGCGCCCACCTCGCGCACCACGTTGGCCGCTTCGAGCAGCGACGAGCCACGGGTGACCGTGTCCTCGGTGACCACCACCCGGTCGCCCGGCTCGAGGACCCCCGCCACCCTCCCCCGCGCCGTGGTCCTTGGCCTCCTTCCGGACGGCAAAGCGCGCGCAGCTGGTCACCCCGGGCGGCGGCCACGCCGGCCACGCCAAAGGCCACCGGATCGGCGCCCATGGTGAGACCGCCCAGCGCCGTCGTCCCGGCCGGGAGCACCGCCAGGAGGGCGTCGGCCACCAGCAGCAGGCCGTCGGGCCGGCACACCGTCTGCTTGGAGTCGATGAACCAGGACGAGGTGCGCCCGCTCTTCAGGGTGAACTCGCCGGTCTTCACGCTGTGCGCGAGGAGGTGGGCGACGAGGGCGGGGTGGGGGCTCACGGGCTCAGGCCCACCGCACCCGTTGGGCGGCGTCCGCTCTCGCGGCCACCACCTCACCGATGACCGTCGCCCGCTCGACCAGCCTGCAGGCGGCCGAGGCCTCCTCGGCCGGCACCACGGCCACCATCCCGATCCCGAGGTTGAACACCCGGGCCATCTCGTCGTCGCTGATGGCGCCGGCCCGCTGCACCTCGGTGAAGACCTGCGGCGGCTCCCACGAGCGGCGGTCGACCACGGCGGCGCACCCGTCGGGCACCACCCGGCCCAGCTTGGGCACCATCCCTCCCCCGGTGATGTGGGCCAGGGCCCGCACGTCGAGCGCCTCGAGCAGCCGCCGCGCCTTTGGGGCGAAGAGCACCGACGGCTCGAGCAGCACCTCGCCCAGGCTGCGGCCGGCGCCCGTCCACGCCTCGTCAGTCAGCACCCGGTCGGCGAAGACCTTGCGCACCAGCGAGAAGCCGTTCGAGCGCAGGTTGGGCGACGGCAGGCCCACCAGCACGCAGCCCGGCTCGACCCGCTGGGGCAGGAGCCGGTCGCGCTCGACCACGCCGACGCAGAACCCGGCGAGGTCGAGCTCGCCCGCCGGCAGCTGACCCGGGTGCTCGGCCATCTCGCCGCCCAGCAGGCCGGCGCCCACCTCGCGACAGGCGGCGGCGATCCCGGCCACCACCTGCTCGACCAGCTCGGGGTCGAGGTGGCCGACCAGCACGTAGTCGAGGAAGAACAGCGGCTCGGCGCCCGTGCACACCAGGTCGTCGACGCACATGGCCACCAGGTCGAATCCGAGCGTGTGGTAGACGCCCAGCTCGGCGGCCAGCAGCGCCTTGGTCCCCACGCCGTCGGTCGACGAGACGAGCAGCGGGTCCTGGTAGTGGCCGATGGCAGCCAGGTCGAACAGGCCGCCGAAACCCCCGACGCTGCCCAGCACACCGGGCCGCACGGTCGAGGCCACCGCCGAGCGGATGCGGTCGACGGCGTCCTCACCGGCCTCGACGTCGACGCCCGCCTCCCGGTAGGTGCTCATCTGGTCGGCGAACCTACCCGGCAGGTCAGGAAGGAGACGATGCCCTCCCGAGCGGAACGGGGACCTCGGTGGGGTAGTCGCCGGTGAGGCAGGCCGTGCAGAAGCCGCCGTCGTTCCCCCGGACCGTGCCCAGCAGCCCCTCGATCGAGAGGTAGGCGAGGCTGTCGGCCTCGATGAACTGGCGGATCTCCTCGACCGACTTCTGGGCAGCGATCAGCTCGTTGGGGTCACCGGTGTCGATGCCGTAGAAGCAGGGCCACTTGTAGGGGGGGCTGGTGATGCGCAGGTGGACCTCGGCGGCGCCGGCGTTGCGCAGCAGGGTGACGAGCTGTCGGCTGGTGGTGCCGCGCACGATCGAGTCGTCGAGGACGACCAGGCGGGCGTCGCGGATGTTCTCGCGCAGCGGGTTGAGCTTGCGACGCACGCCGCGGTCGCGCTGGCCCTGGTCGGGGCTGATGAACGTCCGGCCGATGTAGCGGTTCTTGACCAGGCCCTGCCCGTAGGGGAGGCCGCTGGCCCGGGCGAAGCCCTCGGCGGCGGGAAGGCCCGAGTCGGGGACGCCCATGACCAGCACCGGGCAGCTCTCGTTGCCCGGCCGGGGCGGCGAGATCGGCGCCTCGGCCGCCAGCCGCTCGCCCATGCGCTGGCGCACCCCGTGCACCTCGCGCCCCTCGAGGACCGAGTCGGGCCGGGCGAAGTAGACCAGCTCGAAGACGCACAGCTTGCGCTCGGGCGGGACCCCGGGGAACGGCCGCAGCGAACGCACGCTGAGGTCTTCGCCCACCACCACCACCTCGCCGGGCTCGACGTCGCGGACGAAGCTGGCGCCGACGATGTCGAGGGCGGGCGACTCGGAGGCGATGACCCACCCGTCGGGCGAGGTGGTGCGGCCCAGGCACAGGGGCCGGAAGCCGTGCGGGTCTCGCACGCCGATGAGCCGCTGCCCGTCGGTGAGCACGAGCGCGAACGCCCCCTCGGCCTCGGGCAGCACGTTGAGCAGGGAGGTGACGAGGTCGGCGCCGCCGCCCATGGCCTGGGCCAGCAGCTCGGCCAGGGCGTCGCTGTCGCTGCTGACGGTGCCGGGCAGCATGCCCGCCTTTTCGGCCAGGGCGGTGGTGTTGGTCAGGTTGCCGTTGTGCCCGAGGGCGAAGTGGCCGCCGTCGGCCAGGCTTCGGTGGACCGGCTGGGCGTTGGCCCACGTGGACGACCCGGTGGTCGAGTAGCGGGTGTGGCCGATGGCCAGGTGGCCGGACAGGGCGGCCAGGGTGTGCTCGGTGAACACGTTGGTGACCAGGCCCATGTCCTTCACCACCGTGAGGTCGGTCCCGTCGGCCACCGCCATCCCGGCCGACTCCTGGCCCCGGTGCTGCAGGGCGTAGAGGCCGTCGTAGGTGAGGCGGGCCACCGCCGCACCCGGGGCGAGGATGCCGAACACACCGCAGGCTTCCCGCAGCGCGTCGGCTCCGTCCACTTCCCCCACCCTACGGGACGTGGCGCCCTTGACCCGACCTCCCCGGCGGCCTACCGCAGCAGGCTGGGGAGAGCGCCCCGCCACGCGGCATCCAGCTCGAGAACCGGGACCGAGACCAGGTCCTCGACGGCCAGGCTGGCGCCCTCCACGGTGCCCAGGATCTGGTGCGACACGCCGGCGGCGAGCGCCCGCCGGGCGATGCCGGCGGCCGCCCCGTCGCCGTCGGCGCACACCACCACCCGCCCGCCGGCCTCCGAGAACAGGGTCGACGCGTCGGCCACCTCGATGACCCGGGCGCCTAGCCCCGAGGCGATGCACAGCTCGGCCAGGCACACGCCCAGCCCCCCGTCGCTGACGTCATGGGCACCGAACACGAGGCCGTCCGCCACCAGCTCGACGAGCAGCCGGCCCAGCCGGGCCGCCCGGGCGAGGTCGAGCGGGGACAGCTGGCCGCTGCGGTGGCCGTGGAGGTGGTCGGCCCACAGCGAGCCGGCGACGGACGCAGCCCGGTCGGCCCGGCCGCCGAGGAGGACGAGGACGCCCCCCTCGACCAGCTCGACCGCCGGCGGGGGCACGTCGAGCTCGTCGATGAGGCCGACCACGCCCACGATCGGCGTGGGGTCGATGTCGCGGCCCTGGCTCTCGTTGTAGAGGCTGACGTTGCCGCCCACCACCGGCAGGTCGAGGGCCAGGCAGGCCTCCGCCATCCCGTCGATGGCCTCGCTCAGCTGCCACATGACCTCGGGGTGCTCGGGATTGCCGAAGTTCAGGTTGTTCACCAGGCACAGGGGGCGGGCGCCGGCGGTGGCGATGTTGAGCGCCGCCTCGACGACCACCATGGCCGTGCCCTGGCGGGGGTCGAGCGAGCACCAGCGGCCGTTGCCGTCGGTGGTGAGGGCGATCCCCTTCGACCCGTCGGCCGCCGGGACGCCAGGAGCCTTGAGGCGCAGGACGGCGGCGTCGGCGCCAGGGGCCACGACGGTGTTCAGGAACAGCTGCGAGTCGTACTGGCGGTGCACCCAGGTGGTGTCGGCGATCGAGGGGTGGGCGAGCAGGGCCAGCAGGTCGGGCCCGCAGTCGGTGGGCAGGGGCAGGCGGGCGGGGTCGTCGGCCAGGCGGTCCGCCCGGTCGGCGGGCGGCTGGCGGGGCCGGGCGTACTGCGGCTTGTCCTCCTCGAGGCTGGCGGCAGGCACGTCGGCCAGCACCTCCCCCGCCTGCCGGTCGAGGATGCGCAGGCGGCCGGTGCCGGTGACCTCGCCGACGACGGTGGCCCGCACGTCCCACCGGTCGGCCAGGTCGAGCACGGCGGCCAGGTCGTCGGGGGTGACGATGGCCAGCATCCGCTCCTGGCTCTCGCTGGTCATCACCTCGACGGGCAGCATGCCCGGCTCGCGCTGGGGCACGGCCGCCACCCACACGTCCATCCCGGCGCCGCCCTTCGAGGCGGTCTCGCTGGTGGCGCAGGTCAGGCCGGCGCCGCCCAGGTCCTGGACCCCCACGGCCAGGCCCCGCTCGAGCAGCTCGAGGCAGGCCTCGATCAGCCGCTTCTCCTCGAACGGGTCCCCCACCTGCACGTTGGGCCGCTTGGCCGCCTCGACCTCCTCGTCGGCCGAGAACCCGGCGCTGGCCAGCACGCTGACGCCGCCGATCCCGTCGCGGCCGGTGGTTGAGCCGAGGAGGACGGCCAGGTTGCCGACGCCGCTGGCCCGGCCCAGCACGAGCCGCTCGACGGGGAGGAGGCCGAGGGCCAGGACGTTGACGAGGGGGTTGCCGGCGTAGCAGGGGTCGACCTGCAGCTCGCCGCCGACGGTGGGGACGCCGACGGCGTTGCCGTAGCCGCTGATCCCGGCCACCACGCCCTCGGCGATCCAGCGGCTGCGGGGGTCGTCGAGCGGCCCGAAGCGCAGCGGGTCCATCACGGCGATCGGGCGGGCTCCCATCGAGAAGATGTCGCGCAGGATGCCGCCGACCCCGGTGGCCGCACCCTGGTAGGGCTCGATGGCGCTGGGGTGGTTGTGCGACTCGATGCGCACGGCCAGGGCCACCCCGCCGCCGCAGTCGACGATGCCGGCCCCCTCACCCGGGCCGACCAGCACGTGGGGCGCCTCGGTCGGGAGACGGCCCAGGTGGATCGACGACGACTTGTACGAGCAGTGCTCGCTCCACATCACCGAGAACATGGCCAGCTCGAGGTGGTTCGGGTCCCGCTCGAGGACGGCCTCGATGCGGTCGACCTCGTCGTCGGTCAGGCCGAGGGAGCGGGCCAGCGGCCGGTCGGTCACCTCAGCGCGGCTGCCGGACGGCCGGCGCTCTTCAGCAGGGCGGTGAGCAGGACGTTGCCGTCCTCGCTGCCGAGCAGCTCGTGGCTGGCCCGCTCGGGGTGGGGCATGAGCCCGACCACGTTGCCGGCCTCGTTGGACACGCCGGCGATGTCGCCGGCGCTGCCGTTGGGGTTGTCGGCGTAGCGGACCACGACCTGGTCCCGCTCGTGCAGCCCGGCCAGCACCTCGGGGGCGGCGGTGTAGCACCCCTCGAAGTGGTTGATCGGCACCCGCAGACAGGTGCCGGACGGCACGTCGGCAGTGAGCGCCGACCGCTCGCTGACCGTGACCAGCTCGACCTCCTGGCACAGGAAGGCCAGGCCCCGGTTCTTCTGCAGGGCGCCCGGCAGCAGCCCCGCCTCGCACAGCACCTGGAAGCCGTTGCAGATGCCGACCACCGGCCCCCCCTCGGCGGCGAAGGCCTCGACGGCGGCCATGACCGGGCTGAAGCGGGCGATGGCGCCGGGCCGCAGGGCGTCGCCGTGGGCGAAGCCGCCGGGCAGGACGACGGCGTCCGCCCCGGCGAGGGACGTCTCCTTGTGGAAGACCAGCCGGGCGGTGGCACCGAGGCGGGTGACGGCCTCGGCCACGTCGTGCTCGCAGTTCGAGCCGGGGAACACGACGATCCCGACGGTGGCGGCCATCAGCGCATGCTGGCCGCGGCGACGCTGACGGTGGCGTCCTCGATCACCGGGTTGGTGAGGAAGCGGGCGCACAGGTCTTCGACCACCCGCCGGGCCTCGTCGTCGTCGGACGCCTCGACCGTGAGCCGGATGGCCTTGCCGACCCGCACGCCGGAGACCCCGCCGACACCGAGGAGGGGCAGCGACCGCTCGATGGTGGCACCCTGAGGATCGGCGATGCCGGGGCGCAGCGTGACCTCGACCAGGACCTCGAACGCGGGCATCGAGACGAAGCCTGGCACGGCTTCGTTGTCACGGCCAAGGACCAGACTCGGGGGCCAGCCCGGGAGGCGCACCGATCCGATGACTTCCAGGTGGCGCTGTCGTCTCAGTGCCGAAAGGTCCCGAAAAGGAGAAGGCCGATGAGCATCACACAGCTACCCTCCCCCGCCGTGGCGGCGGTGGTGGCGCAGGGCCTCACGAAGCGGTTCGGGACGACCGAAGCCCTGCGAGGCGTCGACTTCGAGATCGAGCGCGGGAAGGTGCTCGGCCTGCTGGGTCCCAACGGCGCCGGCAAGACCACCGCCGTGCGCATCCTCTGCACGCTGCTCAAGCCCGACGCCGGGCGGGCGTTCATCGACGGCATCGACGTGCTCGCCGACCCGCGCCGGGCGCGGGCCCGCATCGGCCTCACCGGCCAGTTCGCGGCGGTCGAGGAGCGGCTCACGGGGTTCGAGAACCTGCAGCACGTCGGGCGCCTGTTCCACCTGCGCACCTCGGAGGCGCGGCGCCGGGCGCGTGAGCTGCTCGAGCAGTTCGACCTGGTCGACGCGGCCGACCGGGTGGCCAGGACCTACTCGGGCGGGATGCGGCGGCGGCTCGACATCGCCATGAGCCTCATCGGCCGGCCCTCGGTCCTGTTCCTCGACGAGCCGACCACCGGCCTCGACCCCCGCAGCCGCCTGGGCATGTGGGACGTCATCGACGAGCTCGGACGAGCCGGCACCACCACCCTCCTCACCACCCAGTACCTCGACGAGGCCGACCGGCTGGCCGACCAGATCGTCGTGATCGACCAGGGGACCGCCATCGCCCGCGGCACAGCGGACGAGCTCAAGCGACGCGTGGGCGGCGACCTGGTCGATGTCGTCCTGGCCGACCCCGCCGACGGCAGGCGAGCCGTCGAGCTGCTGACCCCGCGGGCCTGCGGTCAGGGGAAGGTGGTGCTGGGAACCACCACGGTCACCGTCCCCGTCGACGGCTTCGCCGGCGTCGTGCCGGCTGTCGTGCGCGACCTCGACCAGGCCGGGATCCAGGTGGTCGACGTCGGCACCCGCCGCTCGACGCTCGACGACGTGTTCTTCGCCCTCACCGGCCGTCCCGCCCAGGAGGCCGACGACGAGCCGTCCGACGATCATCCCGAGGCGCCGACCTCAGCGCCCGAGACGAAGGTCGAGGCGGGCTGATGGCCGTGGCCGCAGTCCCCACCGCAACGCCTGTGGGCGGCGACATCCCCCGCGGGTTCACCTGGGCAGTTCGCGACTGCTGGACCGAGGCCAGCCGCCATCTGCGGGCCCTGCCTCGCAACCCCGAGGTGCTCGCCTTCTCCACCATCCAGCCGGTGATGTTCGTCCTGCTGTTCGCCTACGTGTTCGGTGGCGCGATCAACGTGCCCGGCTACGACGACTACCTGCAGTTCCTGCTGCCGGGCATCTTCGCCCAGACCGTCGTGTTCGGCTCGACCTTTGCCGCCGTGGGGCTGGCCGAGGACACGACCCGGGGCATCGCCGACCGCCTGCGATCGCTGCCGATGTTCGGGCCGGCCGTGCTGATCGGCCGGACGTTCGCCGACCTGATCCGCAACGTCTTCACGTTCGTCGTGATGCTGGTCGTGGCCTTTCTCATCGGGTTCCGGTTCGAGGGCAGCCTGGCCGGGGCGCTGGCCGCCAGCCTCCTGCTGCTGGGCTTCGCCTACGCCTTCACCTGGGTGAACGCGCTCCTGGGGGTGTCGGTGGGCTCGGTCGAGGCGGCCAACTCGGCCAGCTTCATCTGGATCTTCCCGCTCACCTTCGTGTCCTCGGCGTTCGTCGACCCGCGGAGCATGCCGTCGTGGCTCGAGCCGATCGCCCGGAACAACCCGTTCACCATCGCCACCAACGCAGTGCGGGCCCTGTACAACGGCCGGCCGCCGGGGGCCGACCTCTGGTTGGCCGTTGCCTGGGCCGTCGGGATCACGGTCGTCTTCGCTGTCCTGGCGTCCCGGAGGTTCACCGCCTCCACACGCTGAGCGGCAGCCGAGGGGCCTGGCTCGCTCAGGCCCCTCGAGAGCGCTGGAGCGAGCGAAGGCCGGCCTGGAGGTTCCTCCGCCACTGCGGGGACAGCGCCGGTGCCGCCACCACCCGCTCGGCTCTGGTCGGGTCGCCGCCGTGGAGGTCGGTGCGGGCCAGCACGCAGTCGAGGATGGACGGGGCGTCCGGGCGCTCGATGACGGCGATCGGACCGTCGACCGGCACCCGCCCCTCCTCGATGATCCGGAGGTACCAGCCGCTGCGCCCCGTCTCGGCCAGGCGCTCGGCCACCGCCGGCCCACCCCGGTAGAGGATGAGCTTGTGGCACGGCCAGCGGGGCTGGCACACCTCGAGGACGGCGTCGCCCCACGCCCACCGCTCGCCGACCACGACGTCGGCCTCGGTCGCCCCGGCCGTCGAGAGGTTCTCGCCGAAGGGCGCCGCCTCGTCGAGCGCCTGGCCCAGCTCGGTCCGCCACTGCGGCAGGTGCTCGGACGGGTAGGCGTATACCGCCTTTTCGGGGCCGCCGTGCACGCGCCGGTCGGCCTGGGTGTCGCCCTCGAGGTTCACGCCGGCCAGCTGCAGCCACGTGCCGGCCGGCACGCGCTGCTTGGCGATGGCCGACCGGACACCCTGGGCCAGCCGGGCCGACCGGCCGACGTTGACGGCGACGAGGTCGATCCGGTCCAAGGCTCAGCCCGGGGCCGCTGCCGGCCAGTCGTCCAGGCTGCGGCCGGTGAGCTGCCGATAGGCCTCGCGGTAGCGCTGCGTCGTGGCGCCCACCACCTCGGCGGGAAGAGACGGCGGCGGCGGCTTCTTGTCCCACCCCGTGCTCTCGAGGAAGTCCCGGACCGGCTGCTTGTCGAGGCTGGGCGGCACCTGCCCCGGCTCCCACCCCCCGGCCGGCCAGAAGCGGCTGGAGTCGGGGGTGAGCACCTCGTCGCACAGCGCCAGCCGGCCGTCGAGGAAGCCCAGCTCGAACTTGGTGTCGGCGATGACGATGCCGCGGGCGGCCGCGTGCTCGGCGCCCAGCCGGAACGCCTCGAGGCTGATGCGACGAGCCTCCTCGGCCACCTCGGTGCCCACCAGCTCGACGGCCTGCTCGAACGAGATGTTCTCGTCGTGGGCGCCCACCTCGGCCTTGGTCGACGGGGTGAACACGGGCTCGGGCAGGCTCTCGCTCTGCCGCAGGCCGGCGGGCAGGGGCTGGCCGTGCATGGTGCCGCTGCGCTGGTACTCCTTCCACGCCGAGCCGCTCAGCCGGCCCCGCACGATGCACTCGATGGGCAGCATGTCAGCCTTGCGCACGACCATCGCCCGGCCGGCATGCTCACCCTGGTCGATCATCGAGACCAGGTGGTTGGGGCACAGGTCGGCCAGCACCTCGGTGAGCCAGAAGGCCGTCATCGCCGTCAGCACCCGCCCCTTGTCGGGGATGGGCTCGGTCATGACCACGTCGAAGGCGCTGATCCGGTCGGAGGCGACGAACATGAGCGTGCCGTCGCCCTGGTCGTAGACGTCTCGTACCTTCCCCCGGTACGTCGGCTGCGGGACGCTCACGGGAGGATCTCGACCTTCTGGGCGGCCCGGAGGTGCAGGACGACGCTGAGCAGCGCGCCCGGGCCGAACAGGAGGACGCCCCGGCGCAGGCGAGGCTGGCGCACCGCCCTCAGGCCGAGCACGAGGAGGTCGAGCGCGTCGGTGGCCGCGTTGACCACGAGGAGCCGGCGCAGCGCCACCGGTTCTCGGACGGTGGCGCCGGTGGTGATGGCGGCGAGCCCCAGCTCGCGGATCCCGAAGAAGGCGCTGGTCGACGCGGCGAGGGGCGTCCCGGCGTCGCCCGCCGGGAGCCCGAACAGCCGGGCCAGCACCGACGGCGCGGCGATGGCCACCACCCCGGCACCCACCCGCATGGCCGCGAACCCCTTGACGGACGTGGGGATCTCCATGCCGTGGAGCGTAGGTGCCCGGCGGTGGGCCTAGAGGACGTCGGCGCCCTCGTAGGCGGCGGCCTCCGGGTGGCGCTTGGTCACCTCGTCGACCTCGGCCACGAACGCCGCCACGTGGGCGGGAGCGGCGCCGGCCAGGTCGACGGGTTGGCCGACCAGGGCGGCCAGCTGGTCGGCGGTGAAGCCGATGCGGGCATCACCCGCGAGCAGCGAGAGGAACGCCGGCCCGTCGCCGCGGGCGGCCAGGGCGTGCTCCTTGACCGCGGCGTGAGCGTCCTCGCGTCCCACCCCCCGCTTGACCAGGGCCAGCAGCAGCTTGGTGGTGGCCAGGAAGGGCAGCTCGCGCTGGAGCTCGGCGGCGATGCGGTCCTCGTAGACGGCGAAGCCCCTGAGGACGGCGAGGAACGTCTCGAGCAGGCCGTCGATGGCGAACGACGAGTCGGGCAGGGCCACCCGGCGCACGGCCGAGCACGACACGTCGCCCTCGTTCCACTGGTCGCCCACCAGCGCGGTGACCATGGCCAGGTGGCCGCCGAGGATGTGGGTGAGGGCGGTGATGCGCTCGCTCGACCGGGCGTTCTGCTTGTGGGGCATGGCCGAGCTGCCCACCTGGCCGGGGAGGAAGCCCTCGGTGGCCAGTCCGGCGCCGGCCATCAGCCGGATCGTGACGGCGAGGTTGGCCGGGCCCGACGCCGCCTGCACGTAGGCGGCCACGACGTCGAGGTCGAGGCTGCGGGGGTACACCTGGCCGACGGAGCCGAGGACCCGCTCGAAGCCGAGGTGGGCGGCCACCCGCTGCTCGAGCTCGTCGACCAGGCCGACGTCGCCGCCGAAGAGGTCGACCAGGTCCTGCTGGGTTCCGACCGGCCCCTTCACGCCCCGCAGCGGGTACCGGGCCAGCAGCTCCTCGATCCGAACCAGCGCCTGCAGCAGCTCCTGGCCGGCGTTGGCCAGGCGCTTGCCCACGGTGGTGACCTGAGCGGGCACGTTGTGGCTGCGCCCGGTGACGGCGGTGGCGGCGTGCTCGGCGGCCCGCTCGGCCAGTCGGGCCAGCGCCGCCACCACCCGGTCGCGCACCAGGGCCACGGCCAGCCGGACCTGCAGCTGCTCGACGTTCTCGGTGAGGTCGCGGCTGGTGAGGCCCTTGTGGATCTCCTGGAAGCCGGCCAGGGCGTTGCACTCCTCGATGCGCGCCTTCACGTCGTGCTTGGTGACCCGCTCCCGCTCGCCGACCGAGTCCAGGTCGACCTGGTCGACAACGGCCTCATAGGCCTCGACCGCCCCGTCGGCCACCGCCACGCCGAGGTCGCGCTGGGCCCGCAGCACGGCGATCCAGAACCGCCGCTCCAGCACCACCTTCTGCTCGGGCGACCAGATCCGGGCCATCTCGTCGCTGGCGTACCGGGCCGCCAGGACGTTCGGGACCACCGGCTGCGCCACCCCCCGGATCCTACGGCGGGGTGGCTGGAGGTCGGTCAGGCCGGCTCGATGAACTCGAGGTCGAGCTCGATCTTCACGACGTCGCCGAGCATGGATCCGAGGGGGCCGAAGCCGAGGCCGAAGTCCTTGCGGCGGACCTCCCCGTGGGCTTCGAAGCCGGCGTGGCGGCTGCCATCGATGAAGTCCTCGACGCCCCCCAGCTCGACGGCGAGGGTGATCGGCCGGGTGACCTGGCCGATGGTGAGCTCGCCGTCCACGGTCCAGTGGGTCCCGTCTCCCCGCACGCTCGTGGAGCGGAAGGACATCGTCGGCCGGCGGTCCACGTCGAGGAGCTCGGGCGAGCGCACGTGGGCGTCACGGTCGGCGTTGCCGGTGTCGACCGACGCCAGCGCGATCGTCGCCTGGACCGCCGACTCGGCGGGTGTGGGCCCGACAACCAGCTCGGCGGCGACATCACCGAACCGGCCCCGGACCTTGGAGACGCCGAGGTGGCGGATGGTGAAGCCGACCGAGGTGTGGTTGGGGTCGAGGGCCCAGGTGCCTTGGGCGAGCGGAAGGGCTGAGGAAGGGGCTGCTGTGGTCATGGAGCCACACTGCGACCTCGACCCCTCCCCAGGGAGACCGGGCTGAGGCTGGCCCTCACGGGGCTACGACACGAAGGGTTCGGCCTGGGCAGACTGGAACGGTGATCGACGGAGAGCTGGGTTCGTTCCTGCGCAGCCGGCGGGAGGCGGTGACGCCCGGGGAGGTGGGGCTGCCCGCCGGCCCGCGCCGGCGAACGCCAGGCCTGCGGCGGGCCGAGCTGGCCACGCTGGCCGGGGTCAGCGTCGACTACCTGATCCGCATCGAGCAGGGACGTGACACCCATCCCTCCTCGCAGGTGCTGGCGGCGCTGGCCGAGGCGCTGGATCTCAGCGACGCCGACCGCGACCACCTGCGGAAGCTGGCCGCCATCAGCAACGGCAAGGAGCTGTGCCCGACGGCCAGGCCGGCGGCCCGCACGGTGCGACCGGCGGTGCGGGCGGTGCTCGAGCAGCTCGAGCCGGCCCCCGCCGTCGTCCTCAACCACCTGGGCGACCTCCTGGCGTGGACCGACGGCTACGACCGGCTGGCCCGGCCGCTCGGCATCCTCGACGGCGACCGTCCCAACCTGCTGTCGTTCACCTTCGCCGACCACCGGGCCCGGACCGCCTACCCCGACTGGGACGACATCGCCGACGAGCAGGTCGCCGACCTCCAGGGCGGGGGCTGCGCCCCGAACGACGACCTCCGCCTCCTCACCGACCGGCTGGCTCGTGACGCCGGCGGTGACTTCACCGAACGGTGGGACCGGGTGGGGGCGGCCCGGACCCGCAACGGGATCATGGCGTTGCTGCACCCCGAGGTCGGCGTCCTGCGGCTGGCGTTCGAGACCCTCGAGCTCCCCGATGCCGACGGCCAGCGCCTGGTGATCTACCTGGCCGCCGACTCGGTGACCTCGGCCGGGCTGGACCGCCTCGCCGGCCGCCACCCAGGCGCCTTGCGCTCCCTCGGCACGGCGTAGTCGGTGCGGAGACGCCTCGGACCGACTCGGTGACGTCGGCCGGCGTCACCGAGTCGTCAGCCGCCCGCTGGCACTGCGCTCGCTCGGCCGCAGAGGCCGGGGGCCCCGTGTGCCCGATCCACCAACCGTCTCAGGCCGGGCCGCAACCAGTCGAAGCGATCTCGAGCCCGGGAGCGACGCGCGGGCGCGTCGAGGTCAGGCGGTGGCGGCGATGTCGTCTCGGCGGAGGACACCTCCCTCGAACTCGACCCGATCGGCGGCGGCGTAGGCGGCCGCCCGGGCCTGATGGCCGTCGGCGCCCAGGGCCGTCACGCAGAGGACCCGACCCCCCGCCGTGACCAGGCGGCCCTCGTGCTCGGCCACGCCGGCGCAAAAGGCCAGCGGGCCGGCCTGATCCAGCCCGGAGATCTTCCCGCCGGTGACCGGCGCCTCCGGGTAGCCGGGGGCGGCCAGGACGACGCCGACGCAGGCCTGTGGCTGCACGCCGATCGCGGATGGGTCGACGTGGCCGGCGGCGGCCGAGGCGAGGAGGGCCGCCAGGTCGCCCTCGAGGCGGGGCAGGACAACCTGCGCCTCGGGATCACCGAAGCGGACGTTGTACTCGAGGAGCTTCGGGCCGTCTGGCGTCAGCATGATCCCGGCGTAGAGGACGCCCCGGTAGTCGACCCCGTCGGCAGCCAGGGCGTGCAGCGTGGGCAGCACCATCGTCTCCAGCACCTGGTCGGGCAGGTCGGCCGACGCGCCGCCCACCGGGGAAAAGGCGCCCATCCCTCCGGTGTTGGGGCCGGTGTCACCGTCGCCCACCCGCTTGTGGTCGCGAGCCACCGGGAGCACCACGACGGCGTCGTCGGCCGCCCGGCCGTCGCACACGGCCAGGACCGAGACCTCAGGCCCGGTGAGGCCCTCCTCGACCACCACCGTGCGGCCGGCGGTGCCGAACGAGGTGCCCGCCAGCTTGGCCCGCATGTCGGCCACCGCGCCCTCGACGTCGTTGGCCACCAGCACGCCTTTCCCGGCGGCGAGCCCGTCGGTCTTCACCACCCACGGCCCGGGCTGCGAGCGAAGGAACGTTTCAGCGGCCCCTTCCTCGCCGGCGTGGAAGGCCCGGCTGGCAGCGGTGGGAACGCCGGCCCGCTGCAGCACCTGCTTCAGATGGGCCTTCGACCGCTCGAGGCGGGCCCCGTCGGCCCCCGGCCCGAACACCGGCGTCCCACCCGATCGCACCTGGTCGGCGAGGCCGTCGACCAGTGGCTGTTCGGGCCCGATCACGACGAGGTCGACCGGCCCGGTGGCGTCGAGCGTCGGCACGCAGGCGATGCCCGCCCGGGCGATGCCGGCGTTCCCGGGCACCACGACCACGTCGGCGGTGCGGGCCAGCGCCCACGCCAGGGCGTGCTCGCGACCGCCACCGCCGACCACCGCGACCCTCATCCGATCACCCGGCGCGCTCACCCGACGCCGAGGTCGACGTACTGCTCCCGACCGGGGCCGACCCCGACGAGATGGATGGGCACGCCCACCTGCTCGGCCAGGAAGTCCACGTAGTCGCGGGCCCGGCCGGCGAGCTGGTGGACCTCGGTCGCGTCCGTGAGGTCGGTGCCCCATCCGGGCAGCTCCTCGTACACGGGGACAGCGTCGTGGAGGTCACTCTGGTGGTAGGGCAGGTGGTCGACCCGCCGCCCCCGCACCTCGTAGGCCACGCACACCTTCACCGAGGAGAAGGCGTCGAGCACGTCGAGCTTGGTGAGGGCGACCTCGCTAAGCGAGTTGAGGCGCACGGCGTGGCGCAGCATCACGGCGTCGAACCAGCCCGGTCGGCGCCGCCGGCCGGTGTTGGTGCCGAACTCGTGGCCCCGGTCAACCATCAGCTCACCCTCGTCGGTGCCGGTCAGCTCGGTGGGGAAGGGGCCGGCGCCGACCCTCGTGACGTAGGCCTTGGCCACCCCCACCACCCGGCTGATGTCGCGCGGCCCGATCCCGGCGCCGGTGCAGGCCCCGCCGGCCACCGGATTGGACGAGGTGACGAAGGGATAGGTGCCGTGGTCGAGGTCGAGGAAGGTGGCCTGGGCGCCCTCGAGCAGCACCTCCTGGCCGCCGGCCAGCGCGTCGTGCACGACGTTCACCGAGTCGCCGACCAGCGGTCCCACCCGGGGGGCGACCTCGCCC
This sequence comes from Acidimicrobiales bacterium, assembly GCA_030448245.1. Classification (GTDB taxonomy): domain Bacteria; phylum Actinomycetota; class Acidimicrobiia; order Acidimicrobiales; family JAUJNH01; genus JAUJNH01. The sequence goes on from JAUJNH010000009.1 coordinate 100,726, forward strand.
AGGTACCGCTCGACGAGGTCGTCGAGGTCGATCGGCAGCCGGTTGTAGACCCGGGTGAGGACAGCGTTCTTCTCCTTCAGGACCAGTGACAGCTTCTCCTTGAAGATGCGGGAATCGAGGAGGTCCTGGACGCGGATGCCGACCCGCTGCGCCTTGTCGGCGTAGGCGGGGCCGATGCCCCGCTTGGTGGTGCCCAGCTTGTTCTTGCCCAGGTGGCGCTCGGTGAGGGCGTCCAGCTGCTGGTGGTAGGGCAGGATGAGGTGGGCGTTGCCGGAGACGACGAGGCGGTCGAACGCGTCGACGCCCCGGGCGACCAGGCCGTCGAGCTCGGCCAGCAGGACCAGGGGGTCGATCACCACGCCGTTGCCGATGACGCAGGTGACGTGATCCCACACCACCCCCGACGGGATCAGCTGGAGGGCGTAGGACTGGCCGTTGACGACGATGGTGTGGCCGGCGTTGTGGCCCCCCTGGTACCGCACGACCATGCTGGAGCCCTTGGACAGCAGGTCAGTGAAGCGCCCCTTGCCCTCGTCACCCCACTGGGTCCCGACCATGACCGTCGCAGGCACGGTCCGAAGAGGCTAGGCGCGATCCTCCCGATGGGGCGTGAGCCTCTCGTGACCTGCGGCGGTGGCCGGATGGCTGGTTCGACGCCACCTGGTCTTCGGGCCCCTCGAGCTCTTCATCGGTGAGGTGCCGTAGGCGCCGTGGCCAGGTTGCCGCCTGGTGAAGCGCCTGGATCGCCGTTCGGCACAACAGCGGATGGCTGCGTCGATCGGGCGCCGGGTCGTCGGCTGCAGCGACCGGGACGATGGCTCACGGGCGCTTCGGCCACGCCCTGGCGGGTAGCAGCACCGAGAACGACGATGGGAGCCATGATGAGTGACGCGAACCCGCCCGTGACGCCGGTGGAGCAGCCGGTGACTGACGACAGCATCCGGGTGCGCCAGGTCAGCCACTACCAGTTCTCCTGGGTAGCTGGTCCGCCCGGCGAGGACGGGACCTACACCCTCCAGCTTGTCCTCGACCAGGGGGCCTGGGAAGAGGTGCTGACGCTCAGCGACGATGACGCCGATGTCCTTCAGGACCTGCTGTCGGGGGCGAAGGTCGTCAACTACGACGTGGGCCGTCGCGTCCTGATGTTCGGCACCACGCCGGTCGGGCAGACCTGACCGCTCGCCCTCGTCGGGGGGCCGTTCGGCGCGTGACGGGCGACGCGTCGGGCGCCCGCTGAAGCACGGACGGCGGGCCAGAGCCGGCGTCCCTGGCCCTGGATTCGCAGCGCCAGAACGCGCGGGCGTCCCCAGAACGATGGAGCAGTGCTCAGGAGAGCGCGGCGGCGACGTCGTCGTCCTGGGCTCGGCTGGCGGCCAGCAGGCCAGCCCGGTGCTTGGTCAGGCGGGCGGCCAGGTCGGGGTCGGCGATGGCCAGGATGCGGGCGGCGAGGATGCCGGCGTTGGCTGCGGCGTCGACGCCGACGGTGGCCACCGGGATGCCGCTCGGCATCTGAACGATCGACAGGAGCGAGTCGAGGCCGTCGAGCTTGGCCAGGCCGATGGGCACGCCGATGACGGGCAGCTCGGTGAGGGAGGCGAGCACGCCCGGCAGGTGGGCGGCGCCGCCGGCGCCGGCGATGACGACCTTCAGGCCCCGGTCGGCGGCGGTGCGGGCGAACTCGGCCGCCCCCTCCGGGTTGCGGTGGGCCGAGCGCACGGCGACCTCGCACGGCACCCCCAGCTCGACCAGCACGTCGGCGGCCTTGCGCATGGTGGGCAGGTCCGACGACGAGCCCATGACGATGCCGACGATCGGTTGTGCGCCTGCGGGGACGGTGGTGGGCATCGGCGCAGGCTACCGACGACGCCACGACCGGAGGGTCACCAGTCGGCTCACCCGGCGACGAGGAGCCCGTGCGGGGTCAGCCGCTCTGTCTCGGTTCGGGCCGGCTGTCCAGCTGCCGTACCCAACAGCTGGCGACGGATCTACCCTGCTGGCCGATGAGCGCCTCCGGCTGGTACCCCGATCCCGCCCACAAGCACGAGCTCCGCTACTACGACGGCGCCACATGGACCGAGCACGTCTCCGATCAGGGAACCTCGGCCGTCGACCCGTTGCCGGCCAGAGGCTCAGGGGCCGTTGGGGCCATGGACGGCCTCGACCGGGGGCTCTCCTTCGGCGAGGTGTCGTCGGCCAAGCAGCAGGCCCAGGTGGCCCAGAACACCGGCGCCGCCCCGGTGTCGGCCGGCACCGGCGACGTCTTCTCCGAGCCCATCCTGGTCGTGAACCAGAAGGCCAAGCTGATGGAGCTGACCAACGAGTATTCGATCTCGGACGCCGAGGGCCGCAAGATCGGCGCCGTGATGCAGGTCGGCCAATCGGGTGCCCGCAAGGCCCTGCGCCTGGTGTCGAACCTCGACTCGTTCCTGAAGGTCCACCTGGACGTGGTCGACCTCCACGGTCAGCCGCTCCTGCGCCTCACCCGCCCTGGCAAGGTGATGAAGTCCACCGTCATCGTCGAGCGGCCGGGAGCCGGCGAGGTCGGGCGGCTGGTCCAGGAGAACGCCTTTGGGAAGATCCGCTTCGCCATGGTGGCGGGCGACCAGAAGTGGGGATCGATCAACGCCGAGAACTGGCGGGCCTGGAACTTCTCGATCCGCGACCACACCGAGACCGAGGTGGCCCGGATCACCAAGACGTGGGAGGGCCTGGCCAAGGCCGCCTTCACCACCGCCGACAACTACGTGGTGCAGATCCACCGCCCGCTCGACGACCCGCTGCGCACGCTGGTGGTCGCGGCTGCGGTCTCGGTCGACACGGCCCTCAAGCAGAACGACAGCGGCGGCGTCTTCGGCTGAGGCCGGGACGTCGACGGTGACGCCGGCGGGCTGGCATCCGGATCCGGCCGGCGTGCCGCGACGGCTGCGGTGGTGGGACGGCCAGGCGTGGACCAACCACGTGCACGAGCAGGCATCGGCGTCGGTGGGCCCGGTGGCGACGGGATCTCCCCTCGAGTCGTCGGTGCTCGTGATCGGGGCGCCTCGCGAGGCGGCGCCGGGCACCCGGGTCTTCGAGGTGACGGACGCCGCAGGTGGCCGGTTGGGTCGCCTGGTCGAGACGACCCGGGGATCGAACGATTCGGCGTTCGGCGCCCTCCTCAGCCGGTCGAAGGGCTGGCAGCACGCCACGACCCGCGAGCTCCGGGGCCCACGAGGCTTCCCGGAGCTCGTCCTGGGGCCCGAGCGGCCCTCAGAGCGGGAAGCACCTGGGGCCCGAGCGGCCCTCAAGAGCGGAAGCACGGGGCCCGAGCGGCCCACCAGAGCGGGAAACACGGGGCCCGAGCGGCCCACCAGAGCGGGAAACACGGGGCCCGAGCGGCCCACCAGAGCGGGAAACACGGGGCCCGAGCGGCGTGGTGAGGGAAGGGAGCGGCCGGATGACCTCGCTGATCGTGGCCACCCGGCCCGATCGCACGGAGGTGGGCCGGCTCGTCCACGGCCAGGTGGCGGGCGGTCAGGTCGGCTGGACGATCCTCGGTGCCGATGGTCGTCCGTGGGGCTCGGCCGCACCCCGGGGTGCCGCGGGGGTCGACGGCCGCCGCCTCTGCCTGGTGGCTCCGGGTGACGCTGGCGGCTGGCACGTGACGGTGGAGGGTGGGCCCCATGAGGAGCCGCTCCGCACCCTGGTCCTGGCGGCGGCTGTCGTCGCCGACGTGCTCTGACCGCGGCAGGCGGCCGGCGCACCGCCCAGCCGCGGACGTGGTCGGACGCATGTCCCCGAGCACGCCGGATGCGAAGGGTCACCGGAGGTTCGGCTTGGCGGGCCGCCCGCGGTCCTTCGCCACCCCCGCCCGCGTACCGGCGGCGAGGCCAGGGCGCCCCCGACCTCACCAAGCAGCCGCGACGGTCAACCGCGCCCGTTGACCAGGCAGCACCCGATCAGTCGACCTCGTCGAGCCGGCGAGCCGCCTCCCAGTGGCTCTTCTCTCGGGTGTTGGCGCGGCGGCGCAGCACCAGGGCCACCAGCCCGGCGGTGGTCACCACCGCGCCAGCGGCCGCTCCGGCCACCACCGGGTCACGCCCGCCCTCGTCGGACGTCCGTGCTGGGACGAGGAGCTCGGGAGGGGACGGGGTGAGCGTCGGCACCGGCGTGGCGTCGAGCGCGACGCCACCTGGGTTGGCCGGCGGCAACGTCTCCGCCGGTGCCATCGGCGACGCCGGCACCCCGGTCGTCGGAGCCGTCGAGCCCGGCACGGGGGCCACCGGCAGTGGGGCCGCGGGCGCAGGGACGGCGGCGACCGCAGCCGGCACGAGCCGGCTGGTGAGCAGCGGGTAGCAGGCGTCGCCGGGGCATGACGTCTTCGACATGTCCCGGTGGCCGGCGATGGTGGGGGTGGTCACCGTCTTGCCCTTGGGGTGAAGGTTCGAGCCACGGCTGACGAAGGTGGCCGTGCTGCCGGGCCGGACGTCGACCCCGTAGCGGCTGGCCAGGGCGCCGAGGAGCTTGCCCATGGCGTCGAGAGCGGCGGCCGACGGGGGTTCCCTGGTGTGGTCACCGATGAAGCAGGAGAGGAGGGCGAAACCCTGGCTCCCGCCGGTGGCGTCGCCCTTGACCGGGCCGTCGAGGCTGCCTGCCCGCCCTTCCCAGACCCGCCCGAAGCGGTCGATCATGAAGTTGTAGGCGAGGTCGGGCCAGCCCTTGGTGCTGCTGGTGTGGAAGCCGTAGAACCCCCGCAGGAGGCCGGGGACCTCACCTTCGGCGTAGCCGTTGGGCGAGAAGGTGTGGTGGACGAGGAGGAAGCGCACGTCGCCCGCGGCCTCCACCGGAAGCGGCCCCTTGGGCTTGAGGTCGGCGCCCCAGGCCGAACGTGGTCGCACGTCCACGCCGCCGAGCGCCACGGTAGGCACCCTGCGAGGCAGGCGGGGCAGCAGCGGCACGGCGGCCCCCGCCAGCAGCACCTGCCGCCGAGACGGCCGGAGCGGCCCGCCGGCGTCAGGAGGAGGCGGCCCGCACACGACCCGAGGCTCGCGCACTCGGGCGGACCAGCGGCGGCACGCCCTCCCGGCGACCGAGCCCACGGGTGATCGGCAGCCTGTGGCCCAGCCGCCGGGAGATGGGTACCCTGCCGGCATGCGCCGACATTGACCCCTCCACATCCTGGCGGGAACGGCCTCGGCCAGCCTGGTCGTCTCGCTGCTCATGGTCCGGCTGGTCGACGAGCTGGTCGCATTCTTCCCCTTCGGCGCGCTCGAGCCCATACGCGACGACCTGTCGCTCACCTACGGCCGAGCGTCGATCCTGCTGGTCCTGTACCCGGTCGTCGGGCTGCTCGGCAGCCCGGGCGGGGTGGCCACCGACCACGTCAGCCGCCGCGTGCTCGCCTCGGCGGGCGCGGCCGGCTACGGCGCCGGGTTCCTCATCATGGCCGTGGGACCCGGCTTCGCCTCGCTGGTGGTCGGGATCTGCCTCGCCGGAGTGGCAAGCACCGTCATGATCGACGCCACCGAGGTGGCACTCTCCGACCTCGCAGCCGACGAAGACCAGCTGCGGGCCCTCCTGGGCCAGCAGAACGTGCTCTCCGCCGTCGGGTCGATCGGCGGCCCCCTCATCCTGTCGGCGACCCTCGGGCTGGGCCTGGGGTGGCGGGCCGCGTTCGCGGCGGCGGCCGCCCTGCTCTTCGCCTACGCCGCCTTCCTGGCCACCCAGCCCCTCCCCCCGCCCCACCCTGCGGTCGACGGTGACGAATCCGTCCCGTTCTGGGCCGGGCTCGGGGCGGTGGGCCGCGATCGGCGGGTCTGGGCCCTCGGCCTGGTGCTCCTCCTGCTGAACCCCTTCGACGAGCCGTTCCTCGGCTTCGCCATCGCCTATCTCGACCAGCACCGGGGCCACTCGTCGGCGGTGGCCACCCTCCTCGGCGGTGCGGTGACGATCGGCGGGATCGCCGGCGCGGCGGCCGCCGGACGGGTCGGCCGGCGGCTGGGCGACCGGACGATCCTGACCGGCGGCATCGTGGTGGCCACCGGCGTGCTCCTCGTGGCCGTGGGGCCATGGGCCGTCCTGCAGGCCGCCGGCGCGGCGATCGTCGGCATCGGCCTGTACCTGGTGTGGGTCGACCTGCAAGCCAGGACCCTCACCATCCGGCCGGGCCAGGCCGGCGCCACCGGGTCCCTGGTCGACGCCATCAGCCAGCCGGGCGCCCTGCTCCCCCTGGCCATCGGCCACCTGGCCGACCGCGCCGGCCTGCCGGCGGCCATGGTCGCCTTTGTCGTGCTGGCCGCCGCCCTGGTGGCCGCCGCCACCCTCATCGGCACCCCAGCCGGCGGCTGGCCCCGCAACCCCGGCACGCCCGACCCGCCCCCGCCACCACCGAGCGACCCGTGACCCTCACCCCCAGTCGACCCCGGCAGCACACGTTCACCTTGTCCGGCGACGGGCGGCCGCACCCGGGAAGCAGCGGCCACCGCCCCATCGCGGACCCAGAGAGCCACAGACCACCCGACAACCGAGGCAGGGGCCCCCTCCTCGAGCGAAGAGCGAGTTCACCTGTCTGAGCGACGGCCGAGGAGGGGGCCCCGGCCGGGCCGCAACGCCGCTGGTCTTTAGGACGCCGCCTTCTTGACCGCCTTTTTGGCAGCCTTGCGGACCGGCTTCGCGGGCGCAGTGTTCGACAGCGTGAGGTCACCGGTGATCCCGTCGGGGGCGTCGACGTAGACGGTGGACCCCTCGCTGAAGCGGCCCTCGAGGAGCAGCTTGGCGAGCTCGTCGCCGATGGCCTTCTGGATCAGCCGCTTCAGCGGGCGGGCGCCGAACGCCTCGTCGTAGCCGTGGTGGGCCAGCCACATCTCGGCGGCCTCGGTGACCTCCAGGCCGAGGCGGCGGGACTCCAGGCGCTTCTCGAGCGACCGCAGCTGGATGCGCACGATGCCAGCCAGGTCCTTGCGGTCGAGCGACCGGAACCGGATGATGTCGTCGACCCGGTTGATGAACTCGGGCCGGAACACGTCGGCCGGCTCACCCGGGATGTTCGACGTCATGATCAGCACGCAGTTGGTGAAGTTCACCGTGCGGCCCTGGCCGTCGGTGAGCCGGCCGTCGTCGAGCACCTGGAGCAGGATGTTGAACACGTCCGGGTGGGCCTTCTCGACCTCGTCCAGCAGGATGACCGAGTAGGGACGCCGGCGCACGGCCTCGGACAGCTGGCCGCCCTCGTCGTAGCCGACGTAGCCGGGGGGCGCGCCGACCAGGCGGGCCACGGAGTGCTTCTCCATGTACTCGCTCATGTCGATGCGGACCATGGCCCGCTCGTCGTCGAAGAGGAAGTCGGCCAGGGTCCGGGCCAGCTCGGTCTTGCCCACGCCGGTGGGCCCGAGGAACAGGAACGAGCCGATGGGCCGGTTGGGGTCGGACAGCCCGGCCCGGCTGCGGCGGATGGCGTTGGAAACGGCGACGACCGCCTCGTCCTGGCCCACCACCCGCTCGCCGAGGACGTCCTCCAGGCGGATCAGCTTGGCCATCTCGCCCTCGAGCAGTCGCTTGACGGGGACGCCGGTCCACTTGGCGACCACCTCGGCAACGTCCTCGGCGTCGACCTCCTCCTTGAGCATCACGCCGTCGGCCTGCAGCTCGGCCAGCTCCTTGGTGGCGATGTCGGTGTTGCGCTCGAGCTCGGGGATCTGGCCGTAGCGGATCTCGGCGGCCCGCTCGAGGTCCTCTTCGCGCTCGAGCTGGGTGCGCTTGTGCTCGAGCTCCTCCTTGAGCTCACGGATGCGGTCGATGGCGTCCTTCTCGTTCTGCCAGCGGGCGATCATCCCGCCGCTCTCCTCCTCGAGGTCGGCCAGCTCCTGCTCCAGCTTCTCGAGGCGCTCGACGCTGACGGGGTCCGACTCCTTCTGCAGCGCCACCCGCTCGATCTCGAGCTGGCGGATGCGGCGGGTGACGATGTCGATCTCGGTGGGCATCGAGTCGATCTCGATGCGCAGGCGGGAGGCGGCCTCGTCGACCAGGTCGATGGCCTTGTCGGGGAGGAAGCGGCCGGTGATGTAGCGGTCGGACAGCATGGCCGCGCCGACCAGGGCGGCGTCCTGGATGCGCACGCCGTGGTGCACCTCGTAGCGCTCCTTCAGGCCCCGGAGGATGCCGACGGTGTCGGCCACGGTGGGCTCGCCCACGTACACCTGGGCGAAGCGGCGCTCGAGGGCGGCGTCCTTCTCGATGTGCTTGCGGTACTCGTCGAGGGTGGTGGCGCCGATCATGCGCAGCTCGCCCCGGGCCAGCATCGGCTTCAGCATCTGGCCGGCGTCCATCGAGCCCTCGGCGGCGCCGGCGCCGACGACCGTGTGCAGCTCGTCGAGGAAGGTGATGATCTCGCCGGCGGAGTCGACGATCTCCTTCAGCACGGCCTTGAGCCGCTCCTCGAACTCGCCGCGGTACTTGGAGCCGGCCACCATGGCGCCCAGGTCGAGGCTGACGAGGCGCTTGCGCTTGAGGCCCTCGGGCACGTCGCCCTCGACGATGCGCCGGGCCAGGCCCTCGACGATGGCCGTCTTGCCGACGCCGGGTTCGCCGATGAGCACCGGGTTGTTCTTGGTGCGGCGGGACAGCACCTGGATGACCCGGCGGATCTCGTCGTCCCGCCCGATGACGGGGTCGATCTTGCCCTCGCGGGCGTCGTCGGTGAGGTCACGGCCGTACTTCTCGAGCGCCTGGTACTGGTCCTCGGGGTTCTGGCTGGTGACCTTGTGCGAGCCCCGCACCTCCTTGAGGGCGGCCGCCAGCTCGTCCCGGTCCACACCAACGGCCAGGTGCAGCGCCAGCAGCAGGTGCTCGACCGACAGGTACTCGTCGCCGAGGTCGAGCTTCTCCTTCTCGGCCAGCGCCATCGCGTCGCGCATGCCCCGGGACAGCGACGGGTCCTGCTGGCCCGAGGTGTAGGCGCGCGGCAACTTGCCCAGCCGCTGCTCGACCTGCTCGCGCAGCGTCCCCGGTGCCACGCCCACCTTGGCCAGCGTGGGGATCGTGACCGTACCCTCCTGGCCGAGGAGCGCCTGCAACAGGTGGTCGGGCATCACCTCGGGATGGGCGTTGGCCTTGGTCGCGGTGATGGCCGCGTTGACCGCCTCGGTCGTCTTGAGTGTCCACTTCTCGGGATCAAGGGTGGCCACGCCGTCTCTCCTTGTTGGGTGCCTCGGTGGTGTGCCTTGTTGGGATGCTCTTCAGCGAAGTTGAGCGTCAGAATAACAGGTTCGCCGTGGTACGCCGAACGGGATGACAGGCCCTCACTGCCTGCTGATGACGCTGATCACGATCGTCGTCGAGCGGTCGGCCGGCGGCGTCCGCACGTCGTCGGGGCTCCCGTAGAGGGGCACCGGCCGGCCCGACGTCGCCTTCACGATGACCTCGGCGCCGGTTGGGGACACGCCTCGCAACTCGACGGTGGCGGCGGTGCCGACGCCAAGGTCGACCCGACGGAACCCGTAGCGGCTGTCGTGGCGCTGCTGGACCAGGTCGGCGGTGGCCGCCGGCAGGAGGTCGACGGCCACGATGCGCTCGACGACGCCATCGCGGCTCGGCACCCCGATGCGGCTCTGCCGCGGCTGCATCGTGACCGAGCCCAGCTCGACCTCGTGCGGCAGCAGGCGGCCCAGGACCGGTTCGGCGGCCAGGGACGCCGTGCTGGGCTGCGGGTTGGTGCAGCCCGCCAGGGCGGCGGCGGCGGCCACGGCCACCGGCCGGCTGCGCCTCGTCATCGGCGCCGCCAGACCTCCGGGCTCTGGCGCAGGGGCACCAGGTCGCGCCGGTACTGGCGGTGGGTGCGCTCGACCGCATCGCCCAGCTCGCGCTCGAGGCGCCCCACCTCGCCCCGCAGCGCCCGGACCTCGTCCTCGAGGGCGATCACCCGCCGCACCCCTTCCAGGTTGAGCCCGGCGTTGGTCAGGTCCTGGATTCGGCGGAGGCGGTCGATGTCGTCGTCCGAGTAGCGGCGGCTGCCGCCCTGGGTCCGGGCCGGGTCGACGAGGCCCTTCCGCTCGTAGATGCGCAGCGTCTGCGGGTGGACGCCGGCCAGCTCGGCGGCCACCGAGATGACGTACAGCGCACGGGTCCTGCGGTCCATCGTGGGCATGTCAGGCCTCCAGTGCCTTGCGCAGCTGTTCGACGAGATGGCGCTGCTCGTCGGTGAGCGTCCTGGGCACCGCCACCTCGACGGTGACCAGCAGGTCGCCGCCCTTCACGCCCTTGCCCTTGACCCGGAAGGTGCGGCCGGTGGGGGTGCCGGGAGGGACCCGGAGTGTGACGGTGCCCTCCATGGTGGGGGCACTGACGGTCGCGCCCAGGGCGGCGTCGGCGAACGAGACGGGGACGGTGACGGTGAGGTCGTCGCCGCTGCGCCCGAAGCGGCCGTCGGGCGCCACGTGGACCCGGACGAACAGGTCCCCGGGCGGTCCGCCGTCCCGGCCAGCGTCGCCCCGCTGCTTGAACACGACCCGCTGGCCGTCCTGGACGCCAGCGGGGATCCGGACCTTGATCCGGCGGGGCTTGCGGGCCACACCGGAGCCGGCGCAGGTGGGGCAGGGGGTCTCGATCCGCATCCCGGTGCCCTTGCAGGACGGGCACGGGCGGCTGAAGCCGAACAGGCCCTGGTTGTCGTCGATGACCCCGCGGCTTCCGCAGGTGCCGCAGATGACGGGGCTGGTCCCGGGAGCCGAGCCGGAGCCGCTGCACATGCCGCAGGCCACGTCCGAGGTGAGGTTGACCGAGGTCTCGAGGCCGCTGACGGCCTCGGCGAAGGACAGGTGCAGCTCGGCCTCGAGGTCGGCGCCCTTCTTGGGGCCGCCGGCCGGCTTGCGGCGGCCAAAGGCGCCGCCGAGCAGGTCGGACAGGTCGGTGTAGTCGAAGCGCATGCCGCCGGGGGCGCTGAAGCCGCCGCTCCCACCACCCCCGAAGCCGCGGCCGGCGCCGACGCCCAGGCGGCGGGCCTCGTCGTACTCCTTGCGCTTGGCGGGATCGCCCAGCACGTCGTAGGCGGCGGAGACGTCCTTGAAGCGCTCCTCGGCCGTCCGGTCGTTGGGGTTGGCGTCGGGGTGCAGCTTCTTGGCCAGCTTGCGGTACGCGCTGGTGACGTCCTTCTCCGATGCCGTCGACGGCACGTCGAGGACCTGGTAGTAGTCCTTCTCCAACCACTCCCGCTGCACTGCCATCGCGCGTAGCAACATACCACTTTCTAAGTGTGATGTTGTCAACAACGCCCTGCCCAAAAGGGAAGGATCCGGACGTCTTCGGCTAGCCGCCCTTCACCTTCACCATGGCCGGCCGCAGCACCCTGCCCCGCCAGCGCCACCCGGCCCGCAGGACCTGGTCGACGGTCTGCACGTCGTCGTCGCCGGCCTCGTGCATCACGGCGTCGTGCAGCGTGGGGTCGAACACGTCCCCCTCGGCGCCGACCCGCTCGAGGCCCTGCCTGGCCAGGAGGTCGACGAGCAGCCCGGCCACCTGGTCGACCTCGCTGGCCCCGTGGGCCCGGGCCGCGTCGACGGCGTCGAGGACGGGCAGCAGCTCCTCGACGAACGAGCCGAGGGCCTTGTCGCCGGCCTCGCCGAGCTCCTTGTGCACCCTTTTGCGGTAGTTGTCGAAGTCGGCCTGCAGCCTGAGCAGGTGGTCCTTGAACTCGTCGCGCTCGTTCGTGGCGGTCGTCAGGACGTCCTCGAGGTCGATCTCCACCAGCTCGGCGACGTCCTCGACGGCCCCGGATGTCTCGGGCTCGGGCGCGTCGTCACCGGCGGGCAGGACCTCCCCCTCGGCGACGATCTCGTCGACGGGATCCGCACCGGCCGGGCCGGCGGCCTCGTCGGCGTCGGTGGCGGAGGCCACGTCCTCCTTCGTCTCGTCGGCCACCGCTAGGCCTTCGGGTCGTCGTCGACGATCTCGGCGTCGACGACCTCGTCGTCGCTGGCCCCGCCGGTGGCCCCGCCGGGGGTGCCGGCGGCGCCGGCCGCCTGCTCGTACAGCCGCTTGCCCAGCTCCTGGCTGGACGAGGCCAGCACCTCGGTGGCCCGCTTGATGGCTTCGAGGTCGGTGCCCAGGAGGCTCTCCCGCAGCGCCTTGAGGTTGGCCTCGACCTGCTCCTTCTCGGTGCCCGTGAACGACTCGGCCTGGTCCTTCAGCACCTTCTCGGTCTGGTAGACGAGCGAGTCGGCGGTGTTGCGGATCTCGGCCTCCTCCCGCCGCTGGCGGTCCTCCTCGGCGTGGGCCTCGGCGTCCTTCACCATCCGCTCGATGTCGTCCTTGGCCAGCGAGCTCTGGCCGCTGATGGTCATCGACTGCTCCTTGGAGGTGGCCCGGTCCTTGGCCGACACGTGCACGATGCCGTTGGCGTCGATGTCGAAGACGACCTCGATCTGGGGCACGCCGCGGGGCGCCGGCGGCAGGTCGACCAGCTGGAACTTGCCCAGCGTCTTGTTGTAGCTGGCCATCTCCCGCTCGCCCTGCAACACGTGGATCTCGACCGACGGCTGCATGTCCTCCGCGGTGGTGAAGACCTCCGACCGCCGGGTCGGGATGGTGGTGTTCCGCTCGATCAGCTTGGTCATCACCCCGCCCTTGGTCTCGATGCCGAGCGACAGCGGGGTGACGTCGAGGAGCAGGACGTCGGTGACCTCGCCCTTCAGCACGCCGGCCTGGATGGCGGCGCCGAGGGCCACGACCTCGTCGGGGTTGACGCCCTTGTGGGCGTCCTTGCCGCTGAGCTCGCGGACCATCTCCTGGATGGCCGGCATGCGGGTGGAGCCGCCGACGAGCACCACGTGGTCGATCTGGCCCTTGCTCAGCCCGGAGTCCTGGATGGCCTGGGTGAAGGGCCCGCGGCACCGCTCGACCAGGTCGGCGGTCATCTCCTGGAACTTCGAGCGGGTGAGCTGGGTGTCGAGGTGCTTGGGGCCCTCCTGGGTGGCCGTGATGAACGGCAGGTTGATCTGGGTCGACTGGGTGGTGGACAGCTCGATCTTGGCCTTCTCGGCGGCTTCCTTGAGCCGTTGCATGGCCATCTTGTCGCTCCCGAGGCCGATCCCCTCGGACGCCTTGAACTGCGCTATCAGCCAGTCCATGACCCGCTGGTCCCAGTCGTCGCCGCCCAGGTGGACGTCGCCGTGGGTCGACTTCACCTCGAAGACGCCGTCACCGATCTCGAGGACGGAGACGTCGAAGGTGCCGCCGCCCAGGTCGAAGACGAGGACCGTCTCGTCGGCGCCCTCCTTCTCCAGGCCGTAGGCCAGCGCCGCCGCCGTGGGCTCGTTGATGATGCGCAGCACCTCGAGGCCCGCCACTGCGCCGGCCTCCTTGGTGGCGGTGCGCTCGGCGTCGTTGAAGTAGGCCGGCACCGTGATGACGGCCTGGGTGACGCTGTCGCCCAGGTAGGCCTCGGCGTCGCGCTTGAGCTTCTGGAGGATGCGGGCCGAGATCTCCTGGGGGTTGTACTTCTTGTCGTCGACCTCGATGGTCCAGCCGGTGCCCATCTGGCGCTTGACGGAGCGGATGGTGCGGTCGGGGTTGGTGATGGCCTGACGCTTGGCCACCTCACCGACGAGGACCTCGCCGTTCTTCGAGAAGCCGACGATGGAGGGCGTGGTGCGCCCACCCTCGGCGTTCGGGATCACCGTCGGCTCGCCCGCCTCGAGCGCTGCGACGACTGAGTTGGTGGTACCGAGGTCGATGCCGACGGCCTTGGCCATGCTGTGCCTCCATGGTGCTGTGCGATCGTTGGTTGCACCCAGGATAGTGAGGTTGAGTCCGCTATTGACAACTTCCCTCAGCGGGCTGATGAGATGGCAGCCTGTTGTGTGGCCCCGACGTCGCCGACCAGGTTCTTCAGCGGTGACGCCTTCTCGTGCTGCGCGGCGTCGATCAACCTGCTCGCCGCCGTCGTCAGGTCGGCCCCGATCAGGAGACGGCGCACGTGGTCGTCACATCCCGATGTGGCCAGTTGCCTTGAGCCGGATGTCGGCCAGGACCTGGCGTTGCACCCGTACGCCGTCGACCCGGCTCCTCGTGGCGGGGCGGATCTGCGCCCGAAGCGCTCGTTGCACCGCCTGGTTGCCGATGGTGCGCTGCAGCTGCACGACATCTCCTGGCCGAGGAGACGGGAGAAGGAGGCGCTTGGTGTCCAGCGGGCCTGAGGCCGCGAATGGCAACCGAGCCGCTTGGCTTCCGGGGGCCGCGCCATGTTCGGTCGGCCTCTCCCTTCCGGCCGAAGCACCCTTGTCGGTGGACATACGCCGTGCTCCCTGGAGGCCGTGGATCTTCGACACACCTATTCCGACGGCGCAGCGGTCGTGATCCAGACCTTCGACGTTGGCCGTCGCCATGGGCAGATGGGGAGCCGACGAGTGCCGTAGCCTCGCCGGGAGGCATGGCCACCCTCATCCTCCTCCGCCACGGGCGCAGCGACTGGAACGACCGGAACCTGTTCACCGGGTGGTGGGACGTGGACCTCTCCCCCGCCGGCGAGGCCGAGGCCGTCGACGCCGGCCGGCTGCTGGCCGACGCCGGCCTGCTGCCCGACGTGGTGCACACCAGCGTCCTGACCCGGGCCACCCGCAGCGCCGACCTGGCCCTGCACGCCTGCGGCCGCCACTGGATCCCGGTGCGGCGCAGCTGGCGGCTGAACGAGCGCCACTACGGCGGCCTGCAGGGCCTGGACAAGGCGGCCACGCTGCGCCAGCACGGCGAGGAGCAGTTCCAGCTGTGGCGGCGCTCCTACGACGTGCCGCCCCCGCCGATCGAGCCGGGCAGCCGCTACGACGTGGCCACCGACCCCCGCTACGCCGACCTGCCGCCCGAGGTGGTGCCGCTCACCGAGTGCCTGGCCGACGTGGTGGTGCGGATGCTGCCCTACTGGGCGGACGGCCTGTCGCCCGACCTGCGGGCCGGGAAGGTGGTGCTGGTCGCCGCCCACGGCAACAGCCTGCGGGCGTTGGTCAAGCACCTCGACGACATCTCCGACGAGGCCATCGCCCACCTGAACCTGGCCACGGGTGTCCCCCGGGTCTACGAGCTGGGCCCCGACCTGCGGCCCACCGGCCCGGCCCGTGACCTCGGCGACCCCGAGGAGATCGCCCGCCGGGCCGCCGCCGTGGCCGCCCAGGGCAAGGCCTGAGCAGCCAAAGCGGGCATCCCCGTACGGGCCAGGTTTGGGCGTGCCCAGGACGCGCCGGCGCGGCGGCTGGGGCTGGGCGATGCCGTGCTGATCGGGCTCGGCTCGATTCTCGGCCCGCCTGCCGCAGCCGTCAGTCGACGACGACGGCGTCCGGGTCGAGCATCCAGCCCCGGCCGCGGACCGTCTGCAGGGCCGAGCCGCCCAGGGCCCGCCGCAGGGCGACGAGCAGGCTGTCCGCTCGGCGGGGTGAGGCGTGCCGCAACCCGGAGAGGCGGGCCAGCTCCGAGCGGCTCACCACCCGTCCCCGGGCGTCGGCCAGGGTGGCCAGCACCGCGACCTCCTGAGGGTTGAGCGGCAGCTGCCGGTCGCCGTACCCGGCGATCCCCTGCTCCCGGTCGACCCACAGGCAATCGGCCACTGGCACACGGTACGACCCGGTTCTTTCCGCCCTGTTCCCGGCATGTGAACGGCACATTGCCGCCACCCTGGGCGGCGTTCAGGCCTCCTGCTGGGCGGCCCCGCAGCGGCCTTCGAGCAGGTAGCCGCGGCTGCGCACGGTGCGGATGGCCAGGCGCACGGGGGTGAGGCGGCGGCGGAGGCGGAGGACGTGGACGTCGAGGGCGTTGCGGCCGGGTGCCCCGTCGGGCCAGCCGGCCCGGCTCAGGTTCTCGCGGCTGACGACCGCACCGAAGCGCTCGAGCAGGGCCCGGGTCAGGCGCGCTTCGACGGGGGGCAGGGAGACCCACAGCGACCCGAAGCGCAGCACCCCGTCGGCGTCGAGCTGGGGCGCGGCGGCTGATCGGGCTCGGGCGGCCAGGGTGGCCATCCGCACCTCGACGTCGATCTCCGAGGCCGGGACGCGGACCCAGTCCTCGAGCGGGTCGACGCCGGTCGGCGGCTCGGCGCAGTCCTCGACCAGGAGGAGGCGCGGGAGCCCCTCGGCGGCCAGCCGGTCTCGGCGGAGCACCTCGACCGGCCACCGAACCAGCACGACGTCCACAGGAGGGGAACCTACGGGTGTCACGTTGCATGAAGGTTTCGTCGCCGTGAACGGTCGCGCCCCCCGGTTGCCGGCGCAACATCGCGCCCGGTTGGCCGCCGGGACCACCGGCAGTCCGCCCTGGCAGGGGCATGCCGGGCCGCGGCGGCAGCGAGTACCTTTCGGCCGCATGGCAGGCCCGAGGCTCAAGCCGTCGCACATGGCCCTGGCCGTGGGGGTGGGCTTCGCCGCTCTCACCGCGCTGTCGGGCACCGCCGCGGCCCTGCTGCGCTGGGACGACGAGAGCGAGGTGCACCGCCCCGTCTTCTCCAACATCCCGGGGCCGCTGCAGGTCATGTTCTACGTGGCCACGTTCGTGTCGTTCGTCGCCGTGGGCGTGCTGTTCGCCCAGCGGTTCCGGGGCTACGAGCGGGGCACGCCCGACAACCGCCGCACCACGACCAAGAACGCCAAGCGCCGCGTCGCCGACTTCCGAGCCGGCGTCTACATGCAGACGGTGATGCGAGACGGCGCCGCCGGGCTGATGCACAGCCTCATGTACTTCCCCTTCCTCGGCCTGTTCGCCGTGACCGCAGTCCTCGAGATCGACCACTCGCTGCCCGAGCGGGCCAAGTTCCTGCACGGCGGCGTGTACCAGGCCTTCGCCGCCTTTGGCGACCTGATGGGGGTGCTGTTCCTGGTCGGCATCGTGTGGGCGTTCATCCGCCGGTACGTGATCAAGGTGTACCGGGTCCGCATCAAGACCCGGCCCGAGGACGCCGTCATCCTGGGCACGCTGTTCCTGATGGGCCTCACCGGGCTGCTGGCCGAGGCGGCCCGCATCGCCCTCGACGGCCAGCCCGAGGCCGAGCGCTGGAGCTTCGTCGGCTACCCGCTCTCTGTCCTGTTCCGGAACTCCACCTACCGGGTCAACGACCTCGGGGCGCTGCACCAGGGCCTGTGGGTGGCCCACATCGTCTCGTTCCTCGGCTTCCTGCTGATCCTGCCCACCACGAAGATGCGCCACATGTTCACCAGCCCGATGAACATGTACCTGCGCGACCGGGAGCGTCCGAAGGGGGCGATGAAGCCGGTCCCCAACATGACCGAGACGTCGCTCGAGACGTTCGGCGCCGGCGTGGTCGAGGACTTCACCTGGAAGCAGCTGCTCGACACCGACGCCTGCACCGTGTGCGGGCGCTGCACCAACGCCTGCCCAGCCCACGCCACCGGCAAGTCGCTCGACCCCCGCGAGATCGTGCTGAAGGTGGGCGAGGTGATGGCTGCCACCAACCCGGGCGGCCCGGTCAGCCCCGTGGTGGGCACCGACCGCGACATCACCATCTCCTCGAACAACGTCTTCGAGCGCATCACGCCCGAGGAGATCTGGGCGTGCACCGCCTGCCGGGCCTGCGACGAGGTGTGCCCGGTCAACATCGAGATCCTCGACAAGATCCTCGACATGCGCCGCTACCTGACGCTGATGGAGAGCAGCTTCCCCACCGAGCTCTCGAAGATGTTCAACGCCATGGAGAACCAGGAGAACCCCTGGGCCCTCTCCAACCAGACCCGGGCGGCGTGGGCCGAGGGCCTGCCGGTCGACGTGCCCATCGTCGACGGCTCGCAGCCCTTCGGCCACGAGTACCTGTTCTGGGTGGGCTGCGCGGGCAGCTTCGACGACCGGGCCAAGAAGGTGACGATCGCCACCGCCAAGCTGCTGCAGCGGGCCGGTGTCGACTTCGCCATCCTCGGCCCCTCCGAGCGCTGCACCGGCGACCCGGCCCGCCGGTCGGGCAACGAGTACGTCTTCCAGATGCTGGCCATGCAGAACGTCGAGACGCTCAACGGCATGGGCGTCACGAAGATCATCACGATCTGCCCCCACTGCTTCAACACGCTCGAGAACGAGTACCCGCAGCTGGACGGGCGCTACGAGGTGGTGCACCACAGCCAGTTCCTCGAGTTCCTGATCGCCAGCAACCGCCTGCTCCTCGACGAGGCCACCCTCGAGGAGCGGGTGGTGTACCACGACGCCTGCTACCTGGGCCGGCACAACGACGTGTACGGCGCCCCCCGCAACGTCATCGGCTCGTTGAAGGGCATCCAGATCGTCGAGGCGCCCCGCAACGGCACCACCGGCATGTGCTGCGGCGCCGGCGGCGCCCGCATGTGGATGGAGGAGACCATCGGCAAGAAGGTCAACACCGAGCGCTCGCGCGAGCTGATCGCCACCGACGCCCAGCGGGTCGCCACCGCCTGCCCCTTCTGCTACATCATGATCGACGACGGCGTGAAGGGGTCGCCACCGCCTGCCCCTTCTGCTACATCATGATCGACGACGGCGTGAAGGAGCACGGCCGCGACGACGTCGTGGTCCAGGACATCTCGATGCACCTGGTCGAGGCCATCGAGGCCGGTGAGCGCCTCCGGGCCCACTTCGGCGTGCCGCCGGTCGTCACCGAGGAAGGCGCCGCCGACGCCCCCGTCGCCGGCCAGTAGCGGCGGCCGATCGCCGAGCGCCTGGCAGGGCTACTCGACCGGCCCGGCGAGCTCGGCCACCAGGCCCTCAGCGAAGCGGGCGGCGGCGCCGTCGCTGAGGAGGCGCAAGGGGTAGCGCAGGACGAGGTGCAGCCGGCCGGAGACCGTCACCGCTCCGATCGAGAGGAGCAGCGGTGACCGTGCGGGTAACGAGAACCACACGTGCTCGGTCTCGCCGGCGCCGTCACCGAACGACGGCGCTTCGCCCTGCCAGCCGAGGTTGGCCAGCAGGGCGGTGTCGACGAGGCGGTTGCGGGTGAGGGGCTGGAGGACGACCGGCGACTGCTTCGACCACAGCGGCAGGAGGCCCGATCGGTCGAGCGCGGCCAGGAGAGCCGTGCCCGTGCGGGTCCGCTTGCTTCGCACCGTCTGGGCGGTGACGGCCTTCAGAGCGGCGGCCGGGTCGGATCGCTGGGCACCATCGGTCGACACCCGGGCGGTGACCGAGAAGTTGCCCACCGTCGCCTCGGGCCACTTCGACGGCCGGAGGTCCACGGGAAGCAGCACACCGACCCGACCACCAGCCTTGCCGTGCTCGAGGTTCCACCGGCCGATGGCGAGGTGGAGGCTGGCCAGCAGGACGTTGCGGCTGGTGCCGGGCCGGTTGGCGTTGACGACCGGCCGCGTCTGCTCCTCAGAGAGGCACACCAGGTGGAACCCGAAGCCTGGGTCGTCACCGACGCCGTCGGGTGCCAGCTGCACGGGTCGAGCCAGAAGGTCGCGCACCCGCTCCACGGCGGCACGGGCCCGAGCCATGACGGCCGACTCCGGCGGCGACGCCGGGCGCACCGGAAGCCTGCACATGGCCGCCAGGTCGGGCGCCGGCTCCGGGGCGGTGCCAGTGGCGTACGCCGACGCGATCGTGCGCAGCAGCCGCAGGGCGTCGAACCCGTCGCTGACGGCGTGGTTGACGTTCAGCATCAGCAGATCACCGTCGGGCCGGTGGACCAGCCCGGCCCGCAGCGGCGGCCACTCGTCCATCCCCGCCGGCCGACCCAACAGCTTCCACCGGGCTTCGGCCACCGCCGCCTCGTCGGCGCAGTCGACGACCCACATCGGGTCGTGGTCGAAGGGCTGGCGGCGCAGCACGGCACGGAGGGCGGTTCGGAGCCGAGCCTCGTCGAGCACCCCCTCGACCTGGGCCTCCACCTGCACGCTCCACAACGTCGACTTCCGGTCGAGCAGGTCACCATGGGGGGGAACGCCCTCCCGGTCCCACACCCACTCGCAGTCCAGCTCGGATCGGTGGTCGCCCTGCCGACCCATCACCAGCCGGAAGGCGTCCTGCGCCGCCCCCGCGAGGTTGTGGGCCGTGGCGCGCCGAAGCGAGTATCGCGGCGCGCGACCCCGGCGCGAGCGAAGCGGCGACACCCGGTCCACGTGGGCGGCCAGGTGGTTGCCGGTGACGATCAGGTGGAGGCTGTCGTGCGAGACGTTCTCCCGGAACGACACTCGGCCCGGGTGGAAGATGCGCCCCAGGCCGACGTCCCGGTAGAACCGGTGGCTGCCCTCCAGGTGGCGGAACAGAGCGACGGGATCAGCGACCGACGGCCTGTCCCCTGCCGCCTCAGGCTCCGCCGGCGGGGCGTCCTCGAGGAGCGTCTGAAGGCTGGGCGGTTCCCCAGCGGCCCGGCCTGTCACCTCGGAACCACCCCAGGAGCCTACGCGGACGCTCTGGCCACGCCCGGCGACGCCGGCTACCCTTCACCCGCTCCGCGGGTGTAGTTCAGAGGTAGAACATCAGCTTCCCAAGCTGAGAACGCGGGTTCGATTCCCGTCACCCGCTCCCGCTAAAGGTCCAGGTCAGGAGTGGTTTCCGGCCTCGCCTCGACCGTCACCAGCGGCCCGGATGCCCTTCCATCCCGCGTCCATCCCGCGGGCGC
>JAUJNH010000018.1 GCA_030448245.1 Acidimicrobiales bacterium
CGCCCGGGTCTACGTCGGCTTCGACAAGCACGCCATTCCGGACGAGCGCGGCTAGGAACCCGCGGCCGCTTCGCCGGGCTGCGGGCTCACCACGGTGCTCGATTCGACGGCCCCCGAGCCGCCGCCTCACTGCTCCTTCGGGGGGAGGCGGCGGCGGGCGCCGAGGGGGCGCTCGAGGTGGAACAGGTCGCCCGACTCGATGGCGGACGGGGCGATGAGGTCGGAGGCGGTGAAGCGGGACCGGATGGCGGAGAGGACGGCGGGGTCGGCCTTGTGGCGGATGTTGAAGTAGGCCTCGCGGTAGATGACCTCCTTGCCCACGCCCATGTCGCCCAGGGCGACGGCCATCTCCTCGGTCATGGCGCCGTTGCCGACGAGGCGGTAGTCGATGCCGCCGAGGCTGCCGAGCAGGGGCGGGACCGACTCGGTGAGCCGCCCCCGCAGGCCCTTCCAGTCGGGCGGGGGCTGGGAGAGCGAGATCTGGTACGAGAAGGTGGGGTGGTCGTCGGCGAGGGCGTCGAGCTCGTCGGTGAGGCAGATGTCCTCGGCCAGCCGCAGGCCCCAGAAGAGCCGGATGGGCCGGGTGAAGCCGGTGCTGAGCAGCTCGCTGGAGAGGGACAGGAGGGGGCCGATCCCCACGCCGGTGGCCAGCAGCACCATGGCCAGGCCCTGGTTGCGGGGGAGCATCGAGTGGCCCCCGGGGCCCCGGAAGCCCAGGACGTCGCCCGGCTTCAGCGAGCCGAGGTAGGCCGACCGGTCGCCGCCGTCGACCATCCGCACGATCAGCTCGAAGACCGGCGCCCGCCCCGGGCGGGACAGGATGCAGTAGGGGCTGTGGCGGCGCCCCACGCCGGGGATCTCCGACTCGACGGTCACGAAGTAGCCGGGGAAGAACGAGAACGGCCGGCCGTCGACCACCCGGAACGTGAGGCGCACGGTGCCGGTCGAGGTCAGCGGCGTCCGCCGGATCAGCTCGGCCCGGCGGTCGTAGTGGCTCGGCCGCTCGGACGGGTCGCCTCGACCGGCGCGCGCCGACGGCTGGGGCCGCTCGGACGGGTCGCCGCGACCGGCGCGGGCCGACGGCTGGGGCCGTTCGGGCCGGCTCTCCCCGTCCCCCGGCTGGGACGCCGGCCGCCCCCTTCCGAACCTGGGCATAGGGCGGATCTACCCCGCGCCGCCGCGCCGCTCGCGGCGGGGGAGGGGCTGGTCGCGGACGAACGCCGGCATGACGGGTGCTACGCCGCCGCACCCAGCTCGAAGACGACGCGCGAAGCGTCGGGCGCCCAGGGCTGGGGCGGGATGGTGCACCGGGTCTGACACATGGCGACGGGGCGGCGCCCGGTGCCGTCACCCTTGACGACGAACAGGCCCTGGGCGTTCCCGTCGCTGGCGGTGAAGGTGACGAGGTCGCCGGCCGGGGCCCAGCTGGGGCTGCCGAGGCCAGGTGCCGCCAGCAGGGTGATGCCCCGCTTGGCGTCGAGGTCCATGACGCCCAGCGACGGGCCCCGCGGGTCGGCGTAGGCGAACGCCACCCTCCTCCCGTTCGGCGACCACGAGGGAGCGGTGGCGGTCGAGACCGTGGTGACGTTGAGGTTGGTGGTGACGCCGGTCCGCACGTCGACGACGACGACCTGGTCGGCCAGGGCGTAGGCGACGAGGCGGCCGTCGGGCGAGGAGGCCACCGGGCTGGTGGGGCAGGCGGGCCGCAGGACCTTCGGCTCGCCGCCGCCGGCCGGGACGGTGACCAGCCGCCGGCCCCCACCGGTGACCGCGCAGGTGACCACGGCCGAGCCGTCGCCCAGCCACACCGGGTCACCGATCTCGCCCGACTGGAGGAGGACGGTCAGGTCGGCGCCGTCGACCGAGCCCACCACGAGGTCGACGCCGCCGGGGCGGGCCGAGCGGGCGGCGAAGCGGCCGCCGTCGAACGAGAGGGCGGGCCGCCCCACGCCGGCCGGGGTGGTGAGGCGCCTGGTGTTGGCTCCGTCCGGCCCGGACAGGCACAGGCCGGCCGGCTTGCCCGGCGCCACCGCCAGGGCGACGACCTGCCCGGACTTGGGCCGCCAGGCCGGGAGCCGGGCCGCGGCGCTGACCAGCCGCAGCGACTGGTCGGCCACCCCGGCCGTGAAGACGCCCACCGGGCCCGCCGGGGCTCCGGCCGCCGGCTGGCCGGCGGGCGGCTGGCAGGGCGCCGGGTCGGCCGCCAGCACGGCCTTTGGGGCCGGCGCGGCAGTGGTCGTGGTGGCCCCGGCGGCCGAGGTGGGGACGGGGGCCACCGGCAGCGGCGCCGCCGGCTCGGTGACGACGGTGGGCAGCGTCTCGGGCACCACGCTGGTCGTGGTCGACTCCTCGAACGGCGGGAAGCTGGTGGAGGTCGACGGGACGGTGGCCACCTCGTCGTCCTGGCCCGACACCACGACGGCCGCCACGGCCGAGGCCAGGCAGAGCCCGGCGACGCCGACAGCCAGCAGGGGCACAGCGCGGATCCTCACCGCGACGAGGGTAGGTGGCGCGGTGCACCGGCTGTCGCCCACCTAGGTTCACCGCACCATGTGCGGGCGCTACGTGGCGGCCACGCCGCCGGACCAGCTGGCCGAGCTCTTCGGGGTCACCGACGTGCGGGCTGAAGACCTCGGCCCCCGCTGGAACGTGGCGCCCACCCTGGACGTGTACTCGGTCGCCGAGGGCTCGGACGGCGAGCGGCGCCTCGGCGCCTTCCGGTGGGGCCTGGTGCCCTGGTTCGCCACCGACGCCGGCGGCGGGGCGAAGATGATCAACGCCCGGGCCGAGACGGTGGGCGAGAAGCCGGCCTTCCGCCGGGCCCTCGAGCGGCGCCGGTGCCTGCTGCCGGCCGACGGCTTCTACGAGTGGCTGCGCACGGGCAAGGAGCGGCTGCCCCACCTGTTCACCGCCGCCGACGGGTCGGTCCTGGCCTTCGCCGGGCTGTGGGAGGTGTGGCGCCCGAAGGACGACCCCGACGCCGAGCCGCTGCGCACGTGCGCCATCATCACGACGCGGGCCAACGGCA
The DNA here is from genome assembly GCA_030448245.1 of Acidimicrobiales bacterium. Lineage (GTDB taxonomy): Bacteria > Actinomycetota > Acidimicrobiia > Acidimicrobiales > JAUJNH01 > JAUJNH01. Next base: position 3,029 of record JAUJNH010000018.1, read on the forward strand.
CGATGCGGCCCATCCACGACCGCATGCCCGTCGTGCTGTCCCCTGAGGCGTGGGAGCGCTGGCTCGACCGGGCGCCGGCGCGGCCCGCCGACCTGGCCGACCTGCTCGAGCCGCCACCCGACGACTTCCTGGTCAGCCGGCCCGTCTCGATGCGGGTCAACAACGTCAAGAACGAGGGCGCCGACCTCCTCAACTCGGCCTAGCCGGCCTGGCCGGCGGGGTCAGAAGGTGAACCGCTGGGTGAAGGTGGCGACCACCGAGGGATCGCCCACCACCTCACCGCCATCGCCGCGGTTGCACAGGCGCAGCAGCACCTCCGACGCCGGTCCCCGCAGGGCGGCGTCGCCCTTGGCGTGCGCCCGGGTGACCTCGAGGCTGCCGCTGGCGGGCTCGACCAGCCACTCGCCCTCGGTGTCGGTGCAGTGGACGTGGAGGGTGCCGACCCCCGTGGGGTCGGCTCCGCCCATGGCGGCCTTGGCGGGCAGCAGCACCGTCAGCAGCTCGTCGATCCCGTCGGCCGCCAGCTCGGTCTCGACCTGCGGTGACCGGCCGGCGGCCAGCTGGGCGTCGGCTGCGTGCACGGCCAGCTCGTTGGCCACGCGGCGCTGCCAGAAGGCGGCCACCGGCGGCTGGCCCGCCCAGTTCCACAGCTCGTCGTCGGGCGCCTTGGCGGCCAGGGCGTCGACCGTGCCCTTCGCCATCTCCTCGAACCACTGCACCACCAGGGCACCCGGCGGCGGCTTCGGGAGCGCCTTTGCGTCGATCGGGCCGCCGGCGTCGACGACCTTGCCCACGTAGCGCAGCACCATGCCCGCGTGGCGGACCAGCTGCTGAGCCGTCCACCCCGGGCACGAGGGGACGGGGGTGTCGAGGCCGGCCTCGAGCGCCGCCGACACCAGGGTGGCGCTGCTGGCGGGCACGGTGGCGAGCAGGTCGAGAGGCTCCACGAGCCGATTCGTAGCACCGGCCCGGGCCTACGCTCACCGCGTGACACCCGACGGCCAGGAGATGGCCCTGCACCGGGCCGTCCTCGTGCTGTGGCGGGTCCAGGCGCTGGTGGCGGCGGCCGTGGTGGCCGTGCCGCTGGTGTCGGTCGGCGCGCTGGCCGGCGACCTGCCGGGTGCCCTGCGGGCCGCGCTGGTCGCCGCCGCCGCCGCCGGCCTGGTGCTGGCCGTGTGGCTGCCGGGGCTGGTCTACCGGGGATGGCGCTACCGGCTCGGGGGCGAGGCGCTGGAGCTGCGGCACGGCGTCCTCACCGTGCGCCGCTCGGTCGTCCCCTACTTCCGGGTGCAGCACGTCGACCTCGAGCAGGGGCCGCTCGAACGGGCCCTGGGGCTGGCCCGGCTGAAGGTGCACACGGCTTCGGCGGGCACCGACGCCTCGTTGCCCGGGGTGGAGCTGGCGCGGGCGGAGGAGGTGCGGCGCCTGGTGCTCGACCGAGCCGAGGTCGGCGACGGTGTCTGAGGTGCCGCCAGCGCCAGCGCCCGACGGGCCTCCCCGGCCGGCGGCGGGGGTCCCGGCCGGCGCGGCGCCCGAGGCCGCCCCCGGGGCCGAGGCGGGACGGCTGCCGACCGGGGTCGTGGCCCCGACGGCTGCGTCGCCTGAGGTGGCCGAGGCAGCGGCGCCGCCGGCCGTGGAGTCGGGGTCCGGTTCGGCTGCGTCGCCTGCGGTGGCCGAGCCGGCGGCGCCGCCGGCGCCGCCGGCCATGGGCCACCGCCGCCGGCCATGGGGGTCCGTTTCGGCTGCGTCGCCTGCGGTGGCCGAGCCGGCGGCGCCGCCGGCCGTGGAGCCCGGGTCTGGGCCGGGTGCGAGGCCCGGCGGGCTGGAGCGGCGGCGGCAGCACCCGCTCGGGCCGCTGCTGCGGCTGCAGGGCGTCGGCCAGGCGCTCCTGTTCGGGGTGGTGGCCGGAGGCTCGAGGGGCGGCTCGGGCCGGCTGCTGAGCCTGGTGCCGATCCTGGTGCTCGCCGCCTTCCGGGTCGTCGAGTGGGCCATGACCTCCTACGAGGTGGCGGACGGCGCCCTGCGGGTCGACTCGGGGCTGTTCACCCGGCGGCGGCGCGAGGTGCCGCTGGACCGGGTGCAGCAGGTGGACCTGCGCCGCGGGCTGCGCCACCGCGTGTTCGGGCTGTGGCAGGTGACGGTTGATGCCGCCGGCGCCTCGGGCGGCGAGGTCTCGCTCGTCCTCAGCAACGCTGAGACCGCCCGGCTGCGGGCTGCGCTGGTGCCGGCCCCGGGCCCCGCGACGTCGCCCCAGGGCGTCGTCACCGGAGGGCCGGAGGTCGCCGCGGGCCCGGCGACGCCGGTGGCGGTGCCGCTGGTGTGCCTGCGGCCGGCGCAGCTGGCCGTGGCGGGCATCACCGGCGCGAAGCAGCTGGTGATGCTGGCCGTCCTCGGGTCGGCCCTCCAGCTCCTCGACGACGTGCCCTCGAGCGTGCGCGACGCCGTCGTCGACTTGTTGCCACGCGGCACCGGATGGCTGATCGTGGTCGCCGCCCTCGCCCTCCCGGCTTGGTGCGCCCTGGCCGCCCTGGCCCAGCTGGCCACCGACTTCGGCTTCACGCTGACCTCGGACGGCTCGGTCCTCCAGGTCCGGCGGGGCTTCCCGACCGAGCGGCAGGCGTCGCTGGCCCTCGAGCGGGTCCAGGCTGTGCGGGTCGGCCAGGCGCTGCTGCGGCGGCCGCTGGGCATGGCGTCGGTGCAGGTGGCGGCGGCGGGCAGCGGCAGCTCGGCCGACGCCCAGGTCTCGCGACTCACCGTTCCGATCCTCCCGCTCGGAGACCTCGACCGCCTGCTCGGCGCCGTGCTGCCGGGTGCGGCGCCGCTGCCGCCGCTGGTCGCCGCCCCGCCTGCGGCCCGGCGGCGCCAGGTGCTGCGCCGTGCCGTCCCGGCGGCCGTGGTGGCCGGGATGGCCACCGCGCTGCTGTGGCCCTGGGGCCTGCTGGTCGCCGCCCTGGTGCCGCTGGGCGTTCTCGTGGGTGAGCTCGCCTACCGGGGCCTCGGCCACGCCGGCACCGCCACCCACGTGGTGGCCCGCCGTGGCGGGCTGGGGCGGCGGACGGTGGTGGTGCCGGTGGCCCGCACCCAGAGCGCCCGGGTGCGCCAGACCCTGCTCCAGCGCCGGGCCGGGCTGGCCACGCTCAGCCTCGACGCAGCCGGTCGGGGCAACGTGGTGGTCGCCGTCGACCTCCCGGTCGAGGAGGCGGTGCGGCTGGCCGCCCAAGCAGCAACCGCCGCCGCAGCTCGAGCGGACGAGCGCTCCCTTCGCCGCCGCTGAGCCCGGCGCCGTCCCGCCGATCGACGGTACGCTTCGCGGCGTGGATCCTCGGCTCGCAGGGTGCCTCCCCCGCGATCCAGGGGGGCGGCCAGGCGGCGCGGGTCGACCGGGTTCGGCCGGCGTGCGGAGCGGCACGGGGTGACCGACGAACGGCGGGACGAGGCCCCGAAGGCTGACGAGGCCGCTGGCGGCTACGAGGTGCCGCCGCAGTACCACAAGCCACCCGACGCCGGTGGTCCTCCGCGGGCGTGGGGGCCGGGCTCGAGGCCGCACGAGCCGATGCGGGCCTGGGGTGGGGCGACGCCCCCCCTGGTTCCCCCCGAGGACCCCCCGGCATCGGCCTGGGCGCCAACCGGCGCCGGCCCAGCCGGGCCACGGCGCTGGGAGCCTGCCCCCTTCGGCCGCACCGGCGGCCCCCCGCTCGTCGAGGAACCCACCGTCATCCGCCGGGTGCCGGTGCAGCCGGTCCCCGAGCCCACCCACGCCCCTGAGTGGGAGTGGGAGCGCGGCCACAGCCTGCGCAACGCGCTGGTCGCCGCCGCCATCCTCCTGGTCGGTTCTCTGATCGCACCTTCCTCATCTTCCGCCACGAGAGGAAGGTCAGGGCGCAGCGCCCCACCACGCCCGCCGAGGTCACACCGGGCGATGTCGTCCTCGAACCCGCCGTGCCGGGCGCGGCCGGAGTGGCAACGACGCTGGGGTTCATCCCTCCGGTCAGCCCCCCGCCCGTCGTCCCGGCCGCCCCGGCCACCACCGCCGCCAGGGTGCGCCCTCCCAGCGGCGACCAGCGCCCCTGCCACCACTCCGGCCGCGCCCCCCACCACGCGTCCACGGGCGCCGGCGACCACCACCACGACCCGGCGCACGCCCGCGGTGCCGCCCCTGCCCACCACCAGGCCAGCCACCACCTCGACGACGATCAGGGCGCGCTGATCAGCTCGCTGGCGCACCACGCCGCCGCAGTGGCGGCGGCCGCTGGCTTCGGGCTCCCGGTCGCCGCCGGGCCGCCCGAGGTCCGTTGCCTGCTGGCTGACCAGCGGATCGCCGAGTCGAGCGGCGTCGCCGCCTCGTCGCGCACCGACGACGTGGTGTTCACCCACAACGACAGCGGCGACTCGGCCCGCTTCTTCGCCGTCGACACCCGCACCTGCGCCACTCGGGCCACCTACTCGGTCCGCGGCGCCAAGAACGTCGACTGGGAGGACATGGCGGGGGGCGCGGCCCCCGACGGCACCCCGGTGCTCTGGCTGGCCGACATCGGCGACAACGGCGCGAAGCGCAGCGGGGTCGTCGTCTACGAGGTGGCCGAGCCGGGGCCGGGCGTCGACGGGCCGCTGCCCGTCCGGTCGCGCTGGACGCTCACCTATCCCGACGGGGCCCACGACGCCGAGACCCTCCTGGTCGACCCCGAGACCGGCCGCCCGGCGATCGTCACCAAGGAGTCTGCCCGGGGGGCCAGCCGGGCCTACCGGGTCCCCCGCTCCGGCTCGGGCGTGCTCGAGCCGCTGGCCGGCCTCGACGTGCGGTCCCTGCCCGGCGGCGGGTTCGCCGGGCCGTCGTGGTCGCTGACCGCCGGGGCCACCAGCCCCGACAGGCGCCGGCTGGTGCTGCGCTCGTACCTGGCCGCGTGGACGTGGACCACGGCGCCGGGCGAACCGCTGGCCACGAGCCTGGCCCGCCCACCGGAGAGGCTGGATCTCCCCGTCGGCCGCCAGTCCGAAGCGGTGTCGTTCACCCGCGACGGCAGCGCCGTCTGGACCACCTCCGAGGGCGCCGGAAGCCCCCTGACGCTCGTTCCGCTGTCGTCGCCTTCACCGACCCCAGCCGCCGGCGGCGCCTCCCCGTCCACCCCCTCGCCAGCCGATCCGATCCTACCGGTTGGCATCCGCACGAGGCCGCTGCTCCTGCTGGCTGGCGCCGGCACGGCGCTCGTCGTCGGCCTGCTCCTGCTCGTGTTCCGCGTGTCCCGGCGGCGCCCGTAGCGCACGCTCGAGCCGGCGACGGCCGATCGACCAGCGCTCCGGCCGTGGTTCGTGGAGCCGAGGCCTGGAGGCGCTCGGCGGCAGCTCCCGGGGTCGCCCGCTCGTCACCAGAGCCCGGTCGGAGCCGGGCGGTCGCCGAGGGCCCGGTCGGAGCCGGGCGGTCGCCGACCCGTTAGCGCTCGAGCGCTCGCGGATGGCCCGGCTGGCCAGGCCCTGCGAGTCGAGGCCGAGGCGGGCCAGGATCGCGTTGGGCTTGGCGTGGGTGAGGTACTCGGTCGGGGTGCCCACGACGACGGTGCGGGGGCGGCGGGACCGGCCTGGGCGTCGAGGGCCAGCTCGATGAACTGGCCGGCGCCTCCGACCGCCATGCCGTCCTCGCAGGTGAGGACCAGGCGGTGCTGGCAGGCGTCGGCGATCATCGCCGGGTCCAGCGGGCGCACCACCCGCACGTCCCAGACGGTCGCCTGCACACCCTCGGCCTCCAGCTTGGCGGCAGCCTCCTCGGCGGCCTCGACCAGCTTGCCGACGGCCAGGAAGCACACGGCCTGGGCAGGGTCCTCGGCCCGCCGTGCGCAGCGGGCCTGCAGGCCCGAGCCGACCTGGTCGGGCGGCACCTCGCGGGCCACGCCCTTCGGGAAGCGCAGCACGGCGGGGGCGTCAAGGGCCAGGGCGTCGGGCAGCATGACGCCGAGCTCCTGCACCGACGACGGGGCGAAGATCGTCATGCCCGGCACCTTGAGGCACAGGCCGAGGTCGAGCACGCCGTGGTGGCTGGGGCCGTCGTCGCCGGTGATGCCGGCCCGGTCGAGGGCGAACACGACCGGCAGGTTGTGCAGGCCGACGTCAAAGGCGGCCTGGTCGAAGCAGCGGTTGAAGAACGTCGAGTAGATGGCCACCACCGGCTTCAGGCCGCCCATGGCCATGCCGGCCGCCAGCACGGCGGCGTGCTGCTCGGCGATGCCCACGTCGTGGGTGCGCTCGGGGAACCGGGCCTGGAAGGGGAGCAGGCCGGTGGGGCCGGGCATGGCTGCGGTGATGGCGTGGATGCGCTCGTCGGCGGCAGCCACCTCGATCAGCGCCTCGGAGAAGCCCTGGGTGTAGCCCTTGGGCGCGGCCCAGCCGACGGGCGGGCCGGTGAGCGGGTCGAAGACCGGCGCGTCGTGCAGGTTCTTCTCGTCGTCCTTCTCGGCCGGCGGGTAGCCCCTGCCCTTCTGGGTCAGGCAGTGAACCACGATGGGTCCGTCGAAGGCGGCCGCGGCCCGGAAGGCCTCCTCGAGGGCGTGCACGTCGTGACCATCGACGGGGCCGGTGTAGCGCACGCCGAGCGCCTCGAAAAAGGCGTGGGGCTCGATCACCTCGCGCAGGGCGGCCCGGACGGCGCTGAGGCCGGCGGTGGCGTACTCACCCACCAGGGGCAGGCGCTCGAGCATCTGCTGGGCCCGCTCGCGCTTGTGCACGTACTCGGGGTGCATCCGGATCTTGCGCAGGGGGTAGCTGAGGCGGCTGACCGTCGGGGCGTAGCTGCGGCCGTTGTCGTTCAGCACGATCACGCAGCGGGTGCCGGCGTGACCGATGTTGTTCAGCGCCTCGTAGGCCATGCCGCCGGTCATCGAGCCGTCGCCGAGCAGGGCCACGACCTTGCGGTCGGTGTCCTGCAGGGCCACGGCCATGCCCTGGGCGTAGCCGAGGATGGTGGAGGCGTGGCTGTTCTCGACCCAGTCGTGCTCGCTCTCGGCCCGGCACGGGTAGCCCGACATGCCCGATTCCTGGCGGAGGTCGGCGAAGGCCGCTTGGCGCCCGGTGAGGATCTTGTGGGGGTAGGCCAGGTGGCCGGTGTCCCACAGCACCACGTCGTGGGGCGAGTCGAACACCCGGTGCAGGGCCAGGGTGATCTCGACCACCCCGAGGTTCGAGCCGAGGTGCCCGCCGGTGACGCTGACGGCCTGCACGATGAACGAGCGGATCTCGGTGGCGAGCTGGTCGATCTGCGCGTAGGAGAGGGGGCGCAGGTCCGCCGGGCTCTCGATCGTCGGGAGCAACATGTCGGGTGCGAGGCTACCCGGACCCCCCTCCGTATACCCCTCTGCGTGGGGGCGCCCCTAACGTCCCGAGACCGTGGACCGGTTCCAGTACCTGGCCGTGCTCGGGCTCTGCCTGCTGGGCACGCTGCCCCTCGAGCTGCTGCTCGGCGTGCGGGTGTGGCGGCGCCCGGCCCGCCTGGCCCGGGCGGTGCTGCCGGTGGCGGCGGCCTTCTGCGTCTACGACATCCTGGCCATACGGGCCAGATGGTGGGACTACAACCCCCGCTACGTCACCGGATGGGAGGTGGGCTTCGGTCTGCCGGTCGAGGAGCTGGCCTTCTTCCTGGTCATCCCGGTGTGCGGGATCCTCACGATCGAGGCGGTCCGCGTCCGCCTCCGGCGGCGGTAGCGGTGCACGGCTACACGGTCAGCGCCCTAGCCGCCTGCGTGGCCGTTCTGGGGCTCGAGCTGGTGGTGCTCCGGACTGGCGTGCTGCGGCGCCACACGTACTGGATCGCCTTTGGGATCATCCTGTTCTTCCAGGTGATCGTCGACGGCTGGCTGACCAAGCTGACCGCCCCGATCGTGCTGTACGCCCGGCAGCACTTCTCGGGGGTCCGGTTCCCGTGGGACATCCCGGTCGAGGACTACCTCTTCGGCTGGGCGATGTGCACCCTGGCCCTGCTCCTGTGGGAGCGGCAGTCCGACCCGTCCGACCAGGCGCCCGAGCCCCAGCCGGTGTTCGGGCGGCGCTCCTCTAGCCTGAGGCGGTGATGCTGGTCGTCTACGCAGTTGTGGCCTTTGTGGCCATGGAGGGCTTCACCTACCTGGCCCACCGCTTCGTGATGCACGGCATCGGGTGGGCGCTGCACCGCAGCCACCACCAGACGTCGGCCGAGTGGTTCGAGGCCAACGACCTGTTCCCCTGCATCGGGGCGGCGTTCGCCATGTTCGGCTTCGCTCTCGGCTTCAACGTGCCGCTGCCGGGGCTGGTCGCCGTTGGGTTCGGGGTCACCGCCTACGGCTTCGCCTACATGTTCGTGCACGACCTCTACATCCACGGCCGCCTGGGCCGGATGCCCGAGATGGCCCTGCTCGAGCGGCTGCGCCGGGCCCACGCCCTCCACCACCGGTTCGGCGGCGAGCCCTACGGCATGCTCCTGCCGATCCTGCCCCGGCGCCTGCGGGCTGTCGCCCCCACGGTCGACGCCGACAGGGCCGTCGCCCGCCGCGGCCGACCTCGGGTCCCCGCCGCCTGACCCTCCGGCGGGTCGTCGTGGGTTGGGACGCGGCGCCGCCGCGGGTACGGCTCTGGCCATGTCTGCCTCGTTGATCTGGATCACCGGAGCGTCGAGCGGGATCGGAGCGGCCCTGGCCCGGACGGTCCCGTGGGACGGGGCGCGGCTCGTCGGCATCAGCCGGCGGGTGCCGCCGGTGGGCGAGCACCTCGAGGCCGACCTGGCCGAGCCGTCGTCGTGGACCGCGGTGGGCGCTTCCTTCCGCCGGGAGCTCGAGGGCTTCGACGGTGACCGGGTGGTGCTCGTCCACGCCGCCGGGACGATCGAGCCGTTGGGCTTCGCTGGCGAGGTGGACTCCGCCGCCTACCAGCGGAACGTGATCCTGAACAGCGCCGCCCCGCAGGTGCTGGGCCACCTGTTCCTGGCCGCCGCTCGAGACGTCCACGCCGAGCGCCACCTGGTGATGGTGACGTCGGGGGCGGCGAAGAGCGTGTACGCAGGGTGGACCTCGTACGGGGCGGGCAAGGCGGCAATCGACCAGTGGGTGCGCGACGCCGGCGCCGAGCAGGAGATCCGAGGCGGCGTCCGGGTCCTGTCGATCGCTCCCGGGACCGTGGACACCGGCATGCAGGCCCAGCTGCGGGAGACCTCCGAGGACGACTTCCCCAAGCGCCAGAAGTTCCTCGACCTTCACGAGGCCGGCAGGCTGAGCGACGCCGATCAGGTCGCCCGCGACATGTGGGACCTGCTCGGCCGGGGCCTGGAGAACGGCAGCGTGGTCGACCTGCGCGAGCTGGCCGACGCCTGACGGGCGGGTGCCGGCCGACCTGCTGGGTCAGCCCCCGGCGGTGCCGTAGTTGGCGGCTCCCTGGAACTCGACGAAGACGCACGCTTCGTCGCCGACCGTCCAGGCGTCGTGGCCCGCCGCCACCCGGTACACCTCACCGGGCGTGACCTCGGCCACGGTCCCGTCCTCGTGCTCGATGTGGAGGCTTCCCGCCACCACGTAGCCGATGTGCTCCACCTGGCAGCTTTCGGTGCCGACGACGGGCTTGATGCACTCGGACCACTTCCACCCCGGGTGGAAGGTGTAGCGGCCGATCTGGCCGCCGGCAAGGTTCACCAGCTCGACGGTCGTCTTGTCGGGGCTCCGGCTCTCGTCGGGAGCGCTGAAGTCACGGTGCTCGATGCCGGCCATGGTGCTCTCTCCTCGTTGTAGTGCGGAGGGTCTGCCGGCGCTGGACGCTTCGTTCTCGCATCGGACGCCGCTCGCCCGCCTTTGGTGCCGCTTCGACGTCAGCAAGGGTCCCCGCGGTTCCGGGTTCTGTCAATGGTCTCCCTCGATCGGCCGGTGGCCTGGCTGGGTTCGTACCCTGGAGGCGTGGCCCTGGACGACGAGCTGGTGAACAAGGTGACGTGGAAGATCCCGAACGCGCTGGCGCTGGTCGGGTCAAAGGCGGGAGACCGGCGCAACGCCATGACCGCCACGTGGGTGACGCAGCTGTCGATGGACCCGGTGCTGATCGGCATCGGGGTGGACAACGACGCCGTGACCCACCGGCTCATCACCGAGGGCGGCTCGTTCACCGTGAACCTGTGGGACGCCACCGACACCAAGGTGTTCGTGAAGTTCTCGAAGCCGGCCACCGACGACGGCGGCACCCTGAACGGCCGGCCGGTGCGGGCGGCCACCACCGGGGCACCGGTCTTCGACGAGGCGCTGGCGTGGATCGACTGCGAGGTGCGCCACACCCTCGAGCTCGGCACCCACACGCTGTTCGTCGGTGAGATCGTCGACGCCGCCATCCGCGACCCCGAAGGCCGCCCCGCCTCCAGCCAGGACACCCGGATGAAGTACGGGGGCGTCAAGCGTCACTAGTCAGCTGCTGGGGCGCCGCAGCGACGCGGCCAGGTGGTGGGTGAGGGGCTGGCCCACCGCAGCCATGGCCAGCACGTAGCGCAACTCGTCGCCCTCGATCGTCACCTCGCGGGTCACCTCGCTCACCTCGACGGCCGAGCCGGTGCGGACCACCGCCGACGACGCCAGCCGGATGGTGGTGCCGTCGAAGGTGCCCTCGTCGACCTCGACCAACCCGGTGGGCTGGGCCAGCACCAGCTCGACCCGGCCCGGCGCCGGGCTGCGCAGGAAACCCGACTCGGCGTGGAGCGGTCGCCCGTCGACGGGCGAGGTGGTGCGCTGGACGTAGGCCAGGAACGCCTTGCCCACGTGGCTGAAGGTGACCGTCTCGTCGTAGTCGAACGGCTCGATCGTCGGGTACTCGCCCCGGCCTCTCCCGGTCCAGGTGCCGAGCAGGCCGCGGAAGGCCTCGACGTCGGTGTGCAGCGGAGGGCTCATGCCCCAGCGTCGCGCCGTCGTGGCGGCGGCGGGGCCGGCTGCGGGTGTCCACGATCCGCCTCCTTCCCGAGCGCCAGCAGCTGGTGCCGAAGCCCGGGACCGAAGCTCGCGATGGCGTACCGAAACGTTGCTCGCGGCATCACGTCGGCGTGCTCCTCGAGGAAGTCGATCACCTCGCAGGAATGGGACTGGGCCGCCGCCTTCAACAGCCAGCCCACGCTCTTCTGAACGTAGGGATCCGGGTCGTCCAGGAGGTGGAGTGCGTTGCCGAAGATGACGGAGCGTGGGAGCTCGTAGACCTCCGGGCCGATCTTGCGCCGGATGAGCTTGACGATCGAGACGTTGGCGGCGCGCCGGGCCCACGGCGACGGGGAGTGGATCCACACCTGGGTCGAGATGATGAGGTCCGGGTGACCGCAGAGGAACGGGTAGAGGAGCTTGAGGCACAGGTCGTCGCACTGGGCCCAGTTGGACACGACGTCCTCCAGCCAGGATCGGCACCGGTCGAGCAGGCTGACGTCGAGGCTGCGCTTGACCATCGTGTGCAGCAGGGCGAACCCGAGCAGCACCTCCTCGTGGAACTCGGCCTGGTGCAACAGCACCTCCGCCGTCTCCAGGCGCACCTCCGCCGGGCTGGGGTTGGCACCGAGGTAGCGGCTGGCCAGTGCAGCAACCTCCGCTGACCTCACGCCGAGCGCCTGCACGCCTCCGGGGAAGTACCGCTGGAGGGCCCGGGCGAACTCGGGATCCCCGAGCTCAGCGAGGGAGGTCCGGAGCTCGCCGACCGCCTGGTCCGGTGCCGTCATCCCACCCTCAACGTGGCCAGCCGCCCCGGTCGACTGCACGAAGCAGATCATCGTCGGTCAAGAGCTCGCACGCCTCCACCGCCACAAGATGGTCAAGTGACTGGAACTACACCATCCGACCACCCAACGGCCTTCACCGCCGATCCAGTAGCTGGCCAGTTGCCAGATCGACACTGA
>JAUJNH010000019.1:0-11681 GCA_030448245.1 Acidimicrobiales bacterium
CCACCGCCATCCGGCGACCGTAGCGGCCCTCGTGCCCGGGGGCAGGCGCCCCGCGCCAGCGCCGTCGCTCTGTGATACTGCCCCGGCAGGTCGGGCCAGGAAGGTGGGAACCGGTGGCCGGTCTCGGAGGTCGAAGGGTCGTGCGAGCTCGTCGACTCCTCCTCGCCACCGTGGCGGCGCTGCTGCTCGGCGCGGTCCCGCCGGCCACGCCGCCGGCCGGCGCGGTCACCGAGCTGGAGGTCGACGCCGGCTACGGCGGCGCCTACCGCAGCCGGCACCCGGTGCCGGTGCGGGTACGGGTGCGGGGAGACCGGCTGTTGCGGGGCGAGCTCGTGGTGCGCTCCCGGGGCGGCTTCGGGGACAGCGTCGTGACCACCGTTCCCGTCGAGGTGCCGGGCGGCAGCGTCAAGGAGGTCGTCGTGGTGGTGCCGACGCCCTCGGACACCGACCGGCTGCAACTGGACGCCGTCCTGACGGCGAACGGCGCCGAGGTGACCTCGGGATCGGCCACCATCAGGGCGGCCAGTGACCAGGAGCTGGTGGGACTGCTGCCCGGCGTGCTCCAGGGTCGGGAGCCGCCGGCGCCGGCGCCGCTGGCCGTCGACGCCGGCACGGCCCGCTTCGCCGCCCTGGGCGAGGCCGAGCTGGCCGCTGCTCCCGCCAGCCTGGCGGCGCTCGACGTGATCGGCTCGTCGCCCGACGACCTGGCTGGCCTCGACGCCGCCACCCGGGAAGGGGTGCTGGCCTGGGTTGCAGGGGGTGGCCATCTGCTCGTCGACACCCTCCCCGGACAGGAGGTCCCCGGCCTGCCCACCCCGTGGCAACCGGGCGGTAACGGCCGCACCGCTGCCGGCCTGGGCGAGGTGCGCTCCACCAGCGGAGCGATGGCCGCCGACAGGTGGCCCGGATTGGTCGAACCCACCTCCGTCGGGGCGGGGCACGCCAGCGAGTTCTTCGACCACCACGGGCTCGACCGGACGCTGGCCACCGAGGCCGGCCTGCGCATCCCCCGCCTGAGCTGGCTGGTCGCCTTCCTGGTCGTCTACGTGCTGGTGGCCGTGCCCCTCACCCTCACCCTGCTGCGCCGTCGAGGCCGCGGCGAGCTGGGATGGGTGGCCCTTCCCCTGGTGGCGCTGGCCTTCACCGGCGTGGCCTACGGGGCCGGGCGCCAGGCTCGCGGCGAGGCCAAGGTGGCCCACGCCACGGTGCTCCACACCACGCCGGCGGGAGCGATGGCGACCACCACGGTGGGGCTGGTGTCGCGCAGCGGTGGTACCGCCGAGGTCGTCTACCCCCACCGCTGGACGCCGGCCGGACGCTCGATCACCTCCGGCGGGCCTCCCGCCGAATTGGCGGCGACGCTCGGGCCCGAGGGCACGACCGTGCGCCAGCGGCTGGACGTCGGTGAGTTCGGCGTGCACCGCACGCGGGGACCGGCGCCCGCCGAGGGCGCCCTGGAGGTGACGGGCACCGCTGCGGGCGACGACCGCGTGGAGGGACGGGTGCGCAACACGCTGCCGTTCGCCCTCGACGAGGTCGCCATCCTCCACGACCGCTTCGCCGTGAACGTGGGGAGGCTGGAGGCGGGCGAGGAGCAGTTGTGGACGCTCGACGTGCGTGAGCGTGCCCACGAGGAGCTCCCGCCCGTGGTCAGGGCCTGGCCCGACGTCGCCGGGTGGGACCGGCCGCCGGACCCGAGCTCGGTCGTGAGCCCGGGCCTGTGGAGCCAGTTCGAGGAGGATGCGGCCGCCCAGGTGCTCGTCCCCGGGAGGGTGGCGGCGGCGGGATGGACCCGCGAGCACTCGCCTCCCGTCAGCGGCACGGAGGCCTCGCTCACCGGCCGCACCATGGTGGTGGCCACCGCTCCCGTGGCCGGGGGGGACGACGGGCTGTCACCGGCGGCCGTGCGCACCGAGTTGGTCAGAGGCCCGTTCCTGGGCTCGGGCGTGTTCGACGAGCGGGCGCCCCTCGTGGTGCGCCTCGCCCTGCCCGACGGAAGCGGGCCGGCGCCGTCCGACGTGCAGCTCTGGGCGCCGGCAGGCCTCTCCCTCGCCGTGTGGGCCGACGTAAGCTGGCAGACGCTCGCCGATGGCGAGGCGCCCGGAGGCGCCGGCGCCGCAGGGGGAGGTGGCCCCGGCCGTGCCCGAGGCGGCATGAGGTTCGAGGAAGGCACGGTGTTGCCCGAGGGTCCCATGCCTCCCGATTTCGCCGGCGGGCAACCGTTCGGGCCCCCCGTCGGCCACGACCTGCCGGAGGGGGCTGCCGAGGGCGGCGTGGTGTGGGCCCGGGTCTCGGGCGGGGCGCAGTTCGGCATCGACCCGTTCATGCTCAGCCGGTTCCACCTGGTGACGCTGGGACTGGCGCCGTGACCGCGCTCGACGACCTCTCTGCGGCGCCGGCGGGCGAGCCCCTCGAGCTGGCGGTGCAGGTCGAGAGGCTCACCAAGCGCTACGGCGACCTGTTCGCCGTGCGTGACCTCGATCTGTCCGTGCCTCGGGGAGCCATCTTCGGGCTCATCGGCCCCAACGGGGCGGGTAAGAGCACCACGTTCCTCGTGCTGGCCTCGCTGCTCACGCCCACCGCCGGCCGGGTGCGGGTGGCCGGCCACGACCCGGTCGAGGACCCGCGGGCGGTACGGTCCGCCCTCGGCTACATGCCCGACGTCATGGGCGTCTACGACAACCTCCGGGTGGACGAGTACCTGGAGTTCTTCGCCGGCGCATACCGCCTGCCCCGCAGCTCGTGGCCGGGCCTGATCGACGGTCTGCTCGAGCTGGTCGACCTGACCGGCAAGCGCCGGGCCATGGTGGACTCGCTGTCACGGGGCATGAAGCAGCGCCTCAGCCTGGCCCGGGCCCTGGTGCACGATCCCGAGGTGCTGGTGCTCGACGAGCCGGCCAGCGGGCTCGACCCGCGTGCCCGGGTCGAGCTGCGGGAGCTGCTCGTCCAGCTGCGGGACATGGGCAAGACGGTGGTGATCAGCTCGCACATCCTCGCCGAGCTCGAGGAGATGTGCAGCGAGGTGGCGATCCTCGAGGCGGGGCGGTTGCTGGCGGTCGGGAGCCCGAGGTCGATCGGCGACCAGCTGGGCGGGGCACGGGTGGTCCGGGTCCGCCTGGCAGGAGGCGAGGTCCAGGAGCACACCGTCGGCTCCGAGGAGGACCAGCAGGCGCTGCTGGCCCGCCTGGTCGCCGACGGCCTGCCCGTGGTGGAGTTCACCGAGACCAGCAGCGGGCTCGAGGACCTGTTCCTGCGCGTCACCAAGGGGGTCGTGCAATGAGGCTCGGTGGACGTCCGCGCAACCCGGTCCTGGCCCGGGAGATCAAGGAACGGCTGCGGACCCGGCGCACCACCATCGTGGTGACCGTCTACCTGGCGGTGCTCGCCCTCATCCTCCAGGTCGTCTACTCGGGGATGTCGGGCGCACAGGACGCCTTCGGCGACTCGCTGGCCACCCAGTCGGCCCGCCTGGGTCGGAGCCTGTTCGAGACGCTGCTGTTCTTCATGCTGGTGCTGGTGTGCTTCATCGTGCCCGGCGGCACCGCCGACGCCGTGAGCGGGGAGCGGGAGCGTCAGACGCTCGTGCCGCTGCAGGTCAGCCTGCTGTCGCCCCGTTCGATCCTGGCCGGAAAGCTGCTGTCGTCGGTCGCCTTCGTCTTCCTGCTGGTGCTGGCCACACTCCCCCTCCTGGGGGTGTCGTTCGTGCTCGGCGGCGTGAGCGTCGGGGACCTGGTCCGTGGCGTGGCCGCGGTGCTGACCACCGGTCTGGTGCTGGCCTGCCTGGCCCTGGCCTGCTCGAGCCTGGCCCGCCGGACCCAGGGCGCCATGATCCTCGCCTACGGGCTGACCCTGTTCCTGGCCCTCGGCACCGCCATGGTCTACGGGGCCCAGCAGGTGCTCGACGACACCGGGCGCCGTCCCAGCACGGCGGTGCTGACCCTCAACCCCTTCTTCGCCGCCGCCGACGCCACCGGCCGAGCCGGCGTCGACGGGTTCTTCGGCGGGTTCGCCACGTCGTCGCCGTTCGACCCGCTGCGCCTGGTCCTCGTCCCCGAGGACCAGCGCTTCCTCGGCGGCTTCGAGGAGGATTTCCCTGGGCGGCCCATGCCGATGCCGGTCGACGGCGGGCCCGTCGAGTTCTTCGACGAAGGCCGGGGCGTGGTGGTCGGCGTGCTGCCCGACGGCCGTCCCCTCCGGCCTGAGGACGCCGGCGGCGGGATCCCCTTCTGGGCCCGCTCGGCGGCCGTGCTCGGGTTCACCGCCGGAGCCGCCTTTCTCCTCGCCACCCGCCGGCTGCGCACCCCCTCGAACCGGGCGGCGGTGGGATGAGCGCCCCGGTGGAGGCCCCGGTGCGCGAGCTCCTGGTCGCCGTCGGCCGGCGGTTGCGGCTGGCGTGGGGCGTGGCCACCGCCGGGTTGGTGCTGCCGCTGGCGCTGGCGCTGGCCGTTGCCCTGGTAGGGGTGGCCCGGCTCCGGCCGTGGGCGTGGCCGGAAGCGGCCGCTGCCGCCGTGGTCGGCGCCGTGCTCGCCACCGTGGCGGCGTCCGCCGCGCTGCTGCGGGTGCCGCTGCCCGTGGCCGCCCGGGCCGCCGACCGCGGCCTGGCCACCGGCGACGCCTTCGCCACCACCCTCGAGCTCGACGACGCCTCCGGGCCGCTGGCCGCCGTGGTCCGGGCCCGGGCCCGGGCCCTGGCCGCCGGGAGACGGGCGGCCGATGCGGTGCATCTGCACCTCGACCGCCGGCGCCTGGTCGTGCTCGGCGCCCTGGCCGTGGTCGCCGTCGGGCTGGCGGTGGCACCCAACCCGCAGGACACGGTGCGCCGGCGCCTGGCCGCCGAGCAGGCGCTGCTCGAGCAGGAGGCGGTCCGGGTGCGGGAGGACGCCGACGCCCTGCGGGCCGAGCTGGGCCCTCCGGCCGGCGATGTCGCCGCCCGCCTCGACACGCTGGCCGCCGGGCTCGAGGCGAACCCGCTGACCGCCGGTGCCGAGGGCAGCGCCGCGGAGCAACTGGCGCGCCGGCGTGAGGATCTCGCCGGCCTGAGCCCGGAGGAGGCGGCCGCGCTGGCCGAGCGCTCTGGCCGCCCTCGCCGCCACCCAGACCGAGGGGAACCCGGCGCTGGCGTCGGCGCTGGCCGACGCCGCCGCTGCCCTGTCCGCCGGCGACGTGTCCGCAGCCAGCGCCGCCCTGGGCGAGGCCGCCGGCCAACAGGACGGCGCCGCCGCCTCGGTGTCGAGTCAGGAGGCGTCGGCAGCGGGGCTGGCCGCGGTCGGCTCGTCCACCGGCCGCCTCTCGGAGGGGGGCAGGGGCAGGGCCAGGGGCAGGGGCAGGGGCAGGGGCAGGGGCAGGGCCAGGGGCAGGGGCAGGGGCAGGGGCAGGGCGGCCAAGGTCAGGGGCAGGGCGGCCAGGGACAAGGCAGCGGCGGCGCCTCGGGACAGGTGGGCGGCACCAACGCGCCGACCGGCAGCGGGCAGGGCGGCCAGGGCAACGCTCGGGGCAGCGGCGACAACGCCTCGGTGGGGCTCCAGGAGTCGCCCACGGTGTACGAGCCCCACGCCGGCACCGGCGGCGAACAGCTCCACGCCGGCGGGCGTCCCGGCGAGGGCCGGACCGACACGGTGGGCAAGGGCAGCGGGGCCACTCAGGCGGGACCGGCGCTGGTGCCCCTGGCCGATGTCCTCCCCCGCTACGAGGCCGAGGCCACGAGGACCCTCGACCGCCTCGCCATCCCACCCTCGCAGCGGGACCTGGTGCGGGCCTACTTCGACGCCCTGGCCGGCCGGCGATGACCGACGAGGAGGCGCCATGACGTCCACCGGCGAGCAGACGTCGACCATGACCCCGGAGCGTTACGGGGAGGTGGCGGCCGCCATCGAGAAGCAGATCGCCCGGGTGATCGTGGGCCAGCGAGAGCTGGTGCGCCACGTGCTGACCTGCCTGCTGTGCGAGGGCCACGCCCTGCTCGAGGGCGTGCCCGGGCTGGGCAAGACCCAGCTCCTGCGCACGCTGTCCGAGGTGGTGGACCTGGCGTTCAGCCGGATCCAGTTCACGCCCGACCTCATGCCCGCCGACATCCTCGGCACCCAGGTCCTCACCGACGACGGTGACGGGCGGCGCTCCTTCCGGTTCCGACCGGGCCCGGTGTTCGCCGGCCTGGTCCTGGCCGACGAGGTCAACCGGGCCACGCCCAAGACCCAGTCCGCCCTGCTGGAGGCCATGCAGGAGCGGGCCGTCACCACCGGCGGCGCCACCCGGCCCCTCCCCCGCCCGTTCTTCGTGATGGCGACGCAGAACCCGCTGGAGATGGAGGGCACCTACCCGCTGCCCGAGGCGCAGCTGGACCGCTTCCTGCTCAAGGCGCTGGTGCCCTTCCCCCCGGCCGACGATCTGGTGGCGGTGGTGGAGCGCACCACCGGCACGCAGGTGACGGGCGTCGAGCAGGTGGCCGACGCCTCCACGCTGGCCGCCATGATCGAGCTCACCCGCCAGGTGCCGGTCGCCTCCCACCTGGTCCGCCACGCCGTCGACCTGGTGCTGGCCACCCACCCCGACGGGCCGGGGGCCCCCGAGGCGGTTCGCCGCTACGTCCGCTTCGGCGCGTCGCCACGGGCGGCCCAGGCCCTGGTGCTGGCGGCCAAGGCCACCGCTCTGCTCGATCAGCGGCCCAATGTCGCCGCCACCGACCTCCGCGCCGTGGCCGCTCCCGCCCTGCGCCACCGCCTGGTGCTCGGCTACGAGGCGGTGGCCGACGGCACGACCGCCGACGACGTGGTGGCCGCCGTGCTCGAGGCCGTGCCCGAGCCGGCCGTGGGCCTGCGCGGCGCTCCCTAGGAAGCCAGCGTGAAGCTGCCGGGCCGGCGCCGGGCTCGCCGGGACACCGACGGCGACGGCGCCGGCCCGAGGCCGGCGTCGGGGAGGACGGCGCAACGGGAGCGTGACCGCACGGGTGACGGACCGCGGGGCGAGGACGCCGGCCATGCCCTGCTCGACCCCGCCTTCCTGACCCGGCTGGAGCGCCTGCAACTCGCCACCCGGCGGCCGCTCGCCGGCCACCTCGCAGGCGAGCACCGCTCCCCCGCCCTCGGCACCTCGGTGGACTTCGCCGACTACCGGGAGTACCACCCCGGCGACGACTTCCGCCGCATCGACTACGCCCTCTACGCCCGCCTCGACGTGCTGCTGGTGCGGCTGTTCGAGGCCGAGGACGACCTGCACCTGCGCCTCCTGGTCGACACCTCGGCGTCCATGGCCACGGGGGGAAAGCTCGACGCCGCCCGGCGGGTGGCGGCCGCCCTCGGCTTCGTCGCCCTGGTGCGCCGCGACCCCGTCAGCCTGCACCGCTTCCCCCTCGACCGCCCCGGGCCCCGCTTCACCGGCCGCAGCGGGGTGCCGGCGCTGTTCGCCCACCTGGCTGCCCTGGAGGCCGGCGGCACGACCCGCTTCGCCGAGGCCGCCACCTCGATGCTCGGGCGCCGGGGGCCGCCGGGCCTGACCGTGGTGATCAGCGATCTGCTGACCCCGGAGTGGGAGGACGGCCTCGATCGCCTCCCTGCCGGCGGCAGCGACGTGGTGGTGGTGCACGTGCTCGCCGACGAGGAGCTGCGCCCGTCGCTGGTTGCCGAGGACCTGGTGGGCGACCTCGACCTGGTGGACGTGGAGACCGGGGCCCGCCTGGGCGTGAGCCTCAGCGCCGACGCTCTGGCCGACTACGAGCGGGCGGCGGCAGCGTGGGCCGACGGCGTGGCCCGGCGATGCCGCCGGCGGGGAACGGCCTACGTGCGGCTCCTGGCCGGTGACGACTTGGAGCAGGCCCTGCTCGCCGGCTGGCGGGCGTCGGGGGTCCTGCGGTGACGCCCCTCCTGTTCTTTGTCGGGGGCCCCCCCCCCCCCCGGGGGGGGGGGGGCGCCCCACCCGCGGGGGGGGGGGGGGGGGGGGGGGGGCGGGGGGGGGGGTGCGCCCACCCCCGGGGCGGGGGGGGGGGGCGCGGGCCGGGCCGCGGCGGGGGGGGGGGCCGCGGGCGGCCCCCCCCCCCGCCCCCCCCCCCCGCCGCCCTCACCCCCCGCTCAGCGGGGTGAGCCGACAAAGAACGATGCGGTGCGGGGGAGAGGGAAGGGGCGCCGGCGGTGATGTTCCGCAACCCGGCGGCGCTGTGGCTCGGCCTGCTCGCCGTCCCGGTCGTGGTGCTGCACCTGCTGCGGCCCCGGCGCACGGCCCGCACCGTCAGCTCCACCTACCTGTGGCGGGAGCTGGCCGTGCCGGTGTCGGCGGCGTCGCCCTGGCAACGGCTGCGCCCCAGCACGCTGCTGGTCCTCCAGCTACTGGCGGTGGCGCTGCTGGCCGTGGCCGCCGCCGGCCCTGCCCGGCCCACCGAGGCCCCCCTGGCCCGACACACCGTGTTCGTGGTCGACACGTCTGGCTCGATGGCTGCGCTCGACGGCGACCCCGACCGCCTGGCCACGGCGAAGCAGCGGGCCCGCGAGCTGCGCGCCGGGCTGCCCGCCGGCGGGGTGGCCAGCCTGGTGGAGGCCGGGCCGCGGCCACGGGTGGTGCTGTCGGCCAGCCCCGACGCCGGCGCCTTCACCGACGCCCTCGGCCGGCTGGCGACCACCGCCGCCGGCGCCGACTTCGCCACCGCCTTCACCCTGGCCGAGAGCCTGGAGACCCCCGGGGTCGACATCGGTTTCGTACTCCTGTCCGACGGGGGCCTCACCGACGCTGAGCGCCGCCAGCTCCCACCCGGCACCCGCTACGAGCGGGCGGGCGAGCGCTCCACCAACCGGGCGCTCACCCGCCTCGGCGTGGAGCCCCGGGGCAGTGGGCTGATGGCCCGGGTCACGGTGCGCAACACCGGCGGCGGTGACGCCCGACAGACCCTTCGCCTCGACGTCGACGGGCGCACGGTGCAGCGCGTCGAGCTCGACCTGCCGGCGGGAGAGACGGTCGAGCAGGCCGTCGAGCTCCCCGCCGGCGACCGCGTCGAAGCCTTCCTCGAAGGCGAGGACCTCCTGGTCGCCGACGACCACCTGCGGGCGGTGGCCGCCCGCCGCCGGCCGCTGCGGGTCCTCGTCGCCGGCCCCGAGGACGTGTTCCTCGACCGGCTCCTCGACGCCATCCCCGACCTCACCGTCGAGCGCGCCCCCGAGCCCCGCACTGCCGAGGGCTTCGACCTGGCCGTCTACGACGGGGTGCCCGTACCTGACGATCCCGGGGCCCCGTTCCTGGCCATCGCCCCGCCGGGCGGAGCGCCGGGGATCGAGGTCGCGGGCGAGACCGAGCGGCCGGCGGTGGCCCTGGTGCGGGGCGACGATTCCCTGCTGGCGGGCATCGACTTGTCCGAGGTGGCGGTGAGCCGGGCCCAGCGACTCGACACCTCGCCCGGCGACGTCGTGCTGGTGGGCTCGGAGGAGACGCCGCTGCTGGTCCGGGGCCGGCGCCAGGGGCGGCCCTTCGCCTACCTCGGGTTCGCCCTGGCCGAGAGCAACCTGGCGGTCCAGGTGGCGTTCCCCATCCTCGGGGACCGGCTGGTGGCCGAGCTGGCCGGCGCCGCCCTGACCCCCGACGACCTCGAGGTGGGAGACGCCCTGCCGCTGGCCCGGGGCGGCGGCGCCACGGTGGAGGGCCCGGGCGGCACCCGGGCCGAGGTGGCCCCCGGCGACTCGGCGCCCGCGACCGACCGGCCCGGCTTCTGGGTGGTCACCGAGGACGGACGCCCGCCGCGGACCCTGGCGGTGAACCCCAGCCCGCGGGAGTCGGAGCTGGCGCCGGCCGACACACTGCCGGTCGAGCCCCGGCCGGCGGCGCCGGGTGAGGAGGCGCCGAGGGGCCAGCAGTCGCTGCTCCCGTGGGTGGCGACCGTGCTCCTCGCCGTGCTGGCGGCCGAGGTCCTCGCCGTCCGCCGGCGGATGGGCGTGGGCCGGCGCCAGGCCCGCCTCGCCCTCGGAGCACGGGCGGCCGTGGCCGTGCTGGTGGTCGGCGCCCTCGTGGGCGTGGAGCTGCCCCGCACCCGTGACCGGGTGGCGACGGTGTTCCTGGTCGACGCCTCCGACTCGCTGGGCCCGGCCGGGAGGGCCGAGGCGGTGGCGTGGGTGCGAGAGGCGCTGGCCTCCCAACCGCCCGGCGCCGTGGCCGGCGTGGCTCTCTTCGGCGGCGACGCCCGCCTGGAGCTGACCGTCCAGGAGCGGGCCACGCTGCTCACCCCGTCGGTGCAGGTCGACGCCGACCGCACCGACCTGGCCGGCGCCCTGCGCCTGGGCGCCGCCGTGCTGCCCACCGACGCCCGCCGGCGCATCGTCGTGGTGTCCGACGGGCGGGCGACCGAGGGCGACACCGACGCCGAGATCGCCCGGCTGGGCGACGCCGGCATCCGGGTCGACGTCCATCCCGTCACCCGTGCCGGGGGCGCCGACGTGGCCGTGACCGAGCTCGACGCCCCGGCCCGAGCCCGCCAGGGCGAGACGGTGCCCCTCGAGGTGACGGTCACCGCCACGGCGCCGGGACCGGCCCGCCTGACCCTGCGCCGCGAGGGCGCGGTGGTCGACGAGCGGGTGGTCGAGCTGGTGGCGGGGCCCAACGTCGTGGCCCTCCCCCAGGTGGCGGGAAGCTCGGGGCTCGACCGCTACTCGGTGGAGGTGGCGGCATCGGGCGACACCGTGCCGGAGAACGACCGGGGCTTCGCCGCCGTGCAGGTGGAGGGGCCGGCCCGGGTGCTCGTGGCGGAAGGGGCCCCGGGCTCGGGGGTGACGCTGGCCGAGGCGCTGCGCTCGGGCGGGATCCCCGCCGACGTGGTAGCGGCCGAGGCGCTGCCCGCCCTCGACCGGCTGGCGGCCTACCAGGCCACGGTGCTGGTCGACGCGGACGTGCGCTCGCTGGCCCCGTCCCAGGTCGACGACCTGGGAGCCGCCACCCGTGACCTGGGGCGGGGGCTGGTGGTGACCGGTGGCGACCACAGCTACGCCCTGGGCGGCTACCTCGACAGCCCTCTCGAGGAGCTGCTCCCGGTGGTGAGCGACGTCCTCGACCCCAAGCGCCGCAGCTCGGTGGCCCAGGTGCTGGCCATCGACGCCAGCGGCTCCATGGGCGCCTGCCACTGCAACGAGGGCGCCAACGGCCTGGCCGGCGGCGGCAACTTCGGCCAGGAGGGCGGGGTGAACAAGACCGACATCTCTCGCTCGGCCGCCGCCCGCAGCATCGCCGCCCTGAGCCGCAACGACGAGGTGGGCGTGCTGGCGTTCAACACCGAGGAGCGCTGGATCATCGACCTGCAGCAGCTCCCGGCCGAGGAGGTGGTGCGGGAGGGCCTGGGCCGGCTGACCCCCGCCGGCGGCACCGACGTGCGCCGCTCGCTGAGCACGGCGGCCGAGGCCCTGCGGGAGAGCAAGGCCCGGCTCAAGCACATCGTGCTGTTCACCGACGGGTTCACCGCCGAGGGCGCCCTCGCCGGCCTGGCCGACCAGGCCGCCGACCTGCGGGAGGAAGGCATCACCGTGTCGGTGCTGGGCACCGGTGAGGGAGCGGCGCAGGAGCTGCGGGCGGTGGCCGACGCCGGCGGCGGGCGCTTCCACCCCGGCCGGGACCTGCACCAGATCCCCCAGATCATGATGGAGGAGACGGTGCTGGCCTCCCGCAACTTCGTCAACGAGGGCGAGTTCCTGCCCGAGGTGGTCTCCTCGGCGGCGCCGGTGGCC
>JAUJNH010000019.1:11781-14385 GCA_030448245.1 Acidimicrobiales bacterium
GCCGAGCCGTGGCCGGACGACGCCACCGCGGTGGCCCGGGTGGCGGGACCGGACCGGCAGGGCAGCGAAGTGCGCCTCCAGCGGACCTCGGCCACCACCTTCTCGGGCGAGGCCGCCGCCGTGGGCGCCGGCAGCTACGCCGTCGGGGCGGCGGTCACCGCCGGTGGCGGGACGGTGTTCTCCTCGGCCACGGTGGCCACCCAGTCGTACTCCCCCGAGTACCAGCTGGGCCCCGCCCGCCCAGAGGCGCTGCGGGCGTGGTCGGCGGCCACGGGTGGACGAGGCGAGATCCTGGCCGACCAGGCCTTCGACCCCGCCGACCTGCCCGCCGGCCGGGGCAGCGTCCCACTGGCGGGATGGCTGTTCCTGGCCGCTGCCCTGGCCTGGCCGGTGGCGGTGGCCCTCAGCCGCCTGCGCCTGGGGCGCTCGATCCTCGCCCCGGTGGCGCGGGGGGCGGGATCCCTGCGCCGGCGGCTGCCGTCCCTGCCCGGGCGCCCGGAGCGGGAGGAGGCGCCGGCGCCGAGGCCTCAGCCGGCGCCGCCTCCGCCGCCGCCGGAGACGGAGCCGGCGGCGCCCCCGACGACGGTGGGGCGGCTGCTGGAGCGCAAGCGCGAGGGCCGGTCGCCTCCCGAGTGAGCGACGGCGCCGGGCCGGCGGCCACGTCCCGGCGCGCCGGCGCCGGCAGCCGCCGGAGCGGGCCCCGCAGCGCCAGAGCCCCGCCGGCGGCCACCAGCAGGCCGCCCCACCACACCCACATCACCAGCGGTCGCACGCTGACCTCGAGCACGGCCGTCCCGTCGTCGTTCACCCGCCGGAGGGCGACCAGTACGTCCTCCCACGGGGTGGACCGCAGGGCGGTCTCGGCCAGCACCAGGCCCCGCCCCTCGAACACCACCTGCTCCGGGTACAGCACGGCGATCCGCTCGCCACTGCGGGACAGCCCCAGCTCGAGGCGCACCCGCTGGTCGCCCCGGCTGGTCGGCTCCACCGCCACTCCCTCGTGGCGCAGGACGTAGGCGCCGGCCTCGACCTCGGCCCCCGGCGCCAGCACCAGGGTCTGGGTGCTCCCGGCGCTGGAGCCGGCCACGCCGGCGAGAAGCACCACCACCCCGAGGTGGGCGACGGTCCCGCCCGCCGCCCGCCACCGCCAGGGGCGGCCCGGGGCCAGGTGACCGGCGAGGCGCACCACCACCAGCGTCCCCGCGAAGGCGGCCAGCGGGGCGGCGGCGAGGGCGAAGGGCTGGCGCAGCCCCAGGGCCACGGCGCCCACCGCCACCCCGGCACCTGCGGCCAGGCCCAGGCGCACCGTCCTCCGCTCGCCGGCCACCAGGCCGCCCGACCAGCGCAGCGCCGGCGCCAGCCCGACCAGGGCGAGGACGCCGAGCGCCAACGGGGCGGTCAGCAGGGCGAAGTACCGCCCGCTCACCACGAAGGGCTCGCCGCCGACCAGGTCGACCACCACGGGCAGGAACGTGCCCCACGCCACCACCACGGCCAGCCCCACGACCAGCACGGCGTTGGCCACCAGCGCCGCCCCCCGGCTGGCGAGGCCGACCCGCCGCCTCCCTGCCGCCGGCCGGTGCCGCCGCCACGACACCCACGCCGTGGCCGCCACCACCACGACCACCGCGGCCAGGGCCCGGCCCACCGAGCGGGCCTCGGCGAAGGCGTGCACCGAGGTGGCCGCGCCCGAGCGGGTGAGAACGGCGCCTCCTCCGGCGAGCACGAAGGTGGCCAGAGCCAGCGCCGGCGTGGCCCGGCCCACCCGGCCGGCGTGCTCGTCGGCGACCACGGCGTGCAGCAGGGCGGTGGCCCCCAGCCACGGCAGCAGGGCGGCGTTCTCGACCGGGTCCCAGGCCCAGTAGCCGCCCCAGCCCAGTTCGGCGTAGGCCCAGTGGGCGCCGGCGACCATCCCCACGGTGAGGATCACCCACGCCACGCCGGTGAACCGGCGCACGAGGGCCAGCCACGCCGAGTCGCAGGAGCGGCGGGTCGATCCCACCACGGCCAGGGCGAAGGGCACGGCCAGGAGCACCAGGCCGGCGTAGAGCAGCGGCGGGTGGTAGAGCATGGCCGGGTGCTCGAGGATGGGGGCCAGGCCGCCACCGTCGATGGCGGGCACGGCCAGCGTGGCGAACGGGTCGGCGAAGACCGCCCCGACGGCCACGAAGGCGCCGGTGAGGCCGGCGAGGACCGCCGCCACCGCGTCGAGCAGGTCGGGGCGGTGCCGGCGCAACGAGCGAAGCCCGAGCACCGCCGCCAGCGACAGCAGCCACGACCAGAACAGCAGGGACCCCTCCATCCCACCCCACAACCCGGCCAGCCGGTAGGGCCACGACGTGGCCCGGTTGGTGCTCTCGGCCACGTAGACCAGGCGGTAGTCGCCGGTGGCCAGCGCCCAGGCCAGACAGCCCACGGCCACGGTGAGCAGCCACGCCAGCACCGCCGGCCCCGCCCTGCCCAGCGCCGCTCTGCCTCCCGCCGGCAAGGGTGCGACGCTCCCGGGGGCGCCGCCCCGCCGGCTGGCCCACGCCCCCGCCCCGGCGGTGGCGCCGGCCGCCACCACCGCGCCCCACGACGACACCGACCCGAGGACGCCGACGT
>JAUJNH010000002.1:0-111056 GCA_030448245.1 Acidimicrobiales bacterium
CTACGGATCAGAAGGTTGGGGGTTCGAATCCCTCCGAGCGCACGAGGCGCTTCCCCAGGTCACTGCCCTACGGCGTCGCTGAGCGGCCTCGATGCGGCCCTGATGGGTCACTGGACCTGCGCCGGCCGGCCGATGGACCTCCTCGAGCAGAAGGGCGTCGTCGGGCCCAACGAGGGGGTCAAGACGCGGGCCGTGCTGATCACCGTTGACAAGCTCGAGGACCTGCAGCGCAAGCGCCAGGCGGGCCTGACGGCCCGGCCCTCAGCGGCCGGCTCGACCAGGCCCGCTGCGGCCGATCTGCGCGGGGTTCACCTCGCGCCGAGTTGGGCGGCTGCGTAGGCGTTGCGGGTGAGCTCGCACCAGATGACGATCGACCGGTAGGCGCTGACGTCCAGGTTGGCGGGCAGCTCATAGTTCATCGACCCGGCGGTCGCCTTGAGGAACTCGAGCTGGCGGTGCGGAGCCGAGGCCGCCTCCGGTGTGCTCTTCGGGCGGGGGTGCTCGCTGAACCAGATCTCAAGGTCCGAGTTGATGCTCACGAAGAAGTCGTCGAGGCGCAGCACGCGCCTGCCGTCGGGCAGCACCACGATCCGGACGGTGCCCTTGCCGACCCGGTCCACGTCGTACACGGTGCCGGTGGCCAGCACCCGGGCCTCGGGCGAGTCGATGCCGGCCGGAGGGGGCTCGAGCATCGGGAGGTCGACCTGCTGCTCGATCGTCACCTCCCACGGCCCGGTGGCGGCGACCCGGAGGGCTAACCGTCCCGTCTTCACCGAGAAGCCGCTGCCCTCGCCTGGGCAGCCGGCCTGGGCCAGCGGTCGAGCCGGGGCCGCTCCTGACTCCGGGACGGCCGTGGCCCGGAACGACCCGGTCGAGCACGTCCACCGCGCCCGCCACTGCAGCGCGGCCCGATCGACGGCGAACACCTCGGTGTCCATGCTCCCCTCGCCCCGCAGCGTGGTCAGCGGCTGCCACCAGGGCTGCGAGCGGATGTCGTGCGCCGGGCGGGCGGCCGGCACCTCCGCGTTCGCCGACCCTTCTCCGCTCGGCGCCGCCGCCGCCCCGCCCCGCAGGTAGCTGGCCGGAGGCCGGAAGCGGTCACGGAGGCTCCAGGCGTTGGCGCTGTAGGCGGCCGAGAGGCCCATGAGGACGAGGACGACGGCGCCCACCGCACGTCGGAAGCCAGTTGCCGATTCCGGCTGGCCGGGGAGCGGGCGGGCAGGGTCCTCGGCGGCCACCGCCAGTTCGAGCACCGAGACGGCCGCCGCGCCCCGGTCGTTCCGGGTGCCGCTTCCGGTGTCGGTCACGGTGCCGCTCCCGCTCTCGGTGCCGTCGTCGCTCATAGCACGCTCACCACGAACCCGGCGGCGAGGCCGCCGCCGAACGTCGCACCCAGGAGCAGCAGCGGGGTGCGCCAGCCCAGCTCCCGGCGCACGAGGGCCAGCGTGATGACGCCGGCGGAGGGAGCGGTGACGAGCAGGGCGGTGGCCGGTCCGGTGGCGAGGCCCAGGAGGACCAGGCCCAGCGTGAGGGGCACCTCGAACAGCGCCGGTGTCTGGATCAGGGTGCCGACAGCGGCCGCGAGCAGGATCGCCAGGAGGCCACTGCCGATCCGGTCGGAGAACGTCTGGGGTGGAGCGAGGGTGAACACGATGCCGACCGCCATGGTGGCGAGCAGCATCAACGGCCCGAGCCGCCAGGCGACGTCGACGCTGTTGCGAAGCCAGTCCCGGGTGCCGTCCACGATCGCCGTCCCCCACCCGGCACCGGCGTCGGCGACCGGCTCTGCGCGCACCGGGACGATGTCACACCGCTCGGGGTCGCTGACGCTGCCGCCTCTCCCGGAGGACCGGGCCAGGAACGGGGCGACGACGAACAGCATCACGAGGCCAAAGGCGATGCGCGCCACGCCCATCTCAGGAGGCAGCACGGCGAACATGGCGATGAGGCCGAGGGGGTTGAACAGGGCGGACCCGATGATCACCCCCAGGGTCGTCTCCAGCGAGGCGCCGCTGCGGTAGAAGCCGAGCGAGACCGGGGTCGAGCAGGCTGAGCACATCATGAGAGGAACGCCCATCACGCCCCCGACGCCGGCTCCGGCGGGGCCGCGGCGCTCGAGGAGGCCGCGCAGGCGGGTGAAGGGGACGGCGAACCCCATCACCGCACCGCCGAGGAGCATGGCGAAGAACATGCCGATGGCGTTGCCGTCCCACAGGTTGGCGCCGTAGGCGACCCAGCGCAGCAGCGGTGGGAAGGCCTCGGGATCGACCACCTGGCTGAAGCCCAGTCGCCCCCGCGCCGTCTGGGCGCGATCGGCCGTCTGGAGCTTCAGGATCGTCGCCGGCAGGCGGGTCTGGGTGAGGAACAGGCCGAGCACCGTCAGGAAGATCGCCAGGGTGACGACGGCGCGCTGGGGCAGGATCGGGGACCGCGAAGGTGCGGCCGTGGCGGCGGCAGTGTCCTGGGGGGCTGGCGCCTCCTTCTCGACCAGGAGGCCGACCGCAGGCTCGACCTCCTCCGCCATGTCTTCGCCTTTCGCTCGGCCTTCCTGAACCATGTCCTTCGCCGCAGATCCCGACAGTAGTAAGCACGCGCACCTAGTTGTATGCCGGCGGTAGGCTGCCGCTGATCCAGTGGCAGAAGGGCGGTGCGGGCATGCGGACGAGGCCGACGGCGGCTGGTCGGGAGCCGTGACCTCTTCTCGCACCCTGTCGATCGCCGGCCTGGTGATCGGCGCCTGGGCCGTCCTGCCGCCCTACATCGGCCCGGCGCTGGCCACCGAGACGCGTGTCGAGATCGCTGACCACGTCATTCCCGCCGTCGTCATCCTGGCACTGTCGCTGGCTGTGCTGGCGGCCGGTCGGCGGGCTGAGGGCCCGGGGGCCGTGATGTTGGCGATGGGCCTCACCGTGGCGCTCGCCGGTCTCTGGATGTTCCTCACCCACGTGCCTCTCCTGGCCCAAGCCTTCCGGGGCGAGGCCCCCATGAGCGCGGCGGTCTGGCACAGCCTCCCGGGCCTGGCCGTCATCGCCCTCGGCGTCTCATGGGCGCTCCAGCACTCCGGGAGCTCGCTGCCGGACCAGCCGGAAGGCACCCGGTAACGGCGGCGCAGCGCCAGGCCCTCCTCATACTACGGCCGGGCGCCTATAGAGTCACCTCGTGGACGCTGTGGTGGTGAGGGCCGTTGTGGCGACGCGCAGAGGGGCATCCGGAACGGGAGTCTCGGGAGCCGACCGGCGTTCCGCAGCGGGCCGGTGAACATGGCGACCGAGGTTCTCAGGTGCGAGGCGCACGGCGAGGGGACGCGCCTCACCTGTGTCGACTGCAGTCAACCGATCTGCCCGAAGTGCATGGCCCGCACCGAGGTGGGCCTGAAGTGCCAGGCCTGCGCCCACCCGGCGCCCGCGTCGCTGGGGGCCGGTGCTCGGTCCCGGCGGTTCCCGCTGGTGCTGGGGGTCGCCGGCCTCGCGGCCGTGGTGGCCGCCGGGCTGGTGTTCACCTTCATCTCGTCCGGCACGGCTGACCCGGTCCGGCGCCCGCCCCCTCCGGTGGGCGCCTGGTCGGAGCTGCCCGACCTGGCCACGGTCCGCGGCACTGCGGCCGCCGTCGTCCTGCGTGACGGCAGGGTCCTGGTCGCCGGGGGAGGTGTGGGCTCGATCGCCCTCGGCGGAGCTGAGGTGCTCGACCAGAGCAGTGGGACGTGGACGGCCGTGGCGTCGTTGACCCGGCCGCGACGCGGCCACCGGGGCGTCGTGCTGGGCGACGGGAGGGTGCTGATCGCCGGCGGCATCGCCGAGGGGGAGCTCCTGGCATCCGTCGAGGTGTACGACCCAGCGAAGGGGACCTGGGCCGCCGTCGCGCCGATGTCGACGCCGCGCCTCGGGCACTCCCTCTCGCTCCTCGGTGACGGGCGGGTGCTGGCTGCAGGAGGAACCGTGCCCGGGGGGGAGGGGGCGGCGGCCTCGGCGCAGACGATCCGGCCCGCCGCGTCGACCGAGGTCTACGACCCGGTCGAGGGGACGTGGGCGCCAGCCGCGTCGATGGGCTCGGCTCGTTTCGAGCACACCGCCACGGCGCTCCCGGACGGACGGGTGCTGATGACGGGCGGGCTGGGCCCCGCTGGGGACCGCGTCGGGCCGCTCGCCACGAGCGAGCTCTACGACCCGCCAGCCAACGCCTTTGTCCGCTCCACCGACCTCAAGGAGCCCAGGACGAACCACGCGGCCGCCCTGCTCAACGATGGGTCCATCCTCGTCGTCGGAGGAGCCGGCGGGGTGAACGGTGACATCTCGGTGGGGTCGACCGAGGTGTTCGACCCGCGCCAGGGCACCTGGACGGTCGTCGGCGCCCTGGCCGAGTCACGGGCCGGGCACAGCGTCACCGCCCTCGCCGACGGGCGGGTGCTCGTCGCCGGCGGTGAGTCGGTGGCCCGTGGGGCCAGGCGCTCCCTGGCGAGCGCCGAGGTGTTCGACGCCGCTGACCGGGCCTGGCGCTCAGCTGGCCCGATGGCCTGTTCCCGCAGCGAGCACGACGCCGTGCGGCTGGGTGACGGCACCGTGCTGGTCGTGGCTGGCGACGCCACCTTCCCAGGCGCGGCGCCGATCGCCCGCAGCTGCGTGAGCCGGTACCGCCCATGATCCGGCCGAGAGGCACCCAAACGAGAAGAGGAGATCACGAATGCTGAACGTGTTGCGCCGCCGAGGCGGCGCCGAAGGCGAGCCGCCGGCAGCCCAGGACGGAAGCGGCGCCCGCAACGGGCGCCGCCGGGCCCTCGTCCTGTGCGTGCTCGCCCTGCCCCTCCTGATCGCGTTCTACGCGGTCGTGCTGTGGTGGTCGAACCCGCACACGCCGGGCGACGAGCTCCGCGTCGACCAGTTCACGACCGCGCTCCGTCAGGGGCGCGTCAACGATGCGACGATCCTCGAGTCCGACAACCGCATCGTCGGGAGCTACGAGCGCGGCCGCTACTGGATCGCGTACGCCGCGGGCCGCGAGACGCTGTTCTCGCGGCTGACCTCTGCTCTCGAGGACGCCGGGGTGCCGACGAAGGTGAAGCAGCAGCCGCTGAAGAACCTCGTCGGACCGGTCACGCTGCTCCTCCCCGCGCTGATCATCATCGACGGCTTCTTCATCCTCTTCCTTGCCGTGGGGCGGGGCGGTGACGGCTTCACGGCCTTCGGGCGGTCGCGCGCCCGCCAGTTGCAGAGCGGCGAGTCGAAGATCACCTTCGACGACGTCGCCGACCTCGAGGAGACCAAGGAGGAGCTCACCGAGATCCGCGACTACCTCTCGAGCCCCGACCGCTTCCTGGCCATGGGCGCCACGGTCCCGAAGGGGATCCTGCTCACGGGGCCTCCGGGGTGCGGGAAGACGCTGCTGGCGCGGGCGCTGGCCGGCGACTCCAACGTGCCGTTCTTCTCGATCTCGGGGTCGGACTTCGTCGAGATGTTCGTCGGCGTCGGCGCTGCCCGCATACGCGACCTGTTCCGGATCGCCAAGGCCGCCGCTCCCAGCATCGTGTTCATCGACGAGCTCGACGCCGTCGGGCGCGGCCGGACCACCCAGGCGGTCGGTGGCCAGGACGAGCGAGAGGCCACGCTGAACCAGCTCCTCGTGGAGATGGACGGCTTCGAGTCAGGCAGCGGGGTGGTGGTCGTGGGGGCGACGAACCGGCCGGACATCCTCGACACCGCGCTCTTGCGCCCGGGGCGCTTCGACCGCCGGATCACCATCGACCGTCCCGACGTGCGCGGCCGTGAGGCCGTCCTCCAGGTCCACGCCCGCGGCAAGCCCCTGAGCCCCGAGGTCGAGCTGGCTGCCGTCGCTCGCCGGACCGCGGGGTTCTCGGGCGCCGACCTGGCCAACGTGGTGAACGAGGCGGCGCTCCTCGCCGCCCGCCGCTCGAGCCCGGTGATCGAGCCGCGCCACCTGTTCGAGGCGATCGAGCGGGCGATGACGGGGCCGGAGCGCCGGTCACGGGTGCTGTCGACGGAGGACCGCCACCGGATCTCGTTCCACGAGGCCGGGCATGCCGTGGCCTCGGCGGCCCTCCCCGGGACCGATCCCATCGGCAAGCTCTCGATCGTCGCCCGCGGCCATGCGGGGGGCTTCACCTGGTGGGTGCCACAGGGCGACCAGCTCTCGGTGACGAGGTCCCAGCTGCTGGACCGGATCGCTGCCATGCTGGCGGGCCGGGCTGCCGAGGAGATCGTCACGGGCGAGCCGTCGAGCGGGGCCACGAGCGACATCGAGGCTGCGGTCACCCTGGCCCGGCGGATGGTGTCGGAGTTCGGGATGAGCGAGGCCGTCGGCCCGTTCTCGATCAAGCCCTTCACCGGTCTCGCCGGCGACGGGCTGGCCACGGGCTACTCCGAGCGCATCGCCGCCGACATGGACCGGGAGATCCAGGAGATCGTGCGCGTGGGACATGCCCGGGCGGTCGCCATCCTGCAGGCCCACCGGCCGTCGCTCGACGCCCTCGCCTACACCCTCATGGAGGCAGAGAGCCTGGAGGGCGACGTCCTCGACGGGCTCCTGCTCCCGGTGATCACAAAGGGGGAGCCGGCGAGAGCTGGGGCGGGCTCCCTCGTCCCGGACGGGGAGGGCGGCAACCTGTCGGGAGCAGCGCGGGGCCTGCTGGGGTGATGACGCCCGGCGGCAGCCCGTTCCCGGAGGGCTGATGTCGGTGCGAGGGCCCTGCTCCGCCCACCGCCGGCGAGACGCCGTCGCCTCCTGCGCCTCGTGTGGCTCGCCGATGTGCGGCGCCTGTGTGGTCAGCACCCGGGTCGGCCTGAAGTGCCAGCGGTGCACCGGGGAGCGCGCTGCCGCCGGGGCCGGTCCTCGCCGCCGACCAGCGTTGCTCGCCGGTGTGCTCACCCTCGTCGTGGTGGCCGCCGCGGGGTTCGCGCTCGCCGGCAGGGGGGAGGGGCCCTCCCGGGTCGAGGAGGAGTCCACGTCGGGGCCGATCGAACGGGTGGTGCAGCTCAGCGGGGCCGGTCGGGTCGGCATCGCCGGCACGTTCCGGCTCCCCGAGCGAACCCGGGGGAGACCCGCTCCCGCCGTTCTCATCATCCCCGGCTTCGGGCCCACCGACCGCAACGGCGTCCCCAGCGCCGGCGGCGAGGAGGACCCCCTGTACCGCGACGTGAGCCACGAGCTGGCCGAGAGGGGGATGGCGAGCCTCCGGTACGACAAGCGTGGGACCGGGCAGAGCGTGCTGCCGGCCGGGAGCACGCTGACCTTCGACGACATGGCGGCTGATGCCCGTGCCGGCATCGACTTCCTGGCCGAGCGGACCGACGTCGACCGCACCGAGCTCGCGGTGGTGGGGCACGACGAGGGCGCACTGGTGGCGATGCGGGTCGCGGCCGGGGATCCCAGGGTGACGGCGGTCGTCCTCATCTCGTCCCCCGGAAGGGCCCTCGTCGACGTGATCGCCGACGACTTCCGAGTGACGGGCGGGGACGCAAGCGCCGACCGGCTGCGGGAGGTCGTCGCAGGACTGCTGGCCACCGGGACCCTCCCGCCGCGGGAGGCCCTCGCCCCCGAGCATCGAGACTTCTTCCCTGCCGACCACGTCCCCTACCTGCGGGAGATCTTCTCGATCGACCCGGTCGCCTACGCCCGCGACGTAAAGGTTCCGGCGCTCGTCGTGCGGGGCGGGCGGGCAACGTTCAGCACCGCCGCCGACGCCGAGCGCATCGCCGGCGCCATCGGTCCGAACGCCGAGATCGTGGTCGCCCCGGCCGCCGGCCCGTCCTTGGCGCTCGTGCGGGAGCCCGGAACGGCCGGAGGCCCTCCCAGCCGGCCAGGCGTCACCGCGGAGGGCGCGGCGAGGCCGCCCCGGGAGCGGGACGCAGCCGCCCTGGAGCGGATCTCGGGCTGGCTGGCCGAGCGGCTGGTCGCCCAACACGGTTGATCTGGACGTCGGTTTCCGGCCGGCGTGTCGGGGCCCGTTCGGCGGCCGGAAGCCTCACCGCGACCCCTGCGCGTCAGCGGCGGCGTCCTCCACCACCGCTTGCGGTCGAAGGGTCACTCGTTGTGGCCGGAACCCGTACGGTGTCTATAGTACGGTGACACCTAGATGCTTGTTGGCTCTAGGTAGTCAGCACTTTGTTTCCGGCTCCCGCAGCGGGTTAGTATTAGGAAGCGCGCATGATGGGCGTCAGGCGGTACGACTGTGCCGGCCGGAAAACGAGAGGAGGAGGGCGCATGAAGCTCAAGAAAATGGTGACAGCCTTGTTCGCGATCGCGGCCGTGGGTGTGGTGTCCGCTGCCGCAGCGTTCGCGTGCACGAACCTCGCCACGCTGAACCTCAGCAAGGCGACCGGCAACCCCAGTGACGTGGTCACCGTGTCCGGATCGTCGTTCGCCGTCCCCCGCGCGAGTGACGCGGTCCAGGCTCCGACGCCCGTGGTGCTCCACTGGAACGGCGTCGACGGCCCCGAGCTGGCCACGGCGACCCCGGACAGCGCCGGCAACATCTCGGCCACGTTCGCGATCCCGCAGGGCTCGCCCGGCTACTACGTCGTCGTCGCCACCCAGCGCGACGCCAAGGGAGTCGACAAGTACGGCACCCCCGCTCGAGCCTCGTTCCAGATCCTCGGAACCGGTGGCCAGACCGCCGTCCAGCAGCCTGGCAGCCAGACGCCCGCCCAGCTGGCCTCCGAGCCCAGCTCCTCAGGGATGATCGCCCTCACGGTGGGCCTCGGCGCACTTGGGCTCATCCTGTTCGGCGCCGGCTTCACCGCCTTCGTCCGTCAGGCACGGGCCCGGGAGGTCCCGGCAACCGCCCCCGTCCGCCGCGACTGACCTTCACGGCAGAACCCTGCTGATCGGCCACCGCCGGGCGCTGCGGCGCCCGGCGGTGGCGCGTCGGGGGACCGGTCCGCCCGCTTCCACCACGGCTTCGGGCGGGCTGCCGGCCAGGGCAGAAGGAGCCTTGGCAGGATCCCGATCACGACGTGGTGGCTGGGGCCGCACCGCCGCCCGTGCGCAGGCGGCGGACGCACCAGACCAGCACGAGCAGCCCCCCGGCCAGGACCAGCAGGAGGGCCACGGGTGAGCGCTTGCGGGCCACCTCCACCTGCGCGGCCGCCACGTCCTGACGACCGGTGGCCTCGGTGCCGAGACGGGTGTCCGTCCACACCGCGACGCTGGCCTGGTCGTCGCCGCTCACCAGACCCAGGCGAGACCCGAAGTCGACGCCGAAGGGCTCGCCGACCGTCGGACCCACGCGCGAGTCGAAGGAGGTCGACGAGATCCTCACGTTGGCGAAGGACCGGCCGAGGTCACCGGAGGACGCGAGGAAGGCGTCGTACATGAGGTCCCTGGGGTCGCGGCGGCGATCGAGGAAGAGGACGTCGACACGCCCGTCAGGGGCGACGGCGAGGCGCGGGAGGTGTTGGGTGGTCCCGTCCCCGATCGGGTTGTCGTTCACCCTCACCGCAGGCTGCCAGGTGCGCCCACCGTCCGGCGAACGGCGGAGCAGGACGTCCTCGTCGCCGTTGCGGCCGTCGGTCCAGGCGACGTACAAGGTGTTCCCCGGGCCGGCAGCCATCGAGGGGAACTCCGGGAGGAACACGAGGAAGCGTCGTGTGGGCACGACTCCCGACTCGAGCTCGACGCCAGGGGAGAACGTCATGCCGCCGTCGGCCGACCGGCTCACGACGAGGGCGAAGGGCTCGGTCCACGGCGGGCCCTCGAGGTTCTCGAAGTCGCGCCGGTCGTCCTTGAAGTCCTGGTAGAGGACCACCAGCTCGCCGTTCGAGTCGATGACCGGGGTCGCCGCACCGACCCGCTCGCGTTGGGCGTCGCTCACGGCGACGGGCGAGGAGAACGTCCTCCCGCCATCACTCGAACGCACCGCGACGACCGGGTTCGGTCCGCCGGTGAGCCTGAGCAGGCCGACCTCGTTGGCCTGGAGCCAGGTGATGTGGACGGTGCCCGCGGAGTCGACTGCGAGGCGGGGCTGGAAGGTGAGGCGGCCGGCAACGCGCACGGGAGGCCCGATCGAGCGCCCACCGTCGGAAGACGTGGCCAGCCAGAGGTTGGCGGGGGCGTTGCCCCGCCCCTCGAGGTTCACGTACACGACGTAGAGGGTGCCGTCAGGGGCGAACGCCACGTCCGGGGCGAAGGGGCAGCGCTGCCCGGCGACCGCTCCTGCGCAGGCAGCCACGTCCTCGGGCAGGGGCAGCACCGAGTGCTGCCAGGTCACGCCGCTGTCGTCGCTCCACTCGAGCCCAGCCGAGTATCCCGGCCGGTCTATCCGGTATGCAACGGCCAGGTTCTGCGGGCGGCGGGGGTTGCGGGCGATCGTCGGCGAGTTCCGTGCGTCGATGGGGCTGCCGGGGTTGACGATGACGTCGGCCGCCACCTCGACCCGACCGTTCCCGACCAGGAGCATCACGGCGACGACCGATGCGACACCGGCCGCTGCGGCGGTGACCCAGATGACGCGTCGGTGGCTCACAGCTCGCACGTTCGCCGCCGCCCCGCCGTCGCTCGCACGGACAGACCTTATGCGCGGCCCGATTGCGGACCGCATTGCGGAAGGACACCACGCCGGCACCACGGGCCTCCAGTCGTAGTATTCCGACAAAGGGGCCACATGCCGTGTACTGTCCCGGCACCGAGAGCAACAGCGGGGGGGAAGATGTCGAGAAGCGGTCCAGGCAGACGCGGCGCAGGTGCCCGGCGGTGGTTCGGGAGGAGCCTGTTAGCGGGTGGAGCAGTGGCCATGGGCGCCGTGGCAACGCCCGCGCTCGGTCAGGAAGGCGGCGAGGCGCGCTCCGTCACACCGGCGGTCCAGGTCACCTCGGACACCCGGCCCGGACGCAACCACGGGTACCAGCAGCTGCTGGTGAGCCCGAAGGACGACAACACGCTCGTCATCATCGAGTCGGATCTCACGGTCTCGACGGGAGGCTGCCCCGTCCATGTCAGTCTCGACCGCGGCCGCACGTGGGCGACACGCAAAGCCCAGCCGAAGCCCGACCAGTACGGCTCGTGCACCCGTCCGACCTTCGGCCCACCCATCGACGCCGAGTTCGGCAGGGACGGGATGCTCTACTTCATCGGGTCCGGTTCCGAGACCGCCTCCAACCGTGGGCCGACCGACGTGTACGTGGCCCGCAGCACCGATCTCGGCGAGACGTGGTCGTTCACCACCGTCGCCCGGGGCCAAAACGAGTTCGAGTTCACCAAGGCCGACGGCACCAAGCAGAAGGACACGGGGCGGTACAACCGGCTCAGCATGGCCGTCCACCCGTCGGACCCGAGTCGCGTCTATGCGGGGATCATGATCAGCGCTGGCACCCCCGGGGTCGAGAACCTGCCGCTCCGCAGCCTGGTCTCGGCGTCCACCGACGGCGGGCAGAGCTTCGGGCCCCCGGTCGACATCTTCGGCGCTGTGCCGCGCGACCAGATCTTCGGCTCCGACGTCCCGTCGCTCGCCGTCGACCGCGAGGGGGCGATCTACGCCTTCACCAAGGAACGGCCACCGGCGCCGCCTCCCACCCCAACCCCTCCGGCGGCCCCGGCGGCACCCCCCGCAGCCGCCCCGGCGCAGCCCGAGACGGTCGGCGCCGGCACGCCGGTCACCGTGCCGCCGACCACCACCCCGGCGGTGAACGGCGCAGGATGCCCGGCGTCGCCCCAGGGACCACCCCCCTCGCCCCCCACCACCCAGAAGGTGCCGGCCACGCCTGCGCAGCTCGGGAAGGAAGGCGCCGGCGATCGGCTCCTCTTCTCCAAGTCGGTCGACGGCGGCAAGACCTGGGAGGGGCGCAGCATCGAGGACAGCGTCGCGGTCTGCCGGTTCTGCCTCACGACCCCCGAGGCGGCGGTAGACCCCGCCACCGGAACCGCCTACGTCGTCTTCGAGTCGAGCGACTCGCCGCCACCCACGCCCAGGGACGACCGCAACATCTTCTTCATGGCGTCAAGCGACGGGGGGAAGACGTTCACCAAGCGGGTCCAGCTGAACGACGACGTCGACCCGGAGCGCAAGCCGAACTACAACCAGCTCTTCCCCGGCATCAGCGTCGCCCCGAACGGCCGGATTGACGTCGCCTGGCACGACTTCCGCACCGACGCCCTCTTCAACCCCGGAGGGCGGGGGTACTCCAACCTGGCCGGGGAGACCTGCTGGGACGCGTTCTACACCTTCTCCAGCGACGGCGGGCGAACCTGGTCCCGGCGCAACCTCCGGGTCAGCGACCGGTCCATGAACAAGTCCGAGGGCTACGTCGTGAACCCGGGGTACGACGTCAGAGCGGCGATGGCGGTGGCGTCCACCAACGACGCGGCTTATGTGGCCTGGCCAGACTCCCGCGCCGGGAACCCGGCCGTGCCGAACGACGACACCTACTTCGCGTCGATCAGCCACAGCTCGGCCCGCCAGCAGGGCGAGTCGGGCGTGCGATGGACCTCCGTCGCCCTTGGCGTGGCGATCGGGCTCCTGGTCGCTGGTCTCGCCGCGGCTGCTGGTGCAGCCCTCTTCCGCCGGTCACGCTCGACGGCGGCTGGTTGAGCCGTGTCCGGGTGAGGATCGCCCTCAGGCCTCGATGCCGTAGCGGGCCAGCACCGCTGCGGCGTCGGGGAAGGTCTGGGTGAGGGCCGCGAGGTCCGGCACGGCCAACGACGGACCGGCGAGCAGCGGTCAACCTCCGCGCCCAACCCGAGAGCGCTATTCGGGGCCGCGCCCCGACGACGGCAGCCGGGCAGCTGGGGTTGGTGAGGTGGGCCGCCGCAGGGCAGACCCGCTCGTCATGGACCAGGTGAAGGCCGGAGGCGGCTGGCCAGCGCGCCCACCGCCATCATGGCCGGCGAGGAGGGGTTGGCGTCGAAGGCGGCAACTCCCTGTTCGTCGGCCTTCTCGATGGCTGGGTCCTCGGGAATGGTGTGCATCTCGACGCCGAGCTCCTGGGATATCCGGGCGACGTCGTCGTCGCTGATCGTGCGGTTGGCGATCCCGATGATCCGCTTCACCCCCATCTCCTCGGCAAGGCTGCAGGCGCGGCGGGCGATCTCCACCGACTTGGCACTTCCCTCGGTGACGGCCAGCACGACGTCGTCGGGGCCGGGAGCGGCCCAGATCAGGTCGTTGAGACCGGCTTCGAGGTCGGCGAGGACGACGCGGTCCTCGGCCGGCAGCTCGCCGAAGAACTGGCGGGTGGTGTTGTGCGAGCCGCAGCACAGGCAGGAGCCGGAGGGGCGCTCGATCTTGCCGGTGGCCACCAGGCGCACGCCGTCGGGAGCGTCGACGCCGTAGTCGGCGAGGAGCGCGTCGGCTGGCGGGGTGGGGTCGTTGTGGGTGTGGCCGGCGTCCAGGAGCGAGTTGAGGATGGGCCGCATCGACTCGACCAGCTCGCGGTCGACCCCGAGCGAGATGCCCAGGTTCGGGTTGGGGTCGGCGTCGATGGCCACCACGTCGTGGCCCAGGCGGGCCAGCTGCCGGGCCAGCGCCCCCGAGACGGTGCTCTTGCCCGAGCCGCCCTTGCCGGTGACGGCGATCTTCATGCTCGTACCTCCTGGTCGACGAACAGCTCGGCGAGCTGGTTGATGGCTGCGATGGTGGGGGAATCGGGGCAGGCGTCGAGGGGCGACAGGCCCCGGCGCTCGGCTTCGGCCACCGCCGGATCGAAGGGGATTCGCACGGCTGGGCTGAGACCGGGGTGGTCCGGTTCGTCGCGGAAGCGGTTGGCCACGATCGTCGTGGTGCGCCCCTCGCCCACCATCGGCAGCAGCCGGCGGGCGGTCATGCCGGAGCGCCAGGCCGGGCCGACGACAACGAGGACGTCGTCGGCGAAGGCGTGGTAGTGCTCGAAGGGGGTGGTGGGTCCGGCCTCCATGTCGGCGATCACGTGCCAGTCGGGCTCTCCGAAGTTGAGGAGCACGTGCAGCAGGGCCACGACCGACTGGCGGGTGTGGGTCTTGTCGTCCGACCCGATCTTGCCGAGCCCCAGGAAGCGGACGTTGTCGGGGCCGCGGACGCCGTAGCGGTCGATCACGTCCCGGGGCTCGAGGCCGGGCGCCAGTGACCAGCCGTAGGCCGACCCGGGGTGCTGCACGACGGCCTCGGCCGGCAGGCCGGCGTCGGTGGGCCGAAGGCCGAGGCTGATGGCCAGCCCGGGGTTGACGTCGAGGTCGGCGGCGAACACCGGCAGGCCACGGCGGCCGAGGAGGCGGGCGAGCGTGCTGGAGATCACCGTCTTGCCGACCCCGCCCTTGCCCATCAGTGCGATGCGCAGGCCGAGGCGGCGGCGGGCCAGTTCGACGGTGCCCGCGTCAAGACCGGCCAGCGCCACGGCGGCCCGCTGCCGAGCCCCCTCGAGGTGGGCCTGGTGGCTGTCGATCTCCGGCCGGCTGCTCTGCGCCCACCCGGCGCCGCTCCAGGTGGCGAGGTGGCGCAGGAGGCTCGAGGCTTGCCGATCGACGGCCAGCCAGCCCCGGGCGTCGACCACACGAGCTTCGAGGTCGTCGAGGGTGGACTGCTGGCGGACCAGCGTCTCGGTCACCCAACGCTCCCGCGGCGAACGCTCGCCACCGTCGGCCACAGTGTGAAGGTAGCCGTGTTCGGATCGGTGAGCGAACCAACCCGTCCGTTGCCGACCAAGGATGTTGCCGCTGGAGCGACGCAAGTGTGGTGCCCGCAGACCTCGGCTCCTCGGAGCACCTCCGTGGCCGGCCGGCCGGACGCGCCGTCTACGGGCATCGCTGACGGGCCGGCCAAGGGGGCGGCGACACGGACCTGACTGGCCGTCCTCGACGCCGACCTCGTCGACGACGGGTACAGCCTCGAGGGGGCCCGCCGACCGCACGCTCCGCTGGTCTGGGACCCACGGGACCGGAAGGCGGAGGGCAAGGCGGTCGAGGACCCAGGGAGCGGTGCCGCTACGAAGAGGGAAGATTGGCCGCGTTCGCTGCCCTGAAGTATGCCCATTTGACGCGGCTGTTGCTACCGGGCAGGCTGTCCAAGCCATAGGGGAAGCTGACGGACGAAAGGGGCGCGGCACTGTGGGGTTCTCGGCTCGGAGGTGGCTTGTGCGGTTGCTCCCGGCGGTAGTCGTAGCCGTCTTCGTACCGGCCGGGTTGGCATCTGGATGCGTCGCTCTCGCGGCCATCAGGGTCAACGGCTCCGGCACCGTCCAGCCAGGCGGGACGGTGGAGGTCTTCGGCAGTGACTTCGCCAAGGGGAAGCCGGTGCACATCCGCCTCGATGCTCCCGACGGACGGATCCTCTACACGCATCCCGACCCCCAGCCCTCCACCATGACGAGCCAGTTCACGGTACAGGTACCCGTCCCAGCCGACATCTCTCCCGGGCCCCATGTGCTGCTCGCCACGCAGGAGCACTACGACATGAACATCGGCATCCCGGCCCGGGCCACCATGTACGTGAACTCCTCGCCACCGGTCGCGCC
Source organism: Acidimicrobiales bacterium (assembly GCA_030448245.1). Lineage (GTDB taxonomy): Bacteria > Actinomycetota > Acidimicrobiia > Acidimicrobiales > JAUJNH01 > JAUJNH01. The sequence continues at coordinate 15,426 of JAUJNH010000002.1, forward strand.
GCTTCCTACTGATCGGGCTGCCGTCCTCGAGGTTAGTGGCGGGCCGAACGCCGCCAGCTACGTCCTCATCGGGCTGGGCGGCGCCGCCGCCGCCCTCTTGGTGGCGGCCGCGGCACGCGCGATCGCGGCACGACCACCCTCGGCAGGCGGGGCCGAGGGCGTCAAGACCTGAGAACGCACTTGAGTTCTTCCCCTGTGGTCTCCACCCCGCAGTTTCCATTACCTAGGAGGGTCCCGTGAGCCGTGTTCCTCGCCGCGCTGGTGTTGTCGCGGCACTACTGGCGATCATGGCGGCGTCCTCCGGAGGTGCGGGCGGGCAGACGACGACGACGCAGCCGACGCCGGGCCAGACGACGCTTGCGGGCCAGCCGACGCCGGGCCAGACGACGCCTGCGGGCCAACCGATACCGGGCAGCGACGTGAATCCCCCGCGCCAGGCGACGCCGGGCGGCCAGACGACGCCGGGAGCCGAGGAGGCGCCGGGCGGGCAGCCGGGGTCCCAGTTCCGGCCCACCGGGGCCTTCCCGAAGGCCAGGTTCGCTCGCCAGGACGCCGAGGTCGAGCGGTTGACGGGCGGCGTCCATATGACGAAGGAAGAGTTGGCGCCGACCCGGGGCTTCACCGGTCCCACGTCGATGGAGGCCGACCCCGACAACCCCCGGGTCGTCGTCGCCGCCACCGCCGACCTGCGGACGCGCCGGTGCCGCCTCCTGGTGTCAAGGGACGCAGGCCTGACGTGGACGTTCTCCAAGGAGAGCCCGTCGCCGGCGGACTACCCCTTCTGCACCAACACCACGTCCGGTGTGGCGCAGCCCCAGGTCGCATGGGGAAGCGGCGGCACCTTGTACTACGCCATGCAGGCCTACGGCGACCGTGAGGGCCCTCGCGACGGGAAGACAAGCGTCGTGTTGGCCCGGACCACCAACCTGGGCGAGACCTGGACGACGACCCTCGTCGACGACGCCCGGGCCCAGCCCGACCCCAAGCCGGAGAACACCTGCTGCCCGGGCCTGGTCGTGGACAGCTCGGGGGCGCAGGACGCTGTCTACGTGGGCTACAGCCGGGACTGGAGCGCCACGGCGGGGAAGGATCATCCGCTGAAGGAGAAGCAGGAGGTCGTCGTTTCGGTGTCGACCGACGGCGGGAAATCATTCGGCAAGCGGATCAACCTCAACGACCACTCGAAGCTGACGATGACGGTCGCCGGGCAGTCCTACCCGCTGCACTTCCAGACCGCGTTCGGCCGCCCCTTCCTGACCGCTCACGACGGAGTCGTCATGGCCGTGGGCGACAGCGGACCACCGGCCGACAACGAGCCGCCCGACGAGGTCTACAAGGGCATCTTCGGTGAAGCCGATCCGATGTTGATCGCCCGCTCCACCGACCAGGGAAGCACATGGACGGTCTCTGAGCTGAGCAGCCCCGTCTACACCGCCGCCGGTGCCCACACCGGGATGGGATGGAGCCCCGAGGGTGGGCCTGACGGCACGTTTGTCCTCGCCTACTCAGCGACGCCGGGCGATACGTCGAGCGCCAGCAGGTCGGACATCGTGGTCCGGCGCTCCACCGACAAGGGTGTCACGTGGACTGACCCCGTCGCCGTCAATGACGACGACCCCAAAGACCAGTACAGCAACTTCTATCCCCAGCTCGACGTGGCGCCCAACGGGCGAATCGACGTCATCTGGCAGGACAATCGCGGCGTGACCGACTACGTGGCCGAGGTCCGGTACACCTACTCGACCGATAGCGGCCAGACCTGGGCGCCGAACATGGCGGTCACCGATAAACCGATCAACTACCTCGGCGGTATCAGCATCAACTCCGACATCTACCAACCTCCGGGGGTCGCCTCGACGAACGCGTTCGCAGCCATCGCCTGGGCCGACCCGCGCTTCGCCGGCGGGGAAACCCAAACCCAGGACAACTTCAACGTGGTCGCCCAGTTCTCGCCCTTGCCGTCCGAGGACAACAACACGTTGCGCTTCTTCGCCGCTGGCTTGGGCGGTCTGGTGCTGGCCGGCATCGTCCTGCTGGGCATCCAGTTGGCCCGTAGGACACGCTGATGGAGGTCGATTAAACCTCGAGGATCGAATCGAAGAGGCTGTGGCTGAGCCGCCCGTGCGTCAGCACCGGTGCAGCGCCGGCCCTTGAGCCCTCGCCTAGTCGTCCGCCCTGCCTTGGGCCTTGCTCCGCAGAGAGCTTCCGCGGCACCCGGCGACCACCGTTGACCTCCGACACATCGACTCCTCCTCTGCTCATGGAGGAGCCTCCCAACCTCGGGTCATCTCGCGTGGACCCTCCGCGGCGAACTCGGACGCAAAGCACCTCAACGACGGCCGCCGTCTGGCGACGCTGTTCGGGGACGTGGCGGCGGTGGGCGTTAGAAGGCGGCACGGGAGACCTCGAGCAGCTCACACGTCCTCTTGACGTTGCCCTGCCCTGTTCCCTCCCCTCGATGAACGGCGAGACGTTCACCGGGTCTCCTTCACGAAAATGCTGTCGCCCGCTTGAGGATCGCCACGTCCTCCCGCAACCGCCGGTGCTCCCGGCGCGGCACAGCGAGCTCCTCCCGTACTCAGGTCGGGTGCGCTACCTGTCGCCCTGAGGAGGAGGGCAGGCACCCCCGTGTTGCGTTTGCGGTGATACTGCCGGGGGTATCCGTGAGGTGGAGATGAGGGGAGCTTTCATGGTCGTGTTGCGGTCCATCGGGTCGACGCCGGGTCGGGTTGTTCGTGTGATGGCCGGGTTGGTGCTGATCGCGGTGGGTGTCGTGGCCGGCGGCTGGTGGCTGGTCTTGGCCGCGGTCGGTGTGCTCCCGCTGGCTGCGGGGTTGTTCGACGTCTGTGTGTTGGGACCGTTGTTCCGGTTGCCCTTCGGTGGGCGGGCGTTTCGTGCGTCGCAGGGGTGCCGCTGATGTTCTTCAGGCAGTTCTACCTGCAAGGCCTCGGGCACGCGTCGTACCTGGTGGGCTCGGAGGAGACCGGGGAGGCGTTGCTGTTCGATCCGCAGCGTGATGTGGCCGGCTACTTCGCCGAGGCCCGGATGCAGGGCCTGCGGGTGCGTCACGCCCTGGATTCGCATGGCCACAACGACTACCTGTCCGGCCTGACCGAGGTGGGGGAGCGGGGCGAGGTCGAGCTCCTCGCCTCCGCCGCCGCCGATGTCGGGTTCGACCACCGACCGTTGCGGGATGGGGAGCGGTTTGACCTCGGCGAGGTCGGCTTCGAGGTGCTCCACACCTCCGGGCACACGCCGGAGCACATCAGCCTGCTGGTCTACGACGGACAGGCGTCTGCTGATGAGCCGGCCCTGCTCTTGTCGGGCGGGGCGCTGCTGGTGGGTGACCTGGCCCGCCCGACCTCCTCGGCGGTCCGGATGAGGCGGAGGCTTCGGCGAAGGAGTTCTGCTCCACCATCCAGACCAAGATCCTCGAGCTGGCGGACCACGTCGAGGTGTTCCCCACCCATGTCGCCGGGTCGCTGTGCGCTGCGTGAACCGCCGGCCTCCACGCCCGCCGCGGTGAAGGGGCTGGTGCAGCAGGGGGCGGTCGTGCTCGACACCCGCCCGGCCGAGGCGTTCGGCGGCGGCCACGTCCCCGGCGCTCTCAACGTCGGCCAAGGTGCGGCGTTCCCGACGTGGGCGGGCACGGTCCTCGACGAGGGCGCGGCCATCGTCCTCGTGCTCGACTCGCCGGCCGATCTGTGGCCGGTCACCTGGGACCTGCTCCGCATCGGCTACGACCTACCCGTCGGCTGGCTGGCCGGCGGGATGATGGCGTGGCGGACCGCGGCCCTCGACGTCGACGGCCTTCCTCAGATCACCGTGCACGAGCTCAAGCGTCGGCTCGCCGACGGCCAGGTCGACCTCCTCGATGTCCGCCAGCCCGGTGAATGGGGCGCAGGGTCACGTGGCCGGCGCCACCTTTCTGACGGGCGGCGAGCTGCCCGGGGCGGCTGGGCGACGTGCCCCGGACCGGGAGGCCGCTGGCCGTGGCGTGCGGCTCGGGCTACCGGTCCTCGGTGGCGGACAGCCTCCTCCAGTCCCGGACCGACCTCGAGGTGATCAACGTGCTCGGCGGCATGTCTGCCTGGAACACCGCCGCCTACCCCACCACCAAGGAGACCTGAACCGTGGACTACTCACTGACGCTCACCCTCGACCTGCCCTACGAGACCGCCGTCCCCGAGGTGAAGGAGGCGTTCAGGGCCCAAGGGTTCGGGACGCTCACCGAGATCGACGTGCAGGCCACGTTGGCCGACAAGATCGGCAAGGACATCGAGCCGTACGTGATCCTCGGCGCCTGCAACCCTGAGCTGGCCGCCCGTGCCCTCGACGTCGATCGTCGCATCGGGCTGCTGCTGCCGTGCAACGTCGTCGTCCGAGCAGACGGCGACAACCGCACGATCGTCGACGCTCTCGACCCGCAGGTGATCGCCGAGGTCCCCGGCGACCCGGCCCTCCGCCCCGTGGCCGACGAGGCCGGCACCCGGATTCGGGCTGCGCTGGCCGAGCTGGCGACGTGAACGGCGCAGATGAACCGGTCGTCGCCGCCGCCCGTCGCCGGCTGCGCCGCATCCAGGGCCAGCTCAACGGGATCCTCACCATGATCGAGGAGGGGCGATCCTGTGAGGAGGTGATCCAGCAGATCGCCGCCGCCGGCAAGGCCCTCGACCGGGTCGGGGTGTCACTGCTGGTGTCCCAGCTGCAGCACTGCCTCGAGGACGACGACTACGCCCGGGAGCAGAACTACGACCCGGTCAAGGTCGAGCGGCTCTTCCTGAGCCTGACCTGAGCGCAGTGAGCAAAACCCCTGGTGGTGTCGACGTGGTCGTGGGCGCCGGCCACAACGGCCTCATCGCCGCCTGCTACCTCGCTCGTGCCGGACGTGAAGTCGTGGTCCTGGAGGCCCTCGACCGGCCCGGCGGCGGGTCCCGCACTGAGGAGACGGTCCCTGGCTACCGGTTCGACCTTCACTCGGCGGCGCACAACATCATCAACATGACCGACATCCCCGACGACCTCGACCTCGCCGGCGCGGGCCTCGACTACCTGGAGATGGACCCGTTCTCCATCGCCGTGCACCGCGACGGGCGGCGGGTGCGGTTCTTCCGGTCCGTGGAGGCCACCGTCGACTCGATCGCCGCTGAGTCACCCGCAGAAGCGCAGGCCTACCGGCAGTTTCTCGACAAGGCGACACCGATCGTGCGGACGATCCTCCCCGCCATCCGCGGCGACGTCTCGCCCAGGGTACTGCCCGGCCAGGTCGCCAACCTGGTCCGGGCGTTGCGCCACCAGCCGATGACCACCGCCCGGGACGCCATCAGCCCCTACCACTCGCTGTTGCAACGGTGGCTGCCGTCCGACCTCACCCGCGGGCCGGTCGCCGCCTTCGCCGCCCACGCCGGCGTCGGCCCCACCGTCCCCGGCGGCGCCCTGTTCGCCTTCTGGCAGGCCGCCTACCACCTGTTCGGCCAGTGGCACGGCCGCGGGGGCGCCCAGAACCTCACCGACGCCCTCGTCCGCCGCCTCGCCTCCCTCGGTGGGGAACTGCGCTGCTCGGCCCCGGTCGAACGGATCGAGGCGCCCGCCGGGCGGGTGCGGGCCGTGGTCCTCGAGAGCGGAGAGCGGATCCCCACCGGGCACGTGATCACCGCCATCAACCCCCAGACCGCGCTGCTCCACCTCCTCGACCCGCCCCTGGGCGGCGATGTCGGCGCCGACCTCGCCGCCGCCCGCCGCTCCAACGTCGTCCAGGCCTTGGTGCACGTCGCCACCGACCGGCTCCCCGCCTACCCCAACAGCCGCGCCGGTGACTGGAACGGCCTGCAGAGCTACGTCGACCACCTCGACGACCTCACCAACGCCTGGAACCAGTCCGAAGCCGGCCACCTCCCCGACCCCCTCCCGCTCTACGCCTTTTCCCCGTCCGCCCTCGACGCCAGCCTCGCCCCGCCCGGCCACCACACCATCTACCTGGCCTGCCCCGCCGCCCCCTCCACCATCCAAGGGGGCTGGCCGGCCCGACGCGACGAGCTCGTCGAAGCCAGCCTCGCCACCCTCGAGAGCCGGGCCCCCGGGTTCCGGAACAGCATCCTGGGGCTCGCCACCTGGACCCCGGACGAGATGGAACAGGTCGACCGGTGGCCGGGCGGGCACCCGATGCACCTCGACATCGCCCTCGACCAGCTCGGACCGTTCCGGCCCACCAAAGCCCTCGGCGGGTGGCGGACCCCGATCGGCGGGCTCTACATCTCCGGCGCCGGGACCAACCCGGCCGGCGGGATCGCCGGCACCCCCGGCCGCCAAGCCGCCCGGACCCTCCTTTCCGACCAGCGATGACGGGAGCAAGCTCCTCGTCGCCCTGGTGGCCTCGCCTGTCGTCGTCCCGGCGACCATTCGAGATGAAGACGGTCACCGCCGAGGCACGCCTGAGCCGGGCCGAGATCGCCGCCACCCTTGGCGCGGTCGCCATCTCAACCTCGCTCTACCTGCGCGACCCGCACCCGTACCTCGCCCGCGGCGTCACGGGCGACATCCTCGGCCTGATCGGCTGCAGCATCCCCCTCCTCATCAGCCGCCAGCGCCTCCGACACGAAGCGGCCGTCTGCCTCACCGCCATCGCGCCGTTCACGCCGCCAAGCCCCAGTGGCCGCTGCGCGTCGACGACACCATCTGGTGGGCAACGATCGCCGCCGGCCTCACCGGCTATGCCATCCTCCGCCGCCGCATCCTGGCAAGACCCCACCCGGACCCTGGACCGGGCTGACGCCACCCTGTCATCGGCTGGACCGGCTCGGCAGTCTGGTTGGCCCGAACCACCCCGATGATCCGTGCCCTTCGGAACGACTGGGCCGTCGGCAGCCGGCGGCGCTACCCGGCCACCACCTGGCGGGTGACGAAGTACAGGGCGAACCCGACGAGCAGGACGCCGAACCCCCTGCGCATGGCCTCAGCCGGGAGATGGTCGGTGAGGCGGGAGCCGACGAGCGCTCCCGGGATGGCCCCGGCCGCGAAGGGAATGGCGACGGCCCAATCGATGTTGCCGAGCGCCCAGTGCGTGATGAGGGTCGGAACCGACAGGACGGCGATGACGACGAGGCTGGTCCCAGCCGACTCAGGCATGGTGAGCCCCAACACCAGGACGAAGAGGGCACCAGCAGGAAGCCTCCTCCGTTGGCCAGCATGCCGGTGAACAAGCCGATGACGCCGGCGGCGGGGATCACGACCGCCGGGCGGCGCCGGGCCCGGCCGGCGAGCCTCGACTCAGGGAGTGGGGCCAGGATGCGGACGCCGACGAGGGCGAGCACGACGCCGGAGGCGATCAGGAGGCCCTTGCCGCCGACGGAGCTCGAGAGGAGGGCACCGGCGACAGTGCCCGGCACGCCGCCGTAGATCGACCAGCGGGCCACCGGCCACTCGACCTGTCCCTTGCGGACGTAGGTGACCATCCCGGCCACCGCCGCTGGGATCACCGCCGGGATCGGCGCCGCCACCGCGACCAACCCGGACACGCCCAGCAACCCCAGCGCCGGCGTGCCAACGTCTCCCAGCATCTGGCCGTCCTGCGCGACGGCGGCCTCGTCGAGAACCGAACGCGACGCCAACCGAGTGATCTACTCCCTACGAGACCACAGGTGATGAAGGCGATCGACCTCCTCCGCAACGTCATGAACGACGACCTGGCCCGACGCCAAGCGCTCCGCCACCGCACGACCAACTGAAGCGAGCGAGTCAGCGCACCGCTCCACACTCCGCTTGCTGGCGCATAGGAAGCACGACCTGTTCCCGGCCGATAGAGCTCATCAGCGGGGGCAAGGACGGTGAGGGCACTCCTCGGGGTTCCCGCCAGGACAGAGAGGCACGCGTCGGCGGTGTCGCCTACACCACCGGGATCATTCGCAGGGCCTGGACGATCCAGCCGTGCCAGAACCCCGACGTCAACCCGTTCTTGTCGGTCGATTCAGGCAACTTCACCCTCCGATGAGACCGCTGAAGCGATCTTCGAAGGTCGTGCCATCCTCGACGGCGAAGCCTTGTGCTCCGACGGTGACCGTGAACTGGTCGAGGAAGCCGTATGGCCGAAGATGGCAGCAGTGCCCTCGTGGGGCCATGGGTCGATCACTGCGGGGAGGCCCGGCCACAAGCGACGAGAGGCCGGATTGGGCGGGTGGGTGCAGAGCAAAGGCGATGGTCATGACTGAAGCGTCGAAGCGGCGGCCAGCCAGGCGCAGGATGATGCGCTCGGCGGGGCCACCGTGGTCGTGCTCCTCAGCCTGATGTTCCTGTTCGCCTTGGCCGCCAAGCCCCACCCGGAACCGGCTTGACTAAGAACGGTTCCCGCTCTACATTGGTCCGGGTGGTCAAGGGTTTGGTTCTCGTTCCGATCCTCGGGTTCCTTGGTCTCGCCGCGTGTGGCGGTGATGACACCTCCTCGGCCGCAGGCGGATCGAACGATCCGGTCACGGTGGTGGCCACCACGACGCAGCTGGCCGACTTCGCCAGGATTGTCGGTGGTGAGCAGGCGAGGGTGTACGGGGTGCTGAAGGCGAACATCGACCCGCACGACTACGAGCCGTCGCCGGCCGACGTGCAGCAGCTGGGCGCCGCCGACGTGATCGTCAAGAACGGGCTCGACCTCGAGGGCTGGTTCGAGGACACCATCAAGGCGGCGGCCCCGAAGGGCCAGATCATCGAGGCGAGTGACGGGATCGACATCCGCAAGGCGGGTGACGAGGCCGAGCACCCCGAGGGGGATCCCCACATCTGGCACAACCCGGCCAACGCCAAGATCATGGTCAACAGCATCGAAGAGGGGCTCTCGAAGGCCGATCCGGAGCACGCGTCCGACTACCAGAGGAACGAGGCCGAGTACGTCAGGCAGCTGGATGCCCTGGACGCCGAGATCAAGGCCCAGGTGGCTACGCTGCCCAACAAGAAGGTGGTGACCAATCACGACGCGTTTGGCTACTACCTCGATCACTACGGCCTCGAGTTCGTGGGGTCGATCATCCCGAGCTTCGACACCCAGGCCGAGCTGTCGGCCGAGAACATTCAGGACATCGTGGGGAAGATCCGCAGCAGCGGCGTGAAGGCGGTGTTCTCCGAGAGCTCCCTTCCGCCCAAGACGGCTGAGGCCATCGGCAAGGAGTCCGGCGTGAAGGTCGTCGCCGGCGAGGACGCCCTCTACGGTGACACGCTGGGACCCCAAGGCTCCGACGGCGACACCTACCTCAAGATGATCCGGCACAACACCAAGGCTCTCGTTGACAACCTCTCCTGACCCCGGCCGGCCGGCGCTGGTGCTCGAGGGGGCGTCCGCGGCCTATGGGCGCACCTCGGTGCTGGAGGGTGTCACCGGGAGGGTTGCCCATGGAGGGTCGGTGGCGCTCATCGGCCCGAACGGGGCCGGCAAGACGACGCTCATCCGAGCGATCCTCGGCCTGATGCCGCTGACGTCCGGACGCATCGAGGTGCTCGGCGTCTCCCCGGCGAAGGCCCGAGGCCGTGTCGCCTATGTCCCGCAGGCCGACGTCCTCGACCCGGAGTTCCCGGTCAGCGTGCTCCAGGTGGTGCTCATGGGGCGGTCCCGGCGGATCGGGTGGCTACGCCGGGCCGGGCGTGAGGACAAGGCGATCGCCATGGAGGCGTTGCGCCGAGTGGGTGTCGCCGACCGCGCCGATGACCGGTTCGGCGTGCTGTCGGGCGGGCAGCGCCAGCGGGTGCTGCTGGCCCGGGCGGTGGCCCAGGAGGCCGAGCTGCTGCTGCTCGACGAACCGTTCAACGGAGTCGACGCCACAACCACCGATCTGCTCATCGAGGTGCTGGCTGACCTGCGGGCGACGGGGGTGGCCGTGGTGATGTCGACCCATGACCTGGCCGTCGCCCACCTGGCCTGTGACGAAGCGTGCCTGTTGAACCGTCAGCAAATAGCCTTCGGTCCGATGGGCGAGGCGCTGACCGCTGATCTGCTGCGCGAGACCTACGGCGGGAGCGCGGTGGTGCTGGCCGGGGGAGCCACGATCGTCACCGCACGGTGATCCGGCAGCTCCTGGTCGAGCCCTACCAGCTCGGCTTCATGCGCCGGGCTCTTCTCGAGGTCGTCCTCCTCGGCGTACTCGGCGGCGTGGTGGGGGTGCACGTGCTGCTTCGAAGGCTGACCTTCCTCACCGAAGCTCTGCAGCACACCGTCTTCCCCGGCCTCGCGGTCGCTTTCGCCGCCGGCCAGTCCCTCCTCCTGGGCGCGGTCACCGCTGCAGCCGTCACGATCGTGCTGCTGGCCTTCCTCACCACCCGGCTTCGGATCGACCAGGACGCCGGGCTGGCGGTGCTGATCGCCACGTTCTTCGCGTTCGGGGTCGTCATCGTGTCCCGTCGCACCGGCTACACCTCAGACCTGAACCAGCTCCTCTTCGGGCGCATCCTCGATGTCGACCGCCGCCAGGTCGTCGAGACCGCCGTCATCGCCTTCGTCGTGCTCGTGCTCGTCGCCGTGGCCCACAAGCATCTGGTGCTGGTCGCTTTCGACCGGGCCCAAGCCGAGGCCCTCGGCTACCGCGTCGTCGTCCTCGACCTCCTTCTGAATGCAGCGGTGGCGGCCACGGTGGTGGTGGCGGTGCGGGCCGTGGGCACGGTGCTGATGGTGGCCTTCGTCGTGACCCCGGCAGCGTCCGCCCGCCTCCTCGGCCGGTCTGTCGCCGCCACCATGGCCATCGCCGTCGTGCTGGCCGGCGTCCTGGGCTGGGTCGGCCTGTCGGCCAGCTTCGAGGCCTCGGTCAACCAGGGGCTGCGCCTGGCCTCGGGCGCCACGGTGGTGGCCGCCTTCACCGTCGGCTTCTGCGTCATCGGCGCAGGGACTCAGCTGGTCAGGCGCCTCGGCGCGCGACGTGGCCTGGCCAAGGCGGCCCTGTGAGGTCGGTGATCGACGGCTTCGGCTCGCCGTTCTTCCAGCGGGCGGCGATCGAGGCCGTCCTGGTCGGCTCGCTCTGCGGGGCGGTCGGGGTCCACGTGCTCCTGCGGCGCCTGCCGTTCTTCGTGGTGGCCATGTCACACGCCACCTTCCCCGGCGTGGTCATCGCCTCGGTCCTCGGGTTCAGCATCGTCGCCGGCGGCATCGGCTTCGGGCTGCTCGTCGTCCTGGGCATCGTGGCCCTCGGCTCGGTCCGCGCCCTCGACGACTCGAGCGCCATCGGGGTCGTGCTGGCCGGCTCGTTCGCCATCGGCGTCCTGGTTCTGTCGTCGAGGGCCAGCGCGTCCCGGGATCTCTCCGCCTTCCTCGTCGGCCAGATCCTGACGGTCACACCGGCCGACATCGCCACCACCGTGGCCGTCGGCGTCGTGCTTCTCGCCGTCCTCGTCGCGCTCCACAAAGAGCTGATCCACGGGGCGTTCGACCCTGCCGGCCTCGGGGCGCTCGGCTACTCAACCAGGGCCCTGGATCTCATCGTGCTCGTGGCCATCACCGTCGCCCTGGTCACCTCGGTGCCCGCCGTGGGCACGCTGCTGTCGGTCGCCTTGCTGACGGTGCCGGCCCTCGCCGCCCGCCAGTGGGTGGAGCGGGTGGTCCCGATGATGGTGGTCGCCGCCGCCATCGGGGCGGGTTCGGGGCTGCTGGGGCTGTGCCTATCGGCTGCTTTCGACGTCGCCGCGGGAGGGGCGATAGCGCTCACGGCCTCGGCGGTGTTCCTGCTGTCGGTCACCGCCCGGTCATCGTGGTCACAGCTCGCTCGCCGGGGCCGCCCGAACCCGGTCCCGGCGGCCACCTGAGTGCAGGTCGCCGAAACCGAACACCGGACGCAGGACGGCCCGGGCTAGGGGCGGCAGCCGGCGCAGAGGCCGACCAGGTCGAAGCGGTGCTCGACCACCAAGAAGCCGGCCTCGTCGGCTGCGGTGCGGGCGGCCTCGGCCAGGGCACGTTCCAGCTTGGCCGTGGCGCGCACGTCGGCCATGAGCCCGCAGCTGGTGCAGATCAGGTGGTGGTGGTGGTGGCCGGAGACGACCTCGGCCAGCTCGAACCGGCCGTTGTCGTCGGCGCCCTGGATCCGGCGCACCACACCGGCCTCGGCGAGGATGGACAGGTTGCGGTAGGCCGAGCTCTGCGGGACGCCGGGCGCCGAGGCAAGGACTTCGTGCATGGTGAGCGGCCGGTCACTGCCGGCCAGCACCTCGACCAGCGCCCGGCGTTTGGCCGTGTAGCGCTGGTCGGCGGCGCCCAGCCGGAGCGCCGCCTCCTGGTGGAGGTCGCCGTTCGTCGGTGTCGTGGTCCGGGTACTCAGTGCTCGTCCCAGTGCTCGTCGTGGGAGGCGTGGCGGTGCCCGTCGTGCACGTAGTCGACGTGGTCTCCGTGGGGCACGGTCTCGTGGCCGCAGCGATCGCCGTGGGTGTGGTCGCCGTGGTCCTCGGCCATGAGGTGGGCCTCGAGCGTGCACTCGTCCCAGTGCTCGTCGTGGCTGCGGTGGACGTGGCCGTCGTGGAGGTAGTCGACGTGGTCTCCGTGGGTCACAGCGACGTGGCCGCAGCTGTCGCCGTGGGCGTGGCCGTGCTTGGCATGGGTGGTATGGGTCGTGGTCATCGGTGGCTCCTGTTCGATTCTGCAGCATGGGTGACGGCATCGGCGACGATGTGGGCGATGTGGTCGTCCGAGAGCGAGTAGGCGACCTCGCGTCCCCGGCGCTCGGTGGCCACGACCTTGGCGCCCCGGAGGACCCGCAGGTGCTGGGAGACCAGCGACTGCGACACACCGAGAGCGTCCACCAGCTCGTGCACGCAGCGGGGGCCGGTCGAGAGCTCCTGCACGATCGCCAGGCGGTGCTCGCTGGCCAACGCCCGCAACAGGTCCGTAGCGGCGATAAGACCGGCCTGGCCAACGTCGACAGCCATCTATGCATACGTTAAAACCTGTTCATGCGTACGTCAAGACGACCCCGCTCGTGGGAGTCGACTGGGTCCCTGGCAACCCGGCTGCCGAAGAGCCGGCGAACTGATTAGAGTAGGAACCGTTCTTACCAAGTGGTAGGAGGGTTGAGGGGGTGGCTGGAGTTTCCGACCGGACCGTGGTGCTCGAAGAGCCACCCGCCGCAGACGATCACGGTCGACGAGGTGACCGTGCGCATCGACCTGGACACGATTCGGCGGGCCGTTCATCGCCGGCCGGAGGTCCCCACCCGTCACCTCGGCACCCTCGCCGGCGCGGCGACGTCAGCGGGAGGTCAGAGATCGGAGCCGCTGCCGCCGGACCACCACGAAGCCAGCCGGGAGGTGCCCTCACCGGCGGGCAGCACCGGCGGCCGCCGGCCGATGGCGTCGCGGCGCGCCGTCCTCCTGGTGAAGAGGCAGCCCCGGCACCGGCACGGCCCTGCCGCAAGCATGTGCTCGGAGCCGGTGCTTGACCCGTCGCCGCCGGCGACGCAGACCTCGACTGCGTCGCGATCCATGTCGTGTTCTCCAAGCTCGGTCTGCATCGCACCTCCACATCGCTGGATGCTCTGAACGTACGAGCCCGAGGTGACCGCCAGAGGACCCCGAGCGGAACCCCGGTTGAACAGCTCACCAGCGGACGGTGACGTGGGTGCATGTCCTCCGACTCTTCGGCTGCTGGCTGCGGCCACGCCACCGGCCGTTCATCCCCTGTTCGGGCGGGTCGGGGAAGGTGAGGGGGTGAGCCGATCCTCAACGCTACGCAGCCTGGCGGCTGTCTTCGCCGTCGCCGCCGCCGGTACGATCGCCCCCGCGGCGGCCGGCGTCACGCCCCGTCCCCCTGACCGGGCCGAGCCGCAGTCGCAGCGGACCGTCGAGGTGCAGATCCTCGGCCTCAACGAGACCCATGGCCAGCTGACGCCCCTGCGGCGGAACGGCCGCTTGGCCGGCGGAGCCGCCACCCTGGCCGCCTACCTCGAACGGGAGGAGGCCGAGAACAGGCGCACCCTGATCCTCGACAGCGGCGACTTCATGCAGGGCCCCGCCATCTCCTCCTACTTCACGGGTGCACCGACCGTCGAGGTCTTCAACCACATCGGTGTCGATGCCGTCGCCGTCGGCAACCACGAGTTCGACTGGGGCCAGGACATCCTCGACCAGCGGATCGACCAGGCCGACTTCCCCTTCCTGGCCGCCAACATCGTCGATGCCAGCGGACGGTCCCCTGAGGGCATCGAGCCGTACGTCATCGAGAAGCTCCAGGGCGTCAAGGTCGGCATCATCGGCCTGGCCAACCCCGACACCAAGAGCGTGACCCTCCCCGCCGCCACGGAAGGGCTCACCTTCCTCGACGTCGGCGCATCGGCGGAGGCGGCCAACGCCGCCGCCGCCGAGCTCGTGTCCCAGGGCGTGGAGACGATCGTGGTCCTGGCCCACCAGGGCCTCGAGACGGCGACCACAGGTCCGCTCGCCGCCATCGTCGCCCGTCTCGATGCCGAGATCGACCTTGTCCTAGGAGGCCACATCCCGCTCGAGTTCGACACCGTCATCAACGGGATCCCGGTGGTGCAGCCGTTCGGCAACACCCGGGGCTACGCCGACGTGACGCTCACCGTCGACCGGGCGACGAAGGACGTCGTAAGCGTGGTCACCGAGCTGGACCCCACCTATGTCGACGAGATCATCCCCGATCCCGAGGTGCAAGCCATCGTGGACCGGTACCAGGCCGTGCTGAAGGAGGCGCTCGGCGCCGTCGTGGGCCGGGCCACCACCTCGATCGTCCGGAACCGGACCGGCGAGTCCGAGATGGGGAACTTCGTCACCGACTCGATGCGGTCCTACCTGCCGGAGATCGACGTCGCCATCACCAACGCCGGCGGCCTGCGCGCTGACATCGATGCCGGACCGATCACCCTCGAGGAGATCTACGCCGTGCTGCCGTTCAACAACACCCTGGTGCTGATGGACCTCACCGGCGCCCAGCTCCGGCAGGTGCTCGAGGAGGGCGCAGCGAGCCAGTACGGCACGGTGCAGGTCTCGGGCGTCACCTGGTCGTTCAATCCGACACGACCGTTCGGCTCGCGCGTGACCTCGGTCACCGTGAACGGCGCGCCACTCGACCCCACGGGCACCTACCGGGTCGCCACCAACAACTTCATGGCCACCGGCGGCGACAGGTTCACCACGCTCACCCAGGGCACCTCGGTCGTCGACACCGGAGTGAACCTCGTCGACACCGTGGTCCGCTACCTCAACGCCAGCTCGCCCGTCGATCCCCAGGTCGAGGGCCGCCTGGTCCTGGGGTAGCTGCCCGGCCTGGGCACGGCCCGGGGTGGACCGCTCCCGACTTCTGCCCCTCCAAGGTCACGTCGGCTTGAGCAGGACCTGCCGGAGCCCGTCCAAGGTGTCGGCTCGGACGCCGACTCCCGTCAGGTAGCCCTCGACCGAGCCGTACCGTGCCGTGAGGGCCTGCAGGAACCTGTGCATCGCCTCTGGGGGGCACGACAGGAGGGCCTTGGGCTGGCGTGACATCTCCTCGGACAGGTCCGGCCTTGTGAGGTTCAGCCAGGCCACGAGCCGCTCCACCGCCGAGGCATTGAGGTGGTAGTCGGCGGCGACCACCTCGTCGTCCACCCCGAGCACAGACAGCATGAGGGCTGCCAGCACCCCTGTCCGGTCCTTGCCCGCCGAGCAGTGGAAGACGGCGGGCAGCCTCGCCGGTGACCCGAGGACGGCGAACGAGGCGGCGATCGCCGCCGCGCCTTCCGTTCAGCATCTGGAGCTAGTGGTCCTAGGAGAGCGCTGAAGTAGTCGTCGAGGGTCCACCACCGCGGGGGCTGCCGGGTTCGAGACTTCGGGTGTGGCGTTGGGTGTGGGTTCGGTGCAGGCGCGGTTCGAGGATCCTCGGGTGTTGTTGGGTGACCGGTTGCGGGGGTGTACCGGTTGTTGGCGGAGGAGGGTGAGCGGTTGTTCCCTCACGGCTACTTCGCTGATCTGTACAAGGAGTCGGTTCGGGGGCGGTCGACGGTGCCGGCGGGTGGTGGCGACGGTGATGGTGCTCCAGTCGCTTGAGGGGTTGTCGGACCGGGAGGCGTGTGACCGGCTGGAGCGGGATCTGGCTTGGCAGGCGGCGGCGGGGGTTGACGCTGGGTGTGTGGCGTTCCATCCGACGGTGCTGGTCGGTCAGCGGAACCGGCTGCGGGGTTCGCAGCGGCCGAAGCGGTTCTTGGAGGACACCAAGGTGGTGGCTCACCAGGCGGGGGTGATGGGCAACCGGGTGCGGGTGTTGGACTCGACGCATAGGCCGAGTCGCCCACGCCGCTGTCATCAACCTGGCCCGCCTGGCGACTCTCCACGTTGCCTTCACCGACGGTCGTTGGACAACGTGCCGATCCGGTTCTCGGCCGACGGGTCGGGGCGGGCCGAGTTCGGGTTCCGCTGCAAGATCAAGCCAGTGCACCACGGCCGTGTCGGGACGGACCATCACCGT
This sequence comes from Acidimicrobiales bacterium, assembly GCA_030448245.1. Taxonomy (GTDB): domain Bacteria; phylum Actinomycetota; class Acidimicrobiia; order Acidimicrobiales; family JAUJNH01; genus JAUJNH01. Next base: position 31,831 of record JAUJNH010000002.1, read on the forward strand.
GCACCGCCGCGAGGACATCCTGCAACGCAAGAAGCGGGAGCAGGCCCGCAGTGGCAAGCCGCCTACCGAGGCGACCGGCCGAAGGTGGAACGCAAGATCGCCCACTTCATGCGGGTCATGGGCGGCCGCGCAGCCCGCACCCGAGGGCGAGAACGTGTCCAGACCGACGCCGTCACCCGCGCCGCTGTCATCAACCTGGCCCGCCTGGCGACTCTCCACGTTGCCTTCACCGACGGTCGTTGGACAACAGCAACGGCATGACCGCGACGCCGGGGAAGAACCGATCCTGAACGCTGGACAGCGCCCCGAGGTCCCCGGCCAGGGACGCTCAAGACAGCCGGACAGCCACCTCCAAAACAGTGACCACAACAGGCCCACTGGCCACACCACGCCGACGGCCCCTACTTCAGCGGCCTCCTAGTAGAGGAACTCGACCGAATCGAGGTCCGTTGAGGCGCCTTCACAGCCGATGTGGCGCGGCCGCTGAGGTAGCGGCCGGTGCGTTCAGGGCCGACGGCTTGAACCTGAGACGAAACCGGCAGCGGATCCGCCCGAACGAAGCAACAGTTTCCCCGGGCGCCACCCTGCCGTCCCCGGAGGGTCATCTTCAACGGCTGAGATGCACCTCATGCGACACCGCTCCCGCAGGCTCGTCCTGGCTCTTTCACTCATCACTGCGGCCACCTCCGTCTCGGCCGCCGCGCCCGTCGCCGCCGGCGGCGGGAACACCGGGAACCGGTCCGCGAAGCCCATGACCATCGCGGTCATCGGCGACGTGCCCTACGGCACCGCCCAAGAAGCAACCTTCGGTGAGCTGATCGGCGCGGTCAACCAGGACCCGAAGGTCCGGCTCGTCACCCACGTCGGTGACATCAAGAGCGGCAGCACGACCTGCACCGACGAGCGCTTCACCGCCGTCCGGACCGCCTTCGACACCTTCCAGGATCCGGTCGTTTACACCCCCGGTGACAACGAGTGGACCGACTGCCACCGGCCCAACAACGGCAGCTACGACCCGCTCGAGCGCCTCGACACGATCCGCTCGACGTTCTTCGCTGAGCCCGGATCTGCGCTGGGTCACCGCCCCAAGCGCTTGGAGTTCCAGCCTTCACTGGTCGAGAACGTCCGCTGGATCGAGTCGCGCGTCGCCTTTGCCACGCTCCACGTGATCGGCAGCAACAATGGCCTCGCCCCCTGGACGGGGATCGGATTCACTGCCCCCACCCCGGAGCAGACGGCCGAGGTCGATGCCCGCGTGGCTGCGACGCTGGACTGGATCGACTCCACCTTCGACGCCGCCGAGGACGCCGGCCTGCTGGGAGTGGCGCTCGCCATGCAGGCGGACACCTGGGATCCGGTGCCCAGGAGTGGGCAGCAGGCCATCGTGGATCGCATCGCGGCTCGAACGGCGGCCTTCGACGGTCAGGTGCTGCTGCTCCAGGGGGACTCGCACGAGTACGTCGCCGACAACCCCCTCGGCCTGCCCAACTTCACCCGGATCGTCGTACACGGCGAGACGCTCCCGTTCGAGTACCTCCGCCTCACCATCGATCCCAGGGACGCGGCGCTGTTCAGCTGGGAGCGCGTCCGGCTGCCCCAGCCGTAGGGCGTTCCCGGTAGCGCCACCTGCCCTGCGCGGCTCGGTCTCCTCGATTTTCACGGGCCGGTCGCCCCGGGAACGGGCCCTTGCTGCGGGCGTTCAGATCGCCCTCCTTGGCCGCTGCACCGTCGAGGAGCCACCGCTCCTGGGTGTCGCCGGTCAGCGTGCGCGCCGGGTCGAGCCGGTCCGTGCACCCGATCCTGGTCCCGTCACCGCAGGCCTGGTCGTCGCGGTACTGCCGCGTGTCGAGGACGTGGAACGTTGCCAGCGACCCCCAGCCCAGCCGGCGGTAGAGCTGCATGTCGATGCCGCTCGGGAGCGATGACCGCCGCAGCGGCATGTTCTCCCAGTAGGCCTGGAGCGCCGCCGCCCGCCGGGCCAGGAAGGCCTCCCTCGTCTGCCCGTCGTTCTCGGGGATCTCGTCGGCCCAGTTGTTGTCGACCTCGTGGTCGTCCCACGTGACGATCCAGGGGGCGGAGGCGTGCGCGGCCTGCAGGTCGGGATCGGTGCGGTACTGGGCGTGGCGGGTCCGGTAGTCGGCAAGGGTGAAGATGTGGCCGTTGGCGAAGCTCCGCACGTTGCCGGTGGGCGACCTGTACTCCAACGGTGCGTACTCGTAGATGTAGTCGCCGAGGTGGACGATGGGTCGAGATCCTCCTCGGCCATGTGGCGGTAGGCGGTGAAGTAGCCGTGCTCCCACATGCTGCAGGAGGCGAAGCCCATGCGCAGCGGCGCGGCCGAACCGGGCGCAGGTGCCGTGCGGGTCCTGCCGGCGGAGCTGATCTCGTTCGCGGCGCGGAACCGGTAGAAGTACTCCCGTCCAGGCGCCAGACCGGTGATCTCGGCGTGCACCGAGTGGCCTGTCTCCGGCCTCGACACCTCGTTGCCTCGCCGGAGCACCCGGGAGAACCGTTCGTCCTCGGCCACCTCCCAGCGCACCGGCACAGCCCGAGCGGGCATGCCGCCGCTGCCGTCCGGCGCCAGCGGATCCGTGGCCAGCCGGGTCCACAAGACGAAGCCGTCAGGCTCCGGCTCACCAGAGGCCACGCCCAGGCTGAACGGTGAGGAGGGGAACGGGCCGCCACCCGTCGCGGCGCGGCGGTTTCGCCTCGGCACCCTCCCGGTGGCGGCCGATGCGACTCCAAGCCCGGCCATCCCGACGAACGACCGCCTGCTGATCTCGGTTGTCACGCGGGGGCCTCCTTGATCCTCGTCCTCGTTCATCGCTCTCGGCTCCTCTCGAACGGTGCTCTGGACGCTACGAAGCCGAGTTGACGCATCCCTGAGCAGCAATCGACGGGGAAGTGAACAGCGCGGGAATCTGTGGGCGGACATCGCTGGAACCCTGCGGCCACCTCCTCGCCTCCTCGTCAACCCGGTGAACGGCTCGGCCGTTGCGCTCCATCCGCAGGTACTCTCGGTGCGCCGCATCCTGAGGTCTGCCGCCTCGACCTGCGGGCACCTGCGTTCTGAAGATCTCTGCTTCGTGTGGCCTGGCCGAGGCGTGGCCTCAACGGGATCCGATGGCGATGTTCAGCCCGGTGCCGATCAACCGAGTTCTTGGACGTTACGATCTTCACCTCCGACACCCTCGCTCTCTCCGACCTTCTCGCCGTCCTCGCCGGTGCAGGCTTCTCGGTCACGCCCGGGCAGATGGTGCGGCGGACGGTGCTGGACACCTTCGACGGCCGACTCTCGACGGCCGGGCTGCGCCTCGAGCTGCGGGAACAGGCCGGCTACGAGCTGGTCCTCTCCGGGAAGGCATCAGCGCCTGCGCAAGTCGCACGGCCGGCGTCCCTCGCCACGCCACCGACATCCCCGCGGGTCCGTTCCGAGCCCGGATGGCAGAAATCCTCGTCGTACGGGCTCTCGTGCCGACCCTCACCTTCACTGCATGGGAAGCGACGGCAAGGAGGCGGGATCGGGCCGGGAAGGCAAGGGTCGTGGTCCGCCTCAACGGATCAGGTGACGGTGGAGGGTCGCGAGCCGATCCCCATCGGGCCGCGGGTCGAGGTCGAGGAGATGACGGGCTACGCCCGAGACGCGGAAAAGGCGCGCGACCTGCTCCGCACGTTCGGGCTGCAGCGCTCGGATGACGACCTGGTCGGGGTTGCGGCGGCGGCAGCCGGAGCCGGCATCGGCGGCTTCCGCATCTCGCCCACCGTCCCCCTCCAGCGCGGTGAGCCCGCGCTGGAAGGCTTCCGTCGCCTGTTCGCCAACCTGGCCCGAGACGGTGGATGCCACCTGGCAGGGAACGGTTGACGACATCGACCCTGAGTTCCTCCACGATCTCCGCGTGGCTGTGCGCCGCACCCGTTCAGTGCTGGCTCAGGGGAAGGGGGTGCTCCCGGCCGTGGCGCGGCGCAGCTACCAGGAGGGGTTCGGCTGCTTGGGCTCGGTCACAGGGAGGCCTCGGGACCTTGACGTGTACATGATCGAGTGGGACGGCTACGTGACGCCCCTCGGGCCCGAGGTGTCGGCAGCGCTGGCACCGGTGCACGACCACATCGCCCGCCAGCGCGAGGAGGCGCACGCCACCATGGCCGCCGCCCTCCGGTCCGACCGTTACTGGCAGCTCATGAGCGGCTGGCAAGCGTGGTTGCACGGGCCGGTGCCGGACGCTGGCGGCCCGGAGGCGGAGGCCCCGGTCGAGCGCATGGGCATCGAGAAGGCCCCCGTCGCCACCTCCGCCCCGAGAGCGTCAGCCGCCCTCGCCTACCGCGACCTGTGGGCAGAGATCGCCGGACGGCTCTGGCCCAGCCGCTGACCTACCGACGGCCGGTCGAATCAGACGTCATTCAACGCATTGCGGCCGGCGCCCACGCCGATCGCCGACGCTTGCCGGGCGACGGAGGTGCTCTTGGCCGCCAGCTCGGTGACGAGGTGGCCTCGCGAGGCATCAAGACGAATGCTGCACCCGCCCCTCCACGCGGGATGGGCAGGCAGCACGGAGTTCACCCAAAGGCCAGGCGGATTCCGCATGACAGTCACGGCGCGGCAACCCTGGCTCCGTAGGTTCGGCTCCATGAGCAGCCTCCGTTGGATCCTCGGATTCCTCGTTGCCCTCGCGACAATCGGTGTGTCGTCGCCGGGCGCCGCCGGGCGACAGGGGAACGGCCCGAAGCCGAAGCAGGACGAGATCGTGGTGATCGGTCATCGCGGTGCCAGCGGCTACCGGCCGGAGCACACCCTGGCTGCCTACCAGCTTGCCATCGAGCAGTGCGCCGACTTCATCGAACCGGATCTGGTGTCGACCAAGGATGGTGTCCTGGTCGCTCGTCACGAGAACGAGATCAGCGGCACCACCGACGTTGCGAGCCACCCGGAGTTCGCCGACCGCTTCACCACCAAGGTCATCGACGGCGTGACCATCAGCGGCTGGTTCACCGAGGACTTCACCCTGGCCGAGCTCAAGACGCTGCGGGCGGTCGAGCGGATCCCGCAGGTTCGTCCTCAGAACACCGCCTACGACAGCCGGTTGGAGATCCCGACCCTGCAGGAGATCATCGACCTGGCCCGGTCGTCACGCACCTGCGATGGCAACGTCGTCGGCATCTACCCCGAGACCAAGCACCCTTCCTACTTCGACTCGATCGGGCTGTCGATGGAGGAGGAGCTGGTGCGCATCCTCCACGCCAACGGCTACCACGGGCCCCGGGCACCGGTGTTCATCCAGAGCTTCGAGGTGGCGAACCTCCGGGATCTGGCCACCTTGACTCGACTGCCGCTCGTGCAGCTCATCAACTGCAGCGGCCGGCCGGCTGACTTCGCCGCCGCCGGCGACCCCCGTACCTACGTAGACCTGGTCACACCGGAGGGTCTGGCCTTTGTCGCCGGCTACGCCGACGGCATCGGCGCCTGCAAGGACATCATGATCCCGAGGAACCCCGACGGCACCCTGGGACGACCCACGCCGGTCATCGATGATGCCCATGATGCCGGGCTGCTGGTCCACGGCTGGACCTTCCGCCGGGAGAACCGGTTCCTCCCGGTTGACTACCGCCGGAGATCCGACCCGAACGCACCCGGCGACATGATCGGTGAGCTGGCTGCCTTTGTCGCCGCTGGCATGGACGGGTTCTTCACCGACAACCCGGACCTGGGAGCGATCGTCGCCGAGCTCTCCGAGAGCGGGCGAAGCCGGGGGAATCGCCGCTCGGACAGGCCCGCCGCCGCCGGCGCCCGCTGATGGCCGGCTCCTGGCCGATCGGGCTTGGGAGGCGGGCGCTCGCCCTCTTCACCCTTCTCGCCATCGGCCTGCTGCCCACAGCCGCGGCGCCGGCTGGAGCCGTGGCGCCCGGTGAGGCGACCGTGTTCGTCAACGAGGTCCACTACGACAACGACGGGATTGACGTCGGCGAGGCCATCGAGGTCGCCGGTCCGGCCGGCACCGACCTGACCGGGTGGCGCATCGTGCTCTACAACGGGACCGGCGGCGCTGCCTACGGCACCCGGGCGCTGGGCGGCACGATCGCCGACCAGCAGGCCGGCTTCGGGACCGTCTCGTTCACGTACCCGTCCAACGGCATCCAGAACGGCTCGCCCGACGGCATCGCCCTCGTGGACCCCGCCGGCCAGGTCGTCCAGCTCCTGTCCTACGAGGGCAGCTTCACCGCCGTCGGCGGGCCGGCCGGCGGGCTGGCCAGCACGGACATCGGTGTGGTCGAAGGGTCGGGAACGCCGCTCGGCCGGTCGCTGCAGCTGACCGGCGCCGGTGATGCCTACGGTGACTTCACGTGGGCGGTGCCGGCCGCCGCCTCCTTCGGCACCGTCAACGTCGGTCAGACCTTCGGCGAAGGGGGCGGCGGCGAGCCCGGACCCGAGCCGTGTGACGTGCCGGTCACCTCCGAGATCGGGGGGGTGCAGGGGCCGGGAGGCACCACCCCGCTGGTGGGTCGGACGGCCACGGTTCAGGGGGTCGTGGTCGGCGACTTCCAGGCCGGCGGCCAGCTGGGCGGGGTGTTCATCCAGGATGCTGACGGTGACGGCAACGCCGCCACGTCCGATGGGATCTTCGTGTTCGACACCGACGCGCCCGACCTCGCGGCCGGAGACGTCGTCCGGGTCACCGGCACCGTGGAAGAGTTCTTCGAACTGACCGAGATCACGACGGTCACCTCGATCGGCGACTGCGGCGACGCCACCGTGCCGGCGCCCACCCCGCTCGTGCTGCCCGCCGACGACGCCGAGCGGGAGCGGCTCGAGAGCATGCTCATCACCGTCACCGAGCCGCTGACCGCCACCGAGACCTTCGCTCTGGCCCGCTTCGGCGAGCTCGTCGTGTCGGCTGACGGGCGGCTGTTCCAGCCGACCAACGATGACGACACCACCGAGGCCGAAGTCACCGCCCAGCAGGCCCTGAACGACGAGCGACGCCTCGTGATCGATGACGCCAGCACCGTCCAGAACCCCGCCGAGATCCCCTTCACCGACGTCAACGGCGAGGTGATCCGCCTCGGTGACACCTTGACCGGGGTCACCGGCGTGCTCAGCTACGGCTTCGGCGCCTGGCGCCTCCAGCCGACGCAGGAACCGGTCGTCGAACGCGCCAACCCCCGACCGGCCTCCCCCAACGATGTCGGCGGTGACATCCAGGTCGGCAGCTTCAACGTCCTCAACTACTTCACGACCCTGGACACACCTGGAGCGGTGACCGACACCGGCGACGAGCCCCGAGGCGCCGACAGCGCCCTCGAGCTCGAGCGCCAGAGGGCGAAGATCGTGGCCGCCATCCTCGAGCTGGACGCCGAGGTCGTGGGGCTGATGGAGATCGAGAACGACACCGACGATGCCGCGGTGGACAACCTCGTGGCTGCCCTCAACCAGGCCGCAGGCGAAGAGCGGTACGCGCCCATCGAGGAACCACGTACCGCCGACGGCCTCTTCGGCACCGACGCCATCAAGGTGGCCCTGCTCCATCAGCCGGCCGCGGTCGCGCCGATGGGCGCCGCCGTCACCACCACCGACGACGCCTTCGACAACGCCAGGCCACCGCTGGCCCAGAGGTTCCGGCCCGTCGCGGGCGGCAGACCCTTCACCGTCGTGGTCAACCACTTCAAGTCGAAGAGCTGCGGCGGCGCCACCGGCGCCAACGCCGACCAGGGCGACGGGCAGGCCTGCTACAACGCCGACCGGGTCGAGCAGGCCGAAGCGCTCGTCACGCTCCTCGGCTCGCTGCACGACAAGGACGTGCTCATCATCGGGGACCTCAACTCCTACGGCGGGGAGGATCCCATCGGCGTGCTAGAAGCCGCTGGCTACGTCGACCTGATCGACACTCGCCTCGCCGACGCCGACCAGTACTCCTACGTCTTCGCCGGGCAGGCCGGCTACCTCGACCACGCTCTTGCATCCCCACGGCTCGCCAACCGCGTCGCAGGGGTCGAGATCTGGCACATCAACGCCGACGAGGCGCTCTTCCAGGACTACAACACCGAGTTCAACCCTTCCGGCTTCTACGAACCCGACCCCTACCGTTCCTCCGACCACGACCCGGTCCTCGTCGGCCTCGGAGCCACCCCGGCCGCCGACCCCCGCCCGACCCACCGCTAGCGGCCAGCCACGCCTGGCCACCGGGCAGCCGGTAGCGGTCCAGCTGCTGTGGCCGGTCAGGCTGGTTCGAGCAGCACGTGCCGGAGCCGCTCGAGGGTCTCGGCCTCGACGCCAACACCCACGAGGTAGCGCTCGACCGACCCGAACGTTCGACCGACAGCTTCGAGGAACGCCTGCATGGCCTCGGCCGGGCAGGAGAGGAGCGCCTTTGGCTGGCGGGACATCTCTTCCGAGACGTCGCGCCCGGTGGTCTTCAGCCACGCCGCCAGCCGCGCGACCGGCTCGGCGCTGAGGTTGTAGTCAGCGGCCACGATCTCGTCCGGAACACCCAGGACGGAGAGGACCAGCGCGGCGAGCACGCCCGTGCGGTCCTTGCCGGCCGAGCAGTGGAACGCCGCCGGGAGCCGCGCCGGCGAGCTGAGGATGGAGAACGACGCGGCGATCGCCGATGCGCCCTCCTCCAGCATCTCCAGGTAGTGGCTGGACAGGAAGCTGACAGGATCGTCGATGGGTGCTTCCTGGATCCCCCAGGTGGCCCGCAGGATGGGCAGGTTGACCACCACCGTGTCCTTGGCTGCGAACGTTCCGGCATCGACCTCTCCCGGCGTACGCAGGTCGATGACCGTGCGCAGCCCGAGATGGTCGAGCGCCCGCAGCGCACCAGGCGGGACTCGATGCAGCCCGTCGGCTCGGTACACCAGCCGGCTTCGAACCTGCCGGCCGCAGGACGTCCGGTAACCCCCGACGTCGCGAACGTTGAAGACGCCTTCGCAAGAGATGTGTCGTCCATGAGAAAGAACTGCCATGGACGGCACGGTACGGATCGAAGGTTGCGGAACGGCGATGCGGAGATGGACGCAAGGAGAACCGTCCGTCCCGGTCAGCGGCAACCACGATGACCGCGGGTCGTTCCTTCGCCACTACCTGAGCATCGGGCCTGACGACGCCGACCTCCCCTTCTGCTCCGTCCACGAACTGCCGGACGTGGTGGCTTAGCCGAAGCGGCCGGCGATGTAGTCCTCGGTGCGCTGGTCGTTGGGGTTGGTGAAGAGCTTCTCGGTGGCGTCGACCTCGACCAGGAGGCCGGTGCGCTGGCCGGTGGTGTCGTCGGCCTTGGCCGTGAAGAAGGCGGTGACGTCGGAGACCCGGGCGGCCTCCTGCATGTTGTGGGTCACGATGACGATCGTGAACTCCTTCTTGAGCTCGCCCATCAGGTCCTCGATGCGGAGGGTGGCGATCGGGTCGAGGGCCGAGCAGGGCTCGTCCATCAGGATCACCTCGGGCTTCACCGCGATGGTGCGGGCGATGCACAGCCGCTGCTGCTGCCCGCCCGACAGGCCGAGGGCGCTGTGCTTCAGCTTGTTGTGCACCTCGTCCCACAGGGCGGCGCCCCGCAGGCTCTCCTCGACCAGGTCGTCCATGTTGCCCTTGAACCCGTTGACCTTGGCCCCAAAGGCGACGTTGTCGTAGATCGACTTCGGGAACGGGTTGGGCTTCTGGAACACCATGCCGATGCGGCGGCGCACCTCGATGGCGTCGACACCGGGGCCGTACAGGTCCTCGCCATGGTAGGTGAGCGACCCGTCGACCTTGGTCCCTGGGATCAGGTCGTTCATCCGGTTGAGGCAGCGCAGGAAGGTGCTCTTGCCGCACCCGGACGGCCCGATCAGCGCCGTGATCTGCCGCTCGCGGACGCTGAGGTCGACGCCGGACAGCGCCCGGAAGGCGCCGTACCAGAAATCGACGTTGCTGGCCCGGAAGACTTCGTCGTGTGGGTCCTCCTTGACCTCCCCGGCGTCGCCGGCAGTGCGGACGACCTTCGGGCGGGTGGTGAGGGCGGTGCTGTCGTCCGGCGGGGCCACACCCCCAGAATCGTCGTCAGCCTCTCGTTCCGGCAAGCTGCTCGAGGCCGAATGCGGTCCCTTCCGAGGCGTTCTGGCCAGTGTTCGCTGCCGGTTCACCTGCGGTTCACCGAAAGGGCGGGTGGCCGCCACCTGCCACTCGTACGTTCACCGGAGCCAAGCCGATGCGACCGCTCAGGAGGCGCTCCCACATGTCCCGTTCCCGACCTGTCCGACTGCTCGCTGCCGCCATCTCCGTTGGTTTGGCCCTCTCCGCCTGCGGCGGCGGTGACGACGACCCGTCCGCCACCGACCCGACCGGCGCGGGTGCAGCACCCCCTCTCGCGGCCGTGACCCTCAACGGCTCGGGGGCGACGTTCCCAAAGGCGTTCTACGACGCCGCCATCGACGGGTTCAAGAAGGAACAGTCGAGCGTCACCGTGAACTACGGGGGCGGAGGTTCGGGGAAGGGGCGCACCGACCTGCAGGGCGGGCTGGTCGACTTCGCCGGTTCCGACGGCTTGGTCAAGGAAGAGGACAAGGCCAAGTTCAAGGGCGAGTTCTTGTACATCCCCACGGTGGCTGCGCCCATCACGGTCTCCTACAACCTCGCTGGCGTGGACGACCTCACGCTCGATGCCGAGACGACGGCCAAGATCTTCCAGCGCGACATCAAGACGTGGGACGATCCCGCCATCAAGGCGCTGAACCCGGGGGTCACGCTTCCCTCCACGGCCATCGTGGTGGCCCACCGCTCCGACGGGTCGGGGACCACGGAGAACTTCACGAAGTACCTGGTGAAGGCGGCGCCGAGCTGGAAGCTGAAGAGCGGGTCGACCGTGGAGTGGCCGGCGGACACCCAGGCCGGGAACGGCAACGCGGGGGTGGCCCAGGTCGTCAAGACCCAGGCCGGCGGGATCGGCTACGTCGACCTCGCTGACGCCAACACCCAGCAGCTGAAGTACGCCAAGCTCAAGAACAAGAGCGGCAAGGCCGTCGAACCGACCCTCGAGGCCACCACAAAGGCGCTCGAAGGCGTCGAGCTGAAGGCCGACCTCACCTACGACCCCCTCGACTCGGCCAACCCTGACGCCTACCCCATCGCCGCCCCCACCTGGATGCTGGCCTACAAGAACCAGCCCGACAAGGCCAAGGGCGACGCTCTGAGGGCCTGGCTGTCCTACCTGGTGGGCGACGGGCAGAAGCTGGCCGAGGAGAACGACTACGCAGCCCTGCCGGCTACGTTCACCAGTCAGGCGAAGACGGCGATCTCGTCCATCGTCGTCCCGGGCTGAGCGAGGCGGCCCCGGAGGCCATGGCAGCATCCACGGCTCCGGCACCGGCGGCTGGGGAGAGCCGACTCGTCCGGCGTGGCCCCCGCCGGGCGGACGACGGGTTCCGCTACCTGACCCTGGCCGCCGGGCTCCTCGTCCTCGCCATCCTGGCCCTCATCGCCTGGTCCACCACGAAAGAAGCGCTGCCGGCCTTCCGGGATGAGGGGCTCGGCTTCCTGACGAGCAGCCGGTGGGCGCCGAACGAGGGCGCCTTCGGGACCCTCGCCTTCATCTACGGCACGTTCTTCGTGTCGCTCATCGCCCTGGTCTTCGCCGTGCCGGCTTCGATCGGCATCGCCTTGTTCATCACGCAGCTGGCTCCGGCTCGGGTTCGCACGGTCACCACCTTCGTCATGGACCTGTTGGCCGCGGTGCCCTCGGTGGTGTTCGGTCTGTGGGGCGTCAGCGTGCTCGCCGTCGCCGCGCCGGGCTTCTACGAGTCGATCGGCTCGCCTCTGGCCGCCATACCAGGGTTGGGGCGGGCTTTCGGCGATCCGTACAACGGCAAGTCGTTCCTCTCCGCCGGGTTCATCGTCGCCCTGATGATCACGCCCATCATCACCTCCATCACCCGTGACGTCTTCGATACCACCCCGGGGAGCCAGAAGGAGGCGGCGCTCGCTCTGGGCGCCACCCGGTGGGAGATGATCCGCGGCGCCGTGCTCCCCCACTCGCGGGCCGGGATGATCGGCGCCGTGCTCCTCGGGCTCGGGAGGGCCATGGGCGAGACCATCGCCGTCGCCTTGGTGATCGGCAGCGGCTCGCAGATCTCGGCCGAGCTGTTCAGCTCCGGCGACGCCCTCGCCTCCCGGATCGCCAACGAGTTCGGTGAGGCCACCGGGACCTGGAGATCGGGACTCATCGGCCTCGGTGTCGTGCTGTTCGCCATGACGATCCTGGTCAACCTGGCCGCCAACTCCGTCGTGGCGCGAGCCACGAAGAAGGCCGGCTGAGATGGCCGCCGCCACCTCTGCCCCGAGCGGTCGGCGGTCACTCACCCGCTCGTCGATCTCACCCGGGCGGCGGGCCCGGAACACCCTGGCCACCGTCCTCATCTACCTCGCCCTCACCTTCGCCCTCCTCCCGCTCGGCTTCGTCCTGTACCACGTCGTGTCCAAGGGTCTCGGGGTCATCGACGGGGCCTTCCTCACCGAGGAGCTTCCCGCCCAGGTTCGCGGGGCCAGTGGAGGCATCGGGCCGGCCATCGCCGGCACGCTCGTCATCACCGGCTTCGCCAGCCTGCTCGCCGTCCCCCTCGGGATCCTCGCCGCCATCTACCTCAACGAGTACGGCGGGAAGAAGCCGGTCGCTGCGGTGGTGCGGTTCCTCTCGAACGTCATGGCCGGGGTCCCCAGCATCGTGATGGGACTGTTCATCTTCACCATCTACGTCCTGCACAGCAAAGATGGATTCTCCGGCCGGGCCGGCGGCCTGGCGCTGGCCTGCCTCATGCTGCCGATCGTCATCCGCACCACCGAGGCGATGCTCCAGCTCGTACCGGACGAGCTCCGCCACGCCGCCTACGCCCTCGGCACCTCGAAGAGCCGCACGATCGTCACCGTCGTCCTGCCGGCAGCCCTCCCCGGCATCACCTCCGGGGCGCTGCTGGCCGTGGCCCGCGCCGCCGGCGAGACGGCGCCGCTGCTGTTCACCATCGGCGCCTCCCGCCAATACAACTGGAGCCTGTCCGACCCCAACACGGCCCTGTCGGCCCAGATCTTCTCCAACGCCCAAACCGGCTTTCCCAACGCGATCGACCGCGCCTGGGGCGCCGCCCTCACCCTCATCGTGCTCGTCCTCCTGTTGTCCACCATCGCCCGCGTCGCCGCCGCCCGCTTCACCGTCCGCTGACCCAAAGGATCCCCTTGGCTGAGCTTCAGGCCACCATCCTCATCGTCGAGGACGAGGAGTCGTTCGTCGAGGCCCTCACCGTCGGGCTCAAGCGCGACGGGTTCCTCGTCAAGGTGGCCCGCGACGGCGCCCAGGCACTGGATGTCTTCGATGCGGTGCATCCCGACCTCGTGCTCCTCGACGTGATGCTCCCCAAGATCAACGGCATCGACGTCTGCCGGGAGCTGCGGGCGAAGAGCCGGGTGCCGATCATCATGGTGACGGCCAAGGGGGGTGAGATCGACGCCGTCGTCGGCTTGGAGGTTGGTGCTGACGACTACGTCACCAAGCCCTACCGCCTGCACGAGCTGATCGCCCGCATCCGGGCCGTGCTGCGGCGGGGCCGCGGGGTGGCCGAGGACGACGCCCGAAGCGACGGAGTCCTCCTGGTCAATGATGTGCGCCTCGACCCCGATCGCCACGAGGTGTCGGTTCGAGGCCAGCTCGTCGAGCTGCCCCTCAAGGAGTTCGAGCTCCTCGAGCTGCTCCTCACCAACGCCGGCCGCGTCCTTGCCCGTGAGACCCTGATCGACCGGGTCTGGGGGTCCCACTACATGGGTGACACCAAGACACTGGACGTCCACGTCAAGCGGCTCCGCTCCAAGATCGAGGACGACCCGAGCACGCCCAGGCGCATCACCACGATCCGCGGTCTCGGCTACAAGTTCGAGAGCAAGATCAGCGCGGCACCGCGGCCCCCGTCGCCACGGCCTGACCAACCGGTGCAGGTGAGGGGTGATGACGCGGGCGCGTCCGAAGCCACGAGAGTTGGCCGACCTGACGTGTGGCGTTCGCCGCTCGGCAACCGGCGCGAAACGTCCGGCCGTTAGCTTCTCGAGCGACGGTCGGCGAGCGGACCCTTCCCCGGGGTCCCGTCGGCCGGGCCGCACCCCATCCCCCTGGGGTGTGGCAAATCCGCCGGACGGGTGGGGCGCTCACGAGGACGAGCGCTCCACCCGACCTGGTCACGTGCTGCAGGGTCCCGCGTGATTCCACCAGAGTTCTTGTGGACGCCTCGCGCCGGCAGCCTCCACGACAGGTGCGGCCGCAACACTCGGAGCTGGTGTCACACGTCCTGCACACGCAGCAGCCGCTGCTCAGCGCGGCGCCGACGACAACGCTGGCGGTCTTCGATCTCGACCGGACGATGGTCGCAGGCTCGAGCCTCGCCCGCCTGGCTCGCGCCCTGGCCGAGGCGGGAGTCCTGCGCCGACGGGCACTCGCCGGCCATCTCCTCCGTGAGGCGGTGTTCGCGTCCCGCGGCCTCGGGCCGGCCGCCCTCGACCGCCTGCGGGTCTCGCTCCTGCGAGCCGCGACCGGCGTCGAGCGAGCACCCCTGCTCGAGGTCGTCGACCGGGTCGGCCAAGCCGTCACGGCCGAGATGTTCCCCGCCGCCCGCTGGTTGCTGGGACGCCATCTGAGCGAGGGGCACGAGGTCGTGCTCCTCTCGTCAAGCCCGCAGGAGCTCGTGGCCGCCGTCGCCGCGACGATCGATCCGGCCATCGTTCCAGTCGGGACGTCGGCCGAGGTGGCGGATGGCCGCTACACCGGGTTGCTGGCCGCCCCCTTCTGCCACGGCCCCGGCAAGCTCCTCCGTCTGGAGCAGGTGCTCGGCTGGCGTGACCTCAACCAAGCCACCGCCTATGCCGACTCCGCCTCGGATCTTCCCGTGCTCAGGGCCTGCGGCACCCCGGTGGCGGTGAACCCCGACCGAGTGCTGCGGGCATCGGCGACCTCCGCCCGCTGGCCCATCCTCGACCTCTCCTGAACGAGCGAAACCCGGTTCCAGTTCGCCGCAGCGCCTTGGCCGGAGGGGTCGGGCATCTCCCAGTCGAGGGAGCGCTTGCCGGGGTACACGGGGCAGGCGTCGCCGCAGCCCATTGACCAGCGCGGCACGGGCGAACCCGTCGGTGGCCGGGGGAACTCGTGGGTGATGTCGATGTCGATGTCGGCCATCACCTCTACGACGGCCGTGTTGATCGCACTGGCTGGCTGTTGTTCACCCGATGATCCACCGCTGGTCACCCGGCGGTAGGAGCTGGTTCAGAAGGCCTTCGTAGGTTCGCCAGCAACCGACCGCAGCCCCACAGGAGGCCACGTGACCGACAAGCCGACCCCTACCACCCTGCATCGACGATCGTTCCTGAAGGGAGCTGCCGGCGTCGGCGCCGGCGTCGCGGTTGCCGGCCCGTTCAGCGCTCTGGCCGCCCGCAAAGCCGCCGCCGCACCGGGAGGCAGCAGGGGTCATGGCGCCCGGGATGGAGCCGGGTACGGCCCGCTGTTCCCGGTGAAGGACCAGGCGACGGGTCTCGAGCTGCTTCTGCTCCCGAAGGGCTTCGAGTACAGCAGCTACGGCTGGACCGGCGACCCGATGAACGACGGCCGGGCGACCCCCGGAAACCACGACGGGATGGCCGCCTTCCGGACCGACGACGGCATCCGGCTCGTCCGCAACCACGAGCGGGGGCTCGGCACCCCGTTCGCCCCGGCCGCAAGCACGTACGACCCCGCCGCCGGTGGTGGCACCACCAACCTCCTCTTCGACCCCGACGCCGGCCGCTGGTTCGAGAGCTACGCCAGCCTGAGCGGCACGATCCGCAACTGCGCCGGTGGCCCCACACCCGACGGGACGTGGATCTCCTGCGAGGAGAACCTGACGATCCCCGGCTCCGGCAACACCGCGACGAAGCTTCACGGCTACAACTTCGAGGTCCCCGCCGACGGCATGGCGAGCGGGACGCCCCTGAAGGCCATGGGCCGGTTCAACCACGAGGCCACGGCTACCGACCCGGGCACCGGGTACGTCTATGAGACCGAGGCACGGGTGACTCGGTCCTCTACCGCTTCAAGCCGACGAACCGAAGCGATCTCGCCGCCGGCGGCGTCCTCGAGGCCATGAAGCTGGACAACAGCGCCGACACACGCCAGTGGGTGACCGGGCAGACCGACACCGCGACGTGGGTCGTCGTCGACGACCCCGACCCACAGACCAACGACTATGCCGTCAGCACCAGGGGCCAGGCGGCGGCCAAGGGCGCGGCTCTCATCACCCGGGGCGAGGGGGCCTGGTACGGCAACGGCGTCGTCTACATCGTGGCCAGCAACGGCGGACCGCTGCGTCTCGGGCAGGTCTTCGCCTACGACCCCGCCACCTCGCGGTTCACGTGCGTCTTCGCCTCCACCAGCGCCGACCTGCTCGCTGCACCGGACAACGTGTGCGTGAGCCCCAGAGGCGGCATCGTCCTGTGCGAGGACGGCAGCGGCCTGGAGTACATGCACGGCCTGACGCCGGACGGTTCGATCTTCCGGTTCGCTCAGAACAACGTCGTGCTCCCCCCGCACGTCATGGCTGCACGCGGCTACTCCGGAACCGGGGACTACACCGGCAGCGAGTGGGCTGGAGCGACCTTCGAGCCGAAGAACGGCAACTGGCTGTTCGCCAACATCCAGAGCCCAGGCATCACCTTCGCCATCACCGGCCCCTGGCGCAAGGGCGCCCTGTAGGGCTCCCCGGCCCGGCCCGGCCCGGCCTCGGCGCGGCGAGCGGCCACGACCCCGCTCGCGGCGCCGGCGCCCGGGCGTCCGCACCCCTCCGACTTTTGGCCGAGGCAGGCCCTTCTGCCGCAGGAGCCCCCCGGTGCCAGCCGCGCCCTCGTGACGGCCCCCCTCCTACGGGAGGTCCCCAGCGTTCAGGAGCGGACGACGGGGGTCATCGCGCCCGAACTGCACGGTCTCGCTTCGGAAGGTGGGCTGCGGCGCCGAGACCTTTCGGGACGTGTCGGGTGTCCGGGAGGGAGCAGCGGTGTCGCAGGATCTGGATCAGTGCATGCGTCGCTGGATCGGCCGGACGCTCATCGACCGGGCCGGCGAGCGCGTCGGGAGGGTCGACGACATCTACACCGACGACGTCGGTGGCCACCCGGCGTGGATCACCGTGGCGACCGGACGATTCGGGCTGAACATCATCTTCCTGCCCTTCGCCGCCGCCACCCCGTCACCTGGGAACGAGCTACGGGTCCTGTTCCCCAACAGCCTGATCAAGGATGCCCCGGTGGCCGGGAAGGGCGGCCGGCTGACGCAGGACGAGGTGGTGCGCCTCTACGACCACTACGGCTTCGACCTCGAGGCCGAAGAGGTGCGGGAGCGGCTGTTGCACCGTCGATCCAGCGGCCTCCGCACCGACTACCAGCCGACGTCCCGGTACGTGCCAGCGCCCGCCGAGGAGCCCCCGGCGCCGGCCTTTGAGCCGGCGGCATCCGGTGTGAGCTGTGCTCCTGCCGAAGAGCCGGGGGTCGGCGTCGAGCACGTGCCGGCGGCTGCCGAGAAGCCGGGGGTCGCCCTCGTGCCTGTGGAGGCACCTGCTGAGCCGCCCGCGGCAACGACGGCGGAGCCGAGGAGGCAACCGACGAGCTCGCTCTTCGGGAACCTCGTGGACCTCGCGGAGCAGCGCGACCTCCGGCCGGACAGCCCGCTGTTCTGGAACCACGACGACCGAATCGACAGCATCCGGCCCCCGCGAGAACCGGCAGGCCCGGGCCGCCGGTGAACGAGCCCGGCCCGAGGCCCGAGACCGGTTGCGCACCCGAGCTCCAGGGCTCCATGGTTGGACGGTCGAGCCCACGCCGGTCCGGTGATCAGCGGCAGTTCTGGCCCTCGCCGGCCCGGTACTGGGCTCTGGTGGAGTCGGTGTCGACCCGCCCGTCGAGGAAGGTGCGCTGGCGCCTGGTGGTGTAGACGGTGCACGACCCGTTCGGGCGGGTCTCCTGCCCGGCCTCCCGCACCTCGACCCACTTGGTCGAGTAGAGGGTGACCCGGATCTCGCGGTCGGTGTAGGTCGGCCAGATCATCACCCCGTGAGGCGAGGGGTTCTTGACGACGAGGTCGGGGTGGGGGAACCCGAGGGTCGCCTCGCGGCCCTTCGGGTAGCGGCTGATGTACAGGCTGTGGCTCTGGTACTCGCCGAACTCCAAGCCCGCGAACCAGGCGGCGTTGAACAGCGTGGTGGCGAACTGGCTGACGCCGCCGCCGACGTCTTCGGTGTAGCGCCCCTCGTCGATCACCTTGTCGACGAGGAAGCCCTTGCCGGTGGTCCGCTCGCCGACGAACCCGTTGATCGAGAACGACCCGCCGGGCGGGATCACCTGGCCCCGCACGATGTCGGCTAGACGGTGGATGTTGCGCACCCTCGGCTGACAGCAGGCGTGCTTGGTGGCGAAGGACGACACCTGCTCCTTCACACCCAGGCCGGCGGCCTGCTCGTCGGAGAGCTTCGGCGGCTTGGGCACCAGGGTGAGCACGACCGGCCCCGCCGGGCGCCGCAGGAGGGAGGAGGCCACGACCCTGCCCGCGTCCGGGCCACAGCAGCTCCGGCCGGGGGCGCCGGGGATCAGGGTGACGACGTCGTTCGCCTCGACCTTGAAGGTGGGCTCGACGGGCGGGGCCGCCGCCGTGGCCAGCGCCTTTTCGGCCGCGGCGGCGGCTGCGCCCTCGTCGGCCCGCAGCTCGAGCGCGCTCGGCCCCGGCATCGACGACAGAAGGCTGCGCAGGATCGCCGTCGGGATCGAGCCGGCGGCGCCCTCGGCCGCGAGGGGCAGCGGCTCGGCGACCAGCGCTTCCGCCCTCTTCGCCAGGGCATCAGCGTCGGCCTGGCTGAACCGGGGGGCCACCGGACCCCGCCGAGCCTCCACCCTGATCGGCCCGCCCCTGCTCGCCACCTCGAGCAGGTCGTCGGCCAGTCGGCCCGCATCCGTGCCCGCACCCGCCGTGCCGGCCACGCCGACGAACCTGCCCTGCTCGTCGAGCCGGATCGAAGCCTCGGTGGGCGGGTCGGCTCCCTTCCTGCCCTTGTCGGCCACCTGCCGGGCCACCGCCGCCCGGTCGACCGACAGCGCCAGCTCGCTGCGCCGCGAAGACCGGAACGAGCCGAGCCAGGACCACCAGCGGCTCGGCGGTGAGCCGCGACGGCCGGCGGCCAGGGCCCGCTCGGCGGTGGCAGCCCGGTCCACCCGCAAGCCCATGGAGCCGGCGTCGGTGGTGAACCCCCCGCCCCGGTCGTCGGCCACCACGACCTCGGTGGTCGAGGAGCGCCGGTCGACGTCGTTCAGGATCCGTCCAAGCTCCTCGGGTGACGATGACGAGACGTCTCGACCGGCCACGCTCACGTTGCGGCTCACCCTGCCGGCGTGACGCCGGTCGTCGGCCGCGAAGGCCGCCACCGACAGGGCGAGCACGAACCCGAGCAGCCCACCCAGCACCAGCACGGGTCGGAGGACCCGCCGGCGCCGGCGCCTCGCAGCAGGAGGCGGGGCATCGGTCGCAGCATCGACCCCAGCCTCGGCCCCAGCCGAGTCGGCTGGCGAGCCTCTGCCGGGCCTGGCCGACCGTGACCAACGAGGCATCTGCGTCAGCAGAGCCCGAGGGCGTAGGTGGCGAGGTGGTGGAGCTGGGCGGTGGCACCGACGACGGCCAGAGCACCGCCGGCAGCCGCCACGGCAACGGCGGGGCGCGATCCCCCGGTCGCCCCATCGGTGAGGAGGGCGGCCACCCGTTGAGAGACCTGGCCGCCGCCAGCGCCGAGTGCTCGCCGATGGGGCAGGGCCCGGCCGCCGGTGGCCAGAACCGCCTTGGCGATGGTCCGGGCCACCAGCTGCCGGTCGCCCACCTCGTGAGCGGCGTGCTCGTCCGCCCACCGCTCGACAGCGTGGGCCAGCCGGCACCGGACGGGGCGCAGGAGGGGGAGGGCGGCGACGGAGAGCTCCCCCAGGTGGAGGAACCGGTGGTGGTGGAGCCGCAGGTGGGCCCGCTCGTGGGCGAAGAGGACCCGCCGCTCGTCGGGCTCGAGGGCCCGCAGCATGCCCGTGCTGACCACCACTTGCCCGGGCTGGCCGGGCAGGGCGTAGGCCACCGCCTCGGGTGCCGGGAGGACGACGACGGGGTCCTCGCCCAACGGGGCAGCGGCATGGTGCTGGCGGCGGGCGACCAGGGTGACGTTGGCCACGGCCGCGACCACCCCGGCCCCGACGAGCGGACCGACGAGGGCGGGCATCCCGGGATGGGAGAGGTGGCTGACGCACCAGCCGGCTCCTCGTGCCACCACCGGCCAGTGGCTGGCCGACCCGAGGAGCACGGCGAGGCTGGCTGCGGCCAGGGCCACCACGCTCCCCACCAGAACGGCGGTCAGGGCCCAGGCGGCTACCGCCGGCCGCAGGCGGGCCGCACCCAGCGGCACCACGGCCGTGGCACCGAGCACGGCGGCGGTCGGGACGAAGAGGGTCCAGATCACGGTCGGTCCCGCAGAGCCGCCTCGAGGGCACGACGGTCACGGGCCGACATCGAGGCCACGAACCGGGCCAGCGCCTCGGACCGCTCGCCGGTGCCGGCCGCCGCGAGCACGTTGGCCAGCCGCTGCGCGGTGAGGTCGGCGCCGGAGACGAGGGGCCGGTAGGCGAACGCGCGACCCCGTGGGGTGCGCTCGAGGAGGCCCTTGCCGTGGAGGCGGGTCAGGATCGTGGTGACCGTGGTGTAGGCCAGGTCGCTCCCCAGCGCCGACTGGACCTCGGCGGGCGCCAACGGTCCGTCGGCGGCCCACAGGACCATGAGGACCTCCTGCTCGAGTGCCCCAGCCCGCCGGCGATTGGGGGCGCCCCCTGCCATCGCGGCAGCCTAGGCGCCCCGTCGGTCCTGTCGGCTCAGGAGGCTGGCAGGCCGGTCAGGATCTGCTGCATCTCGGCGATCTCCTGGGCCTGGGTCTCCTGGATCGTCTTGGCCAGCTCCTTGGCGGGCTGGTACTTGCCCTTGGCCTGCTCGGTCTTGGCCATCTCGATGGCACCGTTGTGGTGGCTGATCATCGCGGTGAGGAACATCCGGTCGAACGGCGCGCCGCTCGCCGCCTTCAGTGCCCCCATGTCAGCGTCGCTCATCATCCCCATGCCGCCGGATCCGCCCGCCTTGGTGCTTCCGCCTCCGTGGTCCATCCCGCCCATGTCGGAGGCCTTGGCGGCCCAGTCCGAAAGCCAGCCCTGCATCGTGCGGATCTCGGGGTCCTGGGCCGCCTTGATGCGGGCAGCCAGTGCCTTCACCTTGGGGTCGCTGGCCCGGGTGGCGGCCAGATCGGCCATCTCGACGGCCTGCTGGTGGTGCGGGACCATGTCCGTCGTGAAGCTGACGTCCTGGTCGTTGTGGTCCGCGCCGCCGCCGCAGCCGGCCAGCAGGATCAGTGCAGCGGCGCCGACGATGATCGGTCCGAGGAAACGCTTCACGGTTGCTCCTGGGGTGGAAGGCATCGTGCTGGAGAACTTAGGCGCCGACCGCGACAAGGTGTAGTCGACCCGACCCGTCGACCGGGATTCGAACCCTGGCCTACGACAGGACGGCCTCCTGCCGAGCCGCTGGTGCGAGCCTGTCGGCCTGCTTTCGCTGCCCGTGGCGGGTCATCCCACGGGGCTTGTACACGTTGAGCAGCTGGACCACGAGCAGCACCACCAGGCCTACGGCGGGATGGGCGAGATCGCCGCCGAGCGCGTCGAGCGCGGGGCCCTCGGCCCGCTGGGCCGCGGCCGCCTTCGAGCTCACGGAGGGCATGTGCAGCAGCAGCACCAGGGTCGAGAGGGCGGTGATCACGAGCGAGAAGACCACCCAGTAGTGGCGGAACAGGCCCCACCTGCTGCCGAGCGCCATGACGAGCCCGGTGACCGGAGGGCGACGTTGTACAAGTACTTCCCCGACGTCGAAGCGATCCTCCTCGCCTGGCACGAACAGGAGATCACCGGGCACCTCGCCCACCTCGCCGACCTCCGGGACCGATCCGATGACGCAGCCTCCCGGATCGAGGTCGTCCTCCAGGCCTACGCCCTGCTCTCCCACGGCTCGCACGGGCACCACCGCACCGAGCTCGGCGCCTTCCTGCACCGGAGCGAGGCGCTCGCACACGCCCAGCAGCAGCTGCGAGGCATGATCCGCGACCTGCTGGTCGAGGGCGTGGAGGCCGGCGTGGTCCGCCACGACGTCGCCGCGGCCGAGCTGGCCAGCTACTGCCTCGATGCGATCAGCGGGGCGGCCAGCCTGCCGTCCAAGGCCGCCGTGCGCCGGTTGGTCGCAGTCACCCTCGCCGGACTGCGCCCCAGCGTCGGCAGTGGTGATGACGGGGCAGGTCCGTCCCGGGAATAGTTGCGTCCGCAACCAAGTTGACGGTTCCGAAGGTTCCAGCCCGACGCCCTCTTGGAAGGACCCCAATGACCACCACCACCACCACGCACATCGCCCCCGAGCTCACCGGCGAGTACAGCCTCGACCCGGCCCACTCCCGGGTGGGCTTCGTCGCCCGCCACGCCATGGTCACCAAGGTGCGCGGCTCGTTCAACGAGGTCTCCGGGACCGGCTACTTCGACGCGGCCGACCCGTCGCGATCGAAGCTCGAGGTGGTCATCGAGGCGGCCAGCATCGACACTCGCAACGGCGACCGCGACGCCCACCTCCGCTCGAACGAGTTCTTCGACATGGAGACCTACCCCCAGATCCGGTTCGTGAGCACCGCGGTGGAGGCGGTCGACGAGACAACCTTCCGGGTTCCCGGTGACCTGACCATCAAGGGCGTCACCAAGCCCGTCACGATCGACTTCGAGTACACCGGTGCCGCCGTCGACCCGTTCGGCAACCAGCGCATCGGCCTCGAGGGCAGCGTCACCGTCAACCGCAAGGACTGGGGCGTCAGCTGGAACGCCCCCCTCGAGGCGGGCGGCGTGCTCGTCGGCGAGAAGGTCGTGCTCGAGTTCGAGGTCTCGGCCATCAAGAACCCGTCCTGATCACCCCGGAAGGGCGGCGCCCGCCCCCCAGGCGTCGCCCTTCTGCCGGTTCGGCTTCTCCCGCCCCGTCGGTACGATCGGGGCGTGCACCGGCGACGGGCTGGCAACCGGGTTCACCGCATCGTCGACCGGCCCGAGGACCACGAAGCCCCGGGCGCGTGGGAGTGGGACCAGACGGCGCGCCAGCAGCTCGACGCCGCGGCCTCCCGTGCCGCCCGGCGCTTCCTCGAGGTTGAGCACGGGGCAGAGGAGTGCTGGCGCTGCGAGGCGGGGCGGGCCGCAAACCCGCTGGGGCTGTGCCGGCCGTGCCTCGACGAGCTCCGGACGTCCTGACCGAAGCGGCGCCCGGTCCGTCCGGCACCCTCCGCTGCGCGGCTATGCGCCCAGCTCCTCGGCCAGCGCCAGCCAGCGCTCCTCGGCGTCGGCCAGGCGAGCCTGGGCGGTGGCGAGGCCGCGGGCGGCCTCGGCTCGGGCGGTGTGATCGGCGGTGCCGGCGCTCAGCTCGGTGACCAGCCGGTCTCGCTCGGAGCCGGCCTCGGCCATGTCCCGCTCGGCCAGGCTCAGGAGGCGGCGGAGGGTGCTGGGCGAGCGCAGCTTGGCCCGGGCCGGCGGGCTCGGGTCGGGCGGGCCGGGGCCCCGGCCTGCGACGGCATCGGGCGCCCTCTCCGCGGGCCGCGCGCCCACGGTGGGCGCCGCCTGCCTGGGTCCGCCCGAGGTCCGGGAGGCGGCGTAGCCGGCGTAGCCACCGGGGGCTAGGGCCGCTCGCCCCTTGCCGTCGAGCACCAGCACGTCCTCGACCGTGCGCTCGAGCAAGGCGCGGTCGTGGCTGACGACCACCACGGTGCCCGGCCAGGTGTCGAGGTGGTCCTCGAGGGCCCGCAGGGTGTCGAGGTCGAGGTCGTTGCTGGGCTCGTCGAGCAGCAGCACGTTGGGCAGGCCTCCCAGCACCAGCAGCAGCTGCAGGCGCCGCTGCTCGCCGCCGGAGAGCGTGCCGATCGGGGCGCGCTGGGCGTCGGCATCGAACCAGAAGCGCTCCATCAGCCGGGCCTGCTCCCAGGTCGGCTGACCCCGCGGACCGGCCACCGCGTCTCGCACCCGCTGGGCCGGATCGAGGTGGCGGCCGGTCTGGTCGTAGTACCCGAGCCGGACCGTCGGGCCCGTCTCAACCCGTCCGGTCGACGGCACGGTCCGTCCGGCGACGAGGTCGAGAAGGGTGGACTTGCCCGATCCGTTGGGGCCCACCAGGCCGAGGCGGTCGCCCGGGCCGAGATCCAGCTCGAGCGCCTCGAACAGCGGGTCCTGTGCGCCGAAGCGGTGCCCGACGCCGACGAGCTGCACGACCTTGCTGCCGAGCCGGGGCGTGCCGCCCCACTGGCCACCCCCAGCCAGGTCCAGCTGGCCGGGGCGGTCGACCTCCGGGCCTCGGCCCTCGACGATGGCGGTGGCCGAGGCGACGCGCGCCTTTGGCTTGCGGGTGCGGGCCGGGGCGCCGCGGCGGAGCCAGGCCAGCTCGCCTCGCGCCAGGTTCCGCCGCATCGCCTCGGCGGTGGCCTCCTGCTCGGCTCGCTCGGCCGCCGCCGCCAGGTAGGCGGCGTACCCGCCGTCGTGCAGGTGCCTGCGGCCCCGGTCGAGCTCGAGGATGCGGGTGGTGACGCGGTCCAGGACGTGGCGGTCGTGGGTGACCAGCACCAGGCCGCCGCGGAACCGGGCCAGGCGGTCCTCCAGCCAGGCGATGGCGTCGAGGTCGAGGTGGTTGGTGG
Organism: Acidimicrobiales bacterium; assembly: GCA_030448245.1. Taxonomy (GTDB): domain Bacteria; phylum Actinomycetota; class Acidimicrobiia; order Acidimicrobiales; family JAUJNH01; genus JAUJNH01. The sequence continues at coordinate 56,608 of JAUJNH010000002.1, forward strand.
GCTCGTCCAGGACCAGGAGATCGACCTCGTCGACCAGCACCCGGGCCAGAGCCACCCGCTTGGCCTGGCCACCGGACAGCGTGGCCACGTCCGCGTCGAGAAGCCCGCCCATCCCGAGCCGCTCGAGGATCGCCGACGCCTCCCAGTGCGATCCCACGGCCGACTGCACGTCGCCTGGCGGCAGGTGCGGGCGCTGGCCCAGGAAGCCGACCCGCACGTCGCGGCCCCGGCGAACGGTTCCCTCCTCGGGCTTCTCGGCGCCGGCCAGCGCACGGAGCAGGGTCGACTTGCCGGTGCCGTTGCGGCCCACGACGCCGAGGCGGTCGCCGGTGCGCACGGTGAGCGAGAGGTCCTGGAACAACGGCCGGTCAGGGCGGCGTGCCGCCACCCGCTCGAGGTCGACCAGGATCACGCTGCCAGGCTACGAGGCGGGTCGCTCGGGGCTCGTCGGGCGGTGGGCCAGGCGGTCGCCCCCTCGATTCGTCCGGTTCGAGGGAGAATGCCGATCATGTGCGGACCCGTCGGCCGAGGAGCGGTCGCGGCGTGAACATCGGAGGGCTGCGGGTCGGTCCACTGGGCGCCGCCGACCGGGACAGGATCCTCGCCGCAGCCCGGTCCGCGGAGCCCACCTACGAGCACGTCGGCTCGACGATCGACCCGGCCCGCTGGTCGGCTCCCGGGGTGGATGCCCGCCACCTCGACATCGGAGAAGGGCCGGTCGTCTTCGACGAGGGTCGGGAGGCGCTCCGCACGTGGGTGGCGCACACGGGCATCGGGGCATCCATCGAGCCCGCCGGTCAGCCGGTGGTGGCCGGCGCCACCCTTCTGGTCGTGCTGGGCCGCGGGCCGTTCCACGTCGTCGCCCCGAACCGCATCGTCGGCGTGGTCGACGAGCCCGGCTGCTTCGGCTTCGCCTACGGCAGCCTGCCTGGCCATCCCGAGCGGGGCGAGGAGAGCTTCGTCGTCGAGCACCTCGACGACGGGACCGTGCGGGTCACCATCCGGCTGCAGGCGATCGCCGGCAGCGTGGCCGCCCGCGCCGGCGGGCCGCTCGTCCGGTACCTGCAGGCCGCGGCCGTCCACGGCTACCTGCGAGCCATCGCCGACCACGTGCGCCAGAACGCCCTCCGCGAGGCGAGATGACCACCCCCCCACCGCAGGCCACGGGTAGCGTCCCGGCGTGACCGGAGCGGGCACGTCGGCCGAGCTTGACTACGACGTGGTGGTGATCGGCAGCGGCTTCGGTGGCAGCGTGGCCGCCTTGCGGCTCAGCGAGAAGGGCTACCGGGTCGCCGTGCTCGAGGCCGGCCGCCGCTTCGACGAGTCGAGCTACCCGAAGACTTCGTGGCACGTGCGGTCGTTCCTGTGGCTGCCCCAGCTTGGCTGCTACGGGATGCAGCGCATCTCGCTGCTCCGCGACGTGATGATCCTTTCGGGGGCCGGCGTCGGCGGCGGGTCGCTCGTCTACGCCAACACCCTGTACGAGCCGCTGCCACCGTTCTTCGACGACCCGCAGTGGAAGCACATCACCGACTGGCGCGACGAGCTGGCCCCCGCCTACGACCAGGCCAAGCGGATGCTGGGCGTCGTGCCCAACCCGACGACGACGCCCTCCGACGAGGTGCTGAAGGCGACGGCCGAGGAGATGGGCGTCGGTGAGACGTTCCACACGACGCCGGTGGGTGTGTTCTTCGGTGACCCCGGCGTCGAGGTCGAGGATCCCTTCTTCGGCGGCGTGGGCCCGTCGCGGAAGGGGTGCATCGAGTGCGGCGAGTGCATGACCGGCTGCCGGCACGGCGCCAAGAACACGCTGCTGAAGAACTACCTCCACCTGGCCGAGGCGGCGGGCGCCGCCGTCCACCCACTCACCACGGTCACCACCGTCCGCCCCACGGCCGGCGGTGGCTACCAGGTCGGGACCGTGCGCACGGGGGCCTGGTGGGACAAGCGGCCGCGCACGTTCCGGGCCGACCACGTGGTGTTCGCGGCCGGCACCATGGGGACCCAGCAGCTCCTGCACCGCCAACGCGACGAGGGGATGCTGCCGCACCTGTCGAGCCGGCTGGGCCAGCTGACCAGGACGAACTCCGAGGCGATCCTGGGGGCCCGGACGTTCCGCGACAACCCCCAGTTCCACCGGGGCGTGGCCATCACCTCGTCGATCCACCCCGACGAGCACACCCACATCGAGCCGGTCCGCTACGGCAGGGGCAGCAACCTCATGGGACTGCTGACCACCGCCCTGGCCGACGGCGAGCTGCGGCCCGACGGGACCGCAGCCTCAGGGGGACGGCTCCGCCGGCTGCGCAGCTGGGGGCGGGAGGTGGTCCGCCAGCCGGGGGCGATGCTCCGCAACCTCAGCATGCGCCACTGGTCGGAGCAGACGATCATCGCCCTGGTCATGCAGACCCGCGACAACTCGATCACCTGCTACACCAAGAAGGGGCTGTTCGGGCGGCACCTCACCTCCAAGCAGGGCCACGGCGAGCCCAACCCGACCTGGATCCCGACGGGTCACGACGCCGTCCGCCGCATGGCCCGCCGGATCGGCGGCTTCGCCGGCGGCGGGTGGAACGACGTGTTCAACATCCCGATGACCGCCCACTTCCTCGGCGGAGCCGTCATCGGTGACAGCCCGGACTCCGGGGTCATCGATGCCTACCACCGGGTGTACGGCCACGAGGGGCTGCACGTCGTCGACGGCGCCGCCGTGTCGGCGAACCTGGGAGTCAACCCGTCGCTCACCATCACCGCACAGGCCGAGCGGGCCATGGCCCTGTGGCCGAACCGGGGTGACCCGGATCCCCGCCCGCCGCTCGGGTCGCCCTACCAGCGGGTGGCTCCCGTGGCGCCGGTCAGGCCAATCGTCCCCCCGTCGGCCCCGGGTGCGCTGCGCATCGGCCGCCGGCGGGAGACGTCGGCACCGGCCCGTTGAGCTCGCGGCGTCCGGGAGGGCGGAGGGGATGCCTGCGAGCCACCACGGTCTCGCCGGCACCCCCTCCGGACTGGTCAGCCCTTGAAAGCCTTGTCGGTCTTCTGGAAGACGTCGGGCACCGGGTACTGGCCGAGCACGAAGTTCAGGATCGCCGCGTGCTCCTGGTCGACGCTCTGGAGGGCGCCGGCCGTGGTGATGGCCTCCTTGCTCTGCAGCGTCTGGGTGGCGCTGAGGTAGGTGTCGGCCGCCGTCTGCTCGAGGAGGAGGGCCAGCTTGGCCACGCCGGTGACGTCCTTGACGGCGGCGAACTCCTTGTCGACCGTGGCCTTGAGGCTGGCCGGCGGCGTTGAGACGGCCTGGCCGCCGGAGCTGGTGAGCACCTTGTTCCAGGTGGTCAGGGCCGTCTGGTGCTGCTCCATCGCCGTCTTGGCGAAGGTGGCCACGGCGGGAGGCACGGCTCCCAGCTTGTTGGCGGTGGCGGCGTCGAGGGCAGCCTTGTAGGTGCTGACGGCGAGGACCTCGAGGCCGGCGGCGAGCGACGCCACCTTGGCGTCGCCGGCGCCGGACGCCGCCGTCGTTGCGGTGGTGGCCGCCGCGCCGGCGGTGGTGGCCGTGGTGTTGGTGGCGCCGGAGTCGGAGTCGTTGTTGCCGCAGGCGGCGAGGACGCCACCGGCGGTCACGGCGGCGGCTGCTCCGAGGAACCAGCGGCGGGAGGTGCCAGCCTCGTCAGAGGGTGCGGGCGGGGGCATGATCTGGTCGTTGCTCACTTGACGGCCCCCTCCGAGGGCGCGGAGACTAGCTTGGGGTCGGCCTTGGGGATGGCGTCCGGGAAGCCGACGCTGCCGGCGGCGGCCGGGAGCTTGGCGACCTCGGTGGGGATGGCGATCAGCTGTGGGGCACCGCCGGCCAGGAGGGCCTGGACGGCGCGCAGCGTGGCCAGGTGCTGGGTCTCGACGCCCATGACCGTGGCCATGAGGAAGCGCGAGTTGACGTCGCTGAACATCGCCAGGTCAGAAAGGTAGGTGTCGCGAGCGACGTTCTCGAGCGTCTGCGCCAGCTTGACGACGTCGAGCGGCGCCTTGAGGGTCGGCTTGGCCGCCTCGACGACCGGGGCGAACTTCGGGTTGGGCATGTCCTGGACCTGGCCGCCGAGCTTGGTGGTCTGGGCCTGGAATGCCTTCCTGTGCTCGTCGTGCTGCATCATGGTCGTCTCGGCGAACTTCTTCACGACGGCGTTGCCGTCCTTGATGAAGGGCAGCGTGAGAGCGGCCTTGTAGGTCTCGACGGCCAGCCTCTCGAGCGACGACGCCGTCTGGAAGATCTGGATGTCGAGGGCGGTGTCGGCTGCGGCCGGACGAGCCAGCAGCGCAGCCAGGGCCGCACCGACGCCGGCGCCGGCGACTGCGGCACCGCCGCCACTGAGACCGAGGCGGGCCAGGAGGCTGCGCCGACCTTCGTCGAAGTTCTGCCGCTCGGCGGGCCCGGGGGTGACGTCGCCTCGCTCGTACCGGATCTCCTCGAGCATGGGGAGGTTGGCGCGAGCTTGCGCCATCGCCTCTGATTGCAGGTCCTGGGACTCGGTGATGAGCTCACCAAGCTCCCGTTCGTCGATTGACACATGGCCTCCTGTTCTGGGCGGACCGAAGCGGTCCAGGTGCGAGAGGTGCCTGCGCCAGGTCACCACGCATGTCTTCGAAGCCGAAGCTCCGCCCGGATGACAGGGACAGGAACTTCCCCCGTTCGACCCTACCAGCCCGCCTTGTGCGCACGTCGTCCTTCGAGATCGCACAGCACCGGCGCGTCGCAGGCGTCAAGATGCCGGCGTGGGGTCCGAGGCGACGCTCCCGACCGAGGCCCAGTCGGGCCTCCTGGACCGGCCCTCCGGAGCCTCCGTTCGGACGAGCGGGTGCTCGCCGTGCTGCTCGGCGGGTCGCTGGCCACCGGGGAGGGTGACGAGGAGAGCGACATCGACCTGACGGTCGTCGTCGACGACGAGGGGCAGCATCGTTCTCGTCCGGCCCTCGAGGCCTGGCTGCGGGGGATCGGCCATCCCGTGGTCGTGGCTCCCAGGCCGGTGCCCGGCCTGGTCACGTCACTGATGCGAGACGGTGTTCGCCTGGACGTCACCAACGAGCCCCGCTCGGTCGCGGCCACCGCACCCCGGTCAGGCCGGGACACAGCTGAGCTGAGTCGTCCCCGGGTCCTGGGTGCAGCGGAACGTCGCCGGAATGGTGGTGGTGGTCGAAGCGGCCGGTGCCTGGGTGCAGGTTAGGGCGCCGCTGGCATCCGGCGGGCCGCAGGTCAGCGGGTTCGCTGCGCTCGGAGCCGTCGTCGGGACGGGCGTCGGCGGCGTCCCCCTCGAACGCCGGATGGCCTGGAGCCGTTCGACCTGCGGGGCGCTGAGGCCGGCGCAGCTGGCCACCTCGGTATCGCTGTCGACGGTGCAGGCGCTGGCAAAGGTGCCGGCGGTGGGCGGCATCGGGGCTCCCAAGCGACGGCAGAAGCCCTGACCGGCCGCACCGCCCTCGGGGTCGGCCAGCACGACCGAGCACGTCATGGCGGTCGAGGCCAGCAGGGGCGGGTGCGGGCAGGTCACAGGGCCGTTCGGGGCGGCGAGGGCGTCCTCGGGCACCCGGCACGACACGCCGAACGTCGACTCCTCGGCCAGCACGACCTGGATCTGCCCGACCCCGACCTTCAGGTCGAGGTCGAGGCGCACGGCCGGATCGACGCCCTGGCTGCGGGTGGTGATGTCGATATCTCCGCCGGCCCGCTCGCGGCCGAACAGGGTCGCCCTCCCCGCCCCCAGCTGGGCCCGCACCTCGGTGGTGGCCGTGGGCGGCACGATCACCGAGAGCCGACCGGCACCCACCTCGGCCTCCATCCGACGAGCCTCCCCTGACGGGAGGGGGAGCCGGGAAAGGTCGAGCACCAGGTGGCCGACGTCGTGCTCATAGCGCTTGGACACGGGTGTGCCCGGGCCGAAGGTGATCGTTCGCTGGCCGGCACCATCCGGGAAGGTGGCCAACCCGGCGGCCAGCACCGCGGCGACCACGAGGAGGCCTCCGGAGGCGAGGAGGGTTGCAGGCCTGGCCCGCCGGCTGATGGCGACGACGAGCCCCACCAGGCTGGCCGAGGCGATGGCGGCCGGCAGGAACGGCAGGCGCATGGGCAGGGCGCCGACCCCGACGACGAGGAAGGCGCCGGCCACGAGGGCGAGGAAGGCGCCGACGGCCACGAACGCCGCCGCCAGGCGGAGGAGGTCGCGGCCGGTCGAGTGCCAGTCGACCCCGCTCCCGACGGGGGCCGACGGCGCCGCCACCGGCCAGGGCGGCGGCGGTGGGGCCCCGGGGTCGTCCGGATCCTGCCAGCCCTGGCCGCCGGAGGTGCCGGTCGGGTGGGGCTGCCATCCCGGGCCGGACGGCTGCGGCTGGGTGCTGTGGATGTCCCGCCGGGCCCAGAGCACGGCGGCGCCGGCGGCGACGAGCAGCAGCGGCAGGCCGATGCCGCCCTCGCCGTCATCGAGGAACCAGCCGTCCAGGAGGCGAGCCGCGGCGATGGCGGCAGCGACGGCCAAGCCGATCCTGAGGTAGCGACGCTGCTCGCGAGGCAGCGGCCGGGCCCGGTCGTCGGGCGTCTCGTCCTGCAGGACGAGGGCCAGCACGAGGTAGGCCACGATGCCGAAGCCGGTCAGGCCGGCGACGGCGAACAGCACGCGCACCGCCGTCGGGTCGATGTCGGCGGCGGCGGCCACCCCGCCGGCCACCCCCTTCACCTTGCGGTCGGTGACCGAGCGGCGCAGCCGCCACGATCCGGTCGCCGACGCGGGGCCGGGCTCGGGGGCCGGGCCGCCCGGCGGCGGTGGCGGGGCGTCACCGGTCCTGGCGTCGGCCGCCGGCGGACCCTGGGGTGCGGCCTCGGGCTCCGGTTCGGCGGGGTCGGGCTCCGTCGGCTCGGTGGCGCCACCTGCGGACGATCCCGCCGTGGCGTCGACGGGCGGCGGAGTTTCGGGGCGGTCCTCCATGTCGCCACCCTCCTCCCGCTCGACCCCAGCCGACCATCGGGGATGTCCCTGGTCGCCGTCTCAGGGTGGTGTCTTGGCACCCTGGCATCTGATGCAGACGCCCGGGCCAGAGGGGCCCGCCCGACCGGGGGCCGACGGGCCCGCGGGACCTGCCGGAGAAGCGGGCAACGCCCCGGCGGGGCCGCTGGGAGCGCGGGCTGGGCGGCTGACCAGGCCCCGCCAGGGCCGGCTGGTCGGTGGGGTCTGCCTGGGTCTGGAGTCGGCTCTCGGGGTGCCGGTGGGCCTGGTGCGGTTCGCCTTTTTGCTCGGTGCCCTGGCCGGCGGGGTGGGGATCGTCGTCTACGTGGCCGCCCTCATCCTGCTGCCCGAGGCCGAAGGGCCGCCTCCGCCGTCGCGGCGCCGCGACCCGATCGATCTGGCCGCCCTGGTGGGCCTCGTGCTCGGCGGCGTTCTGGCGTGCCGGGCCCCCCGCCGGTGGGTGGGCGATATCGTCGGGTTCCCGGGGGCGGCCGCCGCCGCCCGCGGGGGCCAGGTGTGGGGGCGGGCCTCAGGCCGCCGCGCCATCCTGGCCGGCCGGGGCGGACCGCTGCGCGTTGCCGTCGGGGTCACGCTCGTGGCGGCGGGCGGCATCGCCTTCCTGGCCGCCACCGGCGACGTGAGCGCCCTCGGCCGCAGCCTCGCCCTCGGGTCGGTCATCGTGGTGGGCCTGCTGCTGATGGGCGGCCCGGCCGTGGGGCGGCTGGTCGACGTCCTGCGCACCGAGCGCCGCCAGCGGATCCGCTCGGAGGAGCGCTCGGAGATCTCGGCCCACCTGCACGACTCGGTGCTGCAGACCCTCGCCCTCATCCAGGTGCGGGCTGGAGACGACCGGGAGGTCCAGCGGCTTGCTCGACGGCAGGAGCGTGAGCTGCGGTCGTGGCTGCAGGGCCGACCGCCGGAGGCCACGGCGGCCACCGTCTCCAGACCTGGTCGCCTCGATGGTGGCCGAGGTCGAGGACGACCACGCCGTGCGGGTCGAGCTGGTGGTGGTCGGCGACGCCGCCCTCGACGACCGGCTCACCGCCCTGGCCCTCGCTGGGCGGGAGGCGGTGCTGAACGCCGCCCACCACGCCGGCGTCGACACCGTCGACGTGTACCTCGAGGTGGAGCCGGACCAGGTGGCCCTGTTCGTGCGGGACCGGGGGAAGGGCTTCGACCCGAACGGAGTCGATCCCGACCGCCGGGGCCTGGCCGAGTCGATCCACGGCCGCCTGGGCCGGGCCGGAGGTCGGGCCGAGGTGCGTTCGTCGGTGGGTGAGGGCACCGAGGTCGAGCTCACCGTCCCCGGGCCATGAGCGCCGAGCCCACGACCGACCGGCGGCGGCTCCGGGTGGTGCTCGTCGACGACCACCAGCTCTTCCGCTCCGGGGTGCGCACCGAGCTCGGGCCGAGCGTCGACGTGGTGGCCGACGCCGGCACGGTCGACAGCGCCATCGCCGCCATCGACGTGCACCGGCCCGACGTGGTCCTGGTCGACGTCCACATGCCCGACGGGGGCGGGGCGGCCGTGATCCGGCGGGTCCACCGCGACCGGCCCGACACCCGGTTCCTGGCCCTGTCGGTGTCGGACGCCCCCGAGGACGTGATCGCCACCATCCGGGCCGGTGCCCGCGGCTACGTGACGAAGACGATCTCGGGACCCGAGCTGGCCGAGGCCATCCGACGCATCGCCGACGGCGATGCCGTCTTCTCGCCTCGGCTGGCCGGGTTCGTGCTCGACGCCTTTGCCAGCGGGGGTGCCGGCGGCGGCGGCGGCGACCCCGAGCTCGACCAGCTGACTCCCCGGGAACGAGAGGTGCTACGGCTGATCGCCCGGGGCTACGCCTACAAGGAGGTGGCCCGGCGCCTGTCCCTGTCGGTCAAGACCATCGAGACCCACGTCTCGTCGGTGCTGCGCAAGCTCCAGCTGTCAAACCGCCACGAGCTGACCCGGTGGGCGACCGAGCGCAAGCTGCTGTGAGCAGCGGCGCCGTGCCTCAGGCCGGCGCCGGCGCCGTGGCCGTCGGCGACCACTCCGTCCACGGGATGTTCCAGTCGCCGAAGCCGTTGGTGGGAGCGATCTGCACCGGCGTGCCCTTGATCTCGACGACGTCACCGAGGCGCGAGTAGTTGAAGAACCAGGTGGCGTTGGCCACCGAGACGTTCACGCAGCCGTGGGACACGTTCCGGCGGCCCTGGTCGCCCACCGACCACGGGGCGGCGTGGACGAACTCGCCGGAGTTCGAGATGCGGGTGGCCCAGTGGACGGTGGTGCGGTAGCTCTCGCTCGAGCCGGCCGGGACGCCGAACGAGGCCGAGTCCATGACCGTGGTCCGCTCCTTGTCCATCACCACGTGGACGCCGCTCTTCGTGGGGTACTTCTCGCGGCCCAGCGAGACCGGGATGGTGCGCTCGAGCTTTCCGTTCGTGGTCACCGTCATCTGGTGGGTGGCGTCGTCGATGACGCTGATGTGGGCGTCACCGATGGTGAACGAGACGTTGCGCGACTCGGTCCCCCACGTGCCGCCACCGAAGTCGACCCCGGCCAGGGCGGCGTCGAGGGTGACCTTGGTGCCGGGCTGCCAGTACTGCTGGGGCCGCCAGTGCAGCTCGCTGTCGGAGAACCACCGCCAAGACCCGGCGACGGCCGGCGAGGTGGTGACGGTGAGGAGCCGTTCGACGGCCGCGTGGTCGGCGATCGGCTTGGTGAGGTAGACGGCGATGGGATGGCCGACGCCGACGGTGCTGCCGTTCAGCGGCGACACCCGGGCGGCCAGCTTCTGCGACGGGGCGGCCGTGGTGAACGACGAGGACGCCTCGGTGGTGGAGCCGCCGGCGCCGGTGACCCGGGCCGTCAGCTGGTAGGTGGTGCTGGGCGTCAGGCCGGCGGTGGCCAGCCACCGGGCGCCGCTCTGGTCGAGCTGGCCCGGGAGCGGGGGCTTGCCCTGGCCGGCCGTGAAGGTGACCGAGGTCAGCCGGCCGGAGGAGGCCACCACCTGCACCGGGGTGTCGAGGGCCACGCCCGACTGCCCGGGTTGGGGCGTGAACGACACCGAGGGCGCCGCCGGCCGCACCTGCTCGGCCTCCGAACCCGCCGGCCTCCCGCCGGCGGCGGACTGGCCGCCCCCGCGCCCACCGGAGCACCCAGCGACCAGCACGACCGCGACGCCCATGGTGGTCCAACCCCGCCAGCCCGTCCTTCGCACGCCCACCAGGATGGCGCAGATCCGGCGGCGGCGCGCTACGGCTGCGCGGGCCCGGTCGTGCCTGCCTCCCAGCTGCTCCGGCGTCGGCGCTGCTCCTGACGACGACCTCGATGCTGGCCTTCCCTGCGAGCTCGCCCGGTGCGGCCGTCCCGGGCCATCACCTGCAGGTTCGTCGTGCCGGCGGCCTTCGGCTGCAGGTCGGCCCGGCGGCCGAGGCCGGCACGTGGTCACCGCCTCCGGTTCCGATGTCGACGGTCAGCGGGCCTGCCAGGCGTGGGGGTCGGCGATCAGCTTGGCCACGGGTCGAGGGAAGCGGCCGGAGACGATGTCGGCGAGCGTCACCCCCTCCAGCACCGCCCGGAGGCTGGCCCGTGCCGCCACCCACACCTCCTGGAGGTGGGCGGCCGGGCCCTCGTAGACCGCCGCCTCCGGGCGGGCCCCCCGCACCTCGGCCAGCGGCCCGTCGACCAGTCGGAGGACGTCGGCGGCGGTGATCTCGGTCGCGGGCCGGGCGAGGCGGTAGCCGCCCTCGGCGCCGCGCTGGCTGGCGACCAGCCCGCCCCGGCGCAGCTCGACCAGGATGTTCTCGAGGAACTTGACGGGCAGGTTCTGCGCGGCGGCCATCCGGTCGGCGGTCATGGCGCCGTCGGGATCGGCCGCCAGGGTGAGCAGCGCCCGCATGGCGTACTCCGCTTTGGCCGAGATGTGCACGCCAGCATCATGACCGCCTCCTCAGGTTGCGGTGTCCACCAGGCCCCGGCGCCGCCGCAGCCGGCCGTCGACCGCGCCAAAGGCGCCGTCGATGCCGATGCCGATGACGAGCACCACGATCATGTAGGCCAGCAGGAGGGGGGCGTCCGAGAGGTCTCGGGCGAAGTCCAGCTGCGAGCCGATCGACGGCCGGGTGGGGAGGATCAGGAGGAGCTCGCCCGCCATGAGGCTGCGCCAGGCGAACGCCCACCCCTGCTTGAGCCCTCCCAGGCACGACGGCAGGGCCGCCGGCAGCACCACGTGGCGGAACAGCGTGGGGCCCCGGGCGCCGAGCATCCGTCCGGCCCGCACGAGGAGCGGGGGAACGTTGTCGACGCCGCCGATGAGCCCGTTGGCGATCGAGGGAGCCGCACCCAGGACCACCACGAAGATGATGGCTGCCTCCGACGGCTTGAAGAGCAGGACGGCGAGCGGGAACCAGGCGATCGACGGCATCGTCTGCAGGCCCGTGATCAGCGAGCCCACGGCGGTGCGCAGGGGCTTGATGGTGGCCACCAGGGCGCCGATCACGCTGCCCACGGCGATCGCCGCCGCGTAGCCGACGGCGGCCCGGCCGGCCGTGACCCCCAGCGCCTGCCAGAAGGCGCCGGTGCCGGCGATGCGGCTCACCTCGCTGAACACGGTGCTCGGAGGCGGAAGGACGTAGGTCGACCGCCACCCCGAGACCACGACCAGCTGCCAGGCCCCCACCGCCAGCACCAGGGCCGCGAGCTTCGGCCAGATCCGGCTCCTCAGACTGGCCAGGCGGCCCGCGCGACCCGCGGGGTCGTCCTCGAGCGCGTCGAGGCCCGACAGCTGGCGGTCCAGCTCGCGCTGGTCAACGGCCATGGCGCGCCACCTCTTGGCGCAGGGCAGCGGTGACCTCGACGGCGAGCTTGGACACCGGGGGCGACTCGATGCGGCGGGGCCGGTCGATGTTGACCGGGAACTCGGCTGCCACCCGACCCGGCCGGCTGGTGAGCAGCACGATCCGGTCGCCCAGCCGGGCGGCTTCGCGCACGTTGTGGGTGACGAACAGGATGGTGACGCCCGTCTCCGACCAGATGCGCTCGAGCTCGTCGTGGAGCAGGTCGCGGGTCATGGCGTCGAGGGCGCCGAACGGCTCGTCCATCAGCAGGATGTCGGGCTCCTGGGCCAGTGCCCGGGCCAGCGCCACCCGCTGGCGCATGCCGCCGGACAGCTCGTGAGGCCGCCGGTCGCCCATCCCGCTCAGGTGGACGAGGTCGAGCAGCTCCACCGCCTTCTCCTTGCGCTCGGCCCGGCCGACGCCCCGCAGCCGCAGCGCCAGCTCGACGTTGCCGGCTGCCGTCTGCCAGGGGAGGAGCGCAGCCTCCTGGAAGAGCAGGGTGGGCCGTCCGCCGGGCAGGGAGACCCGCCCGGTGGTCGGGCTGTCGAGTCCGGCGACGAGGTTCAGCAGGGTGCTCTTGCCGCAGCCGGACGCGCCGACCAGGGCCAGGAACTCACCGCGACGGACCTCGAGGTGGACGTCCTCGAGGGCCACGGCCCCGGTGGCGTAGCGCTTCGAGACGCCGTCGATCACGATGGCCGGGGCGGTCACCGGCCGCGCCTCGGCGGTCACGCTCACGAGGCTGCCACCGGCTGCTGCCCCGCCGCCTTGAGGACCTCGTCCAGCGTCGACAGCTCGTAGATGCCCGTAAGGTCGACCTTCTTGAGCAGGCCGACGCGCGCTGCGTCGCGGGCCGACTTGGTGAGTGACGAGGGAATCGGGTCGTTCGTGAACGTGAGGTTCCTCCACGCCTCGGTGAGCACGGCATCGGACAGCTTCTTGCCCGTGATCCTCTCGATGCCCTGGTTGGCCAGCCGCTGCGCCTCGGCGGCGTCGGCGTTGACGAAGTCGTTCGCGGCCACCTGGGCCTCGAGGAGGCGCTTGACGGTGGCTGGGTGCTTCCTGAGGAACTTCGTGCGCACGATGAGGTGGGTCGTGACGAACCGGCCGTCCGGCCACCGGGTCCTCTCGTCGACCAGGACCGTGCCGCCGCCCTCTTGCACGAGGCGGGTGGCCCAGGGCTCGGGCACCCAGGCGCCGTCGATGTCCCCGGCCTTGAACGTCTCCAGCGTCTGGGCGTTCTCCTGGGGGAGGACGGTCGCACCTCCGGGGCGATCGGGCTTCAGGCCGTGCTCGTCCAGCCACACCCGCAGCGCCACGTCCTGGGTGCCTCCCAGCTGCGGGCTGGCAATCTTCTTGCCCTTCAGGTCGGCCGGCTGCCCCACGGTCGGCTTCACGACCAGGAAGGCGCCGCCGGAGGTGGCGCCCGAGATGATGCGGACGGCTTCGCCGTTCGACTTGGAGAAGGCGTTGATGGCCGGGTTCGGTCCGAGGTAGGCGGCGTCAAGGCCTTCGGCGAAGAGCGCCTCGACGGCGGCCGGGCCGGCGTTGAAGGTCTGCAAGACCAGCTTGTCGGGCCCGAGCTTGTCGGCGTAGATGCCCTTCTCGATGCCGGCCACCGGCGTGGCGTGGGTGAGGTTCGGGAAGTAGCCCAGGCGCAGCGTGGTGGGTCCGTCGGCGCTGGTGGTGGCCGAGTCCTGCCCGCAGGCCGCCAGGATGAGGATGAGGACGAGCGCGACCAGCGCGGCGAGGTGACGGTGGCGGGGGAGGGCTGGCATCGCAGATCCTGACTTAGTTGATCGAGTCGATCAACTTTATGGAGATGGGCTTCCGCTGTCAATGGGCCGGTGCCGGCTGTGCGGCCGCCCTGGGTGTGGCCCTCTCGCGGATGCGGGCGGTGCGCCACGACCCGAGCGACGTCGTGGTCGGCGCCCTCCTGGGCGGCGCCATCGGCGCAACCACCGCCAAGATCCTCCGCCGCCGGCTGACCGCGGAGGCCGTCGACTCCTGAGGCCCGAACCGCGGCGAACGGTAGGCTCGCTCGGTTCAGGATCGGGCTGCGGCCCAGAGGAGCGGACATGGGTGACATCAGCAGCGGGCCCCACCGCGTCGTGGTGGTCGGCAGCGGGTTCGGTGGGCTGTTCGCGACAAAGGCGCTGAAGGGCGCACCGGTCGACGTGACCGTCATCGCCCGAACCAACCACCACCTCTTCCAGCCGCTCCTCTACCAGGTGGCCACCGGCATCCTGTCGGAGGGCGAGATCGCGCCGGCCACGCGCGAGGTGTTGCGCAGCCAGGCCAACGCACGCGTCCTGCTAGGCGACGTCACCACGGTGGACCTGGCGGCCAAGACGGTCACGTCGGTGCTGCGGGGTCGCGAGACGGTGTCCTCGTACGACAGCCTCGTCGTGGCCGCCGGGGTCGGCCAGTCGTACTTCGGCAACGACCACTACGCCGAGCATGCCCCCGGCATGAAGACGATCGACGACGCCCTCGAGCTGCGGGGCCGAATCTTCGGGGCGTTCGAGCTGGCCGAGGCGTCGCCGAACCCCGCCGAGACCGAGATGTTCCTGACCTTCGTGATCGTCGGCGCCGGCCCGACGGGCGTCGAGATGGCTGGCCAGATCAGCGAGCTGGCCCGGCGGACCCTGCCGGGCGGCTACCGCAGCATCGACCCCAGCCAGGCCCGGATCGTGCTCGTCGACTTCGCACCAGCGGTGCTGGGCGCCTTTGGCGAGAAGCTCTCGCGCAAGGCAGGCGAGCGGCTGCGCAGCATGGGCGTCGAGCTGCAGCTGGGGGCCAAGGTCGTGGGCGTCGACGCCACGGGGGTGGAGGTCGAGGACGACGCGGGCCGCCGGCGCATCCCGTCCCTGTGCAAGATCTGGGCCGCCGGCGTCACCGGCTCGCCCCTCGGCCAGCAGCTGGCGGCGCAGTCGGGGGCCAGGCTCGACAACGTCGACCGCGTGCTGGTCGAGCCCGACCTCACCCTGCCCGGCCACCCGGAGGTCTTCGTGGTGGGCGACATGTCGGCGATCCACGACCTCCCGGGGATCGCCCAGGTCGCCATCCAGGGCGGCCGCCACGCCGCCGACCAGATCCTCCGCACCATCGCCGGCCGTCCGGCGGGCCAGCCGTTCGCCTACCACGACAAGGGCAGCATGGCGGCCGTCTCGCGGCTCTACGCCCTGGCCCGCATCGGCCCGCTCAACCTGGCC
Source organism: Acidimicrobiales bacterium (assembly GCA_030448245.1). Taxonomy (GTDB): domain Bacteria; phylum Actinomycetota; class Acidimicrobiia; order Acidimicrobiales; family JAUJNH01; genus JAUJNH01. The sequence goes on from JAUJNH010000002.1 coordinate 71,624, forward strand.
GGGCGATTCGCCTGGCTGGTGTGGCTGGGCGTGCACCTGGTGTACATCATCGGGTTCAAGAACCGCTTCACCACGGTCTTCGACTGGACGGTGAACCTCCTCAGCCGTGCGCGCAGCGAGCGCACCACCACCTCGCAGCAGGTGCTGGCCCGCCGGGCGCTCCAGCACCCCGAGGCATCGGTCGACTCCATCCCCACCCTCCCGCCGCCGAGCGACCCGCTGTAGCGCCTCGACCCCTCATTCCAGCGCCCGCCCGACTCGCGCTAGCCGGCAAGGAAGCTGAGGCGGATCCGGCGGTCGGGGTTGTCGCCGTTGGGGTCGACCAGTGCCACCGACTGCCAGGTGCCGAGCGCCGGGCGGCCGCCGAGCACGGGGATCGACAGCGACGGGCTGACCAACACGGGGAGGACGTGGTCGCCGCCGTGGCCGGGCGAGCCGTGCCGGTGGCGGTAGCGGTCGTCCCTCGGGAGGATGCGACCCAGCACCTCGGCGAGGTCGTCCTCGCTCCCCGAGTCCAGCTCCAGCAGCGCCACCCCGGCGGTGGCGTGGGGCACGAACAGGTGGACGATGCCGTCGCCCCGCCCGCTGCAGAAACGTTCCACCTGTGCGGTCACGTCGGTCACCAGGTCAGCGCCGGTGCGCACCTGCAGCTCTTGGCTCTCCATCGCCCCATCCTGGTGCAGCCCTGTAGGTTGAACCGCTCCGGCCGCCGAACGGGAGGATGTGCCAGGTGTCCACGGTCGCGGTGGTCGGTCTCGGTGCGATGGGCCGCGCCTTCTCCTCCCGACTGCTGAGCACCGGCCACGACGTCGTGGTGTGGAACCGCTCTCCAGGGCCGGTCCAGGCGGCGGTGGGCGAGGGGGCGGTGGCGGCGCCGACGGCCGCCGTCGCGGCCAGCCGGGCCGAGCTCACCATCACCATGGTCGCCGACCCGGCGGCGCTGACCGCGGTCACCGAGGGCTCGGACGGCGTGCTGGCCGGTGCCGCGCCCGGGAGCGCGCTGCTGCAGATGGCGACGGTCGGCCCCGCTCCTGTGCTCGCCCTCGCCGAGCGCATGCCTGCCGGGGTCGACCTGGTCGACTGCCCGGTCCTGGGCAGCATCTCCGAGGCGACGGGCGGGACGCTGTCGGTGTTCGTGGGCGGCGACCCGGAGCGGGCCACTGACGTGCTGTCGTCGCTGGGCCGGATCGTCCCCGTCGGCCCGATCGGGGCCGGCTCGGCCGCCAAGCTGGTCGCCAACTCCACGCTGTTCGGCGTGCTCGGGATCCTGGGCGAGGCGCTCGCCCTGGGCGAGGCCCTCGGCCTGTCGCAAGAGGCGACGTGGGAGGTGCTGGGTGCCTCGCCGCTGGCCGCCCAGGCCGAGCGCCGGCGGGGGCCGCTCGAGGCCGGCGAGGCGCCGCTGCGCTTCGGGCTGGCCCTGGCCGGCAAGGACGCCGCGCTGGTGGCCGAGGCGGCCACCGCGGCCGGCGTGACGCTCCCTCTGGCCGAGGCGGCCAGAGGCTGGTTCGTCGAGGCGATCGCCGCCGGCCGAGGTGACGACGACTACTCGACCATCCTCGCCCACATCCTGGGCCGAGCCTCGGGCTGAGCGGCCAGCCGCCGGGGCCTCCCGACCCCGCCAGTGCCAGCAAGCGGCGCGGCAGGTGGGAGGCTGGGCGGATGGACCAGGTGCGCGTGGTGCTCGAAGAGGTTGAGAAGCAGCTGGTGGCGATCGGGACGCTGTACGGCGCCGACCTGGAGCTGCAGCGGGCCTCGCCGACGCTGCGGGGCAAGATCAAGGCTTTCCTGGGCAACCACCGGGCGGCCCTCGACCACCTGGCGCACGAGGTGGTTGCCGCCCAGGGTGCCGGCGGGGCCCACACCCACTACCCCTTCGCCGCCGAGGCCGACGCCTTTGAGGCGTCGGTCGACAAGAACATGCCTGGCGTGCGGGAGCAGCGTCCCGACATCGCCGAGACCATCGCCCGGCACCAGCCGTTCTCGGTGCCGGCCCTGGCCCGTCTGCGCGACCTGCTCAACGACGAGACGCAGCAGCGCCTGGTGCCGGAGACCCGGGACAAGCCGAAGCCCGCCGAGCCCACCGAGCCGCCGGACGCGGGGGGCGAGGCCGTCCCGGCGTCCCCGGCGCCGGTGGCCGAGGCCAAGGCGGCGCCGCCCGCCAACCAGGGCGGCATCGTCGGGCTGACCGGCGGGGTCTTCATCAACGGCGTCGCCCACGACCCGATCACGCTGCAGCGCCAGCAGGAGCAGCGGCAGCAGGAGTCGACGGTGCTCTACGTCGACTGGCGGTTCGGCGGCGGCGACGCCTCGGCCCTGTCGACGCTCGAGGCCATCAACGACGCCGTGCGGGTGGCCGTCGAGGAGGTGTCGGCCGCCGCCGGCCTGGCCGGGCGCCCGGGCTGACCGGCGAGCGCAGCCGGCGGCGGGATGCGCTCCAGCCGGGGCCCTACGCTGCAGCGGATGGCCACCGCCACGCCCTCACCGGGCGCCAGCCCGAACCCGAACGCCCTCAAGTTCGACCTGGACGCCGCGCTGCCCGAGATGATCAACGTCTCGTCGGCGGCCGAGGCCGAGGCGGCCGGACCGCCCTTCGCCGCCGCCGTGCTGGCCGCGGAGGGTGTGGTGTCGCTGTTCGGGACCGGCAGCTTCGTGACGGTCACCAGGACCCCGGGGACCGCCTGGGAGCCGATCGTGGAGGCGGTGCAGGCCGCCGCCGCCGCCCACCTCCCCTGACCCCGGCGGCGCCGGAGCTAGGCCGAGGTGGTGGCCATCACCCGGTCGGCCACGCCCATGAGGGCCTGGACGGCAGGCGAGTCGGGGGCCGTGTCGAGCGGCGCCAGACCCTCGCGGTCGGCGGCGACGATGGCCGGGTCGTCAGGCACGACCACGATCTCCTGGCCCGGCAGCGCCGCCCGGATCGCTTCCAGGTCGGCGTCGCTGCGGATGCGGCTGGCCACCACGATGATGTGGCCCATCCGCCGCTCCTTGGCCAGGGTGGCGGCCCGGGCCCCCACCTCGAGCGACTTGGGGGTGGGCTCGACGACCACGAGCACGACGTCGACGGGCGTCTCGCCCAGGCGGGTCAGGGTGCCGATCCCGGCCTCGCAGTCGGCGAGGACGATGGTGTCTCCGAACTCGACGCTGCTGAGCAACTGCTCAGCGGAGAGCCCGCATCACGCACATCCTGGTTCGGGGTTCTCGATCCTCGAGACCACGGCCAGGCGCACGTTGTCGGGGGCGTCCGAGCCGAACCGGTCGATGAGCTCGTTCCAGCCGGGAGCGTGCTCCTCGTTGCCCTCGTCGAGGCTCTGGCGCATGGACAGCAGCCGCTCGGTCTCGTCGTCGCCGACGCCGAGCGAGATCCCGAGGTTGGGGTTGCTGTCGCAGTCGAGTGCGACCACGGGCAGGCCGCGGCGGCCCAGCGTGCGGGCCACGATCGCCGACGTCGTGGTCTTGCCCGAACCGCCCTTGCCCACCACGGCAACCTTCATGTCAGTCGTCTCCCTTGGCGGCCGCCATCCGGTCAGCCGCGTGCGGAGGCGACTGTACCGCTCGTTCGCGAGGAAGCGAAACGTCCGCTTCGGGCGAGGTGAGCCGGCGGCGCAGCTCGACGTGCACCGGGGTGCCAACCAGCGCCTCGAGCTCGTCGCCCAGCGACTCGATGACGGGGCGCTCGCCCACGTAGGCCCGGTCGCCCTCGGTGCAGCACCAGGCCATCGTCTCGCCCTCGTCACCCCAGTCGTCCCGGGTCCAGCGCCTGACGGTGGCCACCTCGGTCCCGTCGGGACGCTCCTGCCAGTCGACCTTCAGCGGCAGCTGCCCGCACACCGAGGGCTTCCAGTGGCGCGGTGGCTCGCCGGCGTCGACGGCGGCCAGGTGCAGGGCGCAGCCCGGCCCGCCGGCGAAGCCCGGACGGTTGAGGAAGATGCAGGCGCCGTCGACCACGCGGGTGGCGTTGCGCTCCTCGTCGCGGAAGATCCCGCCGTCGATGGCTTCGGCGTGGTGCTCGAAGCGCTGGGGCTCGAGGCAGGCGGCCAGGGCGCTCAGCAGCCTCGCCTCGTCCTGGCTGCCGAGCTCGGCTCCCACCGAGCAGCACCCCTGCCCCAGGTGCTCGGCCGGCTCGTCGAGGATGCCGAGGCAGCCCCGTCCCCAGATGCACGTCCAGTGCGAGGTGAGGAAGGAGCGGTCGAACCGCCAGACGGTGTCGCCGTCGTCGATCTCCTCGGTGTCGTCGATCTCGTTGCCCGGCTCGATCGTGCCCATGGCGTCAGCGGTGGTCACCGTCGCCGTGCAGCGTGCCGCGGCGGGCCCGGTCGGCGAGCTTGGCGATGTTGGCGGCGGCGACGTCCTCGAGCCGGATGCCCAGCTGGGTGCACAGCTCGGCCAGGTACCACAGGACGTCACCCAGCTCGTCGGTGAGCGCGGCCCGGTCGTCGTCGGTGACGACGCCCGCCCGGTCGCGGAAGATCTTCTTGACCTTGCCGGCCACCTCGCCGGCCTCGTTCGTGAGGCCGAGGGTGGGGTAGACGATCGGGTGGTTGACCTCGACGGCCCCGCCGGTGCGCGCCGCCAGCCGCTGGTAGTCGGCGAAGTCGAGCTCGGGCACGCGTCGAACCCTACGGCCGCGCCGCCGGCTGGCCGGCCGCGCCGGCGCCAGTCGCCTGCGGATCCGCCCAGCCGGATGGGTCAAAGTGGAGGGACATGACGGAGAGGGAGTTCCGACGGATCGCCGTGGTCAACCGCGGTGAGCCTGCCACCCGGTTCATCCACGCGGCACGGGATTTCGACCGCCAGCACGGCATCCGGCTGACCGTGATCGCCCTGCACACCGCAGCCGAGCGCCGCGCCCGCTTCGTGCGCGAGGCCGACGAGGCGGTGTGCCTCGACGACCTGGCCGGCCCGGTCGGGGGCGCGGCCAGCCCCTACCTCGACCACGAGCTCCTCGAGCGGGCCCTGCTGCGGGGCCGGGCCGACGCGGTGTGGCCGGGCTGGGGATTCGTGGCCGAGGACGCCGGCTTCGCCGAGCGGTGCGAGCGTCTGGGGATCACGTTCCTGGGGCCCTCGGGCGCGGTGATGCGCCGGCTGGGCGACAAGATCGCGGCCAAGCGCCTGGCCGAGGAGGCCGGCGTCCCGGTGGCGCCGTGGAGCGACGGGCCGGTGGAGACGGTCGAGGACGCTCTGCGCCACGGCGCGGCCATCGGCTACCCGCTCATGGTCAAGGCCACGGCGGGGGGCGGGGGTCGCGGGATCCGCCACGTGGGCGCCGAGGCCGACCTGGAGGCCGCGTTCGAGAGCGCCCGGGGCGAGGCCGGGCGGTCGTTCGGCGACCCGGCCGTGTTTCTGGAGCGCCGGGTCAGCGACGCCCGCCACGTCGAGGTGCAGGTCATCGGTGACCGGCACGGCACCGTCTGGGCCCTCGGGGTGCGCGACTGCAGCATCCAGCGCCGCAACCAGAAGGTCATCGAGGAGTCGCACTCGACGGTGCTGACGGCCGAGCAGGAGGACGCGCTCAAGGCGTCGTCAGCCCGGCTGTGCGAGCTGGCCGGCTACCAGGGGGCGGGCACGGTCGAGTTCCTGTACCAGCCCGAGGAGCGCACCTTCTCGTTCCTCGAGGTCAACACCCGGCTCCAGGTCGAGCACACCGTCACCGAGATGACGACCGGGCTCGACCTGGTCAAGCTCCAGATCCACGTGGCCCGGGGCGGCCGGCTCACCGGCGAGCCGCCGGGCTCGCACGGCCACGCCCTCGAAGCCCGGCTGAACGCCGAGGACCCCGACCGGGGCTTCGCGCCCTCCCCCGGCACCATCGAGCTGTTCGACCTGCCCACCGGCCCCGGCATCCGCATCGACACCGGGGTGGCCGAGGGCGACGTCATCTCGCCGCTCTACGACTCGATGGTGGCGAAGGTGCTGGCCTGGGGCCAGGACCGCGACGAGGCCCGGGCGCGGCTGGCCCGCGCCCTGCTCGACATGGCGGTGGTGGTGCGAGGTGGGCTCACCAACAAGTCGTTCCTGCTCGACCTCCTGGCCGCCCCCGAGGTCGTCAGCGGCCAGCTCGACACGGGATGGCTCGACCGGCGCACGGCTGACGGCGCGGTGCTGGCCACCGAGGATGCGCCGACGGCACGGGCCGCCCTGGTGGCCGCCGCCATCAGCGCCGACGAGGCCGAGGCCGCCCTCGAGCGGGCCCGCTTCCTGGCCTCGGCCAGCCGGGGGCGCCCGCAGGCCAGCCGCGACGTGGGCCGGGTCGTCGATCTGGTCCACGGCGGCCAGCCCTACTCGGTGCGGGTGGCCCGGGCCGGGCCGCACGGCTGGTACCGCTTGGAGGTGGACGGCCACGTGGTCGACGTGGTGTCCGAGCGGCTGGGCCGGTTCCGCAGTCGGCTCACCATGGGCGGCCGGACCCACCGGATCGTGTCCTCGACGTCGGGCACGGACCACGTCGTCGAGGTCGACGGACGGGCCTACCGCCTCGCCGGCGACGACGGTGGCCTGGTGCGGGCGCCGGCCGGTGCGGTGGTGGCCGCCGTGCTGGTGGGCCCGGACGACCTCGTCGAGGCCGGGGCGCGGCTCCTCATCGTCGAGAGCATGAAGATGGAGGTGGCCATCACCGCGCCCGTGGCCGGCCGGGTCCGCGACGTCCTCGTGTCGACCAACGCCCAGGTGCAGGCCGGGGCTCCCCTGGTGCGACTGGAGCCCGTGGCCGAGGAGGGGGCCCAGGCCGCAGCAGCTGGTGGCACCCGCCTGCGCTTCGACGAGGTCAGCACGCCCGCCGAGGACGACCCACGGGCCCGCCGCCTCGACGACCTCCACACGCTCGGCTCGTTTCTGGCCGGGTTCGACCTGACCGCTGACGAGGCCCGCCAGGTCCTCGGCCGCTACCTCGAGGACGCCCGCCGCCACCCCGAGGACCGGGTCGAGCTCCTCGGGGCCGAGCTCGCCGTCCTCGCCACCTTCGCCGACCTCTGCGCCTTGACCCGCCACCGGCGCGAGGAGGACAGCGAGGGCGCGGACGCGTCGAGGAGCCACCGCGAGCACTTCCGCACCTACCTGCGCTCCCTCGACGTGGACCGCGAGGGGCTGCCCGAGCAGTTCCGCGCCGCCCTCCTGCGGGCCCTCGGTCACTACGGCGTGAGCAGCCTGGACCGCACGCCCGAGCTGCACGACGCCCTCCACTCGATCGTCCTGGCCCACGAGCGGGCGCCGTCGCACGTCCCGATGGTCCTGGGCCTGCTCGAGGGCCTGGCCGGCCGGGCCGAGGACCTGCCTCCGGACGCTCCGACCGAGCTGCGGGACACCCTCGACCGGCTCATCGTGGCCAGCCAACGGCGCTTCCCGGTGGTGGGCAACCTGTCCCGCAGCATCCGCTACCGGTGCTTCGACCAGCCCCTGATCGACCAGGCCCGGGCCGAGGCCCTGGCGACCGCCCGCCGCCAGCTGGCCGAGCTGGCCGAGCTGGCCCTTCCCGGGCGCGAGGCCATCCTGACCCAGCTCGTGGCCACGCCCCAGCCGCTGCTCCCGTTGCTGGCCGAGGGCATCGGCGACGGGGGCGCCTCGGACCCGATGCTCGAGGTGCTGACCCGCCGGTACTACAAGATCCGCGACCTCCACGACCTCCGGTCGGTCCAGGTGGACGGCCACTCGCTCGTCACCGCAGCGTACGATCACCGGAGCAGGCAGGTGTTCGTCGTCGCCGGCCGCGGCGAGATGAGCGGACTCGACGAGGTGGCCGCGGCCTGCGCCAAGGCATCCGGCTCGCTGCTCCGGGAGAGCCCACTGGGCCAGTGGGGGCCAGCCGACACCGTGGTGGTCGACCTCTACCTCACCCGCCGCGGACCGTCGACCGGCGACGCCGAGCTGGCCGCCGACCTGGCAGTGGCAGTGGATGCCACCGGGTTCCCGCCGGCGGTGGGACGGGTGGCCGTCGCCGTTGTGCATGCCGGCGACGGGAGCGAGCCGGCGCAGCACCTCACCTTCCACCGCACCACGTCCGGCTTCGCCGAGGACCCCGTGGTGCGGGGCCTCCACCCGATGATCGCCAGGAGGCTGCGCCTCTGGCGGCTGGAGAGCTTCGAGCTGACCAGGCTCCCCTCCGGACCCGACGTGTACCTGTTCGACTGCGTGGCCCGGGACAACCCGACCGACGAGCGCCTGGTGGCGATCGCCGAGGTGCGCGACCTCACTCCGGTGCGCGACGCGGCCGGTACGGTGACGTCGCTGCCCGAGCTGGAGCAGGTGCTGGCCGCCTGCCTCGACAGCCTCCGCCTGGCCCGAGCCATCCACCCCTCGGGCCACCGGCTGGCGTGGAACCGGGTGCAGCTCGACGTCTCACCGGTGGTCGAGACGCCGATCGAGGAGCTGCTGGCGGTGGCCCGGCGGCTGGCGCCCAGCACCGAAGGGCTCGGCCTCGACCAGATCCTCGTGCACTGCCGGGTCCCGGACGAGGGCGGCGTGCGCGAGCTGGTGGTGCGGCTGGGCAAGCAGGCGGGCACCGGGCTCAGCGTGCTCGTCGACGACCCGCCGACCGCCCCGATGCAGCCGCTGGACGAGTACACCCGCAAGGTCATCGAGGCCCAGCGGCGGGGGGCGCCGTACCCCTACGAGCTGGTGACGATGCTGGCCGGGGCCGACGGCTCGTTCACCGAGCACGACCTCGACGCCGAGGGGCGGCTCGTGCCGGTGCGCCGGCCGCCGGGCGGCAACCAGGCGGGCGTGGTGGTGGGCGTGGTGCGGACCCCGACGGTGCGCCACCCCGAGGGCATGACGCGGGTGGCGGTGCTGGGCGACCCCACCAGGGCTCTCGGGTCGATCGCCGAGGCCGAGTGCCGCCGCCTGCTCGCCGCCCTCGACCTGGCCGCGGCCCTCGAGGTCCCGGTCGAGTGGTTCGCCCTGTCGGCCGGGGCGAAGATCTCGATGGACAGCGGCAGCGAGAACCTCGACTGGGTCGGGCGGGTGCTGCGCCGCCTGGTCGAGCACACCCAGCGGGGCGGCGAGGTGAACGTGGTGGTGACCGGCATCAACGTCGGGGCCCAGCCCTACTGGAACGCCGAGGCCACGATGCTGATGCACACCCGCGGGATCCTCGTCATGACCCCCGACAGCGCCATGGTCCTCACCGGCAAGCAGGCGCTCGACTACGCCGGCGGGGTCTCGGCCGAGGACAACCTGGGACTCGGCGGCTACGAGCGGATCATGGGGCCGAACGGCCAGGCCCAGTACTGGGCGCCCGACGTGGCGGGGGCGTGTGAGATCCTGTTCGACCACTACGAGCACGCCTACGTCGCCCCGGGCGAGCGGTTCCCGCGGCCGGCGGCCACCACCGACCCCGACGACCGTGACGTCCGGGGCGCGCCGCACCAGGCGGAAGGCGTGCCCTTCTCCACCGTGGGTGACATCTTCTCGACCGAGGTCAACCCCGACCGAAAGAAGCCCTTCGACATCCGCACGCTGATGCGGGCGGTGATCGACGCCGACCACCAGCCCCTCGAGCGGTGGGCGGCCATGCGGGACGCCGAGACCGCCGTCGTGTTCGATGCTCACCTCGGCGGCCACCCCGTCACCCTGCTGGGGGTGGAGTCCCGCCCGCTGCCCCGCCACGGGCCCATCGCGGCCGACGGCCCCGACGCCTGGTCGGCCGGCACGCTGTTCCCGCTGTCGTCGAAGAAGGTGGCCCGCGCCCTGAACGGGGCCAGCGGCAACCGGCCCGTCGTGATCCTGGCCAACCTGTCCGGCTTCGACGGGTCGCCCGAGTCGCTGCGCCGCCTCCAGCTCGAGTACGGGGCCGAGATCGGCCGGGCCGTGGTGAACTTCGACGGCCCGATCGTGCTGTGCGTGGTGTCGCGCTACCACGGCGGCGCCTTTGTGGTGTTCTCGGCCACGCTGTCCGACAGCATGGAGGTGCTGGCGGTCGAGGGCTCCTTCGCCTCCGTGATCGGCGGGTCGGCGGCCGCGGCCGTGGTCTTCGGCAGCCAGGTGACGGCCCGGGTGCGGGCCGATCCCCGCATCGTCGAGCTCGAGAGCCGGATCACCGAGGCAAGCGAGGACGAGCGGGCCGACCTGCGCACCCAGCTGGTCGACCTGACGGCGACGGTCCGCCTCGAGAAGCTGGGCGAGGTGGGCGACGAGTTCGACGCCATCCACAGCGTCGAGCGGGCCCTGGCCGTGGGGTCGGTCCACTCGATCATCCCGGCGGCCGAGCTGCGCCCGGCGCTCATCGACGCCGTCCGGCGGGGGATGCGCCGCACGATCGAGGGGCGGCGGGCCGTTCAGCCCGGCGGGTAGCCCGGGTTCGGCGGCGGGCCGGGCGACGGCGGGTAGCCCGGTTGGGGCCGGCCGGGCGACGGCGGGTAGCCCGGCTGGGGCGGGCCGGGCGACGGCGGGTAGCCCGGTTGGGGCGGGGAGCCCGGGTTCGGCGGCGGGTACCCGGGTTGGGGCGGGTAGCCGGGGTTCGGCGGGTACCCGGGTGGCGGTGGGCCCGGCGGCGCGGGTGGAGACCCGGCCGGTGGGTAGCCGGGGTACGGCGGGTAGCCGGCGGGCGCGGACGGCTCGGCCGGCGTCACCGGGCGGTCACGTTCGGCGGCCCGGACGACGAAGGTCTTGGCGACCAGGTCGCCGACCCGCTGCTTGCGGCGGGTGGACAGCATCGTGATGAGCCCGACGATGGGGCCGCAGCAGGGGAGGCCGTCGACCGCCCAGAAGAGGCTGCGCACGAGGGCACGCCCCACGCCCGGCGGGCTGCCGTCCTCACGGACGACCCGCACACCGGTCAGCAGCTTGCCGAGGCTGCCGCCCGTCAGCCCCTGGAGGAGGACGTGGATCCCCAGGAACCACGCCAGCAGGAGCGCCAGGTGGGCCAGGGTCCGGCCGCCCGTGGTGTACCAGGCCGTGCCGTTCAGGTTGAAGCACTCGTTGAACGAGCTGGTCTCACCGAGGCGGGTGCAGAACCCCTCCCCGAAGCCGGAGGCCGGATCGTCGGCCCGCTCGGCCAGGGGGAGGAACGTCAGGAACCACACCAGCAGGTAGAGGAGGAGGTCGACGAGCCAGGCGGCGAGCCGGAGGCCCACCGCCCGGCTGGGGTCGGCGGCGGGCGCACCCGCCTGGTAGGGGAACGAGGTCACTGGTCTTCACGCCGCCGGATCGCCATTCGCGAGGATGCTAGGAGCCGGCACCCGGGTCGTCGCGGGAGCGCCCGCCGCTACCGGACTTCGTCCCCGATGCTGCGCCGCTGCTCGGCGGAGGGCACCCCGGCGGGCAGGGCGCCGATGACTCGCTCGGCCACGGCGCGCATCGACGTGCCCTCGGCCAGCGCCAGGCCGCGCAGCCGATCCAGTGCCGCATCGCTGGTGCAGCGTTCGTTGGCCATGATCACACCTGATGCCTGGGCGATCAGTGCTCGGCTCTCGAGGTTCTCGACCAGCCCGTCGACCATGTCCAGGGAGTAGGCGTACAGCGGCGACCTGCTGATGGCTTCGCTCGCGGCCTCGGCCAGCGGCCGCAACGCCTCCTCGGTGTGCGCGTCGAAGGCATTGACCTGGTGCGAGTACAGGTCGAGCGCACCGACGCTGCGGCCGTGCGCGGCGAGTGGCATCGACAGCACGCTGTTGATCTCCTGGGCCAGGGCACCCGGGGCGAAGCGCTTGAAGCGGGTGTCCCGCTCGATCACGTCGATCCGGATGACCTGAGACTCGGCGATGGCGGCCAGACAGGGACCCTCGCCGGTCTCGTACTGGACGAGGTCGACCTCCACGGTCAGGCGGTCGGTGACCCCGACCGACATCGGGTCACCTTCGATGAGCAGGCAGACGCCAGCCGAGTCGCAGGCCGGGATCGTCCGCTTGACGATGGCGACGATGGTCTCGAGCTTGGCCGGGAGCGTCCGCTGGGTGCTGAGCAGCCGGGCCACGCGAGCGAGCCTCTCGACGGCCTCGGCGGGCAGCTCTTGCATTCCGACTCCCTTGGTGGGCGTGACGGAGGCCCGTACCCGGCCTCTCCGTCCGCCGAACGTCGAGGTGGGCCTCAGCTCTTGAGGCTGTCCAGGATGGCCAGCTCGATCTCGGCCCTGAGGTCGCGGTCGACCACCTTCTCGCCGCCGCGGGTCTGGACGTAGAAGGCGTCGACGACCGTGCCACCGAGGGTCTGAGCCCGGGCCGACCGGATGTCGAGGTCGAGCTCGGCGAGGGCGCACGTGATGCGGTAGAGGACCCCGAGGCCGTCGGGGGCGTGGACGTCGATCACGGTCGACAGCGAGGAGGCGTCGTCGTGGAAGGTGACGGTGGCGGGGGCGGGCGCCGGCAGCGGGTCGGGCCGGTCGTAGGTGCGGCGGCGCTCGGCCAACCGGGCCTGCAGGGCGAGGCGGCTGTCGAGGACCCGGTCGAGATCGGCTGTGACCCGGTCCCACGGCGGCTGGTCGCGGCGCGGGTCGACCACCCGGAAGGTGCTGGAGGCCCAGCCCGGCTCGCTGGGGTCGGTGGCGGCGGCCAGCACCTCGAGGCCGTGGAGGGCCAGCACCCCGGCGACCCGGCTGAACAGGCCGGGCCGGTCCTCGGCCACGACCGTCAGGCTGTCCCCCGCCACCTCGAACCGCCGGCCCCCCCGCTGCCGCACGGCCTCGGCGGCCTGCGCCGACCTGCCCCCCCGCTCCTCGGCGTCGTCACCGCCGGCATCGCCCAGATCCCCGTCGAGGAGGCGGCGGGTGCGCTCGACGAGCTGGTCCACCAGGCCGGCCTTCCACGGACCCCACGCCGATGCGCCGGTGGCCAGCGAGTCGGCCATGGTCAGGGCGGCGAGCAGCTGCAGCCGCCTGGTCGTGCCCACCGCCTCGGCCACCTGCTCGATGGTCCGCGGCTCGGCCAGGTCGCGCCGGGTGGCCACCGTGGGCAGGAGGAGGTGGTGCTCGACCATCGCCACCAGGTCGGCAACGTCCTCCGGTGGGAAGCCCATCCTGCTGGCCAGGTCGTGGGCCAGCACCATGCCGACCTCGGTGTGGTCGCCGGGGCGGCCCTTGCCGAGGTCGTGGAGGAGGGCGCCGACCACCAGCAGGTCGGGACGGTCGACCTGGTGCTGCAGGTCGGCTGCATTGGCGGCCGCCTCGAGGAGGTGCCGGTCGACGGTGAAGCGGTGGTAGGCGTTGCGCTGGGGGCGGGAGCGGACGGGTGCCCACTCCGGCAGCACCTTCACCCAGAGGTCGCGCTGGTCGAGGGCCTCGACGACTGCGACGGCCGGGCGGCCGGTGGCGAGCAGCCTGGCCAGCAGCGTGCGAGCCTCGGCGGGCCACGGATCGGGGAGTGGGGGCGCCAGCTGGGCCAGCCGCTCGAGGGAGCGTCGCTCGATCACGGTGCCCCGGGCCGCGGCGGCCGCCGCCGCCCGCAGGGGCAGGCAGGCGTCGTCGGCTGGTTCCGCGTCGGCGGTGACGACGACCTCGCCGTCGACGAGGGCGATGCTGGCTCCCAGCGGGTGGGGCCGGCCGCCTGACCGCCCGACCGGCCCTTGCAGCGCCGAGCCGATGCGGCGCCAGGCGTCGTCGCTCGTCCAGCTGATGGTCCGTGCCGCCGCTGCGACGCGGGTCATCAGGCGATCGGCGTCGGCGTCGCCCAGGGCACGGGCCAGGGCGTCCTGCTCCTGCATCAGCAGCACGTTGCCCGGCCGGCCGGTGAGGCGGTGCAGCTCGACGCGGGCGTCGAGCAGGACGTCGTACGAGCCGGCCAGGCTGCTGTGGTCGTGGGGGAGGAGGACCTCTCGGGCCTGCTCGGCCCACCGCAGCGAGTGCACGTCGCGCAGCCCGCCCCGGCCCTCCTTCAGGTCGGGCTCCAGGCGGAAGGCGACCTCGCCCACCCGCTCGTGGCGCTGCTCGACGTTGGTGGCCAGCTCGGGCAGCCACCGTCGGGCCCGCTCGTGCCACTGCTCGAGCGCCTTGGTGGCCAGCTCGGTGGTCAGCCGGTGGTCACCGGCGATGTGGCGGGCGCTGAGGATGGACGTGGCCGACTCGAGGTCCTTGGCGGCCAGCGCCAGCGCCTGGCGCACGGTGGAGACGCCGTGGCCCAGCTGCAGGCCCTGGTCCCAGATGGGGTACCAGACGGCCTCGGCCACCTCGCCGACCTCGAAGCCCCGCTCGTGGAGGAGCAGAACGTCGACGTCGCTGCGGGGGCACAGCTCGGAGCGCCCGTAGCCCCCGACGGCCACCAGGGCGACACCCTCCCCCCCCGGCGCGGTTGCCGCCAGCAGCTCGACCAGCCACCGGTCGACGAGGTCGGTGTGCGCTCGGCACCAGGCGGCGCCGGTGAGGGACTCGTCGGCCAGGAGGGGCGCGAGGTCCAGTCCCATCCCCGGCAGGGTAGGCCGGTAGCCGACCCCGCCGGCCTAGCCTCGGGCCATGGGCTACCGAGTCCTGGCCGACCTCGCCGTGGCCCTCCACGTCGGGTTCCTGGTCTTCCTCGTCGTCGGGGGGTTCGCCGCCCTGCGCTGGCGGCGGCTGCTGTGGCTGCACGTCGCTGCCGTGGCCTGGAGCGCGGGGATCGTGACCGTTGGCCAGCCGTGCCCGCTGACCGCCCTCGAGCGCTGGGCCACCCTTCGGGCCGGCGGGCCCCGCATCGACGAGGGGTTCATCGACCGCTACGTCGAGGGGGTGGTCTACCCCGGCTCGCTGACCGGCGTCGTCAGGGCCGCGGTGGCGTTGGTGGTGGTGGCGTCGTGGCTGCTGGCGTGGCGCCGGCGCCACGGCGGCCGGGAGGCGCCCGGCCCGCTCGCCGACGCCGGGGGCCCGCTCGCGGCGCGGGGCGGTGCCTGACCGGCTCAGGCGAGGGAGCGGGCGGCGGCGACGATCTCGTCGACCTCGGGGCGGTCGTCGGGGCTGGCCGGCCGGAACGTCACCCGAGCCACCCCGGCCACGACCACGGCATCACCGCCGAGCTGGCGCATGTCCTCGACGGGTCGCTCGACCGCCGCTCCCCGCTTGAGGGCGGCGGCGTAGACGGCGCGGGTGCCTGAGGTGAGGAGCTTCGACACACCGGCGCGACCCAGGCCCAGACGGTCGTAGAGGGCACGGTCCTGGTCGCTGCAGAACGGGCCCGTCCACCCGATGTGGCCGGCCAGCCCGGCCAGGGCGTCGGGTGGCGAGAAGCCGACGGCGATCAGGGCGAAGCCGAGCTCGCCCATCTCGCCACCCCGCTCCTGCACCCGGACCAGGTGCTCCTGGCAGGGGATTCAGTGGCGGTGGCGGATGACGGTGAGCACCGCCTTTGGCGGCCCGGAGCCCAGGTCGACCGCCGGCCCACCGGCGGCGTCAAGCAGGACGATGCCGGTGAGGTCGACCGGGGTGGTGTCGCCAGGCACGACGACCGACACTACGGTCCCCGCCCGCCATGGGTGAACCGTCGTCGCCGGCCTCGGCGCCCCCGCCCTCCTCCCTGCGGGGCATGCTCGAGCTAAGGGCCCGTGAGCTGGGGGGCCGGCCGTTCCTCACCCTGCCCGACGCCACCCTCAGCTACGCCGAGACCGACGAGCTGGCCAACCGGGTCGCCTCGGTCCTGGGAGGCCTCGGCTACGGCGCCGGTGACATCGTGATGGTTCGGGCCGTCAACGGCTGGGCCATGGTCGCCGCCTGGTTCGGGTGCTCGAAGATCGGCGCCGTCTACCTGCCGTTGAACGCGCTGCTGACCGGCGAGCCGCTCCGCCAGGTCATGGCCCACTCCCGCAGCCGCATCATCCTCGTGCAGGACGCCCTGGCCGCCGACGTCGAGGCGGTGCGGGCCGGCGTGCCGGATCTGCGCGACGTGGTGGTGGTCGGTGGCCCCGGCGGCGGGCCGCCCCGCCTCGAGGACCTCCTCGACCAGGCCAGCAGCACCCCTCCACCCGCGCTGGTCGACGATCCCGGGGCGCCCACCAAGCTGATGTACACCTCGGGCACCACGGGAGTGCCGAAGGGGGCTGTCTGGAGTCGCAGCTGCGAGGCGCTGTGGGGTCGGTGCTACGGCGACGAGCTCATGCCGATCACCCGGGGGGAAGGGATCTACACGTGCCTCCCGCTCTTCCACGTCACCTGCCAGGGAACCCTCCTGGCCACGCTGTGGCGGGGCGGCCGGCTGACCGTCGACTCGGGCTTCTCGCTGCTCTCGTTCTGGCGCCGCCTCCGCGAGGCCGACGCGGTGATGTTCACCTATGTCGGGACGATCCTGTCGGCGCTGGCCCGGCGCCCGCCCCACCCGTCGGACTCGGACAACCCGGTGCGCCAGATCCTGGGGGGTGCCGCCCCGACCGACCGGTGGCACGAGATCGAGGAGCGCTTCGACGTCCAGATCATGGAGACCTGGGGCCAGACCGAGGTGGCGTCCTGCTACACCTGGCCGAGCAGGGGCCTGCCCCAGCGGCCCGGCACGATTGGCACGCCCAGCGCCCGGTGCGAGGGCCGGATCGCCGACGAGGCTGGCCAGCCGCTCGGGCCCGAGCGGCCGGGCGAGCTGTGGCTCAAGCCCGTCGGGCCGCACGTCATGTTCGACGGCTACCTGGGCGAGGAGGGCCTCGCCGCTCCCACCCGCGAGTCCTTCACCGAGGACGGCTGGTACCGCACCGGTGATCTGATGGCCTGGACCGACGACGGCGACCTGTCCTTCGTCGGCCGCCATCGCGACGCCATCCGCCGGGCCGGGGAGATGATCGCGCCGTCCTTCATCGAAGAGGCCGCCCTCGCCCACCCTTGGGTGGTCGAGGCGGCGGCGATCGGCGTGCCCGCCGACGACGGCGTCGAGGAGGAGGTGCTGCTGTGCGTGGTGGCGCCCGAGGGCATCGAGCTGGACCTGGCCGAGGTGGCTTCGTTCCTGGGCCAGGCCCTGCCCCCCTACCTGGTGCCCCGGTGGCTGCGAGCCCACCTCGAGCTGCCGAAGACGCCCACCACCAGGGTTCGCAAGTTCGAGCTGCGGGCGCTGGGCACGTCTGGTGCCTGGGACACCCGGCGGCGGCGCTGGGCCCCCGCCCCCGAATCCACCTAGCCCACCCGTCGCCGGTAGGTTCCCGCCGTGCCCGAACCCCGAGACCCCGAGGAGCTCCGGCGAGCGTTCGCCGAGACCGTCGCCGAGATCCTGGGCATCGAGCCCAGCGAGGTGCGGCCGGAGCGGACCTGGGACGAGCTCCACGCCGACTCGCTGGCCTTGACCGAGATCTCCCTGATCCTCGACGACGCCTTTGGTATCCGCCTCCCCGACGTGGCTCCCGAGGACATGAAGACGGTGGGCGACGCCCTGGTCCTGGTCGAGAAGGCCGTGGCCGAACGGTCGGCCACCAGCGGCTCGACGTCCGGCTGAGGGTCACGGGCGGCGCAGGCTCCGACGATGCCCAGCTCGAGCCGGCGAACGGGCTCGCGATGTCTCGGAGCCAGCACGGCGGTGGCCTGGCTGCTCCTGACCGCCGCCTGCTCGTCGGGCCCGGCCCCTGCCCGAACCGACGTCCCCGAGCCGGCCGTGTCGCCGGCGGTCACCGAGGCGCCGGCCGGACGCGTGGTGCCGCTTGCCGGCCAGCCCGAAGGGCTGGTGGTCGACGGACCCACCCGAACCATCGCGGCTGGCGTCAGGAACCCGGACGGCCTGGCCCTGGTCGACGTCGACACCGGCGTCGAACGCACCCGCCGCCCGTTCGCCGGCTCGCCTCGCCACCTCCAGCTGGCCCGTCCCGGCGGACCGGTCCTGGTGCCCGCCGAGGGCACCGACCGGCTCTACCAGGTGGTGCTGCCCGGCGGAGACCTCGTCGGGGACGTCGGCGTCGGCCGCCAGCCCCATGATGCCGCGGCCGCCGGTGGTCGCATCTTCGTCGGTGACGAGCTGGCCGACCGGGTGTCGGTGGTCGAAGGGGACCGCCGGGTGGCCCAGCTGCCGGCGCCCGTCATGCCCGGTGGGGTGGCCGCCGCCCTCGACGGCTCGGTCGTCGTGGCCGTCGGCGTGCGGGGGCGGGAGATCGAGGCGTACCGCCCCGACGGGACGTCCACCGGACGGACCCGATGCGGTGTCGGCCCCACCCACGTTCGGGCGGGACCTGACGGCCGCTTCTACGTGACCGACACCCAGGGCGACGCGCTGTTGGTCTTCGAGGTCGGCCCCGACGGGCCTCGGCAGGTGGCCAAGGTTGCCGCCGAGGGAGCCCCGTACGGCCTGGCCATCGACAGCGTTCGCCGCGTCGCCTACGTCACGCTCACGGCCACCAACCGGGTGCAGGCCTTCCGCCTCGACGGCCGCACGCCAAAGGCCGACCGGTCCTGGCCCACGCTCCGCCAGCCCAACGACGTGGGCGTTGATCCAGCCACCGGTCGCCTCGTGATCGCTGGCGCCGCCGACAGCGCCCTCCAGCTGATCGACCCGTGAGGGGCGTAGCGCTCAGGCGACGCTGAGGTCCTCGATCCCGCCCACCCGGACCGGGTCGCCCGGGGCCGTCTTCTTGGCCTTGCCCTGGCCCTGCCGCCGCTCGATCCACCGGGCCGAGGCCGACAGCAGCAGGTTGACGACCATGTAGATGGCGGCCCCGAAGATGAGGGCCTGCAGCGGGTTCTTCAGGAACTGCCCGGCGAGGAAGGAGCGGCGGAGCAGCTCCTCCAGTCCGATGGCCACCCCCAGGCTGGTGTCCTTCAGCAGCACCACGAGCTGGCTGACCAGCGCCGGGATCATGCGGCGCACCGCCTGCGGGAACACCACGAGGCGCATGGCCTGCCCGTCGGTCATCCCCACGGCCAGGGCGGCCTCGGACTGGCCCCGGTCGAGCGACAGGATCCCGGCCCGGAAGATCTCGGCGAGCACGGCCGAGTTGTAGAGGACGAGGCCGGCGACCACGGCGCGGAACGGCTTGAAGTCGAGGCCGATGTAGAAGAACAGGATCAGCACGACCAGGGGGACCCCGCGGAAGAACTGCAACCAGGTGGTGGCCACGAACCGCACCGGGGCCCGCTTCGAGAGGCGGGCGAAGGCGAGGACGACCCCGACGGCCACCGCCAGCAGCAGGCCCACCGCCGCGAGCTGGAGGGTGATCTTGAGGCCGCCCCAGAAGAAGCGCAACGCCTCACCGCTGAAGAGGTCGGTCCACAGCTCCTTCTCGAGCTGCCCGTTGGCCTCGAAGCGGCGGTAGGCCACGTACAGCACCCAGGCGACCAGAGCGCCGCCAACGGCCGTGGCGATGGCCACCCGCACCTTGCCCCGAGGACCGAGCGGGTCGGCGAAGGCGGTGATGGTCCCGCTCATCGGCGGATCGCCACCTTCCGCTCGATGACCCCGATGGCCGCCGACGAGGACAGGGTCAGGATCAGGTAGGCGGCCGCCACGCCGGCGAAGAGCGGGATCGCCTCACCGGTCTGGTTGGCGAGGTCGTTGAAGACCCGAGCGAGCTCGACCACGGCGACCGTGTAGGCGATCGAGGTGTTCTTCGTGAGGGCGATGAACAGCGAACCGAGCGGCGCCACCACCGTCCGCAGGGCCTGCGGCAGCACGATCGTGCCGAGGACCTGGGGGAAGGTCAGGCCGAGGGCGCGCGCCGCCTCGGCCTGGCCAGCCGCAACGCTGTTGATGCCGCTGCGCACGGTCTCGGCGACAAAGGCGCTCGTGTAGCACCCGAGGACGATCACCGAGGACGTGAAGGGGAAGTAGCTGATGCCGATCTTGGTGAACCCGAAGAAGAACACGAAGAACAGCACGGTCAGCGGGATGTTCCGCAGCGCCTCGGTCCAGACCGTCCCCACCCAGCGCAGCGGCGGGATGGGACTGACGCGCAGGCCGGCGACGAACGTCCCCAGGACAAAGGCGACCAGGTAGGAGAGGACGGCCAGGGACGCCGTGGTGCGGAGCCCCCGGCCGAACAGGTCGAAGTTGTCGAAGACGACCCCCACCGAGGGCGGCGGCTAGTACCGGTTGACCGGGGGCGGCGTCGGCGTCGGGATCTCGGTCGGCTTGCCGACCTCCTTCTCGAAAATCTTGGCCCAGGTGCCATCCCGGTAGGCCTTGTCCAGCACGTCGTTCACGAAGTTCCGGAACGCGGTGTCGTCCTTCTTCACGCCGATGCCGTACGGCTCCTGGGTGAACGTCTCACCGACCAGCTTGAACTGGCCCGGGCTGTCCTTGAGGAAGCCGAGCAGGATGACGTTGTCGGTGCTGACCGCTTCGACCCGGCCGTCCTTCAGGGCCTCGACGCACTTGGAGTAGGTGTCGAACAGGATCGACAAGTCGGCGGTGGGCGCGCGCTCCTGGAGGGTCTTGAGCGGCGTCGACCCGAGCACCGTGCAGACCTTCTTCCCGCTCAGGCTGGACAGGTCGGTGATGGCGGTGTTGTCCTTCTTCACCAGGATCGACTGACCGGCGATGTAGTACGGGCCGGCGAAAGCCACCTTCTGCTTGCGGGTGTCGTTGATCGTGTAGGTGGCCGCCACGAGGTCGACCTTGCCGTCGATGATCGACTGCTCGCGCACGGCCGACGGCGTCTCGACGAACTCGGTCTTGCCGCTCAGGTTGCTGCCGAAGATGGCGGTGGCCACGAGCTTCGCGATCTCGACGTCGAAGCCCTCGGGCTGGCCCGACAGCCCCTTCAGGCCGAACAGGGGCTGGTCGAACTTGGTGCCGATGATGATCTTGCCCTTCTTCTGGAGGGCGTCCATGGTCGTGCCGGCCGCGAAGGTGGACGGCGTCGAGCTCCCTCCGCCCGCGGTGGCGCCGGTGCCGCCCTCCGAGGTGTCGTCGCTTCCGCAGCCGGCGATGAGCATGGTGACGCTCAGCAGGGCCAACAGCATCTTCTTGTGCATGGTTCTCCTCTTGTTCGTGGTGGACATCAGTGGCTCAGGATCTTGGACAGGAAGCTCTGGGCCCGCTCGGTGCGCGGGTTGGAGAAGAACTGGTCGGGGGCCGCCTCCTCGACCACGCGGCCCGCCTCCAGGAACACGACCCGCTGCGCCGCCTTGCGGGCGAAGCCCATCTCGTGGGTCACGACCACCATGGTGGTGCCTTCCTCGGCCAGGCCGATCATGACGTCGAGGACCTCGCTGATCATCTCGGGGTCCAGAGCCGAGGTGGGCTCGTCGAAGAGCATCACCTTGGGCTGCATGGCGAGGGCCCGGGCGATGGCGGCCCGCTGCTGCTGGCCGCCGGACAGCTCTGCCGGGTAGCGGTCGGCCTTGTCGCCGATGCCGACCCGCTCGAGCAGGGCTCGGGCCCGCGTCGAGGCCTCGGCTTTGGAGAGGCCTCGGACCTTGGCGGGACCCAGCGTGCAGTTCTCGAGGATGGTCTTGTGGGCGAACAGGTTGAACGACTGGAAGACCATGCCGACGTCGGCGCGGTGGCGGGCGAGCGCCTTGCCCTCTCGGGGCAGCGGCTTCCCGTCGACCAGGACCCTCCCGCCGTCGACGGGTTGCAGGCCGTTGATGCAGCGGATCAGCGTGGACTTGCCGGAGCCGGAGGGACCGAGGAGGACCACCACCTCACCGTGGTTGATGACCAGGTTGATGTCGTGCAGCACCCGGACGGGGCCGAAGGAGGACGTCACGCCGTCGAGCTCGACGAGCGGCGTGGCTGCGCTCGCTCGGCGCCCGTTGGTGCCGGCAGCCGGCGCGTCGCTCCCTTCGGCCGTCGCCGACTGCGGCTCGCCCGGGCGTGCGGCGGTCAGCTCTTCGTCGGACACGACCCCGGCTTCGTCATGTCGGCACGGTAACCCGACGGCGACGCAACGTGAGGACAGAAACGTTTTTGTCACCGTGCGTCCGGTTGCCGCGGCTGCTAGGTCTTGCCGGCGCACCGTCGGTACCGTTGCTCCGTGGCTTCCCGCCCGCCGTGGACCCCGCCGACGCCCAGCTCGGCCGAGGCGGCCGTCGGTCTCGCGGCCGGCCTCGCCGGGCGAGCTGCCGCCCCGTTGGCGCAGCGGGCCGTGAAGGGCGGGATGGCCAGGCTGTTCCGCGGCGAGCGGACCCACGGCCCTGCACCCAAGGTCAGGTCCACGGGTGAGGCCGGCTGGTTCGGCCCCGCCAGCACCACCTGGCGGGTGCACGGTGACACCTGCATGTTCGTCGGCGGGATCGCGGCCCTGATGCTCCAGGCCCTCCACCCCCGCGCCCTGGCCGGCGTGGCCGACCACAGCGACTTCCGAGACGACCCGCTCGGCCGCCTGCGCCGAACGTCGGCCTTCATCGGCGCCACCGCCTACGGCACGGCGGCCGAGGCCGAGCGGGCCTGCGCCACGGTGCGACGGGTGCACAGGAAGGTGGTCGGCACCGCACCGGACGGCCGCCCCTACTCGGCCGACGAGCCGGAGCTGCTCGACTGGATCCACGTGGCCGAGTACGCGGCCTTCGCCGCCGCCCACCGCCGCTACGGCGCCGACCCGATGACCGACGCCGAGCTGGACCGCTACGTCGCCGAGGTGGCCCGGGTCGCAGTGGAGCTCGGCGACCTGGAGCCGCCGCGCTCGTGGGCCGAGCTCGATGCGGCCCTCGGACGCCACCGGAGCCAGCTGGCGGTGGGCGAGCAGGCCCGGGCCGCGTGGAGGTTCCTGGACGAGGTGCGCCTGGTCCCGGCGGTGGTGCCCGCGTACCGGGTGCTCTTCACCGGAGCCGTCGCCTGCCTCCCCCCGTGGGCGCAACGGCTGTGGGGCGTGCGGCCCCCGTCGACCGTCGAGGTCGCGGCTTGCCGTGCCCTGGTGCGCGGCCTCGGCGCCCTGATGGGTGAACCCCCCGGCCTCCACGCCGCCCGCACGCGGTCCCACACGCCCGCGGCCTGACCCTGCCCGATCGGCCCCGGCCAGCGCGCGCGGCCCCTGGCGGTGCAGTCAGGCGTCAACGTCCGCAGCATCGGCACGGCCGAGGGTGAGGATGAGGGCGCCGACAGCGGCGGCGATGGCCGAGGCAGCGAGGACGCCGATCTTGGCCTGATCGGTCAGGAGCGGGTCCTCGAAGGCGAGGCCGGTGATGAAGATCGACACGGTGAAGCCGATGCCGGCGAGAGCGGCCATGCCCAGGATGTGGCGGTTGGTGACCGAACCCGGAAGCCGGGCGATGCCGAGTCGCGTCGCCAGGGCGATGGCGCCGGCCACCCCGACCACCTTGCCGACCACCAGCCCGAGCACGACCCCGAGGGTGACGGGTGAGCTGGCGGCGTTGGCCAGGGTGTTTCCGGACACCACCACCCCGGCGTTGGCCAACGCGAAGACGGGGACGACGAGGTAGCTCGTCCACGGGTGCAGGAGGTCTTGCAGGCGCTCGGTCATCGGGATGGACTCCCTGATCCGGAACGAGATGTCCCGCACCTCCGCCGCGGTGACATGGCGGTCGGCGGAGAGCTCGTCGGCGACCCGGTCGGCGTCGACGTCGGGCAGGAAGGGCCGCGCCGGCGTGAGGAGCCCCAGCGCCACCCCGGCGAGCGTGGCGTGAACCCCCGACTCGAACGTGGCCAGCCAGATGCCGGCGCCGAGGACGACGTAGACGGGCAGGAAGCGAACGCCGACCTGGCGGAGGAGGACGACCACCAGCAGGCCGGCGGCTGCTGCCGCGAGCCAGGAGCCGGCAAGACCGTCCGAGTAGAAGAGCGCGATGACGACGATGGCCCCGACGTCGTCCACGATGGCCAGTCCCAGGAGGAGCACCTTGAGCTCGGCGGGCACGAAGCGGGCCAGCAGGGCGAGGACGCCCAGGGCGAAGGCCACGTCGGTGGCCATCGGGATGCCCCACCCGGCGGCCCCGTCGCCGCCGAGGGTCAGCGCCAGGTAGAGCAGAGCCGGCACCGCCATCCCGCCGAGGGCACCGGCTGCTGGGATGGCCGCCTCCTTGGCCGAGGTGAGCTGGCCGTTGGTCAGCTCCTGCTTGATCTCCAGCCCGATGACGAAGAAGAACAGGGTCATCAGCCCGTCGTTCACCCAGTGGCGGAGATCCTCGGTCAGGTCGAGGCCGCCGACGCCGATGGTCAGCTCGGTCGTCCACAGGTCCCGGTAGGAAGCCGACCACGGCGAGTTGGCCCACACCAGCGCCACCACGGCCGCGACGAGCAGCAGGATGCCGCTCGACGCCTCGACGTGCAGGAACCGGCTGATGGGGCGTGCCAGCGACCGGGCCAGGAAGCGATCGCTCCCCAGCCAGTTCGAGCGATCAGAAGCGACGGTCATGAAGGGTCTCCGGGGTCGACGAACTGGCTCGCCGACCAGGCTTCCCGGCACTCCGCTCCCGATTCTAGGCCCCGCTGCTCCTGCCAGGATCTCGTCGTGCCCCTCGGTCCTGGACAGCGGGTTCGTGTTCTGCCCGACCCGGACTTCGGGCCAGGCCCGTGGCCCGTGTCAGCGGCCGGCGTGGGCGGTGAGGATGTGGGCGACGGCGCCCGTCAGCGCCGTGGCGTAGGGGACGTGGAGGTACTCGTTCGGGCCGTGGGCGTTGGTGCCCGGGCCGAGGACGCCGGTGACGACGAACTGGGCGTCGGGGAAGCGCTCGCCGAGCATGGCCATGAACGGGATCGAGCCGCCCTCGCCGATGGTGGCCGACGACCGACCCCATGCCGCCTGCGACGCCTTGTCGAGAGCCTGCGCCAGCCAGGGCGCGAAGGAGGGGGCGGCCCACCCGGCGGCGGCGTGGTCGCGCTCGACCGTCACCTCGGCGCCCTGGGGCGGGTCGGCCGTCAGCACCCGCTCGATGGCCGCGGTGGCGGCGTCCGGGTCGGCTGTCGGCGGCAGGCGGAAGGACAGGCCCAGGGTGGTCGACGGCCGCAGCACGTTGCCGGCCAGGCCGGTGGGCGGCAGCCCGTCGGCCCCGATGTAGGCCAGCGCCGGCCGCCACGTGCGGGCGAGCAGCCCGGCTGCGGGGTCGTCGGCGTGCGAGGGCACCAGGCCCGGCACCAGCGGGAAGCTGGCGCCCGGGCCGCCCAGCTCGGTGGCGGTGGCCGTCAGCTGGGCCACCCGGTCGGGCGGGATGTCGACGTGCAGCTCGGGGAGCAGCAGCACGCCGGTGGCGGCGTCCTCGACCCGGTCGAGCAGCTGGCGGAGCAGGCGGAACGACGAGGGCACGACCCCGCCGGCGTAGCCCGAGTGCACCCCCTCGTCCAGCACCCGGACGGTGAGGGTGACGCCGGCCAGGCCCCGCAGCGAGGTGGTGGCCCACAGCCGGTCGAAGGTGGCGCACCCCGAGTCGAGGCACACCACCAGCGACGGCGAGCCCAGACGGCCGTCGAGCGCGTCGACGTGCGCCGGCAGGTCGGGGCTGCCCGACTCCTCGCTGGCCTCGATGACCAGCACGCAGCGGGCATGGCTCGCACCCTCGGCCCGCACTGCTTCGATGGCGGCCAGCGAGGCGAAGGCGGCGTACCCGTCGTCGGCGCCGCCGCGGCCGTAGAGCCGCTCGTCCCGGCGCACCGGGGTCCAGGGGCCCAGCCCCTCGAGCCACCCAGCCATGGGCGGCTGCTTGTCGAGGTGGCCGTACAGGAGCACGGTGTCGCCGGGGTCGGCACCTGCCGCTGCCCCGGCGGCCGGCACGTCGACGACCACCACGGGCGTGCGCCCCTCCAGCTCGTGGACCTCGACGGTCAGGCCCTCGATGGGCCGGGCCGCGCACCACGACCGGACCAGCTCGACGGCGTCGGCCATGTGGCCCTTGCCTGCCCAGTCGGGCTCGAAGGCCGGGCTGAGGTTGGGGATGGCGATGTAGTCGTGCAGCGCGGGGAGGATGTCGCCCTCCCACAAGCGCCCGGCGGTGGCGGCGAAGGACATGGCTACGACGGCCGCCCCTGGAGCCCCCAGGTCTTGATGACCGGTTGCTCGCGCTCCCAGGAGAGCTCGGACAGCGTCCCGCTGGCCAGGTGGAACAGGCGGCCGGCTCGGGGGTCGAGGTCGATCCACCGGGCGGCCAGGATGCGCAGGCAGTGGCCATGACCCGACACGAGGACGTCGCCGCCGGCGGCCCGAGCCCGGGCGATGACCCGGTCGACCCGCTCGCCCACCTGGGCCGCCGTCTCGCCGCCCGGGATCTTGCCGGAGAACACCGTCCAGTCGCCCTGGTCCTCTCGCATCTCCGCCGTCGTCCGGCCCTCGACCTCTCCGTAGTTCCATTCGACCAGGTCAGGTTCCGGCTGAAGGTCGGTGAGCCCGGCCAGCTCGGCGGTGCGCATCGCCCGCGACATGGGGCTCGACAGCACCAGGGCGAACGACCGGTCGGCCAGCAGGGGGGCCAGCGCCCGAGCCTCGTCCTCGCCCTCCGGGAGCAGCGGCAGGTCGGTCACCCCGGTGTGCTGGCCCGACTCGCTCCACTCGGTGGCCCCGTGGCGGAGGAGGAACAGGGAAGGTCGGGTGTCGTCGCTCACGGCAGCCACCCTATTGAGCCCTCCGGCGGGCCCGTCGACGGTCGAGGCGGGCGCGCCAACGAGGCGGCGGCGGTCAGGCGGGTGGTGGCGGGCGCCGCTTCTCGATCGCCGCTCCCCGGTCGGTCATCGAGGCGTCCTCGGCTCAGCCCGCGGGAGCGTGGGGGTCTTCGGGCCAGGCGTGCTTCGGGTAGCGGCCGGCCATGGCCTTGCGCACGTCGCGCCAGCTGCCGGCCCAGAACCCGGGGAGGTCGCTGGTGACCTGCACGGGCCGGTCGGCCGGCGACAGGAGGTGGAGGGCGATGGGGACGCCACCGACGGTCGGGTGCTCGGTGACCCCGAACAGCTGCTGCACCCGGGCGGCCACCGACGGCGGGTCGGTGCCGTAGTCGATCGCCGTGGTCCGCCCCGACGGCAGGACCAGGACGGTGGGGGCCAGCCGGTCGAGGCCGCGGGCCTGCTCCCAGGACAGCCGGCCCCGCAGCGCCCTGGTCACGTCGACGGCGTCGAGGTCGGCCCGGCCGGTGGCGCCGGCCAGGAGAGGGCTGAGCCACCCGTCGAGGTCGCCGAGGAGGGCCCGGTCGGACAGGTCGGGCCAGTCCCCGTCCTGGTGGCGGCGGAGGAAGCCGACGCGGGCCTGCAGCGAGCGGGCGGCGTCGCTCCAGCGAAGGGCGGCGAGCCGGCTGGCCTTGACCCGCTGCACCAGAGCCGCCGTGGTGGCGGGCCCCGGGGCCGGCCGGGCGTCGTAGGTGCCCAGGTCGAGGGCGCCGAGGCGCCGGGTGACCCGGGCCACCAGGTCATCCCTGGCCTTGTCCCAGGTGAGGCTGGTGGCCTCCTCGACCTCGCCCAGCGGGAGGTCGTCGGGCGCCAGCGCCGCCGCCACCCTGATGCGGCCGTCAGCCTTCGCCCCCGCGTCGACCGAGGCCGCCACGAGGAACGTCTCGGTCGACAGGGGGTCGTGCGAGGGGACCCACGCGCCCTGGCCGCCCCGGAGGCGGAAGCGGCCGCCGCCGCGGGCCTGCGCCACCCGCTCCGGGTAGGCGAGGGCCAGGACCGCGCCGCACAGGTGCGGGTCGACGCGAGCCTCCTCGACCCGGGCTCGGCGGGCCAGGTCTCGAGCCCGGTCCCGGGCCCCGCGCAGGGCACGCCCGTCGGCCAGCGGGTGGCGGGCGCTCGACTCGCCGAGGAGGGTGACCCGCTCGGCCACGTCGACCGGGATCTCGTTGGGGTGGCCCCGCAGCACGTCTCGCTCCTCGAGCAGGGCGGCCAGCACGCAGGCGTCGTAGCCCCGTCCCCGCTCGGCCGCGGCCACGACCATCCGGGCCAGGCGGGGGTGGAGGGGCAGGTCGGCCATGCGCCGGCCGAGGTCGGTGGGTCGCCCCTCGGCGTCCAGGGCCCCGAGGAGGACCAGCAGCTGGCGGCCCTCCTCGACCGGGCGGCCCGGCGGCGGGTCGAGCCAGCGCAGCGAGGCGCCGGTGGTGTCACCCCACGAGGCCAGCTCGAGCACCAGCGGCGCCAGGTCGACCTGGGACATCTCGGGAGCGGCGAACGGCCGGCGGGCCGCGTGGTCGACCTTCGACCACAGCCGGTAGGCCACGCCCGGCCCGGTGCGGCCGGCCCGTCCGGCCCGCTGCTCGGCCGACGCCTTGGAGATGGCCACCGTCTGCAGGGCCGTCATGCCGGTGCGGGGGTCGTAGCGGGGCACGCGAGCCTGCCCGCCGTCGACGACGACCTGCACGCCCTCGACCGTCAGGCTGGTCTCGGCGATGTCGGTGGCCAGCACCACCTTGCGCCGGCCGGCCGCCGACGGTTGCAGGGCGGCGTCCTGGTCGGCGTTGGACAAGGCCCCGTAGAGCGGGCGGACGTCGACGTCCGGGCCGAGGCCGCCGAGGAGCCCCTCGACCCGGCGGATCTCGCCGGCGCCCGGCAGGAAGACCAGCACGTCGCCGGCCGGAACCTCGCGCAGCGCCTGCTGGACGGCCGCGGCCACCGCCGGCTCCAGGCGCTCGCCCACCTTGGCCGCCCGGGCGCTGGCCGGCCTGGGCAGCCATCGCACCTCGACCGGGTGGGCGCGCCCCTCGCTGGCGATGACCGGCGCCGGTGCTGCCTCGCCGCCCAGCAGCCGGGCCACCCGCTGCCCGTCGAGCGTGGCGGACATCACGAGCAGCCGGAGGTCGGACCGGAGGGTGTCGCGCACGTCGAGGGCGAGGGCCAGGCCCAGGTCGCCCTGCAGGTTGCGCTCGTGGTGCTCGTCGAACACCACCAGGCCGGTGCCGGGCAGGTCCGGGTCGTGCTGGAGCCGGCGGGTCAACACCCCCTCGGTGACCACCTCGACACGTGTCGCCCCCGACACCCGCCGCTCGTCCCGGGTGGTGAAGCCGACGGTGCCGCCGACCTCCTCGCCCAGCAGCGACGCCATGCGTCGGGCCGCGGCCCGGGTGGCCAGGCGGCGGGGCTCCAGGACGACGACCCGGCGGCCGTCGAGCCACGGCTCGTGCAGCAGGCGCAGGGGCACGACCGTCGTCTTGCCGGCCCCTGGCGGCGCCTGGAGCACCGCCAGCCCCGGCTGGCCCAGGGCCTCCCGCAGGGCAGGGAGCGTGGCCTCGACGGGGAGGCCGGTGTCGGGCGGGACCACCGCCCCAGCCTGCCAGGCAGCGTGATCGCTAACGGCCGGGCGGTCGTAGGGTCCCGGCGATGGACGAGAAGATGGAGCACCGTCGGCTGGGCCGGTCGGGCCTGAAGGTGAGCGTGCTGTCGTTCGGCTCGTGGGTGACCTTCGGGCCCCAGCTCGAGGGCGGTGGGGCGGCCGAGTGCATGCAGGCCGCCTACGACGGCGGCATCACGTTCTTCGACAACGCCGAGGCGTACGCCGGCGGCGAGTCGGAGCGCATCATGGGCCAGGCCATCCGCGAGCTGGGCTGGCCCCGCCACTCCTACACCGTGTCCACCAAGCTGTTCTGGGGCATCGACCCCGGCCCGAACACCCGCAACACGCTGAACCGCAAGTACCTGCTGCACGCCATCGAGAGGTCGCTGGAACGTTTCGGGCTGGAGTTCGTCGACCTCCTCTACTGCCACCGCCCCGACCCGGAGACGCCGATCGAGGAGACGGTCTGGGCGATGAGCGACATCGTCGACCGCGGCGCCGCCCTCTACTGGGGCACCTCGGAGTGGAGCGCCGACGAGATCCGGGCCGCCTGCGCGGTGGCCGATCGCCACCACCTCCGCAAGCCCGTGGTGGAACAGCCCCAGTACCACCTGCTCGAGCGCACGCGGGTCGAGCACGAGTACCTCCGCCTCTACGAGGACGAGGGCATCGGGCTGACCACCTGGAGCCCGCTGGCCAGCGGCCTGCTCACCGGCAAGTACCTGGACGGCGTGCCCGAGGGCAGCCGGGGGGCGCTGCCCGGCTACGAGTGGCTGCAGCGGATGCTGGTCGACGAGGGCGCCAACGCCAAGGTGCGCCGGCTGAAAATCGTGAGCGACGAGCTGGGCTGCACCCTGGCCCAGCTCGCCATCGCCTGGTGCGCCGCCAACCCCCGGGTGTCCAGCGTCATCACCGGCGCCAGCCGGGTCTCGCAGGTGCACGAGAACCTCAAGGCCGCCGAGGTCATCCCGCTGCTCAGCCCCGACGTCCTGATCCGCATCGACGAGGCCATCGTCGGTTGAACAACGGGCGCAACGGTGCCGGGATGTCCCCGGCACACCAGCCCGCCGGGTCGGCGTGTCAGCTCAGGCGCTGCGTGGCGTACGCAGCCATCGCGTCACGCTGGTACTCGGCCAGGCCGGCGGCGATCTGCTCGTAGCTCGACCGGAAGCCGTTCGACCCCGAGAAGGCGGGCGCGAGCAGGCCGATGGCGTCGTAGTGCCGGAGGGCGCGCGAGGTGACCCCCGACATCTGCGCCACCTCGGCGATCGACCACGCCGGGACGCCGAGGCGGTCTGATTCCCTCGCCCGTTGCCGCATGCAGCAGACGGTCCGAGCTGCCGCGCCGGCAGGGTCGAGTGCCGTTTCGCAGACTGGCCGCAGCGTTACCGCTCGGTAACCCGGGCGGTACGATGGAGCCATGCCTGGTTCTGTCATCGTCGCAGGGGCCCGGACGCCGATCGGGAAGCTGAGCGGGGCGCTGGGCGGGTTCTCCGGGGCCGAGCTCGGCGGGGTCGCCATCGCGGCCGCGCTGGAACGGGCGGGCGTGGCGCCCGCCGACGTCGAGCACGTCTTGCTGGGTCAGGTCCTGCTGGCCGGCGCCGGTCAGATCCCGGCCCGCCAGGCGGCGGTCAAGGCCGGCATCCCGATGACGGTCCCGGCTTGCACCGTCGACAAGGTCTGCCTGTCGGGCCTGAACGCCCTGTACCAGGCCGACCAGATGATCCAGGCCGGCGACGCATCCATCGTCGTGGCCGGCGGCCAGGAGTCGATGACGAACGCCCCCCACCTCCTGGGCGGTGCCCGCGCCGGGCTGCGGCTCGGTGACGCCGCGCTGGTCGACTCG
The DNA here is from genome assembly GCA_030448245.1 of Acidimicrobiales bacterium. Lineage (GTDB taxonomy): Bacteria > Actinomycetota > Acidimicrobiia > Acidimicrobiales > JAUJNH01 > JAUJNH01. The sequence continues at coordinate 102,387 of JAUJNH010000002.1, forward strand.
ATGCTGCACGACGGCCTCACCGATGCCTTCGACCACGTCTCGATGGGGCTGTCCACCGACCGGCACGCCGGTGCCGCCGGGATCAGCCGGGCCGCCCAGGACGAGTTCGCCGCGAAGAGCCACGAGCGGGCTGCCGCCGCCATGAAGAGCGGCCGCTTCGACACCGAGATCACCCCGGTGGCCGTCCCCCAGCGCAAGGGCGACCCGCTGCTCGTCAGTGAGGACGAGGGGGTCCGGCCGGGCACGACCGCCGCCTCGCTCGGCGGCCTGCGCCCCGCGTTCGACCGGGAGGGCACGGTCACGGCCGGCAACGCCAGCCAGATCAGCGACGGGGCCGCCGCCCTCGTCGTCATGTCCCGGGCCGAGGCTGAGCGCCGCGGGATCACCCCGCTGGCCGAGGTCGTCGCGTACGGCATGGTCGCCGGCCCCGACAACAGCCTGCTCACCCAGCCCAGCCGGGCCATCCGGGCCGCCCTGGCCAAGGTCGGGCTGGGCGTGCAGGACCTCGGCGTGTTCGAGCTGAACGAGGCCTTCGCCGCCGTCGCCTTGGCCTCGATGGACGACCTGGGCATCACCGACGAGGTCACCAACGTGAACGGTGGTGCGGTCGCCCTCGGCCACCCCATCGGCGCCTCGGGCGCCCGCGTCGCCCTCACCCTGGCGCTCGAGCTCCAGCTTCGGGGAGGCGGGGTCGGGACCGCCGCCCTGTGCGGCGGCGGCGGCCAGGGTGACGCCGTCATCCTGCGGGCCGGCTAGCACCTCGAATGGGCCCATCGGGCTGCCCGATCCCGGACGCCGTAAGCAGTTCCTCGACTGACCGCCCCGGCGCCGGCAGTCGGGTCACCGTTCCCGTGGGGCTCCGGGTCGCCGTACAGCTCGACCAGCGAACGCCCCGCAGCGGCGAGCGCCTGCCGCACCTCGGGAGGGTCGAGGACCTCCACGCCGGAGCCGAAGCCCGCGATCTCGGCGGCCAGCGAGCGGGCGCTGTGGCCGTGGAGCTCGACGGTGACCGGCCGTCGGTGGTGCCGGGAACGGAGTGCCGCCGGCAGACTGTTGCCATGCGACTGGGGATCTCGGGCAAGGGCGGCGTCGGCAAGACCACGATCTCGGCCGTGCTGGCCCGGGAGCTGGCCCGCCGGGGCCGGACGGTCGTCGCCATCGACTGCGACTCGGACCCGAACCTCGGGGCCAACATCGGCATCGGTGAGGACGGCGCCGCCCGGCTGCGGCCCTTCCTCGACCAGTCCCGGCCGGGACGTTCGCTGCCCGACGAGCGCTCGGCCAAGGCCCTCCTCGCCGAGTACGGCTACCCGGCTCCCGACGGGGTGATCGTCCTGCTGGGGGCCCGGGTCGAACAGGCCGGTGCCGGCTGAACGGGCGGCTCGCACGTCACGGTTCGTGACTTCATCGAGCGGGTCGAGGACGAGATGCCGGACACGATCGTGGTGGCCGACATGGAAGCCGGGCTCGAGCACCTGAGCTGGGCCGGCGGCACGCTCCGCCACGTCGACCTTCTCCTCGTCGTGCTGCAGCCGACGGCGAAGGTCCTGCTGACCGCCGAGCGGACCCACCAACTCGCCGTCGAGCTGGGCATCCCGGACGTCTGCTACGTCGCCAGCCGGGCCGGCGAGGCCGACCGGGCCCGCTTCGAGACCTTCGCCGCCGAGCGGGGAGGCGCCCTGCTGGGCCTGATCCCCGACGACGAGGCCGTCCGCCGGGCCGACCGGGAGGCGGCCTGCGTGATCGACTCGGCGCCCGGCGCGGCCAGCGTGCGGGCCATCGCCGAGCTGGCCGACGCCGTGGAGGCCAGGATCGCCGCCCGCCCGGCCGCGACCGGCTAGGCCGCGCCGGCAGCCGCCGGCATCACTCCAGCTCCCGCCGGCCTTCCAGGGCCCGGCCCAGCGTCAGCTCGTCGGCGTACTCGAGGTCGCCGCCGACGGGCAGGCCGCTGGCCAGCCTCGTGACCTTCACGCCCAGCGGCTTGAGCTGGCGCGACAGGTACATGGCCGTGGCCTCACCCTCGAGGTTGGGGTTGGTGGCCAGGATGACCTCGTCGATGCCCTCCGAGCCGAGGCGGGCGTACAGCTCCTTCACCCGCAGCTGGTCGGGGCCGACTCCTTCCAGCGGGTTGATGGCCCCGCCAAGCACGTGGTAGCGGCCGCGGTACTCGCCGGTGCGCTCGACGGCGACGATGTCGCGCGGGTCCTCGACCACGCACACCAGGGCCGGGTCGCGGCGGGGGTCGGCGCAGTAGCCACACTCCTCGTCCTCGGTCACGTTGAAGCAGCGCCGGCAGAACCGGATGCGCTCCTTGACGGTGGTGATGGCGGCGGCCAGCCGGCCGGCGTCGTCGGCCGTGACCTTGAGGAGGTGGAAGGCGATGCGCTGGGCCGACTTCGGCCCGATCCCCGGCAGGCGGCCCAGCTCGTCGATGAGGTCCTGGACGGGAGCGGCGTAGACCCCCGCCATCAGCAGCGGGGTGCGATGTTCAGGGCTTCCAAGGCGAGGCGATCAGGAGCCGGGCAGCATGCCGCCCAGGCCTCCGAGGTCGCCGAGGTCGCCCAGGGCCTCGACCTGCACCTGGTTGGCCTGGGTGACGACGTCGCGCAGGGCGGCCAGGACGAGGTCTTCGAGCATCTCGACGTCGTCGGGGTCCACGGCGTCGGGGCGCAGGTGCACGGCCCGGAACTCGAGGCCGGCGGTGGCCTCGATGCGTACGGCTCCCCCGCCGGACACCCCCTCGACGACGGTTTCGGCCGCCTGGGCCTGGGCGTTCACCAGCTCGGCCTGCATGTCCTGGGCCGCCTGCAGCAGGTTCGACAGGTCACCGCCGCCGAGCAGGGCAGCCATGGGGTCGGCCGCCGGATCGGCCAGCGGATCGGTGGCTGCGCTGGTGGGCACCACCTCGGGCGTGATCGGCGTCTTGTCGTCGGGGGGCACGGTCATTGCTGAACCTCTTCTGCACCGGGGAACGCCTGGCGCAGGCGCTCATGGGGATCGAAAGCGGCCGGCGGGCCGTCGACGAGCTGGGTCAGGTCGACGTGCTCCTCATCGCCGGTGGGCGCCGGGGGCCGGGGTGCGGCGCCGGGGCCGGCGCCGACGACCACGCGGACGGGCACGGCGCGGCCGAAGCGGTGGGCCAGCGCCGCCTCGACGTCGCGGCGGCGGGCCTCGCAGTCCGCTTGGAGGTAGACGTTGTCGACGGCCACCACGACCGCCGTGTCCACGGCGACCACGTGGGCCGAGCTGAAGCGGCTGCGCACGGCCGGCTTCACCTCGGCGAGCACCGCCTCCCAGGCGGCCACCACCTCGCCGGCCGAGGGCAGCAGTGCCGCGGTCACCCCCGCCGATGCCTGGTCGGCGGCACCGCCGGGCGGCGCCTCAGCCGGCTGCCGAGGCGCCGAGGTCACCGCCGCGGGCGGGGACGCGGGGGCCGGGGACGGCTGCACGCGGGCGGCCGGCGGCCGGCCGCCGTCGAGCTGCCGGGGCTGGGCCGCGGGGGGGGCGCGGCAGCGGGACGGCGAGGATCGGCACCCGCCTGAGCGGCTGCGGGCGAGGCAGGCGGCGGCGCCGGGTGCGTGCGCTCGGGCGGAGGCGGCCTGCCCGCCGTGCCCTTGAGCGCCCCGAGGGTGCGGCGCACGGCGGCGGGCCCGGGGGCACCCTCGGCCGGCCGGCCGGGGTCCGGCTCCGCCACCGGCGGCGCCGCCTCCGAAGCCGCCGCGGCGGCGGGGGGCTGCGGCCGGCGCGCGGCCCCCCCGAGGAGCGCGAGGCGTTCGGCCAGCGCGGCGGGGGAGGTGTCGAGGTCGGCGCGCGCCACCCGTACCAGCGCCACCTCGAGGGTGACCCGCGGGTCGACCGACTCGCGCAGGTCGACGAGCGCCTCGCCCACCACCTCGATGGCCCGGGTGGCCGCCGCCGGGCCCAGTCGCTTGGCCTGGTCGGCCACCCGCTCGCGCTCGTCGGCCAGGCAGTCGACCAGGTCGGGGGCCAGCACCGAGAGGAAGCACAGGCGGAGCCGCTCGACCAGCTCGGACCCCAGCCGGCGAGGGTCTCGACCGGCTCGCATCCCGGCGGCCACGGCGACCAGCACCGCGCCGGCGTCGCGCGCGATGAGCGCCTCGACCAGGTCGTCGACCACGGGCACCTCGTCGCGCAGCCCCCCGGCCGAGGCCACCTGCTCCAGCACGCTGAGCGTGTCGCGAGCCGACCCCCGGCCGTCGCGCACCACCGCAGCCAGCGCCCGCTCGTCCAGCTCGATCCCTGCCGACGCCACGATGTCGTGGACCAGGCCGGTCAGCACCTGGGTGTCGTACAGGCGGAACTCGAAGTGCTGGGTGCGACTGCGCACCGGCACGGCCACCTTCTCCGGATCGGTGGTGGCCAGCACGAACACCACGTGCTCCGGCGGCTCCTCGAGGGTCTTGAGGAGCGCCGTGCCGGCCTCGGGCGTCAGCTGGTGGACCTCGTCGAAGATGTAGACCTTCTTCTGCCCCGGCGAGCCGATCACGGTGCCGGCGATGATCTCGCGCACCCGGTCGATCCCCCGGTTGCTGGCGGCGTCGAGCTCGACCACGTTCAGGCTGCCGCCCTCGCGGATGGCCACGCACGAGGCGCACCGGTCGCAGCAGTCCCCGTCGGGCGCCCGGTCGGTGCAGTTCAGCGCCTTGGCCAGGATGCGGGCGGCCGTGGTCTTGCCGGTCCCCCGCGGGCCGCTGAACAGGTAGGCGTGCGCCTCCCGCCCGTCGCGCACGGCGTTGCGCAGCGCCGACACCACGAAGTCCTGGCCGCGCATCTCGGCGAAGCGCTGCGGCCGGAACCGGCGGTAGAGCGACGTCGGCTCGGCCATGCGGACCCGAAGCCTAGGTTCCCGCTCTGGCGGGCCGCTCCGACCGGAAGCGCCGTTGGGCGAGCTTCTGCCCTCGGCCGGGTGTGTACCATCCACCCCCTGGATCGCCTCGCCGCCTGCGTGCGGTGGCTGGGTCCTGCGCAAGGTGGCACCGTGAACCGGGTCAGGGCGGGAACGCAGCAGCCCTCAGCGGATCGCCGCTTGTGCCGCAGACAACCTGGCCACCGCACGGAGGCGGCGGTGCGCCCAGGAGGGTTGCGAGAGCGGCCGAATCGGCACGCCTGGAAAGCGTGTGTGGGGAGACTCACCGAGGGTTCGAATCCCTCACCCTCCGCTTCCCGTGCCAGCATCCGGCTGGTGGACGACCACGAGGCCATGGGCCTGGCCCTCGCCGAGGCGGCCGCCGCCCCCGTCCACGGCGACGTGCCGGTGGGGGCCGTCGTGGTGGGGCCGGACGGGACCGTTCTCGCCCGCCGCCACAACGAGCGCGAGCTGGCAGCCGACCCCACCGCCCACGCCGAGGTGCTGGCCCTCCAGGACGCGGCGGCTGCGCTCGGATCGTGGCGGCTGACCGACTGCACGCTCGTCGTCACCCTCGAGCCCTGCCCGATGTGCGCCGGCGCCGCCGTCGCCGCCCGCCTCGCCCGGGTCGTCTTCGCCACCCCCGATCCCAAGGCCGGCGCTGCCGGGTCCCTCTACAACCTGTGCGCCGACCCCCGCCTCAACTGGGAGCCGGCCGTGGTGGCGGGGGTGCGGGCCGATGAGGCCAAAGCCCTCCTCTCGGCCTTCTTCGCCGGTGTACGCTCACGGCCGTAAGGAACCGAGGAGGGGTGCGAGAGCGGCCGAATCGGACGGTCTCGAAAACCGTTGTGGCGCAAGTCACCGTGGGTTCAAATCCCACCCCCTCCGCCACCCGATCCACTGAAACCCCCGCCCGGTCGACGAATCACGCCTGGTCCGGCTCCGTCAAGGGACGCCCCCCCGAGCGACGGTCGTCCTTGAGGGCAGTCCCCGTCACGCCCCCATGCGCCCGGCCCAGCGCGTCGGTGAGTCCTAACCGATCGACTCCTGCCGCTCCACGCCCCAGGGGCTCCCTTCCAGATCGGAACGTTGGCGGCAGCGCCTCCTCACCTCCACCGTGAGGCAACCAGCCGTTCACCTCACCTCCCTACCTTCGCCGTCGTCGATCGAAGGAGGAAGTGGGATGACCAATCTTGACCGCCGCAGCTTCTTGAGCCGAGGGGCCCTGCTCGCCGGGGCAACTGTCATGGGTCCGGGCGCGTTCACCGCCATCACCGCTGGCGCCGCCGGGGCGAGCGAGGGAATTGGCCGTGGCCGGGGACGCAGGATCACCGGCGACTACGGCCCGCTGGCCCCAGTGCCCGCAGCCAACGAGCCCGGCCGCGCCTACCTAGCCCTGCCTGCGGGGTTCTCCTATGTCGTGTTCGGCAAGATCGGGTCGCCGATGACCGACGGGAATCCCACACCGGTCAACCTCGACGGCATGGCCGCCTTCGCGGGCCCCGGCGGCACCGTCCGCCTCATCCGCAACCACGAAGACCGCAGCGCACCGGGAGCCGGCAGCGTCCTGGGGCCCGTCGCAACCAGGTACGACCCCCTCGGCGGCGGCGGTACGACATCGCTCGACTTCAACCTGGCCAGCCGGAGCCTGGTACGGGACTTCATCAGCCTCAACGGCACCATCGTCAACTGCGCCGGCGGGATCGTCACCATCGAAGGCAAGACCGGGTGGATGACCAGCGAGGAAACCACCGCCGGGCCCCCGACGTGGGCCCAGAAGCACGGCTACAACTTCTTCGTCCCGGTCGACGCCACCGGCCCCGTGAAGGCCGAGCCCTACCGGGCCATGGGTCGCTTCGCCCACGAAGCGGTCATCCGCGAGGACCGCACCGGGATCTTCTACCAGACCGAGGATGCCGGCTCCGGGCGCGGAAGCGGCTTCTACCGCTACCTCCCAACCACCCCAGACGCCCGCGCCGGGCGCCTGCAGATGCTGGCGATCAAGAACCAGCCCCAAGCCGACCTGCGAGAAGGCCAACGCCAGTTCAAGCCCCTCCCCGTCGAGTGGGTCAACATCCCCAACCCCGACCCCGCCGACCCGATCGTGCAAGCCGAGAAGCCGAACCCCACCAGCGTGTTCGCCCAAGGATTCGCCGCCGGCGGTGCCAAGTTCAACCGCCTCGAGGGCATCTGGGACGGAGGGAGCAGCGTGTTCTTCGCCTCCACCAGCGGCGGCGACGCCAAGAACGGCGACGTCAACAGCGACGGGTTCCGCGAGGGCTACGGGCAGATCTGGGAGTACCGGCCCAGGGGCAACTCCGGCGGCCAGCTCATCCTCGTGTTCGAGTCGCCCGGCCAGGACGTGCTCGACTCCCCCGACAACCTGCTGGTCACCCCCCGTGGGGGCATCCTGCTCTGCGAGGACGACGCCAGCAGCAGCGACGGCGACACCCACCCGCTCGCTCCCGGCATCACCGACGTCAACCGGCTCATCGGCCTCACGATCGGCGGCGACGCCTTCGAGTTCGCCGTCAACCGGTTCAACGACACCGAGTTCGCCGGCGCCTGCTTCAGCCCCGACGCCAGCACGCTCTTCGTCAACATCTTCGGGGACCGAACCCCCGGCAGCGGGATGACGTGCGCCATCACAGGACCATGGGAACGCGGAGCCCTCTGACCCTGCCCCGATCCGGCACCCGAATCTGCGACCCACGCGGCGACCGGGGAGGCAGAACGGGCGCCGAACGACGCAGCGTTCATGTCCGAGTGTTCACGGTCGTGCCGGCCGAGCATCACACCACGGCCGGTCGCCGTCTGGGCGGGTGCCACCGCACGCCGCGGGCGGCGGCACCTCAGAGCTCGGTGATCGTCGCTCCGACGGGCCGGCCGAACGGCGTGGGCTGGGCCGTCGGGGACGGAGGAGGCGGCGGCCTCCGCTCTGGTTGAGGCGGCGGTCCCGCTCCTTCGGCGGGCGGTGCCGCCGCCGCAACGGGCTCGGCGCCCGCGACCGCTGAGGGCCCTTCGTCGGAGTGCGCCGGGCCGACCGGTGGGCCCAGGACATCGCCGTGACCGACCGCCTCGTCGGTGGCCGGGTGACGCCAGCGGCCGTCCTCCACGCGCACCGCTCCGCCCCGCTCGACCAGGCGCTTGAGGCTGATGCGCACGCCCTCCTCGGGCCGGCGGGACGCGGGAAGCCACCCGCGCGACCCGAGGGCGTCGAGGAGCTCCCCGAACGACCAGGAGCGGCCGGGCGCTGCCTCGAAGATCAGGCGCAGGGCGTCGGTGCCCTTCGGCGCGGCGGCGACCCCACCCGACCGCTCGTCTGGAGCCGTCGACGAGGCCGGCGGCGTGACCGGCTCGGGGGCCGCGGGCGTCGCCGTGGGAAAGGGAGGTCGCTGGGCCGCGGCCCGGCCGCTCCGGGTCGTCGTGCGGCGGGCCTGTCGGCGTCGCCGCTGGCGGGTGGAGTCGGGCGCTACGGGATGACGACCACGGTGCCGTCCATGCCGGCGTGGAGCGTGCACCGGTACGGGAACGTTCCCGGCCGGTCGAAGCGCACGGCGTGGGCGCCGCCGTCGAGCTCGCGGGAGCTGGCGAAGTCCTTGCTCACCACGTTGTGGACGACCGAGTCGGTCCACTGCCACCGCACCCGCGTACCGACCGGCACCTCGATGGTGCGGGGGTCGAAGTCGAGGCCGACCAGCCGGACGACGGCATCGTCGGGCTCGGGCGCCGCCGCTGGTGGTGGTGCCGCCCCCGAGGTGGTGGCACAGCCGGCGAGCGCCACCACCAGCGCGGTGACGAGC
>JAUJNH010000002.1:111156-167818 GCA_030448245.1 Acidimicrobiales bacterium
CCGCCGGCTCTGGAGGCTGGGTGGAGCCCGCCGGCTCTGGAGGCTGGGTGGAGCCCGCCGGCTCTGGAGGCTGGGTGGAGCCTGCCGTCGTTCGGGGCGGGGGCTGCAGGGAGAGGGCGCCGCACAGGCGGTCGACCCTACGAGTGGTCAGCTCCAGTCGGCCACCCAGCCCAGGAGCTCGTCGAGCGAGGACAGTCGCGCGTCCGGGCGGACCTCGCTGGGCTTCACCACGGTGCCTTCGGGCCAGTGGGCGTGGGGGTTGGGGACGAGCGCGGTGCGCATGCCCATCTGCGAGGCGCCGTGGATGTCGTCGAACAGCCGGTCGCCGACAAAGGCGGCGCGGCGGGCGTCGGGCACGTCGAGGAGGTGCAGCACGGCCTTGAAGGCCGAGGGGTGAGGCTTGGTGCGGGGCAGCTCGGACGTGTACACGGTGGCGTCGAGGTAGGGGGCCAGGCCGTCCCGCTCGAGGAAGTGCTCGTGGAAGCGGCGGGGCCAGTGGGTGTTCGAGAGGAGCCCGCAGCGGTAGCCGGCGTCCTGCAGGGCCTGCAGCACGGGGAGCGCCTCGGGCACGTGGCGGACGTGGGGCGTCCACGAGTCGAGGTGGGCGGTCGTGGCCTGGTGCCGCACGGCAGCTCGCACGTCGAGACCGGTGGCCCGGCAGGCCTCGTCGAGGATGGCGTCGAGGGTGAACGACTTCTGGTCTTCCGCCACCCGCCGCCAGGTGCCGGCCTCGATGCGGGCCAGGGTGGTCGTCAGCTCGTCCTCGCGGTCCGGGTCGAGGGCGCCCGCCGCGGCCCGCCACAGGTCGTCGAGGTCGCCGTCGGGGTGGAAGGCCAGGGTGCCGCCCCAGTCGAAGATGACGGCGTCGAGCAGGCGCCTCACTGCTGCGGCGGCGGGTGCCGGTGCTGGTGGTGGGGCTCCTGGCCGGGGGAGGAGCCCTTCGTCTGCTCCAGCCACCGGCGCAGCCCGGCGGCGTTGCTGTGGACCCCGTTGAGGGTGGCCAGCTTCTCCTGGTGCTCCTCGGGGATGTCGTCGAGGTCGCCGGCGAAGGCCTGTTCGAGCGCGCCGGCGACGTCGTCGCCCCGCCGCCAGGCCGCCTCGGCCACCTCGGCCCAGCGGCGCAGGGTCCCCTCGGCCTCCGCGAGCACGGTGCCGGGATCGGGGACAAGTCCGTAGTGGGCGAAGCACAGGGCCCGGGGCCGACGGTCCCGGAAGCGCTGGAGCGAGGTCAGGGCCTGGTCGAGGTCGAAGTCGGGTGGCGGGGTGGCGGGCCGCAGCACGCCGCCGTCGGGCAGGCGCACGCCGACGGCGTCTCCGGTGAACAGCAGCCCGCTGCCCCCGTCGCCCTCGTCGTGCACGGCCAGGTGGTGCTTGGCGTGGCCGGGCGAGTCGACGCAGACAAGGCGGCGCCCCGGGCCGATGTCGATGGCGTCACCGTCCTCGAGCACGTGGACCCGGTCGGCCGGCGTGGGGTCGAGGCGGCCGTAGAGGGAGTCGAGCAGGTCGCCGTAGACCTGGGCGGCGCTGGCCACCAGCCGGCTCGGGTCGATCAGGTGGCGGGCGCCCTTGCCGTGCACGTGGACGGTGGCCCGAGGAAAGGCGCGGGCCACGTCGCCGACGCCGCCGGCGTGGTCGAGGTGGATGTGGGTGACGACCACGTGGGCCAGGTCGTCGGCCCCCACCCCCAGCTCGGCCAGCGAGGACAGGAGGGTGGGCACCGAGGACTGGCTGCCCGTCTCGACCAGGACCGGTTCCGGGCCGGTGACCAGGTAGCCGGCGGTGACCCGCTCCCACCCCCCGAGCAGGGTGTCGACCTCGACCACCCCGGGGGCCAGCTCGGTCGGGTCGCGTCCCATGGATGGGACGCTAGAGGGGTGCCCGACCAACTGCCCGACCCCTGCCCCACCTGTGGCTTCGACGGCCGGAGCCTTCGCCCGCCCGACCTCGTCGCCACCCTCCGCTCGCTGGGCCGCCGCTGGACCGCCGTCCTGCGGGGGAAGCGGGGGGAGGAGGCCCGCCCCCACGCCGAGGCCGCCCTGGACGGGTTGCTGGCCGCGGCCCGGCCCATCCGGGCCGAGGTGGGACGCTTCGGCACCCGCCCGGAGACCACGGCCGCCGGGATCGCCACGGCGGCCGAGGCCATCGCCGACGCCCTCGAGGGCCCCGACCGGCCCTTCGAGCGTCCTGGGGTGCTCGAGGCCGCCACCGCTGCCGCCCATGCCGGCATCCACCACCTGCGCGAGGCGGAGCGGGGCCGCTGATCGGACGACCGCCGGTCAGGCCTCGACGGGCGTGCCCCGGACGAGGGTGAGGGGGATGGTGCCGGACCAGGCGGGCCAGGTGGCGTCGGCCTCGTCGTCGACGGGTGGGCCGCTGCGGGTCTTGGCCGACGCCTCGGCGAGGTCGAGGGCCAGCACTCTGGTCGACCGCAGCTCGCTGGCGCTCGGCGGGCGGGCCTCGGCCGAGCGTCCGGCGGCCACGTGGTCGACGATGGCGGCCAGGGCGAGGCGGTGCTCGTCCTCGTCGCCGACCCGCCGGCCCGTCCCGTACACCACGACCGACCGGTAGTTGAGCGAGTGGTGGAAGGCGGAGCGGGCCAGCACCAGCCCGTCGAGCAGGGTGACGGTGGCGCACACCGGGGCGTCCTCAGCGGCCCGCAGCAGGGCGTTGCCGGCGGCTCCGTGGAGGTACAGGGTGCTGGCGACGCGGGCGTAGGCCATCGGCAGGACCACCGGCCCCTGGTCGCTGAGGATGCCGACGTGGGCCACCAGCCCCTCGTCCAGGATGGCGTGCACGGTGGCCTGGTCGTAGACCCCCCGCTCGGGGTGGCGCCGCAGTCGGGTGCGTCCCGTGGGCGGGGACTCGCCGTCGCTCGGAGGGGCGGTCATGGCGCAGATCCTGGTGTCGAACGGGTGTCGCCGCCAGCGAGTTCGGGGAAGGGTGTGGCCGTGGAGCGCGTGGCGACCAACACCCAGCCACTCCCGGTCGTCGAGACCGTCGCCGCCCCCGTCGAGCCCGCGACCACCGCGGCGCTCCCACCGGTGCCGCCGGGCCGGCTGCCTCCGCCCCCGCCGCCTGGCCCCCTGCCCCCGCCCCCGCCGGTGCGACGTGACCGGACGCCACTGGTGCTCGGTCTGCTCGCCGTGGGGGCCCTGGTGGCCCTGCTCCTGTCGGTCATGGCGTTGACCGGGCGGGACCGGCCGGCTCCCCCACCCGATCCGGCCGCCGTGGAGCCGGCCACGACCGTGGCGCCGCCGCCGGTGCCCGACACGACGGTGGCTGCGACCACGGTGCCCGCCACCACGCTGCCGGCGGTGAAGGCGCCGCCCTCCACCGTCCGGCGGGTCACGGCCACCACCGCGGCCAGGACGGCCACCACGGCCAGGGCGACCACGGCCACCACGTCGGCGCCCGACAAGCCGGGCAGGGGTGGCGGAGGCAAGGGCAAGGACTGAGCGCCTTCGCCCCGGCGTGCCGGGGTCCCGCAGTTGGGGCAGGCTGGACCAATGGAACCGCAGAGGCCCCGGCGCGACCAGCCGCCGCTCGACGAGACGGTGGCCATGCCGGTGGTGCCGTCGGCGCCGCCTCCGACCTACCTGCCCCCACCACCCCCGCCGCGCCGTCCGCCGCCCGGGAACGCCTGGCTGCTGGTCCTCGGGCTGATCGGCGTGGTGGTCGTCCTCGTGCTGATCGCGCTGTTTCTCACCCGGCTGGGCGACGACAGCCCGGCCGAGGTCCCCGTGACGACCACGACGCCCACCACGGCGGCTCCTGTCACCACCCGCCGGACCACCGTGTCGACGGCCCGGGCCACGGTTCCCACCACGCGCCTGACCACCACCACCGCCCGCGTCACCACCACCAGGGCGCCGACGACCACCACCAGCACCACCACCCTGTTCCCGTGACGGGCGGCTACGCCAGCGCCACCAGCTCGAGGAGGTCGTCGGTCCAGTAGTCGAGGGTGGCGTCGGGGAGGAGCAGCACCTTCTGGGGGGCGAGCGCCCGGACGAAGTCGGTGTCGTGGCTGACCAGGACCATCGAGCCCTTCCAGCCGGCCAGGGCCCGGCCGATCGCCTCGCGGCTCGGCGGGTCGAGGTTGTTGGTGGGCTCGTCGAGCAGCAGCAGGTTGTGGCCGCCGGCCACCAGCGTGGCCAGGGCCACCTTGGTCTTCTCACCGCCCGACAGCGTGCCCGCGTCCTGGAACGCCATGTCGCCCCTGATGCCGAACATGCCGAGCAGGGCCCGGGCCTCGGTGGACTTCAGGGCGGGGGCCTTGCCGAGGACCTGGGACACCACCGTCTGGCCGGCCTGGATGCCCTCGTGCTCCTGGGCGAAGTAGCCGGCGCTGACGCCGTGGCCCAGGCTGAACGAGCCGCCGTCCGCGTCGGTGAGCCCGGTGAGGATGCGCAGCAGCGAGGTCTTCCCGGCGCCGTTGAGGCCCATCACCAGGATGCGCTCGCCCCGCTCGAGGGCGAAGCTGGCCCCCTCGAACACGGGCGGGCCGCCATAGCCCTTGGTGAGCCCCTCGACCTCCAGAACGGTGCGGCCGGCGTGGGGCGGGTCGGGCAGGCGCACCTGCAGCCCCCGCTCGGCCTTGGGCCCGGTGATCCTGGTCGTCTCGAGCCGCTCGACCCGCTTGTCCAGCGTCTTCGCCGTGCGGGCCCGCTTGGCGGTCTGGCCCCGCATCGAGTCGGCCAGGTTGGCCAGCCGCTGGATCTCGGCCGCCTGCCGCCCCGCCAGCTTGCCCCGCCGCTCCTCGTCGGCTGCCCGCTGGGCCTTGTACTGGCTGTAGGTGCCCTTGTACTCGACCAGGGTGCCCTCGTCGAGGTGCAGCACCCGGTCGATCGACTCGTCCAGCAGCTCGAGGTCGTGGCTGATGACGAGGAGGGCGCCCCGGTACTGGCGGAGGTGGTCGAGCAGCCAGGCCTTGGCGTCGAGGTCGAGGTGGTTGGTGGGCTCGTCGAGCAGCAGCACGTCGGCGCCGGCGAAGAGGATGCGGGCCAGCTCGACCCGGCGGCGCTCGCCTCCGGACAGCACCGCCACCGGCCGGTCGACCCGGTCCGCCTGCAGGCCCAGCCCGGCGCACAGGCGGCGGACCTCGGCCTCGGCCGCGTAGCCGTCGGCGTGCTCGAACGCCTCCTGGGTCCGGGCGAAGCGGGCCAGGTTGCGCTCGGACGGGTCCTCCTCGACCTGGATGCGCAGCTTCTCGAGGCGGGTGCCGAGCTCGTCGAGGCCCCGGCCCGACAGCACGTGGGCCAGCGCAGTGATCCCCGCATCCATCCGCGGCGGCTCCTGGCCCAGGTAGCCGAAGCGGCCGACGACCTCGACCTTGCCGGCGAACGGCGGCCGGTCGCCGGCCAGCACCCGGAACAGCGAGGTCTTGCCCGCGCCGTTGCGGCCGACCAGGCCGACCTTGTCGCCCGTCCGCACCTGGAAGGACGCGCCGGCCAGGGTGAGCTTCCCACCCACCTCGACGCTCAGGTCCCGTACGGCCAGCACGGGGCCCCAGTCTGGTCGATCGGGCCCGGCAAGCCGACCTGGTTGTCCGGCGCCAACGTCTTCACCATCGTCGCACCCTGTGGTGCCGGCCGAGGAGGCGCCGGCCCTCCGGTCCCGCTGGGGCCCTCAGGCGCGGGCGAACTCGCCGGGGAGGGGGGCGGTCCGCCGAGCCCGGCCGAAGAGGAGCGACGCCAGACCGCAGACAACGGCGACGCCCTCGGCCACCAGCAGCAGGAGCGTCGTCGGGATGCCGAGCAGCTCGGCCCCCTCCGGCGCCAGGCCCATCTCCTTCCAGGGGCCGTGGAGGGTGGGCAGCTCGGCCGTCCGGGAGACGGCAAAGGCGGCGAGGAACAGCGCGTTGGCCACGGCAGCCGGGAGGGCCGCCCACCGCCGGTTGAGGAAGGCGAGCAGCCCCAGGGCCACAGCCAGCACGGCCGAGGCCAGGATCAGCTCGCGCACCGGCGCCGAGCGGTACCCGTGGTTCGCCCAGATGTCCCAGTGGATGGCGCCGGCCGCGATGCTAGCGATGGCGGTCACGACTCGCAGCACGGTGTTCATGACCGCTGTTCGGAGCGGGCGGCCTGCGGGGATGGCTGGAGGACGAGGGCGGTGGCCTCGACCCCGGCCCAGCCCCCTTCCGGTGGGCTCACCAGGTCGGGCGCCACGTCGGCCAGGGGCGCCAGGACGAACCCCCGCTCCTCCAGCCGCGGGTGGGGGACGGTCAGCTCGGGCGAGTCGACCCGCTCGTCGCCGACCAGCAGCACGTCGACGTCGAGCTGGCGAGGGCCCCAGCGTTCGCCCCGCACCCGGCCGGCGTCGGCCTCGAGCGTCTGGGCCACTGCCAGCAGCTGGCGGGCGTCGAGGTCGGTCTTGAGGGCGACCACGGCGTTGAGGTACGGCCCCTGGTCGGGGCCGCCTACCGGCGCGGTCTCGTAGACCCGGGAGACGCCGGTGACCTCGATCCCTGGGGTGGCGGCGAGGGCGGTGACGGCGGACTGCAGGAAGCCGAGCCGATCGCCCAGGTTGGAGCCGAGCGCCAGGTGGGCCCGGGTCACGCCCGGGAGGTGGTTGGCTCCGCCGCTGGGAGGGGTGCCCCGGCGGGCGGCGTCACCGTGCGCTGCAGCGTGACGCCGACCGAGGCCACCTGCACCGGGACGGGCGGCCGCAGCTTGCGCACCGAGACCTCGACCGAGCGGACGCCGAAGAGGCTGGTGCAGATCCCGGCGATCCGGTCGGCCAGCCGCTCGAGGAGCTGGTAGGACTCGAGCTCGACCGTGCGGGCCACCGCTTCGGTCAGCACGCCGTAGTCGACCGTGTCCTCCAGCCGGTCGCTGGCGGCCGCGACCGACAGGTCAGCCTCGATGCGCAGGTCGACCTCGAACGGCTGGGATCGGGCCTGCTCCTCGGCCAGGACACCGTGCCGGCCGATGGCCCGTATCCCCAGGATCTCGATGGTGCCCACGAGGGGCACGGTAGCGGCACCATGGGGGCCTGACCACCCCCGATCCGAGCCACCTTCCCTTCCCCCTCCGCACGCTCAGCGTGGGGCTGCGGCCGGTTCCGGTCGACGACTGGCTCGAGCCCGCCAGCCCCGACGAGCTGGCCGCCAAGGTGGCCGACCTGGACGCCCACCCGGACGCGGTGGCCTGGCTGCCGGGCAGCGAGGCGGCGCAGTCGGAGCTGGCCGGGGTCCTGGGTGCCTCGCCGGCCACCATCGAGGGCTGCGCCCGGGCGGTGGTCGACGACCTGTGCCTGCTCGACGGGGAGACCCTGGTGCTGGTGGCGGGGGCGGTGGCCCATCCCAACCGGTGGCGCCTGGCCGACAAGCTCGGGGCGCCGCTCCTGGGGGTCCACGGCCCGGTGCCGGGCTACCCGGGGCGGCTGGCCGGGCAGGTCGAGCGGGTGCTGCGCTCGCTGACGCCGGGCCGGGCCGTCGAGCGCCGCAGCTGGGCCCTGCTCGACGACCCGACCCTGCACCAGCCGGTGCCGACGGCCGGGGTCCCGGCATCGTTCGACCCGGCGGGGCTGTGGCTGCGGGTCGAGCGCCAGGCGTTGCGCCGCCTCCCGGTCACCGGGGCGGTCGTGTTCGCCATCCGCACCCGGCAGTGGCGGCTGGACGAGCTGGCCGCCCACCCCGGCCAGGCTGGCGGTCTCGCCGCCTCGCTGCGTTCGACCCCCGACGACCTGGCCGGCTACAAGGGCGTCGCAGTCATCCGGCCCGCCCTCCTCGCCTGGCTCGACCGGGTGGCCGCCGGCGTCAGCTGAAGCTGGCGGGGGCCTCGGCGTCGGCGCCGTAGTCGCACCCGCCATCGTCCTTGCCGCCACCGATGGTGTCGGCGCCGGCGGATCCCGGGATGAGGGCGAGGAGGACGGCGGCCAGACCGGCGAGGACGATGCGCTTGCGCTTGGTCATGGGCGCACCTTACGCCCACCATGGCGGCAATGCTCGCCGACCTCGCCATGGCCGCGGCCTGCGTCCTGGCCGCCACGTTCGCCTGGGCCGGGGCGGCGAAGCTCGGCCAGCCGTCCGACACCGTGGCCGGCTTCGAAGACCTCGGCCTGGGCGCGGCCACGGCCCTGGCCAGGGTCGTGCCGGCAGTCGAGCTCCTCCTCGCGGTGGCGCTGCTGGCCGCTCCCCGCATCGGCGGGGCCGTCGCTCTCGTCCTCCTGGCCGCGTTCTGCGTGGTGCTCGTGCGGGCCCTGAGGCGTGGCGTGGAGGTGCGCTGCGCCTGCTTCGGCCAGGCGGGTGGTCCCCCGCTGTCGGTCGTCGACCTGGTCCGCAACGGGCTCCTCGGTCTCCTCGCTGGCCTCGCCCTGGCCGCGGACCAGCCCCGGGTGCCGTCCCTTCCGGCGAGCGGTTTGATGGCGTCAGCCGTGCTCGCCGGCGCCGCCGGGCTCCTCGCCCTCCGCCGCCGCCGCTCGCAATCGGTGCAGCAGCCCTAAGAGCGGCTGCCGCCGCCCGTGCGGCGACGGTGGCGCCAGAGCAGTGATCCCAGCTCGGTGAGGACGGCGAAGCCCAGCCCGACCAGAAGCAGGATGGCGAACAGAGGAGCGTCGATGCCGCCCCAGAGGAGGTTCAATCGGGTGCGCCCGGTGTTCTGGGCGAGGACGACGACCACGATGAGACCGACGACCAGCATGGCCACGGTCCACTTGGTGACGCCAGTGCCCCGTGCCTCGGGCCGGCCACCTCGCCCCAGGTCGAGCCGGGCCTGCTCCCGCCGTTCGGCCGGGTCGTCGGGCACGTCGTGACCGGGGCGGCGGAGGGTGCGGGACATCGGCGAGGTTCTACCCCCCGCCCGCCTCGGACATGCCGGCCGGATCCGTAACTCATGGGGATCCGGATGGGGGAGGATGGGCGCCATGGATGACTTCGTCGCGGACATCGAGGAGCTGCGCCGCCGGGCGCGCGAGCACATCGAGCAGGGCCCGATCACCTCGGCCTACGGGGCCGACCGCGAGCGGGTGATCGCCGTGCTGAACGAGGCGCTGGCCACCGAGCTCGTCTGCGTCCTGCGGTACAAGCGTCACTACTTCACCGCCACCGGCCTCGACGCCGGGCCGGTCGCCGCCGAGTTCCTCGAGCACGCCGCCGAGGAGCAGTTGCACGCCGATCAGCTCGCCGCCCGCATCACCCAGCTCCAGGGCGAGCCCAACTTCGACCCCGAGGGCATGACCGGCCGCAGCCACAGCCAGTACGACGCCTCCCTGGGGCTGCGGGACATGATCGTCGAGGACCTCGTGGCCGAGCGCATCGCCATCGCCTCCTACAGCGACGTCATCCGGTGGCTGGGCGACGGCGACACCACCACCCGCCGTCTCCTCGAGACGATTCTGGCCACCGAGGAGGAGCACGCCGACGACCTCCTCGGCCTCCTCGAGCGCCTCCCCTGACCGCCGGGTCGGGCCGATGCAACCCGTAGGCCCGGCCGCAGCACCACCTGCCGTTCGTGGGCCGTCCTCCGGGACCTGTGCGCCGTGAACTCGGGAAACGGCGGCGTCGGTTGTTGCAGATGTCCTGACATGCGCCCGGCTTGCGGTCGAGCGCGATCGACGGGGTCCGTTTCACGCGCCAACGTGAGTCGCGATTCTCAACCGTTCGAGGAAGCGCGGGACGCAGCGGCTTCTTCGGTGGAGTCGAACTCGAGGTCGATCAGCACGTCGTTCGCATCGTCGACCGAGCGCCGGACTCGCTGAGCCCACCAGTCCCGGTCCGGGCGCTGCGAAGCGCTTGAACGCGGTCGTCCAGGTGTCGAAGTCGCTGATCGGGTGCGGGATGTGCAGCGTCCGGATGACTGATTCCCTCTTGGGTTTCTGGCCTGGCAAAAGCAATTTGCAAGCCATGGTGATCAGCTTGTTCAGGTTCTGCACAAATCCCGGTGGCCGCTATCACCCCGGCCCGCGGTCGATTCCGTAGTCGATCTGATCGTACCCGGTGACGTCGCCTCCCGGCTGCTTACCAGCACTATTCGCTGTCACGCCCGTTCGTATTCTTGACGCATGTGCTCAACGAAGTCGGCGGCGGTGGCCGAGATCCTCGCCGCCGCCGCTAGCACCGGTGAGGAGATCGTCGCTCTCACCGAGTTGATCGACCAAGCCAAAGGCGCCCTTGTGGAGCGGGTAGCCGCGTTCGACGCAGCCCAGGGGTGGGCGGCCGACGGCGCCTCCTCCTTCGCATCCTGGCTGCGGGCCCGGGCCGACGTCAGCCGTGGCGACGCCTGCCGCCTCCACCGGTTCACCCGAACCCTCCGCACGATGCCAGCCACCGAAGCCGCCGTCCGAGAGGGGAAGCTGTCGGTGGCCAAGGCGCGGGTCCTGGCCGAGGTGATCAACCCGCGGACGAGAGAGCGGTTCGCCGAGCAGGAGACGTTCCTGGTCGACCAGTTCCAGGGGCTCGACGTCGACGCCGCCACCACCGTCGCCCGCTACTGGAAGCGGCTGGCCGATCCCGACGGCCCCGACCCCGCCGACTCCACCCGCAACCGGGCGTCGATGACCAAGGGGTGGGACGACCGGTGCCACCTCGAGGCCGACCTCGACCCCACCAGCGGCGCCATCGTGCACGCCACCCTGCAGGCCATCACCGAACGGATGCACAACGACGGCCGCTTCAACGACCGTCACCTCACCCACGGTCAGCAGCAGGCCGAAGCCCTCGTCGAGATGGCGATGAGATCCACCGGCGCCGGCCCCAGCCAGACCGCCGTCCGTCCCGACATCGTCGTCATCGTCCCCATCGAACGGCTGACCGAGCCCGAGGCCGACCTGTTCGCCCCGTCACCTGGGGCCGGTCATGAAGTAGGTGACCCGCCCGCGTGGGGAGAGGTGGTGAGGAGCGGCCTCCTCACCACCCCACGGTCGTCGCCGAGTAACGACGCCCCCGTCGAGTGCTCCTGATCGATGCCGCAGTCACCGTCCAGGGATCGAGCTGTCTCGCGGGTGGCCAGCGCTCCGCCGATTCCCCTCGTTGGCCCACAAGCTCGAGTGGTGCTGGGCCCCGTTCACGTGGCCGGCCACCGTCATCGATCTGGGCGCATCCGTCGCGAAGCGTTTGGTGTCCGCATCGTCATCCTCCTCCTGCGCGGGCCGGTGATGGATCCGGACGACGAGGAGGCCGTGCGCACCGTCTTGCATGCCACGCACCGAGCGGCACCCTCCGGGCTTCCTTTCAGGCCTCGGCAGCTTCGAGGAGCGCGCGGGTGTAGTCGTGGCGGGGTTGGGAGATCACACGTTGGACAGGTCCCTCCTCGACGATCGTGCCGGTTCTCATCACACCGATGCGTTGGCAGGTATGACGTGCCACGGCCAGGTCGTGGGTGATGAGCAGGATGCTCAGGCCGCGGCTCACCCGGAGCTCCCTGAAGATGCTCAGGACCTCCATCTGCACAGAGGCGTCCAGCATCGACGTCGGTTCGTCGGCCACCAGGAGCGACGGCTCGAGAACGATGGCTCGAGCGATCGCAACCCGCTGCCGCTGCCCACCTGACAGCTCGGAGGCGAGCCGGTTGCGGTAGGTCGTGGCCGGTGTCAGCGCCACCTCCTCCAAGGCCCTCAGGACCCGTTCTTCGCGCTCAGCCCCGTCACCGAGGCGGTGGATGACGAGCGGTTCGGCGACGAGCTCGCGCACCGACATCGCTGGGTGGAGTGCCTGGAAGGGATCCTGAGCCACCATCTGGACCCGTCGGCGGATCGGGCGCAACTGGCGGGGGCTGAGGCTGGTCACCTCTTGGCCGTTGATCCAGACCCGTCCTTGTGTGGCCGGGAGCAACCGGAGGACGAGCCGGGCGACGGTGCTTTTGCCGGCTCCGGATCCTCCCACGAGCCCGTACGCCTCCCCGGGCGCGATGGAGAACGAGACGCCGGCCACCGCTGCGGTCCGATCCCCGCCGCCCCGTCCCGACCGGAACGTCTTGTGGAGGTTCTCGACCCGCAGGCGCGGGACCGCCGGCCCTCCGGGAGGCGAGGCTTGCTCAGCCGGCATGGAGATGGCAGGCGACGTTGTGGCCTCCGACGGAGATGAGCTGAGGCGCCCGCTCGCGGCAGAGGTCGAAGGCGTGGATGCAGCGGGGGTTGAAGGGGCACCCCACCGGGACACGGCTCAGGTCGGGAACCTCACCGGGGATCCTCTCCAGGTCGTCCTCACCGTGCAGGCGGGGCAGCGACCGAGCGAGAGCCCAGGCGTAGGGGTGCAGTGGATTGGTGAGGAGCTCGGGTGCCGGCCCCTCCTCGACGATGCGGCCGGCGTACATCACGACGGCGCGATCGCACCATCGGG
Source organism: Acidimicrobiales bacterium (assembly GCA_030448245.1). Lineage (GTDB taxonomy): Bacteria > Actinomycetota > Acidimicrobiia > Acidimicrobiales > JAUJNH01 > JAUJNH01. The sequence continues at coordinate 123,434 of JAUJNH010000002.1, forward strand.
CGACGAGGGGCAGATCGTGGGACACCATGAGGAGGGCCAGCCCGAGCTCGTCCACCAGCCGTCGCAGCAGGCGGAGGAGCTGCACCCGCACGAGGACGTCGAGGCCGCTGGTGGGTTCGTCGGCCAGCACGAGCTGCGGGTTCGGCGCCAGGGCCATGGCGATGATCGCCCGCTGCCGCATCCCGCCGCTGAGCTGGTGCGGGTAGCGGCGGGCGATCTTGCCCTCGAGCTCCACCATCTCCAGCACCTCGGCCACCCTGGCCGTCGTCTGCCGGCCGTTGAGGTCGGTGTGGAGGTCTAGCGACTCGGTGATCTGGGCACCGACGGTCATGACGGGATTCATCGAGTTCATCGCCGCCTGGGGGACGTAGGCGATGTCCTTGCCGCGGAGGGTCCGCATCCTGGCCGGCGACAGCCCCCGAAGGTCGCCGCCGCCGAGGGAGATGGAGCCCTTGACGATCCGACCGGGAAGCGGGACGAGGCGCAAGGCGGCCAAGATCAGGGTCGTCTTCCCTGAGCCGGATTCCCCTACCACGCCGACCACTTCGCCGGTGTCGACGTCCAGGTCGACGCCGACGACAGCGCCCACCTCGGCGTCTGGGGTGGAGTAGCTGACGTGGAGGTCTCTGAGCTCAAGCAGTGCCAAGCCAGCCCCTCTTCCGCAGCCGGGGGTCGCTGCCCTGCTCGAGAGCAAATCCCAGCAGCGCGAAGCCCAGGACGACTGCGGTGATGCAGAGCCCGGCTGGCAGCACCCAGTAGAGCCAGGCGCCGGTGAGGAAGGCGGCGCGAGCTTGGGCGTAGTGGAGCATCGTGCCCCAGCTCTTGGCCACGGGGTCGCCGAGGCCGAGGAAGGCCAGCGCTGCCTCGATCAAGATGGCGATGTTGGCGGCCCTTACGAACTCGGCGATGATGACAGGGGTTATCCGGGGAAGCACGTGACGGCGGAGGATGTAGGGGGCGGTGGCCCCCATCCAGACGGCGGCCTCTATGTGGCCAGCGGTTCTGACGGCCAGGGTGGCGGCCCGGACCACTCGTGCGGGCCGGGCCCAGAGCAGGAGGCCGATGACCAGGATCTGGGTCCTCACCCCGGGCCCGAAGACGGTGGCCACCACGAGCATCAGGGGCAGGAACGGCAGGACCAGCACCACGTCGACGAATCGCATGACACCGGAGGCGACCCAGCCGTGGAAGTACCCGGCGATCAACCCGACGATTCCGGCCAGGATAGTGGCCAGTGTGGCCACCAGCAGGGCGACGCCGAGGGAGATCCGGGCGCCGAAGATGAGCTCGGAGAGGATGTCCTGGCCGATGTCGTTGGTGCCGAGGAGGTGATCGCCTCCGGGTGACGAGAACGGGGCTGCTACTTGATCCTTCGGATCATAGGGAGCCAGCACCGGGGCGGCGATGGCGGCGAGTCCGAACAAGGTGAGGATGAACAGACCGGCCAGGCCTGGTCGGCTGCCGCGGATCAGGCGGAAAACGGCCTGCGCCGTTCCGCGCCGGGCCGAGGTGGCTGCGAGCTCGCTGTCCTCGATGATCGGCGGCGAGCCGACCAGTGGTGTCACCGGGCGCTCCGGACCCGGGGGTCCAGCAGGGGATGAGTCAGGTCAGCCAAGAGGTTGGCGCCGATCACGGCGATGGTGAAGACGAGGAACACGCCCTGGAGCATCGGGAAGTCGCGGGCGAGCACCGCGTCGTAGGTGAGCCTTCCGAGCCCCGGATAGGAGAAGACGGTCTCGACGACGACCGATCCACCGAGGATGAAACCCATGCTCAGGCCGAACAACGTAGCCACCGGTAGGAGTGCAGGGCGGAGTCCGTGGCGGTACACCACCTGCTTCGCCGGGCAGCCCTTGGCTCGGGCCATGAGCACGTGGTCCTCGCCGAGGGTGCCCAGCATGGAGCTGCGGGTCAGCAGGAAGTACGGGCCGAGCCCGGAGAGGGTCAGCGTGGCGAAGGGCAGAGCGAGGCGGTGGACGAGCTCACCCAGGCCCTCCAGGCTGAGGAGCCCGATACCCACAGGGATGCTGCTGACGACCGGGAAGAGGTCAAGCCGTACGGCGAAGCCAACGAGGAGCATCGTGCCGAGGAAGAAAGGCGGCAGGGCGTCGAGGCCCAGGACGAGGCCCAGCAGGCCGATGTCGGTGGCCGAACCTCGTCGCCAGGCGGCGCGCATCCCGAGCATCACCCCGAGCACGGCTGAGAGCACCGCAGCCGGTCCCAGGAGGAGCAGGGTGAAGGGGAGTCGGTCGCCGATGACCTCACGCACTGGTTGACCCTTGTTGTAGGAGTAGCCGAGGTCACCCTGGATCAGGCCGCGGGCGTAGCGACCGAACTGCACGGTCAGCGGCTGGTCTAGGCCCAATCGGGTGATGATGGCCCGCTGCTCCTCGACCGGCAGCAACGCTCCGCTTTCGCCCACTATCCCCTCCAGCGGGTCGCCAGGCGCGACTCGCGGGATGATGAAGTTGAGGATCAGGGCCAGGAGAAGCACCAGCGCGTACTGCGCCACCCGACCGGCGACGTAGCGACCGGTAACCACCTATTCCTGCTCGGCACCCTTGCGGCGCCGTAGGAACAGTCCGCCGCCGGCCAGCGCGGCCACGGCGAGTACGGCCACGAGCAGACCCGTTTGGCTCCCTCCATCCGAGCCTCCACCTTCCTCCGCGCCTCGTGCAGCAGGCTGTTCCCGACCAGCCGCCGAGGCCGGCAGGAACGAGACCTTGTCGACGATGCCCTTGCCCTTCACGTACGCCCAGTCGTCGTACGCGCCGGTGCGGTAGGCGTATGCGCCGTTGCGGTAGAAGAGCACCACGTTGGGCCGATCGTTCGTGATGATCTCCTGGAGCTCGCCCAGCAGCTCCAGCCTCTTGCTCTGGTCGAGCTCGCTGCTGGCCCGCCTCAACAGCTCGTCGAATTGCGGGTTGGACCACTTCCCGGCGTTCAGCGTCGGGTTCTGCGGCGTCCAGGTCTCGAGGATGGTTCGCAGGCGGTCGGGGTCGTCTTGAACCGGGGCGGTGGCGCCAGACATGTTGAAGTCGAAGTCACGGTCAGGGTTCTGGCCGCCGAACCCTCCCGTCCGGGCTGCCTTGGCTGCGCCTGTGAGGGAGATAACGGTTGCCTTGATGCCAGCCTTCCCCAGCATGGAACCGAACACCTCGGCGGTGCGGACCTCGATCGGGTTTCCCGAGTTGGCCAGGACCCCGAACTGCAGGACCTTGCCGTCCGCTGAGCGGCGGGTACCGTCGGGATCCTTTTCCCTGAAGCCGAGCTCATCGAGGAGGGAGTTGGCCTTCGCCAGGTCGAACTCGTGGCGCAGGCCCTTCTTGTAGAAGGGCGAGTCCGGGTGCACGAAACCAGGGCTGCCTGGCGTGCCGAAGCCGGCGAGCACCTGGCTGACCAAGCCTTCGACATCGGTGGCGAACCCCACTGCTTGGCGGAACTTGGGCTGGTCGAAGGGAGCCTTGGACGCGTTCATCGTGACGGCACTTGTCGTGTAGTCGACGCCGGTCGCGACCTTGATGCCCGGCGCGTTTCCGAGCTCCTTCACCAGCTCCGGGGCCAGGTTCGAGGCGACGGCGTCGACCTCACCGCCCCGTAGGGCCAGAATCTGAGCGTTCGAGTCGGGGATGATCGGCAACACGAGTTCTTCGACGGCCGGCTTCCCCATGAAGTAGTCGGGGTTGGCCACCAGGCGGTACTGCTTGTCAGGCACGTACTCGACCATCTTGTAGGGGCCACTACCCACGGCGAGGCCCTGCTCGCCCTTGGGTGAGGGATAGTTTTCGCTGATCCCCTCCCAGATGTGCTTGGGAAGGATCGTGACATCACCCAGCGGCGCGGTGAGGAAGGGCGCGAAGGGACGCTTCAGACGGAAGGCCACCTTGTTCGGTGCCGTGACCGTGGTCGTGTCGACGATCCCCTTGACCTCGGGCGTGAAGCGACCGTGGTTGAATTGCAGGATGTAGTCGTAGGTGAACTTGACATCATCGGCGGTCAGGGGCCGGCCATCGTGCCACTTTGCGTTGTCACGGATGGTCACGTCGACGGTCAGCCCATCCGGACTGACCTTGTAATCGCTCGCCAACCACGGGACGATCTTGTTGTCCTTGTCGTGCCAAAGAAGCGTGTCGTACATGATCGTAAGGACGTTGTATCCGGGATAGCCGGTCTGATACGTGTAGGGCGTCCAGTTCTTGTCGTTCTGTGTTATGGCGATGCGGACTCTTCCCGGCGCCTGGGCGTCCACGCCAGTGGAGGCCACGCTGCCGCTGACCACTGCCAGCACCAACGCAGCAACCACTGCAACCTGGATCGGCCGCCTTCTCGGCGGACGCGAACGAACCCCCATGAGCACCTTCTTTCATCAGTCCGGCTGAGAGAGCCCAGCTGAAGTAGAACATAGCCTCAGCTAGCCCCGAGGTCACGACTCCCGTTCCATCAGGGCGGTAGGTGTGCTGAACAGATAGCGGAGGCTCGTTGCTGCTCCAGGCAGCTGTTGCCGATAGAGAGACCATCCAGACGACCATCGATACTGGACCAAGGAGCCCGCCAACGCCCGCGGGACCCCAACCGTCACCGGCGACGAGCAGCATCATGGGCAACTCTAGGAAGCGGCGGCCGCCACTGCGCTGATCCTCATCCCGGTGAGGCGATAATGGCGAGAACGAGCGCGACGCATGTCCGCTGACCCACATGCGGTGCTGCGCGTCGCAGGCGGCATGGCAACCTCGGGCTCTGGTCGAACGCTTTGAAGCATCGCACGAGGTCCTCCTCGCCGCCGCAAGCCGGGCGGCTCGCCGGCGAGGCGGTGAGGTAGAGCCTCGAGGGCAGGTCGGCGAGTGGGGAGGGCGGTCAAGGCCGGGCGGAGCCCGCCCGTAGGGGAAGCCTTGACGGCACGGTCACCTGTCGTCGACATACTGGATGAGGAAGGCCGTCAGGTCTTCCTGTTCGCGGGGTTGTCGTTGGGGGTTCTCGCCGGTTGCGGTGACTCGTTGTCCCAGTACGACACGCTGACGTAGAGGTCCGGTGCAAAGTCATCTAGGCCACCGGTGCGGATGAAGTCATCGCCGCTGTCGTGGTCTCGTCCTTCCACGGAGGCCTCCCAAGGGCCCGGCAGCGCCGCGTCGGCCTGCTCCTGTAGCCGCTCGAGCTCATCGTCGGTCAGGTCGTCGGCCACCGCCCGAGGTTGCCAGGCCTAACGACTTGCTGCTGTGCAGGAGCGCGGGCCGGAACGCAAGTGCTTCCGCCAACGACGAAGGGGGACCGGAGTTACTGCGCGCTCGCGAAGTGCCGTTCCCGGGCGTTCTGCGGGCCCGCTAGCGGACCGTCGGCGGCACGGCTGCACGTGTGCCAGCATTCAGGAGGATGTCGGAGCCACGTCCACCGTTCGTGCGCCTACAAACGACCTATCGAGGGCGGCTGGGGGTCGAGGTAGGCATTTTCGTAGCTGTCGACCACCTCCGTCGCGCCGACCGCCTCACTGAAGAGGAAGAGGAGCTGTACTTCGAGATCGACGACTGGTTCAAGGTGGAGCTTGCGAATCCACCCTTCTACGCCGACGGCAACACGGTCGGAGCGGTGACGTGGTTCAGGCGCGGCGCAAGCGACGAGATGCTGAAGCAGCTCGAGCCGCTGTGTGGGATCTTGGACAAGTACGGGGTGCAGTGGGTGGCGGTCGAGGCAGCAGACCCGGGAACGGTTATCTACGAGGACCAGTTCCAGGTTGGAGCCATCCCACGTCAGCGGTTCGAACCCACGCCGGTGCCCTTAGGTGTGGTGCTCGGGCCCACGACCGCTGGCTCGAAACGACACCTCGCAAAGAGCGCACGCAGATCACAGGAGCCCGACTCAGGACGAGCATGATCGGAGCGAGGGTTTGCAGATCTCAGACGGAGATCACGCGAGTCAGTCTCCCCACCTCCCGATCTGGCCGGGAGCGTGGGTCTCCTGGCGGTCCCTTCCTCGCCCACCATCGCCACGCCCGGTTGCAGTGCAGCGAGCCGCCGTCACGGGATCCGAGCAGGTTGCTGGTCCGGCACCGGGGTGATCTTAACTGAGGTCATCGGAGATGAAGAGGGAGCGCAGGGTGAGGTTGAGAGCGTCCAGGCCGGGGTGGTTGGCGCCGCTGCGGTCAACGACACATAGCACGGTGTCCACCGTTGCCCCCCGCTCCCGGAGTTGCGCTGCGGAGGCCGCTGCCTGACCGCCGGTGGTGATGACATCCTCGATGATGAGCACGTGACGGCCGGCGACGTCAGCGCCTTCGGCGAGCTTGGCCGTCCCATAGGTCTTGGCCTCCTTCCGGACGAACGCCGCCGGGATCCCCGTCGCTAGCGAGATCGCAGTAGCGACCGGGACCCCACCGAGCTCCAAGCCGGCGACTACCTCGGTGGCGTCTGGCACCAACCTTGCCATGTGGCCTGCAATGGCGGTCAGGAGCTCGGGGTCAGCCTCGAACAGGTACTTGTCGAAGTAGGTCGAGGTGCCCTGGCCAGAGCGGAGCGTGAAGTCACCGGTCAACCGGCACAGCTCCCGGACGCGAGCGGCCAACGTCGCCCGGTCGATCCGAGGCTCGATGTCGGCCGCCACGACGAGGAGTCTCCACGCCAACCCCAACGATCCTTCGCCGGCCCTACGGTCCTCCCACACGATCAGAAGGGCTCATCGCGCCAGATGATGTGCCAGACAGAATGGATGATGCTATGAGGGCGCTCGCCCGCGACGCTCTGCATCGTGAGGGACCCGCGGCTCTACGACTCGATCTCGTCGACCTACACAGACACCCGACACGCAGACGGCCGGGTCGCGGCCCGCATCCACGAAGCGATTCGTAGCGGAGAGCGGGTCATCAACATCGGCGCCGGCACAGGCAACTACGAGCCCCACGATCGGCTGGTCGTCGCAGTCGAACCGTCCAGTGAGATGATCTCCAAGCGACCACCGGGAACAGGACCAGCCGTGCAAGCAGTCGCAGAGGCACTCCCCTTCCGCACCAACTTCTTCGACGTCGCCATGGCAACCTTGACGCTGCACCACTGGCAGGACCGGCGCCAAGGCCTGATTGAGATGCGGCGCGTCGCCCCACGACAGGTCATCTTCCTGTTCGACCCGGCCGAGACCTATCGCTTCTGGGCGATCGACTACTGGCCGGCGGCGTTGTCGCTTCCTTCGGAACAGGCCCTTCCGACACCCAACGACCTTGCCGAGGTCCTCAACCTCATCGACGTACAGGCCGTCGCCATACCCATCGACTGCAGCGACGGTTTCGGCACCGCGTACTGGGGTCGACCTGAGGCGTACCTCGACCGGGACGTGCAACAAGGGATGTCATGGCTCGCCCAGCTCCCGCGAAGCGTGCTCGCTGAGGGCTCGGCGCGTCTTGACGCCGATCTCCGCTCCGGCGTCTGGGATCGTCGCCACGGACACCTACGAGACCTTCCCGAGCTCGATGTCGGCTACCGCCTCGTGACCGCCCAGGAGTAGGTCAAGAGCGCGCGCCATTAGTTGGCTGAGCTAGCCGACGCAGTTTGATCGCCCGGCCCCCGCCTGCACCTGCCCAGTGGTGGCAGGCTCTTCTCGGCGTTCTTTACCCTGCGCTCTCGTGGTGCCGGAGTGTCGGCTTGCGCGCTACGCGGTTATAGCCGCTTCCTGCGGTCGGCATGTCATCGGGTTCAAGGGCTTGATGCGTGGCCGTCAATCCTCAGTTCTGTCCTTCGAGGCAGCTCGGCCAGAAGCAGGTCAAGATCCGCTTGTCGCCGGAGCCGCCGAACTCGCGACTCATCGAGCATCAACAGGGCGGCAGCCGTCTCCGCCCTGCCGAAGCGTTCGTATCGCCATGTCCAGCGCAGGCAGCGGTAAAGGGCGCCAAAGCGGCGGACCTCCCGGCGAGCCACCCGTAGGATCCGAGCGCGGCGCGGCGGGTCGACCCAGACGACAAGGTCAGCTACATCGAACCGCTCAGGCTGGACTGCACGGTAGTCCCCGTCGAGGATCCAAGCCGGCTGCCTGACGATGAACGAGTGGACTAGACGCCAAGCTTCTTCCGACGGCCGGCTGCCCCTCGACCAGTAGATCGCGCCCAAGTCCACCAAAGGAAGGTCTAGGAGAGCGCTGAAGTAGTCGTCGAGGGTCCACCATCGCGGGGGCTGCCGGGTTCGAGACTTCGGGTGTGGCGTTGGGTGTGGGTTCGGTGCAGGCGCGGTTCGAGGATCCTCGGGTGTTGTTGGGTTGAGCGGTTGCGGGGGGTGTACCGGTTGTTGGCGGAGGAGGGTGAGCGGTTGTTCCCTCACGGCTACTTCGCTGATCTGTACAAGGAGTCGGTTCGGGGGCGGTCGACGGTGCCGGCCCGGGTGGTGGCGACGGTGATGGTGCTCCAGTCGCTTGAGGGGTTGTCGGACCGGGAGGCGTGTGACCGGCTGGAGCGGGATCTGGCTTGGCAGGCGGCGGCGGGGGTTGACGCTGGGTGTGTGGCGTTCCATCCGACGGTGCTGGTCGGTCAGCGGAACCGGCTGCGGGGTTCGCAGCGGCCGAAGCGGTTCTTGGAGGACACCAAGGTGGTGGCTCACCAGGCTCAGGTGATGGGCAACCGGGTGCGGGTGTTGGACTCGACGCCGATCTTCGGCGCGGTGGCCACCCAGGACACGGTCACCCAGTTGCGGGCGGCGATCCGCAAGCTGCTGCGAACTTTGGAGGGCACGGCTGTGGCCGAGCGGATCCGCGGTGTGCTTGTTCGAGATGATGACTACGCGACGCCGGGGAAGCCGCCGTGTGATTGGGATGACCCGGAGGCCCGGGAGGCGCTGATCGGCGCGTTGGTCAGGGATGCGTTGGCGGCGTTGGCGGTGGTCGACGGCATCGAGCTGGGCCGGGGGCGTGGGAGGCGGCCGAGCTGTTGGCGTTGGTGGCGGGCCAGGACGTCGTGGCGGGCGAGGACGGGGTGTTCCGCATCGCCCGTCGGGTGGCCGCTGACCGGGTGATCTCGACGGTTGATCCTGAGGCCCGTCATGGCCGGAAGAGCCAGAACCGCCGGTTCGATGGTTACAAGGCGCACGTGTCGTGTGACCCCGACGGCGAGTTCATCGATGACATCGTCATCACCCCGGCCAACACCCACGATGCCGACCTCGCGGTGGTCGACGGGCTGCTCGCCGACCACGCCGACGCCGACGACAAGCCGACGGTGATGGGCGACTCGGCCTATGCGTCGCCGGACACGATCGATCATCTGGAACACGACGGGTTCGAGGTGATCACCAAGGTCCCGGCGGCGACCAACGGCCAGGGGATGTTCACCAAGGACGACTTCGGTGTCGATGTCGAACGGGAACGGGTGGTGTGCCCGGCCGGGTGCATCGTGCCGATCCGGTTCTCGGCCGACGGGTCGGGGCGGGCCGAGTTCGGGTTCCGCTGCGCCGGCTGCCCCAAGCGGGAGCAGTGCACCACGGCCGTGTCGGGACGGACCATCACCGTGCACCGCCGCGAGGACATCCTGCAACGCAAGAAGCGGGAGCAGGCCCGCAGCGAGTGGCAAGCCGCCTACCGAGGCGACCGGCCGAAGGTGGAACGCAAGATCGCCCACTTCATGCGGGTCATGTGGGGCGGCCGCGCAGCCCGCACCCGAGGGCGAGAACGTGTCCAGACCGACGCCGTCACCCGCGCCGCTGTCATCAACCTGGCCCGCCTGGCGACTCTCCACGTTGCCTTCACCGACGGTCGTTGGACAACAGCAACGGCATGACCGCGACGCCGGGGAAGAACCGATCCTGAACGCTGGACAGCGCCCCGAGGTCCCCGCCCAGGGACGCTCAAGACAGCCGGACAGCCACCTCCAAAACAGTGACCACAACAGGCCCACTGGCCACACCACGCCGACGGCCCCTACTTCAGCGGCCTCCTAGAGGCCCGCTGGGTGACAACCGGCGCCCGAACCCAGTAGCTGCCCGCCGGACCTGACGCGCGGAGCATTGATAGTGGTGCCCCCGGGCAGTGGCTATCGCGAGCGGAAGAAGGGCCCCTCGCCTCGAACGGAGAGCGACCTGCCGACGACTGGGGGATGCGCATCTACCCGGCGTTGGGGGGCGCGGAACCTGTCGTCGATCCTCGTGATTATGGGCGCCCCCTGCCGACGGACCCAGCCCGGCCCCCGCTCTATAGCCGTCCTTCGGAGCGCCATCGTCGGCGTCCCCGTGGCGCGGAGCGCTCTGTCGCAGGCGCGGCCCACCTTGGCGAAGACGATCAGGGAGCGATGCCGTCTTAGCTTAGGGAGCGAGGGGTCACGGGCCGTGTGCCCGCCACGGCGACGTCGCTGACACACATGGCCGGCGGCCATCCAGTGCGCCCAAGTTCCAGGGGGCATATCGCCGCGGCCGTGGTGGCCCACTCGGCGTGGTGGCACGTGGGTAGGTGCGAAGGACACCTATTGACAGGTGCTGGCATCGAAAGGAGGATCCGCCGGAAGATTCGACTTCGAGCTTTGGGGGGCAGTCATGGGCGAAGAGGAATACGGCCGCGATCGGATTCGGCTCAGCTTCTACTGTCCGACCTGACTGCCGGGCTACCATCTGCCGTATCTGGCGGCGGAGGCGAACGGTCTGTTCGCCGAGCGTGACCTGCAGGTCGACCTGCTCGACCCCTCCGGTGGGCCGGACAACGTGAAGCGGGTGTCGGCCGGCGAGACCGACTTCTGCCTCACCAGCGTCCACCACTACCTCACGGCCCGGGCTCAGGAAGGTGAGCTGGCGTGCCGTTTCGTGGCCGTCGTCGTCCAGCAGAGCCCGCTGGCGGCAATCGTCGCCTCCGACTCGCGGTTCCGCCAGCCCGCCGATCTGGCCGGCGCCCGGGTCGGTGCACCGGCGGACAACGGGCAGTTTCTCGAGTTCCTGGCCGCGCTGGCCCACCTCGGCGTGGATCCCCCGTTGGTCGTCAGGATGGACGGCGAGCAGGCGAGGGTGGCCCTCGGCACGGGCGAGGTCGATGCTGTGGTCAGCCTGGTGGACGGCATGCCCCGGGTCCGCCGCCAGGCTGACGTCCCGGTACGGCCGATCCCCGTGGCGCTGGATGTCTACGCCAGCGGTCTCGTGGCCGGTGAGCATGTTCCCGCGGCCACCGCATGGCAGATGCGGGCATCCGTCGCCGCTGCGCTGGAGGCGCAGCGCGAACAACCGGAGACCGGCCTTCCCGAGCTGCGCCGCCGTTACCCGGAGGCCCTTGAAGGCGAGGCCTTGGAGGGGTGGCGGCTGCTGGCCCCCAACATCTTCATGGGAGCCGATCCGGGTTCGATGAGCGCGAGTCGCTGGCACGACACGATCTCGTTGCTGAGCGACGCCCGCGGCTTGCCCCGCTTGCTGCCCGAAAGTGTCTACCGACCGCAGTTTGCCGACGTGTCGGCTTCCCAGCCCGAGCGCGCCGCCCGACGGCCACCCGAGAAGGAGGAATTGTTTTCATGAAGGTGAAGCGGCCCTTCGGCCTGAGCCTTGTGACCCTGTTGGTGGCCGCCGCCTGTGGCGGCGGGGCCGGGGAGACCGGCGGACAGTCCGCTCGGGCAGGGGCCCAGCCACTTCCCATGGACCGTCAGATCCTGACCGTAGGGACGTTGGCCGACCGCTTCCTGACTGAGCTTCCCGGCCGTCCAGACCTCGGCAAGTACCCGCTCAACACCAGCTCCTTCGACACCCTGGCCCGCATGAACGAGGATCTCCAGGTTGAGCCGCGGCTGGCTGAGCGGTGGGAGCGGGACGAGGCGACGAACACCTACCGCTACTTCCTGCGAAAGGGCGTGAAGTTCCACGACGGCTCCGAGTTGGGCGCCGAGGACGTGAAGTACACCTTCGACCTGATCTCCAAGGCTAACCCGACGAACTACCAGACGCTCGGCCCCGACAGCGTGAAGGTGGTCGACCAGTACACCGTCGACATCACTCCCCAGAAGAAGAACAACCGTTTGGTGGAGCAGCTCGTTCACCCCATCTGGGGCATCAACCGCAGGGGCAGTGACCCCCTCAATCCGATCGGCACGGGTCCGTACCGGACCGTCGAATGGGTGAAGAACGACCGGTACGTCGTGGAGCGCTTCGACGGCTACTGGGATCCGACGCGGGCAGCCAAGGCACAGCGCATCAACTTCAAGTTCATCGCTGACGGACAGACGAAGATCCTGGCCCTGCGATCGGGTGACCTCGACCTGATCATGGACGTCCCGCTGAGCCAGGCCGACGAGCTCAAGACGACTCCTGGCCTGGCGTCGGTCAACTCCAAGACCGGCGCCTTCAACACCCTCAGCGTCAATCTGGCCGGCCAGGCGCCGTACGACATCGGCAAGGACCCCCTCATCCGGGAGGCCGTGGCGAACGCTGTCGACCGGAAGGCGGTGCTGCAGAAGGTTTGGGGCGGGAACGCTGAGGAGAGCACAACGTGGGTTCCGCCTGCAGTCCTCGGCCAGTACGCATCGATGGTGAAGGGGGTCAAGCACGACCCGGCCCGGGCGGCCCAGTTGCTCGACCAGGCGGGCTGGACGGCAGGCGGCGACGGCATCCGGACCAAGGACGGGCGGCGGCTCACCCTCGTCCACATGATCTCCGGGCCCGGTGACAGTGACCCACGGGACAGCGTGGCCGCGGCCGAGCTGATCCAGGACCAGCTGAAGAAGGTCGGCGTCGAAACCAAGATCGAGGTCCCCGAAGCTGCGGTCGCCTCGGCCCGCGGACGGAACGGCGAGTACGACCTGATGCAGGGCATCGGCAACCAGAACGAGGCCAACCCCTGCTTCCTGCCCGACCTCCTCCACTACTCGAAGGGCGGTCCGAACCAGAGGTGGCGGGCGCCGGGCGGCAAGACCGACGAGGCCATCGAGCGCTGCCGGTCGGCGCCAGGCATCGAGGAGACCCGCCTGGCCGCGGCCGAAGCCGTCCACGAGCTGGTCGACGTGGAGCACGTTGTCATTCCTCTCATCGGCCTGTACCGCATCTGGGCCATGAAGGAGTCGGTGGCCGGGTTCGTTCCGCACCCCTCGCTCACCAACCAGCGGTGGGAGGGCATGTACCTGGCCAGCGGGAAGTGACGGAGGCTCGGTTCTTCCCCGCCATGCCAGGTGAGGGGTGAGGCGTTACATCGTTCGACGTCTGGCTTCCCTGGCAGTCGTGTTGTGGGGAGTTAGCATCCTGGCCTTCGCTCTGGGTTCGCTGGCCCCGGGGGACCCGGCCCGGCTGCTCATGGAGCGGACGCTGGGTCACCAGGCGACCGATGAGGAGGTCGCGGGGATGCGCCAGGAGTTGGGCCTCGATCGGCCGGCTGTCGAGCAGTACGTGAGTTGGGCCGGTGGCGCCGTCCGGGGTGACCTCGGGACGTCGTGGAGCAACCGGAACGACCAGGTCAGCGACCTGCTCCTCGAGCGGCTTCCCCGCACGGTGATGCTGGCCGTCACCGCCATGCTGACTGCCGTGATCGTCGCCGTGCCCTTGGGCGTGGCTGCGGCGCGACGGAGGAACTCCGTCACGGATCACGCGTCACGGGTGGCCGCTCTGCTCGGGGCGTCGGTGCCCGGCTTCTTTGTGGCCTACCTGCTGATGTTCGTCTTCGGGGTGCGGCTGCGGCTGCTTCCCATCTTTGGCTTCGACTCGCCGCAGCACTTGGTGCTGCCCTCGATCACGTTGGCCCTCGGTTCGGCGGCGATCCTCACCCGGTTGACGCGTTCGAGCCTGCTCGAGGTGCTCGGCGAGGACTACATCCGGGTGGGCCGGGCCATGGGCCTGCGTTCCCGGGCGGTGCTGTTCCGCCATGGTCTGCGCAACGCGGTGATCCCCATCCTGACCGTGATCGGCCTCTCCTTCGGCCATCTGCTGGCCGGTGCGGTGATCGTCGAGTGGATCTTCAACTGGCCCGGCCTGGGCAAGCTGGCCCTGGACGGCATCCATGCTCGCGACTACCCCCTGATCCAGGGTTTCGTGCTCTTCACCGGCACCGTGTTCGTGCTCATGAACCTGGCTATCGACCTCGCCTACGTGTGGGCCGATCCCCGCGTCCGCTTCCAGGGCCAGGGTGCTTAGACCGTGACCGATATCCAGCTGATCGGTTCGCCCATGGCGCCCGAGGCCGAGGAGGTGGTCCCTGCCCTCGTCGGCGCCGAGCGGGTCCTTCAGCCGCTCGCCCGACGCGGCGTGTTCCGGCGCCTGATGCGGGACTGGACGGCCCGGATCGGGTTTGTCCTCGTCGTGCTGCTCGTCCTGGCCGCGGTTCTCGCGCCCCTCCTTGCCCCCCACGAGCCGTTGGCCCTCGATGGCGGGTCGTTCGAGAGCCCGAGTTGGTCCCACCCCTTCGGAACCGACCGGTTGGGTCGTGACCTCTTCAGCCGCATCCTGTTCGGTGCCAGGTTGTCCCTCGGCACGGCCTTTTTCGCCTCGCTGCTGATCACGTTCGCCGCCGTCTTCGTGGGATCAGTGACAGGCTTCCTCGGTGGTGCCGTCGACTCGGTCGTCATGCGGGTTGTCGACACGATCCTCGCCTTCCCCAGCCTCCTTCTCGCCATCGTGGTCGCCGGGTTGTTCAAGCCGAGCCTGTGGAGCCTGATGCTGGCGCTGGCCAGCGTCTGGTGGGTGGGCTACGCACGCATCGTGCGGGGCCTCGTCCTCGCCGTCCGGGAGCGCCAGTTCGTGACAGCGGCCAGGGTGGCGGGAGGGCGCAGCTCGCGCATCCTGATCCGCCACATCCTGCCCAACGTCCTACCTCCGGTCATCGTGCTGGCCACCCTGGAGATGGGCACGCTGATCCTGGCCATCTCGGCCCTCAGCTTCCTGGGCCTCGGTGCCCAGCCGCCGACGCCGGAATGGGGAGCGATGCTGAACGAGGGGAAGAACCATTTCTTCTCGGCCCCTCATCTCATGCTCTTCCCCGGGCTCGCCATCAGCGCCGCCGTGCTGGGCTTCAACCTCCTGGGGGACGGGTTGCGCGACGTCCTCGACCCCAAGTCGTGAGGAGGATGGCGGTGCGCCAGACGACCTCACAGGCTCAGCCCACGGTAACGGTCGACGCCTCGACGGCGGGCCGGCCCCTGCTCGAGGTACGTGATCTCCGCACCGAGTACCGGAGCCCAAGCGGGATCGTCCGAGCGGTCGACGGAGTGAGCTTCACGATCAACCCGGGCGAGGTGCTGGCCGTGGTCGGCGAGTCCGGCTGTGGCAAGACGGCCACCGCCCTCTCCATCCTCGGGCTCATCCCCCGACACGCCGGCCAAGTCGTGGGCGGCCAGGTCCTGTTCGAGGGTGAAGACCTTCTGAGCGTGCGGGCCGAGCGGCTCCGCCAGATCCGCGGGGACCGGATCGCCATGATCTTCCAGGAGCCAACACTCGACCCGGTACGCCGGATCGGTGACCAGATCTCGGAGGTGCTGCGGGCCCACCGGGCTCTGTCCCACCACGACGCCTGGAACCAGGCCGTCGAGTTCCTCGGCCTGGTGGGCATCCCGAGGGCCGCCGAACGGGCCCGTGACTACCCGCACCAGTTCTCCGGCGGCATGCGTCAGCGGGCCCTGATCGCCATGGCCGTCGCCCTCCGGCCCGACCTGCTGATCGCCGACGAGCCGACCACCGCCCTCGACGTCACCATCCAGGCCCAGATCCTCGAGCTTCTCCTCGAGGTGCGTCGCTCGTTGGGGATGGCAATCCTGCTCATCACCCACGATCTCGGCATCGTGGCCGGCTTCGCTGAGAGGGTGATGGTGATGTACGGCGGTCGCAAGGTCGAGGAGGCGCCGGTCCGCTCCCTCTACCGCCAGCCGAAGCACCCCTACACCTGGGGACTCCTCGGATGCACGACCCGGCTGGACGGGAACAGGCGTGACCGGCTGCCCCAGATCACGGGCGCGCCGCCGAGCCTCATCTCCCCACCCACGGGCTGCCGCTTCGCCCCCCGCTGCCCACACGCCCAGGAGCTGTGCCGGGCTTCCTACCCGGCTCTGCTCGAGGTGGGCGACAGGCACCGCGCCGCCTGCCATTTCGCCGAGGGGGAGGAATGGGGGAGCTCCTGAGGGTCACCGACGTCGTCAAGCGGTTCCCGGTGGGTCGGGGTCTCCTCCTGCGCAAGCCGACGGCCGAGGTCCACGCCGTTGACGGGGTGAGCTTCACAATCAACAGCGGTGAGACCTTCGCCTTGGTCGGTGAGTCCGGCTGTGGCAAGACGACCACCGCCAACCTCGTGCTCCGCCTCCTCGATGTGGACGCAGGTCGGATCGACTTCGCCGGCGAGGAGATCACCCACCGGAGGGGAAAACGCCTGCGCGAGCTCCGCCGGGACATCCAGATGATCTTCCAGGACCCGGTAGCGAGCCTGAACCCCCGCATGACAGTCCGCGACATCGTGGCCGAACCGCTCGTCGCCCAAGGGCGGCGACGAGGAGCTACCGGACAGGTAGCGGAGCTTCTCGAACGGGTAGGCCTCGACCCAGACCACGCCGGCCGCTACCCCCACGAGTTCTCCGGGGGGCAGCGCCAGCGGATCGGCATCGCCCGCGCCCTGGCCCTCTCACCCAAGCTCATCGTGTGCGACGAGCCGGTCTCCGCCCTCGACGTCTCAATGCGGGCCCAGGTCCTCAACCTCCTCCTCGATCTGCAGACTGACCTGGGGCTCACCTACCTCTTCATCTCCCACGATCTGTCGGTGGTGCGCCACGTCTGTGATCGGGTGGGGGTGATGTACCTGGGCAAGATCGTGGAGGTGGCGAAGCGCGAGCAGCTGTTCGGTGGTGCCCTGCACCCCTACACGCAGGCTCTCCTTTCGGCCGTGCCGGTGCCCGATCCCGACGTCGAGGTCAAGCGCCGTCGCATCGTCCTCCAAGGTGAGGTCCCGAGCCCCCTCCATCCGCCCCCGGCCTGCCGGTTCCACACCAGGTGCTGGAAAGTGGAGACCATCTGCCGGAACGAGACGCCGGAGCTCGAAGTCCGCTGCGGGCAGCACAAAGCATCCTGCCACTTCGCCGAGCCTCGGGCTGCGGTCGAGATCCACGCATAGCAGCTGCCGTTGATGCAGTGCACGGTGCAAATCACCGGGTCGATGTTGCGTCAGTGGCAGATGTGGCCGGTACCGTTGCGCACTGCTGCAAGCGCGTCCGATCGGCGTTCGGAATGCTCGCATCGGCTTGGAGTGGGTGAACGGGTTCGCACAGAACATCTTGGAGTGCAAGAGTGTCGACGGCCTGCCCGGCGGGGCTGGTCGGGAGACAGCAGCGCCGCGAGTCCTCGAGTTGTGGTCAGAACCGTCAAGACAATGGCTAGGACGCCCCATCCAGAGGCCGACTCCTCCGCCAGGCAGCGATCGGACGGCCGCTACGACTCGGGACTCGGGCTGCCCTTGGCCCCACGGCTTGGTCGTCGACCCGGCGTTAGGTGGCGCTCGGGCCAGCCTCTGCACGCTCGGCCTTCGGGGGCGCCCCATCCGCCGGGATGCCCCAGCCCCGGCCGGAGCCTACGAGGTGCCTCTCTCGCCTTACCTTGTTTGCGCCGCAGCCTGGGAAACGGATCCGCCAGCCGGGATCTGTGGACAACCGGGGAGCTACCGGGAGCGCATGACCGAGTTCAAGGTAAGTCCAAATGGGCCACCGACCCTTGCGACACCACAGGTGAGCCACTCAGGCCGGCGAACTTCCAAGCGCTCGACGTAATTGGGCAAGGGGTGGTTGGCGTGGTCATCGGAAACCGCGAGTCCTCCGTCATCGGCCCGCCTCGGAGAACCCCTGGGTGATCTCGTTAGGTTGGGTTGCGCCCGCTCTCGGGCGAAGGCCGATCCCACACAATTCCTCCCCCGACACCCTCCAACGAGTGGTGGACCTCGCCGTGGAGATGATCGAGGGATGCGACTTTGCCGGCATCTTCCTGCTCGACGGGGATGTGGTGACCACCCCGGTGCACACCGACCCGGTGGTGATCGAGGTCGACGCCCTCCAGCACCGCTTCGGGGAGGGCCCCTGCCTCGATGCCATCACCAACGGGGGCGCTGTACGCCGACGACCTGGCCGGCGACGCCCGCTGGCCCCGGTTCGGGCCGCAGGCGACAGCCGCCGGTGTCCGCACCGTCCTGGCGCTCACCCTGCCCGGCAACGGCACCCACGGGGCCCTCAACCTGTACGCCCGCTACCGGCAGGCCTTCGGGGTCATCGACCGGGCCAAACCGGGACGATGACGCATGCTGGAACGGAACGGTCGACTTGTTCGCCGGCCTGAACTCCTGCTCCATTGGCCGGCCTGGCCCACGACGACAACGAACGCCGACTCGACAACCTCCAAGCCGCCCTGGCCACCCGGCTGGTGATCGGCCAAGCCCAGGGCATCCTCATCGAGCGTGAGCGCATCACCCCCGACCAGGCCTTCGACGTCCTGCGCCGAGCCTCCCAGCACCTCAACATCATGCTCCGGGACGTGGCCTGGGCCCTCGTCGACACCGGAGAGCAACCGCAGACCGGCCCACCACCGACGCCGTAGCGTCAGGCCTGTACCTCGAACACGGGGGGCGGTCTCGCGCCGATGCCGAGGTCGGGCCGTGGTGCGGTCGGCGACCGCCGAGGCGGCTGCCCGGGTACGCCGAAGAGCTCGCCCAACGACCCCACCGGGGGTCTCAACGACGTAGTAGGCGCCAACGGCTCCGCTCGCCGCACCCCCCTTCTGCCGCTTGCCGGCTCCTGACAGGAGGTCCGGGCTGTGCCCTCGGACCTACATTGCGGCGCGAGGCTCGACGCCGTAGGCGTAGACGATGACGTCGTCGGGGTAGGTGCGCCTCTTCTTGTCGCGAACGCCGGTCGCGGGGCCCCGAGGGCGCACGAGGCCGGCAGCGAACTCGGGCACCTGGAACGGCCGCGCAGGCCCATCCTGCGCGGCTGCACGTTCCCGCCGGTAGCCGTAGAGCCGGCTGAGTGAGACGACGACGAAGGGGTTGGGGCACCGGGGCGTGGGCGGCAAGGACCGACGCCAGAGCCACATTGTTCTCATCGAACGCGTTCGGGCTTGTGGTGGGTCGGACGCTGTGCCTGCTGCCACCCGACCAAGTCGCCGGTCCTGGTGGAGGAACCCACGACCGCCGGAACCTGAGTCCGGCAACTACCCGGCGGCGGATGGCGGGGGCCCCCGCCCGCGAGCATCGATCCACCAGGTCGAAGGCGACGTCCGGGGCTCTGGCCTGGCGCACCTGGAACTCCCCGACTGGGCTGACGCCCGCACCGAACCCTGGCCCGGTGGCTCGGCCCACGGCCTCGCTGCCACGGCGTTGCTGCTGCGGTTCAGGCCGCCGTGGTCAGCAACGAGCGAATCGCCTCGACGTCCCCAGGTTCCAGGTGATCGAAGACGAGGCGGTAGGTCCAGCCGTCGCGGTTCTGCTCACCACCGGTCACCACCGCCGGGGCGACCACGTCTCGGCCGCCGGGCAGCTCGACGTGGACGGTCGTCTCACAGGAGCACGGCAGCGGCCCAGTCAACCGGGCCGACAGCCCGCTGACGCCGAGGCCGACCGTTTCGCCCGTCGAGACACCAAAGTCCCTCTCGGTGTCCACCACGTGCAACGGGAGCCGGACCGCGGCGTCGGGCGGCCAAGTGTTCATGACCATAGGAACGTCCTCGACCGACGGTCTCTTCCCACCCCGCTAAGCGCCAGGCGTCGAGGGTGCTCAAAGCGCGCGTCCGCAGTCGGGCGGCCGGTCGCAAGCCGGTTCTGGCGCTGGATCGCAGTGGTCGCCGCCCCCTCGAGGCGGCCGAACAGACTTTGATCGTCCGCTGGAGCAGCTTGGTGACGCGGTGCAGCCTGTCGACGACGTCTTGGGAGGTCATGCACGCGCAACTCCTCGCACACGCGGGCCCCGAAACTGTTGCCCCTGAAGACCCCGGATCGCTGGCCTCTACCCGTTCGTCCCCATCCGCAACATGCATCGCGATCCTGCACCCAGCGGGACAGCTGCGCGGGCACACCGGCTGTGTCTCGTTGAGGGCCGCTTCAACCCTCAGCGCTTAGCCAGAGGGATGCCCAAGAGGGTGCCCAGGACGAGGCCGCCTGCGGCGGCAACCATCACGGCCCAGCCGACCACTTACCCGCGACTGAACCGATCGACCCGACTACCCCGCCCGCCGGACCGGTGAACACATTGATCTGATGAATGGCTTTCCACGGCCCGTTCGTTGGCTGGGCGGTCCACTCCGCCCGAGCAGCAACTGGCACAGCTTGAAGCCGTGGACGACGAACGTGAGGTGTCGGCGACGGCGAAACAACAAACCTTTTCGGCTCCCGACGACGAACCTCACGAGCGACACGTCCGCCCTCCTCCGGGACCGGGTTCCAAGCACGGGCCGCTGCTGTCCATGACACCGCGTCTTTCCGGCGTCATGGTGAGCCGGACATGGCCACCCGGTCAAGGTCAGTCAGAGATGCTCTCTCGCTTCTCCAGGCCATAGGCCGCCCGGAGCTGTTCGACCTGCTCGCCGGCGGTCTCGTCGGAGGCCATGAGGTGGGCCAACGCCTCAGCCAAGGCATTCAGCTTCCGCTGCGTCGCTTTGGCATTACGCCACTGCTCGTTCTCGAGCAGGGCTACCAGCATGAGCGTGACCACCCCGACCACGACCACCACGACGTCGATCCAGTGGTGCGAGAAGCCTACGGAGGGACCGAACGCCAGCCAGGCGACGAAAGCAGCAAGGATCCCAACGAAGAAGCCCGACCGGGCCGCCAGGGTCGACGCTCGGTCAGCGAAACCGTCGAAGCGTCCACGCTTCTCGCTCACCTCTGTGGGCCTAGTGGGATGCTGGTCTGCCACTCGTCCTTCTTTGGCCGTCCGCCCGGAGAGGTGGAGTCGCGAGCGCTGCTCTCCTACCCCGCCCGAGCCGATCAAACGACGATCTCGCAGCCCAGGGCTCCATCGTCATGTCCTGCGGTGTGTTCCCTGCAGCCGGACGATACGACGGCCAGGCAACGGATCTCACCGTCACGCAGGCCGTAGTAGACGAGCGTGAAGAAGGGGCTGTGGCCGTTCCGAGCCCCGTTCCTGGGCGGCGGTCTGCCGGAGACGCATGCGTGGGGCCGGTTCCACGCCCGCTACTACCCACCACCCCCGGGGTGCGGACCCACCCTCCTGCGGTGATGACCCCTCGTCTTCGTCGCCTTTGAGATGGAGATGATGTTCATGTACCCGTGGGCGGTCGTCTTCGTCGAGGAGGGCATGACCGCGTTCGCCGACATGGGCGTGTTCCCTGGGGTTGTTGTCGCTCGGGATCCTGTACGCCTGGCGTGAGGGCGCTTTCAGGTGGCAGTAGCGGCGGGCCTCTCAGGTGGCCCCATGACCGTGGCGGGCGACAAACGGGGCGGCAGGATCGACCGTGGCGGCGATCACCCAGGACCGAACCGTGAGATTGCACCTCACGATCTCGACATGGTGTAGGACTGAGGGTGTGGGCTGCCAGCCCAAGAACGAGCAGGAGAGCGCGGAGCTGAATGACAGTCGGCGCCGTGGTCGTCATCGTGAGCCTTGTCGCTGGCTGCGGCCTGGCCCTGTGGGCGAGCCGCAGACGTCGCCGCCGGCGCCGCTCCGCTCAGCACATCCAAGACGGCCGCGGTCTGCCACCCGAAGTCGCTGCCAGCCTTGACCGTGCCCGCCGTCGAGCCAGGCGCTCATCCTCCTGGCCGACAGGGCACGAATGACGATGCCGATCAGCCATCGCGCCTCGTCCCACCATCGACGGACCGCCGCGCCGATCCAGGCCATCCCGCTCAAGGTCGCCCTCACACCGGCAGGCCCCCTGGGTGAAGAAGACGCTGAAGGTCGTGGCCCTGCTCGAAGCCGTCAGCCTTTTTGGTTCCTCTTGCTGCCACCGTGGCGAGGTCGCGGCCGAGCAGCCACAGGCCGTCAAGGTCATGGGCCCCCGTTCACGGCACGCTCTTCATCGTCTACGTGCTGTTGGTGCTAGTCGTTGCTCAGGATGGCCATTGGCGTCTCACAGGGAGGCTTCTGACCCTGCTCTGCACTGTTCTGCCCTTCGGCGGGTTCGTCGCCGACCGCAAGCTCATCGACTAGCACTCGATCCACTTGAAGATCGCCGCCGCCAGCTGGCGGCGAGTTGTCCAGTAGTGCTCGTCGAGCAGTTCGAGCTGCAGGGTGTGGAAGAAGCTCTCGGCCATGCTGTTGTCGTAGGCGTCACCGATGCTCCGGTTGCGCCAGCTTGCCTTGGCCACCGGAAAGCCACTGCGGGCGGTGGCCTGCCCCTGCTCTGGGGGCTACCCCAGGAAGTTTTGTCTTCGTGCAGGCAAGGGCGTAGAGGGGCTTGGGCAGAGGAGTGGTTGCGGTGGCTGTTCGACACGCACCTCCCGCCAAGGGGCTTCGAGCTAGTGCAGGTCGCACGACGCGTCCTCGTCGTGCGCGGCTCCTCGAAGTGGGTGACGGCCACGTGCACTGAGCGGGTGGGGCGACCAGGAGCGTCGCCGCTATGACGATGTCGCCGTGCTGCAACTGAGAGCGATGCGCCACCTGGCCCATTCGGGGTTGGACGTGGCCCGCCACGGCCCCGAGATGGGCCAGGTCGACCTAACCGGCCCCGTGGTCATGATCGTCGGCAGCCACCCTGAGGTCTTGGACCGCCTTAATCAGTTCCTCCGCAAACGGCCCGACCGGCCAATCAGGCCCCGCGGGGAGGTCATGTCACCAGGGTGCGGGGGCGCCGCCGTTTGGGTGCAGAAGGGGGGCGACGTCCACGGAAGGGGGCAGCCGACGCGTCGGGTCACAGCGTCGGCGGCCCGTCACGTTCAGCTGGCCGTCTTGGTGAAGGCCACAACTTGGCGACCGCTGAGGGCGATGCCTTCTCTGCTGGCCACTCCGGCGAGGGCGTCAGGGGCGAGAGCCGGGACTGAGGTGAAGCGGGCGTCGGCGGTCAGGGTGGCCTGCCACTCGGTGCAGCGGAGAGTCATCTGGGCGAACCAGGGAAGCGTCGATGGCCCGGCGCCTGGTTGAGCGCAGACGAGCAGGACCTTTGAGCCGACGGGGGCGGCGTCGAGCTGAGGCTGGAACGATCTTGCCGGGGTGGCCGCTTGCATGCGAGTGAGGGCGTCGCGCCAGTCGGCCACACCGGGGTCTTCGACCGGGCCCATGGCGGTGGCGAACCGGAGCCCGACGGGGAGGTAGTAGGCGAGGACGGGTACCTCTTCCATCTGCATTGCGACGACGAGGTCACCTGTGTGCAGGCCGGGCTTCACGGCGTCGGCCAAGGGTTTGACGTCGGCTTTGTAGTCCAGCCGGGTCGGGGGACGGAGCCCGGTGACCCGCCCGAAGGGCTGGACCCAGACGACCAGGATGAGGGCGAGGGCCAGCTTCCCGGGGTTTCCGCCCTGGGCAAGGCCGAGTGCGGCCAGGAGCAGCATGGCGGGGACGCAGACGGCCAAGTAGCGGGGTGCCCACGACGGGGAGACCTGGGCGCCCAGCCAGCCGATGGCGACAGGGACGATGGCGATCAGAGCGACGGCCAGCAGCGACGGCCGCAGCGACTCTTGGCGCCGGAGCAGGACCCACAACGCCGGAGCAGCGACGAGCACGAGGGCGACGAGGACCCGTTCGTGGGTGTCACCGAGCACGGCGGCGACCACCGATACTGCTTCGCGCAGCACAGGGCGTGAGGACCAGGGGGCCCCGGTGTTGGCTCGCTGGTAGGCCAGGGTGGGCAACCAGGGAAGGTAGGCGACCCCGACGGCACCGAAGGTGAGTGTGGCGTCGAGCCAGAACCGGCGACGGTCGACTGCCGCCTTTGCGCACGGGACGAGGGCCACGAGCAGTCCGGCGGTAAGCCACAGTCCCCAGTTGTGGGTGTACAGCACCAACGCCAGGGCCGGAGCGAACATCCCCAGGTAGCGGCGGCGACCGAACGCGAACCCATGGAGGAACGAGGCGGTGGCGACTAGTGTTAGCAGCGACAGCAAGGCGTACATGCGGGTCTCGGTGGCGAAGTAGGCCAGGAATGGGCTCATTGCGACCAGGGCCGCGAAGGTCCAGCCAACCCGGCGCCCGAACAGGCTCCAGCCCGCCCACAACGCCACGGGGATCGCCGCCAGCGACACGGTCAGCGACAGGGCGTGGGTGGCGGTCTCCGAGGCCCCGAACAGGGCCATCCACCCGTGGAGGATAAGGTAGTACAACGGCGGCGAGCCGTCCTGGCGCAACAGCCCGGGTATGTCGCTGAGCGGATGCGACGCCACCCCGACCGAGATGCCCTCGTCCATCCACAGCCAGCTGTCCAGATCACCCAGCCGGAGCGCCAGTGATGCCACGACCAGACCGACTAGCAACCCGACGACCGCCACCGGCCCACCGGTCCTGCCGCCTGAACCCTGACCGAACGGTCCCGGGCGCACCAGGCGCAACGGAGAGCAACGCGTCGCAGCGTCCTCCGACAGCGACACGCCCGAGCCCAAAGATCCACGGTGCGTCCGGCCAACCGCTCGTCGGCGGCTGCGTGTCTCCTGCTGCGGCCGGCCGTCCGACAGCGACCCGCTGCGTCGGCGCCGGTTCCCCTCCACAGTCACCGCACCCCTCCTACACGAGCGAACCGGAGCGCTGGGCGCGCCAACAAGGACTACTTCGACGCCGCCGACCGCATCGGATGACGTCAAAACCGGTGGTCGCGCGGCGACCTCGCTGCAAGTACCAAGATGGCAGTGTTGTCCACGGCTCGCCTCGCCGCCCGTAGCACCCGCTGAAGTGTGGCTTGCGGTGCATGGTCACCGCTGGAACTCGAGCCACGGCGAGAAGCATGGTGCGCGGAGGACCCTTGGCATCCGGATCAGACGCGGCGGATACCGCCGCACGCATCGCTCAGCGGGCTGTGGCCGCTCATGACCCATCGGGCTCCAGCCAGGAACTGGGCTTGGCCGGGATCCCACGCTCTGGAACGGTTGACGTCAATGTCGGATGGTACAGAGTTCCAACAGCTGGACTGGCGTATAACCGCTCCCTGAGAATGCACAAAGATCGACCACACGGCCAGTATCAACAGTGCCATAGCCGCTGGTTGGCGGATCCCACCGCCCACAGCCTTCTCAAACGCCGGAACCCCGAGAAACATCATGACCGGCACCAGGTCTACCAGAAAGCGGGGTCCGTAGGAGTGTCCTGCCCACCATCCCTCCGTGTTCGTAGCCATAAAGAAGAAGAAGACGAGGCCGGACACGCCTAGCGTTGCTCGCAAACCAAGCTCGCGTCTCTGACGCACAGCGATGACAAAACCCCAAGTTGCGCCCATGAGGGCGGCGGGCATGAAGAACATTCCACCCCGAGACGGCGACACGAGTGTTCCCGCAATGCCGTACAGCAGCGAGTCCGGTCGGGCTTTGCTGGCGCGAGCCGCATCATAGTACGGCATCATCAACGTGCCATATGTGGCCACGTTCACGACGAGAATGGGTGTCGCGACAGCAACCGCGGCGGCTGCCGCAGCTAAGAACGCGTCTCTGTGAGCAAGTAGAAGCCATAGGGCGAGGCCGGCGCCGAGGAAAAGAAAGGGCGGCCGCGTGAATGCGGCGGCCGAGGCCGACGCCCCAAGGAGGACTGCTGATAAAGATCTACGGCGCCCGCGCTCCACTCCCCACGCGCCCAGAAGAGCCGCACTGAACCACAGGCACGCCGGGCCGTGTTGCCACATGCCGCGACTGGCCGTCGACCAGTACCCCGTGGCCAGTCCGGCGCCAAGCGCAACGAGGATTGCGGTCCTTCGACGCCGGTCTGGATCGTGAGCTTGGCGCCAGGCGAGAAGCCCGGCCAGAGTTGCTGCTCCAGCGGTCGTCAGCGCCCCTGGAACGAGCAGCAGGATCGGCTCCCAGGTGTCGCTCCGCACGGCGGCAGCAGGTCCATCGCCTACTCCAAACTCCTCCAGTAGCGAAAGCGCAGCGGCCACGGGCACGGCGAAGATCGTGCGCGTCCAGGGATAGAGGTCGTACGCGTGACCATCGACGTAGGTGGTCTGGTACCCGCCAATCCAAACGAGATCGGAGAACTCGTCGATGTCCAGGTCACCTTCGAGGACTATCGACGCCGCAGTGGGCCCCGCCCCACGACCATCGCCATAGAGAGCGACAGGCGAAAGGTGATAAATAGCGGCCAGCAGCACGAAGATCAGCGCTAGCAGGAGTCTGGGAGCCGGTGCACAGTATGGGTCCGAGTCCGCCTCCGACGACTGAGCTCCCACATCCGAGAACCCTACCAACGGCGAAGCCTCGACCAGCGCTGCTCCGGCCGACGCCAAGAAGTTGGCGACCGAGAGCGTGAGAGGCACAGGGAAGGCGGCCGGTTCAGCGGTTGGCTCAACGGCACATCCGCACTGGGTGCAGAGCACTCGGCACGGGTTCTTACCGAGCACGCAGAGGTGAGGTCCCGGCGCCTCCGCCCGCGGCACCTCGAGACTATTCGATTGGAGTCGAGCGCAGGACGTTACGAGCGCCCTCACTTCCGTCCCCCACCGGCACCTGCGCGTCTTCGCTCACGAAGCTCGGCGGACGGGTCGTGGAGGATGAGCAGTTGGCGGCCTACCTGCGGGCGGCCCGGGCCCCGAACACGCTGAAGGCGTACCGGTCGGACTGGGGTGAGTTCCCGGCCTGGTGTGAGTCGCGCCGGCTGGTGGCGCTGCCGGCCAGCCCCGAGAACCCTGGCCCGCTACCTGGTGGAGCTGGCTGAGGTGGCCCGGGTCTCGACGGTGGGCCGGCGGATCAGCTCGATCTCCAGGCCCACCGGGTGGCCGGCGTGCCGGTCCGAGCGAGGACCATCGGCTGCGGGCGGTGTGGGCCGGGATCCGACGGGTCCACGGCACGGCGGTGGACAAGGCTTCCCCGCTCACCGTCGACCTGCTGCGACGCACCATCGACGCTTTCCCGTTGGGGTTGGCCGGCACCGGACCGGGCCCTGCTGTTGGTCGGCTTCGCTGGCGCTCTCCGCCGCAGCGAGTTGGTCGCTGTCGAGGTTGGCGACGTCGCCCCGGTGGCCGAGGGCCTGATCCTGACCAAGCGCCGGTCCAAGACCGACCAGGAGGCCGCCGGTGACCTCCTGGGGATCCCGTACGGCTCCAACCCGTCGACCTGCCCGGTCCGGGCCGTGGATGCCTGGTGCCAGCGGCCAGGATCAGCGACGGGCCCCTGTTCCGTCCCGTCGACCGTCACGGCCGCCTAGGGTCCGGGAGGTTGGGGGCGGCGGCGGTCAACCGGCTGGTGCAGCGGGCCGTGGCCCGGGCCGGGGTCAGTGAGCGGTCGATCATGAACCAGACCGGCCATCGCAGCCTCACTGTGGCCCGGGGCTACATCCGCCAGGGGTCTCATGGGCACGGTGGGCGTCTCTGGGTACTTCGTTCGTCTGGGTGCTCCTTCGATAGCGTACGTTCCTTTGACGGTCGCTCTCGTGCTTGCGGCCGTGGCCCGGCACCCGGGAGCCACGGAAGCGTTCCGAACAGCTGGAACAGCAGGCAGGCTCAACACCGCGCCCGCCGCCCTGTCTGTCAGGGTGACGTGAGACATCTGTGGTAGCCGACCATCCCTGTAGGGCGAGAGCGGAGGACGTAGACCCGATGACCATGACGACGGCATCTGTGGTTCGTCGCGCCCATGATGGCGTGGTGGACGCCGACCCGGCTGACCGGCCACGGCGGCGATCCTTCACCGCCGAGTACAAGGCCAGGATCCTGGACGAGTACGACGCCATCCCGGCTGGCTCGGAGGGCCGGGGGGCGCTGCTGCGACGCGAGGGGTTGTACACCTCGCATCTGGCCGAGTGGCGCAAGGCCCGC
The DNA here is from genome assembly GCA_030448245.1 of Acidimicrobiales bacterium. Taxonomy (GTDB): domain Bacteria; phylum Actinomycetota; class Acidimicrobiia; order Acidimicrobiales; family JAUJNH01; genus JAUJNH01. The sequence continues at coordinate 151,198 of JAUJNH010000002.1, forward strand.
GACGCCGGGGTCCGCGGTCGAAGTTGAGGGCAGCCTGAGCCCTGGGACGAGGGTGAGGGTGGCAAGCAGCCCTGACAAAGCCGGGACGGGTCAGCACCGTCAGATGGTCTGGGTCCGGCGAGCGAGACGGGAAGGTGTAACGGCAGTGAACCAGCGTATGAACGCCTCTCAAGAGCAGACCACCAGCCGGAACCTGACGGATGGCTGGGTTGCGGCGCGCACCCGCACGATCGTGCGGGGAACTCCTGGACCGGTTGATGTCGCTGGTCGGGAGGCCACGAGGAAGGCCTGCGGCGTACTCGTGGCGAGGCCGCAGGGGCATAGTTGGGCGCCTCACCTGTCGAGCGGTTCGAGAGTGAACGTGGGAACCACCCTGGTGGCCCCCTTCCCGGCCAGCGGCCAGCTGGTCGGCGGGAAGGCCCGTCGCCGGCTGTTGCCTCTGGGGTGGGGCGGAGGACCCGTAGTAGTCCGAGGCCGGGAAAGCCGGGCACATGGCGAAGGGGTCCAGCAAGTCTGCAGCGATCGTGCGGAGCGAGGAGACCGCCGGTGAACATCGGCGATCCGTGGCCTGACCTCGATGAGGCCGAGTGGCGGGTACTTGGGATGCAACGCAAGCTGCACCAGTGGGCGACAGTGATCCTGGCCGCCGTTTCGATGACCTCTACAACCTCGTCTACGACCCGGTGTTCCTCGTCGTGGCGTGGAGCAGGGTCAGGGGCAACAAGGGCTCGCGCTCGGCTGGTGTGGATGGAGTCGTTCCGTTCTCCATCCTGTTCGGTTCCGGGGCGTTCCTCGGCGGGCTGCGAGATGATCTCAAGGCCCGCCGGTTCGTCCCGATGCCGGTGCGGGAGAAGATGATCCCCAAGGCGAACGGGAAGCTCCGCCGTCTTGGCATCCCGACCGCCGCCGACCGGGTCGTGCAGGCCTCGTTGAAGTTGGTGCTCGAGCCGATCTTCGAAGCGGACTTCAAGCCGTGCTCCTACGGCTTCCGCCCGAGGCGCCGAGCCCAAGACGCCATCGCTGAGATCCACTTCCTCGGATCGCCCGCCCGGAACTACGAGTGGGTGTTCGAGGCGGACATCCAAAGCGTGCTTCGATGAGATCGACCACACGGCCCTGATGGGTCGTGTGCGAGGTCGCATCGGGGACAAGCGCGTCCTGGGCCTGGTGAAGGCGTTCCTGCGTGCCGGGATCCTCACTGAAGAGGGCAACGACCGCAGGACGATCACCGGCACACCCCAAGGCGGCATCCTCTCGCCGCTGCTGGCCAGCATCGCCCTGTCCGTGGTGGACGAGCACTTCGCACGAAAGTGGGAAGCGCTCGGCCCGTCATGGACTCGCGCCAAGCATCGCCGAGCCGGCGTCCCGGCAATGAGGCTCGTCCGCTACGCGGATGACTTCGTGGTCATGGTCGCAGGCACCTGCGGTGATGCCGAAGCGCTCTGGGATGAGGTGGCAGCGGTGCTCGCTCCGATGGGCCTGCGCCTGTCGGAAGAGAAGACGAGGGTCTGCCACATCGACGAGGGGTTCGACTTCCTGGGATGGCACATCCAGCGCCGTTCCTGGCGAGGCCGGACGGGCAAGAAGGCGGTCCACACCTACCCATCCAAGAAGGCGCTCGCCTCGGTGATGGCCAAGGTGCGGTCGCTGACTCGCCGAGAGAAGCATCGGACGCTCGCCGACCTGCTGCGTTCGGTCAACCCGGTGCTGCGGGGATGGTGTAACTACTTCCGTCATGGCGTGTCCTCGCGGACCTTCGGCTACCTCGACCACTTCAGTTGGTGGAGGATCTTCGGTTTGGCTCTGCAAGCGGCACGTCGGGCTGAACAAGGGGACTCTTGTCCGCCGCTTCCTCCCAGGCTGGGAGGTCCGCGACGGCAAGGTTGAGATGTTCCGGCCGCGAGCGGTCGCCATCGAGCGCTACCGCTACCGGGGCACCAAGATCCCCACACCATGGGCAAGCGAGGCAACAGGGTCACCCGCACCATCGGCATGACCTGTGGAGAATCGATCAGCCAGGTCGGGTTCAGGCGAGGGCACGGGATCAGCATGACCGCTCGACGCTCGGTGAGGCGGAGGCAGTGGCCGAGGGCCTGGACTGCCTTCGCCTAGAGCGACTCTCCGAGTTGAGCGCCGTCAGAGGCATCGATCGGACGCGAGGGGAGCAACTTGGCCGATGAGGAGCGTGCCGGACCGGTTCCTGGCGGCCTGAGGGAGTCGACACCCCGGCCGGCTCGACCTGCCGACGGGTCACACCTGCGGCCGATCCGGGAGGACGACGTAGCCATCGATTCCCGACGGTCACAGGCGCGCCAGCGGCTGCGGGAGCTGTATGGCCACGCGGCGGCTGGTCGCCGAAACCGAAGACCGTCGAGCAGTACCGGGCCGACCCGACCGCCCACGCCGAGGAGACGACTATGTCCAGCAACCTGACTGATCCAGACGATCGGCGGTCGGCGGAGACTGCGGGTCTGCTGTCGCAGATCCCGCGAGCGGCACCGGGCGCCCTATATCCGGCGATCCTTCGTGCCTGCCGCACCCGATAAGCGGCGGCATAAGACCCGGTGTTATGTCAACCGCGTGTTGACAGCCGCCTGATTTCAACCGCCAGGGGCTCCAAGACCGGCAGCGCAAGTCGACGCTTCGTCCACTGGTCCCCCACCGGTCAAGGGGCTGCGCGGCCAGGATCAGCCTCTCCCCTACCCCTCCCCTGGGTGCCTCCAAGGCGACGCCAGCCACTGGCAGCGGCCCGATCACCGGCACCCCCAGTCGAACACCGCCCGCACCGTGGGACGCCCTGAGGCCGACCGGCATGAACCTGCAACGCCTCGGCTACCGAGGCCGGCGTCTGGCGGCGTGCTGGGAGCGCCAGTGGCTGCACCTGCGCATAGTCCTTGACGTCAGGCGGCGGAGGGCGAGCCTCGGGTGGCCCAGGCCTGGGCCATGACCAGCCGGGGAGCGGCCAGCACCAGCGGGGGCGGCCGCCGATCTTGGCCGAGACCATGACGATGGTCGACGCCACCGCGGGATAGGTGATGATCGGGCCCGGAGGCCGCCAGCGCAGCAGGGCCACCCCAGGCGGCGACCATCACCAGGCCGCCCAGGACCGGGAGCCAGGTGTTCAGCCGGCCCCCCGGGCTCAGGGGGCTCTCCAGGACCAGGGCGATCCGGTTGACCTGGGACGTGGGGTCCAGTCGGTCGCGCCAGGTCTGGCCCTGCACCGTGAACCAGGCCAGCGGATCACCCATGGCGGACGGCCAGGTAGGCGAGAAAGGTGAGGGTGGCTGGTTAGGATCGGGGTAGGACAATGTTGCCCACGAGAGCTCGCCACGTACGAGGGCGCCGCCGTGGGGCCGGCGTCGGTCGCCGGCTTGACATCGAGGGTATGCGCGCGGTCGCAGTCTTGGCGGTGGTGCTCTACCACTCGGACCTGGTGACGGGTGGTTACGTCGGCGTGGATGTGTTCTTCGTCCTGTCCGGGTTCTTGATCACGGGGTTGATCTGGGACGAGCTCTCGTCGACGGGTTCGGTGGCGCTCGGCCAGTTCTACGCCCGGCGGGCTCGTCGACTCCTGCCGGCGGCCTTGGTCGTGCTTGTGGTGACTGCGGCTGCAAGCGTTGCCGTGCTGTCCCCGTTGCAGGCCAGATCGGTCCTCAAGGACGCGGTGGCGGCGATCCTCTACTCGTCGAACTACCGGTTTGCCGTGCTCGAGACGGACTATCTGGCGACCGAAGCACCCTCTCCGCTGCAGCACTTCTGGTCGCTGTCGCTCGAGGAGCAGTTCTACCTGCTCTGGCCTCTGCTGATCGTCATGGGTGGTGTCGGGTGGCGGTGGTGGCGGCGCCGACCCCCTCTTGGCGGATCCCAGGTGGTTCCCCACCGGCTGAGGCTGATCACGATCATTGGGACTCTCGGCGCCGCGTCCTTCGCGGCGTCGTGGAGGCTGACGAGCACCGACCAGCCCTGGGCGTTCTTCTCGCTGCCCACACGAGCCTGGGAGCTGGGAGCCGGCGGGCTGATCGCCCTCACCGCCACCGGTCTGCGCCGCGTTCCTCGCCAGGCCGGTGTCCTCCTCGGATGGGCAGGTCTCGCCACCGTCATCGCATCCATCGTGGTGTTCTCCGACACCACGCATTTCCCGGGCATCGCTGCGCTCGCGCCGGTGCTGGGCACCAGCGCAGTGCTCATCGCCGGTTGCGTCTCGCCCGGGACGGGGGCCAACCGGCTCTTGACGGTCAGGCCGCTCCCCAGCATCGGCCGGATCTCGTACGGCTGGTACCTGTGGCACTGGCCGCTGCTCGTCCTGGGCGCCGCCGCGGCCGGTCGCCGCCTCGACGGCCTGGAGAGCGCAGCGCTGGTGGCAGCCGGCGGGCTGCTGGCCATGGCCACCGTGCGGCTGGTAGAGGAACCCGTGCGGTTCGCGCCCGCGCTGGTGCGCCGCCCACGACGTTCAGTCGCCATAGCATGCGTGGCGACCGCCACCACAGCGCTCCTGATCGGCGTTCTCAGCCTGGGGCTGCCTCCGCTGCAAGGGGGCACGGTGGCTGCTCCCCTCCAGGCGCTCGGTGGCCATCCACCGCCCACCACCGCAGCAACCGTGGCTCCTGACGCGCCCCTGGCGGCTCCGCTCCCGAGCGACGCGCAGCAGCGGGTGACAGCCGCAGTCGCCGCAGCCATGACGTCGAGCGGCGTGCCAATGAATCTCACCCCGCCCTTGAGCGGGGCGAACCGCGACCGAGCCGCACCGTTCGTCGACGGCTGCAGCAACTCCTACACCGATGCCGCCGTCCGCTCGTGCGTCTATGGCGACCCGTCCGGCCAAGCCAGCATCGTGCTCTTCGGAGACTCCCACGCCGCGCAGTGGTTCCCGCCGCTGAACCGCCTCGCCATCCAACGGCACTGGCGCCTCGTCGTCCTCACCAAGGCCACCTGTCCACCGCTACAGCTACGCGTCTACAGCCCCGTCCTGCGACGTCCGTTCCGGGAATGCACAAGCTGGCGGGACTCGGTCGTCCAGCGCATCGCGAAGGAACAGCCATTGCTGGTGGTCCTCGGCGCCGCCCGCCACTACGACGAGCAGTACGGGTTCGACGTGTTCAGCCCGGAGTGGCTTGACGGCCTGGCCACGATGGTCTCCCAGGTAGCGGCCACAGGCCCGTCGACATTGGTCCTCGGTCCCACGCCAAAGCCGGCGGTCAACGTTCCGGACTGCTTGTCGAGGCACCTGAGAACAGCAGGTGCCTGCACCACCGGGACCACCACTGCCGTGTCTGCCACAGGGGCAGCGGCTGAGCGTCGCGCCGTGACCGCGGCCGGCGGCAGCTACGTCGACATCAGTTCCTGGCTGTGCACCGCTGACCAGTGCGCAGCGATTGTCGCCAACCTCTTGGTCTTCCGAGACGACAACCACCTCACCACGTCATACACCGACTGGCTCACACCCCTCCTCGCCCAGGAGATCGACCTCGCCGTGTCCAACCCGGCCCCCCTCGACAAGGGGACGCTTCAACCCACGGACGGCGCCCAGCCGGCGCCACGCACCGCACGACCTCGCTGACCGCCCTCTGGCACGAGCTGTCCCTGGTGGAGCACCACCTGGTCGAGGGTTCCGACGAGACCGATGCCGATCATGACTCCAGGTCAGAACACGTTCGTTGGGTGTGCTCTGCACCGGAGCATCGACCGCTCGGGCTGGCGGCTCACGACGCGCGGCGTCGATTCGCCGGCCAGCTGGCGGCCGAGCGGGGCCAGCGGCCCAGCGTCTTCCAGGGTGAGACCTCTCCGGGCCTGCTCCTGACACCACGTTCGGCTTCAGCGACCTCGGCGTCAAGGCCGGCCATGCTGCCACCGGCGTGTTCACCGCCGCCAGCGCTGGTGCTCGTGGCCGCCTCCAGCCTCACCCGACGCACCATGGGGGACGGGGTCCGAGTCAGCCGCGCCGCAGCGGCCCCGATGGGGGCGTCCGGCTTCCTGAAGTGGATCTGGTGACCTCCGCCGTGAGCGCCGTCAGGATACCCACCAGGCTCTCCTCGAGGGCTGCCAACGCCGTCCGAGGTCGATGCGCCCGGGCTCTGGCTGGCCCGCCCGGACCTCGCCGAGCCGGGCTGGCGCCCCGGATCGAACCCTGACCGGTGGCCTGGCCACGGCCTCCTCGTTCGACCGCCAGTTAGAAGAACGGCATGTCGCTGCCGCGCTTGCCGAAGAAGTCGGTATCCTGGTCGGTCTTAGCGCTGAGCCCCGCGACACGCTGCCGGATGGCCGCCGAGTCAGCGATGTCCTGTCCAGGCTCCTACACCTGGTTGGTCGGTCCCGTGCCCTTGAGGAGCGGATCGGCGAGGTCGTTGCTGAGGCGTACGCCAGTGGTGAGAGCTGGAAGGACATCGCTGAGGTACTGGGCATGAGCGAGGAGGAAGCCAGCGAGACCTACGGCTGAACGGCTACTAGAGAGCCGCCCCGTGGCCCGGGCCCCTCGGCGAGACGACAAGGGAGAGGCGGCTCGTGCTTGGCGGTCATCGGGATGCGAGCCACCAGCGGCCGACGGTGCTGAGGTGGAGTGTGCGGGTCGGCGAGCCTGTCGCTGCGGCCCACCCGGCGGGGTGGGACGGTGACGCCGACACTTTCGACGGCTCCGGCCCAGCCGAGGATGCGGGTGAGGAGGTCAAGGTCGTAGCGGAACGAGGACCGGCGGCGGTCTGGGCGGGGTCCACCGGTGGTTGCTACAGGCTGGTCATGGTGGCCGGCTGAGGTAGCGATCACGGAGGGCTGATGCCGGGAGTGCGGTTGGGTGTGGAGGAGCGGGAGACGATCGGGTTGGGCGTCGCTCGTGGGGAGCCGTTCGCTGTGACGGCGGATGGGCCGGCCGACGTCGACGATCGCTCGCGAGGTCGGAAGGAATGGCGGCGTCGATGGTTACCGGGCGTCGGTGGCGCAGCGGGCCACCGACAGCCGGGCTGCCCGTCCGAAGGTCCGCAAGCTGGTGGCCGACGTGGTGCTGGCCGCCGAGGTGGCGGCCGGGCTGGTGAAGCGGTGCGGCGTTGAGCTTCGAGACGACCTGGCCGCCCGCTGGCGAGCCGGACAGGGGCGATTCACTGGCCAACGGGGCCACCACCGCGGGGGCGGCGGCGGAGCCGACCCGAACGCAACGCAGCGATCAGCTCCTTGCGCAGCCCGCCCCGCCCCTTGCAGGTAGCATCTTCGGCTGGGTTCGCCCCGTCGACCGGCGCTCTCGACATGTTGTGGCGGACCACCGGACGACCGGGGCGGGGGACGTCGCCCCCCGTGGATTGACGGGAGCTACGAGGTGCGGCAAGCGGTCGGTTCAGCCGGACCCGTGCCGGCCTGGCTGAACATCGTCGGTGTACTGCCCCGCCGACCCGCCCCGACCGGGTCCTGCCCACCGAAGGATGGGCAGGTCACGACGGTCATCGGCGAGAAGAAAGCTCCTGGGATCAGCGACGGTGGCGGTCGCCGCCGCCGAGTCCGTCGGCCGACCAGTTGATGGTGATGCTGTCGTTGGTGCGGCGGTTCGTGAACAACACCGGCATGCCGGGCAGCAGGACGTCGAGTGGGGTCTGGACCGCGACCTCAAGGGTGTCATCCACGACTTGGGGCCGTCGCCGCTTCGGTCGCGCTCGAGAAACGGATGCGGTCTCTTGATCACCCCGGCACGGCAGCCCTGTGGTCGGTAGGGACACGCGAGGCAGGGCGTGAGCAGCATCAGGCTGTTAGCCGATCAAGCCGATGCGTCGTCAGGATCACCCAGACGTCTACCCCTCCCAGGTCGCCGTCGCCGCCGTCGCCGGCCGATCTGATCACCCGCACCTCTACCCCTCCCGGGGTGCTTTGAGAGGCACCGCGAGGGCCTGAGCGGGGACTCTGTTGTCGAGCCGGTCGATCGAAGCCTGTTCGAGCGCCTCTGATGGGGACGACCCCCCGGCGATGCCGCACCCAGAAACGGCCCGTCACCGGCTTCCCGAGCCGAGGCGCGGCGTCAGCACCTCGCTCGGGTCGCAGATCGGGTCGGCTCCTGGGGGGACCGGCGGCTACCTCCAGCCGGCGATGCTGCCGTGGCTGGCGCTCGATCGTCCGGCGGGCGCACGACAACGGCACGTCCAGCGCGCTCGCCTGCTGGACCGCCGTCAGTTGCAGTCCCGCTTCCGCATGGGCCAACTTCATCGTCAACGCATGCGAGGCTGGGATGGGGCAGAAGGACGGACCCGCCTACAACACGACCCGGAGTACCTCAGCTCAGATGGATGACGAACCTATTAGGCACGACTGGGCCCTTGCAGAGGTCGCCGATGTCCTCGGGCGACCTTTCCATGATCTGCTGGCCCGGGCGCAGGCGGTGCACCGGAACCGGTTCGACACAACCGAGGTCGAGGGCGCCGTGCTCCTGTCGATCAAGACGGGCGGCTGCCCCGAGGACTGCGCCTACTGCCCGCAGTCCTCCCGATACCAGACCGGGCTGCAGGCCCAAGGGCTGCTCTCGACCGAGTTCATCGTGGCGGCGGCCAAGTCGGCCAAGGAGGCCGGCGCCACCCGGTTCTGCATGGGGGCAGCGTGGCGGGCACCGACGGACCGGCAGGTCGAAGCGGTGGCCAGCGCCGTCGGCGAGGTTGGGGCGCTGGGCCTGGAGACCTGCGCCACGCTCGGGATGCTGAGCTCGGCGCAGGCGGAGGTACTCGCCAAGGCCGGCCTCGACTACTACAACCACAACCTCGACACCTCACCAGAATTCTACGGGGAGATCATCACGACCCGCACCTACCAGGACCGCCTCGAGACGCTGGCCAACGTGCGCCAAGCCGGGGTGCGTGTCTGCTGCGGCGGCATCGTCGGCATGGGTGAGACACGCGCCGACCGGGCCGGCCTGCTCCACCAGCTGGCAATCCTCGACCCACACCCTGAGAGCGTCCCCATCAACCTGCTGGTGCGGGTGCCCGGCACGCCACTCGGCGACGTTGAGGAGCTCGATGCCCTCGAACTGGTGCGTACCGTGGCCGCGGCCCGGATCCTGATGCCCGGTTCGGTGGTGCGGCTCTCGGCTGGAAGGGCGTCGATGAGCGACGAGCTGCAGGCGTTGTGCCTGCACGCTGGAGCCAACAGCATCTTCCTTGGCGACACGCTGCTCACCACGCCGAACGCTGACGAGAGCCACGACCACCAACTGCTCGGCCGCCTGGGCTCGCGGCTGGCAGCCCAGCCCGTCCTCTGAACGCACCAGCGCTTCCCGGGCGACGATCTTGTTTCGTCGTGACCGTTGCGACCTCTTTCACCAGGCCCGGCGAGTCGCAGGCACCCAATGAGCCCTGCGCCGGACTGCGTGAGCCGGTCCTACACCTCTGTGGCGGAGCTGGTGCGGGGTGCGACGCGGAGCTTCGCAACCGCTGAACACCCCGCTTTCGACTCGCGATAACCGGCGTTACGCGGGGAGCCTCCGCCCCATAACGCGCGCTCATAAGACCGCATCCGCCTGCCTCGGCGTCGCCCATAGGTGCTGCGATGAAGGAGCGGGTCGCCGCTCTCGCGTGACCTGGTCCGGTGGGGCGCACCGGGTCTGGTGGCGCTGGTGAGGACGTCGTGGAGGTGGGGCAGGTGGCGACATCGAGAGGGACCTCCCCTCGCCGTGGGGGACCGAGTGTTGAAAAACTCGGGCCGACCAAAGCAACACCCTCACGACGAAAGAAGGTCCCTGTGGAACCAGAGTATGTGGGCATCGACCTGCACCGGCGCCGGTCGGTGATCGTGCGGATGAGCCCGGACGGTGAGCGGCTCTCGACGGAGAAGATCGACAACAACCCGATGGCGTTGGCGGCGGCGATCGCGCCGGCGGGCCCGAACCCCAAGGTCGTCGTCGAAGCGACGTACGGGTGGTACTGGGCAGCGGACGTCCTCGCCGAGTGCGGCGCCGAGCTGCACCTGGCGCACCCGTTGGGGATGAAGGGCATCAGCTCGAACCGGCGGGTGAAGAACGACGTCAAGGACGCCGTGCTCTTGGCGGACCTGTTGCGGCTGGGGAGCCTGCCCGAGGCGTGGATCGCCCCACCGGGGCTGCGGGAGCTGCGGGAGCTGGTCCGCTACCGGACCAAGCTGGTCCAGATCCGCTCGGGGCTCAAGGCCCAGGTCCACGCCGTCATGGCCAAGGAAGGGGTGCTCCCGGGGGCACCGACATGTTCGGCCCCGGCGGCCAGGCCCAGCTCGACGAGATGCAGCTGGGTGACTGCTACCGGTTGCGGATCGACTCGCTCGAGACCTGATCGGCGCGTTTGATGAGGAGGTTGACGCCCTCGAGGATCTCATCCGCGATGTGTTGAAGGACCACGCCGGCTACCGGGCGGTGCAGGCGATCGACGGGGTGGGCCCGATCTTCGCGGCGATCTTCGTGGCCGAGATCGGCGACGTCACCCGGTTCGACGGACCGCAGAAGCTGTGCTCGTGGGTCGGGCTCACCCCCGCCACCGCGAGTCCGACACCACCGTGCACCGGGGTCGATCACCAAGCAGGGGTCCCGGCTGGTGCGGTGGGCGGCCATCGAGGCCGTCGCCAACTGCCGGGGCGGGCCCAAGCTGCGGGCCGACTTCCACCGGATCGCCCAGCGGCGGGGCACCGCCAAAGCTCGGACCGCCGTCGCCCGCAAGCTCCTCACGCTCGTCTACTACGGCCTGCGCGACGGCGAGATCCGCTGCCTGGCCGAGGCGAGCTGACCAGCTCGGCGCAACCGCTCGTCTATCGGCATGGCTCCCCAAGCGGCGAGTAAGTGCTTGAGCCCAACCAGTTGCGGCCGTATCGCATCATGTCGCCCCACGGGCGCGGCGGAGGAATGACCGGCCCCCGAGCTCGGCGAGGCCCACCGCCTACAGCGGACCCTGATGCGAGAACCACGAACGGCAAGACGCAACGAGGAAGGCCTGGCGGCCTTCCCTTCCCATGATGCCGGCGACGATGACCGGGCCGTCAAGGCTTCCCCTACGGGAGCTCCGCCCGGCCTTGACTGTCAACGGCCCTCCCCTCGTCAACGGGCCTTCGGACCTCAGCGGCGGGGCGGTGAGGGTGCCCGCCGCCGGCCCCACCCAGGTGGCGAGGACGGCGACGATCGAGTCGGCCTAGCGGCCGACACAGTCTTGACAAAACCCGCTCCTTCAGGAATGCGGCCGTATTCATCATGTCGCCCCACGGGCGCCTCCTCGGCGGAGGAATGACCGGCCCCCGAGCTCGGCGAGGCCCACCGCCTACAGCGGACCCATGCGAGAACCACGAACGGCAAGACGCAACGAGGAAGGCCTGGCGGCCTTCCCTTCCCATGATGCCGGCGACGATGACCGGGCCGTCAAGGCTTCCCCTACGGGCGGGCTCCGCCCGGCCTTGACTGCCCTCCCCTGTCAACGGCAAGCCTTCGAGCTCTACCTCGGCGCGCCCGCCGGCCCCACACCAGGTGGCGTTAGGACGAAGAGCCCGAATCGAGTCGGCCTAGCGGCCGACACAGTCTTGACAAAACCCGCTCCTTCAGGAATGCCGGTAGGTGACGGTGTGGAGGTGCGAGTCTCACGCGGCAACTATGGCTGCGCCTGGGGACTCGCTTACCGACAACTCATCGTCCGTTCGTGCTCCAGTGCCACGGCTCCGCGGGGAGGTTGCGGAAGCCGAAGCGACCGGCATTCCCGACGAGCCAGCTCCAGCAGGGGCCGCTGCGCGAGCGGATGAGGGCGCCGTTGCACTGGAAGTCGATGGCCAGGCCCTGCTCGTGCATCGACTGGCCGGGCCGGGCCGTCGGCGGGCGGCAGGCCGACGCCGGCGAGCGGTAGACGTCGGGGCAGCCGTTGTTGCGGCGGGTCTGGACCTGGGCCGCCGCCGACCGGTAGCCGCCACCGGTGAGGGTGATGCCGGCGCCGTCGGCGGCCGCCAGCATGGCCGCGAGCGGGCCGGCGATCGACCGGTGGACCTGGATGCCCCGCACCGAGACGATGTCACCGGAGCCCAGGATCGAGATGGGGCCGCCGCCGCCCCGGGGGGCGGCCTGGGCCGCGAGCTTGGCGGCCAGGGCCGCCTCGCGCTTGGTGATCTCGGCCGACAGGGCGGCGTCGACCCCGGCCAGGGAGTCGGCTTCGCTCAGGGTGCGGTCGAGCCGCTCGGCGACCTGCTCGGCGTAGCCCAGCTGCTGGGCCCGGGCCCGGTTCAGCGACGCCAACCGGTTCTGGGCCACGGCCAGCTGGCGCTCGGCGGCGGCGGCGGCGGTCTTGCGCTGGTTCGACGCCCGAGCCAGGTCCTTCCGGGCCGCTTCGAGCCGGTCGAGGGCGTCGGTCTGGCGACCGGTGGCCACGGCCCCGTAGGCGCGTGCCCTGGTGATGTCGTTGATGTCCTCGCCCTGCATCTTCAGCGACCGGCGGGATCCCGCGGTGTAGGTCTGCACCGCGGCCCGGCGCATCCCCTCCTCCGACACCCGCACCGCCTCGCGGGCCTTGGCCTCGGCGGCCCGGGCCTGCTCGGCGGCCTGGCGGGCCCGCTGCGCCGCCGCGTCGGCCCGCTGCATGGCGGTCGACTGGGCGCCCACGTTCTGGGTCAGGGTGTCGAGCGACGCCGACACCTTGGCGTCGTCGTCCTTGAGGGCGTCGACCTGGGTGGCCACCTGGGCCCGCTTGGCCAGGACGTCGGCTCGCTCCTTCCGGAGCTCGTCGTCGGTCTTGGCCGCGGCCGGGCCGCCCACCGCGAGCGTCCCGAGGAGCAGCGCGAGCACGGCGACGAGGGGTCGCAGGCCGGGCCCGAACGGGCGACCTGCACCTTTCGTCGCGTGCATGGCCCGGCAAGTTACTACGTCACGTCGGAGCCACCCCGATCCTGGCGGCGGGACGGAGCCGGAATCGACAGGATCCTTCGACCTCCGCACCGCTCGGTAGGGTGCCCGGCATGGCCGAGCCCGACTTCCACGCCTCCAGCAGCCGGGGCCAGGCCCTCTCGCTCTCGGACTTCCAGGGCAAGGTGCCCGTGGTGCTGGTCTTCGTCGGCGCCCTCGAGCCCGAGGGGCTCGACATGGTCGACCTCGACCGCCGCCAGGTCGAGTTCGGGCGCGAACGGGTGCAGCTGCTGGTGGTGGCCCACGCCGGCGGGGCCGACGTGCGGGCCGTGCCGTTCAGCGGCCTCAACCTGCCCGTGCTCGCCGACCCCCACGACGAGCTCGTCGCCACCTTCGGCGACGCCGAGCACACCGCCCACTTCGCCGCCATCCTCGACAAGCAGGGGACCGTGGTGGAGCGGGTTGCCTTCACCAGCGGGGTCGACCCCCTGCTGGCCAAGGTCAAGGAGCTGGGCGACAGGCTCCACGCCTGAGCCGGCTGCGGTGGCTCAGGCCACGGTGGCCACCTCGAGCCAGCGCTCGTAGAGGCGGGCGTACGTGCCGCCGCGGGACACCAGCTCGTCGTGGCTGCCGACCTCGACCAGGCGGCCGCGCTCGAGCACGAGCACGACGTCGGCGCGGGCTGCGGTGTCCAGGCGGTGGGCCACGGTGATCGAGGTGCGGCCGGCGCTGAGGCGCTCGAGTGATGCCGACCGCCGGTTCGGTGAACGAGCCAGGCGGAGGCGGCCCGTTGCTCGTGGGGGGCATCGGGCTGCCCTGGCTCCGAGACGTCGACTTCGCCAAGGTCTTCGTGGAGCGGGTCGAGGGCCTCGAGTGGCCCGAGAACGTCCTGGTCGAGGACCTGTCCCTCCCCGCCCACCGCGTCCTCGATCGCCTGGTCGAGGTCGCCCCCTCGCAGGTCGTCCTCGTCGTGTCCCGGCGGTCCGAGATCGACGCGCCGGGCACCGTCCGGCGCTCCGTGCTCGACCTGACGCCGCCCCCCGACGACGAGGTCCACCAGCGCCTCGTCGAGTCCGTCACCATCGGTGTGGTCGACGTGGAGCACACGCTGGCCGTCGTCCGCTACTGGAAGGGCTTCCCGGAGGGGACCGTGGTCATCGAGGTCGAGTCGGGTGACGTCCTGAGCCTCGACCTCGGTGACGAGGTCGAGGACGTGGTGGAGAAGGTCCTGGTCGCAGTCCAGGAGGAGGTGGCCAGGCAACCGAGCGCGGCGACGAGGTGAACCACTCGGGCTATCAGCGGCCGACGTCGTAGGAGCTCGTCGACGCCCGCCAGGAACTCAGGGGAGTGGGCCAGGTGGTCGACGTAGCCACATCAACCTCCGAGCAGAGCCGCGACCTCTCGCTGACCACGTGCCACGGCATGCTCGTAGGCGGTGACCCCGTCGCGGTCCGCGAACGTTCGATCGGCTCCATGGGCCAAGAGCTCCCGAACCACCTCCTGGTGGCGGGGACCGCCGTCGCCGAGGATTACGGCCTCCAGGAGCGCGGTCCAGCCGAGGTCGTTGACGTGGTTCACCTCGATGTCGGTCGTGTCGAGGACCGCCTTGACGTAGGCGGCGTGGCCGCGCTCGGCCGCCGGAATCACGGCAACGCCGCCGAACCGGTTCCGCAGCCGCGTGTTTGGCTTGCCTGGCAGCATGGCTTCCAGCATCCCGACGCTGCCCGTGACGCCGGTGACCAGAAAAGGCGTGTCCTGCTGGTCGTCGACCGCGTTCACGTCGGCTCCCCGGCCGACGAGGATCGTGGCGACGGTGATGTGGTCCTCAGAAGCCGCGAGCAGGAGCGCCGTGCGTCCTCGTTGATCGCGCGCCTCGATGTTGGCCCTCCGCTCGAGCGCCTCCACCACCGCGGCGTCGGTTCCCGACGCCGCGGCGCGCAGCAGCTGGGCGTCCGCACTCACCGCGGCGGGCGTCTGGCCCCCGCCCCGGGTGCACCCCGGTGTCAGAAGCAGCCCAACTACCAGTGCTGCGGTCGCTCCCGCGGGCCATCGCACTCCCTCACTCTGACCGAAAGGCCAGCTCGAGGAGGCCGCAGCGCCTGACTCATCGTTGATCCATCGAGCCGCCAGGGCCGCCGCGTCCGGCTTGCCCAGCCGCGTCATCCCCGCGCCCCCGTCAGGGCGAAGAACTCGGCCCGCGAGCGCGGGTCGTCGCGCAGCAGCCTGGTCCCTCGACTGGCTCCAGCCGAAGGGACGTGCTGCGTCCGCCTCGGCTCCCGCTGAGGCGCCGGCGATGCTGGGGACCCGAGGCTCAGGGGGGTACGGGGCTGAAGGTCAGGTCTCCGGTGGAGCGGTCGGCCTCGTCGACGGCCACTCGGATGCGGTCGCCCACGTGGAAGGTGACGTCGTCGACGGTGGCCGAGAGCTCGTCGGGGGCCTGCACGTAGGCGGCGGCGTTGCCGGGCGCCAGCGCCGCCGCCGGCACCGTGCCGACCAGGTCGAACCGGTCCACCCGGACGCGAAGGCCGGCCCGGCGCACCGCGCCGATCAGGGCGGTGGTGGTGTAGGGGCGTCCGCCGGCCACGGTGCGGGCCAGCACGTCGGCCCACAGCAGCTTCAGCTCGAACCGCTCGGTGCGCGTGACCGCTCCGGACCGGTGGTCGAGCCAGGTGGCGAGCTTGCCCAGGTCGGCTGCCGTGGGCCCGGAGCCGGCGTCTCCGGCCAGGATGGCGTGCGCGGCCCGGTGCACCACCAAGTCGGCGTAGCGCCGGATCGGTGACGAGAAGTGCACGTAGGCGCCCGACGCCAGGCCGAAGTGGCTGCCCGGATCGGTCTCGTAGCCGGCCCGCTGCATGCCCTGGGCCACCAGGCCGGCCACCACGGTGCGCTCCAGGCCGGCGTCGGCGGCGGCGTCGACCAGCCCCTCGGTGGCCGACGGGTCGGCCAGCGCCTCGACGTCGACCCGCAGGCCGACGGTGGCCAGCAGGCCCACCAGCTGCTGCAGCCGCTCGGGGTCGGGGGCCGGCTGCACCCGGTAGAGGGCCGGAGCACCGTGCTCCAGCAGCCACCGGGCCGCCGCCTCGTTGGCCGCCACCATCAGCCGCTCGACCAGCCGGCTGGCCATCGGCGTCGGCACGATCCGCTGCAGGGTGACCCGGTCGCCCTCGACGCTCGGTCGGGCCTCGGCGTCGCTGAACAACCCGCCCGAGCCGGCACCTCGGGCCAGGCGCGCCGCGCCGATCCGCTCGGCTGCCTCGTGGGCGGCGAACACCGCGGTCCGCACCTGCTCTGGGACGTCGACCTCGGGCGTCACGTCGGCCCCGTCGTCGGCGCCCTCGGCCGTCATGCCGGTGAGCCAGCCCTCGACCTGGGCGTAGGTGAGTCGGGCCGCCGAGCGCACCGTGGTGGCGCTGACGTCGAGATCGGCTATCTCGCCGCCGCCGTCCACGGTGAAGGCCAGCGTCAACGCCCGGCGGGGCCGGCCGGCCCGCAGCGACAGCGTGCCCTCCGACAGGTGGCGGGGCAGCATCGGCCACGACCCGCTGGCCAGGTACGTGGTGGTGGCCCGCGTCCGGGCCCGGCGGTCGAGGCCGGTGCCCGGGCGCACGGTCGAGGCGGCGTCGGCGATGTGGACCCAGACCCGGGTGGCGCCGTGCTCCAGCCGGACGGCGTGGACGGCGTCGTCGAGGTCCCTGGTGGCGGGCCCGTCGATCGTGCAGCACGGCTGGTCGGTGAGGTCGACCCGCACCCCGGCCAGCGCGTCGTCGCCGGCGGGCTGGCCTGTGCCTTCGGAGCCGGCGGGCTGACCTGTGCCTTCGGAGCCGGCGGGCT
>JAUJNH010000002.1:167918-175372 GCA_030448245.1 Acidimicrobiales bacterium
TGGCCTGTGCCTTCGGAGCCGGCGGGCTGACCTGTGCCTTCGGAGCCGGCGGGCTCGGCGGACAGGTCGGCGGCGAGGGCGTCGTCGGCCTCGGCGGCCAGGGCGGGGTCGGAGCGGTCGATGGCCCCGAGGTGGCGGGTCGCCGCCAGCAGGCGCAGCCACCGCCAGGACGACGTGTCGACCGGACCGGCCACCACCGCCGAGCACCGGCGCAGCGAGCCGTCGAGGGCGGCGTCGGCGATGGTCAGCACGCAGCCCCGACCGGCCTTGGCCCCGGCGGGCAGCACGTCGTCGGGCACCGTCCAGTCCCGGTTGCCCAGCGACGGGTCGGGCCGCAGCATCAGCCGGCCCTGCTTCTCGACCAGCACGCCGACCAGCAGCCGGCGGGTGCGGCTGACCAGCACCAGGTTCTCGGCGGTCAGGCCCTTGCCGCGGCCGTCCTCGACCCCCTCGCAGACCACCCGGTCGCCGTCGAGCAGGTCGACCAGGGCCGGGGGCGGGACGAACAGCGACTCGACGGGCCCGTCTGGCCCCTCGGTGGGCTCGTCGAGGTTGACGAAGCCGAAGCCGCGGCGGTGAGGGCGGACGGTTCCGGTGAGCGACACGGTCCGCGAACCCTACAGAGTGGGCCGGTGCGCCTCCGCTGCTCGGCCGCCTGCTCACCGGGCCTCGAGCCGCTGGTCGGGGCCGAGCTGGCGACGCTGGGCGTGCGCGCCGGTCCATCGGCCCCCGGGCTGGTCCCGTTCGCAGCGACGCCCCGCCAGCTGTACGCCACCTGCCTGCGGGCCGCCGTCGCCAGCCGGGTCCTGGTGCGGGTGGCGCAGTTCCCGGCCCGCACCTTTGCCGAGCTGGAGCGCCAGGCGGCGGCGGTCGACTGGGCGCCCTGGACGGCCGGCGGCGGCAGCTTCCGAGTGGCCGCCGTCAAGAGCCGCCTCTTCCACACCGGCGCGGTGGCCGAGCGGCTGGAGCGGGCGGTGGGTGGCCCCGGCTCGACGCCGTTCGTGGTGCGGATCGACCACGACCACGTGACCATCAGCGCCGACGCCGGCGGCGACCCGCTCCACCGGCGGGGCTGGAGGCTGGCCACGGCCAAGGCGCCGCTGCGCCCCACGCTCGCCGCCGCCGCCCTGCACACCGTCGGCTGGGACGGCACCACCCCGCTGGTCGACCCGCTGTGCGGCTCGGGGACCATCGCCATCGAGGCGGCGGGCCTGGCCGCCGGCCTGGCCCCCGGCCGGCTGCGCTCGTTCGCGTTCCAGGCCTGGCCGTCGTTCGCGCCGGGCACGTGGGCCAGCGTGCTCGGCGAGGTCGGCTGCTTGGCGCGCCCGCCGCGGCGGCCGTGGTGGCTGCCGACCGGGACGCCGGCGCCTGCGCCGCCACCACCGCCAACGCCGGGCGGGCCGGGGTCGGCGTCGACGTCCGCCACCAGCCCCTGTCGGCCCTCTCGCCGCCCCCCGGGCCGCCCGGCTGGCTGGTGGCGAACCCGCCGTGGGGGACCCGCACCGGCCCCGGCGCCCACGGTGACCTGCGCGACCTCTACGCCACCCTGGGCCGCCTGGCCCGAGACCGCCTGCCCGGCTGGGGCGTGGCCCTCCTGGTCGGCGACCTCCGGTTGGCCCACGCCACCGGGCTCCCCCTCGAGCACCACTGGTCGACAACGGGCGGCGGCATCCGCGTGCACCTCGTCGCCACGGGCCCGAGATGATCCACCGCACCCCGTGCCCCTGGCGGCGGCTGTGAGGTGTGGCCGTCAGCCAGGGCTCTGATAGCGCAGCTGCCACGTGCGACCGGCGTCGCGGGAGTCGTGGATCGCCGTGCGGTCGTCCGGTCCGGTGGTGGCGACGACGAGGCGGTCGTCGGTGGCCGCCAGGGCGACGGGCTGCCCCTCGACGGCGCCGGCCGCCTCCCAGGTGGTGCCGCCGTCGGTGCTGCGGTGGGCGCCGCCGGTGGGCTCGACGCCCCAGAGGGTTCCCCCGGGAGCCCACGCCACGGCGACCAGCTGCGGTGCGTCGATGATCGGCTGCCAGCTGCGCCCCCCGTCGGCGGAGACCAGGGTGGCGTCGGCGCCGGCGGCGACGAGCCGGTCTGCCCGGGCGGGGTCGACGGCCAGGCCGGCCAGGGGGAGGGTGGACCGGGCCTCCCAGCGGACGTCGTCGGTGGTGGCGAGCAGGCGGTTCGTGCCGGCGTCCCAGCCGTAGGTGGTGCCCTGCGAGGCGGCGAGGGCGTGGAAGTCGGCCTCACCGGACAGGGACCGGGCGGTCCAGGTGGCACCGGCATCGGTCGACTCGATCAGCCCCAGGCGGGACGGCTTGCCCTGGCGGAACCCGGCCGCATCCGGGTGGCCGCTGCCGAGGAACCGGTTCGGGCCGGCGACGGTGAAGCCCATGGTGTCCTGGGCGCTGCTCCCCACCCGCCGGACCGGCCCGTCGTCGGGGATCCGGAAGCTGCCGGTGTGGGTGGCCACGTAGAGGGCACCGTCGGCCGGGTTGATGCCGAGCCCGTGGACGTGGGTGATCGAGGGGGTGGCGGTGCCACCCCCGTCGCTGCGACAGCCGGCGAGGAACGCCCCGGCGGACAGCGCGGCGACGATCAGGGCGCCGAGGGCGTGGCGCCGCGCCGCTGCCCTGGTGGCACCCCGCCCCCCGGGCGGCGCGGGCGAGCGGCCGGGGCCGGCGTGGTTGGGCGGCGAGGGCATGGACGGCTCCGGTGGTTGGGGCTCGGCTCCGAGCACGTCCATCGTGGGCAGCCGCGGTGCCGGCGGGCAAGGCACGCCCGCGGCGGGCTCGACCGAAGGAGGCCTCGAGCCAGCCCTCGAGGACGATGTCCTGCCCGCCGCCGGCGTGGCCGGGCCGAGCTGCCCGTTGCGCCGGCGACCTCCGGGCCGCGGCATCGGGCTGGCGCCGGGGCGAACCCCGTACGGCCAACCTCTAGGCTGGCGTCCCCGTGCACTGTCGTTCTCGCCCGTGGGGGCCGGTCGTCGCCCTGGTTGCGGGGTTCACCCTCCTCCCCCTGGTCGGGCCCGGACCAGCCTCGGCGGCTCCCGGCGGCCCGGCGCCGGCGGGCGGGTGGGTGGCCAGCCGGGTTCGCTTCGAGCCGCTCGATCCCGCCGCCACCGGCCTGAGCGCCGACGGCGGCCCCGGCCACCGGGGTGCTCTCGAGGTGGGCCCGGGCGGCAAGCTGCTCGTCGACCTGCCGGTGGAGGACTACGTGCGGGGCATCCAGGAGGTGCCGCTCACCTGGCCCGCCGCCGCCCTGCAGGCCCAGGCCGTGGCCGCCCGCACCTTCGCCCTCCACACCGCCATGCAGGCCCGGGCCCAGAAGGGCCGGTCGGCGGCCGAGCCCGACATCTGCGCCACCGAGTCGTGCCAGGTCTACACCGGCCTGGTCTCCGAGCAGCGGCCCAACGGGCCGGCGTGGGCGGCGGCCACGGCGGCCACCGCCGGCAGGGTGCTGCTCCACAGGGGCGCCCCGATCCTGGCCAAGTACTCCTCGTCGAACGGCGGCCGCAGCGTCTCGGGGGGCCGCCCCTACCTGCCCTCGGTCAACGACCCCGACGACGCCGCCTCCCCCTTGCACCGCTGGTCGCAGCCGCTGGGGCTGGCCGGGCTAACCTCGTTGTTCGGCCTGCCTGGCCGGGCCACCGGCGGCGCCCGGAACGGCGGCACGGTCACCCTCACCTGGGAGCGGCCGGCGCCGGCGCCCCCACCCCCGCCTCCCTCCACCGGCCCCACCCCGACCACCCCGCCGGCGCCCGCCGTCGAGCGGGGTGAGAGCCGCTTCCCCGTCGCCGAGTTCCGTTCCCGGGTCAACGCCGGCATGCCCCGGGGGGCGCTGCCCCGCACCCTGCCCAGCGACCAGTTCTCGCTGGCCCCGGGGGAGGGGGCGGTGGTCGCCCAGGGCCGCGGCTACGGCCACGCCATCGGCATGGGCCAGTGGGGCGCCTTTGGCAAGGCCAGGCGCGGGATGTCGGCCGACGCCATCCTGGCCAGCTACTACGGCGGCACCCGCCCGCAGCCGGCGCCCGCCGGGACACCAGCCACGCTCCGGGTCGACATCGGCGACGTCGCCAGCCCGGTGGTGCGGGCCGTGCCCACGGGCTCGGGGCCGGCTCCTGGCGCCTTCCGGGTACTGGCCGACGGGGCCCCGCTGGCCACGGTGGCCACCGGGGCCTGGAAGGTGACCGGCGGCCCCCGGGGGGGCACCGTGCGGATCGTCCCGCCGCCCGACCAGGCGGGGCCGGTGGCGCTGGACCAGGTGGTGGCGGGCCGCACCGGCCCCGACGCCGCCGCCCCCATCGCCGTCGCCTTCCGCACCAGCCAGGCCGCGCTGGTCTCGGTGGCGGGCGGGCCGCCGCAGCCCCTGGCTGGCGGCACCCACCGCATCGAGGTGCCAGGCAGCCCGGAGGCGCGGACGGTCGCGGTGGCCGCCGACGTCGGCGGCGGGCGCACCGCCAGCGTGGCCGTCGACGTCACCGCCATCGCGCCCGAAGCAGTCGGGCCCGCGCCCGAGCTGGCCCCGGCCCAGCCCGTCGTGGCCCCGTTTGCCGTCGAGGACCCGGGCGCCTTTGGGCTCCTCCCGGCCTCTGCGTCGGCGTCGGCGTCGCAGGCACAGGCCGAGGGTGAGGGCGCCGGAGGCCCGGGCCGGGGCTGGCTGGTCGTCCCCGTGCTCCTAGTGGCTAGCGCGACGGCGTGGGCGGCCCGCCGGGGCCGGCGCCAGCCCGACGCAGCCAAGCTCCCGCCCTAGCGCCAAAGGCAGGGACGCCGTCACGAGGGGAGGTGCAGACCTCCTCCGGCTAGCGGGAGTCGCGTCGCTTGTGCTTGGCGATGTGGGCCGCCGCCGACTCGACCGTGCCGGCGTTCTTCGGCTTGGCCGGGGTGCCGGAGCGGATGCCGCCACCGGTGCCCCAGGAGGTGATGACCCGGACGGCGCCGTCGTGGCCGTTGGGGCACGACACCGGCTGGTCGGATTCCGAGATCGCCCGCCGCACCTCGAAGCGCTCGTCGCACGTCGGGCACCGGAAGTCGTAGAAGGGCATGACGCCATGCTACGCCCGCTCCAGGTTACTACCGGGTAAGTCGAGGGCGGTCAGGGCCAACCAGCTGTTGCACAAGCCCGCCCACCTCCCCTGGGAGGAGGCGGGCGTCAACGCCCTCTGCAACTCGACCAGCTACCGCATGCTCGTGTCCCGCAACGGGGCGGGATGAAGCAGGGTGACGTCGTCTTCTTCTGGGGTGCAACAGGCGGGCTGGGCGGCTACGCCGTCCAGTACGTGTTGCACGGCGGCGGCATCCCCGTCGGGGTGGTCTCGAGTCCCGAGAAGGTGAAGCTGTTGCACGAGCAGGGGTGCGACGCCGTCGGCCACCTTCCCGCTCGACGACGTGCGGGAGGGGGCCGCGCAGGTCCACCGGAACACCCACGAGGGCAAGATCGGGGTGCGGTGCCTGGCCCCGCGGGACGGCCTCGGGATCACCGACCCGGCCTTCCGGGAACAGGTGGGGGAGGACCGCATCAGCCTGTTCCGCCGCCACGTGTGAACATTCGGCGCCGGTCACCGTTTCGCCAGCGACGGTGACGTAGGCTGCGCGGGCCATGCCGAACCCCCGCTCGAGCCGGCGGGCCGTCCTGGCGCTCGCCCCGATCATCCTGCTCCTCCTGGGCCTCGGCGCCGCCGCGCTGTTCCTGGACGTGGGCGACGACGAGGACGCCGCCGGGCCGACCACGGGTGCTCCCGGGAGCGGCGACGGCCCGGCCACGACCCCGGGCACCGCCGCCCCGCCGACCTCAGGGACGGGAGCCGGCACGCCGACCACCACGGCCACCACCTCGCCGTCCACCACCTCGACCGTGGCGCCTGCGGGGGCTGCCACCGGGGCGGCCACCACGACGACCACCGCCCGGGCCACCGCGGCTCCGACCACCACGGCCCCGGCTGCGGCCGGCGCGACCACCACGACGACCACGGCCGGCGGTGGCGGCGCCACCAGCACCACCACGGCCGGGCCCGCCCCCAGGCGTGTCAACCGCCACCCGTCCACCGGTGGCGGCCCGGCCCCGTGGCCGGCGGCCGCCGCCCTGGCCGGCGGGATCGCAGCCCTGAGCCTGAGGCGCCGACACCTGGGCCGATGAGCCTGCTGACCGAGATCGACCACGTCGCCATCGCCGTCCGCGACCTCGAGGCCGCGGTCGACTACTACCGCGACGTGTTCGGCGCCGAGGTCGAGCACCGCGAGGTGGTCGAGTCGGACGGGGTCGAGGAGGCGCTGCTCAGGGTGGCCGAGTCCTACGTGCAGCTGCTGACCCCCACCCGGGACACCTCGCCGGTGCACGCCTACCTCGAGAAGCGGGGCGAGGGGATCCACCACGTCGCCTATCGGGTGGCCGACTGCGCCGAGGCGTTGCAGGCCGTGAAGGACGCCGGCGGCCGGGTCATCGACGACCAGCCCCGCCCCGGCAGCCGCGGCACCACGGTGGCGTTCGTCCACCCGAAGGGCGCCTTTGGCACCCTGATCGAGCTGGTGCAGGAGTAGCTACGGGTTCCCGGGCGTCAGCCCGGTGTCCGGCCCGATGATCACCGGCTCGTCCTGCCGAGCCTCGACCAGGGCCAGCAGCAGGACGGCGGCGGCGAAGAGCGCGGCTCCCGTGCCGGCGAGCGCGAGGCCGCTCGCCCGATCTCCCCTGGCCCGGACAACGGCTCCGGCCACGATCAGCCCCGCGGCCAGGATGAATGCCGCCGGCGGGAAGACGGCCAGCGCCACGAGCCCGACGACGCTGAGGCCGACCAGGACGGGCACGGGCGAACGCACGGATTTTCAGCCTAAGGCCGCCGTCGAAGCCTCGAGCCGGGCACGGGACACCCGACCTCAGGCTGGACAACAGGTTGAGGTCTGGCCGGGCCGAGGAGGCGCAGCAGGGCCTCACCAGGACGAGCTTCTTCCTCCGATCGGGTTTGTGATTGGAAAGCCGAGTTTGAGGCAGGACGGTCTTCGGGGCTAGCCCGCTGGGTGCGGCGGCGCTGGGTGTGCGGCGGTATCGTCAGGCCTGCTATGGGTGCGGGCGGCTTCGGCGGCCGAGGCGTGCGCCTCGTGGCCGTCGTGGCATTGGTCGCCACCACCGTCATCTTCGCACAGCCGGCGGCGGCGGCCCTCGGCATCAGCGGCACCGTGGGAGCTCCGAGCGCCACCACGTTCGGCAAGACGGTCACCTTCACCCGCACGGTCGACAACACCGGCAGGGCCAACTTCACCGTCACGGCCCTGATCACTGCTGCTCCGACCGCCACGGCACAGCTCCGGCTCAAGGTCACCGGGGTCACGGCTTCTCCCAGCGACTCGATCACCCGACCCAAGAACGGGGAGGCGAAGATCCAAGACGGCACGGTCATCATGTACCGGCCCAACCCTGGCTACGTCGGCCGGGACGACCTCGTCCTGAACGTCTCCGACGGGCGAACCCAG
>JAUJNH010000002.1:175472-401631 GCA_030448245.1 Acidimicrobiales bacterium
TGGCTACGTCGGCCGGGACGACCTCGTCCTGAACGTCTCCGACGGGCGAACCCAGCAGACCGAGGTCGTAGAGGAGGTCACCCAGGCTGACACCGGCGGCGGCGGTGATGGCAGCGGTGGCGGGGCCACTCCGGCCGGGAACCTGGCCACGACCGGTGGCGACCCGGTCACACTGCTCATCGCCGGGACCGCGTCGTTCCTCGGCTTCATGCTCGTCCAGGTCAGCGGGCGGCGACGGACGGTCCCGCTGCTCGCCGGCGCCCGCCACCTCCGCACCTGACGTGCCGCTCCCACCGCGGGATCCCGATGTCCTGTGGCGGCCCCGGGCCGACGCCCGCGCAACCACGAACCTCGGCCGGTACCTGACCTGGCTGGCCGAGGAGCGGGGGCTGGCCTTCGACGGCTACGACGACCTGTGGCGGTGGAGCACCTCCGAGCTCGACGCCTCGTGGGCCGCGCTGGCCGAGCACCTCGGGGTGCGCTGGCACGACCGGCCGACCTCGGCCCTGGCCAGCCGCAGCCTCCCCGGGGCGGTCTGGTTCCCCGGGGGCACGCTGTCGTACGCCGAGCACGCCCTGGCCGCCGCCGAGCAGCGGCCGGGTGAGGTGGCCGTGGTCGGGGCCAGCCAGACCCGGAGGCCGGTCGAGTGGACCTGGGCCGAGCTGGCCGACCAGGTGCGACGGCTCGCCGCCGGCCTGCGCCGCCTTGGCGTGGGCCCTGGGGACCGGGTGGCCGCCTACCTGCCGAACCTGCCCGAGACGGCCGCCGCCTTCCTGGCCACGGCCAGTCTGGGCGCCACCTGGGTCTCGTGCGCCCCCGAGTTCGGCACCCGCAGCGTGGTCGACCGCCTGACCCAGGTCGACCCGGGCGTGCTGCTCGTGGTCGACGGCTACCGCTACGGCACCAAGGTGGTCGACCGGCGGAGCGAGGCGGCCGCCATCCAGGACGCCCTCCCCAACCTGCGGGCCACCGTCTGGCTGGGCTACCTCGACCCCGGACGGCCGCCGCCACCCGGTGCCGTGCCCTGGGACGACCTGGCCGCCGTCACCTCGGCTCCGCTCGAAACGCTGGCCGTCCCGTTCGACCACCCGCTCTACGTCCTGTTCTCCTCGGGCACCACCGGGCTGCCCAAGCCGATCGTCCACGGCACCGGCGGCATCACCATCGAGCACCTCAAGGCTCTGGCCCTCCACCACGACCTCGGGCCGGGCGAGCGGTTCTCCTGGTTCACCACCACCGGGTGGATGATGTGGAACTACCTCGTGTCGGGGCTGCTGGTCGGGTCGACCGTCGTGCTGTTCGACGGCGACCCCGGCGCCCCCGACCTTGGCGCACTGTGGCGGCTGGCCGCCGAGACCCGGTGCGCCCTCCTGGGCGTCAGCGCCCCCTTCCTGATGGCCTGCCGCAAGGCCGGCGTGCACCCCCGGCGCGAGGGCGACCTCGGTGCCCTGACCCAGGTCGGCTCGACCGGTGCGCCCCTGCCCGCCGAGGGCTTTCGCTGGGTCCACGACGAGCTCGGCCCCGACGTGCTGGTCAGCTCGATCAGCGGCGGGACCGACGTGTGCACCGCCTTTGTCGGGATGAACCCGCTGACCCCGGTGTGGGAGGGCGAAATCAGCCGGCCGCTCCTGGGCTGCGCCGCCGCCGCCGCCCGCCCCGACGGCACCCCCGCCCCCCCCGGCGAGCAGGGCGAGCTGGTGATCACCGAGCCGATGCCGTCGATGCCCGTCGGCTTCTGGGGTGACCAGGACGGCAGCCGCCTGCGGGCCGCCTACTTCGACGACCTGCCGGGTGTGTGGCGCCACGGCGACTGGGTCACCTTCACCGAGCGGGGCAGCTGCGTCGTGAGCGGCCGCAGCGACGCCACCCTCAACCGGGGCGGCGTCCGCCTCGGCACCGCCGAGCTCTACGCCGTCGTCGAAGGCCTGCCCGAGGTGGCCGACAGCCTGGTGGTCCACCTCGAGGATCCCGACCAGCTGCTGCTGTTCGTGGTGCCCGCCGCCGGCCACCGCCTGGGCGACCCGCTCCGCCAGCGCATCCGCGTCGCCCTGCGCACCGAGCTGTCACCCCGCCACGTGCCCGACCGGATCGAGGACGTGCCCGCCATCCCCCGCACCCTGTCCGGCAAGAAGCTGGAGGTGCCGGTCAAGCGCATCCTCCAGGGCACCCCGCCCGACGAGGCCGCCGCCCGCGGCGCCCTGGCCGATCCGGCCGCACTCGACGCCTTTGTCGCCCTTCGTCACTGAGGGCCGGCCGTTCAGCTCAGGAGCGGCCGCGCCGGAACAGGGCCCGGAACAGCCGTCGAACGGCGAGGTAGGCCAGGACCCAGGGGGCGAGGACGATGATCGGGTCGAGTGGCAGATGGGCCAGGTCGGCGCGCTTCTTCCCGAACCGCGAGGAGATGCCGTGGCGGCGGAACTCGCTGAGCACGCCGGTCTGGGTGATCGGGTTGTCCGGGCGCAGGGTGCGGAACGACTGGAGGTGGCTCTCGGTGGCGTCGACCCGGTCGGCCGCGATCAGGAGCAGCCAGTGGGCGGCCCGCGCCTCGCTGAACCGCTGGTAGGCGTACCGCCGCATCTTTCCCGAGAGGCCCTTCGGGGGGCACGACGTGCCGAAGACGGGGGTGAGCATCGCGTGCTCGATCGAGCGCTCGCGGGGCCACCGCTCGGGCTGGCGCTCGGGCAGCTCGCCGTTCCCCCCGTTGGCCGCGGGGTCGAACCGCTCCCTCGGCACCGACGGTCGGTCCTTCGGGTCAAGGTCGACGCCCCACCCGGGGATGCGGGCCCGGAGCTCCTCGCGGGACTCGGCGATCTTCGGCTTCTCCGCGGTGTACGGCACGGTGGGCTCCCCTGTCCTTCAGGCCGCGTTCGGGACGATGAGCGGCTTGATGCAGCCATCGAGCTTGGCCGAGAAGATGTGGTAGCCCTCGGCGATGTGCTCGAGCGGGATGCGGTGGGTGACGACGTCGCTGGGCTTCAGGTAGCCGTTCTTCACGTGCTCGAAGAGGCGTGGCCACTGGGGCTTCACCGGGCACTGGTTCATGCGCAGGGTGAGGCCCTTGTTCACGGCGTCGCCGAACTTGACGGCGCTGAACATCGGGCCGTACGCCCCCATCACCGACACGGTGCCGCCCTTGCGCACCGAGTCGATGGCCCAGTTGAGCGCGACCGGCGAGCCGCCCTGCAGCTTCAGCTTGGCTGAGGTGACGTGCTGCAGGAAGTTGCCGTCGGCCTCGGCGCCCACGGCCTCGATGGCCACGTCGGCCCCCAGGTGGTCGGTGATCTTCTTCATGTGCACGACGATGTCGTCGTACTCGGCGAAGTTGTACGTCTCAGCGTGGGCGAACGTCCGCGCCTTTTCCAGCCGGTACTCGAGGTGGTCGATGACGATCACCCGCCCGGCGCCCATGAGCCACGCCGACTTCGCTGCGAACAGCCCCACCGGGCCGGCGCCGAACACCACCACGACGTCGCCCTCGACGATGTCGCCGAGCTGGGCCCCGAAGTAGCCGGTGGCCAGGGCGTCGGTGAGCAGCACGGCGTCCTCGTCGTCCATCCACTCGGGGATGAGGCTGGGCCCGACGTCGGCGAACGGCACCCGGACGAACTCCGACTGGCCGCCGTCGTAGCCGCCGGCGGTGTGGGAGTAGCCGTAGATGCCGCCCACCGCGGTGGCGTTGGCGTTGACGTTGTGGCAGTTCGAGTGCAGGCCGCGGGCGCAGAAGAAGCACGACCCGCAGAAGACGTTGAACGGCACCATGACCCGGTCGCCCCGCTTGAGGTTCTGTACCGACGGCCCCACCTCTTCGACCACGCCGATGAACTCGTGCCCGAAGGTCGTGCCGACCCGGGTGTCGGGGACCATCCCGTGGTACAGGTGGAGGTCCGAGCCGCAGATGGCGGCCAGGGTCACCCGCACGATGGCGTCGTTCGGGTGCTCGATGGCCGGCACGTCCTTCTCCTCGACCCGGATCTTGTACGGCCCCCGGTACACCATCGCTCGCATCACGACCTCCTCGACAGCACAGGCTTGTGCCCGACCTGGCCGATCTCAACCCTCGTCGGCGCATCCGCCACCGGGTTGCCCCCCGAGACCTCGACCAGCTGCTGCTGTGCAGGCAAGGTGCGCCACCGCCGGCCACAGCCTCGACGTGGCAAGGTCGGCTTCAAGGGCTCCGGGTGATCGATGTCGGCGGTGAGATCACCTCACCTGGGCTCCCCAGGGGAGTTGGCGGCGGATCGCCTGCCCCGAGGCCGATCGGCGGCGGCGCCTCCTTGCTGATGGTGTCACACGCCTGGAACCTCCTACCCCAGCGCATGCAGACCCGACCCGGCTCGATCTCCCACGTGTAGAGCTCGCCCGCCCGAGTTATCTCGCCAGCGATCTTCGTATCCGACTGAACCTGACTGGGGCGCCCGCCGACGATTGCCACAATGAGGCCAACGAGAAGGACGCCCCCTGCAGCTCCTGCCAGCAGACGCGCCAGCGAATGCCTTCCGGGCTCGTGCTCCATGATCAAAACGTAGCAGGATATCTTTCGACTGGGTCATGGAATTGGCCACCCCAAGGTCTCCAGGTTCACTCGCGCACGCTACGGCCGTAGCGGCTCAACGAGCGACAACTTCTTGACGCAAGGCTATTCCTGCGGTACGAGGTGCTCACTCGGAGGCGGGCGGGAAGGCGGCTACTCCAAGGGAGATGTGCAGACGCGCACTGCCGACCCCAACTGGGCGCCCTGCTATCAGCGTCCGGGTGTTGGGTGCATCAGCATGCGCTCCAGCTGCTGGTGCAGCGTTGGGATGGCTTTGCGTGGAGAGACTGCCTGCTGTCTACCTGGGAGTATCGCACGGGCTCGGTCTTCCACAGCAGCATGTCGTGGAACTACAACGTCCCCTGCGGAAACGGCTAGTACACGACGTACAGCAACTCGTGGGCACGTGCAACAAGCGCAGATGGATTCCATGGCGGATGGGCAGCCTCGAACGGCTACCATCTTCTTCCGGCCTGAGGAGGCAGACGTGATCAGATTGAAGAATGCGCGTACGACCGCACTTGCGTTGGCTCTCGGAATGAGCGGTTAGGTGTGGCTTTCGTCAGAAGCCGCTTTTTCCGCTGGGAAGACCACACCAACTGCGCCCGACCGTCCACCCGGGAGGATGCAGCCCCCACCCGCGCCTGTGAGTGAACGCGATGTTCAGGCGGCAGTGGATCGGGGCCAGCCGGTGGCGAGCAGCGCACGGTCGTCAGCCGAAGACGTGGCACGCGGCCTCGGCATCTCGGCACGCGAGGCAACTGCGCTGCTCGAGCGCTCGGAGCGCCATCTTGGCGGGTTGAGCCGCCTTCAGGCCGGGGTCGAGGAGAACGAACCGACCCCTTGAACCCGTCGCCCCGTCAAGGGTGATCCGGGGCGGGCCCAGGGTCGTCGTCTGAGGGACCCCGGCCTCGCCCCGGTTGCGCCGGAGGGAGGGTCAGTCCAACCTCTGGCGCAGCGGGTCGCCCCGTTCGGTGTCGGGGATCCCGACGGGCTGGCGTCAGTGCCGGTGGACCGTGGCGCACGCAGCGCCGTGGCCGTCGATCCCGGCGAAGGGACCGCACTGGTGGTCCTGCAGCCAGACGTGCAGCATCGGCGGTGTCGGGACGAAGATGCCGGCCGGCACGCACTGGCCGTTCACCAGCCGCCCGGCGAGGCGCGGGCCGGCGGGGTCCCAGCACAGGTCCTGGTGGTCGTGCCAGCCCGCCATGCCGCCGGAGAGTGGGGGGACGTCGGCCATCGTCTTGCCCAGTTCGAGGATGTACATCGCCGACGCCACCCGCTTGCCGGAGGCGGTCCGCTCCAGGACGATCGACTCGATGCGCCCGGGGTCGAGCTCCCGACCGTCAGCCAGGTAGGACGCCTGGACGAAGTGCTCGAAGGAACCGACGGCCCGCCCGTCTCCGATCGAGCGGTAGCCGGCGGCCACGACCGCCGCCTCGTCCGGCAGCTGCTGGCCCACCGCCGCCCTCGTCCGCACGATGAGGTCCCGGGCGGCCTGCAGCTGCTGCTCCGATGCCTTCGACGTGTCGGCCCCTCGGAAGATCGGGTCGGCGGCCAGCGAGACCTCGTGGACGTGCGCCGGCTCGCCGGGCTCGCGGCCCGGCTGCGAGGCGGTGACCCAGATCCCGGCACCGACCAGCGCAGCCGCGGCCACGGCGAGAGCGCGGCTCAGGTTGCGGACCATCCCACCATGGTGGGCCCGGACGGTCCGCTATGGGAGGCGGGGGGCGTCAGCCCATGTAGATGAGCTCGGACTTGCCGTCGGCCACCTCGGTCAGGAT
The DNA here is from genome assembly GCA_030448245.1 of Acidimicrobiales bacterium. Taxonomy (GTDB): domain Bacteria; phylum Actinomycetota; class Acidimicrobiia; order Acidimicrobiales; family JAUJNH01; genus JAUJNH01. Next base: position 181,788 of record JAUJNH010000002.1, read on the forward strand.
CTCACCGAGCTGGCGCGGCACGCCGCCGATGGCCTCGATCTGCTCGCTTGACACCGCACGGGTGTCGACGCAGCCGGGTCAGAGGGAGACGAGGAAGGGGGCGTCGATCGACTCCTTCACCTTCTGGCGCAGCTGGTCGCCCTGCTCGGTGTCGGGGATGCCGTCGGGCTGGGCCAGCCGCACGGCGTCACCGGCCAGGCGGACCTCGGCCTCCAGGCCGGTGTTCGAGGCGACCGTGGCGAAGTGGTAGGCCGACCACGCCGGCCTCGGGTTCGCCCGTGTGTCGGCCCCGGCGAAGAAGATCAGCTTTCTCCTGGCCATTGCTACCTCCTGGTCTGGTTGTCGATGTGGTCGAGCTCCCCCTCGCTGGCCGCGAGGAGGAGCTTGGTGTAGTCGCTGCACGGGCAGTGCACCACGTCGTCGCTGGGGCCGGCCTCGACGATCTTGCCCCGGTGCATCACGACCATGCGGTCCGACACCCAGCGGGCGAGGGCCAGGTCGTGGGTGATGTACACGAAGGCGGTGCCGAACTTGTCGCGGATGCCGAGGATCAGCTCGAGGATCCCGGCGCAGAGCGAGGCGTCGAGCATCGAGGTCGGCTCGTCGGCGATCACCAGCTTCGGCTCGGCCACCAGCGCCCGGGCCAGTGCCACCCGCTGCCGCTGGCCGCCTGAGAGCTGGTGGGGGAACCTCCGGCAGAAGTCGGCTGCCGGGTGCAGGGCCACCTGCTCGACCGCCCCTCGGACGGCTTCGCTGCGGGTGGCCCGCGGCGTGGCTCGCAGGGCCAGCGGCTCGGCCACCAGCGACTCGACCCGAAGCCCCGGGTGGAGTGACTGGTACGGGTCCTGCAGCACCAGGTGCATCCGCTGGCGGGCCTGGCGCAGCTCCCGCCGGGACAGGGCCGCCAGGTCCTGGCCGTCGAAGCGCACGGTGCCCTCGTCGGGCTTGTCCAGGCCGAGGATCAGCCGGGCCAGCGTGCTCTTGCCGGCGCCGCTCTCGCCCACCAGGGCCACCACCTCCCCCTCCTCGACCGTGAGGGAGACGTCGTCGACGGCGCGAATGTCGGCCTTGGAGCGCTGGCCTCGTCGGGCCCCGAACGACTTCGAGACGCCCTGCAGGTCCAAGACGATCCTTCCCGCCGAGATGTCGGGACTCGCTGACCCCCTGCCTTCCCTCGTCGCTTCCCCCGGCTCGCCTGCCGGCTCGCCTCCTCCGCTCCTCGGTCCAGACAGGGGACGCTCACCCCTCACCGGCTCGCTCGCTGCGCTCGCCGTCCTTCCCGCCGAGATGTCGGGACTCGCTGACCCCCTGCGTTCCCTCGTCGCCTCCTCCGGCTCGCTCGAGCTGCTCACGAGGGCCTCCGCCGCAGGAGGCAGGCCACCTCGCCGGCCCCGGCGGGCGAGGCCTCCAGCAAGGGCTCGTGCTCGGCGCACTGGGCCGTACCCTCTGGGCAGCGGGGCAGGAAGCAGCAGCCCTCTGGGGTGCCGGTCATGTCGGGCACCTCGCCGGGCAGGCCGGCCAGGGGCCGGCGCTCGCCGTAGAGCGGGGGGAAGGCGCTGAACAGGGCCCTGGTGTAGGGGTGCTGGGGCGACGAGGAGACCGTGGCCGCCGGCCCTCGCTCGACGATCCGCCCGGCGTACATCACGGCCAGCTCGTCGGCCATGCGCGACACCGTGGGCAGGTCGTGGGAGACCATCAGGATCCCCACGTTGAACTCCTCGCGCAGCTCGACGAGCAGCTTGAGCACCTGGGCCCGGGTCACCACGTCGAGCCCGCTGGCCGGCTCGTCGGCGACGAGGAGGGCGGGGTTGTTCACCAGGGCCATGGCGATCACCGCCCGCTGCTTCATGCCGCCGGACAGCTCGTGGGGGAAGGCGTCGTGGCGGGAGCGGTCGAGCCCCACCCGCTCGAGCAGGTCGTGGGCCCGCTCGGTGGCCGCATCGGCGTTCCTGGTCAGCCGGGCCGCCTCGGCCACCTGGGCCAGCACCGTGTACGCCGGGTTCAGGGCGTTCATGGCCGCCTGTGGCACCAGCGCCACGGTGCGCCCCCGGAAGGGCGCGACCGCCGGGCGGGCCGGGCGTCCCAGCTCGTGGCCCGCCAGCCACATCGCGCCCGCCTCGACCCGCCCGGGCGGGCGGAGGACGCCGGCCACGGTCAGGGCGATCGAGGTCTTGCCGCAGCCCGACTCGCCGACCAGGCCCACGAGGCGGCCCCGGGGGACGGTGAGGTCGACACCGTCGACGGCCCGCACCGACGAGCCCGGCAGCCGGTACTCGACGACGAGGCCCTCGAGCCGCAGCGCCGGGGCGGCGGCCGCGTCGGGCGGCTCGGGGGGGAGGGCCCGGCGCCGCACTGGGCGGGGTGCCGGCCGGCGCAGCCGGGGGTCGGCCCACTCCTCGACCGCGTAGCCCAGGAAGGCCAGGCCCAGGATGACGGCGGTCAGCGCCAGCCCGGGCGGCAGGATCCACCACTTCCAGGCGTCGGTGAGGAAGGCGCTGCGGGCGTTGGCGAAGTAGAGCATGGTGCCCCAGCTGATCCGGCTGGGGTCGCCGAGCCCGAGGAACGACAGCGACGCCTCGAGCATCACGGCGATGTTGGCGATGCGCACGAACTGGACGGCGGCGAGCGGCGTGATGCGGGGGACGATGTGGCGGGCGATGGCCCAGGTGCCGGGGGCGCCCATGGCGCGGGCGGCGAGGACGTGGTCGAGCTCGCGCAGCTTCAGCACCTGGGACCGCAGGACGCGGGCCGGTCGGGCCCACAGCACCGTGGCCAGGACGCCGATGGTGGTGCCGAGCCCACGGCCGAAGAAGGCGGCCAGCACGATCACGAGCATCAGGAAGGGGAAGCCCAGCATCAGGTCGACGATGCGCATCAGGACGGCCTCGGCCAGCCCGCGGTAGTAGCCGGCCACCAGGGCCACGGAGAGCCCGATCACCAGCGCTATGGCGGCGGCGCTCAGCGCGATGACCAGCGAGAGCCGGGTGCCGAACACCAGCTGGGCGAGCAGGTCCTGCCCCACGTCGTTGGTGCCCAGAGGGTGTGCTCGGGATGGTCGGGCGAAGGGAGTGCCGGCCCGCTCGGTGGGTGAGTAGGGGGTGAACACAGGGGCGAACACGGCGACCAGCACGCAGCCGCCGAGCAGGATGGCGCCGAGGATCCCCATGGTCCGCCCGGCGCCGCGAGCCCTGCGGTCCTTGGCGGCCGTCGACGCCGCCGCCGGCCGAACGGCCGGCGCTTCCGCCGGGCTGGGGGGGTCGACGTCGGTGAGCGTCATGCCCGTCGCGCCCGGGGCCGCCGGACCCTCGGGTCGAGCAGGGGGTAGGCCAGGTCGTTGATGAGGTTGGCCAGGACGACCGTGACGATCAGCAGCAGGAAGGCGCCCTGCAGCACGGGGTAGTCGCGGGACAGCACGCTCTCGTAGATCAGCCGCCCGAGGCCGGGATAGGAGAAGACCGTCTCCACCACGGCTGCGCCGCCCACCAGCGTCCCGAGCCCGACCAGGGCCACCGTCGACACCGGCAGCAGGGCGTTGCGCGAGGCGTGGCGGCGCACCTCCCGGTCGGTCAGGCCCTTGGCCTCGGCCATCAGGACGTAGTCCTCCTGCAGCTCGCCGACCAGGGCCGACCGGGCCACCAGGTACATGGGCCCCAGGCCGGCGATGGTGAGCGTGGCCACCGGCAGCACGGCCCGCTGGAGCACCTGGCCGACCAGCGCGAGGCCTTCTACTTCCTGCCCCGACAGGGCGCCGTAGCTGGGGAACCAGCCGAGGCCCACGGAGAACACGAGGAGGAGCAGCGTCCCGACGAAGAACGGTGGCAGGGCGTCGAGGAACATCACGGCCCCCAGGGCGCCGGTGTCGGTGCTGGTCCCCCGCCGCCACGCCGACCGGAACCCAAGCGCCGCTCCGATCAGGGTGGACAGGGCCAGCGACCCGCCGACGAGCAGTAGGGTCCAGCCGACCCGCTCGAACAGCAGCGCCGTGACGGGGCGCCCGAAGCGGACGGACACGAGCAGGTCACCGCGGGCGATGCCGGCCAGGTAAGCCCGGAACTGCTCGGGCATCGGGTCGTCGAGGCCGAAGCGGTCGAGGATCTCGGTGCGCTGCGCCGGGGTCAGCGAGGCGGCCACCTCGTCCGGGAGGATGTAGTCGATGGCGTCCCCCGGGGCCAGCCGGGGGAGCGCGAAGTTGAGCACGATGGCCGCGAAGAGCACCGCCCCGTACTGGCCGACGGTGCGCAGGAGGTGCCGCTTCACGAGGTCACTCGTCCTCGGTGGCCTTCTTCCGACGGGCCTTGGCGATCCCAAAGGCAGCCAGGCCGGCCAGCAGCGCCCCACCGACGACGAACGGGACGGCGGAGGTGCCCCCGCCTTCGCCGCCGCCGCCGCCACCCGTGGCACCGCTGCCGCCACCGGTGCCGTTGGCGCCGCCCTTGTTCAGGGCGATGTTGTCGTAGCCGGTCAGGAACGAGCGCTTGGTGAGGATCCCCTGGCCCCGGTCGTTCACCCAGCCGTCGTAGGCGGCCTGCCGGTAGGCCCAGATGCCGTCGGGGTACCACAGCACCTGCTGCGGGAGGTCACGGGCCAGGAGGTCCTGGGCCTCGCTCAGCAGCCGCCGCCGCTCGCTGGTGTCGGCCGTGGAGGCCTCCTCGACGAGCTTGTCGTACTCCGGGTTGGAGTAGCCGGTGATCGCGGCGCCGAAGCCCTTCGCCTTCTCGCCGGGCTTGGGCGGCGAGTGGAAGAAGTAGTAGAGGGCGTCGGGGTCGACGTGGGCGTGCGACTCGATGTTCCCCACGTAGGCGTCGTACGTCGGCGGCTGACCTGGTGCGCCGCTGCGCCGCGAGCGCAGGGTGGCGGGGTCGAGCGACTCGACGTTGTACTTCACGCCGATCGCCTGCATCTGGCTGGCGATCAGCTGCAGGGCCCGCAGCTCGAGCGGCTCGAACGAGTTGACCAGGATGGCGAACTCGAGGCGCTTGCCGTCGGGCGTCTTGCGGATCCCATCGGGGTCCTTGGCCGTGTAGCCGGCCTGATCCAGCATCGTGTTCGCCCCGGTCGGGTCGAACTGGTGCCCGGCGTCCTTCTTGGCCCACGGCGAGTCGGGGTGGAGGTAGGTGTCACGGCCGGGACGGGCCCGCCCGAGAAGCACCGTCTTGACGACGTCGTCGAGGTTCATGCCCATGCTCATGGCCTTGCGCAGCTTGGGGTCGCTGAGCGGCGCCTTGCGGGCGTTGAAGGACAGCTGGATCGACTCGAAGCGGGTGCCCTCGGCGACGCCGATGCCGCTGGTGCCCTTGAGCTGGTCGACCAGCTCACCCGGCACGTTGCGCTCGACCATGTCGACGTCACCCGTGCGCAGCGCCGTGAACGAGCTGCCAGGGTCCTTGATGATCACCATCTCGAGGCGGTCGATGCGGGGCTTGCCCTTGAAGTAGCTCTGGTTGGCCTCGAACCGGTAGCGCTGGTCGGGCACGATCTCGACCAGCTTGAAGGGCCCGGTGCCCACGGGCAGGTTCGTGGTGGCCTTGGCCGGCTCGGGGATGTTCTGGAAGATGTGCTTGGCGATGATCGGGAGGTCGGCGCCGGGCATGATCTTGAACTGCGGCGCCGCCGCCGAGAAGAAGAGCTTGATGGTCTTGGGGTCGACGATCTCGGACCGGTCGAAGGCCGGCACGTCGGAGACGTGGTGGGCGTAGCGGCCCGAGGCGCCCTCCTGCTTCTTGTAGAAGTCGTAGCTGAAGGCCACGTCCTCAGCGCTGAAGGGCCTGCCGTCCTGCCAGGTGATGCCTTCCCGCAGCGTCACCGTCCACACCTTGCCCCCCTCGGACGCCTCGGCCTTCTCGGCCAGCCACGGCTCGGGGTCGGCCTTGGCCTGCGACCAGAACAGGGCGTCGTAGACCAGGTGCTGGATGTCGTTGGTGGCCGGGTTGGCCCCGAAGCCCACCGTGAAGGGCGTGATGTTGTTCTCGTTGCCCTTGATGGCCACCTTCACCGTCCGTGGCCCCGCCTGGCCGCTCGCCGGGCCGACCACGGCCAACGAGGTGGCCACCAGGCCGAGGGCGCACACCAACAAGCTCAAACGTCGCAGCGACATATCGTCCTTCTTCCACGTAGTACACCGCGCAACCTTGCAGGTGTTTGAAGGCGGTGTCAAAACCTCCGCGACGCCGGCTGTGCAAGGCTCGATCCGGATGCGGGTCTTCCTGGTCGACGGGACGTTCGAGCTGTTCCGGCAGTTCTACGGGGCCCAGCGCCACCGTTCGGCCTCGTCGATGGGGACCGCCGGGGTCGTCGGTGTCCTGGCCTCGGTGCTGCAGCTGCTCGACGACGGTGCCACCCACATCGGGGTGGCCACCGACCACGTGATCGAGAGCTTCCGCAACGGGCTGTGGCCCGGCTACAAGACGGGCGCCGGCATCGACCCGGTCCTCCGCTCGCAGTTCGAGCCCCTCGAGCTGGCCCTCCAGGCCCTCGGCGTCGTCGTGTGGCCCATGGTCGAGCTCGAGGCCGACGACGCCCTGGCCTCGGCCTGCGCCGTCTGCCGGGACGACCCCGACTGCGAGCAGGTCGTCATCTGCACGCCCGACAAGGACCTGGCCCAGTGCGTCGTCGGCGGCGAGGTGGTGCAGCTCGACCGCATCCGCAACGTGGTGGTCGACGAGGGTGCCGTGCTCGCCAAGTACGGCGTGCCGCCGGTCTCGATCCCCGACTGGCTGGCCCTCGTCGGCGACTCGGCCGACGGCTTCCCGGGCCTCCCCGGCTGGGGGGCGAAGTCGGCGGCCGCCGTGATCCGTCGGTTCGGGACGGTCGAGGCCATCCCCGACGACGTGGCGGCGTGGGACGGCGTCGGGGTGCGCAGCGCGGGGGCCCTGGCGGCCACGCTGGCGTCCTCGCGCCGTGAGGCGCTCCTGTTCAAGCACCTGGCCACCCTGGTGGTCGAGCGGTCCCTCCTCGGGTCGGCGGCCGACCTGAGCTGGCCCGGGCCCACCCCCGCCTTTTCGGGGGTGGCCGAGGCCCTCGGCGCCCCTGGCCTGGCCTCCCGGGCCGAGAGCGCCGCCGCCAACCGCTGAGACCGGGCTGCGGCGGTCCCGGCGACGCGAAGATGACCCGCGATCTGACCCGTTCGGGCCATGGCGTGACCGGCCCGGCCAGGGCACCATGCGCTGGTGCTCATCGGTCTCGTGCTCGGACTCGCCGGCTCGGCCTGGCTGGGGCTCGCCGCCTCCGACAACCGGCTGGAGCCCGCCCTCCCAGGGCCGTGGGTCACCGCCTCACTCGCCCTGGCCGTGCTGGTCGTCGGGTGGCTGCTGGCCGCGATCGCCTCCCGCTTCGCCGCCGCCCTGGCCGTCGGCCTCCTCCCCGGTGCCGTCTACGCCGCCATGGCGCTGGCCGGCGACGGCAGCCACCAGCAGGCTTACGCCTGGTGCGCGGTGGCCGTGGCCCTCGGATGCGTGGCCGTCGGCGCCGGGTTCGCCCGCCCGCGGCGTCGGAGCCAGCCCTGGTCGGTGCGCCGCCGCACCGCCCCACGCGTCCCCCGGGCCCGGACCGGCTGACGGGGTCTCCCCGGCCGTCAGGCGAACGCAGGCGGGAGGGGAAGGGTGAGGGCGTGGGCCAGGCGGCGCCGGTAGGTGGCCCGGTCCACCTCGACCACGCCCAGCGAGGCGAGGTGGTCGGTGCGCCACTGGACGTCGAGGAGGCGGCCCTCGGCGGCACCGGCTGCGCCGCCGAGGAGGTCGACGAGGGCCACGAGGGCCACCTTCGAGGCGTCGGTGCGGCGGTGGAACATCGACTCGCCGGCGAACAGCCCACCGGTGGCGATCCCGTACAGCCCGCCGGCCAGCTGGCCGTCGTCGAGCGACCACGCCTCGACCGAGTGGGCCCACCCCAGCTGGTGCAGCCGCACGTAGGCGGCGGCGATGTCGTCGGTGATCCAGTGACCGGATCGGGAGCGGTCGGCGCAGGCGGCCACCACCGATCGGAACACCGTGTCCACCCGCACCTCGAAGCGGGTGCACGACCTGCGCAGGCTGCGGCTGACCCGGAGGCCGTCGAGGGGCAGCACGCCTCGGGGCTCGGGCGACCACCAGGCCATGAGCCCGGTGTCGAGAGGCATGGGGAACAGCCCGCTGCGGTAGGCGGCCAGGATGGTGCCGGGCTCCAGGTCGGCCCCCAGCCCCACGACCTCGCCTGACCGTGGCGGCTTCGAGGGGAAGCCGAAACGGGATGGCGGGGGCTCGAGCGGCAGCTCAGCCCTCCAGGGTCTGGGCCAGGAAGCGCAGCGTCCGGGGCCAGCTCTCGGCCGTGGCCGCCGGGTTCGCGAACTTCGGGTGGAACAAGTTCTCAAAGGCGTGACCGGCGCCGGCATGGACGACGACGTCGACGTCAGGGCGACCGGCGAAGCGCTCGCCGACCTTGGTGATGTCCTCGCCGGAGATGAACGGGTCGGACCCGCCGAAGTGGAACAGGGCGGGGCAGCGGACGGCGTCGGCCCGGTCGAGCGCCCCGGCCACGCCCGAGCCGTAGTAGCTGACCAGGGCGTCGGGGTCGGCGGCGGTGGCCACGGCATACGCCAGCGTTCCGCCCAGGCAGTAGCCCACGGTGGCCACCTTCCGCCCGCCCACCTCGGGCAGGCCCCGGAGGTGCTGGAGGGCGGCACCCAGGTCGGCAGCCGTCCGCTCGGGCGGCACCTCGCCGAAGAAGCGGTTGGCCATGGCCATGCCCTGCTGGATCCCGTCCTCGGTGTCGGGGGCGACGAAGCCCGGCTGGATCCGCCAGAACAGGTCGGGCACCAGGACCACGTTGCCGGCGTCGGCCAGCTCCCGCGCCTTGGCCTTGGCGAACTCGGCGATGCCGAAGATCTCGTGCAGCAGCAGCACGCCCGGGCCGGAACCACCTTCCGGCACCGTCACGAAGGACCCGAACGACCCGTCCTCCACCTCGACCCGCTCGGTCCGATCGACGCTCATCCCCGGACCGTACCCAAAGCCGCCCGGCCGCAGCAGCAGCGGTCGTGCCGGGGCGGGGGTGCGGCCGCGGACGTACGATCCGGCCGATGGAGCACTCCATGAGCGAGCAGCTGGCGCGGCTGGCCGAGCGGAAGGAGCAGGCCCGCCACGCCGGCAGCGAGCACGCGGTCCAGCGCCAGCACGACCGGGGGAAGATGACGGCCCGGGAGCGGGTCGAGCACCTGCTCGACGACGGGTCGTTCCAGGAGCTCGACATGCTGGCCCGGAGCCGGGCCACCGGCCTCAAGGAGACGCCCTACACCGATGGCGTCGTCACCGGCTTCGGCACCATCGAGGGCCGCAAGGTCTGCGTGTTCAGCCAGGACTTCACCGTGTTCGGCGGTGCCCTGGGCGAGGTGTTCGCCGAGAAGATCCACAAGGTGATGGACCTCTCGGCCAAGATCGGCGTGCCGATGATCGGCATCAACGACGGCGCCGGCGCCCGCATCCAGGAGGGGGTGGTGTCGCTCGCCTCCTACGGCGGCATCTTCCACCGGAACGTGCAGGCCTCAGGGGTGGTGCCGCAGATCTCGGCCATCATGGGGCCCTGCGCCGGCGGCGCCGTCTACAGCCCGATCATGACCGACTTCATCTACATGGTCGACCAGACGTCGTACATGTTCATCACGGGCCCCGACGTGGTGAAGACGGTGACGGGCGAGAGCGTCACCCAGGAGGAGCTGGGCGGGGCCATGACCCACGCCACCAAGTCCGGGGTGTGCACGTTCGTCGAACCGGACGACAAGGCCTGCCTCGACTCGATCCGCGAGCTGCTCTCCTACCTGCCGGCCAACAACCTCGAGGAGCCGCCCGAGGTCGCCAGCGACGACGACCCCCTCCGTCGCTGCGACGACCTCACGTCCCTGATGCCGGCCAGTCCCAACCAGGCCTACGACATGAAGCGGGTGGTCACCTCGGTCGTCGACGACGGCGAGCTCCTCGAGTACGCCCGCCACTGGGCCCGCAACATCGTGTGCGGCTTCGCCCGGCTGGACGGCCGCACCGTCGGGATCGTCGGCAACCAGCCCCTGCACCTGGCCGGGGTGCTCGACATCGAGGCCAGCGAGAAGGCGGCCCGCTTCGTCCGCACCTGCGACGCCTTCAACGTCCCGCTCGTCACCTTCGTCGACGTGCCGGGCTTCCTCCCGGGCACGGCCCAGGAGTACGGCGGCATCATCCGCCACGGCGCCAAGCTGCTGTACGCCTACTGCGAGGCCACCGTCCCGCGGGTGCAGGTCATCACCCGCAAGGCCTACGGCGGGGCCTACGTCGTCATGAACTCGAAGTCGATCGGCTGCGACCTGGCCTACGCCTGGCCGTCAGCCGAGCTGGCGGTCATGGGGCCCAGCGGGGCGGTCGAGATCGTGTACCGGCGCGAGCTGGCCGAGGCGGCCGACCCCGCGGCCCGTCGAGCCGAGCTGATCGAGGAGTACACCGAGCGCCACGCCAACCCCTACGAAGCCGCCGAGCGGGGCTACGTCGACGACGTCATCGACCCGGCCGAGACCCGCCAGGTGCTGGTGCGCTCGCTCGCCTTCCTCCGCTCCAAGCGCGAGGAGCTGCCAAAGCGCAAGCACGGCAACATGCCGCTGTGACCGTTGGCCGAGACCAGGTGGTGGACGGGCCGGCCGATGCACCGGCGGGGAGCCGGGTGAGCGAAGTGAGCGAGCCGGCGAGGGGGGCCGACGCCTGGCTGGACTGACGAGGAGCCCAGGTGAGGGACGAGCCGAGCACCGCAGGAGGGAAGCCAGGTGGTGAAGGGGCCGGCCGATGCACCGGCGGGAGCAGTTGAGCCGGCGCTCCTGGCCGCCATCGTGGCGGCCGTTGACGCGACAGCGCTTGGCCGCAGTCGGCGGCAGGGCCCCCGGCGCCGGCACCGGCCGAGCCGACCCGCTGGCGCTTCAGCAGCCGGTGGTGGTCGTCGCCCGTGGCCAGCCGACGGTCTGCGGCCGTGGTAGGCCGCGGCCTCAGGTCCCGCTGGTGCTCGGAGGGCTGGTCTGCCCGTCGCCGGCCTTGGACCCGCCGCCGGAGGCGGCCGCATTGCGACAGCGAACACGAGGCGGGCGACTGCACGGCCGAGGCCACCAGCTGCGACCGGTCCCAACCCGCCGGGTGAACGGATGCGAGGAATGCCTCAAGGCGAGATGAGCCGGCAGATGGGTGCCGTTCTTCACTGGCCGTGGAAGGTCCAGATGCAACTCCAGAACGATCGCATCCGGCGCGCCGGACCATGCCCCTGGCGCCGTCGCAGACTGCTCGCAGCCTGGTCGCGCGCCGGAGGCTTCCACGCGGCGCCGGCCGCCCGCCTCGCCACCGCAGCCCTCGTCGTGGCCAGCTCCCGCTGGTGACAACCATCGCCGGTGAGGGTCAGCCCAGGTTCATCGGTGACCGGTTTCGATCCCTGCACGCCCCCGGCGCCGGCCAACTGCGTCGCCCTGACCGGGACCCTCCACGTGGCCGACGAGGTTGCCCTCCTGGCCAAAGCCGACACGCTCGACGCCTACACCACCCTGGCGCAGTCGACCTGCACGAGGCAGGTGGACGTTGGCGCTCGACCTTCACGCCCGGGGTCTACTGCTCTCCTGGCACCTTCAACCTCTCGGCGGGAGGGATCCTCACGCTCGACGCCCAGGGTGATCCTGACGCCGAGTTCATCTTCTTGACAGGGGCCGGGGGAGCACGCTGATCACCGGCACCGGCGTCCAGGTGCTCCTCATCGGCGCAGCCCAGCCCTGCAACGTCTACTGGCAGGTGGCCAGCTCGGCGACGATCGGGGTGCGCACCGCCTTCGTCGGGAACATTCTGGCGCTGCAGTCGATCCAGCTGCAGACCGGCGCCACGCTGGAGGAAGGGCGTTGGCCCTGAACGGCGCGGTCACGCTCGACACCAACACGATCACCACGGCGGACTGCGAGGCGCCGACGACGACGACGACCCCGCCCACGGTCACGCCGACCGACGCAGGCGACGGGCGTCGGGCTGGCCGATGACGGTCACGCCGTGGACGGTCACGCCGAGGGCGACGGTCACGCCGGCCGACGGTCACGCCGACGACGACGCCGGCGAGACGCCGGCGACGACCAGGGGGCGGCATCACGATGGTCGGCACCACCGGCGGCGGTCCACCAGCACCGCACGCACCACGACAGCCTGGCTCGGACCGGGTCGAATCTCAACCTCTCTCGCCCTCGGGCTGCTGGCCATGATCCTCGGCACCGGGATGCTCCTGGGGTCGCGCCGCAGGGCGAACACAGGCGTAGCCCTAGGGTCAAGCTGGTGCTCCGCAGGGCTGATGCCCCAGCCGGTGGCGGCGTGGTCGACCTTGCCGCGGCAAGCCGCAGTTCGGTCGATCCAGAGCGTGCTGTTGCTGGCCCGGGATGGTGATCGCCCTCGGGAGCCTGATGGTGCTGCTGTCGAAGCCGCGGCGCCGGATCCGACGGAGCTCTGCCGTCACCCGTTGAGCGGCGCACTGACTGATCGGCTGAACGGCCACGGCTCCTCGGAGCCGTGGCCGTTTCGCGTTCCCGACGCTGTTCGATCTGCGCAGGCAGGGCCCGGGTCGGCCGGGGTGCTCCGCCGTCCACAGGGCGCGTGGACAGCCCCCGCGGCGGCCGCATTTCAGCAACGTTCAGTCGATGCACCACAGCAAGCACCGCTTTGACCAGCTTGTTCCCCGGCGTTCGCCGGCGGTTCACGACCGACATATCCACCTCTGTGGAGAACGCTGTGGATGGCTGGGGAAAAGCTCGGTGATCAGCCTCGACGGGTGGCCTCGACCAGGTCGGCCAGGTCGGCCATGATCCGGCTCAGCTCGAAGTCCTTCGGCGTGTAGACCCGGGCCACACCGCGGGCCAGGAGGGTGAGCCGGTCCTCCTCGGGGATGATGCCGCCCACCACCACCGGTGCCTCCACCCGGGCCGCCCGCACCAGGCGCAGCACCTCCGGCACCAGCTGGAGGTGGCTGCCCGACAGGATGGAGAGCCCGATCACGTCGGGGTCCTCGTCCCGGGCGGCGCCGGCGATCTCGGCCGGGCTGAGGCGGATCCCCTGGTACACCACCTCGAAGCCGGCGTCGCGGGCGGCGACGGCGATCTGCTCGGCCCCGTTGGAGTGACCGTCGAGGCCGGGCTTGCCGACCAGCAGGCGGGGGGGCCCGTCGGGCCACGCCCGGACCCGCGCGGCCGTGGCGGCCAGGCTCGGCCTCCCGGGCTCCGAGGGGCCGTCCGAGGAGCGGTTCGGCCGGCGGGCGGCTCCGGCGACCCCGGTGGGCGCCCGGTACTGGCCGAGCTCCTGGCGGAGGGCACCGGCCCACTCGCCGGTGGTGCCGCCGGCAGAGGCCAGGGCGATCGTGGCCGGCATCACGTTCTCGCCGGAGGCGCACACCCGGCGCAGCTCGTCCAGCGCGGCGCGCACGGCGTCGCCGTCCCGTCCGGCCCGCCACGCCCTGACGTCGGCCACCAGCTCGGCCTCGGTGGCGGGGTCGACCAGCAGGATCGACCGGGTGCCGGCACCCAGCGGCGACGGCGCCGTCTCGGTGTAGGTGTTGACGCCGACGACGGTCAGGTCGCCCGACTCGATGCGCCGGGTCCGCTCGGCCTGGGACGAGACCAGGCGCGCCTTTATGGTGTCCAGCGCCGAGAAGGCGCCTCCGAGCTCGAGGACGTCCTGCAGCTCGACCATGGCTGCGTCGGCCAGCTCGGCCGTGCGGGCCTCGATCACGGTGGAGCCGCCGAAGATGTCGGGGTACTCGAGGAGGTCGGTCTCGCTGGCCAGCACCTGCTGGATGCGCAGGCTCCACTGCTGGTCCCAGGGCCGGGGCAGCCCCAGCGCCTCGTTCCAGGCCGGCAGCTGCAGCGCCCGGGCCCGGGCGTCCCGCGACAGCAGCACCCCGAGGGCCTCGAGCACGATGCGCTGGACGTTGTTCTCGGGTTGCTGCTCGGTGAGGTTCAGCGAGTTGACCTGCACGCCGTAGCGGAACCGGCGGTGCTTCGGGTCGGCCACCCCGTAGCGCTCCTGGGTGATCCGGTCCCACAACCAGGTGAAGGCCCGCATCTTGCAGACCTCCTCGACGAAGCGGATGCCGGCGTTCACGAAGAACGAGATGCGGCCGACCACCGCCCCCATCTCGTCCCGGTGCACCTGGCCGCTGTCGCGCACGGCGTCGAGCACGCCCACCGCGGTGGCCAGGGCGTAGGCCAGCTCCTGCACCGGGGTCGCCCCCGCCTCCTGGAGGTGGTAGCTGCAGACGTTGATCGGGTTCCACCGCGGGGTGGTGTGCAACGTCCAGGCGATCGTGTCGACCGTCAGCCTGCGGCTGGCCTCCGGCGGGAAGATGTACGTGCCGCGGGACAGGTACTCCTTCACGATGTCGTTCTGGGTCGTGCCGGCCAGCCTGGCGAGGTCGGTGCCCTGCTCCTCGGCGTTGGCCACGTACAGCCCGAGCAGCCAGGGCGCCGTGGCGTTGATCGTCATCGAGGTGTTCATCACGCCTGGGTCGATGCCGTCGAGCAGCTGGCGCATGTGCCCCAGGTGGGCCACGGGCACGCCCACCTTGCCCACCTCCCCGGCTGCGCTGGGGTCGTCCGGGTCGTAGCCGCACTGGGTCGGCAGGTCGAAGGCGATCGACAGGCCGGTCTGGCCGCGGGCCAGGTTCTGGCGGTACAGGGCGTTCGAGGCGCGCGCCGAGGAGTGGCCGGAGTAGGTCCGCATCACCCACGGCGGGTCCCGCTCGGGCAGCGTCGCGCTCATCAGGCGAAGTCTCCCCGCTCCGAGGCGACCCGGCACGTTGTGTTCGTGCCGCCACCGCTTGTGGTCACGGGGAATATGGGCAACCATTGGGTGATGCGGAGGTTCGGCAGGCGGACGGCCATAGGGGCAACCAGCCTGGCCCTGGTGCTGGCGGCCACCGGCACCAGCCTCGCCGCCGTGCGGTCGGCGAGGAGCGAGGGGGGGGTGGCGCCCTCCGGGATGGCCATGCCGGCCCCGGCGGCCCGGGGTGCCCGCCCGGGCGTCACGCTGCCGCCGAGCGCCAAGTTCCCTGTGGCCGAGCCGCTCGACCCGACCCGGCCGCCCCAGCCCGGATCGCCCGTACCAGGTGCGGTGATCCCGGCGCCGGCGGCACCAGCAGGCGAGCGAGGAGCGGCGCCCGCCGACCCCGATCCCCGAGCGCCCCAGCCCGGGGCCTCCGCCCAGCCCGGTGGCCCGGCGCCCCAGGCGAGCCAGCGGCCCCGCATCGCGCCACCCGTCCCGATCAGCGGCCCTTCCCCCACCCTGCCGCAGGGCGGCAGCCTCACGCCCCCGCTCGGCTGCCCCAGCGACACGGCCGTCGGAGCGCTGGCCCCGGCAGCCGGGGTCCTGCGGGCCGTCGACTTCACCCTGGCCTGGCCGGGCCGCGGGCCGCTGGTTCTGCTGCCCCAGGTCAGCGCCGTGCGGGGCCCGGGCGTGCCCATCACGATCGTCGGGTCGACGTCCGGGGCCCTGGCCACCGACGGCTCCAGCCTCAGCCTGGACGGGCCCGTCACCACCGGCTACACGGTGCTCTCCGGCGGGACCATCGCCCAGGGCACCATCCGGTTCGGGGCCGACGCGCCGGTCACCGACGTCGCCCGCGACGCCTGCCCCGACCGCAGCTTCGTGCTGCACGACATCGCCCGGGCCACGCTTGCGGGCAGCCCCCTGCGCATCGTCGGTGTCGTCGCCACGCCCGGCACCATCACCATCGACGAGCACGGCGGCGTTGCCCGGTTCCGGTCGGCGTCGGCCGGGACGCACCGGGTCAGCCTCCTCACCGCCAGCGACGCCGGCGTCGCCGGCCCGATGGTGAACGTCACCGTCACGGTCGGCTGAGCGGGGCTCCGACCGGCGTCGGTCTCAGCCCAGCTGGAAGGCGGCGTGCAGGGACTGCACGGCCCGCTCGGCGTCGGCCTGGTGGACCACGACGCTGATGCGGATCGGCGAGGTGGAGATCATCTCGATGTTGATCTGCTCGCCGGCGAGGGTGCGGAACACCGTGGCGGCCACGCCCGGGTTGGTCTTCATGCCGGCGCCGATGATCGAGACCTTGGCGATGTCGGCATCCGCGGTCACGTCGGCGCGCCGATCTGGGCCCGGAGGCTGCGACTGGCATCGAGGCCGACCACGAGGTCGCGGACCGGGATCGTGAACGAGATGTCGGTCCGGCCCTCGAGCGAGGTGTTCTGCACGATCATGTCGACGTTCACGTCACGCTCGGCCAGAGCGCTGAACAGCGTGGCCGACACCCCCACCCGGTCGGGGACACCGGCCACGGTGACCTTGGCCTCGCCGACCTCGTGCACGACGGCCGACACGATGGCCTGCTCCACGACTTCCTCCTCCGGGCCGACCCGGGTGCCGGGCTCCCACGTGAACGACGAACGGATCTCCAGGCGCACCTGGTGGGTGCGGGCGAACTCGGCCGCCCTGACGTCGGGCTTCGGGCACCCGGCCGCGCACATCTCGAGCAGCTCCCCCACGACAGGTGGGGAGGCGGCGGGCCGTCGGCACCACGCGGGTCGGCCGAGAACACGCCTGACACGTCGGTGTAGATCTCGGCCCGGTCCGCCCCGAGCGCCGCGGCCAGGGCCACGGCAGTGGTGTCGGTGCCTCCCCGGCCGAGGGTGGTGACGTCCTTGCCGGTGGAGACGCCCTGGAAGCCGGCGACGACCACGACCCGACCGGCGTCCAGCGCCTCGCGCACCCGGTCGCCCCGCACCTCCAGGATCCGGGCCCGCTGGTGGCTGGCGTCGGTGATGATCCCGGCCTGGCTGCCCGTGAGCGACACCGCCGGCATCCCGAGGTCGGCCAGCGCCATGGTGAGCAGGGCCATGGAGATGCGCTCGCCGGAGGAGAGCAGGAGGTCCATCTCGCGGCCCGGGCGGCTGGTGGAGACGTCGGCAGCCAGGCGGTCGAGGTCGTCGGTGGTCTTGCCCATGGCCGAGATGGCGACCACCACGTCGTCGCCCCGGCGGCGGGCTCGAGCGATGTAGTCGGCCACCGAGCGGATGCGCTCGGCGTCGGCCACCGACGTGCCGCCGTACTTGTGCACCACCAGCGCCACGAGGGCCGCAGGCTACCCGTGGCTGCCCCACCGCTAGGGTCCGTTTCCCGTGGCCAGCACCAAGCGGCAGCGGAAGAAGGAGAACCAGGCCGCCCGCCGGGCCGCCCTCGAGGCGGCCCGCAGGCGGCAGCGGCGGCGGCGGCAGGTGCGCAACCTCGCCGGCCTGGCCCTCGGAGTGGTGCTCCTGGCCGCAGTCCTCGCGTTCGTCTACCGCCAGGGCGAGGACGACAGCGCCGCTCCGCCCACCACGTCCACCGCCCCGCCCGCCACCCTGGCCTCATTCCCGCCCGTGCCACCCGGGCGGGAGATCAAGGGTGAGACCCCCTGCCCGCAGCCGGCCGGGGAGGAGCGGGCCTCGAGCTTCGAGAAGGCACCGCCGATGTGCATCGACCCGGCCAAGAGGTACCGGGCCGTGTTCACCACCTCGGCCGGCGGGGTGAAGGTCGACCTCGACACCAAGCGCACCCCGCTCACGACCAACAACTTCGTGGTGCTCGCCCGGTACCGCTACTACGACGGGACGTCGTTCTCGCGCACCGACGTCGACCTCGACATCATCCAGGGCGGTGCCCCCAACCAGTCGATCGCCGACCCCGGCCCCGGCTACACCATCAAGGACGAGGGGGCACCGTTCACCTACACCGAAGGTGACCTGGTCATGGCCCGAAGCGACTCGCCCGACTCCGCCAGCGCCCAGTACTTCTTCTCGGCCGGCCCCAATACAGCCAGCCTGAACGGCGACGGCTCCTACGTCACGTTCGGCAAGGCGGCCGAGGGCCTCGACGTGCTGAAGGGCGTGCTGGCCAGCCACGTCGACTGCCCCGACCCCGAAGACCCGTCGTGCCTCGGCGGCGCCCCGCAGCCCCCGGTCAAGGTCGACACGGTCACCATCGAAGAGACATGACCGACGGGTCGCCGCCCCGCCAGCGGGCTGATCCGATGCCGACCCGCACACGGTGAAGGCCTCGACCCCGGGGTCCACACCACGACCACCAGAGGAGCCCGCATGACCCACCCCTGCCCGAACCCCGACGGCTCGAGCCCGAAGACCCAGCAGTTCGACGACCAGCCGCCGATGTGCATCGACGCCACCAAGCGCTACACGGCGCTGCTGTCGACGTCGGTGGGCGACCTCGTCATCGCCCTCGACGCCGCCGCCGCCCCCCTCACGGTGAACAACTTCGTCTTCCTGGCCCGGTACCACTACTACGAAGGGGTCATCTTCCACCGCATCATCCGCGGGTTCATGTGCCAGGGCGGTGACCCCACCGGCACCGGCCGGGGCGGCCCCGGGTACCGGTTCGCCGACGAGCTGCCGAAGCCGGGCCGGTACCAGATCGGCTCGGTCGCCATGGCCAACGCCGGGCCCAACACCAACGGCAGCCAGTTCTTCATCATCTCGGGCCCCCAGGGCGTCCGCCTCCCGCCGCAGTACTCCCTGTTCGGCCAGGTGGTCACCGGGCTCGACGTGCTCGAGGCCATGCAGTCGCTGCCGGTGGGCGCACAGGACCGCCCGAACGACCCGCCCGTCATCCGGTCCGTCACCAGCACCGAACACGAGGATTGACGGTTCGGAGCCTCAGGGCAGGGCGGTGAGGGGGACGATCTCGCCGTCGAGGTGGATCGTGACCCGTTCGGGGAGGACGCCGTCGGCCCGCCAGCCGCCGGTGTCCTTGACCACGGCGGTCTGCTCCGGGATCCCGAGCAGGTGGACGCCCGGGGGGGCCAGCCTGAGGGTGCGGTGCTCGGCGGCCGCGCCCAGGTGCGGTACCACGGCCAGGTTCTCGAGCATGCCGAGTCCGAGGGTGAAGGCCCCGCCCCGGGGATCGACCATCGGGTCGCCCAGCACCATGGCGCCGGCCGACGAGCCCGCCACGGCCGAGCCGTCCCGCCACGCCTCGAGCAGCGCCTCCCACAGCGGGGTCTCCTTCAGGACGCTCCGCAGGTGGAGGGGCGAACCGCCCGTCAGGTAGAGGAACCGAGCCGACCGCACGGCCTCGACGTGCTCGGGCTGGTGGGCGTCGGCTCGGCCCAGGACCGGCACCTCGCGGACCTTCACCCCGAGCGCCTCGAAGTGGGCTGCCGCGGTGGCCACCGCCCGCTCGGGGCGTTCGAAGGCGGCGGCGGTGGGCAGCACCGCGACCTCGGGACCGCCGAGCGACTCGAGCAGGGCCGCGTCCAGCCCACGCAGCCCGTCGGAGAACTCGCCGCCCCCGACGAGCACCAGGGGGCCGTACCCAGCGCCAGCGGTCACACGAGGCACCGTAGCGGGGGGCCGAGGGGCTCAACGAGGCCCGGTCGGCGACGGCCGCACCCGGACGACGGCCTGGCCGGCGACGGCGAGGACGAGCGGCGGGGGGAGGCGGAGCCAGCGTTGCTCGATCGGCACCAGGCCGGCGGATCGCAGCGCCGAGGTGGGAGGCCGGTCGAGGTGGCAGCCGCCAGCCATGCGCTCCCACCGCGGTGACAACAGCGCCTGCACCCGGCCGGCCGGGCCACCCGCCCGCACGTGCTCGAGGAACGCCACCCGGCCGCCGCCGGCCAGCGCCCTCCGCAGGGCCGAGGCGGTGGCCTCGGGGTCGGGAGTCGAGCACAGCACGAAGGTCGAGACGACCGTGTCGTACGACGCTGCGAGGAACGGCCCCTCGGGCGCGGCGGCGTGCACGGCCACCGAGAAGGGCCAGGAACCTGCGGCCACCCGCCGCTCCAGGCGCCGCCGCCGGAGCGGGTCGGGCTCGCACACGTCGACGTGGTCCACGCCCGAGGGGTACCAGGCCAGGTTGGCGCCGGTCCCGGCACCGACCTCCAGCACCCGCCCCCGCACCCCCGCCAGGAGCAGGGCCCGGGCCGGGCCGACGACCGAGCGCTCGACCGGCCCGCGCAGCACGCCATGGGCTGCGAGCAAGGAGCTGGCCGTCATGGGCCAGATGGTATTGAACAACAAGTTACCGATCAGTAGGTTGATGCCATGGCCAACGGGAAGGGCGGAGTGCTGGGGTCGGGCGTCATGAGCACCGGCATCGCCGAGACCGCGGCAAAGGCCGGGTTCGACGTGGTCCTCCGCAGCCGAAGTGCGGCGACGGCCGACGCCTACGAGGACCGGCGCTGAGCGAACTGCCGCGGGGACCCGAGCGGCGTCACAGGAGCGCCACCACCGCGGCGGCCGCCTGGTCCACCGGTTCCGATCCGGTGAGGCGCAGCTCGGGCGCCGCCGGCGCCTCGTAGGGGTCGTCGATGCCGGTCATGCCGGGGAGCAGCCCGGCCCGGGCTCGGGCGTACAGGCCCTTCGGGTCGCGGCGCTCGCACTCCTCGAGGGGGGTGGCCACGTGCACCTCGAGCAGGAGCAGGGCGGCCGCCTCATGGGCGGCTCGCACCGACGCCCGACCGGCTGCGTACGGGGCGATGACCGGCACGAGGGCCACCAGGCCGGCGTCGGCGAAGAGCCGGGCCACCTCGCCCACCCGGCGCACGTTCTCCTCGCGGCTGGCCCGGTCGAAGCCCAGGTCGGCGTTGATCCCGTGGCGCAGGTTGTCGCCGTCGAGCAGGTAGCAGGGCCGGCCGGCGGCGAGGAGGAGCCGTTCCACCTCGACCGCCACCGTCGACTTCCCCGAGCCCGAGAGACCCGTCAACCAGACCGTGGCCCCGCCCGGCGACCCGATGGCCGCCCACCGCCGCGCTCGCGGCGCGTGCTGGTGCCACACGACGTCGGCCACGGAGCGCGAACGCTACCCGCAGGCGCTCGATCCCCAGGGCCGGGTGGGCGCCGTGCCGGTACGATCGGGGCATGCGCATCGGTGTCGTCGGGGCCACGGGCCTGGTCGGGGGCCAGCTCCTCCGGACCCTCGAGGACCGCGGCTTTCCGACCGGCGAGCTGCGGGCCTTCGCCTCGGCCCGCTCGGCCGGGCGGGCGGTGCCCTATCGCGGCGTCGAGGTGCTGGTCGAGGAGGCCACCGAGGCGTCGTACGAGGGCCTGGACGTGGTGCTCATGTCGGCCGGGGCCACGCTGTCCCGCCAGCTGGCGCCCGGCATCGCCGCCCAGGGCCCCCTCGTCATCGACAACTCCTCGGCGTGGAGGAACGACCCCGAGGTCCCCCTCGTGGTGGCCGAGGTCAACGCCGCGGCCCTCGCCGAGATCCCGAAGGGGATCGTCGCCAACCCGAACTGCACGACGATGGTCTGCATGCCGGTGGTGGCGCCGCTGCACGCCGAGGCTGGCCTGGTCCGCATCGTGGCCTCCACCTACCAGGCGGTCTCCGGGGCGGGCATCGACGGGGTGGGCGAGCTCGCCGTTCAGGTCGCCAGCGCCGGTGAAAAGGCGCGCGAGCTGGCCTGGGCCGGTGACAGCGTCGACCTGGGCCGGGCCCGGGTGTTCCCCCAGCCGATCGCCTTCAACGTCGTGCCCCAGGCCGGGTCCTTCGTCGACGACGAGACGGACGAGGAGAAGAAGTTCCGCAACGAGAGCCGAAGGATCCTCGCCCTGCCCGACCTCGACGTCAGCTGCACGTGCGTCCGCGTGCCCGTGTTCACCGGCCACTCCGTCAGCCTCGTGCTCGAGACCTCGAGCGACCTGGCCCCCGAGCGTGCCGTTGAGCTGCTGACCTCGGCCCCGGGGGTCGAGCTGGCCGAGGTGCCCACGCCCCTGCTGTCGGCCGGCCGGGACCCCACCTACGTCGGCCGGATCCGGCGGGCGGGCGATCGTCCCGGACGCCTGGCCGTGTTCGTCAGCGGTGACAACCTCCGCAAGGGAGCCGCCCTCAACGCCGTCCAGATCGCCGAGGCGCTGGTGGCGCAGGGCAAGCTGGGCTGAGGCTCCTGCCGGCGGCGCCTCCCATGGTGAGCTCGGAGCAGGATGACGGCTTCGCCCGGGTCGCCCGCGCCGTCGCGGCACGGGCCTGCGCCCTCACCGGTGCCGACGGCGTCATCATCGGCATCACCGACGGGCCGGTCGTGCGCTTCCGGTTCGGGGTCGGGGTGTTCGAGGACAGCGACTTCGAGGGCTCACTGCTGGTGCCCCCGGCGCGGGCGCTGCTCGAGGGCCGCGGGATGCAGGGAGGCGCCGACGAAGCGGTGTCGCCAGGCGTGCGGGCCGAGATCGAGCGGCTCGGCGTCCGCTCGGTGATCTCGGCGCCGGTGATGACCGCGCAGCGGCGGTGCGCGGTGATGACCGCCGTGCGGGTCGGAGACGTGGCTTTCGACCACCGCGAGCTGCGCGCCCTCACCGATCTGGCCCGGCTGGCCGGTGACGCCATCGAGAGCGCGTGGGCGCTGCGGAGCGCCTACGGCTGGCTCACCCTGGAGAGCGCGCCGATCGGCATGGCCGTCAGCGCCCTCGACGGGACGTTCCTCGAGGTGAACCACGCATTCGCCTCGTGCCTCGGGTGGGAGCCGCAGGAGCTGGTGGGCCGCAGCTTCCACTCGATCACCCACGGCGACGACGTGGGCGCGAGCCAGCGCCTCCTGGACCAGGCCATCGACGACGGCTCCACCGCCTTCCGCATCGAGCAGCGGTGCTGCCGGCCCGACGGCACCGTCGTGTGGGCCGTTCTCTCCGTCACCGTCGTCCGCAGCCCGGCCGGCGAGCCCCAGCAGCTGATCTCCCAGGTCGTCGACGTCACCGACCGGGTCCGGGCCGAGCGGCTGCTCGCCCACCGGGCCAGGCACGACCGGCTGACCGGCCTGCTCAACCGGGCCGGGTTCACGGACGTGGTCGAGGCGGCGACCACGACAGCCCGGCGGTCGGGCACGACCCTGGCGGTGCTCTTCCTGAACCTCGACCGGTTCAAGGTGGTGAACGAGAGCATCGGCCACGAGGGTGGCGACGCCGTCCTGCGCGAGGTGGCGCGGCGACTGCGCCTGGCGGTGGGGAGCAGCGACACGGTGGCCCGCTTCGCCGCCGACGCCTTCGCCATCCTGTGCGAGGACGTGAAGGACCAGGAGAACGCCCGCTGGCTGGCCTCGCACCTGCTGACCGCGCTCCACCAGCCGGTCGTCGTGGCCGACCGCGAGATCCGGGCCGCAGCGAGCGTCGGCGTGGCCGTCGGGGGGGCCAGCCGGCCCGTTTCGGCCGCCGTGCTGCTGCGCGAGGCCGACGCCGCCTGCTCGCTGGCCAAGGTCCGGGGCGGCAGCACCATCGCGATGTTCGACGAGGCGCTTCGGGACCGGGCCCACGAGCGCCTCGACGTCGAGGCGGCGCTGCTGCACGCCGTCCGCCGCCACGAGCTGCGCCTCCTCTACCAGCCGGAGGTCGAGCTGCGCACCGGGCGGCTCACCGGCTTCGAGGCGCTGCTGCGGTGGGAGCACCCCACGCTCGGCCTGCTGGCTCCCGAGGGCTTCATCCAGGTGGCCGAGGAGAGCGGCCTGGTGGTCGAGATGGGCCACTGGGTGCTGGAGGCAGCCGCCGAGCAGATGGGCGCCTGGCGCCGCCGCTGGCCCAGCCTCTCGGAGGTCTCGATGGGCGTCAACGTGGCCGCCCGCCAGCTGGCCGATCCCCGCTTCCCCGCCTACGTCGCCAGTGCCTGCGCCCTCGTCGGACCCGGCAAGCCCCTCTGCCTGGAGGTCACCGAGACGGAGCTGCTGGCCTCGGCGACCGCCGCGCAGGCGGTGCTCGCCCGGCTTCGGCGCAGCGGTGTGCGGGTGGCGCTCGACGACCTGGGGACCGGGTACTCGTCGCTGGCCTACGTGGCCGGGCTCGAAGCCGACGTCCTCAAGGTCGATCGCAGCTTCACGGCCGGGCTGGGCCGGCGAGCCAGCCACGCCGCCGTCGTCGCGGCCATCGTCAGCCTGGGCCACAGCCTGGGCCACAGCGTGGTGGCCGAGGGCGTCGAGACCGCCGAGCAGGCCCGCCTCCTCGCCGAGCTGGGGTGCGACATGGCCCAGGGCTACCTGTGCGGCCGGCCGGCCGACGCCGGCGAGCTGGTCCCCCTCCTCGAACAGGCCGCCGCCGGGTCACCCGTCTTCTCCTTCTAAGGAGCGCAGGTGCAGGGGGCGGCCTCGCACCTCGGGCAGCCGTTGGCGTAGCGCTGCACGGCCTCGGCGAGGGAGAGGTCGAGCTGGTTGGCCAACGAGGCCAGCCAGGCCAGGACGTCGCCCAGCTCGTGGAGCTGCTCGGGTGGGGTGCCCTTGCGGACGGCCTGGGCCAGCTCGCCCAGCTCCTCCGCCAGCCACGCCACCGTGGCCGGCACGCCCCGCTCAGCGTCACGCTCCAGGTAGGTGTCGGCGATCACCCGCTGGAACCCGTCGAGGTCCATGCGGGCGGACGCTACCGGCCCCCGGCCCCCGGCCCCCGGCCCCCGGCCCCCGGCCCCCGGCCTCGGCGCAGGTGGCAGGGCCCGGTCATCGATCGCTAGGATGCCAGAACGTTTCAGCCTTTCGCCTTGTGCAGCACCGCGCCCTGCAACGGCCCCGCAGCCTGGAGAACGCCCTGTGCATGACAACCCGATCGCCAGCTTCGCGTGCAGCCGCCGGGGCTTCCTCGCCGGGGCCGCCACGCTCACGGCGGCTGCCGCGCTTCCGGCGTCCGCTCGCCCTGCCGTGGCCGGCACGCCGATCATCGGGCGGTCGCAGTACAGCGCCGGCCAGATCACGGCGATGTACGGGTCGGTCGGTCACCGGAGCCGGGCCACGGTGCCGGTGGCGACGCTGGCGCAGCTGTTCCTCGAGGAGGGTGCGCTGGAAGGGGTCCGTGGAGACATCGCCTTCTGCCAAGCCATGGTTGAGAGCGCCTGGCTCACGTTCCCCAACGCACGAATGCCCCCGGGAACAACAACTTCTCCGGCCTCGGAGCCGTTGATGGCGGCACGGGTTCCAGCTCCTTCCCGAACGCCCGCACCGGTGTCCGGGCCCAGATCCAGCACCTGAAGGGCTGGGCGGCCCCGATCACCTCGGCCCAGCTGCGCACGCCGCTGGTCGATCCGCGGTGGCGCTACTTCACCGCCACCGGGCAGATCCGTGACTGGGACCAGCTCGGCAACGGCCGATGGGCCAGCGATCCACGCTACGGGGCCACCATCCTGGGCGTGTACGGCCGTCTGACCCGCCATGCCGGGGCGCCGGCTCCGATGCTGCCGGCGCCGGCCGGTCCTGCGGTGCCCCGGTTCCCCGGCCTGGTGCAGGCGGGCTCCCGGGGTGGGGCAGTCCTCCAGGTCCAGCAGCGCTTGCGAGACCGCGGCTGGCGGGTGCCGGTGAACGGAGTCTTCGACGGGCCCACCGTCGTCGTCGTGCGCAGGTTCCAGAGCGAGAAGGGCCTGGTCGTCGACGGCAGGGTCGGCCGCCTGACCTGGACCGCGCTCTGGCGCGCGCACCGATCACCTGATGTCCTGGACGACCGGGTCGACCACCTCGTCCCAGCGAACCTGCGGGCTCGGTCTCCGGAGCGGCGCTTGCGGAGGCATGGAAGGCGAAGTTCAGCCGAACTCCCGACCGATTTTGACTCCGACCCCTTCCACGGTGACGACAAGACCTACCTCCTGACCACCCAGTGGGGCAGGCAGACGGAGAGTCGCCTGTCCGCCCTCGCATCCTTGGCGGCCGGCGTCACATTCGAACCGGTAGACCCGGCCATCCCTGGCTAGGGCTACCTCCAGTACGCAGTGGGCTCTTCCGGGGTCGATCGCCTGGTATCGGCGACCCGCTCATGAGTGCTTGGACACCGACGAGGCGCTGACCGTCGGCGGCGACCAACTCCACCATGACCGGCGGCATGGCAGCGATCAAAGATGCGATCGCTCTCGCTCCGACGATCCCGTAGAGCACCCGGTACGCCGAGAGTAGCCCGCCTCCCTGACCCGCCTCTGACCTGCACTTGGTGGTCGGGGTGCCGGGATTTGAACCCGGGACCTCTGCGTCCGAATGCGGATCCTGGGATCCGTGGGTGTCCGCCGACATACGTAGCCGCAGGTCAGAGCGCCAGGCGCACGGCCATTGTTGCCCCCAAACGAGTGGCGCGTGGGATGGACGGGGATGGAACCGCCGAGGGTCGGCTTGGCGGCGGCGCCAGGCCATGATCCCGGCCCATCGGGCGGCCGCGTTGTTAGGAGGGCGTCCCGTGCTCGGGGCCGGGCTCGTCGGGCACCTCGTAGGCGGGTTCGTACGGCGGCTCGGGGGCCGCCTCGACCCGGTCGGTCGAGGCCTCCATGGGGTCGCCCCGGTACGCCTGCCCATTGGCGTACCACGGGCTGCCGGTACTGTCGCCCAGCAACGGCATCGGGGTGTAGCCGTTGTCCCCCGTTTTGCTGGCGCGATCCTTCTTCTTCTTGAACAGAGCCATCAGCGGCTCTCCCTTCACGTTGGGGCTCAGGCGACTCGATCAACGCTGTAGCCGGTGGCGCACCCTAACGGCCTTCGCATTCGTGAGCGAAACGAGCCGGTCCGGCTCCGATGGAAGCGGGTTGGAACTAGTCGAGCCGCCCCGTGGCCCGTGCCCACGCCTCGACGTCCGGCCACGCCCCCAGACTGAGACGTCTCCGACGGTGGTGACCGGCTGAGGGAACTCGGGGTGCCTTGAGCGCCAGGCGTAGACGACTTGGGGGCGGTGCCACACCGAGGCGCAGTTGAGGCTGCCCGGCGACCTGCCCGACCCGTTCCGGCTGGAGATGGACGGCACCTCCTCGGCGGGACTGTGGCAGTGGCCGAGCAGGTGACCAGGGGTCAGGGTGGCAGGCCGGGGCTCGGTCCGCCGAAGTCGTCCGCTGGTCGTCGCGCCGTGTCGGCTGGGCCATGGCTCCTCGAGCAGCTCACCGCCCCCCAAGGCCGCGCAGGGGCGGCTTGGCCACTCTGACCCGAGGGTCACGCTGGCGATCTACGCCCAGACGACCGGCGAGGGTGACCGTCGAGCAGCAGCCGCGCTAGCGGAGCGCTTCGACCCGAAGGCACAGGCCATCAGGTAGGAGGGGCGGGCAGGCTCTCGACTCCCCAGATGGCTCCCGAGCACAAGCAGAGACGGTTGAGACTCGGCGCTGCTGGGAGGGATCAGGGAAGGCCACGACGTGGGCGTGCCCGATCGTCTCCGGGATCGGCTGCGGGTCAGAGCGAGGCCGAGCTCCGCCGTCCACGACGGCCGCCATGGACAGGGTGAAGACGGTGGCCGGTTTCTTGTGTGCTCCGACGTCGGCCGGGCCGCGACCTACTTCCGTCAGCAGCCGGTGGACGAAGGTAGACAAGGCATCGTCGTCTACCTTGAAGCCGCCGCTGGTCGGCACCCAGCGAGCTTCCTCCGGGTCCCAGCGCACGGTGTCCTTGTTGACGACGACTCGCCTGAGAAGGTCGTCGTCGTCTGTCGCTGGGATCTTTGCTCGCTGGCTCATGTCGCGGGGTGGGCGCGGGATCGACGCCTTTGACGCGAGGGAGGCGGCCCTCCTGGACCGCCTCTGACCTGCTGTCTCTGGTCGGGGTGCCGGGATTTGAACCCGGGACCTCTGCGTCCCGAACGCAGCGCGCTGCCAAACTGCGCCACACCCCGTTGTCAACCCCTGTGACAGGGGCGGAGGAACCCTACACGTCAGGCCGGCGGGACCGTCGCCGGCTTGTAGGTGGCGTCCTCGTAGGTGCCCCCGGCCAGCAGGGCGGTCACGGCCTTGCGGAGGCGGATGGGGTCGAGGGGCTTGACCACGAAGCCCTCGGCGCCGCTGCGATGGGCGAGGAAGACGTCGGGGCGCCGGTCGAGGAGCATGAGGATGGGGACGTGGGGGAGGCGGCCCATCCCCTCTTCGAGGCGAAGGTCGAGGCTGATGGCCATGGCGCCCATGTGACCGATCTGCATGTCGAGCACGGCCAGGTCGGGCGCTCGTTCCTTGACGGCGGCGACAGCGTCGGGGCCGCTGCGGACGTTGCGGATGGTGAGGTCGGGCCCGTGCAGCACCTGCCGGACCTCGTCGTGCACCCAGTCGGCGTCGCTGGCGACCAGGACGTCCGTCACGCTGCGGCAGGGTAGCGGGACAAGACCCACGGGTACGATCCCGCCCGTGCTCGACATCCAGCTCGACGAGGTCAACGGCTTCAAGGTGTGCCGTCCGGTGGGCGAGCTGGACGCCTTCACCGTCAGCCAGTTCCGGCAGGCGCTCGCCGAGCTGGCCTCCACCCCCCGCCTGATCATCGACATGTCCAGCGTGCCGTTCGTCGACTCGGCGGGCCTCGGCGCCCTCATCGGCGGCATCCGCCGGGCCCGCGAGCTGGGCGGCGACGTCAGCGTGTGCTGCAACCGGCCCACCCTGGTCCGCCTGCTGCGCACGACCGGCTTCGACCGCATCGTCACCGTGGCCGAGACCCTGGACGAGGCCGCCGCCGCCCTGCGGCCGGCCGAGCCCGCCAGCTGAGCCGGCCCGACCGCGTGGGCAGGAGCCGCCAGGCCCTGCTGTAGACAGGGCCGGTGCCCTCCCTCGACGAGATCGCGGCCGAGCGGTCGGTCGTCGTGTGCTGCGGCTCGGGCGGTGTGGGCAAGACCACGGCGGCGGCGTCGCTGGCGGTGGTGGCGGCCGACCGGGGCCGCCGGGCCTGCGTGGTCACCATCGACCCGGCGAAGCGCTTGGCCGACGCGCTGGGCCTCGACGCCCTCACCAACGAGCCGAGCCGGGTGGCCGGAGCGGGCCAGGACGGCGGCGAACTGTGGGCGATGATGCTCGACACCACCGCCACCTTCGACGACGTGGTCCGCCGCCACGCGGCCACCCCCGAGCAGGCCCAGACCATCCTGGCCAACCGGATCTACCGCAACATCTCTGGGTCGCTGTCCGGCACGCAGGAGTACATGGCGATGGAGAAGCTGCACGACCTCCACGCCGACGGCCGGTTCGACCTCGTCGTCGTCGACACCCCGCCCACCCGCAACGCGCTCGACTTCCTCGACGCCCCCCGCCGCCTCACCCGCTTCCTCGACCACAAGCTGTTCCGGCTGCTCACCATGCCGGCCCGCAGCTACCTCCGGGCCGTGTCGGTGGCCGCCCAGGCGTTCCTGCGCTCGATCACCCGGGTCGTCGGCGGCGAGGTGGTGGCCGACGTGCTCGCCTTCTTCACCGCGTTCGAGGGGATGGAGGAGGGCTTCCGTGAGCGGGCCACGTCGGTGTACGACCTGCTCGAGGACCCGAGCACGGCGTTCGTCCTCGTCGCCTCGCCCCGCCGCGACTCGGTGGACGAGGCGCTGTTCTTCGCCTCGAAGCTGGGGGAGGCGGGGATCGCGGTGCAGGCGCTGGTGGTGAACCGGCTGCACCCCGCCTTTGGCGAGGGGCTGCCGCCCCGCGGCGGCCTTCCGGCGCCGCCGGGTTCCGCCCTGGGCCAGCTCGAGCGCAACCTGGGCGAGCTCGACACGGTGGCGCGGCGCGAGCGGTCACACCTCACCGACCTCACCAGGCAGGTGGCGCCGGCGCCCATGGTGACCGTCCCCATCCTGGCGGGCGACGTGCACGACCTCGAGGGCCTCCGCCTGGTCGGCGCCGCCCTGCTCCCCCAAGCCGGCGAGCCGACAGGCGCCTGACGCCCACGCCTCCCGGCGCCCGCTGCGGGCTCAGGGCAGGCTGGCCACGGCGGCCGCAAAGGCGGCGGCGAGCTGGTCGACCTCGGACGGGCCCATCTCGCCCGAGAAGACGTAGGGCAGGCAGAGCTGGGGGAGGGGCAGCGCGGCGCTGAGGCGGGCGACCTGCTCGGCCTGCATCTCCTGGCGCTGACGGCGGAAGGCCGCCGCCGCCGTCAGGGCCTCGAGCCGGGCCGGGGCCAGGGTGCTGCCCGCCTCGGCGGCCGCCGCGGCAGCGTCGGGCACCAGGTCGAGGTGCTCGTAGAGCCCGTTCACCACGACCGGCGCGAGGGAGACCCCGACCCGGTCCTCGAGGGCGAACGCCGTCTCGACCGCCTCGTTCACGGGCGTCTCCTCGGGCAGGGTCACGAGGAGGACCTGTGAGCGCACCGGGTCGCCCAGCAGCTCGAGGACGTCCTCGGCCTGGGCTCGGATGGGGCCGACCCGCACGGCGTCGAGCAGCCCCCGGGCGCTGGTCAGGAAGGTGAGGGCATGCCCGGCGGCGGGAGCGTCGAGCAGGAGCAGGTCGAACTGGCCGGCCCGCTCCAGCTGCTTCACCTTGCCCAGCACGAGGATGTCCTTGATGCCCGGGGCGGCCGTGGCGGCGACGTCGATGGCCCCGGTCGAGGCCAGTCGCTTGGACAGCCGGCGCAGCCCGTGGTCCTCGAGGTACTCGACGAGGGCGACCTCGGGGTCGAGGGTCCGAGCCACCACGTCGGCCGCCCCGCCCCGGCCCCCGCCGGGGCGCAGCACCACCTGGTCGTGGGGCAGCGGGCCGGGCCGGCCGAACATCGCCCCCAGCCCCGACTTCCCCTCGATCTCGATGATGCAGGTGCTCAGCCCGGCCTCAGCGGCCATGGCCGCCACCGCCGCCGTGACCGTCGTCTTGCCGACGCCGCCCTTCCCGGCGACTATCAGGAGCCGTGTCATGCCACAGAAGGCCGCCGGTTCCACTGCTTCGAACCCTACTGGCGGTCGGGTTCGGCCTCGCCGCCGTGCTGGCCGGCGCGCCGGCCCAGCCCGCGGCCGCCGCCCACCCCGGGCACGGAGCCGAGCGCCCGGCCATCGACATCGTCCAGGTCGGCGGGATCCTGGACCCGGTGAACGTCGACCTCGTCCGCCGCTCGATCCGCGAAGCACCGGGCCGCGGCACCACGACCGTGGTCATCCAGCTCGACAGCGCCGATGCCTCGGTGCCGCTCTCCACGGTCGACGCCCTCGGGCTCCTGCTGTCGTCCTCGCCCGTGCCGGTGGCCGTGTGGGTGGGGCCCACGGGGACCGGTCGGGCCACCGGCCCGGCCTTTTCCCTCGTCACCGCGGCCGACGTGGCCGGCATGGCCGACCGGACCGAGGTGGGACGCCAGCCCGAGCCCGTGTTCGAGGGGACCCCGGCGCCGCTGCGCAACCGGACGGCCGGCCCGGACGAGGCCCGCCAGCTCGGGCTCGTCGAGATCGTGGCGCCCACGCTGTCGGACTTCATCGGCCAATTGGATGGTCGGGAGGCCAAGGGTGTCACCCTGTCGACCGCCCGGTCGAAGTCGCCGTTCGTGCTGCGTGAGGACCTGGACATCCGCTTCCGCAACCCGGGCCTGGTCGACCGCACGCTGCACGGCCTGGGCAGCCCCTCGGCCACCTACTTCTTCGTCGTCGCCGGCCTGCTGCTGCTGCTCTTCGAGTTCTTCTCGGCGGGCATCGGCATCGCCGCCGCGACCGGCGCGATCTGCCTGGCCCTGTCCGCCTACGGCCTCGGCACCCTGGGCACCAGCCCGCTCGGGCTCGGGCTGGTCGTCCTGGCCACCCTGGCCTTTGGCGTCGACATCCAGGCCGGGTCGCCCCGGTTCTGGACCGGGGTGGGCACCGTCGCCCTGGTCCTCGGCAGCCTCACGATGTTCGACGGCCGGCGGCCGGGGTGGCTGGCCCTGGGCCTCGTCGTCGTGGGCGGGCTCCTCGCCGTGCTGTTCGGGATCCCCTCCACCGTCCGCACCCGGTTCTCGACCCCGACGATCGGCCGCGAGGACCTGGTGGGGGCGGTGGGCACCGCCACCACCGCCATCGATCCTGAGGGCACGGTCGAGGTGCGCGGGGCCCCGTGGCGGGCTCGGACCTTCCCCAAGCCGATCGGCGCCGGTGAGCCCATCGAGGTGGTGGCCATCGAAGGGCTGGTCCTGGACGTCGTCCCCGAGGGCACCCAGCTCGAGCCGTCCAGGGCCGAGAAGCGCCAAAGCCGCAGGTCAGAGGGCTGAGGGGGCTCGCGCTCGCGAAAGTTGCCTCTTGTCCGCCCCCGGCACCAGCAGATACGTTTCGGCTCGGCGGTACTTGGACTTCCGTGCAAGAGAGGCCCTTGATGAGCATGATGCAAAAGGTCGAGGACTGGCAGGTGAAGGCAGCTTGCCGGGGCCCCCAGGGCACCGCCATGTTCTTCCCGCCCAGCAACTTCGAGCGCAAGGACGAGAAGGAGGAGCGGGAGGCCAGGGCCAAGGCGATCTGCCGCGGCTGCCTCGTCCAGAAGGCGTGCCTCGAGTACGCCATCTCCATCAAGGAGCTCCACGGCATCTGGGGCGGCACGAACGAGAACGAGCGCAAGGCGCTGCTGGCCTCGCACATCGCATAGCCGGCTCCCTCGTACCTCCCCGGTAGCCTCGGCGGCGATGGCCGCCCCTGCTCGTGGTCGTGAGGACCACCTGGTGTGGAAGCGGGCGACCGTCGACGGGCGGGTCGCCCTGTACGGCGTGGCCGGCGAGGGGCTGCCCGTGCTGTTCCTGCACGGGTGGGCGTTGGGCCAGCACGCCTACAAGCGGGCCCTGAAGCGGCTCGTGACGCTGGGCTGCCGGGTCTACGCCCCGGCCCTGCCCGGCTTCGGCGGCACCGCCGACCTCCCCGGCCACAAGCTGACCTTCGAGGGCTACGCCGACTGGGTCAAGGCGTTCTCCGAGGTCATGGAGATCGACGAGCCGGTGTTCCTGGTCGGCCACTCCTTCGGCGGCGGGTGCGCCATCCAGCTGGCCCACGACCACCCCGAGCTGGTGCGCTACCTGGTGCTGGTCAACTCGGTCGGCGGGGCCACCTGGCGGGGGGAGGGGTCCAGCCAGCGCACCCTGGCCCAGCGCCCCCTGTGGGACTGGGGGCTGCGGTTCCGGGCCGAGCTGTTCCCCCTGTTCGAGGTCAGCCGCGTCCTCCCCACCGTCCTCGAGGACCTGGTGCCCAACGCCCTGCGCAACCCGATGGCGCTGTGGAGGGTCGGGCAGCTGGCCCGCAAGGCCGACCTGCGGGTCGAGCTCGAGGAGCTGAAGCGGCGGGGGACGCCGGTCGTGCTGCTCTGGAGCGACCAGGACCGGGTGCTGCCGAAGCACAGCTTCGACGCCCTCTGCCAGGCCATCGGCCAGAGCGGCGAGGTGGTCGACGGCTCCCACTCGTGGCTGCTGGCCGACCCCGACGCCTTTGGCGAGGTCATGACCAACGTCCTGCACGTCGCCACGGTGGCCCGCCAGCACGAGGTCGAGGAGGCCCTGGCCGCCGGCGAGCCGCCACCGGAGCCGAAGGTGGCGCCGTCCCTGCTCGAGCCCGAGGCCGAAGAAGCGGGTTGACGGCAGCGGAACGAGACCGTATCGTCTCACACGATCGAGACGAGACGGTTCCGTTCAGGTTCCGGGGAAGGCGAGGAAGCCCCATGGCCGGAGCACCCGCAGCACCAGGCCCCTGGACCCCGCCGGAACAGCGGGCGTTCGACCGGCGGTGGAAGGTCCTGGCCGTCCTGTGCACCAGCCTCGTGGTGGTCATCGTCGGCAACACCGCCCTGAACGTCGCCATCCCCACCATCCAGCGTGAGCTGGGAGCCACCCAGACGGCGCTGCAGTGGATGGTCGACTCCTACGCCCTGGTCTTCGCCGGGCTGCTCCTCACCGCCGGCGCCATCGGCGACCGCTTCGGCCGCAAGGGGGCGCTGCAGGCGGGGCTGGTCATCTTCTTCGTCGGCTCGCTGCTGGCCGGGATGGCCGGCTCGACCGGGGGGATCATCGCCATGCGGGCGCTGATGGGCATCGGCGCCGCCTTCGTCATGCCGGGCACGCTGTCGATCCTCGCCAACGTCTTCCCCCCGGACGAGCGGCCAAAGGCGATCGCCATCTGGGCGGGCCTCTCGGGTGCCGGCGGCGCCATCGGCCCGATCGCCAGCGGCTACCTGCTCAACCACTTCTCGTACGGGTCGGTCTTCTTCGTGAACCTGCCGATCATCGCCGTGGCCCTGGTGGCCGGCCAGGTCCTGCTGCCGAAGTCGAAGGACACGGCCCAGACCCGCCTGGACCCCGTCGGTGCCGGCCTCTCCATCGTCGGGCTGTCCGCCATCGTGTACGCCATCATCGAGGCCCCCAGCCACGGGTGGGGGTCGGCCCGGACCATCGGCACCGCGCTCGCCGGCCTGGCCGTCCTCGCCGTCTTCGCCTGGTGGGAGCTGCGCAGCAACCACCCGATGCTCGACCTGCGCTTCTTCAAGAACCCCCGCTTCTCGATGGCGGCGGCCGGGGTGACCCTGATCTTCTTCACGATGTTCGGGATGTTCTTCCTCATCACCCAGTACTTCCAGCTGGTGCTCGACTACACCCCGCTCGGCGCCGGCCTCCGCCAGCTCCCGGTGGCCCTGGCCCTGGTGCTCACCGCCCCCAACTCGGCCCGCCTCGTGCAGCGGTTCGGGCCGAAGCTCACCGTGGCCGGCGGGCTGGGCCTGGTCAGCGCCGGGCTGCTGCTGCTCATCGGCGCCGGCGTCGGCACCGGCTACCCCTACATCGCCCTGTCGATGATGGTCCTGGCCTCGGGCATGGGGCTGGTGATCGCCCCGCTCACCGCATCGATCATGGGCTCGATCCCCCTGGGCAAGGCCGGCGTGGGCTCGGCCGTGAACGACACCACCAGGGAGCTCGGCGGCGCCCTCGGCGTCGCCGTGCTCGGCTCGCTGCTGCAGTCCGCCTACAGCGGGACGATCGGGGACCTGGTCGGCGTGCCCGAGCCCGTGCGGGAGGTGGCCAGCAAGAGCCTCGGCGCCGCCCTGGGGGCGGCCGACAGACTGGCCCAGGCCGACCCGGCTGCGGCCGGGCAGCTGGTCCTGGCGGCCAAGGAGGGCTACGTCTCCGGGATGCACCTGGCGCTCGCGGTGGCGGCCGCGGTCGCCGTCGTGGCGGCCGCTCTCGTGCTGCGCTACCTGCCGGGCAAGGGCGAGGTCGGGGCCGCGGCCATGGCCGGCGCCCCGGATCACCGCCCCACCACCCTCGAGCCCGAGGCGGCGTGACCGTGCCCGTCGCCACCTCGCCCAGGACCGAGCGGTCAAAGGCGGCGATCCTGGCGGCCACGCTCGCCCTGCTCGCCGAGGAGGGCGTGGGCGGGCTGACCGTCGACGCCGTGGCCGCCCGGGCCGGCGTGGGCAAGGCCACCGTCTACCGGCACTGGGCGTCTCGAGCCGAGCTCATCGTCGACGCCATCTCCTCGGTGATCACCGAGGACGAGGCGGTCGACCACGGCAGTCTCCGCCAGGACCTCGAGGCGACCTACGAGCGCATCGTCCAGGTGTGCGGCACGAGCGTCATGGCCCAGGTGCTGCCGACCCTGGCCGAGGCGGCCAGCCGGGATCCCGAGCTGGCCCACGTGCACAAGGACTTCGTCGCCCGCCGCCGTCACCACCTGGTCGCCGCCCTCGATCGGGCGGCCGCCCGGGGCGAGCTGCGGCCCGGCCTCGACGTCTCCGTCGTGGCCGACCTGGTGGCTGGCCCCATGTTCTACAAGAAGCTGGTGCACCACGAGCGGCCTGACGAGGCCTACGCCCAGGCCCTCCTCGACCTGGTCCTCGCCGCCGTCACCCCTTAGTTAGGCGGTCGGCAGGCGGGGGCCGGCCAGGCGGAGGTCACCGCGCCGGCGGGTGGCGCCGCTGGCGTCGAGGAGGGAGGCCAGCGGCACGGCCCACTTCCGGGTGGTGCCCCACACCTCGCGCAGCTGCGACAGCGTGACCCCCTCCGGGTGGTCGCGCAGCAGAGCGGCGGCGGCGAGGGCGGCGGCGTCGACCGCCTCGGCCGCGAACCAGGTCCCGTCGCGCTCGAGGACCAGGCCGCGCCGGGCCAGCTCGCGCAGCTCGATGCGATCGACGCCGTCGGGCGGGGGCGGCGCGAACAGCTGGGCCCGCACCGCGGCCAGCCACGGGTGGCTCTCCAGGGTGTCGGGCGCCG
Organism: Acidimicrobiales bacterium; assembly: GCA_030448245.1. Classification (GTDB taxonomy): domain Bacteria; phylum Actinomycetota; class Acidimicrobiia; order Acidimicrobiales; family JAUJNH01; genus JAUJNH01. The sequence continues at coordinate 217,575 of JAUJNH010000002.1, forward strand.
CCGCGGCCAGCCGCCACCTGCCGTCGACGAGGGCCACCCCGTCCACCAGCCCCGCCTCGGCGACCAGGCGCTGCCTCTTGTCGAGCCCGGCGGCGTCGAGGCCCAGGGGCCCGGCCCCGTCGACGGCGCTGGCCACCGACGAGATCGTCTCGGCCAGCGCCTCGGGCGAGGCGACCCACCGGCCGACCGTGGGCTCGGCCCGCTCTCCGGTGAGCCGTTCGAGCATGTCGGCCGTGACCCACCCCCGCTCGGCGACGACCCGGGCCACCGAGCGGTCGGGCTTGGCCTTCGACACCCGCAGCACCGGGTCGACGTCGAGAACCTCACCGCCGCCGACCGTCTCGCCCCGCCCGTGCTCGCGCACCACGAAGCGATCCCCGGGCAGGAGGGGCAGGGGCACGGGCAGATGGAGGCGGACCAGGCCGTGCTCGCCGGGCGCCAGCCGATCGGGCCCGAGGACCCGGAGCCGGCAGGGCACGGCCGCCGTGCCGACGTGGAGGACGTAGGCGCCCCGACGGGAGACGTCGTGGTCGAGGGCGGCCAGGACGCCGAGCGAGCCGTCGAAGCGGGCGCTGGCCGCCCAGCGGCCCGGGTGCACCAGGGCCTCGCCGCGGCGCACGTCCTGGTGGCCGACCCCGACCAGGTTCACGGCCAGGCGGTGGCCTGGCCCCACCTGCTCGCGGCTGGCCCCCTGGGTCTGCAGGCCCCTGACCCGCGCCTTGCGCCCCGACGGGCGCAGCTCGACCTCGTCGCCGACCGCCAGGCTGCCGGCGGCGAGGGTCCCGGTGACCACGGTGCCCGAGCCGCGGGCGGCGAAGGAGCGGTCCACCCACAGCCGGGCCCGCCCCCGGTCGGCGGGCTCCGGCAGCTCGGCCAGCAGGGCGGTGAGAGCGGCCCGCAGGTCGTCGAGCCCGATCCCCGCCGGCGCGTCGACCGGCACCACGGGGGCGTCGGCCAGCGGCGATCCGGCCAGCCGCTCCTCCACCTCCCACAGGGCCAGCTGCTGCTCGTCCTCGTCGACCAGCCCGACCTTGGTCAGGGCCACGATCCCCCGGTGCACGCCGAGGAGCTCGAGGATGCGCAGGTGCTCCTCGGTCTGCGGCTTCCAGCCCTCGGTCGCCGCCACCACGAACAGGCAGGCGTCGACCGCCCCGACCCCGGCCAGCATGTTGGGGAGGAAGCGGACGTGCCCCGGCACGTCGACCAGCTCCAGGCGCCGAGACCCCAGATCGGTCGCCGCGAAGCCGAGGTCGATGGTGAGACCCCGGGCCTTTTCCTCGGCCCACCGGTCCGGGTCAGTGCCCGTCAGGGCCAGCACCAGGGTCGACTTGCCGTGGTCGACGTGGCCGGCGGTGGCGACGACGGGCACGCGCCCATGATGGCCGTCCCTCAGCCGCTACCCCACAAGCTGCCCGACCACGGCCGCGGTGCGGGTGGCCGCCTTCCTCGAAGCCCCTGGAGCAGCTGCTGGCCGCGTTCAGCAGTCGGCCAGCGCCGCCTTCAGGACCTCGTCGTCTGCGGGGTCGACGGTGCGGAGGTCGCAGATGGTGCGGCCGGCGTCGACGCGGGCGATCACCGGGGGGTCGTGGCGGCGCAGGGCCGCGGTGAGGTCGCCGTCGAGGGCGACGCCGGCGCTCGGGACCTCCTGCCCGGGCACGCTGCCGCCGCCGGGGACGGCCACGGTGTCGACCACGCGGCCGGCGCCGAGGGCGCCGGCCCGGGCCCGCAGCTCCTCGACCGGGGTGAGGGCCATGCGCCAGAACGGGACCACGGTCGCCACGTCGCGGCGGAGGTAGGCGAGCAGCACCTCGGACAGCGCCTGGAGGACCAGGCCGCCGGGGCGCAGCGCCCGGGCCAGCGGGTGGCGGGCGCAGGCCTCGACCAGGTCCGCCCGGCCGGCGATCACCCCGCCCTGGGGGCCGCCCAGGAGCTTGTCGCACGAGAAGGTGACCAGGGATGCGCCGTCCTCCAACGTCTGGCGGACCGCGGGCTCGCCGGCCAGCCACGCCGGGGGCGGCCCGGGAAGCCACGGGCAGCCGAGGTCGAGGAGGCCCGAGCCGATGTCGGCGACCACGGGCCGGCCGAGCGCAGCCAGCTCGGCGATCGCCGGCTGCTCGGTGAAGCCGACGATGCGGTAGTTCGAGGGGTGCACGTGGAGGATGACGTCCGACCCGGCGGCGGCGTGGTCGGAGGCCCGGGTCCGGTTGGTGGTGCCGACCTCGACCAGCTGGCAGCCCGACTGGGCCACCACCTCGGGCACCCGGAAGCCTCCCCCGATCTCGACCAGCTGGCCGCGGGCCACGCTGACCCGCTGCCCCGACGCGGTGGCGGCGAGGGCCAGGAGGATGGCCCCGGCCCCGTTTCCGACCACCAGCGCGGCCTCCGCCCCGGTCAGCCGCCGCACCAGGTCGGCCGGCCGCCCGTCCCCCTGGCGGCTGCCCCTGCGGCCGGAGGCCACGTCGATCTCGAGGTTCTGGTAGCGAACCGGACCGCCGCCGGTGGGGGGAAGGGGGGCTCGGCCCAGGTTGGTGTGCAGCAGCACGCCGGTGGCGTTCACCACCGGTGCCAGGAGGGCGGCGGCGAGCTCGTCGGCCCTGGTCGGCGCCACCTCCCACTCGTCCGCGGCGATCGCCTCGCGGGCCACCTCGACGCACAGCGCGTGGGGGAGCCCCGACCCCGAGAGGGACCGGGCCAGCCGATCGACCGACGGCGGTCGCCTCTCCACCGGGCCCGAGCGTAGGCACGTGCCGAGGGCTCCGCGGCGGCGGCCGCGGACGCCGACGTCGGAAAGGGCCGGACCGCGTGGGAGACTGCCGGCATGTGGCGCGTCGGTCGGCAGCTCCTCCGGGGCCTGGTGCTGTTCCTGGTGTGCACGACCGTGGTGCCCGTGGTCGTGGCCGTCGTCGTGCTGGGGTCGCTGCTGTTCATGCCGCTCCCGGCCACGTTGCCCGAGCCCCGGCGGATCGAGGCCAGCCAGTCCAGCCGGGTGCTCGACGCCCAGGGCAACGAGATCGCCGTCTTCGAGGCCTTCGAGCAGAACCGGCCCGTGCAGCAGCAGGACATCCCGCTCGTGCTGAAGCAGGCAGTGGTCGCCGCCGAGGACAGCCGCTTCTACCAGCACAACGGCGTCGACATCCGGGGCTCCGGCCGGGCCCTCGTGCGCGACCTCCAGGGCAGCGAGACCCTCCAGGGCGGGTCCACGATCACCCAGCAGTACGTGAAGCTCACCTACACCGGCAGGGAGCGCACGCTCGCCCGGAAGGTCAGGGAGGCCGTCCTGGCCAGCCAGCTCGACCGGAAGATCGACAAGGACGAGATCCTCTTCCGCTACCTCTCGACCATCTCCCTCGGCGAAGGGGCCTACGGCGTCGGCGCCGCCTCCGAGACGTACTTCCGCAAGGCCGTCAGCCAGCTCTCGCTCAGCGAGGCCGCCACCATCGCCGGGGTCATCCCGGCCCCCTCGTTCTACTCGCCCCGGGACTTCCCCGACCGGGCCGAGCAGAAGCGGGTGCTGGTGCTCGACAAGATGCTGGAGGAGGGCTTCATCACGTCGGTCGACCACGCCAACGCCGTCCGGGCCAAGATCGTGCTGGGCGACAAGCCGGCCAACCCGAAGCTCGCCACGGTCGTCTACCCCCGCGAGCAGGCCCAGTCGCGCTACCCCTACTTCGTCGACTACGTGCGTCGGTTCCTCGTCAACAAGTACGGCGAGGACCTGGTCTTCCGCGGCGGCCTCACCATCCAGACCACCATCGAGCCCGACCTGCAGGCCAAGGCCGAGAAGCAGGTGGCCGACGCCCTGGCCGGGACCAGGCCCTACAAGGACCCCAAGCGCAACGGCGACCCCAACCTGCTGAACATGACGCTCAGCGCCGTCGAGCCGGGCACCGGGCGGGTGAAGGCGCTGGTCGGCGGCCGCGACCCCAACGACAAGTACATCGGCAAGGTGAACCGGGCGCTCGGCCGGTGCTTCCAGCCCAAGCCCGACGTCAGGATCGAGGTGCCCGCACCCTGCTGGAAGGACCAGACCCCCATCGAAGGCGGCGGCTCGGGTGACCAGCCCGGATCGGCGTTCAAGGCCTTCACCCTCGCCGCCGCCCTGGAGAAGGGCATCTCGCCGGCCAAGTCGTACTCGTCGGCAGCGCCCTACCGGGTGCCCGGCTGCCGGGGCGACAAGTGCGAGATCAACAACGCCAGCGACAACATCTCGAGCGGAGGGTCGCTGACCCTGGCCCAGGCCACCACCGGTTCGGTGAACGTGGTCTACGCCCGCCTGGCGGCCGAGATCGGCAACAAGGCGATCGCCGAGCAGGCCACCAAGCTCGGCATGAGCCAGGTGTGGCTGAGCCCTTCGGTCCACGGCGCCAGCTACACCCTGGGCGCCATCGAGGTGGCCAGCCTCGACATGGCCGGTGCCTACGGCGTCTTCGCCAACCGCGGCGTCCGGGTCCCCAACACCCCGATCATCAAGATCGTCGACCGCGACGGCAAGGTGGTCGAGGACAACCTCGATCCCAAGGGCGAGCGGGTGATGACCGAGCAGGTGGCCGACACCATGAACGGCCTCCTGCGGGGCCCCCTCGAGTCGGGCACGGCCAAGGGCAAGGGCATCGACCGCCCCGCCGCCGGCAAGACCGGTTCGACCAACGACAACTTCGACGCCTGGTTCGTCGGCTACACCCCGAACCTGTCGACCGCCGTCAGCATGGGCTACGACGAGGGCCAGCCCCTGAAGGGCATCAAGGGCGTGGCCACCGTGTTCGGCGGGACCATCCCGGCCTCCACCTGGCAGGGGTTCATGAAGCAGGCCCTCGAGGGGGTGCCGCCCACCGACTTCAACGCGCCGCCGCCGGTCAGCAACGTCGAGGACGAGACCCGCCGGCGGGAGCGGGGTGGAATCGACCCGGGCGACAAGCGTGAGGCGATCGCCACCAGCCCCGGCGGCCCCTACGAGCTGGGCGGCACCGGCGGCCGCCAGGTGACCGGGACCCGGACCGTGGCTCCGACGACCACGGTCCCACCCCCGACCAGCACCAGCACCAGCACCACGCGCCGCAGCGTCGGCGGCCTGTTCGGGAACTAGGCCCCGGGGTCTAGGCCTTCTGCCCGGCGCTGGCCCCGCCGGGGTCGCCGTTCGGGCACTTCAGCACCTTGTCGCAGGCGTTGCGGTTGGGGATGGCGAACCACACCCCGTCGCTCTGGTAGCCGAGCGGGGCGTAGCTGCGGCTGGCGATGCCCAGCACCTTGCCGTCGGAGTTGATGAGCGGCCCGCCCTGGAACCCCTGGCCCACGGCGGCGTCGTGCATGATGCCGGCGGCCGAGATGTCGGACACGAAGCCCTGGGTGATCGAGGTCCCCGTCCCCCCGAGGCCGCTGACGGCGAAGACCCGCTCGCCCAGCTTGAGGGGCGGCGACGGCGAGGCGAACGACACCTTCGGCACGTTGCCCTTGTCGATGATCAGCAGCGCCAGGTCCTTGCTCTCGTCCCAGGTCCACAGCGTCGCCTTGATCTGGGTGCCGCCCTGGCGGACCTGGATCCCCGGTCCGGGAGCCCGGGTGCTGGCCCTCACGGTGGCGTAGGAGGCGAGCAGGTAGGACTGGCGGCTGTCGCTGGCGACGACAAAGGCCGAGCCCACCGAGGCGGCGCCGGCCTCGTCCTGGGTCTGCACGAAGAACGTGGACGGGCCGAGCGCCTTCTGCAGGTTGGCGAGCGTGTCACCGCTGGCGGCCAGGCGGCGCAGCGGCTCGAGCTCGGTCTGGATGGCGGCCCGGGCGTTGGTGCCATCGGCCTCGATCGACTTCTTGGCGTTCTCGAACTGCTGGCCGAACTGGGAGGCGAAGTCCTTGTTGAACTGGGCGTCCTCGTCGAGCCGGTTCTGGTAGTAGGCGTACAGGGCGACGCCCGAAAAGGCGCTGCCGACGGCGAACGCCAGGATGATCACCGAGATGCCGAGCACCGTCTTCGGCACCATCCGCTCGCGCCACTCCGGGCTCTGCGCCCTCCACTGCTGCTGCTTCGCCCGCCGGGTGTCGAGCCAGGTGGAGGGCGGTTCCTCCCGTGCCTCGGGCTCGGCCACGTCGGGATACGCCATAGGGGGCCAACGCTAGCCCTGCCCGGCCCTAGCCTCGGGTCGCGTGGGATGGATGGCGCTGGCGTTCCTGGTGGTCCCCTTCGTCGAGCTGTTCGTGCTGATCCAGACGGGCCGGCTCATCGGGGTCTGGTGGACGATCCTCGTCGTGCTCGCCATCTCCGTCGTGGGCTCGTGGCTCGTCAAGCGCGAGGGGTGGGCCGCCTGGCGGCGCATCACCAGCCGGGTGCAGACGGGTGAGGTGCCAGGCAACGAGCTGGTGGACGGCGGGCTGGTCTTGCTGGCCGGCGCCCTGCTGCTCACGCCGGGGTTCGCCACCGACGCCTTCGCCCTCCTGCTGCTGTTCCCGCCGACCCGGGGCGCGGTCCGCCGGATCGTCCTGCGGCGACTTGCGACCAAGGCGACCTTCATCCGCCAGGGCCCGGGAGAGGGCGGCGGGCCTGGGGTGATCGACGTCTGATGGACGGGCCCGGCCCGGGGCCAGGGGAGGCGCAGGCCGGCCTCCCCGTCCCGGTCTCGCCGCTCGTCCGCCGGGTGCTGGCGCCGAACCCGTCGGCCCTGACCGGCAGGGGGACCAACACCTACCTCGTGGGCGCCCGGCCGCCCTGCACGGTGATCGACCCGGGACCAGCCGACGAGCGCCACCTCGGTGCCCTCCTGTCGGCCGCCCCCGAGGTGGGCGCCATCCTGGTGACCCACACCCATGGGGACCACTCGCCCGGGGCCGCGGGCCTGGCCGCGGCGACGGGTGCGCCGGTGTGCGGGTTCGGACCGATGCTGCGCCCGAGCGTCGAGCGCCACGACGACACCTTCCGGGCCGACCGGCTCCTGGCCGACGGTGACGCCGTCGAGGGGGCCGACCACCGCCTGGTCGCCCTCCACACCCCCGGTCACGCCAGCAACCACCTGTGCTTCCTGCTCGAGGACGGCGGCGAGCGGCTGCTCTTCGCCGGCGACCACGTGATGCAGGGCTCGACGGTCGTGATCGCTCCACTGGACGGCGACATGACCGAGTACCTGGACCAGCTCGAGCGGATCCGCTCGCTCGGCATCGACCGCATCCTCCCCGGCCACGGGGCGCCCATCGACGACCCCGCAGTTCACCTCCGGGACCTCCTCGCCCACCGTGCCGCGCGCGCCGCCAGGGTGCTGGCCGCGCTGGTCGACGCCGGCCCGCTCGGCGCAACCTGCGACGAGCTGGTCGAGGTGGCGTACGCCGACGTGCCCGCCACCCTCCACCCCGTTGCTGCCTACTCGGCCTGGGCGATCCTCCGGGCCTCCTCCGAGGCCACCTCGGACTGCCCGGACGCGCTCGACGGGGCCTGGCGATCCAACCGCTCGGCGGAGGCCCGTCCCGGGCAGGCGTGATCGGGCTCGTCGACGACGGCTCCGCACCCATCGCACACCAGGTGGAGCCAGCAGGCGGCGTCACCGCCGCCTTCGACGTCGTCGGGCACCAGCCTCAGCGCCCCGCGGGGGCGGCGCCCAGGTGAACGGTGAAGGTGCGCGAGCCGATCGCCACGCGGGTGCCGTCGGGCAGCGGCACCGGCTCGTCGAGCCGCGCCGGCACCCATCGCTCGGTGCCGGGGGCCAGCACCAAGGTGTCCGCCCGCGGCACCAGGACCACCTCCCAGCCGACCAGGCGGACCTCGGCGTCGCCTCCTCCGCTCGTCAGTCCAGCGAGGCGTCGGGGCCACCTCGCCGGCTCGCTCGCTGCGCTCGCGGGCGTTTCCCGCCGCTGGGCCGGCGACCCCTTCGCCACCGGCGAGACATCGGGCGGCACCATCGTCACCTTCCTAGTGCGACCCGGCCGGCCGCGCCGGCCCGCCGGGTACGGTCCCGTTCGTGCACCAGCTCGTGATCGTCGGCGGTGGCCGCATGGGCGAGGCCCTGGTCGGCGGCCTCCTGGCCGGTGGCCGCCGACCAGCCGATCTCGCCGTGGTCGAGCCGGTCCCCGGCCGCCGCCAGGCCCTCGAGGCCCGGTTCCCCGGGGTCCAGGTGTCCGAGTTCCCGGTCGCCGCCGACGGCGCCGTGCTGGCCGTGAAGCCGGGGACCGCCGTCTCGGCTGCACGAGCCGCAGGCGAGGCCGGGTGCGGCCGCGTCCTGTCGATCGCCGCGGGCGTGACCATCGCCGCCCTCGAGGCTGCCCTGCCCGCCGCAACCCCGGTGGTGCGGGCCATGCCCAACACCCCGGCGCTGATCGGGGCCGGCGCCGCGGCCGTGGCCGGCGGGTCGGCGGCAGGCGAGGCCGACCTGGCGTGGGCCGAGGGGGTGCTCGGCGCGGTTGGGGTCGTCGTGCGGGTCGAGGAGGCGCTGCTCGACGCCGTGACCGGCCTGTCCGGATCCGGGCCCGCCTACGTGTTCCTCGTCGCCGAGGCGCTGGTCGACGCCGGGGTCCTGGTCGGCCTGCCCCGGGAGCTCGCCTCCACGCTGGCCGTCCAGACCCTGCTCGGCTCGGCCCGGCTCCTGGCCGAGACCGACGACGGGCCCGAGGCGCTGCGGGCCGCCGTCACCTCACCCGGGGGCACGACCGCAGCCGGGCTGGCCGCGCTCGAGGAGCGGGCGGTGCGGGCGGCCTTCCTGGCTGCCGTCCGGGCCTCCAGCGAGCGCAGCCGGGAGCTCGGCCAGCCCTGAACCCACGCTGATCACAGGACCCACTTCCCCCCCAGGCTCCCCGCCCCATAGCATGTGGCGCTGCGGAGAGGGGTGATACCTACATGACCACCGACAACGAGGCACGGTTCGTCACCGTGGCCGAGGTCGCCGACCGGCTTCGGGTCTCGACGATGACCGTCTACCGGTTGATCCAGGCCGGCGACCTGCCGGCCGCCCGGATCGGCAAGAGCTACCGCCTGCGTGAGGAGGACATCGACCGCTTCCTGCAGGCCCGCTTCCACGAAGCCGGCTGAGCCGCGGGCCGTCGACCGTCCACAGGGTGCACAGGGATACCCACAGGATGTGACCCTTGCGCTCCACAACGACCACGTTGGAGGCTCGTCCCCAGGGCAAGAGCAGGGGAGGAGGTGGCCTGCGTGGTGGTCGGAGGGCACGAGCTGGCGACCGAGCTGAAGCGCCGGCGGATCGGGCGGCCGACGCTGGTGGAGCGCTGCGATCGCTGCGGCGGGACGGCCTGGCTCCCGGGTGATCCCTCCACCGTGCCGGCCAGCCTCCTCGTGCTGGCCGCCATTTCGCTCGCCCGGCGGTAGCGTCCGCTGGCGCATGGGCCAGCCCTTCGACACCGTCTCGCTGCTCACCGACATCGGCACCGCGGACGAGCAGGTGGGCGTGCTGCGGTCGGTGGTCCGGTCGATCGCGCCCCACGCCGTCGTGATCGACATCACCCACGAGGTGGCGCCGTACGACGTGCGGGCCGGGGGCCTGGCCCTGGTGCGGGCGGCGCAGTACCTGGCTGCCGGGGTGGTGGTCGGAGGCGTCGACCCGGGGGGCGGCACCAGCCGGCGGGTCATCGCGGTCGAGGTCGGGGCAGGCCAGAGCGTGCTGGTGGGGCCCGACAACGGCCTCCTGGCTCCGGCGGTCAGCCTGTGCGGCGGCGCCAGCCGCGTGGTCGAGCTGCGCAGCCTCGAGCATCGGCTGCCGTCGGCTGGGGGGCCGACGTTCGCCACACGCGACATCCTGGTGCCGGCGGCCGCCCACCTCTGCAACGGCGTCGACCTCGCCGAGCTGGGGCCGGCCGTCGACCCGTTCTCGCTGGTCCCCGGCCTGGTGCCCCTCACCCGGGTCGAGGACGAGGTCCTCAAAGCCGAGGTGCTGTGGGTCGACCGCTTCGGCAACGCCCAGCTGAACGTCGACCCCGACGAGCTGAAGGGCTTCGGTGACCGTCTGACCGTGACGGTGGGCTCTGCGACCCGCACCGCCACCGCTGCGGTGACCTTCGCGTCGCTCGCCCCCGGCCAGCTGGGGCTGATGGTGGACAGCTACGGTCTGATGTCACTCGTGCTCGACCGGGGCTCGGCGGCCGACGAGCTGGGCATCAGCCCGGGAGCCCCCGTCGACCTCAGCGCCCCGAAGTAGCGTCGGAGCTCTCCATGCGGCCGGCCACCACCATCGTCCTCGGCCTGCTGCTCCTGGCCATCTTCGTGGCGGCGACGATCCAAATCGTGCTGATCGGCTCCTGAGGGCCAGAACACGAGGGTGGTCCAGAGCCTGCCACCCGATCAGACCTGGCGATGCCCACGGTGTTGTAGTTCCCGAGGAGGTTGGCCCGGTGGCCGGACGAGTTTCACGACGGCCTGGCCAGCTCTGGGCCACCACGCTGGTCGACGGGTCCTCAGCCAGCGGCTGGAGCCCGTTCTGCGCCCGGTAGGTGTTGATTCGGGACAGCCACGTGCCAGGAGCGGCGACGGCCGGTGAGCCGCTGGCGACGCTGACGAGCAGCACGGCCGTCATGCCACGGCGGCCATGAGGGCGAGGTCAGCGCCTGGGCCGGGTCATCGGCAGCGCCTCGCAGAACCTTGAGCCGCATTCGGGTGCTTCTGGTCGAACTTGCGCATTCCCCCCGCGGCAGCGACCCTTCCCCTGTGAACCTGGCCGCTGTCGTCGAGCGCCACGCAGCGGCGGCCACGGCCCTGCTCGCCGCCGGCCAGGCCATCTCGTATGGCGACCTGCGCCGCCGGGTGGCGGGGGTCAGGGGAGCCCTGGGCGACGCGGGGGTGGGGCCGGGCGACCGGGTGGCCGTGATCGCCGAGAACGGACCCGCGTTCGTGGTCGGGCTGCTGGGGATCCTGGGTGTCGGCGGCGCGGCCGTCCCGCTGAACCCGCAGGCGCCGCCGGCTGAGCTGGGGCGCGAGCTCGAGGCGGTCGGGGCCTCCGGCGTCATCCTCGGGCCGGACGTGGCCCTACCGCCGGAGGTCCTGCCCCCGACCGTCCTCGCCGCCGACCCGACCGGCCGACCGGAGGCGGTGGCGCTGGCTGCCGCCGAGGACGGCGATCCCGGCCCCCTGGTCGAGCGGGAGCCCGACGACGTCGCCGTCCTCATGTTCACCTCGGGCACGGCCGGCCTGCCCCGGGCGGCGGTGCTGACGCACCGGAACCTGCTGGCCAACGTGGCCCAGGTCCAGGCCCACCCCGGGCGGCTGGTGTCGGCCAGCGACGTGACCCTGGCCGCCCTGCCGCTGTTCCACGTGTTCGGGCTCACGGTCACCCTCTGCGTCCCGCTCGCCGCCGGCGGCTCGATCGTGCTGGTGCCCCGCTTCGATCCGTCCGGGGCGCTCGAGCTCTGCGAGCGCCACCGTGTCACCATCCTGGCCGGGGCACCAGCGATGTTCGCCGCCCTGGCCGCCGCTCCCGCCGGAGACCGGGGGAACCCGCTGGCCAGCATCCGGCTGGCCGTCAGCGGCGCGGCTCCCCTGCCCGACCAGGTGGCCGCCGACGTCCGCACCCGCTTCGGCCTCCCGCTCTACCAGGGCTACGGGCTGACCGAGGCGTCGCCGGTCGTCACCTCCTCGGTCGTCGACGGCGTCCCGCAACCAGGTTCTGTGGGCGTGCCGCTGCCCGGGGTCGAGGTGCGGCTGGTGGACGAGGAGGGGGAGGACGCCCTGGCCGGTGACCCCGGCGAGCTGTGGGTGCGGGGCGCCAACGTCTTCCCCGGCTACTGGCAGGACCCCGACGCCACCGCCCGGGTGCTGACGCCGGACGGGTGGCTGCGCACCGGCGACCTCGCCGTGATCGGCGACGACGGGAACCTCCAGCTGGTCGATCGGGCGAAGGACCTCATCATCGTGAACGGCTTCAACGTCGTGCCCGCCGAGGTCGAGGCCGTCCTGCTGCAGCACCCGCAGGTCCGCGACGTGGCCGTCGTCGGCGAGCCCAGCCCGCGCACCGGCGAGGCGGTGAAGGCCGTGGTCGTCCCGGCCGCGGGGACGCACCCGACCCTCAGCGAGCTGACCGCCTTCGCGGCCGACCGGCTGGCCCGCTACAAGTGCCCGACCGTGCTGCTCGTGGTCGACGACATCCCACGAGGCGCCGCCGGGAAGCTCCTCCGGCGCTCGGTGCGCTAGTCGTCACAGCTTCACAAGCGCGAGTCCGGCCCTCTAGGTTGCCGGTGGTGACGTCGCGCCGCATCCCCGAGGCCACCGTGGCCCGGCTGCCGATCTACCTCCGCTGCCTGCACGTCGAGGCCAAGCGGGGCGTGCCGACGGTCTCCAGCGAGCGGCTGGCCGAGCTGGCCGGCGTCAACGCCGCCAAGGTCCGCAAGGACCTGTCGCACCTGGGCTCCTACGGCACCCGGGGGGTGGGCTACGACGTCGGGTTCCTCATCTTCCAGGTGCGGCGTGAGCTGGGCCTCACCCAGGACTGGCCGGTGGCCATCGCCGGCGCCGGCAACCTGGGCCAGGCGCTGGCCGGCTACGCCGGCTTCCGGGCGCGCGGCTTCAGCCTGGTGGCCATGTTCGACACCGACCCGGCCAAGGTCGGCCAGAGCATCCACGGGACCCCCGTGCACCCCATCGGCGCCCTGCCGGCGGTGGCGGCCGAGGAGGGGGTGGCCATCGGGATCATCTGCACCCCGCCCGAGGTGGCCCAGGAGCTGGCCGACGCCTTTGTCGACGCCGGCGTCAAGAGCCTCCTCTCCTTTGCCCCGACGGTCCTCAGCTCGCCCGACCACGTCGCCCTCCGCATGGTCGACCTGTCGATGGAGCTGCAGATCCTCAGCTTCCACAGCCAGCGGGTGGCGGAGCAGCTCGTCGAAGGGCTCTGAATGCCCGTCGAGGGCCCCCAGTACCCCGTCAACCTGGTGCTCCAGGGCCGCCGGGTGCTGGTGGTGGGCGGTGGTGCGGTCGCCGCCCGCAAGGTCGATGGGCTGCTGGCCTGCGGCGCCGACGTGGTCGTGGTCGCCCCCGTCGTGAGCCCGGCCATCCACGGCCTGGCCGCTGCCGGCAGACTCCGGCTCCACGAGCGGCCCTACCAGGCTGCCGACCTCGACGACACGTGGCTGGCGGTCACCGCCACCGACGACAGGAACGTCAACCGGGCCGTGTTCGAGGACGGCGAGGCACGCAGGATCTGGGTCAACGCGGCCGACGACCCGGGGTCCTGCTCGTTCACGCTGCCGTCGGTGGTGCGCCAGGGACCGGTGATGGTGACCGTGGCCACCGGAGGGCACAGCCCGGCCCTGGCCACCTGGCTCAGCCGCCACGTGGCCGGCGAGCTCGGACCCGAGTACGCCCAGCTGGCCGCCCTGCTCGCCGAGGCCCGCGCCACCCTGCAGGCCGAGGGCCGCAGCACCGAAGGGTTGAATTGGTTGTCTGCCATAGACTCGGGGATGCTTGAGCTGATCCGACTGGGAGATGTCGAGCGAGCAAAGGAGCAGCTGCAGGCGTGTCTGTCGTCATCGTCGGGCTGAACCACCGCACCGTGCCGCTGCCGGTGCTGGAGCGCATGACGGTCACCTCGTCGCGCCTGCCAAAGGCGCTGCACGACCTCCGGGGCCGCCAGCACCTGGCCGAGGCGGTGCTGCTCAGCACCTGCGCCCGCACCGAGATCTACGTCGTTGCCGACAAGTTCCACGGCGCCGTGCAGAGCGTCCGGGACTTCCTGGCCGAGCACTCCTTCTCGGCGCCCGAGGAGTTCGGCGATCACCTCTACGACTTCTACGGCGACGCCGCCGTGCAGCACCTGTTCCGGGTGGCCTCGGGCATCGACTCGGCCGTCCTCGGCGAGGGCGAGATCCTGGGCCAGGTCGGGCGGGCCGCCGAGGCGGCCCGGGCCGAGGGCACGTGCGGCTCGGCGCTGTCGTCGCTGTTCCGCCACGCCGTGCTGGTGGGGAAGCGGGCCCGCAGCGAGACCGCCATAGCCCGGGGCGTCACGTCGGTCTCGCAGGCAGCGGTGGCCTTGGCCGAGCAGACCCTCGGCAGCCTGAGCGGGCGGAGCGTCCTGGTGCTCGGCGCCGGCGACTCGGGCGAGGGCATGGCCCAGGCCCTGAAGGAGAACGGCGGTGCCTCGGTCCGCGTGGCCAACCGCACCGCCCGCAAGGCCGCCGAGGTGGCCCACCGGGTCGGGGGGGTCCCGGTGGCAGTCGGCGACCTGGGCCAGCACCTCGCCGAGGTCGACCTGCTCCTCACCTCCACCTCGTCGGACGAGTTCGTCCTCACCGTCGACGACCTGGCTGCGGTCATGGCCGAGCGCCGCCGACGCCCCCTGCTGATCGTCGACATCGCCGTTCCTCGCGACGTCGACCCGGCGGCGGCCGAGCTCGACGGCCTCACGCTCCTCGACATGAGCGACATCACCACCTTCGCCCGCCTCGGGCGCGAGGCCCGGGCCGGCGAGGTGACGGCGGTCGAGGCAGTCGTCGCCGACGAGGTGGCGCGGTACGTGGCGGCCACCGCCAGCCGAGAGGTGGCCCCCCTGGTCGCCTCGCTGCACGAGCGGGCCGAGGCGCTCAGGGTGGCCGAGCTCGAGCGCTTCCGGGCCCGCCTGGCTGGTCTGGACGACAAGGACCGGGTGGCCGTCGAAGCCCTGACCCGGGGGATCGTGGCCAAGCTCCTGCACCAGCCGACCGTCGGCCTGAAGGGCGCCGCCGGCACGGCTCAGGGCGAGCGTCTGAGCGACGCCGTCCGCGACCTGTTCCGCCTGTAGCCGCTGGCGCTACGCCGGCGGGGTCCCCGTCGGGCGACGGCGGAGCGTCACGATCAGCACGACCAGCAGGACGACGATCAGCGCGCCCACGCCCAAGAGGGCGACCAGCAGCGCCGTGCTGGCCGAGCCAGTTGACGTCCCGGCCGGTGCGGCGGCGACCTCATCGGTTGTCGCCGGGGTCGTGGCGGCCGCCGCCGTCGTGGTGGTCGACGAGGCTCCAGTCACCTCGATCGAGAGCTCGACGGGCCGCTCCTGCTGGCCCTCGTCGCGCGCCGTGTAGGTGAGCCGCACGTAGTAGGTGCCCTCGACGCGGAGGTCCGGCTCCTTGCTGGCCCGGTCGATCAGGCCGGACGTGGTGCCGATGCTGACCACGCGCTCTGTGAGGTTCACGTCGGACCCGCGGCCGATGTTGCAGCACAGCTCGTCGAGGTCGGGGTTCACCAGCTGCACCTCGAAGAAGCTGCCGAGTCGGGTGGTCTCCCCGGGACGGTCGACGGTGGCCTTGACCGTGAGCTGCTGCCCGAACCGGAGGGGGACGCCCCACCAGAGCGACTCGTTCGGCACCATGGTGTCGGTGTAGCGCCCCGGCTCCAGCAGCGGCGCGTCGCGGTAGGGCGGGGTCCCCTCGACCCGCCCGCCCTGGGTCTGCAGCGTCCGCAGTGCCCGCCCCGAGGTCACCTTCAGGCTCTCGGTCAGCTGGGCGGCGTCCTTGGCGTCGGTGTAGGTGCCTCCCGTGGCCTGGGCGATGCACTCGAGCTGGCGGCGGGCCCCCTGATCGACCTGGAACCCGATGGTCTGGATGGTGAGGGTGACTCCCTGGGCCTTCAGGTCCCTGGCCACCTGGCACGGGTCGGGCGGGGCGCAGGTGTCCTCGCCGTCGGACACCAGGATGATCGTGCGCTCTCCCTCGGGGGCAGGTCCTTGGCCGCCTCCTGGAGCGAGTAGCCGATCGGGGTGAAGCCGGTGGGCTGGAACCGGCCGATCGCCGCCTTCATCTGGGCCTTGTCGACGGGACGCACCGGCGTGACCAGGTCGGTATCGCGGCACCCGTTGGCCTTGTCGGTGTTGGGGACGCGGTGGCCGTAGACCCGCAGGCCGACGGTGGAACCCTCGGGGACGCCGTCGACGAAGGTCGTGAGCGCCTGCTTGGCCGCCTCGATCTTCGGCCGCCCCGAGCCATCGTCGGCCCGCATGGATCTGACGCGTCGAGGACGAGTTCCACCGCTGGCGCTTTGGTCTGGCCGCTCACCGAGCGCGCCAGCCCCAGGAACACCGCGGCGACGGCGAGCAGCACGACACCCACTCGTCCGGCTCGCACGCCGACGCGGGCTAGGCCACCCGGGATCGAGGGAAGGGACCGAAGCCCGGCTCCGAGGGCAGACTGGCTGGTCATGACCCGGGTCCTGCGCATCGCCACCCGGGCCTCGCCCCTGGCCCGGTGGCAGGCCGAGCGGGTGGCCACGCTGCTGGGCGAGGCGTGCGAGGTGGTGGCGGTCGAGAGCCTGGGCGACCGGGTGCAGGACCGCCCGATCCACGAGCTCGGGGGCCAGGGCGTGTTCGTGAAGGAGGTGCAGGCCGCCGTCCAGCGGGGCGACGCCGACCTGGCCGTGCACTCGGCCAAGGACCTGCCGTCGGGTCCCTCGCCCGGGGGGCTGGTGCTGGCCTGCGTGCCGGAGCGGGCCGACGTGCGCGACTGCCTGGTGGGGGCCACCCTCGACGACCTCGCCCCGGGGGCCGTGGTGGCCACCGGCAGCGTGCGGCGGCGGGCCCAGCTGGCCGCCCTGCGGCCCGACCTGGCCTTTGTCGAGCTTCGCGGCAACATGGCCACACGGCTGGCCAAGGTGCCGCCCGGCGGGGCGGTGGTGGCCGCCGCCGCCGCCCTGCAGCGGCTGGGCTGGGCCGACCGAATAAGCCAGCTCCTCGACCCCGAGGTGATGCTCCCCCAGGTGGCGCAGGGGGCACTGGCCGTCGAGTGCCGGGTCGACGACGCGGACGCCGTGGCCCGGCTGTCCCGGATCGAGGACCCCGAGGTCCGTCGCTGCGTCGACGCCGAGCGCGCCTTCCTCGATCGCCTGGGCGGCGGCTGCGACCTCCCCGTCGGCGCCCTGGCCACGGTGCTGGGCGATGGCCGGCTGTGCCTGGAGGGCATGCTCGCCGACCCGGTGCCCGCCCGGGTGGTGGCCGAGGGTGACGACCCGGCGTCCCTCGGCCACGCGGTGGCCGACGCCCTTCTCGCCGGCGCCGGCGCCGCGGCGCCACCGTCCTCGGACGGGGCCCCGTGACGGTGTACCTGGTGGGAGCCGGGCCGGGTGACCCCGGGCTGCTCACGGTGCGGGCGGCCGAGCTGCTGGCCGGCGCCGAGGTGGTGGTGCACGACCGGCTGGCCGAGGCAACCCTCCTCGACCTGGCCCCGCCCTCGGCGGTGCGGATCGACGTGGGCAAGTCGCCGGGTGGGCCGATCGACCAGCAGGGGATCAACCGGCTCCTGGTCGAGCACGGCGGGGCCGGACGCTGCGTGGTGCGCCTGAAGGGCGGCGACCCCTTCGTCTTCGGCCGGGGAGGCGAGGAGGCGCTGGCCCTGATCGAGGCCGGGGTCGACTTCGAGGTCGTGCCCGGCATCACCAGCGCGGTCGCCGCCCCCGCCTACGCCGGGATCCCCGTCACCCACCGGGGCCTGTCGACCAGCTTCACCGTCGTCACCGGCCACAGCCGCCACTCGGTCGACAGCGAGATCGACTGGGCGTCGCTGGCCACCGCCGGCGACACGATCATCGTCCTGATGGGCGTCAGCCACCGGGCCGAGATCGCCAAGCGGCTCGTCGAGGCCGGTCGGCCGGCCACCACGCCGGTGGCCTGCGTGCGCTGGGGAACCCGGCCCGACCAGCGCACCATCCGCACGACGCTGGACGGGCTGGGCGACGCCCCGCTCGAAGCGCCGGTGGCCATCGTCATCGGTGCGGTGGCCGCCCTCGACCTCGCCTGGTTCGAGCGCAAGCCCCTGTTCGGCCGCAGGGTGGTGGTGACCCGGGCTCGAGAGCAGTCGCCGACGCTGGCGGCGGGCCTGCGAGCCCAGGGCGCCGAGGTCGTCGAGGTGCCGACCATCGCCATCGCCCCGCCGGCCGACGGAGGCGCAGCGCTGGCGGCCGCCGCCGGCCGGCTCTCGGCGCACGCCTACCGGTGGCTGGTCATCGCGTCCACCAACGCGGTCGACGCCCTGTTCGCCCACCTGCGCGACGCCCGGCAGCTCGGCGACGTGCGCGTCGCCGCCGTCGGCACGGCCACGGCGGGCGCGCTGCGCCGCCACGGCGTCGTGCCCGACCTCGTCCCTCCCACGGCCAACGCCGAGGCCCTGGTCGCAGCCTTCCCACCACCGCCGGCCGCCGGGAGCACGGTGCTGCTGCCCCAGGCCGACCGGGCCCGCCCGGTCCTGGCCGACGGCCTCGCCGCCCGGGGCTGGCAGGTCGACGCCGTCGAGGCCTACCGCACCGTCTGCGCCGAGGTGCCGGCCGTCCGCCTCGAGCGAGCCCTGTCCGCCGACGCCATCTGCTTCACCTCGGGCTCGACCGTCGAGAGCTGGGTGGCCGTTGCCGGCGCCACCGCTCCTCCTGTGGTCGCCTCGATCGGCCCCGTCACCACGGCCGCGGCGAAGCGCCTCGGCCTGGCCGTCACCGTCGAAGCCGCCGACGCCAACGTCGACGGTCTCGTCGACGCGCTGACACGCTGGTTCGGTGCGTCCCGAGGGCATCCAGCCTGAGAAGCGGTCGTTGTCGGACGTGGAAGGCCGGTCGCCGCGGCACCACCGGCGCAGGGGATGGCCGTCCGGGTGGAAAGGTGAAGGCGGCTTAGCCTGGTGGTCATGGCCTTTCCGGAGCGGCGCCTGCGGCGGTTGCGGCGGACGCCGGCGCTGCGCCGGCTGGTGGCCGAGACGCGGCTCGGGGTCGACGACCTCGTCCTCCCCGCCTTTGTCCGCCAGGGGATCGACCACCCGCAGCCCATCGGGTCGCTGCCGGGGGTCGTGCAGCACACGCGGGAGAGCCTGCGCAAGGAGGCCCGCCGGCTGGTCGACCTGGGGGTCCCAGGCCTGATCCTGTTCGGCGTGCCCGAGGCGAAGGACGCCGAGGGCAGCCAGGCCTTCGCCACCGACGGGATCGTGCAGGTGGCGCTGCGCGACGTGCGGGACGAGGTCGGTGACGCCCTCGTGCTGATGGCCGACCTGTGCCTCGACGAGTACACCGATTCGGGCCACTGCGGCGTGCTCGACGCCGCCGGCCAGCCCGACAACGACCGGACGCTCGAGCTGTACGGCCGGGTGGCGGTGGCCCAGGCCGAGGCGGGTGCCGACGTCTGCGCCCCCTCCGGGATGATGGACGGTCAGGTCGCCGCCATCCGCCGGGCCCTCGACGGCAGCGGCCACGAGCAGGTGGCGATCGTGGCCTACGCGGCCAAGTACGCCTCGGCCCTCTACGGGCCGTTCCGCGACGCCGTCGACGTGACGATCGCCGGCGGCGGCGACCGGCGGGGCTACCAGCAGGACCCCCGCAACCGCCGTGAGGCGCGGGCCGAGGTGGCCCTCGACCTCGACGAGGGCGCCGACGTGGTGATGGTCAAGCCGGCGCTGGCCTACCTCGACGTCATCGCCGACGTCCGGTCCGCGGTCGACGTGCCGGTGGCCGCCTACCACGTGAGCGGCGAGTACTCGATGCTGAAGGCGGCCGCCGAGCGAGGCTGGATCGACCACGACGCCGTCGCCCTCGAGCACCTCACGTCGATCAAGCGGGCGGGTGCCGACCTCATCTTCACCTACCTGGCCGCCGACGCCGCCGAGCTGCTCAGGGGCTGAGCGTCGGCGGGGCCGCTGAGCCTGCGCAAGGAGATGGCGCGGCGGGCGCAAGGCGTCACGACCACCCCCGCGTAACCTCCGCGCATGGCCGACTACGCGCCGCCGCTGGACGAGATCCGGTTCGTCCTCGAGCACATCGTGGGGCTGGACGAGCTCAGCAAGCTCGAGGGGTTCGAGCACGCCGATCTCGAGTCGACCATGGCCGTCCTCGAGGAGTTCGGGCGCTTCGTGGTCGACAAGGTGCTGCCCACGAACCGGGTCGGTGACGAGCAGGGCAGCCACGTGACGGGCGACCCGGACGACCCGACGGTGGTGACGGCCGACGGCTTCAAGGAGGTCTACGCGCAGTACGTCGAGGCGGGGTGGGGGACCGTCCCGTTCGACGCCGGCTTCGGCGGCGGGGGCTTCCCGTGGACGGTCGGCGTGGCCATGCA
The DNA here is from genome assembly GCA_030448245.1 of Acidimicrobiales bacterium. Classification (GTDB taxonomy): domain Bacteria; phylum Actinomycetota; class Acidimicrobiia; order Acidimicrobiales; family JAUJNH01; genus JAUJNH01. The sequence goes on from JAUJNH010000002.1 coordinate 237,533, forward strand.
GGAGATCCTGAACAGCGGGAACATGGCCTTCGCCATGGCGCCCCTGCTCACCCAGGGGGCGCTCGACATGCTCTTCGCCCACGGCAGCGAGGAGCAGAAGCAGCTGTACCTGCCGAAGATGGTGAGCGGCGAGTGGACCGGCACCATGAACCTCACCGAGCCCGACGCCGGCTCCGACGTCGGCGCCGTGCGCACCAGGGCGGTTCCCGCGGTCGACGGCACCTACCGGATCACCGGCACCAAGATCTACATCACCTTCGGCGAGCACGACCTGGCCGAGAACATCGTCCACCTCGTCCTGGCCCGGACCCCCGGCGCCCCGCCCGGCACCAAGGGCATCAGCTGCTTTCTCGTCCCCAAGCACCTCGTCGAGGCCGACGGGAGCCTCGGCGCCCGCAACGGCGTCACGGTGGTGTCGGTCGAGCACAAGATGGGCATCCGGGCCAGCCCCACGTGCGTCCTCGAGTACGACGACGCCGTCGGCTACCTGGTCGGCGACGAGAGCGCCGGCATGCGCTACATGTTCACGATGATGAACACGGCCCGCCTGAGCGTGGGCGTCGAGGGCCTGGGCCTGTGCGAGGCCGCGTACCAGCGGGCCCGCCAGCACGCCCGCGAGCGCGTGCAGGGGCGGCCCCCTGGCGCCTCCGCCGGGGCACCGATCGTCGAGCACGCCGACGTCCGCCGCATGCTGCTCACCATGAAGGCGTCGATCGAGGCGCTCCGAGCCCTGCACTACTTCGACGCCCGCCAGATCGACCTCGGGCACCACCTCCCCGACCCGGCCGAGCGAGCGGCTGCCGCCGAGCTGGCCGGCCTGCTGACGCCCCTCTCCAAGGGGTGGGGCACCGACCTGGCCAGCGAGATCACCAGCCTGGCCATCCAGGTCTTCGGCGGCATGGGCTACGTCGAGGAGACGGGCCTGGCCCAGCTGTACCGCGACGCCCGGATCACCGCCATCTACGAGGGGACCAACGGCATCCAGGCCATGGACCTCGTCGGCCGCAAGCTGCCGATGCGAGGGGGGCGTGTGGTCGCCGACCTCATGGCGCAGATGCGGGCCACCGCCCGGGAGCTGCAGGGTGCCGGCGAAGACCTGGCCCCGATCGGCGACCGCCTGGTCGACGGGCTCGCCGTGCTGCAGCAGGCCACCGAGTGGATCCTGGCCAACGGCGCCACCGACCCGGTGCAGGCGCTGGCCGCCGCCACGCCCTACCTGCGCATGTGCAGCCAGGTGGTGGGCGGATGGCTGCTCGGCATCGAGGCCCTGGCCGCCACCCGGTCGGCGCCCGCCGGCTTCGCGGCGGCGAAGGTGGCCACGGCCCGCTTCTTCGCCGACCACGTCCTCCCTACCGTCCACGGCCTCCTCCCGACGATCACCGCCGGCAAGGACGACCTCTTCGCCCTGTCGGCCGACCAGCTCTGACCGCCGCTTCGGTCGGGAGGAGGGCGGCGCCAGGCGAAGCCTGCTCCCGACAGGCCGGCCGGGTGGGTGCGGCTCGTAGGCTTCCGGCGTGACGAGGAACGAAGACCTGTGGGGGCGGGCGCAGGCCGTGCTGCCTGGTGGGGTCAACTCGCCGGTGCGGTCGTTCCGCAGCGTCGGCGGCGGCACGCCGTACTTCGTCGCTCGGGCCGAGGGCGCGTGCGTCTGGGACGTCGAGGGGCGTGAGCTGATCGACTACGTCCAGTCGTACGGGGCGAGCATCCTCGGCCACGCCCACCCCGCGGTGGTCGCCGCCGTGCAGGAAGCGGCGTCGAGGGGCACGACCTACGGGGCGCCCACCGAAGCCGAGGTGCTGCTGGCCGAGGAGGTCTGCCGGCGGGTGCCCGGCGTCGGCATGGTCAGGATGACGAGCAGCGGGACCGAAGCGACGATGAGCGCCATCCGGCTGGCCCGCGGCGCCACCGGTCGGTCGAAGATCGTGAAGTTCGACGGCTGCTACCACGGCCACGCCGACGCGCTTCTCGCCGCCGCCGGCAGCGGGGTTGCCAACCAGGGCCTGCCCGGATCAGCCGGGGTGCCGGCCGCCGTCGTCGCTGACACCCTCGTGGTGCCCTACAACGAGGTGCCCGAGGTGTCCGAGGAGGTGGCCGTCGTCTGCGTGGAGCCGGTGGCCGCCAACATGGGGCTCGTCCCACCGGCGCCCGGGTTCCTCGAGGGCCTGCGCACCGCCTGTGACCGCTCGGGCGCACTCCTGCTCTTCGACGAGGTGATCACCGGGTTCCGGGTGGCTCTCGGGGGCGCCACCGAGGACACGGGGGTGGTCCCGGACCTGTGGTGCTTCGGCAAGGTCATCGGCGGCGGTCTGCCCGTCGGCATGTTCGGCGCCAGCTCCGACCTGATGAGGCACGTGGCCCCGCTCGGCCCCGTGTACCAGGGCGGGACGCTCAGCGGGAACCCCCTCGCCACGGCCGCCGGCCTTGCGGCCCTGCGCCAGCTGGACAGCACCGCCTACGGACGGCTGGAAGCAACCGCGGTCCGCCTGCAAGCCGGCCTGCAGCAGGTCGTCGCCCACGCCGGCCTCCCGGTGCAGGTGCCCCGCTATCGCACGCTGGTCGGCCTCTTCGCGGGGGCCGGTGCTCCGGTCACGGCCTGGCCCGGAGCCAAGGCCGCCGCCGGCACCGGCCTCTACGCCCAGCTGTTCCGGGTCCTGCTGGACCGGGGCGTTGCCCTGGCGCCCGGGCCCTACGAGGTGCTGTTCCCGAGCCTGGCCCACGACGACGACGTGATCGACGCCACGATCGAGCGCTTCGCCGATGCAGCCGCGAGCCTGGGGACCTACGCCCCGTCCCGCTGACAGCTGCCGGGGGAGCGACGTCGCTCGCGAGCAGTCTCAGGACCGTCGGGCTCCCGGGCCCGCGGGACCTCCTTGGTCCCTGGTGAGGCGCAAGGTGGCGGCCCGGCCCTCAGCGGTCTGGGCCTGGATGGCGTAGAAGGCGGCCTCGCGCACCAGGCGCTGGGCGGGGTGGCTGCGCTCGACGCCGCGCCCGCCCACGGCGGCCAGCAAGGCGAGCGCGAGGCGCTGGGTGACATCGATCCCCCGGGCGCGGGCGGCGGCCATGGCGGGCACGTCCACCTGGCCCACGTCGGCGGCGTCGGCCAGCGCCTCGTTGTCGGCGATGACCCGGTCGAGCGCCGGCCGCAGGGCTGCCGCGAGCTCACCACCCGCTGGCCCCGTGGCCTCGAGCAGGTCGACGGCCCGCAGGGCGACACCCTGCACGGCCGGGTTGCCGCGGTTGCCGATCGAGTCGTCGAGGAGGTCCCAGAACGGCCGGTCGAGCTGGAGCAGCACGTCGTCGGCGGCCACCGCCGTCGCATCGAAGCGGAGCCGCACGGTGGCGGTGGCCTGCAGCACGGCCAGCTCGAGCGGGCGGGTGGGCGTCAGCCGTTCGGCCGGGAGCAGGACCCACAGCACGGCCCCCGACGGGGTGGTGGCGCCGATCGAGTACACCCCGGCCATGCCCCATCCCGTGGCCCAGGGGGCTTCGCCGTGCAGCCGCCACCCGTCGCCGTCGGGCTCGGCCCGCACCAGCGGAGGCCCCGGCCGACGGAGGTGGGCGAACGCCGTCCCGCCGACGACCTCGCCGGACAGCAGCCGGTCGAGCCAGCGGGCTCGGAGGCCCTCGTTCTCGCACGCACCGAGGAGCCGCACCGGCCCCTCGTGCTGGGCCCACACGAAGTACGTGGCCCCGCACGCCCCCCCCAAGGATCCGGTGCACCTCCCGCCGCCCGGCCGGCTCGAGCCCCGTGGCGATCCCAAAGGCCCCGGCCTCGGCCAGTGCCTCGAGGTGCCCCGCCGGCACCCGCTCGGCGACATCGGTCTCCTGCGCCGACGGGAACAGCACCTCCTCCGCGACGGCGCGCACCCGCTCCACGAGACTCCCCACCCCGCCGACCGTAAGCGGCAGCGCAACGCAACCACGAAGCCGGCTGGAGCGGCCGCCCGAGGGCGGGCTCCGCCCGCCCGACAACAGCGGGGCCGCGAGCGTCGCGGCGGGAGGGGGGCCGACGGGGGAGGGGCGGAGCCCCTCCCCCGTCTACAGCTTCTCCCGCTCGTAGAGGACGACTGCTTCGATCTCTTCGTCGCTCAGCTGTCCGGCGAAGCCGGGCATGCCGCCGGCGGCCACCCGGCCGCGGGCGTTGTAGGCCTGGCCGAGCTTGGGCTGCGAGCCGGTCTTGACCCAGTCGACGTGGTCCTGCTCCTCGGGGAAGGACAGCAGCGACTCGCCCTCGGACAGCTTGGGGCCGACGCCGCCCTCGCCGCCGCCGCCGTGGCAGCCGGAGCAGCCGGAGGACCGGTAGATCTCGGCCCCGAGGACGAGCGGGTCGGTGGGCCCTGGCTCGGGCCGGGGCTGGTAGCCGTTCATGTAGAAGAAGCCGAAGACGGGGATGGCGGCGAACAGCGGCGTCACCCAGAAGGGCAGCCGGGCCCGGGAGGGCGGCAGGTCGGCCACGGCGGGCTGGGTGGGCTGGGGCGCAACCGTGGGCAGGGCGGGCTGGGCCGGCGCGCTGGCCGCAGCCGCCGGCGCCGCCTCGCTCTTGGCCGCCGGCGCCGACGCCGCCGGCGCCGCCTCCCCCTCGGGCGGTGCCTCGCCCGACAGGGCCGCTCGGCGCTCCTTCGACCGCCGGAGGAGGTGCTCGGGGATCTCGGCCATCGGCCTGGCAACGTAGTCGTGGGCGCGAGGGCCCTACCAACTGGCGGTGATGTGACCGTTCGCAGGAGCCGGTGGTAGACCTTTCCCGCTCGGGTGGGTCATCCCCCGACGCAGGGGTACACTTTGTGCAGGGAATCACGAGCAGCAGCCAGGAGCACTCCACACCACCGTGACGGCTTTCGTCTTCTCCATCCTCGGCGGCATCATCATCGTCGCCGGCGTGCTGTTCATGGCCCGCCGACGCCCGCCGGGCCAGCCGCTCACGTGGGGCGAGGCCTTTGTCGCCGGTGCCTGGGTGTTCCTCGGGTTCATCCTGGCCTACGGCCTGATCCCCCACTACTGGCTCGACTGGGCCGACACCGGCCTGGCCTGGCGGAAGGACAAGGTGGGCATCCCCATGGGGCCCCTGGGGGCCATCTGGGACGGGAAGGAGGGCAAGGCGCTCTGGTTCATCCCGGTCAACGAGGGCGTGCTGTGGCCCAGGGGCATCACCTTCTTCGGCCGGGGCCGGATCCTGCTCAACGCCGAGCACATCCGTGACGTCATCGGCTCGACCATCTACATCGCGATGTTGGCCGCCCAGCTCGTGCTCTGGTCGTTCTGGCAGAAGCGGGGCAAGGTGGCCAAGCAGCGGGCCGAGCGCGAGGCTCTGACCACCAGCGCCTACGGGCGCCCCCTCCAGAAGGCGCAGGCGTAGCCATGGCCAAGACCGACGCCAACCCTCCGCTCCCGCTCTTCCCCGGCGAGTACACGCTCACCGAGATCGACTCGTCGGCCCTGACCAGGGCGGTCAAGCCGAAGCAGTTCCTCCACATCGACCAGGCCGAGTGCATCATGTGCGAGGGCTGCGTCGACATCTGCCCGTGGAAGTGCATCCACATGCTGTCGGCCGGGACCGTCGCCGAGGCCGACAACACCGAGCAGCCCGGTGAGGATCCGGACGACCACGTGATCTTCGTGGTCGACGAAGACGTCTGCACCCGGTGCGGCCTGTGCGTCGACCGGTGCCCGACCGGGGTCATCATCATGGGCAAGGTCGGGGTCGCAGCCCGGGAGGGCGACCCCCACGGGCGCGACAACAAGCACGGCTACGGCTACGGCATGCGGTTCTAGGAGACTACGGCTCGATGGCGAAGCGACTCGCAGACAAGCCCAGGGTCAGTCCCGGGCAGCGCCTCAGCCAGAGGTGGGACAAGATGCAGGGTGGCCAGGTCTGGAACTCGATCTTCCGGCCCGGCTCGATCTTCCGCAAGGGCTACACCGACAGCCCCAGGAACCGGTCGTACGTCGTCATGAACTCGGTGCTGTACCACCTGCACCCCGTCAAGGTGAAGCGGCACGCCGTCAAGGTCAGCTACACGCTGTGCCTCGGCGGCCTCTCGTTCTTCCTCTTCATCATCCTCACCGTCACCGGCATCTTCCTGATGTTCTTCTACCGGCCGACCGACGTGCAGGCGTGGAACGACATCAAATCGCTGCACACGTCGGTCACCTTCGGGCTCCTCGTGCGGAACATGCACCGGTGGGGTGCGCACCTGATGGTGATCAGCGTGTTCCTGCACATGGCACGGGTCTTCTACCACGGTGCCTACAAGGCGCCCCGAGAGTTCAACTGGGTGATCGGGGTCATCCTGCTGACCCTCACGCTGCTGCTGTCGTTCACCGGCTACCTGCTGCCGTGGGACCAGCTGGCCCTCTGGGCGGTGACCGTGGGCACCAACATGATCGGGTACTCACCAGTGGTGGGCTCACAGGTCCGCTTCGTCCTGCTCGGCGGTGTCGAGATCGGCCCGGAAACCCTGCTGCGATGGTACGTCCTGCACGTGCTGATGTTCCCGTTCGTCATCGTCATCTTCATGGCGGTCCACTTCTGGCGTGTCCGCAAGGACGGCGGGATCTCGGGCCCCCTGTGATCGTGAGGAGCTGCACCCATGGCTGAGATCCCCGAGCACCTGCTGAAGCGAGCCCAGGCGGCCCGTGACGCGGCGCTGGCCAAGAAGAGCGGCGGCGGCGCCGAGGAGGAAGCCGCGCCCAAGGAGGGCGGGTCGTCGGTCGCCACCGCCGAGCGGCCCGCGACCGCCGAGGCCACCCGTCCGGCCGCCCCGCCGCCCAGCGTCGGGGCCACCGGCCACACCCAGCGGCTGCTCACCGTCGTCAAGGCGGGCTCGATCCAGGACGTCAAGGCCGTCCCCACCGACAAGGTCCACGTCTGGCCCCACCTGCTGCTCGTCGAGTTCTGCGCCGTGCTGGCCATGACCGCGTTCCTTCTCGTGTTCTCGACCTTCGTCAACGCCCCGCTCCTCGGGGCGGCCAACTACAACCTGACCCCGAACCCCTCCAAGGCGCCCTGGTACTTCCTCGGGCTGCAGGAGCTGCTCAAGATGTTCCACCCGATGGTGGCCGGCGTGGCCATCCCGGGCGTCGGGCTGGCCGGGCTGGCGGTGGCGGGCTACATCGACAAGAACCCGTCGAACAAGCCGGAGGACCGGAAGTTCGCCATCGCCCTGTTCACCTTCTTCATCATGTTCTGGGCCGTGCTCGTGATCATCGGATCGTTCTTCCGAGGCGAGGGCTTCAACTACATCCTCCCGTGGCGTCAGGGCGTCCACGAGATCTTCGACCTTTAAGGGGCTCAGCAGGTGCTCTTCGTCGTAGCGGTCGTTGCGGTGGCCGTGCTGGTCATCGTGTTCCTCGCCGTCACCTTCGCCCGGCGCGACCGTGAGCGGGCCACCGGCCACGTGAGCCGGGAGACGGTCAAGCGGGACAAGCGCAACCCGGCCATGGGCGAGATCGCCGACGACGAGCACGTCACCAGCGGCCGCGAGGTCGAGCGGAGCGCGGCGCTGGCCCGCCGGGGAGGGGCGTTGGCCCCGGCCGCCCCCGCCCCGGTCGCCCTGCGCGAGCCGCTCGACGAGGACGCCTTTGGCGTGACCCGCCGGCAGTTCCTGAACCGCAGCGTCGGGGGCATGTTCGCCTTCGCGCTGTCCGGCTTCGGCGCCGCCTGCATCGCTTTCCTGTGGCCCACGCTGAAGGGCGGCTTCGGCTCGAAGATCGTCGTGGGCCCGGTGGCCGACGCCCTGGCCGAGATTGAAGAGACCAAGGAGCCGGTCTACAACCCGGAGGGTCGCTTCTACCTGAATCCGTACCCGAAGGACGCGGTGGCGAAGGCGAAGAACGTCGCCTCGTACGCGGCGCTCATCCCGGGCTTCGAGGCCGGCGTCATCGCCATCTACCAGAAGTGCGTCCACCTCGGCTGCCGGGTGCCCTGGTGCGCCAGCTCGCAGTGGTTCGAGTGCCCGTGCCACGGCTCGCAGTACAACCGGGTCGGCGAGAAGAAGGGGGGTCCGGCACCTCGGGGCTGCGACCACTTCGCCATCGCAATCGACGGCGGCGACGTGGTCGTCGACACGGCCACCGTGATCACCGGCCCGCCCATCGGCACCGACACCACCGGCCAGCAGATCGAGGGGCCCCACTGTGCCTGATGGTCGGTCCATCCTCGCGGTGCAGCCATGACCATGGTCCTGGCCGCGTTCTCCACCCAGCAGAAGCTCGGCGTGGTCATCGGGGCCGTGCTGGTCCTCGGCTGGCTCGGCTACCTCATCACCCACCTCATGAAGGCGGGGGCGCCCCCCGGCTCCGAGATCGAGCTGGCCCCGAACCGCAAGCCCTACTTCGACGACGACAAGCTCGAGACCAAGAAGCTCGACTCCGCCCTCGGCGTCGCCCTCCTCCTCACCGCGTTCAGCGCCGTCGGCCTCCCCGCGTACTGGGTGATGGAGGCCGGCCGGCAGACCAACGCCATCAAGGGCTTCGACAACCGGGCGGTGAAGCGGGGTCACTCGCTGTTCCAGCCCACCGACTCGCCCGAGCACGGGGCCCACTTCGGCTGCGCCACCTGCCACGGCGCCGATGGCGGCGGCGGTGTCACCAAGTACGTCATCACCGACTTCCTGGGCCGCACCGAGCAGGTCACGTGGGCGGCGCCGGCGGTCAACACCGTCGCCTACCGTTACTCCACCGAACAGATCCGCTCGATCCTCGTCTTCGGCCGGGCGGGCACCCCGATGCCCGCGTGGGGCATCAAGGGCGGCGGCCCCATGAACGACCAGCAGATCGAGGACCTCGTCCAGTACATGCAGACGCCGGTCGAGGACCACGGCCTCAAGATCAGCCTGGAGGGCGCGAAGGCGCAGGCCCGCCAGAACGCCGAGGGCGAGGCCCGCAAGATGGGCAAGCTCGACGCCAACGGCCAGCCGGTGGTCGACGGCGAGAGCCTGTTCAACGGCAACTGTGCCCGCTGCCACACCCGGGGCTTCAGCTTCGACCGGCCCGAGGTCGCCGGCGGCGGCCGCTACGGCCCCAGCCTGCGCGGCGGCGCCACCGTCCGCCAATTCCCGGACGTCCAGGAGATGACCGAGTTCATCAAGGAGAGCGCCCAGTACGGCGAGCCGTACGGTGAGGGCGGCATCGGCCACGACGCCGGCGGCGGCATGCCGTACTTCGGCCAGGTCCTCAGCGACGAGGACATCGTCGCCATCATCGCCTACGAGCGGTCGCTGTAGCCGTGGGCCTCGCCACCGTCGCGTCGCTGCTCGCCGAGTTCTCGTGGGACCCCCAGGTCCGGGGGATCGTCATCGTCCTGGCGGCCATCATCGTCTTGCCGGGCAGCGTGTTCCTCATCATGGGCACGAACGTCGGTGCCCGCATGGGGTTCCTCGTCGCCGTCGCCGGGCTGTCCGGCTTCTGCGCCATGCTCGGGCTCCTCTGGACCCTCAACGCCGGCGGCCTGGTCGGCCGCCAGCCGTCGTGGAAGGCAGCCGAGATCGCCATCGGACCGCCGGGCGCCGCCCTCGGCGGGGGCACCGAGGGCCTGCCCGCCCGGCTGGGCGAGCCGCCCTCCAACGGCTGGCGCGAGCTGCCCCCCGGCGACCCGGTCCGAGGTGACGCCACGGCCGCCGCCGACAAGATGCTGGCCCCCGACACCTCCGAGGCGCCCGAGGGCGAGGAGAAGAAGCCGCCGAAGTTCGCCCCGCCGTACGGTTCGCCGGGCGACTACGTGCAGGTGGCCGCCTACCAGCAGGGTGGCCGTGAGGCCGGCATCTGGTTCCGCATCCGCAACCACCGCTTCTACAAGCAAGGCCCCTGGTACAACCCGGTCGGCTGGTTCCGGGCGCCGGCCAACCGCGTCGTCATCACCGTCCAGAAGACGGCGCCGAAGCTGAACGAGGAAGACCTCACCGAGGAGCCTCGGCCCGACCTGTCGCAGCCGCCGCAGACCCTGGTCATGGTGCGCGACCGCGGGTCCCTGCGCTTCCCGCCGGCGATGTTCATGCTGTTCTGGCTCGTCGTGTTCGCCGTGACCACCTGGTCGCTGCACCAGCGCGACAAGGAGATCCTGGCCCGCAAGGCGGGCGGGGGCTGCGCGCCGCCCCCGCCCGCGCCTAGGGTCCCGAGCCGTGGACGGCTTCCTCCCCGTGGCCATCATGCTGGTGCTCGGCATGGTGTTCGCGGCGGCCGGCGCCTTCCTCCCCGGCCTCCTGGCCACCAAGCGGCCCACCCGGGCCAAGGAGGCGCCGTACGAGTGCGGCATCGTGCCGTCGCACGAACCGGCCGAACGCTTCCCGGTGCGCTTCTACCTCATCGCAATGATCTTCATCATCTTCGACATCGAGATCATCTTCCTCTACCCGTGGGCCGTGATCTTCGACCGGCTCGACGTGTTCGGCCTCGTCGAGATGGTGATCTTCGCCCTGGCCGTGGTCGTGTCGTTCGGGTACCTGCTCTCCAACGGAGCCCTCGACTGGGGCCCGGCCAAGGCCAACCGGTCGGTGGCCCCGGCCGCCGTGGCCGAGGGCCGCACCAGCCGGTCGACGGTGCGCAAGGTGAGCCGGGGCGACCGGGCCGCCTGAGCCGGCACCGCGGAACGCACACGCCGGGCTGAGATCCGCCCCGAACAGCAGCGCCGCTCGGGTCGCCGCCGCCCGCGGCGCCTGACCGAAACGTCAAACGGCACAAGGTGCCTCGCCGACGGTCATACTCGAGGAGTGGCGGTGCGGCGCGGGTCTGTCGGGATCGTGTTCGCGCTCGTCACCGTCGTCGGAGCGATGGGCTGTGGGCGTGATCGCAGCGACCTCACCGCCCCGGCCCGGGGCACGACGGTGGCTCCCCGGTCGGGAGCCGACCTCCGCGACCCGTTCCCGGCGAACGAGCCGGACCTGGCCCGATCGATCCGCTCGTTCTACTTCGAGGTGCTGGCGGCCGCCGACCGGCACCTGGTGGCCAGCGATGCCGAGGCGGGGGGGTCGGGCCTGGCCGAGCTGGCCGTGCCTGCGGTGGTGGCCACGGTCGAGGCGCAGCGCAGGGCGAACCTGGCCCAAGGCCAGGGCTTCCAGCGGGTCGTTGAGGCCGTCACCGCCGCCGGCCGGGCCGACGTGGAGGTCGACGGCGCCCGGGCCACCATCCGCGACTGCACGACGGACCTGCGCACCTTCGTCACCGGGCAGACCGTCACCACCTACGCCACCCGCGTCGTGACGGTGGCGAACCACGGGCGGCGCTACCAGGCGGTCAGCCTCGAGGTGCCCCACGACGGTTCGATCGGCGCTCCGGGCTACGGCTGCACGACCCCGGCGATGGGGCGCGATGCCGAGCGGACCATGCGCACGGTCCTCACCGAGTTCGCTGCCGCCCGGCGCCGCCCGGGGGCCGGGTTCCCGGCTGGCCTCGATGCCGTGACCGACGGCCGGCTCCAGGCCGAGCTGCAGGGCTCGCTCGTCGAGCAGGCGTCCAGGGGGCTCGTCATCACCTCGCCCCAGGAGGTGGCGGTCACGGTGCGCGGGCTCGACCCCCGGATGGTGGGCATCGTGGTCGTCGCCTCGGCCTGCCTCACCTACCCGCAGGGCCTCGCCGTCCAGCAGGCCGCTGGCGGGGGCCGTCGGGAGATCCTGCCGCCGGGCAGCCGCAGCCGCCTCGACTACGCCGTGCGCGTCGGCCCCGACGGGCCGCCCGTCGCCGTCACCCAGGTCTCCGAGGAGCTGAGGTCGTCGTGCTGAGCCCTTCCCGCCTCTCGACCTCACCCCGCCTGCTGCGCCTGGTCGTGGCCCTTCTGGTCCTGGCCCCGGTGGTCGCCGGCGTCCCGGTGGCCCGTCCGGCCGCGGCGGCGGAGCCGGCGGCGTGTGACGCCAACGGCGACGGGGTGAGCTCGGGCGTGGTCGGCGAGGTCTTCTCCAACGGGTCGGACGAAGCGGCCCGCCGGCTCGAGGCGGACACGGGGCGGGTCCTGGACTCTGCGCCTCGGGCGCACCGGTACCGGGTGGCGGTGTGCGTCGAGCAGGTCGACGACGGGAATCCGGCCACCGACGACCGCCGGGTGTCCGTGACCAAGGAACCGGTGCTCGAGCTGAGGCCCGAGGCGGCGGCGGAGGAGCGTTCGGCCCTGTCGAGCGCGGTGGACGACCTGAAGCCGCTGCTGTACCGGCCGGGGCCGAGGACCTCCCCTTCGGTGCTCGGGGTGCAGGTGATCGGGCTGGAGATGTGGCTGGCCGTCGACCCGGCGACGTGGGTGCCGCTCACGGCGACGGCCGGGGCGGGCGACGTGGACGTGACCGCGACGGCGACGCCGTCCAAGATGGTGTTCGAGTTCAGTGACGGCGTGGTGCGCGTGTGCGACGGCCCGGGCGTGCAGTACTCGCCGGGAGCGCCGGGACCGGCACCGTGCGGCCGGGAGTTCCAGCGGACCAGCGACGTGCAGCCGGTGAGCATGGCGGTCAGCATCGAGTACGCCATCTCGTGGACGTCGACCATCGGCGGCAAGGGGACGCTGGTCCAGCGGGGCGAGCCGAACCGCTACGAGCTGGTGGTCGGCGAGGTGCAGACCTATCTCACCGACGGGCGGCGGGGCGCCGACCCGGCGGTGCCGGCGCCGCCGCTGCCGGAGTCGTCCCAGCCCGCCGACGATGACGACTGCTCGTGGGACACGCCGTTCGACTGCTCGCCCTCCGACATCGTGGACGGGTTCACCGACCTCGCCGCCGACGCGGCGTGGGCGGCGCTGCCCGAGCCGGTGAAGGACGCGCTGCAGATGGTGATGGACTTCCTCAAGGGCTGTGCCCGGTTCGTCGGTGACGTGCTCGGCAGCATCCAGAAGGTCTTCGCCGAGATGGGCCAGCTCATCACCGACACCCAGGGCTTCATCGAGGAGAAGCTGAACCTGGCGCGCTCGATGTTCGAGGCGATCAAGACCGACGCACCGGGGTTCGCGAGGGAGTTCCTCGACGAGACGTTCGAGCTGGACCTGCTGGACCGCAACCCGGCGGAGTGGGCGGGCAAGATCGGGTGCGAGCTGGCCGTCGGCATCCTCACCGGCGGCGCGGCGGCGGGCGCCCGGTTCACCAAGGCGTTCGGCGACGTCACCAGCTTCATGCGCCGAGTCGCCGACTGGCTCCGCCGCCGGGACGGCGACGGCGGCGACGGCAGGGACGGAGACGACAACGGCGGGACCGCCTGCCCGGTCTCGTCGTTCCCGAGCGGGACCCTCGTCCTGCTGGCCGACGGGGACCGGCGGCCGATCGAGGCGGTCCACCCCGGCGACCTCGTGCTCGCCTTCGACTCCGGCGGCGGGACGTGGGCGCCGCGGCCGGTGCTGGCCCAGTGGTCGTACCTGGACACCGACGAGATGGCCACCGTGCGGCTGGCCGACGGGTCGGCGGTCTCGTCCACCGACCACCACCGGTTCTGGAGCGGCACCCGCAGCCGGTTCACCGAGGCCGACCGGCTCGCACCGGGCGAGCGGCTCACCACCCCGGCCGGCCCGGTCAGCGTCGACTCGGTCTCGGTGTGGCCGTCCGGTCCCACCCGGGTGTGGGAGCTCACCGTCGCCGTCGACCACACCTTCGCCGTGCTCGCCGGCCCCCACGCCCTCGCCGTCCACAACCGCTGCGACGCCCCGCCGTCCCCGGACGCCATCGACGACGCCCTCACCGGCGCCCCCGACCTCGAGGGCATCACCCGGGCCGACGTCGAGGACGCCTGGAGCCGCTACACCGGCACCGACGACCCCGCCTCACTGCCGCAGGACATCGGGGCCCGGCGGATGTCGAACGACGGCAACGCCTACGAGACCCAGGTGCGGAACGCCTACAACCTGACGAAGAACAACGAGGCCTTCCCGCCCGGCGGCACCCCCCAGTTCATCCCCGACGCCGTCCCCAAAAAGGCGCCGCTGCACTTCGCAGAGGTCAAGCGCTACGAGACCACCCCACTCCAGCCGTCAAGCAACGCCGGCGACCAGATCCGCTACCTGCAGCAGTGGGCACGCGACAATCCGGGCCAGACCCCCAAGTTCGACCTGTACATCTCGAATCAGGACATGATCAGCGACTCGTTCCAGGACCTCATCGATGAAGCTGGTGAGAAGGTCGACATCACCGTCACGGAGATTCGGCCGGCGTGACCACTCAGCGGGTGCGGCTCCACGCCCTCCTCCGGCTGCTGCCAGGGCTGCCGCACCGGTCGGTGCTGGTCCCGGTGGTCGAGCGGGTGCTGGCCAACGAGCGGCCCCCGGTGGTGTTCACCAGCCTCGAGGACGGAGGCCAGAAGGTGCCGGCGGAGGGCACGGCCGAGTACGTGGTCGATGCCTTTGAGGCCTACCAGCATGGGGCGTTCGGGGTCGTGGCCAAGGGTCCGGCGACCGGGCGGAGGAACACGATGGTGATCACACCCGAGGAGTGGGCGGGCCCGGTCCAGGGCGGGTTGTCGTTCAACTGGGAGCTCGACCCGTCCCTCACCGAGGGGCTCGTCGACCTGCTGGCTGATCTGTCGGTCCTGCTCTGCGCCCCCCTGGCCGTGCTGTCCCACCGGGGCGGGGTGCTGGACCCCGTCGGCTGGAGCGCGCGGGTGAAAGCGCACACCAAGGCGATCCGGGCCGACCCGCAGGGCGACGGGCGATACGGCCTGTACCGGGGGTTGTCGGGGGTGGCCCACCGGATGGTGCTGGGCGAGGAGCTGGTGGCCATGTTCGGCGAGGACCGGCTGGGGTCGCTGCCGGGGTCCATAGCCCAGCGGCACCGGACGGGCCGCTGGGTCCTGTCGACGACGGAGGACCTGCTGGCCTGGACCGACGACCGGTGGTGCCCGGAGGAGGCGGCGGTGATCGAGGCGCTCGGCCCGGAGCACTTCTTCGACCCGCAGACCGGGCGGCTGCCGACCGTGGCCCCGGAGGTGCCCGAGGTGGCCCCCTACCGGTGCACCGTCGTGGACCCCACCACCCGAGAGCCGGTCGAGCTGAACGGATGAGGCGACCGCCCGGGTCCAGTGCCTCCACGGCCTGCCAACACGGGTCGTTCGAGTCGTGGCCAAAGGGGGGAAGCTCGCTGCGGTCAAGCGCTGCGAGACCACCCCGCTCCCGCCGAACGGCAACGCCGGCGACCAGATCCGTTACCTGGAGCAGTGGGCGATCGACAACCCGGGTCAGACGCCCAGGTTCGACCTCTACATCTCCAACCAGGACATGATCAGCCCGTCGTTCCAGGACCTCATCGATGATGCCGGGAGGGACGTCGCCATCACCGTCATCGAGGTGCGGCCGGCGTGACCGAACCCCGGCTGCGGCTCCACGCCCTCCTCGAGCTGCTGCCCGGGGTCCCGCACCGGTCGGTGCTGGTCCCGGTGATCGAGCGGGTCCTGGCCAACGAAAGGCCTCACGTGGTGTTCATCAAGCTGGACGACGGGGGCCGGACGGTGCCGGCTGTGGGCACGGCCGAGGCGGTGGTCGACGCCTTTGCGGCCTACCAGCACGGACCCTTCGGGGTGGTGGCCAAGGGGCCGGCCACTCGGCCGAGGAACACGATGGTGATCGGCGCCAACAACCGGGCGGGCCCGGTGCAGGGCGGGCTGTCGTTCACCTGGGAGCTCGACCCGTCCCTGACCGACGGTTTCGTCGAGCTGCTGGCCGACCTGTCGGTGCTGCTCAGTGCCCCCTTGGCCGTGGTGTCCCACCAGGGCGACGTGATCGACCCGGCCGGCTGGGAGTCGCGCGTGTACCGGCACATCGAGGCGGTCCACGCAGCCCCCCCGACGGGCGACGTCCGCTACGGGCTGTACCGGGGGCTTGCGGGGGTGGCCCACCGGATGGTGCTGGGCGAGGAGCTGGTGGCGATGTTCGGCGAGGACCGGCTGGGGTCGCTGCCGGGGTCCATAGCCCAGCGGCACCGGACGGGCCGCTGGGTCCTGTCGACGACGGAGGACCTGCTGGCCTGGACCGACGACCGGTGGTGCCCGGAGGAGGCGGCGGTGATCGAGGCGCTCGGCCCGGAGCACTTCTTCGACCCGCAGACCGGGCGGCTGCCGACCGTGGCCCCGGAGGTGCCCGAGGTGGCCCCCTACCGGTGCACCGTCGTGGACCCCGAAACCCGAGAGCCGGTCGAGCTGCACGCGTGAGGCGGCGGACCCGCGCGCCCGGCAGGACGACCGGCAGGGTCCCGCTCCGCAACCTGCCCACGACCAGCAGCCCTGCCGGTCGATCACCGGAGTGCTGGACAAGCTTGCCCTCGGCCAACGTCCGGCCCAGCAGAGGGCGAGGATCCAGGTAGCGCGCTGGACCACCGGTTGGGGAAGTGGATGGTCTCGCAGAGCGCCGACCTCTGCGGTCAGGGCGCTAGCCTCCGCCCGTGGGCATCGAGCAGCTGAACCACAACTTCCTCACCGGCAACCTCGAGAACGTCGTCAACTGGTCGAGGGCCCGCAGCATGTGGCCGTCCACCTTCGGGCTGGCGTGCTGCGCAATCGAGATGATGGCGACCGGAGCCGCCAACTTCGACCTCGGCCGGTTCGGCATGGAGGTCTTCCGGGCCTCGCCCCGCCAGGCCGACCTGATGATCGTCGCCGGCCGGGTCAGCCAGAAGATGGCGCCGGTGCTGCGGCAGGTGTACGACCAGATGATGGAGCCGAAGTGGGTCATCTCCATGGGCGTCTGCGCCAGCTCGGGCGGGATGTTCAACAACTACGCGATCGTCCAGGGGGTCGACCAGATCGTCCCCGTCGACGTGTACGCGCCGGGCTGCCCTCCGGGCCCCGAGACGCTCCTGCACTCGATCATCACGCTCCACGCCAAGATCCAGAGCGGCGAGATCGTGCAGCGGCGGGCGGCCACGGGTGCCGGCGCCGGGATCCAGCTGTCGCCGCCGGCCGCACCCCGGGCCCGGGCCGAAGGTGACGCCGCCGTGAAGCTGCTCGACCCTCCGGCGGGCAAGGGGCGCCGGTGAGCGCCGGGCACGAGCGCCGGGACGAGGCGGCTGGCCACGACGACACCGAGCCGCTCACCGTGCACGGCCTGCCCGCCGTCGAGGTGCGGGGGACCACCGTGGTCCACACCGACGTCGCCCGCTACGCCGGCCTGCTCCAGGCCCTGCACGACGAGGGGTTCCGGTTCTGCGCCGACCTGTGCGCCGTCGACCAGCTGACGAACGCCGGCCGCACCCTTCCCGACGGCATCGAGCCTCAGCGCTTCGAGGTGGTGGTCACCGTCCGCGACCTGGCCGGGCACCGCCACCTGCGAGTGCGGTGCCAGGTCCCGGAGGCCGACACCCGCCTGCCGTCCGCCTTCCACCTCTGGCCCGGCACCGAGGCCATGGAGCGCGAGGCCTACGACCTCTTCGGCGTGGTGTTCACCGGCCACCCCGACCTGAGCCGCATCCTCCTCCCCGACGACTGGGAGGGCCACCCCCTGCGCAAGGACGTGACCCCCGGGCGGGTGCCCGTCCAGTTCCGCGCCGCGCCGAGCAGCCGGTAAGGAGGAGTCGTGGCCACCACCTCGAGCGAGCCCACCGACATCCGGGACGACCCCTCCAAGGCCGAGGGCACCGCGGTCGCCGGCACCTTCGACGATGCCCAGGAGATGCACGGGCGAGCCGAGACCGACCCGCTCGAGTTGCTCCGGGAGACCGGCGCCGCCCTCCGCCTGCCCGAGGGCGTCAGCGTCGACGCCGGTGACCTCGTCGCCGAGGTCGGCGAGGACGAGACGATGATCATCAACATGGGGCCCCAGCACCCCAGCACCCACGGCGTGCTGCGCCTCATGCTCGAGCTGGACGGCGAGACGGTCCTGCGCACCAAGGCGGTGATGGGCTACCTGCACACCGGGATGGAGCGCACCGCCGAGGACCTCATGTACATCCAGGGCAGCACGAACGTGACCCGGATGGACTACCTGGCGCCGTTCTCGAACGAGGCCGTGTTCAGCATGGCCGTCGAGGAGCTGCTCGGGGTCGAGCTGCCGCCCCGGGCCGTCTGGATCCGCATGCTGCTGCTCGAGCTGAACCGGGTCTCCAGCCACCTGCTCTTCATGGCCACCAACGGCATGGACCTGGGCGCGGTGTCGATGATGATCTACGGCTGGCGCGAGCGCGAGCTGGTGCTGGCCTTCTTCGAGAAGGTCACCGGCCTGCGGATGAACCACAACTTCATCCGGCCGGGCGGGACGGCCGCCGACCTCCCGGCCGGGTGGCAGGCCGACGTCCTCGAGCTGTGCCGGGCCATCCCGCCTCGGCTCGACGAGTACGACATCCTGCTCACGGGCCAGCCGATCTTCACCGATCGCACCCAGGGGGTCGGTGTCATCACGCCCGAGCAGGCCATCGCCCTGTCGGCCTCGGGGACGCTGCTGCGCTCGACCGGCGTCGACTGGGACCTCCGGCGCGACCAGCCCTACCTGGCCTACGACCAGGTCGACTTCGACGTGGTGGTCGGCACCTACGGCGACGCCTTCGACCGCTACGCCATCCGCCTCGAGGAGATCCGCCAGAGCCTGCGCATCGTCGAGCAGATCGTCGACCTGATGCCCAAGGGCGACTACCGGGTGCAGGACAAGAAGGTCACCCCGCCGCCCCGCAGCCGCATCGACGAGTCGATGGAGGCCCTGATCCACCACTTCAAGCTCTTCACCGAGGGCTTCAAGGTGCCCGAGGGCGAGACCTACGTGGCCGTCGAGTCGCCTCGCGGCGAGCTGGGGTGCTACCTGGTGGCCGACGGCGGCTCGAAGCCATACCGCATGCACATCCGCGGCCCCAGCTTCGTCAACCTGCAGAGCCTGCCGGTCATGCTGCGAGGGGGCCTGATCGCCGACGCGGTGGCCGTCATCAGCTCGATCGACCCCGTCATGGGCGAGGTCGACAGATGAGCGCGCCATGAGCAGGCTGGCGCCCGAGTTCGAGAAGCGGGCCACCGACCTGATGGCCCTCTACCCGCAGCGCCGCAGCGCCCTGCTGCCGCTCCTGCACCTGCTCCAGGAGCAGGACGGCCACCTCACCGAGGACGGCATGGAGCACCTCGCCGAGCTGGTCGACCTGATGCCGGCCGAGGTGCTCTCGGTGGCCAGCTTCTACGACATGTACCACGTCGAGCCCGTCGGCCGGTACGTGATCGGCATCTGCACGAACATCGCCTGCCTGCTCGACGGCGCCGAGGAGCTGCTGCACCACGCGGAGCAGCGGCTCGGCGTGAAGCACGGGGCCACCACCCCCGACGGCCTGTTCACGCTCGAGGAGGTCGAGTGCGTCGCGCACTGCAACTTCGCGCCGTGCGCCCAGGTGAACTACCGCTACTTCGGCCCGCTCACCGACGAAGGCTTCGACCAGCTGGTCGATGACCTGGCCGGCGATCGGCTGAAGGACCAGGTCCCGCCGCACGGCACCCTCGTCCGCGTCCGCCGGGACGGCGGCCTGCGGGTCTCGCCCGAGCGCATCGCCGAGGAGCGCCGGATCGTCGCCGGCCAGATCGCCGACCGGGCGGCTGGCGAGGCCGCCGCCAAGAAGGCCGCCGAGGAGGCCGACGCCAAGAAGGAGGCCGACGAGGAGGCCGGCAAGGCGGGCCAGGCCAAGGTCGAGGAGGCCGCGGCCAAGGCGGAGCAGAGCACCAAGGAGGCCGGCCCGCAGGTCAAGGACGAGAAGGCCGACCAGCAGCCGAAGGCCGAGGCGCTCGGCCAGGCCCAGGAGGGCCAGGACGCCGAGGGTGGCGCCAAGGCCGCCACGCCCGGCGGCTCCGCCGACGTCGAGGAGAAGAAGGACAGCTGATGCCGACCACCGCCGCCCCCCGCATCCTCACCAGCCGCATCGCGGCCTACGACGACAGCCACACGATCGAGCGCTTCCTGGCCACCGGCGGCTACGACGGCCTGCGCAAGGCGCTGACGATGACCCCCGAGCAGATCCAGTCGGAGGTCCTCACCTCGAACCTGCTGGGCCGGGGCGGGGCCGGCTTCGAGGCCGGCAAGAAGTGGTCGATGATGCGCAAGGCCCCCACCCGCTACCTGGTCGTCAACGGCGACGAGAGCGAGCCGGCCACCTTCAAGGACCACATGCTGGTCGAAGGCGATCCCCACCAGCTGGTCGAGGGCACGATCATCTGCGCCTACGCCGTCCAGGCCTGCCAGGCCTTCATCTACCTCCGGGGCGAGTTCGCCCTGGGTCTCGAGCGGGTGCAGCAGGCCGTCAACGACGCGTACCGCCAGGGCGCGCTGGGCGAGGACATCTTCGGCTCGGGCTTCAGCCTCGACATCGTGGTGCAGCCCGGCGCCGGCGCCTACATCTGCGGCGAGGAGACGGCCCTGCTCGAGAGCCTCGAGGGCCGCCGTGGCATGCCCCGCATCAAGCCGCCGTACTTCCCGGCGGCCATCGGCCTCTACGGCGACCCCACCATCGTGAACAACGTCGAGACGCTCAGCAACATGCCGTGGATCGTCTCGAACGGCGGCGCCGCCTACGCCGCCCTCGGCGCCGGCCGCAGCACCGGCACCCGGATCTTCGCCCTGTCCGGCCACGTGAAGAACCCGGGCAACTACGAGGTCGAGATGGTGAAGACCACCTTCCGGGGCCTCATCTACGACGAGGGCCTCGGCGGCGGCATCAGGGACGACCGCGAGCTGAAGTGCATCGTGCCGGGCGGGGCCAGCGCCCCCTGGTTCGGCCCGCAGCACCTCGACCTCGCACTGGGGCAGGACGAGGTGGGCAAGTCGAACGGCATCCTGCCGGGCGGCGGCGGCTCGATGCTGGGCTCGGGCTCGATCGTGGTGATGGACGAGACGACCGACGTGGTGCGGGCGGCGTGGCGGCTGGCCCGCTTCTTCGCCCGGGAGTCCTGCGGCAAGTGCACCCCCTGCCGCGAGGGCACCTCGTGGCTCGACAAGATCATGAAGCGGATCGTCGACGGCCACGGGCGGCGGGAGGACCTCGACCTGCTGCGCGACGTGTGCGACAACATCGCCCCGGGGCTCGGCTTCCCCTACGCCATGACCACCATCTGCTTCCTCGGGCCTTCGGCGGCCATGCCGATCATGAGCGCGCTGACGATGTTCCCCGAGGAGTTCGAGCGCCGCATCGAGTCGGGAGCGGGCGGCGGCCCACCGCCCGAGGCGGTCGGCGCGGTAAGGATGGGCGGCTGATGCCGACCAAGCCGGAGGTCGAGACGTTCTCGATCAACGTCGACGGCCGCGAGGTCGAGGCCCGCAAGGGCGAGATGGTCATCGCCGCCGCCGAGCGGGGCGGCACCTACATCCCCCGCTTCTGCTGGCACCCGCGCATGAAGGCCGTCGGCATGTGCCGCATGTGCGTGGTCGACATCAAGGGGCCCCGGGGCTGGGGCCTGATCCCCGCCTGCTACATGCCGGTCGCCCCGGACATGGAGGTGAACACCCAGAGCCCCCGGGTGAAGAAGGCCCAGGACGGCATCCTCGAGTTCCTCCTGATCAACCACCCCCTCGACTGTCCGGTCTGCGACCAGGGCGGTGAGTGCCCGCTGCAGGACCACACCCTGGCCTTCGGCCCGGGCGAGACCCGGATGCTCGAGGAGAAGCGCCACTTCGAGAAGCCGATACCGATCAGCGACCTGGTCCTGCTCGACCGGGAGCGGTGCATCATGTGCGCCCGCTGCACCCGCTTCGCCGACGAGGTCGCCGGCGACCCGTTCATCCAGATCATCGACCGCGGCAACGGCTCGCAGATCAACGTCTTCCCGGACCACCCCTTCGCCTCGTACTTCTCGGGCAACACCGTGCAGATCTGCCCGGTGGGCGCCCTCACCTCGAGCCCCTACCGCTTCAAGGCCCGCCCGTGGGACCTCGACCAGGTCGAGAGCACGTGCACCGTCTGCGCCTTTGGCTGCCGCGTGGCCCTGCAGTCCACGTCGAACCAGCTGACCCGCATGCTCGGGCTCGACAGCGAGCCGGTGAACCACGGCTGGCTGTGCGACAAGGGCCGCTTCTCGGTCGGCGCCGTCAACTCCGAGAACCGGCTGAAGACCCCGCTGGTGCGGCGCGACGGCCAGCTGGTCGAAGCAACGTGGGGCGAGGCGCTGGAGGCCGCGGCCGCCGGCCTGCTCGGCGCCCGCGACCTGCACGGCGCCGAGACCATCGCGGTGGTGGGAGGGGCCCGGCTGGCCGACGAGGACGCCTACGCCTGGGCCAAGCTGGCCAAGGGCGTGCTGGGCACCGACAACGTCGACTGCCAGCTGGGCGACGGCCTGCCGGCCGAAGTCGTCCTGGGCCTGCCCCGGGCCACCATCGACGACGCGGCCTGGGCCGACACCCTCGTCCTCCTCGGGCCCGACCTGAAGGAGGAGCTGCCGGTCCTCCACCTCCGGCTGCTCGCCGCCGCCAGGGAGAACGGCATCGCCATCGTCGAGCTGTCCCCGAAGCCCACCGGGCTCACCGCCGACGCGGCGGTCAGCCTGCGCCACCAGCCCGGCGGGGCGCCCGCCGCCGTCTCGGCCCTGCTCGCCGACACCGACCCCGCCGAGTCGGTCGCGGGCGTGCCCGCCGAGCTCCTGCAGGAGGCCCGCCGCCTCCTCGACCCGCAGCGCTCGACGGTGGTGGTGCTGGGCCGGGGCTCGATGGCCGAGTCGGCCGAGCACACGGTGCAGGCCGCCCTGGCCCTCCACGAGGCCCGCCCGGAGGCCACGTTCCTGCCTGCGCTGCGGCGCGGGAACGTGCACGGCGCCCTCGAGCTGGGGCTCGCCCCCGGGGTGCTGCCGGGGGCGACCACGCTCGCCGACGGCGGCCCGCGCTTCGCCGAGGCCTGGGGGTCGGTGCCCGCCTCCCGGGGCCTCGACGCCACCGCCGCCCTGGCCGCGGCGGCCGAGGGGCGGCTGCACGGCCTGGTGCTCCTCGGCGCCGACCCCCTCAACGACCACCCCGACCGGTGGCTGGCCCGGCGGGGCCTCTCCGGCGCCGGATTCGTGGTGGCCGTCGACGCCTACCGCTCGCCATCGGTGGAGCAGGCGGACGTCGTGCTGCCCGTGGCCATGTGGGGCGAGCGGCCCGGCACCACCACGAACATCGAAGGTCGGGTCACCCGGCTGGGCCAGAAGGTCGTCCCGCCCGGCGTGGCCTGGGCCGACTGGATGGTGGCCTCCGAGCTGGCCTTGGCCCTGGGCTCCGACCTCGGCCTCGAGTCGCTGGCCGCCATCGCCGAAGAGATCGAGCGGCTGGCCCCGTCGCGGGCCGGCCTCACGCGCGACCGCATCGAGGACCGGGCTCACCGCGACGGCTTCGTGGTCCCGCTGGGCGCAGCCGACCGCCCACCGCCCCGGGCCGAGATCGAGGCGAACGACGACCCGGGGATCTCCGCGGTCGAGAGCCACACCGAGAGCGGCGCCCCCGCGGGCGTCGGCGACGCCACCGGGGGCGCGCCCGACGCGCAGCCGGCGCCGGCTGCCTCACACCCTGCACCTCCCCGCCTGCGGGCGCCGGCGGCCACGGCACCGCCTGCCACAAAGGCCGACGCCTACAAGCTGCGGCTCGTCTCCTCCCGCACGCTCTACGACAACGGGGCCTTCGTGCAGGAGAGCGAAGCGCTGAGCAAGCTCACCGCGCCCGCCGAGCTGCACGTGCACCCGTCCGACATCAACCGCTTCTCGCTGAGCGACGGCGGGCGGGTGCGGGTCACCAGCAGCCGGGCCACCACCACGCTCACGGTGGTGGCCGACCCCGGCCTGCCGCGAGGTGCCTGCTGGCTGGCCTTCAACGTCGGCAGCACCGGCGCGGCCGACCTCATCGACGCCGCCGCCCCGGTCACCGACCTGGCGGTGGAGTCAGCATGAGCGGCGTGGACATGAGGCCGTCCACGAAGCGGCGAGGGAGCAGAGCGTGACGCCCGCCCTCCTGGCCGCCGGCGACCCGCTGTTCGACGAGGGGGTCGACGGGGCCGTCCTGGTCATCGTCGCCCTGAAGTGCCTGGTCGGGTTCCTCGTCTACCTCACGGCCGTGGCGAACATGATCTGGTTCGAGCGCAAGCTCATCAGCTTCATGCAGAACCGGATCGGCCCCAACCGGGCCGGGCCCATCGGCCTCCTCCAGACCGTGGCCGACGGCATCAAGCTGTTCACCAAGGAGCCGCTGCTGCCCGCCCGGGCCGACCGCACCGTGTTCAACCTGGCGCCCTGGCTCACCGCCGTGCCTGCCGTCGTGGCCTTCTCGATCATCCCCTTCTCGGTCGAGCCGGTCGAGATCCTCGGCAAGCAGACCAGGTTGCAGATCGCCGACCCGTCCTGGGGGATCCTGCTGCTGCTGGTGTGCTCGTCGGTCGCCGTCTACGGCGTGATGCTGGCCGGCTGGGCGTCCGGGTCGAAGTACCCGCTGCTCGGCTCGGTGCGGGCCAGCGCCCAGATGGTCAGCTACGAGGCGGCGCTCGGCCTGACCATCGTCGCCGTGGTGCTGTTCAGCGGATCGCTGCTCACCAGCGAGATCGTGATCAGCCAGGCCGCCGAAGGGCCGTTCGGGTACCTGCCGAACTGGAACATCCTGCGCCTCGGGTTCGTCCCCTTCTTCATCTTCGTCGTGGCGGCCACGGCCGAGCTGAACCGCCCGCCCTTCGACCTCGTCGAAGCCGAGCAGGAGCTGGTGGGCGGCTACATGACCGAGTACTCGGCCGGCGGGTTCATGCTCTTCTACTTCGCCGAGTTCGGGAACACCGTCACCATGTCGGCGATCATCGTCACGCTGTTCCTGGGCGGTCCCGCCGGCCCGGTGCTTCTCGGCCCGGCGTGGCTGTGGGGGCTCATCTGGTTCTTCGTCAAGCTCCTGGTGTTCCTCTTCATGTACGTGTGGCTGCGGGCCACCCTGCCCCGCTTCCGCTACGACCAGCTGATGGACCTCGGCTGGAAGAAGCTGATCCCCACCAGCCTGGTGTGGCTCCTCGCCCTTGCCGCCCTCAAGTCGACCCAGGGCAAGAGCACCACCGAGCAGGTCGTCGTGGTGGCGGCCACCGTGGGCGGGTCGCTGCTCACCTACGCCCTGCTGTCCCGGGCCGTCCGGGTGGGCAGTCGCCGCTCCACGGAGGAAAGCGCACCCGTCGACCCCCGCCGAGAGCTGCGAGGCACCACCTGATGGGCTACTTCGAGGGGTTCGCCATCACAGCCCGCCAGATCGGCCACACCGTCACCGTCCAGTACCCCGAGCACAAGCGCCCGAAGCCCGAGCGCTTCCACGGCCGCCACGTGCTCAACCGCTACGAGGACGGGATGGAGAAGTGCATCGGGTGCGAGCTGTGCGCCGGGGTCTGCCCGGCCCGCTGCATCTACGTCAGGGGTGCCGACAACCCGCCCGACGCACCGGTCTCACCGGGCGAGCGCTACGGCTACGTCTACGAGATCAACTACCTGCGCTGCATCCACTGCGACCTGTGCGTCGAGGCCTGCCCCACCGAGGCCATCACCGAGTCCAAGCTGTTCGAGTTCTCGTTCACCAACCGCCGCGACGCCATCTACGGCAAGGACGAGCTGGTCGTCGACGACGACGGCAAGCCCAAGCAGCTCCCCTGGGAGGACTGGAACGAGACATCGATCGAGGACACCTCGGCCTGGGTGCGGGCCACCGCCCCGGGCGGAGACGCCTCCTTCGAGGGCAGCATCCTGTGGTCCGGCGAGCTGGGGTTCGGGCTGAGGCCGGCCGAGCCGCCCCAGGAGGTCGCCGACCAGCGGCCGCCGTCCGGCCCCACCGGCGGCCGCGGGGGCCAGCACTGATGCTGCTCGCCGCCGAGTTCCTGTCGGTCGACAACCTCGTCTTCGTCACCGGGGCCGTCGTCACCCTGATCGGCGCCTTCTTCGTCGTCACCAGCCGAAACCCGGTCCACTCCGCCCTCAACCTGGTGGTCACCCTGTTCGGCGTGGCCGTGCTGTTCGTCAGCCTCCACGCCACGTTCCTCGCCGCCGTCCAGGTCATCGTGTACGCGGGTGCCATCGTCGTGCTCTTCCTGTTCGTGATCATGCTGCTCGGCGTCGACCGCGACGAGGCCATCGAAGCCGAGCCGCTGAAGGGCCAGCGCCCGGTCGCCGCCGCCCTCGGCGTGCTGATCCTGGGCGAGCTGGCGCTGCTCAGCAACCTGCGCTTCCGCACCCCGCCGCCCGACGCGGTAGCCGGCTCGATCACGCCCGTCGTTCCCGACAAGACCAACGTCGAGCAGCTGGCCGAAGCCATCTTCACCCGCTACCTGCTGGCCTTCGAGGTCACCTCGATCCTCCTGGTCATCGCCGTGGTGGGAGCCGTCGTGCTGGCCCGCAAGCCCGGGCGGGCCTTCGGCCTCCTCGCCGCCCGGCCCGAGGACGACCCCGCCGAGGTGGGTGCGTGAGCCTCCTCGCGGTGGCCGACCGGGCCCCGTCGGTCGGCCACGGCGCCTACCTGATCATCGCCGCCCTGCTGTTCACCATCGGCGCCGTCGGGGTGCTCGTGCGCCGCAACGTCCTGGTGATGTTCATGTGCGTCGAGCTCATGCTCAACGCCGTCAACCTGTCGTTCGTCGCCTTTGCCAGCCGCCTCGGCGACATCAACGGCCAGGTGGCCGTCTTCTTCACCCTGGTCGTCGCCGCCGCCGAGGTGGTCGTCGGCCTCGGCATCGTCGTCGCCATCTTCCGCCGCCGCAAGGGCACGGCGACCGCCGACGACCTGCACATCCTTCGCGGCTGAGATTCCGGCGCTCACTCGGTCGCTGCGCTCCCTCCGTTCGGCCGGGTCTTGTCGTCGGCCTTTGGGCCGGCTCACTGCTGCGGCCACGGGAGCAAGCTCCCTTACGGCCGCCTGACGAGGGGGGCGAAGGCCCCTCAGCCGGTCATGGGGGGTGGGTGGGCCAGGGCGGTTGCCAGCCAGTGGAGGGCTGCGGAGCGGTTGGGATCGGTGCCCTCTCGTTCCAGGGCGGCTAGGTGGCCTTGGCCCAGGAGCAGGATGTCGCGGCGGTTCTCGGCGGCGCGCCAGAGGGCGGGGATCACCGTGTCGTCGGTGACGTCGGCTGTCAGCGTGGCTTCGAGCTCGGCGAAGCCGAGGGCCGTCCCAAGGACCCGGTTGACGAGGTCGGCCGTGGCGTCGCCGCCAGGGGCGGGATCGCTCGTCACCCTCCCTCCGTTCGCGACCCGATCCGTCCAGGCGGCGCCGTCCCACCACCGCAGCTGCCACCGGCCGGACGGATCCGGGTGCCACCCCGGTGCGACCGCGCCCACGGCCGCACGGTAGCCCTGGCCACCTGAACCCGATCTCTCGCCGGGCAGACCGACGACGCTAAGGTCCCGCGCCGACATGCTCGACGCCGCTTACCTGATCCCGGCGTTCCCAGTCCTCGGGTTCGTCGTCCTCCTCTGCGTCGGGTCGAAGCTCAAGGAGCCGCACGCCGGCGTCGTCGCCACGGCGGCCAGCGCCGCCAGCTTCGTCGCCGCCCTCGTCACCTTCGCCGGCCTTGTCGGCGAGGACAGCCACCACCGGTCGATCACCAAGGTCGTGTTCGACTGGATCCCCTCGCTCGACGTGAAGGTCGCCTTCCTCATCGACCCGCTGTCGATGACCATGGTGCTGTTCATCACCGGGGTCGGCACCCTCATCCACCTGTTCGCCATCGGCTACATGCACGGCGACCAGCGGTTCTCCCGGTTCTTCCTGTACATGAACCTGTTCCTGGCGTCGATGCTGCTGCTCGTCCTGGGCGACAGCTTCCTGCTCATGTTCCTCGGCTGGGAGGGCGTCGGCGCCTGCTCCTACCTGCTCATCTCGTTCTGGTTCGAGCGCGACTCGGCCTCGACGGCGGCCAAAAAGGCGTTCGTCGCCAACCGGGTGGGCGACGTCGGGCTCATGATCGCCATGTTCGTGATCTTCTCCAAGGTCGGCTCGCTCACCTTCTCCACGGTGTTCGAGCGGGTCGAGGAGGGCGTCTTCTCCAAGAGCGTGGCCACCGCCATCCTGCTGCTGCTGTTCCTCGGCGCCTGCGGCAAGAGCGCCCAGCTGCCGCTCTACGTCTGGCTGCCCGACGCCATGGAGGGTCCCACCCCCGTCTCGGCCCTCATCCACGCCGCCACCATGGTCACCGCCGGCGTCTACCTGCTGTGCCGGGCCAACCCCTTCGTCGGCGTCGACGACAGCGCCATGACCGTGGTCGCCGTCGTGGGGGCGGCCACGGCCCTGTACGCGGCACTCATCGCCACCAGCCAGGACGACATCAAGAAGGTGCTGGCCTACTCCACCATCAGCCAGCTCGGCTACATGTTCCTGGCCGTCGGCAGCCGGGCCTACGTGGCCGCCATCTTCCACATGGTCACCCACGCCTTCTTCAAGGCGCTCATGTTCCTCGGCTCCGGCTCGGTCATCCACGGGATGCACGAGGAGCAGGACATGAAGCGGATGGGGGCGCTCAAGCGGTTCATGCCGATCACCGCCTTCACGTTCCTGGCCGGGTGGCTGGCGATCGCCGGCATCCCACCGTTCGCCGGGTTCTGGAGCAAGGACGAGATCCTGCTCAGCGCCCTCGAGAGCTTCGACGGCCCGCTCGGCGTCCTCCTCTACGCCGTCGGGCTGGTCACCGCCCTCCTCACCGCCTACTACATGACCCGCCAGATCCAGCTGGTCTTCTTCGGCGATCCCCGCCACGGCAAGGCCGACGCCCACGGCGGCCACGCCCAGGGCGAGGGCCACACCGAAGAGCAGGGACAGCTCACCACCCCCGAGCCGGTGGCCGCCGGCGACCAGGCCGGCCGTGGCGATGACGGCGACCACGGCGCCCTTGGCGCCGCCGCGACCCCGCACGAGTCGCCCCCCACGATGACGATCCCGCTCCTCGTCCTCGCCGCCCTGTCGGTGGGCGGCTGGGTCATCAACTCGCCGATCCTGTTGGACTACCCCCTCGAGCACTGGCTCGAGCCGGTGGTCGAAGCCGGGCGGCCCCTCCACCTGACGGAGGTCTCCACCGCCACCAAGATCCTGTTCAGCGCCATCGCCACCGCCGCCGGCGTCATCGGCATCGCCGCCGGCTTCCGGATCTGGCGCCGCGGCGCCGACCAACCCGGCTTCGAGCCCCGCCTCCTGCGCCGCGGCTTCGGCTTCGACCAGATCCTCGCCGCCCTGTTCGGCGGTCCCGGCCGCAAGGCGGCCGACAGCGCCGCCTACCGCGTCGACGCCGGCATCATCGACGGGACGGTCGACGGGATCGCCACGGTCGTGCGACGCGGCGGCGCCCAGCTGCGCAGGCTGCAGAGCGGCTACGTGCGAAGCTACGCCCTCGGCATCACCACCGGCACGGTCCTGCTCCTGGCCTACGTCGTGAACCGGGGCCGGTGATGTCCCTGCTGCTCGCCGCCGAGCGGGCCGGCGCAGGCGGCGAGGACTTCCCCTACCTCACGGTGGCCGTCCTCCTGCCCGCGTTGGTGGGTGTGGCCGTGGCCCTCGTCCCCCGCCGCCGCGAGGAGGTCATCCGCGTCCTCGGCGTGCTCGGCACCACGGCCACGGCCGCGCTCACCGTGGTCATCGCCGTCGTGTTCGACCGCCACGAGGCCGGCTACCAGCTCGTCAGCAGGCACCCGTGGATCAAGTCGTTCGGCATCTCCTGGCACCTCGGGGTCGACGGGATCAGCCTGTGGCTGGTCGTCCTCACCGGCCTGCTGTTCCCGATCGCCCTGCTCGGCCCGAAGGTCCACAAGGACCTCAAGGCGTACACGGCCTGGCTGCTGCTGCTCGAGGCCGCCATGATCGGCGCCTTCCTCAGCCTCGACCTGTTCCTGTTCTTCGTGTTCTTCGAGGTCGTGCTGGTCCCCATGTACTTCCTCATCGGCGGGTGGGGCTACACCAGCCGCAGGTACGCGGCGCTGAAGTTCTTCGTCTACACGCTGGTGGGCTCGGCCTTCCTGCTCGTCGGGATCATCGTGCTGGCCCAGCTGCACCAGGCCCGCACCGGCGGGGCGCTCACCTTCGACCTGGTCGAGCTGTCGAAGACGCCCGGCATCGCCGGCAGCCAGCTGCTCTTCCTCGCCTTCATGGTGGCCTTCGCCGTCAAGGTGCCGGTGTTCCCGCTCCACACCTGGCTGCCCGACGCCCACACCGAGGCGCCCACCGCCGGCTCGGTGATCCTGGCCGGCGTGATGCTGAAGCTGGGCACCTACGGCATCCTGCGCTTCGCCATCTTCCTGTTCCCCCAGGCGGCCAAGGAGCTGGCCTGGCTCTGGCTCACCCTCGCCGTCATCGGGATGGTCTACGGCGCCGTCGTGGCCACCATGCAGAAGGACCTGAAGCGGCTGGTGGCCTACTCGTCGGTGGCCCATCTGGGCTTCATCGTCCTCGGCGCCTTCGCCTTCACCCGCCAGGGCATGCAGGGCTCGGTGGTGCAGATGATCAACCACGGCATCTCCACCCCGGCCCTGTTCCTCCTGGTCGGGTGGCTGTACGAGCGGCGCCACACCCGCCAGATCGCCGAGCTCCGGGGGATCTGGAAGGTGGCCCCCGTCATGGGCGGGGTCTTCCTCCTCGTCACCTTCTCCTCGATCGGCCTGCCCGGCCTCAACGGGTTCGTCGGCGAGTTCCTCGTCCTGATCGGCGCCTACCCGACCGCCAAGTGGTGGGTGGTGGTGGGCACCACCGCGGTGATCCTGGCCGCCCTCTACCTCCTCTGGGCCTTCCAGCGGGTCTTCCAGGGCGAGCCCGACGAGGCCAACCGCGGCGTGCCAGACCTCACGATGCGCGAGCGGGCGGTCATCGCCCCGCTCCTCCTGCTGATCGTGGTCCTCGGCGTGTACCCCAAGCCGCTGCTCGAGCGCATCGAGCCGTCGGTGACCGAGCTGGTCGAGCACGTCCAGGCCAACGGCGGCGATACCCGCAAGGAGCCGGCCATCCTCGCCGGGCCGCACGCCGCGGGGCAGACGCCGTGAGCCCGGCGATCGGCCTCTTCCCTGCGTCCGGGGCCGGCGGGCTCGCCCAGGCCGCCACGCTCGAGCTGCCCCAGGTCGAGTACTCGCGGTTCCTGCCGATCCTCATCCTGATCGGCGGCGCCATGGCCATCCTCGTGCTCGCCGCCCTGGTCGGCGGACGGGTCGCCGAGGCCTGGTGGACCACGCTGTCGGTCGGGGTCGCGGCCGCCGCCGGCATCGCTGGTGTGTGGCTGTGGCACGACATCCAACGCCACGGCCCCGGGACGGCGATCAGTGACGCCCTGCGGATCGACGGGTTCTCGGTCTGGTTCACCCTGGTCATCTGCTCCGCCGTTGCGTTGTTCAGCCTGATGGCCGACGGGTACGTGCAACGCGAGCGCCTCGGAGGCCCGGAGATCCACGTGCTGGCCCTGCTGTCGGCCAGCGGCGGGCTGCTGATGGCCTACGCCAACGACCTCCTGGTGCTCTTCCTCGGCCTGGAGATCCTGTCGATCGCCCTCTACGTCCTGGCCGGCTTCCATCGGCGGCGGGCCGAGTCGGGCGAGGCCGCCATGAAGTACTTCGTGCTCGGCGCCTTTTCGTCGGCCATCTTCCTGTACGGCGTCGCCCTTGTCTACGGCGCCACCGGCACAACACGCCTCGACCAGGCCAACCGCACGCTCACGGCCATGGTGACCGGGAACGCCGACCGCAAGCTGGCGCTGGCGGGCATGGCGCTGATGATCGTGGGCCTCGGCTTCAAGGTGGCGGCTGTGCCGTTCCACACCTGGACCCCCGACGTGTACCAGGGCTCACCATCGCCGGTCACCGGCTTCATGGCGGCGGCGGCCAAGGCCGCTGGCTTCGCCGGGCTGCTGCGGGTGCTCGCCTTTGGGCTCCAGCCCCTGCGTGACGACTGGCGGCCGGCCATCTGGGCCCTGGCCGTCCTCACCCTCGTCGTCGGGTCGGTGCTCGCCATCGTGCAGACCGACGTCAAGCGGATGCTGGCCTACAGCTCGATCAACCACGCGGGGTACGTGCTCCTCGGCGTCTACGCCAACAACGAGGACGGCGTCGCCGGCGCGCAGTACTACCTGCTCACCTACGCCTTCATCGTGCTCGGCAGCTTCGCGGTGGTGTCGGTCGTCGCCCGCCGGGGCGACGAGGCCACCCGGATCGACGACTACCGGGGCCTCTACCTCCGCAAGCCCCTGCTCGCCGTCGCCTTCACCATCCTGCTCGCGGCCCAGGCGGGCGTGCCCCTCACCACCGGCTTCCTGGCCAAGTTCTCGGTCATCCGGGCCGCCACCACCGAGGACGACTACTCGCTCGGCATCATCGCCATGCTCGTCACCGCGGTCGCCGCCTTCTTCTACCTCCGCCTGATCTTCGTGATGTACACGGCCCCGGAGGGCGTCGACGAAGACCACCCGGAAGGCGAGGGCTCGGTCGCCGTCCTCACCCGAGAGCGGACGGGGATGCGGGTCATGCCGGCCACCGCCGCCACCATCGCCGTCAGCGTGGCCATGACCGTCGGCGCCGGCCTGTGGGCCGGGCCCCTGCTCGACTTTGCCGAGCGGTCCAGGATCTTCTTCTCGGGCTAGCAGACGGGGGCTCCCGGCCCGGCGGCGCCTGTTTCGCCTGTACGGCCCCGGCCTCACTACGCTCCGCTCTTGCCATGTCGGCCTTCCTCCGTGACTACCTGCTGGTCGTGTTGTTCGCCGGGGCCGCGATCGCCTTTGCCGGGGGAAGCCTCACCCTCGGGCGCCTCATCCGCCCGAGCCGGCCCACCGCGCAGAAGTACCTGGTGTACGAGTCGGGGGTCGACCCGGTGCCGGGCGCCTGGTCGCAGAGCCAGATCCGCTACTACCTGTTCGCCCTGCTCTTCGTCATGTTCGACGTCGAAGCGGTGTTCATCTTCCCCTGGGCGGTCAACCTCGAGGCCATGGCCGTGTTCGGGCTGGTCGAGATGCTGATCTTCATCTTCATCCTGGCCCTCGGGCTGGTCTACGCGTGGCGGAAGCAGGTCCTCCGATGGGTCTAGTCGAGAAGGGGCTGCTGCCCAAGCCCCTCACCAAGCTGCTGAACACCGCCCGCAGCTACAGCCTGTGGGTGTACCAGTGGGGTCTCGCCTGCTGCGCCATCGAGATGGGCGCGGCCTTCGGGTCGCCCCGTTACGACGTGATGCGCCTCGGCGTCATCCCCTTCCCGGCCTCGGCCCGCCAGGCCGACTTCGTGTGCGTGTCGGGCACGGCCACCGACAAGATGGCGCCCCCGATCCGGCGCCTCTACGAGCAGATGCCCGACCCCAAGTACGTCATCTCCATGGGCAGCTGCGCCAACTCGGGCGGGCCGTACTGGGACAGCTACTCGGTGCTGAAGGGCGTCGACCAGATCATCCCGGTCGACGTGTACGTGCCCGGCTGCCCGCCCCGGCCCGAGGCGCTGCTCGAGGGGATCGTGCTCCTCCAGATGAAGATCCGCGGCGAGGACATGGCGGAGCGATGGCGAGGTGAGCCGCTGGTCGTGGGTGGAGGTCTCGAGCACGGCGGCGTGCCCGAGGAGAAGCAGGTCGCGGTGCTCAAGGCCCGCAAGAAGAACCCGGCCCCAGCATGAGCGCAAGGAGCGGCCGTCGCCGCCTGGACCGAGGGGAGGGGCCCCGCAGGGGAGGGCCCCTGAGGGAAGGCGGCGGCATGAGGCCGCTCCTGGAGCGACCCGAGAGCCCAGCATGACCGCAACCGACGCTCCGGCCACCGAGGCGCCGGCGATCGAGGCTGGGCACCACCAGCGCATCGTCGACGGGCTCCGGGGCTCCCTCGGCGACGCCGTGCTCGACGTCGTCCTCGAGCGGGGAGACCTGTGGGTCCGAGTCGACCGGTCGGCGTGGCACGGGGCCTTCGAGGCCGGCAAGCGCAAGCTCGGGCTCACCTTCTTCAGCTTCCTGTCGGGCATCGACTGGACGCCGGCTCCGGGTCTCTCCGGTGAGCGCACCTTCAAGGGTGAGGACGCCGACGAGGGCGACGAGCCCGTCGAGGAGGCGACCGAGGTGCGGACCGGGCTGGCCGGAGGAGACACCCGGTTCCAGGTCTTCGCCCGCCTCTTCGACGTGCGACGCCACGTGGGCGTCACGCTGAAGGCCGACCTCGACGACGCCGATCCCAGCATCGACACCGTCACCGACCTGTTCCGCGGCGCCGACTGGCACGAGCGGGAGACCTGGGAGATGTTCGGGTTCACCTTCGACGGCCACCCCGGCCTGCGCCACCTCTACCTCCCCGCCGAGTTCGAGGGCCACCCGCTGCGCAAGGACTTCCCGCTCCTCTCGCGCGAGGTGAAGCCCTGGCCCGGCCTGGTCAACGTCGAGCAGATCCCGCCTCACCTCGACCCGAAGAACCAGCCCGCCGCCGAGGCCCCGCCCTCCGAGGCCCCGGCTTCCGACGCCCCGGCCGCGGATGCCGCTCCGCCCGCCGAAGGGGGGACCGAGTGACCGCCACCATGCCCGACTGGAAGAAGGCGGCCTACGTCGCCGCCCAGGCCGCCGACGCCCGGGTCAACGTCGAGCTCGAGGCGGAGGGCATGACCCTGAACATCGGGCCCCAGCACCCGGCCACCCACGGGACCCTGCGCATCGTCTGCCGCCTCGACGGCGAGCAGGTCGTGTGGGCCGACCCGGTGCCCGGCTACATGCACCGGGGCTACGAGAAGCTCTGCGAGGTCCGCAACTACCCGCAGATCAACACCCTGGTCAACCGGATCGACTGGCTGGGCAGCTTCTGCAACGAGGTGCCGTTCATCCTGGCCGCCGAGCAGCTGATGGAGGTCGAGGCCCCCGAGCGGGCCCAGTGGATTCGCACCATCTTCTTCGAGCTGGGGCGCCAGGCCAACCTCATCCTGTTCCTGGGCGACGTGGGTACCCAGCTCGGCGCCATCACCCCGGTGTTCCTCGCCTTCCGAGACCGCGAGCACGTCCTCAACATGATCGAGGCGGCCACCGGCGGCCGCTTCCACCCCAACTTCGACCGCATCGGCGGGCTGAAGGACGACCTGCCCAAGGGCTGGCTCGACGAGACGGTCAGCGCCATGAAGCGGGTCGAGGACTTCTGCGACGAGGTCGAGGACCTGATGATCGGCGGGACCATCTTCCAGCAGCGCACCCGCGGCGTGGGCGTCATCCCCGCCGAGGTCGGCCTCGAGTACGGGTTGACCGGCGCCAACATCCGGGCCTCCGGGATCGACTGGGACCTGCGCCGCGACTCCGAGTCGCCCCTGGCCTGGAAGTCCGCAGACTTCAAGGTGGTCACCCACCCCGACGGCGACAGCTTCGCCCGGTGCTGGGTGCGCCTCCAGGAGGTGCGCGAGTCGGCCCGCATCGTCCGCCAGCTCTGCGAGGGGCTGCCCGCCGGGCCGATCATGGCCAAGGTCCCCAAGATCATCAAGGTCCCGGCCGGCGAGGCCTACGTCGAGACCGAGAACCCGCTCGGCGTCATGGGCTACTACCTCGTCAGCCAGGGCGGCCTCGGGCCGTTCCGCCTCAAGATCCGCACGCCGTCGTTCAACAACATCGCCATCGCCCCCTGGGTGCTGCGAGGCGTCTACGTGCCCGACGTCATCACCATCCTCGCCTCGCTGTACTTCATCCTCGGCGACATCGACCGGTGATCACGGCCGGCCTGTTCGGGCTCGAGTTCGCCTACTGGACCTCGACCACCATCAAGGTGCTCGCCGCTCTGATCGTGGTCCCCTCCGCCGCCCTCCTCTTCGGCTACGTCTTCCTGTTCAAGGTCATGAGCGGCATGCAGAGCCGGGTCGGGCCGAACGAAGCCGGTCCGTTCGGGACGATGCAGTTGCTGGCCGATGGGGCCAAGTTCCTGCAGAAGGAGGACATCTTCCCCGACGGCGCCGACCGCAAGGTCTTCGCCTTCGCCCCGATCGTGGTGCTGATCAGCACGTTCCTGCTGTTCATCGTCATCCCGCCGGCGGAGAACCTGCAGGTGGCCAACTTCGACACCGGCATCTTCCTGGCGCTGGCCGTGTCGTCGCTGTCGACGATCGGCGTGCTCATGGCGGGCTGGGCCAGCGCCAACAAGTACTCGCTCATCGGCGCCCTGCGGGCCGCCGGCCAGCTCATCGCCTACGAGCTCCCCTGGTGCTCGCCGTCGTCGGCGTCGTCATCCAGGCCGGCACGATGAGCATGCCCGGCATCATCGACGCCCAGAAGGACTTCGAGCTGTTCGGCGTGGGCATCGGCGGCGTCCCCTTCGTCGTGCCCCAGGTCATCGGCTTCGTGGTCTTCCTGATCGCGGCCCAGGCCGAGCTGAACCAGGCGCCGTTCGACATGCCCGTGGCCGAGTCCGAGCTGGTCGCCGGCTTCATGACCGAGTACACCGGCTTCCGGTTCCTCACCTTCTTCCTGGCCGAGACGGCCAGCATGGTGGCCTACGCGGCCATCGCCGCCACGCTGTTCCTGGGCGGCTGGTACCTGCCTGGGGTCGACCAGCTCCACGGCCTGGTGGCCGGCGTGGTCGGGGTGGCGGTGCTGCTCACCAAAACCATGCTGATCGGCTTCCTCATGTTCTGGGTCCGGTTCTCCAACCCCCGCCTGCGCGAGGACCAGCTCCAGCGCTTCGCCTGGATCGGCCTGATCCCCTGTCCCTCCTCAACATCGTCCTCACGGGCGTCTTCAAGGTGGTGCTCTGAGTGGCCAACGCCGTCACCGGGTTGTTGAAGGGCATGGCGATCACCGCCAAGGAGCTCAAGGACACCGTCACCAAGGGGCCGGTCACGGTGCAGTAGTACCCGAGGGTGAAGGAGGCGCCGACGCCGCGGGCCCGCGGCGTCATCGCCCTCAAGGAGGAGAACTGCACGGTCTGCATGCTGTGCGCCCGGCAGTGCCCGGTCTGGTGCATCTACATCGAGGGCCACAAGGACTTCCGGCCTCCCAAGCGGGAGGGGGCAAGCCCAGCTCGTGGAACTACCTGGACCGCTTCGACATCGACTACTCGCTGTGCATGTACTGCGGGATCTGCGTCGAGGTCTGCCCGTTCGACGCCCTGCACTGGAGCCCCGAGTACGAGTACTCCGACCTCACCATCGAGGGCCTGCTGCACGACATGGTGCGGCTCGGCGACTGGGAGAAGACGGTGCCGGAGCCCCAGGACTACGAGAAGGGTGCCCAGGTCAAGGGGGCCAAGAAGAAGTGAGGCCGGCCGGCTGGCTGGTCCACTTGGCCCCCTTCCGAGCGGTCTGAGTAGTCTCCCGCCGTGCCCGTCGCACGCCTGCTCGCCGCGGACACGGCGAACCTCCCGCAGCACATCGCCTTTGGCCTCCTGGCCGTGATGATGTCGTTCTCGGCGCTGCGGGTGGTGACGGCCCGGAACGTGGTCCACTGCGCCCTGTACCTGGTGATGGTGCTGGCCGGCGTGGCCGGGATCTACATCCTGCTGGCCGCCGAGTTCCTGGCCGCCGTGCAGGTGCTCGTCTACATCGGGGCCATCGTCGTGCTGTTCCTGTTCGGCATCATGCTGACCCGAGCACCGATCGGCCGGAGCCGGGGGCTCGACAACGACCAGCGCGGCCTGGCCGCCATGGTCGCCCTGGCCGTGGCCGGGCTGCTGACGGCCCTGCTGCTGGACGGCTTCGGCGACGACAGGATCGACCTGGCCGGGCCGCAGCGGTCCGGTGACGTCGGCCTCGAGATCTTCCAGAGCTACGTGATCCCCTTCGAGGTGGTGTCGGTGCTGCTGCTCGCCGCCCTGGTGGGCGCCGTCGTGCTCGCCCGGAGGGACTGAGGGGTGTACCTCAACGAGTTCCTCCTGCTCTCGGCCGTGCTGTTCAGCTGCGGCGTGTACGGCGTGCTGGCCCGCCGCAACGGCGTTCTGGTGCTGATGAGCATCGAGCTGATCCTGAACGCGGTCAACATCAACCTGGTCGCCTTTGGCGCCTTCCACGGCCAGGTCGACGGGCAGGTCTTCGCCCTGTTCACCGTGGCCATCGCCGCCGCCGAGGTGGGCGTCGGCCTGGCCATCGTCCTGCTCATCTACCGCAACACGCGCTCGATCGACCTCGACCAGGTCGCCCAGATGAAGGGCTGACGTGCTGAACATCGGTCTGCTCGCAACCGAGGCGGGCGGCGCCGCTGCAGAGGGCTTCGAGGCGGGGTGGCTCACCCGCCACGTGTGGCTGATCCCGCTGCTGCCCGTCGTGTCCTTCGTGGTCACGCTGTTCTTCGGCAAGCGCTTCAAGGGCGGGGGCGCGTGGTTCGGGGTGAGCATGATGGGCCTCGCTCTCCTGCTCTCCACCGCCCTCGGCGTCGAGTGGATGGGGCGGGGCCACGTCGGGATCGAGGAGGGCCAGCCGCCGGCGGTCGCCGCCACCTACCGGGGCACCGCGTCCGGTGACCAGGAGCACCAGGTGCAGCAGGTCATCGAGGAGGCCGAGCGAACCGGCGAGCCGAAGGCCTCGATCCCCGGCCACGGCGAGGAGGGCGAGGAGCACGCCCTGCCGGCAGGGCGGTTCAGCCTGCCCGCCGCCGAGTCGGGTGGCGAGGGGCCGGCCGGCGAGCCCCATGCCGTCGAGGTGCGGCCGTACCACGAGGCCGAGGCCGGCTGGTTCCACATCGGCCCGATCGAAGTGGGCTTCGGGTTCCACATCGACGGCTTCGCCGTGATCATGCTGTTCACGGTCAGCTTCATCAGCTTCCTCGTGCACCTGTTCTCCACGGAGTACCTGCGGGACGACCGGCGCCGCACCCACTACTTCGCCTCGCTGGGGCTGTTCACCGCCGGGATGCTGCTGATGGTCAGCTCGTCCACCAGCCTCCAGCTGCTGCTGGGCTGGGAGATCATGGGCCTCTGCTCGTTCCTGCTGATCGGGCACTGGTGGGAGGAGAGCAAGAACTCAGACGCGGCCCTCAAGGCCTTCTTCACCACCCGCACCGGCGACGTCGGCCTGCTCGTCGGTCTGTCGATCCTGTTCTTCGGGGCCGGCCAGACCTTCAACATCGCCAAGATCAACCAGCAGGCCATCACCGGGGAGATCCCCCGGAGCTGGCTGGTGGCCGCCGCCGTGGCCCTGTTCATCGCCTGCATCGGCAAGAGCGCCCAGTTCCCGCTGCACACCTGGCTGCCCGACGCCATGGCCGGCCCCACCCCGGCCTCGGCGCTGATCCACGCCGCCACCATGGTCGTGGCCGGCGTCTACATGGTCGGGCGGTTCTACCCCGTCTTCTTCTCGGCGTTCCGCATCGCCAACAACGCCCTGGGGTTCAACATCATCGCCCTGATCGGCGGGATCACGATCATCATCGCCGGCCTCCTGGCCTTCGTGCAGCAGGACATCAAGAAGGTCCTCGCCTACTCGACCGTCTCCCAGCTGGGCTACATGGTCATGGGCCTCGGCGTCGGGGCCTGGACCGGGGCCATCTTCCACCTCTTCACCCACGCCTTCTTCAAGGCGCTGCTGTTCATGGGCGCCGGCTCCATCAGCCACGCCTGCTGGCACAGCTTCGACATGCGCGACTTCGGCGGGCTGCGCAAGCACATGCCCAAGACCTTCGTCACCTTCATGATCGGCACCGTGGCCCTGATGGGCCTCCCGCCGCTGGCCGGGTTCTGGTCGAAGGACGAGATCCTGCTCGGCGCCTGGACCAACGGCTACCGGGGCACGTTCTTCCTGGTCGGCTGCGTCGGCGCCGCCCTCACCTGCGCGTACATGACCCGGGTCGTCTACAAGACGTTCTGGGGCGAGTACAAGGGTCCCCAGACGCCCGACGCCATAGAGCACGCCTCGCACGCCGCCCACGGCCACCACGACGCCCACGACGACGCCGTCGAGAACCAGGCCCCGGCCCTCGTCGGCGCCAGCGCCTACCAGGAGGGGGCCAAGGCCTCGGCCGACCCCGGGGTCAAGGCGGCGGCCCACGGGACCGTCCAGAGCGAGCGCGGCCCGCACGACGACGAGGCGTCGCACACCGCCGACGACCACGGCGACAGCGCCCACGCCGGCGCGCCGCTGGGTGGCTACCCCCACGAGTCGCCGTGGCCGATCACCGTGCCACTGATCGTGCTCGCCGTGATGTCAGTCGTCGCCGGGATCATCAACGCCCCCTTCTTCGGCCTGCAGTTCACCCACTTCTCGGCCATCGAGCCGATCGTCGCCGCCGGCGTCCCCGAGCCCTCGTTCAGCGGGGTCGTCGCCGTCATCTCCACCCTCGGCGCCCTGGCCGGCCTCGGGCTGGCCGTCGCCTGGTGGCGGGGCATGCGCTTCGGCCTCGACGGGCTCACCCGGCGCAACGGCCTGGCCGGTGCCGGGTACCGCCTCCTCGAGCAGAAGTACTACCTCGACGCCCTCTACGAGCGGGTCATCGTGCGGGGCATCAAGGGGCCGATGGCGTCCGCCGCCTACTGGTTCAACCAGAACGTCCTCGACGGCGTGGCGCACGGCGTCTCCGCCACGGCCCGCCGGGCCGCCACCTTCACCTACGACGTCGTCGACCAGGAGGTGGTGGACGGCACGGTCAACAGCGTGGGCGCGGGTGCCACCGGCCTGGGCCGCGGCTTCAAGCACATGGCCAGCGGCAAGGTCCAGCAGTACGTCGCCTACCTCATCGGCGGGGCCGCCGCCGGCGCCCTCGTCATCTTCGCCATCACCTTCAACAGGAGCTGACACCCGTGGCCATCATCGACGGCAACGTCAACCTCGACAACGCAGTGCTGTCGGTGGCCACGTTCGCCCCTCTGGCCGGTGCCGCCGTGCTGGGCCTCCTCCCCAAGCGGGAGGAGTTCCTCGTCAAGGCGTGGGCGCTGGGCACGTCGGTGTTCACGCTCCTGTGCGGGCTGTACCTCGTGCTGCGCTTCGACTACGGCAACGCCGGCGCACCGCAGTTCGAGCGCAGCCACAGCTGGATCGACGTCATCAACTCGAACTACCACGTGTTCATGGACGGGCTCAGCCTGCCCCTGTTCCTGCTGTCGATGGTCATCACCACGCTGTGCATCATCTACAGCTGGGACCACTGGCCGGAGCCGCGGAACCCCAAGGCCTTCCTCATGCTGATGCTGATCCTCGAGACCGGCATGCTCGGCAGCTTCATCGCCGAGGACCTGATCCTGTTCTTCGTCTTCTTCGAGCTGGTCCTGCTGCCGATGTACTTCATGATCGGC
Source organism: Acidimicrobiales bacterium (assembly GCA_030448245.1). Classification (GTDB taxonomy): domain Bacteria; phylum Actinomycetota; class Acidimicrobiia; order Acidimicrobiales; family JAUJNH01; genus JAUJNH01. The sequence continues at coordinate 278,485 of JAUJNH010000002.1, forward strand.
GTCTGGGGCGGCGAGCAGCGCCAGTACGCGTCGCTCAAGTTCTTCCTGTTCACGCTCTTCGGCTCGGCGCTGATGATCCTCAGCTTCCTGGCCCTCTACTTCAAGAGCGGCGGCGCCGGCCTCGAACCCACCTTCGACATCCCGATGCTGATCGAGCGGGGCATGTCGGACACCCTCGTGCGCTCCACCGAGCTGCTCATCTTCGGCGGCCTCTTCATGGGCTTCGCCATCAAGGTGCCCATGTTCCCGTTCCACACCTGGCTGCCGGACGCCCACACCCAGGCGCCCACCGTCGGCTCGGTCATCCTGGCCGCCGTGCTCCTCAAGCTGGGCACCTACGGGTTCATCCGGATCGCCATCCCGATCCTGCCGGCGGCCGCCAAGGAGTACGCCCCGCTCATCGCCGTGCTCGCCACCATCGGGATCATCTACGGGGCCCTCGGCTGCCTGGCCCAGAAGGACATGAAACGCCTCATCGCCTTCTCCTCGGTGGCCCACATGGGCTTCGTGATGCTGGGCATCGCCACCCTCACCGACTACGGCATCAACGCCGCCGTGTTCGGGATGGTGGCCCACGGCCTCATCACCGGCATGCTGTTCTTCGTCGCCGGCAGCGTGAAGGAGCGGTTCCACACGCTCGAGATCAGGCGATTGGGTGGGCTGCTGGTGCAGGCCCCCAAGCTCGGCTGGATCCTCGGCTTCTGCTCGATGGCCAGCCTCGGCCTCCCCGGGCTGGCCGGCTTCTGGGGTGAGTTCCCCGCCATCCTGTCCACCTTCAACCCGGCCGAGGGCCTCAGCGTCGCCCTCTTCCGCACCTGCATGGTCATCGCTTCGATCGGCACCGTCCTCGCCGCCGGGTACCTGCTGTGGCTCTTCCAGCGCACCGCCTTTGGCACGCCGAAGGAGGAGTGGGCCACCACCGAGGTGCACGACGTCGAGCGGCCCGAGTGGCTGGCCTGGGCCCCGTTGCTGGCCGGCATCGTGCTGTTCGGCATCCTGCCCGGGATCGTCTTCGACATCACCGACCCGGCGGTCAACGAGCGCGTCACCGCCGCCGTGGTCGCCCAAGGCAAGTAGGCGGTCGTGCTCGCCGCCTTCCAGGCCCCCCACCTCGACTACGCCGCGCTCGGGCCCGAGATCGTCCTCACGGCCACGCTCGTCGTGGCCATCTGCGTCGACCTCGCCCTCGACGAGCGCAGCAAGGTGTGGGTGACCCGCATCACCGGGCTCGGCATCCTGCTCGCCACCCTCCCGATCTTCTACCTGGCCGACCAGGGGATCAGCGGCGAGGCCCGGGTCATGTTCGGCGGCGCCTACGTCACCGACACCTTCGCCCTGGTCCTGAAGGCGCTGCTGCTCATCTCCGGCTTCGTCGTGTTCCTGCTGTCCTTCGACTACATCGGCGAGGGCGACTACTACGAGGGCGAGTTCGCGTACATGGTGCTGTCGAGCCTGCTCGGCATGGTCGTCATGGCCAGCGCCCGCGACCTCGTCACGATCTTCGTCGCCCTCGAGCTGCTGTCGATCCCCGGCTACCTGCTGGCCGGCTGGCGCAAGCGCGACCAACGCTCGAACGAGGCGTCGCTCAAGTACTACCTGCTCGGCGTCCTGGCCTCGGCGCTGATGCTCTACGGCATGAGTCTTATCTACGGCTTCACCGGGTCGCTGGTCCTCACCGACATCGGGGCGAAGCTGGGAGGACCAGCCGGTGACAAGCCGATCGTCGCCGTGGCCATCTTCCTCGTGATCGTCGGCTTCGCCTTCAAGATCTCGGCCGTGCCGTTCCACCTCTGGGCCCCGGACACCTACGAGGGGGCGCCCACCCCGGTCACGGCCTTCCTGTCGGTGGCTTCGAAGACCGCCGGCTTCATCGCCCTGCTCGAGCTGACCTTCGTGGCCTTCCTCGGCCGCGGCGACGTGACCCGCCCGATCTTCTGGGTCCTCGCCGCCCTCACCATGACGATCGGCAACCTCACCGCCCTGCGCCAGAGCAACGTGGTGCGGCTGCTCGCCTACTCGTCGGTCGCGCAGGCCGGGTTCATCCTCGTCCCCTTCGCGGTGGCCACCCGGGACGAGGCCCAGGAGTACATCGGCTCAGCCGTCGTCTACCTCCTGCTCTACGCGGGCATGAACCTCGGTGCCTTCGCCGTGGTCATCGCCGTGGCCCGCCGCACCCGCAGCGGAGCCATCGCCAGCTACCGCGGCCTGTTCAGCTACGCCCCCGGCCTCGCCACGACCTTCAGCGTCTTCCTCCTCTCCCTGGCCGGCATCCCGCCGCTCGCCGGCTGGTACGCCAAGTTCGCCGTGATCCGATCGCTGTTCGTCGACTTCTCGGTCGCCGGCGCCGCCCTCGGCATCGTCGTCGCCGTCAACACCGCCATCGCCGCCGCCTACTACCTGCAGCTGATCCGGGAGATGTTCTTCAGGCCCGCCGAGGAAGGCGTCGACGTGCGCCCACGTCCGCATCCCGCCCCCCTCGTCGCCGCCCTCGGCATCACGCTGACCCTCACCGTCGTCCTCGGCTTCATCCCCGGTGTCGTCGCCCGCCTCGGCGACCTCTCGACGATCTTCACCGGCTAGCCGGCCGACGCTCACTCGGTCGCTGCGCTCCCTCCGTTCGGTCGGGGACGGTTCGTCGCTTCGGGTCGTCCTGCGGCGCGGGCCTCTCTGGACGGCCTTTGGCCGGCTCGTTGTCACTGCGGCCCGGCAGCATGGTGCCTTCCGGGCCGCGGTGGGGGGCGACGCCCCCCACACCCCCCGACTGTGCTCGGGCCCACCCCCCGACCGTGGCTCGGGCCCACACCCCGCGACTGGCGCGCTGGGCGGTGCGGTGCTGTCCGGGCTGCAGCGGGGGCCGCGCGACGCTGCTGGGGTGGTTGAAGGGTGACGCCGGTGGAGGAGGTGGTGCTCGGGCTCGTTCGGCGGCGGGGGGCGGTGCCGGCTGACGAGGTGATCGACCTGGCGCTGTACTCCGACGGCGGGTTCTACGGCGCCGGGGGTTCGGCGGGGCGGCGGGGGGACTTCCTCACCTCACCCGAGGTGGGGCCGCTCTTCGGGGTGCTCGTCGGGCGGGCGCTGGACGGCTGGTGGCAGGCGCTCGACGAGCCCGACCCCTTCGTCGTGGTCGAGGGTGGCGCCGGGGCAGGGGCGCTGGCCCGCTCGGTTCTCGCCGCCGGGCCCGCGTGCTCGCCGGCCCTTCGGTGGGTGTGCGTCGAACGGGCGGCCCGGCTGCGGGCGACCGCCTCCGCCACCCTGCCGGTCGAGCCGCCGGCGCAGGTCCTGGGCGGGCCGAGCCGGGGCGGACCCGTGGTCACGGTGGTGGACGACCTGCCTCGCGGACCGTTCACCGGCGTGGTGCTGGCCAACGAGCTCCTTGACAACCTGCCTCCGGTGATCGCCGAGCGGACCGAGGCCGGGTGGGGTGAGGTACGGGTGGGCGAGGAGGCCGGCCGGCTGGTCGAGCTCGTCGTGCCGTCGGCCGAGCTGGCACGACCGTTGGCCCGCTGGGCCGGCGGCGCACCTCCGGGCAGCCGCGTGCCGCTGGCCCGCCGGGCCGACCGGTGGGTCGAGCGGGCCAAGGCCAGCCTCGACGCCGGCTGGGTCGTGTGCATCGACTACGGCGCGCCGACCACGGCCGAGCTGGCCGAGCGGGGGTTCGCTGGCTGGCTCCGCACCTACCGGGGCCACGGCCGCGGCGGCGGCTGGCTCGACGACCTCGGCCGCCAGGACATCACCTGCGACGTCCCGGCCGACCAGCTGCAGCCGGCCACGATCGAGCCGCAGGCGGAGTGGCTCCGCCGGCTGGGGATCGACGAGCTGACCGGCACCGCCCGCCACGCCTGGCAGGAGCGGGCCGCCATCGGCGACCTCATGGCCCTGCGGGCCCGCAGCCGGGTGGCCGAGGCCGCCGCCCTCACCGACGAGGGCGGCCTGGGCCGGTTCCTCGTGCTGTCCTGGCCCGTCGGTGGCGTCGCCGCCACGCCGGCCGCGACCGCCTGACCGCTTCGGTCCCCGCCGCGCCGCGGCGAAGGTCAGTCCTCGAACAGCTCGCCCAGGAACCCGCCCCGCCGCTTCTTCCGGCTCCGGTCGTGGTCCCAGCGGCGGCGGTCGTCGTCGTCGTCATCGTCATCTCTCCGCCACTCCCGCGACATCCGAGGATCGGAGCGGTCGGCGCCCGACCGGTAGGCCATCTCGCTCGCCTCGGCGGCGTCGAGCAGCTTGTCGAGCTCGCCCCGGTCGAGGAAGACGCCCCGGCAGTCCCGGCAGAGGTCGATGATCACCCCCCGGCGGTCGACCGGGTTCATCGGCCCGTCGCACGAAGGGCAGCGCAGCTGGCGTGTGCTCATGGAACGGGTGCCTCCCCGGGATCGAGAAACCAGCGTCGGCCCGATGGGCCAGCGCGACGGGGAGAACGTTCCCACTCGGGTCGAGGTTCCACCCGGACCCTGCCGCCGTGGCCTCCGACCCGCTCGGCCGGCGGTTCAGGGCGTGGTGACCACGGCCGCCCGGCCGGCGCCGGTGAGCGCGATGTCCCCGTCGCTGGCCGGCGCCCACGCGGCTGCGCCCCGGCGCAGGCACAGCTCGACGTCGTCGGTCGCCAGCGCCGTCTCCCCGTCGAGGCACAGCACCAGCCGGGGCCGGCCGCCCGGGACCCTGGCCGGAACGGCCCCCACGTCGACGAGCGCCAGCGCGAACTCCTGGACCGGAGCGTCGTAGCGGGAAAAGGCGCCATCGCGGCGGGGGTGCAGGACCGGGGGCGGGCCGGGCACCACGTCGAGCACGGCGAGCAGCTCGTCGACGTCGACGTGCTTGGGGGTGAGGCCGCCCCGCAGGACGTTGTCGCTCGACGCCATGACCTCGACGCCCACGCCCTCGAGGTAGGCGTGCAGGTTCCCGGACGGCAGGAAGATCGCCTGGCCCGGCTCGAGCCGCACGAGGTTGAGCAGCAGGGCGACGCCAACCCCCGGATCACCCGGGTGGGCCAGGGCGATCCGGCGGGCCCACGCCGCCTCGGGGCCGTCGGCGTGGGCCGCGGCCTTGGCGACGGTGGTGGCCAGCTCCTGCCGCTCTCCTTCGGCCGCCGTGAGGAGGAGGCCGACGGTGCTGCCGAGGTCGCCGGAGGCGGCGGGGGCGAAGCAGGGATGGCCCGAGAGGCCGAGGTGCTCGAGCAGGGCAGCGGTGGCCTCGATCGGGCGGAAGCCGCACAGCGCCTCGAAGCGGGTCAGCGCGCACAGCAGCTCGGGCTTGTGGTTCGGGTCGCGGTACCGGCGGTGGGGGGCGTCGAGCGGGATCCCGGCCGCGTTCTCTGCCGCGAAGCCGGCGGCGGCCCTCGAAGCCGACGGGTGGGCCTGGAGCGACAGGGGCTGGGCCGCAGCCAGGAGCTTCAGGAGGAAGGGCAGCCGGGCCCCGAAGCGCTCGGCGACGGGACCGCTCAGCGCCCCCTCGGGGTCGGCGGCCACGACCTCGGTCAGGGTCCGGGCGCCCACGCGGGCGGGGGCGCTCGGGTGGGCTCCGAGCCACAGCTCGGCCTGCGGGGCCCCGTCGGTGACGGCGCCCAGCAGCTCCGGGATGGCGGTCGGAGACCCCCAGGCGTAGCGCTGCACCACACCCTCGATCGCCTCCACGGGAGGGTGATCCTACCGCCGCCCCCGCCCGGGCCCGGGGGCGGAGAGCGTCAGCCGCCGCCTGCAGGCGGGTCCACCACGCGGCCCTGGCGCGGGATCGGCACCGGCGCGGCCCCCGGCGCCGGAGGGGGAACGGTGACCGCTCCGGCCCCCACGGTCACGGGTGGGGCGGGGACGGGGATCGAGTCGGGCGCCACCGGGGCCCGGGGCGGGGCCGTGACCGAGGTCTCGCTGCGGGGGAGGGTGGCCAGCGGGGCGGGTGCCGGCGGCTCGTACGGCCGCTCGGCCTCATCCTCGAACCGCCCGGACAGCCAGAGGGCGGCGAGCTGCACCACCACCGCGGCCACGATCGCGGCCCGGCCCAGGATCCGGACGGCGCTGGGCACGGCCATGACGGGAACCTACGCCGGCCCGCGGATCAGGAGCGGGCCGCCACGAGATCCCGATCGCCGCCTCGGGCGCCGCGGGCGTCGGCCGCACTCCCGGTCGAAAGGCCCGTGTATCCGCCCGCCCAGTCGGCCTCATTCTACCGAAGGCTCCCCACCTGACCTCTGCCGAATGCCGAGGAGAACGACATGAGCGCCGACACCACCAGCGACCCGGCCTTTGCAGCCGCTTCCCCGCCTGCTCACGGCCCGGCGCCAAGCGCGGCGCGGCATGGCTGCCGGGGCTCCCGGCGGGCGCAGGAGCGGCTGGCGCGGCGTGCGGTCGTGGCCATCGTCGGCCAGCACAGGAAGGACCGGGAACGCCTGGTCGTGCTGGCACGGGACTGGGCATCCGGGCGCCGCCGGGTCGAACCGCTCCCTGTGGGAGCGCTCTTCGCCCCTCGTCACGACGCCTGGTGCCCTCCACGGGGAGCTGGTTCAGCGCTCGTCGAGGAGGAACCGGTGCTCAGGCGGGAAGCGGTCGGCGAAGCGTGATGCCAGGTTCGCGGCAACGGCCGGCGGGAACGGGTAGCAGGTGCCCGGCTGGACGAAGCCCTGGTTGGTGAAGGGGTGCGGCGGCCCGGGCTTCAGCGCCGGCGGCAGCTCATCCAGGCCGATGGGGCGGACCAGGTCCACCACCACCACCTCGGCCAGCCAGCCCGGGGCCGGCCCGGCCGTCGGCCGCCCGTTGCTGACCGCCACCCCCACTGCTCGCAGCTCGCCCGCCACGACGTGCATGGTGAGGTCGCCGCTGCGGATCTCCCCGACGTTGCGCGCCGAGGCCGGCACGGCACCGGTGGGGGGCCGGGTGGACGAGACCACGCCCTCGGCCCACTCCTCCTCGGCCCGGCCTGTCTGGTCGATCCACCACACCCCCCGGCCCTCGGCGCCGAAATACTCCTTGCGGCCGGCCAGGTGGACCGGCGGCACCTTGGCCGTCGGCCGGCTCGCGGGGGGACGGGACGAGGCCGAGCGGACGGTGGCCGGCCTCGACGACGCCGGCCGGCTGCTGGGAGCCGGCCGCGGCGGCTTCGGAGCCGCCTTGGCCCGGCAGATGGAGCAGGTCGCGGGCTGGAGGCCGTGGATGCACTCATCGTCGTCCACGGCGGCGCAGGCTAGGCCGTAGTGTCCGAACGCCCCGCACCTGGAGGAGGAGCAGGATGAGCGACGACGGCTCGAAGGCGACCGACGGCAGGGCGACGGATGCCCCGGCCGGAAGCGGGGCTGTGACCGCCAGCATCGAGGCCCTGTTCTCCGAGGACCGCACCTTCCCCCCGCCCGAGGACTTCGTCGCCCGGGCCAACGTCAACGACCGCTCGCTGCACGACGAGGCGGCGGCTGACGTGCTGGCGTTCTGGGCCCGACAGGCTGACGCCCTCGACTGGGTGCGGCGGTGGGACAGCGTCCTCGAGTGGAACCTGCCGTTCGCCCAGTGGTTCGTCGGCGGCAGCCTCAACGTCTCCTACAACTGCGTCGACCGCCACGTCCTGGCCGGCCGGGGCGACAAGGTGGCCTTCTACTGGGAGGGCGAGCCGGGCGACGCCCGCACGATCACCTACGGCGAGCTCCTCGACGAGGTCCAACGGTTCGCCAACGTCCTGAAGGGCCTGGGCGTCACCCGGGGTGACCGGGTGTGCATCTACATGCCGATGGTCCCCGAGGTGGTCGTGGCCATGCTGGCCTGCACCCGGATCGGTGCCGCCCACTCGGTGGTTTTCGGCGGGTTCTCGGCCGGTGCGCTGCGCGATCGCATCAACGACGCCGACGCCAAGGTCCTCGTCACCGCCGACGCGGGCTGGCGGCGGGGCAAGCCCAGCCCCCTCAAGCCGAACGCCGACGTGGCGCTGGCCGACTGCCCCAGCGTCAGCGGCGTCGTCGTCGTCGACCGGTGCGGGACCGACCCCGACATGGTCGAGGGGCGTGACTGGTGGTGGCACGACCTCGTCCCCGCCGCCGACCCGGCGTGCGAGCCCGAGGCCATGGGGTCTGAGGACCTCCTCTACCTGCTCTACACCAGCGGAACCACGGCCAAGCCCAAGGGGATCATGCACACCACGGGCGGCTACCTGACCCAGGTGGCGTACACCCACAAGTTCGTCTTCGACCTGCACCCCGACGACGACGTGTACTGGTGCGCGGCCGACGTCGGCTGGGTCACCGGGCACAGCTACATCGTCTACGGCCCGCTGGCCAACGGCGCCACCAGCGTCCTGTACGAGGGCACCCCCGACCATCCCGCCCGAGACCGCTGGTGGTCGATCGTCCAGCGCTACGGGGTCACCATCCTGTACTGCGCGCCGACCGCCATCCGGACGTTCATGAAGTGGGGCACCCAGGAGCCGGAGAAGCACGACCTGTCGTCGCTGCGGCTCCTCGGCAGCGTCGGTGAGCCCATCAACCCGGAGGCGTGGATGTGGTACGCCCTTCACATCGGGGGTGCCCGGTGCCCCATCGTCGACACGTGGTGGCAGACCGAGACGGGCGGCATCATGATCAGCCCGCTGCCCGGCCTCACCACCACCAAGCCCGGTTCGGCCACCCACCCCCTGCCCGGCATCAGCGCCGAGGTGGTCGACGACGACGGCAACGTGGTCGAGGTGGGCGGCGGGTACCTCACCATCAGCCAGCCGTGGCCGTCGATGCTGCGTGGCATCTACGGCGACCCCGACCGGTACGCCGAGACGTACTGGTCCCGCTTCCCAGGCCGCTACTTCGCGGGCGACGGCGCCAAGCTGGACGAGGACGGCTACCTCTGGCTCCTCGGCCGGGTCGACGACGTCATGAACGTGTCGGGCCACCGGGTCAGCACCACTGAGGTCGAGTCGGCCCTGGTCGACCACCCCACCGTCGCAGAGGCGGCGGTCGTGGGCGCCAACGACGAGACCACCGGCCAGGCCATCATCGCCTACGTCACCCTGAAGGGCGGCCAGGAGCCCAGCGACGAGCGGGGTGAGGACCTGCGCCGGCACGTGGCCACCAGGATCGGCCCCATCGCCCGCCCGAAGACCCTGGTCTTCACCGACGACCTGCCGAAGACCAGAAGCGGCAAGATCATGCGCCGCCTGCTGCGCGACGTCGCCGAGGGCCGGGTCCTGGGTGACACCACCACGCTCGCCGACCCGGCCGTCGTCGAGGAGATCGCCCGCCGGGCCGCCGCCGCCCCCGCCGAAGGGTGAGCCGCCTCTGGGCGGTGAGGGCGGGCGGGTGACCCTTCCACCGACCTGGCGGTGGAAGGTGCCGGAGGACGAGGCCCGAGAGCGGCGCGGACCCTGTGCCGTCGTCGACATCGACGGCGTCCTGGCCAACGGCGACCACCGCCAGCACCTGGTGCGGGCCAAACGGTGGAACGAGTTCTTCGACGCCGCCCACGGCGACCTGCCGATCGCCGAGACGGCGGTGCTCCTGCGGCTCCTGGACCAGGACCTCGTGGTGGTCCTCCTGACCGGCCGGCCGCTGCGGACGATGGACCCCACCATCACCTGGCTGGCCGAGCACGGCTACCGCTGGGACCTCCTCGTGATGAAGGAGGACGACGACCTGCGCAAGACCCACCACGCCAAGCGGGAGGCGGTGGCCACCCTGCGCCACTTGGGCTTCACCCCCGTCCTGGCCCTCGACGACGAGCCTGGCAACGTCACCATGTACCGCGAGGAGAACGTCCCCTGCCTCTACATCCACTCCGGCTACTACGACTGACTTCGTGCGGCGCCGCTCCGGCTGCAGCCCGCGCGAGCGGAGCGAGCGAGCCGGCGACGCACGGCGGGAGATACGGGAACAAGTCAAGGTTGCCTTGACGTTGGTAGGGCTGCCATGAACGCACTTCGCAACACCCTGAAGACAACGGTTCTGCTCGCTGGGCTCGCCGGCGTGCTCGTCGTCGTCGGCGGCCTGTTCGGTCGCGGTGGCGCCCTGATCGGCCTCGGGCTCGGGCTGCTTCTGGTGGGCGGCTCGTACTGGTTCTCCGACAAGCTCGCCATCCGCGCCGCGGGCGCCGTGCCGGTCAGCGAGCGGCAGATGCCGGAGTACTACGCCATCGTCCGCGAGCTGGCCGACAAGGCGGCCATCCCGATGCCCAAGCTGTACGTGAGCCCCGATCCGCAGCCGAACGCGTTCGCCACCGGCCGCAGCCCCCGCCACGCCGCGGTGGCCGTGAACCAGGGGATGCTCCCGCCCAACTTCTCGTGGGACGAGCTGCGCGGGGTGCTGGCCCACGAGCTGGGCCACGTCGCCAACCGCGACATCCTCGTCGGCTCGGTGGCGGCGGCCCTGGCCGTCGGCATCACCTACCTGGCCCAGATGCTGCAGTTCGCCGCCCTGTTCGGCGGCTTCGGCCGCAGTGACGACGACGAGCGCCAGAACCCCATCGCCCTCCTGGCCACGATCATCCTGGCCCCCCTCGCCGCGATGCTCCTGCAGATGGCCCTGTCCCGGGGCCGGGAGTACGGCGCCGACCGCTACGGTGCCCGCCTGGTCGGCGACGGCGAGCCGCTGGCCCGGGCGCTGGCCAAGCTCGAGGTCGGGGCCCGCCGGGTCCCGAGCCACGTCGACCCGGCCCACGCCCAGGCCTACATCGTCAACCCGCTTTCCGGCCGGCACCTCACCTTCAAGAGCCTGTTCATGACCCACCCGCCCACCGAGGACCGCATCCGTCGGCTCCGGGCGCGGGAGTGGCAGCACGCCTGAGGGTGACTGTCCGGCGCCTAGAGCGCTAGTGTCCTGTCCGCGCGGCAGAACGTCCGCATCCGGCCGAAGCATCCCGTTCCTGGGGGGGCGGGTCGGACGACTGACACCGCAGCGCCTCTTCCACCATGTCACACGTCCGCTCCCGCCCGGTCCTGGTGCTCTTGGGCATCGTCGTGCTCCTGGCCACCGCTGCGTCGGCTGGGGCCCAGTCGACGCAGCAGACCAGCCCTTCGTCGACGACTCCGACCACCGCGGCCTGCCTCCTCCTGTGCTCGAGCAGCCCTCCTTCCAGCAGCAGCCCCACCACCACCTCCAACGTGGCGCCGACGACCAAGAAGGGGACGGCAACCACGGTTGCACCGGCTCCGGGCCCCACCACACCAAGCGGCGGCGGCGACGGAGAACCGCCGGTCGGGACCCCGAAGGTCATCCCGCCCGAGTTCCAGCGCCAGATCGACTCCGTGCGCCGCACCGGCCCCAACAACACCACCGCCTGGTTGGCCGCCATCCAGCCGCTCGTCACCGAGCTCGGAATGACGCCCACCGACGCGGCTCTGGCCGGGGCGGTCCACTTCCCCATAGCGGGGCCGACCACCTGGGTCGACGACTGGCACTACCCCCGCTTCGTGCCCAGCTTCCACCTCCACAAGGGCCTCGACATGTTCGCGGCGTCAGGCACACCCGTGCGGGCGCCGTTCGACGGCGTGCTGAAGATGAGCGACGGAGCGGTGGGTGGGCTCGCCAGCTACGTCACCCAGCCCGACGGCACCTACGTCTACATGGCCCACCTGTCGGCCTACGCGCCGGGCAAGGTCACCGGCCAGCAGGTCCGCCAGGGCGAGGTGGTCGGCTTCGTCGGTGACAGTGGGAACGCCCGCGGCGGGGCGCCGCACGTGCACCTCCAGCTGCACCCGAAGGGCGGCAACCCCGTCCCGCCCAAGCCAACGGTCGACGGCTGGCTGACCGAGGCCACCCTCAACGCCCAGGCGCTCATCCAGGCCACTCGGGCCGCTCGCACCCCACCCGCCGGCCCAGCAGCCAGCGCCTCCGTCACCGCTCTGCCCGAGGGCACGGCCAGCCTGTCGACCGAGACGGCCCCGGCGGTCGACCCGGCGGCCGCGCTGTGGGCGGCGTCGTCGAACCCGGCGATCGGCACCATCGACCTGGCGTCGAGCCTGGTGGCCAGCGCCGCCGAGGCCATCGCCTGGCCGGCCCCGCCGGGCTGAGCCCACCCGGCTGGCCCCTCGCGGCGGTCAGTCCCGGAAGTTGGTGAACTGAAGGGGTAGGTCGAAGTCCTCGGCCTTCAGTGCGGCGATGGCCGCCTGCAGGTCGTCCCGCTTCTTGGCCGAGACCCGGATCTGGTCGCCCTGGGTCTGGCTCGACAGGGCCTTGCGACCGAGCCCCTTCAGGAACGTGTTGATCTTCTTGGCCCTCTCGGCGTCGACGCCAGCCTTCAGGGTGACGGTCTGGCGGACCGCCCCCTTCGATCCCTCTTCGACCTTGCCGTAGTCCAGCGCCTTCAGCGACACCTTCCGCTTGACGAGCTTCTCCTCGACGACCTGGATCACGGCCTTGAGGCGCTCCTCGGCGTTCGACGTGAGGCGCAGCTCGGACCCTGACAGCTCGACGGTCGAGCCCGTTCCCTTGAAGTCGAAGCGGTTGGCGAGCTCCCGCGCCGCTTGGTCGACGGCGTTGCGGACCTCCTGCAGGTCCACCTCTGAGACGATGTCGAAGGTGGGCATGGGCGCAGACGCTATCCTCACCCCTGCCGTTGGGTCGGTGCCCGAGTGGCCAAAGGGAACTGGCTGTAAACCAGTCGCGCAAGCTTCGGAGGTTCAAATCCTTCCCGGCCCACCACGAGGTGCGCAGCTGGGCGCACCTCGGGATGCGGCGAGGTGGAGCTGGAGATACCCCCTGGTGGTATCATGGGCCCATGGCCGGCTACGCAGACTCGAAGGCTCGGCACCTGGCGAACCTCCGCCGGGTGGAGGGGCAGGTGCGGGGCATCCAGCGCATGGTCGAGGATGACACCTACTGCATCGACGTCTTGACCCAGGTCAGCGCGGCAACCCGGGCGCTGCAGTCGGTGGCGCTCGGGCTGCTCGAGGAGCACCTCGGCCACTGCGTCTCGGGAGCCATCTCGAGCGGCACCCCGGAGGAGGCCGCAGACAAGCTGGCCGAGGCGTCGGCCGCCATCGCCCGCCTCGTCAAGTCCTGAGGCTGGCGCCGCTCAGGGCGCGCTCTTGCCCTGGCCCTCGCCCCCTCTGCTGCCCTCGCCGCTGACGCCCGACGGCACGGTGTTGGCCTCGGTGCGCTGCGCGCTGCTGGCAGGGGAGCGGTCGGTGGCGGGGGAGGTGGGCTGGCCGCTGTCCGCTTTGCTGCACGCCCCGGCCCCGAGGCCGAGGCTGGCCGCCAGGGCCAGCGCAGCGAGGGTGGCGCGGGGGGTGAGGTTCTGCATCGTGGGCTCGTACCCGAACGGGCCTCTCGGGAACCTCAGGTCGGATTGGGCTTATACCCCTGGAGGGTATACTGACGGCATGAGGACCACCACCTACGACGTGCAGGGCATGACCTGCGGGCACTGCGTCCGCTCGGTCACCGAGGAGATCACCGAGGTCGAGGGCGTCACGTCGGTCGATGTCGACCTCGACAAGGGCACGGCCGTCGTCGCCGGCGACGCCGACCCCGAGACCGTCAAGGCCGCCGTGGTCGAAGCGGGCTACGAGGTCACCGGCGTGCACTAGGCCACCCCGACGCTGATGCGGTGGAGGCCGGTGGCGCCGTTGGGGGGCGCCGGCCGGTCGACGGCATCCTGCACCTCGCCGGCGCCGTCGGAGGCGCGCACCCGCAGGACGTGCTCGCCCGGGGTGGCATCCCACGCCAGGGTCCACTGCCGCCAGGTGTCGGCGGCCAGCTCGGGCCCCAGGTCGGCCGGCAGCCAGGGCCCGTCATCGACCTGGACCTCCACCCGGCTGATCCCCCGTGTGGGTGCCCAGGCCACCCCGGCCACCACCTGACGGCCGGCGGGCACCTGCTGGCGTGCCCGCGGCACGTCGATCCGAGCCGATGTCTTGATCGGCGCCTCCTTGGCCCAGCCTCGTGGCACCCAGTAGGCGTCGAAGCCGTCGAGGGTCGACAGCTCCAGCTCGCTCAGCCACTTCGTGGCCGAGACGTAGCCGTAGAGCCCCGGCACGACGAGGCGAGCGGGGAAGCCATGGCGCAAGGGGAGGGGCTCACCGCCCATGCCGAGGGCGACCAGGGCCCGGCGGCCGTCGGCCAGGGCCGCCGTCGGGAACCCGGCCGTGAAGCCGTCGACCGAGCGGCCCACCAGCTGGCTGGCGCCCGGCTGGACACCGGCCCGGTCGAGCAGGTCCTGAAGGGGCACGCCCTGCCACCGGGCAGTCCCGACCAGCTTGCCGCCGACCTCGTTGGACACACAGCACAGGGTGATGTCGGCCTCGACCTGCGGCAGCGCCGCCAGCTCTGCGTAGGAGAGCGAGAAGGGCCGGTCGACCATGCCGGTGATGCGCAGGCGCCACCGCTCGGGGTCGACGTCGGGGACCGCCAGGGCGGTGTCGATGCGGTAGAAGCCCTTGATCGGGGTCAGCAGGGGCGAGATGCCGGGTGTCGCCGCCTCGAGCCCGACCGGGGGTGGCGGCAGCGGGGCGCGGGGGCGGGCCAGCGCGATGCGGGCCCTCGCCGCGGCGGCCCGGCCACCGGAGGCGACCACCCGGCTGATCGATCCCGCGGCCACGGCCCGGGCGCCGGCGCCGGCCGCCAGCGCCAGGAAGCGCCGTCGATCCAGGTCGACGAGCGGACCGGAGGTGCCCGCCGCCGGGGCCGCCCGCAGCAGCCGGCGGAGGCTGAGCACCCCGCAGACCGCAGCGACGAGCGCGACCACGGCGGCCAGTGGCCAGGAGGTCGCCGGATCGGTGGCCGCCGCCACCACGCCGAGGACGGCGAAGCCGCCGAACGCGATGGGCGGCCTCATCCTGCTCCGGCGGCTCGCGATGCCCACCACCGCCCCCAGGAGGAGCACGACGAGGACGGTCCCGATGACCAGGGCCGGCTTGTCGGACGTGCCGAAGGTCTCGATGCCGCCCTCTCGCACGCTGCGGGGCGCCAGGTCGATGACCACGTCCCCGACGGCGGTCACCGGCGACGGCACGGAGGGCAACAGCCCGGCCAGGAGTTCCCCGACGCCGAGCGCCACCCCCGCGGCCGCGACCCCGGCCGTCGCAGCCGCGGATCGTGTCGGAGGGGTGGTGGCCACGAGGAGAGGATGGCCCGTCCGGGCCACCAACCGTCAGGTGAGCAGCCGCGACCGGGCTGAGGGCAGGTCGGCGGCCCGGCTGCTCCCCTCCGACAGGATGCGCTCCACGACCACGACATCCAGCCACCGCCCGAACTTCCGGCCCACCTCCCGCTCCACCCCGGCCACCTCGAAGCCCAGGTTCACGTGCAGGGCGATCGAGGCCTCGTGACCACCCACGATGCGGGCGAAGACGGCGTGGAAGCCGTGCGCCGTGGCCCGCTCGACCAAGTCGGCCAGCAGCACCCGCCCCAGGCCCTGCCCGCGGTGGCCGTCGCGGACGTAGACCGAGTCCTCGACGGAGGTGCTGTAGGCGGGGCGGTCCCGCCACGGGGACAGCGACCCGAAGCCGACGACCGACCCGTCGGGGCCGGCGGCCACGGTGGCGGGGTGGGCGCCGCCGTGGGCGGCGAGCCACGCCACCTGGTCCTCGAGGCTGCGGGGGACAAGGTCGAAGGTGGTCGTCGAGCCCTGCACCTCCCGGTTGTAGATGGTCCGGATCGCCTCGGCGTCGTCTTCGACGGCCAGGCGGACGGTCGGTGGCATCGCCGCTGAACCTAACGGCTGGGAGCGGAGGACCGGCCCGGCCGCTAGCATGGCCGGCCGCACCAGGCGCGCCTGGTGTCCGCTTCACCGCCCTCTTAGCTCAGTGGTAGAGCACCTCCATGGTAAGGAGGGGGTCCTGGGTTCAATCCCCAGAGAGGGCTCGGCGGCGTAGCTCAGTTGGTTAGAGCACACGGCTCATAATCGTGTTGTCGTGGGTTCGATTCCCACCGCCGCTACGAAGATCCCGGAACAGCTGAACCTCCGAACAGAAGGCGACCACCATGGCCAAGCAGAAGTTCGAGCGCAACAAGCCGCATGTGAATGTTGGGACGATGGGTCATATTGACCATGGGAAGACGACGTTGACGGCGGCGATCACGAAGACGTTGGCGGAGCGGTTGCCGGGTGAGGGGAACGTGTTCGCGGCGTTTGATTCGATTGACAAGGCGCCGGAGGAGAAGCAGCGGGGGATCACGATCTCGATCGCGCATGTGGAGTATCAGACGAAGAACCGTCATTATGCGCATGTGGACATGCCGGGTCATGCCGATTACATCAAGAACATGATCACGGGTGCGGCGCAGGTGGATGGTGCGATTTTGGTGGTGGCGGCGACGGATGGGCCGATGCCGCAGACGCGTGAGCATGTGTTGTTGGCTCGGCAGGTGGGTGTGCCGTTCATCGTGGTGGCGTTGAACAAGGTGGACATGGTTGATGATGAGGAGCTTCTGGAGCTGGTGGAGCTCGAGGTGCGGGAGCTGTTGTCGGAGTATGAGTTCCCGGGGGATGACACGCCGATCGTGCGGGTGTCGGGGTTGAAGGCTCTTGAGGGTGATGGTGCGTCGCAGGATCAGGTGATGGCGTTGATGGACGCGGTGGACAGTTACATCCCGGAGCCGCAGCGTGATTTTGACAAGCCGTTCTTGATGCCGATCGAGGATGTGTTCACGATCACGGGTCGTGGGACGGTGGTGACTGGGAAGGTGGAGCAGGGGAAGGTGCACACGGGTGACTCGGTGGAGATCGTTGGGTTGCGGGCGACGCAGACGACGACGTGCACTGGTGTGGAGATGTTCCGGAAGCTGTTGGATGAGGGTCATGCGGGTGACAACATCGGGGCGTTGTTGCGGGGGACGAAGAAGGAGGATGTGGAGCGGGGTCAGGTGTTGTGCAAGCCGGGGTCGATCACGCCGCACACCGAGTTCGAGGGGCAGGTGTATGTGTTGACGAAGGAGGAGGGTGGTCGGCACAAGCCGTTCTTCAACAACTACCGGCCGCAGTTCTTCTTCCGGACGACGGATGTGACGGGGACGATCAGCTTGCCGGAGGGGACCGAGATGGTGATGCCGGGTGACAACGTGTTGATGAGCGTGCAGCTGGGCAAGCCGATCGCCATGGACGAGGGTCTGCGGTTCGCCATCCGTGAGGGTGGCCGCACCGTCGGCGCCGGCCGCGTCGTCAAGATCGCGAAGTAGGGAGCAACCAGATGGCCAGCAAGTCCAACGAGAAGCGGATCGCGGTCACCCTGGCCTGCGAGTCGTGCAAGCGCCGCAACTACATCACCATGAAGAACAAGGTGAACGACCGCGAGCGCATCGAGATGAAGAAGTACTGCCGCTGGGAGCGCCGGCACACCAGCCACAAGGAGACCCGCTGAGCTCCTCGGACGGCCCGGTCCCCCCGCCGGACCCGTCGGTAACGCTCGCCGACGACGGCGGGTCTGACCCGGTGGTGCGGGCACCTGCCACCGACGAGCTGGCCGATTTGGTGGCCGAGGCGAGGGCGGGGGACAGCCACGCCTTCGACGACCTCGTCACCGCCACCTACGCCGACGCCTTCACCCTTGCCACCCGTCTGATGGGGAACGAGGAGGACGCGAGCGACGTGGTCCAAGATGCCTACCTGCGGGCCTACCGGGCCATCGGCCGCTTCCGGGGCGACGCCCGCTTCACCACCTGGCTGTACCGGATCGTCGCAAACTGTGCGGCGACCTCCCTCGGCCGGCGGGGCCGCCACCGCCACGAGCAGCTCGACGAGGCGCTCCAGCTGCCCGACGACCACGCCGACCACGATCCCGAACGCAAGGCCAGCGACGCCCACGACCGCGTGCGGGTGCAGGCGGCCCTGGCCGGGCTTCCCGAGAAGCTGCGGCTGGTCGTGGTGCTGCGCGACGTCTACGACCTCCCCCACGAGGCCATCGCCGCCGAGCTCGGGATCACCGAGACCGCCGCCAAGGTGCGGCTCCACCGGGCCCGCAAGAAGCTCCGGGCCCGCCTGTTCCCGATCCGGGGCGAGATCGACGAGAACGAGGCCACCGACGAGGAGGTGCGTGGTGCGGGCTGAGGCCGTCGCCGACCTGGGTCACGCCGGCCGGCGCATCGACGGCATCACCTGCGCCGAGGTGGCCGAGCTCCTGCCCGCAGCCGTGGACGGAGGCGTCGAGCGCCGCCGCCTCGACCGCCGGGTCAGCCGCCACGTCGAGCAGTGCCTCCGCTGCCAGGCCGAGCTGGCCGGCTATCGGCGCCTCCTCCGCGCCCTCCACGACCTGCGCACGGAGGTGCTGCTCCCGCCGCCCGGGGCCGTGGCCGGGTGCCTCGCCGCTCTGGCCGGCGCCGGCGAGCGCCGGGCTGGAGCGGCCCTCCTGAGCGGTCACCGGGGCGCCTACGTCGGCGGCCTCGCGGTCGCCGCCACCGCCGCCGGCGCGGGCGCGGCTCTGGTCCTGGCCACCAGGAAGCGGCGAGCCGGCTAGCCCAGCGGGGTGCCCACTGCTACCGTGGCCCGTCCGCGGCAGCCCTCTAGGGCACTAGCTCAACTGGTAGAGCAGCGGTCTCCAAAACCGCAGGTTGGGGGTTCGAGTCCCTCGTGCCCTGCAAGACAACCCTCCTCCCCCCTGGAGACGCCATGAACCAGCCGATGAACCGGGAGCAGAAGCGCCTCCTGCAGCGCCGGGGGGCGCTCGGGGCCGACGGTGCGCCCGCCCCCCAGGAAGCCAGGCAGCGGGCGGCGAAGGGTCCCGCGCAGCCCAAGACGTCACCGCTGCAGTTCGTCCGAGAGGTGCGCTCCGAGCTGGGCAAGGTGGCGTGGCCGACCAGGTCGGAGACGCTCAACTACTCGCTCGTGGTGTTCCTCGCCCTCGCTCTCCTGATCAGCGGCATCTTCGGCCTCGACTACGTGTCGGCCAAGGGTGCCTTCTTCCTCTTCAAGTAGGTAGGCACATGACCGACCCGACCATGCCAGATCCCGACGCGCCCCGGGAGGCCGCGACCCCGGACGAGGTGGCAGCCCCGGAGCCGGTGGCCGCGGCCGAGCCGACCGACGGCGAGGCGGTCGACGGCGCCGCGGCCGAGGAGGTCGAGGTGGTCGACGAGGAGGCGCTCCTCGACGAGCCGCCTCCGCCGGCTCCCCGCGAGAGCCCGTACGACCGCGCCGGCCGCTGGTACGTCGTGCACTCCTACGCCGGCTACGAGAACAAGGTCAAAGCCGACCTCGAGAACCGGACCACGGCCATGAACATGGAGGAGAAGGTCTTCGAGGTCGTGATCCCCATGGAGGAGGTCGTCGAGATCAAGGGCGGGAAGAAGCAGGTCGTCCAGAAGAAGATGTTCCCTGGCTACCTGCTCGTCCGCTGCGACCTCGACGACGACTCCTGGTACGTCATCCGCAACACCCCAGGCGTCACCGGGTTCGTCGGCCCCGGGACCAAGCCCACCCCGCTGTCCCGCAAGGAGGTCGAGACCTTCCTGCAGGTGCCGGCCGAGGGCGACGAGGAGGCCCCCCGCAAGCCGAAGGCGTCGGTCGCCTTCGACCTCCACCAGGCCGTCCGCGTGCTCACCGGTCCCTTCGCCGACTTCCCGGGCACGATCGACGAGATCAACGTCGACCAGCAGCGGGTCAAGGTCCTGGTCGACATCTTCGGCCGGGAGACCCCGGTCGAGCTCGGCTTCGAAGACATCGCCAGGCTCTAGGCTCGACCCGATGGCAAAGAAGAAGGTCACCCGGATCATCAAGCTGCAGCTGCCGGCGGGGAAGGCCACGCCCGCGCCGCCCGTGGGCACCGCCCTCGGCCCGACCGGGGTCTCCACGCCCGACTTCGTGAAGCAGTACAACGCCGCCACCGAGGACCGGGTGGGCAGCATCGTCCCCGTCGAGGTCACGATCTTCGAGGACCGGTCCTTCAGCTTCGTGCTGAAGACCACCCCGGCGCCCGCCCTCATCCGGGCGGCGGCCGGTATCGACAAGGGTGCGTCGCACCAGAAGAACGAGGTGGCGGGCACCATCACCGACGCCCAGGTCGAGGAGATCGCCAGGGCGAAGCTGCCCGACCTCAACACCCAGGACATCGAGGCCGCCAAGGCCCAGGTCCGCGGCACCGCACGTTCCATGGGCGTGGCGGTCAAGTAGCCAAGCACCCAGCCACCCTGGCCGCCGGCGCACCTCGACCGGATCCCGGCCGCAACCTCCGAGAGGGAGACACCGTGTCGATCCAGACGCCGTCGAGATACGGCAAGAAGCTGACCGATGCCCGCAAGCGCTTCGACAGCCAGCGCCTCCACGGCCCTATCGAAGCCATCGAGCTCGTTCGCAGCCTGGCCCCCGCCTCGTTCGACGAGACCGTCGAGCTGGCCGTGAGCCTCGGCATCGACCCCCGCAAGGCCGACCAGGTCGTCCGGGGCACGGTCGCCCTGCCCCGCGGCACCGGACGCACCGTCCGGGTGGCCGTGTTCGCCACCGGCCCCCGGGCCGACGACGCCAGGGCGGCCGGCGCCGACGTCGTCGGGGCCGACGACCTGGTCGAGCGGGTGAACGGCGGGTTCCTCGACTTCGACGTGGCCATCGCCACCCCGGACCTGATGGGGCAGGTCGGTCGCCTGGGTCGGGTGCTCGGTCCCCGCAAGCTGATGCCGAACCCCAAGACGGGGACCGTCACCATGGACGTGGCCAAGGCCGTCACCGACTTCAAGGGCGGCCTCGTCGAGTATCGCGGCGACGCCAAGAGCCACGGCGTCGTCCACGTGCCGATCGGGAAGGTGTCGTTCCCGACGAGGCACCTGGTCGAGAACTTCCGGGCCGTGATCGAGGAGCTCATGCGGGTCAAGCCGGCGTCGGCCAAGGGCCGCTACCTCCGGGGCGTCACCCTCAGCTCGACCATGGGGCCGGGCATCAAGGTCGACCCCGCCCGGGCCCGCCTCACCGACGAGGAGGTTGCCGACGCCGACGCCTAGCCGGTAGCGTCGCACGTTCCCAAAAAGGCGAGCAGTCGCCACAGGATTCAGGTCACCAGAGACACCCGGTACCCGGCCTCCTCGGAGCGTCGGGCTGAAAGGGCCCCCCCGGCCCGCCTGGCGAGGTGGCACGCAGGCGAGGCCAGGTCTCGCCGCCCGTGCGCCCTCCCGGGGAGAGGAGACGCATGGACAACCCGAGACCCGAGAAGGTGGCGGTCGTCACCGAGGTCCGCGAGAAGCTCGGCACGGCCCAGGCCGCCCTGCTCACCGAGTACCGCGGGCTCACGGTGAAGGACATGTCCGCGCTGCGGCAGTCGCTCGCCGGGACCGGCGCCGCCATCGGCATCTACAAGAACACCCTGGTGCGCTTCGCCGCCCGCGACCTCGGCATCCCCGACCTCGAGCCGATGCTGACCGGCCCCACCGCCATCGCCTTCGTCGACGGCGACGCCGCCGCCGCGGCAAAGGCGCTCCGCGACTTCAGCCGGACCAACCCGCTGCTCGTCGTCAAGGGCGGCCTGCTGGGGAACAAGGTGGTGGACGCCGGCGCCGCCAAGGCGCTGGCCGACCTGCCGAGCCGCGAGGTCCTGCTGTCGCAGATCGCCGGCCTGCTCCAGGCGCCGCTGCAGCAGATGGCGAACCTCCTCGAGGCCGTGCCCCGCTCGTTCGCCTACGGGCTCATGGCACTGATCGAGAAGCAGGGCGGCTCCGCCGACGCGGCGCCCGACCCGACCGACGCGGCGGCCGAGCCCACCGCCG
The DNA here is from genome assembly GCA_030448245.1 of Acidimicrobiales bacterium. Taxonomy (GTDB): domain Bacteria; phylum Actinomycetota; class Acidimicrobiia; order Acidimicrobiales; family JAUJNH01; genus JAUJNH01. The sequence goes on from JAUJNH010000002.1 coordinate 300,056, forward strand.
CCACCGCGGCCGATGCGCCGGCGACCCCCGAGACCCCCACGCCCGACTCCACCCCCGACACCCAGGAGAGCTGAACCATGGCCAGCGCCACCATCGACGACATCCTCGACAAGATCGCCACCATGACCGTCCTCGAGCTGAGCGAGCTGAAGACCGCCTTCGAGGAGAAGTTCGACGTCACCGCCGCGGCGCCCGCCGCGGTCATGGCCGCCACCACCGACGGCGGTGGCGGCGACGCCCCCGAGGTCGAGGAGCAGTCGGAGTTCGACGTCATCCTCACCGGGGCCGGCGGCCAGAAGATCCAGGTCATCAAGGAGGTGCGCTCGCTCACCAGCCTGGGCCTGAAGGAGGCCAAGGACCTGGTGGATGGGGCGCCCAAGCCCGTCCTCGAGAAGGTCTCGAAGGAGGACGCCGAAAAGGCCAAGGCCGCCCTCGAGGGCGTCGGCGCGTCCGTCGAGGTCAAGTAGCCAGCCGGCGGCGCCCCGCTGGCCCCTTGACGCCGGCGGGGCCCCGTCGTAGCCTTCTCCCCGTCCCAGGCGGCTGGGGTTGACGTCGTGCGCACCTGGGTGTATTTTGGCCGGTTGCTGTGCGCTCCCTTGCGCTCGGGTCTCGACGGAATCAACACCGTGGTGGTTCGCGCGCGGCCGATGCACGGCTCCCCCGTCCACCCCTTAGACAGGGAGCGCCCCCACCTTGCCGACCCTCGGCCCCGCACGGGATCGCCTTTCGTTCGCCAACCTCGATGAGGTCCTCGCCCTCCCCGATCTGATCGCGGTGCAGCGAGACTCCTTCGAGCACTTCCTCGAGGTCGGCCTGGCCGACACCTTCCGAGACATCTCACCGATCGAGGACTTCACCGGCCAGCTCCGCCTCGAGCTGGCCTTCGACCCCGCCGACCCCGACCTGCGCCCGGGCCCGAAGTTCACCGTCGAGGAGTGCCGCGAGAAGGACATGACCTACGCGGCCCCGATCTTCGTGCGGGCCCGCTTCATGAACGCCACCACCGGCGAGATCAAGGAGCAGACCGTGTTCATGGGGGACTTCCCCATGATGACGGAGAAGGGCACCTTCATCATCAACGGCACCGAGCGGGTGGTCGTGTCGCAGCTGGTGCGCTCCCCCGGCGTGATCTTCGCCCCCGGCCGTGATGCCAAGACCTACGTCACCGGCACCATCCACCCCTACCGGGGCGAGTGGATCGAGTTCGACGTCGAGGCCAAGCCCGGCAAGGACGTCACCGCCGGCACCCGCGTCGCCCGCAAGCGCCGCCTCAGCCTGTTCGTGCTGTTCCGGGCGCTCGGGATCGAGGGCCTCGACGACGCCGCCCTCGAGCGCTTCGTCCGCCACTTCGACTTCCTCGAGGGCCAGTGGGAGAAGGAGCGCCACCTCGCCCCGACTCAGGAGGAGGCGCTCATCGAGATCTACAAGCGGGCCCGCCCGGGCGAGCCGCCGAACCCCGAGTCGGCCCGCTCCTACTTCGAGAACGCCTTCTTCAACCCCAAGCGCTACGACCTCACCCGGGTCGGCCGCTACAAGCTGAACCGCAAGCTGGGTGACGAGCTGGCCCGGGTCGAGGAGATCCTCGGCGTCGAGCTCGAGCGGCCCGCCCAGGGCCAGGGCGTCCTGGCCAAGGCCGAGCTGCTGGCCGCCTCGTCGTACATGCTCCACCTGGCCAACAACGAGCAGGGGTACCGCCCCGACGACCAGGACCACTTCGGCAACCGCCGCATCCGCTCGGTCGGCGAGCTCATCCAGAACCAGGTCCGGGTCGGCCTGTCCCGCATGGAGCGGGTGGTCCGCGAGCGCATGACCACCCAGGACGTCGAGGCCATCACGCCGCAGACGCTCATCAACATCCGGCCCGTCGTCGCTGCCATCAAGGAGTTCTTCGGCACCAGCCAGCTCAGCCAGTTCATGGACCAGGTGAACCCGCTGGCCGGGCTCACCCACAAGCGGCGCCTGAACGCCATGGGCCCCGGCGGCCTCAGCCGCGAGCGGGCCGGGTTCGAGGTGCGCGACGTGCACACCAGCCACTACGGCCGGATGTGCCCCATCGAGACGCCCGAGGGCCCGAACATCGGCCTCATCGGCCACCTCGCCTCCTACGCCCGCATCAACGACTACGGCTTCATCGAGACCCCGTACCGCCAGGTCGTGGAGGGCCGGGTCACCGACGACATCCAGTACCTGGCGGCCGACGCCGAAGAGGATCACGTCATCGCCCAGGCCAACGCGGCCATCGACGACGACGGCGTGCTGCGCGACGAGAAGGTCCTGGTGCGGCGGGGCAACACCACCGGCGGGCTGCGGCCCGGCGGCGGCGGCTACGGCAGCACCTCGGAGGTCGACCTGCTGCCCCCGACCGAGGTCGACCTCATGGACGTGTCGCCGAAGCAGACCGTGTCGGTGTCCACCGCCCTCATCCCGTTCATCGAGCACGACGACGCCAACCGGGCGCTCATGGGCGCCAACATGCAGAAGCAGGCGGTCCCGCTCGTGTGCCCGGAGGCGCCGTTCGTCGGTACCGGGGTCGAGGGCAAGATCGCCAGGGACGCCGGCGACGTGCTGCTGGCCGAGGGCGGCGGCACGGTCAGCGAGGTCTCGGGCTCGACCATCACCGTCGACTACGACGGGGGCCAGACCGACCGCCACGGCAGAACCCTCGGTCGCAAGACCTACCGGGTGCTCAAGTTCCGCCGGTCCAACCAGAACTCGTGCATGAACCAGAAGGTCCTGGTCGACGAGGGCCAGGCGGTGGCCAAGGGCGACATCCTGGCCGACGGCCCCAGCACCCACAACGGCGAGCTGGCCCTCGGCAAGAACCTGGTCGTCGCCTTCCTGCCGTGGGAGGGCTACAACTACGAGGACGCCATCATCCTCAGCCACCGGCTGGTGCGCGACGACGTCCTCACCTCGATCCACATCGAGAGCCACGAGGTCGACGCCCGCGACACCAAGCTGGGCGCCGAGGAGATCACCCGGGACATCCCCAACCTGTCCGAGGAGATCCTGCGGGACCTCGACGAGCGGGGGATCATCCGGGTCGGTGCCGAGGTCGGCCCCGGCGACGTGCTGGTCGGCAAGGTCACGCCCAAGGGCGAGACCGAGCTCACCCCCGAGGAGCGGCTCCTCCGGGCCATCTTCGGGGAAAAGGCGCGGGAGGTCCGCGACACCAGCCTCAAGGTGCCGCACGGCGAGTCCGGCAAGGTCATCGACGTGCGGGTCTACAGCCGGGACGACGCCCACGAGCTGCCGCCGGGGGTGAACCAGCTGGTCAAGGTCTTCGTGGCCCAGAAGCGCAAGATCTCCGAGGGCGACAAGCTGGCCGGCCGCCACGGCAACAAGGGCGTCATCTCCAAGATCCTCCCGGTCGAGGACATGCCCTACCTGGCCGACGGGACCCCGGTCGACATCATCCTGAACCCGCTGGGCGTGCCCAGCCGGATGAACGTCGGGCAGGTGCTCGAGGCCCACCTCGGCTACGGCGCCAAGTGGGGCTGGAACTCGGCCGACGCCACGTACCTCCAGCCGCCGCAGCGGGGCACCGAGTCGAAGACCCGGCCCATCTCCACCCCGGCCGCCTACGTGGCCACCCCGGTCTTCGACGGGGCGCACTGGGACGAGGAGGACGACGCCGGCCGCCACCCCACCATCCAGCAGGTGTTCAGCGACATCACGCCCGAGGCCCACGACCCCGCCTACGGGATCGAGGGCCGCCTGATCGGGACCGACGGCAAGGCCACGCTCTACAACGGCCGCACCGGCGAGCCCTACGACAACCCGGTGACCGTCGGCGTGATGTACATCATCAAGCTGAACCACCTGGTCGACGACAAGATCCACGCCAGGTCCACCGGGCCCTACTCGATGATCACCCAGCAGCCGCTGGGCGGGAAGGCCCAGTTCGGTGGCCAGCGCTTCGGGGAGATGGAGGTGTGGGCCCTCGAGGCCTACGGCGCCGCCTACGCCCTGCAGGAGCTGCTCACCATCAAGTCCGACGACGTGCTCGGCCGCGTGAAGGTCTACGAGGCCATCGTCAAGGGAGAGAACATCCCCGAGCCCGGCATCCCCGAGAGCTTCAAGGTGCTCATCAAGGAGATGCAGTCGCTGTGCCTCAACGTCGAGGTGCTCTCGACCACGGGTGAGGAGATCGAGATGCGGGAGCTCGACGAGGACGTCTTCCGCACCGCCGAGGAGCTCGGCATCGACATCAGCAGGCCGGAGCGTGGCAGCGACGAGGAAGACGCCCGTCGCGCCGAGAGGAGCTCGTACTAGTGCTAGACGTCAACGACTTCGACCAGCTGCGGATCGGCCTGGCCACCGCAGAGTCCATCCGCACCTGGTCCAACGGCGAGGTCAAGAAGCCCGAGACCATCAACTACCGCACGCTGCGCCCCGAGAAGGACGGGCTCTTCTGCGAGAAGATCTTCGGTCCTACCAAGGACTGGGAGTGCTACTGCGGCAAGTACAAGCGCGTTCGCTTCCGCGGCATCATCTGCGAGCGCTGCGGGGTCGAGGTCACCCGCTCGAAGGTCCGTCGCGAGCGCATGGGCCACATCGAGCTGGCCGCCCCCGTGGTGCACATCTGGTACCTGCGCGGCACCCGCTCGTGGCTGGCCTACCTGCTCATGGGCACCGAGGCCCGTGAGGAGCTGAAGGCCAAGCAGCTCGAGAAGGTCATCTACTTCGCGGCAAACCTGGTCACCTTCGTCGACGACGAGAAGCGCCACCAGGACCTGCCGTCGCTCGAGAACGAGCTGCTCGAGGAGCTGGGCGAGATCGAGCGCCAGCGCGAGGTCGACCTCGACCGCCGGGCCAAGCGGCTCGAGGAGGAGATCGCCGAGCTCGAGAAGGATGGGGCCAAGGACTCCGAGATCAAGGCCAAGCAGCGCATGGGCGAGAAGGAGCTGGGCCAGCTGCGCGAGCGGGCCGAGGCCGAGCTCGACCTGGTGCGCCGCGCCTTTGACGAGTTCCGCGACCTCTTCGCCCGCAAGATCATCGAGGACGAGCTCCTGTGGCGAGAGCTGAAGGACCGCTACGGCGAGTACTTCCGCGGCGGCATGGGCGCCGAGGCCATTGCCAACCTCATCGACGAGATCGACTTCGACGAGGAGGAGGTCAAGCTGCGGGCCGCCATCGAGCCCGAGGAGGGGCGGCGCCCCCTGTCGGCCCAGCGCAAGCAGAAGGCCATCAAGCGGCTGAAGATCGTCACGGCCTTCAACCGGCGCGACGAGAACGGCCGGCGGGTCAACGACCCCCGAGCCATGATCCTCGACGCCGTCCCGGTCATCCCGCCGGACCTGCGCCCCATGGTGCAGCTCGACGGTGGCCGGTTCGCCACGTCCGACCTCAACGACCTCTACCGCCGGGTCATCAACCGGAACAACCGGCTGAAGCGCCTGCTGGACCTGGGCGCGCCAGAGATCATCGTCAACAACGAGAAGCGGATGCTGCAGGAGGCCGTCGACGCCCTGTTCGACAACGGCCGCCGCGGCCGTCCCGTCACCGGGCCCGGCAACCGGCCCCTCAAGTCGCTGTCCGACATGCTGAAGGGCAAGCAGGGCCGCTTCCGCCAGAACCTGCTGGGCAAGCGGGTCGACTACTCGGGCCGCTCGGTCATCGTGGTCGGCCCCACGCTCAAGCTGCACCAGTGCGGGCTGCCCAAGCAGATGGCCCTCGAGCTGTTCAAGCCCTTCGTCATGAAGCGCCTGGTCGACCTCGAGCTGGCCCAGAACATCAAGTCGGCCAAGCGCATGGTCGAGCGGCGCCGGTCGCAGGTGTGGGACGTCCTCGAGGAGGTCATCAAGGAGCACCCGGTCCTGCTGAACCGGGCGCCGACGCTGCACCGCCTCGGCATCCAGGCCTTCGAGCCCCAGCTGGTCGAGGGCAAGGCCATCCAGCTGCACCCCCTGGTCTGCACCGCCTTCAACGCTGACTTCGACGGCGACCAGATGGCCGTCCACCTGCCCCTGTCCAGCGAGGCGCAGGCCGAGGCCCGCATCCTCATGCTGTCGACCAACAACATCCTGTCGCCGGCCACTGGCAAGCCCATCGTGTCGCCCACGCTCGACATGGTGTTCGGCGCCTACTACCTCACGGTCACCCGCGAGGGTGGCGTCGGCGAGGGACGGGTCTTCCGCCGCATCTATGAGGTCGAGGCCGCCTACGAGCGAGGCGACCTGCACCTCCAGGCGCCCATCAGCCTCCGCCTCGACGAGGGCAAGTACCGCAGCCTCGCCACCGAGCGCGACAGCGACGGTCACGCCACCGCCTGGGAGCCCACCACGTTCGGCCGCATCCTGTTCAACGAGGCCCTGCCGGCGTCGATGGACTTCGCCAACGTCGTCGTCGGCAAGCGGGCCACGCCCATCGGCACCATCATCGAGCGGCTCGCCGCCGAGGAGACCAAGGGCGTGGTGGCCGACACCCTCGACCGCATCAAGGACCTCTGCTTCCGCTACGCCACCCAGTCGGGGCTGACGCTGTCGATCAACGACATCCAGACGCCGGTCGACAAGGCCGAGCTGCTCAACGCCTTTGAGAAGGAGGCCGAAAAGGCCGAGACGCAGTTCCGCCGGGGCATCATCACCGACGACGAGCGCAAGTCGAAGGAGATCGAGATCTGGAACAAGGCGACCAACCGGATCGCCGACGCCCTGAACAAGTCGCTCGACGCCAACCCGTGGAACCCCCTCGGGATGATGGCCACCTCGGGCGCGCGGGGCAACCAGCAGCAGATCCGCCAGATCGCCGGCATCAAGGGCCTGGTGGCCAACCCCCGGGGCGACTTCATCCCCCGGCCGATCACCTCGTCGTTCCGTGAGGGCCTGTCGGTGCTCGAGTACTTCATCTCGACCCACGGGGCCCGCAAGGGGCTGGCCGACACCGCCCTGCGCACCGCTGACTCCGGCTACCTCACCCGCCGCCTCCACGACGTCGCCCAGGAGCTGATCATCCGGGTGATCGACTGCGAGACCGGTCGCGGCATCATCATCGACAACGTCGTCCCCGATGGCCAGGCCACCACCGAGAACAAGCAGGCCTATCTGTCCACCCGCCTCGACGGCCGCGTGCTGTCGCGCGACGTCACGCTCGCCGACGGGACCACCATCCCGGCCAACACCGAGATGGACAGCGAGACCGTCCACCGCCTGGCCGAGGACCCGAGCATCATCGAGGTCCGGGTCCGCTCGGTCCTCACCTGCGAGTCGGAGCACGGTGTCTGCGCCAAGTGCTACGGCCGCTCGCTGGCCACCAGCCGCGAGGTCGAGCTGGGTGAGGCGGTCGGCACGATCGCCGCCCAGTCCATCGGCGAGCCGGGCACCCAGCTCACGATGCGCACCTTCCACACCGGTGGCGTCGCCGTCGCCGGCGGTGACATCACGCACGGGTTGCCCCGAGTCGTCGAGCTGTTCGAGGCCCGCACGCCGAAGGGCAAGGCCGAGCTGTCCAAGACCTCGGGCGTGGTCCGCATCGAGGACGAGGACACCGGGCGCCGGGTCACCGTCGTCAGCGACGACGGCACCGAGGTCAGCTTCGCCGTCCCCCTGCGCACCCAGCTCGAAGTCATCGACGGCCAGGAGGTCCAGCCCGGCGACATGATGGTGAAGGGCTCGAAGGACCCCAAGGAGGTCCTCGAGATCAACGGCATCCGGGCCTGCCAGCAGTACCTGGTGGACGAGGTCCAGCGGGTCTACCGCGACCAGGGCGTGTCGATCCACGACAAGCACATCGAGCTGATCGTGCGCCAGATGCTGAAGCGGGTCATGGTGGCCGAGGCCGGCGAGAGCGTGCTCCTGCCCGGCGAGCGGGTCGACTCGAAGCGCTACGCCGAGGTCAACCGCCTGCTGGTCCAGGAGGGCAAGCGTCCCGCCGAGGGCCGCCCCGAGCTGATGGGCATCACCAAGGCCTCGCTGTCCACCGACAGCTGGCTGTCGGCGGCCTCCTTCCAGGAGACGACCAGGGTGCTGACCGAGGCGGCCATCGAGGGCAAGAGCGACAAGCTCTTCGGCCTCAAGGAGAACATCATCATCGGCAAGCTGATCCCGGCCGGCTCGGGCATGCTCCGCTACCGCGACATCGACCTCGACGCCCCTGGCTACGAGCCCATGCTGGGCTGGTCGTCCGGCGGCGAGGAGGATCGCGCCGACGCCGACGAGATCGAGGCCTGGCTACGGAGCATCGGCTCGAACGCCCCGACCCTCTCCGACGAGGCCCGCCTCGCCGCCGAGTGGCTCACCACCGGCAACACGGGCGCCGAGGACAACGAGTCGGCCTAGCCGCCGCATGGGTTCCTACGGAGGCCGCCCCGTCGTGGGCGGCCTCCGGCGCGTCCGGGCTGGTGGCGGTCCGGCCGTGGCCGCCTCCTCGGCCTTCGCTCAGACAGAGAGATGGAGCACATGGGTGACGACTTCATGATCGACAACGACTGATGGCTTGACGCCGGTCGCTCCGCCGACCAGGTCGCGCCGTCAGCACCTGGCCGGTCGCTGAAACCGGTTCTTCGTCCCGGAGTGAGGCGCACGCAGCCGCGATCGTCATGTCGGGTCGCGCTGTGATGGCTCCGCCGCCGTGGGCAGCGCCGGCGGCACCGGCGAAGCGGATCGCCCGCTCCAACCACCTCAGGCGCTCGACTGGTGTCGTGGACGCCCAGTGCCTCCGGCGATCCCGTTCCTGGTCCACCAGGGCCCAGGGCTCTGCGTCATCGAGCGCATCAGTCACGAAGAGCCGCTGGGTGCAGCGCCTCGCCGTCACGAGCCGGCCGACGGCCGGCAGTTCTGAGCCGCTGGGTGCAGCGCCTCGCCGTCACGAGCCGGCCGACGGCCGGCAGTTCTCGAGGGGCTCGGCGACGCCCCCCTTCCACGACCCTCGGGCTTGTGCCCTCAGGGTGCCGGGTCACGTAGCCTCCGCGTCCGATGAGCGGCCCGGAGCTGTGGCTGGGCGACGCCTCGGAGCCGGCGTCGCACGAGCGGCAGGTCGGCGAGCGGGTCGTCCTCGAGGCGGACGACCTCACCACTCACGGGGTGATCGTGGGGATGACCGGGTCGGGGAAGACCGGTCTTGGTGTCGTGATGATCGAGGAGGCGCTGCAGGCGGGGGTGCCCGTCCTGGCCCTCGACCTCAAGGGTGACCTCACCAACCTGCTGCTGCAGTTCCCCGAGCTGGCACCGGAGGACTTCGCCCCGTGGGTGCCGGCGGGCACCGATCCGGCGGCGGTGGCCGAGACGTGGGGGAAGGGGCTCGCAGACTGGGGCATCGACGGCGCCGCCATCGGGTCGCTGGTGTCCGGCCACCGGTCCGTGGTCCTCACACCAGGCTCGACCGCGGGGGTGCCGGTGGACCTGTTCGGGTCGTTGCAGGCGCCGGCCTCGGGCCACGCCGAGGTGCGGGCCGACGAGGCCGAGTCGATCGTCTCCGGCCTGCTCGGGCTGATCGGGGTCGAGGCCGACCCGCTGGCCGGCCGCGAGCACATCCTGCTCGTCAACCTGCTGCAGAAGGCGTGGGCCGAGGGCACCATGCTCGACCTCGCCGGCCTCGTCACCCAGGTCGAGGACCCGCCGCTGCGCAGGCTGGGCGTGATCGAGGTGGCCAAGTTCTTCCCGAAGAAGGACCGCACGAAGCTGGCCATGAAGCTCAACGGCCTGCTGGCCTCGCCGACGTTCGCAGCGTGGAACCAGGGCGTCCCCTTCGACGTCCAGACCACCCTGTGGGCGCCCGACCTGCGGCCCACCTGTGCCGTGGTCTACCTCGCCCACCTGTCGGACGAGGAGCGCCAGACCGTGGTGGCCCTGCTGCTCTCGAAGGTCGTCACCTGGATGCGGTCGCAGTCGGGCAGCACGTCGCTGCGGGCGCTGGTGTACATGGACGAGGTCTCCGGCTACGTGCCCCCCAGCGCGGTGCCGCCGGCGAAGAAGCCGATCCTCACGATCCTGAAGCAGGCGCGTGCGTTCGGGGTGGGCATGGTCCTGGCCACCCAGAACCCGGTCGACCTCGACTACAAGGCCGTGTCCAACGCCGGCGCCTGGCTGATCGGCCGCCTCACCACCGATCGCGACAAGGCCCGCCTCCTCGAGGGGATGGCCAGTGCGTCCGGGGCGGTCGACATCGGCAGCGTCGACGCCACCATCAGCGGGCTGGCCAAGCGGGAGTTCCTCCTCCACCGGGCCGGCGCCGGCGAGCCCCGCAGCTTCCTGACCCGGTGGGCCATGTCGTACCTGGCCGGCCCGCTGGCCCGCGAGCAGCTCGACCAGCTGCCGGGCGTCGCCGCGGCCAAGGCGACGGTCCCGGCGCCGCCGGAGGTGTCGGAGGACGACTGCGCGGGCACCGAGGACGAGGTGGCGTCGCCGCCGGCGGTGGCCGAGGGCGTCGCCGTGCGGTGGCTGGACGCGGCTGCCCCATGGGCTTCGGCCGTCGCCTCCGTCCCCGGCAGCCGCCGCCACCGGGCCGCCGCCGCCGTGCGGGTGGCCCTCCGCTTCGACGAGGGCGACTTCGTCCACGACGAGGTCTTCGAGGCCGTGTACCCGCTGGTGGCCGAGCAGGTCGACCCGGCCTGGGTCGTCCTGGTCGACTTCGACGACCGTGACCTGCTGGCCGAGCCGCCGGCGGGCGCCACCTACGTCCCGTCACCTGCGCCCATCGGTGCCAAGGCCTTCTTCACCCGGCTCGAGCGGACCGTCGAGGACCACCTGTACCGGACCCGCACCCTGGCCGGGCTGCGCAACCCCGCCCTCAAGCTCGTGTCGCGGCCGGGCGAGGACGAGGCCGCCTTCCGAGGCCGGTGCGGCGCGGCCGCCGACGAGGGAGCGGACGAGGCCGCCGACGGGCTGAGGGCCAAGTACGAGGCTCGCATCGATCGGGCCCAGGTGCAGCTGGCCCGGGCATCGGACCGGGCGGCGGAGGTCGAGGAGTCGGCAAAGGCGCGGCGGAACGAGGAGCTGCTCGGCGGGGCGGGGGCCCTGCTGGGCGCGGTGCTCGGTGGCCGGGGCCGCACCCGGTCCATCGTCCGCAGCCTGGGCGGCGCCGCCGGCCGGAGAGGACGGTCGAGGACGACGAGCCAGCGGCGTGAGACGGTCGAGAACCGGGCCGAGGAGGCCGCCGCCGCGGTGGCCGACCTCGAGGCCGACCTGCAGGACGAGCTGGCCGCCATCGCCGCCGAGTGGGACGAGAAGGCGGCGCAGGTCGAGCCGCTGCCGATTGGGCTCGAGAAGGCTGACGTCGTCCTGCAGCAGGTGACCCTGGTGTGGGTCCCCGTCGCCCGCCCGACCTGATCGACCTGACTCGGGAACGGCGGACGCCGTTTGCCCCGAGGGACGGCGAACCCTAGACTCGACCGGTCGCGTGCCCGGGCACCCCCGGCGCCGCCGCCCACCTCTTCACCACATCTAAGGGAGCACGTGCCCACGATCGAGCAGCTGGTCCGCAAGGGCCGGATGGACAAGCCGGACAAGACCAAGACGCCGGCCCTCCAGGGGTCGCCGCAGCGGCGGGGCGTCTGCGTCCGCGTGTTCACCCAGACGCCGAAGAAGCCGAACTCCGCGCTGCGCAAGGTCGCTCGGGTGCGCCTGACCACCGGGATCGAGGTCGGCGCCTACATCCCCGGCGAGGGGCACAACCTCCAGGAGCACTCGATCGTGCTCGTCCGCGGCGGCCGGGTGAAGGACCTCCCCGGCTACCGCTACAAGATCATCCGGGGGGCGCTCGACGCCTCGGGTGTCCGCGACCGCAAGCAGGCCCGCAGCCGCTACGGCGTGAAGCGAGGCTAGGCACCATGCCGCGCAAGGGACCCGCTCCCCGTCGGGAGCTGATGCCCGACCCGATCTACAAGTCGGTCCTGGTCACCCAGCTCGTGAACAAGGTGCTGCTCGCCGGCAAGCGGTCCGTGGCCGAGAGCATCGTGTACGGCGCCCTGAACGAGGTGAAGGAGAAGAGCGGTACCGAGCCGGTCACCGTCATCAAGCGGGCCATGGAGAACACCAAGCCGGCCCTCGAGGTGAAGAGCCGCCGGGTGGGGGGCGCCACCTACCAGGTGCCCGTCGAGGTCCGCCCGCGCCGGGCGACCGCCCTGTCGATCCGCTGGCTCGTCGGCTACAGCCGCCAGCGCCGGGAGAAGACGATGGCGCAGCGGCTGGCGAACGAGCTGCTCGACGCGTCGAACGGCATCGGCGCCGCTGTGAAGCGCAAGGAAGACATGCACAAGATGGCCGAGTCCAACAAGGCCTTCGCCCACTACCGCTGGTAGCCCAGTGGGCGCGCCGCCACTCTGCTCGGACCACCGAACCGCTTTCGAAAGTTGACGTAGAGAAATGGCTGACCGCGAGGCGATCCTCCGCTCCACCCGCAACATCGGGATCATGGCCCACATCGGCGCGGGCAAGACCACGACGACCGAGCGCATCCTCTACTACACGGGCAAGAGCTACAAGATCGGTGAGGTCCACGAGGGCGCCGCCACCATGGACTGGATGGTCCAGGAGCAGGAGCGGGGCATCACGATCACCTCGGCCGCCACCACCTGCATGTGGGACGGCCACGTCATCAACATCATCGACACCCCGGGCCACGTCGACTTCACCATCGAGGTCGAGCGGTCGCTGCGGGTGCTGGATGGCGCGGTGTGCGTCTTCGACTCGGTGGCCGGCGTCGAGCCCCAGTCCGAGACGGTCTGGCGCCAGGCCAACAAGTACGGCGTGCCCCGGATGTGCTTCGTCAACAAGATGGACCGGGTCGGCGCCGACTTCTTCCGCACGGTCGGGATGATCCTCGACCGCCTGGGCGCCACCCCCGCCGTGATCCAGCTGCCCATCGGCTCGGAGAGCGGGTTCCAGGGCGTTCTCGACCTGGTACAGATGAAGGCCCTCACTTGGCCCGAGGACGCCAAGCTGGGCGAGCGCTACGACCTCGTCGACATCCCGGCCGAGTACGCCGAGCAGGCGGCCGAGTGGCGGGAGAAGCTGCTCGAGGTCGTCTCGGGCGAGGACGACGCCATCATGGAGAAGTTCCTGGGCGAGGAGGAGGTTGGCGTCGAGGAGCTGAAGGGGGCCCTGCGGGCCGGCACGATCTCGGGCGCGTACACCCCGGTGCTGTGCGGGTCGGCGTTCAAGAACAAGGGCGTGCAGCCCATGCTCGACGCGGTGGTCGACTACCTGCCGAGCCCCCTCGACGTGCCGCCGGCCCAGGGGCACTCGGTCAAGGACCCCGACGAGGCCATCACCCGGGCCGTCTCCGACGACGAGCCCTTTGCCGCCCTCGCCTTCAAGGTGATGTCCGACCAGCACATGGGCAAGCTCACGTTCCTCCGGGTCTATTCGGGCCGGATCGACAAGGGCGCCTCGGTCCTCAACGCCACCAAGGGCAAGCGTGAGCGCATCGGCCGGATCCTCCAGATGCACGCCATCAAGAAGGAGGACAAGGAGGAGGCGCTGACCGGTGACATCGTCGCCGTCGTCGGGATGAAGGACACCCGGACCGGTGACACCCTCTGCGACGAGAAGGCCCCGGTGATCCTCGAGTCCCTCGACTTCCCGGACCCGGTCATCTCGGTGGCCGTCGAGCCCAAGTCGAAAGACGCCCAGGACAAGCTGTCAAAGGCGCTGCAGTCGCTGTCGGACGAGGACCCGTCGTTCCGGGCGTACACCGACGAGGAGACCGGCCAGACCATCATCGGCGGCCAGGGCGAGCTGCACCTCGACATCATCGTCGACCGGATGCGCCGCGAGTTCAGCGTCGACGCCAACGTGGGCAAGCCCCAGGTGGCCTACCGCGAGACCATCACCCACCCCGTCGAGAAGGTCGAGATGCGCTACGTGCGCCAGACGGGCGGCAAGGGCCAGTACGGCCACGTGGTGCTCAGCCTCGAGCCCACCGGGCCCGGAGGCGGCTACGAGTTCATCGACAAGATCACCGGCGGCGTGGTGCCCCGCGAGTACATCCCGGCCGTCAACGCCGGGATCCAGGACGCGATGCAGTCCGGTGTCGTGGCGGGCTACCAGATGGTCGACATCCGGGCCTCGCTCACCTACGGGTCCTACCACGAGGTCGACTCGTCGGAGATGGCCTTCAAGATCGCCGGCTCCATGTGCTTCAAGGAGGCGGCCCGCAAGGCCAGGCCGGTGCTGCTCGAGCCGATCATGATGGTCACCGTCACCTGCCCCGAGCAGTTCCTGGGCGATGTCATCGGCAACCTCTCGTCCCGCCGGGGCAGGGTGGAGGGGATGGAGCAGGTGGGCAACGCTCAGGTGGTGAAGGCCCAGGTCCCGCTGGCCGAGATGTTCGGGTACACCACCGACCTGCGCAGCATGACGCAGGGTCGGGCGTCGTCGATCATGATGTTCCACTCGTACCAGCAGGCGCCGGAATCGATCGCCAAAGAAGTCGTCGCCCGCGTGCAGGGCACCTGAGACCGAAGTCGGAGACCACAGCCATGGCCAAGCAGAAGTTCGAGCGCAACAAGCCGCATGTGAATGTTGGGACGATGGGTCATATTGACCATGGGAAGACGACGTTGACGGCGGCGATCACGAAGACGTTGGCGGAGCGGTTGCCGGGTGAGGGGAACGTGTTCGCGGCGTTTGATTCGATTGACAAGGCGCCGGAGGAGAAGCAGCGGGGGATCACGATCTCGATCGCCCATGTGGAGTATCAGACGAAGAACCGTCATTATGCGCATGTGGACATGCCGGGTCATGCCGATTACATCAAGAACATGATCACGGGTGCGGCGCAGGTGGATGGTGCGATTTTGGTGGTGGCGGCGACGGATGGGCCGATGCCGCAGACGCGTGAGCATGTGTTGTTGGCTCGGCAGGTGGGTGTGCCGTTCATCGTGGTGGCGTTGAACAAGGTGGACATGGTTGATGATGAGGAGCTTCTGGAGCTGGTGGAGCTCGAGGTGCGGGAGCTGTTGTCGGAGTATGAGTTCCCGGGGGATGACACGCCGATCGTGCGGGTGTCGGGGTTGAAGGCTCTTGAGGGTGATGGTGCGTCGCAGGATCAGGTGATGGCGTTGATGGACGCGGTGGACAGTTACATCCCGGAGCCGCAGCGTGATTTTGACAAGCCGTTCTTGATGCCGATCGAGGATGTGTTCACGATCACGGGTCGTGGGACGGTGGTGACTGGGAAGGTGGAGCAGGGGAAGGTGCACACGGGTGATTCGGTGGAGATCGTTGGGTTGCGGGCGACGCAGACGACGACGTGCACTGGTGTGGAGATGTTCCGGAAGCTGTTGGATGAGGGTCATGCGGGTGACAACATCGGGGCGTTGTTGCGGGGGACGAAGAAGGAGGATGTGGAGCGGGGTCAGGTGTTGTGCAAGCCGGGGTCGATCACGCCGCACACCGAGTTCGAGGGGCAGGTGTATGTGTTGACGAAGGAGGAGGGTGGTCGGCACAAGCCGTTCTTCAACAACTACCGGCCGCAGTTCTTCTTCCGGACGACGGATGTGACGGGGACGATCAGCTTGCCGGAGGGGACTGAGATGGTGATGCCGGGTGACAACGTGTTGATGAGCGTGCAGCTGGGCAAGCCGATCGCCATGGACGAGGGTCTGCGGTTCGCCATCCGTGAGGGTGGCCGCACCGTCGGCGCCGGCCGCGTCGTCAAGATCAACAAGTAGCGAGGACGACCACCATGGCCGAGAAGCAGAAGATCCGGATCCGCCTCAAGGCGTACGACCACGAGATCATCGACCAGTCGACGAAGAAGATCGTGGAGACGGTCCTGCGCACCTCGGCCAAGGTCCGTGGACCGGTGCCGCTGCCGACCGAGAAGCACCGCTACACCGTGATCCGCTCGCCCCACAAGTACAAGGACAGCCGCGAGCACTTCGAGATGCGGGTGCACAAGCGGCTGCTCGACATCGTCGACCACACGCCCAAGACCGTCGACTCGCTCCAGCGCCTCGACCTGCCCGCCGGCGTCGACATCGAGATCAAGATCCAGACCGCCTAGTAGCAGCGCGCTCGGCGCGCTCTTCGGGTTGCCGGGACGACCGGCGGAGGGCTACCCTCTTCCCCTTGTGCCCTCCGGGGCGCACAGTCGATGTCCGGACAGGCTTGCTCGTGAGCAGGAACCGTCCGGCCAAGCCATGCGAGCGCTCTGCTCGGCACCCATGCCGAGCAGGGCGTTTCGTCTGTGGGGCCATCGAGCAGCCGGCGCCCCACCCCACGGAGAAGAGACCATGACAGCGAGAGCGATCGTCGGCGAGAAGGTCGGCATGACACAGGTGTGGGACGAGCAGAACCGCCTCGTTCCCGTCACGGTGCTCAAGGTCGCGCCTGCTCGCGTCGTCCAGGTGAAGACGCCGGACGCCGACGGCTACGCCGCCGTCCAGGTCACCTACGGCATGCAGAAGCCTCACCGCCTCACCAAGCCCGAGCTGGGCCACTTCGCCAAGGCCGGCGTCGACCCCGGCAAGCAGGTCCTCGAGCTGCGCCTCGACGACGTGAGCTCGTTCAGCATCGGCGACACCATCGGCGCCGACGTGTTCGAGCCGGGCGCCAAGGTCGACGTCACCAGCGTCAGCAAGGGCAAGGGCTTCGCCGGCACGATGAAGCGCCACAACTTCAAGGGCCAGGGCGCCAGCCACGGCAACCACAAGCACCACCGGGCGCCAGGCTCGATCGGCGCCTGCGCCACCCCGGCCCGCGTCTTCAAGGGCACCCGGATGTCGGGCCGGATGGGCGGCGACAAGACCACCACGCTGAACCTGCTGGTGGTCCAGGCCGACGCCGAGCGGGAGCTGCTGCTCGTGAAGGGCGCCGTGCCCGGAGCGCGGGGCTCGACCGTCGTCATCCGCAGCGCCGTGAAGGCGAGGAGGTAGCCGTGGCCGCGCTGAGCACCAGGAAGGCCGACGGCTCCGAGGGCCGCTCGATCGACGTGGACGACGCCACCTTCGCCGTGCAGCCCAACGTGCCGTTGATGCACCAGGTGGTCACGGCCCAGCTGGCCGGGGTCCGGGCCGGCACCCAGTCCACCAAGACCCGGGCCGAGGTTTCCGGCGGCGGCGCCAAGCCGTTCAAGCAGAAGGGCACCGGCCGCTCGCGCCAGGGCACCACCCGGGCGCCGCAGTGGACCGGCGGCGGCGTCGCCCTCGGCCCCAAGCCTCGCTCGTACCGCCAGCGCACCCCGAAGAAGATGATCCGGGCGGCGCTCCGCTCGGCCCTGTCGGACCGCTTCGCCGAGGGCAAGGTCGTGGTGCTCGAGGATGGGTTCGGCTTCACCGAGGCCAAGACAAGGCAGGCCGTCGCCCTGCTCGAACGGCTGGGCCTCGAGGGCAGGGTGCTCGTCGTGGTCTCCCGGGAGGACGAGGTCGCCATCAAGGCGTTCCGGAACCTCCAGGAGCCCCAGCTCATCCTGGTCGACGAGCTGAACGCCTACGACGTCCTGTGCAACGACTGGGTCCTCTTCACCGACGCCACGGTGCCCGTCGCCGCCGCCGCCGCCGAGGCGCCTGTGGTCGACGCTCCTACGGCAGAGGCGCCCGGCGGCGAACCGGCTGACAGCGCGCCGCCCGCCGATGCGCCGGAAACGAGCGAGGAGCAGTCGTGAGGGACCACCGGGACGTGATCATCCGGCCCGTCGTGTCGGAGAAGTCGTACGGGCTGCTCGACAACGGCGTCTACACCTTCGTGGTGGCCTCCGACGCCAACAAAATCGAGATCCGCCAGGCCATCGAGGCGATCTTCAGCGTGAAGGTGACGAAGGTCAACACGCTCAACCGCAAGGGCAAGCGCAAGCTCAACCGCCGCTCGCGGACCTTCGGGAAGCGCCCCGACCTGAAGCGGGCGGTCGTCACGCTCGCCGAGGGCGAGACCATCGACGTGTTCGAGAAGTAGGAGCCGACGATGCCCCTCCGTGCCCGCAAGCCGACCAGCGCCGGCCGCCGCTTCCAGACGGTGGCCGACTTCTCCGAGATCACCCGGTCGACCCCCGAGAAGTCGCTGCTCGCCCCTAAGCCGAAGAGCGGCGGCCGCAACGGCTACGGCCGCAAGACCGCCCGTCACCGCGGCGGCGGCCACAAGCAGCAGTACCGGATCATCGACTTCAAGCGGTCGAAGGACGGCGTGCCCGCCACCGTGGCCACCATCGAGTACGACCCGAACCGCAACTGCCGCATCGCCCTCCTCCACTACCACGACGGCGAGAAGCGCTACATCCTCGCCCCGAAGGGCCTTCAGGTGGGCGAGAAGGTGCAGTCGGGCGCCGGCTCCGAGATCAAGCCCGGCAACGCCCTGCCGATGCGCTACATCCCGGTCGGCTCGGTCGTCCACAACGTCGAGCTGCGCCCGGGCCAGGGCGGCAAGATGGCCCGCTCGGCCGGCATGAGCGTGCAGCTCGTGGCCAAGGACGGGCCGTACGCCACCCTCCGCCTCCCCAGTCGCGAGATGCGCCGGGTCGCCATCGACTGCCGGGCCACGGTGGGAGAGGTCGGCTTCGCCGAGGCCGAGCTGGTGAAGATCGGCAAGGCCGGCCGCAGCCGGTGGAAGGGCAAGCGCCCCCAGACCCGGGGGGTGGCCATGAACCCGGTCGACCACCCGCACGGCGGCGGCGAGGGCAAGACCTCGGGTGGCCGGCACCCGGTGAGCCCGTGGGGCAAGCCCGAGGGCCGGACCCGCGACAAGACCAAGCCCTCGCAGCAGCTCATCATCCGTCGCCGGCCGTCGCGCGGCGTCCGCCGGTAGGAGGAATCATGCCTCGCAGCCTGAAGAAGGGCCCCTTCGTCGACGACCACCTCCTGAAGAAGGTGGACGTCCTCAACACGGCCGGCGACAAGAAGGTCATCAAGACCTGGTCGCGCCGCAGCACGATCATCCCGGACATGGTCGGCCACACCATCGCCGTCCACGACGGCCGCAAGCACGTGCCCGTGTACATCACCGAGTCGATGGTCGGCCACAAGCTCGGGGAGTTCGCCAACACCCGCACCTTCAAGTACCACGCCGGCATGGAGCGCTCGGCCAAGGGGAAGAAGCGCTGATGGCCCGGCAGAGGACGAACGAGGCCGAGGGGACCCGGGCGATCCTGCGCAACACCCGCACGTCCGCCTACAAGATCCGCGAGGTCCTCGACCTCGTGCGCGGCCTGCCGGTCGGCGAGGCCCGCGACGTCCTCCGGTTCTCCGAGCGCGACGCCGCCCGGCTGGTGATGAAGCTCCTCGACAGCGCCGTCGCCAACGCCGAGAACAACGACGGCATGGTCGGCGACGAGCTGTTCGTCGCCGGCTGCTTCGCCGACGAGGGTCGCACCTACAAGACCTTCCGCCCCCGGGCCCGGGGCCGGGCCGGTCGCCTGCGCAAGCGCACCGCCCACGTCACCATCATCGTCAGCCGCCTGCCCGAGCAACGGCTGAGCGTCGTCAAGGCCAAGCAGGCACGGGCGGCGGCCGAGCGCCGCACCCGCCGGGTGGCAGCCAGCCAGCAGGCCGGCGGGCGCCGCCCGCGCACCGACCGGGCACGCCGTCGGCGCGGGGGAGACCCGGCCGCCGGAGCCGAGGAGGCCCAGGCGGTGGCCGAGGACATCGAGGCCCAAGGGATCGTCGACCAGCAGGCGCCGTCGACGGCCGCCGCAGCCGAAGCCGACGCCGAAGCTCCTGCACCCACGGAGCCCGCAGACACCGCCGACGCCCCTACGGCAGAGGACGAGGAGAAGTAGATGGGCCAGAAGGTCAACCCCTACGGGTTCCGCCTCGGCGTGACCACCGACTGGAAGAGCCGGTGGTTCACCGCCCGCGACTACAAGACCTACGTCGTCGAGGACGCCAAGATCCGCCGGTACCTCCAGTCCCAGCTCGAGCGGGCCATGGTCAGCCGCATCGAGATCGAGCGGACCCGTGACCGGCTGAAGATCGACCTGCACACCGCCCGTCCGGGCATCGTGATCGGCCGCCGGGGCGCCGAGGCCGAGCGCCTCCGCACCGAGCTTGCGAAGATGACCAGCAACCCGCGGGTCCAGCTGAACATCCAGGAGATCCGCCAGCCCGAGCTCGACGCCGCGCTCATGGCCCAGAACATCGCCGACCAGCTCACCGGGCGCGTCTCGTTCCGGCGAGCCATGAAGCGCACCCTCCAGACCGTGCAGAAGGCCGGCGCCATCGGCGTCAAGGTCCAGTGCTCGGGCCGCCTGGGCGGCGCCGAGATGAGCCGCCGGGAGAGCTACCGCGAGGGCCGGGTCCCGTTGCACACGCTGCGGGCCGACATCGACTTCGGCTTCCGCGAGGCCCACACCACGATGGGCCGCATCGGCGTCAAGGTCTGGATCTACAAGGGCGACATCCTGCCCTACAAGCTCTCGACCGACGAGAAGGTCAAGGCCGAGGCCGCCCTGGCCGCCGGCGATGCGGCTGGCGGCCAGCCGGCCGGAGGCCGCAAGGTCATCGCCGCCTCGACCGGCGGTCGCAAGCGGCCCGACGGTGAGGCCGCCACCACCGGCGAGGAGGTCACCCCGATCGTCCAGGAGCTGGATCCCGAGACCGAGCGGATCCTGGCCGAGGAGGAGGAGATCGAGCGTCGCCTGGCGCACTCCGAGACCCCCCACTTCCCGAAGCAGGTGGACTGAACGATGCTGATGCCCCGCAAGGTGCGCCACCGCAAGCAGCAGCGCGGCCGCATGCGAGGAGAGGCAAAGGGCGGGTCGGTGGTCAGCTTCGGCGACTACGGCGTGCAGGCCCTCGAGCCCGGCTGGATCTCGGCCCGCCAGATCGAGGCAGCCCGGATCGCCATGACCCGGCACATCAAGCGTGGCGGCAAGGTGTGGATCCGGATCTTCCCGGACCGCCCCGTCACCAAGAAGCCGGCCGAGACCCGCATGGGCTCCGGCAAGGGCAACCCGGAGCTGTGGATCGCCGTGGTGAAGCCGGGCCGCATCATGTTCGAGCTGCGCTTCCCCAACGAGGAGATCGCCCGCGCGGCCATCGAGCGGGCCATCCAGAAGCTGCCGATCAAGGCCCGCTTCGTCACCCGGGCCATGACCGAGGAGGTGGAGGTCTGATGCCGACCACGACCGTCGAGCTGCGCGAGCTCTCCGACGACGAGCTGCTCGACCGCCTGGCCGAGGTGAAGCAGGACGTCTTCACGCTCCGCTTCCAGATCGCCACCGGCCAGGCCGAGAACACGTCCCTGCTGCGGGTCGCCAGGCGCGACGTCGCCCGCATCCTCACGATCCTGCGCGAGCGCGAGATCGCCGCCGCCACAGCCGGAGCCGAATGATGGCCGACAACGAGAACGAGACGACAGACACCGGGGGCCGGTCCTTCCGCAAGGTGCGCGAGGGCGTGGTGTCCTCGGCGTCGATGCAGAAGACGATCGTGGTGACGGTGACCGAGAAGACCCGGCACCCGAAGTACAAAAAGACCGTGCTGCGCACCAAAAAGCTGCACACCCACGACGAGACCGACATCGCCCGCGTCGGTGACCGCGTGCGGGTGATGGAGACCCGGCCCCTGTCCAAGACCAAGCGCTGGCGCCTGGTCGAGGTGCTGGAGCGGGCTCGGTGATCCAGCAGGAGACCCGCCTCAAGGTGGCCGACAACTCCGGCGCCCGCGAGGTGCTCGTCATCAAGGTCCTGGGCGGCAGCCGCCGCCGCTACGCCACGATCGGCGACATCTTCGTCGCCACCGTGAAGGACGCCATCCCCGGCGCCGCCGTGAAGAAGGGCGACGTCGTGAAGTGCGTCGTCGTGCGCACGGCCAAGGAGCGGCGCCGCCCGGATGGCAGCTACATCCGCTTCGACGAGAACGCGGCCGTGCTCATCAAGGACGACCAGACGCCTCGCGGCACCCGCATCTTCGGCCCGGTGGGCCGCGAGCTGCGGGACAAGCGCTTCATGCGGATCGTCTCGCTGGCCCCGGAGGTGATCTAGGTGGCGGGCCTCAAGATCAAGAAGGGCGACCGCGTCGTGGTCCTCACCGGCAAGGACCGGGGGAAGCAGGGCGTGGTGCTCAAGGTCCTCCCGAAGGACGGCAAGGTGATCGTCGAGGGCGTCCACACCGTTCGCAAGCACCAGAAGGCGACCCGGGCCAACGCCCAGGCCGGCATCGTCGACCGCGACATGCCGCTCCCCGTCGCCAACGTCGCCGTGCTCAGCCCTGGCGACGGCAAGGCCACCCGCGTCGGCTACCGCATCCAGCCCGACGGCAGCAAGGTCCGGATCTGCAAGCGGACGGGAGCCGACCTCTGATGGCCGCCACCTACACGCCGCCCGACCTCTCGACCCGCCCCCGCCTCCGCCAGCGCTACGACAACGAGCTGCGGGCCCGGATCAAGGACACCCTGGGGCTGGCCAACGTCATGGAGGTCCCCCGCCTCGAGAAGATCGTCCTGAACATGGGCGTCGGCCGGGCCGCCGCCCAGGCCAGCCTCCTCGAGGGCGCGGTCAAGGACATGACCCTCGTTGCCGGGCAGAAGCCGGTCGTCACCAAGGCCAAGAAGTCGATCGCCGGCTTCAAGCTGCGCGAGGGCTACGCCATCGGCTGCAAGGTCACCCTGCGGGGCGACCGCAAGTGGGAGTTCCTCGACCGGCTGATCTCGGTGGCGATCCCCCGCATGCGGGACTTCCGCGGCATGCCCACTGGCGGCTTCGACGGCCGGGGCAACTACACCTTCGGGATCAGCGACCAGCTGATCTTCCCGGAGCTCGACTACGACAAGATCGACCAGCCGCGGGGCATGGACATCTCGATCGTCACCACCGCACGCACCGATGCCGAAGGACGCGCCCTGCTCGACGCCTTCGGCTTCCCGTTCAAGCGCGAGGGGCAGTAGCAAAGATGGCAAAGAAGGCACTCGTTCAAAAGGCACAGCGCACCCCGAAGTTCAAGGTGCGCGGCTACACCCGCTGCCAGCGCTGCGGCCGGCCCAAGGCCGTGTACCGCAAGTTCGGACTCTGCCGGATCTGCTTCCGGCACCTCGCCCTGGCCGGCGAGGTGCCCGGCGTCACCAAGAGCTCGTTGTAGGGAGGGAGCGACCAGATGACGATGACCGACCCCATCGCCGACATGCTGACGCGCATCCGCAACGGCAACGTGCAGTACCACGACGTGGTGCGCATGCCCTCCTCGAAGCAGAAGGAGGCCCTGGCCACGATCCTCCAGCAGGAGGGCTTCATCGCCGGCTTCCGGGTCAGCGACAACGAGGGCAGGCCCGGGCGCACGCTCGAGATCGACATGAAGTACCTGAACGACCGCACCCGTTCGATCCTCGGCCTGCGCCGGGTGTCGAAGCCCGGGCTGCGGGTCTACAGCCGGGCCGACAAGCTGCCTCGCGTCCTCGGCGGCCTCGGCGTCGCCGTCCTGTCCACCAGCCACGGGCTCATGACCGACAAGGAGGCGCACAAGCGCCGTGTCGGTGGCGAAGTCCTCTGCTACGTCTGGTAACGGGAGGAGCAGCAGATGTCCCGCATCGGCCGACAGCCGATCACCGTCCCCGCCGGCGTCGAGGTGAACCTGAGCGGCCCGACCGTCGTCGTCAAGGGGCCCAAGGGCTTGCTCTCCCGCCAGGTGGCCGAGCCCATCGTGGTGCGCCAGGAGGACGGCGTCCTCGTCGTCGAGCGACCCAACGACGAGCGCCGCAGCCGCGCCCTGCACGGGCTGACCCGCACGCTCGTCCAGAACATGGTCACCGGCGTCACCGACGGCTTCTCGAAGGAGCTGGAGATCGTCGGCGTCGGCTACCGCGCCGCCCTCCAGGGCCAGAGCCTGCAGCTCGCCCTCGGGTTCAGCCACGGCGTCAACGTCCCGGCCCCCGAGGGCATCACGTTCGAGGTCCCCGCCCCGACCCGCGTGGTCGTCCGCGGCGTCGACAAGGAGCAGGTGGGGCAGGTCGCCGCCAACATCCGCAAGATCCGCAAGCCCGAGCCCTACAAGGGCAAGGGCGTCCGCTACCTGGGCGAGCGGGTCCAGCGCAAGGCCGGGAAGGCAGCCAAGTAGCCATGAGCGTCTCCACCAAGGACAAGCAGCTGGGCCGGGCTCGGCGCCACCACCGGCTCCGCAAGAAGGTCACGGGCACCGAGCTGCGCCCCCGCCTCGCCGTCTTCCGCTCCAACAAGCACATCGTCGCCCAGGTGATCGACGACCGCGCCGGCCGCACCCTGGCGGCGGCGTCGACCCACGAGCCCGACCTGCGCGGCGCCGGGAGCACCAGCAACAAGGAGGCGGCGACCGCGGTCGGCCGCCTCGTGGCCGAGCGGGCCCAGGCCGCCGGCATCACCACCGTGGTGTTCGACCGCGGTGGCTTCGTGTACCACGGGCGCATCGCCGCCCTCGCTGACGCCGCCCGCGAGGCGGGGCTGGAGTTCTAGATCCCCATGGCTGACATGAACCTCGAAGAGCGCCCGATCGGCAGGCCCCGCCGGGTCTCCAAGGTCGTCCAGGGCGGGCGACGCTTCTCCTTCAGCGCGCTCATGGTCGTGGGTGACGGCAACGGCCGGGTCGGCCTCGGCATCGGCAAGGCCAAGGAGGTCGGCCTGGCCATGCAAAAGGCAGTCGAGGAGGCCAAGAAGGAGCTGTTCAGCGTGCCGCTGGCCGGCTCCACGATCGTGCACCCGATCATCGGCGTCTCGGGCGCCGGCCGGGTCCTGCTCCAGCCGGCCGCTCCCGGTACCGGCGTCATCGCCGGTGGCGCCGCCCGCGCCGTGCTCGAGGTGGCCGGGATCCACGACGTGCTCTGCAAGTCGCTCGGCTCCTCCAACGCCATCAACGTCGCTCGGGCCACCATCGAAGGGCTGCGCAGCCTCCAGGCCCCCGAAGAGGTGGCTCGCCGCCGCGGCCTCAGCCTCGGCGAGGTGACCCCGAAGGGTGTGCTCGACGCCTACCAGGAGCGCCAGCGGGGCCGGCACGTGCCCACCGAGGTGGCCTGATGGTGCCTCCCGCTCCGCAGGGCCGCCCGGGCCCAGGCCTCAAGGTGACCCAGGTCAAGTCGTCCATCGGGACCAAGCCCAAGCACCGGGGGACGCTGCGAGCGCTGGGCCTGCGGGGCATCGGCCAGACGAACACGCTGCCTGACCGCCCCGAGATCCGAGGCATGCTCGCCAGGGTCCCCCACCTGGTCAAGATCGAGGAGATCTCATGAAGGTCCACGAGCTCAAGCCCGCGCCGGGCTCCAGCAAGGCCAAGCGGCGCGTCGGCCGCGGCATCGCCGGCAAGGGGGGCAAGACCGCCGGTCGCGGCACCAAGGGCCAAAAGGCCCGCAACAACGTCAAGCCCGGGTTCGAGGGCGGTCAGCTGCCGCTCGTCCAGCGCATCCCGAAGCTGCGGGGCTTCAACAACCCCTTCCGGGTCGAGTACGTGGTCATCAACGTCGGCGACCTCGGCGACCTCGGGATCACCGAGGTGACGCCGGCCGCCCTGCGGACCAGGGGCCTGATCCCGAAGAAGGGCCTGGTGAAGGTGCTCGGGAACGGCGAGCTGACGACCGCGCTCACCGTGTCGGCCCACGCCTTCTCGAAGTCGGCCGAGCACGCGATCACCGCAGCCGGCGGTAGCGTGGCCGTGCTGCCCAAGCCGTGGGCCGTACGGCCGGCGGCGCAGGGCAACCACCTGGCGAACCGCTGATCACCGTCTTCCTGCGAATGCAGCATCCACCAACTCCACAGAGGGCTCGTTGCTCACCAACCTGGCGAACGTCTTCCGGGTCAAGGACCTGCGGAACAAGATCCTGTTCACGCTCCTCGTCATCGCCATCTACCGGCTCGGGTCGCACATCCCGGTGCCTGGCATCAGCTTCGAGAAGGTGGACCAGCTCCAGAACGAGTCGGAGACGGGCGGGGTCCTCAGCTTCCTGAACCTGTTCAGCGGGGGCGCGCTCACCCGCTTCAGCATCTTCAGCCTCGGGATCATGCCGTACATCACCTCCAGCATCATCATCCAGCTGCTGCAGACGGTGATCCCCAAGCTCGACCAGTGGCGCAAGGAAGGTGCCGTTGGCCAGCGCAAGCTCACCCAGACCACGCGCTACGTCACCGTCGCCATCGCCCTGGTGCAGAGCACCGGCCTCGGGTTCGCCATGCACAACGGGGGTGGCAACCTGGGCTTCAACACCGACCTGTTCGTCGAGTTCAACACCCCGCGCCTGGCACTCGTGGTGGCCACCATGACCGCCGGCACCGCCGTCGTCATGTGGCTCGGCGAGACCGTCACCTCGCGCGGCATCGGCCAGGGCATGTCGATCCTGATCTTCGCCAACGTCGTGGCCGGGTTGCCGGCGGGCGGCGCCGCCATCCGCGCTGAGGGCGGGAACGTGATCTTCGCCCTGGCCCTGCTGTTCGCGGCCGGGATGCTGATGGCGATCGTGTTCGTCGAGCAGGGCCAGCGCCGCATCCCGGTGATGTTCGCCAAGCGCCAGGTGGGCCGGCGCCTCTACGGCGGGCAGAGCACCTACATCCCGATGAAGGTGAACCAGTCGGGGGTGATCCCGATCATCTTCGCCAGCTCGGTCCTGTCGTTCCCGGTGCTCCTGTCGAACGTGGTGGGCTCCGACGGCTGGCGGGGCGCCATCCAGCGGTTCATCAACGACCACCTGGTGAACTCGCGGGACTTCGTCTACATCGGCCTGTACTTCGCCATGATCATCGGCTTCGCCTACTTCTACACGTCGATCTCGTTCGACCCCCACCAGCAGGCCGACTACATCAAGAAGCAGGGCGGCTACATCCCTGGCATCCGTCCCGGCGCCCCCACCGAGCGCTACCTCAACCACATCATGAACCGCATCACCCTGCCGGGTGCGATGTTCGTCGGCTTCCTGGCCGTAGCCCCGTCGATCCTGTTCCGAACGCTCGGTGACAACGTGGCGAACTTCCCGTTCGCCGGCACCACCATCCTGATCGCAGTCGGCGTCGCCCTCGAGACCATGAAGCAGATCGACAGCCAGCTCATGATGCGGAACTACGAAGGCTTCCTGGCCAAGTAGATGGTCCCGGGAGCCCGGTTGGTCATCCTGGGGCGGCAGGGGGCCGGCAAGGGGACGCAGTGCATGCGCCTCGCCCGCCACTACGTGGTGCCCCACGTGTCGACCGGTGACATCTTCCGGGCCGCGGTGAAGGCGGGCACCGAGTTCGGCGAGCGGGCCGAGGAGTACATGGTGGCGGGCAAGCTGGTGCCCGACGAGATCGTGATCGGGGTCGTCCGCGAGCGGCTCTGCCAGCGCGACGCAAGGGCGCGGGGGTTCATCCTGGACGGCTTCCCCCGCACGGCGGCCCAGGCCGAGGTCCTCGACGAGATGCTCGACGAGGAGGGGATGCCACTCGACCTGACCATCGACCTCGAGATCAAGGAGGAGGACGCCCTCGCCCGCCTGGCCACCCGGCGGGTGTGCTCGACCTGCGCCACGATCTACTCCACCAGCCGCCCGCCATCGATCAACTGGACGTGCGACAACTGCGGTGGCGAGGTCGTGCAGCGCCTGGACGACACCGAGGAGGCGATCCGCAAGCGGCTGGCCGACTACAACGACCTGACCACGCCGCTCATCGACTGGTACGAGGCGAGGGGGTCGCTGGTGCAGATCGACGCCATCGGGACACCCGACGAGGTGCTTGCCCGGATGGTGCACGCCATTGACTCCCGCAAGCAGGCGTAGCCGTGCCGGGGAAGCGCAAGACGCCCGAGCAGGTGGCCACCATGCGCCGGGCCGGACGGGTGGTGGCCCTCATGCACGAAGCGGTGCGGGAGGCGGCGGTGCCGGGTGCGCTGCTGAGCGACCTCGACGTCGTGGCCAGGGACGTGCTCGAGCGGAGCGGGGCGACGTCCAACTTCCTCGGCTACCACGGCTACCCGGCGGTGCTCTGCGCCAGCCCCAACGACACGGTCCTCCACGGCGTCCCGAACGGCACCCGGCTCCAGGAGGGTGACCTGCTGAGCGTCGACTGCGGGGCCGTCATCGACGGGTGGCACGGCGACGCCGCCTTCTCCATGGTGGTCGGCGGCGACGCCGCAAATCCGGAGGCGGCTGCGCTGATCCACACGGTCGAGGCCGCGCTGGCCGCCGGCATCGCCGCCCTCCACCACGGAGGAAGGGTCGGCGACGTGGCCAAGGCGGTGACCAGGGTGGCGCGGGGGGCAGGCTGCGACGTCGTCAAGCACTACGTCGGCCACGGGATCGGCCGGCAGATGCACGAGCTGCCCGACGTGCCGAACCTGTGGCCGTTCGACGGCCCGAACCCGCGGGTGCGGGCCGGCATGTGCGTGGCCGTCGAGCCGATCATCACGGCAGGCCGAGCACGGGTGGCCACCGAGGTCGACGGCTGGACGGTCAAGACGCTCGACGGCAGCCTGTCGGCCCACGCCGAGCACTCGGTTCACATCAGCGAGGACGGCCCGGTCATCCTCACGCTCCCGTAGCGGGAGGGGGGCAGGCCCCCTCCCGACCTCCCCCCGGCGCGGCCGGCGTGGCTCCGAGGTTGTCGGGCCGGCGGAGCCGGCCCTCGGGCGCCCAGGCCTTGCCTCCTGGCCTTGCCGCTTCTGGACCAGGCCACGTATGCTGGCGGGCTGTCTGTGTGATGGGGTCAGCGCGCCCTTCACGCAGTCTCCTGCAGGTTGGCGTACGCAGCCAGCACGCGGGGTGATCCCGACGATCCATCCATCTCGGAGGCTCTTCTGCCCAAGGACAAGGTCAAGGAAGAAGGCATCACCATGGAGGGCACGGTCATCGAGCCGCTGCCCAACGCCATGTTCAAGGTTGAGCTGGAGAACGGGCACACGCTGCTCGCCTACAGCTCGGGGAAGATGCGCATGCACCGGATCCGGATCCTGCCGGGCGACCGCGTGCAGGTCGAGATCACCCCCTACGACCTCGAGCGGGCACGAATCGTCTACCGCTACAAGTAGCCCGGGGCGCCGGGTCGACGACGAAGTGAAAGGTCTGGTGGAGCGCGGCACATGAAGGTCAAGCCGAGCGTCAAGCCCATGTGTGAGAAGTGCAAGGTCATCCGCCGGCACGGGCGCGTCATGGTGATCTGCGAGAACGCCCGCCACAAGCAGCGGCAGGGATAAGGGAAGAGGGAACTCAGGAAGATGGCCCGCATCGCCGGCGTCGACATCCCCCGCGAGAAGCGGTTGGTCGTCGCCCTCACCTACATCTACGGCATCGGCCGCCCGATCGCCGAGCGCACCTGCGCGGCCACCACCATCGACGAGGGCACCAGGGTCCGCGACCTCACCGACGAGGAGGTCGTCCGCCTCCGCGGCTGGATCGACGACAACGTCCGGGTCGAGGGCGACCTCCGGCGCGAGGTCGACCAGGACATCCGCCGCAAGATGGAGATCGGCTCCTACCAGGGCATCCGCCACCGCAAGGGCCTGCCCGTGCGGGGCCAGCGCACCCAGACCAACGCCCGGACCCGCAAGGGCCCGAAGAAGACCGTGGCCGGCAAGAAGAAGGCGAGGAAGTAGTGGCCAAGCCCAAGCCGGGTGGCCGCCGCCCCCGTCGCCGCGAGCGCAAGAACGTCACCTACGGCGTCGTGCACATCAAGAGCTCGTTCAACAACACGATCGTCTCCATCAGCGACCAGGAGGGCAACGTCATCTCCTGGGCGTCGGCGGGCAACGTCGGGTTCAAGGGCAGCCGCAAGTCGACGCCCTTCGCCGCCCAGATGGCAGCCGAGGCTGCCGCCCGGCGGGCCATGGAGCACGGCCTGCGCAAGGTCGACGTCTACGTGAAGGGCCCGGGCTCGGGCCGCGAGACGGCGATCCGCTCGATCATGAACACCGGCATCGAGGTGGCGGGGATCAAGGACGTCACCCCGATCCCCCACAACGGCTGCCGCCCCAAGAAGCGTCGGAGGGTCTGACATGGCTCGCTACACCGGACCCGTCTGCCGGCTGTGCCGGCGGGAGAAGATGAAGCTGTTCCTGAAGGGCCCCAAGTGCGACTCGATGAAGTGCCCGATCGAGCGCCGGCCCTACCCGCCCGGCCAGCACGGCCGGGGCCGGGTGCGCAACGCGTCCGAGTACCAGGGCCAGCTGCGTGAGAAGCAAAAGGCGCGCCGCATCTACGGCATCCTCGAGAAGCAGTTCTACCGCTACTACACCGAGGCCGTGCGCCAGCAGGGCATCACCGGCGAGAACCTCCTGCGCCTCCTCGAGCTGCGCCTCGACAACGTGGCGTTCCGCGCCGGCTGGGGCGCCAGCCGCAACCAGGCCCGCCAGCTGGTCCGCCACGGCCACGTCACCGTGAACGACAAGCGGGTCACCATCCCCTCGTTCCGCGTCCGCAAGGGCGACGTCGTGGCCATCGGCCCAAAGGCGCGCGACTTCATCGTGATCCGCCACAACCTCGACACCATCGATCGCCAGGTCGTCCCGTGGCTCGAACGGGGCCAGGAGGGCATGGCCGTGACCGTGCGCGACCTCCCGCTGCGCGAGCACATCGACGTCCCCGTCCGCGAGCAGCTCATCGTCGAGCTCTACTCCAAGTAGGAGGCGCCCCATGCTCACCATCCCCCGTCCCGTCATCGAAGCCGTCACCGACGACGAAGGCGACCGCCAGCGGTTCTCCATCAGTCCGCTGGTCAAGGGCTTCGGCTTCACCCTCGGCAACTCGCTCCGGCGCACGCTGCTGTCCTCCATCCCCGGTGCGGCCGTCACCCAGGTCCGCTTCGACGACGCCCTCCACGAGTTCGACACCCTGCCGGGCATCAAGGAGGACGTCACCGACATCATCCTGAACGTGAAGGACATCGTCCTGCGCTCGCAGGCCGAGGAACCGGTCACCGTCCGCCTCGACGTGCGCGGCCCCGGCCAGGTCACCGCGGGCGACATCCAGCTCACGTCCGACGTCGAGGTGCTGAACCCCGAGCTGGTGCTGGCCACGCTGAACGCCAAGGGCCGGCTGGCCATCGACCTCACGGTCGAGCGGGGCAAGGCCTACGCCTCGGCCGACAAGAACAAGAAGAGCCAGACGATCGGCGTCATCCCCGTCGACGCCATCTTCTCGCCCGTCCGCCGGGTGGCGATCCTGGTCGAGAACACCCGGGTCGAGCAGGACACCGACTACGACAAGCTCATCCTCGACATCGAGACCGACGGGTCGATCAGCCCGGCCGAGGCCCTGGCCTCTGCCGGGGCCACGCTCCGCGAGGTGATGGAGCTGGTGGCGTCGATGAGCGACGACCCGCAGGGACTCTCGCTCGGCGACGTCGGCGCTTCCACCTCGGGCAGCCCCGACCTCGACCTGCCGATCGAGGAGCTCGACCTGTCCGAGCGGCCCCGGAACTGCTTGAAGCGGGCGCAGATCAACACGATCGGCGAGCTGGTGCTGAAGACCGAGGACGACCTCCTCGCCATCACCAACTTCGGCCAGAAGTCCCTCGACGAGGTCCTCGTCAAGCTCGACGAGCGGGGTCTCGTGCTCCGCTCCAGGGAGTAGGCCGGCCATGCGGGGCACGCCCAGGCGGGGCCAGCGGTTCGGCGGCGACGCCGCCCACCAGAAGGCCATGTTCGGCAACCTGGTGGCCAGCCTCATCGCGGCCGAGGCCATCGTCACCACCGAGGCCAAGGCCAAGGCGCTGCGGCCGGTGGTCGAGCGGGTGATCACCAAGGGGAAGAAGGGCGGGCTCCACAACCACCGCCAGGTCGTGTCCTTCATCCGTGACAAGGACATGGCGGCCAAGCTGTTCGATGAGATCGGCCCCCGCTACGCCGACCGCAACGGCGGCTACACGCGCATCCTGAAGCTGGGCCCCCGCCACGGCGACAACGCCCCGATGGCGCGCATCGAACTGTTGTAGTTGACCCTCTTCAAGGACGAAGCACCTGAACCAGCGGCCCCTGAGGGGCCGCTGGTGCGCGTCCGGCTCACGGTCGCCTACGACGGCGCCGGCTTCCGGGGGATGGCCGCCCAGCCCGGCCAGCGGACCGTCGCCGGTGTGCTGGGCGAGAAGATCGAGAAGGTGGTCCGGGCCCCGGTCACGCTTGCCGTCGCCGGCCGCACCGACGCCGGCGTCCACGCCTTCGGCCAGGTCGTCGCCTTTGACATCCCTGAGGGGCCCGAGCCGGTGGACGTCGACGACCTCGCCCTCCGACTCAACCGGATGGTGAACCCCGAGATCGTCGTGCGCCAGGCGGCGGTGGCGCTCGACGGCTTCGACCCGCGGCGTTCGGCGACGGGGCGGCGCTACCGCTACACCGTCCTCAACCGCCCCCTGCCCGACCCGTGGCTGGCGGGGACGGCGTGGTGGGTGCCGGCGCCGCTCGACCTGCGGACCATGCGGGCCGGCTGCGCTCCCCTGCTGGGCGAGCACGACTTCTCGGCCTTCTGCCGCCGGCAGGGCGATGCCTCACTGGTGCGCCTCGTCCGGGAAGCGGACTGGCGCGACCTGGGTGACGGCCTGCTCCGCTTCGAGATCGAGGCGTCGTCGTTCTGCCAGCAGATGGTCCGCTCGGTCGTCGGCACCCTCGTCGATGCCGGCCGCGGCCGCCGCACCGCGGCCGACGTGGCCATCGCCCTGCGCTCGAAGGACCGGGCCCTGGCCGGCCCGGTGGCGCCCCCCCACGGCCTGTGCCTGATCGAGGTCAGCTACCTGCGGGGGGAGGGGCCGAAGCCCGCTCCCCCTCACCCCTTCCCCCCGGACCCCCTCCCGGCGCGACCGACGCGATCCTGAGGGTGTCGGGCGGGCGGAGCCCACCCTCGGGCGTCTCAACGCTGTGGCTGCCTGCCTCAGGGCTTCGTGAGGCTGTCGTAGAGGTCGAGGATGGTGGCGATGTTGGCGCCCATGGTGAAGCGGTGGCGGGTGTCGGCGACACGGCTTCGCAGGGCGGGCACGTCGGCGTCGTCGAGCCGCTCGGCCAGCTCGTCCGCGGAGTCCAGGACGAGGCCGACACCGTGGTCTTCCACGAATCGTTGCAGGGCCTTGTGGGGGAGGGTCAGGACGGGGAGGCCGCAGCCGAGGTACTCGAAGAGCTTGTTGGGCAGCACCGTGTCGAGGTGGGCCTGGTTGAGGGTGGCGTTGAACCCGGCCCAGCCGAAGTCGTAGGCGGCCAGCTCCTGCAGCAGCTTCGAGGGCTCCAGGGGCTCGTGGCAGGTCATCCCCGGGGTGGCCTCGGCCATGGCCACGTACTCGGGCGACGGGCGTGACGGGTAGACGTCGAGCGAGGAGCCCGAGGCCACCAGCCCGGTGAACTGGTCACGCAGGTCGTAGTGGCCGCCGTTGGTGGACAGGGTGCCCTGGTACACCACCCGCCACGGCCCGGTGGGCGGCCCTCGCGGCGACGGGAGGACAGCCGGGAGGTCGCGTTCCGCCGCGTAGTTGGCGAAGACGACGCTGCGGGCCGGCGCCTGGTAGCGGGCTCGGACCTCCTCGAGCATCTCCTCGGACACCGTGACCAGCGCCGCGCTGGCTTCGACCGCCTGGCGCTCCAGGGCCAGCGGGTCGTCGAGCTCGGGGAACCCGTCCTCGTAGGGGGTCTGGCGCAGGCTCTGCATGTCGTGCGAGTCGTGGATCACCGGGATGCGGCCCTCGGTGGCGTCGAGGGCGGCGACCGTCAGGCCGTCCGGCAGGTTGTGGCTGTGGACCAGGTCGGGGCGGAACTCGCCGAGGACGCGGCGCAGGTCGGCCGCCGGCTCGACGTCCAGCTGCCACCACCGGTCGAACAGCTCGTCGCCGGCCCCGTACCAGCCGGAGAGCGTGGTCCCTTGGCAGGCGAAGCCGAGCTGCACGTGGGGGCGGGCCTCACGCAGGCCGATGGCGTACTTGAGGGTGCGGATGCAGGGCTGGCGCTGGAGGAACAGCACCCGCATCAGCGGCGGCTCCTCACGACCTTGGCCGGGTTGCCGACGGCGACGCCGTAGTCCTCGACGTCCTTGGTGACGACGCTGCCGGCACCGATCACGCAGCCGTCGCCGAGACGAATGCCCGGCAGGATGCACGCCCCCATCCCGATCCAGCACCCCGAGCCGATGTGCACCGGCGCCTCGACCCAGCCCTGGCCGTCGATCGGCCGGTCGACGTCGTCCATCTTGTGGTTGGCGGTGTGGATCATGGTGCCGGGCCCGATGATCGTGTGGTCGCCGATGACGAGCCCGCCGTACCCGTTCACGTAGCAGCCGTGGTTGAAGCCAACGCCGTCACCCAGCTCGATGCGATCGCCGTTCAGCCACACGATCTGGTCGAGGTAGAAGCAGCCCTGGCCCACCCGCTTGGCGTCACCCTCCCGCAGCGGGATCGATCGCTTGGTGCGCTCGGTGATCATCATGGCGGCCCTCCTCGTCCCTGACCCGGGCGGACTCTAGGTCTGCCCCTACCTGACAACCTCGACGCGGGCACCGTCGGCGACCAGGGCGGCGGTGATCTCCGAACCGTGGACGGGGCCGCGAGTCTCGACGGTCAGCAGCACCTCGACCTCGTCCAGCACGACCCGCGGGCCGGACCGGTGGTGCTCGACGTCGAGGACGTTCAGGCCGAGCTCGGCCAGCCGGGCGGTCAGCCTGGCCAGCTGCCCCGGGCTGTCGCCGAGCACCACCCGGAGGACGAGGTAGCGCCCGGCCACCGACAGGCCGTGATGGATCAGCTTCATCAGCAGCAGGGGGTCGACGTTGCCGCCGGAGAGGATGCAGCAGGCCGGCCCGCCGCCTGCCACCTTGCCGGCCAGGACGGCGGCGAGCCCGACGGCGCCGGACGGCTCGACGACCGCCTTGGCCCGCTCGAGCAGCAGGAGCAGCGCGGCGCTGATCTCCTCCTCGGTGACCGTGACGACCTGGTCGACGTAGGCCAGGGCGTGGGCCAGCGTCAGCTCGCTGACCGAGCGGACGGCGATGCCGTCGGCCATGGTGGCGACATGGTCGAGGGCCACGGGCTGGCGAGCGGCCAGGGCCGCCTGCATGGCCGCCGCCCCCTCGGCCTCGACGCCGACGATCCTGGTGCCCGGGCGGGTGTGGGCGAGGGCGGTGGCCACGCCGGCCAGGAGGCCGCCCCCGCCGACGGGGACCACCACCACCTCGGCCTCGGGCGCCTCGTCGGCCAGCTCGAGCCCCACCGTCCCCTGCCCGGCGATGATGTGCGGGTCGTCGAAGGGCGGGACGAACACGGCTCCCGTCTCCAGGGCGTAGGCCCCGGCGGCCAGCAGCGTGTCGTCGACGAGCCCGCCCACCAGGCGCACCTCGGCGCCGTAGCCGCGGGTGGCATCGATCTTGGGGAGCGAGGCGCCGACCGGCATGAAGATCGTCGAGCGGCGACCGGTGGCCCCCGCCGCGAAGGCCACGCCCTGGGCGTGGTTGCCGGCGCTGGCCGCCACCACGGCCACCCCCTCGTCCAGGCGGGAGATGCGGTTGTAGGCGCCCCTGACCTTGTACGACCCGGTGCGCTGCTGGTGCTCGGGCTTGAGCAGGACCGTCCGCCCGGCCGTCCGGCTGATCGAGTCGCTGAGCCGCACCGGGGTCGGGCGCACGACCGCGGCCAGCCGCTTCCGGGCGGCGGCCACGTCAGCGAGGGTGATCACCGCCTCGGCACCGTAGCGGCGCGGCCGGAGCGGCCCTCTGCGCCGAGCGCGACGGCTTGCCGCCCCGACGGTCGACCCCTATCCTCTCCGGGTCGGCCTTGGAGGTGGCGCGTTGCGCCGCGCGCCTCGGCCGCACCCGCTGGTCCGACCCGAGGAGCGCGACGCGTGCCCACCTACTCCACCAAGCCGAGCGACGTGACCCGGGCCTGGCACGAGGTCGATGCCGACGGGCTGGTCCTCGGACGCCTGGCCACCGAGGTTGCTCGCCTGCTGAGGGGCAAGCACAAGGTGATCTTCGCCCCCCACCTCGACACCGGCGACCACGTCATCATCGTCAACGCCGCCAAAGTGGTCCTCACCTCCGACAAGGCCGACAAGACCTTCGCCCACCGCCACTCGGGCTACCCCGGAGGCCTCCGCACGCGCAGCTACCGCCAGGAGCTGGAGATCAGGCCGGAGGAGCTGGTGCGGCGGACCGTGAAGGGCATGCTGCCGAAGGGTCCACTGGGCCGGCAGATGCTGCGCAAGCTCAAGGTCTACGCCGGTCCCACCCACCCTCACGCCGCCCAGTCGCCCACGCCCTTCGAGATCGCCGGCGCCCGCCCCGCCGCCCGCTGACCCGCCCGAACGCCTGAACAGGACCCTTCACGATGCCCAAGCCGCTCACCCAGACCACCGGTCGCCGGAAGGAGGCCGTGGCCCGCGTCCGCCTGCGGGACGGGACCGGCACGATCACGGTGAACTCGCGGGCGCTCGAGGACTACTTCCCGTCGCCCACCCACCGCATGATCATCGTCGAGCCGTTGAAGGTGGCCGGCGTCGACGAGCAGTACGACGTCGACGTCACCATGCACGGCGGCGGCATCACCGGCCAGGCCGGGGCCCTGCGCATGGCGATCGCCCGGTCGATCGTCGAGGTCGACCCCGAGCAGCGGGGAAAGCTGAAGAAGGCGGGCTTCCTCACCCGGGACGCTCGTGAGAAGGAGGCCAAGAAGTACGGCCTCAAGAAGGCCCGCAAGGCCCCGCAGTACTCGAAGCGGTAGTCGGGCGCACGTGCGCTTCGGCACGGACGGCCTGCGCGGGGTCGCCGGCGCCGAGCTGACGCCGGAGCTGGCCCTCGCCCTCGGGCGGGCGGCTGCCCGCGTGCTCGGGGCCGACCGGTGGTTCGTGGGCCGGGACCCGCGCCGCTCCGGCTCGCTCCTGGCCGCCGCCCTCTCCGCCGGCCTGGCCGCCGAGGGTGCCGTGGTGGCCGACGTCGGCGTGCTTCCCACGCCAGGGGTCGCCTTCCTGTCGCAGGCCGAGGGTGCCCCCGCGGCCGTCGTATCGGCCTCGCACAACCCCTTCGCCGACAACGGCATCAAGCTGTTCGCACCCGGCGGCCGCAAGCTCGCCGACGACGTCGAGCGGCGCATCGAGGCCGGGCTGGCCGAGGCGGTGCGAGCCGGCTCGGTGGCGCCGGGCGGCCTACGCTCGGGGGGCGACCTCGGGACGGTGACGGCCTTCGAGGGCGCACCCGCCCGCTACGGGGACCACCTGGTGGCCACCCTGGACGGGCGCGACCTGACCGGGCTGCGGGTGGTGCTGGACACCGCCAACGGCGCGGCGGCCGGCATCGGCCCTGCGGTGCTGGGCCGCCTCGGCTGCGAGGTCGCGGCCGTGCTGGGCGGCGCACCCGATGGCCTGAACATCAACGACGGGTGCGGGTCGACCCACCTCGAGCCCCTCGTCGAGGCGGTGGTGGCTGCCGGCGCCGACGTCGGGATCGCCCTCGACGGTGACGCCGACCGCTGCCTGGCCGTCGACCACCGGGGCGAGGTGGTGGACGGCGACCAGATCCTGGCCCTGCTGGCCCTCGACCTGCGCCAGCAGGGCCGGCTCGAGCGGGACACCCTCGTCGTGACCGTGATGTCCAACCTGGCCCTCCACCAGGCCATGGCCGATGCCGGCGTCCGGGTCGAGACCACCGCCGTGGGCGACCGCTACGTGCTGGACCGCATGGAGGAGGGCGGCTACACCCTCGGCGGCGAGCAGAGCGGCCACGTCATCCTGCGCCGCCTGGCCACCACCGGGGACGGCCTGCTCACCGCCGTCCAGGTGCTCGACGTGGTCGCCCGTTCGGGGCGCCCGTTGTCCGAGCTGGCCGGCGTGGTGCAGCGCCTCCCGCAGGTCCTCCTGAACGTGCGAGTGAACGGCTCGGCCAAGGAGGCCCTGGCCGCCTCCGACGTGGTGAAGGCGGCCGTGGACGCGGTCCAGTCGGAGCTGGGCGAGCGCGGCCGCGTCCTCCTGCGGCCGAGCGGCACCGAGCCGCTGGTCCGGGTGATGGTCGAGGCGCCGAGCGACGGCCAGGCCACCGATGCGGCCCGCCGCATCGCCGAGGTGGTCCAGGCCACGCTGGCCTGACCTGACCCCCAGCCGCTGTGGGGGCCGTCGCTCGCCGGAGGTGTTGCTCCCGACGAACCAGGGAGTCGCCAGGGCGTTAGCCTGGCCGGCATGTGCGGGATCATCGGAGGCACCGGCGAGACGCCCGTCCTCCCTCTCCTGGTCGAGGGGCTGCGGCGTCTCGAGTACCGGGGCTACGACTCGGCGGGGATCGCCCTGCCCGCCCACGGCACCATCTGGCGCCGGCGCAAGGCGGGGGGGACCCGCTCGATCAGCGAGCTGGGTGAGGGGGTGGGCGACGCGCCGCCGGGGATCACCTGCGGGATCGGCCATAGCCGCTGGGCCACCCACGGTGCCCCCACCGAGGTCAACGCCCACCCCCACACCGACGCCTCGGGCCGGCTGGCCATCATCCACAATGGCATCCTCGAGAACTTCCGCGAGCTCACCCACGACCTGCCCCGGCGCGGCGCCGAGCTGGTGTCGGAGACCGACACCGAGGTCCTGGCCCACCTGATCGCCGCCGAGGTGGCGGGCGGGGCGGGGCTGGCCGACGCCGTGCGGACCTGCCTGCGCAGGGTCGAGGGGAAGTTCGCCATCGCCGTCATCCATGCCGACGAGCCCGACCTGATCGTGGCCGCCCGCCGGAGTTCGCCGCTGGTGTGCGGCACCGACGCCACCACGGCCTACCTGGCCTCGGACATCCCGGCCATCCACGGCAAGGCCGACCGGTTCTACGTCATCGACGACGACCGTGTGGTCGAGCTGACGCCGGGCGCCATCCGGGTCACGGACCTGCAGGGCTCCGAGCTGGTGCCCGAGGAGCGTGAGGTGACCTGGGACCTGGCCGCGGCCGAGAAGGGCGGCTACCCCGACTTCATGTCGAAGGAGATGTACGAGCAGCCTGCGGCGGTGCGCGACACCCTCCTCGGCCGCATCGTGCAGGGCCGGATCGCCCTCGACCAGGTGCGGCTCTCCGACGAGGACCTTCGCATGATCGACAAGGTCTACGTGGTGGCCTGCGGCTCCAGCTACCACGCCGGGCTGGTCGGCAAGCAGGCCATCCAGCACTGGTGCCGGCTGCCGGTCGAGGTGGAGATCGCCAGCGAGTTCCGCTACCAGGACCCGGTCCTCGGCCGCACCAGCCTGGTCGTCGCCATCAGCCAGTCGGGCGAGACGATCGACACCCTCGAGGCCGTGCACCACGCCAAGCAGCAGGGCGCGCCGGTGCTCGCCGTCTGCAACGTGGTCGACTCCTCGATGGCCCGGGACGCCGACGCCGTGCTCTACACGCGGGCCGGCCCGGAGATCGGCGTCGCCTCCACCAAGTGCCACCTGGCCCAGCTGGTGGCCATGCAGGTGCTGGCGCTGTACCTGGCCCAGGTGCGGGGCACCAGCTACCCGGAGGAGGTGGCCGAGCGGCTCGGTCACCTCGAGCAGATCCCCCAGCGGGTCGCGGCGGCGCTCGAGTCGGCCGACACGGTGAAGGGCATCGCCTCGGCCCCGGACGTCCGCGACGCACGGGACTTCTTCTTCCTCGGGCGGGGCGTGGGCCGGGCCGTGGCCCTCGAGGGGGCCCTCAAGCTGAAGGAGATCAGCTACCTGCGGGCCGAGGGGTACCCGGGTGGCGAGCTGAAGCACGGCCCGATCGCCCTGATCGAACCCGGGACGGTGGTGGTGGCGGTCGCCACCCGCAGCCGACTCGCGGGCAAGGTCCTGTCCAACGTCGAGGAGGTGAAGGCCCGAGGGGCGACGGTGGTCCTGGTGGTGGACGAGCGCGATGTCGACGTGCCGGCCGTGCGCAAGCTGGCCGACCACATCATCCCCCTGCCGGGCACCGGCCACGAGCTGTTCCAGCCCATCGTCGATAACATCCCGCTGCAGCTGTTCGCCTACGCCCTGGCCACGGCCCGGGGCAACGACGTCGACAAGCCGAGGAACCTGGCCAAGGTCGTCACCGTCGAGTAGCGCGGGCCGCCCGGTCGGCAGGCGTAGCGTCTTGCGGGTGATCGGGGTTGGGATCGACGCCGTCGACGTGGCCCGCTTCTCGCTGGTGCTGGGCCGGCGGCCCGGCTTCGAAGAACGGGTGTTCACGGTGCTGGAACGTTCCAGCTGTGGCGGCGTCCCGAGCCGGTTGGCCGCCCGCTTCGCCGCAAAGGAGGCCACGATGAAGGCGCTCGGCGTGGGCCTTGGCGCCTTTGGCTTCCACGACGTCTGGGTCGAGCGGCAGCCCTCGGGCCGGCCCCTGCTCAGGGTGACGGGCCGGGCCGCCGAGCTGGCCGCGGCGGCCGGCGTGCGCCGGTGGCACGTGTCCCTGACGCACACCGAGGT
The DNA here is from genome assembly GCA_030448245.1 of Acidimicrobiales bacterium. Lineage (GTDB taxonomy): Bacteria > Actinomycetota > Acidimicrobiia > Acidimicrobiales > JAUJNH01 > JAUJNH01. The sequence continues at coordinate 340,188 of JAUJNH010000002.1, forward strand.
GGTGGCCGAGGCGGTGGTGGTGGCCGAGTGAGGCCGGTCCCCACCGTGGCTGAGATGCGGGCGGTGGACCAGGCGGCGCTGGCCTTCACCTCGCACGACGACCTCGTCGGCCGGGCCGGGCGCCGGCTGGCCGGGCACGCCAAGCGCATGCTGGGGCCGAACCCCAGCGGCCGGCGGGTGGTGGTGGTCGCTGGCAAGGGCAGCAACGGCGCCGACGGCCGGGTGGCGGCTCGGTGGCTGCGCTCGTTCGGGGCCAAGGTCCTCGTCGTCGACGCCGCCCCGCCGCCGCCCGCCCTCCCGGCGGCCGACCTGGTGATCGACGCGGCATACGGCACCGGCTTCTCGGGGGGTTACGACCCACCCGACCCTGGCCGGGCGACCGTGCTGGCCTGCGACGTGCCAACCGGGGTGAACGGAGACACCGGCGCGGTGACGCAGGCGGTCCGGGCCGACGAGACGGTCACCTTCGGCGCCGAGAAGCCCGGCCTGCTGCTCGGCGACGGCCCGATCCACGCCGGGCGGGTCCACGTCGAGCCCATCGGCCTCGACTGCAGCCGGGCTCGGGCGTGGCTGGTCGAGGACCACGACGCCGGCCTGGTGCCTCCGCGCGCCCGCCAGGCCCACAAGTGGCAGTCGGCCGTGCTCGTCGTCGCCGGGGCGCCCGGCATGCTCGGCGCGGCCGAGCTGTGCGCCACCTCGGCCCTGCGCACCGGTGCCGGCTACGTGCTGCTCGCCAGCCCCGGCTGCGCCGCCACCGACCTGCCGCCCGGCGAGCACGTCGGGCGCACGCTGGCCGCCGACGGGTGGGGGGCCGACGCGCTCGCCTTCCTCGAGCGGGCCAAGGCGGCGGCCCTGGGGCCGGGTCTGGGAGCCAGCGCGGCCACGGCCAAGGGCGTCGGCGAGGTGCTGGCCGCCTACGACGGACCGGTCGTCCTCGACGCCGACGGCCTGGCCGGTCTCGACCTCGACCTGCTGGCCCGCCGGTCCGCACCCACCGTCCTCACGCCCCACGACGGCGAGTTCACCCGGCTGTTCGGGCCGGTCGGCGAGGACCGGATCGGGGCCGTGGTCGCGGCGGCGGCCCGGTGTGCTGCGGTGGTGCTGCTGAAGGGCCCGACGACGGTGGTCGCCGAGCCCGGTGGCGCCGTCCGCCTGGCCGCCGCCGGCACCTCGCAGCTGGCCACGGCCGGCACCGGCGACGTGCTCACCGGCCTCATCGCCGCTCTCCTGGCCCGGGGCGTCCCCGCCCTGGAGGCCGCCGCCCTGGCCGCGCACGCCCACGGCGCCGCCGCCCACCTGGGCCCGAGCTGGGGCCTGATCGCCAGCGACCTCCCACCCCTCATCAGCCGCTGGCTCAGCACCCAGCTGGACGGCTGGAGCGCAGGCGAGGGACGAGCCGAGCACCGCAGGAGGGAAGCCAGGTGGTGAAGGGGCTGCCGATGCACGGCGGGAAGCAATGAGTGTGAGGTTCACCTGGGCGGAGGTCGACGCCGGGGCGATCACCCACAACGCCCGCGAGCTCACGAGGCTGGCCGGCCGGGCCCAGCTGCTCGCCGTGGTCAAGGCCTTCGGCTACGGGCACGGCGCGGCGGGGGCGGCCGAGGCCGCGCTGGCCGGCGGGGCGACGTGGCTCGGGGTCGCCCTGGTCGAGGAGGGCGAGGCGCTGCGTCGGGCGGGGATCACCGCTCCGCTGCTGGTGCTGTCGGAGCCCCGACCGTCGGCCATGCCCGCCGTCGTGGCGTCCGGCCTGCGGCCGACCATCTACACCGAGGAGGGGGTCGACGCCGCCGCCAGGGCGGCGGCCGGGCTGCCCTCGCCGCTGCGGGTGCACGTGAAGGTGGACACGGGGATGCACCGGGTGGGAGCCACCCCGGACGCCGCCGTCCGGCTGGCGCAGGCGGTGGCCGAGCGCCCGGAGCTGCACTTCGAGGGCCTGTTCACCCACTTCGCGGTGGCCGACCAGCCCGAGCTGGCCGAGCACACCGCCGCCCAGGTGGCGAGCCTGCGCCAGGTGGCCGCCAGCCTGGCCGGGCTCGGGGTGCGGCCCGACCTGCTCCACGCCGCCAACTCGGCCGGGCTCCTGGCCCATCCCGATGCCCGCCTCGACCTCGTGCGCTGCGGCATCGCCCTCTACGGCCTGGCGCCGGCGCCGGCGCTGGCCGGCGTGGTGGACCTCCGCCCCGCCCTGTCGCTGAAGGCCGAGGTGTCGTTCGTGAAGCCGCTGGCCGCCGGGGAGGCTGCGTCCTACGGCCTGTGCTGGGCGGCGCCGGCCGACACCGTCGTGGCCACCGTCCCCATCGGCTACGCCGACGGCGTGCCCCGCAGCTACGGCGTCCGGGGCGGCCGGGTGCTGATCGGCGGCCGGCGCTGCCCGGTGGTCGGGACCGTGACCATGGACCAGCTGCTGGTCGACTGCGGGCAGGAGAGCCCGGTCGAACGGGGCGACGAGTGCGTGCTGATCGGCCGGCAGGGCGATGAGGAGGTCACCGCCTGGGAGTGGGCCGAGCGGGTGGGCACCATCGCCTACGAGGTGGTGTGCGGCCTGTCGTCGCGCGTGCCCCGGCTGTGGTCCTAGCGTGGCTCACCCGAATGGTCGCCTCGCCGCCGGTCACGGCATCGTCCGACTCGCCGGGGCGCACCCGGTCGCTGGGGGCGGCCCTCGCCGCCCACCTGCAGCCGGGCGACGTGGTGCTCGTGTCGGGCGAGCTCGGGGCCGGCAAGACGGTGCTGGTGCAGGGCATGGCCGCGGCGCTGGGGGTCGTCGAGCCCGTCACCTCGCCCACCTTCGCCCTGCTCCACGAGCACCAGGGGACACGGCTGCGCCTCCTCCACGCCGACGCGTGGCGCCTGTCGTCGCCGGCCGAGGCGGTCGACCTGGCGCTCGCCGAGGAGGTGGGCGACGGGCGCACGGCCCTGGTGGTCGAGTGGGGCGAGCTGGCGGCGGCCGCCCTCCCGGGCGACCACCTGCGCATCCTCATCGAGCCCGGGCAGGGCGAGGAGGACCGCACGCTCCACCTGTTCCTCATGGGGCCCAGCTGGGAGGGCCGCCGGGACGTCCTGCTGGCTGGCCTCCCCACCGCGGGCGGCCCCGGGTGACGCTGCTCCTCGCCATCGAGACCGCCACGCCCCGCTGCTCGGTGGCCGTGGGCCACGAGGGAGGGCTGCTGGCGTCGTTCTCGGTCGACCGCGACCGGCGCCACGTCGAGGCGCTGGCGCCGGCGGTCGCCGAGATCAGCCGCGCCGCCGGGGTGGTCCTCGGCGACCTCGACGGCGTCGCCGTCGACGTCGGTCCGGGCCTGTTCACCGGCATGCGCGTGGGCATCGCCACCGCTCAGGCCCTGGGTGTGGCGCTGGGGATCGGGTTGCACCCGGTGCGGTCCCTCGACGTGCTGGCCCACCCCTTCCGTCACGCCGGCTGCCCGGTGGCGTCGGTGGTCGACGCCAGGCGGGGTGAGGTCTTCCGCTCGCTCCACCAGGCCGGTGCCGAGGTCGTCCCGCCGGGCTGCTCCACCCCTTCGGCGCTGGCCGCCGAGCTGGCCGAGCTCGGTCGCTGCCTTGCGGTGGGCGACGGCGCCGAGCGCCACCGGGCCCTGCTCGCCACCGTCGGCGGCGTCGAGGTGGTCGCGGCCATGCCGTCGGCCGAGTCGGCGCTCGAGCTGGCGCTGGCGGCGGTGGCGGCCGGCGCCGCCGCGCTCGACCCGGGCCAGGTCCAGGCGCTGTACCTGCGGGCGCCCGACGCCCGGGCCAACTTCGCCGTGCTGGCCGGAGGGCGCGGCTGATGGCGGTCCGGCCCGAGGAGCAGCTGCCGCCGGCCGAGGACCTGGGGGTGCAGGTGGTTCCGATGCGGCGCCGCCACCTGCGCTCGGTCCTGCAGATCGAGGCCCAGGTGTACCCGAGGCCGTGGACGCTGGGGCTGTTCCTGTCCGAGCTGAACCTGCACGCGGCCCGGTCCTACTTCGTGGCCCGGGCCGAGGGCCGGGTGGTGGGCTACGGCGGCCTGATGTTCAGCCTCGAGGACGCCCACATCACCACCCTGGCCGTCGACCCCCGGTGGCAGCGCCGCAAGCTCGGCCAGCGCCTGATGGTGGTGCTGGCTCGTGAGGCCGTGCGTCGGGGGGCGAAGAACCTCACGCTCGAGGTGCGCGTCTCGAACGGGCCGGCCCAGGGCCTCTACCGCCGCTTCGGCCTGGCGCCGGCCGGGATACGCAAGGGCTACTACGTCGAGTCGGGCGAGGACGCCATCGTCATGTGGGCCCACGGGATCGACGACGAGGCGTACTCCGACCGCCTCCGGCGGCTCTGGGCCGACATCCCCGGCCCCACCCTGGTCGAGCACCCCAGGTGAGCGCCACGCCCCGGCTCCTGCTCGGCATCGAGACCAGCTGCGACGAGACGGCCGCCGCCGTGGTCGAGGACGGCCGCCGCACCCTGTCGTCGGTGGTCAGCAGCCAGGTCGAGCTGCACGCCGAGTTCGGGGGTGTGGTCCCCGAGATCGCCGGCCGGGCCCACCTGGCCCGCATCGTCCCGGTGGTGCGGGCCGCCCTGGCCGAGGCGGGCGTCGAGCGGCCGGCCCGGCAGCTGGCGGCCGTCGCCGCCACCACCGGCCCTGGCCTGGTCGGCGCCCTGCTGGTCGGGGTGGCGTCGGCAAAGGCGCTGGCCCTGGCCTGGGAGCTGCCCTTCGTCGGGGTCAACCACCTCGAGGGCCACCTCTACGCCTCGTTGCTCGAGGACCCGACCTTCGAGCCGCCCATGGTGGTGCTGCTCGTCTCCGGGGGTCACACGCTCCTCGTCCACGTGGCCGCCCCGGGCCGGTACCGGCTGCTCGGGCGGACCATCGACGACGCCGCGGGCGAGGCGTATGACAAAGTCGCCCGCATGTTGGGTCTCGGCTATCCCGGCGGCCCTCCACTGGACCGGCTGGCCGCCATCGGTGACCCGGGCATCGTGCGCTTCCCGCGGGGCCTGGCCGACGAGCCCGGCTGCGACCTCTCCTTCAGCGGGCTGAAGACGAGCGTGCTGCGGTGGGTGCGGGCCCACCCCGAGGCGGCCGTGGCCGACGTCGCCGCCGCCTTCCAGGAGGCCGTGGTCGACGTGCTGGCCCTGAAGCTGCGGCGGGCGGCTGCCCTGGTGCACGCCCCAGCGGTGTGCTTGGCCGGCGGGGTGGCCGCCAACTCGGCCCTGCGGGCCCGGGTCGCAGCCGACGCCGAGGCCGACGGCCGCCGCTGCTTCCTGCCGAGCCGGGCCATGTGCACCGACAACGCAGCGATGGTGGCGGCGGCGGGGTGGTGGCGCTGGCGGGCCGACGGGGCCACCCCCCTCGACGCCCCGGCCGATCCCAACCTGCGCCTGCGCTTCGAGGCCGAACCCGTCGGGGCGGCCCGGTGACCCCGCTCTGGCGGTCCCTCAGCGCGGTGGCGGCGCTGGTCGCCGGGTTCACCATCCCCATCCTCCTGCTGGTCGTCTACTTCGGCGTGAAGGAGATGGGCCCCATCGCGGTCACGGGTCTGATCGCCCTGTCGGGCGCGGTGACGGTGCTCTACCTGGTGGCCTCTGGTCGCTTGCGGTTCTGAGCCGAAGGGCCTACGGTTAGCACTCGCCTGTCGAGAGTGCTAGCAAGCACCCGACCAGAGTGCTAGTCAGCTTGCCTATGGAGGATTCGACATGAACTTGCAGCCCCTCGATGACCGGATCGTCGTCCGCCCCTCGGAAGCCGAGCAGACCACCGCGTCCGGCCTCGTGATCCCCGACACCGCCAAGGAGAAGCCGCAGCAGGGCGAGGTCCTCGCCGTCGGGCCCGGGCGTCGGGCCGAGAACACCGGCGAGATCGTCCCCCTCGACGTGAAGGTGGGCGACATCGTCGTCTACTCGAAGTACGGCGGCACCGAGATCTCCGAGGGCGGCGAAGACCTCCTCATCCTCAACGGCCGCGACGTGCTGGCCAAGGTGGCGAAGTAGCGATGCCCAAGCAGCTCAAGTTCGACGAGCACGCCCGCCGCGGCCTCGAGGCCGGCGTGAACAAGCTGGCCGACGCCGTCAAGGTCACCCTCGGCCCCAAGGGCCGCAACGTGGTGCTCGAGAAGAAGTTCGGCGCCCCCACCATCACCAACGACGGCGTCACCATCGCCAAGGAGGTGGAGCTGGAGGACGCGTTCGAGAACATGGGCGCCCAGCTGGTGAAGGAGGTCGCCACCAAGACCAACGACATCGCCGGTGACGGCACCACCACCGCCACCGTGCTGGCCCAGGCGCTGGTGCACGAGGGCCTGCGCAACGTGGCCGCCGGCGCCAGCCCGATGAGCCTCAAGCGGGGCATCGAAAAGGCTGTCGAGGCCGCCGTCGAGTCGATCAAGGAGCAGGCCCAGGACATCGGCGACAAGAGCGAGATCGCCCAGGTGGCCACCATCTCGGCCGCCGACGCGGGCATCGGGTCGACCATCGCCGACGCCATCGATCGCGTGGGCAAGGACGGCGTGGTCACGGTCGAGGAGTCGAACACCTTCGGCCTCGAGCTCGAGTTCACCGAGGGCATGCAGTTCGACAAGGGCTACCTGTCCCCGTACTTCGTCAGCGACGCCGAGCGCCAAGAGGCGGTCCTCGACGAGCCCTACATCCTGTTCGTCAACGGCAAGGTGTCGGCGGTGCACGAGTTCGTGCCGCTGCTCGAGAAGGTCATCCAGGCCAACAAGCCGCTGCTGGTCGTGTCCGAGGACGTCGAGGGCGAGGCCCTGGCCGTGCTCGTGGTCAACAAGATCAAGGGCGTCTTCAACTCGGTGGCCGTCAAGGCCCCCGGCTTCGGCGAGCGCCGCAAGGCCATGCTGCAGGACATGGCCGTCCTCACCGGCGGCCAGGTCATCTCCGAGGAGGTCGGCCTCAAGCTCGAGACCGCCACCCTCGACCTGCTGGGCAAGGCCCGCAAGATCGTCGTCACCAAGGACGAGACGACCATCGTCGAGGGCGCCGGCTCGCCCGAGGACGTGAAGGGCCGGATCAACCAGATCAAGCGGGAGATCGAGGACTCCACGTCCGACTGGGACAAGGAGAAGCTGCAGGAGCGGCTGGCCAAGCTGGCCGGCGGCGTCGCGGTGATCCGGGTGGGCGCGGCCACCGAGGTCGAGCTCAAGGAGAAGAAGCACCGGATCGAGGACGCCCTGTCCGCGACCCGGGCGGCCATCGAGGAGGGCGTCGTCGCCGGCGGCGGCACCGCGCTGGTGCGGGCCAAGGGTGCGGTGCAGGCGGTGGTCAAGTCGCTCGAGGGCGACGAGGCCACGGGCGCCGAGGCCGTTGTCAAGAGCCTCTCGCAGCCCCTCTACTGGATCGCCACCAACGCCGGCCTCGAGGGGTCCATCCAGATCCAGCAGGTCGAGCGAGAGACCGGCAGCATCGGCCTCAACGCCGCCACCGGCGAGTTCGAGGACCTGCTGAAGGCCGGCGTCATCGACCCGGCCAAGGTCACCCGCTCCGCCCTGCAGAACGCGGCCTCGATCGCCGCGCTGCTGCTCACCACCGAGTGCCTCGTGGCCGACAAGCCCGAGAAGAACCCGCCCGCCATGCCTGGTGGCGGCGGGATGCCCGGCGGCATGGGCGGCATGGGTGGCATGGGCGGCATGGGCGGCATGATGTAGGAAAGCGCCCACGGCGCAACACCCGCGAAGGAGGCCGGCGGCAACGCCGGCCTCCGGCGCGCCTGCGAGTAGCATCGGTCCATGGAGCGCACGGGCGGCACGTCGGAACCGGTCTTCGACGAGAAGTTCGCCCCCGTCTCGCTGACCTTCGACGACGTGCTGCTCGTCCCCGGGCCCAGCGACGTGCTGCCGGCCGAGGCGTCGACGGCCACCCGGCTGGCCCGTGACGTGCACCTCACCGTGCCGGTCGCCTCGGCGGCCATGGACACCGTGACCGAGGCTCGGATGGCCATCGCCATGGCGCGCGAGGGCGCCATCGGCATCCTCCACCGGAACCTGTCGATCACCGACCAGGCCGCCGAGGTCGACAAGGTCAAGCGCAGCGAGTCCGGGATGATCGTCGATCCGGTGACCTTGAGGGCCGACGACCGCGTGGCCGATGCGCTGGCGCTGATGGAGCGCTACCACATCAGCGGCGTTCCCATCACCGACGACGCCGGCCGGCTGGTGGGCATCCTCACCAACCGCGACCTCCGGTTCGAGCAGGACGTCGAGCAGCCCATCGCCCAGGTGATGACCAAGGAGGGGCTTGTCACGGTGCCGGTCGGCACCTCCCTCGAGGAGGCGCAGGTCGTCCTGGGCCGCCACCGCATCGAGAAGCTGCCGGTGGTGGACGGCAACGGCGTGCTGCGCGGCCTGATCACGGTCAAGGACATCCAGAAGAAGATCATGTACCCGAACGCCACCAAGGACAGCCGTGGCCGGCTGCGGGTGGGCGCAGCCGTCGGCACCGGCGGCGACGCCCTCAAGCGGGTGGCGGCCCTGGTCGAGGAGGACGTCGACGTCGTCATCGTCGACACCGCCCACGGCCACGCCGGCTCGGTCGTCGACATGGTGCGCCAGGTCCGGGCCGCCTTCCCCGACCTCCCCGTGGTGGCCGGCAACGTGGCCACGGGCGCCGGGGCCGAGGCGCTGATCGAGGCGGGCGCCGATGCCATCAAGGCCGGGGTCGGGCCGGGTTCGATCTGCACCACCCGCGTGGTCGCTGGGGTCGGGGTGCCGCAGATCACCGCGGTGTGGCAGGTGGCGCAGGCGGCCCGCCGCCACGGAGTCCCCGTCATCGCCGACGGCGGCATCCAGTACTCCGGCGACATCGCCAAGGCCATCGCCGCCGGCGCCGACGTCGTGATGCTCGGCTCGCTGCTGGCCGGGACCGACGAGTCGCCTGGCGAGATCGTGCTGTTCCAGGGCGAGCGCTTCAAGGACTACCGGGGCATGGGCTCGCTCGGGGCCATGAAGAGCCGGAGCTTCTCGAAGGACCGCTACTTCCAGGGCGACGTGGTGGACACCGACAAGCTGGTGCCCGAGGGCATCGAGGGCCGGGTCGACTACAAGGGCCCGCTGCGCACATTGCTGTACCAGCTCGTCGGCGGGCTCCGGCAGTCGATGGGCTACGTCGGCGCGGCAACCATCGCCGAGCTGCAGCAGGCCCGCTTCGTCCGCATCACCGGCGCCGGCCTCCGCGAGAGCCACCCCCACCACGTCCAGATGACGAGGCAGGCGCCCAACTACTGGGGCCGCTGACCCGCCTCGCTCGATGGAGGACAGCCGATGAGCGCCACCCCGACGGGGACGGCTGCCGCCCGTTGGGCCGAAGCCCTGGCCGCCTGGGCCGTGCCCCAGCACGTCCTCGACGCCGCTCCCGAGGGGCCGTGGCGCTTCCCGCCGTCGCTGTTCGCCTGGACGCCGGAGCGGGCGGCGGCCGAGCGGCCCCAGCTCACCCCCTCACGCCGGCGAGCCCTCGAGGCGCTCCCGGACGGCGGGTCGGTGCTGGACGTGGGTGCCGGGGGCGGCCGGGCCAGCCTGCCTCTGGCCCCTCCGGCCGGGCTGGTGGTCGCCGTCGACCCGAGCGCCGAGCTGCTGGCCGCCTTTTCCGATGCCGCCCACCGCGAGGGGGTGGCCCACCGTCCGGTTCAGGGCCAGTGGCCGGACGTGGCCGGCGAGGTGGAGCCCCAGGACGTCGTGGTGTGCCACCACGTCGTCTACAACGTCGCCGACCTCGTGCCGTTCGCCCGGGCCCTCACCGAGCGCGCCCGCCGCCGGGTGGTGGTCGAGCTCACCGTCGAGCATCCGGCCTCGAACCTCAACCCGGCGTGGCGGGCCATCCACGGCCTGGAACGGCCCACGTCGCCCACCGCCAGCGATGCGCTGGCCGTGTTCGAGGAGATGGGTCTGGCCGTGCGGTCGGAGCGGGCGGAGCGGGTGGTGGCGGGGGGGCCGGACCGGGCCGAGCTCGTGGCCTTCGCCCGGCGCCGCCTGTGCGTCGGCCCTGAGCGCGACGCCGAGATCGACGAGGTGCTCGGCCCGGACTTCGAGCGCCCCATCCGCCAGGTGGTGACGGCCTGGTGGGACGGGCAGGCGGGCCCCGCCGGGCCGTCGGCGTCGCCGGCGGAGCGCGAGGTCGACGCGGCGGTGGTCGGGCCCTACGGGACGTTCGAGGGCTGACCCCGCAGCTCCCTGCGGACCACCAGCTTCAGGCCGCTCCACACCTCGTCGACCGCGCAGACCTTCACGTCCACCAGGCCGGTGGGCAGCACCACCTCGCGGATCACGTCCTCGGTGATGTCGGTCGGCACCTTCGACGCCCGCTTCGGCCAGCACACCCACAGCGCCGCCCGCCGGCTCGCCGGCGGCCCGGAGGGCGGGAAGCCGGCGCTCGAGCGCCGCCCGCTCGGTGGTGAAGTACAGGACCACGTCGGCTGGCTCGGCAGGCGACGTCGGACGGGGATGCCGGGCAGGAGCCCGTCGGGCCCGCCCAGCTGCACGACCACGTGCCCGTCCTTGATGCCGAGCTTCTGGACCAGCGGCGTTCCGGAGTAGCCCGCCACAAGCTCGCGACGATAGGGCTGGTCCCCGCCCCTCAGGCCGGTGGACCGGTCGCTGCCGCCGTCATGCGGGCCTGGACCACGAGCGTGACCACACCGGCCAGGACGAGGCCAACCACGTTGAGGGCGAGCTGCATGGCCGCACCCCCGACCTCGGACCACTCGCCGTAGGCCGTGGCCGCGCCGATGTTGCCCACGGCGGGGATCGTCGTGACCGACACGAGCACCCCGATGAGCGATGCGCTCCGGGCCTGGCTCAGCGACAGCATGCCGATGATGCCGGCCAGGACGGCGACGACGGCGGCGATGCCGTCAGGCTTGGAGATGAACGCCGTCAGCTGCCGGCTGCCGATCTCGTAGCCGTCGGGCGCGATGCGGGTCAGCCGGAAGGCGACCGTGGCCACGTACGACGCCAGCGCTCCCACTGCGAGGCCAACGGCCAGCGTCGCCGCCGCGGCGGCGAACGCCTTCCGGCGCCGGCGGACGACGTTGATGCAGATGGCGGCCACGGGGCCGTACTCCGGGCCCACGACCATCGCCCCGACGATCAGGATCGGCGAGTCGAGCAGGATCCCGGCGGCGGCGATCATCGCGGCCACCGCCATGAACACGAGGAACGAGGGGGTGAGCATCGCCTCCTCGCGGGCGCGGAACTCGAGCTCCTCCCACACCAGCGCATCGGCGCCGTAGCCCGGAGCGCTCTCCTCAGCGGTCTCGGCGGCGTCGGAGATGACCGTCTCGAGCGCGTCCACCACGATCGCACCGCGGTGGTGGACGCCCAGCTCCTGCAGCCACTCGACCACCTCGTTGACGGATTCCCGCACGACGTCGCACAGGACCAGCTCGCCCGCCGGCACGGTTGTCGCTTCGGGCAGGTGGACGAGGTGGGCCACTCCGGGAGTGTCACCGAGCCGGACCAGCACGTCCGGCAGCAGGTCGCAGGGGATGATCAGGCGGAGCTGCTGCACGATCCGCCTTGCTGTGGTTGCTGCTCGTGCGAGCCCGGCCGGCGGGTCGGACCGGCCGACGATCGCATCACGCAGCACTCTTGCATGTCACCGCCGGGCGGGGCCGATGCGATCGGGGAGCATCTACGATCGCCGCCGACATGGATCGTCCTCCTCCCGAGCCGGCCAAGCTGCTCAGCCAGTGGGAGGCCTGGGAGCGGGGCGACGAGCTGCCCGGGCGCACCATGGCGAACCTGAAGACCGGTGAGGCCCGCGTGCTGCTCGAGGCCGCCGGTGACGAGGCCGCCGAGCTGCTGGCGGCCTGGACCCGCTGGGAGAAGGGCCAGAGCGTCCCGGCCGAGGTGCTGAGCGCCCTCAAGGCGGGCGGGATGCGGGACTTCCTGGCCTCCCGCACCTGAGGCTGCACGGTGCCAGGAGGTGCCGCGCCCCAGGTGGTCCCCAGGCCGCCGGGCTGGCAGCCAGGTCCGTCGTCGCCCTGGTCGGCCCTCGGCGCCGCCGAGCGGGCCGGGCTCGACCTGGACCGCGTCCGCATGATGCTGCAAGCCGCCGCCGGGCCGCCGAGCGCCCCAGGCGTCGGGCCGCGAGAGCGCAGCGCGGCGGTGCTGGTGGCGCTGTTCGACGAGGCTGGCGAGGCCCACGTCGTGCTCACCCGCCGCGCCGCGACGATGCGCAGCCACCGGCACCAGGTGTCGTTCCCCGGTGGCCGGCTCGATCCGGGTGAGCGCCTCGACCAGGCCGCGCTGCGCGAGGCGGAGGAGGAGGTGGGCCTCGACCCGGCGTCGGTCGAGCTGCTCGGCCGGCTCCCGCCGTTCGAGGCGTTCGCCGGGCTGTCGACCATCACGCCGTTCGTCGGCGCCCTGCCAGCCCGTCCCCACCTGCGCCCCAACCCAGCCGAGGTGGAGCGCGCCTTTTCCGTACCCCTCGCAGCGCTGGTGGCCCCTGGCTGCCACTGGGAGGAGCGGTGGCCGCTCCCCGGCGGGGACCTCTACCCGATCCACTTCTTCGACCTGTCGCTCGACCTGGTCTGGGGGGCGACGGCCCGGATCCTCGTCTCGTTCCTGACCCGCCTCCTCGGTGTGCCCGACGTGCCCTGATCGCTGGGGCCTGGCCGCAGAGCCGCTCGACGTGGAGGCGCACGACCTGGCGGCGGTTCGACCGTCGGCCGCCCCCGAACCGTAGGCGTCAACGGGCGAACAGGGCGACGAAGATCGGGGCCAGCACCAGCGCCGGCAGGAACGACCCGACCCTGACCTGCTTGAGGTCGAGCAGGCGCAGGGCGATGCCGAGGATGATGATCCCGCCCGTGGCCGTCAGCTCGTCGATCATCCGGTCGTCGAGCACCTGGGCCAGCAGGCTCGCAGCTGCGGTGATGCCGCCCTGCACCACCAGCACGCTGAGCGCCGACAGGCCGACGCCGACGCCGAGCGTCGAGGCCAGCACCAGCGCCACCGAGCCGTCGAGGGCCGCCTTCACCAGGAGCTGCTCGGCGCCTCGGCCCAGCCCGTCGCTCAGGGCACCCAGGATGGTGAGCGGCCCGACGCAGAACAGCAGCGAGGCACTGACGAACCCCTCGACGAAGCGGCGGCCCTCCTCGCCGTCGTGCACGCCCAGCCGGCGCCGCAGCCACGACCCGAGGCCTTCGAGCCCGTCCTCGACCCGCAGCAGCTCGCCGAGCACGCCGCCCACCACCACGGCGGCCAGCGGGAAGACCAGGTTGCGGGTGCGGCCGGCGTTGGCGACGCCGAGGGCCACGGTGACCAGCCCCACGCCCTGGAGCACGGTCGTGCGCAGCCGTTCCGGGAGGCGGGGGCCGACCAGCAGGCCGGCCCCGGTGCCCACCACCACCGTGGCCACGTTCACCGCCGTCCCGAGCCCCCGCACGACCAACCGACCCTACGCTTCCATCTGGCCCGACCTAGCCTCTGGCTGTGCCCACGCTCAGCTTCGAGGGGGAGACGCACGACGAGCTGGTGCGCAAGGTGCGGCGCTGGCTCGGCTCGGCCAACGGCCAGCAGGAGCACCTGGACCTGCCCGAGGCGGTCGAGCGGGCGTCGGAGCTGACCAAGGACGCGCTCACCGTGATCGCCCAGAGCGCCCCGGCACCCATCGCCCGGAGCGAGGTGGTCAAGGCCGTGACCCGCATGGGCTACGAGGCCACCGACTCGACCAGGAAGGCGGTGATCGCCGGCATCGACGCCCTGTCCGACGCGACGGAGGGCGACGTGGTCAAGCGGATCGAAAAGGCGCGGAACTCGGTGGTCTACGAGATGAACGCGGTGGTGGCCCGCCAGGTCCTGCGGCTGCTGGTGCCGTGACCGCCACCCACGTCCACGGGCCCGGTTGCGGCGGCGCCGCGCCGGCCGGGGCGAGCGCCGTGCCGGTGGCCGTCACCCGCAGCGGCGCCGCCGGTCTCCTCGCCTTCCTGACCGGCCTGTCGGTGTGGGTGCTCGTCCGCAACCCCCTGGTGAACACGATCTTCCCGCCGTGCCCGCTGCACGCCACCACCGGCCTGTGGTGCCCGGGCTGCGGAGCCACGCGGGCGTCGTACCTGCTGCTGAAGGGGGATGTGGCCGGCGCCCTGCACTTCAACGGCCTGTGGGTCGTCCTGGCCCCGTTCGCCCTGTACCAGGCGGTCGCCTTCGCCGGCGAGGCGTTCGGCCTCCGCGGGCTGCGCCGCATCCGCCTGACCCAGCCGGTCATCGCCGCGCTCCTGGTCTTGATCGTCGGATTCTTCGTGGTGCGCAACCTGCCGTTCGACGCGTTCGAGGTGCTGAACCCGCTCACCGCCTCGTAACCTCGGCCGCCCTGATGGCAGAGATCGAGATCGGCCTGGGCAAGCACGGCCGCCGGGGCTACGGCTGGGACGAGCTGGCCATCGTGCCCAGCCGGCGCACCCGCGACCCCGAGGACGTCGACGTCAGCTGGGAGATCGACGCCTACACCTTCCCGCTGCCGATCATGGCCGCCCCGCTCGACAGCGTCAGCAGCCCGGAGACGTGCGTGGCGCTGGGTCGCCTCGGAGCCGTCGGGGTGCTCAACCTCGAGGGCCTGTGGACCCGCTACGAGGACCCGGAGCCGGTCCTCGAGCGGCTGGCGTCGGCCAGCGATGGCGAGGAGTCCGCCCAGGCGCTGCGGGCCGCCTACGCCGAGCCGGTGAGACCCGAGCTCATCGCGGCCCGGATCGCCGAGCTGCGGGCCGCGGGCGTCGTGTCGTGCGCGGCGCTGACACCCCAGCGCACGGCCGAGTACGCCGACGAGATCCTGAAGGCCGAGCTCGACCTGTTCGTGATCCACGGCACCGTCGTGTCGGCCGAGCACCTGAGCCGGGGCGTCGAGCCCCTCAACCTCAAGCGCTTTGTGCGCGAACTCGAGGTGCCGGTGATCGTCGGCGGGTGCGCGTCGTACCAAGCGGCCCTGCACCTGATGCGAACCGGGGCGGCCGGGGTCGTGGTCGGCGTCGGCGGCCGGGCCGACCGGGTGGGCGACGTCCTCGGCGTCGGGGTGCCGCCCGCCACCGCGGTGGCCGACGCCCGAGCAGCCCGCATGCGCCACCTCGACGAGACGGGCGTGTACGTCCACGTCATCGCCGACGGCGGGATGGCGACGGGCGGCGACGTGGCCAAGGCCATCGTCTGCGGGGCCGACGCCGTGGTGCTGGGCGCGCCGCTGGCCCGGGCCGCCGAGGCCCCCGGCCGGGGCTGGACGTGGTCGATGACGGCGACCCACCCGACCCTGCCCAAGGGGAGCCGGGTGGCGGCGCCGACGGTGGGCTCGCTCGAACAGGTCCTGGTCGGTCCTGCCACCGAGGCCGGCGGCAAGACGAACCTGGTCGGTGCCCTGCGGGCGGCCATGGGCCTGTGCGGCTACGAGTCCCTGAAGGACTTCCAGAAGGCCGAGCTGGTCGCCACCCGCTGACGGGGTGCAGCCGTTTGCGGGCGCTTCGGACACCGCTTCCAGAGCGGCGGCCGCCGCTACGCTGGTCTCGGTGAGCGCCGCCGTGGGGCACGACACCGTCCTCGTCGTCGACTTCGGTGCCCAGTACGCCCAGCTGATCGCCCGGCGGGTGCGAGAGGCCCACGTCCACTCCGAGATCGTCCCCCACACGATCACCGCCGAGGAGATCCGGGCCCGCCGTCCGGCCGGCGTCATCCTCTCGGGCGGCCCGGCCTCGGTCCACGTCGAGGGGGCGCCCGTGCTCGACGACGGCATCTACGACGCCGGCTCTCCCGTGCTCGGCATCTGCTACGGCGCCCAGCTCCTGGCCCAGCAGCTCGGTGGGTCCGTGGCCAACACCGGGACTGGCGAGTACGGCCGCACCGGTCTCGTGGCCACTGGCAGCGGATCGGCGCTGTTCGACCGCGTGCCCACGGCGTTCGACGTGTGGATGAGCCACTTCGACTCGATCCAGCAGGTGCCCGCGGGGTTCCGCGCCACGGCCAGCACCGGCGGCATCCCGGTGGCCGCCCTCGAGGACCGGGAGCGGCGGATCTACGGCGTGCAGTTCCACCCGGAGGTGGCGCACACCCAGTTCGGCCAGGACCTGCTGAAGGCGTTCCTCTACGACGTGTGCGGCTGCCGGCCCACCTGGACGATGACCTCGATCATCGACGCCCAGGTCGAGGCGATCCGCGCCCAGGTGGGGGACGAGCGGGTGATCTGCGGCCTGTCCGGCGGCGTCGACTCGGCGGTGGCCGCGGCGCTCGTCCACAAGGCCATCGGCGACCAGCTGACCTGCGTCTTCGTCGACACCGGGATGCTGCGGGGCGGCGAGCCCGAGCAGGTCGAGGACACCTTCCTCCGCCAGTTCGCGGTCGACCTCGTCCACGTCAAGGCGGCCGACCGTTTCCTCGACGCCCTGAACGACGTGCTCGACCCGGAGCGCAAGCGCACGGTCATCGGCCAGGAGTTCTGGCGGGTCTTCGCCGACGCCGCCCGCGACCTGGGCGACGCCCGCTTCCTGGTGCAGGGGACGCTGTACCCGGATGTCGTCGAGTCGGGCGGCACCGGCGGCGCCTCGTCCACCATCAAGAGCCACCACAACCTGGTCGAGTTCCCCGAGGGGCTGCACTTCGAGCTGATCGAGCCGCTGCGCGACCTGTTCAAGGACGAGGTGCGGGCGGTGGGCGAGGAGCTCGGCCTGCCCGCCCACATCGTGTGGCGCCAGCCGTTCCCGGGACCGGGGCTGGCTGTGCGCATCATCGGGACCATCACCCCCGAGCGGCTCGAGGTGCTCCGCCAGGCCGACGCCATCGTCCTCGACGAGGTGCGCCGGGCCGGGCTCGAGCGCCAGCTGTGGCAGTGGTTCGCCGTGCTGCCGGCCATCCGCTCGGTCGGGGTGATGGGCGACGAGCGCACCTACGGCTACCCGATCGTCATCCGGGCGGTCACCAGCGACGACGCCATGACCGCCGACTGGGCCCGGCTGCCCTACGACCTGCTCGAGCGCCTCTCGAACCGGATCATCAACGAGGTGGCCGGCGTCAACCGCGTCGCCCTCGACATCACCAGCAAGCCCCCCGGCACCATCGAGTGGGAGTGACCCGCAGGCCTGCTACGAGCGCCACTCGGCGCCGGGCACGTTGCACTCGCCGCAGCTGAGGTCGAGGATCTTGGCCGACTCGACCAGCTGGCGGGGGAGCGGGAAGCCGTGGTCCTGGCCGAACGTGGCCACCTCGACAACCTCGCCCCACCGGTCGGCCAGGATGACGGCGGCCTCGTCTCGGCCGATCCCCAGCTGGCGGCGGGCCTCGTCGTCGTCGTGCAGCAGGGGGAAGGGCGCGGCCTCCAGCTCGCGGCTCGAGGGGACCACGGCGACGGGGCTGGTGGCCCACTGGCGCAGGTCGTCGACGGTGCCCGCCACCTCGTCGAGGTAGTCGGCGCAGGCCCGGCACGGCTCCGGGTGCAGGTAGACGACCAGGACGGACTGGTGGCCCGGCCCGGAGAGGGGCCGGGGCCCACCCGCCCCGTCCAGCTTCACGCGAGGAAGCATCTGGCCGGCCTGGACCAGGGCTCGTGCCGCGTGCTCCTGCTGGCCGCCGCCGCCCATGCTGTGCGGGCTACTCGGCCAGGTCGCCGGCCACCTCGGCCGTGCGGGCCAGCTCGGCCTCAAGGCGGGCCTCTTCGGCCCGCAGCTCCCGCAGGTCGTCCCACCGCTCCTGCACCGCAGCCCGCTTGATCTGCTCCACGACCTCGACCAGCTGGAGCTCGAGCCCCATGGCGTGGTCGCCCACCACCTCGGCCGGGTTGCGGTCCCCGTAGCTCACGACCTGCTCGTTCTGCTGGTGGTCGTCGTGCCCCGTGGTCACCATGGGCCAGCGTTACCCAGCCGACCTCGCCACGAACCAAGGACTCGGCCGGGGTGTCCGAACCACACGGCTGTAACCTCGGAGGCGTGCAGGGACAGCCCCAGAGCCTGCTCGAGGGCTTGAACCCCGACCAGCGAGAGGCCGTGACCCACGGCGACGGACCCCTGCTGGTGGTGGCCGGCGCCGGCTCCGGGAAGACCACGGTGCTGGCCCGCCGGGTGGCCTGGCTCATCGCCGAGCGGGGGGTGTCGCCGTTCCAGCTGCTCGCCATCACCTTCACCAACAAGGCGGCCGACGAGATGCGCCAGCGGGTGGCCGGCCTCGTCGGCCCGGTGGCCGAGAAGATGTGGGTCTCCACGTTCCACTCGGCGTGCGTGCGCATGCTGCGCCGCGACGGCGATCGCCTTGGCTTCTCGCGCAGCTTCACCATCTACGACCAGGCCGACGCGCAGCGCCTCGTCGGCTACGTGGTGCGCGACCAGGGCCTCGACCCAAAGAAGCTGCCACCGCGATCGCTGCACGCCGCCATCTCGGCCGCGAAGAACGAGGGGCAGCTGCCCGAGGCCCTCGGGGCCGAGGCCCGCACGATCTACGACCGCAAGCTGGTCGAGGTCTACCGCGAGTACCAGCAGCGCCTGCTGGCCGCGAGCGCCATGGACTTCGACGACCTGCTGCTCCAGACGGTGCGCCTGCTGCAGCGGTGCCCCGACGTCCTCGAGTCGTACCAGCAGCGGTTCCGCCACCTCCTCGTCGACGAGTTCCAGGACACCAACCACGTCCAGAACGAGCTGGTGATCCTGCTCGGCCAGCGGTCCCACAACGTGACCGTCGTCGGCGACAGCGACCAGTCGATCTACCGGTTCCGGCGGGCCGACATCCGGAACATCCTCGAGTTCGAGCAGGCCTTCCCCGATGTCACCGTGGTCACCCTGGCCCAGAACTACCGGAGCACCCAGACGATCCTCGACGCCGCCAACGCGGTGATCTCGAACAATGCGGCCCGCAAGCCGAAGGAGCTGTGGAGCGACGCCGGCAGCGGCGAGGCGGTGGTGCGCTACACCGCCGACGACGAGCACGACGAGGCCGCGTGGGTGGCCAACGAGCTGGCCCGGCTCCACCGCGACGAGCACGAGCGCTGGGGCGACATGGCCGTGTTCTTCCGCACCAACGCCCAGAGCCGGGCCGTCGAGGAGGCGCTGGCCGGGCGGCGCATCCCCTACAAGGTGGTGGGCGGCACCCGCTTCTACGACCGCAAGGAGATCAAGGACCTGCTGTCGTACCTGCGGGCCGTGCGCAACCCGGCCGACGAGGTCAGCCTGAAGCGCATCGCCAACGTGCCCCGGCGGGGGGTGGGCGACACCAGCCTGGCCAGGCTCGACGCCTTTGCCGCGTCCCACGGGGTCAGCTTCGGCGACGCCCTCGACCGAGCCGAGGAGGCCGGCGTCACCGGCCGCGCCCTCACCGGCCTCCGCCAGCTCCGCACCCTGCTCGACGACCTGCGCCAGCTGGCCGAGGGCCGCTCGACGGTGGCCGGCGAGGCGGTCGATGTGGAGACGGGCGAGCTGGGCCTGGACCTGGGCGAGGCCCAGCCCGATCACGCCCCGTTGCCGCCGGCGCAGCTGCTCGAGGAGGTCCTGAAGCGCACCGGTTACCTGGCCGAGCTCGAGGCCGAGAAGACCGTCGAGTCGGAGAGCCGGGTCGAGAACATCGCCGAGCTCGTCGGCCAGGCGGCCCAGCACGAGCAGCTCGACGCCTTTCTCGAGGCCACCGCCCTGGTCAGCGACCAGGACCAGCTCGACGACGACGGGTCGCAGGTCCTCCTCATGACCATCCACACGGCCAAGGGGCTCGAGTTCGACGTGGTCACCGTCATCGGCCTGGAGGACGGGGTGTTCCCCCACCTCCGCAGCCTCTCCGAGCCCGACGAGCTCGAGGAGGAGCGGCGCCTCGCCTACGTGGCCATCACCAGGGCCCGCCGCCGCCTCCACCTCACCAACGCCTGGAGCCGCAGCCTGTGGGGCTCGGCGCAGTACAACCCGGTCAGCCGCTTCGTGAAGGAGATCCCGTCCAGCCTCGTCACCATCGCCCCCGGCAGCCGGCTGGCCGGCGGCGGCAGGGGCGGCGAGGACAAGGTTCGGGTGTGGGGCGCCGGCAACGGCAGCGGCCTGGGCCCGTCGATCCGCGACCGGGTGGTCGAGGCGGCCCTGCGCAGCGGCCGGGGCCTGGGCCCCACCCGGGCCGCCGGCGGCCCAGCGCTCGAGGTGAGGCCGGGCGACGACGTGGTCCACGGCAAGTGGGGCGAGGGCGTGGTCCTCGAGGTGAACATCGCGCGAGGCGAAGCGATGATCCGCTTCCCCGGCGTCGGCGACAAGCAGCTCGACCTCACCATCGCCCCCCTCAAGAAGGCGTAGAGCGCAGGCCTGTCGCTCCGGCGGCGCCCGAGGCCGAAGCTCCTCCTTCGCAAGGTCGCGCGACCAGAACAAGACACAGCCGGAAGGACTCCTCCGGGGGCGCGGGCTGACGTGCTCCAAGGCGTTGCGAGCGAAGTGCTCAGACGCCGCATCGGGTCGACCTGGAACGGCCGTCTGACACCAGGCGCTCACGAGAAGCTGCTGCGCCCCTACCGACACTTCCGGGCGCCCTGCTGCCTGATCATGCCCGTCTTATGGGGCGCATGTTATGGGCGGAATGGCCACGCAGTCCGCCGGTTACCGAGCGCCCGGAGGTGCCCCGCTGACCTCGTCGGTAGCGAGGGGTATGCGGCGGGTGCTACGTGTGATGACGGAGAACGATCTGGTACTGGATGTCGTCGATCCCAGCAGGCGCGTATGTCGTCTTCCGCTTCGGGGTGGGTCTCCAACCGAGGCGCTCGTACCAGGCTCGAGCGCGAGCGTTGTCTTCGAGCACCCAGAGCGTTGCCTCGCAAAAGTGTGAAGCGAGATCGGTGACAGCTGCGCTGTATAGCTTCGTTCCCACGCCCTGGTTCCAATGCTCCGGTCGACGTAGAGCCGACCCAGATGCCCAACGGACGGCTCGTCCGGATCGGGGCCGGCGAGCACCACACCCACGACCTCGGCGGTGGGCGTTCTCGCCACGTACGTGCGTCGCCCTTCGTCGGAATCCGGCCCGAGCCAGTAGCGCCACCGTTGAAGGTCGTCGTCGAAGCTCGGCAGGGGCGCGTCCGAAGGAAAGATGTCGGCGAACGCATGCAGTGCGGAACGGTGATGTAGAGCAGTCAGTTCTCGCCTCACGCGCTCGGCAGGGCCCACCGTTACGCCCACCCCGTCATCTTGCTCGCCCGGGCGCCAGATCGGCGTGCGGACTTCCGCTGGTCTGAGCGAGAGCGCAGCCCCGTGGCCTACAACGGCAGGCGCGGGCTACAGCGGCGACGGCGGCTGGCCACTGGCGCCTCGCGGACGCGTTGGTTCTCCCGGCGCTCGTGTCGCCGCCGCTTCAGCGGTAGGCGCGGGCCTGGATGCCATAGAGCTCTGCGTAAAGGCCGCCGGTGGCCATGAGTTCGTCGTGGGTGCCCTGCTCCACGATCCGCCCGTTGTCCAGCACCACGATGTGGTCGGCCATGCGAACCGTGGAGAACCGGTGCGAGACCAGCAGCACCACTGCGCCGCTGCGGCGGGCTGCGCCCGTGGCGGCCTCGGCGAACGCTTCGAAGACCGAGTGCTCGGCGGCGGGATCGAGGCCTGAAGTGGGCTCATCGAGCAGGAGCAGCAGTGACTCCTGGCGGAGCAGTCCCCGGGCGAGGGCGACCTTCTGCCACTGGCCTTGGGAGAGATCGGCTCCCGCCGGCCACTGGGCGCCCAGCTGGGTGTCCAGGCCGACGGGGAGGCGAGCCGCCGCTTGGGCCAGCGCTGCCTCGAGGCGCTGGGAGTCCTCAATCGCCGGCCGCCGGCCCCCCATCCCGCTTAGGTCCCCCAAGCCGACCGACTGGCGCAGGAGAAGCTCGATGCGAGCGAAGTCCTGGAAGCCGCCAGACAGGCGTCGCCGCCAGTCGTCCACGCCGAAGCGGCGGAGGTCGATGCCGTCGACTTCGATCGTCCCCGCCGTCGGCTCGTAGAAGCGACACAGAAGCTTCACCAGGCTCGTCTTCCCCGCACCGTTCTCGCCCACGATGGCGACCGTCGAACCGGCGGGCAGGTGCAGGTCTATGTCGGTGAGCACGTTGGGCCGGCCCTCACCGGGGTAGCGGAACGACACATCGGTGAGTTCGATCCCGTGGCGGAGCCGATCGGGAACGGGCACGGGATCGTCGCGGACCGCAGCCACCCTGTCGGCCGCGTACTCGAGCAGCCACCGGTAACGGCCAAGCACGCGCATCCCGGCAGCTGACCGGTTAGCCAGGTTCAGGAGTTGGGCGACCTGACCGTTGACCTGGCCGGCCAGGACCATCACCAACAGCACGTCGCCGGGGGTCGCGTCGCCCCGCCCGGCGTGCCCGAGTGCGTAGCCCACAGCGCCCAGGTACCCGGCTGCGAACGGAAGCCACCCTGCCGTCCGGAGCAGCCCGGCGCGGAACTGTGCCCGGGCCACGGCGGTCGACACGGCGCGCCAGGACGATCGCTGGCGAGCCACCAGTTCATCGCCCAGCCCGAATATGCGCAGCTCCTTGGCCGATGAGGGGGCGGTCGCCAGCGTGAACAGGTGCTCGTTCAGCCGGTCCTGCTCCGCGGTGGCCTCCTTAGCCGCGTTCACCGCCCGCTCGGCTCGTCCACCGGCGTAGAATGAGGGCACCGACAGAGCGGGCAGCAGCAGCAGCGCGGGATGCACCCGGGCCAGCAGGATGCCGGTCACGCCGACCCGAGCCACTAGGCCAACGGCCTCGCCGATCACTGGTAGGAAGCCCGACAGGTAGTTCGTGTCGCGTTTGAGCAGGGCGATGCGGTCCGCGTAGTCGGGACGCTCGTGGTGCTCGATCCCCGGCGGTGTCGCTCCGGCCTCCATGAGGTCGCACACCAACACCTTCCCGCACGCCATGTGCAGTTCGCTCAGACGCAGGGCCGAGAAGCTGGAGGCCGCCATCTGCAGGGTGACAGTGGCTCCCAGCACTGCAGCCGCGACGGTGACCAGACCCGAGTCCTGGCGGGCTACACCGTCGAGGATGAGCTTGAGCCAGAGGCTGGCGAGCACCCCGGTCACCGAAGCCACGACCGCCGCTCCGATCGCCGAGATCACCTGTGCCGTACCCGCCCTCCGCCCCATGCTGGCCAGCAGCCGAAGCGATCTCCAGGTGTCAGCCACGAAACCGGGCCGCCTGGAGGTTGAAAAGCTCGGCATACCGACCACCCGCGGCGACCAGGTCGTCGTGGTTCCCCTGCTCGACCACCCGTCCACCGGCGAGGACGCAGATTCGGTCGGCGTGGCGGACGGTCGAGAAACGGTGCGATATGAGGATGGTGGTGAGGCCGGTCGTGAGGTCGAGGAACTCCTCGAACAGCTCGGCCTCCGCCCGCACGTCGAGATTGGCCGTGGGCTCGTCGAGAACTAGCACCTGGGCGCCGGCCTCCACCGCGAACAAGGCCCGTGCCAAGGCGATCCGCTGCCACTGGCCTCCCGAGAGGTCAGCCCCCCCGGTGTAGTGACGGGCCAGAGGAGTGTCCCAGCCGCGGGGCAGGCTTGCCACCAGGTCGGCCACGCCGGCCCGGGCCGCGACCCGCTCCAGGGACTCGAGGTCGGCGGCGCGGTGGAAGCCGCCGAAGGCCACGTTGTCGGACACGGGAAGCTCGTAACGGACGAAGTCCTGGAAAATGACGGCCAGCTGCCGTCGCCAGGAAGCGAGGTCGAGCTCGCCGAGAGGAACTCCATCGACGGTTATAGACCCAGCCTCCGGCTCATAGAGACCGGCGAGGAGCTTGACGAGCGTCGTCTTGCCGGCGCCGTTCATCCCGACGATGGCCAACGACGACCCTGCGGGCACCATCAGATCGAGGTCCTCGAGCACCGGAGAGTCGCTGCCGTAGGAGAAGCTCACGCCGGAGAAGCGAATCTCGCGGGAGGGCAGCCCGGCGGCGTCTCGACCTCGACTCCCACCGTCACCACCACCGGGGCGACCGATCGTGGCCTCGATCTGCACGAGGGCGTCGTGGGCCGCGAGCCCGAAATCGAGCTGGTAGACCTCATCGCCTCGGGGGTCGAGGACGGCGACGATCAGCAGGGCAGCCTGGAAGGCCACCGCCAAACCCCGGGCGTCGGGATCCCCGTCCAGGGCGGTACGGCCCACGGCTACAAAGGCCATGGCCACGAGCGGGGCGACGGCGACCAGGAGAGTCACGATCCGCCGGACCGCGACACGGCTCACGGCAAGGCGCGCATACGCGATCTCGTCCCACTGGCCGCCGAAGCGACCGAGGAGCCAGCCGAGGAGCCCGAACATCCGGGTCTCCTTGGCGTAAGCCGGCGTGTTGGCCATGCCCGACGTGTAACGCGACGCTCGACCCACGCCGTGGGTGTCGCGGTGGGCACCGATGCGCAGGCCCGCCCACCGCCGGCACAACACGAAACAGGGCAACGCCGCGACCAGCAGGCCCACAGCGACGGGCACGGACACGCCGGCCAGGAGCAGGGCGGCGGCGACGACTTGGAGGTAGCGTCCACCGAGAGCGACGAAGGCCACCGCCGCCCCGCCCGGTGTGGCATACCAGTGCCTGTCGATGTTCCCCCCCGCCAAGCTGAGCAGATCAACGGTGGCGTGGTCCTCCAGCGCACCGATGCCCGCCGGTCGGCAGGCAGCCTCCATAGCCCGGCTGCGCACCTCGCCATCGACGCGGCGGGTGACCGAGAAATGCACAGCGCTGCGCAGCGGCGCCAGGAGCTGCTGGGCGAGGAGGACGACCGTTAGCACCGATAAGGGCACGGCCACCGACCCCCCCTCCACCACACGCCCGACGAGCACGCCGATGACCGTGATGACCGCCAGTGGAAGCATCGCCTGAACCAGCTCGACGAGAACTAGGCCGATCACGAGCGGCGCTTCCGCGCATCCCAGCAGCTCCGCCGCCCGTCGTCTCCGCCTCACCCTGGCAGCATGGCACGCAACCTGAACCGAGACGACCACCATTATCCGCCTCGCCCGACGGGAAGGGCGCCGAAGGCGCGGACTCCCGGCCTGGGTTCGCATGGTTCCGCCAGCCTTTTGGTCCCTGTGCGACTCGGGACGTTGGCGCTGTCCACCATAACGTCACCTACGACGTTGTTTACGGGGATGTTCATGGTGCTCGGTGCGCCGCTAAGCACCTAGACGGCGCCGAGTGAGTCGGACTTGTCGGGCGAGCCCGGCGCGTGAGCCTCGACGACCATCGGAGGGACTTCGTCACCGGCCATCAGTTGGTGTTCATGCGTGAACGTCAACGAGTGCCACGGTGATGTTGTCGCGACCGCCATTGGTCAGGGCGTGCTGCAGGAGCTCGTCGGCCACCACACTCAGGTCCGACATGTTGCGGAGCAACGATCCGATGTCTGTCTCGGTCACCTCGTTGAACAGCCCATCGGTGCACAGCAGGAGGCGGTCGCCTGGCCGAACCGGGTGGACGGAACCGTCGACATCGACCGTGGGACCGGCGCCGAGCGCACGGGTGAGGATGTGGCGGTGCGGGTGATCAGCAGCGTCGCGTTCGGTGACTCGGTGCGGTTGTAGTACACCCGCCCCACGTAGGCCTCGTTCCGGAGCAGCCGGCCGATGGTGGTGGTTCCCCACACCGCCCTGGCGCCGGTGGGATTGGGGACCCCGTCGGCGTTGAGACGACGGGTGATCTCCCGGGTCGAGTGGCCACCGGCGACGTAGGTCGTCGAAGATCCGTCGCACCACGACAGCTTCCGGTTCGTAGGGCTCGAGGTGGGGCGGCCCGTCGGCGGTTCGGGGCAGGCGCCGGTAGCCGTAGGGCGCTTTCCAAGGAGATGACCTCCCCGGCCTGGGCCCGCCACAGCTTGCCCCGCCGGTAGCGCTCGGCGATCTTGGCCCGCTCGTATTCAACGATGACGCCCTGCACCTGGGTGAGCAGCCGGGCCTGGGGGTCATCATCGAGGGCGGGGCGTCGGCGAAGAGCACGGTCATGCCGTGGCGGGCCAGTTCGTCGAGCACGATGACCTGGTAGGCGTAGACCCGGGCCAGACGGTCGGGCGACAGGCACCACACGGCGTCGAGCAGCCCGGCCTCCGCTGCGTCTCGCAGCCCGTCGAGACCGGGGCGGTCCAACCGGGCTCCGGAGTGACCGTCGTCGAGGAACTCTGCCACCAGCTCATGCCCCTCAGCTGCGGCCCGCTCGACCAGCGCGGCCCGTTGAGAGCCGATCGTGCCCCGGGCCTCTTGGGCTTCGGTCGAGACCCGGCAGTAGATGGCAACTCTCACAGCTGTGCCTCCTTGGTGATGACGAACTCGTCCGGCCCAGCCAGCAACAGCTCATAGCCGGCGGCCAGCGCCTCCAGCCGGGGATCGGCATGAGGGGACCATGCCGGACGGACAGCACCGGCCAGGCGAGCGGCGAACACCGGCTCCGATGCCGGCCAGGCGATGAGGCCGGCCAAGCCACGACGCTCGAAGCGTCCAGCGGCGATCGTCACGACTTGGCCGCCGCCCAGCACCGCCTCCCGCAAGATCTCCTAGTCGGACTGGGCCGCCTCGGCCACCGGCCAGAACGGCCTCACCGCCGGCGGGCCCGCTCGATGGTCCGCCGGTGCAGTGACACCCCGAACTGGGACGCAACCGCCTCGGCCAGCTCCGCTCCCGAGGAGCCGGGATCGGCGCCGGTGATGAACTCAAGCACCTCCGAGCGCAGCTTCACCGGTCCGCGGCGGCCCCGCCGCTCGTCCAGCAGCCCCGTCATGCCGCTCTCGTCGAACGAGGAGGCGACAAGGTAGAACGACGCCCGCGAGTAGCCGTGAGTGGCAGCCGCCGAGGTCACGCTCACATCGTCGACGACATGGGCCCGCAGCATCTCGTACTTCACTTGGACCTTGTCCTCGGCCAGGAAGAACGGGACCCGGCCGTCGAACAGCGCAGCTGTCACCCCCTCCGGGTTCGGATGGACAAGCCCCGCCGCCTCCAACGCCGCCGTGCGTGCCGCTGCCGTCATCGTCCACCACCACCTCCCCCGCTGAGAGTAGTGAGAGCCGAACTACATGTCTAGCATTTGCGACCGCAGCAGACTCCATTGGCTCCGCCTTCCCTTGACGGCAGCGTCACGCACGCCCGTAAACGAAGCAGATACTGGACCCGACCGCCGTCGCAAGCGAACCTTCATGCCAGGACAGTGCGGTCTTCATCCCTAGACACTTCTCCCGTCACCGGGGGTCGCCGCAGCCCACGCCTATGCCGCTCAGGCCGGCTGTACAGGCCGGCTCCCAACCCGCTCAGCCGCAGCGACGTGCTGAAGACAAGCTTTGGGTTCCGCCCGTGGCCACCACCGGCGACAGCATCCGCCTCACCCAAGCCACCCGAGGCAAGGGCGTCCGCCCACTGGCCCCATGACCACCGCCGTCGCCGCCGACACAGCCGAAGATGCGGCGGAGGGCTCGGCCGGTGGTGTCGTCGGCTCGGGCGTCGGACGACTTGGCCGAGCTGTTCGAGGCTGAACCAGAGCACGTGCGGCGTCGACGGCCGCGTGGCCGAGCGCTTCTGACGGCGATGGCCGACATGAAGATACCCGGGCACCAATGGCAGGCAGCACGGTCAGGCGAACGACAACACCCCCGGCGGCGGCGGCGGCGGAAGCGAGGGTCACCTCCTGGGGGGAGTGTCAGATGCCGCCGTTGAGCAGGCCCTGCATCTCGGAGATCTCCTTCTGTTGGGCGTCGATGATCGCCTGGGCCAGCTGCTTGGCCGGTGCGTGCTTGCCCTTGTCGAGCTCGGTGCGGGCCATTGTCACTGCGCCCTCGTGGTGGCCGATCATCATCGTCAGGAACATCCGGTCGAACTCGGCGCCCCGGGCAGCCCCCAGCTCCTTCATCTGAGCGTCCGTCATCATTCCCATGCCTGCCAAGTCGTCCTTGCTGCCGCCGCCGTGGTTCATGCCGGCCATGCCACCGCCGTCGGCTTTGGCCGCCACCGGCTCACCCCAACTCGAGAGCCACCCCTTCATCTGCTCGATCTCCGGGCCCTGGGCCACCTTGATCCGGGTGGCGAGGTCCTTCACCTTCGCCGAAGAGGCCTGGCTCACAGCCATGTCCGACATCTCCACAGCCTGCTGGTGGTGGGGGATCATCTCCTGGGCGAACGACATGTCCTGGGCGTTGTGGTCCTTGGCCTTGTTCGAGCAGGCGGTGACCAGGACCAGCCCGGCGAACAGGATCAGGGCGATGCGCTTCACGGCGAGAACCTCCGGAGGGTCAAAAGGGGATGCTCGACAGAACTGTAACTCCTGGAGGATGGCTAGCCCGATCGGGGTGTTGATAGGCGCGACCGAGAACGCCTGCTGCTCGCGCCGCAGTGACGGGCGTCGCCGTGCCGCAGTGCTTGCGGTGTTCGGTCTTCCCGGAGTGACCTGTGCTCGCCCTGGGTCAGGTGCGATCGGCGCCAGGTCACTGCTCCCGCTTGCCGCTTCTGCGGCGGGGCAAGCCGGGTCCGGCCTGGGGAGGGGCTCGTCCTCCGGGTCGAACGAGGGGGATTGAGGATGCCATTCGGCCGACCAGAAGGTGCCCTAGCCGGCTGGAAGGTCGCCTGGGCTGGTCCCCTCGACGACTTGTTCGGCCACCTTGATCAACTTGACGTTGAGGCGCTGGGATGCTCGTCGGAGCAGCTGGAAGGCCTGCTCGTCGTCGAGGTTCGACCGGGCCATGAGGATGCCCTTGGCCCGGCCGATGAGGTCTCGGCTGTCGGCCTTGCGCTCGAGGTTTTCCTCCCTTCGGGCGGCGGACATGGCCACCGCGGCATGGGCGGCGAAGACCGAGGCGAGAGCGACGTCCGCCTCATCGAAGGCGTCCGGGCTGGTGGAGTAGAGGTTGAGGGCGCCCATGGGGTCCTCCTCGACGAACAGCCGCGGCCAGGCGGGCACGACGCAGAGCGGCGAGCCCGACGATGACGGCGTTGCGGTCTTCGCAGCGGCGGGCCACATCGATCGACTCGCCAACCATTACCTCGGCGCGTTCCACCTTGTCGCGTCGGGATGGCGCTCCTACAGCGGCGTAGCGCTCCGAGCGCTGCCTGCTAGAGCCAGGTGGTCGCTGGCCTGAAGCAGCTACTCCTAGCGGAGCGCCCTTTTCCGAGCTTGGCCCAGGCATGCTGCATGATGGCGACATGGCCGGCACACCCGGAGGTCCCGCTGACGACGGCTCGCCGCTCGCCGGCCGCCCCTCCTGCGAAGCCGAGCTTGGCTTCGTGCGGCGCCCCGATGGTGCGCTGGTTCGATCCGCACCAGCTCCTCGATACCGCCGTGCGTGTGGTCGTCTCGGGCATCTTCAGTTCGTACGCCGACAAGCGCGAGCTCCAGGCGCGGCTCCCGGCTGAGGTGCCCGACCGCTCCGGGGCCGGCGAGCTGTGGTTCGACTACGTGGCCGACCTGGGCGACGGGTGGAACTCGACCTACACCGTAGCCAGGCTCCTGGCCGCCGAGGAGTTGAAGCTCGACTGGAACGGCCAGGCCCACGTTACCGAGCGGGGGCGGATCCTCGTCATGGGGGGCGACCAGGTGTACCCGGTGCCCAAGGCGGTCGAGTACGAGAACCGCACGATCGGACCCTACCGGGCGGCGCTGCCCTGTGCCCCCGGCGAGGCGCCCGAGCTGTTCGCCATCCCCGGAAGCCACGACTGGTACGACGGGCTGGTCAACTTCACCAGCATCTTCTGCCGCAGCCACGACATCGGCGGCTGGAGGACGAGCCAGGCCCGGAGCTACTTCGCCCTGAAGCTCCCGAACGGCTGGTGGCTGTGGGGCGTGGACATCCAGTTCGGCGCCTGCCTCGACGAGGTCCAGTTGCAGTACTTCAGCGACGTCGTCGCCAACCAGCTGCAGCCCGACGACCGGATCATCGTCTGCATGGGCAAGGAGGTCGAGAGTGGCAGGAAGGAGGTCGAGGTCCACTCCGATTGGAACGTGGTGTACCTGGAGCGTGAGGTCATCCAGCCCACTGGCGCCCAGGTGGTCCTGTTCCTCAGGAGCGGGAAGCACTACTACGCCCGCTACGAGGAGGAGGAAGGCTCCCGCCAGCACATCGCCTCGGGCGGCGGCGGCGCCTTTTGCATCCCACCCACGACCTCCCCGAGCGGG
The DNA here is from genome assembly GCA_030448245.1 of Acidimicrobiales bacterium. Classification (GTDB taxonomy): domain Bacteria; phylum Actinomycetota; class Acidimicrobiia; order Acidimicrobiales; family JAUJNH01; genus JAUJNH01. The sequence continues at coordinate 370,177 of JAUJNH010000002.1, forward strand.
TGGACCTCCCCGGCGGACGGGATGGTGACGTGCCGCCGGGCCGCCACCTATCCCTCAGGGGCGGTGTCCAAGGGGTTCCGCAAGAGGATCTGGCTGCTGGCCCCCTTCAACATCCCTCTGGCCGCGGTGTTCGGCACGGTCCAGGTGCTGCTGGCGTTCATGATGGGGCTGCACCTGAAGGACCGGCACGTCTCGCTCGGCCTCGTCGATCTGCGGCGGGCGCTGTGGGAGAGCCCCACGGCCTTCCTGCTCATCCTGCTCATGATCGTGTCCCTGGCCCTGATGGTGCGCTTCGCCCACGACGCCGGTGGCCTCGCCCGATTGCTGCTGGCCTTGGTGCACTCGACGCTGCAGCTGGTCACCGTGGCCGCGGTCATGGTCGTCGCTTCCCGGCTCTCGTCCACGTCGGGGCTCCGGGGCGGGTGGTCGCTCGTCGTCTTCCTCGGCGTGATCGGGGTTCTGGGCGGGATCGGGGGGATGGTGGGGATGTCGGGCTACCTGTGGGCCACCAACTGCCTCGGCTTCCACGGGAACGAGGGGTTCGCTCCCCTGCACCACCAGGACCAGAAGCACTTCCTCCGGCTTCACATCGACGCCCAGGGTGCCCTGACCGTGTTCCCGATGGGAGTCGACCGGGTGGGTCGGAAGTGGCAACTGCGCCCCGATGCGCCCCCGCATGCGCCGTGGTTCGATCCGAGCGGCCCTGAGCCCGAGCCGCACCTCATCGAGGGCCCGATCAGGATCGAGGGCCGGGCAACCTCAGCCGCGCTCTAGCCGAGCCTGGCCAGCCGGGCTCATGCGCGGTAGCGGTCGAGCCACGAGCAGGAATCGGGGAGGTCGTATCGCGTTCGTCGCCCGCAAGACGCATGGCAGAGGTGATGACCGTTTGTGATCTCACAGGGGATACGAGAAGGTGGGCGCCACCCTCCCCGTGACCCCGGGTGGAGGCCCGCTTGGGGCTCCTGGGTCCCCGCCCGGGGGCGGACGGGACGTCGGCGACGGCCGCGGGAGGGTTGGGCGTCGCTCACTCCCAGCGAGCAGCGGGTCGTCGACCTGGTGGGCCACGGAGGTAGCGATGCACAGCGGTGTCGTGGATCCCGTGCTCGGGCGAGCTTCGAGCGCCCGGGAACGGCACGACCGCTGCGCTCGGGAACGACGGTCCGGCTGATCGTCTTGCTGCGAAGCCCAGCCGACGGGACAGCCTGACCTCGCGTCCGGCTGTGTGTCTATAGCCGGCACTCGTGGGCACCCGAGTGGTCGTCAAACCGAGGTGGAAGCCGGACCTGTGAGCGTCCTGTCTGCGACGATGGCGACATGGAGGCGGCCGTTCGAGAGGAGGTTGGCGCGTACTGGTCCGGCACCTTGGGCCTGCCGACAGATGAGCTGCATCGGGCGAAGGTCAAGGTCGTGCCGGCCCGCACCGGCAACGACGGAGTGGTGCTTCTCCGCATCGGGCTGGCGTGTGTGGTCGTGGTCGAGCAGGAGCACGTTGACCGTACGTCCGCCGTCGTCGCCTCCCTGGATCCCGATGCAGTGTTCAACCGGGCGACTGCGCTCTCTCTTGCCGGCGCGGACGCTGAAGTCCACGGGCCCTCCTGGCATGGCTATGTCGATCGGCTCGGCTTCAGAGGGCTTCGTGCCCGGGACGTCGAGCGGCTGGATCCCACGGACCGACGCCTGGTCACCCTCCGCGATGACTCCGGGCAGACGGAGTGGCGGGAGGCCGGCTTCCCACTTGAACCCTCAACGGCCGATTCAGCACGAAGCGCCTTCTACGGCCTGAGTGTCGAAGGTGTTCTCGTCGCCGCAGGGAACCTCGCCGACAGGTTACCGAGCGCCCGGCTGGTGCCGGCGCGTGTGCTTCCGAGCGGCCGGGCTCTCGTAGCGCTGCAGGCGGCGATGGGGCTCCTTGTCCTCTGGATCGTCGTGTTCATCTGGACGTGGCTCGGGATGTGGTCCCTGGAACCCGACCGGTACCCGGACGCGTCTGCATGGTGGAGGCACTATGCACTTCCTCGCGCTGCGCAGGCGCTTGGGCCCGCCCTGGTTTTCGGCGCAGTGACCGGCCTCCTCGTTGGCAGGGCGCTGCGCAGGCGCACGTAGCTTCGGTTGGTCAAGCCAGCCAGCCAGAGAGCCTGAACCCGCTCGAGTCAGGTCGAGGAACGCCCTGGTTCGGCACCTACGCAGCGCACGGTAATCCCGCTGGTGGACCGCTCGAGACGTGGATCGGCGGATGATCAGCTGGCGACGTCATGTTCCTCGACATCGCCCTGAGCCCGAGTTGTTGGGTATCACCTGGAGGTCCACACCCTGCTGCGCGTCCACCCAGGCAAGCCCCTCCCCATCAATCGTCCAACCAGTCTGCGGCGGTCTGCGCTTGTCATCATTGTCGGGGACGCCCTCACCAGGCTGACCCCACGCTGCGCCGTGGACGTCACCCGGGACGCGCTATCGCGGGGTCAGCACACAGAACTCGTTGCCATCGGGATCGGCCATGACGACCCAGCTGACATCGCCTTGGCCGATGTCGACTCGGGTCGCGCCAAGAGAGGCGAGCCGGTCAACCTCCGCTCGCTGATCACCGTCGCTGGGCGGCGCGACGTCGACATGAAGCCGGTTCTTCCTGAGCTTCTGCGGAACCGGCGGGCCCCAGGTGATGAACGGACCGGTGCCGTCCGGCGCACGGATCGCGGTCTCTTCGTCCTGATCCCAAACCAACGGCCACCCGAGTGCGTCGCTCCAGAAGTACCCGACCTGCACCGAGCCGTCGCAGGTGATCGACCCAAGGCGTCCGCAGCCAGCGAGAAAGGAGTTGTCCGGCTCGATGACGCAGAACTCGTTCCCCTCTGGATCGGCGAGCACAACATGAGGTTCGTCTGGACCCTGACCGACGTCTATGCGGCGGGCGCCGAGTTCGATCAGGGACTCGACGGTTTGCGCCTGGTCCTCGCTCGAGGTAGACGTCAGATCGAGATGGATGCGGTTTTTGGCGGACTTCTGCTCAGGGACTGGCAGGAAGAGGATCTCGAACCTGGTGCCGTCCGTCGGCACGAGACGGACCTCGTCATGGGTGTCGTCGTCGATCTCCCAGTGCAGCGCCTCCGCCCAGAAGCGCGCGAGTCGGAGCGGATCGTTCGCATCGAAGCAAAGAGCGACGAGCCGCGAAGCCACGGACCACATGGTTGCACCAACAGGCCGGCATCGTGTCGGAGCGCGTCGATTCGGCGTTCCCGCGCTCCCGGGGCTGCCGGGAGGTGAAGAGAGGGCGCTCGTAACGTCCTACGCCTCGACTGCAGCCGACTAGTCCCGAGGCGCCCGGGATCGGCACGTCCTGAGCGCGAGGTAACGGCGCGGGTCTACTGCCCACGGGCCCCCACCATCGCCCGTCGCTCGGTGGCACCGCGGCGATGATCGGTGGACGCTCCTGAGCTTGATGAGACCGAGGCGATGATGGATGAGGCCGTGAGGAGGAGCAAGGAGGTGTTCGACGGCGAGCGCTCGCACCTGCTTCGGCTCTGGCCTGATCGCCCGCACGAAGAGTTCACGTGGACGCTAGGTCCGATCAGCATGATGTTGCCCCGGTTCCGGGTGCGGCGAATCGCTCCGGTTGAGCCACGCGATCCGTGGATCTACGTGAGCGTCGGCGCGTGGGAAGCAACGCTGGATCAGCATCATGGGACAAAGTTCTTCCTGCTGTCTGCCACCGAGAACCCGCTGCACGTCGAGCTACTGGCAATGGTCACCCACCTCCATGCAGACCCCCGCTATCGCCTGAAGGTCGGTAGCACGATCGACATCGGCCGTCCCTGGACAGCGGGCGCTGCCGCGGACCACCTGCTGGTGTCCCTTGCCTACCCGTACGGCCCGAGCATGGAGTGGTGCGAGCTCGGCGAGTACCACGTCCGGTTCCTGTGGCTCGTGCCGGTGACGGCTGCTGAGGCCGATCTAGTTCGAACACACGGCCTCGAGATCCTCGAGCAACGCCTCGAGGAGAACAACGTCGACGTGATCGCTCCGGACCGGCCGTCTCTAGCGTGACTGGCGCTCGAGCCGGAAGGGTCTTGGGCCGAACCGCCCGGCTTTCGGCACCAGCCGAGCGTTCGGTAACCACCAAGATCGGCCGGGCCTGGCTGAGCGCCTCTTACAGGCTGGGGGCCATCAGGGTAGAGAGACCTTGAGGACGAACTGCCGGTCGGGGTCGTGAGGCCTGGTTGAAGCGCCGTCAACGATGAGATCAGCCCGATCGCGGGCCCGGTCGTCTGAGAAGAAGGCATCCTCCCGTTCCATCCAGTTCACCCACGCTTCTCGCATGCTCTCGCCGTCACGCTCAACGCCCCGAGCCAGACGTACTTCGTAGGGGGCGTCGATCCAGACCGCAAACGTCAGGAGGTCGGCTGCGTCGCGTCGCGAGGAGGTCACGCCATCCAGGATTACGAGCGGACCGGGACGGACGGTCCTCCAGTTGCCCAGGAGGCTGCCGCGCGGGTCGTGCTTCCAGTCCCGTTGCTGGTAGGTGGCACGCTCGCCTCCCATCAGGGGGCGGAGAACCTCCTGTTCCAGCCGGGGCCACCACCCGGTGAGGTCATCCCAGGAGAGGAAGTCGTCCATCTCGACGACTGGAGGATCACCGAGGCTGCGGGCCAGGCGCAGGGTGAAGGTGCTCTTGCCAGCACCGCCGGGACCGTCGATGGCGACGAACCGAGGTGTGACCGTTGCAGGCTTGTCCCGGATGCGGTCGGCCAGCGCCGCGAAGGTCTCGATCACGTCCGGCCCTCCTGGGCGACTAGAAGTGCCGGGACCACCACACGATGATCGCGCTCGGCCTGGGCCGCACGCAGCGCTGTGTCTGGCCCCCCGCAGTCGAGCCACGGTCCGCGTCAGCTCTCTGAGCCAGCCTGACGATACGGCTGCACCTCATTGCCACCCGAGCGCTACTTGTCGGCCTTACGACGGGCGAGCCGTCCAGTGGCGCGCTATGAGGCTACCGCGAGAGAAGGGCGGCCAGGAACGACCGATAAGCATCGTCAGCGAAGGTCAGTGACGCAAGATCGGAAGTTCGCAACCACCGGTCGTCATGCTCCTCCGGCTGAAGGTTGTGGATCTCTCCGTGCCAGTCGTCCACCACCCAGAGACTCAGCTCGAAACCCGCTTCTTGGTCGTCGAGCTCAAGCTCCGGCGGTCTCGACCCAATGTCGACGCCGATTTCCTCAAGCAGCTCCCGGCGCAGAGCGTCGTTCGGCTGCTCGTCGTCCTCGATATGCCCACCCGGGAAGTCCCAGACGCCGGATACCACAACCTGTCAGGAGACCGGTGGCACAACAACACCTCGTCCCCCTTCCGCAGGGCCGCAACAACGACGTGATGAGCGCCCACGCAGTCATCATCGTCGGGGCGCTCCACGCAACGCCAGCAACCGGCAAGCCGAGGGCCAGCCTTCGGTTGAGGCAGTGCGCGAGTTCGGCACCTCCCGGGCGCTCGGTAACACTCGTCGGCGAGGCACACCCGCCGAGCGCAAACCGGAGCAGTGGCTTGCGCTAAGCCGGAGGGCGGTCCCCATCCGTCAGGCTACTCGTAACCCCATTCGGCGTATGTTTGCTTGTCGATATCCGGGGAATCCGTCGTGTAGACGCCCCAGCCCATGTAGGCGTAGTACAGAGTCATGGCCTCAAAGTGGCTGGAGGCCTCGACCGTCCAGGTCAGCTTGGCGTCCGGACCAAGGTGTGCCCGGGCCCCGTCACCATGAGGGCCAGCGAGGCAGAACGTCTGCCCATCGGCCTCGACCCACAACTCGTGGAGCATCCTTGGACGTTAGGACGAGACCGCCCTCTTGCGAAGGACGAACGCCATCCTGGTGAGGCGCGTCATCCCTTGTCGCCCACCACCGCGCCATGAGGCCGCCGCTGAGGACTGCCCTACTGCGGCACCAGCCGGGCGCTCGGTAATGTCCTGCGCCGACGCCCACCAGAGTTCTCGGTCGTGGTGGTGCTGCTGCCAGCCCAGGCCGGCACAGTCACGGCCTTTCGCCCCGTGGGGCGCCACTTATGGCCTGTCGGTTGCCAGTAGCTCGGCAACCGTGACGAGCTGTCGTTCGTCGAGGCCGTCGAAGTGATAGGTCAACAGCTCCACCGACCCAGCCGGGGGTGCGGGCATCACGACCGGCCGGTAGCGTTGCCCTCATGGCGGGACCGGCCGACCTCGGCGCCACCGGGGGTGTGGTCTGGTCCGACCCGGAGGAGTGGGCGTGGCGCAGGAAGGCTGAAGGGTGTGTCATATGCCGCGACGGAGCGTCCCTCGACATCCTCTCCGAGACCTCCTCCTGCTGGGTGACGGCGGCGCCCGAGGGCGCGCTCCCGGCCTACGTCTGCGTTGTGGCGCGGGCGCATGTCGTTGAGCCGTACGAGCTGCCGCCGTCCGAGCAGGCCGTCTTCTGGCAGGACGCCATGACCGCGGCTCGGGCCGTCGCCGAGGTCGCCCGGCCGGTGAAGATGAACTACGAGATTCATGGGAACACGCTGCCGCACCTTCACCTGCACCTGTTCCCCCGGCAGGTGGACGACCCGTATGTGGGTGGACCGATTGATCCGCGGCGAGCCTCCTTCCGCCGCAGTGACTCCGAGCTCGCCGCCCTGCAGAAGGCCATCGCCGCTGCCTTTGCCGCCGCCGGGCGATGATCGCCTGACCCGCCGGTCTGGGCACCGCTGACAGCATTTCCCGCCGCCGACAGACCCCGAGCAGGGTCCCCCGGCCGGCCCTGACCAGGACACATCCTGGAGTGCCCGCCTTCCTGCCGGCCCTCCCGCGTGCCTAGGCAAGCGGCCAGCATGCAGCCGAGCGCCCAGTGGAGCGCCCGGCAACGGCACCTCCTTCCCGCCCCATAATCCCGCACCTTCTCCCCGGGAGTGCACCGATAGCCGGGACGGAGCAGAGTCGCCTGGCAGCGGGCATCATCGTCGGATGCGAGTTGTGATCACCGGCGTCAACTTGCCTGGCCGCGTGTTCTGTCGTCCGGACGGTTCCTCCATGGACAACGTCCACGTCGGCATCCAGATCCGGCGCGACGCTGCGCAGCTGATCCGAGCGGACGTGTCCGAGGCGGCCTGGGAGGCCGACGTTGATGTCGTTCGGAAGGATGGGGTCCTCGACTTCCGTGGACCCGCAGTGCAGGGCAGGGTCGGCGATCGATTCATCTACCTCACGTGGGGCAACGTCGATCCGGACGACGGGTTCGAGATGTTCCGGCGGGCCAAGCTCATGCTCGATCAGGTCGAGCGCTCGCTCATGGAGTCGGCGATGAAGGCGGGTTACCTTGACGCTGTGGTCGAGCTGACGGATGACCGTGGTGGTCCCCGGTGCGCTCGCGCCGATCCTCCGGCCGTTGTGTGGTCGGTCCCGGCGGTCTAAGCGACGAACCTCCCACCGCCCATACCGAGGCAGCCGCTTGATCTCCGCCGACACCGAGCTGGACGCTCGAGCCCTCGCATCACGAGCTAAGAGGATCTTGATCAACGTCTGCGCCTGACCTCGTCAACATCACCCGGGGGGCGAGCAGAGGCAGATGCCACCTATAGGAGGAGGATCGGGAGGGCTAGGGAGCGCTGCCACCCGAACAGCATGCCACCGCTTCCGTGGCGACTGTCCGCACAATGGGCCTTCTTCCCGCCTATGCCGAGCTGCGAGTGGCTTGCGGACCGGCCGGGGATGGTGCTTCGGGACCGAGGCGTCGAACGTCCGGGAACGGCACCTCGCGAGCGCCCGGGATCGGCACCAGTGCGGCGCGCTGTAATCGCCGGTCGGACGGGCATTACCGGACAAGAGGCCGAAGACGTACCCGGTGGATGCCGGCACCACACCACCTCAGCCGCGGGTCGTCCCTCGGAGTTGATGACGCTCGCCGAAGTTCCCCAGGGTCGCTCATCGAAAGTCCCCAGGTGAGGTGCTGTGGTGGCGTGGTGGATGGTAGTCACGCTGGGTGCAGCTGGCCCCCGGCCGATCCGTTCGAGTAGTCGCTGGGGGGCTGTTGGTCATCGGGTGCGGCGGGTTAGTTGGTTGGTGCGGGCTTGGTGTTCTCGGAGCCGGTAGCTGTCGCCGGTGATGTTGAACACGATGCTGCGGTGGAGGAGCCGGTCGAGCATGGCGGCGCGATCATGGCGTCATCGAAGATCTGGCCCCAGGTTCCGACGGCCAGGTTGGTGGTGAGCACGATGCTTCCTCGCTGGTAGCGGTGGCTGATGACTTGGAACAGGGCGGCGGCGGCTTCGGACGCCAAGGGGAGGTAGCCGACTTCGTCGATGATCAGGAGGTCCGGTCCGTTGAAGAACCGCATGGTGGTGGCCCACCGTCCCTCGAGGGCGGCCCGGTGGCAGCGGGCGGCGAGGTCGACGGCGGTGGTGTAGTAGGTGCGGCGGCCGGCGTCGACGGCGGCCCGTCCGAGGATGGTGGCGATCATGGTCTTGCCGACGCCGGGCGGGCCGATGAGCAGCACGTTGGTGGCGTCGTCGAGGAACCGGCACGAGCACAGGTCCCGGAGCAGGTCGCGGTCGACGGTGGGCTGGGCTGAGAAGTCGAAGTCGTCGAGGGTCCAGGGGCGGGGAGCCGGGCGAACCGTTGGAGGCTGTCGTGGCGGCGGGCGGCGACCGCTTGGGCTTCGAGGGCGAGGAGGTCGTGGAGGAACTCGGTGTGGGACCGCTTCCGGGTCCTGGCGTCGTCGAGGAGGCCGGGAAGGGCCTCGGCTGCGGCGGTGAGCCGCAGGTAGGCGAGATGGGCCCTGGTGGCCTGGTAGGTGGCGGCCTCCGCACCGGTCGACGGCGCCGGCGGCTCGGCAGCGGAGCGGGTCATCAGGCACCACCTCCGTGGTCGGCGGCGGCCTGGTAGGCGGCCAGGTCCACGACCACCGCGTCAGCAGCGGCGTGTCCGCTGATGCGGGCGGCCAGATCCAACGCCGCCGAGCTGGGCGGCCGGTTGGTCTTGGTCGAACATGGCCGGTCAGTGGTGAGCGCGCCGAGCACGACGTTTTCCAGCTGAGCGGCGTGCTCAGGTGATCGGACGATCTGGCCGGCGCCGCTGGGCACCAGACGGTGGGAGGCGACGGTCATCCCGGCGGCGGTGGCGATGTCCAGCCGGTCGGTCCCCAGCCGCCACCGGCACACCACCGGCGTGCCGAGAAGGCCGGCGGGGACCGAGTAGGCGTTCCCGTCGAAGTGGGCCAGCGCCGAGGGCCGACGTTCACCGTCGTCTCGACCGTCGCCGGGAACGGGACGGGCAGCGGGGCCAGGTTCTCCAGGGTGGCCAGCAGACCGACGAGCGGCCGGGTGCCCTCGACCGTTCCGGCCCGGGCCAGGACCTCGGGGCTGAACCGGCCAGGCGGCCGCTGCCGCTTGTCGGCGATGCGTGCACAGAACAGGTCCAGTGATGCAGCGGGACGATGCTGGCCCCGGTGCTCCACGGCGGGGTCGAGGCTGACAACCCGGAGGTGGAGCGCCTGGGGGCCGCCGGGGTGAACATCGTCGACGGTCGGGTGCGAAGCATCGTTGCGGGTGACGACGGGCACGTCGCGGCGGTCGAGCTGTCCGACGGGGTCCGCATCGACGCTGACGCGGTGGCGATCGGGCCCCGGTTCAGGGTGCGGGCCGAGCCGTTCGCATCGGTCGGTCTCAAGCCGGCCGAGCATCCGACCGGGCTCGGGGACTTCGTCGAGACCGACCCGACCGGCGAGACGGCGGTGCCGGGCCTCTACGCCGCCGGCAATGGGACCGACCCGAGCCACCAGGTGCTGCAGGCCGCGGCCGACGGCGCCCGGGTCGGCGGCATGATCAGCTTCAGCCTGGCCCACGACGACATCGAGGCGGCAGCCCGACCATCGGCCAACGAAGCCGATTGGGACCACCGCTACGGCGGCGACCAGATGTGGAGCGGCAACCCGAACGGCACGCTCGTCAACCAGATCGGCGGGCTGGCCGCCGGCCGCGCCCTCGACGTCGGTGCCGGTGAGGGCGGCGATGCGGTCTGGCTGGCCGAGCAGGGCTGGAACGTGACCGCGAGTGACATCTCCCAGCGGGCGCTGGAACGCGTCGCCGCCGAGACCCAGCGGCGGGGTCTGGTGATCGAGTGCCATCACGCAGACGCCAACGCGCTCGGCGCGTTCGACAGCGGCATGTACGACCTGGTGTCAGCCCAGTACGCGTCGATCCCCCGCACCCCCGATGGCCGCGCTGTCCGCAACCTCCTCAACGCCGTCGCACCCGGTGGAACGCTCCTCATCGTGAGCCACGACCTCGAGCCGATGCGCTCGCCGATCGACACCAACGAGCACAGCCGGCCCTTCGACCCGGATGCCTACGTGCGGCTCGACGACTTCGCCGCTGCCCTCGCCGACAACTCCGAATGGGAGATCGAAGCCCACGAGAAGCGTCCCCGGCCGCCCGGGGCGGCCTCCGCCTCACACCACGTCGATGACCTCGTGCTGCGCGCCCGACGCCGCGCCCACTGACACAGCCTCGCGCACGCGCCCCGACCGCTCGGGTGGAGACCGGGCCGACGACCAGGCAGCCGGTGCCTTCAAGCAGCCAGGGGCCGAGCTGGGCTCCTCAGCAAAGAAGGGGCGCTGCTTCCAGAGCTCGTCGGCCTGCTCGGCGCGGAGCCGGACCGCTCGGCTCGCACGGCCCCGGACGCCCGAGGGTCAGGTGTCGTGCTCGACGAGGTCGGCGAGCTTGGCCAGGGACATGGTCCAGCCGAGCTCGTTGTCGGCTGGCGGGAGGCCCGGTGGCAGGTTCTCGTGCAGGCCCACGACCTCGGTGCCGCCGCCGGCGTCGGTGAGGGAGTAGGTGATCGTCATCTCGCCCTGCATCGGCGGGTCGTCGGTCTCAAAGGCGACGGTCTGGACGACCTCGGTGTCGGGCACGAGTCGCACGAAGCGGCCGTTGAACGAGTCGGTCTGGGCGCTCGATTTCCCCGCCGGCCCGGGCAGGTCGTAGGTGAGCGAGATCCGGAACGTGCCACCCTCGTGCGGGTTGAACGAGTGGACGCGGCTGGTCATCTGGTCGGGCACCATCCACCGTTGCACCGCCCCCGGATCGAGCAGGGCTCGGTAGACCACCGGGCGCGGCGCCCGGATGTGGCGAGTCACCCTCGTCGAGGTCACGCAGCCGAGGATAGGAGCCGGTCTTGGCGGCGCCGTCGTGATGCGAGGTCGAGGTGCTCAGCGTCGGCCCCGCTGACTTCGGGCTCGGGCGTGCCGTCCGGCTTGGTCTAGGGCCCACGGCCAACCGTCCCGGCCCCCGATGACCTCGGTGAGAGGCCCGGCCGGTCAGCGACGAGCGGCGCGGCCGGTGATGAAGCTGCCGCGGCCGCCGCACGGGCAGCGCCAGTCGACGCGGATCCCGTTGCGGCCGTTGTGGATGCCGGTGATGTGGTCGGGACCGAGCAGGACCCGCCGCCGGTGCGTGGGGCAGTGGTCGGAGAACATGCAACCAGCATGCTGCTCCCCGACAGATCTGGCGAGCGGCAAGAATGACACTGGTCGTATGATTCCTGCCATGGCTCACCGCTCGCCTCGCCGCCACGTCGTCGCCGCCCTCATCTCCCACGGCGTCTCGCCGTTCGAGCTGGCCGTGGGTTGTGAGGTCTTCGGGATCCAGCGGCCCGAGCTGGTCGACCCGTGGTACCGCTTCGTGGTCTGCACCGCCGACGACCCGCCGATCCGGTCGAGCTGGGGATCGTTCTCGATCGTCGACGTCGCCCCGCTCTCGGCCCTGAGCCGCGCCGACACCATCATGATTCCGGCCTGGCCGGCTCGGTGCCGGCCGGCGGCCCCCGAGGTCATCGCCGCCCTGCAGCGGGCCCAGCGGCGGGGCGCCCGGATCATCACCGTCTGCTCCGGCGCCTTCCTCACCGCCCAGGCCGGCCTGCTGGACGGCCTCCCCGCCACCACCCACTGGATGTACGCGGACGAGCTGGCCGAGCAGTTCCCGGCGGTCGACGTGCGCCCCGACGTGCTGTACGTGGACGCCGGCCAGATCCTGAGCTCGGCGGGCACGGCTGCCGGCATCGACCTCTGCCTGCACGTCGTGCGCCAGGACCACGGTGCCGAGGTGGCCAACGCGGTGGCCCGGCGCATGGTGGTGCCCCCGCAGCGCCACGGCGGCCAGGCCCAGTTCGCGGAGGCGCCCGTGCCCGCCTGTCCTGCCGAGGACCCGCTGGCCGCGGTGGTCGAGTGGGCGGTCGAGCACCTCGACCAGGAGCTGCCCATCGAGGTGCTGGCGGCGCGGGCGGCGATGAGCCCCCGGACCTTCGCCCGCCGCTTCCGGTCCGCGACCGGCACCACGCCGCTGCAGTGGGTGCTGCGCCAGCGGGTCCTGCTGGCCCAGCGCCTGCTGGAGACCACCGACGAGCCGGTCGAGCGTGTGGCACAGCAAGTTGGGTTCGGGTCGGCGGCGGTGCTGCGCGAGCACTTCGGCCGCCAGCTGCACACCACCCCTCAGGCCTACCGCCGCACCTTCCGCCAGAAGAGCGCCTGAGCCGGCGCCCGCGGGCGCCGCCGGGTTACGGCGCGATGACCTGAGGAACGGTCCCGAAGCCGAACCCGCGGGCCCGCAAGGCGTTCGTGATGCAGGAGAGCGCGTTGGCGTCCTGGGATTGGGCGCCGACATGGAAGAGGATGATGTACCCGTTCCCCTTGTACGCGTCCGCATCCATCGCGCCCACCACCCTGCTGCAGATCTGCGCGGCGGTCAGCCCCTTCCACCCGAGGGAGTCGACGCTCCACATGACGTTCCTGCTGTACCCGTTGGCGCCGATGTCGCGCAGCACGCTGCTGTTGTAGTCACCGTACGGCGGCCGGAAGTACGGCTTGGTCGTCTTCCCGGTGAGCGACACGATCTTGTTGTTCGTGGCCACCAACTCCTCGGTCCGCCGCGCCGGGCTCAGGGCGCCCCTGCCTGTCGACACGCCGGTGAAGGAGTCATGGGTCCAGCTGTGGTTGACAACGTGATGACCTTCGTTGGCCATGCGTTGGACGTAGGTCGGGTTCGACTCGGCCCATCTTCCGGTCATGCCGAAGCTGGATGGCACGCCGTTGTTCCTCACGAAGTCGAGGATCTGCCCCGCGTAGCCGAGATCTGCGCCGGCGTCGAACGTGTAGGACACCATCTTGCGGCTGGTGCTCCCCCGGGTGACAGACGTCGCCGCGGTGCCCTGGAGCAGGACGTACCACGAGCTGACCCAGCCGGTTGCTCCGCCATAGCTGGTGCGGAACCAGTCTCCAGACGTCGCCGTCAAGGAAACCCAGGTTCCGTGCGGTATCCGCCTGAGGACCGAACAGGTCGCTGCCGCGCAGGAGCGGAGGTTGAGGGTGGTGTTCGGTGTGTTGGTCTTTCCCGACAGGTTGCTGGTGGCCACGCCTGCTGCAACGGGGCGTGCCACGGTCATCGCCGAGACGGAGGAGAACAGGCTCACCAGAACAGTGAAGACGGCCACTCGGTGTGTCGTCGTGCCGCCCATAGGGGGAGGATACTCACGAGGCGTGGCCTTGAAAAGGGTCTCTTCGAGCCACTGCCACGAAGCGCGCGAGCAGGTCGGCTTCTACTGGACGCCAGGCGGTCCCAAAGGCACCGCGGAACTCGCTGGCGCCCCAGGCGGATCGTGCCAGCGGAAACCCGACTGGCGGGGCGTGCGCGCCCGTTCGGGTGGCTACTGGGGGGAGCGGGTGCTGAAGCCCACGAACCACTCGGGGTCCGACTCGCCGTCGATCGTGAACCGCCACTGGTAGCGCTTTCCCGACTCGAGGGGGAGCGGGCCGAAGTTCACGACCAGGGGGACGTCGAGGGGGGTGCCCGGGCGCAGGTCGTCGGGCCGGTAGGCCTGGAACTCGCCGGAGACGATCAGCGCCTCGTTGCCGTTCGCCGTCGGCAGCCACACCGGCCCGCCGTCCTCGTCGGTCAGCTCGAGGGTCCAGTGGTGCTGGCTCTCCCCGTCGGTCCACGGGACGTCGATCTTCGCGGCGATGGCCATGGGAGCGGGGTCCGGGCCCACGAACGACCAGCCGCCACCGAGGACGTAGAGCTTGCCGTCGGCCACCTGGGCGCTGTCGCACAGGAGCATCGAGAGCTTCATCTTGGAGGGGCTGTCGGGCACGCTCCCGAACCCTATCGGGGCCAGTTGGCCCGGCGGCGGCCGAGGCGGGTACCAAGGAGGGATGGAAGTCCTCGACCGGATCGGGCTGGCTCTGGGCCGGGATCCTCACCTCGGGACGGTCGCCGACCGCCTGGCGGTGGCCTTCGGCGACCGCCCCCTCGTCGAGCAGGCCGCCGACGACCGAGAGGGCGTCCCGGCCCTCAGGCTCACCTACCGCCAGGCGTCGGTCGAGGTCGGCCGGCTCGCCGCCTCGATCGCCGCCGGCGCCGGCGCCGGCGAACCGGTCGTGGTGGCCGTGCCGAACGGCTACCGCTTCCTGCTCCTGTGCCTCGCCGCGTCGCGGGCCGGCTGCGTCGCCGTGCCCGTCAACCCCCAGATGACCGAGTCCGAGGTCGAGCACGTGATCGCCGACTGCGGGGCCACGCTCGTCATCCGCTCGGATGCCGACCTGCCCCGCCGCCGGGGGCTGCCGCCGGTCACCCCGGTTCGGCCCGACGACGTGGCCGCCCTCTTCTACACCTCGGGCACCACCGGCAGGCCGAAGGGGGTGCGGCTCACCCACCGGGCGCTGACCGGCTCGATCCGCGGAGTGGGCCTGCCGCGCTGGGTGCGGACCGACGAGGCGGTGCTCAGCCTGCCGACCGCGCACATCTACGGCTTCATCTCCTACCTGGGCCTGGCCGCCGTTGGGGTGCCGGCCTTCGTGATCCCCCGGTTCCGCCCGGTCGAGGTGCTCGACGCCATCGAACAGCGCCGAGCGTCGGCCTTCTTCGGCGTCCCCGCCATGTACCGGCTGCTGCTCGAGGCGGGGGCCGAACGCCGCGACCTGTCGAGCGTGCGGCTGTGGGTCAGCGGCGCCGACGCAATGCCGGCCGACCTGGCCCGGACGTTCCAGAGGTTCGGGGCCACGATGTCGCTCCCGTTGGTCGGCGGCGTCGGCGAGGCGGTCTTCGCCGAGGGCTACGGGATGGTCGAGCTGGGCGGTGCGGTCGCCATCAAGCTCCACCCGCCGCTCGCCAGCCGCCTGCTCGACGTGGGCATGGGCGTGCCCCTCCCGGGGTGGCAGCTGAAGGTGGACGCCCCTCGAGGCGAGGTGGGCGAGCTGCTGGTCCGAGGGCCGGGGACGATGAGGGGCTACCACGGCGCCCCCGAGGCCACCGCAGCCGTGTTGCACGAGGACGGGTGGCTGCGCACCGGCGACCTGGCCCGCCGCGGCGCGCTGGGCACGGTGGCGTTCGCCGGCCGGGCCAAGGACGTGATCAAGAACGGCGGGTACTCGGTCTACGCCATCGAGGTCGAGCGGGCGCTCGAGGAGCACGAGGCGGTCGCCGAGGCTGCCGTCCTCGGCCTGCCCGACGAGCGCAAGGGTGAGCGCGTCGTGGCCGTCGTCCGGCTCCTCGAGGGGAGGTCGGCCAGCGAGGACGAGCTGCTGGCCTTCGCCCGGGAGCGGCTCTCCACCTACAAGGTGCCCCAGGAGGTGAAGGTGGTCGAGGGGCTGCCCCGCACCGGCACCGAGAAGGTGCAGAAGGCCAAGCTCAGGGAGCTGTTCGCCTGAGGTCGACGACCAGCTTGTTCGACCCCTCCACCGCAGCCTGGTACTGCTCCAGGCCGGCGCCGTCGGCGGGGTAGGTGCGGCTGGGGTCGCAGGGGTCCCGGAAGTGCGCCTCGGTGGGCTCCCAGCGCAGCGTGCACCGGCGGTCGGCGGCGCCGGCCGTGGCCCGGAAGGCACGCCACCCCTCCTTCCGGTCGTCGGAGAGGTGCTGGATGTAGATGTCGCGCCCCCTGCCCAGCAGGTCGGGGAACAGGATGGGGCCGTCGCGAGCGATCTGCGCGGCCAGGGTCGCGGCGTTGGCGTCGAAGGTCTCGTCGCCCAGCGCGCTCCCGCCGCTCTCGGTGGCCAGCCGGACGACGAACCAGAGGAGCAGGACCAGGGCGGCCAAGCCGAGGACGCCGGCCAGTGCGAGCGCCCCCAGCTTCGAGCGCATCGCGGAACCCGGGCGGGCGGGAGGCACGTGCCTAGTATCGCCCCGCCTGCCCCGGACGCCCATCAAGGAGCACCGACGTGGACCTCATGGAGTACCAGGGCAAGCAGGTCTTCGCCCGCTACGGGATCGAGGTCAGCCCCGGTGACGTGGCCCGCACCGCCGACGAGGCGGTGGCCGTCGCCCAGCGGGTGGGCTACCCGGTCGTGGTGAAGGCCCAGGTGCACATCGGGGGCCGGGGCAAGGCCGGCGGCGTGAAGCTGGCCCACGACGCCGAGGAGACCCGGTTCCACGCCGGCAACATCCTGGGCCTCGACATCAGGGGCCACGTCGTGTCGGTGCTGTGGGTCGAGCACGCCAGCGACATCGCCGAGGAGTACTACGCCAGCTTCACGCTCGACCGCAGCGCCAAGAAGCACCTCGGCATGCTGAGCGCCCAGGGAGGCGTGGACATCGAGGCGGTGGCCGCCTCCGCCCCCGACGCCATCGCCCGGGTGTGGGTGGACCCCACCGTCGGGCTCACCACCGAGCAGGCCCGGGCCTGGGTCGAGGCCGCCCGCCTGAACCCGGCGGCCACCGACGGCGCCGTCGACATCCTCCTGACGCTCTACCGCTGCTACGTCGACGGCGACTGCGACCTGGCCGAGATCAACCCGTTGATCCTGACCCCCGACGGCCAGGTCAAGGCGCTCGACGCCAAGGTGAGCCTCGACGACAACGCCGCCTTCCGCCACCCCGAGTGGGAGGCCTTCGCCGGCACCGAGGACCTGGACGAGCGCGAGCGGCTGGCCAAGGAGAAGCACCTCCAGTACGTGGGGCTCGACGGCACCGTCGGCATCATCGCCAACGGTGCCGGGCTGGCCATGAGCACCGTCGACGTCGTGTCGCAGGTGGGCGGCACGCCGGCCAACTTCCTCGACATCGGCGGCGGCGCGAACGCAGCCGTGATGGCCGCCGCCCTCGAGGTGATCGAGAGCGACGACAAGGTGCGGGCCATCTTCATCAACATCTTCGGCGGGATCACCCGGGGCGAGGAGGTGGCCAACGGCATCGTGCAGGCGCTCGGCCGCTTCACCCCGAGGTCGCCGATCGTCATCCGCCTGGACGGCACCAACGCCGAGGAGGGGCGGCGGATCCTCGAACCTCACCTCTCCGACCGGCTGGTCAGCCAGCCCACCATGCTCGACGCTGCTCGCCAGGCGGTCGCCCTGGCCGGGACCGTGGCGTAGCCGTGGCCATCTTCGTCGACGAGGGCACCCGGGTCGTGGTGCAGGGGCTCACCGGAGGCCAGGGCCGCTACCACGGGCTGCGCAACCGCGCCTACGGCACCCGGGTGGTGGCCGGCGTCAGCCCGAAGAAGGCCGGCATCGACGTCGAGGGGATCCCCGTGGTGGCCAGCGTCCAAGAGGCGGTCGACGCCCACCAGGCCAACGCGTCGTTCGTGGTGGTGCCACCTGCCGCCGCGGCCGGCGCCATCCTCGAGGCGGCCACCGCCGGCCTGGCCTTCATCGTGTGCATCACCGAGGGGATCCCAGCCAAGGACGAGGCCAGGGTCTACAACGCCCTGGTCAACGACCACCCTGGCGTGCGCCTGCTGGGACCGAACTGCCCGGGAGTGATCTCGCCGGGCAAGTGCAACATCGGCATCACGGCCGGCGAGATCGCCCAGCTGCCCACCGCGGGCGGGCCCAACGTCGGCATCGTCAGCCGCTCCGGCACGCTCACCTACCAGGCCCTCTACGAGCTGAAGCAGAAGGAGATCGGCGTCTCGACCTGCGTCGGCATCGGCGGCGACCCGGTGCCGGGCACCAGCTTCGTCGACTGCCTGGCGGCCTTCGAGGAGGACGCCGAGACCGACGCGATCCTGATGATCGGCGAGATCGGCGGCTCGGCCGAGGAGGAGGCGGCCGAGTTCGTCGCCGCCCACGTGACCAAGCCGATGTCGGCCTACATCGCCGGCGTCACCGCCCCCCCGGGCAAGAAGATGGGTCACGCCGGCGCCATCGTCTCGGGCGGCAAGGGGACGGCGCAGGGCAAGATGGACGCGCTGGCCGCGGCAGGGGTGCAGGTCGGGCGCAACCCGACCGAGGCCGGCGAGCTGATGGCGGAGATCGTCGCCTCGCTGTCGTGACGATTGGGCCGGAAGAGGCCGCCCCGCGTTGTCCTCTCGCCCGCGGTGGGGAAGGCTGAGTTGGATGCGGCGCCGCTCCCCCCTCGTCCTGCTGCTGGCCTGCGGCCTGCTCGCCGGCTGCACGTCCGAGCCCACGCAGCTCGGCCGCGCCCAATTGGAGCCGCTGGCCGACCCCTCCATCGACGGCGAGGGCCTCGAGCCGGTCGAGCCGGCGCCGCCCCTGGCCGACGGTGGCCCCCGCCTGATCGTCTCGAGGAAGGGCGTGGTGCTGCCCGTGCTGGGCCCGGCCGGCGACGCCTTCCGGGTGGTGACGCCGTGCGGCAACGAGGTGGCGGCCACGGGCACGCCGCTCAGCGCCATCGACGTGGTCATCGACCCCGGTCACGGCGGCGAGGAGCCGGGGGCGGTCGGCCCTCGGGGGCTGCAGGAGAAGGACCTGAACCTGGTCGTCGCCGCCCACGCCGCCAAGGCCCTGCAGGCCCAGGACGTCAGCGTGCTCCTCACCCGCAGGGCCGACTACCGCATGACCCTCGCCGCCCGGGGGCTGGTGGTCGAGGCCATCCGCCCGAAGGTGTTCGTCTCGATCCACCACAACGCCGGCGCCACCGCACCGTCGTCGGTCGGCCCCGGCACCGAGGTGTACCACCAGCACGCCTCGCCCGAGAGCAAGCGGCTGAGCGGGCTGGTCTTCGAAGACGTCAAGGGCTACCTGGCCTCGGCCAAGAACGTGTCGTGGGTGGCCGGTGAGCGCCCCGGGGTGGTCGCCCGCATTGGCGCCAGGGGCGAGGACTACTACGGCGTGCTCCGCCGCACCAAGGGAACGCCGTCGGCGTTGATCGAGGGCGCCTTCATCTCGAACCGCTCGGAGGAGGCGCTCCTCCAGCGCAAGGAGGTCCAGAAGGCCGAAGGTGAGGCCATCGCAAGGGCGATCGTGCGCTACCTGCGCAGCCCGGCGCCGGGATCCGGCTACGTCGGCCCCTTCACCTCGAACGCCCCGGCCGGCGGCGGCGGTGGGGCCCAGTCGTGCGAGGACCCCAGGCTGTAGCGCCGTCCGGCAGGCAGTAGGTTCGGCCGGCGTGCGGCTGGCAGTGCTGGTGTCGGGGAGCGGCACGCTCCTCGAGGCGATCCTGGCCGAGCGCACCCCGGTCGCCCTGGTGGTGGCCGACCGGCCCTGCCGCGGCCTCGAGGTGGCCGCCGGCGCCGGCGTGCCCGCCGAGCTGGTGGAGCGCACCGACTTCAGCCGCGCCTTTGACCGGGCCGGCTACACCGACCTGGTCGTCAAGGCGCTGGCGGCCGACCAGATCGACCTGGTGGCCATGGCCGGCTTCATGACCGTGCTCGCCCCGTCGGCGTTCGAGGCGTTCCCCGGCCGGATCGTCAACACCCACCCCGCCCTGCTGCCGTCGTTCCGGGGCGCCCACGCCGTGCGAGACGCCCTGGCCCGCGGCGTGAAGGTCACCGGCTGCACCGTCCACGTCGCCACCGCCGAGGTCGACGCCGGCCCCATCCTCGCCCAGGAGGCCGTTCCGGTCCTCCCCGGCGACGACGAGGCCACCCTGCACGAGCGCATCAAGGAGGTCGAGCGGCGGCTCTACCCCGCCACCATCAAGGAGCTGCTCGGCCGATGAGGGCACTGCTGTCCGCCTACGACAAGACGGGCCTGCCGGCCTTTGCCAGAGGGTTGACCGACCTCGGCTGGGACCTCGTTTCCAGCGGCGGCACCGCCCGCGTGCTGGCCGAGCACGGCATCCCCCACCACACCGTCGAAGAGGTGACCGGGTCTCCCGAGATGCTCGGCCACCGCGTCGTCACCCTGCACCCCAAGCTCCACGGCGGCCTGCTGGCCGACCGCTCCAACCCCGAGCACCTGGCCGACCTCGAGCGCTTCGGCATCGAGCCGATCGACCTGGTCGCCGTCAACCTCTACCCCTTCAGCTCCGACCCCTCGATCGAGCTGATCGACGTCGGCGGGCCGACGATGGTGCGGGCGGCCGCCAAGAACTGGGCCCACGTCGGGGTGATCGTCGACCCGGCCGACTACGGGCCGGTGCTCGACGAGCTGCGCCTCGGCCACGGCACCCTGGCCGAGTCCACCCGGCGGCGCCTGGCCCGCACCGCCTTCGCCCACACCGCCGCCTACGACGCCGCCATCGTCAGCTGGTTCGACGACACTGACCCCCAGCAGGCCGTGCTGCCCCTCACCGTCCACCTGGCCCTCGAACGGGCCGGCGACCCCCTCCGCTACGGCGAGAACCCCCACCAGCAGGGCGCCCGCTACCGCGAGGTCGGGGCCACCAGCTGGTGGGACGGCGTCACCCAGCACGGCGGCATCGCCCTCAGCTACCTCAACCTGTTCGACGCCGAGGCGGCGTGGCAGCTGGTCCACGACCTCGGTGACCGGCCGGCGGCCGCCATCATCAAGCACGCCAACCCCTGCGGGGCGGCCCTGGCCGCCACCATCGAGGAGGCCTACCGCCTCGCCTTCGAGTGTGACCCCATGTCCGCCTTTGGCGGCATCGTCGCCCTCAACCGGCCCGTCGAGCTGGCCCTGGCCGAGGAGCTGGTGGCCAACCCCAAGGCCGACGTGCTCATCGCCCCCTCGTTCACCGACGACGCCCTCGAGCTCATCACCAGGAAGAAGAAGAACCTGCGGGTGCTGTCGGCGCCGCCGCCCAACCGCGACCGGCTCGAGCTGCGGCGCGTCGGCGGCGGCTTCCTGGTGCAGGACGCCGACCGCTTCGACGCCCCTCGCTCGGCCTGGAGGGTGGCCACCAAGGCGGAACCCACCGAAGCCCAGCTCGCCGACCTCGAGGTGGCCTGGCGGATCTGCGCCTACGTGAAGTCCAACGCCATCGTCTTCGTCAAGGACGGCGTGGCCGTCGGCATCGGCGCCGGCCAGCAGAACCGCCTCGACTCCGGCCGCATCGCCGCTGAGAAGGCCGCCGGCCGGGCCGCCGGCGGCGTCTGCGCCAGCGACGCCTTCTTCCCCTTCCGCGACGGCCTCGACGCCGCCGCCGCCGCCGGCGTCACCGCCGTCGTCCAGCCCGGCGGCAGCCTCCGCGACGACGAGGTCGTCGCCGCCGCCGACGAGCACGGCATCGCCATGGTCATGACCGGCGAGCGCCACTTCCGGCACTGAGTCTCTCCCCACTGCTCCGGCGGCGGCGCCCTTGGCGGTCGGGCTCCCGGCCGTTCCCCCGCTTCGCTCCTCCACGGCCGGCAACCCGACCGGGCGCCGCCGCCTGCGCAGCGGGGCCCCGAGCTGGGGGCTCCGCCCCCAGACCCCGGCCCCACCCCGCTGTTCCGCCGCTTCGCTCCTCCACGGCCGGCAACCCGACCGGGCGCCGCCGCCTGCGCAGCGGGGCCCCGAGCTGGGGGCTCCGCCCCCAGACCCCGGGCTCCCGACCGGGCGCCGCCCCTGAGCATGCGGTGGTCGTCCGGGTCTGGCCGTGGCGTGCCTCGTCCAGGAGCGGGCGAGACTTCTTTCACCTGTCAGGTGACGCTGATGGTGGTCGATGAGGTCGGGCAGCCGGAGCCGCGATGGAAGGCGGAGCGAGCATGACCAGCACACAGACGATTGAGGTCGACAAGGGTGGACGGGGACGCAAGCGGAACCCTTGGGTGGTGGTCGCGATCGCCTTGGTCGTTGTCGTCGTCGTGCTCCCGGTGATGCTGATCGTGCTCATCAGCGTGCTCGGGACCGCCGCCACGTCGGACTTCACGCCCGTCGGGTCGTCGCTCGGCTGAGCAGCGAGGCTGCCGGAGGGCGGCGGTAGCCTCGCACCCATGCGGGCAGTGGTGCCGGACGAGCTGATCGAGGAGCGGCGGCGGCTCGGGCTCGATCGGCGGGACGAGATGTGGGACGGTGTGCTTCACATGGTTCCTCCTGCGTCTTCGGCGCACAACGAGATCGGGGCTGATCTGGGCGGCATCCTCGGTCGTGCGGCGAAGTCAAGGGGCTCAGGCGCTTCAACGAGCCCGGGGTGTTCGACCCGGACGTCCCCGACATGACGAGCTACCGCGTGCCGGACCTCGGCTACGCCCGCCCCGAGCACGTCAGCGAGCGCGGCATCGAGCGGAGGGCGGCCCTCGCCGTCGAGATCCTGTCGCCCCAAGACGAGTCGTACGACAAGCTCCCCTTCTACCGGCGGGTCGGGGTGGAGGAGCTGCTCTTCGTCGACCAGACGACCAGGGCCTTCGGGGTGCGCCGCCCCGACGGCGACGGCTGGTCGCTGGTGAGCCCGGCCGAGGACCGGTGGACCGAGCTCGCCAGCCTCGGCGTGGCGCTCCGGTGGTCCGACGGGCGGCTCCAGGTGCGGACCGACCTCGGGGTCGAGGAGGTCTGATGGCGGCCATCAACCTCGACGGCGAGGCGCTGGCTGCATCGATCAAGCAGGAGCTGAAGGTCAGGATCGACGCCCTCCTCGCCGCGGGGCACCGGCCGGGGCTCGGGACGTTGCTGGTCGGCGACGACGGGCCCAGCGCCAACTACGTGGCCATGAAGCACCGCGATGCCGGAGCCCTGGGGATGACCAGCGCCGACGTGCACCTCCCGGCCGACGCCACCCAGGACCAGGTCATGGAGGTCGTGGCCCGGTTCAACGCCGATCCGGCCGTCGACGCCTACCTCATGCAGTACCCGTTCCCCAAGCACCTCGACTTCGAGGCCGCCATGCTGGCCGTCGACCCGGCCAAGGACGTCGACGGGCTCCACCCGGTCAACCTGGGGCGCCTCGTGCAGGGCGCCGCGCGCCCAGGCCGTGCACGCCCCTCGGCATCCAGCGGCTGCTGGTGGCCCACGACGTGCCGGTCGCGGGGACCCACGTGGTGATCGTGGGCCGTGGCCTCACAATCGGCCGGCCCCTGGCCAACCTGCTGTCCCTGAAGCGCGAGCACGCCAACGCCGCCGTCAGCGTGGTCCACACCGGGGTGCCGCGGGAGCGGATGGTCGAGCTGTGCCTGTCGGCCGACATCCTGGTCGCCGCAGCCGGCAGCCCCGGGCTGGTCACGGCCGACATGGTGAAGCCGGGGGCCGCCGTGGTCGCCGCCGGCGTCTCCTTCGCCGGGAAGAAGCTGGTGTCAGACGTCGCCGACGACGTGGCCGACGTGGCCGGCTGGCTCTCCCCGCGGATCGGTGGGGTGGGCCCGATGACCAGGGCCATGCTCCTCGTCAACTGCGTCAGCGCCGCCGAGCGCCGTGTCGCCATCAACTAGTCCTGCCCGACCACTTCGCGGGGGTCCGCGGCCGTCATCCTGGAGCGGTGTCTTGACGCGGCCGATCGTCACGACGACCGCCAAGGTCATCGCTGTCGTCGTCGGCGTCGCGGCCTGGATCGCACTGGCGATCGCCGCCAAGCAGGGCCGCCAGCCCTGGGAGTCGATCGCCGTGGCCGGAGGGGTGCTCTGGTGGGTGGGCCTCCCCGTGTGGAAGCTCATCAGCCGCAAGCCCGTGGACGACAGCTGGGGTTGGCACCTCAACTTCTTGTTCAGGAGCCTGCTGCCCCTGCTCTTCGGCGTCACCGCCCTGGTGCTCGGCGGCTTTGCGTGGCCCGCCCGGTCGGGGCGCTCAGCCTCCTCCTGGCGGTGCTCATGCTCACGGCCTGGTACGTGGACCTGAGGAGGTGGCGCGCCGCCGCGGACGAGGAGCGCTTCTTCGCCGCCCAGAAGGCCGAGAAGGCTCGAGCCCGCGTGGCCCACGAGGTCCCACCCGCTCCGAGGGAGCCCGCGGCGAATCGCCCTCGAGCCTGGTGACGGTGCCGCCGTAGGCTGCGGGGATGGCTCGCATCGCCGACCTGCTCGCGGCTGGGCGCACCGTCAGCTTCGAGTTCTTCCCGCCGAAGACCGACGCCGCCCAGGCCCAGCTGGTCCGGACGCTGCGGGAGCTGGAGACGCTCGAGCCGTCGTTCGTCTCGGTCACCTACGGCGCCGGCGGCACCACCCGCGAGCGCACCCATGCGCTCGTGGTCGGGATGCTCAGCACCACAGCGCTGACGCCGATGGCCCACCTCACGTGCGCCTCGCACAGCCGCCTCGACCTGGCCGAGATCCTCGTCCGCTACCGCCGGGCCGGCCTGGAGAACCTCCTGGCCCTCGGGGGCGACCCGTCGAAGGAGCCCGACGCCGCCCCCACCGAGCTGGCCATCGCCGAGGAGCTGGTCGACCTGGCCCGGGCCATCGGCGGGTTCTCGCTGGGCGTCGCCGCCCACCCCGAGCTGCACCCCCGTTCAACCGACCGGGCCAGCGACCGCCGCCACCTGGCGGCCAAGCTGGGCAAGGCCGACTTCGCCATCACCCAGTTCTTCTTCCGGCTCGAGGACTACCTCAGGCTGCGCGACGACCTCGACGCCCTCGGCTGCTCGAAGCCAGTGATCGCCGGGATCATGCCGATCCTCTCGCTCAAGTCGGTCACCCGGATGGCCCAGCTGTCGGGGGCCGAGGTGCCGCGTGAGGTGGTGCAGCGAATCGAGGCGGCCGGCGACGACCCGGAGGACGTCCGCCGGGCCGGGGTCGAGGTGGCCACCGAGCTGTGCCAAGACCTGCTCGACGAGGGCGTGCCCGGGCTCCACTTCTACACCCTGAACCAGTCGACGGCGACAAGGGAGATCGCCGCCAACCTCGACCTGCGCCCGGTCGCGGCCTGACCACGCCGCCGCCGGACCGGCGGCGCCGCAAAGGGCCGCCGCACCGGTACCCTGCGCGATTGTGATCCGCCGCAGCCTGGTCCACGTCACCGTCCTCGTCGTCACCCTCGCCGCCCTGGGCTTCGGCCTGGTGCTCGGGCTGAAGACCCTCCGCCCCGGCAACCCCCTGCGGGAGCAGACGGTCGACCGGTCGTCACCGGCCCTCCTCAAGTCCCTCACCGACCTGGCCGAGCTGCACGCCGCCGAGGGCCGCTACCAGGTGCTGGTCGACGTCGAGAAGGACACCCGCTACGTGCCTTCGGCCGTGAAGGGCAACCGCACCGTCTACAGCGCCACGGGCACCGTCGACGCCCTCGTCGACATGTCGGCCGTCGGGCCCGGTTCAATCAGAGTGGAGGGGTCCACCGTCCACGTCACGGTGCCCGCCGTCCGGCTCGACGACCCCGCCCTCGACCTGGCCGAAAGCCGCGTCCTGAGCCGTGATCGGGGGGTGCTCGACCGCATCGGCTCAGCCGTCGGCGAGGAGCGCAACCCTGACCAGCAGCTGCTCGTCCTCGCCGAGGGCAAGCTGGGCCGGGCTGCTGCCGAGGACGCCCAGCTGCGCCAGCGGGCCGAGGCGAACACCCGCAGCACGATCGACGCCCTCGTGCGCGCCCTGGGCTACACCGACATCGTGGTCGAGTTCACGCCCCTGCCGGCGGCCTGAGGCGCCGCACCCGGTCACCTGCGTCGGCGCAGCTCGTCGACGACGAGGGCGACGAGGAGCACGGCCGTCATGCCGAGGACGATGGTCCACCTCGAGAAGACCGCCCCGAGGCCCATGCCGGCAACCAGGGCGGCCAGCTTGCCCCACCAGGTCAGCCCGTCGGACCGTGTGTTGCCCCGTCGCACCATGTGCTCCTCCTTCCAGCCGTGTCGTGGCTCCGGGTCTCGGCCCGGGCGAGGCTAGGCCGCAGCCCACCCGGCGGATCGGGCTGGCCCCGCTAGCGTTCGGCCATGGCCGACAAGATCACCATGGGGGCCGACGGTGCCCTGCAGGTCTCCGACAACCCGATCATCCCGTTCATCTCGGGCGACGGGACGGGAGTCGACATCTGGCCGGCCGCACAGCACGTGCTCGATGCCGCCGCCGCCAAGCACGGCAAGACCATCGAGTGGCGCGAGGTCCTGGCCGGCCAGAAGGCCTTCGACGAGACGGGCGACTGGCTGCCCCAGGACACGGTCGACACGTTTCGGGAGTACCTGATCGGCATCAAGGGGCCGCTGACGACGCCCGTGGGCGGCGGCTTCCGCAGCCTCAACGTGGCCCTCCGCCAGATCCTCGACCTGTACGTCTGCCTGCGCCCGGTGCGGTGGTTCACCGGCGTGCCCAGCCCGGTGAAGCATCCCGAGCTGGTCGACATGGTGATCTTCCGGGAGAACACCGAGGACATCTACGCCGGCCTCGAGGTCGAGGCGGGCACCCCCGACGCCAAGAAGATGATCGAGGTGCTGCGCGACGCCTTTGGCTGGGAGATCCGGGAGGATTCCGGCATCGGCATCAAGCCGATCTCGGCCACCGGGTCGAAGCGCCTCATCCGGGCCGCCATCGACTACGCCGTCAAGCACCATCGCAAGCGGGTCACGCTGGTGCACAAGGGCAACATCATGAAGTACACCGAGGGCGCCTTCCGCAACTGGGGCTACGAGCTGGTGCGCGAGGAGTTCGCCGACGTGGCCGTCGGCTGGGACGACTGCGGCGGCAAGCCCGGCGACAAGATCCTGGTGCAGGACGCCATCGCCGACATCACCCTCCAGCAGGTCCTCACCCGTCCGACCGACTGGGACGTGATCGCCACCATGAACCTCAACGGCGACTACCTCTCGGACGCCCTGGCCGCCCAGGTCGGTGGCATCGGCATCGCCCCAGGCGCCAACATCAACTACGTCAGCGGCCACGGCATCTTCGAGGCCACCCACGGCACGGCCCCGAAGTACGCCGGTCAGGACAAGGTGAACCCCGGCTCGCTGCTGCTGTCGGGCGTGCTGATGTTCGAGCACCTCGGCTGGGTCGACGCCGCCGACGACATCTACCGGGGCCTCGAGGCCACCATCGCCGACAAGGTGGTGACCTACGACTTCGCCCGGCAGATGGAGGGCGCCACCGAGGTGAAGTGCTCGGAGTTCGCCAGCGCCATCGTCGACCGGCTCTGAACCGGCCCGGACGAAGGTCGCCCGGTCAGCACTCGCAGACGTCGCAGCAGTCGCAGCAGTCAAGCGGACAGCAGCAGACGCAGCACGTGCAGCCGTCGCAGCAGCCGCCCCGGGAGCGGTCTCGCTCGTACCGGCGCCGGCGGTACCGGCCCGGGTACGACACCTCGGCGCACATCGAACAGGGGAGCAGCTGGCAGCTCAGCGGACCGGCGTGCTCACCGGAAAAGGCCCGGCGGACGGCGTGACCGGCCTCGTGCACGAGGAGGCGGTGGGCCAGGGAGGAGGTGGCCAGGCCGGCGGCCCCCAGCCCGTCCCGCAGGCCGCTCACGCAGCCCTCGGCCAGGGCTCGTGCCGCGGCCCTGGGCGTGCCGCTGGCGGCCAGCGGGTTGAACCGGCCGGCCCGGCGGTCGTCGGCCTCGTCCTCGACGGCGTCGAGCAGGTGGGCGAGGCGGCCAAAGGCGGCGCCGGCCGCGGCCAGGCCGGGCCGGGCCGCCGGGCGACCGGCCAGTCCGGCGACGTGGGAAAAGGCGGCCGAGGTGGCCGTTTCGGTGGCTGCCGTGTAGGAGGCCAGGTCGCGCCCGGTGACCGACTCGAGGTGCGCCTGCTCGGCCACCGGGTCCAGCACGGACCGGGGGTCGAGGCCGACCTCGCCGGCCAGGCGCCGCCCGGCCCCCTCCCACCGGCGGGCCAGAGGCCGGGCGACCCGGGGCGCCGGGCCGTCGTCGACGTGGTCGGCGACCTTGGCCGCGGCGGGGAGCAGCGACACGGCGGCGGCCAGCTGGGCGGCGGCCGCGGTGGAGGCCACCACCTCGGCCGTGCGGAGGCCGCGGAGCGCACAGGGTCCCGCCCGGCGACGGTCGACCCCGCCGCCACCGAGGTCCTCGGCCAGCACCGAGAGCAGCAGGCCGTCGTAGCTGGTGGCGAGGCGGGCATCGTGGCCGACGTGGTCGCGCAGGGTCAGGCACAGCCCGCACAGGTGGCCGGCCCACCGCTGCCGCTCGTCGGGTGTCAGCCGGTGGCGGCAGGGGCGGACGACACCGAACACGCCGGCCTCAGACCCTCGCCTCGGCGGCCGCCTTGAGCGCAGCGAGCGTCCGCTCCATCCCGACTCGGTTGTGGGCACCGCGGTCGCGCACGTTGATGACGAGGTCGGTGACCAGCGCATAGGGCTTCGAGCGCTGGTCGGTCCACTCCTCGGTCACCCTGCAGCCCTTCCCATCGCCGGCGGGCTCGAACCGGTAGCCCCACCGGGCCACCTTCATCCCGAGGCCCCTCACCTCGAAGACCAGCGCCCGGCCGCGGTCGGCCTCGACGATCACGCCGTCGGTGAACCACCGGATCGGCCCACGCCGGTTCCAGCCCCGGAACGCCGCCCCCTCGATGGCGCCGCTCGCCCCGCCCCTCCAGGCGACGGCAGTGCACTCGGGGCTCCACTGGCCCATGCGGGTCAGGTCGGCGACCAGGTCGTACACCTCCTCGGCGGGGGCGCCGACGTGGGTCGAGACCTCGACGTCGGGCACGACCGCACGGTAGCGCCCGTCCCTCCCGGCCCGGGTCAACGACCGGAGGCGCCGGCAGGCCGGCGTAGCGTCGCGGCATGGCAGAGCCCGTCCAGATCGCCGTGACCGGAGCCGCCGGCCAGATCGGCTACAGCCTCGTCTTCCGGCTGGCCAGCGGGTCGCTGCTGGGGGGCGACCAGCCGATCGTCCTGCGGCTCCTCGAGATCACGCCGGCTCTCGGCTCGCTTGCCGGCGTGGGCATGGAGCTCGAGGACTGCGCCTTTCCCGCGCTGCACGGCGTCGTGCAGACCGACGACCCGGACAAGGCGTTCGACGGCGCCGACATCGCCTTTTTGGTCGGCAGCCGGCCCCGCACCAAGGGGATGGAGCGCAAGGACCTGCTCGAGGCGAACGGGGCGATCTTCACGGTTCAGGGGCGGTCGCTGGCCGCCGCCGCGAAGCCCGACGTGAAGGTGCTGGTGGTCGGGAACCCCGCCAACACGAACTGCCTGATCGCCCTGAGCAGCGCTGGCGGGCTGGCACCCGATCGCTTCAGCGCCATGACCCGCCTCGACCACAACCGGGCCAAGGCGCAGGTGGCCGCCAAGCTCGGGTGCCACCCGGCAGAGGTGCGGAGGATGACGGTGTGGGGCAACCACTCGGCCACCCAGTACCCCGACCTGTTCCACGCCGAGGTCGGGGGCCGGCCGGTGGCCGAGGCGGTGGGCGATCAGGAGTGGCTCGAGCGGACCTTCCTGCCCACGGTGCAGCAGCGGGGGGCCGCCATCATCGAGGCCCGGGGCTCGTCCTCGGCCGCCTCGGCGGCGTCGGCGGCCGTCGACCACGTGCGCGACTGGGTGCAAGGCACCGCTTCCGGCGACTGGGTGTCGATGGCGATCCCATCGGACGGGTCCTACGGGATCCCCGAAGGGCTGGTCTACAGCTATCCGTGCACGACCGCCGGGGGGCAGATCTCGATCGTCCAGGACCTGGAGATCGACGACTTCAGCCGGGCCCGCATGGACGCGACGAGGGCCGAGCTGGTCGAGGAGCGCGACCAGGTGCGAGCGCTGGGCCTGCTCGGCTGACGCCGGTCAAGCGTGCCCCATGAGCCCGGCGGCTCGCAGGCGATCGGCCAGGTCGAGCGGGTAGACGACCTCGGCCGTGCCAGCCAGCTCGTCCAGCGGCCACCACCGGGCCTCGAGGAAGGCGGCGGCCTCCAGCGCATCGAGGGCCGTCGGCGCCACGGCCACGGCCGACGGCACCCGCACGAGGAGGACGTCCTCGTCCTGGTCGAAGTCGACGCCGGCGAAGTGGAAGGTGGCCCGCTGCTGCCACAGCCGGGGGCCGATGTCGACCTCGCGCAGGCCGCACTCCTCGAGGAGCTCGCGCTGCAGGGCGCCGACGGCGTCCTCACCTGCCTCGAGGCGGCCGCCCGGCAGGAGCCAGTAGGGCGGGACCGACGGGTCCGTGGGATCGAGGCCCTGCTGCAGCAGCAGCTCCCCGTGCGGGGTGAGGAGGACGCCGCGCGCCGACCGCTGGCGCTCCGCCACGCCGGGGAACCTAGGCCGCGGGGCCTGCAGCGGTCGCATCCGAGCGTGCCGCGCCGGGCCGGCCGTACCCCCCGGAACGGCCGACCCGGCTGCGAGGGTGAGAGACGCTAGGCGCTCAGGAGCCCATGTCGGACCAGCCACGCCTGCCGGGCGGCCAGCGCCGCCTGCCAGGCCCGCAGATCCGCCTCGAAGTGGGGTCGGTCACCGTCCTCGTAGGCATGCGAGAGCTCGTCGAAGGCGCAGTCCTCGGCGTCCAGCAGCACGCGGTACTTCTCGAGGAAGTGGTCGTCGATCACTTCGGTCATCGGCACGTAGAGGGCCTCCCGGTTCATCGTCGGTTGGTCGTGCCGAGCCTACGCTCGCAGGGTGCGCCGGTCCATAGACGATGCGGTCGACGACCACCCCGCCGAGGGCACCGATCGGCCGCCGGCGTCGTGGGCGGTGGGGATGTCCGACGACTGCGAAGGGTGCGGAGACCTCCGGGTCGTCCTGACCCTCGAGGAGGTGGGCCGCGCCGGCCAGGGTGTCGTGGCCCACCTGGCGCCTCCGACGGCCCGGAGGCTGCGGGGGGCGCTGGCTGCCGCCCTGGCCGAGCTCGGAGAAGACGCCGGTCGTTGAGCCGGCGTCGTCGCCGGCGCCCCGGAACGTGAAGCACAAGGACCGCCAGGGAGCGACCATGGACCTGGTGAGCCAGGGACCGAGCAAGCGACCAGACGACGACGAGCGGCGGGACCCTCGGACCGTCCCGACCGGCGCGGCCGGCGCCCACCCCGGGGCGGTGCTGGCTGCCCTGGCCGACAGCGTCCGGCTCCGGGTGCTGGCCGCGGTCACCCTGGGTGCCGCCGACCTGGGCTCGGTGGCCCAGGTGACCGGGCTGAAGCCGGCCGCCGCGGCTCGGGCCGTGGAACGGCTGCGGGCGGCCGGCATCGTGGTCGAGACCGGTGCGGGGCTCGAGGTGCGGGTCGACGCCCTTGGGGGCGCGGCCCGCGCCGTCGGGCGCATGCAGCCGCGGGTGTCGGCCGAGGACCTGGGGGCCACACCCGACCAGGCTGCGGTGCTCCGCGGCTACCTGGACGAGCGGGGGCGGCTCACCCACCTCCCCAGCCAGCACAGCAAGCGGCTGGTGGTCCTCGACTTCGTCGCCGGCCGCTTCGAGCCCGGCGTGGTGTACCCCGAGCGAGCCGTCACCTTCGCCCTCCAGCCGCTCCACCGCGACTACGCCATGCTGCGGCGGGCCCTGGTCGACGTCGGGTTCCTCGAGCGCCGCGACGGCTTCTACTGGCGGGCCGGCGGCACCACCGACCCCTGAACCCTGGCGGCACCTCCTCC
>JAUJNH010000002.1:401731-449913 GCA_030448245.1 Acidimicrobiales bacterium
GGCTTGCGGATGGCCGACTGCAGGAGGCACGAGTCGAGGCCGTTGCCCCGGGCGAAGGCATCGGCCCGCCGCTGGGCCGGGTCGCCGCTCTTGGCCACGTCGTTCGCGGCGTCCACGTCGCCCGATCGCACGGCTTGGGCGTAGCGGCGGCCGGCGTCGACGAAGGTGCCCCAGCCGTCGAGCCAGCCCTCGACGAACGGGTCCTGCTCAGCGGCCACCGGCAGGTCCCGCAGGTCGCGGGTCAGGGCGGCGAGCCCGTCGGCGGCTCGCACCGACTGGTCGGCGATCTCGGCAGGCGACAGGCTCGACTCCCGGCTGGTGTCCTGGGGCCGCAGGGGTGGCAGCGCCTCGCGGCACCGGCTGTTGGCCTGGTCGATGAAGCCCTGGTCGGTGAGGACCTTTGGTCCGGTGGGCGCAGGGCGGGTCAGCCGGTAGCCCAGCACCACGGCCGAGATCAGCACGAACACCCCGATCATCACGACCGGCGGCCACGGGAAGCCCCGCGGCGCCCGCCAGTCCGGCAGCGGCGAGCCCGGAGGCTCCCCGCTCTGGTCGGGGCGGTGAGGCTGGTCGGCCTCAGGCACCGGCCGTGCGCTCCCGGACGAGAGCGGCGACGCGGTCCAGCGATCCGACGGTGGCCGCCGCGTCGACCAGGCGCCGGACGTCGCCCCGCACCTTGACCAACCCGGACCGGATGGCGTCGTGGGCCGTCAGCTCACCGCGGTGGATGCGGACCGCGGTGTCCCAGGCCTCGGTGAGCGTGACGACCGCCCGGGGATCGCGTCCGGGGGTGGCCCGGACGTGGCCCTCGTCCACCTCGAGCACAAAGGCGATCTCGCCCGCTGGTCCGTCGGTCACGACCCGCTGCACGACGACGGCCTGCGGGCCGATCTCGTGGCCCCCGGCTGCGGTCGTCAGCTGCTCGAGCCATGACGCACTGAGGAACGGGAACACGGCCTCACTGTTCTACCAGCGCGCATCGGCCTGGCTCCATCGGGCCTGCGGCCCCGGCCCCTCATCTGGGGGCGTGGTCGCGGCTGGCCAGCAGGCGGCGTCGGACCTCGGCTCCCACCGAGGCCGGGTCCTGGTGCCAGTTGTCGAGCAGCACCACCTCCGCCCCCGTTCGCAGCACCAGCACCGGGCGCTCGGGCGTGCCGAACACCGTCTTCACGTCGTCCCAGTGGTAGCGGGTGGCGTGCGCCCAGGTGCGCACGGTGACCCCCTCGTCGTCGGCCGTGATGCCCAGGCGGCGAGCCCGGACCGCGGCCAGGACCAGGCCGAGGCAGGCGGCCACGCAGGCCAGGACGAAGGAGGCGGGCCTGTCTCGCCGCAGGCCGACGAGCGCCAGGAACCCGAACATCCCGGCGCCGAAGACGAAGAACAGCCATTTGCGGCCGGGCCCGCTGGCATAGGGGCGCACGGGTCGAGGATAGGCCGGGAGGCCGCCGGTCTCGCCCCCGGCGGGTGCTAGGACGGGTCCGGTGGAGGACCGGCGGCAGCCAGCGGCGCCCCACCCGGGCGTCGACGCCGCCGACGAGGGCCGGCACCGACCGCCCTCGCCGCCGCCGCCCGGATGGTGCGAGTGGTGGTCGTTCGACGCCTGCGCCCCCGACGGCTCGCTCGGGCTGTTCGTGCGGCTGGCCCTGCACCCGGCCCTCCGGCGCGGGGCGTACTGGGCCGGGCTGGTCGGGGGCCGCCGGCCGTACCTCCTCGTCCGCGACGACGACCTCGACCTGCCCACCTGGGCGGCCGGCCTCGAGGTGCGGGGCAGCCTGTGGGCGGCCTGCACCTGCG
Source organism: Acidimicrobiales bacterium (assembly GCA_030448245.1). Taxonomy (GTDB): domain Bacteria; phylum Actinomycetota; class Acidimicrobiia; order Acidimicrobiales; family JAUJNH01; genus JAUJNH01. The sequence continues at coordinate 403,526 of JAUJNH010000002.1, forward strand.
AGGCCCCCGGCTCGCACTGGACCCTGGGCCTCGAGTCGTGGGGGGTGTCGTTCGACCGAGGTGACGAGCTCGATGCCTGGGATCGGGAGCGGGGCGGGCGTCAGGGCCTGGCGCTCGACCTGTCCTTCGAGGACGAGCCCGCCGACGGAGGTGGCCCCTGCCCGCTCGAGCAGGGGTGGTGGCGCGCCGGCCGCCTGTGGGGGGAGGTGCTGGTCGGCTCGGGCGGCAGCCACGAGGAGCTGGGGGTCGAGGCCTGGCCGGCCGTCCGGCGCCACTGCTGGGGGACGCCCCGTGCCACCGCGTGGTCCTGGCGCTGGTCCCCGTCCGAGGGGGCGACCCTGTGCGAGCACGGCTCGTCGCTGCCCCGCAACCTCGACGGCCTGCCAAAGGCCGACGGGGCCATGGTCGCCACCCGCTGGGCCCCTGTCCTGGCCACCGAGCCCGCGGGCTGGCGGGTGGGCCGGGCCCTCGCCCGCTCGCCGGCTCACGAGGTCGGCTGGCTCGAGTCGTGGTACCCGCCGCCCGGTCCGGCGGGATGAGCTGCTGCTGCTGCTGCTGCTGGTCGTCGACCTGAAGGGCGCCGCCGACCGGCAGGGCACGCTCGCCGGCGTCAGCCAGGCCGTGAAGGCCGCCCCGGGCGTCGCCTTCGTGTCGCCTGAGGTCGTGAACCCCGCCGGTGACACCGCCATCGTCAACGTCTTCCCCAACAGCAAGCCCCAGTCCAAGAGCACCGACCAGCTGGTGGAGCGGCTGCGCGACGACGTGCTGCCGCCCGCCCTCGACGCCACCGGTGCCGAGGCGCTGGTCGGCGGCTTCACGGCCATCTCGATCGACCAGAGCAGCTTCATCACCCAGCGCCTCCCGAGATTCATCGGCGCCGTGGTCCTCCTGTCCTTCCTTCTCCTCACCACCGTCTTCCGGTCGCCGCTGGTGGCCCTGAAGGCGGGCGTGATGAACCTGCTGTCGATCGCCGCCGCCTACGGCGTCATGTCCTACGCCGTGCAGGGCAGCTGGTTGGGGGACCTCCTCAACATCCCCGAGACGCCGATCCCGGCGTTCATCCCGATGATCATGTTCGCCATCCTGTTCGGCCTGTCGATGGACTACGAGGTGTTCCTGCTCAGCCGCATCCGCGAGGAGTACCTGCGCAGCGGCGACAACGGAGCGGCCGTCGCCGACGGGCTGGCCATGACCGCCCGGGTGATCACCGCCGCCGCCGCGATCATGGTCTTCGTGTTCGGCGTCTTCATCTTCGACCCCAACACCTTCATCAAGCAGATCGGGCTGGGGCTGACCACCGCGGTCCTCGTCGACGCCACCATCGTCCGCATGGTCCTCGTCCCCGCCACGATGGAGCTGCTGGGCGACGCCAACTGGTGGATGCCCCGCTGGCTCAACCGGATCCTGCCGAACGTGCACATCGAGGGCGAGGCCGCGGTCCAGAGCAAGCTCACTGACCTGGTCGCCCGGGACGAAGTTGCCCCCGCCGGGGTCGGTTAGGGCTAGAGTCCCGCCGCGTGATACGCGGACGATCCCCTGCCTACGGAAAGAACTACCGCCGCTTCCCCGACGACGCCGACGGGGACGCCCTCTTCCAGGTCGAGGCGGCTGGCTCCGACCTCAGCCAGCCCATGGACATCGACTTCGCCGTCCTCGTCCCCGACGAGGCGGCGGGTGACGACGTCGCCGAGGATGCTGAGGCCGCCGGCTTCACCACCGAGATCGTCTGGGACGAGGACGCCGGCGAGTGGACGGTGTACTGCACCAAGACGATGGTCGCCACCTACGAGGCCGTCCAGACCGCCCAGGAGGACCTCCGGGCGATCTCGGCCCCCCACGGCGGCGTCCCGGACGGCTGGGAGACGGCGGGCAACGCCCCCGAGGGCGGCGCCACGGCCGAGGAGCGCCGCGAGATCTCACACAGCGAGAGGCTGGGCGGCCGCGGGGGCTGGTGACGGCCTGACGCCCAGCCCTTAGCGGGCGCGCCGGCTGGCCCGGCGGACGTCTGCGTTCATCTGGGCGATCACGTCCATCGGGATCTCCTTCGGGCACGCGGCCGAGCACTCGCCGATGTTCGTGCAGCTGCCGAAGCCCTCGGCGTCCATCTGGGCCACCATGGCCATCGTCCGGCGGTCACGCTCGGGCTGGCCCTGGGGCAGCGACGCCAGGTGGGTGAGCTTCGAGCCCGTGAACAGCGACGCCGAGGCGTTGGGGCAGGCCGCCACGCAGGCGCCGCAGCCGATGCAGGCCGCCGCGTCCATGGCCCGGTCCACGTCGTCCTTGGGCACCGGGATGGCGTTGCCGTCGGGCGGGCTGCCGGTCGGCACCGAGATGAAGCCACCCGCGGCCACGATGCGGTCGAGGGCGCCGCGGTCCACGACCAGGTCCTTGATGACCGGGAACGACCCGGCCCGCCACGGCTCGATGAAGATCGTGTCCCCGTCGGCGAACTCCCGCATGTGGAGCTGGCAGACGGTCGTGCCTCGGCGGGGGCCGTGGGCGTAGCCGTTGACCATCAGGTCGCACGAGCCGCAGATGCCCTCGCGGCAGTCGTGGTCGAAGGCGATCGGGTCGTCGCCCCCGAGGATCAGGTCCTCGTTGACGACGTCCAGCATCTCCAGGAAGGACATGTCGGGTGAGACGTTCGGAGCCTCGTAGGTGACCATGCGACCCGGAGTCTTTCGGTCGGCCTGGCGCCAGACCTTGAGGGTGAGGCGCATGGCGGCCCGGACCTGCCCATCGGCGCCGCTCACGTGTAGCTCCGCTGGGTGGGGTGGACGTAGTCGAAGGCGAGGGGCTCCTTGTGGAGGACCGGCTCGCTCGGTCCGGCGCCGTGCTCCCAGGCCCCCACGTAGGTGAACCGCTCGTCGTCACGCTGGGCTTCGCCGTCGGGCGTCTGGCTCTCCTCGCGGAAGTGGCCGCCGCAGGACTCGCGGCGGTGCAGGGCGTCGAGGCACATCAGCTCGCCGAGCTCGAGGAAGTCGGCCACCCGCTGCGCCTTCTCCAGGCCCTGGTTGAGCATCGCCCCCGATCCGGGGACCTTCACGTCCCGCCAGAACTCCTCGCGCAGCCGGGGCAGCCGCTCGAGCGCCTCGTCGAGGCCGGCTTCGTTGCGGGCCATGCCGCACCTGTCCCACAGGAGCAGGCCGAGCTCCCGGTGGAACGAGTCGACCGTGCGGGAGCCGTCGATCGCCAGCAGCGTGTCGACGCGATCCCGCACCGCCTTTTCGGCGTCGGAAAAGGCGGCCCCGTCGGGTGCTGGCGTCTTCCCCATGGGCTGGGTGGCCAGGTAGCTGCCGATGGTGGAGGGCAGCACGAAGTACCCGTCGGCCAGACCCTGCATCAGGGCCGAGGCGCCCAGGCGGTTGGCGCCGTGGTCGGAGAAGTTGGCCTCGCCGGCGACGAACAGCCCGGGGATCGTCGACTGCAGGTCGTAGTCGACCCACAGCCCGCCCATCGTGTAGTGGATGGCCGGGAAGATGCGCATCGGGACCGTGTAGGGGTCTTCGGCCGTGATGCGCTCGTACATGTCGAACAGGTTCCCGTAGCGCTCCTTGATCCGGTCGGCGCCGAGGCGCTGGATGGCGTCGGAGAAGTCGAGGTAGACGCCCAGACCGGTGGGGCCCACGCCGCGGCCCTGGTCGCACACCTCCTTGGCGTTGCGCGAGGCGACGTCGCGGGGCACCAGGTTGCCGAAGCTGGGGTACTTGCGCTCGAGGAAGTAGTCGCGCTCGGCCTCGGGGATCTGGTCGGGCGCCCGGGCGTCGCCGGCCTGCTTGGGCACCCAGATCCGCCCGTCGTTGCGCAGCGACTCGGACATGAGCGTCAGCTTGGACTGGTGCTCGCCGCTGACCGGGATGCAGGTGGGGTGGATCTGGGTGAAGCACGGGTTGGCGAAGAAGGCGCCCTTCTTGTGGGCCCGCCAGATCGCCGTGGTGTTGCTGCCCTTGGCGTTGGTCGACAGGTAGAACACGTTCCCGTAGCCGCCGGTGGCCAGGATGACCACGTCCGCCGACCAGCGCTCGATGGTGCCGTCGATCATGTCGCGGGTGACGATCCCCTTGGCCGCCCCGTCGATGGTGACCAGCTCGACCATGTCGTGGCGGGGGTGGACGGTGACGGTGCCGGCCTGCACCTGCCGCTGCAGCGCCTGATAGGCGCCCAGCAGCAGCTGCTGGCCGGTCTGGCCGCGGGCGTAGAAGGTGCGCGACACCTGGGCCCCGCCGAACGACCGGTTGTCGAGCAGGCCGCCGTACTCGCGGGCGAAGGGCACGCCCTGGGCCACGCACTGGTCGATGATGTCGACCGACACCTGGGCCAGTCGGTACACGTTCGACTCGCGGGCCCGGAAGTCCCCGCCCTTCACCGTGTCGTAGAACAGGCGGTAGACGCTGTCGCCGTCGTTGCGGTAGTTCTTGGCAGCGTTGATCCCGCCCTGGGCGGCGATCGAGTGGGCCCGCCGGGGCGAGTCCTGGTAGCAGAAGACGTCGACGTTGTAGCCCAGCTCGCCGAGGCTGGCGGCGGCGGCGCCGCCGGCCAGGCCGGCGCCGACGACGATGACCCGGTAGCGCCGCCGGTTGGCCGGGTTCACCAGGCGCATGCGGAACTTGTGCTCGTCCCAGCGGTCGGCGATCGGGCCGTCGGGGGCGCCGCTGACCAGCATCGACGAGTCGTCCGACTCCCGCCACCGCGTGCGCGACGGGCTCAGCAGGCCCACGAGGTCACCTCTCGTCGGCGGCAGGATGCCGCCGTTGGGTGCTCACGCACCTCGAGCCCCGGAGCGGCCAGACAACTCAATACCCGGGGTTCTTGATGAGCGTGGCGCCGACGATGATGAGGACGTTGCCGCCGAGGATCAGCGCGGCGGTTCCCGTGGCGATGCGGCGGATCAGCTGCTCCCTGCGGGCCCGGTTGATGCCGAGGGTCTGTGCCGTGGAGTAGATCCCGTGGTAGATGTGCCCGGCCAGGGCGATCATCGCCACCAGGTAGATCGCCCCCATCCAGGGCCGGTGGTAGAAGGCCTGCAGCACGTTGCCGTAGGGGTCGCCCCGGCGGAACTCGATGTCGGGCGACACCCCCCAGGTGAAGTGGGCGAGGTGGAACAGGAGGAAGGCCAGGATGGTGACGCCGCCCCACTTCATCATCAGCGACGCCGGGTTGGCCTGGACGTGTGCCGTCTTGGCGTAGCGCTGGGGGCGGGCAGCCCGGTTGCGCCAGCTGAGGGCGGCGACGAGCACGACGTGGACGACGAACGTCGTGAGCAGCCCGAAGCGCAGGAGCCACAGGAGCACGCTGTGGGGCAGGGCCGGGGTCCCGAGGTCGCGGAGCCACTCGCCGTAGACGTTGAGCGCGGGCCGGCTGTCACCGTGGCCCTCGGGCCCCATGAACAGCTTCAGGTTGCCGATCATGTGGACGAAGACGAAGCCGATCCAGCCCAGCCCGGTGACCGCGACCAGCAGCTTCTTGCCGACGGTGGTGGCCCACAGCCCCCGCTGCCGTGCCCCCCTGGCCCGTACCGCGGTGGCTGTCACGGGACGAAGCGTATGGCCGCCACCGGGCAAGGATGCGCCCCTACGGGGAAGGGACGATCCGGGAGCGGTAGGCGGCGGACGCGGTGGCCGGCCCGGAGAGGTCCAGGTCGAGGCCGAGCGAGCCCGGGGCGTCGGGCACCTCGAACGACAGCGTGCCCACCCTGGCCGCGGCGTCGGACGGCACGTCACCGCCGAAGGTCCAGCGGTGGCTGCCGCCGGGCCAGGTGAGCTGGGCGTGGACGGTGCACGCCGGCAGGGGGTGGCGCAGGTCCGAGACGACGTGGACGTCGAGCGCCACGGCCGCGCCGGGTGCGTAGGAGGGCGCCAGCCGGTCGGCGGTGACGATCACGGGGGCGCAGGCTGCCCGCAGGGCGGCGAGACCCGGCTTGGGGACCCGTTCGTGGTCCAGCACCGACCACGAGACGGCCGGGTGGGCGTCGACCAGGCTGTGCTGGCAGAACCCGCCGGTGGGCCGGTACTTGCGGCGCCGCAGCTCTTCGACGTGGTGACGGAGCAGCGTGGCCTGGTGCTCCTGGGTGGCGGCCCGCCACGACTCGAAGGTGGAGAAGTCGGCCGGTGGCACCCGCTGGTCGAACACGGCCTTCTGGAGCCCGTGGTTGCGGCCGAGTCGCTCCCAGTCGAGGTCGGGCCACCGCTCGGGCTCCATCCACCCGGCCGTCTCGGGGACGGCTTGGGCCCCAAAGGCGCCGACGAACCGGCCCAGGGCCGGGAGGCGGCGCAGCCAGCCCGGCAGGTCGCGCTCGTCGCCGTGGTACCAGCCCAGCCAGGCGAAGGTGTCGGTGCCACCGGTCGGGCGGGGGAGCAGGCCCGCGTTGGGCACCACGGGTCGGGTGCCGTCGGCCTTTTCCAGGGCCTGGCCCAGGGCGGTGTCGAGCACCGACTTGTTCCAGCTGGGCAGCACCTGGTCGCGCAGGTGACGGCGCACCAGCCGGCCCGGGGGCAGCGTGGGGTCGAGGCCCACCGGGTCGTCGTGGGCGCACCAGACGGCGACGGAAGGGTGGTGGGCCAGGAGGTCGACGGCGGCTTCGGCCTGGTGCACGGCCGGCCCACGCACCGACCGGTCGTAGCGCCGCCGCAGCGGGAGGTCCTGCCACAGCAGCAGCCCGGCCTGGTCGGCCGCCTCGTACAGCTCGGGCCGGCTGATGTGGGCGTGCACCCGCAGGAGGTCGAGGCCGGCGTCCTGGGCCAGGGCCACGTCCCGCTGGAGGTCGGCCGCCGGCGCCTCGCCGAGGGCCATGCGCGACGGGTCCAGCGTGGCTCCCTTCACGAACAGCCGCTCGCCGTTCACCTCGAGCGTGAAGTGGTGCATCCGCACCTGGCGCAGGCCAGTGCGGCGGCGGGCGACGTCGGACGGCGCTCCACCCCCGGCCAGGGCTTCGACCTGGACGTCGACCAGGCTCGGCGCCGCTCGGTCGGGGCTGAGCGCTCTGGGCCACCACAGCGCCGGGTCTCGTACCTCCACCTGCCAGCTGAGGGCGTTGGCGCCTGCGGTGAGCTGGGCGGGGTGGCGGTGCTCGACGCCTCCCGGGTCGACCGTGGTGCGCAGCTCGACCTCGTCCGCTTCCGCGGCGTCGAGGGTGGCGCTGAGCACCAGAAGGGCTCGCGCCGCGGTGGCCTCGGCCGTCCGCACCCGCAGCGAGGCGATGCGGACCGGACCGGTCTCCACCAGGCCCACGGGTCGCCAGATCCCCCCTGGGTTCCAGTCGGGGTCGACGAAGCCGGGGTCCTGGAAGGCGCCGGTGAGGTTGCGCTTGGTGGCCCGCGGGTCCCGCGCCTCCGGATCGCAGGTCACCTCGACGGCGAGGACGTGCTGCTCCCGGTCCCGCAGCTGCTCGGTGACCTCAAAGGCGTGGGGCAGGAAGTACCCCTCGGTGTCGCCGAGGTACGAGGCGTCGAGCCACACGTCGCTCTGGTAGAAGCAGCCCTCGAGGACCACGAACGAGCGCCGGCCTCCCGCTGGGCGCGGCGCGTCGAACGTGCGGCGGTGGAGCACCGGCCCGTCGCTCGACGAGAAGGCGGGCGTCGACCGCCAGTGGCCCGGGACGTCGAGGTCGACCCAGTCGGCGTCGTCGAAGTCGCTCTCGACGAAGCGGCGGCTCAGCTCCTCGCCGCCGGCGGCGCCCCGCCAGGTGCCGCCCAGGTCCATCTCATCCGTCCAGGGTCGTGGGCCCCTGGAGGAAGGCCCGCTCGATGCGGTACCCGCCGTCCTGGGGCTGGACGGTCAGCTCGAAGGCACCGGGGCCGAACGTGATCTTCGAAGCCTGGCGCACACCGTCCCTGGTGGTCACCTCAAAGGCGCCCTCGAGCACCAGCTGGCCCGGACCCTTCAGGCTGAGAGGGGCGGGCGGCGTGGCGACCCGGACCCCGCCCCGGGTCTGGACCGACGCCGGCGTCCCCGGCGTCACCTCGAGGCGGGCCCCGTCCTTGGGGGCGCCGAGCGTGGCGTTGACCGAGCTCACGGCCACGGTGGAGCCAAAGGCGTACGAGCCGGGGGTCAGGACCCGGGCGGCCCCGTCGAGCAGCCAGCTGGCCCCGCGGGCGTTGAGCTCGACGTCGACCGGCCCGTTGAAGTCGATCGTGCCCCGCCCTCGGAGGGGCAGGGGCCGGCCGCCGTCCCAGCTGACCGTCGACTTCTTCCCGGCGACCGTGCCACCGCTGAAGTCGGCCTTGGTGCCGCCGCCCCCGCGGCCAACGGTCAGGGTGATCGGGATCACGAGCGGCGGCGCCTCGACCTTGGTGCCGACGATCTTGGTGAGGGTGCCGGTGACGTTGGACTGGTCGGCGGCCAGCACCTCGATGACGGTGGTCGCCGGCCCCGGCCCCGCCGTCACCTGGTCACCCTGGCCCACCGGCGGCGCCCCCGGGGCGGTGATGGCGGCCAGGCCGACGGCGAAGGTCATGACGGCGGCGGCGAAGGCGACCGCGGCCATGACCCACGAACCGATGCGGAAGGCCCGGCGAGCTGCTTCGGGAGACGCTGACACGACCTTCCGAGGGTAGACGGCGGCACCTGCCGTAGCGCGTAGGGCGGCGGTAGGGTCGCCGCATGGCAGCCCTGCAGCCGGCGGGGCAGGGTGCCCGACCGGCCACCCTCGGAGAGCTGCGGTCGTCGGGCTGGGTGTCGGTGCCGGTCAAGGAGGAGGTGCGGCGGAACGCGGCGCGCCGGGTGGCCGAGGGCCGACCCGTGGTCGAGGGGGTTCGTGGCTACGAGGACACCGTCCTGCCCCAGCTCGAGAACGCTCTGCTCGCCGGCCACGACATCATCTTCCTGGGCGAACGCGGCCAGGCGAAGACCCGGATGATCCGCTCGCTCACCGGGCTGCTCGACGAGTGGCTGCCCGTCGTCGCCGGTTCGGAGATCCAGGACGACCCGTTCGCACCGGTCAGCCGCGAGGCTCGCGAGCTCGTGGCCGAGATGGGCGACGCGACACCCGTGGCCTGGGTCCACCGCGACGCCCGCTTCGGCGAGAAGCTGGCCACGCCCGACACCGCGATCGCCGACCTCATCGGCGAGGTCGACCCGATCAAGGTGGCCGAGGGCCGGTACCTGTCCGACGAGCTCACGATCCACTACGGGCTGGTGCCCCGCACCAACCGGGGGATCTTCGCCATCAACGAGCTGCCCGACCTGGCCGAGCGGATCCAGGTCGGCCTGCTCAACGTGCTCGAGGAGCGCGACGTGCAGATCCGGGGCTACAAGGTGCGGCTGCCGCTCGACCTCCTGCTCGTCGCCTCGGCCAACCCGGAGGACTACACCAACCGGGGTCGCATCATCACGCCGCTGAAGGACCGCTTCGGCAGCCAGATCCGCACCCACTACCCCCTCGACCTGGCCACCGAGGTCGAGGTCATCCACCAGGAGGCCCAGCCCTTCTCGGCCGCCGGGCTGTCCGTGGACGTGCCTGGCTTCATGGTCGACGTCGTCGCCACCATCAGCCAGCTGGCTCGGCTCTCACCGCACGTCAACCAGCGTTCCGGCGTGTCGGTGCGGCTCAGCGTGGCCAACTACGAGGTGCTGTCGGCCGCCGCAGCCCGGCGGGCGCTGCGGGCCGGGGAGCGGGACGCCGTTCCTCGCGTCAGCGACCTCGACGCCCTCATCGCCTCGACGGCCGGGAAGATCGAGGTCGAGGCGCTCGAGGACCGGGCGGACGCCGACGTCGTCGACCGGCTGGTCAAGTCGGCGGTCCTCACCGTGTTCAAGGAACGGGTGCCGGGGCCGAAGGTGGCCGACATCGTGCTGTCGTTCGACGAGGGGACGGTCCTCCACGCCGGTGACGACATCCCCTCGGTCGACTACGTGGGCGCCCTCGAGGCCCTTCCCGCCCTGAAGCAGGCGGTGGTCGCCCTCGTCGACGGCGCCGAGAGCCCTGCGTTGCTGGCCAGCGCCGTCGAGTTCGTCGTCGAGGGCCTCCACCTGTCGAAGCGCCTGAACAAGCACTCGATCGGGCCGCGGGCCACCTACACCAGTCGCTGACGCTCCGACGGTGGAGGGTCAGGTCGGCGGCGGCTGGCACCGCTCGCACGCGTAGGCCCAGCGGCCGGCCAGGTCCCACCGTCGCACCGGGGTGCCGCAGCGGAGGCAGTGCTCCTGCTTGTAGACGTACCTGGACTCGGCCACGGTCATGCGGCTGCGGGGCTTGCCCAGCTCCACCGGGTCGACGGTCACGATGCGGCGCTCCCGCACGCCCCGCCGCATGGCGGCCACCAGCCACGCCCACATGGCGTCCCACTCGGCCCGCCCCACCTGCACGGTCGGCACCAGCGGGTGGATCCCGTGGGCGAACAGGACCTCGGCCCGGTACACGTTGCCCACCCCTGCGATGACCGACTGGTCCAGGAGCGCCTGCCCGATCGGGGAGCGGCGGCGGCGCAGGGCCGCCCACGCCCGCTCGGGATCCGCGCCCCGGCGCAACGGGTCGGGCCCGAGGCGAGCGACGATCGCCTCCTGGCCCGCCGGGTCGAGGAGCTCGCAGGCGGTCGCCCCCCGCAGGTCCCAGCCCACCGTCTCGGCCTCGAGGCGCAGCCGAAGGGCCCCGACCGGCACCGGCAGGGGCTGGCCGTGGCGCACGAAGGTCCCGTAGAGGCCGAGGTGGACGTGGACGACCAGGTCACCCTCGTGCTCGACGAAGAGGTGCTTGCCGTGCGCATCCGTCCCGCACACCACCCGGCCGTCGATCGCCGCGGCCCCGTCGGCGAAGCGCCCCTGCGGCGACGACGCCCGGACCGGCACGCCCAGCAGGTCGCGGGCCAGGTCCCGGGCCAGCCGGTGGATGGTGTGTCCCTCGGGCACGAGCTGAGTTTCCCGCCACTGCGTCGTCGCTCGCTGACCACCTGTCTTCCCTCGTCGCTCCCCCGCCTCGGCGGAGCCTCGGCTCCTCCGCTCCTCAGTCCAGACAGGCGACGCTCGCTCCTCGCGGGCTCGCTCGCTGCGCTCGCCTCCCGCAGGTCGAGTGAGGAGGGGGACCGGCGTAGCGTTGGTGACATGCCGTGGCGCCACCGCTACTCCCGCTGGGACGGCGCCCAGGCGGGGTTCGAGCTCGACGCCGACGAGCTGTTCTCCCAGATCACCGACGACCTGCTGTACCACGGCGACCTCAACTCGGCGCTGCGCCGCCTGCTGCAGTCCGGCTTCGAGACGCCCGATGGCCAACGGATCGAGGGCGTCCGCGAGCTGCTCGAGCAGCTGCGGCAGCGCAAGCGAGACACGCTCGAGCGCCACGACCTCGGTGGGAGCTACGACGACATCGCCCAGCGCCTTTGGGACGTGGTCCGGACCGAGCGGGCCGAGCTGGAGCGGCTCGCCCAGCTGGCGGCCAGCAGCGGCGACCAGCGGCGGCAGGAGATCACCGGCCAGGCCATGGCCGAGCGTGGCCTGCAGCTGGACCTGCTGCCCAACGACCTGGCCGGCCGGGTCCAGGGCCTGCAGCAGTACGACTTCACCTCGGTCCCGGCCCGGGACGCCTTCGACCGCCTGGTCGAGGAGCTGCGGGAACAGCTGCTGCAGGCCCAGTTCGGTCAGATGGCCGAAGCCATGCGGCAGGCCAGCCAGGACCAGGCCCAGCTGCAGCGGATGAAGGACATGTTCAACGACCTGAACGCCCTGGTCGAGGCCCGCCAGCGCGGCACCGACACCCAGGAGCAGTTCGACGAGTTCCTGCGCCGCCACGGCGACTTCTTCCCGGGCAACCCGGCCACCCTCGACGAGCTGCTCTCGCAGATGGCCGAGCAGATGGCCGCCATGCAGCAGGTGCTGAGCTCGATGACCCCGGAGCAGCGGGACCAGCTGCACCAGCTGTCCCAGGCACTGCTCGACGACCTTGGCCTGTCGTTCCAGGTCAGCCGGCTGAGCAGCAACCTGCAGCAGCTGTTCCCCTCGATGCCGTGGCAGCAGAGCCGCCGGTTCGAGGGCGGCCAGCCGCTCTCGTTGGGCCAGGCCAGCTCGGTCATGCGGGAGCTGGGCGACCTGGACCACATGGAGCAGATGCTGCGGGGCGCCACCAACCCGGGCGCGCTGGCCGAGGTCGACCTGGACCGGGCTCGCGAGCTGCTCGGCGACGACGCCGCCAGCAGCCTCTACCGGCTGGCCCGGCTCGCCGGCCAGCTCGAGGAGGCCGGGCTGCTCGAGCGCCGCGAGGGCCGTCTCGAGCTGACCCCGCGGGGCCTGCGCAAGATCGGCCAGAACGCCCTCTCCCAGCTGTTCTCCAAGCTGGCCAAGGACAAGCTCGGCCGCCACGAGACGGTGCGCCAAGGCACGGGCGTCGAGCGCGCCCACGACACCAAGCCGTACGAGTTCGGCGACCCGTTCAACCTCGACATCCAGCGCACGGTGCGCAACGCCGTGCGGCGACGTGGAGCGGGCACCCCGGTCCACCTCACCCCTGACGACTTCGAGATCGAGCGCACCGAGCACCTGACCCGCAGCTCCACCGTGCTGATGCTCGACCTCTCGCTGTCGATGCCGATGCGCGACAACTTCCTCGCCGCCAAGAAGGTGGCGATGGCGCTGCACTCCCTGATCTCGACCCAGTACCCGAGGGACTACCTGGGCCTGGTGGGCTTCTCGGAGGTGGCGCGTGAGCTGAAGCCCGCGCAGCTGCCCGAGGTGTCGTGGGACTTCGTCTACGGCACCAACATGCAGCACGCCTTTGTGCTGGCCCGTCGCATGCTGGGCCGCCAGGCGGGCACCAAGCAGATCATCATGATCACCGACGGCGAGCCGACGGCTCACCTCCTGGCTGACGGCGAGCCGTTCTTCCAGTACCCCACCCACCCGGCCACCCGCGACGCCACCCTGGCCGAGGTGAACCGGTGCACCCGCGAGGCGATCACGATCAACACCTTCATGCTCGACGCGTCCCGGGCGCTCCGGCAGTTCGTGGAGAAGATGACCGAGCTGAACCAGGGCCGCGCCTTCTTCACAACCCCGGAGTCGCTGGGCGACTACGTGCTGGTCGACTTCATCGAGAACAAGAGGACGAGCGCGGGGAGGGGGCGGAGCCCCCTGCCCGCGGGCCCCTCCCCGGCGCGGCGTCCGCGGCGCTGAGGTCGTCGGGCGGGCGGAGCCCGCCCTCGGGCGCCCGGAAAACAGCTATGACGGATTCAACAGGGCTGCTTCGTAGAGGCGGAGGGTTTCTTCGTCGTAGGCAGCCAGGAGAACCCGGGCGACCTGCGTTTCGGTGGCCCGGAGCGTCGTGACGGCCAGGTGTGCCGCCCGGTCGGGCGGGAAGCCGTAGACGCCGGTCGAGATGGCGGGAAAGGCGACGCTGCGGGCGCCGACCCGGTCGGCCTCGGCCAGGCTGGTGCGGTAGCAGGAGGCCAGCAGGCGGTCGGCCTCGTCGGGCTCGTGCATCCGCCAGATCGGGCCCACCGTGTGGATCACGAAGCGGACCGGCGGATCGAGGTCGAAGGCCGGCGTGGTGCGGGCCTCACCGGTCGGGCACGGGGCCAGGGCCCGGCTGGCCCGCACCAGCTCCGGCCCCGCCTCCCGGTGTATGGCGCCGTCGACGCCGCTCCCGCCCTGCAGCGCGGTGTTCGCCGCGTTGACGATCGCGTCGACCTCGAGGGTCGTGATGTCGGCCAGAAACGGGGCGATCTCCATCGAAAACAAGGTTGCCACTTGCGCACGGGGGGCAGGTGGGGGAGAATCACACCGCTGTAACTACATCGGTGCTATGGGGGGCTTCCCCCGCTGGACCACGAGGGAGGTCAAGCCGATGGAACTGGTCACCACGCTTCGGGCCGATGCCCCTGATTGGCAGAACCGGGCCAACTGCATGGGGGTCGACCCCGATCTGTTCTTTCCGGAGCGGGGAGCGTCGACCCGCGAGGCCAAGGAGGTCTGCCGCGGCTGCGTGGTGCGTGAGGACTGCCTCGAGTACGCCCTCGCCAACGGCGAGAAGTTCGGGATCTGGGGCGGCCTGAGTGAGCGGGAGCGCCGGCGCATCCGCCGGGGGAGAGCCCTCGCCCGCCGCTCCGTCTCATCGGCCTGACCCTGGGGGTCGCCCCCTCGCAAATCTTCCCCCGCCGAGGCCCGCCAGCTCCCCTGGCGGGCCTCGACGCGTGCCATCCGCAGCGGGGGGCGGTACCGTACTGAGCGAGACGTCCGCCTCGAGAAGGGCCCGCCCCGTCATGCCGAACCTGCCCGGTCCGACCGAGCTCATCATCATCCTGTTGATCGTCATGCTCGTGTTCGGCGGCGCCAAGCTGCCGAAGCTGGCGCGATCTCTGGGCGAGGCCAAGACGGAGTTCGAGAAGTCGTCCCGCAAGGACGCCAAGTCCGAGAGCGTGAAGGAGCTCCCGAAGAGCGACGCCGACGACAAGGTCACCCTGTCGAAGGCCGAGCTCGACGCCCTGCTCGCCGAGCGAGAGCTGAAGGCCAAGCGGGACTAGCCCGCTCGGGGAACCGACCGGGAGCTGCCGTCGTTGTCTGACGCCGGTGGCTCGGTGCCGACGTGGGAAGAGGTGGCCCGGACCCACGGCCGCTTCCTCTACACGGTGGCCTACCGGCTCACGGGCAAGGACGACGACGCGCGCGACCTCGTGCAGGAGGTGCTGCTCCGGCTCCACCGGGGCCTCGCCACCTATCGACCCGGGTCGCTGGAGGGCTGGTTGAGCAGGATCACGACGAACGTCTTCCTCGACGGGATACGGCGGCGACAGCGCCACCCGACCGACCTGCTCCCCGACGAGCCCGACCGGGCGGATCGCGTGCTCCCCTCGGCCAAGCCGGCGGAGGAGGCGTTCCACGACGCCACCCTGTCGGCCGACGTCCAGCGGGCGCTCGACAGCCTCTCCGACGAGTTCCGAACGGCCGTGGTGCTGTGCGATGTCGCCGGCCTGCCGTACCAGGAGATCGCCACGTCGCTCGGCGTCCCGGTCGGCACCGTCCGCAGCCGCATCCACCGAGGCCGAGCGCTGCTCCGCGAAGCGCTGGCTGGGAGGGAACCGTGAGCGGCCACCCGGGCGACCTGCTGTCCGCCTGGCTCGACGGCGAGCTGGTGCCGGCGGAGGCGGCGGCGGTGGCCAGCCACGTCGAGGTCTGCGCAGCCTGCGCGGCCGAGCGGGACGAGGTCGACGCCGGTCGAGCCGCGGTCCGGCGCCTGCCCTCCCTCGAGCCGCCCCCCGGCGTCCTGTGGGCGAGCCCTGCCGTGCACCTCGGTGACCTCCTGTCGGCCTGCCTCGACTCCGAGGTCGACGAGGACCTCCTCAGCGGGATCGAGGCCCACCTGGCGGCCTGCCCCGCCTGTGCCGCCGAGCACGACGAGGTCGCCTGGGCCCGGGCCGCGGTCCGGCGCCTGCCCGAGGTCGAAGCGCCGGCCGAGGCGCTCCGGCCGATCTGGGTGGGTTCGGCGCCATCGTCCCGCCCGCCCCCTCCCGCGAGGGTGCGGCCACGCCAGCTCGTGGCGGCCGCGGCGGCCGCGGCCGCGGCCGCGGCCGGGGTCCTGAGCCTGGTGGGCCGGCCGGCCCCGGCCGATCCCAGCCGCCCCTCGGTGGCGTCGTTCGTGTCGCAGCACTCGACGTCGTCACCCGGCCCCGACGCGGTGTCCGGGCTGGCCCCGGCCGCGCTGCCCGTCTCGTTCTCCCGATGAGGGCGCTCCGGCCCCTCGCTCGCTCACGTCTGGCCACCGTCACCCTGGCCACGCTGATGGTGGGGCTCGTCACCACCCCGTGCCGGGCGGGCGGCGACGCCGAGGTGCTGCGGCGGGCGCAGGCCGCCTCGTCGAGGATGGCCTTCGTCGGCACGGTCGTGGTGCGCTGGGTCGACGGTGACGGCCGCCAGCACGAGGAGTCGATGCCGGTGAAGGGCAAGGGGGCCGAGCTCGAGCTCGGTGTCGGCGTGAAGCAGCCGGCGCTCACCTGGTCGGGTGGTGTCGGCACCACCCGCACCGCGCCCGATCCGACCGTCAAGTACCAGGTGCGGGCCCAGCCGGGTCCGCTCGTCCTCGGCCGCCCCACGACGAGGGTCCTGCTCGACCTCGACGGCCGGCTGACCGAGGAGGCGGCCGTCGACGATGGATCCGGCCTGCTCCTGCGCCGGCAGGTCTACGACTCGAGAGGTGACACCGTCCGGGTCGTCGAGTTCACGTCGCTCGAGAACCTGCGGCCGACCGGCGCCACGGCAGCTCACCCGAGGAAGGGGTCGTGGACGGTGCCCAGCCTCGACGAGGTCCCCCGCCCGTTCCGGGCCCCGGACCAGCTGGCCGGCGGGTACGCCCGCCTCGGCGCCTACCGGCGGGGCCCGGCGGTGCAGGTCCTCTACGGTGACGGCGTGCGGACGCTGTCGGTCTTCTCACAGCTCGGGGAGGCCGATCCGTCGGACCTCCCGGCCGGGGGCGAGCGCCTGGTCCTGGGCGCCACCCAGGCTCGGCGCTGGACGTGGGCGGGAGGGCAGGTGGTCACCTGGTCGCAGCGGGGCACCACGATCACCGTGGTGGGTGACGGGCCGCCGGCCGAGGTCCTGGCGGCGGCGAGGTCGGTGCCCGAGCCGTCGCGCCTCGGGGTGCTGGCCCGGCTGCGCCAGGCGTCCCGCTCCATCGTCCGCCGCCTCGTCTAGGAGCCCTGCGGTCTGGAGCCGGGAGACCTCACGGGCCGCCTCCCGTGTCAGATGGTGGCGGCGTCGAGGCGGCGCTGGCGCAGGATCCTGCGCCGCTCCCGCTCGGAGGCACCGCCCCAGACGCCGTGGTCGATGCGGTGGAAGAGGGCGTACTCGAGGCAGGGAGCCTTCACCGGGCACTCTGCGCAGATGCGGCGAGCCACCTCGACGCCTACGCCATCACTCGGGAAGAACGTGGCCGGGGGGATCTCACGGCACCGGCCCCGGGGCATCCACTCGGTCTCCATCCTCGACTGCCTCCTGCTTCGGTTCCCTTTTGAACGAACCGCTGTGGTGGGAAGGTTCCCGGATGGAACCTGTTCATACATGTGGTCGTTGACGATCTCAGCGGCCTTCGGGTTCCCGAAGAGTGAGGAAGATCGTGACGAACGTGGACGACACCACCCCCTGGCCGGCGCCGTCGTGGGGCCAGAGCCCGGGCCAGCCGTGGAGCCCCCCGGTCGAGCAGCCGTGGGCCCAGCCGCCGCCCCAGCAGGGTTCCCCGCCCTCCACCTCCCCTGACGGCCCCACCGGCCGGGGCTCGCCGCCCCCGGTCGGAGGCGATGGCCCCGAAAGGCCCGGTGGCGGGTCCAGGAGCCGGGCGTGGGTGTGGGT
Organism: Acidimicrobiales bacterium; assembly: GCA_030448245.1. Taxonomy (GTDB): domain Bacteria; phylum Actinomycetota; class Acidimicrobiia; order Acidimicrobiales; family JAUJNH01; genus JAUJNH01. The sequence goes on from JAUJNH010000002.1 coordinate 420,785, forward strand.
GGCAGGCGTGGCGGCCCTGGCCGGTGCGCTGATCGGCGGCGGCGTCGTGGCCGCGGTGGACGGGGCGTCGGACGACCCGACCACCCCCACCACCGTGCCGAGCCCGAGCCGCTCGACGACCCCGAGGACGCCCTCCCCCGGCGCCGCCCCGGGTGCGGCGATGAGCGTGAAGGACGTGCTGGCCAAGGTCGAGCCGGCCGTCGTCACGATCGAGCTGCGCAGCGGCGGCGGGCTGAGCAGCGGCACCGGCGTGATCATCTCGGCCGACGGCGAGGTCATCACCAACGCCCACGTCGTCGAGGGCCGGGGCCAGATCTCGGTGACGCTCTTCAACGAGACGCGCGCACGTGCGGCCACCCTGGTCGGCTCGGACGCCGCCAACGACCTGGCCCTGCTGAAGATCGAGCGGGCGTCGGCTTTGCCCACCGCCTCGTTGGGCGACAGCGACGCCACCCTGGTGGGCGATCCCGTGGTCGCCATCGGCAACGCCCTGGCCCTGGTCGGCGGCCCGACGGTCACGACCGGCATCATCAGCGCCAAGGGCCGCACCCTCGGGAACCTCGACGGGCTCCTCCAGACCGACGCCGCCATCAACCGCGGCAACTCCGGCGGCCCGCTGGTCGACGGCAATGGCCAGGTCATCGGCATCAACACCGCGGTGCTCCGGGATCCGTCCGGCAACGGCGGAGCTGAGGGCATCGGCTTCGCCATCGCCGCCAACACGATCAAGCCCATCGTCGAGGAGCTCCGCAAGGCGAACGGCGGCCCGATCCGCACCTCGGGCGCCTTCCTCGGCGTCGGCACGGTCACGCTGACGCCCGACATCGCCGCCCGGCTCAGCCTCAGCGTCGACCGCGGGGCCGTCGTCCAGACCGTCGAGCCCGGCTCGGGGGCCGACCGGGCGGGTGTCCTGGTCAACGACGTGATCGTCGCCTTTGACGGCGCGCCGGTGGCGTCGGTGGCCGACGTCAGCCGGATCATCCGCTCGAAGAAGCCGGGCGACAAGCTCAAGATCGACATCGTCCGCGAGGGCAAGCGGCAGTCGCTCCAGGCGGAGCTCGGCCAGAAGTAGGGTCGCCGCCATGTCGATGCTGTCGGAGAACCAGCTGCCGCGCGGCCAGGTGCGCATCGTCTACCTCGGCCCGGTCGCCCCGCACTGGGACGTCCAGGGCGTCTCCGGGGACCGCAAGGCCATCGACGAGTTCCGCCAGCGGGTCAACGCCCGTCTGCTGCTCCTCCCGCCCCACGACCCTCAGTTCCGCCGCAACCGCGAGCGGGTGGTCAAGGACGCCGAGCGGGAGGCCCTGTACCTCGAGTGGGACCTCGGGGTGCCCGAAGGCTGATCCCGGCCCTAGCCTCGGTCCCGTGACCGACACCGACGAGCTGGCGGTCGAGACGAGGCTCTCACCCCTGGCGGCCGAGGCGGCCGACATGCCGCAGGCCGAGCATGAGGCGGCGCTGCGGCCGAGCGGCGAGCGGTACCTCAACCGCGAGGTCTCCTGGCTCGACTTCAACGCCAGGGTGCTGTGCCAGGCAGAGGATCCCGGGCTCCCGCTCCTCGAGCGGGCCAAGTTCCTGGCCATCTTCGCCAACAACCTGGACGAGTTCTTCCAGGTGCGGGTGGCCGGCCTGAAGGACCAGGTGGCGGCCGACGTCGGGTTCCCCAGCCCCGACGGCCGGACCCCCGGTCAGCAGCTGCAGGAGGTGCGCACCACCCTGGTCGGCCTCGTCGAGCGGCATGTGGCCGCCTACGAGGAGGTGACCGCCCGCCTGGCCAAGCAGGGGGTCGAGGTGGTGCGGATGGACCAGCTGGGCGAGGCGCAGCGGGCGGCCCTCGACCACGTGTTCCACGACCGGATCTTCCCGGTCCTCACGCCGCTGGCCGTCGACCCCAGCCACCCCTTCCCGTACATCTCCAACCTGTCCCTGAACCTGGCCGCCATCGTGGCCGACCCCAGCAGCGGCCAGCGCCGCTTCGCCCGGGTCAAGGTGCCGCCGCTGCTGCCCCGGTTCGTGGCCGTGCCCGACGCCGGCTCCGGTGCCGAGGAGGATGGCGGCCGCCGCCCCCGGGCCAGCTTCGTGCCCCTCGAGCAGGTGATCGCCGTCCACCTCGACCAGCTCTTCCCCGGGATGGACGTGGTCGAGCACCACGCCTTCCGCGTCACCCGCAACGCCGACCTCACCCTCGAGGACGAGGAGGCCGAGGACCTCCTGGCCCTGGTCGAGATCGAGCTGCGCCGCCGCCGCTTCGGCCGCGCCGTGCGGGTCGAGGTGGAGCCGTCGATGACCGACGAGGTGCGCGAGCTGCTGGTGCGCGAGCTCGAGCTGCACCCCGACGACCTCTACGACGTGCCGGGCCCGCTGGACCTGTCGGGCCTGTTCGCGCTGTACGCCCTCGACCGGCCCGACCTGAAGGACCCGCCCCACGTCCCGGCCACCCCCCTCCGGCTGGCGTCCGACAACGCCGAGCCAGTCGACGTGTTCGCCGTCATCCGCGAGCGAGACGTCCTGGTCCACCACCCCTACGAGAGCTTCGGGGCGTCGGTCGAGGCGTTCATCCAGCAGGCGGCGCTCGATCCCGACGTCCTGGCCATCAAGCAGACCCTGTACCGCACCTCGTCGGACAGCCCGATCGTGAAGTCGCTGATCCGGGCCGCCGAGCGGGGCAAGCAGGTGGCCGCCCTGGTCGAGCTGAAGGCTCGCTTCGACGAGCAGGCCAACGTGGCGTGGGCCCGAGCCCTCGAGCAGGCGGGCGTCCACGTCGTGTACGGCCTGGTGGGGCTGAAGACGCACTCGAAGACGGCGCTGGTGGTGCGCCAGGAGCCCGACGGCATCCGCCGCTACGTCCACATCGGCACCGGGAACTACAACTCGAAGACGGCGCGGATCTACGAGGACCTCGGCCTGCTGTCGTGCGACCCCGACCTGGGCGCCGACCTCACCGACCTGTTCAACCTCCTCACCGGCTACAGCCGCCAGACCCGATACCGCAAGATCCTCCTGGCCCCCACCACGCTTCGCAGCCGGCTCGTCGAGCTGATCGGGGCCGAGGCCGACGCGGCCCGTGACGGCCGGCCGGCCCGGATCGTCTTCAAGCTGAACAGCCTGGTCGACCCCAAGATCATCGAGTCCCTCTACGCCGCCTCCGAGGCCGGGGTCGACATCGACCTCATCGTCCGGGGGATCTGCTGCCTGCGCCCCGGCGTCACCGGGCTCAGCGAGCGCATCCGGGTGAAGTCGATCGTCGGTCGGTTCCTCGAGCACTCCCGCATCTACGCCTTTGGTCACGGCGAGGACCGCCCGGTCCGCTACCTCATCGGCTCGGCCGACATGATGCCGAGGAACCTCGACCGGCGGGTCGAGGTGTGCGTGCAGGTCGACGAGCACGAGGCCCGGAAGCGGCTGGCCCGGGTCCTGGAGGTCAACCTGGCCGACGACAGCCTGTCGTGGACGCTGGGGCCCGACGGGCGGTGGCAGCGGGTTGAACCGGCCGATCCCGACCACCCGTCGAACGCCCAGGTCGTCCTGGCCGAGAAGGCCCAGCGCCGGGCCCGCCGCCGGCGCGAGGAGATCGCCCCGCCGACCAACCCGCCGGAGCCGGACGGCGACGGGTCGGGACCCTCGAGTCGGTAGGTTGCACGTCCCTCGGGCAAGATGAAGCCGATGGGTTCCCCGCAGAAGGTGGCCGAGGACGAGGTGAAGCTTGGCGCCCCTGCCGCCTTCGTGCTGCCCGACCTGGAGGCGGGTGAGGCGGGCGATGGGGCGGCGGCTGCGCTGTCGGTGGTCGACCGGGGCGAGCGGACCCTGACGGCCACCTACTGGGACACCCCGGACCTGCGGCTGACCCGGGCCGGCCTCAGCCTGCGCCACCGTTCGGCGGGTGACGGCTCGGAGCGGGGCTGGACCGTGAAGCTGCCGGTGGCCGCCGGCCGAGGCGGCGACTCGGCGCCCCTCAGCCGCTCCGAGGTGGCCTTCCCTGGTCCGGACGACACGCCGCCGGCCGAGGCCGTGGCGCTGGTGACGGCCACCAGCCGGGGCCGCCCGCTCGAGCCGGTGGCCCGGCTCGTCACCAGGCGCAGCCGCCGCCACGTCCTGGACTCCGACGGCCGGGTCGCGCTCGAGGTCTCGGACGACGAGGTGTCACTGATGGACGGCGACGAGGTGGCGGCCAGCTTCCGGGAGATCGAGGTCGAGCTGGCTCCGGGCGACAACGCCGGCGTGGACCTCCTGCCCCTCGTGGTGGAGCGCCTGCGCGAGGCCGGCGCAGGGCCGCCGGACCCGACCCCGAAGATCGCCCGGGCCCTGGGCCCCCGTGCGCTTGGCCCCCCTGACGTCGAGGTGGGTGAGGTGCGGCCCAAGGACCCCGCCGGCGCGGTGGTGAAGGCGGCCATCGCCGCTGGGACCCGCCGGCTGGTGGCCCACGACCCCGGCGTGCGGCTGGGCGGCGACGACGAGGACGTCCACCAGGCCCGGGTCGCCACCCGGCGCCTCCGCAGCGACCTCGCCACCTTCCGGCCGCTGCTCGACCGGGGCTGGGTGGCCGACGTGCGCGCCGAGCTGGGGTGGCTGGCCGGCGAGCTCGGAGCCGCTCGCGACGCCGACGTGCTGCTGGATCGACTGCGGCGCCAGACGGCGGAGCTGGGCCGGGCCGACGGCGCCGCCGCCGCCGCCCTCCTGCACACCCTCGAGGAGGAGCGCGAGCGGGCGGGCGCCCGGGCCGCTGCTGCACTGAGCACCTCCCGCTACGTCGCCCTCCTCGACCAGCTGGTCGCGGCGAGCCAGATGCCGCCCCTCACCGCGGAGGCCGAGGAGCGGGCCGCCGACGTCGTGCCCCGGCTGGTCGGCAAGGCGTGGCGCCACCTGGCCGGGGCGGTGGACGAGGCCGGCGACGACGCCGAGACCGAGCCGCTGCACGAGGTGCGCAAAAAGGCGAAGCGGTGCCGCTACGCCTGCGAGGCTGCGATCGAGGTGTGCGGGAAGGACGCCAAGCAGCTGGCCTCGGCGGTGGCCGGCATCCAGGAGGTGCTGGGCGAGCTGCAGGACGCCGCCGTCGCCGAGGTGTGGCTGCGCTCGAGGGCGATCGGGCTGACGGGCCCAAACGCCGCGGGCACTGCCTTCTCGGCCGGCCTGCTGACGGCGGTGCAGCAGCGGGCGGCCGGCGAGGCCATCCGGGGGTGGCGGGCCGCGTGGGAGGCGGCGTCGGCCAAGAAGCTGCGGAGGTGGCTGGCGTGAGCGTGGTGCGGGCAGCCGGCGGCGCGGTCTGGCGCCACGGCTCCGACGGCGGCATCGAGGTGCTCCTCGTGCACCGCCCCCGCTACGACGACTGGAGCCTGCCCAAGGGCAAGTGCGACGACGGTGAGACGGACGAGGACTGCGCCCGGCGGGAGGTGGCCGAGGAGACCGGCTTCTCCTGCTCGCTCGGCCCACAGCTGCCCAGCCAGCGCTATGTCGACCACCGGGGCCGCGACAAGGTGGTGCGCTACTGGGCCATGTCGATCGTGGCCGGTGAGGGGCGCCTCGACCACGAGGTCGACGAGGTGGCCTGGCTGCCGCTGCCCGCTGCCGCCCGCCGCCTCACCTACCAGCGCGACGTCGGCGTGCTCGATGCGCTGCCCGGGGCGCTCTCGGCCGGGCGGGCGCAGGCGTGACCCTGCTCCTCGTCCGTCACGCCGAGGCGCTGGCCCGTTCGAGCTGGTCGGAGCCTGACGAGCTGCGCCCCCTGTCGCCGAAGGGGCGCCGCCAGGCCTCCGGGCTGGTGCACGTCCTCGGCGACCGCTTCCCGGTCGGCCGCCTGGTGTCGAGCCCGTCGCTGCGCTGCATCGAGACGCTCTCCCCGCTCGCGGCCACCCTGGGGCTCAGCCTCGAGGTGTCGGCGACGCTTGCCGAGGGGCGCGACCCGGACGAGGCGGTCGAGCTGGCCCGATCTGGCGCCACGCTGCCCGGGGCCGAGGAGGCGCTCGTCCTGTGCACCCACGGCGATCTGATCCCGAAGGTGCTCGAGGTGCTCGACAGCTCGGACGGCCTGGGCCTCGGCCGCTCCCCCCGGTGCCAGAAGGGCTCGACCTGGGTCTTCGAGGGCAAGGAGGGGCGCTTCGCCACGGCCACCTACGTCCCGCCCCCGTAGCGGAGGCTGAGGCGCTCAGCCGAAGCGGCCGGCGATGTAGTCCTCGGTGCGCTGGTCGTTGGGGTTGGTGAAGAGCTTCTCGGTGGCGTCGACCTCGACCAGGAGGCCGGTGCGCTGGCCGGTGGTGTCGTCGGCCTTGGCCGTGAAGAAGGCGGTGACGTCGGAGACCCGGGCGGCCTCCTGCATGTTGTGGGTCACGATGACGATCGTGAACTCCTTCTTGAGCTCGCCCATCAGGTCCTCGATGCGGAGGGTGGCGATCGGGTCGAGGGCCGAGCAGGGCTCGTCCATCAGGATCACCTCGGGCTTCACCGCGATGGTGCGGGCGATGCACAGCCGCTGCTGCTGCCCGCCCGACAGGCCGAGGGCGCTGTGCTTCAGCTTGTTGTGCACCTCGTCCCACAGGGCGGCGCCCCGCAGGCTCTCCTCGACCAGGTCGTCCATGTTGCCCTTGAACCCGTTGACCTTGGCCCCGAACGCCACGTTGTCGTAGATCGACTTCGGGAACGGGTTGGGCCGCTGGAAGACCATCCCGATCCTCCGTCGCACCTCGATGGGATCCACACCCGGGCCGTACAGGTCCTCGCCGTAGTAGGTGAGCGACCCGTCGAGCCGGGCGCCCGGGATCAGGTCGTTCATGCGGTTCAAGCAGCGCAGGAAGGTGCTCTTGCCGCACCCCGAGGGGCCGATCAGGGCGGTGATCTCGCGCTGGCGGACGGTCAGGCTGACCTCCGACAGCGCGCGGAAGCTGCCGTAGTAGAAGTTCAGGTCCGTGGCCCGGAACACCTCGGTCGAGGCGCGATCCTCGGCCGGGCCGTCCACCGTCGCCGTGCTGCGCACCTCGGGGCGGGTGGTGAGGGCAGCGCTGGTGTCGGGGGGAGCCACGGGCACAGCATCGTCGGCTGGTCCGGCGTCAGGCAACAACAGGAGACACCAGATCCGACCGTCGGCCCCGGCTCCGCAGAGTGTTCGCCGCTGGTTCACCTTGCGTTCACCCGGGCACCAGGTGGTCGCCATCGATCCGCCCTACGTTCAGGTGGGAGCCCGTCCTGGGCGCCCGGTCCAGGAGGCACCGCTCATGTCGCACCCTCGTCCAGCACCGCTCTGGCCGAGGAGAACGAGTACGCCGCCCTGCCCCCGTCGTTCGCCGAGAAGGCAGGGGCTGCGGTCGCTTCGATCGTGGTCGCGGCGGGCTGAGCGGGTCAGGCTGGAACGATGAGCACGTCGCCCGCCGTGGCTCCGGCCGAGCGCCGCCTCGCCCGCCGTGGCTCGCGCCGGGCCGACGACGCCTTCCGCCTCCTGAGCCTGGCGGCCAGCCTCACCGTGCTCGTCGTCCTCGGCCTCATCGCCTGGTCCACCACCAAAGAGGCGCTGCCGGCGTTCCAGGAGGAGGGCCTCGGGTTCGTCACCAGCGCCAGGTGGGCCCCCAACGAGGGGGCGTTCGGAGCGTGGGCGTTCGTCTTCGGCACGTTCTTCGTCTCGTTCATCGCCCTGGTCTTCGCGGTGCCGGCGTCGATCGGGATCGCGCTGTTCATCACCGAGCTGGCCCCTGCCCCAGTGCGCAGGGTCACCACGTTCGTGATGGACCTGCTGGCCGCCGTGCCGTCGGTGGTGTTCGGGCTGTGGGGGGTGAGCGTGCTGGCCGTGCGCGCTCCTGGCTTCTACGAGGCGATCGGCTCGCCGCTCAGCGCCATCCCCGGCCTCGGAGGTGCCTTCGAGGAGCCGTTCAACGGCAAGTCGTTCCTCACCGCCGGGTTCATCCTGGCCCTGCTGATCACCCCGATCATCACCTCCATCACCCGCGACGTGTTCGAGACGACGCCCCGAGGCCAGAAGGAGGCGGCGCTGGCGCTGGGCGCCACGCGGTGGGAGATGATCCGCGGGGCGGTGTTCCCCCACTCACGAGCCGGGGTGATCGGGGCCGTGCTCCTGGGGCTCGGCCGGGCCATGGGCGAGACGATCGCCGCCGCCCTGGTGATCGGCGCCGGGGCGCAGACGGGGCTGCGGCTGTTCGCCTCGGGTGACGCGCTGGCGGCGAGGATCGCCAACGAGTTCGGCGAGGCCACGGGCACCTGGCGGTCGGCGCTCATCGGCCTGGGCGTGGTGCTGTTCGGCATGACGATCCTGGTGAACCTGGCCGCCACGGCCATCGTGTCCCGAGCCGGCCGGAAGGCGGGCTGAGGTGGCCGCCTCGGCCCAGGCCGCGGCGACCCGGGGGTCGCTCAACCGGTCGTCGATATCGCCCGGACGGCGGCTCCGCAACGCGCTGGCCACCGTTCTGATCTACGTCGCCCTCACCTTCGCCCTCGTGCCGCTGGGCTTCGTCCTGTGGTACGTGCTGTCGAAGGGGCTGGGCGTGGTCGACGCCGCGTTCCTCACCGAGGAGCTGCCGGCCCAGGTGCGGCGGGCCCGGGGCGGGATCGGTCCGGCCATCGCCGGGACCCTGGTCATCACCGGCTTCGCCACGCTCCTCTCGGTTCCCCTCGGGATCCTGGCGGCGGTGTACCTGCACGAGTACGGCGGGTCGAACCCGGTGGCCGGCCTGGTCCGGTTCCTCTCGAACGTGATGGCCGGTGTGCCCTCGATCGTGATGGGCCTGTTCATCTTCACCGTCTTCGTCCTGCGGCGGGGCCAGGGCGGGCTGTCGGGGCTGGCCGGCGGGCTGGCCCTCGCCTGCCTCATGCTCCCGATCGTCATCCGCTCGACCGAGGCGATGCTGCGCCTGGTCCCCAACGAGCTGCGCGAGGCGGCCTACGCCCTCGGCACGTCGAAGAGCCGGACGATCCTCACCGTCGTCCTCCCAGCCGCCCTGCCCGGCATCACCTCGGGTGCGCTGCTGGCCGTGGCCCGGGCCGCGGGCGAGACGGCCCCGCTGCTGTTCACGATCGGCGCCTCTCGCCAGTACAACTGGTCGCTGGGCGGCCCCAACGCCGCCCTCTCGACCCAGATCTTCTCCAACGCCCAGGCCGGCTTCCCGGCGGCCATCGACCGGGCCTGGGGGGCGGCGCTCACGCTGATCGTCCTGGTCCTCGGGCTGTCGACGGTGGCCCGCCTCGTCGCCGCCCGGTTGACGGTGCGCTGATGAAGCTGCTGGTCACCAACGACGACGGGGTCCCCTCGCCGGGGCTGTGGGCCCTGGCCGACGGCCTGCGCCACGCCGGCCACGAGGTCGTGGTGGTGGCGCCGGCCGAGGAGCGCAGCGGCTCCGGCGCGGCCATCGGCTTCATCCTTCCTGGTGAGGGGGTGGCCGCATCCCCGGTCGAGCGCGACGGCTGGCAGGGCTCGGCCTGGGCGGTCGACGGCCCCCCGGCCCTGTGCGTGCTGCTCGCCCTGCGCACCGGAGCGTTCGGCGCCGGGTTCCAGGGCATCGTGAGCGGCATCAACCCGGGCTGGAACACCGGGCGGGGCGTGATCCACTCGGGCACCGTCGGCGCCGTGCTGACCGGCGGCAACGGCGGCCTCCCGGGCGTCGCCGTCAGCCTCGACGCGGCCACGGCCCAGGTGGGCGAGGTGGGCCTGAGCCCCAGGGTCCGCGAGCACTGGTCGACCGCGGCGGCGCTGGCAGCCGCCGCCGTCGAAGCGCTGGCCGAGCTGCCGCCCCCCGAGAGCGCCGACGCGGTCGCCATGCTGAACCTGAACGTCCCGAACTGCTCGCTCGACGAGGTGCGGGGTGTGCGGCCGGCCACGCTGGGGCGGGGGGCCCCCGGCGGCGCCCGCTCGCCTCGGCCCGAGGTCGACGCCGACGGCCGCCTCCGGCTCGAGCTGGTGCCGCCGGCGCTCGATCCTGCGCCCGGCACCGATCACGCCCTCCTGATCGAGGGCTTCGCCACCGTCACCGTGCTCAGCGGCATCGGCGAGGTGGACGGCACTGGCGACGACGTGGTCGAGCGGCTGGCCACGCTGGTCGGCGACCGGGTGACCAGCCGGTGACGCGAGCGCCGCTCCCTTGGGGCGTCGGGTTCCCTACCGTGGGGGTCGTGGGGATGCTGAGATGCTGAGAGGCAGCAGGCTGTCGACCCTGATCGAGCAGCTGGCGGCCCGGCTCGACGGCCGTCCCGCCACCGGCGGCGACGGGGTGGCGGCGGCGCTGACCCGGCTCGAGGCAGCGGTCGCGGCCTGTGCGGCCGAACAGCAGGCGGCGGCCGCCCACAGCAGCCGGCTGGCCGTCGCCCTCGGCCACGTGAGCGAGGCCGTGGTCTTGGCCGACGAGCACGGCGAGATCGTCTTCCGCAACGCCAGCGCCGAGGCGTACGCCGGGGCCCGCCACGGCAACGCCCTGGTCGAGCGGACGCTGGTCGACCTGCTCGGGCGGGCCATCGCCGGCCAGCAGGGAGAGGAGCCGCTCGAGCTGTGGGGACCGCCCCGCCGCACGCTGGTGCTGTCGGCCCGCCCGCTCCGCGCCGGGGGCAGCGTGGTCGGTGCCGTCGCCATGGTCGAGGACGTGAGCGAGAAGCGGCGGCTCGACGCCGTCCGCCGCGACTTCGTGGCCAACATCGGCCACGAGCTGAAGACGCCGGTGGGCGCGCTCAGCCTCCTCTCCGAGGCGCTCGAGGATGCCGTCGACGTCGAGGAGTTCCGGCGCCTCACCGCCAGCATGCAGCGCGAGGCGCTCCGCCTCGGCCAGATCATCGACGACCTCCTCGACCTGTCCCGCATCGAGGCCGAGGAGACCCCGGTTCGGGAACCGGTGCCGGTCCACCTCCTCGTCGACCAGGCTGCCGACCGGATCCGCACCGCCGCCGACCACCAGGGGATCCTCCTCGACGTCGCCCAGATCACCCCGATGCTCACGGTGCTGGGCGACCGGCGCCAGCTGGTCAACGCCCTCGACAACCTGCTGGAGAACGCCGTGAAGTACTCGGACGAGGGTTCGGTCGTGCGGGTCTCGGCCTGGCTCGAGGACGGCCTCGTGGCGCTGGCCGTCGAGGACCACGGGGTGGGCATCCCGACCCGCGACCTGGAGCGGATCTTCGAGCGCTTCTACCGCGTGGATCGGGCTCGGGCTCGCGACACCGGGGGCACCGGGCTCGGCCTGTCCATCGTGCGCCACATCGCCCACAACCACGGCGGCGAGGTGCATGTCGTCTCACGCGAGGGCGAGGGCACCACCTTCACGCTCACCCTCCCGCCCGGCCCACCCGCCAGCCCGCCCGCCCCGCCCGCCCCGCCCCGGGCGCCCGCCCAGGCGGCGGGCTGACGCGAGGACCGCCATGGCCGAACCGCTGCCCACCGTGCTCGTCGTCGAGGACGAGGCCTCCTTCGTCGAAGCCCTCGTCGTGGGGCTCAAGCGCGAGGGCTTCCTCGTGAAGGTGGCCCGGGACGGCGCTGAGGCCCTCGACGTGTTCGACGCCGTGCGCCCCGACCTCGTGCTGCTCGACGTGATGCTCCCCAAGGTCAACGGCATCGACGTCTGCCGCGAGATGCGGGCCCGGAGCCGGGTGCCCATCATCATGGTGACGGCCAAGGGCGCCGAGATCGACACGGTCGTGGGGCTCGAGGTGGGGGCCGACGACTACGTCACCAAGCCGTACCGGCTGCGCGAGCTGGTGGCCCGCATGCGGGCGGTGCTGCGGCGGGCCCCCGTGACCGAAGAGGGCGACGGTCCCGTCGACGTCCTCGTCGTCGGCGACGTGCGCCTCGACCCGGAGCGCCACGAGGTGTCGGTCCGCGGCCAGATGGTCACCCTGCCCCTCAAGGAGTTCGAGCTGCTCGAGCTGCTGCTCGCCAACGCCGGGCGGGTCCTGACGCGCGAGACACTGATCGACCGGGTCTGGGGGCCCCACTACGTGGGCGACACCAAGACGCTGGACGTCCACGTCAAGCGGCTGCGGGCCAAGATCGAGGACGATCCGGCGGCGCCCCGGCGCATCACCACCATCCGGGGCCTGGGCTACAAGTTCGAGAGCGCCGCCAGCCCGGCGGCGGCGCCCACCCCCTGACCGCGATGCCAGATCGGCTCGCCGCGGCCTTCGCCAGCTGCGAGCGGCTGGGATGGGCCAGCGTCGACGGGGCGGTCAGCCCGACCGAGCTCGACGCCCTCGCCGCCTCGGTGGCCGACCTCGTCCTGGAGCCCCTGGAACCGGCGCCCGGCCCGGTCCGCCAGGGCGGCGCAGCCGCGGTCTGCGAGGTGGCGGGCCGGCCCGTCCTCGAGGCGCTGGCCGAGCGGCTCGGGCGGGCCGCCGCCGGCGCCGGAGCCCGGTGGGTTCCCGACGAGGCGGCCACCACCCGGTACGGCCCGGGCGACGGCATCAGCCCGCACCGCGACAACAGCTTCTACGAGGGCTTCGTGGCGGTGGTGACGCTCTCCGGGTCGGCAGAGCTCCGGGTGGTGGCCGACCGCGCCGGCACGAAGGAGCTGGCCCGCTGGCAGGCGGGGCCGGGCCACCTCGCCCTTCTCCGCGGGCCCCGGCCGGGGGGCGAGGCCCGCCCCCTGCACGAGGTGGGCCGGCCCGAACCTGGGGGACGGCACGTGCTGGTCCTCCGGCGCAACCGGCGCGGGGCCGGCCGCGGGTGGGCCGACGGGTAGGTTTGGCCCGTCATGCAGGCCTCGGGCGGCTGGCGGCCGCTGCAGCCGCCCATCCGCCCGGGAACCGAGGGGCGGGTGTCGCTCGAGGCGTCGCCCTTCGTGCGGCTGGCCCGGCTCCACGTGCTGTCGGTCGCCGGCGACACCTTCGTCACGGTCGCCCTGGCCGGGTCGCTGTTCTTCAACCTCAGCCCCAGCGAGGCGAGGGGCAAGGTGGCGCTGTCGCTGGTCCTCACCATGGCGCCGTTCGCCGTGGTGGCGCCGTTCCTCGGGCCCTTCATCGACCGGAGGGCCAGCGGGCGCCGGCGCATGGCACTGGGGGCAGCGGCCGGGCGAGCCGTCCTGGCCATGTTCGCGGCCGAGGCGGTGCAGGGCCTGGCCCTGTTCCCACTCGTGTTCTGCCTGCTCGTGCTGTCGAGGGCCCACGGGGTGGCCAAGGCGGCGCTGGTCAAGGCCACCGTGGCCCGCGACGAGGAACTGGTGCGGGCCAACAGCCGACTGGCCGTGCTGGCCGCGCTGGCCGGGCTGGTGGCTGCCCTGCCGGCCGCGCTCGTCCTGAAGCTGCCGTTCCTCGGGCCGGGCTGGGTGCTGCGGCTGGCCGCAGTGGTCTTCGGCGCCGGAGCCCTCGCCTCGGTCACCCTGGTCGACCACCGCGGTGACGGTGCGTCGGCCGATCCCGAGCCGGCCCGGCGCGAGGCAGCCGAGCGGGCCGCCGCGCCGGGCGGCGGCGAGCCGTCGAAGGCGGGCCTGTTCGCCCCCGGGATCGTGCGGGCGGCCACGGCGATGGGGGTGCTGCGGGGCGTGGTCGGCTTCCTCGCCTTCCACATCGCCTTCTCGTTCCGGCGCGACGGGGTGCCGAACGTCTGGCTCGGTCTGGCCGTGGCGGCCAGCGCCGTCGGCTCCCTGCTCGGCTCCTTCCTGGCCCCCCGGTTCCGGTCGGTGGCACGCGAGGAGCACATCGTGCTGGGGGCGCTGGTGGGCGTGGCCGCCACCGGCCTGTTGGTGTGGCAGACCGCCGGGGTGGCCATGGCTGCGGTGCTCGCCTTTGTGGTCGCGGCTGCCGCAGCGGCCGCCCGGCTGGCGTTCGACTCGCTGGTGCAGCGCGACAACCCCGACGCCGTCCAGGGCCGGGCCTTCGCCCGCTTCGAGTCGTGCTTCCAGCTGGTCTGGGTCGTCGGCGCCCTGCTGCCGGTGCTCCTCGCGTTCTCCCGCCCGGTCGGCGGCCTCGTCGTGGCGTTCCTGACCACCGGCGGGGCGGTGGCCTACGGCCTCGAGCTGGTCGCCCAGCGCCGGGCTCGAGCGGCGCAGCAGGGCGGCAACGCGGCTCGACTGGCCGTGGAGCGCGGGGAGCCAGGTGGCCCGGCGACGTCGCCCGAGCCGCCACCGCCGTCGGCCGAGCCGCGGCCGCCGGCGCCAGCCGCGCCCCCAGCGGCGGCCACCACCGAGCTGCCGGTCGCCTCCACGGTCGAGGTGCCGCTGCCGCCGTCGCCTCCGGACCTCCGGTGAGGGTCGTCGTCCTCTCCGACACCCACGTGCGCCGCGGCGGGCGGAAGGTGCTGCCGGCGGCGGCCCTCGAGCACCTGCGCCAGGCGGACGCCGTCCTTCACGCCGGTGACGTGCTCGAGCGGTGGTTCCTCGACGAGCTGGCCGAGCTGGCGCCGGTCCACGCCGTCCTCGGCAACAACGACACCGGCCTCGACCTGCCGGAGCGCCTGGAGCTCGAGCTCGAGGGTGTGCGCGTCGGGATGGTCCACGACAGCGGGGCCCGCACCGGCCGCGAGGGCCGGCTGTCCCGCTGGTTCCCGGCGTGCGACCTGGTGGTGTTCGGCCACAGCCACATCCCGGTCGACGCCGCCGGCCGCGGTCAGCGCCTCCTCAACCCCGGCAGCCCCACCGACAAGCGCACCCAGCCCCACCACACCCTGGCGGTCGTTGACCTGATCGAAGCAAAGATCCAACAAACCCAGATCGTCGACCTCGACTAGAGGCCGGTCAGCGACCAGCGTCAGTGACCAGGAGCCAAACCGCCGCATGATCGGGTCGCATGAGGGCCGGGTCCCCCGGCCCGACAGCCGTGTGGTCAGCAGAGTCGCGGCGGAGGGGGGAGGGGGGCCTCCCCCGGGGGAGGGGTCCGGGGGGAGGGGCTTTGGCCCTCCCCCTGGTCAAAGATCGATGCGTGCGAGCCAGAGGCCGGGGGCGTCGATCTCGGCGGGGGTGGGGAGGTGGGCCTCGTTGGACCACAGGCGGGCCAGGCCGTCGTCGCCGCCCCGCTCGACGATGCCGTGGACGAAGCCGCGGCCGCGGGCGAACTGGGCGTCGGTGAGCTCGAGGCCGAGCAGGTGGTCGACGAAGCGGTCGCTGGGCTTCTCCTCGACCCGCCGCCGGCGGAGCGCCTCGGTGAGCGAGGGGTACGAGGCGATGAGGCGGTGGCCGACGACGTCGACGACGTGGTCGACGTAGCCCTCGATGGCGGCGATGAGGGCGTCGATCCTGGGCCGGAGCCGTTCCTGCTCTTCGGTGCGGACGGCGCCGAGGACCGCCTCCGGGTCGCCGAGCAGTGACTGGATGGACTCGGGGTCGTTGGGGTCGATGCCGCCGAGGCGGGACTCGAGGTCGATCCCGTCGGCCCGGAAGCCGCCGGCGTGCTGCAGGAGCAGGTCGGTGACCGCCCGCTGCACGTGGGGGAGGGAGAGGACGGCGTGGTGGGCGACCTCGTCGACGCACACCCAGAGGGACACGTCGTCCTGGGGCAGGCTCCAGCTGCTGGCAAAGGTGTCGATGGCATGCGGCACCAGCAGCAGGGCGCTGCGCCGGGGCCGGGGGATGGGCAGCTCGTAGGGGCCGAACGCCCGCGACGAGAGCTGGGAGAGCAGCATGCCGGACTGCATGCCCATCATCATCGGGCCGAGGATCTTCGGCAGCTGGGCGAACAGGGGCCCGAGAGCCTCGGCGCCCGGGGGCAGGTCGACGCTGGGCGGCTCGGCGCTGCCGAGTGCGGCGAGCGACTGCGCCAGCCGCTCGAGGAGGGTCTTGTAGTCGTCGATGGTCGCCTCGGCCCAGCCGGCCGGTGAGACCGCCTCGACTGAGAGGGTGTGGCCGCTGGGTGCGGTGGCCAGGCCGGTCACGTCGCCGACCTGCAGCTCGGCCACCCGCAGCAGCTCCTCGAGGCGCATCCGACGGAGCGGGTCGACGTTCGCCTGGGGGCCGGCGCCCTGGCTGACCATCCAGCGGGCCAGCTCCCAGCTGACCGGCCCGGACTCGGCGAACATCCGGCCGAAGGCGGCGGGATCGAAGCCGAAGCCGCCGAACGGACCGGGCACGGACATGACGTGGCACTGTAAGCCTGCATGGCTGCCTTCGCCGTCACCGGGTCGACGACCGCCCTCGGCGCGCTGGTGGTCGGTGGCTTGGGTGGCGAGGCAGCCGTGGCCGAGGTGGTCCCCGGCCAGCCGCTGGCCCTGGCCGGCGTTGGATGCCTGGTCTCGTTGGCCGTCGGCCCCTGCCCCGAGCCCGAGCCGGCCGGCGCGGCCAGCCGGCTGGCGGCGCTGCGCGAGGCCCTCGCGGCGGCCGATGCCGCCGGGGTGAACCGGGTGGTCCACCTGTCGAGCGCCGTGGTCTACGGGGCGGCGGCCGACAACGACGTGCCGCTCACCGAGGACGCTCCGGTGCGGCCCGACCCCTCCTTCGCGTGGGCCGCCGAGCTGGCCGAGGCCGAGCGGTTGGTGGCCGAGTGGCGCGACGGCCATGCGGACCGGGCTGCTGCGGTCCTGCGCCCGGCCCTGGTGGTCGCCCCCAGCGATGGGGGGTTCCTGCCCCGCGCCCTGGGCGGGTTGTCGGGGCCCCGCCCGGCGGGCGAGACCCGCCCGGTCCAGTTCGTCCACGTCGAGGACGTGGCGACCGCCGTCGTCCTCTGCGCGACGGCGGTCGACCCGGTGGACGGTCTCCTCAACGTGGCGCCCGAGGGGTGGATCCGCGACGACGAGGCGGCGGCCCTGGCCGGCACGCTGCTCCCGCCCCCGAAGGTGCCCCCCCGCCTGCTGGCCCCGGCCCGCCACCTGCTGTGGGCGGTCGGGGTGGGCGTCACACCGCCTGAGGCCGACTCCTACGCCACCCACCCGTGGGTCGTGGCCGCCGACCGCCTCCGCGCCCTGGGCTGGTCGCCGGCCTACACCACCGAGGAGGCCCTGGTGGCCACGACGAGCTGCTCGACGCTGGCGTCCCTGTCGCCCCACCGCCGCCAACAGCTGCTCCTCGCCGGCACCGCCGCGCTGCTGGGCGGGGTGCTCCTCACGCTGGCGGTCCTGCTGGCCCGGGCGGTTCGCAGCGCCCGCCGGCGCTGAGGCCGGCTGGCGCGGAGCGTCAGGCTCGGTCGGCCAGTGTGGCCAGGACCTCGACCTGGCGGCCGGCCCGGACCACGAGGAGGCGGACGGTCTCGCCGGGCTGGTGGAGGCGCAGGGCCAGGAGGAGCATCCCCATGCTCGGGATGGTCCTGCCGTTGATCGCGGTGACGACGTCACCCTCGAGGAGCCCGGCGGCCGCCGCCGGGCTGCCCGGCCTGACCCGTTGCACCACGGCACCCCCGCTCACCCCGCGGTCACCGCCTTCGACGCCGAGCCAGGCACGGGCGACGCGACCGCGGGCGAGCAGCTGGCGGACCACGTCCTTGGCCACCTCGGCCGGCACGGCGTAGCCGAACGGGGCACTGGCCGCCGCCGGGAGGGTGACGCCGACGAGGGCGCCGGCCTGGTCGACCAGGCCCCCGCCGGCTCCCTCGGTGGGCACCGGGCGGTCGACCTGGAGGAGGCCCCGGAGCTCGGTGCCGGCCGCGGCCAGGGTGCGGTTGATGCCGCTGACGACGCCGGCGGTGACGGTGGGCCCGGGTTCGCCACCGGGAGGGCTGCTGACCGCCACCGCCGGGTCACCGGGCCGCAGGTCGGCGGCCGCCCCCCAGGACACCGGCTTCAGCCCGCCTCCCTCGACCGCGACCACGGCCAGGTCGGTGTCGGCATCGGCGCCGACGATGGTGCCGCGGCGGCCGACGCCTTCGACGAGCACCTCGAGCGGGCCGGAGCCGGCGACCAGGCGGGCGGCGGTGACGACGTGCCCGGTGCGGATGGCGATGGCCGTGCCGCGGGCCGGGCGCCCGTCGGCGGTCGTGCCGGCGAGGGCCAGCAGCGACGGCCGCAGCCGGTCGGCCAGGTCGGCCACCCCCGGAGCGGCGGCCTGGCTGCGGACGGCAAGGGCCATGGTCGACGAGGTGGCCGGGCCGGCGGCAGGCGCAGGGGCCAGCCCGCGGTCGAACGAGCCCGTCAGGGCCAGGAGGCCGGCGGTGAGGAGGGCGCCGACCGTGCCGGCCAGCACGACCGGGACCAACCGGTCACGTGGCCGCACGACGGTGCCGCTGCCGACAGCAGCCGCCGCCGGCGCCGTGGCCGAGCGGGGCCGGCGTGCGCGGCGGCGCTGGCTCGCCGGGTCGGGCTGGCCGGGGGGCTGGAGGGCGGAGGGGAGCCCGGCCGACGCCAGCTCCGACGGGTGCCGCCACAGGCGGTCGTCAGGGTGGAGGGGGCTGCCGAGCGGTGCGTCGACCTCGGCGTCGTCGTCGTCGCCGTCCACGAGGGGGAACGCTACCGGCGGCGTCCCCCGCCGCGTCCGCGGGCACCGGCGGCATCGAGCGTCGGCTCCGCCGACGGGACCGGCGGCATCGAGCGCTGGCTCGGCCCACGGGACGAGCGGCATCGAGCGTCGGCTCGGCCCACGGGACCAACGGCATGGAGCGTCGGCTCGGCCGACGGGACGAGCGGCATCGAGCGTCGGCTCGGCCGACGGGACGAGCGGCATCGAGCGTCGGCTCGGCCGACGGGACCAACGGCATGGAGCGTTTCTGTGCAGGCAGCCCGTAGCATGGGCCCGTGGTGCCGCCCCCGGCCGCCGACTGGCTGGCCCTGACGTCAGAGCCGCTGCCGGTGGCCGAGGCGTCGGCGTGGGCGGTGCTCCCCGGCTGCGGTGGGGTGGTCACGTTCACGGGTACCGTCCGCGATCACGCCGACGGGCGTCGCGGGGTCACCTCGCTGGTGTACGAGGCCTACGCCGAGCAGGCGACGGCCAGGCTCTCGGCCGTCGCCGCCGAGGTGCGGGCCCGCCACCCCGAGGTCGGTCGGCTGGCCATCCTCCACCGGGTGGGGGCGCTCGAGGTCACCGACGCCGCCGTCGTCGTGGTCGCCTCGGCGCCGCACCGGGACCAGGCGTTCGCGGCGGCCCGCCTCGCCATCGACGCCACAAAGGCGAGCGTGCCGATCTGGAAGCGTGAGCGCTGGGGTGACGGGGCCGAGGCGTGGGGCACGGGCGCGGCCGACCTCGTGCCGCCGTCGGCCGTGCCCTCGGCCACCTCCGCCGTGGCCTCGCCATGACGGTCCTGGCGTACGTGCTGGGTGCTCTCCTGGTGGCGAGTGCGGTGATCGGCGCCCTCTGGTACCGCGAGCAGAAGCCGTCCTCGCTCGAGGACGGGATCCAGGAGTTCCACCGCGAGCTCGAGGCGCTGGCGCCCGACTGGCAGCCACCGGTGCGCAAGAGCACCCCGCCCAAGGACGGGGAGTCGCTTGGCTAGGGACCTGGCCATCGACCTGGGCACCGCCAACACCCTGGTCTACGCGAAGGGCTCGGGCATCGTCCTCAACGAGCCGACGGTGATCGCCCTGAACGAGAAGACCAGGGACGTGCTGGCCATGGGCCATGAGGCCTGGCAGATGATCGGGCGGACCCCGGGCTACATCGTGGCCATGCGGCCGCTGCGAGGCGGCGCCATCACCGACTTCGAGATCACCCAGCGCATGATCTCACTGCTGCTCCGCCGGGCTGGCGTGTCGCGCTTCAACCGGCCGCGGGTGCTGATCTGCGTGCCGTCGGCCATCACCGAGGTCGAGCGCCGCGCCGTGATCGAGGCCAGCCGGCGGGCCGGGGCCGCCGACAGCCAGCTGATCGAGCAGCCGATGGCGGCGGCCATCGGGGCCGGTCTGCCCATCCACGAGCCGCTCGGCAACATGGTGGTCGACATCGGTGGCGGCACCACCGAGACAGCGGTCATCTCGCTTGGCGGCATCGTGCACCTCGAGGCGATCCGGGTGGGCAGCTTCGACGTCGACGCGGCCATCCAGACCTACGTCCGCCGCGAGTACGGCATCGCCATCGGTGAGCGGACGGCCGAGGAGATCAAGGTGGCGATCGGCTCGGCGGCGCCCACCGAAGACGAGGTGAAGGCCGAGGTCCGGGGCCGCGACCTGATGAGCGGCCTGCCGAAGACCGTGATCCTGTCCCCGGAGGAGGTGCGGGACGCGATCGAGGAGCAGGTCGGTGCCATCGTCGCATCGGTGCTGCGCTGCCTGGGCCAGGCCCCGCCGGAGCTGGCTCAGGACCTGATCAGCCAGGGCATCCACCTGGTCGGCGGCGGCGGGATGTTGCGCGGCCTCGACGTGCGGCTGGCTGCTGAGACGAACGTGCCGGTCCACCTGGTCGACGCCCCCCTCGAGTGCGTCTGCCTCGGCGCCGGCAAGTGCATCGAGGCCTACGAGACGCTCAAGGTCATGTTCATGGGCCCGAGCTCCAGGTACTAGCCGAGCAGGTCTTCGGCCGCTTGGCGCACCTGCCAGTCGCGGTCGTTGCGGGCCCGCTGGAGGGCCCGTTCGACGTCGGGGCCGTCGAAGGGGGCCAGCGCCAGCACGGCTCGGCGGCGCACCGCCGGCTTGTCGCACGTTGCCGCGAGGACGGCGGGAAGGCCCCGCTCGTCGCCGATGGCGCCGAGGGCCGCCACGGCCGCCTCGCGGACCAGCGGGTCGCCGTGGGCGCCGGCCGTGGCCGCCAGGGCGTCCACCGCCGACGGGTCCTCCCGCTCGCCGAGGGCGAAGCAGGCCGCCTCGGCGACCAGCGGCTCCGGGTCATCGAGCGCCTCGAGCAAGGCCGGAACGGGAACCGCAGGCACCGTCGCCGCCAGTTCGGCGGCCCGGCGCCGGACCCCAGGCGACGGGTCGGTCAGGCCGGCGAGCACGGCTGGCCCCACCTCGGGGTCGTCGAGGCGGACCAGTGCCCCCAAGGCGGCGGCCCGCACGTCGGGGTGAGGTCCGGCGGCGAGCGAGCGGGCCGTGGCGGCGTCGCCGACGTGACCGGCGATCGCGGCCGCTCGCAGCGCCTCGAGCTCGCGGGCCTCCACCGCCGGGAGGGTACCCACCGTCCCCGAAGCCGGTCGCCGTGCGACCTGGCCGCATCCTTTCCGCCCCTCCCGCTCTGCAAGGATGGGGCGGTGGGCGACGTCAGCACCCTGCCCGGTCGACCCCGCCGGCCCGGTGCGGCCTCGTGGCTGTGGTCGGTGGCCGTCGCCGCGGCCCTCACCCTCGGCGGGATGACGCTCCTCGACCTCGCCGGGCGGCCACCGAGCCCGCCGCTGCTCCGCGCCTCCTTCGTGGGCGCAGCGGCCTCGCCGGAGGTGCGCCTGGAGCCGGCGGTGGCCGCCCCGCCCCCGCCCCCGCCGGTGCAGGCCCCCCGCCCACGCCCGATCGACGTTCCCGCCGATCCCTACGCCCGTGAGGCGATCGAGGAGATCGGCACCATCGAGATCCCGAGGCTCGGCCTCACGCAGCGGCTCATGCACGGGGTGACGCTGCGGAACATCGACCTCGGTCCCAGCCACTGGCCGGGCTCGGCCATGGCCGGTGAGGCCGGCAACATGGTGGTCGCCGGGCACCGGGTCACCCACGGCCGGCCGTTCCGCAACATCGACCAGCTCGTGGCGGGCGACCAGATCCTCGTCACGGCCCGGGGCCGCCAGGCCACGTACCAGGTGGCGTCGAAGTTCGTGGTCACGCCGGATCGCACGGACATCGCCAACCCCACCGACACGCCGATGCTGACGATGTTCGCCTGCCACCCGCCGGGCTCGGCTCGGCTGCGGTACGTGGTGCGGGCCGACCTGGTGTCGACCCCCGCCGTCTGAGGTGAGGCGGGCGCTCAGCCCGAGGTGATGGCGTTGCGGATGGCAAAGACGAGGAACAGCAGGAAGGCGCCGATCGCCGCGCCGGCGGCGACGCCGAGGAGGACGGTCACCACGACGACGCCGAGCATGGCCCGGATTCGCCGCAGGATCCCGATCCGCTCCTTCAGCTGGCCCCTGGGATAGGTCGGGCGCGTCGGGCGGCTGGTCCGGGGGGGCACCTTCCGCCTGGCGGGGGTCTCGGTGACCGGCGGGTCGACGACGATGACCTCGCCGGTCGGCTCCGAGTCGAGGTCCCACTCGGTCCGGGGGGCGGCGTCGGGCACCGGCTGCAGCTCGACCGGCACCGGGACGGGCTGCGGGGCCCGGACGATGACCTGGGAGCCGTTCGGCCGGTCGTCCCACCGGCCCTCGTCGTGGTAGCGGTGGTCGTCGATGGCGACCCGGCCGGCATCGCTCGGTTGGGCGGTGGTCGGGCGAGCGAGGGCACGAGCCCGGGCCCGGTCGAGCATGCGGGCCAGGTCGAGGTCGAACTGGTCGCCTTGTGAAGCCGGCGCCTCGGCAGCCGGGGCCTCGGCCGGCTCGGGCCGGGCCTCGGCCGGGTCGGGTGGCTCGAGCACCTGCGTCGACGGACCTGGCGCCGTGGACGCCGCAGGCACCATGGGCCGCTCGGGGGCGGGGGTCGACGGGCCGGGGGGTGCGCCGGCCTCAGGAGGTTCGACGGCGACGTCTCCCCAGATCCCCCGAAGGGCCGATCGGCCCCGGTCGGTGTCGTGGACCGCTGCGGTGGCCAGGACGTCGGTGGCGTGCTCTTCAGGATCTGGTGAGTCCTGGCCCCCCGAAGGCTCCCCGGGGGCCTTCGAGCCGGACCCGTCGTCCCGGGCGGCCTCACCGGTCCGGTCGGGCGGCCAGAGCTCGTCGAACACGTCGTCCCGGTCGGCTGGGAGGGTGCCCGAGGTCTCGAGGTCCAGCGCGGGGTGGGGGGCGGTAACCGCCTCGCGGTCGTCGGCGCCGGGCGCCGCAGCCGTGCCGGCCCTCCCGGGCTCCACGCCGGCTGGACGGTCGGCCTCGTCGACCGGTTCGGCCGGCGGCGCGGTGGCAGCAGCAACCACCGCGGGCGTGGGAGGCCTGGCCGGTGCGGCCGGTCCGGCGTCGATGACCTCGGGCTCGGCCGCGAGAGGCCCGGCCGGTGCAGCCGGTGCGGCGTCGATGACCTCGGGCTCAGCCGTGGGACGCCCAGCCGGTGCAGCCGGTGCAGCCGGTGCGGCGTCGGCGAGGTTCTCGGGGTCGGCCGACCGCTCGTCGAGAACGAAGGGACCGGTGGCCGGGTGGTGTTGGCCGACCTCCTCGAGCGTCACGTCCTCCGAGGGCGCCTCGGGCGCGGGAGGGGCCGCCGGTCCGTCAGCGTCCGACGGAGGGTGCTCCGGGGGGCGGGGTGGGGAGGGCGGTTCGGCGGCTCGGCCGGCCACGGCCTCCACCCGGGGCTCGATCCGGTCGGGATCCGGGCGCGGCGGCTCCGAACCGTCGGTGGCGACCGATGCCCCACCACCGCCAGGCTGGGACGCCTGGCGCATGGCGCTGGAGGTCGTCCCCGACGGCCGTTGGGCCGGTGGCACCGGATCGGGCGAGGGGGCCTCACCGTCGGGCGCGGTGCTCCCGACGTCGGCCTCGTCCCGCTCTTCGGCCGTCCGGCGCAGCCACGCGGCCACGTCGGAGATGCTGGGCTTGGCGGGCGCCGTGGTGCTGGGTCCGTCGTCTCGTGTCGGCGGTCCCTCGCTCATGCAGCACCGCAGGCATGGCTGCCGGTGATTCGGCAGAGGGACGGCTGCATGGCAGGCTGTCTGACGACCAGAACGGCCGCCCGGTGAACCTGCGTGCCCGCGGCGAGGTGGACGGACGAGGTGACCACGGTCGACGAGAGCGTACAGCCGGCATCAACCCCCTTCACCGATCGGGAGCGCACGGGTGTGGCGCCCACCGCGACTGGTGCCGTGCGGTGGGACGCCATCGGCCGAGCGCACGCGCCTGCAGTGCTGCTCCTCCCCGCCACCGACGACCTGCTGGGCTGGCCACCGGCGTTCGTCGACGCCCTGGTGGCCGAGGGCATGCAGGTGGTCACGATCGCCCCGCAGCCAGGGGTGGGCGACGACGCGGGCGCCGTCGCCGATGCGGCTGCCGCCGGACTGGCGGCCGCGGGCGTGGGCCGTGCCCACGTCGTCGGCGCCTCCCAGGGCGGGATCGCGGCCCAGGCGATGGCCGCCGCCCACCGGTCCACCGTGGCGTCGCTCACCTTGCTCATGACCCGCCGGCCGACCGCGGCCCCCCTCGAGGTGCCGGCCGAGCTGGTGGCCGTGCTGGCCCCGGCCCGGGGCGCCCGCCCGCTCCTGGATCGGGCCACCGAGGTGGCGGCGGCGCTGGCCCAGGGGGTCGTGCCCGACCGGACGGCGCTGCGGGCGCGGGCGGTGGCTGCCGAGGCCGGGGGGGCCGACCCGGTCACCGCCCTCCTCTCCTTCGCCGCCGGCGAGGACTCGTCGGTCCCGCCCGCCCCGACGGGCGTGCCCGCGACCGTGGTGCACGGCTCGGCGGATCCGGTGGTGCCCCTCGCAGCGGCCGAGCGGCTGGCGGCCAGCCTGGGGGCCGAGCTGGTGGTGGTCCCAGGTGGCCACGACCTGCCCTGGGGCCGGGAGGCCGACGTGGCCAGGCACGTGGCTGCCCTCGCCGCCCGCTCACCCCAACCGGGGCCGGAAGCCTCGGCCCGCGCCGGGCGCTGGTCCTGGCTCGGGCGCAGGCCCGGGAAGCTGGGAACGTCGTTCGGCGTCCTGTTCGTGCTCCTCATGGTGTCGCTCATCGCCGCCTCGACCATCGACATCCCCTACTACGCCATCAGCCCCGGGTCGGCCCGCCAGACCAACGACCTGGTCGAGGTGCCGCAGGACCACCGCTTCCCCCCCAAGGGCGAGCTGTTGTTCGTCACCGTCGGCGTCGCCCGCCTGCGGGCGCTGCAGTGGGTCGTGGTCCAGCTCGACGACGAGGTCGAGATCGTCCCCGAGCGCGCCATCCTCGGCACCACGCCCCAGGACCAGTACCGGGAGCAGGTCAGCCAGGAGATGGTGGACGCCAAGGAGGCTGCGGTGGTGGTGGCCCTGCGCCGGGTGTGCGAGCGGGTCACCGAGACGGGGACCGGCGCCCGGGTCGAGCAGGTGGTCGAGGGCTCGCCGGCGGCAGCCGCCGGCATCACCAGGGGCGACACGGTCACGGCCGTCGACGGGCGCCCCGTGAACGTGGCCTCCGACGCGCTCGACGTGCTGCGGGCCAAGCCGGTCGGCGCCCCGCTCGGGCTCACGCTCGTCAGCCCTGCCGAGGGCTCGACCCCGCGCACCGTCACGACCACGTTGGGGCGCCGGCCCGAAGATCCGGCGCGCTCGTTCCTCGGCGTCACCCTGCGCACCCGCCAGCAGGACTTCTCCCTGCCCTTCGACGTGGCCATCGACACCGGCAAGGTCGGCGGGCCCTCGGCCGGCCTCGAGTTCGCCCTCTCGATCGTCGACCAGCTGACGGCCGGCGAGCTGACCGGCGGCCAGAAGGTGGCCGTCACCGGCACCATCGAGCTCGACGGCTCTGTCGGGCCGGTCGGCGGCATCCCTCAGAAGACGGTGACGGTGCGCAGGGCCGGGGCCAGCCTGTTCCTCGTGCCGAAGGACCAGGTGGGCGAGGCGCAGGCCAAGGCCGGTGAGGGCATCGAGGTGGTGGGCGTCGACACCCTCGACGAGGCGATCCAGGCCCTGGCCGCGCGTGGTGGGGACATCTCGGGCATCCCGGGCTCCTGCCAGGGACCGTGAGCCGGCCGGCTGTAGCGTTTCGGAACCGGAACAACTGACCCACCGGACCACCATGTCTCCCGTCGCCGCGCAGCTCCAGTTCGGGGCCGAGTTCCTCGGCTTCCTCGCCGCCCTCGCGGGCGTCGCCTTGGCCCTGCTGCGCACGGTCCCGCGGCGGCCGCCCCCGGCGGTGGCCGCCGCGTTCGCTGTGCTGGCGGCCGTGGCCTTCGCGGCCGGGTCGCGCATCGTCGAGAACCGGTCCGACCTGCTGGTGGCGATGCCCCGGCTCCTGGGGGCGACGCTCCTGGCGGTTGCCGTCGTCCTCTGGGACGTCGAGACCCGGACCAAGGTGCTGCTCCTGGCCGGGGCGGCGGCCACCGCCCTGGCTGTCCCGCTGGTGGGCCTCGACCAGGAGGTCCCGGCCGACGCGGCCGTGGCCGTCGGAGGCGTGCTCATCGGCGCCGCGGTGCTCGACCTGGCCCGCCGCTCGGTGGCCAGCCGCATCGCCGTCTCGGGCGGCGCGTCGCTGCTCGTCATCGTGCTGGTCCTGTCGGTGGCGCTCTCGGCGGTGGTCGATTCGAAGCTGCGCGACGAGGCGGTGAAGCGGCTCGACGACCGGGCCATCGCCGAGGCGAACGCGCTGAAGGGCAACCTCGGCGTGCTCGTGCGAGTCGCCACCCTGTCGAGGGACCGGCTGGCCCTGACGGCGACGACCACCTTGGACCAGCCCTCCGACCGGGGCCGGGCCGACCAGGCAATCGAGCGGACCCTCTCCGAGCTCAATCGCCTCTCGCTGGACGAGGAGGACTACCTCTACATCAGCGACGACAACACCATCCTGGGGAACGAGGCGAAGCAGGAGCTGGACCCCGCAGGCCTCGTGGCCCTCACCGGCGACCCGGTGGTGCAGGACGCCAGGTGCCCGTCCTTCACCGGCTTCAAGGTGGCTGTCCTCGACGACCGGGCCTACGGGGTGGTCAGCACCCCGGTCTGTGGGGCCAACGCCACCCTCCTCGGCCGCCTGGTCGCGCTGATCGCGCTGAACAGCAGCCGCCTGGCCAGGGCCATCCCCGAGGGCGACTCCACGGCCCTGGCGCTGTACGGCGACAACGGCGTGGTCGCCGAATCCGGCGGCCAGCCCGATCCGGCCGTGGCCCGTCTCCTGGCGGGCCTGACCCTGACCGACAACAGGAAGCGTTCGGCCTCCCTGGGCGAGCGGTTCGTGAGCGTCGCCCCCATCAGCCTCGGCAAGACCGATTCGCCGGCCCTGGCCCTGGTGGCCTCGTTGCCCACCGCTGCGGTGTCGGAGACACGCGACGGGCTCTTCCAGGCGCTGTTCGCCATCGCCCTGCTGGGCACGCTGGTCGCCCTGCTGCTCGCCGCTGCGGTGGGCGAGCGCATCGGCGCCCGGCTGCGCAGCCTGACCGAGGCCGCGCAGGCGCTGGGCAGGGGCGACCCCGGGGTCCGGACCGGCCTGGCGGGCGACGACGAGGTCGGAACGCTCGGCGCCACCTTCGACGACATGGCGTCTGCGATCGAGGAGAAGACCGAGGTCGAGGGCCGCCTGCGGGGTCGCCTCGAGGCCGTGGTGGGCGAGATGGGTGAGGCCCTGGTGGCGACCGACGCCGAAGCCCGCATCACCGACTTCAACCGATCGGCCGAGGACCTGGTCGGGGTGTCGGCGCCCAGCGCCCTCGGCCGCCAGGTCTCCGAGGTCATCTCGCTGGCCGCCGACGACGGCACCGACCTGGCCAGCCGGCTCAAGCAGCCGCCCCGGACCCAGTGGTCCACCAGCGCCACGCTCACGCCCCTCGACGGCCCGGCCGTCCCCGTGGCCGTCTCGGGTGCGCCGCTGCGGGACCCAGACGGAGGGCCCGCCGGCGGCGTGTTCGTCCTGCGGGACCTGCGGGGCGAGCGCGAGGTCGAGCGGATGAAGACCGAGTTCCTCTCGCGCATCGGCCACGAGCTGCGCACCCCGCTGACCGGCGTGCTCGGCTACTCCGAGATGCTGCTGCGCCGCGACTGGCCGGTCGACCGGGCCCGCCAGATGCTCGAGGAGGTCAACGCCTCCGGTCACCGCCTCGAGCGGATCGTCCAGCTGCTCGAGTTCTTCGCGGCCGCCGCCGCCGGCCGCACCCTGCTGCGCCTCGAGCCGATCGAGGTGCGCGGCGTGATCGACGACGTCGTGAAGCTGTGGGAGCCCAAGGTGCAGCCGCCGCTCAAGCTGAGCCGCAAGGTGGCCCGAGGCCTGCCGACGGTGCTGGGCGATGCCCGGTGGCTCCGGCTGGCCCTGAGCGAACTGATCGACAACGCCATCAAGTTCTCGCCCGTGGGGGGTCCCGTCGTCATCAGCGCAGCCGGCACGTCCGAGGGGCGCGTCGAGATCTCGGTCACCGACCACGGGGTGGGCATGACGGTCGAGGAGGTCGAGCGGGCGTTCACCGACTTCGAGCAGGGCGATACCTCCGATACCCGGCGGTACGGGGGCCTCGGCCTCGGCCTCCCGCTTGTTCTTCGCGTCGTGGAGGGGCACGGTGGCGAGGTGCGCTGCGCAACCACCCCCGGGCGTGGCACCCGGCTGTCGCTCGTGCTCCCGTCCCGATGAGCGCCTCGACCCGCCGCCTCGTCGCCCTCCTCCTGGTGGCTGGCCTGGCCATCGTCGTGATCGGTTGCAACCGCAGTGCCAAGGTGGCGGGCGAGGGGCGCCTCGAGCCCGCCGGCCGGGTCCTGCTCACCGGGTCGGGCGACAAGCCGGTCACCGTCGGCCGGCCCCGTGCGCTGAAGAGCGGCGACACCGTCGAGGTGGTCGAGGGGACTGCGAAGGTCACCCTGCCGGCTGGCCCGGTGCTCGAGCTGCAGCCGCGCACCGTGCTGCACCTCAGCCGCGGCCCCGAGCTGCGAAACGGCGACCTCCTGGTCACCTCGCCAGGCCCGCCCGCCACGGTGCGGGCGGCGGGCAGTGACGTCGGCGTCACCGGCGCGGCGCGCGTCACGATCGCCCCAGCCCTCCGGGTGGCCGCCTACCAGGGCGCCGCCTCGGTCCGCAGCGGAGGACGGGCCCTTGAGGTGCCGGCCCTCCGGATGGCCGAGGTGTCGCTCATCGGGCTGCTCCCGGGCCGGCCGAGCCCCCTCGTCCTCGACCGATCCGACCCGTGGGTGGGCCGCTTCCTCCGCGAGGCGGCCGACAAGGAGGCGGCGCTCGAGAGCCGGTCGCGGGGCTTCACGACCCAGGTGAACCCGGGCGAGTCGGCGTCTGCGGCGTTCTACAGCGCCCTGCTGCCCGGCCTCCCGTTCCCGTCCGAGTTCCAGCAGGCCGAGGTGGACCGGCTGGGCCGGAGCCAGCCCCAGGCCCCGGCTCGGGCAGGCGAGGTGCTCGTGGGCGCGGCCGTCGCCCTCCAAGGCCAGCGGGGCACGTTCTCCGAGCGGGTTGCCGGCGCCGCCGCCTTCCGGGCCGAGGGAGCCACCTGGGCCCTGGTCGCCGTCGACCAGCAGGTCCCGTCGCTCGACGCCCTCCTGCGGCTGATCGACGGCGCGGTGAACGCGGCGCCGCTCGAGCTGGCCGCGGCGCCGGCGGTGGCACCGGCCGCCCTCCCGTCGGAGCCTCCGCCCGCCCGGGCGACCCCGACCCCGAACCCGACCCCGATCCCGACCCGCGGGCCGACGACCCGTGCCGCGCCTCGGACCACC
>JAUJNH010000002.1:450013-456320 GCA_030448245.1 Acidimicrobiales bacterium
CCCGACCCCGATCCCGACCCGCGGGCCGACGACCCGTGCCGCGCCTCGGACCACCACGACCACCACGCCCCGCCGGACGACGACCAGGGTGACGCCGCCGGCCCAGCCGGCACCGGATCCGCCGGGGGGGCTGCTCCCGCTCGACCCGCTGCTCGAGACCACGGTCGAGCCGGTCGTCGAGCTGCTGACCGACCTCCTCGGGCGCCGCTGACCACCGGCCTTTACGGCCGGGAGGACGTCCACCAACTCGGAAAGGCCCGTCTGTAACGTTCCAGCATGGCCGACATGCGTGCGGGGCCACGACCCGATGAGGTTGCGGCCAGGACCTTCCCGACGTCCTTCCGTGGCTTCGACCCGGCCGCCGTGCGCGGGTACCTGGCCGAGGTGGCGTCGGCCCTCGCCGCGTCGGCGGCGCGGGAGGAGTCCCTGCGTGACGACCTGGCTCGCAGCCGGGCCACCCTGGCAAACCCCACGCTCGACGAGTCGTTCCTGCTGGAGGCGTTGGGCAGCGAGGCGGCCCGGGTGCTGCAGGCGGCCAAGGAGGCGGCGGCCGACATCCGCGGCAAGGCCGACGCCAACGCGGCCACCGCGCTCGACCAGGCCCACTCCGAGGCCGAGCGCCTGCGCGCCGAGGCGCAGGCAGCCGCCGATCGCATCATCCGCGACGCCGAGGGCATCCTGGCCATCCGCACCGACGAGGCCGACGCCGCGGCCGGCCAGCTGCTCGTCACGGCCGAGCAGGAGGCTGCCCAGCTCAAGGACGCCGTGCTCGTCGAGGCCCGTTCGATGGTCGCCGAGGCCCGGGCCGTGCGCGAGCGAATGCTGGGCGACCTGAAGCGGCGGGTGCAGCGGGGCGAGGCGACGATCGAGGTGCTCCGGGTCGGGCGCGAGCGGCTGCTCGAGGCGTTCGGCGTGGTCAAGGACCGCCTGGACGACGCTTCGCACGCGCTCGCCACCGCCGAGGCCCGGGCCCGCAAGGAGGCCGAGGACGACGCCCAGCACGTCGGGCTGCAGGCCGCAGCCGTCGTCGACCGGCTCACCCTGGTGGAGCCCACCCTGCCCGAGCCGCTGGCCGCGGCCGTGGGCCTGGTGCCGGCGCCGGCGCCGGAGGCGGTCGAGGCGGTGCCGGACGAGACCCCGGATCCGCCGGTCGAGAAGCCGGCCGAAGCGCCAGAGGTGGCGGCCGCGGCCGTCCACACCGGCGAGCCGTCCGGTGAGGTGGCCGAGGTCGTGCCCATCGGCGGCGCCGGCTCCGTCGAGGTCGAGGACGACGAGCACGCCCCGACGCCGGTGTTCGACAGCCCGGCGGCGGCGCCCAGCACCGGCGAGGTGCCGACCATCGCAGCCACGGGTACCGACTCGGGCGGGGTCGGCCGCCGCCGCCGCCGCATGCTCCGGCTGGCCGACGAGCCGGCGGTCCGGGCCGAGGAGCAGCGCCTGGCTCAGCTCCGCTACCTGCACCGGCCGCGCACGGGAGGCGAGCCCGACGTCCACCTGCCCGAGGACGGGATGGTGGTCGTCGAGCCTCCCGCGGCCGGCGAGGGGGTGCGGCTCCTGCACGAGGGCGAGGCCCACGCCCGGCCGGCGGGCCGGACGCCGTCGGCTCCCGCTGTCCCTGCCCCGCCCGCGACCCCGGCGCCCGCGCCGCCGGCAGCTCGCCAGGAGGCGCCGCCGCCTGCGCCGCCCGCCACGCCCGCGTCCCCGCCGGCCTCGGCGCCGGGGCCTGCGCCCCGCAGCGACGCCGCCGCCCTGTTCGCCCGGCTGCGGGCCGAGCGGGAGGCCAGGGCCGCGGCCCCACCCCGGCCCCGCCCCCTGCCGATCCTTCCGAGGCCCCCTGGACGACGAGCTCCTGCTCCAGGCCCGTGACGCCGCCGTCGCCCCCGTCGAGCACCTGCTCGCCAAGAAGGTGAAGCGGCTGCTGCAGGACCACCAGAGCGGGGTCCTCGACCGGCTCCGGGCCAAGCGGCCGCCCACCAGCCTCGAGCTGCTGGGTGACGTCGAGGACCTCCTCGCCCCGCTGGCCGCCGCGGCCCAGCCGCTGCTGGGCGACGCGGCGGCCGCAGGGGCGGCGTCGGCCGGCTCGCCCGACGCCCCGATCCCCAGCGCCGACCTGGCCCGCGACGTGGCCGCCAACGTCGTGAAGGACCTGCGGCCCCGGCTCGAGCAGGCCTACTCGGTCGCCGATCCGGAGCAGCGGGTCGACCGCGTGAACGTGGCCTTTCGCGAGTGGCGGGGCGAAAGGGTGGGCCGGCTGGTGTCCGACGCCGCCCTCGCCGCTTTTGCCCGCGGCCACTTCGTGGCCACCCGGCCCCGCACACCGCTGCGGTGGGTGGCCGACGACGGCGAGCGGCCGTGCGCCGAGTGCGAGGACAACGGCCTCGCCGGGCCCACCGCCAAGGGCACCCCGTTCCCCACCGGCCACCGCCACCCCCCGGTCCACAGCGGTTGCCGTTGCCTCGTCGTCGGCGTGCCCAGCAGGCCTCCGGAGGCGAACCCAGCGAGTCGATGACCTGGCCGTAGGCTCCGACGCATGAGCTTTCCCGCGGGCAACCCCCCGCGTCGGCGCCCAGGTTCCGCCTCCGGCAACCGCAAGCGCAACCTCCTGTTGGCCGCGGCCGGCGCCGGCGCGTTCGTCCTGTTCTTCTCCAGCGGGATCGCCGGCTTCTACACCGACTACCTGTGGTTCAAGGACCTCGGCGTGTCGCAGGTCTTCACCGGGGTGCTCCGCGCCCGCGTCCTCCTCGTCGCCGTCTTCCTGGTCGCCGCCTTCGCCCTCGTGTGGGGGAACCTCCGCATCGCCGAGCGGCTGGGGCCGCGGGGCCCACGGCGGGGCCCGGAGGACGAGATCGTGCAGCGCTACCGCGAGGCGATCGGCACCCACGGCGGGAAGGTCCGGCTGGCCGTGGCGGCCACCCTGGCCCTCCTGTTGGCCGCCGGCGTCGGCGGCCGGTGGGAGCAGTTCCTGCTGTTCCGCAACCAGGTCCCGTTCGGCACCCGGGACCCGCAGTTCGGCCGCGACGTCAGCTTCTACGTGTTCGACCTGCCGTTCCGCACGTTCGTCGTCAACTGGCTCCTCTTCGCCCTCATCCTCACCACCCTCGTCACCTCGAGCTTCCACTACCTGAACGGGGGCATCCGCCTGCAGGTGGCCCAGCAGCGGGGCGCCAGCCCGCAGGTGAAGGCCCACATCTCGGTGCTCCTGGCCGCCATCGCCTTTGTCAAGGCCTACGGCTACTGGCTGGAGCGCTTCGAGCTCGTGTACTCCGAGCGGGGGTTCGCCCAGGGCGCCTTCTACACCGACGTGAAGGCGAGGCTGCCGGCCCTGGGCCTGCTGACGCTCATCTCGGTGGCGGCGGGGGTGCTGCTCCTGGCCAACATCTACCGGCGCGGATTCGCCCTGCCGGCGGTGAGCATCGGCCTGTGGCTGTTCGTCACGGTCCTGGTCGGATCCGCCTACCCCGCCATCATCCAGCAGTTCCGGGTGAAGCCGGCCGAGAACAGCCTCGAGACGCCGTACATCCAGCGCAACATCGACGCCACCCGGGCCGCCTTCGGCCTGACCAACGTCGAGGTGCGGGCCTTCAACTACACCGAGGCGCCGGAGGCGGTCACCGGCATGACGCTGCAGGACGACGTGGCCACCGTCCGCAACATCCGGCTGTGGGACCCGAACGAGCGGCTGGCCCGCGTCACCTGGCAGCAGCAGCAGAGCTTCCGGCCCTACTACCAGGTGCTCGACGTCGACATCGATCGCTACCGGTTGGACGACGACACGAACCAGACCCAGGTGGTGATGGCCACCCGAGAGCTGAAGCCCACCGAGTTGCCCCAGGACAACTGGGTCAACCGGCACCTGGCCTACACCCACGGCTACGGAGCGATCGTGGCGCCGGCCAACGCGGTCACGCCCGACGGCTTCCCCGACTACTCCCTGAAGGAGCTGCCCCCGAAGGGGCTGCCGCAGCTCGACCAGCCCCGCATCTACGTCGGCGAGCAGGGCGACCAGGCCGGGGTCAACGACTACGCCATCGTCCGCACCAAGCAGCCGGAGATCGACTACCAGCGCTCGGACGGCAGCGACGAGACGTCGCAGTACGCCGGGGCCACCGGCGTCGAGCTGGGCTCGGCCGCTCGCAGGCTCGCCTTCGCCATCCGCTACCGCGAGGTCAACGTCCTCACCTCGCCGTTCATCACCAGCGAGAGCAAGGTGCTGTACGTGCGGGGGGTCAAGGAGCGGGTGCACAAGGTGGCCCCCTTCCTCACCCTCGACAGCGACCCCTATCCGGTGGTGACCCCCGACAAGCGGATCGTCTGGATCGCCGACGCCTACACCACCAGCAGCCGCTACCCGTACAGCCAGAGCGTGGGCGCTCGCACCAACCTGGCCGGGGTCAACTACGCCCGGAACTCGGTGAAGGCGGTGGTCGACGCCTACGACGGCACGGTCACGCTGTACGCCGTCGACGGGAGCGATCCCGTGCTGAAGGCCTACTCGAAGACCTTCCCCGGCCTCTTCACCGACCCGAGCACGCTCACCGGAGCCGCCGCCGACGGCTACCGAGCCCTCACCGAGCACTTCCGCTACCCCGAGGACCTGTTCGCCCTCCAGGCCAACCTGCTCGGCCGCTACCACATCACGAACCCGACCGAGTTCTTCTCGGCCACCGACCGGTGGAACGTGAGCCCGGACCCCGGCGTGCAGGCCACCAGGGCCCAGCAGGGGGGCGCAGCGGCGCCGGTCGCCCCAGGGGCGCAGCGACAGGCGGGCCAGGGCGGCCTCGGCGTCACCAGCCTCTCCGCCGGGCAGGGGGGCCGGATACCGCCCACCTACCAGCTGCAGCGCTTCCCGGGGGAGGAGCAGGAGCGGTTCGTGCTGACCGTGCCCTACGTGCCGTTCGACCGCGAGGACAAGCGGCTGCAGCTCACCGCCTTCCTCACCGCCAGGTCCGATCCCGGCGAGTACGGCAAGCTCATCCTGTTCCGGACGCCGGCGGGCCAGCAGATCAACGGCCCGTCCCTGGTCGCCTCCAACATCCTGGCTGACAGCGACATCTCCCGGCAGATCTCGCTGCTCAACCAGGAGGGCAGCTCGGTGCTGTTCGGCAACATCCTGCTCGTGCCGGTCGAGAACTCGATCATCTACGTGCGCCCGCTGTACCTGCAGGCCGACCAGAACCCGGTCCCCCAGCTGGAGGCGGTCATCGCCGTGTACGGGAACAAGTCGGTCATGAAGGGCAGCTTGGCGGAGGCACTGAGCGAGCTGTTCCCGGGCGCGCCATCCACCCTCGAGCAGGAGGTTGGCGCAGCGCCACGCCCACCGGGAGGCACGCCACCCCCACCGGGAGGCACGCCGCCGTCGCCGGGAGGGGCGGCGCCGGCCGGGAACCTCGCCGCCCTCATCAGCCGGGCTGACGCCGCCTTTGGTGAGGCCCAGGCCGCGCTGCGGGCCGGCAACCTCGCCGAGTACCAGAGGAAGGTCGACGAGGCCTCGGGGCTCGTGCGGCAGGCCGCCGAGGCGGCGCGTGCCGCAGCTGCGCCGGCCGACGCCGCGACGACCACCACGACGGCAGCGCCCACCGGGTCCCCGCCAGCCGGGGCGGCGCTGACGCCGACGACCGCGTCCGGCTGACCCGCCGCCTGTGCTGCCGGGCGGACGGCGCGCGCCCCGGTGGCTTCCTCCTGGACGACGCCGGGGTTGCGGTGCCGACGGGTCTAGGAGGCTCGGCGACGGGCGTCGAGGGCGTCGGCCAGCTCGAGCAGCTCCTCGGCCAGCTCGACCAGCCGGTCGGGATCCTGAGCCAGCTGGGCCGCACTCTCGGCCCGCCGGGCTGCCTTGGCGGCGCGGTCGGCCTCGTCCTTGACCTCGGCCATGTCGGACCGCAGCTCGAGGGCCAGCCGGCCCAAGTCGGCGGCCACCCGCGACGAGTGGAGCCGCACCTCGAGCAGGTCGCCGTGGCTGGGCAGGTCGAGGTGGGCGTCGGCCTGCGCAGCCGACCGCCGCTCGAGCTGGCCGATCCGGTCCTCCAGCTGGGCTGCGTGGACGGCGAGCGCGGCCACGTACCGTTCGACCCGCACGGCCGGCGGCGGGCCCTCGACCAGCGCCGGCGGCGACGGGAGGATGCGGACGCCGTCGTCCTCGTGGGAGACCAGAGCTGGGGCGTCCGCCCGGCGGCGGCGGCGGAACCACATGCACCGCCGAACCTACCGACGCGAGATGGACAGGTGGTGGACCCGTGGTATCGTCGGCGACTGCGCCGCGGGGTGGAGCAGTCAGGTAGCTCGTCGGGCTCATAACCCGAAGGTCGTA
>JAUJNH010000010.1 GCA_030448245.1 Acidimicrobiales bacterium
CCTCCCCGGCCTCATGCGCAAGATCAACGACTGGCTCACCCACCGCAACAACGGCAACGACTCGGACCCCGACGGCGAAGGCAAGCCGGGGACCTGCGCCACCGGCAGCTTCAGCGCCTCCACCCCGGTCCTCATGGCCGACGGGACCAGGCGATCGATCAGCCAAGTACGGGTCGGTGACCTGGTCTTGGCCACCGACCCGACGAGCGGGACCTCGGGCGCCAGGGTCGTTGTGGCCACCCTCCCTCACGTCGACGGGCTCCTCACCCTGCGGACCAGCGCGGGTGTGATCGTCACCACCGAAGACCACAAGTACTGGAACGCCACCGACGGTGAGTGGCAGGAGTCCCAGCACCTCGATCCCGGCGACCGGCTCCTGGACGCCAGTGGCGGAATCCTGCTGGTGCAGGGTCTGGACTGGGCGACCCTGCGGACCGCCCCCGCCTACGACCTCACCATCACCGACGTCCACAGCTACTACGTCGGCGCCGGCGACCTGAACGTGTTGGTCCACAACTGCGGCACGAACCCGGCCTGGGCCGCTCTTCAGCCATGGCGTCAGGGCACGCGCACGAACGGCGATCCGGAAGCAAGCGCCGCTACTACGAGAAGGACCTCACGCACCAGGATATTGAGGTCTATGACCGCCGAGGCCGACATCTTGGCTCGAAGGACCCGGCCACAGGCGAGATGACCAAGCCGGCAGTACCGGGCCGTACGATCGATGTCTAGCAATGCAGAGGTAGTCGAGTCCTTGCCGCACGCCTGCGAGCGAATGGTCGTCTCTGTCTCGGAGAGAGCAGTGATATACACGGACAAGTTCCGCGAGTATGGCGTAGCTGTCCCCGATGGTGGCAGTTCCAAGATTGTGCTGTGTTACTGCCCCTTCTGCGGTCAACGCCTCCCCAAGCCGCTGCGGAGTGCGTGGTTCGACGAGCTCGCCAAGCTGCACCTCGAGCCAGACGACGTGCTGCCCGACATCCTTCGCACTGGAGCATGGTGGCGGGCTCAGCAGATTCCGTAGGGGGCATTCTGAGGACGTAGCCGTCCGCCTTTGCCGATTAAGTGGTTCTGGGTCAAGGCGCCACCCGAGCCGGAACGCTGGACGCGTCGACATCTACGTCCACGCAGGGAGCCGGTTGTCCAGGTCAAGGCTGGTCGGGCGTTGTCGAGGAGGAAGTCGGTCATGGCCACGATGACGTCGCCCGCTCGGTCCAAGCCGAACAGGTGGGGTAGAGCCCGTCGCCCCAGCCGGTCTCGAACATGCCGACCCGGCCGATCCCGGGTCCTGGGCTGATGACGACAGCCTTGTGCTCCGACGAGCACAGCTCGGTCGAGAGCCGGTCCGTCACGGTTCCGTCATCGTCAGCCAGCACTTTGACGACCGTCGCGAGCGCCGGGGGGCTGGCGAAGCAGCCGGTGGCGGCGTCGACGCCGTAGCCGATGAAGTCGTCGTCGTTCACCAAGGCCTCCAGGCCATCCGGATCGGTGCAGGCGAGCTCCCAGCTCTCAATGAGCCAGTGGGTGACGCTGGTCTCTGTCTGATTGGGGCGGGAGGAAGCAGAGCTGGCCGACCTCTCCGGCCTTCTGCGCAAGATCGACGAGTGGCTCACCCGCCATCCGCCGGGGCCACGGGGGCTCGAGCGCCTCCTCCGGACCGGCCTTTGCATTCCGGCAGCGCTCGGGGAGAGTCGACGGCGCGATCGGGGGCTGTGCAGGGACGCGCGGCGCAGGAGGTGGGCTCACTCGACGAGCAGGAAGCGCATCTGCACGCCGGACTCCTCGTCGACGACGTACAGGTGATGGTTGCCGATGCCATCGGCGACGCCCTCGACCCTGCGAAGGTCACCGAAGTCGTGCACGATCGTGGCGCCGACGGTGCCGCCGCCGGCAGGGAGCGGGGCTCGGCGCCAGTGGGCGCAGCCCGCCTCACCGGCCTCAGGGTGGTCGGCGAGCAGGACGCTGTCCTTGCCTGTGGCGTCGAGCGACCCGACGATGACGTGCTCACCGCTCATCGCCCGCACGCCGACGGGGCGCTCGTGGGAGCCGATCTCGAGCGACCAGACCGATCCACATCGGGGCGTGCCGCCCTCGAACAGCACGTCGATGTCGACGACCTCGACCAGGAGCGGGTGTCCGTCGGCGGTCGTCGGGAAGCGCAACCCGAGCAGCAGCCTGTCCTCCGGCAGGAACGTGGCCCCTTCGATGTTGATCGGCGAGTCATCGGGACGCACCCGGTCGACCCACGTCTCTCCTCGCTCCTGGCCAGCGCGGCGGGTGCCGTCGATGAGGGCCTCGCGAGCCTGCGGGCCGATGTCGAACAGCGCGACACCAGCGGCGGCCAGCGCGTCGTTCACCGCCCGGTGCAGCCGGAACTCCGTGCGGACGAGCTCCAACGGCAGCCGGGAGTCCTCCACCCCCTCGACCAGCGCACCTGGGTCGAAGCGTGCGATCCACTGCCGCTTGGGCTCGAGCGGGCCCGTCTTCGAGCCGTAGTGCGAGCCCAGCACGTAGACCTGACCGTCGCTGCGGACCGTGACGACCTCGGCATCGTCACTGCGGCCCGCCTCGTCACTGGCGTCGAAGCGCAAGCGGTAGGTGCTCCACCCCTCCGTCGGCACCGCACCAGCGTCATGACCGAGCAAGACGATCGCGTCTTCGGCCGGCGCCTCGTCAAGCACCGTGAGGAACGAGGCGTCCCAGCCATGTGCCGCGAGGAGCCGAGGCTCGTGCAGCTGGCACAGGTCAGAGGCTTCGTTGGGCTCAAGCTTCAGGTCGACGCGCTGCAGCACAGCCGAACCGTAGACGTGGGATCTGCCGTTGGGCGAAAGCACCCGACGTGCCACGCGGGTCCCCGACCCGCTGCTTCACGCGCTGACGTTCGAAACGCTCGTGACGCTCCTCGCAGCAACGAGGGCTCCAAGCGAAGATGCTGAACCCGGCACGGCTCCACCCGGGGTCCACCAGGCTGTAGCTCGGCGGCCAAGCCGGGGTGGCACGTCAGAGCGCGAGGCGTCCCGTATCGCGGGCACTGACGGCGTCAGGCGAGGGAGTCCACGAGATCACGGAGCGGGCGGGGAATGTCATCGTTGGGGAGCGCCTCAGCGAGCAGCCGCGCGTAGCGGTACTTGCGGGCCGACCGCGCGCCCATGAACCGGTGAAGGTGCTGGTCGTGCGGACGACCGCGATGGGCCGGCATCTGTTGGAGCCTGCGGAGGGAGGGCAGGTCGCCAGCCCGGCCGATGAGCTCTTCGACGGCAGCGCCGCCGAGCGCCCGGATGAGCTCGTCTTCAAGGTCCCGGTCGCACACGAAGAGCCCGCCCGAAACCGCGGACCCGACCGCATCGTCGACGCCCGCGCCAGCAAAGGCGCGGGCGAAGTACCCGACCTCGCCAGCGTCGCACAGGCCAGCGATGCGGACATCGCGGCCCCGGGGACCGAAGATGGTGAGGAACCTTCCGACGTTGGTCGCCCCGCCCATCGGCACGATGGCGATGCCCTCGTCCTGAAGCCTGCGGCCGCGTGTGCTGGCGATCGCCTCAACCGCGAAGCAGTCACTCAGCCCTTCGACCAGGACGACCGCATGTGGGGCGCCTGCCAGCGCCTCGGCCTGCCGGTCCGCCAGCATCCGTCGTGCGATCTCGCCCAACGAACGGTCCGGGGATGGTCTGATGTCCTCCATCGATGTCGTCTCGACAGGGGTCCGCGATCGACAGGCCCGCAACAACCCAGGCGGTGAATGTAGGTCGTCTGCGAGCCGCCTGTCAGGCGAGGACGAGGCCTCGGGTCGCCAGGCGGGGCGTGATCTCGTCGGTCAGGGCGGCGCCGGCGGTGGTGGCGTAGTCGGCAGGACGGGCCAGGCCCCACGCCGCCAGGTCGGGATGCCACGCAGCTTCGGGCAGGTCGCCGCTGGCGATGTAGGCGGTGACGACCTCGCCCACCGAGGCCGCCACCTGGTCGTCGAGGCGCTCCCGGACGGCGGGGCCGCCGGCGAGGAGGGCCCAGTCGAGGACGTCCCAGCCGAACTGGCGGTGCCGGGTCTCGTCGCGCAGGATCCGGTCGAGGGCGTCGCGGGCGATGGCCACCGAGCAGCGCATGCGGAGCATGCGGAACAGCGGGACGGCGATCGTCTCGCCCACGCAGAAGTAGCGCAGGATCGCCGAGACGAGCGCGTCGATCGGCTGCTCGCCGCCCCCCAGCGACAGGAGGGCCGGGTCGATCACCGGTGATCCGCCCTCGCCGCCGGCGTCGGCGGCCACGGCGGCCGACAGCTCGCTGTGGGTCAGCTCGTCCTCGGCGATGCGCAGGCCGTCACGGATCAGGTCGGGGGGTCCTCCCAGCTGGATCAGCCACAGGGTGGCCTGCTGGGCGATGGCTGCGGAGATGTACTCGGCCTGGGTGCGGCGCATCCACTCGGCCGTGACCTGGTCGGCCACGGCTGGGTCGGCGGTCACGGCGGGGGAGGGTTGAACCACGTGGTCGTGCTGGTGCTCGGCGGCGGTGGGTTGGTGATGATGGCACTGCCCTCCGGGGGCGGGGGTGGCGGCGGGTTCGTGATGACGACGCTGTCCGGCGGCGATGGAGGCGGGGGCGGGTTGGGAATGACGACGGTGGTCGTCGGCACCGGAGGCGGCGGGTTGGCGACGACCACGGACGACGTGGGGTTCGGCGGCGGCGAATCGCCGGCGAGGGTGGTCGCGGTGCCCTGCGCCGGCGGCTCGGCGACGCTGGTGCTGGGAGGCGGCGGGTTGGCGATGACGTCGACGATGGTGCTCGGGACCGGCGGGTTGCTGGTGACGGTCTCGTGCTCACCCCCGGCTGCGACCGCGGCGACCAGCACGACCGGGGCCGCGAAGCTCATGCGCCTGCGGAACGTGCTGTGGCGGCTGCTGCCCTGCAGGGCGTCGGCGGGGGTCCGGTGGCCGGTCATGGCGCTACGACGTCCGCAACCAGGCGGCTGGTTCCTGGATCGAGGTGCCGCAGGCCGCGGGCGGCCTGGAACGAGGTGGGCTGGCCGACCTTCATCGTCAACCTCTCCTTTTCGAGCGGCACGAGGCTGGCAGAGCCCGAGAACGTGGTGGATGGACGTCACGAGCTGACCTGCACGACCACGGCGCTGGCAGTGAGCCAGCCTGGGCCGACGCTGGCCACCGTGAGGACGTGGGTGCCGGGCCGGGGCGCCGGCGACGGCTGGAAGCGGGCCAGGCCGCCGCGGACGGCCGCGAAGGTGCGTCCCGGTCGTCGATGGCCCATGCCACCTCGTCGCCGCGGGCCGTGACGTGGAAGGTCGGAGTCGGGCCGGCGGTGCGCACCGTCGCGTCGTGCACCGGCCCGGGCGCGGTCACCTGGGGGGCGCCTCGGCGTCGGTGGGAGCCGCCGCGTTGGCGGCCACCACGGCGCCGGACAGGACGCCGACAGCGGCGAGCGCGGCGCCGAGGGGGCGGAGGGAGGAGCGGGTCACGGCTGTCTGACGCAACCCCCCCGGCCATTCCTTCCAGCAAGATCCACGCTCGCAGCCGTGCCGCGGCCCCACCCCGGCTGGCGCCTAGGTGAGCACCACCACCGCGGTGCCGACCGGTGCGAACTCCCAGAGGGCCTTGGCGTCGGCGGGGGCCTGGCGGACGCAGCCGTGCGACAGCGGCTGGCCGAGCTGGCGCTGGGTCTGGATCGGCCCCTTGGCGCCCACGGGGATGGCGTGGAAGCCGATCCAGAGGTTGCGGCCCTTGGCGAAGCGCACCATGTAGTCGAGGCGCAGCCCGTTCTCGGTGCCGCCCGGGTGCGTCTTCGAGCGCACCTCGTAGGTGCCCTGGCGCGGCACCCCCCGCCGTCCGGACACCAGGTACGAGCGGGCGACCGACTCGTCGGCCTCCACCAGCCACACCCGCTGGCACGAGTTGCAGTAGACGATCCGCCGCCCCGCCCCGCTGTTGGCCGGCACGCTCGGCCAGGGGCTCGGCTGCGGGGCGAGGGCGGTGGCCATTGTCGAGGTCGCCCCGGCGGCCAGGCCGGGCGCCACCACCGCCGGAAGCGGCGGCGCCTCTCCGGCGAGCGCGGCGGTCAGCCGGGTGGTGACACCCCCCACGCCGGTCATGACCAGGACGACCATCGCCACCACTGCCAGGCGGCTGGTGGAGCAGACGTCACGAACCGTCCGCCGCCGACGATGGAGCCCAGCCACGACCCGTCCCCGCTTCCTCCCCTCTCCGGAGGTCGACGGTACGTCTGTTCCTCCTGGGGCGCAAGTGGTTGGTGTGAGAGCCTTGCCCGTGGGGTCAGCCGTCCTTGGGTGGATCGTTCCTCGGGGTCGTGCTCGTCGGCGGCGGCGTCTTCAGGACCTTCAGGACATCGTCGACGGTGGCGTTGACGGCGGTGCTCAGCGCCGCGCCGGCCGCCTTGGCGTCCTCCTTCACCGCCGGGTCACGGGCGGCCTCGCCCAAGGCGTCGATGGCGCCTTGGAGGGTCGCTCCGAAACGTTCCACGGCCGATGTCGCCTCGGCCTTGCGCTCCTCGCTCAGTTCCTCGTGGGCGTGGAGCTTCAACTTCAGGGCCAGCGCCCCGAGCCGGTCGCCCACCTCGTTCCACGGACCTCGCGCCTCTGCCATGCCCACCAGCCTTCCCGCCCGGTCGGCGCTGCAGTCCCGGCGGTGGGCAAGATGCCGCCGTGACCGCCGCCGACGAGGTGCTGCACGAGGAGCGGGCGTCGGCCCGGCGGCTGGTCGCCGACCTGCGGGCCGAGCTCGACGGGATCGTGACCGACCAGGAGGCCAATCCACCTGACGACGAGCACGACGTGGAAGGCTCGAGTGTGGCCTACGAGCGGGCGCGGGTGGCGGCGCTGCTGGCCCACGCCGAGCGGCGGCTCGTCGACCTCGATGCCGCGGCCGAACGCCGCACCTCGGGCTCCGGCGACCGCTGCGGGGCGTGCGGCCGGCCCATCGGGGCCGAGCGGTTGGCGGCCCTGCCCGCGACGCAGCGGTGCGTCGCGTGCGCATCGGCGCCGAGCGTGCGCCCGCTCGGCGGCGGGTAAGGAGCGGCCATGTCGACCGACGACAGCGGCCGGCCGTCCCTCGGCAGGTCGGAGGTGGTGCTCGCCGAGCGTCGCCTCAGCCTGCCACCGGTGCCCGAGAGCACCCGGCGGGCCCGGTCGCTCCTGCGCGAGGCGCTGGCCGACGCCGGTCGCGACGAGTGGCTCGACGATGCCGAGCTGGCCCTGAGCGAGGTGGTCACCAACGCCGCCCTGCACGCCCACACCGACGTCGAGGTCCACATCGAGGTGTGCCCCGAGGCGGTGTGCGTCGAGGTTCGCGACTTCGACCCGACGATGCCGGTGGCACGTGGCTACGGCACCGAGGCCACCACCGGGCGGGGCATGGGCCTGGTGTCGGCGGTCACCAGCCAGTGCGGGGTGCGCAGCCTGGGCGAAGCCGGGAAGGTGGTCTGGTTCTGCCTCGACGGTGATCGCGCCGCCCCCTCTCCCGACGAGCTCCTGGCCGCGTGGGACGTGGCCGACTGGGAGGACGAGGACGACGCTCCGCCCGCGGTGGCGACCACCGAGATCGTCCTGCTGTCGATGCCGGCGACGCTGTGGCTGTCGGCTCGCCAGCACCACGACGCCATCATCCGCGAGCTCGGCTACCACCTCGCCCAGAACCCGGGTCCCGACGTGGACATCGCAGCCGCCGACCGGGCTCGCAGCAGGATCTCGACCGCGCTCGTCACGGCGCTGGGTGAGTCGGGCGTGGCGGCGGCCACCCGCCCCGCTCCCGCCGGCCGCGAGCCGGCGACGCTGCCGGCGGCCACCGAGCAGCTCGACCTGAAGGTGAGCGTGCCCCCCGACGACGGCTGGATGTTCGGCAGGATGCAGGACGTCCTCGACCACGCCGAAGCCCTGGCCGCCGAAGGGAGGCTGCTGGTGGCCCCCGCGCTTCCCGAGATCGTGGCCGTGCGCGACTGGGCGTGCGAGCAGGTCGTCGCTCAGCTGGGCGGAGCCCCACCGACCCCATGGGAGGGAGCCGCCCAGAGCCGCTTCGAGACCGAGGTGCGTGGCTCCGCCGCCCCCGTGGCCAACTGGGACACCGGGATCGTCACCGGCTCGGACCGCCCCGTGATCGCCGCCGACGACTCGAACCGGATCGTGGCGGTGAGCCGGCCCCTGGCCGACCTCCTCGGCTGGCCGGTCGACCGCCTGGTGGGGCGGCGGGTGGTGACCATCGTCCCCCCGGTCTTCCGTGAGGCACACGTGGCCGGCTTCAGCCGCCACCTGAGCACCGGCGAGACCCGCCTGCTGGGCGTCCCTCTCGAGCTTCCCGTCCTGGCCGCCGACGGGTCCGAGGTCGTGTGCGGCGTCCTGATCGAGCGAGCATCCGACAACCCGGGGCGGCCCGTGTACGTGGCCTGGATCGACCCGCTCAACCGCCGTTAGCAGCCAGCGCTCTGCGTTCCGCTGGTGGGCCGTGCCAGGTGAGGATGAGCAGCGTGGCGTCGTCCTGGAGCACCCCGAGCTGGTGGGCAAGGATGGCGTGGCCCAGCAGCCGCATCGTCTCGGCGGGCTCCTGACCGGCGGCGAGCGCCCGGACGGTCATGTCACCGAGGCGGTCACGGCCGAACTCCTCGCCCTCCACCGATCGGGCCTCGACCACCCCGTCGCTGAAGAACAGCACGACGTCGTCAGGCTCGAGGGCCGTGGCGGCCATCTTCGGGTCGCCGCCGTCGTGCGAGTGGGAGAGGCCGATCGGGAGGGACACCTCCGCCACCAGGTCGATCCGGTGGCCGCGGCGGATCACCATCGGCGGGGGGTGGCCCGCGTTCAGCCAGCACAGCTGGCCGTTGGCGATGTCGAGAGTTGCCAGCTGGGCGGTGGCGAACTTCTCGTGGCCGAACTGCTGGGAGAGGATCTGGTCCATCTCCCGGTAGGTCTCGACCGGCCCGAGGTCGCGCCGCCGGCCGTGCCGGTAGGCGCTGACGGCCAGGTCGGCGATGCGGGCGGCCTCGAGGCCGTGGCCCACCGCGTCGATGATCACCACGTGGGCGGTGTTGTCGTTGACCGCGTAGTCGAAGGTGTCGCCGGCGATCTCGTACGCGGGCTCGACGATGCCGGAGATCGTGAGGTTGCGGCCGGTGAAGGTGAGCGGCGGAAGCAACGACCACCGCATCTCGGCCGCCAGCGTCATGTCCTGGATCCGCCGGGTCCGGGTGATGCTGTCGCCGTAGTCGGCCTTGTTGGCGATCAGCTCGCCCACCAGGTTCGAGAAGGCGGCCAGCTGGCCGAGCAGCTGCCCGTCGGGTTCCTCGTCGAGGGCGTACGACACCGCGCCGATGCGCTCGGCGCTGTCCAGGAGCGGGAGCCACGCCGTGGCGCCGGCACCGTTCGAACCCTCGGCGGTGGTCGCTCCGGCCACGGTGACCGGGCGCTGGGTCCGGTAGGCCCGACCGGCGATCGTGCCGTCGATGCTCATCGGATCGGCAGGCCGGGCCCCCGGCGCCTGCAGGGGCACGAGG
Source organism: Acidimicrobiales bacterium (assembly GCA_030448245.1). Classification (GTDB taxonomy): domain Bacteria; phylum Actinomycetota; class Acidimicrobiia; order Acidimicrobiales; family JAUJNH01; genus JAUJNH01. The sequence continues at coordinate 9,499 of JAUJNH010000010.1, forward strand.
AGGCGCTGCTCCATGTCGGACAGGTAGATGGTGGTGTCGGCCGAGCCCAGCTTCGCGGCTTCGTTGGCGACCAACAGCGGGATGTCGTCGGGGTGGAGGCGCGAGCTGGACAGTGCCAACGAAGAGAAAGCGTGGCCCAGCGGAGCAGACGCCGCCGCTTCCACGGGATCGTCGACGGGAGGGGGAGACGGAATCGTCACGAGGAGGCAAGCGGCCGGCGCCCGATGGCGACGGCCGGGGAGGTGATCGTACCTCGCCGTCCCCCCGGAAAGCGCTGGGCTGTCACAACCAGGCAGGCTGGGCGGGGCGGGTAGGTTGGGGCGATGACGGCCTTCGCTGCTGGGCTGTCTGAGAGCCCCGAGCTGGTCCAGGCGGTCCACGAGGCGGTGGCGCAGGTCCGGGAGCAGCTTGGTGGGGGCGACCCACCCGACCTGGTCCTGCTGTTCGTCACCACGCACCACCGGTCGCTGGTGCCCGAGGCCGCCAAGTTCGTGCGCGACGCCCTCCGCCCCGGCACCCTGCTCGGGTGTGCCGCCCCGTCGGTGGTCGGCGGCCGGCGCGAGGTGGAGGAGTCGCCGGGCGTGTCGCTGTGGGCCGGGCGGACCGGCCCGGTGCGGCCGTTCCACCTGGAGGTCACGATGACCCCCGACGGTCCGACGATCACCGGCTGGCCCGACGAGATGGCCACGTCGTCGGGCATGGTCGTGCTGGCCGATCCGTTCAGCTTCCCCACGCCCGACTTCCTCGAGCGGGTCGACGAGGACCACCCGGGCCTCCCGCTCGTCGGCGGGATGGCGCTGGTGGGCGGCGAACCCGGCGACAACCGCCTGGTGCTCGACGACCAGGTGGTCGACGAGGGAGCCGTCGGCGCCCTTCTCGGCCCCGGCGTGCAGGTCACCACGGTCGTCTCGCAGGGGTGCCGGCCGGTGGGCTCGCCCTATGTCGTGACGCGGTCCGAGGACGGCGTCCTCTACGAGCTGGCGGGCCAGCCCCCGCTCGAGCGCCTGAAGAGCCTGGCGGCCACGGCCACCCAGGCCGAGCGGGCCCTGCTGAACCGCGGGGTCCACCTGGGCCTGGTGATCGACGAGCACAAGACCACGTTCGAGCGCGGCGACTTCCTCATCCGCAACGTGCTCGGCGGTGACGTCGCCACCGGGTCGATGCAGCTCGACGACGAGATCGAGGTCGGCACCACCGTCCAGTTCCAGGTGCGTGACGCCGGCTCGGCCGACGAGGACCTGCGCCACCTGATCCAGGGCCACTCGGCCGACACCGCCCTGCTGTTCACGTGCAACGGCCGCGGGCGCCGCCTGTTCCGCCAGCCCCACCACGACGCCACCGTCGTCTCGGACACCCTCAGCGACCCGCCGGTGGCCGGCATGTTCTGCGCCGGTGAGATCGGGCCGGTCGGAGGCCGCAACTTCCTCCACGGCTTCACGGCCTCGGTGGCCCTGCTGACCGCCACCCCCACGACCCCGGAGGGCTGAGGGCGCACGGGCCAGGAGCACCGCTTGCTGCGAACGATGGTCGGGAGCATCGCGAGCGGCGAGGTCACCTCAGAGCGCCTACGAGGGGCCGCTGCGGTCGTCGGCGTCCGACCGGACGCCGGTGTCAGCGGCTCAGCTGAAGTGCTCGAACAGCGGCATCTCCCCCCCTCGTCGCTCGTCGTGGGCAGCGGAGCCGGGCCGGGGTCCACATGGCGGTCGGTGGCCTCAGCCGTGACCGCCGGCCCTGGCGCGATGCTCCCGGGCCCGGCCGTACACGTCCTCGAAGGCCGCCACCCGCCCGTTCCAGGACAGCTCGGCCCGGGCGTGGGCCAGGGCGTTGGCTCCCCGCCGGGCCACCTGGTCGGGCTGCTCGGCCACCTCGACCAGCCCCGATGCCAGGTCCTCGACGTCGTCGGGCTCGACCAGCCACCCCGTCGGCCGCACCGGGTCGAGGTTGATCATCGACGGGAACCCGCCGCTGCGGGTGGCGAGCACCGGTCGGCCGACGGCCATCGCCTCGAGCGCGGTCTGGGCGAACGAGTCGTTGACCGATGGCATCACCAGCACGTCGGAGGCGGCCAGCCCGTCGGGCAGGTCGCCGTGGCCCCGCCATCCTGCGAAGAAGATGCCGTCCCCGCCGACCCGGCGGGCTGTGGTGACCGGGTGCTCGCCCTCCCACTCGCCGGGGTGGCCGCCCCACACCAGCAGGCTCAGCGGCCGGGCCGTGCGCCCCCGGGCCCGGGAAAAGGCGCGCACCAGCACGGGCACGCGCTTGGCAGCCGTGAACCGGCCGACGTAGATGAGCACGGTGGCGTCGCCGCGGGGCCCGACGAGGCGATCGAGGTCGTCCTCGGTGTAGGCCACCGATCCCGGCCCGCCCTGCTCGTCCCACCCGCGCGGGTCCTCGACCAGCCAGCGCCGCAGGCACGCGCGACGCTCTTCGGGGCTGAGCCGGCGGGGCCGGAAGCGTTCGGTGTCCACGCCGTTCGGGATCGCCGTCACCCGCTCGGGCGGCAGGCGCAGCAGTGGGCCGGCGGTGACCTGGTCGGCCGGCGAGACGGTGACGACGTGATCGGCCCGGGCTGCCTGGGCCCGCAGGTGGGCCAGCCAGTGCTCGCCGTGGCGCCACTGCGACCAGCGGGTGGTCTGCAGGATCTCGACCTGTGCGGCGTCGAGAGCCGGGGTGGGCCCCGGCCCCCCTCCCAAGGCCTCCGGCATGGTGGCCAGGCGCTGGCCCAGCGCCGCCGCCACCGCCATGCGCCGCTCGACCTCCTCGATGAACTTGATCTCGGTGCCGTGCAGGTGGGCGACGACGGGGACGTCGGGCCAGCGCCGGTGCGCAGCGTCGTGCTGGGGCGTCAGGTGGTGGAGGTGGAGGACGTCGGCTTCGCCGGCCCGGGCCTGGGCCAGTGGCCCCTCCCACACCTCGGCCAGACGATCGGCCCGGGCCGGGTCGACCGCAGCCAGCACGACGTCAGGGGCGTCCACCCGGTCCTCGTACGAGGGGTGCATCGGCACCGAGCCGTTGAAGGGGTCGGCTCCTGACCCGGCCGCATCGGCTGCCGCGGTGTAGTCGAGGTGACGGAGCGGGATGCCGTCGAAGAAGGTCGGTGCGTGCGTCCCCTCCCCTGGCCGCCCCAGCGAGCCGGCCACGAGCGAGACCGACCACCTCGCCTGCTGCAACGCCAGGGCGAGGTAGCGGGTGACCTGCGCCGACCCTCCTCGCGGGAAGAACAGCAGCCCCATCACGACCCGGCCGCCCACGGAAGCGACCCTAGGTGGCGCCGTCGGCCTCGCCAGCCGGGTCGCCGACCTGATCCACCGTGCCGTGCCAGTCGAACAGCAGGATGGTGGCGTCGTCACGCAGCTCGCTCTGCTGGTAGTCGAGCAGCGCGTGGACCAGGTGGCGGACGGCCTCGTGGGGCGCCTCCGCCTTTGTGGCCAGGAGGCCCGCCTCCAGCCGCGCCTCGCCGAAGTGCTCGCCGCCCTTCGAGGCCTCGAGCACGCCGTCGCTCAGCAGCACGAGCCGGTCGCCGGGGCTCAGGTCCAGCTCCTCGGCGGCGTAGATCGTGCCGGGGGCGACGCCGAGCGGGAACTGGGGTGTCAGCTCGACCTTCTCGATCCTGCCGCTGCGCAGCCGGTACGGCCACGGGTGCCCGGCGCTGAGCGCCACGGCGTCGCCGGTGGTGATGTCGACCTCGAGCGCCACGGCGGTGACGAAGGGCACCGTGTTCGTGGCCATCGAGCCGAACTGGCGGCGGATCGCGTCGTCGGCGGCTGCAAAGCGGTCGGTGAGGGTCCGGCCGGCTCGCCGGGCGTTCCGGATGGCAGTCACCGCCAGGGCCCCGAGCATCGACGCGTGGAGCCCGTGGCCCATGGCGTCGGTGGCGTACACCGAGGCCAGGCCCCGGTTCACCACCCAGTCGTAGGAGTCGCCCCCCACGTCGTAGGCGGGGACCAGCTGGCCGGCCAGCGAGAACTCCGGGCAGCTGAACGCCCGCACCGGCTGGAGGCCCCACTGCACCTCGGCCTCCAGGCTCAGGGGCCGGGCCCGGCGGGCCTGCTCGAACAGGTCCGTGAAGCGCCCGGCCGCAAGCACGACGTAGCCGAGGATGCCTGCCGCCGTGGCCAGCCCGGTCACCGTCTCGGCGACGAGCGGCTGGGGCAGCACGACGCCGAGCACGCCGAGGCGCTCGTCGCGCACGCTGATCGGCAGGTAGACGTGGAGGCTGCCCGCCTCGGGCACCGTCACCGTCACCTGGGTGAGGTAGGCGTGGCCCGCATCGCTGGCGTCGATCCGGGCCCGCTCGCCCGCAACCAGTGGGTCACCGCTCCGGCTGCTGAGCGACCGCAGCTCGCCGAGGTCGTAGTCGGCGAGAAGGAGCTCGACCGACGCGGCGCCCACGGTCTCGGCCAGGAACTTGTCGAGCACGTCGACGAGGTGAGCGGGGAAGGCGGCGTTCAGCAGGGGCAGCAGCTCGCCGACCCGTTCCTGCAGCGACAACGTGCCCACCTCCTTCGCGGAAGCGCACGCTAGCTCTCCCGGTCGCCGGCTCACGGTGGGTCGGGGTTGCTCGGCGTCTCTGCCACACTGCTGCCGCCATGTCCGAGGAGGTCCGCGCCACCAGCACCCGGTCCCATCCCACCTCGGCGCCCCTGGCCGCCGTCGACATCGGCACCAACTCGTTCCACCTGGTGGTGGCCCAGCCCACCTCGGACAGCCGGTTCGAGGTGATCGACAGGGAGAAGTCGATGGTGCGGCTCGGCTCCGGATCGGGCGACATGAAGCGCCTGGAGCCCGCGGCCATGGACCGAGGCATCGCCGCCCTCAAGCGGTTCCGCCAGATCGCCGAGAGCGCCGGCGCTTCGCTGCACGCCGTCGCCACCAGCGCCGTCCGCGAGGCCGAGAACCGCGACGAGTTCCTCCACCGGGCCCGCGTCGAGGCCGGTGTCGAGGTCGAGGTCATCTCGGGGGCCGAGGAGGCCCGGCTGATCCATGTCGGCGTGCTCCAGAGCGTGTCGGGGCTCGACCGCCGCCACCTGCTCATCGACATCGGGGGCGGCAGCACCGAGTTCGTCCTGGGCGAGGGCCGCGAGATCCTCGAGGCGGTGAGCCTGAAGCTGGGGGCCATCCGCCTGACCGAGCGCTTCCTGCGCCGCGAGCCCCTGCGCAAGAAGGACGTGGCCGAGTGCCGCCGCTACGTCCGGGCCTACCTGACCCACCCCGTGCGCAGGGCCCGCAACCTCGGCTTCGAAGTAGCTGTCGGCAGCTCGGGGACGATCGCCAACCTGGCTGAGATGGTCAACGCGGCATGCGGCGGTGACCCGCTCAAGACCGTCAGCAACTTCACCTTCTCGGCCGACGAGCTGCAGGAGGTCGTGGGCCGGCTGGCCAAGGCCCCCACCGCGGCCGAGCGCCTGCACGTGCCCGGGATCGACGCCAAGCGGGCCGACATCATCCTGGGCGGCGCCATCATCCTGGAGCAGGCGTTCGCCGAGCTCGGCATCCGCGAGATGACCGTGTCGGACCACGCCCTGCGGGAAGGGGTGCTGCTCGACGCCCTCGGCCGCCGGGAGCGGGTGTCACTCGGCCACCTCGAGGACCTCCGGCGCGAGAGCGTGCTCCACCTCGCCGCCATCTGTCCCGGTGAGCGCGCCCACTCCGAGCACGCCACCCGCCTCGCCCTCGAGCTGTTCGAGGCCACCCGGGTCTGGCACGGGCTCGACGACGAGTGCGAGGAGTGGCTGGAGGCGGCCGGGCTCCTGGCCAACGTCGGCCTGTTCGTGTCCCACGACCAGCACCACAAGCACTCGTACTACGTCATCCGCAACTCGGACCTCCTGGTCGGCTTCACCGACCACGAGATCGAGGTCATCGCCCAGGTGGCCCGCTACCACCGCAAGAGCGCCCCCAAGGCCGGCCACCCCGAGTTTGCCCGCCTGCCCGAGCGCGACCAGCGGACGGTGCGGACGCTGGCCGGCATCCTCCGGGTGGCCTTCGCCCTCGACCGCACCCGCGCCGGCCTCGTCGAGAAGCTGTCGGTGCGGCCCGGGGCCCGTAGGCGGGAGCTCGAGGTCGTGGTGGCGGCCGGCGGGCGCGACGTCGACCTCGAGCTCTACACGGCCGAGACCCGCAAGGACCTCCTCGAGGAAGCCCTGGGTGCTTCGGTCAGCTTCGTCGTCGAGTGATGCGTCAGAGGCGGCGGTAGCGGGCTTCGACGAAGGAGAAGAGGCCGAATGCGGCCAGGCCGGCGGCGGCGAGGAGGAGCAGGAGCCGGCCGTAGGGCTGGGCCACGATGGTGCGGAGGGTGCCGTCGACCCCCTTGGCCTCCTGCGGGTTGAAGTCCTTGGCCGCCTTGACGAGCAGCAGGCCGGCCAGGGCAGCCACCGCGCCCCGGGCCGCGTGCCCGACGGTGCCGCCCACCATGGCTGCCTTGCGCAGCGGGTGGGGCATCGACCGAGTGTCGAGGTGCTTGTCGAACTTGGTCCGCACGCCGCGCGCCACCAGCCAACCGCCTCCGCCGACGATCACCAGCCCGGCCACGCCCACCAGGATCCGGCCGCCGGGCAGCTCGAGCACCCTGGCCGTCCACAGGCTCTCCTGCTGGCCGCCACCCTCGTCACGGCCGAACAGGATCGAGGCGGTGGTGGCTGCCAGGGCGGCATAGACCAGCGCCTTGGCCGCCGACACCGCCCGCTTGCCCGTCCTCTTGGTGTCGTTGCCCTCGTCTCGACGTCCCCAGGCGGCCTCGGCGGCCTGCCAGAGGGCGTAGCCGGTGAAGCCGACGACGAGGACGACCAGCAGAGCGAGGCCCAGCGGCGTGCCGGCCAGCGTCCGCACCGCGCCCTGCTTGTCGGCCGCCCCACCGGGCCGCCCCCGGGCGATGCCGACGGCCAGGAAGGCCACCGTGAGGTAGAGGAGCCCCCGTCCGGCGAAGCCCACCCGGGCCATCCGGTCCAGCCAGGCACTGTTCCCGGCCCGCCTCGCCTTGCGACGTGTTTGCTGCACCGCTGCCCCGATGGACATCTGGCCCCCTCTGCTCGCAGCCAGGGTCCCCCGGCGACGCGGCCGGCAACCGCCGCCCGGTCCGGAAGGCCCCGAAACGGGCGGCGATGGAAGCGGCGGCGGCTCTGGTGCTCGCGAGGGTTTGCACCTCGCCGGGGCTCGGGTACCGCTACCAGGCGGTAACCCCCCGACGAGCCCAGAGGAGTGTGGTGCGCGTGAACATCGGCAGGATCGACATGACCCAGATGCGCGGGGTCTCGGACAAGGGCATCGGCCTGGCCAAGGAGCTGGTGGGCACGCTCCTCGGCAACGAGTCCCTGCAGCGCCAGGGCGAGGCCCAGCAGGACCGTGCCTCCGAGGAGATGAAGGCCCTCCGCAAGCAGGCCGAGGCCCAGGCCAAGGAGGCCAAGGCGGAGACGTTCGAGCAGAACCAGAAGACGGCCCAGCGGGCCAAGGAGGCAAGCTGACATGGGTGCATTCGAAGAGGCCAAGGGCAAGGCCAAGCAGGCTGCCGGCGACCTGACCGACAACCCCGACCTGAAGCGTGAAGGCGATGCCCAGGAGGCCCGGGGCGAGGCCGAGCGCGAGGCCACCGAGGCCCGGGCCGAGGCGAAGGCCCACGAGGTGAAGGCCAAGGAGAAGGAGATGGAGCAGGAGGCGGCCGAAGAGGCCAAGTAGCCCCTGCTTGGCAAGCACGCACCGGGGCCGGGCCAACGCTCGGCCCCGGAGCAGGCAGGGTGGACCCGGAGTTCAGGCCGGTTCCAGGGCAGTGGCCCGGCGGGCCGAGGCGGCGCCGATGCCGGCGGCCACGAGCGCCGAGGCGCCCCCGAGCACCAGGCCGCTGCGGGGCCCGAACGTCTCGCACACCGCCCCGAGCAGCGGCCCGCCGATCGGCGTGCTGCCCAGGAACACCATGGCTTGGAGGGCCAGCACGCGGCCCCGCATGGTCGGGTCGGCCCGCAGCTGGAAGATGGTGGTGGCCGTGGTGAGGAAGGCCACGCTGCCGAAGCCGACGAGCAGGGCCAAGGGGAAGGCGATCGCCAGTGTGGGGGCGGCGGCGAGGAGCAGCATCGACCCGCCGAACGCCGCCGAGGCGAGCGAGACGTCGGCGACGGTGATCGTGGTCCGTCGGGCGGCGACGAGCGCTCCGACGAACGAGCCGATGCTCAGCACCGAGAACAGCAGGGTGAAGGCGGTGTCGGTCCCGCCCAACGACCGCCGCACGAACAGCGGCACCACGACGCTGAAGTTGAACGCGAGGGTGCCGACCAGGGTCATCATCACCAACGGGACCCACAGCTCGGGAACCGACCGGGCGTAGCGCAGGCCCGCCCGGATCTGGCCCCGGGCCCGCTTGGCCACCGGTGACCGCCGCAGCTCGTCCGGGTCCATGCGGGCCAGGGCGACCAGCACCGCGAGGTAGGAGAGCCCGTCGACGGCGAAGCACCAGGCGAAGCCGACGGTGGTGACGAGCAGGCCGGCCAGGGCCGGGCCCACCACCCGGGCTCCGGTCATCAGGGCGGTGTTCAGGCTCACCGCGTTCTGCATGTGGTCCTCGGGCACCATCTCGACCACGAACGAGCGGCGGGCCGGATGGTCGAGGGCGAGGACGATCCCGCCTGCCGCCGCGAGTGCGTAGATGGCCAGCAGGGGCGGCGGGTCGAGAAGGGCGAGGCCGGCCAGGGCGAACGACTGGGCCATGGCCAGCGACTGGACGACAAGGAGCAGGCGGCGCTTGTCGCGCCGGTCGGCCAGCAGCCCGGCCCAGGGCCCCAGCAGCAGCAGCGGGCCGAACTGGCAGGCCGTGAGGATGCCGACGGCCACGCCGTCGTCGGTCAGGCGCAGCACCAGCAGGGTCTGGGCCAGGAGGGTCAGCCAGTTCCCCACCTGCGAGACGAGCTGGCCCACGAAGAACAGCCGGAAGTTCCGGATCCGCAGCGATCGGAAGGTGGCGCTCATCGGGGCCAGGTTCCCGCAGGTCGGTTAGCAAAGCAAACTGCTTTGGCTGCCCGGGCTCGGCGCCGCTTCGGAAGCCTGTCCTCGTTCCGTGCGCCTCGGGCGTTCAGTGTCTAGCGTCCCGTCGGGAGCTCGGCGTGGAGAGAGAAGGCGATGAACGTGATGAAGAGGTCAGTCCGGCTGCTTGTCGTGCTCGGGATCGCGGCGGCGGTCCTGGTCCCCGCTCGAACGGTTTCGGCGAACGTCGGGATCGGCGGGTCCCTGCAGATGCCCGGCGGGCGCGCCGTCGGCGCCACCGCCCAGCCGGGGTCGTTCACGGTGAGGAACACCAACACGGCACCGCAGAACGGCGACTCGAACACGATCACCCTGCTCCGCCTCGTTCCCTCCTGTGGCACGACCAGCACCGACTCCAACCTGTGCGGCGCGCCTGACCCCGGTGTCTTCTCGATCAGCCCGACGGCCACCGGTGCCGGCGGCACCGCCTGCGCGGGGAGGGTGTTCGACGTCTCGGCCCCTGATGGGATCGGCGCGGTGTCCTTCACCCCCAGGAGCCCGGTGGTGCTGCCGCCGCCGAACGGCGTGCCCGGTGCCAACGAGTGCAAGGTCGACTTCACGGTGGGCGTGCTCAAGGTGCCCGGAGTCGACGCCGACCCCGCCACGGCGGGCACCCAGACCCGCGCCAACCTGCTGGCCAACACCCGGCACCCCAGCGGCATCGTGCTCAGCACGCGGCCGTCGGTGCTGCTCGGCGTCGCAAAGGGCTCGCCCACGATGTTCACCCGGGCGACCCGGAACACCGGGTCGGGCGCCATCACCGCCTTTGCACACGTCTCCGGCGTCCCCGGCGCGACGGCCCCGACCGGCACCGTCACCTTCAAGCAGTACGCCCCGGCCGACACCAGCTGCACCGGCACCGTGCTGGGGACGTCGACCAACCCGGTCAGCGTCGGCACCGCCACCTCGGCGGCCTTTCCCGCTCCGGCGGCCGGCAGCTACCGGTTCGTCATCAGCTACAGCGGCGACGCGAACTACGGGGTTTTCATCCGGCCCTGCCACGTCCCGACCGAGACCGTGGTGACCGCCCGGGAGGCCGTGGCCGACTTCAACGGGAACGGCACCACCGACATCTCGGTGTACCGCCCGACGACGGCCGCGTGGTACGTCCTGACGCCGCCCTCGGCGGTGACCTGGGGATCGCCCGGTGACATCCCCGTGCCGGGCGACTACGACCGGAACGGCACGGTCGAGCACGCCGTGTACCGGCAGTCGACAGGCACGTGGTACCTGCTGGGCCCGAACCCGAGCGTCCGGGTCTGGGGCGTCGCCGGGGACGTCCCCGTGCCCGCCGACTACGACGGGAACGGCACCACCGACGTCGCCGTCTTCCGGCCGTCGAACGGGTTCTGGTACCTCCAGCCGTCCGGCGCCGCCGTGGCGTGGGGCCAGAACGGTGACGTTCCCGTGCCGGGCGACTACAACGGCGACGGCAAGGCCGAGATCGCCGTCTACCGCCCCGGCACCGGCACCTGGCACGTGCGCACCACCACCCCCAGCTCGACCGCATGGGGGATCGGCGGCGACGTGCCGGTGCCCGGCGACTACGACGGGAACGGCACCACCGACCTCGCCGTGTTCCGCCCGAGCACCGGCACCTGGTTCGTGCACAACCCGGCCTCAGCCCAGGCCTGGGGCTCGCCGGGGGACGTCCCTGTGCCCGGCGACTACGACGGGAACGGCACCACCGACCGGGCGGTCTACCGGCCGTCCACCGCCACCTGGTACGTGCTCACGCCCTCGCCCTCGGCCACCACCTGGGGAAGCCCCGGCGACCTCCCCCTCCCGCTGCCGCACGCCATCTACCGCGCCTACTTCTGAGCGGGCCAGCTCAGGGGTTGACGAGGGTGGCGGGATCCGCCGAGGGTGGGGCGACGACGTCCCACCCTCCGCCCCGGCGTTCGCAGCGGTACCAGCGGCCGTCTCGCCCGTAGCGAAGGTGGACGTCGCCGCCGCTGAGTCGGTTGGCGTCCGCCCGCACCCGCTGGCCCCGTAGCAGCCGGGCCACCGCCGCTCGGGCCTCCTCGACCACCTCGGCCGGCGGATCCCAGGGCGGCCCGAGCACCTCGAGGGCGCGGATGCCACCGTGGCGCCATGCCGTGGCCAACCGGAGGAGCTGCCGCTCCGGGGTGCGCGAGCGGGCCGCCAGCTGGGCGAAGCGGGGGGTGCCGATGGCGGTGGCGGCGCGGCGGGCCAGGTCGGCCTCCTGACTCAGCGCCAGGCCGGCGTCGCCGGTGCCGGTGGCCAGCTGCCAGGCCCGGGCGGCGGCGTCGGCGGCCAGCGCCCTGAGGTCGTCGGTGGTGAGCCCGCTGCCCTCCGGCGGGTCGACCCCCACCGGGGCGGGATGGCCGGGCCGCTCCGGTGGGAGCGGCGGGCGGGGGAGGACCGCCAGAGCGGCGGCGGCGGCCCGAGCCGGGAGGTCTCGGGCGGCAAGCCCGGGCGGCGGCCGAGGGCTCGTCGGCTTCGGGCTGCCGCGGCGGGCCCGCAGCCCGGCCAGCACCTCGTCCCGGGTGCGGCCCCGCAACAGCAGCAGGGTGAAGGGATCGTCGTCGAGCAGGCCGGCCACCAGGTAGCACACGGCGGCGGCGTGCTTGCAGGGGTCGGCGGTGTCGGGGCAGGAGCAGGTGGAGGTGATCTCGCCGGGGCCCGGCAGCAGGTCGATGCCCACGCCGGCGAGGTCGGCCGCCACCTCCGGGCTCAGCTCGCCGTCGAGGAGGGCGGCGGCGTGACCGGCCCGCGCCGCGACCGCGTCGAGCGCCTTCGCCCACTCCCCGCCGTCGAACCGCCGCACCCGCACCCGCACCCGGTAGGCGCCGGACCGGCTGCCGAGGACCGGTGCCCGCACCTCGCCGGGCTCGGCCAGCAGCCGCCCCACCCGCCGCCCCCGCGCGTAGGCCCGGCCGCGCGGGAGCCGGTTGGGGTCGAGGCGGGCCCGCTCCTCGAGCGCCGCCACCCAGGCCCTGCCCCACCACGTCCGGCCGTAGGTCTCCCGGCCGGTCGACTGCCGGGCCCGGACCGCGCCCAGCCGGGCCCGCACCCACGCCTCGAGCTCCTGGGGCTCGGCTGCGGTCGGGTGGTCGCCCATCAGGCCGTTCGCTGGAGCGTGACGAGGGCGGCCAGCTCGTCGTCACCCAGCTCGGACAGCCATCCCTCGCCGCTGCCCACCACCGCGTCGGCCAGCGCCCGCTTGGTGGCGAGGAGGGCGGCGACCTTGTCCTCCACGGTGCCCTCGGTGACGAAGCGGTGGACCTGCACGGGCCGGTCCTGGCCGATGCGCCAGGCCCGGTCCGAGGCCTGGTCCTCGACCGCCGGGTTCCACCAGCGGTCGTAGTGCACCACCTGGGTGGCCCGGGTGAGGTTCAGGCCGAGGCCGCCCGCCTTCAGCGACAGCAGGAAGACGGGCACCTCGCCCGCCTGGAAGCGGGCCACCATCTGCTCGCGACGGGCCACCGGCACGCCGCCGTGCAGGAACAGCGTGTCCACGCCGGCCGTGGCCAGGTGGCGCTCGAGCAGCCGGCCCATCGTCACGTACTGGGTGAACACGAGCACGGACTCGCCGCCGGCCAGCATCGAGGGGAGCAGCTCGTCGAGGGCCTCGAGCTTGCCGGAGCGGCCCGCCAGTGGGCCCTCCTGGTGCAGCAGCTGGGCCGGGTGGTTGCACACCTGCTTGAGCGAGGTCAGGAGCTTGAGCACCAGGCCGCGCCGGGCCATCCCCCGGGACTCGGCGATCTCGGCCAGCGCCTCGCGCACGACGGCTTCGTAGAGGCTGGCCTGCTCGGCGGTGAGTGGCACCACCTCGTCCATCTCGGTCTTGGCCGGCAGCTCGGGGGCGATCCCCGGGTCCAGCTTGCGCCGCCGCAGCAGGAACGGCCGCACCAGGCTGGCGAGGGCGGCGGTGGCCGCGGGGTCGCGATGGCGCTCGACCGGCACGGCCACCCGCCGCTGGAACGTGGCCAGCGGCCCGAGCAGGCCCGGCGTGGTCCAGTCGAGGATGGCCCACAGCTCGCTCAGCCGGTTCTCGACCGGCGTGCCGGTCAGCGCCACGCGGGCGCCGGCGGGCACCAGCCGCAGCTCCCGAGCGGTCCGCGACAGAGGGTTCTTCACCTGCTGGGCCTCGTCGGCCACCACCACGCCCCAGGCCACCTCGGCCAGCCGGCGGCGGTCGCGGCGCAGCACGCCGTAGGTGACCAGCACCACCTCGTCGGCACCGACGTCGTCCAGCGTCCGGTCGCCGCCGTGGAAGCGCCGCACCGCCAGGCTCGGCGCGAACCGCTCGACCTCGCGCTGCCAGCCGCCCAGCACCGTGGCCGGGCAGACGACGAGGAGCGGGCCGGCGGCGGGTCCGAGAGTGGCGTGGCGGTGCAGGTGGAGGGCGATGGCCTGGACCGTCTTGCCCAGTCCCATGTCGTCGGCCAGGCAGCCACCCAGGCCGAGCGAGGTCATCTCGGCGAGCCAGGCCAGGCCGCGGCGCTGGTAGGGCCGCAGGGTGGCGGTCAGCCCGGGAGGCTCGGGCAGCTCGCGCTGGAGGTCCTCGTCGCGGCAGGCCCGGAGGCGGGCGACCAGGTCGGCCACCGAGCCTTCGGCCCGCACCTCGACGGTGATGCCGTCGGCGGCCTCGACCCGGCCCACGAGCGCGGCGGCCAGCGCCTCACCCTGGGACATCGTGCGGGCCCGGCGCTGGCGCACCTGCTCGACGAGCGCCGGGTCGGCCACCACCCACCGGCCCCGCAGGCGGACCAGCGGCCGCTTGGCCTCGACCAGGGCGTCCAGGTCGGCCCGGCTCAGCTGCGCACCGTCGAGCGACGCCTCGAAGCGCAGCTCGACGAGAGACTCGAGCGTGAGCCCGCCGCTGGCGACGGGCACCGGGGCCGGCGTGGCCCCCCGGGCGTCGCGGTTGGCGGTGGGGCTCACGACCGCTCGCAGCTCGACCCGGCCGGAGGTCAGCTCGGCCGGCCACAGGACGTCCAGGCCGGCGGCGCTGAGGTCGGCGGCCACGGGGCCGAGCAGGTCGGCGGCTTCGTCGTCGGTGAGGGCCAGCCTGGACGGCCGGGCCTCCTCGAGCAGCCGGGCCGCCGGCGGCCACACCCGCCCGGCGCGCCGCAGCCCGACCAGGAGGTCGGCTTCGGCGTCGGCCCCGAGCCGGCTCAGCACGACCGCCGGCGCGTCCCACAGCTCGGCGGCGTCGACCACCAGGCTGGGGTCGAGCTGGCTGCGCAGCTGCAGCACCGCCTCGAGTTCGCCCTCGGGCCCGAGGGGCAGGCTGAGCCGCATGCCCGGCCGGGCCCGGTCGCCGGGCTTCCCGCCCGCGGCCTCCAGCCAGGCGCCGACGGCACCGGTCAGCGAGCCGCCGCCGGAGGTGGCGAAGGTCCTCCCGCCCTCACAGGGCGCCGCGGCCGTGCGCACCAGTCGGTCGGCCACGGCATCGAGGAACCTGCGGCCCGCCACCTCCGGGGCCACCACCCGCACCGGGCCGCGGCCGGCGATGGGGAGGGCGTGGGCCGAGGGCGGCAGGGCGGCGACCAGGTCGTTGAGGCGGCGGTCGTCGTCGGGGTCGAGCGGCCCGACCTGCCAGCCGGCACCGCCTTCCGGGGTGGGGCCCGGCCGCAGCCGGCCCCGGGCCACCAGGTCCACCGCCAGCTTGGCCGCCATGGCCCAGGCGGCCAGCGAGGGCTGGACCTCGGCGTCCACGGGCAGCTCGACGAGGTGGGGCAGGACCTCGCCGATCGGCACGAGCCGGGCTCGGACGGTGCGGCGCCGGCCCCCGGTGGCGGTGGGCAGCACGACCTGGAGCGGCGAGCCGACCCCGCTGGGCCACAGGGCGAGGGAGGCGGCTCCCGGGGGCTCCGCGGGGACGAAGGTCGCCTCCAGCGCCCCGCTCAGCATCCGGCGAACGCTACGCCGGCCTGGCCACCAGCTCGACCACGGGGATCTCCCGTTCGGTCTTCTTCTGGTAGGCGGCGTAGCCCCGGAAGGTGCGGGTCACCACCGGCCAGACCGCGGCCCGCTCCTCGGGCGAGAGCACCCGGGCCCGCATCGGCTCGCTGCGGCCGGCGCGCTCCACCGTCACGTCCGGGTTGGCCACCAGGTTCAGGTACCAGGCGGGGTGGCGCTCGTCGCCGCCCTTGCTGGCGACCACGTAGGTGTGGCCGTCGGCCTCGATGGCCGTCAGGGGAGCCCGCCTCAACCTGCCGGTCTTGCGACCGGTGGTCGTGAGGACCAGCACCGGCATCCCGGCGACCCGGCCGCCGACCCGCCCGCCGCTGAGCCGGAGGATCAGGGGGTGGATCAGCTTGCTCGCCTTGAACAGCTCTTCCTTCACGTCGATGGCCACCAGGCCATCCTCGCCGGTTCCTTCCGGCTCCGCACGGGGAAAGGCAGGGTTCGTGGACGACCCGGTGAAGCCCGAGGACGAGCGGTCGCCTGACGCCGAGGAGCGAACGACCGAGGACGCGGCGGGGGCGCCGGCCGGCGACCGTGACCTCGACGACCTGCTCGATGACCCCGATCCCGCCTCGGCCTGAGAGCATTCCGGCGAGGAACACCCGCGCCTCCGGGATCGTTGTTCGCAGTGCAACCGTCGTCGAGAGAGGGTCCTCAATGGCCATACAGCGCCTTAACCACGCCGTGCTCTACGTGTCGGACCTGACCCGCAGCGTCGCCTTCTACACCGACGTCCTCGGCTTCCGGGTCAAGACGGACCTGGGCCGGGCCGCCTTTTTGCATGCGGCCGGCAGCACCAACGACCACGACCTCGGCCTGTTCGAGGTGGGTGCCGGCGCTGGCCCCTCCCAGGCCGGCCGCACCACCGTCGGCCTCTACCACCTGGCGTGGGAGGTCGACACCCTGGCCGAGCTCCAGCGCATCGGCGCCGCGCTCTCGACGGCCGGCTCCCTCGTGGGCGCCACCGACCACACCACCACCAAGGCCCTCTACGGCCGGGACCCCGACGGCATCGAGTTCGAGGTGTGCTGGCTGCTTCCGGCCGACCTCCTCGACACCGTCGACCCGGACCAGGCCATGGCGCTGCGGCCGCTCGACCTCGACGGGGAGATCGGCCGCTACGGCCCCGACACCAAGGGCGGCGTCGGGATCTCCTCGCCGGTCCCTGCCTGAGGTCACACGCCCTTGTAGTTGAGGACCTGCGAGAGGGTGTGCTCGACCTCGACCAGGTCGGACCAGGTCATGGGCCCAGTCCGCTCGCTCACCTTCTCCATGGCGTCGATGGTGCGCGCGTGGGCGCCGGAGGTCAAACGGCTTGCCTCCGCGGCGCCGCGCCTAGGTTTCGGATGGTGTCCGCCGTGGCGCCCCACCCGAGACGCGCCGGGGCCGACCCGGCTGCCCGCCGGGTCGGGGTGGCTTCCGGCGTCGCCGCCTACGCCATGTGGGGCGTGTTCCCCCTCGTCTTCCGGCTCCTGCGCTCGGTGAAGCCGATCGAGATCCTGCTCCACCGGGTGGTCTGGTCGTTCGTCGTCGTGGGGGTGCTGCTGGCCGTCCAGCGCCAGTGGGCGTGGACGGGCCCGCTGCGCACCGACCGGCGCCGCCTGGCCCGCCTGGGGCTGGCCGGGACGCTGGTGGCTGCCAACTGGCTGGCCTACATCTGGGCCGTGAACAGCGAGCGGGTGGTCGAGGCGGCCCTCGGCTACTACATCAACCCGCTGATCACCGTCGCCCTGGGCGTGCTGGTGCTGGACGAGCGGCTGCGTCACCTCCAGGTGGTCTCGCTCTGCCTCGGCGCCGCCTCCGTCGTGGTCCTGACGCTGGCCTACGGGAGGCTGCCGTGGGTGGCCCTCGTCCTGGCCACCACCTTCGCCGCGTACGGCTTCCTGAAGAAGAAGGCAGGGATCGGCGCCGCCCCGTCGCTGGCCGTGGAGACGGCCGCGCTGCTGCCGGCAGCCCTGGTGGGCGTGGCGGTCCTGCAGGTGCAGGGTGAAGCCGCCTTCCTCCACGGCAGCCCTGGCCGTGACGCCCTGCTCGTGGCGCTGGGCCTCATCACGGCGGTGCCCCTCCTGGCCTTTGGCGCCGCCGCCAGCCGCATCCCGCTCTCCCTGCTCGGGCTCCTCCAGTACCTCACCCCCACCCTGCAGCTGCTGTGCGGGGTGGTGATCCTCGGGGAGCCGCTCCCCCCGGCGCGCCTGGCCGGGTTCGTCCTCGTCTGGGGGGCTCTGGCCGTGCTCTCGGTCGACGCCCTCCGTGACAGCGGCGCCCGCCGCGCCGCAGCCGATCCGACGTCGACGTTGGGAGCCGAGGGCGTGGTCTGACCAGCGCGCCGGTGGCCGACGCGCGGCAGGACCTGTTCGTAGCATTGACCTCGTGACGCGCCGACAGAGCCCTGCGGGCCACCGCCTCCCCCGGCTGCTGGCGGCCGTCCTCATGGTCCTCGGGCTGTCGGGCTGCTTCAAGGCCAGCCAGGACGTGAAGGTGAAGGCCGACGGGACGGGGACGGTGGTGCTCCACGTCGAGCTCGACAAGCGGGCGCTGGCGGCCGTGGCCCGCAGCTTCGGTGGAAGCCCGCCCGATCTCGGGGCGGCACAGTTCCAGCTGGTCGACCGGACGTTCCCCGACGGAACCAGGGTTCGCACGGGCGACGACGCCGAGCGCTCCGTGCTCGACGCGTCCTTCGACTTCGACGGCTCCGACGACTACCTGCGGAAGATGGAGCAGATCAACGAGGCCATCGCCCCCGGTTCCGACGAGCCGACGCCGTCCGGATCGCTCGAGGTGCGTCGTGTCGGCGAGCAGCTGGAGGTTGCCCTCGATCTCGGCGACGGCCGCGAGGACCTCGATGCCTTCGACCTCGGTCGACTGATCGGCGTCCTCTCCGCCGACACCCGGCCTTCGGCCACGGTCACCATCACCATGCCCGGGCCGATCCTGGCCACCAACGGCACGGCGACGGGTCGCACGGCCACCTGGGACCTTCTCGCCAGCGGCGCGCCCTCGACCCTCACCGTGTCGTCCGACATCGCCCGAGCCGGTCTTCCTGGGTGGGTCGTGCCAGCGGCCGCCGGGCTCATGCTGGCCCTCATCCTCGGCATCGTCGGCGTCCTGCTCAGCCGGCGGGCCCAGCGGCCGGGCGAGGCGGTGGTCCCCGTCCAGCCCGCTCCGGCGCAACCTGCCCCCCTTCCCGGTACGTTCTTCCCGGCGCCCCCGCCGGGGCCTCCGCCTGCCGGGCCCACCGACCGGCCGCTGGAGCCCCAACCGAGCGCGCAGCCCGGCACGCTCGTCCCGGCCAGGCCCCCGGGCTGGCCGTCCCGCGGTCCAGAGGACGTCCCCACCCCGCCTCCCTGGGCGCCGCAGCCCCAGCCGTGGGCGGCGACCGAACCGGTCGACCCGGCGCCGACCGGGGCCGAGGCCGCTCCTCCGCCGGTCCCGGCCTGGCCCGGCGTCGACCCCGTTCCGCCGCCGGTCCCGGCCTGGCCCGGCGTCGACCCCGCCCCGCCGGCCCCGGTGTCATCCCAGGCCGGCAGCGACGCCGGTCCGCGGCCGGTGCCATCCCGTCCCGGCGCCGACCCGCCTCCGCCGGCTCCGGCGCCACCACCCGGTCCCGTCGAGGATGGACCCCACCCGCCGGGGCCGATCTGGCAGTCCCGACCGCCCGGTCCGCCGTCCTCGGCAGGAGCCGCGCCGCCTGCCGACCCGCGGCCGTGGCGGGTCTCGCCCGAGGCCGCCGCACACGAGGCGACCGCCGGGCCTCCTGCCCCCGAAGCGGCAACACCGAAGCCACTGACCCCGGGGCCGGTCACGCCAGAGCGGGCCGGCTCCGCCGCGCCCGTGCCGGCGCCCGAGGCTTCGGCGCCGGCCGAGCCCGCACGGCCGGACTCGCAGAGGTCGACGCCTGCGGCATCTCCGGACGAAGCCGCCGCCGTTGCCACGGGACCTGCGGCCGGTTGGTACCCCGACCCCGCCGGTGGCGGGGGTGTCCGCTACTGGGACGGCGCCAGCTGGACGCACCACACCCACTGAGCCAGATTTCCTCCCGGTGCAAGGCGCCGGCCTCACCTCAGGGGAGCGGCGCCACCGGCATGTCGAACCAGGTCCGCTTGCCGGTCTCCGTCGTCATGCTGCCCCAGCTCCGAGCCTGATCCTCGATCAGGGCGATGCCGCGCCCGCCCAGGTCGTCCTCCGACGGCTCGCGGCGCTCGGGCAGCTGGTGCGAGCCGTCGTGCACGGCGACCCGCACGAGGTCGCCGACGTAGGCGATCGTGGCCGTGGCTGCGGTGTCGGTGTGGACGAGGGTTGGTGGCCAGCTCGGTCGTGAGGAGGCTGAGGGTGTCACCGTCGATCCGCTCGGCGAGGCGCCAGCTGTGCACCAACCGGTCGAGCACACCCCGCAGGTCCTTCAGCCGCGAGAGATCGCGGTGCAGGCGGAAGGTGGCCCGCCGTGGTGGGCTCGGTGCCCGCTGCCAGCGCTCCGGCTCGCGATCGCCGAGCGGGTAGCCGGGCAGGACCAGGTCGGCCTCGGGAACGCCCGTCGCCGCCGCCACCCAGCCGGCGCCGGCGCCGGCCACCGACGCTGGTACGGAGAGCGAGGCCACCACCGACCCTCCCGACCAGCCACCGATGACATCGACCAGGCCCAGCGCGCCCTCGCCCACATGGTCGAGGAGACGCTCGGCGAGCGGGTCCACCGCCGCCTCGCTCAGATCGACCGTCCTGGCGTCGGGTCGGTGGACGACGGCCACGGCGTCGCCCGGACCGAGGCCGAAGCGTCCTCGGGCCAGGGGCGGTCGTGGTCGACGACGACGTCGCCGCGCTCGTCCACCCATCCCGCCCGCCGCACCACGATCGGCCGCAGGTCACCGCTGCAGGCCACGGTCACCCATGCCCCACAGACGTCCAGCTCGACCCGGGCCACGAACCCGCTCTCCCCGCCGCCCGCGCTGGCGGCCACCTCTCCCGGGTCGGTGCCCCCGTGGAGCGGACCCCGCAGGGCGACCGCTGGGTCGCACAGCCCGAGCAGCCATTGGTTGTCTCCCGTGCGCACCACGTGCGACACGATCTCCGAGCCGGGGAGGACGCCGTCGAGCCCCGGCACCGGCGGCGCCCTGCCTGCGCTCGCGCTCATCGGCATGGGGGCGGCTCAAGGAGCCGCGCCGCCGGCCACGGCGACTGGTTCCCTGGCCGAGGGATGCCGGCCGGCACGCACGCCAAGCCCTGAGCCCCGGGTTGCCGAGGGCCGATCACGCAGCCGAGGGTAGGGCCGGCTGCACGGGACGGGTGAACCGCACGTCGTCGTCAGGCGGCCAGCGGCGTGTGCTCGGCGGGCACCACCTCGTTCGGCGGCGGTGGGCCCGGCGGGGTGCCGTCACCGAAGGGCCGGCCGCCCAGGGCCTCCCGGCCGTGCGGCGTGAGCCATCCGGACAGGTCGGGTCCCAGCGGAACGATCCGCGTGGGGTTGATGTCTCGGTGGACCTCGTAGTAGTGCCGCTTGATGTGGTCGAAGTCGGTGGTGTCACCGAAGCCGGGCGTCTGGAACAGATCCCGGGCATAGGCCCACAGCACCGGCATCTCGCTCAGCTTGTGCCGGTTGCACTTGAAGTGGCCGTGGTAGACGGCGTCGAAGCGGGCCAGCGTGGTGAAGAGGCGCACGTCGGCTTCGGTGATCGTGTCACCCACCAGGTAGCGCTGGTCCTCCAGGCGATCGGACAGCCAGTCCAGCCGGTCGAACAGGCGAGCGAAGGCCCTGTCGTAGGACTTCTGGCTGCCGGCGAAACCGCACCGGTACACGCCGTTGTTCACGTCGGTGAAGATCGGCTGCGCCACCTCGTCGATCTCGTCGCGCTTACCCTCGGGGTAGAGGTCGGGCGCTCCCCGACGATGGTGGTCGCGCCACTCGGTGGACAGGTCGAGGGTGATCTGCGGGAAGTCGTTGGTGACGACCTTGCCGGTGGGGATGTCGACGATCGCCGGCACCGTGATGCCCTTCTGGTAGTTCGGGTCGCGAGCGAGGAACGCCTCCTGGAGGCGCTCGATGCCGAGGACCGGGTCGCGCCCACCAGGGTCGAGGTCGAAGGTCCAGCTGCGCTCGTCGTGGGTCGGGCCGGCGACGCCCATCGACAGCACCGGCTCGAGGCCCAGCAGCCGCCGCACGATGATGGCCCGGTTCGCCCACGGGCAGGCCCGGGAGACCACGAGCCGGTACCGGCCGGGCTCCACCGGGAAGCCGTCCCGGCCGTCGGCGGTGATCCTTGTCTCGATGTAGGCGGTGTCCCGTTGGAAGTCGCCCCCGCTGCTCACGTAGCTGCCATCGCGCTCGTCGTCGCTCATCGTCCGGTCCTTCCCGTCGCGGACGCCTTCCACCCGTCGTAGCGTCTGGCCTCGTGAGCAAGGAGCAGCGCTACCGCGTCGAGGTCACCTACTGCCTCCCCTGAAACTACCTACGTCGCGCCGTGCGCGTGGCCGACGACCTGCTGGGCGCCTACCAGCACAAGATCGACGAGCTGATCCTCCGCCCGGGCCCCCGCGGCATCTTCGACGTGACCATCAACGGCGACCTGATCTTCTCCAAGCACGCCTCCGGCCGCCACGCCCAGGAGGGCGAAGTCCTGAACCTCTTCAAGGAGATCATCGGCCCCGACATCCGCCCCTACGGCACCTGAGGGTGCCCGGGTGGCTCGAGCGGTCAACTGCGCCGTCGCCGTCGAGAGCAGTCGCTGGCCCTCAGGCCCTCGTACCGAACTGGTCATCGGGCCGAGACCCGTGGATCAGCGCCACGGCGGGGCGGAGCCTCGGCGGAAGTCGACCGGGGCGGTGCCGGAGTCGCTGGAGTTGTAGGTCCAGTCGGGCTGCTTGGTCAGGTGGCGCTCGTCGAGTACGGCTCGGGCGCCGCGGATGTCGAGGAGCTCGGCGATGAGGACGGGCTCGACGGGCTCGCGGGCGCCGGAGAGGTGGTCTTCGAGCTCGTCGGGGAAGTGCTTGAGGATGCTCTCGAGGACGACCTGCTGCTGGGTGGCCAGGAAGCAGCGGGAGCGCTCGGCCACGGTGCCGAGGCGGTGGCGGATGACGCCCATGTCGTGCTGGCGGGCCTCGGAGGCGCTGAGCTTGGTCAGCGAGCGGGCCAGGGTGAGGCCGTCGAGCTTGCAGGGCTCGCACTGCCCGCACGACTCGACGGCCAGGAAGCGGGCCACGCCGGCGGCGACGGCGGCCATGTCGGCCGTGTCGTCGAAGACGATGAAGCCGCCCGAGCCGACGCCGCTGCCGATGGCCCGCAACGCCTCGTAGGTGACGGGCGTGTCGAGCTGGTCGCCGGTGATGACGCCGTTGGCGACACCGGCCAGGACGGCCTTGATGGTGCGGCCCTCCTTGGGGCCGCCGCCGATGTCGTCGATCACCTCCCACAGGGGTGTGCCCATCTGCACCTCGCCCACGCCGTGCTGGCGGGTGTCGCCGGTGATCGTGCACACGACCGTCCCCGGCGACTCCTCGGTGCCCAGGCTGCGGAACCAGTCGGACCCGCGGGCGATGATGCGAGCGACGTTGGCCAGCGTCTCGGTGTTGTTGACGAGTGCGGGACCCTCGGCCACGTTCACGTCGCCACCGGCGTGGACGCCGCGGCGGAAGGTGGGCACCACCCGGGGGAAGGGCCAACCGCCGTCGATGGTCTCGAGCAGGGCGCTCTCCTCGCCGTAGAGGTACTCGTCGGGCCCCTCGAACACCCGCAGCTCGACCCCCTCGCTCCACCCGCTCTCCTCGGCCTCCTCGATGGCGTCGCCCAGCCGCTCGACCTCACCGCCGAAGGTCTCCTTCAACCCGAAGATGGCGAGGTCGGCGCCGATGGCCCGGGCCGCGATGAGCGCGCCCTCGACGACCAGGAACGGGTTGCGGCGCAGGATGGTGCGGTCCTTGAGCGTGCCCGGCTCTCCCTCGGCGGCGTTGACGATCACCGTGGACGGGGCGACGGACGTGCGGTTCCCCGCCACGGTCTGCCACTTGAGGCCCGTGGGGAAGCCGGCGCCACCGCGGCCCCGCAGGCCCGAGGCCAGGACCCGCTCGATGATCGCGTCGGGCTCCAGCTTGCGGGCCGCAGCGATCCCCTCGCCCCCGCGCCGCGTCAGGTACTCGTCCAGGGAGAGGATCGGCCTGGGGTACAGCACACGGTGCACGAGCGTCATGGAACGTCATGCTACTCTGCCGGATGTTGAGTCCTATAATTGCAATAGGACACGAAATGACGGCAAAGAGCCGTCGTCCGAAACCCGGTCGCTTGCCTGCATCGGTTTCGTCGAGTGGCCCCTGGGGAGGAAGCCAATGGAGATCGCATCGTTGATCACGCGGGCGGTGCTGACCGTCGAGAAGCAGGACACCCTGCTCGACGCGGCCATCTGGATGATGGAGCGGGGGGTGGGCTCGGCCGTGGTGATGACCGACGGGAGGCCGACGGGCTGCATCACCGACCGCGACGCGCTGCGGGCCATCGCGCAGGGCCTGAAGCCCGAAGACGTGACCGTCGGCCAGTTCGTGAACCGGAAGCTGACAAAGGCGCCGGCCGACCTCGAGGTCACCGAGGCGGCGCGGCTCATGCGGGACAAGGGCTTCCGCCACCTGGTCGTGGTCGACGGCGACGAGCAGCTGGTCGGCGTCTTCTCGATGCGGGACCTGGTCGTCGGGCTGCTCCAGGAGCGGACCGAGCGGGCCCAGGCCGATGACCGCGCCGGTCCGGGCCGCCAGCTGCCGCTGACCGAGGCCGAGATCGGCGAGTAGCCGCCCGACCGCTTCCGGTCCCGCTCAGGAGTGCTGCTCGGTCCAGGCCGACTCGAGGAGCTGCACGAGGCCGTCGGCGGGGTGGGCGCCGGCGGCGGCGACGCGGCGGTCGACTGCGAAGAAGGGGACGCCCGTCAGGCCCAGCTGGTGCCCTTCGGCCTCGTCGGCCCGCACCGCGGTGGCGTAGGCGTCGCTCTCCAGCACCTGGCGGGCGTCAGCGGCCTCGAGGCCTGCCTCGACGGCCAGGTCGACCAGGGTCTCCGGATCACCCACGTGGCGGCCCTCGACGCAGTAGGCGGCCAGGAGGCGCTCCTTCAGCTCGTCCTGGCAGCCCCGGTCGGCGGCCAGGTGTAGCAGGCGGTGGGCGTCGAAGCTGCCGGTGGGCCGCGCCTTTTCGAGGGAGTACTCGAGGCCCTCGCCGGCCGCCGCCGCCGTGATCCTTTGGATCATGGCCTCGGCTTCGGCCGGTGCGACACCGTACTTCCCGGCCAGGTGGCGGACGAGGTCGACGTCGCCGGTGGTGGCCGCGCTGGGGTTCAGCTCGAGGCTGCGCCACCGCACCTCCACCTCGTCGCGGTGGTCGAAGCGGGCCAGGGCGGCCTCGAACCGCCGCTTGCCGATGTAGCACCACGGGCAGACGACGTCGGACCAGATCTCGACCAGCACCTTCCCGCCAACACCCCCCGGCCGCAGCGTCATCCCACCCGAGGTCTCGCCGGGACCGCCTCGACCCGGTCAGGTGGTGGCCGTGCCGACCAGCGAGTCGGGCGACGGAGGAGGCGGCTCGCCCGAGCGGCTGGCCAGCAGCGGGAGGACGACGGCGCCCAACACCACGGCGGTCCCGCCCAGCACGGTGCCGAGCCCGAGGTCCTCGCCGAGGAAGGCCACGGCCAGCACCACCGCGCCCACGGGCTCCAGCGCCGACCCGATCGAGGCCCACGTCACGCCTACTCGCGAGATTCCGGCGAACAGCGCGGCGATCGGCACCGCCGTGCCCACCACGGCCATCGCCACGCCGGCGGCGTACGCGCTGGGCCTTCCGTCCCCGAGGTCGGGGCGGAGGGCGAGGAGGCCGAGGGCGAACCAGACTGCCGCGCCAACGGCGACGTGGGTGGCCACCACCAGAGGGTCGACGCCCGCCGCCACCCGCTCTCCGACGAGGAGGTACGCCGTGTACCAGAGGGCGCTTCCGACCCCGAGCGCCACCCCGAGCCCGTCCGTCCGTCCCGCGGGGAGGCCCAGGACGAGGGCGGTGCCGGCGAAGATGAGGACGAGCCCGGCGGCGGTGGCACGGTCGAGGCGGTGCCGGCCGAGAGCCACGGCGGCGCCGGCCACCAGCGCCGGGTAGAGGTAGAGCAGGAGCGAGGTGAGCGACGCCGAGATCCGGGTGAGGGCGGTGAAGTAGAGGGTGGCCTGCATGCCGTAGCCGACGAACCCGAGGGCCAGCAACCGCGCCCGAGTCGACGCGGTGAGGCGGGGGCGGGCGGCGGAGCGGCGGGAGGCGAGGGCCACCGCGACGAGGAGGGGCGCAGCCGCGGCGAAGCGGAGCAGCTGCAGCTCGGCCACCGTGAAGCCGCCCCGGTAGGCGACCTTGCCCAGCGGGCCGATCGAGGAGAAGCCGAGCGCCGAGGTCACGACGAGGGCCACACCCGCCTGGCGGCTGCGCCCCGGCGGTCCCATGGCCCCAGCCTCGCGTAGCTGGCGAACCAGCTCGACCTCAGGTGAGGAGGAGGCGGATGGCCCCGACGACGCCGATGGTGATGACCACGGCCCGCAGGAGCGCGGTGGGGATGCGCCGGGCCACCCGTGCGCCGACGAACCCGCCCAGCAGCGCCCCGCCGGCCAGCAGCCCAGCCAGGCCCCACGACACCGGCGCGGCCACCGCGAACAGCACCGCGGCAAGGCTGTTCGTGGCGAGCGAGAGCACCGTCCTCAAGCTGGTGGTCCTCACCAAGCGGTCGGGGACCAGCGTCCCGAAGACGGCCAACAGCACCACGCCGAGCCCGGCGCCGAAGTAGGCCCCGTAGACCGCCGAGAGGAGGGTGGCCCCCTGCAGCACCACCCCCGGCCGTGGGTCGTCCGGCTCGTTCCCGGCCTCGGCGTCGGCCGAGCCCTCCGGGGCCCGGCGGTCGTCCAACCGGCCGGCGAGCAGTGGCTGCACGGCGAACAGCGCGCAGGCGCCGAGGATGAGGAACGGGGCCAGCGCCTCGAACGCCTCCGACGGCGTCGTCAGGAGGAGCGCGGCGCCCAGGGTCGCACCGGCGACGGTGGAGGGCAGGAGCGACCGGATGCGGCGGCCCTGGTCGCTCACCTCGGCCCGGAAGCCGACCACCCCACCGAGGTAGCCGGGCCAGATGCCCAAGGTCGACGTGACGTTGGCCGCCAGCGCCGGTTGGCCCACGGCCAGCAGCGCCGGGAACGACACCAGTGATCCTCCGCCGGCGATGCCGTTGATGCCGCCGGCCACGAAGCCGGCGGCCACCACGAGGGCCTGCTGGCCGGGGCTCACCGGCCTGCGGGCTCAGCTGCCGTTCACGGCCTTCTTGAAGGCGGCGCCGACCTTGACCTTGGGGACGCTGCGGGCCGAGATCTCGATCTCGGCTCCCGTCGAAGGGTTGCGGCCCGTCGTCGCCTCCTTGTCGACCCGCTCGAAGGTGAGGAACCCGGGGATGGCGACGGGGTCCCCGGCGGCGACCGTGGTGGTCACCACGTCCTGGAACGCGGTGAGGACCGACCCCGCAGTGAGAGGTTCGACGCCGGCCTTTTCGGCGACCTGCATGACGAGCTCGTTCTTGTTCACGCTGGAAAGACTCCTTCTCCACGGGCGCAGCGGTGCGAGGTCCGTGGTGCGAGCATCCAGGCAAGCACGCCACGGGCCGCTCCGACGCGCATCCCCCCTGGGACGAGGGGGTAGGACGTGGACGACGTCAACCGGAGGAGAGCCGGCATGACCACCCTGACCAGCACCACCCTGCCCCCCAGCCCCCTCCCGGGGGACCCCCTGCCGCCAGTCGAGCCGACACCCGACGTTCCCCGGCCGCCGCCCCCGGTCAACCCGCCCCGGCCGGACGACCCGTTCCCCAGCCCGGTGCGGCCCCCGGTGCCGGGCGAGCCGCTCCTGCCCGAGCCGGAACCGGTCTGAGGCTCCGCCGAGAGATCGCCCCGAGAACGTTTCAGGAGATCGGGACGGGGGCGTCCCCGTCGTCCGGCGGGAGCGGGTAGGCGCCGGGGTCAGGGGGTACCTCAGGCTGGTGCCCGTCCGGTTCCGCCATGGCGTTGCCTCCTTCGATCCCCGCCACGACCGCGTGCTGCTGTGGACGCTGGTGGACGGCGGCGGCCCGGTCGGCTGGGTGGTGGCCGCCGACCAGCCCTTGCGCCACGTGGTGGCCGAGGGGCGGGCGACGGCGGACGCCGAGACCGGGGTGGTGACCGTCGACGTCGAGGGACTCGACCCAGCCACCAGCTACTGGTACCGGTTCGAGGCCGGTGGCCAGCGGTCGGCGGTGGGTCGCACCCGGACCTTGCCGGCGGCCGGAGCACGGCGCCTGCGGATCGGCGCCACGTGCTGCGCCCGCTACGCCCAGGAGGAGTTCGGCGTGTACGGGGCACTGGCCGCGGCCGACGTCGACCTGGTCGTCCACCTCGGCGACTACATCTACGAGGACGACAAGGGCGACAAGCGGCCCACCGAGCCCGACCGCACCCTGGTCAGCCTCGACGACTACCGCACCCGCCACTCCCTTCACCGCCGGGACCCCCACCTGCAGGCGCTCCACGCCGCCCACCCCATGGCGTCGGTGTGGGACGACCACGACCTCGCCGACAACGCCTGGCGCGACGGCGCCAAGTCGCACGATCCCGAGGAGCACGGGCCGTGGGCCCAGCGGAAGGCGGCGGCGATCCAAGCCCATCACGAGTTCCTCCCGAAGCGCCTGGCCGATCCCGCCGATCCCTCCACGCCCTGGCGGCGGCTCGACGCCGGCGATCTCGCCTCCATCCTGCTGACCGAGACCCGGGCCCACCGCGATCAGCCGGTGGGCTCGGACCCCGACGCCGACGTCGACGAGCCCGACCGCACGATCCTGGGCCCGGCCCAGCGCGACTGGCTGCTGGAGCAGGCCGTCGACCCCGCCCCTGCCTGGCTCGTCGTGGTGAGCGGCACGGTCGTCAGCGAGCTCGAGTTCCCGGCGCCGGATGCCGTGGACGCGGCGATGCCGGAGAAGTACGCGGTGAAGGACGGCCTGGCCCGCAACTCCGACCAATGGGACGGCTACCCGGCCGAGCGCACGGCGCTGGTTGCGGCCCTGGCGAAGCGCGGGGGGCCCACCCTCGTCCTCTCCGGTGACATCCACTCGTCGTGGGCCGTCGAGGGCCTTCGCGACGGCGGGGGGCGGGCCACCGCCGTCGAGATCGTCTGCCCGCCGGCGGCCACCACGCCGGCTGGGCGCCTGCTGCCCCCCGGGGTCGGCTTGGCCCTCGGCGCGGCGCTGACAAAGGCGATCGAGGGCGCCCGGTGGGTCGACCTCAACCAGTACGGCTTCGTCGTGGTCGACATCGGCCGGCAGGAGGCCACGGCCACGTGGTGGTGGGTCGACCCCGAGGACCACACCTCGGTGCGGCGCGGGCGCACCTGGCCGATCCGGGGCGGCGAGCGCCCCCGGCTGGCCGAACCGCCCCGCCCCCGCAGCCGCTGGCGGATGGTCGCCGCCGCCGCGACCGCCGCAGCCCTGGTGGCGCTCGCCGCCCGCCGCCTCCGGGCGTCGGGCCGCCCGATCCGCCTGCCCCTCCGCCCCGAGCCCTAGCCGGGGCGCGCGAAAGGCCGGCGCTAGACGCCGGCCTTTGCGGCCGCCTCGGCGAAGACAGCGGCCACGGCGGCGTGGCCGGCGGTGGAGGGGTGGAAGCCGTCGGCGCTGACCAGCGAGGCTTCCCGTCCCTCCTCCCGCGCCTTGAGCGAGGCGGCGTGGAGGTCGACCAGGACCGCCCCCTCCCGCTGCACCACGCGGGCCGTGACCTCGTTGTAGTCGTCGACCAGGGCGTTGAGGACCTCGGGCTTGGGCACGAACGCCCGGAAGGCCGGCGGCAGCAGGCACCGCGTCCCGGTGGGGTTGAGGCAGTCGAGGTAGGCCGGCAGCCGGTCGAGGGCCGGGCTGTTGGCCACCAGCACGGTCGCGGCGCCTCCCAGGCGCACCCGGTGGACGAGCTCACCCAGCTGCTGCTCGAAGGCCGGGGTGCTGCCCAGGCCCCGCAGCTGGTTGATGAGGTCGTTGACGTTGAGCCAGACGGTCACCAGGTTCGGCTTCATCGCCTCGACCTTGGGCGCCGACGACGCCCGGGCTTCGGCGACCTGCGCGCCGTTGAAGCCGAGGCTGGTGAACGTGACCTGCCGGCCGCCCTCGCCCAGGCGGTTGGCCAGCACGCGCGGCCAGGCCTCGGTGGGCGGCTTGTCGGCCCCCGTGCCGGTGGTCTCGGACGCGCCGACGGCCACGTAGGTCAACGGCGGCTTGGGCGGCGTCGTCGGCTTGGCGGCCTCCTTGTCTGGGCTGCAGGCCGTGGCGGCGAGGACGGAGACGACGAGGACGACCAGCGATCGGAGGCGGGAGTGCGGCACGCGGCCAAGGATCGCGCCGCCGCCTGGGTTCCACACCGCAGGAACGTTTTCTGGGCCGGCTCATCTGGTCGGGGGCCCGGCACCGTAGAAGAGGGCGACGACAGAGAACGTCGAACCGCAGGCGCACAAGCGTCCTGCCGAGAAGCCGGTGGCCGAGCGGCGCCGGTCCCCTTCACTGGAGGTATCCCCCCATGCGTTTCCACAAGCCCCTCGCTGCCGCGCTCGCCTTTGCGGCCGCTGGCAGCCTCGCCGCCTGCGGCAGCGACGGCGGCAAGGTCGAGTCCGGCGGCGGCGCCGCCCAATCGACCGCCCCCGTGGCCAAGGTCGACCGCCTCTCGGGCCAGGCCACCTCGGTCACCCTCGACCCCGGCTTCGTCGCCGGCCTCACGAGCCTCAAGCTGACGCCGGCCCCGGTGGGCTCGGCCAAGATCGAGAACGGCGTCGCCACCTTCCCGATCACCGGCGGCAACGTCACCTACTTCACCCCTGGCGGGCCGATCAACCCCTACGTGCAGGGCCTGATCAACCACAACGGCAGCGGCCTGTCGCTGACCGGCGGCGGCACCAAGGTCGAGCTGACGGACTTCGTCGTCGACCCGGCCAAGTCGGTCCTGACCGGCAAGGTCACCGCCAACGGCAAGGTGGCCGCTGAGAGCGCTCCGCTGTTCTTCCTCGACGGCCGCACGCTCAAGCCCCTGCAGACCGGCGCTGGCGACACCGCCATCCTCGAGGGCACCACGGTGAGCCTCACCAAGGAGGCCGCCGACCTGCTGAACAAGACCTACAACGTCACCGCCCTCAAGCAGTTCTTCCCGGTGGGCGTGGCCAAGATCACCGTCAACACCAAGTAGCCCTCGCTTCCTCCGCCAGCCGGCCACCTCCTCGGGGGTGGCCGGTGGCGCGTCCCGGCACAGGTGCTCAGGTGCGGCTGAAGCGGCGGCCGTGCCACCAGAGGGTGGCGCAGATGCTGAGCAACGCCAGGCCGGTGAACCCCGTCGCCGCCGCCGCGGCCGGGCTCCCACCCGAGCGGCCGGTGCTCGCCGGCCGGCCCACGATCTCAGCCACCGCAGGCACGGGGGACGTGGCGAGCACCAGGCCACCCTCGCCGGCCACCGCTGGCAGGGCCAGTTCGAGCGGAACTCCGGCCTCGGGCACGGGCGCCACCGGCGGCGCGACCACGGCTGGGGCGGCGACCGGGGCGGGCTCCGGAGCGGCCGGAGCAGGGGCGACCACCGCGGCACGGGGCACCGGGAACGACGCGATGCGCTGGCTGACGGTCAGCACCTTGCCGCCGTAGCCCGCGGGGTCCTCGGCCCAGACGCCGTTGCCGAACTGCTCCCAGCACGGGACCGTCCGGGCGTTGGGCACGAGGTAGCCGAACCGGGGATCGACGAGCGGCGCGTGGAGGTCGGCGGCCGAGCGGAGGCTGGGGTCGGCGTAGGCGCGAAGGTGCTGCACCTGGGCTCGCACCCCGGTGCGGGCGTCGGGGAACCGGGCGCCCTTCACCCCGCCGCCCGTGGCGCCGATGCCGGAGTAGTTGTGGGTGTCGGGCGGGACCGAGGGGGAGAACCCGAAGTACCCGGTCTCGACGATCGACTGGGCGAAGGCGATGTCGCCCCTGACCCCCTCCCGGGCTCCCTCCTCGACGAACATCGTGGCCAGGTCGAGGATCCCGACGTCGAGCTTGGCGGGCCGACCGGTGGCGGTGAACCATCCGGCCAGCTGGCCCGGCGTGGCCTTGGCCTGCCCCATCACGGCGGTGCACCCCGCCGCGGCCTCGACCGGTTGCGGCGCGGCGAGCAGGGCGAGCGAGGTGCATCCGCCAACCAGGGCGGAACGGACAAAGGCGTGCGTACCCGGCCCCATCGGGCAGCACGGTACACGCCGCCGGCGTGCGTGCGCGCTCGAACCCCGGCGGCGGCGGATCCGCCGGGGTTCGGCACGGGCCTGCTGGATCTCTCCAGCGGCGGGACGCTCCTACCCGCGCTGGCGAACGGGGCAAACCTCGTCGGCGAAGAAATCCCAGGCGCTGGCAGAGGGCGAAGAAGGGCGGCGGTGTCGGTAGCCTGCCGTCGGTGGATGCCGTGCTGGGCGGGGTGGTCGACGAGGCCCGCCAGCTGCTGGCGGGTGCCGTCGACCTGCGCCGCCGGCTGCACCGGCGGCCCGAGCTGGGCCTCGAGCTGCCGAGCACCCAGGAGGCCATCCTCGAGGCGCTCGACGACCTCCCGGTGGTCGTGCACCGGGGCACGGCCACGACGTCGGTGGTGGCGATCCTGGACGGGACGGCGGGGCCCGGTCCCACCATCCTGCTCCGGGGCGACATGGACGCGCTCCCCATGCCCGAGGACACCGGGGCCGAGTACGCCAGTCAGGTCCCCGGGGCCATGCACGCCTGCGGCCACGACAGCCACGTCGCCATGCTGGCCGCCGCCGCCCGCATGCTGGCCGGCCGCCGCGACGACCTGGCCGGTCGGGTGGCCTTCATGTTCCAGCCGGGCGAGGAGGGCCACCACGGAGCCCGCGTCATGCTGGAGGAGGGCCTCCTCGACCACGCGGCGGCGGGCGCCGAGCCGGTGTCGATGGCCTTCGCGCTGCACCAGACCCCGGCCATCGCCTCGGGGGTGGTGGCCAGCCGCGGTGCGGCCCTCTTGGCCGCCGGCGACACGTTGCGGGTCGTGGTGCGAGGGCGGGGAGGACACGCCTCGGCCCCGCACCAGGCTCTCGACCCGATCCCGATCGCCTGCGAGGTGGTCACCGCCCTCCAGTCACTCGTCACCCGGCGGGTCGACGCCTTTGATCCCGCCGTGATCACCATCGCCCGCATCACCGCCGGCACCACCTCGAACGTGATCCCCGAGGAGGCCGAGCTGTACGGCACGGTCCGCACCGTGTCGGACCGGACCAGGCGCGAGGTGCACGCCGCCGTGCGCCGCCTGGCGGAGGGCATCGCCGCCGCCCACGGCGCCGAGGCCCGGGTCGAGCTGGAGACCGGGTTCCCGGTCACGATGAACGACGTCGACGCCGTCGACTTCGCCCTCGACACCGCCGGTCTGCTGCTCGGGCCGGGTTCGGTGCGCCGCATGCCGGCGCCCGTCATGGGCTCCGAAGACTGGTCCTACGTGCTCCAGCAGGTGCCAGGTGCCATGGCCTTCCTCGGGTCCCGCCCTCCGGGCGTCGAGGGCCCGGTGGCCTCGAACCACTCGAACCGGATGATGCTGGACGAGGAGGCGATGGCGGCGGGCATCGCCGTCCACGCCGGCGTCGCCCTCCGGTGGCTCGACCGCGGCCTCCCGTGAGCGGAGCGAGCGAGCCGGTGAGGGCCGAGCGTCGCCTGTCTGGACTGAGGAGCGGGGGAGGCGAGCCCGGTGGGCGAGCCGGAGGAGTGACGAGGGAAGGCAGGCGGTCAGCGAGGCCCGAGACACGGCGGGAGGCACGGTGAGCGGAGCGAGCGAGCCGGTGAGGGCCGAGCGTCGCCTGTCTGGACTGAGGAGCGGGGGAGGCGAGCCCGGTGGGCGAGCCGGAGGAGTGACGAGGGAAGGCAGGCGGTCAGCGAGGCCCGAGACACGGCGGGAGGCACCATGAGCTCGATGCGGGGGCGGCTGGTGGTGGCCAGCCCGGCCATGCTCGACCCGAACTTCCACCGCACCGTGGTGCTGCTGATCGAGCACGGTGAGGAGGGCGCCCTCGGCGTCGTGTTGAACCGGGCCACCGAGATGCCCGTCGGCGAGCCGCTGCCGGTCTGGGAGGGCTACGCGGCCGATCCGGGAGTCGTGTACGTGGGTGGGCCCGTCCAACGGTCCTCGGCCATCTGCCTCGGCCGCAAGGACCCGCCGCTGCGGACGAGCGGCTGGGCCCCGGTCTTCGCCGACGTCGGCACGGTCGACCTCAACATGGACCCGGGTGAGGTGCCCGGGGTGTCGCAGGTGCGGGTGTTCGCCGGTCATGCCGGCTGGGGGCCCTTGCAGCTGGAGGACGAGATGGACGAGGGGGCCTGGGTGGTCTGCGACGCCGAGCCCGCCGATGTGTTCGCCTCCGAGCCCGACCTGCTGTGGGCTCAGGTGGTCGAGCGCCAGGGAGGGGTGGTCCCGCTCCTCACGAGGTTCCCGCCCGACCCCGAGCTGAACTGAGCGGTTCGCTCGGGCGTCAGCGCTGGAGGTCGGCCATCCAGGCCTCGACCTCGTCGGCCTGGGACGGGAGGCCGGCGCTCAGGTTGCGGCGGCCGGTCTCGGTGACCAGCACGTCGTCCTCGATGCGCACGCCGATGCCCCGGTACCGCTCGGGCACGGTCAGGTCGTCCGGCTGGAAGTAGAGGCCCGGTTCGACGGTGAGGCAGATGCCGGGGACCAGGGTGCCCTTGCGGTACACCTCGGAGCGGGCGGCCGCGCAGTCGTGCACGTCGAGGCCCAGCATGTGGCTGGTGCCGTGGAGGGTGTAGCGCCGGTGGTACTGGTGCTCCTCGTCGAGGGCCTCGGCGACGGTGCTGGTGAGGATGCCCCGCTCCACCAGCCACTCGGTGAGCACGGCCATGGCGGCCCGGTGGGGGGCGAGGAACTCGGCGCCGGGCCTCACCTCGGCCAGCGCCGCCAGCTGGGCCTGGTGGACGGCGTCGTAGACCTCTCGCTGGACGTCGCTGAACCGGCCGCTGATCGGGATCGTGCGGGTGACGTCGGCCGTGTAGAGCTCGGCCGACTCGATGCCCATGTCGAGCAGGGCCAGGTCGCCGTCGCGGACGGGACCGGTGTTGTCGACCCAGTGGAGGGTGCAGGCGTGGGGCCCGCAGGCCACGATCGACCCGTAGCCGACGTCGTTGCCCTCGGTCCTGGCCCGACGCCAGAAGGTGCCCTCGATCCAGCGCTCGCCGTTGGCCCAGCGCTTGGCCACCGCCAGCTCGCGCACCGCGTCGTCGAACCCGCGGGCGGTGGCGTCGACGGCCTGCTGCAGCAGGGCGACCTCGTGCTCGTCCTTCACCAGGCGCAGCTCGGACAGCACCTGGGCCAGCTCGGCGTCCGGGTGGAGCTGGCCCTCGGCGAGCTCGGGCTGGGCCGGCGGCACGGCGGTGTCGACCCGGGCATCCAGATCGCGGAGCACCCGCACCGGCGCTCCCTCGACCCGCTTCAGCGCCGCCTCCAGCTCGTCCAGCGGAGCGCACGCCACACCGAGCAGGACCTCGGCCTCGAGGCCGAGCCGGGGCCCCACCCACAGCTCGCCGTACCGGCGGTCGGTGAAGAACGCCTTTGTCGAGCGGTCCATCCGGGGCGGCACGAAGAGCGTGGCGTCGTGGCCGTGGGCGGTGGGGGCCAGCACCAGCACCCCGTCGGGCTGGAACGAGCCGGTCAGCCAGTAGTGGTCGCTGCCCGGGCGGAAGGGGTAGTCGGTGTCGTTGGCCCGCACCTTGAGCCCGCCCGTCGGCACGATCAGCCACTCGCCCGGGAACCGGCCGGAGAGGGCGGTGCGGCGGGCAACCGCGTAGGGGGCCACCGGTGCCAGGGCCGTGGCCTGTGGGGCCGGTGCCGCCCAGTCGGAGGACATGAAGGCGACCAGCGCGTCCGGGGTCAGGGGATCGTGGGTGACAGTGCCCTCGGGGGCCTCGCCGTGCTCCAGCTCGTCGGCCATGGGTTCAGGCTACGGCTCGCCTGGCCACTTCGAGGTGGCTAGGGCCGGGGACCCGCTGGTTCCGGGGTCGGGACCACCAGGAGGGAACCGTCGTCGAGCTGCAGCTCCACGGCCGGAGCGAGGTGGTCGGCCTCGAAGGTCCACGCCTGCTTCATGGCGACGACGACGGCGGATGACGTCGAGGCGCTGCGGCCTGGTGGCCGCCGGGGCGGAGCGCAGCACGGTGCCCATGTCGTGGGCGATGGACTCCGGCGTGGCCCGGTTCTGGGTGACGACCGTCCCGTCGGCCTGGGTCTGGTCGAAGGTGTTGGAGACGTCGCCGACGTGCACCTGCTCGCCGGTGTTGGCGAAGTACTGCTCCTCGGGGTTGTTGTACTCGTCGGGCAGGCCGATGAGGTGGCCGAACTCGTGGGACGCCATGTTCCGGCGGGTGTCACTGGTGTAGAAGCGGCCGGCGTTCGAGCGGTTGGGGGGTGCCGGGGGCGCCGCGTCGGGCGTCGTGTCGACGGCGACGGAGGCGTCGGGTGGCGACCCGCCCGGCACCGGGTCGAAGACGAGGTCGTAGCGGCGCGAAGGGTCAGCTCGATCGGCGATGAGGAAGGTGCTCCAGTCCCGCTTCATGTCGTTCACCCAGAGGGCGACTGCGGCGTGAGTCGGGTTCTCGGTGAACTGGATGTTCACGGTGACCCGCAGCTGCTTGGCTGCATCGTCGATCCGCCAGGCGTAGCGCCCCTCGATGATGTACTCAGAGCCCTCGACCCGCTCACGCTGGGTGGTCCGCTCGGCCCCCTGGTCGATCGGCCCGTGGCACAGGGCGTCGACCTTGGCCAGGTGCGCGGCCCCACCACCCCGTCGGCGCCGACGGCCGGCGTCGCCCGCTGGAACTCGATGACGGCGGTGCGGGTGGCGGCGTCGAAGGGTGCCGGTGACGGCTGGTGGCGTGGTCACGAGCGGTGTCTGGCGCAGCCGCTGCTGCAGCTCGAGGACTGCCGGCCCGGTGTCGTTGAGGCGGACGGTGGGGTGGGTGATGGTGCCGAGCGGCGATCCCGCCTGGTTGGCCCCGCTGGGCACCTCGACGATGTGGAAGCGGTTGCGGTCGAGCGTGGGGGCCAGGGCGTCGAGCCGGGCCCAGGTGGCGAGGTCGGCCACGCCGGTGGCCGGCAATGGGGGGTGGGCGGTCTGGAAGGCGGTGACCGCGCTGGCGGTCGCTGCGTCGAACATCCCGGTGACGCTGACTGGGTTGCCGACCGCCGTGAGCCGCTGCTGCAGCTGGCCGATCTCCGGGGTGGGCCCGTCACCCACCTGCACCTGGTGGCGGGTGGGCGGGGTGACCGTGGGATCGGCGGTCGAGGAGCCAGGCATGGGGGGAGCCGTGGTGGTGGTCGCCCCCGTGCTCGAGGTGGTGGTCGGTCCGGTGGACGCTGCCGACGTGGTCGTGGTGGTGGACGAGGGCGGGATCGGTTGCTTCGGACGGGCCGGTGGCGGTGTCCAGCGGGGGAACCGGCGGCGCTGTGCTCTCGGCCTGCTGCTGGGTGCTCGAGGCGAGACCGGGGTCCATCTCGCCGAGCTCGCTGCCGTCGACGGCGAGCAGGCGCTGCACGGACGCGGCCAGCACCTGGTTCGAGACGTCGTGGGCCACGGCGGTGCCCGGCGCCCTGGCCCCGCCGGGACCACGACCCGTGCGGGCCAGCCGCTGGACGAGCGCGGTCATGGTCGCGTTCGGGAGCGCGCGGGCAGCTGTGGTGGGCGCCTCGTCGGTGACGTCCGGTGCCTTCAGCCGATCCGTCCGACGGTCGCGCACCGCCACCTCCCGAGCTCGAACCGAGCGTACCGGCGGGCTGCTGGCCGAACGTGCAGAATCCGGCTAGGCGGGCTTGGGGTCGGGCGCCAGGCGCACGGCGGCTGCCGCCAGCTTGTAGGCGACCTCGGCGGGGCCGATCTCGTCCGGGCGCAGCAGGTTGGCCATGATGCGCAGCACCCAGGACATCAGCGTCTCGCTGCCCATCCCGACGGCGACGAGGCGGCGGAGCAGGGCGGGGCGGCCGATGACCTGGGCGAACAGGTTGGCCACCTTGAAGTACAGGCCGTACTCGTCGTCGAGGAGCCCGGGGTAGGTGGAGAGCACCAGGCCGTCACCGGTGGTGAGGGCCTCGCCCAGCACGCCGGCCGCCATGCGACCGGTCTCGTAGGCGTAGTCGATGCCCTCGCCGTTGAACGGGTTGACCGTGCCGGCGGCGTCGCCGATGGCGAGCCAGGTCGGGCCGGCCTTCGGTCCGACCGAACCGCCCATCGGAAGCTTGCCGCCGGTGGGCGGGGCCAGCGCCTCCGGCCCCAGCTCCCACCAGCCGGGGGCGGTGGCGGCGTACTCGGCCAGCAGGTGCGTGGTGTTCACCGAGCGGAAGTCGCGGAAGGTGGAGAGCAGCCCGATCCCGACGTTCACGGTGCCGTCGCCGAGCGGGAAGATCCAGCCGTACCCGGGGAGGCTGTTGTCGTTGCGGTCGCGCACGTCGAGCGCCGACTCGATCCACGGCTCCTTCGACAGCGGGCTCTCCCAGTAGCCCCGGATGGCCAGGCCGTACGCCATCTGGCGGTTCCGGGCGGTGCCCAGCGCCCGGCCGAAGCGGCTGTTCGACCCGTCGGCCACCACCACGTAGCGGGCCCGCAGCTCGGCGGTGGTTCCGCTCGTGTCCTTGACGGAGGCGCCGCGGCACAGGCCCCGGTCGAAGAGCGGCGCCGTGGCCTCGACCCCGTCGAGCACGGTGGCGCCGGCGGTGGCCGCGTGGTCGGCCACGACCTGGTCGATGTCACGCCGCCGCACCACGAAGCCGTGGCTGGGCAGCACCGGGTGGCTGGGCCAGGACAGCTCCATGGTCCGGGAGCCGGCCGTGGCCCGAAGGCCGTCGTAGCGGTGGAAGCGGTCGAGCTCGGGGGTCAGGCCCATCTCGTCGAGCTGGTGCACCGCTCGGGGGGTGAGGGCGTCGCCGCAGGTCTTGTCGCGGGGGAAGGCCTTCTTCTCGACGACCACCACGTCGTGGCCGGCGCGAGCCAGCCAGTAGGCGGCCGCCGATCCGGCGGGGCCCCCGCCGATCACCAGCACGTCGTGGGTCCGGGCTGACGTCGCGGCGAGATCCATCGACGGCCATCCTGCCCCTGGCCTCCGGGTCCTGCCCAATGAGGCCGACCGAATCAGGGAGGTTGACGAGAAAAACGTTCTCTCAGCGCTTTCGCAGATAGAATCTCAGGCCGTGGCGACTGCACCTGACCTGCGCCGCCGGTTCCACCGAGACCTCGAGGCCGTGGACGTCCAGGTCTGCCGGATGTACGAGCTGCTGCAGACGTCACTGGCCGAGGCCACCGTGGTCCTGACGAGCGGAGACGTGGTCCGGGCGCGCGAGGTCGTTCGCCGGGACGGGGCGATCGACGAGCTCGACCACGAGCTCGAGGCGTCGATCATCCGCATCCTGCACCTGCAGTCACCGGTGGCGGGGGACCTGCGCTACCTGGTCACCGTGCTGCGGGTGGCTCCCGAGCTGGAGCGCAGCGCCGACCTGGCTGAGCACATCGCCGCCCGCGCCGCCGCCGGCCTCGGCGCCTCGCTCACCCCCGAGCTCGTTGACCACGTGCGGAGGATGGGTGATGTGGCCGAGCGGATGTGGGCCGTGGCAGCCGAGGCCTGGTGCGAGCGGGCGCCGGCCGCCGTGGCCACCCTCGAGGCGCTGGACGACCAGATGGACCAGCTGCACGACCAGCTGCACGACCAGCTCCAGGGCGGCGCGCTGCCGTTGGGGCCTTCGGTGGAGATGGCGCTCGTCGGCCGGTTCTACGAGCGCCTGGGCGACCACGCCCTGCACGTCACCGAGCGCCTGGGCTACGCCGCCGGCGCCTGATCCGAGGCGCTGGGCGGCGACGGCCCGTCAGCGGCGGCCGCCTCCCTGGCCGCCGAACGACTTGGGCTTGGGCGGAGCCTTGAACGGCGCCTCGACGATGGCCTCGAACTGCTCGTCGCTCGGCTGCTTCGGGTCGTTCAGGTTGCGCAGGAAGAGCTTGAGGGCGGCCCGGCCGGCGACGACGTGGTCACCCTTCAAGCCGTTGGACCGGGTCAGGGCGTCCTTGGCTCGCTCGACCCGCTCCTTGCGGCGGGCCCGCTCTTCCTCGCTCCGCTCGGTCTTCGGCCTGTCCGGCGTGGCGGACGCGGCGCGGGCGCTGACCTCTTCAGCGGTGGTCAGGCGGGGGCGCGGGGGCATGGCGGCAGGTTAGACCGCGCACCGCCGCTCACCCCCGGGCCGTCAGGGCCGCTCGTACGAGAAGGTCCGCCTGCCGAGGGCGATCCTGGTGCCGGGAGAGATGGGCATCACCTGGCCCGGTGCCAGCGGCGTCCAGGCCAGCGCCCCGGGTGGCAGGACGTGGGTGGGGGCTGCCCCCAGGTCGCGCACCGCCACCCCGGCCGCGTCCACCCGCACCTCGGCGTGCACGCCGGCGACGCCCGGTCCGACCACGGTGAGCGGGATGGCGACTCCGGTCTGCACGGCCGGGCTGGTGTGGGGCGTGCTGCCGAGCACGCAGGTGCGCTCGAGCACAGCCGAGCTCCCGTCGTCGAGCACGAGGCGCCCGGCCGGCGAACCCCCTGACGACGGTGCGGTCGGCGGCGGTCGCAGCGGCGCCGACACCTGTTCGGCTGCCGGCGGCTCGGGTGCTGGCCGCGGGGGAGGCCAGGCGACCGGGGGCGGCCCCTGCGGGGGCGCCGGAGCACCGGGACCGGCCCCGGGCCGGGGTGAGGGCTCCGTGGCCGTCGACAGGCTGAAGCTGACGCCGTCACCGGGCACCACGCCGTCCTCGAGGTCCAGGGTCGAGCTCGAGGTCGGCACCATCGGCGTGACCGTGTTGCGCCCTAGGAAGAAGCTCCGCCGGTCCGTGACCACCTGGTCGACCCACCCGTTGGGGACGTGCACGCCGTCGGCGACGACCGCTCCCCAGCCGTGCACCACGACACGCAGACCGCCATCTTCGGGGGTGGCCGCGGCCAGGGCGGGGACAGCCTCGGCGTCGCCGGCGTTGAGCACCGCGGCCAGGCGCGCCCCCATCTGGTGCGACGGCACCGAACCGGAGGCCACGCCCTGCACCTCCTGCAGCAGCTGGGTCACCATCAGCCCGCCCCCGTTCGGCCCCGTCTCGAACCACAGCAGGACCTCGCCCAGGCGGGCCACGGAGCTGGCGCCGGGCAACACCTGCACGTTGGACAGCACCGACGGGAGGCTAGCGGTGGCCGCAGAGCTCCGGATGGGCCGGTCGACGTGGGCGGGTTTGTGCCGAGGTGCCCGTAGACTGGCGCCCGATGGACTCCACCCCCCAACTCGACGCCTTCCTCGTCCGCACCGAGCGGGAGACCTCGTTCGGTCCCGGCCAGCTGCAGGATCTGCTGTTCGACCTGTGGGGCGACATGAAGGACACCCCGGCGCAGCCCGAGGTCGAGCGCTGGCTCACCCTCACGGTCGAGCGGCACCTGTTCTCGGCCGACGAGGTGCGCGACGCCCTGACCAGCATCCGCGACCTGGCCGACCTGGTCCCGGCCGAGTCCCACTAGTCACGAACGCTCGGGTGCCCGGCCGGGCGGCGAGGCCCGGCCGGGCCGCGGTGTCACCGTAGGGGCCAACGGCAAACTCCGCTTCGTCGGAAAGTAGCCCACCCAGCCGCATTGCGCACCTGCTCCGTTGGCATCGGTGCGGTGAAGCGAGAGGGCCGCCCGACGTGTCCCCGGAGCGGTATCTCGACGCGAACCGACCCGGTCCAGCGTCGGCCTGGGTCCCCCTCCAGTGGCCCTCCTCGCCCCCGCTCCAGACCGTTCCCAAGCCCGCGACAGGGCTTGACGGATGGCGGAAACAAGCAGAACATGCTGGAGACCGCACGTGCGTTGACCGACGAAAGGGGGAAGCCCAATGGTTCGGGAAGACCACGGTGAGGAGCGCGGGCCGCCCGGTTCTTGAGGCTCGGCGGGGGTAGGAAATTCCCCGACCGGGCCGGACCAGCACGGCCACCGGAACGCCACCGCACACCGAGCGACGACGAGGCCCGCATGGCCGCCGGTTCCGACGGAAGCTTCCCGAGGAACGGCTCGCCCAGGAGGACGGTCTCTCACCCACAAAGCCGGACGGTGCCCAACGGCGCGCCGCTTGCAAGCTGAGAGGAGGGTCGGCTTCGGCCGGCCCTCCTCTCATGTCGCGTCCCGGTTCCCGAGGTCCCGGGGCGGCGGGCCCCACCGGCCGAGGAGGAAGTCGCGCACGGCCAGCCGGCTGGGGCGGTCCCGGGTCACGGCGGGGACCTCGAGGCCGAGGCGGACCGCCGCCCGGTAGGAGCCGAACCAGCGCCGAACCAGGTGCAGGGTGTTGCGGGACCTCAGGTACCGGCTCACCTCCTCCGAGCCGAGCCCTGTGTTGCGGGCCGTCGCTCCCCAGACCTGCCCGCTGAGCCACCCCCTGGCCCGGGCGCGCAGGGCGAGGTCGGCCTCTTCGCAGTAGGCGAAGTAGGCCTCGTCGAACAGGCCGACCTGCTCGAGGCAGGCCAGGCGCGCCACCAGCAGCGTCCCGTGGGGATAGCCCGCAGCCGCCCAGTCGCCCGAACGCACCGCGGGCACGCTGATGCCCCCGAAGTAGGGGTCGACGACCGGCACCTCGTCCAGGCCCAGGTCGGCGCCGGCCAGCCCGGCGCGCGGGCGGGCGGCTGCCACCTCGACGATCCGGTCGAGGGCGCCCTCGCCCACCTCGACGTCGTGAGGGCAGACCGCCACCCAGGGCGTCGTGGCCCGCCTGAGGCCGGCGTTCGCCGCAGACCCGAAGCCGACGTTGCCGCCCGTGGCGACCACCTCCACCCCATCGAGGTCGGGCGGATGCGACGAGGCGTTGTCGGCCACGACGACCCGGAGCCGGCCCGACCACGCCGTCCGAAGCGACGCCACCGTGGCAGCCAGGGCGGCAGGCTGGTTGCGGTGCACCACGACGACGGTGAGCTCGCCGGCCACCGGCGCAGCCTGCCGGCTCAGGCGGCCAGGTCGGAGATCGCAGCCAGCAGCTTCGGCCCGATGGCGGAGGCCCGGGCCGTCCCGACGCCAGGTACGGCAGCCAGCTCGGCCAGGGTGGTGGGCCGCCGCTCGGCCACCCGCTCGAGCACGGCATCGGCGAGGACGGCGGCCGGCGCCACCCGGAACGCCCGGGCGCGGTGGTCACGCCAGCGCCGGAGGGCGACGAGGATCGGGTCGGGGCGAGCCGCGGTGGCCTGGCGGGCGGCCAGGAGGTCGGCCGGCGGCGGGACCGGCCGGGCGGCAACGCTGGCCGCAGCGGCGAGCGCCGGGTCCAGCCACGGTGACGGCCTGCCGACCCAGGTGCAGCGGACGGCGACGCGGGCCCGGGTGAACGCGACGTAGGCGAGGCGACGCTCCTCGGCCAGCGCCGAGCCCTCGGCTGATCGCAGCGGCACCAAGCCGTCTTCGAACCCGACGATGTGGACGACATCCCACTCGAGCCCCTTGGCTCGGTGGAACGTGAGCAGGTCGACGGCGTCGCCGACCTCGACGGCATCGCCCCCCGGGGCCCGCACCGTCGCGTCGAGCCACGCCAAGAACCCCTCGAGCGTGCCGCCGATCACGTCGGCGTACTCGTCGGCCAGGGCCGTGAGCGACTGCAGGGCCCGCCGGGCGGGGGGCGCCAGGTCGGGGCTCTCGAACGCGTCGGCCGCCACCTGGCGGAGCAGGGCCCGGCAGGTCATCGCGGGCAGGGACGGCGGGCGCAGCAGCAGCGAGTCGAGCGCAGCCT
Organism: Acidimicrobiales bacterium; assembly: GCA_030448245.1. GTDB lineage: Bacteria > Actinomycetota > Acidimicrobiia > Acidimicrobiales > JAUJNH01 > JAUJNH01. The sequence goes on from JAUJNH010000010.1 coordinate 52,228, forward strand.
TCACCTCGGAGCGATCGAGCAGGCAGCGGCGGCTCCGGGTGGGGATGCCGGCGGCCTCGCAGGCTGCGGCCACCGCGTCGAGCCGCGCGTTGGTGCGGGCCAGCACGGCCAGCTGGGACCACGGCCGCCCCGACCCGTGCGCCCCTCGCAGCGCCGACGCCACGGCGGCGGCCTCCTGGTCCGGTGAGCGGTGGCCCCTGGCGTCGACGACGACCCGGTCGGTCGGCGGCGTGGCGGCGTCGGCCAGCGTGGCCGCGGGGTCGGTGGGGCCGCCGGCCAGGATGGCTCGGGCGGCGGCCAGGGCGGCGGGCGGGCTGCGGTGGGCTTGGGCCAGGCGGACGGTGGCGCTGCCGGGGAGGGCCTCGGTCAGCCGGAGCAGGAGGCGGGGGTCGCTGCCGGCGAAGCCGTAGACGGCCTGGTCGGCGTCACCCACGACCGTCAGGTCCGGCGGCTCGCCCCCCCGTCCGGGGCCGGCCAGCGCATGGACCAGCCGGAACGCGGCCCGCCCGAGGTCCTGGAACTCGTCGACGTACAGGTGGCGGTGGTGCCACTGCAGCCGGGCGGCCAGCCCTTCGTCCACCGCGAGGCGGGCCGTGAGGACCGGGATCAGGTCGTCGACGTCGAGGATGCGCCGGCGCCGCTTCTCGTCCTCGTAGGCCGCATAGACCTCGGCCACCGCCGTCACCCCGTCCGGGCCGAAGCCGCTGAGGCGGCCGGCTCGCCGGGCCGCGGGCGGGTACCCGTCGGGCGCCAGAGCCCGCGCCTTGGCCCACGCCACCTCGGCCGCGATGACCCGGGGCGCCGGCAGGGGCCCTGGGTGGGCATCGGCCAGCGGCACGAGCAGGCGCAGCGGGAAGGCGGCCATCCCCCGAGGCGGCTCGCCCGCTTCCCGCCACGCCCGCTGGAGCGTGGACGCGGCCAGGGCGTGCAGCGTGGAGACGGTGGGGGAGCCGGGCCCGCCGAGGCCGATCCTCCCGAGGCGGCTGCGGAGCTCACTGGCGGCCCGGCGGGTGAAGGTGACGACGAGGGTGCGGGCAGGCTCGGCGTCGCCATTGGCGATGCGCCAGGCCACGCGGGCGGTGAGGACGCGGGTCTTCCCCGAGCCCGGCCCCGCCACGATGGCCAGCGCCCGCCGCGGATCGGTGGCAGCCGCCCTCTGCGACGGGTCGAGCCCGTCGAGCAGCGCGTCTCCTGGCCGCATGGCGGGACGGTAGGGGCTCGCTCCGTCCCGGAGGTGGATGGCCCGCGTCGGGCGTGGCTCCGGGCCGGGTCAGCCGCGGGATCGGCCGATGCGCGGGTCGATGAGGTCGCGCACCCCGTCGCCCAGCAGGTTGAAGCCGAGACCATCAGGAAGATGGCGCTCCCCGGAAAGAGCATCATGTTGGGCGCCCGGCTCAGGTACGTCCGGCCCTCCGACAGCATCGCCCCCCACTCGGCGGCCGGCGGCCTGGCCCCCAGGCCCAGGAACGACAACGCCGAGATGGACAGGAGCATGATCCCGAGCTCGAGCGAGGTGATGACCACGATCGGGCCGACGATGTTGGGGAGCACGTGCTCGCGGAGGATGCGTGGCGTCGAGGCCCCGGCCGCCCGGGCGGCCTGGATGTAGTCCTTCTCGCGCTCGGCCAGAACTGCGCCCCGGACGACCCGCGCGTAGGTGGGCCAGCTGGCGGCTGTGATGGCGATGAGGACGTTGCGCAGGCCGACCCCGAGGACCGCGGTGATGGCGAGGGCCAGCAAGATCGTCGGAAGGGCCGAGACGATGTCGATCAGCCGGCTGAGGACGGCGTCGACCAGGCCCCCCCAGTAGCCGGCGACCATCCCGACGACGAGGCCGATCGCCCCGACCGCCGCCGTGGCCACCAGCGTGCTGGTGATGGACAGCCTGGCCCCGCTGAGCATCCGGGACAGCACGTCCCGGCCCAGGTGGTCGGTACCCAGCGGGAAGGCGGTCGACGGCGCCACGAACCTCCGGCTGACGTCGACCTCGTTCGGGTCGTGCGGGCTGAGCACCGTGGCCAGCACGGCCGCCAGCGACAGCGCGCCGATGATGGCCAGGCCGAACACGGCCGAGCGGTCCTGCAGGATCCCCCGCAGCAGGTGGTGGCGCGGAGGGGCCGACTGCGCCCCGGGGGGCACCACCACGCCCACCTCGGCGGCGATGCTGCCGAGGTCGGTCACGAGGCGCTGGCCCGGCGGCCCAGCCCGATGCGGGGATCGACGATGCGGTAGGAGATGTCCACCAGGAGGTTGATGAGGGCGAAGGTCGCGCCGGCGAAGACGACCACGCCCTGCACCATCGGGTAGTCGCGCTGAGCCACCGCGTCGACGGTCAGCCGCCCGAGCCCCGGCCAGACGAAGATGGACTCGACGATCACCGCCCCGGCGATGAGGTGACCGAGCCGGCTGCCGAAGTACGTCATCACGGGGATGAGGGCGTTGCGGAGCGCGTGGCGGCTCATCGTGACCCACTGGGACAGCCCCTTGGCCCGGGCGGTGCGCACGTAGTCCTGGCCGAGGACCTCCAACATGCTGGACCGGGCGAAGCGGGCCAGCACCGCGGCCGGCTCCAGGGCGAGCGTCACGACCGGGAGCACGAACTGGTCGAGGCCGCCCCGGCCCGACAGGGAGACGTTGTTGGTGATGGCCTCGTCGAGGGACCGGGCCACGATCTCCTGGACCTTGGGGAGGTCGACCTCGGTGAGCGCCGGCGCGCGCGGCGGACGGAGGTGCACCGGGCGGACGGCGCCGTGGAAGGGGGCCAGGGCGCCGGTGTCGACAGCGAGCGGACCGGCGCGAACCTGGGGCTGCTGTGAACGCCAAGCCTCCCGCCGACGTTGCCGCCCCGGTGGCCGCCGCACCTGCGGAGATCTCGGCCGAGCAGGCCCACGTGGACCGGGCCTACGGCCGGCTCGACGAGCTCCGGGCCGAGGCCGGTGATCTCGTCGAGGAGGCACGGGCCGGTGACCGGTCCGGCGCCCTGTTCCAGCGGTTCGAGCGGGACGCCCAGGAGGCGCTGGGCGAGGAGCGCCTGCGTCGCCTGCACCTCGGCGAGCAGCCCCTGTGCTTCGGACGGATCGACCTCGCCGACGGTGATGCCCTGCGCATCGGCCGCCTCGGCGTCCTCGAGGGCGATGGCTCGGCGCTGGTCGTCGACTGGCGGGCGCCTGTCGCCGAGCGCTTCTACCGGGCCACGGTGGGCGATCCACTCGGGGTCGTGCGGCGGCGCCACATCCGCGCCCGGGGCCGGCAGGTCCTCGCCCTCGACGACGAGCTCCTCGACGCCGGCGCGGCCGAGCAGGCCGTCGAGCGGGGCGACCTCGTGCTGGTGGGCGAGGCGGCGCTGCTCGACGCTCTCCAGCGGTCGCGCACGGGCCGCATGGCCGACATCGTGGCCACCATCCAGGCCGAGCAGGACGCCATCGTCCGCAGCCCCCTGGCCGGCGTGCTGGTCGTGCAGGGTGGCCCCGGCACCGGCAAGACGGCCATCGGCCTGCACCGGGTGGCCTACCTCCTCTACAGCCACCGGCTGCTCCTGGATCGCCAGGGCATCCTGCTGGTGGGGCCCAACCCGACGTTCTTGCGCTACGTCGAGCACGTGGTGCCCTCGCTGGGCGAGACCAACCTGCGGCTGGCCACCCCGGCCGACCTGGTGCCGGGTGTCAGCCCGGACGGTCCCCCCGACGACGAGGCCGTGGCGGCGGTGAAGGCCGATGCGCGGATGGCGTCGGTGCTCGCGGCCGCCGTGCGCCAGCGCCACCGCCCGCTGACCGCCGCAGTCGAGGTGCCCGACGGTCGGCGCTTCCTTCGCCTGTCGCGCCGGGCCAGCCGCCGGATCGTGGAGCAGGCCCGAGCCCGGGGCCTGACCCACAACGAGGCCCGGCCCCTCGTCGAGCGGCTCGTCGTGTCCGTGCTGTGGACCGAGCGGCTTCGGCGCCAGGAGCGCGAGCGGTGGGCCAGCACCGCAGCCGTGGCTCCCGACGGGGAGGACGACGGACCGGAGCCGCTCTCGCCAGACGCCGCCCGCACCCCCGGCCGGCCGCCCGTCGACGCCGGCTTCCGCCGTCGGATGCTGGCCGAGCCGGCGGTGCGAGGCGCTCTCGACCGGCTGTGGCCCGAGCTCTCCCCGGAGCGCTTCCTCGACGACCTGTTGGGAACGCCCTCCCTGCTCCGGGCCGCCGCCGACGGGGTCCTCAAGCAGGACGAGACGGCCATGCTGGTCGAGGTCGCCGAGCGGAGGGGCCGGTCGGGCCGCCCCTCGTGGGCCGTCCACGACGTGGCCCTGCTCGACGAGGCCGCCGCGCTCCTGGGCGCTCGCCCCGCTCCACCCCGGCGGGAAGCAGCAGGCACCGCCGCTCCCCGGCCGGGCGACGAGATGCTCGTCGACACCGTCCTGTCGAGCGAGGCCTTCGGCAACATCGACGGTGGCGTCGACCCTGAGCTGCGTCGGGTCCTCCGGGAGCGACTCCTGGCCCAGGCCCGAGCCGACGACGGAGCCTCGTCCGGGGGCGGCCAGGACGCCGAGTCGAGCGGCGTCGCCGGCCACGTGGTGGTCGACGAGGCGCAGGACGTCACGCCCATGCAGTGGCGGATGCTGGCTCGCCGGGTCTCCGGGTCGTCGCTGACGCTGCTGGGTGATCTTGCCCAGGGCAGCATGACGTGGTCGCCGCGGCGGTGGAGCGACGTGCTGGGCTGGCTGGGCCGGACGGCCGGGGAGGCGACGGTCGTCGAGCTGGCCATCGGCTACCGGACACCCGCCGAGGTGCTGCGGGTGGCCGAGCCCGTGCTGCGCGCCCTCGATCCGACCCTGATCGCCCCGCGAGCGGTGCGCTCGGTGCCGGAGCGGCCGCGAGCGGTCAGCGGCGGACTGGCGGCCGTTTCCCTGGTGGTGGCGGCCGAGCGAGCCGCGCTGGCCGCCGGCACGGTGGCCGTCATCTGTCCGCCGCCGCTGGTCGCAGAGGTCGCCGCCGCCCTCGGGGTCGAGCCGGCCACCGGCACCGACGCCCTCGACCGGCCGGTGGCGGTGCTCCCCGTCGACGGCGCGAAGGGCCTCGAGTTCGACGCCGTCGTGGTGGTCGAGCCGTCGCAGATGAGCCTGCCCAGCCTCTACGTCGCCATCACCCGCACCACCCGCCGCCTGGCCGTCGTCCACGAGGCGCCGCTGCCCCCCGCCCTGGCTGCCGGTCTGGCCCGCTGACCGCGAGGATCGAGTGGTCCGTGCGCGCCAGCGCCGTCGCGGTACCGGCCTACACGCTGTCCGCCACGACCACCCGAACACCGTGTGGTTCCACCGCGGCGCGCAGGGCGTCGCAGTCGAGCCCCGGCACCTCACGCACGAGCAGAGGCTGAACCCGGTCCGGCTGGGCCGGGTCGTGCACGAGCCCCCGGACCCCGGTCGGCAGCGGCGCAGCGCGGTGCAACCGGACGCCGACCCGCGGCTCGGAGGTGGGATCGGTGACCACAACGACCTCGCGCACCGAAGCCCATGGGATCTGCACCGCCGGCTCACGAGGCTGTGCGGCGCTGAGCACGATGCCCTGGGAGTCCACCCGAAGGCGGGTGCCGAGCGCCCGGGCTCGGAGCGCAGCCGACGCGATGACGGCGACGACGAGGATGGCGATCATCGGCCGGGGCGGGTCGAGCGCCGCCGTCCAGGCAACCAGGAAGCAGATCCCGACCACGGGCAGCAGCACCACCCTGGGGGTCAGCCGCCGCACGACGTAGGCGCTCACAGGACGTTCCGCAGGAGGAGGAACACGACGCCGATCGCCAGGCCGAGCACGGCGAACGTCGATCCCAGGGCCACGAACAGGACGCCGATGACGCCTCCGCCGGCCGTGCCTTCGAGAGCGGCCTTCGTCGGGTCGGCCGGGTCGTAGGCGACCGTGACCGCATCTCCGGGCTGAGCCGCCGGGGGCCTCCGGCCGTACATGGCCTCGGTCTCGACATCGCGGCCGTCGGCGGTGGTGAAGCGCAGGACCGGGTACCAGGTCCCGCCGTCGCCGTGGGCGGTCGAGTGGAAGCGGAGGTCGGTCACCAGCCCTGGAGCGCGCAGCGCAACGGCCCGGAAGCGGCGGGCGGTGCGCAGGAACCGGAGCCCGCTGACGCCAAAGGCGAGCCCGACGATCGTGAAGATGACCGGGACCACGATGAGCGGGTCAACGCCACGTGCGCTCAGCGTCCCACCCCGTCAGATCGTCATCTCGTGCCGCCACACCTCCATGTGAGCACGAGTGCCGCACCCGGCCTGGTGCCAAGGCTTCGCAGGTAGGAACGAACGTTTTGCGGCATGATGCGAAGGTGGCTGAGCTGCCCGCCCGCAGGACCTTGGCTGACATCGTCGCGTCCCTCGACGCCCTCGGTCCGGCCGGGGTCGGCGGCGTCGGCCGCACGATCTTCGCCGAGCCGCCGTGGGGCCCGGACTCGCTGGCCGTCGTGTTGCGGGAGGACCCGCACTGCGGGCGGGCCGCCACCATGCCCACCTACGCCTACCTGCTCGAGGTCGACCACGCCTCTGAGGTCCTCGACGTCTGGTCGAGCCGCCGGGCCGGGGCCGTCCCGTCACCAGCGCAGGCAGCCGAAGCGTTGATCCACTACGCCGCCCACGACGCCCACCAGCCGATGACGTGCGTGCACTACGGGTGCGGGAGGCCGGAGTCCGCCACCTGCTCGACCTGCGGCAGGTCGATGTGCCACACCCACGCCGCAGGCCCGGCGTCCGCGGCCAGGTGCCCCACGTGCTCGAGCAGCTCGGCCGTCGCCAAGCCGTCCACGGCCACCTCCGTTGCCGGGGCCGCCCGCGGCAGCGGCGGCCCGTGGAGCGTCCTCCCGCTGACCGGAGCCGTCGGCATCGCGCTCGGCGTGCTCATCCAGTCGTGGCCCGTGGCGGCCGGCGGCGCCTGCCTCCTCGTCATCGGCACGTGCATCTGGCTCGGCGCGTTCGTCCAGAGGATCATGGAGTGAAAAGCTGCGCACCACCATCTCGCCACGGACAGGCGGGCGCTCAGAAGTAGTCGGCCATCCGGGGGACGCCAACGCCGGCGGTGAGGGCGTCGAGGAGGGAAGCGTCGCCGCCCTCGAGGACCCCGGCCCGCCGCAGGGCGGACGTGGGGGTGCCGCCGGCGAACCACGGGCCGAGGGCCCGAGCCTGGACCCGCACCGACCCGGCTCCGCCCGGGTCACAGCACACGGCGCCGTCGTCAACGGCCAGCCGCCACCGGCCGGCGTGCCACGGCGCCCAGGGATCGACGACCTCGAGGTCGACGGCGGCGTCGGCCAGGTGCGCCGCGTTGGGCCACCCTCGAGCGGCCACCGCGGCCGGCAGGTCGACGACCCGCAGCATCCACGGGGTCACGTGCACGTCGCCGGCCAGGGCGCCGGACGAGAGCACGGCCAGCGCCGCAGGGTCGGTGGGCCGGACGTCGATGCGGGCGAGGTAGCCGCCCCACGACGACAGCAGGTGGAGCAGAGCCCGTCCCGCCTCGTGGTCCAAGGCGACGAGGTCGTGGACCCGCAGGTGGTCGGGGGTTCGCGTCGCCGTGAGGTAGCCCCGGCTGGGGCAGATCGTGACGAGATCGAGGTCGAGGACGTCGGGGAGCGAGAAGCACGGGCCGTCGCGGTCCAGCATCCCGTCCTGGGCGCTGGCGACCGCCTGGTAGCAGCGGTGCAGGTCGGCGAGGTCGCCGGGGCCCGCCGGGCGCAGCTCGACCAACGGCTGTCGGGGCGGCGAGGCCAGGGCCGCCGGCGTCAGCGACACATCTTCGAGGACCCCGGCCCGCTCCCAGCCTCGGGCCCGGTAGAGGGGCGGGACCGTCGGGTACAGGGCCGACACGACCTGCCCGGCCTCGTGGGCTGCGGCGAGGGCGCGATCGAGGAGGGCGAGGGCGATGCCTCGACCGCGGGCCCACGGCTCAACCGCCACCGACGCGATCCCAGCCATCGGCAGCGACCGGCCACCGAACAGCTGGCCGTACGGGCGGACCCGAAGCTGGCCGGCCCGCCGGCCGCCGACCTCGGCCACCAGGCCGTGATCGGCCCGGGCCTGACCCCGCCAGGCGTCGTCGAAGGGCCGCTGACCACCAAAGGAGAGCCGGGCCAGCCGGTGTGACGCCTCGAGGTCGGCTTCCTCCATCCGTCGCACGGTGATCGCCACGTCCCCATGTCAGCATGGGCGCCTCGTGCGCAGCGGCTTCGCCACCCTCGTCGGCCGGCCCAACGTGGGCAAGTCCACCCTCCTCAACCGGATCCTGGGCCAGAAGGTGAGCATCGTCTCCGACAAGGCCCAGACGACGCGGACCCAGGTGCGGGGGGTCCTGACCCGGCCTGACGTGCAGGTGGTGTTCGTCGACACGCCGGGCATCCACAAGCCCCGCACGCTCCTCGGCGAGCGCCTCAACGACACGGCCGCCGAGGCGGCCAGCGGCGTCGACGTCGTCCTGCTCACCATCGACGCCACCGGCCCGCTCGGCAAGGGGGACCGCTTCGTGGCGGGGCTGGTGCCCCCGGACTCGATGTGCGTGGTGAACAAGATCGACCTGGCCACCCCCGAGCAGGTGCTGCTCCAGCTGCGCCGGGCCGGCGAGCTCGGCTTCGCCGCCTACCACCCCGTGTCGGCCGCCACCGGCGAGGGCGTCGACGAGCTGGTGGCGGCCATCGTCGACCGCATGCCGGGAGGGCCTCGGCTCTACCCCGACGACATGGTCACCGACGTCCCCGAGGCCTTCTGGGTCTCCGAGCTGGTGCGGGAGCAGCTGCTGCACGTGACCAGGGAGGAGGTGCCGCACTCGGTGGCCTGCCGGGTGACCGAGTGGGAGTGGCCCGACCGGCCTGACGGCACCAGCCCCTCTGGCCCGCGCATCCGCTGCGAGATCCTGGTCGAGCGCGACAGCCAGAAGGGGATCGTGATCGGCAAGGGCGGCAAGGTCCTCAAGGCGGTGGGGACCGCGGTGCGCGAACAGCTGCCCCCGGGGGCCTACCTGGAGCTGTTCGTCAAGGTGGACAAGGACTGGCAGCACCGCCCGAGGGCGCTGGAGCGGCTGGGCTACTGATCAGGCTGACCGCCGGGCACGAGGAACCCGCGCTCGACGAGCTGGTGGACGATCGGCACCACCTGCAGGGCCAGGTCCTCGGGCGGGGTGCCCAGCGAGCCGGCTAGGGCGTGGACCACGTCGCCGAGCCGGCTGCTGCCGTCGCAGCCGGTGAGCAGGGCCCCCATCTGGGGGTCGATCGACCCGCTGAACCCGAGCGGTCCCAGCTGGCGGAGCTCCGCCTCGTCCAGGGCCCAGCCGCCCGGGGTCCACCGGTGCCGCTGGTCGAGGCGGACGGCTTCGCCGACGACCAGCCGCGCCTCGAGCAGCCGCCGAGGATCGTCGCCCACCTCCGCCAGCCAGCCGAGGCGCTCGAAGCCGGCGGCGATGGCCGAGCCCGGCGATGTCCCCAGGTCGTGGGTCAGCTCCTCGACCCGCACCCACGGTGTCGCCCCTCTGGCCGGGCGGATGGTGATCAGCCCGAAGCCGACGCCCTCGATGCCGAGCCGCTCGTAGTAGGCCATCCACTCGGCGAACGACTGGCTGGCGGACGCCGGGTCGCGCCCGCTGTTTCGGATCCACATCGAGGCGTAGGCGTCGACGGGGTGGACGCTGCGCTGGATGACCCAGGCGTCGCACCCGGTCCCCTCGAACCACCCGGCCAGGCGCCGGTCCCAGGCGGTGTCGCCGGTGTGGGCCCAGCTGGCCACCAGCTGGCACCACCCCCGCTCGTCGAGGTGGCGGGGCGCCGCCGCCACGATCCGCCGGCACAGCTCGTCGGATGGCAGGCCGCTGTCGCGGTAGTCGAAGCGGGACTCGGGCGAGATGACGAAGGGCGGGTTGGCCACGATCAGGTCGAACCGCTCGTCGGCCACCGGGTCGAACAGGCTCCCGTGGCGGGTCGAGACGTTGCCGATGCCGTTCAGGGCCGTCGTGAACTCGGCCATGGCGAGCGCCCGCCGGTTCGTGTCGCTGGCCACGACGTGCTCGGCGTGACCGCTGGCCTGGAGGGCCTGGATGCCCGATCCCGTGCCCACGTCCAGCGCCCGGCGGACGCTCGGCCGCACCGTCATCTCGGCGAGCGTCCTGGACGACGGGGAGATCCCCATCACGCGGTCGGCGGATGTGGCTCGAGCGTTGCTGTCGTGAGCCAGGGTGAAGGGGCGGCCGACGGCCTCGAGCGGCTGCAGCACCACGAGGGCGGTGACCTGATCGCCCTCGACGGCCACGACCCCGGCCTGTGCCCATCGAGCCAGAGGCAGCGGGGCCAGCGCCCGCTCGGCCTGAGCGACGCTCACCGCGGTCTCGCACAGGAAGAGGCGCACGAGCGTGTCCAGCGCCGTGCCCGACCGTGTCCGCCGGAGCACCGGCTCGACGTCGTTCCGGGCGAGCAGGGCGGGCCCGTCGCCGCCGATGGCAGCCAGGATCGTGGACGTCGTGTAGCCGGCGGCGTCGAGCGCCTCCCGCACCCTCTGGACGTCGTCGGGATCGTCGCCGAACAGGAAGGTCGGGTTCACGGCGCAGAGCCTGCCCCACGGCCGGCCGGGGTCGGCACGCTGGCCGAGCGCCCCCGGGGGGTGGCCGGGCCGGCCCCGGTAGGGTCTGCCGTCGTGGGCACCACCGCGTGGAAGTACGACAAGGGCGTCTGGACAGACGCCACGAGCGACTGGAAGTCCAGCGACGACTGGGGCTGGCGCGAGGAGCTGCGGAGCAACGGCTACGAGCCAGACCCGGCCATCCGGCTCGGTGACCTCGACACCGACACCTTCGCCGCCGAGGCCTATGCCCAGAGCGGCGACGGGGTCGGCTACGCCGTGATCGTCACCGTCGGCGAGGGTGGCGAAGCGGTCGTGGTGGGTGGCCTCCCCGACCTCGTCAGCCTCCTGGGCGAGCTGGCCCCGGCCGTGAAGCACGTGAGCGACATGACCGGCGGCGCCACCAGCGCCCTCGAACGCGAGTACGCCCGCCTCCGGCGCCTCGGCTACCCCCACGAGGTGGCCGACGCCGCGTCGCGCACCTACGCCGAGGAGATCGACGAGGAGGACGACGAGGACACCGCCTGAGCCGATCCGGAGGAAGCCTCCTCCGTAGAGGCGGCCAGGAACGCCGCGACCTCGTCGCGGGAGATCGACCGCTTGAGCGGCGGCATCGGCAGCAGCAGCTCCCGCCGGTAGGCCGCGGAGGCCAGGCGGGGGTCGAGGACCGCCACCACGCCGCGGTCGTCGCTGGTGCGCAGGAGCCGGCCGGCGCCCTGGGCCAGCAGCGTGGCCGCCCGGGGCACGTCGACGAGGGAGAAGGCTCGCGGGCCAGCCAGCTCTCGGCGCGCCTTCCAGAGCGGCTCGTCGGGGCGGGGGAACGGCAACCGGTCGATGGCCACCACCGACAGCGTGCGACCAGGCACGTCGATGCCCTGCCAGAAGCCCATCGTGGCGAACAGGCTGGCCGACTCGTCGGCCGCGAACGCGGCGACGAGTGCCGGCTTGGGCAGGTCGCCCTGGCGGAGCAGTGGGCCGGGGAGGGCGCCCTCGAGTGCGGCACCCGCCAGCTCCATGCGCCGGAACGAGGTGAACAGCGCCAGCGTGCGGCCACCGGCGGCCCGGATGAGCCACCCGAGCTCGTCGACCATGGCCTCGTCGCCGCCCGGCCGGCGGGGGTCGGGCAGGTGCCGCGGCACGTAGAGCACCCCTTGGGCCCGGTGCTGGAAGGGGCTGCCGACGTCCAGCTCGTCCGTGCGCCCGGGTGGCAGCCCCAGCCGGGTGACGATGCCCGGCGGGATGGTGGCGCTGGTGAGCACGGCCGACACCTCGCCCCACAGCGTGCTCGCCAGGACGGCTGCGACATCGACCGCGGCCACCTTCACCATCGGCTGGCGGCCGGCCCCCTGCTCGACCCAGGCCACGTGGGTGGCAGGGAGCGCCGCCACCGTGGCGAGGTCGCCACGCAGGTGGCCCGCCGCCTGCTGGGCGCGCGACTTGCGGGCCGCGGCCTCGGTGCCGTCGCCTGTCTCGGCCCGCTTCAGCGCCGACGCCAGCACCTGGACCCTCGCCTCGGCCAGGGCCACGACCGCGGCCAGCGTCCCGTCGGCCAAGCCGTCCGGCCCACCGACGACGGCCTCGCCCACCATCCGCCCCAGCACGTCGCGCAGCGTGTCGCCGACCTCGGCCACGGCCGCGGCCGACGCCTGATCGGCCTTGGCCACCACGCCGGCCGCCACCCTGGCTAGGGCCTCGAAGCGGCCGCCTGACAGCTCGAGGCCGAGCGAGGTGGCGGCCACGTCCTCCAGCTCGTGGGCCTCGTCGAACACCACGACGTCGTGCTCGGGCAGGAGGTGGCCGCCAGAGGCCAGGTGCATGCCGTACAGCGCGGTGTTCACCACGATGACGTCGGCCACCTCGGCCCGCCGCTTGGCCGCCTCGGCGAAGCAGACGTCGCCCTTCGGGCACTTCATGGCTCCGGGGCACTCGACCGCGGTGACGCTGAGCTGCGCCCACGCCCGGGGGCGAGGCTCGAAGTCCAGCTCGGACCGGTCCCCGGTCGGGCTGGTGGCGGCCCAGGCCCGCAGCAGGTGCAGCTCCTGGCCGAGCCCCGAGACGGCTGCCGCGTCGAGGTCGAGGCTGGGCTGCTGGTCGGCGTCGCCGCCTCCCGGGAAGACCTCGGCCAGCCGCTGCCGGCACAGGTAGTTGCTGCGGCCCTTCACCACCGCCACCTCGAACGGCACCCCCAGGTGCTCGGCCAGGAACGGCAGGTCCTTGCCGGCCAGCTGGTCCTGCAGGGCCTTGGTGGCGGTCGCCACCACCGTCCGCTGCCCGGTGACGATGCACGGGACCAGATAGCCCAGGCTCTTCCCGGTGCCGGTCCCGGCCTGGACGACGAGGTGGCGCTGGCGCTCCACCGCCGACGCCACCGCCTCGGCCATGACCACCTGCCCGGGCCGGGCCTCGCCGCCGCCGGGCAGCTCGCTCGTCACGCGGGCCAGAGCGGCGGTGACGTCTGGCACGCCGAACGACGGTACCGACTGGCGGAGCCCCGCCGATGCACCGGCGGGGCGCCAGCGAACTCGCCGCCGATCGGCGGGAGGAGCCGTCAGGTGGTGGGCAGGGCGCGTCCCGACCGGGTGGCCGCCACCGGGTCCTCGCCGGCGGGGACGCTCGGGACCTCGAGGTCCACGTGCACCGTGCCGTGGCGCTCCTCCCACCGCACCACGTTCAGGCACGCGGCGTAGACGCACAGCCGGCCGAACAGGGCCAGCCAGGCGATCAGGGCGAACACGACGCCGAGCGAGCCGTAGAGCGCCGAGCTCGACCCGATGAGGCGGGGGATGTACACGCCACCCACGACCTTCAGGAGCTCGAGTCCGACGGCGCCGAGGATGGCCCCCGGAAGGTGGGCCTTCCAGGGCAGGCCCTTTCGCCCGGTGAGGGCCGTGAACGTCCACAGCCACAGGGCGATGTCGACCAGGAGGGTGGGGAGCAGGGACAGCCAGGTGAGGAAGTCGGGGAGGAGGCCGGCGGCCGTGGTGGCCGCCATCGACCCCACCAGCAGCACGCTCGACCCGATGAGCCACACCAGGGCGAACAGCTTGTCCTTCAGGCCCCGCCCCTCCGACTGCCACACGGCGGCGAACGCCGTCTCCAGCGTGCTGACCAGGCCGAGGCCGCTCCAAAGGAGCCCGGCCAGGCCGAGGATGGACGCCGACCGCCTCGAGCTGCTGGCCGTCTCCAGCGTCGACCGGACGAGCTCGGCCGCTTGGTCCTTTAGCGCCAGCTGGTCGATGACCGTCTGGGCCACGTCCTGCTTTCTGGCGACGACCCCGAGGACGGCGATGGCGAGCAGCAGCAGCGGGAACAGCGACAGGAACGCGGCGAGGGTGATGTACGAGGCGAGCGGCCCCCCCTGCACCTGGCTGAACCGCTTCTGGACGCTCAGCGCCTGGTCGGCCCACCGGAACCGCGACGTCAGGGGGAAGAGGATCCGATCGAGCACGGGCCTGCCTTACCCCACGCGGAGGCGAACCGTACAGTGGCCTGGATGCCCGCCGACCCCCCGGCCGCCCTGCCCCGCCACGTCGCCATCGTGATGGACGGCAACGGCCGGTGGGCCAAGCGCCAGGGGATGCACCGCACCTTCGGGCACGCCGCCGGCGAGGAAGCGCTGTACCGGGTGGTCGACGCGGCCATCGACCTGGGCCTCGAAGCGCTCACCGTGTACGGCTTCTCCACCGAGAACTGGACTCGTCCCGAGGAGGAGGTCGCCTACCTCATGGGCCTGCCGGGCGAGGTGGTGGCCAAGCGGATGGCCGAGCTGCACCGGCGCAACGTGCGCGTGGTGGTGGCTGGCCGGCGCGACGGCCGGGTGCCGGCCTCGGTCCTCGACCACATCGACGATGCGGTGGCCCGCACCGCCACCAACACCGGGCTCACGTTCTGCATCGCCTTCAACTACGGCGGTCGGGCCGAGATCACCGACGCCGTGCGGGCCATCCTGGCCAAGGGCCTGTCGCCCGAGGAGGTCGACCAGGACACGATCTCGGCCCACCTGTACGTCCCCGAGCTGCCCGACCCCGACCTGGTCATCCGCACCTCGGGCGAGGTGCGCTGGTCGAACTTCCTGCTGTGGCAGGCCGCCTACGCCGAGTTCGTGTTCGTCGACACCCTGTGGCCCGACTTCCGCCGCGAGCACCTGGTGGCCGCCCTCGACGAGTACGCCCGGCGTGAGCGCCGGTTCGGCGGCGTGTGAACCTCTACCGGGACGAGGCGGTCGTCCTGCGGACCTACCGGCTGGGCGAGGCCGACCGCATCATCGTCCTGCTGACGGCCGGCCGGGGCAAGGTGCGGGCGGTGGCCAAGGGGGTCCGCAAGACCTCTAGCCGGTTCGGGTCCCGCCTCGAGCCCACCAGCCACGTGGCCCTCCAGCTGTACGAGGGCCGCTCCCTGGACACCGTCACCCAGGTCGAGGCGCTCGACACCTTCGCCGCCGTCCGCGGCGACCTCGACCGGCTGGCCCGAGCCAGCACCCTGCTCGAGGTGTGCGACCAGGTGGCCCAGGAGGGCGAGCCGAACGTCCGGCTGCTGCAGATGCTGCTCGGCGCGCTGCGGGCCCTCGAGGCGAGGGACTCGGCCGTGCTGGTGCCCGCCTTCTTCCTCAAGCTGCTCGCGGCCGAGGGCACCGAACCCCTGCTCGACGCCTGCGCGGTGTGCGGCGCCGCCGACGACCTCACCGCCTTTGACCACGCCCAGGGCGGCACCCTGTGCCGGTCCCACCGGGCTGGTGGCTTCCCGGTCTCGGGCGCCGCGCTCGAGCTGTGCCGGCGCATCCTCCACGGCGGCCTGGGCGCGGCGCTGGGCGAGCCGGCGTCGGCGACCACCGCCGAGGTCGACGTCCTGGCCACGCGGGCCCTCGAGGTCAACCTCGAGCGCCGCCTGCGCTCGGCCCACCTCCTCGACCGCTGAGGTGTCTCTGGCGCCCGCTGCGAGAATCCACACCGCTCCGACGATCCATCCCGCAGCTCGACGCCGGGCGCAGAGTCCCGCGACGAGAAGCCCGCTTGCGGTGGTCAGGTGCCTCTGCCGCGGACTCGGTCCTCACCGACGGCCGAAGACCGCCTCCGCCCTGCGGGCCAGCTCGTCCATCTCCTCCCCCGCCTCGAGCTGGAGCGTCAGCTCGGCAGCCCAAGCGTCGTTCGGATGCGCCTGACGCAGACTGAACGTCAGCAAGACGTGACCGAGCGGGTCGCGGCGAGCTGCGATGCGGAGCCCACCTTCGCCTGCCTCCCACGTGCTCGCTGGCTCTTCGCCCTTCCAGTCATCGGCAAGCCTGCGGAGGAACCGAGCCAGAGAGCCATCGACGAACCGGACGAAGGCCTCCGCGCTCAGACCCGGCGCTTCGATCGCCACTGCCAGGTCGAAGAAGCCGTCACCGTCCACCGACGGGACCACGTCGTCGCCGATCGTGACCGTTCCGCCCGACGGCGCGACCAGGCGGATACCCCCCGCCAGGCCTCCGTAGCTCACCGGCCCAGTTTGCCCGTTCTAGGGTCCTCGCCGGCGGCCGATCAACGGCGACGACGGAGCCGAGGTCGGACGGCGTCCGCTCCGCGCTCAGCTCGCCGGAAGGCGGGGCTCGAAGGTGGTGTCACGCCACCAACGCTCCAGGACCGGGGCGGCGTCCGGGACCGCGGAGGCCACGGCGTCGAGGACGCCGTCGATCGTCGGGTCGGCCCCTCGTCCCGCCTCGTGGACCGCCCGCAGGGCCTGGTGGGTGGCCGCGATCCCGACGGCGCCCTCGACGGCCACCCAGGCCGCTGACGGGCGGCCGTAGACGAGCGCCCTGCCCTGGCTGTCGCTCATGCCGCTCGGAGGCGCCACCGGGACATGGTTGGTGGCGAAGGGGCGGGCCAGGGCCAGCCGGCCCTCGAACAGCTCGAGCGCGAGGCGGTCGGCGTCCTCGGCGCCGTAGGTGGCCCGCCACCACGAGTACGCCAGGTAGTCCGCGGTGCCTTCGATCAGGACCGGCAGGGCGTCGCGGGTCTGCACGTAGCTCGTCCAGCGGAACCACTGGTGGGCCAGCTCGTGGGCCAGGACCCACGCGCCACAGCGGCCGTTCACGCCGGCCGTGCGCCGGAAGGACGCGCATGCCAGAGGGTCGATGAGCTCGGCGGGGTGGACGAGCACGTAGCCGGGCCCGGCAGTACCTCGGACCGCTCCGGCCAGCCGCACCGGAAGGACCGACACGGCGGTGACGGCCGAGGGCCCGAGAAGCTCGCGGTGGTGGGCGAGGGCTGAGGCGGCCAGCTCGACCCCATGGGGATCGAGGTCCGGCCGGGGGCGGAAGTAGCTGATGGCGACGCCGCCCCCCTGGCTCGAGGTGACCGGCCCGCCCCCGAGCTGCAGGTCGCACGCCGCGGCCAGCTCGCGCCGCAGGCCGAGAGGAGCGTCGCCCCCGGCGTACAGCTGCATCGTCGGGCAGCGCGCCACCCGGTCGGCCAGCCGGGCCGCGACCAGGCGGTCGACCACGACGGGCGCGGCCGCGGCCACCGTGGCGCCGGCGGCCACGAACGCCACGCTGGGCAGGAGCCGCCGGCGCCCGTCGGCGACGGGAGGCGCGTGCCGGGTCCGTGGCCGGTGGATCCTGAGACCGGCCGGCACCAGCAACGCCCACGTGGCAACCAGCCCGGCGGCGGCGAGACCGGTGACGACGACCGCGGCGAAGGAGCCGACACGCTGCTGGGCGAGCAGGCCGAGCCCCACGCACAGCGGGACCCCCACCGCCGCCACCACCGACGCCGAGGACACCATCTGGGCCCGCAGCCCCTCGGCCGGCAGGCTGACGACCGCAGCCGACACGGCTGCCAGCCAGACCAGGGCGCTGATCACCCACCACCAGCCGCCCAACGGGACGCCGCCGGCCAGCGCCGCGGCCGTGAGCAGGTGCACGGCCACGATCCGTGTCAGCACCCGTGGAATCGTCGCGCGCCTCGGCCTGATCAGAGGGCCGGCTCGAAGAGGCCGGTGACGAGCTCACAACGGTCGTCCTTCGTCGGCGGGAACGAGCGTCGTGAGCAATCCAAGTGGGTAGATGAGGCCTCGTGGCCGACGTCGGCGCCTCCGGATGACCGCGCTCATCGTGCCCAGCGAGGCCGCCGCCGCCGAGCAGTGCCTGCCGTTCACGGTGATCGACCAGGCCGTCCACCTGCTGGACACCCGGGCCGAGCCGTGGGGCATCCAGATGGAGCTGTGGCTGCCCGGGCACCTGGACGACGAGCAGCTGCGGACCGCGGTGCACCAGGCGGTCGATGCCCACCCGATGGCCCGGGCCCGCCAGATGCCGGCCCGCCGCAGCGACCGCACGTGGACGTGGGAGATCGGCTCGGCGCTGGACCTCGACCCGCTCCGGGTCGTCACGGCACTGGACGACGCCGCGCTGGCCAGGATCCGGGACGACCTGTACAGCCGGCAGGTCTCGCTGGCCGAGTCCCCCCCGTTCCGCCTGGTGCTCGCCCACACGCCGATGGGCGACGGTCTCCTGCTCAATGCCAGCCACGCCGCCTTCGACGGGTTCGGCTGCCTTCGGCTGCTGCACTCGCTGGCCGCCCGCTACGCCGCCCGGTCGGACCCGGCTCCGGCGGTCGACCTCGAGGAGGCGCGCGACGTCGAGCGCCACCTCGCAGCCCCCGACCGCACCGCCCGGATCCGGCGGCTCCGGATGCTGGCCAGCAAGGCCTCCGACCTGGGCCGGCGTCCGGCCCGCCTCGCCCCCGACGGCGGCCAGGAGGGCCCGGGCTACCGGCTCCACGTCTGCGCCCTGAGCGAGGAGCAGACCGGGCGCCTCGACATCGACGGCGGCCCGACCATCAACGACCTTCTCGTGGCCGCCCTGACCCGAGCCGTCGTCGGCTGGAACGACCAGCACGGCGAGCCCACCGGGCGGGTCAGCCTCCTGGTCCCGGTGAACCTCCGGCCCAAGGAGTGGCAGCAGGACGTGGTGACGAACATGGTGCTGGAGACGCGGGTGGCCACGAGCCAGCGCGACCGCGCCAACGCGGCGGCGCTCCTGGCCAAGGTCAGGTCCCAGAGCGAGCAGATCAAGCAGGGGGCCGGCGCCGCCCTCATGGAGGTCATCGGCGGCTGGAGCTCGGTGCCGCTGTGGGCCAAGCAGCCGCTCACCACGCTCCTCGCCCTCACCGGCAACCGGCTGGTCGACACCGCAGTGATCTCCAACCTCGGCAGCATCGCCGAGCCCCCCGACTTCGGGCCCGACGCCGGCACTCCCGCCGCCGCCTGGTTCTCGGCTCCGGCCCGGATGCCGTGCGAGCTGTCGCTCGGGGTCCTCATCGTGGGCGGCCGCCTGCACCTGTCCTTCCGGGTCCGCACGCCGCTGATGGGCCCCGACGCCGTCCGGCGGTTCGCCGATCGCGTCGTCGCCGACCTCCTGGATCTGGTGGAAGAGGCGGGCTGAGGTGGCCGACCTGCGCGCCGAGCTGCAACGGGCCCGCGGGATCGCCCGCCGCCGACCCAAGGTGGACCCGGAGCCCCCCGTGCCGCCGCCCCTCCCGCCGGGCCGGACGGTGGTCCTCCCCGGGCGGGGCGAGCTGTTCGTACGGAGCGTCGACGGGCCCGAGGGGGGGTCGTTCCCCGTCCTGCTCCTGCACGGCTGGATGTGGACCGCCGACCTCAACTGGTGGTCGGTGTACGAGCCGCTCGGCGCCGCCCATCAGGTCCTGGGGGCGGATCATCGCGACCACGGCCGCAGCATGCGCACCGAGGGCCCCTTCACGCTCGAGGACGCCGCCGACGACCACGCCGCCCTCCTCGACCTGCTCGGCATCCCAAAGGTGATCGTGTGCGGCTACTCGATGGGCGGCCCGGTGGCCATGCTCCTGGCCGAGCGCCACCCGGAGAAGGTGGCGGGCATGGTGCTGGCCGGGACCACGCTCGACTTCTCGTCGGGGTCGTGGGTGGCCGCCTTCCGCTGGCGGCTGATGCCGCTCTTCGGCGGTGTCATCCGCCTGGGCCACTTCGAGTGGATCGTCGCCCGCCACCTGCGCTGGTCGGCCGAGCGCGAACCCGACGTTGCCCCCTACCGGGCGTGGATGGCGGGCGAGTGGCGGCGGCAGGCGGCCAAGGACATCGTCGACGGCGGTGAGGCCATGGCCGGGTTCGACATGCGGCAGCGGGCGGCCGCCCTTCGCCACCTCCCGTCCGTGGTGGTCGTGCCCACCGGCGACCAGCTCGTCGAGCCCTGGCGGCAGCGGGCCCTCGCCGAGGCCATCGGAGCCGAGGTGCTCGAGTTCGACGGCGACCACTTCGTCAACCTCGAAGGGCCAAAGGTGTTCGCACCGGCCATCGTCGAGGCTGCAGCCCGGGTGGCCGCACGCGTCTCGAGCTGAGCCTCAGCCCTTTCGGCCGATGCGGGCGGCGACCAGGCCGACCGCCTTGTCGAGGGCGCCGCCGACCTCGTCGGGCTTCACCATCCAGCCGTTGTGGGCGGTGTCGATCTCGATCACCTCGGTGCCAGGGATGGCCTTGGCCAGCTCGTGCTGGCGCCGCGGGCGGATGAGATGGTCGTCCTTGGTGACCACCACGGCCGTAGGGACGTCGATCGACGGGGCGAAGTCGCGGGCGTCAAAGGCGCTGAGGGCCCGGCTGGAGGCGGCGATGCTGGACGGGTCGCCCCGACGGACCTCGGCCTTCAGCCACGGGAGGAGGGGCTCGAGGTCGGGCTGGTGCTCGGCGGCCATGCGCAGGTACCGCTCGGTCAGGCCCCGTGGGGTGCCGAAGCCAGGCCGTACTCGACCTGAGCCATCCCGGTCCACAGCACCCGCTCGCGGAGGCTGGCCCGCCACTGCAGGCCGGTGGACTGCAGGACGAGGCCGGCCACCGTCTCCCGATGACGATGCCACTGCACCAGGCCCACCGACCCCCCCCATCGAGTAGCCGACGACGATCGCGGGGGACGCGCCGAGGTGGCGCAGCAGGGCGGCGGCGTCGTCGGCGGCGGCGTCGAGGGTGAAGCGCTCATCGCTGCGCAGCCCGCGGCCGTGGCCCCGCTGGTCGATGGCCAGGACCCGGCCGTGGCGGCCGATGGCGTCATACGGTGAACCAGTTCACGTCGGCCGTGAGGGTCCACCCGTGCAGCAGCAGGATCGTGGGATCACCAGGCTGACCTGGGATCTCCCGGACGAACATCTCACCTCGATCCGGCACGTGCTCGATCCGAGCGGGCGGCAGCTCGGGCGGGATCGGCGGTTGCGGCTCGACCGACTCCAGCTTCCTCCAGAACTGCCTGAATGCCGACAGGCGGGTCGCCATCGGCCCCTCTTTTAGCCGATGGGCTTGGCGGATGCTTCGAGTACCCTCAGCCGGCCATGCCCGGTCCCGAGCCCGACCCCCAGCGCATGGACGCGGTCGTCGCCCTGTGCAAGCGGCGCGGCTTCATCTTCCCGTCGGCCGAGATCTATGGCGGCTTCCGCTCGACCTACGACTACGGCCCGCTCGGTGTGCAGATGCTGCGCAACGTCAAGGAGGCGTGGTGGCGGTCGATGGTGCAGCTGCGCGACGACGTGGTGGGCCTCGACGCCGCCATCCTGGGCCCAGCCGACATCTGGCGGGCGAGCGGCCACCTGGCCACGTTCACCGACCCGCTGGTCGACTGCCGCAGCTGCAAGCAGCGGTGGCGGGCCGACCACCTCGAGCCCGCTGATGACGGCAAGGTCCACTGCCCGAACTGCGGCAGCGCCGACCTCACCGAGCCCCGCGACTTCAACCTCATGTTCAAGACCCACACCGGCCCGGTGGCCGACGAGGCTTCGGTCGCCTACCTGCGGCCCGAGACGGCCCAGGGCATGTTCGTCAACTTCAAGAACGTCCTGCAGACGACACGCAAGAAGCCGCCGTTCGGCATCGCCCAGGTGGGAAAGAGCTTCCGCAACGAGATCACGCCCGGCAACTACGTCTTCCGCACCCGCGAGTTCGAGCAGATGGAGCTCGAGTTCTTCGTGCCGCCGGCCGACGCCCCGAAGTGGTTCGACCACTGGGTCGACGAGCGCTTCCGGTGGTACGTGGACCTCGGGATCCCCCAGGACCAGCTGCGCATCCGGCCTCACGACCCCGAGGAGCTGAGCCACTACTCGGCCGGCACGTCAGACGTCGAGTTCCTGTTCCCGTTCGGGTGGGGCGAGCTCGAGGGCATCGCCAACCGCACCGACTTCGACCTGAAGGCCCACGCCGCCGCCAGCGGCGAGACGCTCGACTACTTCGACCAGGCCGCCAACGAGCGCTACGTCCCCTACGTCATCGAACCGGCGGCGGGTGCCACCCGGTCGATGATGGCCTTCCTGGTGGCGGCCTACGACCAGGACGAGATGGGCGGGGAGGCCCGCACCGTGCTGCGGCTGCATCCGCGGCTGGCGCCCTACAAGGTCGCCGTGCTCCCGCTGTCGAGGAAGGAGACGCTGACGCCGCTGGCCCGCGAGGTGCTGGGGCTGCTGCAGCCCCGCTTCCTGTGCGACTACGACGACACCCAGTCGATCGGCAAGCGCTACCGCCGCCAGGACGAGGTGGGCACGCCCTTCTGCGTGACCGTCGACTTCGACAGCCTCGACGACGGCCAGGCCACCGTGCGCGAGCGCGATTCGGCCGAGCAGGTCCGCCTCCCCATCCAGGACCTCGTCGCCCACCTCGCCGGCAGGCTCGACCTGTAGCCCTCAGTAGGCTCGGCCGTCGTGCCCTACGTCTACGCCTTCGACCACCAGCACCCGCAGCCCCCCATGCAGATGAAGGACCTCCTCGGGGGCAAGGGCGCCAACCTGGCCGAGATGACGTCGGTGCTGGGCCTGCCCGTGCCGCCAGGGTTCACGATCACGACCGAGGCGTGCAACGCCTACATGGCGTCGGGCTGGCCGGACGGCCTCGACGAGGAGATCTCCCAGCAGGTGGCCCGGCTCGAGGAGAAGATGGGCCGGCGCCTGGGCGACGCCAGCGACCCGCTCCTGGTCAGCGTCCGCTCCGGGGCCAAGTTCTCCATGCCGGGGATGATGGACACGGTCCTCAACCTCGGGCTCAACGACGCCAGCGTCGAGGGCCTCGCCAAGGCCATGGACGAGCGGTTCGCCTACGACTCCTACCGCCGCTTTCTCGCCATGTACGGGCGCATCGTGCTGGGCGTCGAGGGCGAGCCCTTCGACGAGGCCCTCGACCGGGCCAAGGAGGACAGCGGGGCCACCACCGACGCCACTGTCCCCGCCCCCCGGCTGCGGGAGCTGTGCGAGGAGGAGAAGGCGATCGTCGAAAAGGCGACCGGCGCACCGTTCCCCCAGGACCCGACGGAGCAGTTGCGCGGAGCCGTCGAGGCCGTGTTCAAGAGCTGGGACGGGGCGCGGGCCCGGGCCTACCGGGTGCGTGAGCGCATCCCGCACGACCTGGGCACCGCCGTCAACGTCCAGGCCATGGTGTTCGGCAACCG
This sequence comes from Acidimicrobiales bacterium, assembly GCA_030448245.1. Lineage (GTDB taxonomy): Bacteria > Actinomycetota > Acidimicrobiia > Acidimicrobiales > JAUJNH01 > JAUJNH01. The sequence goes on from JAUJNH010000010.1 coordinate 75,213, forward strand.
CGACGACACCAGTGGCACCGGCGTCGGCTTCACCCGCTCGCCCTCGACCGGCGAGAACGTCCCCTACGGCGACTTCCTCATCAACGCCCAGGGCGAGGACGTGGTGGCCGGCATCCGCAACACCGAGGACCTCGACCACCTGAAGGAGCGCTTCCCCGAGATCCACGGGGAGCTGCTCGGCATCTTCGAGACCCTCGAGGGCCACTACAAGGACATGTGCGACACCGAGTTCACCATCGAGCAGGGCAAGCTCTGGATGCTGCAGACGCGGGTCGGCAAGCGCAACGGGGTGGCCGCTCTCCGCATGGCCGTGGAGATGACCTCGCCGGACGACCTGGGGATCTCCCGGAAGGACGCCATCACCCGCATCACCGGCGACCTGCTCGACCAGGTGCTGCACCCGCAGTTCGCCGAGCCGGTGACCGCCGTGGCCAAGGGCCTCGGTGCGTCGCCCGGCGCCGCCGTGGGCCAGGTGTACTTCACCGCCGACGACGCCGAGGAGGCGGCGCAGCGGGGCGAGAAGGTGATCCTGGTCCGCAACGAGACCTCGCCCGAGGACGTGCACGGCATGATCGTGGCCGAGGGCATCCTCACCACCAGGGGCGGGCTCGTCTCCCACGCTGCCGTCGTCGCTCGCGGCTGGGGCAAGCCGGCCATCGTGGGTGCCGAGTCGGTGAAGATCTCCGGGCAGCAGTTCAGCGTCGGTGGGACCGTGGTGCAGGAGGGCGACGTCATCTCCCTCAACGGCGCCACCGGCGAGGTGGTCGTGGGGGCGGTCAAGGTGGCAGCCGGGGTCGCCTCCGAGGAGTTCCACACCCTGCTCGGCTGGGCCGACGACCTGCGGGCCGGGAACCTGAACGTGCGCGCCAACGCCGACAACGGCCCCGACGCCACCAACGCCAGGAAGTTCGGGGCCGAGGGCATCGGGCTGTGCCGCACCGAGCACATGTTCCTCGGCGACGACCGGCTCCCCATCGTCCGCAAGATGATCCTGGCCGGCACCCCCGACGAGGAGGCGTCCGCCCTCGAGGCGCTTCGGGGCGCCCAGAAGGACGACTTCGTCGAGATCCTCGAGGCGATGGACGGGTTGCCCGTCTGCGTCCGCCTGCTCGACCCGCCGCTGCACGAGTTCCTGCCCTCCTCCGAGGAGCTGGTCGTGAAGCAGGCCACCAGCGGCCTGTCCGACGAGGAGCAGCGTCTCCTCGACGCCGCCCGCGAGTGGGAGGAGGTCAACCCCATGCTCGGCACCCGGGGCGTGCGCCTCGGCGTCGTGAAGCCCGGGCTCTACGGCATGCAGGTGCGGGCCCTCCTCGAGGCGTGCGCCGAGCGGGTGGCGGCCGGCGGGAACCCCGTGGTCGAGGTGATGATCCCGCTCACCGTGAACCGCGAGGAGCTGGCCGCCGCCCGGTACTGGGTGGAGCTGGCCATCGCCGACGCCGGCCACGTGGGCGAGGTCACCATCGGCACGATGGTCGAGACGCCGCGGGCGGCGCTCCGGGCGGCCGACCTGGCCGAGGTGGCCGACTTCTTCTCCTTCGGCACCAACGACCTGACCCAGATGACCTTCGGCTTCAGCCGCGACGACGTGTCCAGCAAGACCATGCCGGCCTACCTCGACCAGGGCCTGCTGAAGCGGGACCCCTTCGACACCATCGACCAGGAGGGCGTGGGCGAGCTGGTTCGGATGGGCGCCGACCGGGGCCGGTCGGTGAAGCCCGACCTGAAGCTGGGCGTGTGCGGCGAGCACGGCGGCGACCCCGAGTCGATCCAGCTGTTCTACGACGCCGGCCTCGACTACGTGTCGTGCTCGCCGTTCCGGGTACCCATCGCACGGCTGGCGGCCGCCCAGGCCGTCATCAAGAGCGGGAAGAGGGGGTAGGACATGGGATTCCTGGACAAGGCCAAGTCGCAGGCCCAGAGGCTGCAGGAGACGGTCACCGACAAGACGTCGACGCTCCAGCGCGACCGGAGGGCCGACAAGCTGTTGGAGGAGCTGGGGACGCTGGCGTTCCTCGAGCTGGTGGGCAGGGCCGAGCCGGCCCACGCCGCCCGCCTCGAGACCCTGCGGGCCGAGCTGATCCAGCTCGAGGCCGACGGCAGCAAGATCACGTGGAGCCCGCCGGAGCCGCCGGCGACGGCGCCCGCACCGCCCACCGGCGGTTCCCCGCCGCCTCCGCCGTCTCCCCCGCCGCCGCCTCCCCCGCCGACGTCGACGCCGCCGCCGCCGTTCTCCACGCCGCCGCCGCCCTCGTCGATGCCGCCGCCTCCGCCTCCCGCGCCCCCGCCGCCGCCCAGCCCGCTGGGCTAGCGGCTCGCCCGTGACCAGGGCGGCCGCCGGAGCCCTCGTCTTCGCCACCTCGGCCGCCGTCCTCGTCCTCGAGATCCTGGCTGGGCGCCTGCTCGCGCCCTACATCGGCGTCACCCTCGAGACGACCAGCGGGATCATCGGCGTGGTGCTCGCCGCCATCAGCACCGGCGCGTGGGCCGGCGGCCGCCTCGCCGACGCCACCGACCCGCGCCGCCTCATCGGGCCGCTCCTCGTGGGCGGGGGAGCCGCCTCGCTGCTCGTCGTCCCGCTCGTGCGGCTGCTCGGCCCGTCGGCCGACGGGGCGGCCGGGTCGATCGTGCTCCTGGCAACCGGTGCCTTCTTCCTGCCAGCGGCCCTGCTGTCGGCGGTGGCCCCCGCAGTGGTGAAGCTGCAGGTCCGCGACCTCGCCACCACCGGGGCCACCGTCGGCAACCTGTCGGCACTGGGTACTGCGGGCGCCATCCTCGGCACGTTCGTCACCGGCTTCCTGCTCGTCGCCACCAGCCCCGTGCGCCTCATCATCACCGGGCTCGGCGTCCTCACGCTCGTGGCCGGAGCGATCCTGACCGTCGTGCTCGGCCGCCGGCCGCCCGCCGGGACGGCGGCCGTGGGGTTGGTGCTGGGGGTGCTGGGCGCCGGGCTGGCCGTCGCCGTCCCGGAACGGTGCCCCGACGCCAGCGTCTACTACTGCGCCCGGGTCGAGCGGGATCCGGACCGGCCCACGGGCCGGGTCCTGCGGCTCGACACGCTCCGCCACAGCTACGTCGACCTGGCCGACCCGACCCACCTCGAGTTCTCCTACACGCGCTCGTTCGCGGCAATCATCGACGGCCTGCCGCCCGGGCCGCTCTCGGCGCTCCACATCGGCGGCGGCGGGTTCACCATGCCGCGCTGGCTGGCGGCCACCAGACCAGGTTCGTCGAGCGTGGTGCTCGAGCTCGACCCCGCACTGATCGAGCTCGCCCGGCGCGAGCTCGGCCTGCGCACCGGGCCCGACCTGCGCGTCGTCGAAGGCGATGGCCGCCTGCGCATCGGGGCGCAGCCGAGCGATGCCTTCGACCTCGTGGTCGGCGACGCCTTTGGCGGCATGTCGGTGCCCTGGCACCTGACCACCCGCGACGTGGTGGGCGAGGTGCAGCGGGTGTTGCGCCCGGGCGGGACCTATGTCATCAACGTCATCGACCACGCGCCGCAGGGCTTCGTCAAGGCCGAGGCGGCCACGCTGGGGGCCGTCTTCAACCACGTCGCGCTGGTGGCAACGGCCGAGCAGGTGGGCGGGAAGGGTGGCGGCAACCACGTGCTGGTGGCCTCCGACGGCCCGATCGACCTGGTCGGGCTCGAGCGCCGGCTGGCACCCCGTCCCGATCGGCAGACGGCGGTGAGCGGGTCTCAGCTGGAGCAGTTCGTCGACGGGGCCGAGGTCCTCACCGACGACTTCGCCCCGGTCGACCAGCTGATCGGCCGCGGCAGCTAGCCGTCGGTCCCGTTCAGGTGGTCGCGGACACGCCGAGGGCCTCCCGCAGACCCTCGAGGTCGGGTGACCCGAAGACGATGCGGGTCTTGGTGGCCAGGTAGAGGAGGTCGAGGTTCACGCCGGCCTCTGCCACCGTGCGGGCCAGGTCGGCCAGGACGCCGGGCCGGTCGTCGGCGTCGACCACCACCACCTCGCGCTCGCTGGTGATGGTGACACCGGCGGTGGCCAGGGCGTGCTTGGCCGCCTCCGGATACTTCACGAGGATGTGGAGGCACGCCTGGTCGGACGGGCGGGTGCAGGTGGCCGCGGAGATGTTCACCCCGGCGTCGCTGATGGCCGCCGTCAGGTGGGCCAGTGCACCGGGCTTGTTCTCCACCTCGATCAGCAGGTCAGTCGCCATCGGGCCACAGCCAAGCAGACCAAGGCGGAGCGCGGAAGGGGCGGCCAGCCAGGGCAGTCAGTGCGACGCGCCACCGGCCCTGGCCCGACCCACGGCCTCGACGCACCGCAGCCACGTCTCGGCGAAGGCGGCGGCGTCGATGCCCTCCGTCACGCCCGTCGGCCGGCCGCCGGGATCGTCCCGGAAGTCGAGCACGCCGTCCTCGACCCGCGGTGCGATCACCCGCTCGCTGAGCTCGACCCCCGGCCATCCCACGGCCACCGCGCAGGTCACGGGGTCCCAGTGGAAGTTGACCAGGTCGCCGGGCAGGCCGGGGTGGTCGGCGGCCAGGCCACGCCGGCCGCTGTCGTGGGCGTACGCCTCGGACTGGCGGGCCAGCAGGGCGCCGACGGCACCAGCCGCCCGCAGGCGGGGCAGGTCCCGGACCCGCAGGTGGGCCCGCATCGACACGGGCATCGTCACGAGCGTGAGGTCGGCGGCGGCGGCCACCACCTCGGCTGCCCTGGTGTCGCACTGCACGTTCCAGTCACGCTCTGGCCCCCACCTCGGCAGCCCGGGGCCGGGCTCACCCAGCCAGCCGCCCATCGCCACCACCCGCACCCCTGCGAGGCTGCCGGGGCGGGTGACCTCGAGCAGGGCAAGGTTGGTCTGAGCCCCGATGGCGACCACCGTGGCGCCCGCGGCGGCGTTGCCGGCCAGGAGGTCGACGGCTGCCCCCGGTGGCGACGGCTTGGGGGTCACCGGGTCGGGCCAGTAGCGCTGGTCGCCCCAGGTGGGGTCGAACCGCCTCCCCGTCGTGATCGACGAGCCGGCGCCGGCGACGACCGGGATGTCGGGCCGTCCGGCCAGGCGCAGCACCTCCTGGACGCACCCGGCCCTGCGCCCGTCGGCCTCGAGGTTGGTGGTGATGCCCACGATCTCGACGCCCGGCCAGCCGAGGAGCATCACCAGGGCGCACGCGTCGTCGGGATCACCGCCCAGGTCGGTGTCGAGGTGGACCTCCATCCTCAGATGGCTAGCACCCCCGCTCGGCGGCGGATGGCAGGCTGCGCTCATGTCCGTCACCCTCGAAGGCTTGCGAACCGTGATCTACCCCGCCCCCGACCTGGACGCGGCCAAGGCCTGGTGGTCCCGCCTCCTCGGGATCCAGCCGTACTTCGACGAGCCGTTCTACGTCGGGTTCGAGGTGGCCGGCTACGAGCTGGGCCTGTTGCCCACCGCGGCGCCGACCGACGGCGCCCTCACCTACTGGGGCGTGGCCGACGTATCCGACGCCGTGGCTGCGGCGGTGGCAGAGGGCGCCACCGAGCACGCCCCCGTCGCCGAGGTCGGCGGCGGGATCGTGACGGCGACGGTCCGCACGCCGGTCGGCGCCATCCTCGGGTTGATCTACAACCCGCACTTCGCTGGCGCCTGACCGGCCAGGCCGCGGTCAGGAAGCCGGCAGGCCCACCAGGGTGGCGCTGGTGTCCCACAGGCGGCGGGCCAGCTCTGGGTCCTGGGCTGCGGCAGTGGGCCGTCCCGGGCCGCAGTCGGCGTAGTAGGTGGATGCCGGGGCGCCGCCTTCGGGATCGGTGGCCAGCCAGACCAGCGTCTCGGCGCCCTGCTCCGGAGATCGGTAGAGGGGGCGCATGACCTTCGAGAAGACGTGATAGGCCGAGCCCCGGCCGAATTCGGTGCGAACCAGTCCGGGATGGAAGCTGGTGGCGGCCAGCCCGGTGCGGCGACGCAGCTCGGCGGTGAACAGGACGTTGGCCAGCTTCGACTGGCAGTAGGCCTTCCACGGGCCCCAACGGTGCAGCTGGAGGTCGTCCTCGTGGATCCTGCCGCGCTTGTGGGCGTCCGAGGACGTGGTGACGACCCGCCCGCCCGACGACCGCAGCCGGTCGACCAGGAGGTTGGTGAGGAGGAACGGGGCCAGGTGGTTGACCGCGAAGGTGATCTCGTGGCCGTCGGCGCTCTCCTCCCGTCGGCGCACGATCAGGCCGGCGTTGTTGGCCAGCACGTCGATGCGAGGGCAGCGCTGCAGCAGGGTGTCGGCCAGGGCGCGGACCGCCCCCAGCGACGAGAAGTCTGCCGTCTCCGGCTCGGGGACCTCCAGACCCGCCGGGGCGACGGTCAGCATCCGGGCGCTGACAGCGGCCAGCTTCGTCGCCGACCGCCCGACCGCCAGCACCGAGTGGCCGCGGCAGGTGAGCTCAACCGCGGCAGCGGCTCCGATGCCCGCGCTCGCGCCCGTCAGCACGATCGTGAGCGGGGCGGAGGGATCGGCCATGCCGGCCGAGGCTACGAGGCGCGGGCAAGGTCCAGGAGCTGGCGAAGGGTGCGACCCGGCCCGCCGACCAGCACCTTGACCCCGGCCGCGCCGGCGGCCCGGGCGACCTCCTCCACCGAACCGTCGGGGTCGGCGCTGCTCCGCGAAAGGACCAGGAGGTCGGCCTTTACCGCCTCTACCAGCGACACCAGGTCGGGCACCGGCACCTGGGTCCCGAGGTGGTGGACCTGCCAGCGGTCGCTGCGCAGGCAGAGCGCGGCCATCGCAGCCGGCAGCCCGTGCTCCTCGCCTGGCGGGGTGCAGACCACCGCCACCCCCCGGGGCCGGCCCCGCGGGTGCACGGCCACCCGGGCCAGCACCCGCTCGCAGATGGCCGAGGCTCGGTGCTCGACGGCGACCGTGATGTGGCCTGCAGCCCAGTCCGCACCCACGCGGTCGAGCGTCGGCGTGAGGAGCTCCTGGCACAGGGCGAGCACCTCGACCCCCCCCTCGTGCAGGCGCTCGACGAGCTGGCGGGCCCCCAGCTCGTCGCCCTCCACGAGCAGCCGGTGCAGCCGCTCCTGCTGGATCGACCAGCTGCGCACGACCGTGACCCGTGGGGGTGGCGCCGGCTTGGCCCGCTCGGCGGCGAAGCGGGCCAGCTCGTCGTCGGAGATGTCGTAAGCCGCGCCGACCTTCACCGCCCTGAGGGACCCCTTGCGCACCCAGCGGTAGGCGGTCTGGTAGTGGACCCCGAGGCGATCGGCGGCAGCCTGGAGATCCACCTGGTCATATTTAGCCCTGTTGATCATGGGTAAACCTCTGGCGAGCGTCGATAGCCTCGCGGCTCCGATGACGATCACCGAGGAGGATCTGCGGCGGGTCAAGGAGGCCACGGACATCACCGCCGTGGTCAACGAGAAGGTCGGCCTGAAGCGCTCGTCCTCCCGCCGGATCGGCCTGTGCCCGTTCCACGCCGAGAAGACCCCGTCGTTCTCGGTGAACCCGGCGCTCGGCGTGTACCACTGCTTCGGCTGCGGTGCCAGCGGCGACGCCATCACGTTCCTCCGCGAGACCCAGGGCCTCACGTTCGTCGAAGCGGTCGAGCTGCTCGCGTCGCGGGCGGGCATCGAGCTCACGGCCGAGGATCCCGAGGCGGCCCGGGCCCGCCAGCGGCGGGCCACCCTGCTCGAGGCCATGGAGCGGGCCGTCGCCTGGTACCACGAGCGCCTCCTCACCGCTCCCGACGCCAGCCCGGCCCGGGCCTACCTCCGCAGCCGTGGCTACGACGGCGAGGTGGTCCGGCGCTACCGGCTGGGCTGGGCTCCCAGAGGATGGGACTCGCTGGCGTCGGCGCTTCGGCTGTCGGACGACGTGCTGCAGGGAACCGGCCTCGGCTACGTCGACGACAAGAGGCGGCGCAGCGACTCGTTCCGCGAGAGGGTGATCTTCCCGATCCTCGATCACCAGGGCGCCCCCATCGGCCTGGGCGGTCGCCAGCTGCCGGGCGGGCGCGACCCCAAGTACAAGAACAGCCCCGAGACGCCGCTCTACCGCAAGAAGGAGGTGCTGTACGGCCTCAGCTGGGCCCGCGACCACGTGATCCGGCACGGCACGGCGGTGCTGTGCGAGGGCTACACCGATGTCATCGCCTTCCATCGGGCGGGCGTGGAGACGGCCGTCGCCACGTGCGGCACGATGGCCACCGAGGACCACGTGCGCCGCCTGAAGGCCTTCGGTGCCACCCGGCTCGTCCTGGGCTACGACGCCGACGCTGCCGGGCAGGGGGCCGCCGCCCGCTTCCACGCCTGGGAGCGCGCCCACGACCTCGACATCCGGGTGGTGGCGCTTCCGCCTGGCGCTGATCCGGCCGACCTCGCCCGCGAGAACCCTGAGGCGCTCAAGCTGGCCGTCGAGGAGGCGGTGCCCTTCCTCTCGTTCCGCCTGCGAAGGGTGTGGGCCGGCGCCGACCTCCGCACCAACGAGGGCCGGGCCCGGGCCGCCGAGGAGGCGGTCGGGATGGTGGGCCAGCACCCCGACCCGCTCGTGCGCGACGCCTACCTCATGGAGGTCGCCGACCGCACCCGGATCCAGCCGGACCGCCTGCGGGGCATGAGCCCGGCCGCCAGCGGGCACGGAGCCGCCACGCCCTCCCGCCTGGGTTCGGCGGCCAGGAGGCGCGCCGTCGACCTGCCCCCGGCGGAACGTGCTGCCCTGTGGTTCGCCGTCAACCGGCCCGAGGCGGTTGCCGCCTACCTCGAGGAGGAGCTCTTCTCGCACGAGGTGGCCATCGACGCCTACCGGGCGCTCGCATCGGCGGAGACCTTCGCCGAGGCCCAGGCGAACGCCGACGAGGACGTGTCGACCTTGTTGGCCAGCCTGGCCAACGAAGCGGACACCGGGCGTTCCCGGGCCGCCAGCCTGACGCGGGCCTTCGACGACCTCGGCAACCCGGTGACCGCCACCGAGGAGACGACCGCGGCCGTCGTCCAGGAGCGGGGGCTCGACGTCGTCGCCGAGCTCGTTCGGGCTCGGGCGGCCGAGGTCATCGCCGCCGTGCGGCTGATGGGTCAGCGGCCCGAGATCACGCCCGACGAGGTCACGGCCAGCGCCGAGGCGAACGCCTTCCTCAAGGCGAACCTCCCGGCGCTGAGCGATCGGCATCGGCGAGCCGCGGCATTGGAGCAGTTGGTACCGTGGCTCGTGAGGCACCAGCGAGAGGGTTGAGGCCAGTGACGGTCGGGGCGCCCGAACCAGCGGAGCTGGACGGCGAGCCGGGAGCTGGCGACGGCCTGAAGCGCGTGCTCGAGCGGGGGCGGGCCAAGGGCTGGCTGTCACAGGACGACCTCGACGAGCTGATCCGCGAGGCCGATCTGACCGTCGACTACATCGACGCCCTGCGGGCCAGCGTCGAGGCTGAGGGGATCAGCTGGGTCGAGGAGCATGGCGCCGACGTCGACGTCGACGAGCTCATCCAGGTGGTGGCGGCGGCGGTGGCCGAGGAGCGGGCGGCGCCGGTCACCGAGACGGCGACGGTGACAGCCGTCAAGGTCGAGGAGCACGGGGCCGAGGCCCCAAAGGCGGCGCGACCGAGGCGACCGCGGCGGGAGCCGGCGGGAGAGGACGACCCTGGTGGGCCCTTCGCCGACCTGGTGCGCATGTACCTCGGCGAGATCGGCAAGGTGCCGCTGCTGAACGCGGGGGAGGAGGTCGAGCTGGCCCAGCGCATCGAGAAGGGCACGCGGGCGGCGGCCCGGCTGGCCGAGCTCGAGCTGCTGCACGGGGAGTCGGGCGTTCCGTTCCAGCTGCGGCGGGTCGAGGAGCGTGCCGTCGTCGACGGGCTCAAGGCCAAGGAGCACCTGATCCGGGCCAACCTGCGCCTGGTGGTCTCGATCGCCAAGCGCTACCGCAGCCGCAGCCTGTCGATCCTCGACCTGGTCCAGGAGGGCAACCTCGGCCTGATCCGGGCTGTCGACAAGTTCGACTACACCCGGGGCTTCAAGTTCTCGACCTACGCCACCTGGTGGATCCGCCAGGCCATCACCCGCGCCATCGCCGACCAGGCCCGCACCATCCGCATCCCCGTCCACATGGTCGAGACGATCAACAAGGTGGTGCGGGTGCAGCGGCAGATGCACCAGGAGACCGGGCACGAGCCCACCATCGAGGAGCTGGCCGCAGCCGTCGCCCTGTCCGAGCCGAAGGTGCGGGAGATCCTCAAGCTGAACCAGGACACGGTCAGCCTCGAGACCCCGATGGGAGACGAGAACGACTTCTCGCTCGGCGACACGATCGAGGACGACTCGGCCGAGATGCCGGCCGACGCCGCCACCCGCACGCTGCTGAACGAGGCGGTGAAGCAGGCGCTGTCGGAGCTGAACGACCGGGAGCAGGCGGTGGTGCGCCTGCGCTTCGGCTTGGACGACGGGCAGATGCGTACCCTCGAGGAGGTCGGCAAGGAGTTCGGGGTCACCCGCGAGCGGGTCCGCCAGATCGAGGCCAAGACCCTGGCCAAGCTGCGCCACCCCATCCGCAGCCAGCGCCTCAAGGAGTTCCTCGAGGAGGAGTGAAGGGGGAGCGTTCGCGGGTGCCCCTGGTACAGTTCGCCGGCCGTTCCGGGGTAGCTCAACGGCAGAGCAAACGGCTGTTAACCGTTAGGTTCTGGGTTCGAATCCCAGCCCCGGAGCCATCCCACGGCAACGAGCGGCGCCGGCGCCCGCACGCTCCCCTTCGTCCGTCCCAGAACAGAGGGGGGCGCGCATGCCGGAGACCAAGCGGAGCGCGGCGGCTGCCCCCGAGCGCGGGCGACCCATGGCGGCCAGGTCGCCGGTCGGGAGCCGGTTCCGACGTCGCCGGCACAGGCCGGTCACCCGCCCAGCACCTCCTCGAGCTGCAGCGCGCCGCCGGGAACGGCGCGGTAGGTCAGGTGGTTGCACAGCGCCGGACGTCTTCAGCAGCGACGGAGATCAGCTGGCGCTCCGGGGTGACGTAGCGGTCCCCGCCGAGCCCAGCTGACGACGACCATGACCCGGTGCATCGAGCCCGTCGGCGATGCATCGGCGGCAGGTAGGGTCCCGCCCCTGCGAATCCGTGCAGGCAGACCTGCGGGTTCGGCGCGGGGCCGTAGCTCAATGGTCAGAGCAGGGGACTCATAATCCCTCGGTTGCGGGTTCGATCCCCGCCGGCCCCACGGGATTCTCGGCCGGAGCCCCGAGATCCAACGTCCCTCCAACATCTTTCGGTAGCCCCAGGGGCATGGCCCAGCAGCGACGGACAGCGCCCGGCATGCGCGAGCGGGCCCCGGCGTGTGGGAGCTGATCGTCGAAGCGGGGCGGGATCCGGTCACCGGCCGACGCCGTCAGGTGAGCCGGATCTTCCACGGTTCGCTGCGCGACGCCAAGCTGGCTCGGGCCCCAGCTGCTGGTGGAGGTGGGCAGCGGCCGGCACACCGCGGGCGAAGGTCACGCTCGACACCTGCACGAGGAGTGGATCCTCGAGCTGCGGCGCAAGGGGCGCTCGCCCAACACGTTCGACGGGCTACGAGAAGGTCTACCGGCGGAACATCAGCCCGATGCTGGGGCCGATGCTGGTGACCAAGGTGACGACCAAGACGCTGACCCACCTCTACCGGGCCCATCAAGATCGAGGCCCGTCCCCCCGCAGCGTGTACCAGATCCACGCCTGCCTCTCCTCGATGCTGACCCAGGCCCGCCGGTGGGGGTGGCGGGAGTCGAACCCGGCGCAGCAGAGGCCGAGCCTCCGTCCATCCCGAACGACGAGCCGGTCGTCCCTCGTCCCGAAGAGGTGCTGCAGCTCATCGAGGACGCGAAGCAGTCAGGCCGGCCGGAACACGCCAGCGCCACGAACAGTGACCGGGCTCGTCGTGACACCGACCTCGTGCACTCCAAGAGTGGCGAGGGCCGTGCCTGTCCTCCAGCCGAGCTCCGGGGGGCTAAGCCGCGAAGCGCTGTCCCCCGGACCGCCTTTAGACCTGGCGGATGTCCTTCTTCACTTGGTTCCAGATGGTGTCGGTCGTGGTGCCGACGGCGTGCTTCTTCTTCACGTGCTCCGCGACCTTCTGCTTCAACTCATCCTCTGAGTCGGCTTTCCCCTGCCACCTGCAGGCGTGATCGGCGTCCCTTCACCTGAACTGGTATGCCACATGTTCCTCCTGGTTCGGTCCGCCGGCTTCGGCTCGCTACTGGTACGGCGCCGGCCGCCGCCCCGGATGACGAGGGAGCAAGCGAACAGAGCCCTGAGACAAGATGGTGACCTTCACCGCAGCTGAGCGGGCTCGGGCGCTGCCTCACACGTCAGCGACCCCCCCGAACCAGACGAGGAGCCCTTCGTTCAGACGTGAGGACCGCCGCCCGCGACTCTGGGATGTTGATGACCGAGCGAGCGGACGCAGCTCATGGACGCTGCCGGGCGTGTCGAGGATCAGGGTGTGCGGACTGCGCCTTCGTCGTCGGGATGGTTCAGCCAATTCGAGAAGGCCACGACAAGACATGCCGCAGGTGTGGAGGTTCCGCCTCATGGCTGACCGACCTGTCCGAGGCGCCTTCCGGATCGCAGACCCATCGGGACCCCCCGTCCCGGCGGAACGGGCCTCATGACCCCTCAAGAACCGGCCCCGCCGGCCGATCCTTCTTGCAGGTTCGGTGCAACAGGAGGATCCTGCGGTGGGCAGACGAGAGCGTCATGGCGGGATCCGGGGGCTGACGGCCAGGGCCGGGGGTCACCGATCCGGGGTCGCACTGGCCTCGGCGGTGCCTCGGCCCGCGGAGACCCCGCTGTGGTTCGACCCCAGCCTCCGGACGGCAGCCGAGCTGTTGGCCGAGCGTGCCGCCGGCGCGGGAGATCGGCATGTGCCTGAACTGCCACCGGTCCAGGCGGCCCGCACGCAGCCAGCCTCAGCGGAGCTGAGAGCGCTGCCGTCGACGACCTCGAGCCTGTCGGAGGCGACGCCGGCGGAAGCTCGAGAGACATCCGGAACCTAGCCCGCTACACGCGGAACTGACGGAATCGCATGTAGCGGCCCTCAGCGGCAGCCTCCAGAGCCCCCAGCAGGGCTTCCTTCAGCGCAGGGGAACGCCGTCGGTCCAGGCTCGGAGCCCGGTGGGCGCCTGCGCGGCGCCGACCGTATCCCGATCTTGTGCGCGTGAAGAGCAACAAGGTGCGCATCGCCGCCCACGACTCCTCAGTGGAGCTCTCGGAGCACCCAGCCCTCATCACCTCCCCGCCCGGCTGAACTCAAGCGAGGCCATGCAGGTTCGGGACGCCATCGCTCTGGTGTCGCAGAGCACGGGGCAGGAACCGGGCGGGAGACTCGACGATCTCGATATCGGGGCCGTCCAGGTCGCTCTGCGGGTGATGCGAGCGATCACCCTGGTTTGGGCAGCGTGCACCCGTACCCGGGTTTGGCCGCCGGCCGCCGGTGGAACACCGCTGCGTGAGCTCTTCCCCGTCGTTCACCATCGGCGTCGAGGAGGAGTACCTCATCGTCGACGCCGCCACCGGCCAGCTGCGTCCCCGTGCGCCGGCCGTGCTGCCCGCCGCCATGGATGCCCTCGGCGACCAGGTGCAGCCCGAGCTGAGCCTGGCGCAGGTCGAGGTGGAGACCGTCGTCTGTACGAGCCTGGACGAGGTGCGCTCGGAGCTGGGCCGCCTGCGAGCGGAGGTCATCACCGCCGCCGAGCAGGCGGGCACACAGGTGCTGGCTGCGGGCACGCACCCCTTCGCCGACTGGCGGGAGCAGGCCATCACCCCCAAGGCTCGCTACCTCGAGCTCGAGGAGACCTTCCGGATGCTGGCCTGGGAGCTGCTCATCTGCGGCTGCCACGTCCACGTGGGGATCGACGAGCCGGAGGACGCCATCGCGGTGATGGACCGGTGCCGGCCGTGGCTGCCAACGCTGCTCGCCCTCAGCGCCAACTCGCCCTTCTGGCAGGGCGTTGACTCCCGCTACTGCAGCTACCGCACCCAGATCTTCGACCGCCTCCCCGTAACCGGTGCGCCACCCGTGCTCGGTAGCCGCTCGGCGTACGACGCGCTGGTGGAGGACCTGGTCACCACCGGGAGCATGTCCGACGCCACCAAGCTCTACTGGGACGTGCGCCCCTCGGCTCGTTTTCCCACCGTCGAGTTCCGCATCTGTGACGTGGCCCCCACCATCGACGAAGCGGTGATGGCCGCCGGCCTCACCCGCTCCCTCGTGCGCACCTGCCATGCCCATGCCGTGGCAGGCGAACCGGTGCCCCCGGTGCGTCCGGAGGTGGTGCGGGCAGCCCGCTGGCGGGCGTCGCGCGACGGGCTCGACGGAGAGCTCGTCGACCTCGCCGGCGGCCGGACCCGGCCGGCCGTGGAGGTGGTCGAGAGCCTGCTCTCCTTCCTCCGCCCCGACCTCGAGGACGCCGGCGAGTGGAACGAGGTTTCGGGCATCGTGGCCGAGACGCTGCACCGTGGCAACGGTGCCCGCCGCCAGCGGGAGGTCTTCGAGCGGACCGGCTCCTTCGTCGAGGTCGTCAACTGGTTGGCGGGCCAGACGAGACCCTCCGCGCCGTCCTCACCCCAGGCTCAAGCCCCAGACGCATCGCACAGCGGCTCTCGCAACTGACACTGGCGCTGGCACTGCAGCGTCCATGGTGTGATTGGGGGTGGCCGGTCGGCGCACGAACCTCGCCCTGCTCCTGCTGATCGTGGCCGCGTTCGCCAGTGGGGTTTTGATGTGGGCCGTGGGGTCGGGGTGGGGCCGATGGCCGACGATCGTGCACGGCGCCGCCGGTATCGCCGTCGTGGTGATGGCCCCGTGGAAGTCCGCCGTCAGCCGTCGGGGGATCAGGCGACGGGGAGCGGCGGCGGCGCTTCCCGCCCTCGGGCTGGCATCGATGGTGGTGGTCGCCCTGGCCAGCGGCTTCGTCCACCGCGCCGGGGCCCGAGACGCCGGACCGGTGTTGGTCATGCAGGTACACGTCGGTGCCGCTCTGGTTGCCCTCCTCTTGGCGCTGTGGCACGTGGTCTCCCGTCCGGTTCGGCCGCGAGCAGGCGACCTGAGCCGGCGGACCCTGCTGCGGGGCGCCCTCGGCGCAGCTGGGTCAGCGGCCGTCACGGTCGCCCTTCCCCATGCCGGCCGGGACGTGACGGGCTCACTCGAGCGGGGTTCGTTCCGCCCGTCGGCCATGCCCGTCACCCAGTGGCTCACCGATGGGGTCCCGGCGATCAACGGCGACGCCTGGGAAGTGCGGGTGGGCGACCGGCTGTGGTCACGGGAGGAGCTCGAGCGGCTCGGTCACGACCAGGTGGTCGCCACGCTCGATTGCACCGGTGGCTGGTACGCCCACCAGCGGTGGGGCGGCGTGCGACTGGATCAGCTGCTGGCCGCCTCCGGCGATCCCCTCGGTGGCAGCGTCGTGGTGCGCTCGGTGACGGGCTACAGCCGCCGGTTCCCGCGGCGTGATGCCGGGGTGCTGGTCCTCGCCACGACCGTCGAGGGCAAGCCGCTGTCCGCCGGGCACGGCTTCCCGGCCCGCCTGGTCGCCCCCAACCGGCGGGGGTTCTGGTGGGTCAAGTGGGTGAGCGAGATCGAGGTCGACGACCGGCCGTGGTGGTGGCAGCCGCCGTTCCCGCTCACCTGAACGCGGCCAACGCTGGTCTGGCACTAAACCGTTGCTGCGCGCACGCGATGTGCTGTTACCGGGCGGCCAGCGGTGCATGATGAGGAGACAGCCGCAGCCCCCCACCCACACACCATCCACTCAAGAAGGGAGGATGACCCGATGGTGCACAACAAGGTGGCGGCGAGGCTGGTGCGGTTCCTCCTCGACGTCGTCGAACTGGTGCGCGGTCGCAGCCCGTCGTGGACGGTGCCGACGCTGCATCTGTGGGCCGGCGCCGACCGCTGCGTCTCCCCGCCGGCAGCGCCGCCTCCGCCGCACCGCCCGACGTGGTGCGCGCCGCGAGCTCCCCGCCCGCTACCACGAGATCCTCAACCAGCCCGAGCAGGCCGAGGTTCTGGACGAGATCCGGCGGTCACCCGACCACCGCGGTCTCTGACCGGTGGCCTCTGTCGCGGTCATCGCCCACGGGCGCAAGACGTTCGGCGACGGGCTGGCCGAGCTGCGCCGCCGGCTCGACGCCGAGGTGGGGAACGACGTCCTGTGGCACGAGGTGGCGAAGAGCCGGAAGGCGACAAAGGCCGCCAAGCGCTGCCTCGAGGCCGGCGTCGACCTCATCCTCGTCTGGGGCGGCGACGGGACGGTGCGGCGGGTGGTCGACGCGACCGCCGGTTCGGGGGTCACCCTGGGAATTCTGCCGGCGGGCACGGCCAACCTCCTGGCCCACAACCTGGGCATCCCGATCGACCTCGAGGGGGCGCTGGACGTCGCCCTCCATGGGGGCGCGACGGGACCTCGACGTGGGGGTGATCAACGGCGAGCGGTTCGCGGTGATGGCCGGGGCGGGGCTCGACGCCGTGATGATCCGGGACGCCGACGGGAAGCTGAAGGACCGGTTCGGCCGCCTGGCCTACGTCGTGAGCGGCGTCCGGGGCACCGGTCAGGAGCCGATGGAGGTGAAGGTCAAGGTCGACGGGGACCGCTGGTTCGAGGGCCGGGCCGGCTGCCTGCTGTTCGGGTCTATGGGCACGCTCACCGGCGGCCTGGTCGCCTTCCCCGACGCCGACCCGACCGACGGGCTGCTGGAGGTAGGGGTGGTGACGGCCAAAACGCGCCTGGAGTGGGTGAGGGTGGTGGGCCGCGCCGCGCTCGGCTCGGTGGAGAGCTCGCCCCTCACCCAGACCACTAGAGGGCGCAAGGTGACGGTGAGGTTCGACCGGCCAACGCCGTACGAGCTCGACGGCGGCACCCGTCCGAAGGTCAAGAAGCTGAAGGTTCGGGTGAAGCAGGCGGCGGTCCGATTCGCCGTCCCATCTCCGCCGGGCTGACCAGCACGCTGTGTCCTCGGTGCGTCAGGCGCTCCCGGAGAGCGCTTCACCAGCTCGCCGGGATCTGGACGACCTCAGTGACATCGACGGCCGCGACGAGTTCGACTTCATCATTCAGCGGCCGCCGATGTCCTTGGGCGACCTTTCCATGATCTGCTGGCCCGGGCGCAGGCGGCCGAGCGGGACATCAAGGACACCAGAGACCGTGGCCGCGAAGATCGTGCGGGAGCAGCTCCGGCACCAAGCTGCGGCGTAGCGCTGATCGGAAGCGCTCGAGCCACGGCCACGCTGCCGCTCCGATCGTCGGCTCCGCCTCGATTCCCGCCCGGTCGGAGCCGGCCCGCACGATCACCGGGCGGCTCCGACCTCGAGGACCCACCGGCGCTGCCACGGCGTCTCCGCGGCCCGCTGGTCGTACCGCCGGCGCACCCAGGTGACGGCCTCGGCGGCCGGGATCCCGGCCAGGACGGCAAGTGCCGCCAGCGCGGTACCGGTGCGGCCGACACCCCCCCGGCACGCGATCTCGACCCGCTCCGCCTCCGAACGCTCGTAGGCGTCCCGGAGAGCGGCCACGGCGTCTTCCGTCGACGAGGGCGTGCGAAAGTCGGCCCACCGCACCCACCGGTGCTCCCAGTCGAAGGGCCCCGGATCGCGGGCGAGGAGGTACACGCCGAGGTCGGGAAGCGGGCCGGTCGGCACCGGTCGCCGCAGGCTCCGGCCGCGGATCCTGCGGCCGTCCGGAAGCTCGAGCACGCCGGGACCGAGAGGCCAGGGAGCCACCCCAGCAGCGTACGGACGTCCGTGCCGTGGACCGGGCGCCCGCCCGCACCGCGAAGGGAACCCGGCGCCCGCCGCAGATGTGGTGGCGCCGGCCGGCCCACGGGGTAGGCCATGAGGCCATGGGCTTCCTCGACACTGCTCCCAAGCTCGGCCAACCGGTGCGCATCTCGTTGCCGAGCATCGCCGGCCCGGCCGTCATCACCGACGGTGAGGTGCCGGCCTTCCAGCTGCTGGTCGACGGTGCCTGGCGGGGGGCTGACGCCGGCGACGTGTTCGACGTGCGCTCACCCATCGACGGCTCCGTCATCGCCACGGCCGCCAAGGCGGGGGAGGACGACGTCCTCGCCGCCATCGACGCCGCCAAGCGGGCCCGCACCACCTTCCGGCAGCTGCCCGCCGCCGCCCGCCTCGAGATCTGCTCCGACGCAGCCGAGGTGCTGGGCCAGCACCTCGACGACTTCGCCGACATCATCGTGGCCGACCTCGGCAAGACGCCCGAGCAGGCGCGCACCGAGGTGAAGGCCACGAAGGAGCGGCTGGGCCTGGCCCGCGAGGAGGTGCGCAAGATCTTCGGCGAGTACCTGCCGGGCGACTGGATCGGCGACACCAAGGGCAAGGAGGGGATCGTGCTGCGCGAGCCCGTCGGCACGGTGGCCGCCTTCGGCCCGTTCAACTACCCCCTCTTCCTGGCCGCGTCGAAGATCATCCCGGCCCTGGCCGCCGGCAACACGGTCGTGGCCAAGGCCCCGTCGGACGACCCGCTCGCCCTCGTGCTGTTCGCCCGGGTCCTCGAGGAGGCGGGACTCCCCGACGGCGTGCTGAACCTGATCACGGGGTCGGGCGGCCAGATCGGCGGCCTCCTCGCCGAGCACGACGACATCTCGATGATCTCGTTCACCGGGTCCAGCGGGGTCGGTTATCGCATCGCCCAGGCCGCCAGCCCCAAGCCGCTGCACCTCGAGCTCGGGGGCAACGCCGCCGCCATCATCTGCGGCGACGCGGACCTCGAGCTCGCCGTCGGCAGGACCCTGGTGGGCGCCTTCAAGAACGCGGGGCAGCGCTGCGACGCCGTCAGCCGCGTGCTGGCCGAGGAGTCCGTGTACGACGACTACGTGGCCCGTGCCGTCACCGAGGCAGAGCAGTGGGTGGTGGGCGACCCTCGGGCCGAGGGGGTGAAGGTCGGGCCACTCGTCAACCCCGACGCGGCCGAGACCGTGCAGCGCCTGGTGGCCGACGCCGTCGACAAGGGAGCCAAGGTGCTCCTGGGCGGCGAGGTCGAGGCCGCCTACCACCAGCCGACGGTCCTGGTCGACGTCCCGCTCGATGCCGAGATCATCTGGGAGGAGACCTTCGGGCCCGTCCTGGCCGTTGCCCGGGTCACCGACCTCGACGCCGCCCTGGAGGTGGCGAACGGCTCCCGCTACGGCCTCGACTCCGCCGTGTTCACCCGCAGCCTCGAGCAGGCCTGGAAGGCGGCCCACGCCCTCGAGTGCGGGATGGTCCACGTCAACGACGCCCCCGCCCACGGCGTCGGCCACTTCCCCTTCGGTGGCCACAAGCCTCACTCGGGCATCGGCCGCGAGGGACTGGGCTACTCGATCGACGAGTGCACCCGGGTCAAGACGGTCGTCCTGCCCACCTGAGCCAGACGCCGAACGAGCGGGCCCCGGCAGGCGTGACGCTGCGGGGGCGCCAGCTGGCCAGCGCAGCCTCCCGGTCCGTGGCCGAGCGGGGACGTCAGAACGTGACGACCCGGTCGGCCTCCTCGATCAGACGGGCCACGTCGGGAGGGGCCACCCAGCGGCCCCCGATCCCTGCGAGGTCTTCCTCGGTCGCCCCCCGGGCGACGGCGCAGCCCTTTCAGACGTAGATGGGGACCTGATGGTCGCGGGCCTTGCCGACGAGATCCCGGGCGGGTGGCACGCCGAGCCCCTCGAGGTTGTCGAGCACGTCGGGTCGCACCAGCTCGGTGGCGTCACCCGCCAGCACGACCCCGACATCGTGGCCGACCTCGGCGGAGCCGTTCACCGCGAGGTGCAGAGGGATGGAGGCGCGGGTCGGGTCGGTCGAACCGCTCGAGACCAGGTAGAGGATCCGCATGGACCAGAGGCTACGACCAGCGGGATCGGCCGTGCCGGGAGGACTGCGCCGCGTCAGCGGCGACCCGGGCGTCCGCCGCCTCGTCGGCCACCGTCGAACACCCAACCTTGACATCTGCCACTGGGTACGAGCGCCGAAGTGGCTGTGGGTGCCGCCAGGTCTTCGGGTAGGGGCCCCGTCGTGCGCCAGCCGATCAAGCTAGCCGACCAACCGGGCGCCCCGACGGGTGATGCCGCCGAGGTGGCGGTTACGTGGATCGGGACGGCCACCGTGCTGTTGCAGGTGGGAAGGTTCACGGTGCTGACCGACCCCAACTTCCTGCACCAGGGAGACCACGCCAAGCTGGGGTACGGGCTGAGGTCGCGGCGGCTCACCAACCCCGCCCTCGAGATCTCGGATCTCCCCCCGCTCGACCTCGTGGTGCTCTCCCACCACCACGGTGACCACTTCGACGAGGTCGCGGCGCGGGACCTTCGCAAAGACGTCCCGATCGTCACCACCGGTCACGCCGCCAGAAAGCTCGAGCGCCAGGGGTTCACCCAGCCGGTGGCCCTCGAGACCTGGGGCGCGGTCTCCTTCGACCGTGGGGACCAGCGCCTGACCGTCACCGCCCTCCCCGGCCAGCACGCTCCGCGTCCCCTGCAGGCCGCGCTGCCGCCGGTGATGGGCAGCATGCTGGAGCTTGGCGATGGCTCGGGGGAGGCGGCCTTCCGCCTGTACATCACCGGCGACACGCTGCTCCACGAGCGGCTGTCCGAGATCCCGGCCCGCTACCCGGACATCGACCTGGCCCTGCTGCACCTGGGCGGCACCCGCGTCCTCGGGGTCTTGGTGACCATGGACGGCCGCGACGGTGTGCGCGCCCTCGAGCTGGTCAAGCCGCGCGAGGCGATCCCGATCCACTTCGGCGACTACACCGTGTTCCGCTCGCCGCTGCGCGACTTCGAGCAGGAGGTGGAACGCCGGCGCCCAGCCACCCAGGTCCGGTACCTCGACCGGGGTGAGACCTACCGGCTGAGGCTGGTGGACTGAGGCGGTCCGGCCCGGGGTGGCAGGCTGCAGGCGATGACGAGCGATCAGCCGCCCACCGACGAGCCGGATGGTGACGCCTCCGGGCTCCTCATCGAGGCCCTCAGCCGCGAGGACGGGAAGAACTCGACCGTGCGGGTCTACTCGGACCGGATCGAGTGGATCAAGCAGGTGTCGATCTCGTCGGTGGGCCGGCCGGCCAGCGACCCGCCGCTCATCCCGATGCGGTCCGTGCTCGCCGTGAAGGCCAAGAGGGATGGGCCCCTCTTCTCGAAGGTGCTGCTGCGCACGGCCACGGGCCAGGTCGTGTTCCGCATGCCCCACGAGCAGGCGTTCCAGGTGCGCGACGCGATCGAGACGGCGCTGGCCGACCCGCCTCGGGCGTGATGGTCGAGGCCGGCGTCAGCTGTCGAGCCACCTCGGGGCGTGCTGGAGGAGGTGCTCGCTGACGGCCAGGGCCCGATCGAGCGAGTCGCACAGCTGATCGTCACCCGTGAAGATCTTGGCCAGGCTGACCGTCACCTTGGCCACCACCGTCAGGCTGCGCTCGGGTGCGTCGGTGGCCGAGGGGATCGAGTCGACCGCCGACACCTCGAGCGGCAGGTCGCTGCCGGCGATGGCCGACAGGTCGAGGGCGAGCCGGAGGAGGTCGGGTCCGTGGGGCAGCGGGGGCAGCGCCCACGTGAAGGTGATCGGGAAGGTCCACGAGTCGGGCGGCTCGGCGTCGGGATCGATGCCGGCGACGGCGTCCTCGAAGGCCAGCAGCGTGCGGGGCTCGACCTCGAGGTTGAGGTGCAGGTCGAGCGGCCCGTCGCAGGCCTCCTCGGGGTGGAGGTCGACCTCCCAGGCCTGGCGCAGCGAGTAGGTCTCGAGGAAGTGCCGCTCGTCGTGCACGTGGAAGCCGTGGTCGACGACGTGCTCCTTGAGCTCGGCCACGTAGCCGGGCACGTCGATCACCGCCATCGGCTGGATCGTACCGGCCTTGGGTGGGGGCTCATCGGCCTCGAGGCGCCACCTACGGTGGCCCGGCGATGGACGCCGACAGCCTTGTCGCGGTCGGCTTCGACGCCGCCGCCGCGGTGGCCGCCGCCCTCGGCGGCCTGACCGACTGGGGGCCCAACCCGGCTCGGCGTGGGCAGTACAAGCTCGACCTGGCCGCCGACGAAGCCGCCCTCACCGTGCTGCACGCCGCCGGGCTCGGCTCGCTCAGCGAGGAGTCGGGACGCCATCACCCGGATCGGCCCCTGATGGCGGTCGTCGACCCGGTCGACGGCTCCACCAACGCCCACCGCGGCCTGCCCTGGTACGCCACCTCGGTCTGCGTCCTGGACGGTGACGGGCCGGTGGCCGCGGCGGTCGTCAACCTGGCGAGCGGCGCCCGTTTCTGGGCGACGAGGGGGGGCGGGGCCTTTGGCGACGCCGGTCCGCTGCGTCCGAGCCGAGCCACCGCGGTGGAGGAGGCGATCGTCGCCCTCAGCGGGCTCCCCGCTACCCCCCTCGGCTGCTGGCAGACCAGGACCTTCGGCGCCTGCGCCCTCGACCTCTGCGCGGTGGCCGCCGGGATCGTCGACGCCTATTTCGACGCCACCCGACCAGCGGCCCACGGCCCGTGGGACTACCTGGGGGGCCTGCTCGTGTGCCGCGAGGCCGGCGCCCCCGTGGTCGATGCGGCGGGGGAGGACCTCGTCGTCGCCACGCACCAGGCCCGGCGCAGCCCGGTGGCCGCGGCCACGCCCGAGCTGCTCGGCCAGCTGGTCCCGACGGTCCGGTGACGGCTGTCGCGGCCGCTTCTTCGTAAATCGGTTGACGACTGCCGCGCCTTCGTGGTCCCATGACCGGGCCGCGGGGATGTCCCTCGCGCTCGCCGACCACGGAGGACCCGCTGTGGAGCGCACGACCTGGCTGACCGAGAAGCGGATCACCGCCTCGGCCACCGGCGCGCCCGCGCAGCGGCGTCTCCGCGTGGTCGGGCTGTCCTTCGCGGGCATGCAGGGCATCAAGCAGACCGGGTCCGTGCCGGCTGCGTACGGCCCTGGCCTGGTCTGCGGAGATCCCGTCAGCCTCCGCACCAACGACCACGCCGCCACGGGCCTCATTGCATGTGACGGCACGCCTCTGGGCTCTCGAGGAGCAGGGTACGGGTAGACCCCCCACCCATCTCCTCCTCGAGAGGTTCCAGAGGCCGCCGGGACAGCCCGGCGGCCTCTTTGTTTTCCTCCTTTTCATCCCTCGACTTCCACATCCATGAGCACAACCCGTCAAAGGGGACGGCGATGTTCGCCCTGCAGGACCACACCGAGATCACCACCAGCGTCGACTGGAAGCTGGCTCGTTGCACCGACGCCCAGGTCGTCGCCGACGCCGGCGCGGCGTCCATGACCGATCTGTTCTTCTCCGACGAGATCCCGGCCATCCGCGCCGCCAAGGCCATCTGCGCCACCTGCCCCCTGGCCGACCCCTGCCTGGACGGCGCCGTCCAGCGCCGGGAGCCGTGGGGCGTGTGGGGCGGCCAGCTGTTCAAGGACGGCAAGATCCTGGCGGTCAAGCGGCCCCGTGGCCGCCCGCCCAAGGACCCGGCTCGCTGGATGACGGCGTAGCCGGAACCCGACCCGGGGGTCGAGCGGCGAGCGCCCCCCGGGTCGGCCGCCACCTGCGGCCCAGCCTGGCCGGTCGATAGCCTGACGAGACGGGCGTTTGGCGCAGCTGGTAGCGCACCTCCCTTACAAGGAGGCGGTCGCGGGTTCGAGCCCCGCAGCGCCCACAAGGAACCGCAGCTCAGAGGGGGTGCGGGCTCCCGGACGGCTCGTCTGAGCGGTGCTTGTCAATCCTCGTCAATCCGCTACCGTCCGCTCCGTGGCCACGGGACACATCCGGAAGCGTGGAAACGCATGGCAGCTGATCGTCGCC
>JAUJNH010000011.1:0-54779 GCA_030448245.1 Acidimicrobiales bacterium
CGGCCTCCTCCTCGCCACCGCCCTCACCGTCACCGCCCTGGCCAGCCGCCGCCGCCGCCCGCTCATGGACGACAGCACGCAACGTCAGGCCGATGGGCTGCGGCGGAGGCGTCCCCAGCCGAACCCGTCGACGCCGCACGCTGATCGGCCCGGCCGCCTCGGCTACGGGCGGCCGAGAAGGTGACAGATCCGATCAGGATCGCAGTCGGCCGGGTCGAACGTGACAGCTTGTTCGACCAGCCGGTCGAGGTCCGCCTTGAGCTCCCGGAGCTGCCGGATCGTCTCGTCCACCTCAGCTGCGCGCGAGCGGAGCAGCTCGAGCACGTGCCCGCACGGCACCTTCCCGTCATCGTGGAGCGCCACGATGCCGCGAATCTCACCCAAGGTGAGACCGACCGCCCGGGCCGAGCGGATGAACGCGAGGCAGCCGAGCACGCTCTCGCCGAAGTCCCGATACCCAGAGGCGTCCCTCGACGGCCGCTCGATCAGCCCGATGTCCTCGTAGTAGCGCAACGTCTTCGCAGCCACCCCCGAACGTCGGGCCACCTCACCGATCAACATCCCTTGACCTTCCCGCACACTGGAACCCTTAGGGTAACCGCGGTGAACATCGAGATCCTCTACGTCGCCGACTGCCCCAACCTGAACAGCGCCCGCCAGCACCTCGACACCGCTCTCCAAGCCGCCGGCATCACAGCCAACATCCGCCAGACCGAGATCAACGACGCCGACACCGCCGCCCGCCTCGACATGCGCGGATCACCCACCGTCATCATCAACGGCCGCGACGCCGTCACCAGCGACGCACGAGCAGGATCCCTCTCCTGCCGCCTCTACGCAGCCGGCGCGGGAATCCAAGGAGCCCCATCCGTCGACCAGCTCACCGAAGCGCTCAGCCGAGATGAAGCACCCAGCGGCTGAACAGCCGCTCGACGCCCGGCTCACCGACATCGACCGCCAACCGGCGGACCTCACACACTGCCTGCCACCCTCCACCCAACCCGAGCAACGCCGAAGACGCCCAACGAGCTGGACGAGCCGCAGCCATCTGCACCGTCATCGAGACTGCGACGCTGGATCCTCTCGGCTGAGACCTCCCCGGTTGGCGACCCCGCAGACGAGTCGCCACACCTGCGGCGATGGCAAGGTTCTACCGATGTCTTCCACCGGCTGGGCGCCCGCCCGCCGAAGGAGGACACAACCATGAAGGGCTACGTCGCACGCAAGGGCGACCGCTACTACGCGGTCGTCTACGAAGGAGTCGATCCGATCACCGGTCGCGAACGTCGCCGCTGGTACCCCGCCGGCTCGGACCGCCCCACCGCTGAGGCCCTCGCCCACAGGCTTGCCGACGAGCACCGCTCCGGCGGGACACGACAGCGCAGCAGCCTCACCGTCGCCGTCTACCTCACCCAGCGGTGGCTACCCACCAAGCAGTCGCAGCTCCGACCCAGCACCTGGGACGGCTACCGGCGCAACATCGACCTCCACGTCGTCCCGAACATCGGCCGGATCCCCCTCCGGCAGCTGCGTCCCGATCACCTCGAACGCCTCTACGGCCAGCTCCTCACCGATGGCCGGGCCAACGGAACCGGCGGCCTCGACAACAAGACCGTCCTCGAAGTCCACATGATCCTTCGCCGGGCGCTCGACGACGCCACCCGACGCGGACTTCTCATCTTCAACCCGGCACAGCTCGCCCACGCCCCCAAACGTCGCCCGCTCGCCAGTACCGGCGCCAGGGCCTGGGACGCCCAGCAACTTCGAGCCTTCTTGGACTTCACGATCGAGCACCGGCTCCACGCCGCGCTCTGGGTCGCCGCCAACACCGGGATGCGCCGAGGCGAGCTCCTCGGACTCCGGTGGGGAGACCTCGACATCTCCAGCGCCCACCTGTCCGTCAGCCGCTCGCTGATCTCGGTCGGCTACGAGCTCCACGAAACCAGAGGCAAGACCCGTACCGCCCGCCGCTGCATCGATCTCGATCCAACCACCCTCGACACGCCGGCCCAGTACGGGCTGATGTTCGTGGCCGTCGGTGCCGGCTACCCCGCCGCCGCCTTGGCTCACCTCGTCGCCCACGCCGCGTTCAAGGCCGGTCTGTTCCTCGCCGCCGGGATCGCCATCGAAGCGGCCTCGACCTCCCAGCTTGGGCGATTGCGCCTCGGTCGGGACCTCAAGGCGACCGCGACGGCGTCGGCGGTCCTGGCGCTGGCCTTGGCCGCGGTGCCGCCGCTGGGGGCGGCGTGGACCAAAGAGGTCATCGTCTCCGCCGCCGGGAAGGCGGCGCCGTCGCTCGCCGCCGGCGTCGTGCTGGCCGGGGGGTTGAGCGCCTGGTACGCCGCCCGGTTCCACCTGCTCGCCTTTGGACCGCCGCCGCCTGACACCGCTCCGAAGGCGGCCCGCCGCCCGGCCCGCGTTGAACAGGTCGCCGTCTGGGCGTCGGTCGTGGCGTCGCTTGGCCTCGGGGTTCTGTGGTGGCCGGCGGCACATGACACCATCGCCCGCCTGGCCGGCGGGGAGCTGCCCGAAGCGGCTCCGGCGGAGGCCATCGCCTCCCTGCTGGTCGTGGCCGTCGCCGCCTACGGCGCCCTCACCGCCTTTCGGAGCGGCGCCCTCGGCCGCGAGCAGCCCGGCCGGCGCCGAGCTGCCGTCGCCAACTGGTTCGCCCTCCCGGCCGCCACCAAGGCCGCCGTCGTCGATCCGGTACTGGCCGTCGCCCGCGGGCTGGGCCGATTCGACACCCTGATCCTCGACGCCCCGATCCGCGCCGCGACCGCCGTCGCCCCCAGCCTGGCGGTCGCCGCGGCCCGGGCCGACCACCGGGTCGTCGATGCCGGCGTGCGGGCCACCGCCGCCCTCACCCGCCTGGCCGCCCGGCTGGGCGCGACCGTCACCGAACGCGGCGTCGACGGCGCCGTCCGCCAGATCACCGGGGTCGTCGCCCAAGGTGGCCGGGACGTCCGCCGGCTCCACACGGGCCTGGCCCACCACTACTACGTCGTCGCCGCCGGCGGCGCCGTCGTCCTCGTCGTGCTGGCCGCGGTGGCGAGGTAGGCGTGCTTACCGCCTCCATCGTCGTGCCGTTCGCGGGAGCCGTCCTGCTGGTGGCGGCCCGTCGGTTGGACGGCCGCACCGCCCGGTGGGTGGCCGTCGCAGCCACCGCCGTCCCCCTGGTGCTGATGGTCGTCGCCTGGGTCCGCTACGACACCAGCTCGACGGCGCTGTTCCAGCTGAACGAGCGGGCACCGTGGATCCCCTCCCTCGGCGTCGGCTGGCGCGTCGGTGTCGACGGCATCGCCCTCGCCCTCGCCTCCCTCACCGCCCTGCTGTTCTGCGCGGCCGTCGCCTACCCCGTCGACACCAAGGGCCAGCCCCGGCACTACTACGCCTGGATGCTGTTCCTCGAGTCGGTGTCGCTCGGGCTGTTCCTCACCACCGACCTCCTCCTGTTCTACGTCTTCTTCGACCTCAGCCTCGTCGGCATGTACTTCCTCATCGCCCGGTGGGGCCACGGCCAGCCCCGGGTCACCGCCCTCAAGTTCTTCCTGTACACCCTGGCCGGCTCACTCGTCATGCTGCTCGGCATCCTCGGCCTCTATCTCGAGACCGACCCGCTCACCTTCGACATGGCCACCATCATCCGCACCCAGCCGCTCGCCGGCGCCGGGTTGCGGGCCGGGATGGTCCTCCTCGCCCTGATCGTCGGGCTGGCCGTGAAGACGCCGCTCGTCCCCGTGCACACCTGGCTGCCGCCAGCCCACGTCGACGCCCCAGGACCCGTCTCAGCCATCCTGGCCGGCGTCCTGTTGAAGATGGGCACCTTCGGCCTCATCCGCATCCCGCTCGCCATGCTCTCGGACACCTTCGCCGACTGGGCGTTCCTCCTGGCCATCGTCGCCACCATCAGCATCGTCTACGGCGCCCTCGTCGCCCTCGGCCAGACCAACCTCAAGGCCCGGATCGCCTACACGTCGATCAACCACATGGGCTACGCCGTCCTCGGCATCGCCGTGGCCGGCGCCATGGCCGCCGACCACGCCGACGCCCGCCGCCTCGCCCTCACCGGCGCCACCGTCGAGATGGTCGCCCACGGGCTCATCACCGGCGCCCTGTTCCTCATCGCCGGATCCTTCTGGCAACGCACCCAGGACTACGACCTGGACCACTACGGCGGCCTCGCCCAGCCCGCCCGCACCTTGACCTTCGCCACCACCATCGCCGCCTTCGCCAGCCTCGGCCTCCCCGGCCTCGCCGGGTTCGTCGCCGAGGTCCAGATCTTCATCGGCACCTTCGCCGTCTACCCGGCGGCCGCGGCCGTCGCCCTCCTCGGGCTCCTCATCACCGCAGCCCTGTTCCTCCAGATGCTCCAGAAGCTGTTCTTCGGTGAGCTCCCACCCGAACACCACCAGTTCCCCGACCTGGCAAGGTCCGAGACCGCCATCCTCGGCGTGCTGATCGCCCTGATCGTGCTCATCGGCGTGTACCCCCGCTGGCTGCTCGACCTCATCGACGGCACCAGCCGGCTGCTCGTCGGGACCGGCTGAGGTGGACATCGGCGGCATCGCCGGCGAGCTCACCGTCGTCGCCGGCGCCGCCGTCGTCCTCGTCGTCGTTCTCTTCGTGCGCCGCGACCGCCAGTGGGTCGGTGCACCCATCGCCCTCGCCACCTGCGGCATCGCCGTCGCCCTGATCGCCATCCGGCTGGCCACCAGGCCCCAGGAGCTCACCTGGCACGGCGCCTGGGCCCTCGACGGCGCCGCCGGGTGGGCCGAGCTCGTCATCCTGGCCACCACCGCCATCACCGTCGCCCTCTCCCCGCAGTGGTTCGCCACCGACGCCCGCCACGGCGAGTGGTACGCCCTGCTCCTCCTGTCCGCCGCCGGCGCCATGACCATGGCCAGCGCCGCCGACTCCCTCGAGCTGCTCCTCGGCGTCCTGCTGTCCTCGACCACCGGCTACGTCCTCGCCGCCTACCACCGCCGCTCCGCCCTCTCAGTGGAAGCCGGCGCCAAGTACTTCCTCGTCGGCGCCCTCACCAACACCTTCCTCCTCGCGGGGGTCGCCCTGCTGTTCGGCGCCGCCGGCACCACCCTCTACGACCGGACCGCCACCTCGCTCCCCGGCGCGTCCACCGTCACCCTCACCGCCGCCGCCGTCCTCGTCACCATCGGCCTCGCCTTCAAGCTCGGCGCCGTCCCCGCCCACACCTGGGTGCCCGACGTCGCCCAAGGCGCCCCCGCCCCCGCAGCCGCCTTCCTCACCGTCGCCCCCAAGGTCGGCGCCATCGTCGCCCTCGCCCGCATCCTCAGCCTGCTCCCCGACACCAGCGTCGGGTGGCGCCCGCTCGCCGCCGGCGCCGCCGCCCTCACCATGACCGTCGGCAACCTCAGCGCCCTGTGGCAGGACGACGTCCGCCGCCTCCTCGGCTGGTCATCGGTGTCCCAGGTCGGATACGCCCTCATGGCCATCCCCGTCCTCGGCCGCAGCCCACAGGCCCTCCCCGCACTCCTGTTCTTCATCACGGCCTACGCCGCCGGACAGCTCGCCGCCTTCGGCGTCGTCGTCCAGCTCCGGGGCCGCACCAGCCTCGAGGACTACCACGGCCTCGCCCGCCGCCGCCCGTGGATCGCCGCCGCCCTCATCGTGGCCCTGCTCTCCTTCGTCGGCATCCCGCCCCTCGCCGGGTTCACCGGCAAGCTCCTCCTCTTCACCGCCACCATCGACGGCGGCTACGCCTGGCTGGCCGCCGTCGCCGCCCTCAACACCGTCGTCTCGCTCTTCTACTACCTGCGCATCATCACCCCCCTCACCCTCGACCAGACCCCCAAAGCGGTCCCCGTCCTCCGGCGCTCAACGGCGACCGCGACGTCGCTCGCTACCGTTCTCATCATCGCCCTCGGCCTCGCCGCTCAACCCCTCCTCGACGCCGGCCAGAACGCCCGGCTGCTGCCCTAGACCAGACCTGGAACCCGACCCACACCTCCAGAAGACACGCTCCCGTGGCGGCTTGCTGCCGGCGGTGACGAGCGTCGAGGCCACTGGGGCTGGTCAGCTGCTCGCGGTCTACCGTTCGAGTTGTGCGCATCCTCTTCTCGTCGACGGCGGGTGCGGGACATTTCGGGCCGCTGGTGCCGTTCATCCGGTCGTGCCTGAAGAACGGCCACGAAGCGATTGTCGCCGCGCCGGGCGCTCTGGAGGCGACTGCCTCGGCGACCGGCGCGACCTTCTGGGCGGTCGGTGACCCGCCGCAGGAGGAGATGGCTGAGGTGATGGGGTCGCTGGGGCAGCTGTCCCGCGAGGAAGCGAACCGGCTGGTCGTGGGCCAGATCTTCGGCAGGCTGGACCCCACGGCAGCATTGCCCAGGCTGCGCAAGGTGATCGAGGAGTGGCGACCTGACCTGGTGGTGCGCGAGTCGGCGGAGTTCGGTGCAGCGGTTGCGGCCGAGCTGCACGATGTTCCCCAGGTTCGGGTGGCCATCGGGCTTGGCGAGATGGAGAGGTACATGCTCGGAGTTGTTCAGTCCGATGTGGACGCACTGCGGCGCTCGTACGGGCTGTCCGTCCCTGCCCGCCACGGCGAAACGCCTTCCTACACGCTGTTCCCGGCAGGGCTCGAGGAGGAGCCGCTCCCGGCGTTGCGGTTCCGTGACCCGGCGTGGGTCCGGTCCAGGGGCGGTGACCCATTCGTGTACGTGACGTTCGGCACCGTAGCGGGGACGCTACCGATGGTGGCCCACGTGTACCGCGAGTCGATGAGGGCACTGGCGGGCGTAGATGCCGAGGTGCTCGTGACCATCGGCCACGGCGCCGAGCCGGGGGTGCTGGGCACGCCGCCACCGAACGTGCGGGTCGAACGGTGGGTGGACCAGAACGAGGTGTTGACCCGCGCCACAGCAGTCGTCTGCCACGGCGGAGGCGGTACGACGCTGGGAATTGAGGGCTTGCCGCCGGGGTGCTGTTGGTGGTGAGCACTCCAGCGACCAACACATCAACGCCCGCCGGGTGGCGGCATCGGGTGCTGGCGTCAACGTGGCGCCAGAGGCAGACGCCATTCGCGCCGGGCTCGACGACGTGCTGGGCGACATCTCTATGGGCGTGCAGCCCGTGCCCTGGCCGACGAGCTCGGCGGGACCACCACGGACCAGGCGTTCGCCCCCTAGCCTCCCCAGGAACCGGCCAGCCATCGAGCAGCTGTGTGCTGCCCGGGGCCGGCGCCAACCCCCAGACGGCGAAGACTGCACCGGCGGCGAACGGGAGGCCGCTGCGACGCCTCCGGCGGCGCCCACGGTGCCGAAGATCAAGGCGACCGTTCGTCGACAACCTGCGGGTTCGAGCCGGGGCGACGGGCGAGGACGCCACCTGAGGTCTTGCCTTTGGGGATCTGCCAAGATGGGAGCACCACTGCGGTGGTGGGTGTGCCGGGAAGTCTGGTCGGCGACGGGCAAGGACGCGACCGAGGACGTGCACATGGCAGCCACCCACGACTCCACAGACGCGCCGGACGCCGCACTGAGTGGGGCGGCGGCGGCGTTGCCCGGTCGGCGCATCCCCCGGGTGGTGCGCCGGTTCCTCGACACCGCGGCCGCCGGGGGGATCGTCCTGCTCATCGCCGCCGTGGTCGCGCTGGTGTGGGCGAACTCGCCTTGGGGAGAGTCGTACCGGGCCTTGTGGTCCACCGAGCTCACCATCGGTGTCGGCCGGTACGAGCTGGTCGAGGACCTCAAGCACTGGGTCAACGACGCGCTCATGGCCATCTTCTTCTTCGTGGTCGGACTCGAGATCAAGCGCGAGCTGGTCCACGGGGACTTGCGGGACCCGCGCACGGCCGCGATGCCCGCCATCGCCGCCGCCGGCGGGATGGTGGTGCCGGCCCTGTTCTACCTGCTCGTGACCGCCGGCAGCGAAGGGGCCCGCGGGTGGGGGATCCCGATGGCGACCGACATCGCGTTTGCTATCGGCGTCGTCGCCCTCCTCGGCCGCAGGGTGCCGGCGTCGTTGAAGCTGTTCCTGTTGACCCTGGCGATCGTGGACGACATCGGGGCCATCGTCGTCATCGCCGTCTTCTACTCCGAGGACATCCAGCCCGTCTTCCTCCTCACCGCCGCCGGCCTGATCGGCGTCATGCTCGCCCTCCGCCGGGCTCGGGTTGTGTGGGTGGCGCCCTACGTCGTCCTCGGGGCGGCCGTGTGGCTCGCCACCCAGGTCTCCGGTGTGCACGCCACCATCGCCGGCGTCGTCCTCGGGCTGCTGGCACCGGCCCAGCCGCTGATCGCGGCTGCGGTGGCCCGGGAGTGGGCGTCCGACCTGGCTGACGAGCCCACCCCCGGCCAGCTCGACACCATGACGCGGCTGGCGAAGACGTCCGTCTCTCCCGCCGAGCGCCTGGAGTACCTGCTCCACCCCTGGACCAGCTTCCTCATCGTCCCGCTCTTCGCTCTCGCCAACGCCGGTGTCCAGCTGCGGGGGGACGCCTTCAGCGGGAGCGGGGCAGCCAAGGTGACTGCCGGCGTCGTGATCGGCCTCGTGGTGGGGAAGACCCTCGGGATCACATCGATGGCGTGGGTGTCGGTGCGCACGGGGCTCGGCCGCCTCCCCGAAGGCGCCACCTGGCCGATGGTCGCCGGCGTCGCCCTGATCGCCGGCATTGGCTTCACGGTTGCGCTATTCATCGCCGAGCTCGCCTTCGACCCCGGGTCCCTTCAGGACGCCTCCAAGATCGGCGTGCTGGGCGCCTCCACCATCGCCGCCCTCCTCGGTGCGCTCGTGCTGCACCGGGCCTGCCGGTCCGCTCCAGCCAGCGACAGTGGCGACAGCGGCGACACATGACGCCGCCGCTGCCCGAGGTCGGACCAGCTTCCACCGGTTGAGCCACACCGGTGCCAGAGTTGACCGTGGAAAGCTTCCTCGACCTGCTCCTCGACAACCAGACCGCCGGGGGCCGCCTGGCCACCACTGCGGCCATCGCGGTCGTCGGGGTGATGGTCTCGGAGCTCGTCGGTCGGCTCCTAGCGAGGAGGACCGACGACGTCTACTCCCGGTACTACGCCAGGAAGCTCACCCGCTACGCCGTCGCCGTCCTGGTGCTCGTCGCGCTGGCTGTCTTGTGGCGCGCCTTTGCTGGGCGTGTCGGGGTTGTCCTCGGCTTGGCCACCGCCGGCTTGGCGTTCGCCATGCAGGAGGTGGTGGGGGCCATAGCCGGTTGGTTCAACATCGTGTCCGGGCGGATCTTCCGAGTGGGCGACCGCATCCAGATGGGCGGTGTGCGGGGTGATGTCATCGACATCACCCCGCTTCGGACCAAGGTCATGGAGATCGGCGGCCCGGGCCCCGGGGACGGCTGGGTCAAGGGCCGGCAGTACACGGGGCGCCTGGTCGCCATCTCCAACAAGGCGACGTTCACCGAGCCGGTCTTCAACTACAGCTCCGCCTTCGAGTTCATCTGGGAGGAGCTCACCGTGCCGGTGGCCCACCGCGACGACTGGCAGACGGCCGAGAACATCCTCGGCGAGGAGGCCCGTCGAGTCTCGGACTCCGACGCGGCCCGCAAGGCGATCACCGAGATGGCTCGCCGATACCCGGTGCCGCGAGCCGAGGTTGAGCCCCGCGTGTTCGTCCAGGCGACGGACAACTACATGGAGCTCTCGGCCCGCTTCGTCGTACCGGTGAGGACGGCGCGGACGGCCAAGGATGAGCTGACCAGACGGGTCGTGCAGCGCTTGGCCGACGCCGGGATCGAGATCGCCTCAGCCACCGAGGAGGTGACGGTCCGCCGAGCTGACGAGGACGGCCCCGATCGGAACGAGCGGCCGCCCACGGCAACGTGATAAGCGCCACCAGTGGAGCCTCCGTCGCCGGTGCCGCGGGCACCCCCACTTCAGGGCCTGTGCCCGAGCGCACCGGGCGGGCCCGGACTCAGCCGCCACCGCGCCGCCCAGCGGGCGTAGGCCACGACAGCGCCGACCGGGTGTCAGGGCTAGGCGACCGGGTCGAGGACACCGACATCCCGAGCACGTCGGCCCCGAGATCAAGCAGGAGATCGAGAAGATCGCCTGACGGGCTGGTTAGCCAAGGGAGGTAGCCGGCGACGCCGGCGTTCACGGCAAGGCCGGTGCGACACCGCCCCGGCCTTGCCCGCCGATGCGACCGCCTTGGTGCGGAGCCCCATCCGGCGGCGGCGGGAAGGCCATCGGGCAGTGGTGTGACGCAATGGCGGTGGCCACGCGAGGACTACCCCTCTGAGGGAAGCGGCTGGTCCCACAGCGGCAGTCGCTCGACCAACGGACTGCGCCGGTCCTCCTGGGTCACGCTCAAGAGGTCGTCGAACATAACCTGCATCCGAACGCGCACCTGGAGCGAGCCACGCCCCCAGAGCCGGATCTCGTCCACCGCCAGCGCCACGTGTTCAGCCCAAGAGGGGGCCGAAGCGATGAATCGCACCACACCGTCCTCGTCCTGATGAGCGATCGGCGGGTAAGGGCGGGCCGCCAGCCGGCGGAGCAGATCGTGGATCTGGTCGAGGCACTGGACCGCCGTCGAAGGGTCGTTCACGCCCGGCGAGAGCGAACGCTCGGCGATGTCGACCAGTTGGCGCAGGCCGAACGCCACGTCCTGGCGGCCGTCGCGCTCGCGCGCCAGCGCCACCGCGGTCCGCAGATCGTCGTCATCCCGGCTCCCGTCACCGAAGACCTCGAGGAGCGGCATGCCCGATGCCACGAAGTCACCGATCCTCGGGACCAGCCGCACCACCACCCCGGCCGATGACGCCATGGACACCAGGCGGCCCTTCTGGACCGATGCGACGACGCCAGGCTCGTCGCAGCTGAGGACCCTGGTCGGCGAAGGCAGCAATGGCACCGCCGGGCCGGCCACCTCCTCCTCGGGGTGCACCCGGTCGATGGTCCGGCGGGTCTCCACGGCGATCCGGTCGATGATGGTGACGACCCTGATCGACTGGGCGATGTGGTCTATGTACTGCACGAACAGGCCCACGCTGACCAGAACCAGGATGAAGGCGACGGTGATGGTGACACCGGGAACAAAGAGTTCGGCCACACCATCTTGTCCTCGCACCTCTCGCAGGGCCGTCAGGGCATAGACGAACGTCGAGAGGAACACCCCGAGAGCCAGCTGGTTCTGCCGGTCGCGCAGGAACGTGCGCAGCGCCCGCGGTGAGAACTGGCTGCTCGTCAGCTGCAGCACGACGATGGTGATGGAGAACACCAGCGCGGTAAGCGTAAGCATCGACGCGGCAATCGTCGACAGAAGCGATCTTGCGCTGTCAGGGCCGCCCGTGAACGCGAACTCGCTCCCACCTCGTTGCAGCTCCTGGTCCAGCTGGCTCAGCACCACGGCGAGAGCGACGGCCACGAGCACGCACCCAGCCGGGATCGGCCAGTAGGCGGCAGCTAGACGATCGAGGATCCGCCTCCGGTCGGACGGGTCAGCAGAGCGGGGTGAGGCTATCAACGCAAAACGGCCCGCATAGGCGGGAGGCTGGCCATGCCAGCCAGGCTCTCACGTCGACTCGCCGCCGCTCGTGATGCGGGATGTGGTTCGGTCAGCCGTGCCGAGGCCTCAAGCTGGCCGGCTCATGTTGTCCAGCCCGTTGTCGCCGGAGGGGAACCCGGCCGTCACCGGATCGCAACGTCGAGATGTGACACTGCCGGCATGGGCCACTTCAGCTCGATCGGCCCGGACCCACCCAAGGCGTGACCCGGCTCCACCTGGACCGGTGAAACGCCGGCCTGCGACGGGCCGAAGGTGAGGCTGGATAGCTCCGCCCACGAGGTTCGACGCCTGGTCCGGGTCCTGCGTGAGGCCATGGTGGGGCCCCTGGCCTATGCCGCCCTCGTGTCGTTCCTGCGGCGATCCGGCAAGCGCACGCTCGCCCAGCTGAACGCCTTCGACTTCGTCGTCACCGTCGGCTTGACGATCGCCACCGTCGTCCTGTCGGCCGACCTGGCCTTCGCCGAGGCGCGCTCGGGATGGGCCTCCTCGTCGCCCTCCAGTACCTCGTCGCCACCGCCTGCTGGCGGGTGCCGTTCGTGCGGCAGATGGTGAAGTCGCAGCCGCGTGTCGTGGTTCTCAACGGGGAGGTCCTTACCGACGTGCTCCGCCAGGAACGCCTCACCATCGGCGAGGTGCACAGGCGCTGCGGCATTCAGGTCGCCGACGTGGCTGGTGTCGCAGCGGTCGTCCTCGAGACCCAACGGCTCCCTCAGCCTCCTCACCGAGGCTCTGGGCGGAACCTCGACGCTGGACGAGGTGCCGGGACGACGGACGGAGGCAGAGTAGCTACGACCTCGAGCGGCGGCTGAGGAAGTTGCTGACGGCCGAGGCGATAACTAGAACGGCCGCGATGATGAGCAGCCACTTCAGGCCGCTGATGAGCAGGCTCACGGCACCGACGAGGACGGCGAGCACGAGCAGAATGATCACGAGCGTCATGTGGTTCCTCCGTTAGCTGAATGCTACCGGAGTACCAAGCTGGCGGGTTGACGGGATTGTTGGCACCGGATCGTCGTCAAACTCCAACGTGCTCAGGGTGCGGACTGGGCTGGCTGGCCAAGGGCGACGACCGCGACGCCGAGGACGGCGGCGCTGATGATGGTTGCGGTCAGGAGCGCTGGCAGGCGGTGCGAGGGAAGCCTCAGCCCCTGGCGGAGCGCCTCTTGGATCTGGTTGCTGCGGCGGTGGCTGAGCCAGGCGATGAGGCCGCCGAGGAGAATCAGCGGAATCCCGAGCAGCTGGCGGCCGCCGGGCAGGCCGATGTGGTCGACCAGCTGAGTGAGGGCCACGCCGGCAGCCACCAGCGCCAGAGCAGTGCGGCCCCAGGCCAGGAAGGTCCGCTCGTTGGCGAGAAGGAACCGCGGGTCGACCTCGTGTTCATCCTGCTCGGGTGGGCGCTGTGAGTCCGTCACGTGGCTGCTCTACCCGGCCGGGCCCGGGAGCAGAGGCGACTCGATCGCGCCACACCCGAAGCGGAGACACGTCGGCAGGTCCTGCCGATGCCGATGGCGCAGAGGGGAAGCATCTGGCGCACCGGGCCGTCGAATCCGAGCACCCGAACAAGGCACGTCGGCCCGATCGACCGGAGGAAGAGACGATGCCTGCTTTGAGTCTGAGTTCGCCGCGGAGGGTCCACCGCAAAATGACCCAAGGTTGGGAGGCTCCTCATGAGCAGAGGAGGGGTCGATGTCGGAGGTCAACGGTGGCCGCCGGCGCCGAGGAACCTGTCTGCGGAGCAGAAGTGGGAGGTGTTCCTGCAAGTCACCCATCGCCCTTCCGGCCACCGGTATGCCGCACCCGTCGGCC
Organism: Acidimicrobiales bacterium; assembly: GCA_030448245.1. GTDB lineage: Bacteria > Actinomycetota > Acidimicrobiia > Acidimicrobiales > JAUJNH01 > JAUJNH01. Next base: position 13,318 of record JAUJNH010000011.1, read on the forward strand.
CGGTTCCAGGCTCGACAGGCGCTCACCGGCGTGGGGTTCCCACGTCAAAATCGGAAGCGGTCGTCTGCCACCCGGCCCGGCGTCGGATCATCATGGCGTTGATGCTCGTCTGCAGCCCGCCCTGGCCACCAGCATAGTTGTGGATCCTCGGAGGTCTCGTCGGAGCCTCGGGATGGCGGTGATCGGCTCAGCCGGACGGGCGGTGCTGATCGGCGGGCTGTCCCTTTGCGCCGTGTCGACATCCAAGCGACTTGATCGCCGCTCCGCTTCGGTGATCGGGCGGAACCTGGCCAGGTTCACGGACCTCGACGTCCGCGACTACGCCGCTCTCCTGCATCTACGAGCCCGACGAATCAGGCTGAGGGACGTCGTCGGTGTTGCGCTCGACGAGGAATGCGCCGAACGAGCCGGCGAGGGCTGCGAAGACAGCCCACAGCGAAACGCCCCTCCGCTCGGGCGCGCCTCTTCTGCACCGGCGGCCGCCTCGGCCGCCCAACAGTTGGGCCTTCGCCGCCCCCGTCTCGGTCGAAGCCACCGTCGATCCCCCCTGCGGGACGCCGCGTCGGCCGGTGCAGCGGGCCGCTGACTCGGGCGGTTCATCAAGATCATCCTCGTGGTCCTCGTTCTCCTGCCGTTCTCCCTACATCCGTCGCACTCCGGCAGACTGGTTCAAGGCCGACCGAGCATCAAGCCGGAAGCGCCGAGAAGGTCTCCCGCACCGCTCCTTTAACCAGTCAGTGCCTCAGCAGCTGCTGCTGTAATGGCCGCAGCCGTCCCTCCAGCTTGAACGATCACGAGGAGAGATGAGAGCCGGCCGCCGGATGCATTCACACCGACCTCCACGCCACGCTGGTGTGCGGGACGCCACTGTCGAAGAAAGCCGATCCCGAAGCCGCCTGCGGTCATGAGCAGCACGAGCGAGAGCCAGGGGGCTGGCCGGTAGCCTAGCTCCCCTTCGTTCAGGACATGAGTGGCCCAGACGGCGGCCCCGGTACAGGTCAGTGTGGCGTGGCCCACCAGCCAGGGCAGACCCGGTACTCCCCGGAGGAGCCACGTTACCGTCAGTACCAGACTGCCCGCTGCGATGAGTGAGACGAGAATCGTTGCAAGGTCCTCCATTGTTGCTCCTGGTTCTGGTACGCCGATTGGCCTTCTATTGGTCTTGAACCTGCGGGCGACGCATTAGGTTTATGTGACATCCCGATGACCAACAGCCACCGTTCATGATCTCGTACCATTTGGCCGTAATCCCTCGACGACGGCCTCAGGATCGGCCGGAAACGTGCCGAAGGATGAAGGTGGCGCGGGGAGAGGCACCGCTCAGCACCGCGGTACGGCCCGCGGCCCGGGCCTTGGCGACGAGGTCGGTCAGCGCACGTGCTCCACGGACGTCAAGAAACATCAGGGCGCTGAGGTCGACGAGGAGATCGGGGCCACGGCACTCGAGACTTCTCGTAACGGCGCGGAGCTGTGGCGCGGTGGCAATATCGAGCTCTCCACGCAGGTTCACGCGAAGCTGCTCGCGTTCCTCCATGATCTCCACGGAGAGCGGGGGCTCCCCGCATCGCAGGCAGAAGGGTGCTGGGGGCGTTGGCGGCAGCGGGGTCATGCGTCGTTCGGCAACTGGAGCTGGTTGCTGACGTCCACGACGCCCGCGGTGTCCCAGGCGTCGTCTCCTGCGGCACGCTTGGCGCGGGCGCTGGAAATGTCACCAGTCAGGATCACGACGTTTCGCTTCACGTCGACGCGGATGTCATCGTCCTTGGTGCACGGGTTCTCCCGCAGGCGATCGACCACCACCGACTTGATGTCGCCGTCGGTCATCTCTCGACTATCGAACGGCTCGTCGTACCAGCCGTAGTAGTAGCGATCGGTTGGATAGATCCAGGGCATGTGGATGAATGCCATCTGTTCGTCCTCTCTCGAGTGCCTGCGTCCCATCCTCCCCGCAGTCCGTAACGGTGGGCGGTCGGCCAGGTCACGACGTCGTCACAGGTCGCAGCTCCGCAAGGCGCAGCTGCGCTAGGTGCTAGCCGGCTGGCGGCGTCTCGTGGTGGAGCTCAGGGGAACCAGCCTTCGTGGCGTTTCCGTGGATTGGATCCGGCACACGGAACAGTGGGTCACCGGTGGGATGTCCGCGCTCAACGCTGGACGTGGCCGATGCGGCGCGGAGCGTGAAGGCGAAGCAGGCTCCCCCGTCGTCGAGGTTGTGCGCGCTCAGGTGTCCACCCTGAAGGCGTGCGTTCTCAAGAGCGATCGCCAGACCGAGTCCCGAGCCGCCGGACGACCGGGAGTGGTCACCCTTGAAGAACCGGTCGAAGACCCTCTCGAGATCGCTCTCGTCCATGCCGGGGCCTCGGTCGTGGACTTCGACGACCGCCCGGTCTCCGTCCCGGTAGCCCCGAACCTCGACTCCGTCACCTCCATGGGTGCGTGCGTTGCTGAGAAGATTCGCCACAACCCGTTTGAAGCGGGCCCTGTCAGCGAGCACGGACACGTCATCGTCCACGTCGACATGCACCGGCGCGCTCCCGTCCCAGGAACGGGTCACGGTTCGCAAGGCCTCCCCGAGCGACAACCGCTCCAGGCGGGCCTGCTCCTGTCCGGCATCGAAGCGGGCCAGCTCCAACAGCTCGGCCACGAGCACCTGGAGGCGACGAACGTCCTCGGTGAGCAGCCGAGCCGGCGGGCCGGCCCCGGGGCCGAGCGCAGGCAGTTCTTCCTCCAGAAGCGAGGCGGCGGCAACCATCCCGGTGAGCGGCGTTCGGAGCTCGTGGGCCACGTCAGCGGTGAAGCGACGCTCACGCTCAGCCGCTCGTGAGAGCGCGCCGATCTTCTCCTCGAGCGCCTCCGCCATCGAGTTGAAGGAGCTGGCCCACCTGCCGAACTCGTCGTCGGAGGCCGACTCGAGCCTGGTGTCGAGGAGGCCCTCGGCCAGTGCCTGAGACGCAGCGGCCGCGTCGTTCACCGGCCGGAGCGTGCGGCGGGCCACGAGGTTGCCGAAGAGGGCGGCAGCAAGCACCGACGTCGTCCAGCTCAAGACCAGAACGTTCCGGAACGTGGTGATGCTGTCCAACAGGTCGGCCTTCGAGAAGAAGAAGAACATTCTGGCCGAGGCGTTGGGGGTCGAGCTGCCGATGACCAGCACCTCCTGGCCGCCGATCCAGACATCCTGCTGCTCCAACGCCCCCGGCTGGACGCTCGACCTCATGCGCTCTGGTAGCAAGTCCTCTCCGAGCTCCGGGGTCGAGGAGAAGACGACGTCGTTCGCGATGACGACCGTTTCGAAGCCTCCCCGGTCGTGGTATTCCGCGAGGAGCTGGTCGACCTTCGCCACCGTGAGGTCTGCGGGCGCTGAGATCAGGCTCAAGGCGGCCTTGTCTCTTGCCTGGGCGGTGAAGGATCTGGTCCGGTACTCACGGATGAGCACGAAGCTGGTGAGGGCGAGGATGCCGCCCGACGCGGCAACGATGAGGATGAACGCGACGGTGAGCCGGCGACGAAAGCCGCGGGCGATCCGGATGGGGGGCACGGTCCGGCGCTACTCGGGCTCGAAGCGATAGCCGACGCCGCGGATCGTGGCGATGTGGCAGGGGTCCTTGGGATCGTCGCAGAGCTTGTCCCGGAGCCGCTTGACGGCCATGTCGACCAGGCGGGAGTCGCCGAGGTAGTCATAGCCCCACACCCGCTCGAGCAACACCTCGCGGGTGAGCACGTTCCCAGCGTTGCGGGCGAGCACGACCAGCAGGCGGAACTCTGTGGCAGTCAGCTCCACCGCTTGGCCGCAACGACTGGCGCGGTGGGCGGTCGCGTCGATTTCCAGATCCCGGATCTTGATGATCGGGGTGTCGGGCTCCGCCGCAGCCCGACGCAGCACGGCCCGCACCCGGGCAGCCAGCTCTCGTCCCTCGAACGGCTTGGTGACGTAGTCATCGGCTCCGAGTTCCAAGCCGACCACCACGTCGGTCGTGTCGGTGCGGGCCGTCAGCATCACGATGGGGAGCCGGGAGGTCCGCCGGATCTCCCGGCACACCTCGAACCCGTCCATGACCGGGAGCATCACGTCCAGGAGCACGAGATCAACGCGCTGCCGGGCCAGCAGATCAAGCGCTTGCTTCCCATCGCCGACTGCGGTCACCTCGAAACCGGATCGCTCCAGGACCATGGTCGCGGACTGGCGGACAGAGGAGTCATCTTCAACCAGGAGGATCGTCTCGTTCATCTGGAGGTCCTGCTCCTCGCCACCACAGGCTGGTTGACGCTCAACGCCTCGCCCTCGGCCACCGCTGCCGCAGTCGAACGAGGTTGGGGCACCGTAGCGCCGCGACGGGCCGACGGCCCATCAGCCACCTGGATCACCTGCGCCGGATCATCGTGGCGATCAGGACCGGCTGCCCCCCGAAGTCGGCGAGCCTGTGGCGGTCGAGCAGGATGGCGAACTCGGCCTCGACCGCAGCGACGTCGAACGGTCGCAGCGTCCCGGTCACCTCGACGTGGTCCCCGGGCTGGAGCGATGGTGCGCCCCTTGGCACGAGGACCAGGACTGCCCTTGACCCGTCATCGCCAACCGCGAACACGTAGGCGTCGACCACCACCCTGACGGGGCCGGCGACGGTCAGCGTCATCCCACTTGGCTGCTGAGGCTCTGCCGCCGTGGCGCGGCTCGAAGGGCCGGCCTCCGGCTGTGAGGGCTTGGCCGCCCCCGCACAGCCCAGCACCGACATCGCCGACGAGGCCAGGGCAGCCGCAAGGGCTACCCACCGCCTTACTCGGCGGCGGCGCCGTCCGGCGTCGCCGTGACGGGTTGCCGTCGTGGAGCCCGCTCTCAGCGGATGGTCACCTCCCGGGTCGTCGAGGCCACCTCGATGCCGGCTGCCGCCAGACGATCGGTGACCCGTCGCGTCATGTCGTCCTTGACCGACCTCGCGGTGCGCACCGGAACGACGAAGCGAGCGGACAGCTCCATGTAGTTGTCGGTGGAACGTACGAAGACCCTCGGCTCCACCTCGGCCCGCCCGACTGGATAGCGATCGACCATGGCATCCATCGCTTGGTCGGCACCTTCGGACGACGAGGCTCGGGCAGCCTCCTCTTGCAGGATGGTCTCTGCCTCGTGCCAGTTGCCGTCGTGGCTGACGGGAATGGTGAGCTCCTCCCAGATGAAGTCGAAGATCGAGCTGTAGTTGAAGAATGGCTCGGTGAAGGTGGTCTTGTTGGAGAGGGCGACGATGCGACCGGTGTACTGGCGTCCGCGGACCCATGTGCCGCCGTCGGTGGAGGAGCCGATCTCCATCACCTTGGTGCGCAGCGGCGTGATGTCGATCACGTCACCCCGGACACCACCCATCTGGATCCGGTCGCCGACCCGGAAGATGCGACCGGAGACGATGTTGAACCAGCCGGCAACGGCGCCGATGACCTCCTGCATCGCGAAGGCAACCCCTGCGGTGGCCAGGCCGAGGACGACGCCGAGCCGCCCTGCGAACGCCTGCCACACGATCGCCAGCGCCACCACGGTGACGGCCGCAACTGCATACCGAGCGCCCTTGCGGGCGTAGTAGCGGCCGTAGGGGTCGGAGGAGCGACGGGCGAGCAGCCTGCCGAGGACGGCCGAGATCACCGCGGCGACCACGACGACAAGACCCGAGGTGACGAGGCGGCCGGGAACGCTCGAGTTGTCAGCGAGAAGATCGAGAGCTCGTTCCACTCAGCGCTGCCCGCCTGCGGCCTGCCCGGTCATCACGTGCAGTTGTGCCCACCGCGGCCCCACCGCAGGGACCCAGCTTGACCCTGTGACGGGATCGTTACGCTGCGGATCAATGGGGCTCTGCCCAGACATGGGTAACGGTTGGGTCACGGCCGAGGGTGTGGCCGATGCTGGCGAGGAGAGTTGGGAAGGCTCGCCGCATGGATCGGGCACGAGCGGTTGAGAGTCGCAGTGGTTGGGCCGGGTGCCTCTGCGTCGGCGCGGTGGCATTCCTCCTTGGCATGGGTTTGGTTGCCTGCGGGCGCAACGGCCCGGATGAGGGCACCCAGCCTGCGCCGGCCGTGACGACGTTCGAGCAAGGTCGGTTCGGTGACATCCCGCTGTTTTTCCGCAGCGAGCCCGTTGGACCTCGCAGCGAGAAGGACGGGGTGGTCGCCCGCAGCTACAAAGCGACCGGTGCGTCACCCCAGCAAGTGCTGGAGTTCTACCGCGACGGACTGCCCCCTCGGTGGACGATGGTGACGCCGATCGAGAAGCTGGGCGTGAACACGTTCCGGGCAGACTGGGTGGACGAGAGCTACAGGCTTCGTGTGTCCGCCACCCGCGAACCCTTGCTCGACCGCGACGACGACGTCGTGGAGCCCATCGTCAGCCAGTACAGCTTGACGCTGCACCCTCGCTGAAGTGGGCAGCGTGATAGCAGGACCTGATGACCTTCAGCGACTCCGTTGAGACGGTCGGAAAGGCGGTCGACGCCGTTGGTGTCGCCGTCATCGTCGTCGGCGCGCTGATCGCGACGTACCTGGCGTGGTCGGAACGAGAGGTCTCGGGAGGTATGCGCTATCGCACGTACCGGCGCCGGCTCGGCCGGGCCATCCTGCTGGGCCTCGAGTTCCTCGTCGCCGCTGACATCATCAGGACCGTGGCCGTGGCCCCCACCTTCACCAGCGTGGGGGTTCTGGCCATCATCGTGCTCATCCGTACGTTCCTCAGCATGAGCCTCGAGGTCGAGATCGATGGGCGCTGGCCCTGGCAAGACGAGCCCAAAGCCAGTTCTAGCTCCGGCTGAGCTTTGGTGTCATCGTGATCACCCAGACCACGCGAGGGTCGACGTCGTCCGAGACGAGACCTCCGCCTCGAAAGCCGCCGGTTGCTACGACGCCCCAGTGGCGTTGCGCGCCACGGTTCAGGATCAACCCCCGCCTGAATGTTGCTGACACCGCTGCGCGAGTACGCCCCGGAACACCAGGATCAGTCATGCAGCAGCCCCCCATGAAGAGGGTCGCCAGCCTTCCGACGGACGCGATGCGTCAGCGACGACGCTCTCCTGCGTTTAGCCGACGGACTGTCGCGTGTTCCGCCGTTGGCAGGTCCTCGAGACGAGCCTGGAGCAGCCGACGCTGTTCGTTCAGCACCTCAACGCGACCGGACGGTGCCACGGCCTTGAGATCGTCGATGATCGAGCCGATGCGATGCTGAACCTGGATCGACCCGGCACCCAGTGGCGTACCTCATCGACGGCAAGCCGGACGTAGTCGTCCAGCAGGGCTGGGGAGCCACGGCACGGATGGTGCCAGCCGCGTCTCGAGCGGTTCGGGCCACCAGGGGCCGGGTGGTCATGCGGCGGAGGAGGTCGTGCAGGTGATCCAGGCACTGCACAGCCGTCGTGGGGTCGTTCACCCCGGGTGACAGGGCGCGCTCGGCGATGTCGATGAGCTGACGGAAGCCGAACGCCGGGTCTTCGGCCGGGTCCCGCTCCTTGTCGAGGGCGATTGCCGCCCTGACGTGCCGGTCGTCGGTGTGGCCGGTGCCGCACACGGCGACGAGGGGCATCCCACACGCCACGAAGTCCCCAGGTCTCGGCAGGACCGTGATGGTCACGTCTGCTGCCTCCGCGACCCGTCGGAGCCGCTCGAGGTCCACCGAGGTGAGAACACCAGGTTTGGCGGCCTCCACAATCCGGCTCGGTCCGGCCGTGGCGAGCGCATCAGCGGAGCGGAGCTCGCCTGCCGGGTGGACACGGTCGATGGCGGCGATCGTCTCGGCGCTGATGCGCTCGATGACGTGGATCACCCGGATCGACTGGCCGATGGTGTGGATGTACTGGACGAAGAACGCGACGGAGAGGAGCACCAGGGCGAACGACACCGAAACGGCTACTCCGGGAACGAACTGGTCGGGACCGCCGTCACTGCCGCGGACGTTCCGGAGCACCAGCAGGGCGAAGACGAAGGTGGCCAGGAACACCCCGAGGGTCACCTGGCTGCGGGGATCGCGCAAGAACGTGCGCAGGACCCGGGGCGAGAACTGGCTGCTGGCCAGCTGTAGCACGACGATGGTCACCGAGAAGACCAGTGCCGTCAGGGTCAGGGTCGATGAGGCTATGGAGGAGAGCAGCTCCCGAGCGCTGTCGGGGCCACCGCTGAAGCCGACCCGTCGGCCGCTGGCCGCAAGGTGCTTGTCGAGTTCGAGCGAGGCCACTGCCAGCCCACCAGCAAGGACGACGGTGCCGGTCGGCAGGAACCAGTATCCGGCCAGCAGCCGGGCTCCCAGACGACGGGTCCTCCTCCGTGATCCACCTAACGCCGCAGGAGAGCTCACGAAGTCGGTCGCCGCCGCATGAGGTTCGGCGTCGCTCCTGGCGACGCCGTCCTGACGTTCACCGTCAACGTGCGCCGAACTGGGGCCTCAGCTCCAGCCTTGCGCGGGCGGCAAACTCCGGGTCGCAGAGCAGCACGTAGCGCCCGGCCTGAATCGAGGCCACTGACGAGAAGTTGCGGCGTCCCGAGGACGCCCAGTGGGTGATCAGGCTCACCACGACCCCGAGGACCGCGCCGAGGGCGATGCCGTAGGCAGCCATGGCGAAGGCCGAGATGAGGGGGTCGGCCCAGCTCAACAACCCGAGGAGGAACCCGAACGCGGTGCCGATGAGGGCACCGGAGAACAGCCCCTGGGCGGCGGCCTGTGCGTAACCATGCCGTCCGGTGATGCTCTCGACCATGCGCAGATCCTGGGCTACGACCGACAGGTGCTCAACCGGGAACCCGCGGTCCGACAACGAGTCGACGGCGCGCTGCGCCTCGGGGTAGGTGGAGTAGGACGCCACGGTCTGGCGCGATTCGGTCAGGGTGTCCATGTGAGCTCCCTTCGTCAGGTGGCCACGGAGGTGTGCCGTGCCCCACTACCTGCCCACCGCAGGTAACGACCCCGTGGGCGCTGTGTAACGGGTTCGCAACGGATCGCGGCCCGTCGCATCCCGTCGCAGAACCGTGACAGCCGTGAGAGTCGGCCGTTACCGACAGCGGGCACACCCGCTGACATGAAGCGCACCGCATGTCCCAGCCGAAGGACGGCCCCTGTCGTGAGGGTCGGGATGATCTCGGGAGCTCTCCTGCTCGGCGCCGCCTGCTCGTTGGACAATGACCAGGCGGCTCCGACGGCCGAGCAGCCGAGGTCGGAGACGGAGCCGGCACTTGAGAGCACCTCTCCCCGAGAGGGTGAAGCGACCATAGGGCGGGTTCCCGAGATCGTGCAGCGGGTGCAGCCTTCGGTCGTCACCGTCCTCACCGACCGCGGTGAAGGCAGCGGTGTGGTCTACCGGCCCGGCACCATCGTCACCAACCACCATGTCGTGGCCGGGGCGCGGACGGTTCGGGTCGCCTTGGCCAGCGGCGAGCGGATCGACGCGAAGGTGCGGGCCACCGACGAGCGGAGCGACCTGGCCGTCCTCGACGTGTCACGGACCGACCTTCCTCCCGCCACCTTCGCGAAGAGCCTGCCGCGGGTGGGGTCACTGGCGCTCGCCATCGGCAACCCCCTGGGATTCGAGAACACCGTCACGCTGGGGATCATCTCGGGCCTGGGCCGCAGCATCCCTGGGTCGGCAACCCAGACGCTGGCGCTGATCGACCTCGTCCAGACGGACGCGCCCATCTCACCTGGCAACTCCGGCGGTGCGCTGATCGACGCTGCGGGCACCGTCGTCGGGATCAACGTGGCGTACATCCCGCCCCAGACCGCTGGGGCGGTGTCACTCGGCTTCGCGATACCGGCGCCCACGGTCACCGCCGTCGTGGACGAGCTTCTACGTGACGGGGACGTCAACCATCCCTTCCTCGGCCTCCAGCCCCGGCCGTTGACCCCGGAGATCGCCCGACAGCTCAACGTGTCGACCGACAGTGGCGTCATCGCCCTCGACGTCGAGGACGGCGGGCCGGCGGCGGCCGCTGGCGTCCGTCCCGGTGACGTGATCGTCTCCGTCGAGGGACGGGCCGTGCGATCGGTCGAAGACCTCCTCGCGGCTCTCCGAAACCATCGTCCCGGCGAGCGCGTGAAGGTGGCACTGGAGCGCGACGGCAACAAGCAGGAGCTCACCGTCACCCTGGGCGAGCAACGGGCCTAACGGTCAGCGCGGATCGGGAGGTCATGCATGGAGATGGCGACGGCGGCGCTCAGGACGACCGCCCGACCCGGGTAGATGAAGGGGTGGTGACCGCCGGCTGATCCAGTCGTCTACCCGGGTGGTCGCCAGAGGGTGCTCGGCGAAGGCCTGGCCCAGCCCGCCGACTAGCGCGGTGAGCAGCACGGCCAAGGCCAGGTAGAAGACGACGGATCCTGCGGCCGCGGCCACGCCGATCAGCTCAGCACGGGTGCTTCATCCCCGCTGGTGAGCACAGCCAGGTCCTTGGATGAGCCAGAGGCGTTGGCTCATCATCCGCCCGGTCGTGAGGCAAGAAGCAGCACAGGACCAGACCGACGCCCGTGGACCGCAGCTGCACTACGAGGAGCCCCACCCCTCCTGCTGGTGCTGCCCACAGAAGAGTGGACGGCGGGGAGGCTCAACCCGCCGAAGATGCTGAGGCGAACTGCGACGCGGCCCGGGTATGTGGTCGCCGAGAGGTTCTGTCCTATCCGCCACCGCCGCACCGGCCCCTTGCGCGGCCGTGAGAGGACGGTTACGCGTCGCCGCCGAATCGACCGGTCGAGCCGGCTGGGTACTCCAGGAGCGGCGTGGCGCCGCGGGCCCAGCCCTGGAGGATGGGCTCGATGATTCGCCATGCCTCCTCGGCCTCGTCGGCCCGGATGCTCAGGACCGGATCGGCCTCGAAGACGTCGATGAGGAGCCGGGCGTAGGCCGACAGGTCCTGGGGTGCGAGGGCGACGGACATCTCGCTCCGCTCGAGCTGGAAGGGTCGCCGGCGCCGTTGAGGCTGACCTCGAGGGACAGCTGGTCGGGGTTGACGCGCAGCCGCAGGACGTTGGGCTCGGGGTCCTCGGCCTGGTCGTCGAAGGCGAGGTGGGGGACGGGGCGGAAGCGGACGCGGATCTCGTGGCGGTCGGTTTCGAGCGCCTTGCCGCTGCGGAGGGTGAACGGCACGCCGGCCCACCGCCAACTGTCGATGTGCAGGGTCACAGCGGCGAACGTCTCGGTTCCGGCGGCCGGCGTCGATCCCGGCTTCGTCCGCATAGGCGGGAACGGCGATCCCGCCGGCATCGCCTGCGGTGTACCGGGCGCGAACGGTGAGGCGGCGCACATCGTCGTCGGTCATCCGTCGGACGGCCCGCAGCACGTCGACCTTCCGGTCCCGGAGGGCCCGTTCGCCCAGGTTGAGCGGAGGTTCCATGGCCAGCAGGCACAGCAGCTGGAGCAGGTGGTTCTGGATCATGTCGCGGAGGGCGCCGGCCGTGTCGTAGTAGCCGGCGCGACCCTCGAGGGCGAGGGTCTCGTCCCAGACGATGTCGACACGCTCGATGTGCTGGGCGTTCCACACGGCCTCGAAGATCCGGTTGGCGAAGCGGAGCCCCAGGATGTTCTGCACGGTCTGCTTGCCGAGGAAGTGATCGACCCTGAAGACGTCCTCCTCGCGCACGACTTCATGGATTAACGCATTCAGCCGGCGGGCGGAGGCGAGGTCGTCGCCGAACGGCTTCTCGACCACGATCCCGCTACCAGGGGCCAGCGGCAGCGCCCTGAGCGCCTTCACTGCTCCCGGGAACACGTGCGGGGGCAAGGCGAGGTAGACCACGGCGGCGCGCCCGGCTGACCGACGGCGGCGCGCAGCGTGGCTGCGTCGGTGACATCTCCGGTGTGGTAGCGGATGCGGGACAGCAGCGGCGCGCGCGCTCGCCAAGGCGTCGGTCGAGGTGCTGGCGGAAGGCCTCGTCGTCCCACGGCTGGCGGTCGACGCCGGTGATGGTGACGTCGTCGGGGAGCACGTCGGCCGCGCCCAGCTCGGCGAGCGCGGGCGCGAGGTAGCGGGAGGAGAGGCCGCCGCCGGCGCCGAGGATCACGAGGTCGGTCATGTCACCCGCCCGAGCTGCCGGCTGAGGTTGATGCCGCTGGAGATGACGCCCACGTGGCTGAAGGCCTGCGGGTAGTTTCAGGAACGCTCCGCTGGTCGGGTCGATCTGCTCCGGACAGGAGCCCGAGTGGCCCGGCGCGGGCACACAGCGAGTCGAACAGTGTTCCGGCCTCGTCGAGCCGGCCCTCGAGGGCCAGGTTGTCGACCAACCAGAAGCTGCAGAGGACGAAGGCGCCTTCGTGGCCGGCCAGCCCGTCGGGCGACTCCTCGGGCAGGTACCGGTAGAGGAGCCCGCTGCCGGCGCCGAGGCGGTCGGTGATGGCGGCGACGGTGGCGACCATCTTGGGGTGCGTGGCGGGGATCACCCGGCGGAGGGGGAGGGTCAGCAGGCTGGCGTCGAGGCCGCCGCCGCCGAGGTGCTCGGTCAGCGACGAGCGCCTCGGGTCCCACGCTTCGGCCAGGATGGCCTGGCGCACCTGGGCGGCTTCGGTGGCCCAGGTGGCGGCGTCAGCGGTGGCGCCGAGGTGCTCGGCCATCTTCGCGGCGCGGTCGAGGGCGACGTGGCACATCGCCGCCGAGTAGGTGAACACGCGCCCCGGTGTCCGGACCCTCCCAGATCCCCTGATCGGGTGTCCGCCACACCGCCCGGGCCGACTCGGCCAGCGTCCGGAGGCGGCCTCCGAGCTGGGGATCGATGGTCCCACCACCACGCAGCCACTGGTAGGCGCAGTCGATGATCTCGCCGTAGACGTCGTTCTGCCGCTGAGCGGCGGCACCGTTGCCCCAGCGGACTGGAGGCGACCGCCGGTACCCCTCGAGCTCGGCGTCCACGCAAGTGCTCAGCTGGAGGAAGGGTGCCGGCGAGGTCGTACATGACACTCCGGCCCCCCAACCCGGTCAATGGCGTCGAGGACCCAGCCGAGGAAGCCCCAAGCCTGCGGTGCAGACCGATCCGGTGGAGGGCGTACACGGAGAAGGCGGCGTCACGCACCCAGGTGTAGCGGTAGTCCCAGTTGCGGACCCGCCGATCGCCTCGGGCAAAGACGACGTGGGGGGCGGCGACGATGGCACCGCTGGCGAAGTGGTCGAGGAGCTTGAGGGTGATCGCCGAACGCCGCACGAGCGGCTCATGCGGGCCTGCATAGGAGAAGTGGCGCGTCCAGGCCCGCCACGAGTCGAGCGTCGCCTGCATCACCTCATCCGGCCGCCAGTCGTGGCCGCGGTGGCGGACCCACCCGCAGCGAAGCACCACATGAAGCTGCTGACCGGCCCGCAGCGTCACCACCGTTTCCAGCCCGTCCAGGGGCTGGGTGGCCGCCAGCTGCAGGTCGAGGTTTGGGAGCCGGTCACAGCGCACCTGGAGCCCGTCGCCGCGAAGGGACGCCGACGCCCCGCCCCGCGGCTGCACGCTGATCCTGAGGCGCACCTCACCCTCCAAGACCGTGGCCGAGCGAAGAAGCTCGCCTCGCGCCGCAGTGGCGTCCTCCGTCAGGTCCGCTCCCCGCCGGAGGGTCAGCGCGCCGGTGACACGCACCACACCGGTGGGCGCGCCATCTCGGTGGCCAGGACACCACCGTCCGGCCTGTACCGCTGTTCCTCGACGAGCCCATCGGGCGTCATGACGAACCGCCCGCCCTCTTCCGGTCGAGGATGGAGCAGAACACCGGTGGCGAGTCGAACCGCGGCAGGCACATCCACCAGATGGCCCCGTCGAGGCCGACCAGCGCAGCGGTGGCACCGTCACCGATGAGACCGTGATCCTCGAGCGGCAGGTAGCCACCCTTGTCATCAACCGGCTTGAACGGCGGCCAGAAGCCGTCGGTGTGGCTCACGGCCTTGCCCCTGAGCAGCGATGGAGGCCTGCGGGCGCTCCGGCAGCGCGTCCCACCTCTGGTCCCCTCTTCATCCCCACAACCATGGCTCCCCGACAGCGTGCGCCCCGCCGTTCCTGACGCAGCACGTGATATCGCGTGTGCAGAGGGTCAGCGATTGTCCAGGCGGCCGAACCTTCGCTCGAGGAGGTTCTCCAGCTTGTGGAGGGCACCGCGGCAGGCTTCGTCCAGCGTTGCTGCGTGGTTCGTGACGGCGACCGGCGGCTGCCCTGCCGGCCGCGCTTCCAGCGTGCAACGCTTGTCGGCAGCGCCAGACTTCGCAGCGTTCTCGTCGCCGAGATGGACCTCAACCCGAGTGAGCCGATCGCTGAACCGCGTGAGATCATCATGAACCTCGGCCTTGAGTCGTCGGATCAGCTCGTCGTTGCCGTCAACGTTGTGGTCCGTGCTGACCTCGATCTGCATCCGACGGCTCCTACCTATCCAGGCTGATTCTGGCTAGCGCCCGGTCCCCGGAAGAGGATACGGGGTTCGGCTTTGTGTCACCCGCCGGGACCCGACCCGGAGGCTGCTCGACGTGGTGCACGCCCCCAGACCACGGGTGCACCTGCTCGGCGGCCACGCCTGCTGGAGCGCCGAGGTCACGGCCTGACGATTCTCTCCTCGGTCGCCGCAGGTCCACGCGAGGCCGCGGCGAGGGCACCGAGGACAGCGCCGGCCGCACCGACAGCCATGAGGATCCAGCCGATCAGGTTCAGGTCCACACCGGACGGCGAGGTGTTCACGGCGAAGGTGAGGACCGCCCCCAACGCCACGAGTGCCATTCCAATACCAATGCTTGCGCCCATGTTCGTCCTCCTTCAGGTCGCTGCGCTCCGTGCGCCGCTCTCCAAGCGTTCCCGAGGAGGGCGCAGCTCCATCGCAGCGTCCGACGATCGCAAAGCAACCGAAGCAGACGCAACGGAACTGCAACATCGGTGAGCCTGGCGGTCAGGTCGAGCCGGTTGAGCCCGGACCCGGGCGGGGCAGACTCGGTGGCATGAGACCCGGCCTGAAGGTCCTCGTCATCGAGGACCACCCGACGAACCACACCCGGCAGCAGAACCAACCGCAAGGCAGGCGGCAACCAGCCGCCGCTGACGCCACGGGGTCGTCGAGTCACCTGGGCCGATCAGCGCCGGATGCCCATCGGGTGCAGGCGCCCGATGAGCATCGAACATGCGGGGACGAGGGACAGCTTCCGTTACCCGGCCACAGATGCTCAAGCGCTCGCTCCATCGGTCGGCTGTGAGTCCCCTGGCGTGGTGGGGTTGGCGGTCCCATCCACCAGGTGGGTGAGCCATCGGTGTGTTCCGCGAAGAACCCACTGAAGGAGACACACCGATGGCTCATGATCATCCTGGCGGTCCTCGCCGCCCTCGATACGGTCAGCCCCGCTTCGGCGAAGCCCCCGGCGGATGAGGGTGGTGCCAGCGGGAACATCGACTTTACGGTGCACGCCCACAGCTCGCAGTTCACCGACACGCTGTTCCCCACCTCTGCGCTGCCGTTCCCGATCACCGAGGAGAGCACCGGCACGTACTCGTCGATCCGTGTTGCCGGCCGGCTCCCTTTCAACGACACCGCCTCGACTTCACACCGGACTACCCCAGCATCGAAGACCTTGCCTCAGTCCGCCACTTTGTCGAAGCAACCCTGTGACGCTAGCGGCTTGTTCTGCTGGGGAACGCACGGTCTGCGCACTCTCTGTCAAGCAAGCGCCGCCGCGATCGCGTTCCCGCTGAAGCCCCTATGCCGCAGTGCGGGCACCGATCGTCGAGGCGCTACGACGGAGCGGATGGGTTGCCCAGACCGTGAGCCGAGAGGATGGTGGCTTAGTTCGCGGGCCCCTGAAGCTGTCCTGAACCTGTGAGACGACTCGGCGTCCGCTGTCAAGGATTTGTCACGGCAACTCACGCCTATGGCCGCAGACGAAGGCCGACGACACACCGCTCGGTGACCCGAAATACGGGGCCTGACCTGCGGAGATGCGGTACACTGACCTATCAGCGCCGACGAGGGCCGACGAGGGCCATCATTCTCATAACCCGAAGGTCGTAGGTTCGAATCCTACCCCCGCCACCAACGTGGGTCGAGCCCGTTGGCGGGCTCGTCGAGGATGAGTAGCTCGGGATCGCCGTGCAGCGCGGCGGCCAGTCCAGCCGTTGGCGCATCCCCAGGGAGTCAGCGGTTGCCGCGGTCGACGAAAGGCTCGGCCGATCCAGCCACGAGGACCTACCGGGCGCCACAACTACGATCTCGCTGTGAATGCCGCAACCGAGGTGGCGGTCAGGCGAGCTGCGGACCGGCTTCGCCGGGGGAACGTCGGTGCGGTGGTGGCAGCCTCGACCCGATTCCGCGACAGACCCGTCGTCATCGAGGCCGGCCCGCTGATCGGTGAGTACCCGTGTCCCGCCGAGAAGGTCCTCTTCGAGGTCGGCTCCGTCACCAAGACATTCACGGCCCTGCTCCTCGCCGACTGCGTGGAACGAGGCCTCGTGTCCCTCGACACCCCGCTGCGCGAACTGCTCCCCCCGAGCGCGTCCATACCCGCCGACGATCAAGCGGAGATCACCTTCCGACAGTGCGCCACGCACACGGCGGGGCTTCCCCGGTCGCCGCTGGGTCGCATCGCTGAGCTCACCAGCCAGGACCCGTACCGCGAGGTCGACGCCTCGGCCGTGCTGGCCCGGCTCGCCTCCACGTCGCTCCGACGCAGGCCCGGCACCGGCAAGCCCTCGTACTCGAACTTCGGGTTCGCCCTGCTGGGGCTCGCGCTGGCCGCCGTCACGGGTTCCACCTATGAGCGGGCGATGCGAGAACGAGTGCTCGATCCTCTCGGCCTGGACGACACGACCTTCACACCATCACGCGACCAGCTCGCCCGGCACGCTCGTGGCCACCGCTGGCGTCGTCGCCCGGCCCGGCCGTGGCAGCTCGATGCCATGAATGCCGCCGGCGGGCTCCACTCCACCGCAGCAGACCTGCTCCGGTTCCTCGACCAGCAGCTCCGCCCGGGAGCCACGAGCCTCTCGGCGGCCATCACGATGACCCACGGGCTCGCCACCCGCAGGGTTGCCGCTCGGGTGGCAGCCCCACCCAAGGGAACCCTCGACGCTTTGGCACAGCGGCGCCACCGGCGGCTATCGCGCCTTTGTCGCCATCCGGCCATCGACGCTGACCGCCGTGGTCATCCTCCTCAACAGCTTCACCATCCGCGGCGCGGACCTCGTTGGCTCCAGCCTGCTCCAACAACTCGACCTACGAGCAGGACCCGAGCGCACGGAGCTCGCCACTTAGAGCACCTGGTCAGCGACCGCCCCGAGGTCGTCGTCCCCGGACCCGGCGACGTCGCCGGCCGGTCCCGCGGCCGCATTTCGATAGCGGACGTCGCCCTCGCACTCTTCCTGTCCGTCATCCTGGCTGCGCAGGTCGGGGGGAGGCAGAGCGGTGTCATCGCCGCGGTCGTCGCTGCGTCGTCGTTGGACTTCTACGCCCCTGGTCGGTGCAGACGAAGCGGCCGAGCTCGACGTCGTGATCCTCGAGCTCGGTCGCCCCGGCATCGACGGCATCGACGTCGTCCGCGGCCTCAGGGTCTGGACCAACGTCCCGATCATCATCCTGTCGGTGCGCGAGTCGGAGGCCGACAAGGTCGCAAGCTCGAGTCCTCCCCCGCCCACCCCCGCTGGTTCACCACCGAACCCGGTATGGGCTACCGGTTCGCGGCATGACAAGCCCCACCGTCAAGAACTGGCGGCCTCGCGTCACAATTCTGTCAAGGCACTACCTCCGCCGCCCCGCTTCAGGAAGCACGATCCGGTCTCGGAGACGAACCCCTCAGCCAACGGAGTCAGATGTCGCGGGTCACCCTGCGGCGCCGGCCATGGCGATGAGGCGCAGCTGATCGTCGGCCTCACTGCCCGGTGCGGCGCCCAGCAGGACCAGTGCCTGCCCGGCGTCGGGGGTGGCCAGGACCTCGCAATCCAGCTCGATGAGGCCGACGGCAGGGTGGATGATCCGCTTGCGGGCGCGGTGCCGTTCGGCGACCTCGTGCTGCTCCCAGAGCGAGTTGAACTCCGGTGACCGCTCGCTCAGGCCGGCGACGAGCTGGGCGACGTCGGCGTCACTGCCACGGCGGGACCACACCACCCGAAGGTCTGCGACGCGGACACGGCTGTGGTGGGCGTGGTCCTCACCCGGGTACCGGTCCCGAGCCGCGGGCTCGGTGAACCAGCGCCAGGTGGTCGAGGCCGTCACGTCGGGCGGGGCGGCGGCGGGATGCGGCGACAGGTCGAGCAGCTGGACGACGAGCTCGTTGGCAGCGAGGACGACGCCGATGTCGGACACGACGAACGCACCGAGGCCGACGACGCAGTCCAGGATTCGCAAGACCGTGGGCGAGACGCTGCGAACGGGCGTCAGCCGCTCCGGGGGAGCGTGCCCGGCCAGGCGGAACAGATGGTCCCGCTCGTCGGCGCCGAGCTGCAGCGCCCGGGCGATCGCCACCACCATCTGGACCGACGGTTGCGGCCCTCGATCCTGCTCGAGGCGAACGTAGTAGTCGACCGACATCCCGACCCGTCCGCGACCTCCTCTCGGCGCAAACCGGTCGCTCGCCGACGGGCGCCTCGAACGAGACCGAGAGCCTCGGGCTGGATCGACTGGCGTCGCCGCCGAAGGAAGTCGGCGAGCGCGGCGGTATCCATGCCCTCCATTCTGCAGCCGGGTCGCGCCGTCGAGGGAGGGACTGGCGGTCCCCCGGTTCCACCGGTCTCTGCCGTCCACCGGGCCGCGACCGCATGCTGAAACCGACCACGACGGAAGGACCCGATCATGAAGACCTCGACCCTGCCGAACCGCCGGCTCGGACCGATCGACACCCCGGCGCTCGCCCTCGGATGCATGAGCATGTCGGGGATGTACGGCTCGAGCGACCGAGCCGAGTCGATCGCCACCATCCGCGTGGCCCTTGACGCTGGCGTCACGCTGCTCGACACCGGTGACTTCTACGGCGCTGGCGACAACGAGCTGCTCATCGCCGAGGCCCTCGCTGGCTTGTCCCGAGACTCGGTGCAGCTCTCGGTCAAGTTCGGCGCGCAAGACCCCGACGGCGGCTTCACTGGTGCCGACGCGAGACCTGCCGCCATGGCCAACTTCCTGGCCTACACCTTGCGCAGGCTCGGCACCGACCACATCGACATCTACCGCCCGGCCCGCCTCGACCCCACGGTCCCGATCGAGGACACCATCGGCGCCATCGCCGAGCAGGTCCAGAAGGGCCACGTCCGCCACATCGGCCTGTCAGAGGTGGGCGCCGAGACCATCCGCCGAGCGCACGCTGTGCACCCCATCGCCGACCTCCAGATCGAATGGTCGCTCCTCACGCGTGACGTCGAAGGCCCCATCCTCGACACCTGCCGCTCGGCATCGGCATCACCGCCTACAGCGTCCTCTCGCGGGGGCTGCTGTCCGGTCACTGGCGCGCCGACCGGCAGCTGGCTGCGGACGACTTCCGCGCCTCCAGCCCTCGGTTCGCCCCCGACAACCTCGAGGTCAACCTCGCGCTCGTCGGCCGGCCTCGCGCGGTCGCGTCCGAGCTCAGCGTCACGACCGCCCAGCTGGCCACCGCGTGGGTGCTGTCCCGGGGCGACGACGTCGTCCCCCTCGTCGGCGCCCGCACTCGCGAACGGCTCCAGGAGTCCCTGGCCGCGGTCGACGTCCACCTCGACGATGACACGCTGGCGGCGATCCAGGCCGCAGTGCCGGCAACGGAGGCGGCCGGCCTCCGCTACCCCACACCGGCGCTGCCCGCCCTCACCACGACCTGAGGCCCGGCTCTGCCGATGCCATGGCAGACGCCGAGTTCCGCACCGCTGTCGGCAAGGTCGGTTGGTGCCGACTGCGGCCTGAACTCGGCAGCGGGGTCGCCCGATCAGGGCGGAAGGCGGCCTGGGAGAACCGGGGAAGCGGGGCCGTTTTCATCCGAGAACGTGCCTGTCGGACCGTTCGCTTCGAGGACCTCGGTGTCAAGCTCGGCCGGTCAGGGTAGGGGGCTGCCCGTCGACCACGGCGAGACGTCCGCTTGCTCCGCAAACCCTGGGGGATCTCATCGAAGTCAGCCGGCGGTTCCAACCCCAGCGGTCGAGTCCCGGACAGGCGCGATGGTTCGTGTCGGAGTTCCTCGATGGTTGGGACCGGCCGCTCCAGGTGGAGACGGTGGTCTTGCTGACCAGCGAGGTCGTCTCCAACGTGGTGCTTCACGCCGGGCCTCACCGCCCGACCGACGAGGCCGTCCTGTGCGTCGCGCTGACCGACGATCTGGTCCGGGTGGAGGTGACCGACCAGCACCCGGGGACGCCGAGGATCGGCGGAGCGGCGGGCTCCGACGGGCTCTCGGGGCGAGGACTTCTGCTCCTGGACCTCCTGGCCTCAGCATGGGGTGTTGTGCCGAGCGGCAGGGGCAAGGTGGTGTGGTTCGAGGTGCAGGCGTGAGATGCTCGCTACCGGGGCCGGCTCGGGGACCGCGGGAGCCGGTGCTACACCTCCGAGGCGGAGCTGGTGCGGCGTGTGACTCGGATCTGGGCGGCTGAGAGGTCACGGTTGATGACGTCGGCGACGACGTCTCGCAGTCGGCGGTTGTGGTTAAGGGCGAAACTGCGGAGCAGCTCGAACGCTTCGCCCATGTCGACGTCTGCCAGCTCGGCGATCAGACCCTTGGCCTGCTCCACGGCGATCCGGCTGTTGAGAGCGGTCTGCAGCTGTCCTGACACGACGGCTTGTTCATCCAGGACCCGTTCATGGAGGAGGCCGATGGTGGCGACGTCGGCCATGGCCTGTCCGAGCGCTTGGTCCGCCTCGGTGAGGCCGTTGACCCGGTCGGCGAACAGGTTCAGGGCCCCGATCCGCTCGTCGCGCAGCCGCATGGGCACGGCGTAGGTCGACCGGAACCCGGCGTCGAGTGCGGCGGGAGCGAACTGCGGCCAGCGTCCGGCGGCTCCCTGGAGGTCGTCCTCACGGACGGGGCGCCCGTCGCGGCAGCAGTCCAGGCACGGCCCGTCCTGGGTCTGCACTTCGAATAGCTCTATGAGCTGCATCCGCTCACTGGAAGATGCCAAGGGCCGCAGGCGACCGTGGGCGTCGAACAGGAGGACCCCCGCCTCGGACACCCCCAGTAGCTGGACGCAGCGTTCGGCCAGCAGGTGAAGGAACTCGATGACGTCGTAGTCCTCGACCAGGGTGTCGGCCAGCTCCACGAACGTCCTGCCGATCAGCTCCTCACGGGCCATGGCTTCTCACCCTCGATCCAGACCCCGGGACTGAGCCCGGCACCCCATGGTCGCGCACTGAGGCCACCAACGCCGGCCGGGGGCGGAGGCACCCGATCTGGATCCGCCCGCTCCATGGTCTCCCGGGCCAGATGTACGCTCAGCGTGTCCCGACAAGCAGACCCTCACGTGTCGAGCTGGGCCACCCGGCTCGACCGCAGCAGCCGAACCTGGGGGACGCGATGTTCATGCGTTTCTCTTCCACAACCAACGCCCGATCGGTCAACCACGAAGCGTTTTGTCGACCAGGGCATCCTCGCGCCCTGCCCACCCACGGAGCAGCCAGCGGTGAGGAGTGAACGGCGACGCCGGATCCTCGACCAGCTGCGGGGCGACGGGACGGGGGAACCGACGGAAAGGTTGTGTCAGGTGTGCGCCGACGTCGTCGGGGTCACCGGCGCGGGGATCATGCTCATGGCAGGTGACGTCCCCCAAGGGTCGGTCTGCGCCACCGACGAGGTGAGCGCCCTCATCGAGGAGGTGCAGTACGCGCTTGGCGAGGGGCCCTGCGTCGACGCCTACCGCACTGACCGACCCGTCTCCGAGCCGGATCTGGCGACCCCTCAGACGTCCCGGTGGGTCGGCTTCAGCGGCGCAGCGGTCGAGGCTGGCGTGCGGGCCGTGTTCGGCTACCCCCTTCAAGTAGGTGCCGTTCGCCTCGGAGCGCTCAACCTGTACCGCCGCACACCCGGACCGCTCAGCGGGGATCAGCACGCCGACGCACTGGTCATGGCCGACATCACCGCCGAAGCCATCATCGGCCTTCAGGCCAACGCCCCCCCGGGGAAGCTGGCCGCCGAGCTGGAGGCCGGCAGCGACTTCCAGTACGTCATCCACCAAGCCACCGGCATGGTTGCCGCGCAGCTCGACATCAGCGTCGGCCAGGCCCTGATCCGCCTGAAAGCCCACTCGTTCGGCAACGACCGCCCCCTCAAGGACGTCGCCCGAGACGTCGTCGCCAGGAAGCTGCGCTTCGACACCCCGACCGAACGGGATCCGCGCCACTGATCATCGAGTCGCCCCGGGCGCCATAGGGCGTTCGGACGAGACCGGCAGCCAGTACCGAGCTCAGGACGGCGGCGGGCCCGTCGCCGGGGACTCCCCGGTGTCGACCAGGTTCTGGGCGACGTCCCTGAGCTTGATGTTGAGGTGCTGGGAGGCTCGGCGCAGGATGTCGAAGGCCTGGTTGGCGGTGACGCGTTCGCGTTCGATCAGGATGCCTTGGGCTTGGCCGATGAGCGCCCGGGTGAGGAGGGCGCCCTGCAGGTTGTCGAGTCGTTGGGTCTCCACGTCGTGGGCCTGAGCGGTGGAGAGCGCTTGTCCAGCCAGTCCGGCGAGAAGCAGTCCCTTGGCTCGATCGATGACGCCGAAGGCCTGTGGGTAGCGGGCGTACAGGTTGAGGGCGCCCTTCGTCCCTCTGGCTGACAGGTTCAAGGCCAGAACGCTGCGGACCCCGGCCGCCGTCGCTCCGGGCCCGTACAGGGGCCAGCGGGTGTCGTCAGCGAGGTCGTCGGCGTACAGGGTGCTGTGGTCGGCGACGGCGTCGAGGCAGGGGCCTTGCTCGTAGCGGTGCTGGAGGGCGTCGACCTCGATCACGATCGGGTCGGTGTGCGCCGGGGTGGTGACTGCACCGTCCTCGAGGAGGAAGATCCCGGCGAAGTCGCAGCCATCGATGGTTTCGACGGCCAGCTCGACCACTCGTTGGAGGGTGTCGGCGACGGCTCCGGCCGAGAACAGGATTTGGGCGGACTCGGTGAACCTGTCGGTGAGCTCCTGGGTGAAATCCTCGTGGGTGCGGGACGAATCCGCCTCGGCCATGCCCGTCTCCAGTCCTGACGCTGTCTGCCCATCGTACGTCGGAGGAGGACCTCCGCCCTAACGGCGAGGTTTGGGGTAGGGTGAGCGTCGCCTTCGACAGCGAGGGTTCCGTGGGTGGCTTCGGCGCCCGGTGCAACTGGAGGTCGCGACTTCGTGTCGAGCCCCTCGCTGTCGGTCAGCGGCGGTCGGCTGCGTCGGTGGGTGCCCCCCCGCCCCCGCACGCTTGCCACTGCCGATGATCGATCAAGGATGCGCCGAGCGCCGAGCCCCTCCGGCGGGCCGTTGCCTTCTGGGCTGAGAGCGCCGTGGTGACCCGCGGCGATGACCGCCTCGGGCAGCTCGAGGTCACGATCAGCTTCGGAGAGGACGAGGTCGTCGTCGGCGTCAACGGTGAGGTTGATCTCGCCACCGCCGCTGACCTCGGCGCGGCTCTGACCGCCGCTCTCGAACGCGGGTCCCCGGCGGTCGTCGATCTGACTGCCACGCGCTTCATGGGGGTGGCTGGTCTCAGGGTTCTGGAGATCGGCGCGGAGCAGTTGGCCGCTCGCGGTCGCCGGCTGACGATCCGGTCGCCGTCGGTTCTCGTCTCACGGATGCTCGACATCACGGGGCTGGTCGACATTCTGAATGTCGAGGGCGCCGGTGAGGGCCCTACAGCTGCCAGCACCAGTGCTGGAGGCCTCAACGGGCACCTGCGAAAGGTCTCGGCCATCCCGGCCGATGATGACGTCGTTGACGGGGCGTTGGGACTGCTGGTGGCCCTGGCCAGAGCCACGGTGGGCGGCGCCGACGGGGTGAGCGTTTCGATGCGCCGTCGCGGTCACCTCACTTCGGTGGCGGCCACTGACCAGGCGATCCTGGAGCTGGACGCACTTCAGTACGCCAACGCTGAAGGTCCCTGTGTGGACGCCGCTATCGAGGGACGTCGGTTTCACGCAGAGGCCCTCGACCACGAGAACCGCTGGCCGGCGTTCACACCCCAGGCCCGGGCCCGAGGCATCAACGCCATACTTTCGTCGCCCCTGGTGGCCGAGGATCGACCAGTCGGCTCGCTCAACATCTACTCCCGCACAGCCTCGGCGTTCACCGTGAAGGACCAGGAGCTGGCCTCCATGTTCGTCACCGAAACGTCGCGGCTCCTGGGCCACGCCGGGGTGGGTGTGACCGACGACCAGCTCTCCGAACGGCTGACGCGGGCGCTGCAGACCCGGCGAAGCATCGCTCAGGCCCAAGGCGTGCTCATGGAGCGCAAGGGCATCGGACCAGACGAGGCGTACACCCTGCTCCGCAGGTTCTCACGGGAGACGAACCAGCCTCTCAGCGAGCGGGCCGCCGACATCGCGGGCTCCACCCGGCGGCTCCCCTCGTCTGTCGTACACGAGCAGAAGGAGGGTCCGTGGCTCGCCAGCTGAGCGATGGCTTGGACCGGGCCCGCCGCGATGCCGGGCTCTCTCACGGCGAGCTGTGGATGCGGTACTTCGAGCTGGGTGGCATGAGCACCGCCCTCCAGCTCGAGGCCTTCCTCTACGGCGCTCTCCGGCCCACCGCCAACGACTACGACGTCGTCGCTCACGCCCTCAACGAGCGCTTCGTCGAGCTGGGCGGCAACCATCCCGTCGCCTACTCCGAGGACGAGATCGACGCACTCGAGGAGGAAGCCACTCCATGACCCAGGAGGTCGACCCAGCCGCGGCCGCCGCCATGGTCGGTGGCGTCTCGCCAAGCGCCCCCTCCGCGCTTCCGGCGGGCCCCCAGCCCGTGCGAGCCGCCGTCGCCGTCGCCGTCGCCGAGGAGGCGGTGGCCGAATGCCGGAGTCTGGCCACGGTCGACCCGGCCGTGCACAACCCAGCGCTGACCCTGTCGCTCAACACCCTGTCGATCCGCCTCGCCGAAGCGGGCCGGATCGACGAGGGACGGGCCGTCATCGAAGAGGCCGTCCGCTTGTCCCGCCAACTGGCCGCCGCCGACCCGGCCTCAGCTGAAGCAGGGCTCGCCAGATCCCTCAACACCCTGTCCAACCGCCTGGCCGACACCGGGCGGCATGGCGAGGCCTTGACCGCGATCGAGGAGGCGGTCGCCATGTACCGCCGGTTGGCTGACACCAGCGCCGCCACCTTCGAACCTGCCGTGGCCGCCGTGCTCAACAACCTGTCGACCCGGCTGGGCGAGGCAGGCCGGGGCGGTGAAGCGCTCAGTGCCGCAGAGGAAGCGGTCGCCTTGTACCGCCGGCTGAGTGTCGTCGACCCTGCGAGCTTCGAGCCTGGCGTGGCCGCCTCGCTGAGCAACCTGTCGAACCGGCTGGCCGACCTTGGACGGGACGAGGAGGCGCGGGGTGCCATCGATGAAGCGGTGGCCCTCAACCGGCGCCTCGTTGCCGTCGACGCCCGCGCCCACCAGCCAGCCCTGGCCGCCGCCCTCAACAACCTGTCAGCGCGGCCGGCGGCCACCGGCCGTGGCGGCGAGGGGCGGGCAGCCAGTGAGGAGGCAGTCGCCCTGTACCGCAGGTTGGCGGCCGAGAGTCCCGGCGCCTTCCAGCCGGCGCTGGCCACCGCCCTCAACAACCTGTCGGTGCACCGGGCGGAGGCGGGTCGTGGCGACGCAGGCCGGGCCGCCATCGAGGAGGCGGCAGCCATGTACCGCCGGCTCTCAGCAGCCAACCCCGCCGCCTACCGGTCCGCCTTGGCCGACGTCCTCGGCAACCTGTCGGTGCTGGCCGAACCGGGGCGGCGCAACCACGCCTCTCCATCCGCCAAGGGACGGAGCGCCGACCATCGATCGATCCCGCCTCTCGACCTGACCGGCAGCGCTGCAGGCCGAGCGGCTGGCTGCCGGCGGCCGATCAGGCCGGAGTATCAACGCCGCAACCCGAGAGGTCGCCACCACGCGGGTTGATCTATCGCGTCGACTACCGCAACAGGGCCAGCTCGGCCGCGGAGGGAGCCGCGACCATCGGGGCGTCGATGCACAGCACCATCAGTGGCCAGCACGGCGGGCACGGCCTCCGTCGCCGCCGAGCTCGGTGAGCAACGGGTGGAGCCGCTGGAGACCGCTTCTGATCCTGGCCTTGATCGTACCTTCGGGCACCTCCAGCCACCTCGCAGTCGCCCGGTAGCTGCGCTGCTCGAAGAACGAGGAGATGATCGCCTCTCGTTCGTTGACCGGCAGGCCGGCAACCGCGATCCGCACCCTCGCCGCGACCTCACCACCGAGCAGGCGATCCTCCACCCCCACCGGCACCGGCGACGCAGCCGCGTCGACCTTCTGCTCCCGGGCCAGCCGGGCGGTCTCGCTCCGCACCAGATCGACCGCCTTGTTGTGGGCCAGGACCAGCAGGAAGGAGCGCAGCGAACCTCGGTTCGGGTCGAACCTGTCCGGGTCCCTCCACAAGGCCACGAAGACGTCCTGGGTGACATCGACGGCATGATCCGAGCCGCAGACCCGCCGAGCGATGGCGTTCACGGCCCCATGGTGGTCTCGGTACGCGTCGGCCAGACCTTCAGGTCCCGAGAGGTCGCACCCCTGTCTCCCGTCGGCCAACGCCGGGTCGGGACCCTCCCCACGCTCCTTGACGCTCACCGGCAGCCACCCGGCACCACGGGCAGGCGAAGGGCCCCTGCGACGATCGACAGCGAGGGAGGTGGCACGACGTCCTTGCCATGAAGCGCCGGGCCGCCGGCACAACCTAACCCTCGCTGTAGAAGGCAATCGGAACGTACCCCAGGTCGGTGCCTTCGGCAACCCACCTGATCGACCTTCAGAGCCTCCGATCGCAGCCAACCCAGCGGGCGACGAGAACGATACGGCCATCGGCCGGGCCAGCCGACTTTGCTCAGCTGGCGGGCCACCAAGGACACGCTGCACCTGTGGAGCCAGATCGTCGGCAAGGTGAAGCTGGGGCTCACCCCGATGCGGAACCACTGGTGGAACGTCACCCTGAGACCCAGCGCTCGCGGCCTCACCACCGGCCGCCTTCCCGCCACGAGCGGCAACCTCGAGCTCGAGATCGACCTCGTCGAGCACCGTCTCACCGCCCGCACCACCGAACGGACCGAGAGCTTCTCGCTTCCCGGGCTCTCGGTCGCCGCCTTCTACGCCCAGCTCGTCGACCTCCTCGCACGCCTCGACGTCCACGTCGACATGCGCGCCCAACCTTTCGGCGTGCCCATCGACGTTCCCTTCGCCGCTGACGACGAGCACGCCAGCTACGACACCGAGGCCGTCGGCCGCTACCTCGCCATCCTGCTGTGGAGCGCCGACGTGCTCGAGGACTTCGCGGGGTGGTTCTGCGGCAAGGCCAGCCCGGTCCAGCTGTTCTGGCACAGCTTCGATCTCGCGCACGGCCGGTTCTCGGGCCGGCGCGCTCCGGTGCCTGCAGAGGCCGATGTCGTCTCCGCCGAGGCCTACTCCCACGAGGTCATCAGCTTCGGCTTCTGGGCGGGCGACGACCGCACCACCTACCCCGCGTACTACTCCTACACCGCCCCGGAGCCGGACGGTCTCAGCGAACGAGCCCTGCGACCGGCGGCGGCGACGTGGGTCAGCCAGGCGACCGGGTCCCTCGCCATCCTCGCCTACGACGACGTCCGCACCGCTCCCGATCCGCGCCGCGCCCTGCTCGACTTCCTGCAGTCGGCGTATGAAGCCGGTGCCTCGCTGGCCGGATGGGACCTCGCCGACTCGGTGACGTCGTGGTGCCCGGTGCCGAGGGACCACCTGACCAGCCTCACCCTGCCGAGCCCCCCGGAGCCCACGCGACCATGACCGGCGCCGACGACTGGAACACCAAGATCATCGAGGAGTTCCGCGCCAACGGCGGCAGGGTCGGCGGCCAGTTCGAGGGAGCGCCGCTCCTCCTGCTGCACACGATCGGTGCCCGCACGGGGAAGGAGCGGGTGAGCCCGATGATGTACCAGGACCTCGGCGGCGCCTTGGCCGTCTTCGCCTCGAAGGGCGGCGCGCCGACCGATCCGGCCTGGTACCGCAACCTCGTGGCCAACCCGGACGTCAAGGCCGAGGTCGGCGACGAGGTGCGCCCCTTCCGAGCGCGCGTCGCCACGGGCGACGAGCGCGAACGCATCTGGTCGACGCAGAAGGAGCGGTACCCCGGGTTCGCCGACTACGAGGCCCGAACCGACCGCCAGATACCGGTCGTCATCCTCGAGCCCGAGGAGCTACGTCCTCCGGTAGGGCTACCGGCGATGGGTGACGCCGGGGGACGTCTCCTCCAAGACGCGGGCGACGACGTCGACGCCCGAGCCGCGGCGGGCGTGGACCGCACGCTGCCGGTTGGCGCCGTTGCCCCGGGCCAGGATCGCGGTCACCAGCTCGGTCACCTCGTCGAAGTCGCCGTGGGCTTCGAGGCCCTCGCGCACGTGGTCGAGGAACTCGCCCACGACGGCGGCGGCCGGACGGGGTGCCGCGCTCACCTGGGAGACGAGCGTGGCGTCGAGGCCGTGGCGTGAGGCCCGCCACATGGCAGCGTCGAGCACCTCGTGGGGCGGTGCTGCCGGCGACCTCCCGGCCCGGACCTCGGCGGCCGCCGTCCAGGCCAGCGCCCGGACGAGGCCGGCCATCGCCACCGCCTCGTCGGTGGTGAGGCACACGTCGCCGGCGCGGAACTCGAGGGTGGGGAAGCGCGAGGAAGGTCGGACGTACCAGTAGAGGAACGTGGCGTCCTCGATGGCCTCGATCTCCTGCAGCTTCGCTACCAGCGCGTCGAACTCTTCCCGGGTGGTCATCGCTGGTGGCATCCCGCAGGTCGGCCAGCGCTGCCACACCTGGGTGCGGTAGCTGGCGTACCCGGTGTCCGCGCCCTGCCAGAAGGGCGAGTTGGCCGAGAGGGCCAGCAGGACCGGGAGCCAGGGCCGGACCCTGGTCATCGCCCCGACGGCCAGATTCGGGTCGGCGATCCCCACGTGCACGTGGCACCCGCAGATCACCTGCTGACGGGCGATCAGCTGGTAGTTCTCGACCATCCGCCGGTACCGGTCTTTGCGCAGGTCGACCTGCTGGTCCTGCCACAGGCTGAACGGGTGGGTGCCGGCGGCGGCCACCCCGAAGCCCGTCTCCTCGGCCGCCTTCGACAGCTGGAGTCGAAGCGTGCTCAGGTGGTCCCGGACGTCGTCGAGGGTTCGGCACACCGGGGTGGCCACCTCGATCTGGCACAGGTTGAGCTCGGTGGTGACCGCGTCGCCCATCTGGCGTTTGGCGTGCGGCTCCAGCTGGTCGGACCGGGGGACCAGCGCGCCCGAGGACCCGTCGACGACGAGGTACTCCTCCTCGACGCCCAGCGTGAGGACGTCGCTCACGACTCCGTTCCGCGGCTCGACACTCCCTCAACGCTGGACCCGCGGGTCGGTCCCGGTCAATCGCAGGCGACCGAAGTCACCCGTCCTTCACCGGTCTGAAACACGATCTTCACCGCTGTGGGCCAGGGTTGGCGCGTGCACGAGCGGTGCTACAACCGCCACGTGGCGATCGAGGGGGGAGCGGTGTCGCCGCAGCCCGGCGGCTACGACGAGCTGAACCAGCACACCCGGGTGATCGTCGACGAGGCGCTGGCTCGGGGGATCGCGGTGGACGTGGTCGATCCCTCGCTCGGCGAGCTGTGCCTGCGGTTCGGCAGCCGCTCCGTCACCACCCTCGAGTCACTGTCCGAGCTCACCACCGCCGTCGCCTTCCGCCGCTGCGACGACAAGCTCCTCACCCGGCGGGCGCTCGAGCAGGCCAGCCTGCCGGTCGCTCCCGGGCAGGCCGCCACCTTCGACCAGGCCGACCAGGACTTCCTCGACCGCCACCTCGACCTGGTGGTCAAGCCGTCGCGAGGGGAGGGGGGACGGGGGATCACCGTCGGGGTGACGACGGCGCCGGCCCTGCACTGCGCCACCGACCTCGCCCGCCAGCACTGGCCGGACGTGCTGCTCGAGAAACGCTGCGAGGGCGAGGACCTCCGTGTGGTCGTGATCGACCACGAGGTGGTGGCGGCGGCCGTCCGGAGGCCCCCGATGGTCACCGGGACCGGGTCGCACACGCTCGGCCAGCTGATCGCCCGCTACAACGAGGAGCGGACCGTGGCGATGGGGGCGACGGCGACGGTCCCGCTGGACGGGGTGACCCGGGACACGCTCAGGGCAGCCGGTTTCGACGACATGGAGGAGGTGGTTCCGGATGGGGTGGTGGTCACGGTGCGCAGGACCGCCAACGTCCACACCGGCGGCACCATCGACGACGTCACGCCGGGCCTCCACCCCGGGCTCGGGCAGCTGGCGGTGGCGGCGGCCGAGGCTGTCGACCTGCCCGTGGCCGGAGTCGACCTCATCGTCGAAGCCGTCGACGCTCCCGGGGGCGTCGTCATCGAGGTCAACGAGCAGCCCGGTCTGGCCAACCACGAGCCGAACCCGACCGCGGAGCGCTTCGTCGACCTGCTCTTCCCGGAGACCCGAGTCGGCGCCCCGGGATGAGGGCCTGAAACCGTGTGCGGGATCGCTGGCGAGCTGCGGGCCGACGGCCGCCCGGCCGATGTCGAGGCGGCGCTGCGCATGGCCTCCACGTTGGAGCCGCGCGGCCCCGACGGCTCCGGGGTCTGGAGCTACGGCCCGGTGGCGCTGGCCCACCGGCGGCTGGCCGTCATCGACCTGTCCCGCCGGGGAGATCAGCCGATGTTCGACCCCGAGCTCGGCCTGGTGGTCGTCTTCAACGGCTGCATCTACAACCACCGGGCGCTGCGGCGCGAGCTGGAGGCCGCCGGCTACCGCTTCTTCTCGACCAGTGACACCGAGGTCCTGCTCAAGGCGTACCACCACTGGGGCGAGGGCTTCGTCGACCACCTGATCGGGATGTTCGCCCTGTGCATCGTCGAGCGCGACTCGGGCCGCGCCGTCTTCGCTCGGGACCGCCTGGGCGTCAAGCCCCTCTACCTGAGCGAGATGCCCGGCGGCGTCCGCTTCGCCTCGACCCTGCCCGCCCTGGTGGCCGGCGGGCAGGTGGACACCACGGTCGATCCCGTCGCCCTGCACCACTACCTCACCTTCCACGCGGTCGTCCCCGGCGAGCGCACGCTCCTCTCCGGCGTGAAGCGCCTCCCTCCCGCCACGATCCTGACGGTCGAGCCCGACGGGACCCGTCACCAGCGGCGGTACTGGGAGCTGCGGTGCGAGCCCGACGACAGCCGGGCCGGGTGGGACGGGGCCGACTGGGAGGACGCGGTGATGGCTGGGCTCCAGGAGGCGGTCCGGCGCCGCCTGGAGTCGGACGTGCCGGTGGGGGTGCTGCTCTCTGGCGGTCTCGACTCGAGCCTGATCGTGGCCCTGCTGAGCGAGGCCGGCCAGAAGGACCTGTCGACGTTCAGCATCGGGTTCGAGACCATCGGCGACGAGGAGGGCGACGAGTTCCGTTGGTCCGACGTCATCGCCGAGCAGTTCGGCACCGACCACCACCGGATCTTCGTGCCGACGGGCGAGGTCCTCGACGCCCTGCCCGCGGTCGTCGAGGCCATGAACGAGCCGATGGTCAGCCACGACGTGGTGGCCTTCTTCCTCCTCTCGCGTGAGGTGGCACGCTCAATCAAGGTCGTGCAGTCGGGCCAGGGCGCCGACGAGGTCTTCGCCGGCTACCACTGGTACCAGCCGCTGTTCGAGGACCGGACGTTGGGGGTCGACCGCTACTCCTCGGTCTTCTGCGACCGCACCCACGCCGAGATAGCCGCCGTCTTGAGCCCAGACCACCAGCTGCCGGCCGACGTCAGCCGCCAGTTCATCCGGGAGCACTTCGAGCGAGCGGGAGCGGCGACCGCCGTCGACCGGGCCCTGCGCCTCGACACCGAGGTGATGCTCGTCGAGGATCCCGTCAAGCGCGTCGACAACATGACCATGGCGTGGGGCCTCGAGGCCAGGGTGCCGTTCCTCGATCACGAGCTCGTCG
The DNA here is from genome assembly GCA_030448245.1 of Acidimicrobiales bacterium. Classification (GTDB taxonomy): domain Bacteria; phylum Actinomycetota; class Acidimicrobiia; order Acidimicrobiales; family JAUJNH01; genus JAUJNH01. The sequence goes on from JAUJNH010000011.1 coordinate 45,260, forward strand.
AGCTGGCCGGGGCGTGCCCGGCGGCGCTGAAGGTGGCGCAGGGCGGCAAGGGCATCCTGAAGGAGGTCTCTCGCCGGGTGCTGCCGACCGAGGTCATCGACCGCCCCAAGGGGTACTTCCCGGTCCCACCGCTCATCCACCTCGAGGGCCCCTACGTCGACCTCCTCCGGGACGCCCTCCACTCGCCGGCCGCCCGCCACCGCGGCCTGTTCGACGAGGGGCACGTCGAGCACCTGCTGTCCCAGCCCAACGAGCTGACCACCCTGCGCTACAACAAGCTGTGGGAGCTGGGCCTGCTCGAGCTGTGGCTCCAGACCCACGAGTTGTGACCTGACGGTCCCCAGCCTGTAATGGCTTCGAAACACGGGGTGGCGTACCCTCAGCCCATGAGGCCCCGCATCGGCGTCACGAGCATCCGCAGCCTGGATGGGCCTCGCCTGGTCGAGCAGGTCAACCTCGTGTACTGCGACGCTGTCAAGCAGGCCGGCGGGCTCCCCTTCGTGCTTCCCGTGCTCGAGGAAGCGGATGCCATCGACGTGGTCGCCGGGCTCGACGGGCTGCTCCTCACGGGCGGCGGCGACGTGGCCGCCTGGTGCTTCGGCCGGGAGCCCCGACCGGAGGACACCGGTGTCGACTCGGCCCGCGACTGCTGGGAGATGGCGCTCGTCGCCGCGGCTGATGCCGCCGTCCTGCCGATCCTCGGCATCTGCCGGGGCGCCCAGCTCCTCAACGTGGCCGCCGGCGGAACGTTGCTCCAGCACCTCCCCGACAGCACCGACAGCCCCCACCGCGACACCGAGCGCGAGAGCGGCACGGTGCACCCGGTCGACCTGGAGCCGGCGAGCCTGCTGGCCTCGATCACCGGGGCAGGGCCGCTCGGCGTCAACAGCCTCCACCACCAGGCGGTCGACCAGATCGGCGTCGGCCTGCGCCCGGTCGCCTGGTCGCCCGACGGGGTGGTCGAGGCCATCGAGAGCGTCGACCGGCCCCAGCTGGGGGTCCAGTGGCATCCGGAGCTGCTGACCGCCCGGTTCGAGCAGGCCCAGCTGTTCGGCTGGCTGGTGTCGACCGCCGCTTCGAGGCTGGCCCCTCAGGTCGAGCCGGCCGTGGTCGGGCTGCTCGACGCCGTGGCCTGACCGCCCCCTTCCACGCAGGGCCTCGTCCCCTATCGTTCCGACGTGGGGACCGGTTCGCTGCACCTGGCCCGGGCCGACGTGCACCACGGATGGGACCGGGACCGCCCCCCGCTCCTCACGGTCGCCTCCGGGGCCGAGCTCACGGTCGAGACCCAGGACGCGTCGGGCGGCCAGCTCGGGCCCGGCTCCACCTCTGCCTCGGTGGCCGAGCTCGACCTCGAGCGGGCCAACCCGGTCAACGGGCCGGTCTTCGTCACGGGCGCCCGGCCCGGCGACGTGCTGCAGGTCGAGATCCTCGCCGTCGAGCCGGGCCGCCACGGCTGGACGGCCCTCATCCCGGGCTTCGGCCTGCTGGCCGACGAGTTCCCCGACCCGTGGCTCCACGTCTGGGAGCTCGACGGCGGGGAAGCGGTCTTCGCCGACGGGATCACGGTGCCGCTGGCACCGTTCTGCGGGGTCCTCGGCGTGGCGCCGGCCGAAGCGGGGACCCACAGCGTCCTGCCCCCTCGGCGGGTGGGGGGCAACCTGGACACCCGCCAGCTGGGTCCCGGCTCCACCCTCTACCTGCCCATCGAGGTCGAAGGGGCGCTCTTCGGCGTGGGGGACACCCACGCGGCCCAGGGCGACGGTGAGGTGTGCGGCACGGCGATCGAGGCGTCGATGACGGTGTCGCTGCGGCTGTCCGTTCGCCGGGATCTCGCCATCGACACCCCCGAGTTCGACGTCACCCGACCCCTCGAGCGGCCTACGGCTGCGGCGGCGGGCTACCACGCGACCACCGGGATCGGCCCCGACCTGATGGCGGCCACCCGCCAGAGCGTCGAGCGCATGATCGCCTACCTCGAGCGGCGGCACCGCCTGTCGCCCGAAGCGGCCTACGCCCTGTGCTCGGTGGCCGTGGACCTGCGGATCAGCGAGGTCGTCGACGCCCCGAACTGGGTCGTGTCGGCCTTCCTGCCGCAGGACCTTTTCCTGGCGACGTGACGCCGCCTCGCGGGCCGCCGACGAGCGGCGACCGCGGTGACGTTTCGCCTAGGCCGGCGATGCCGGGATGGCGCGGACGTGCTGGAGGATGAGGTCGGTCAGCTCGTCGATCCGGGTGTCCGGGATCCAGTGGCCGGCGCCGTCCATCACCTCGAAGCGATACGGCCCCTCGACCTGCGCAGCGGTGGCCCGGGCCGCCACCGGGCCGAGCGCGATGTCGTTGGTGCCCCACACGTAGAGGGTCGGCACGGTGATCGACCCGACGGCCGCGGCGCGGCGGGGCGTCAGGGCTCGGTAGTAGCTGATCGCTGCCGCCAGCGCCCCCGGTCGCAGCATGGCCTCGACGCAGCCGGCGGCGCTGGCCGCGGGAAGCCCCGTGCCGCGCAGCATGCGCCGCAGGAGCGTCCCGTCGCGGAGCGTCAGCAGGCGCTCCGGGACCTGGGGGACCTGGAACAGCCCCAGGTACCACGACCGCCCCAGCTGGGAGCTGCGCCAGAGTGACGACGCGAAGGCCCGAGGGTGGGGTGTCGACACCGAGGTCAGGCTGCGGAGCCGGTCGGGGTGGGCGGCGGCGAGCGCCCAGCCGACGAGCCCGCCCCAGTCGTGGCCGACGAGGTGGAAGCCCTCGATGCCGAGGCCGTCGGCGATCCCGAGCACGTCGGCGACGAGGAGATCGAGGCCGTACTGGTCGACGTCGGTGGGCCGGGCGGTGGCCGCGTAGCCCCGCTGGTCGGCGGCGACGGCGCCCACGCCGGCGGCCGAGAGGCGGGCCAGGTAGGGCGACCACATCGCCGAGGTCTGCGGGAACCCGTGCAGGAAGATGACCGTCTCGTGGTTGTCGAGCCCGGCCGTGCGCACGGGAAAGGTGAGCTCCCCGAGCGGCACCTCCACCACGCTCTCAGCCACGTCGAGGGTCGTACCCGGAACCGGCCACCCGTTCGGGCCGGTCACCGGCACGGCGGGACAGCTTGTCGGCCGTGAAGCGCCACGCTCGCATGCCCGGCGGCCACGTGCCCGGCGGGAGGCCGGCCTTGCGCTGGAGGTGGTCCAGGAAGTCGGTCCGGTCGGGGAGCTTGGCCCAGACCGAGGGGAGGAACAGGCCGTGGCGGGTGCCGGCGGCGATCTGGAGGCCGTCGACACCGGGCCGGAGCTGATCCAGGACCTCCTGCCGGGAGGCGGCGGGGATGGGCGCCAGGGGTGAAAGCACCGAGACCTCGATGGTGAGCCCGTCGTAGTCGCCCAGCCGCAGCCGGGGGAGCCGCGGGTCGGCGAAGGCGGCCGACCGGGCGCACCGGGCCACCGCCCGGCCGACGGGCTCGTCGGTGGCGATGGTCCCGATGCAGCCGTTGAGCTCGCCGTCCACGGTCAGGGTGACGAAGACGCCTCGAGGCTCCCGCAGCGCCGGCGGCAGCTCGCTGGTGCCGGGCCGCGCCAGCGGCCGCCCCCGCAGGCCGTCGACGACGGCGGCCTCGGCCAGATCGAGGAGGATGGCCGCCTCGGGCGCCGGCAGCGAGAGGTCAGGCGATGGCAAAGGCGCCATAGCCCACCACCCGGTCCCGGTCGCCCGCGGTGTCACCGGAGCTCCGCAGGTCGAGCTGCTCCACCGTCAGGTGCCGAGCGCGAGCGGCGGCCAGCAGGCCCCGCAGTGCGTGCGCCCCGCAGGCTGCCCGGTCACCGACGGACTCGAGGTCGGCTGCCGCGATGGCGGTGGCCGTCCGCTGGTCCAGCTCGCGGGCCTCGTCGTACGGCCGGTAGTGCGAGAGGTCGGTGCTGGCCACGATCACCGTCTCGGGGCCGCCCCACACGGCGTCGAGCACCTCGGCCACGTCCTCGGCCGGGCCGCGCCCCACGGCCAGCGGCAGCACCTCGAACGAGTCGAGCACCACCTGGAGGAAGGGGAGCTGCACCTCGAGGCTGTGCTCGGCGGCGTGGGCCGCGTCGGTGACGGTCACGTGAGGGACGGCCAGCACCGCCCGGCGAGCCTCGTCGGCCACCGAGACCAGCCCGAGCGGGGTCCGGAAGGCGTCGCTGCTCGGCACGGCGAGCCCATCGAGCGGAAAGCGGTGGCTGGGCCCCAGCAGGACGATCCGCCGGATCACGTCCCGTCCCGGGCCGAGGCGAAGGTAGGCCGACGCGGCGACGGGGCCGGAGTAGACGTAGCCGGCGTGGGGCACCACGAGCGCCTTTGGCGCCGCCCCGCCGTCCAGCGCCGGCGGGCGGGCGTCGGCGAACGAGGCACGGATCGCCTCGAGCAGGGCGTCGGGCCTGGCCGGGTAGAAGGTGCCGGCCACCGCAGGCGGCCGGATCGAGAGCTCGCTCATCACCGACCTCCTGAACCGGATCGACCCAGGATGACCGGCTGGCGCCGGGGGCCCCACCCGCCCGCCGGCCCGTCGAACACGCCCGGCAGGCGGGTCCCGCAGCGCGCGCAGTGGCCGGCGTCGTCGAGCCGGTAGTCGCCCAGCTGGTACCAGTCGCGCTGGATCAGCCGGTCTCCGCAGTGGTGGCAGAAGGTGCTCTGCCCGGCTGTGTCGTGCACGTTGCCCGTGTACGCGTGGCGCACGCCGTTGGCCAGGGCGATGCGGCGGGCCCGGGTCAGCGTCTCGGGCGGGGTCGGCGGCCGGTCCAGCATCTTGAAGTCCGGGTGGAACGCCGTGAAGTGCATGGGCACGTCGGGGCCCAGGTGCTCCACCACCCACCTCGTCATGGCGTCGATCTCGCTGTCGCTGTCGTTGAGACCGGGGATGAGCAGGGTCGTCAGCTCGAACCAGACGCCGGTCTCGTGCAGGTACTCGAGCGTCTCCAGCACCGCCCCCAGCTCGCCGCCGCACACGTGGCGGTAGAAGTCCTCGGTGAACCCCTTGAGGTCGACGTTGGCCGCGTCGAGGTGGCCGTACAGCTCGGCCCGGGGCTCGGGGCAGATGTAGCCGGCCGTCACCGCCACGGCCTTCACCCCGATGTCGTGGCAGGCATCGGCCACGTCGATGGCGTACTCGAGGAAGATCGTGGGGTCGTTGTAGGTGAAGGCCACGCTGCGGCAGCCCAGCTGCTTGGCCGCCCGGGCGATGCCCTCGGGCGAGGCGGCGTCGGCCAGGGTGTCCATCTCCTTCGACTTGGAGATGTCCCAGTTCTGACAGAAGCGGCAGGCCAGGTTGCACCCGGCGGTGCCGAACGAGAGGATCGACGTGCCGGGCAGGAAGTGGTTCAGCGGCTTCTTCTCGACGGGGTCGACGCAGAAGCCGCTGGAACGGCCGTAGGTGGTGAGGACGACCTCGTCACCCTCCCTGGCCCGGACGAAGCACAGCCCCCGCTGGCCGTCGCGCAGCTTGCAGGCCCGCGGGCACACGTCGCACTGGACACGGCCGTCGTCCAGCGGGTGCCAGTGGCGCGTGGGCACAGTGGCGTCCATCGAACGGAAGAACGGCTGGGCCGGCGCGGCGTATTCCGCAGCGAAGCCGCCAGGCGCGCGGCCCCGGGGGGAGCGATACGGTGCACCCGTGGCCGACGCTCGGGTCCTGTCGCTGGTGCTGGCCGGGGGGGCGGGCAAGCGCCTGGCACCCCTCACCGAAGACCGAGCCAAGCCCGCCGTCCCCTTCGGCGGCCACTACCGGCTCGTCGACTTCGTCCTGTCCAACCTGGCCAACGGCGGCTACCTCAAGATCGTCGTCCTCACCCAGTACAAGAGCCACAGCCTCGACCTGCACATCTCCCGCACCTGGCGGCTGTCGCCCCTGCTCGGGAACTACGTGAGCCCGGTTCCAGCCCAGATGCGGCGGGGCCCGCACTGGTTCTCCGGGTCGGCCGACGCGATCTACCAGAACCTCAAGCTGATCGCCGACGAGCGGCCCGAGTACATCTGCGTCTTCGGCGCCGACCACATCTACCGGATGGACCCCCGCCAGATGGTCGAGCAGCACATCGAGAGCGGCGCCGGGGTCACCGTCGCGGGGGTGCGGGTCCCCATCGACCAGGCCGACCAGTTCGGGGTCATCGAGCCGGGTGAGGGCACGCAGATCCGCACCTTCCTGGAGAAGCCGTCGGACCCCGAGCCGCTGCCCGACGACCCGGACCGGGTGTTCGCATCCATGGGCAACTACGTGTTCTCGGCCTCGACCCTGGCCGAGGCGGTCACCATCGACGCTGGCAACGAGGACTCCAAGCACGACGTGGGCGGCGACCTCATCCCGATGCTGGTGGACCAGGGCGTGGCCCACGTCCACGACTTCACCAAGAACAAGGTCCCGGGCGAGACCGAGCGCGACCACGGCTACTGGCGCGACGTGGGCACCCTCGATGCCTACTACGACGCGCACATGGACCTGGTCTCGGCGGAGCCCAGCTTCAACCTCTACAACGACCGGTGGCCGATCTTCACCTCGGGCCCGCCGTACCCCCCCGCCAAGTTCGTCCTCGGCGCCGAAGGCAGCGGGAAGGTGCTCGGCTCGATGGTCTGCTCCGGCGCCATCATCTCGGGCGCGACCGTCGAGGGGTCGGTCATCTCGCCCGGCGTCCGCATCCACCCCGGCGCCGTCGTCGAGCGCTCGGTGCTGCTGCACGACGTGGTCGTGGGCCCCGGCGCCGTGGTGCGCAACGCCATCCTCGACAAGAACGTGGACGTGCCGGGCGGCACGAGGATCGGCGTCGACGCCGAGGCGGACCGCCAGCGCTTCACCGTGTCCGACAACGGCATCGTCGTCATCGGCAAGGACGAGAAGATCCCGCTTGACTCCTAGACCGGAGGCAGACATGCCGGACAAGCAGATGAACATGGCCCGCGCCGGCCAGGCCGGCGACGGCACCGCGAACCGGCCGATCATGCTGGCGATAGCGGGTGACAGCGGCACCGGCAAGACCACGATCACGGCCGGGCTGGTCGACGCCCTGGGCCGCGACCGCATCACCTCGATCGGGGTCGACGACTACCACCGCTACGACCGGGAGGAGCGCAAGGGGCTGCCCTTCACCCCGCTGCACCCCGAGTGCAACTACATCGACATCATGGAGCAGCACCTCCAGCACCTCGCCCTGGGCCAGCCCATCCTCAAGCCCGTCTACGACCACGACACCGGCCAGCTCGGGCGTCCCGAGTACGTCGAGCCCCGGGAGTTCGTCATCGTCGAAGGGCTCCTCCCGCTCCACACCAAGACGTCGATCGCCTGCTTCGACGCAACCGTGTACCTGAACCCGCCCGAGGAGATCCGCATCCAGTGGAAGCTCAGCCGGGACACCAAGAAGCGGGGGTACACCGAGGAGCAGGTCCGCGAGGACCTGAAGAAGCGCGAGCCCGAGTCGGAGGAGTTCATCCGCCCGCAGCGCGCGCGCGCCGACATCGTCGTCCGCTTCGCCCCGATCGAGGAGCGGGGCGAGTCGGCCACCGACCCCCTCAGCGCCACGCTCCTCCTGCGCCCCACCATCAGCCATCCCGACCTCACCAGCATCCTGAGCGACGACCACCGCCAGGCCATGCACCTCAAGCTCATCCGCGACGACGACGGAAAACCGGTCGACGCCCTCCACATCCACTCCTACGCCGAGCGCGAGGTCACCAAGGAGGTCGAGCAGGCGATCTGGGACGAGCTCGGCCTCGACGAGCCGGTGCCCGACGCGCTCGGCAGGATCGACCCCGACACCCGCGACGAGCCGCTGGCTCTGACCCAGCTCATCCTGCTCTACCACCTCATCCAGGCCAAGCAGGGCTGAGTGGCGGACCGGCCCGAGGGGGGCCAGGACCCGCTGGTCCTGGTCTCCAACCGGGGTCCCATCCAGTACAGCCGCGACGGCGACGAGCGCACGGCCAAGCCCGGCCACGGTGGCCTGGTCACCGCGCTGGCCGGGCTGGCCGGTCACCTCGACGACGCCGTGTGGGTGTGCACCGCCCTCAGCGAGGAGGACGCCGCCGTCTCCCGCGAGCACAACGGGGCCGCGTTCGAGGAGGAGGGGGTCGGGCCCGGGCTGCGCCTGCGCATGGTCGAGCTCGACGCCGAGGCCCAGCACCAGTTCTACGCCGTCGTGTCGAACCCGCTGCTGTGGTTCATCCAGCACCATCTGTGGGACCTGGGCTCAACCCCTGACATCACCCGCCGGGAGATCGACGCGTTCGAGGACGGCTACGTGGCCGTCAACGAGCTCGTGGCCGATGCGGTCGTCGAGGAGGTCGAGGCCCGGGGCGGCCGGGCCACGGTGATGGTGCAGGACTACCACTTCTACGTGATGCCCGAGCGGGTGCGGGCCCGCTGCCCCGAGGTCTTCCTGCACCACTTCGTCCACATCCCGTGGCCCGCCCCGGAGGCCTGGCTGGTCCTGCCGCCGGCCATGCGGGCGAGCGTGCTCAACGGGCTGCTGGGCAACGACGTCGTGGCCTTCCACCTGCAGCGCTCGGCCCGGAACTTCGTCCTCGGATGCCAGGAGCTTCTGGGGCTGGAGGTCGACCTGGACCGCTTCACCGTGACGGCGGGGGACCGGACGGTGGCCGCCCGCTGGTACCCCATCTCGGTGGACCCGGACGAGCTCGGGGCCACGGCCGCCTCGCCGGCGGTGGCCGACCACGAGCGGCGCCTGGCCGAGCGGCGCCGTGACCACCTGGTCCTGCGGGTCGACCGGAGCGACCCGAGCAAGAACATCCTGCGGGGGTTCCGCGCCTTTGACACTCTGCTCGACGACCATCCAGAGCTGGCCGAGCGGGTCACCTTCCTGGCCCTCGTACAGCCGAGCCGGGGCGACGTCCCCCAGTACGTCGAGTACCTCGAGCGCATCCGGCGGCTCGTGGCCGATGTCAACCTCAAGCACGGGACGAGCGACTGGCAGCCCATCCAGCTCGGGTTGGAGGGCGACTTCGACGAGGTGGTGGCCGCCTACAAGCTGTACGACGTGCTGATGGTCAACCCGGTGTCCGACGGGATGAACCTGGTGGCCAAGGAAGCCGTCCTCGTCAACCAGCGCGACGGGGTGCTGGCGCTCTCGGAGAACGCCGGCGCCCACGAGGAGCTGGGCGAGCACGCCGTCACCCTGCACCCGTTCGACATCCAGCAGCAGGCCGACGCCCTGTTCGAGGCCCTCATGATGGGCGGCGACGACCGCCGGGACCGGCTGGCCCGCTGCGCGGCCCAGGTGCGCCAGAACGACGTCGCCCGGTGGCTGCGCACCCAGCTGGACGACGTGCGAGCGCTCCGCGAGGCCCGCTGAGCGGTTGAGGTCGGTTCGTACGGGTTAGAGACTGGTAGACCGCCTTCGTCCCCGTCGAACAGGAGCACGACCATGGCCTACCAGTACCGCGGACCCGGCGTCGCCAAGCCGGAGTCGAAGAAGGGCAGGCGGGCTCCCGCGCCAGAGCGGGAGCCGGAGCGCCAGCCGGAGCGCCAGCCGGAGCGCCAGCCGGAGCGCCCGCCGGCGTCGAGGGCGGC
>JAUJNH010000011.1:54879-69736 GCA_030448245.1 Acidimicrobiales bacterium
AGCCGGAGCGCCAGCCGGAGCGCCAGCCGGAGCGCCCGCCGGCGTCGAGGGCGGCTGGCCGCTCGCTCCTGCAGATCTTCGCCGCCATCATGGGGCTGACCTTCCTGCTCACCGGCGTGGCCGGCTTCATCCCGGGCGTCACCGCGATGTACGACCAGCTCGAGCTGTACGGGACCGACTCGAAGGCCGAGCTGCTGGACCTGTTCCGGGTCAGCATCCTCCACAACATCGTCCACCTGCTCTTCGCCGTCGGGCTCCTGGCGGCCGCCCGGGCCAGCTCGGCCAAGGCCTACCTCCTCGGGGGCGGTGTGGTCTACCTCGGCGTGGTCGCCTACGGGTTCCTGGTCGACGAGGAGAGCGAGGCCAACTTCCTCCCGCTCAACGACGCCGACAACCTCCTGCACCTGGGCCTCGGCCTGGGGATGATCCTCCTCGGGCTGATCGGCCTGGCGGCGGACCGGCGGAGGCGCTCGACCCTCTGATCACCGGGTTCGCTCCCGGACGTAAGAGATCACCGGGTCGCTCCCGGACGTAAGGGCCGCCACTGACGTACTCGGACACAGCAGGGCACACTGGTTGGATGCCACGCACTGGACGCGGGCGCAGCCCTGCTTCGCACCTCAGCCAGCGCACTGCGCACGAGGAGGCCCTCCCGTCCGGGAGGGCCTCCTCGCGTCTGGCCGTCAGTGGCCCCCCTCCGTAGGCTTGGCCCCGATGCAACCGGCACCCGCCGAGGACGAGCTCGCAGGAGGCCCACCGCCGGCCGAGGTCGACGCTGGTCCGGTGGCCGAGGCTCCCGCTGGCCGCTGCCCGGTGGCTCACGCCCCGGCTGCCGCCACCTGCCCAGCCGGCCACGGCGGGCCCGCCGGGCCGGGCGCCGCCTCACGCTCGCCCGCCGACCGGGTCGTGCGGAAGGTCCTGCGCATCCGGGAGCGTCCGGCCTCCCTGACCTCGGCGTCGGGGTCGGCCTACGGGTCCTTCCAGCGGTCGATGCTCATCTCGGCCGTGCGGTGCACGCTCACCTACGTCATCTTCCCCTTCGTGGCACCGGCGGTCGGGTTTGCCACGGGGGTCGGCCCCGTGGTGGGGCTCGTCATCGGCTCGTTCGCCATCGTCTGCGACGTGTTCACGATCCGCCGCTTCTTCGCGGTCGACCACCGGTGGCGGTGGCCGGTCTCCCTCGTCGCCTTTGGCGTCATCTGCCTTCTGACGGTGCTGCTGGTGCAGGACATCTCCCACCTGCTGCGATGACCGAGCCGGCCACGCCGACACCCGCTCCGGTCGTGCGGAGCGGCCTGTCGCGGGTCGTCTGGCTGGCGGTGGGCATGGTGGCGGTGGGGCTCGGCGGCATCGGGATCGTGGTGCCGGGGCTGCCGACGACGGTGTTCTTCATCGTGGCCGCCTCCTGCTTCGCCCGATCGAGCCCGCGGTTCGAGCGGTGGGTGCTGGACCTGCCCAGGATCGGGCCGCTGGTCCGCGACCACCGGGCCGGGCTCGGGATGCCGCGCCGGGTCAAGGTGGTGGCCCTGGCCACGATGTGGGCGGCGATCGTTCTCAGCGGGCTGGCTCTGCGCCACCGGCCGCCCCTGGTCGCCGGCGTCGTGGCCCTCGGCCTGGTCGGCACCGCCTACATCCTCTGGCGGGTCCCGACCCGGGAGCGGGTGGCCTTCGACGCCCCGTGACCGGCGGACCCGGGGAAGGTCGGCCGGCGGAGCGGGGATCAGACGTTGGTGGGCATCAGTACCGGGCCACCTGCTCCTGGTAGCGGCCACCCATCGTGGGGTCGGCGAGCACGGCGTAGCCGAGGGCGATCAGGTCGGGCCCCACCGTCGCGAAGCCGAACACACCACGTCGAGGTCGGCGGCCACCGTTGCCCGCACCCGTGCAGCCACGTCCTCCTGGGCGCCCGGGGCGTCGTACCGCAGCAGCGCCTACCCGCCCGGCGCGAGGACGTCGCCGAGCCCAGCGAGGGCGCGCAGCGCCAGCTCGTCCCCCCGGGGTCCCCCGTGCACGTACACCGTCGGCTCGATCCCCGCCGAGGAGGGCGAGGACTCCCGAGCCGGTCCCGAGGTCCAGCACCCGACCCAGCGGTGGGCGGGGGAGGGCGCGGGCCAGGTTGGCCGTGGTCGGCCCCGGCGGCATGACGGCGTGCCCAGTGGCGCCCGACTGGTCACTGGCCACGATCAGGCCGGCGAGGGGGCGCAGAGGACCGGGCACCCGACGTCGCCCGACGGCGTGGGCCGAGCAGGTTGCAGGCCGCCAGCCGTTCGAGCGTGGTGGCCCCCAGCGCGCCCTCCAGCTCGCCTGCGGAGACGGTGTCGCCGTAGGCGAAGACCCTCGTCAGGAGCGAGCGGGTGTCGTTGCGGTGACGAAGCTCGGCGAGGACCAGGGGCAGGCGGGCTGCGTCGACCTGACCCGGGGCCAGCACCATCCCCGGGCCCAGGCCCTCGTCGTGGAGGCCCCCGACGGCCAGCCGGTCCCGCACCTCCACCAGCTCGTTCGGAGCGAGGCGGCTGGCGTCGGGTGGGGCCGGCAGGTCGTCCTCGCCCACGTCACGAAACTACCCAGCCGGACTCACAGGGCGTCCTGGCGAGGCGCGGCGGGCGCACCGGGCCGGGTGGCCCGTCGCCGGCTGGTGCGCAGCGTGGCCGCGGTGGCTGCCAGCAGGGCCAGCGCCGCGGCGGCGGCGGGCCCGCTCGTCGAGGGCCTCCCCGGTCGGGGCGGCGGAGGGGGCGGCGCAGCGAGCTCGACCGCCGCCGCCGTCGGCGGCTCGGTGGTCGGGACGGGCGGCGGGAGGGTCGTCGTCGTGGCGGGCGCCGCGGTGGTGGTCGGGGCGACCGTCGTCGTCGGGGCCGGAGCCTTGGCCTTGGCCGGCAGGCCGTCGGTCGAGGCCTCGTCGGCCGGCGGCGGGCCGGGCGGCGCGGGTGGCGGCGGCGGGGCCGCCACCGGCACGCCCACACCCACGGCCCCGGCGTCGAGCGGGACGACGGCCAGAACCGTGGTCACCCTGCGCTCGTTCCCGTCGCTCGGCCGGTTGAGCACCCGTGGTGCCCGGCCTCCGCCCTGGGCCAGCGACACGAACGTCGACGAGCCGCCGCCGTCCAGGTTGAACCCGTTGGTCGCCCCCACCTGGCGCAGCACGTCGGCCGCCTCGACGAGGCTGACGCCGGTGCTGTGGCCGGGCTGGCGGCCGTCGACGGTGACCAGCACCAGGTCGCCGGCCGGGTTCCAGCCCACCAGGGTGCGGGGGTTCCGGCCGGTGGCGAAGGGCTCGCGAGCGCCGCCGATCACCGTCCTCCCGTTGACCAGGACGGTGGGGTGGCCGCCCACGGACTCCTCGGCCGGCCGGTCCACGCCGGTTCGCAGCACCACCGACCGGCGGGCCGCGGCGGGATCGGCCGCCGTGTCCCAGAACGCTCGCAGGCGGCCGGCGCCCGCTCCCTCGGCCGAGAGCACCATCCCGTTGCCGGGGATGGCCGTGGAGCCCGAACCGGGCCGCAGCGCCACCGGGGTGACGCCCACGCTGGCCCCGACCGTGGCTGCGCCTCCGGTCAGCACCGCCTCGTCGCCGCCCCTGGTCATGGTGTTCCCCCCCCACGGCGGCGTGTAGAGGACCACCTGGTTGGGACCCCGCCCCCGGTTGAGGGCATCGACGGCGAGACGCACCGTCTCCACCCGTTCGGTGGGTGGCAGTGGGAGGAGGCTGCCAACCAGTGGCGCCCGTTCGAGGTAGGTGACCGTCGCCTCGAGGGTGGCCCCCCACCCGAGCGTTCCCGACGCCGGGCCGGCCGGGCCGAGCGTGAGCTGCTCGTGGTCGGGCACGGGCGAGCGCTGGAGCACGCCGTCGTGGACGATGCCGCCGAACGCGGTGGTGCAGGTGCGGCACTCGGCGAAGTCGCCGTTGACGCACAGGATGCCGCCCACCCGCCGGCACACCTCGCTCGTCGTCTCCATCCCGCCGCCCACCGCACCGGCCGCCGCCACCTCGATGCGGACGGGAGCGCCCCGAGCCACCCGGCCCACGTCGACCGACAGGTTGGCGTCGCGCAGGCCCTGCACCTCGACCCCGGGCAGCAGGACCGAGCGGTGGCGGACGGCGAAGCCCGCAGCCCGTCCAGGCGTCGGCCAGGCCAGCATCGAGGCGAGCACGACGACGGCGACCAGAACGCCGCGAACGGTTCCTCGCCCCATCCGCCCATGATGGTCCACGGCCGTGGACCGGCCGACCCCGGCGCCTGGTCGGCTGTGACCGATGGCACGTGCGGGAGAAGTTACCGCTGGGTAAGTATGGAGGGCGCGGCGCTGTGGCGCCGCCACCACCCCCCGAAGGAGAACCGATGGCAGACGCGCCCGAGGCGAGCGGCTTCAAGGACAAGGTGCTGGGCAAGGCCAAGCAGGCAGCCGGCTCGGTGCTGAACAACACCGAGCTCGAGCAGGAGGGCCGCCTCCACGAGGAGAAGGCCGAGACGGCCAAGGAGGCCGCCGACCTCGAGGCCAGGGCCGAGCAGGAGCGCCGGGAGGCCGAGCTGGTCGCGGCCGAGAAGGAGAACGCCGTCGAGCGCCAGGAGCTGGCTGCCGAGCAGGCGGCCGTCACCCGTGAGGCGCAGCTCGAGCAGGAGCGGCGCCAGGCCGAGGCGGCCGTCGAGCGGGATGCGGCCCGCAAGGAGGCGGCGCTCGAGCAGCAGGAGGAGGCCCAGCAGCGGGCCGTCGCCGGTGAGGCCGTGCGGGCTGCGGCCGAGAAGCAGGAGGCCGAGCGCGAGGCGGCGGCCATCGAGGACGAGGCGGAGCGGGCCCGGCAGGCCGCCGCCGCCCTGGACGAGGCCGCGTCGCGGTCACAGAGCTGAAGGAGATGACGATGTCGTTGCAGGCCATCCCGAGGACCGTGGTCCGGACATGGCTCTCGGTCGTGAGGCTCCCGCTCACCGCCACCGAGATGGTGGTGGGCAAGCAGGGGACCCAGTGGCCTCCCGCGGTCGCCTTCGACGGGTTCGAGGCCGGCGTGAAGAAGGGCGTCGGCCTGCTGATCGGAGACAGCCAGCTGGTGCAGGAGGCGATGCTCGAGCGGGGCAAGGTCGAGCAGCTCCGCGACGCCGCCGAGCTCGAGGCCGCCGCCGAGCGGCGCCGGCAGGAGGCCGACGCCCGCTTCCAGGACCGCCAGGAGACGGTGCAGGAGCGGGCCCAGCGGGTCGAGCGCGAGCAGGAGGAGCGCAAGGCGAAGCTGGCCCAGGAGGAGGCCGATCGCAAGCGGGCGGTCGAGGAGACGGCTCGCCGCAAGGAGGAGGCCGCGGCCGAGGCCGATGCGGCCCGCCAAAAGGCCGTGGACGCCAACGAGCGCCAGGCCCGGGCCACCCGCCTGGCCGCCGAGTCCGAGGCGCTGGAGCACGAACGGGATGCCGCCGAGGCCAAGGGCGACCTGCTCGAGGTGGACCAGGCGCTGAAGGCCACCAAGGCGGCCCGCAAGCAGTCTCGCTAGCGGCGCCCGGGCCGGATCGGGCGCACCGCCACCGGCGTGTCCTTGTAGGACGGCTGGCGGGAGATCGGGTCGACCACCGGGTGGGTCAGGCCGTTGGTGGCGGCGTCGTGCATGGGCAAAAAGGCGTGGCCCGGCTGCACGACGCCGCCGACCCGCGCCCTGCACCGCAGCGAGCCCCACGCCGACGCCACCTCGACCTCGTCACCGTCGGCCACGCCGAGCCGGGAGGCGTCGACCGGGTGCAGGTCGACCAGCAGGTGGGCGGGCTGCAGCCGGCGCAGCACGGGCGAGCGGCCGGTGCGGGTCTCGGTGTGCCACGAGGCCGTGCTGCCCCGACCGGTCAGCAACGTCAGCGGGAACGTTTCGGTCTGCGGCGTCGGCGATGGCTCGGGCTCGGCCGCCACCAGGCGGAAGCGGCCATCCAGGTGGTACGAGCGGCCGTCCTCGAACAGGCGCCGCTCGCCCTCCCACGGGCCCGTCCCGGCCGGCGCCGGCCACTGGACGCCGCCGAGGTCGTCGAGCTGGCGGTAGGAGGTGACGCCCGAGTGGTCGCAGGGCCGGCCGGCCGACAGCGTGCCCATCGTCCGGAACACGGCCTCCGGCGTGGCCCAGCGGTCGAACAGGTCACCGCAGCCCCAGGCGTGGGCCAGCAGGCGCAGGATGGCGAAGTCGGGGAGGGCGGAGCCGGGTGGCCGCCGGACCTGCTTCACCAGGCCGATCCGGCGCTCCGAGTTGATCATCGTGCCGTCCTTCTCGCCCCACCCGGCGGCCGGCAGGAACACCTGGGCGTGGCCGGCCGTGTCGGTGTCGGCGTACAGGTCCTGCACGGCCAGGAAGTCGAGCTTGTCCAGGAGCCCGGCCAGCTCACCCCGGTCCCCCCAGCTGTGGGCGGTGTTCGTGGCCAGGACCCAGAGGCCCCTGACCTGCCCGCTGCGGATGCCGTCGATGATCTGGTCGTAGGCCATCGACGGCCGTGACGGGATGCGCTCCACCGGCCAGCCGCAGATGCCGGCGACCTCCTGGCGGTGGGCCTCGTCCTCGAACGAGCGGCCGGCGTAGAGGCTGGCGGTCATCGACCACAGGCGGCTGCCCATGGCGTTGCACTGGCCGGTGATCGAGTTGGCACCGGTCCCGGGGCGGCCCAGGTTCCCGGTGACCAGGGCCAGGTCGATGATGGCCTGGGCCGTGCGGACGGCCTGGTGGCCCTGGTTCACGCCCATCGTCCACCAGAAGCTGACGGCCCGGCCCCGGCCGATCAGGTGGGCGAGCTCCTCGATCTCGCTGGTGGTGACGCCCGCCACCTCGGCCGCCCGCACGGGTGGCCACCGCCGGGCGAGCGCCGCGACGTCCTGGTAGCCGGTGCAGTGCTCGCCGACGAACGCGGTGTCGACGAGGTCGTCGCGGATGACCACGTGGAGCAGCCCGAGGAGCAGGGCGAGGTCCCCGTTCGGGGCGACGGCCACGTGCCGGGTGGCGCCGGCCGCCGTCTCGGTTCGGCGAGGGTCGACCACGACCACCTCGGCCCGGTTGGGGTTGCGCTTGAGCCGCTCCCACAGGATCGGGTGGGCCACCGCCAGGTTCGACCCGACGAGGACCACGACGTCGGACTCCTCGAGGTCCGCGTAGGTGTACGGCGGGGCGTCGAAGCCGTACGACTGCTTGTGGGCGGCGACGCTGGTGGCCATGCACTGGCGGGTGTTGCCGTCGCCGTGCACGAAGCCCATGCCGACCTTGGCCACGGCGCCGAGCAGGGCCATCTCCTCGCTGGTGATCTGGCCGGTCGAGAGGAAGGCCACGCTGTCCGGCCCGTGCTCGTCGAGGAGGCCGCCGAACCCGTCGACGAATGCCCCCAGGGCCTCGTCCCAGCCCACCGGCCGGCCGTGCACGAGCGGCGTGGTGGCCCGATCGGCGGCCGCCAGCGGGGTGAGCGCGTCCCACCCCTTCGGGCACGCCGACCCCTCGTTGACCGGGTAGGTGCGGGTCGGCGTCAGGTTCACGGCCTGGCCGTCGCGCAGGTGGGCGTCGAGCGAGCAGCCGGTCGAGCAGTAGCCGCAGACGAGCCTGGTGGTGGCCTCGGGGTGCAGGCGCGAGGGGATCTGGCCCAAGCCGAAGGGTCCGGCTGTGCGGGCCAGCTCGCCGGCGCGCCCGCCGCGCCCGGGTGGGCGGACCGGGGCGGTCACGGCATCCGGTCCGGGCTGGCCGCCCGGAACAGCAGCCCCCGCTCAACGAGGTCGCCGAAGACGAGCAGGGCGATCCCGACCGGGGCCACCGCGGGGAGGGCGACGAGGCCGACGACGAGCAGGGCCAGCCGGCGCCCGACCTGTGAGGCGAGGGGGCCGACCAGCAGCCGGGCGGTGCGGGACAGCTCGCCTCGCGCCGCCGTGCGATGGCGTACGACGCCGCCCTCGACCGCCAGCTTCCCCAGCGCGGCAGTGGCCACCACCACCAGGGGAGCGCCGGCCACGGCCAGCAGGGCCACCAGAGCCGTCGAGCCGAAGAGGGCCAGCAACCGGGGCAGGCGCCACCACCGGCGGCCCGTCACGCCGTAGATGGCGGCCGAGCACCCCAGGACGGCGGCGCCGGCGGCACCGGCGGCGACGTGCATGGCGGCCGAGTCGTCCTGCACGGTGGCCGCCGCGGTCAGGGTGAGGAAGGCGCCCAGGGCCACCACCTCGCGCGACAGCCAGGAGTGCCGCCAGCCGAGGACGGCGCGCCAGGCCAGGAGGGGGCGCCCGAGGTGGGAGATGCTGGCCAGCGCGGCGGACGCGGCCAGGGCCAGGGCCAGGGCGCCACGCCCGGCCGCCGCCGCCCCGGCCGCCCACTGCGACAGGACGAGCAGCCCGGCGAGCGCCGGGTGGCCGGAGGCGGGCACGGGCCGCAGGTCGGCGGCCGCCGGCCGGTCGACGGCGGAACGGGCGCTGGTGTAGGTCGTCGTCGGCCGGGTCAGGCCAGCGTCCGGCCCGGCCGCCAGGCCCCAGGAGGCCCCGGCCGTGGCCACGTCGACGACCTGGATGCGGATGGCCTCCGTGGGGCAGGCCTGCACGCAGGCCGGGGCCTCGCCGGCCGACAGGCGGCCGTGGCACAGGTCGCACTTGCGCACGATCCCCAGCCGGTCGGAGAAGGACGGCACCTCGTAGGGGCAGGTCATGGTGCAGTAGCTGCAGCCGATGCAGGCGTCGTCGAGGTGGACGACGGCGCCGGTCAGGGCATCCTTCTCGTAGGCCTCGGCCGGGCAGCCGTTCAGGCAGGCCGGGTCGGCGCAGTGGTGGCAGGCGCTGGTCACGTTCTGGGCGCCGAGGTCGCCGACCTGGCGCCAGGTCTCGCCGCTGCCGGTGTCCAGCCCGTTCAGGCTGTGGCAGCCGGTGACGCAGGCCTTGCACCCCGTGCAGGCGTCGAGGTCGACCAGAAAGGCGAACTGCTGCCCGGGGCCGGGTGGTGACGCCGGGAGCAGGTCGGCGTACCGGCCCTGGCCGTCGTGCTCATGCTGACTGAAACGTTCTACAGCCGTGAGCTGCTTCGCGTTCCGGAGCTCGGCCTCGAGGAGGGGGAGCAGCGTCGGGTCGAGCCGGCGCACGGTGCTCTCTGGCCGCGGCGGGAGGCCTTCGGCGGCCCGAGCGCTCACGGCCCAGCGAGCGAGGGGGGAGGGGCCACCGCGACCCGTCCCTGCTGCACCTGCACGGGCCACACGGCCACGGTGACCGCAGGGTCGTCGAGGCAGTCGCCGGTGCGGAGGTCGAAGCGCTGCTTGAGCAGGGGCGACGCCACCGTGTCGCGGCCCCCGATGCACCCGACGAGGCCGCGTGACAGCACGGGCACACCCCAGAACGGGTCGACGTCGTCGACGGCCAGCACCTCGTCGTCGTCCAGGCGGAACAGGGCCACCGCTCGTCCGTCCACCAGCGCCGCCGCCCCGCGCTCGACGGTGAGCGCGTCGAGGCCGCACACGTCCTGCCACCGGTTCTGTCGGGAGGAGGTGTCGCGGGGCGGCCGAGTGGTCCCGACAGAAGCGGTGGTGGCCGGGTCGAGGATGGTCATGTCGGAGCCCCTTCGTTGACGTAGGTCTGGAACCGGGCCAGCCGCTCGGGCTGGCGGAGCGTGGCCGCCCACTCGCACTCGTAGCCCTCGACGTGGGCCGCCATCTGGGCCTCGAGCTCGGCGCCCAGGCCCAGGCTGTCGTCGACCACGACCCGCCGCACGTGGTCGATGCCGTCGTCGATCCGCTCGATCCACGCCGCCGTCCGCTCGAGTCGCTCGCCGGTGCGCACGTAGTACTGGAGGAAGCGGTCGACGGACCGCACCAGCTCGGCGTCGCTCAGCCCCTCGGCCAGCAGGTCGGCGTGCCGGGGCCGGAACCCCCCGTTGCCACCGACGTACAGGTTCCACCCGGCCTCGGTGGCGATCACGCCGACGTCCTTCGACTGGGCCTCGGCGCACTCGCGGGCGCAGCCCGACACGGCCATCTTCACCTTGTGGGGCGACCGCAGGCCCCGGTAGCGCAGCTCGAGCAGCTTCGCCATCTCGGTCGAGTCCTGCACGCCGTAGCGGCACCAGTTGATGCCGACGCAGCTCTTCACCGTGCGCAGGGCCTTGCCGTAGGCGTGGCCCGACTCGAGGCCGGCCTGGCCCAGCCGAGCCCAGATGGCCGGCAGGTCGTCGAGCTTGGCCCCGAACAGGTCGAGGCGCTGGCCGCCGGTGACCTTCACGTACAGGTCGTAGTCCTCGGCCACCTCGGCGCAGGCCATCAGCTGGCGGGGCGTCACCTCGCCGCCCGGCATGCGGGGCACCACCGAGTACGTGCCGTTGCGCTGGAGGTTGGCCAAGGCGAAGTCGTTGGTGTCCTGGAGGGCGGCCTGCTCGCCGTCGAGGACGTAGCCGCCGCCCAGCGAGGCCAGGATCGACGCCACCGTCGGCTTGCAGATCTCGCAGCCCCGCTTCCCCTGGCCGTGGCTGGCCAGGAGGTCGGCGAAGGTGCGCACCCGCCCGATCCGGCAGATGTCGTAGAGGTCCTGGCGGGAGCGGTCGGGGAAGTGCTCGCACAGGCCCCGGCGCACGGCAACGCCCTGGGCGGCCAGCTGGCGCTCGAGCACACCCTTCAACGTGGGCACGCAGCCGCCGCAGCCCGTCCCGGCCTTGGTGCACGCCTTCAGCGTGGCCAGGTCGCAGATGCCGTCGGCCTCGATGGCGCTGACGAGATCCCCGGTGGTGACGCTGTTGCACGAGCAGACCAGGGCCGACGGGCCGGTGGCCGCCGGCGCCGCCGTGCCGGCCAGGAGGCTGAGGACGTCCTCGACCACCACCCCTGAGCGGTGCAGCTGCACCAGGTCGCCGAAGGACGAGGCGTCGCCCACGAGGACCGCACCGACCAGGCGCCCCTCCTCGTCGACGCGGATCTTCTTGTACGTGGCGCTGCCGGGGTCGTCGAGGATGGCGCCCGGGCCGTGCGACTCGCCCACGCTGGCCACGTCGATCCCCAGCAGCTTCAGCTTGGTGGACAGGTCGGCGCCCTCGAAGGTGGCGTCGCCGCCGGTCAGCCGGTCGGCCACCGCGGCGGCCATCTTGTAGCCGGGGGCGACCAGGCCCCACACCCGGCCGGCGGCCACCGCGCACTCGCCGATGGCCGAGATGGCGGGGTCGCTGGTCCGGCACGCCTCGTCGACCAGGATGCCGCCGCGCTCGTGGAGGTCGATGCCGCAGCCGCGGGCCACGTCGTCGCGGGGGCGGATGCCGGCCGAGACCACCACGACGTCGGCCGCGAGCTCGGTGCCGTCGGCCAGGAGCAGGCCAGAGACCGTCCCGTCGGGCCCGGCCAGGATGGCCTGCGACGACGCCCCCACGTGGACGTGCACGCCGAGGGCCTCGATCCGGGTGCGCAGGGCGGCGGCGCCGCCGTCGTCCAGCTGCACCGGCATCAGGCGGGGCGCCATCTCGATCACGTGCACCTCGAGCCCGAGCAGCCGCAGGGCGTTCGCCGCCTCCAGGCCCAGCAGCCCGCCGCCGAGCACCACGCCGGTGCGCCGGCCGGCACACCATGCGGTGATGGCCTCGACGTCGTCGAGCGTGCGGTAGGTGAAGACGCCCGGCAGGTCCTTGCCGGGCAGCGGGGGCACGAACGGCCGCGAGCCGGTGGCCAGGACCAGGTGGTCGTAGGCCAGCACCCGCCCCGAGGTCGTCGTGGCCGTGCGGGCCTCGGGGTCGACCGCGGCGACGGCCTCGTTCACCAGCAGCCGCAGGCCGGGGGTGTCGAAGAACCCGTCGGACACCAGGGTCAGCTGGTCCTCGCCGGCACCGGCGAAGGCCGACGAGAGCGCCACCCGGTCATAGGCCGGCCGGGACTCCTCGCCGACGACCGTCACCTCCCACCCGTCGGGTCCCTCGAGGCCGCCGGCCTCGACCAGCTCCTCGACCAGGCGGTGGCCGACCATCCCGTGCCCGGCAACCACGAGCTGCCGCATCCCGGTCTCCGACCGGCTCACGCCGCCACCCCCACCGGGGTGAGGGTCGGGCGTGGGGCGGTGATCGAGGTCCTCCTGGCGACGACCAGCGCTCCACCGGCGGCGATGGCGGCGACCGCCAGGAAGCCGAAGGCGAAGGTGCCCGTGCTCCCCTCGAGGGCCCCGAAGCCGAAGGGCAGGAGGAAGCCGCCGAGCCCGCCCGCCGCGCCGACCAGGCCGGTCATGGCACCGACCCGCGACGGGAAGCGCCGGCCCACCAGCTGGAACACCGCCCCGTTGCCCACCCCAAAGGCTCCGAGCGTGGCCCACAGCAGCAGGACGGTGGCGGCCAGGCCGGGGAGGAGGCCCAGGGCCAGGGCGAGCAGGGCGACCGAGCCGAGGACGGCGCCCAGCACCCTGGTGCCGCCGGTCCGGTCGGCAAGCCAGCCCCCGAGCGGGCGCAGGAACGAGCCGGCCGAGGCGCACAGGGCGGTGAAGGCGCCGGCGGTGACGAGCGTCAGGTCGAAGCGGTCGACGAAGAACACGGGCAGGTAGCTGGCCAGGCCGACGAACCCGCCGAAGGTGATCATGTACAGGCCGCACAGCCAGCGGGCGTCCCCCTCGGCCAGCAGCCCCCGCGCCCCGGGGGCGGGCTGGCCAGGATCCAGAGCCGCCAGCGGGGGCGGCTCCTTGGCCAGCACGGCGAACAGCACCCAGACGACGGCGACGGGGATGACGGCCAGGCCGAACGTGGCGTGCCAGCCGACGTGGGCGGCCACCCGGGGGGCAGCCAGTGCGGCGATCAGCGTGCCCGAGTTGCCGGCCCCGGCGATGCCCATGGCCAGCCCCTGCTTCTCCGGCGGGTACCAGCGGCTGGCCAGGGGGAGGGCGATGACGAAGCTGCTGCCGGCGATGCCGAGCAGCAGGCCGAGGCCCAGGATCTCGACGAACGTCCCGGCAGCCAGCCATCCCCACAGCAGCGGGACCAGCGTCAGGGCCAGCGAGGCCAGCCCGGTGCGGCGGGCCCCGAGGCGGTCGACCAGCGGCCCGAGGACCAGGCGGAAGGCCGAGCCGCTGAGAGGCGGCACGGCCACCATCAGCCCCTTCTGGAGGGCCGACAGGTGGAGGTCGGCGCCGATGGTGGCGCCGAGCGCGCCCAGCAGCACCCAGACCATGAACGAGACGTCGAAGTGCAGGAGGGCGGCGACGAGGCTGGGCGTGTGGCCGGCACCGCGCAGCTTCGCTCTGGGCATGTCCCCATGGCAGCAGGGCGTTGTTCCCAGACGTTTGCCCCCTGGTCACGTCAGGTTGACGGTTGCCGCACCGCCCACCCGACCCGAGGTGAGGTGGCCGCAACGCCCCGGCAACACACGGGCAAGGATCCCGTCAGCGTCCTGGAACGCGCCGGAGCGGATGAGGAAACCGTGGTGAGACCGGCGGGTGCTCAGATGGCTTCCATGGCCACCCCTGTCGACATGCGCCCGCTGCAGGGCTTCACCGTGGCCGTCACCGCCGACCGGCGCAGCGCCGAGCAGATCGAGCTGTTCGCCCGCCGGGGCGCCAAGGTGCTGCACGCCCCGACGATGGCCACCCAGTACCTCGACGACGAGGCCGCGCTCCGCCAGGCCACCGACGAGGTGCTCAGGGTCCCTCCCGACGTCGTGATCGCCACCACCGGCATCGGCCTGCGGGCCTGGTTCGAGAGCGCCCAGGGGTGGGGCCTGGTCGACTCGCTGCTCGCCGCGCTGCGGCCGGCCCGGGTGGTGGCGCGAGGCGTGAAGGCGGCCGGCGTGGCCCGCCAGTGGGGCCTCGAGGTGGCCCTGCAGCCGCCGTCCGAGCGGCTCGACGACGCCATCGACCTCCTGCTGGCCGAGGGCGTGGCCGGCAAGCGGGTGGTGGTGCAGGAGCACGGCCAGCCCACCGGCTCGGCGGGCGCCGACCTCGCCGCAGCCGGGGCCGAGGTGGTGCCCGTCCCCGTCTACCGCTGGCGCCTGCCCGACGACCCGGCCCCGGTCCACCGCCTGGTCGGCGCCGTGGTGGCCGGCGAGGTCGACGCCGTCACCTTCACCAGCGCCCCCGCCGTCAGCAACCTGTTCACGCTGGCCGACCTGCAGGACCAGGGCGGCGCCCTGCGAGCCGCCTTCAACAGCGGCCGCGTCGTGGCGGGGTGCGTGGGGTCGGTGTGCGCGGGCGCCGCCGCCGACGAGGGCCTGAGCGCACCGCTGTTCCCCGAGGTGGGCCGCCTGGGCCTGCTGGTCCGCCTCGTCACCGACGAGCTGTCGTCACGCCGCATCGAGCTGGACCTGGGCGGTCACCCGGTCGTGCTCCAGGGCACCACCGCCGTCCTGCAAGGCGTCCCGGTCGAGCTGCCGCCCCGCGAGGCGGCGGTCCTGGCCGTCCTGGCCGAGCGGGCGGGGGCCGTGGTCGGCAAGACCACCCTGGCCAACCGCCTGTGGGGGCCGGGCCGCGACCCCCACGCCGTCGAGGTGGCGGTGAACCGGCTGCGCGGCCGGCTCGGGGCGGCCGGCGCCGGGCTCGTCACGGTCCGGGGCCGCGGCTACCGCCTCGACGCCAGCAGCCGGCCGAACGAGCGCCAGCCTCATCCCGCGCCGGCTGGCCAGTGAGCGCCGGGGCGATGGGCTGATCAGCCGTTCGTCGAGCGGGTGCGGCGGGTGAAGGCACCGCCCACGGCGCCGGCCGCGCCCACCAGCACCAGCACGGCCACCACGACGAGCGCCCGGCCGCCGGCCGTCCGGGTGGCTGCGGTGCGCTGCACCGGGACCGGAGCGGCCGCCGCCGCGGGCGTGGGCGGGATGACAGCGGTGGCGGTGGGCCGCGGCACGGTGACCGCATTGGAGCCTGCCGGCTCGACAGCCGCACTCCGGCTCCGGGTGGGCGTGATGGGTCCTGAGGTCGCGCCTGCCTGCGCCGCCGCATCCGGGCGGGCGTAGGG
>JAUJNH010000011.1:69836-84174 GCA_030448245.1 Acidimicrobiales bacterium
TGATGGGTCCTGAGGTCGCGCCTGCCTGCGCCGCCGCATCCGGGCGGGCGTAGGGCTGCAGCGGGGGCTCGACGGCGGGAACGGCGCCGAGTGCCGGCACGGGCCGAGGAGCGGGCGGCCCTCCGAGCCCACCGGTGTTGCCCGGCAGGCCGACGAACGTCGTCTGCAGGCAGGTCGTCCTGGCGAAGCCCGCCGCCGAGGCCGGGCCGGGCCGGCTCAGGGCGGCGAGCACGAGGCTGTGGGCCACTGCGTCGGCCACGATCGAGACGTGGGTCACGGCCCGGCCGGGGCAGAGGGCCTGCAGCTCGAGGTTGCTGGCGCCGTCGATGCGGGCGGCGGTGGCGTTCGGGGTGATCAGCTCGTCGGTGAAGGTCGAGTAGATCGAGGTGGTGGACACCTCGCCGGGGGTCTGGTCTCCAGCGTTGAGGGCGGTGAGGAAGGCGCTCCCGGGGGCCATCTGCAGGCAGGCCGGGCACCCCAGCAGCGGCGTGAGGGGGCCGCTGGCCGCCGTCGTCCCCTGGTTGGGGCCGGCCAGCGACACCAGGTCGTCGACCACGGCCCGCACCGACGGCCACCACCGCACGGCCCAGCGGGCCTCGAGGGCGCCCTGGCTGTGGGCCACCACGTCGACCTTGCGGCCCGACTGGCGAGCCAGGCGGTGGACCGCCACCACGACGTGCTCGGTGGCCAGCTGGATGTCGTCCACGCTGCGGTTCGGCAGGTCGACGGTGCAGACCCGGTAGCCCCGGGCGGCCAGCTCGGGCAGGTAGTTCCACCCGAAGTTCTCGCTGCCGGTGACGAAGGTGCCGTGGACCAGGAGCACCGGCTCGCGGCCACCGCCGTCGAGCGGGCCGAGGCACGTCATGGCTGCGTGCACGGCAGCCGGGTCGACCGACAGCGTCGGGTCGCCCGGACGGGCCCCGTCGACGTCTGCGCTGGAGGCGGCCGCCGCCGGAACGGCCGCCGCCAGGCCGTGCGCCACCACCGCCGCCGCGAGCCCGCGCCACCACCCGCTGACCCGCTGCCCCCTCACGTCGCCATCGTCCCACGCCACCACCCACTACCCGGCTCGGTGGCCCGTCGGGCTCTGGGCGCGGCTCAGCCCGGCGACTCGACCACGGCCGGATGGGCCGCCCTTCCGTCCGGAGGTGGGAGCCCCGGCAGCCCGTCCAGGCTGGTGGCGTTCCTCTCGGCCCGGTACGCGTCCAGCCTTTCGGGGCCCCGGGCCCGCGCCCAGGCGTCGAGCTGCGAGCGCTCGCCCCGGTAGTCCATCCGGGGCACCGCGTAGCCGCACGAGTCGGCGATGCGGGTGAGGCTCACCTCGATCACCGACCGGATCCCGGGCCGGGCCGGGAACGAGCCGGCGAGCTCGTCGAACCCGTGCTCGCCGGGCACCACCACCCGCCCGCGCCCGTGGAGGCGGAGGATGCGGGCCGGCCCCTCGAAGGCGCAGAACATGATCACGATGCGGCCGTTCTCCCGCAGGTGGGCGATGGTCTCGACCCCGCTGCCGGTGAGGTCGAGGTAGGCGACCCGGTCCCCGTCGAGCACGGCGAACGTGTCGAGGCCCTTGGGCGACAGGTTGAGCAGCCCGTCGCCGGCCAGAGGGCCGGTGGCCACGAAGAAGACGTGCTGGCGCCGGATGAACTCGATCAGCTTCTCGTCCAGCGCCTCGAAGACGTGGCTCATGCCGGGCAACCGTACCGGTGGCCTCACCAGGTGAGGCGGGGAGCGGCGCCCACCCGGTGCACGGACCGGGTCGTGCCCGAGAAGTGCAGCACGATCCGGCCTCCGGGCTGGGGATCGCCGGCGACGAGGGCGTTGACGGGCGTGTGTGTCGGCGGTGGCCCGTCGACCCCCGGGAGCCCCAGGTGGGCCGAGCACGTCGCCGCGCCGGTTCGTGGCGGCACCAGGGTCGCCCACGAGTTCGTGTCGGTGCCGGTCCACATCTCGAAGGGGCGCCAGCCGCCCTTCCTGGCGAGGCGGATGGCATGGAGCCATCTGCGGAACGCCCACCCGAGGACCAGGAGGCCGCCCACGGGGACCAGGCCGGCCCAGACGATCGGCGCCACCGGGTCGTAGGGCGACTTCACCAAGCGGAGCCGCGCCGGGTCGGCAGGGTCGATGGTGGCGGGGTACCGGCGGCCGACCGGGAAGTTCACCGCGTTGTCCACGGGTGCCCGACCGGTCCGCCGCTCACCGTCGCGGGAGTAGGCCAGGTCGAGCCGGTCGCCGACCTCGTCGACCTCGACCACCTCGGCGACGACCCGCGGCCCCTCCTGGACCACGTGGGCCTGGCGAGCGCCGCGGACGGTGAGGACCGTGGCCGCGGCCAGGACGAGGCCGCCCGCGGCGAGCAGCACCAGCCCGGTGGCCAGGGGCGCCCGCGGTGGCCGGACCCGGCGGACGTTCGGCGGCGGATCGCCGACCTCGGCGGGCAGCGGGGCCGGCACGACGGCGGCGGCCGGTCTGGGGCGGGCACCCCGGGGCAGGCCGGCGCCGGCCGGCCACAGGACTCCGCCCGTCTCGGGGCTGCGGGCCACCACGCGGGCGAAGGGCCGGGGCCGGCCCTTCACCTCGACGGTGAACACGCTGCCGCCGATGGGCAGGTACGAGGTGGCGAGCAGGCCGACCCGGCACAGCGACGGGCTGCCGGGAGCGGCGTCGAGCGGCCACAGGTGGAGCTCGGTGCGCCGGCCCCACCACCCGCTGGACCTGATGGCCCCGAGCATGGCGAAGCTCGGCCCGGCACCCGCCATGATCCGCTCGGTCCGGTGCACCGACCACCGGCGCCGGACCCACACGGCGACCGGGAGGGCCAGGTACGGCAGGTCCCAGCCCAACGAACCGGTGGCCTCGTAGACGTCACCGTCGAGGCGCACGCCCTCGGGGTCGTCCGGGTCGGCGTCCAGCCTGACGGGGCCCGGAGCGGCCGGCAGCCGGCTGCGGTCCCACACGGGGATGGCCAGCGTCAGCTCCTGCTCGGTGACCGGGTGCACGAAGCGGACGCGAGCCATTCCGTCCCCGGTGCGGCGGTTGACGAGCGTGCCCTCGACGTCGATCGACCGGTCCAGGCGCCGTTCTTCGCCCCGGGCGTCGACCACCGCCAGCCCCACGAGCAGGGGCAGGACGATGAAGGCCACAGCCAGCCATGTGAAGGGCCGCCGCAGGTGGGTGACGACGGGCGCCGGGCGCCCTGGCCTCACTGCAGGCTCGGGACCTCCGGCGCCACCGGCGCCACCGGCGCCACCGGCGCCTCAGGCTGGAGCGCCGGTTCGGCGGTGGCCACCTGGTCCGCCCCTTCGTGCGGGGGCACTGGGGCAAGCTCGGCCTCCACCGTCCGGTCCCAGCGGATCAACGCCACCTGCCGGGCGGCCAGCGCCGCAGCACCGATGACGACCACCCCGAAGCCGAGGGCGAGGAGCCGGCCTCGGGTGGGGTCGTGGGCGGCGTCGATGAAGCCGATGGCCACCCCGGCGAGAGCGCTGGCCAGCGTGGTGAACGAGGCCAGCGGCCAACCCCGGACGAGGCCGACGATCGAGGCGACGATGCCCATCAGGGCGAACGTGGCGACCACCTGGACGAGCACCCTGTGCTCCGGGCAGAGCGAATCGGTCCCGAGCATCCCGACGAACACCACGCCGAGGGCACCGGCCAGCGCTCCGGGGCCCAGTCGGCCGGGTCCCTTCGGCGGCGGCTGCGGCCCTTCACGCTCGGTCCACGCCAGCACCTGCCCCGAACGCCACTCAGCCTGGCCCATGGTCGCCTCCTTCGTGCTCGTCCCCAAAGGGTACCGCCGTCCGGCCGGGCTGCGGCCCGCGGACCGGTGGAGGTCCCGGTCTCGATACCCTCCGCTGGCAGTGCGCCGCCTCGCTCTCTCGCTCCTGGCGACGGCGGTCGTCGCCGCCGGCTGCTCCTCGAGCCTCGATCGCCTCCGTCGAGGCCCGATGCTGGGCGACGATCCCCCGCCCTCGACCGGAGCCCCGACGACCGCTCCGGCGTCGACCCTTCCCCCCCCACCGCCACCCGCTCCACTGGGCTGGACGCGGTGCGGGAACCTGGAGTGCGCCACTCTCGAGGTCCCGCTCGACTACGCCGCGCCGGGGGGCCGCAAGATCGGGATCGCCCTCAACCGCCGGCGGGCCAGCCAGCCCGACCGGCGCATCGGCTCGCTGCTCGTCAACCCCGGTGGCCCAGGAGGATCGGGCATCGAGAACCTGCCCCTCATCCTGGGCCGGCTCTCATCCGAGGTGAAGGCCCGGTTCGACGTCGTCGGCTTCGACCCGCGGGGGGTCGGCCAGAGCGCCCCCGTCCGGTGCCTGCCCACCGCCGAGCTCGCCGCCTACTTCGCCATCGACCCGAGCCCCGAGGACGAGGCCGAGAAGGCTGCGCTCATCCGGGAGACCGAGCGGTTCGTGGCCGGCTGCCGGCAGCGCAGCGGCGACCTCCTGCCCCACGTCGGCACCCCCGACGCGGTCCGGGACATGGACCAGATCCGGGTTGCCGTCGGCGACGAGAAGCTGACGTTCGTCGGGTTCTCCTACGGCACGTCGCTCGGTGCCACCTACGCCGAGCTGTTCCCGAGCCGGGTCCGAGCCCTGCTCCTCGACGCGGCCGTCGACCCGGCCCTCGACACGATGGCGCTGAACCGGGCGCAGGGCGAGAGCTTCGAGCGTGCCTTCGACGCCTTTGTCGCCGACTGCAAGGCCAAGCCGAGGTGCGCCTGGCGGCCCGCGGGCGGGCCGAGCAAGGCCGCGTTCCTGGCCCTCGGGGCTCGGGTCGACGCCCAGCCGGTGCCTGCCGGCCGCCGCCGCCTGGGCCCCGGTGAGTTCCTCATCGGCACGGCCGCCTTCCTCTACGCCCGCCAGACCTGGACGCAGCTGGCCCAGGGCCTGGCCGAGCTCGAGGCGGGCAACGGCTCGCTCGTGCTCCTCGGGTTCGACACCTTGGTGGAGCGCAAGCCCGACGGCACGTACTCGAACTCGCAGGAGGCCAACGTCTCGGTCAACTGCCTCGACAACCCGGCTCCGCGCGACATCGGCGCCTACGAGCGGGCCTCGGCCGACGCCGCCCGCACCGCCCCCGCCTTTGGCCCGTCCCTCGCCTGGTTCGGCCTGGTCTGCGCGCTGTGGCCGGTGCCGCCCACCGGCAAGGCCGAGCCGCTGCGGGCGGCGGGATCGCCGCCGATCCTGGTGGTGGGCACCACCAACGACCCGGCCACACCCTTCGCCTGGTCCGAGGCGATGGCCAGGCAGCTGCCCCAGGGCCGCCTCCTGCGCCACGAGGGCGAAGGCCACACGGCCTACGGCGAGAACGCGTGCGTCTCGAGGATCGGCGACGCCTACCTGCTCACCCTGCAGCTGCCCCAGGGCGAGCTCAGGTGCTGAGCGCGAGCCGGGCCCGTACCTCTGCTCAGCCGGGGCTCAGGGTGACCTGGTAGGTGGCCCCGCTGTCACCCTCCAGCTCGACGTAGTCGATCTGGCCGACGGTGCCGGCGGCCACCAGGTCGTCCTGGCCGAGGCGGAGGGCGGCCACCCGCTCGGGCGTGTCGGTGACGGTCACCCGCTCGACCGGCCAGAGCAGCGACCGCTTCTGCTCGCTCTTGGCCCGCCGCACGGCGGCCAGGGCAGGCGCGGCGACGGCCGCGACGAGCGGGTCGCCGCCGCCTGGGATCTCGTCGACCGTGGGCCAGGACGCCCGGTGGACCGAACCCTCCTGCCACCACGACCACACCTCTTCTGCCACGAAGCACAGGAAGGGGGCGAACAGGCGCTGCAGGACCGACAGGGCGACCTCGAGCGTCACCCGGGCCGATGCCGCCGAGGCGTCGCCCTGGTCGCCGTAGGCCCGTTGCTTGACCAGCTCGAGGTGATCGTCGCAGAACGACCAGAAGAACGTTTCGGTGCGCTCGAGGGCGCGGGCGTAGTCGTAGCCGTCGAAGGCGGTGGTGGCTTCACGGACCAGCTGGCGCAGGGCGGCCAGCAGCGACAGGTCGACCGCAGCCGTGGGGGTGGCACCAGGCGGTGCCGCGCCCAGGTTGAGCGTGAAGCGCGAGGCGTTCAGCAGCTTCTGGGCCAGCCGCCGCCCGACCTTCATCTGGTTCGGGTCGAAGGCGGTGTCCATCCCGGGCCGCCCGCTGGCCGCCCAGTAGCGCACGCCGTCGGTGCCGTACTCCTCGAGGTGGCCCATCGGGGTGACCACGTTGCCCTTCGACTTCGCCATCTTCTTGCGGTCGGGGTCGAGGATCCAGCCGCTCAGGGCGGCGTTGCGCCACGGGACGGTGCCGTGCTCGAAGTGGGACCGGACGACCGTGGAGAACAGCCAGGTGCGGATGATGTCGTGGGCCTGGGGCCGCAGGTCCATGGGGAAGGTGCGGGCGAACAGGTCGGGGTCGTCCTCCCACCCGCAGGCGATCTGCGGGCTGAGCGACGAGGTGGCCCAGGTGTCCATCACGTCCGGGTCGCCGGCGAAGCCGCCGGGCTGGCCCCGCTGCGACTCGTCGTAGCCGGGCGGGCAGTCGGACGACGGGTCGACCGGGAGCGCGTCCTCCGTCGGGAGGATGGGGCTGTCGTGGTCGACCGACCCGTCCGGCCCCACCGGGTACCAGACCGGGAAGGGGATGCCGAAGTAGCGCTGCCGCGAGATGAGCCAGTCGCCGTTCAGACCCTCGACCCAGCTCTCGTAGCGGTGGCGCATGAAGGGCGGGTGCCAGTCGAGCTGGCTGCCGCGCTGCTGCAGGGCTGCCCGCAGGGCTTGGTCGCGCCCGCCGTTGCGGATGTACCACTGGCGGCTGGTGACGATCTCGAGGGGCTTGTCGCCCTTCTCGTAGAACTTGACCGGGTGGGTGATCGGCTTGGGCTCGCCGATCAGGGCGCCGTGCTCGCGCAGCAGCTCGACCATGGCGGCCTGGGCCGAGAACACGGTCTTGCCGGCCATCCGGTCGTACGCGGCCCGGCCCGCGTCGGTGGTGATCCACTCGGGGCACTCGGTCTTGGTGCGGCCGTTGCGCTCGAGGATCGAGCGGGTCGGCAGCTGCAGCTCGCGCCACCACGTGACGTCGGTGGTGTCGCCGAAGGTGCAGATCATGGCGATGCCCGAGCCCTTGTCGGGCTGGGCCAGCTCGTGGGCCACGACCGGAAGCTCGACACCGAAGACGGGTGAGGTGACCGTGGTGCCGAAGAGGGGCCGGTAGCGCTCGTCGTCGGGGTGGGCGACCAGGGCGACGCAGGCCGGCAGCAGCTCGGGCCGTGTCGTCTCGATCTCGATCGTGCCCT
Organism: Acidimicrobiales bacterium; assembly: GCA_030448245.1. Lineage (GTDB taxonomy): Bacteria > Actinomycetota > Acidimicrobiia > Acidimicrobiales > JAUJNH01 > JAUJNH01. Next base: position 77,111 of record JAUJNH010000011.1, read on the forward strand.
GCCCGTCGGCCCGGGCGAAGCCGTAGCGGTGGTAGGCGCCCGGCCGCTCGCGGTCCTCGAGCTCGGCCTGGGCCACCGCCGTCTGGAACGTGACGTCCCAGATCGTGGGTGCTTCGGCCGAGTACGCCTCGCCCCGGGCCAGGTTGCGGAGGAACATGCGCTGGCTGGCTCTGCGTGCGGCCTCGCCGATGGTGGCGTAGGTCATCTGCCAGTCGACCGACAGCCCGAGCCGGCGCCAGAGCGCCTCGAAGGCCTTCTCGTCCTCGACCGTGAGCCGCTCGCACAGCTCGACGAAGCTGCGCCGGCTGATCGGCACCTTGCGCTTGTCGTCGGGCTTCGCCGGCGGCGTGAACTCGGGGTCGTGGGGGACCGAGGGGTCGCAGCGGACCCCGAAGTGGTTCTCGACCCGCCGCTCGGTGGGCAGCCCGTTGTCGTCCCAGCCCATCGGGTAGAAGACGGCCCGGCCCTGCATCCGCTGGTACCGGGCGATGGTGTCGGTGTGGGTGTAGCTGAAGACGTGGCCGACGTGCAGCGACCCGGAGACCGTGGGGGCGGCGTGTCGATGGCATAGACGGTGTCCCGCTCGGCCGTCCGGTCGAACCGGTAGGTGCCCTCGTCCTCCCCGCGCCGCGATGGCCTCCTCGATCCCGTCGAGGCTGGGCTTGTCGGGAACGCTCCGGGTCACGCCAGGAAGCCTACGGGCGACATCCCGCCCCTCCAGCCGAAAAGCCTGGTCACGGCCCGGGGTGCTCAGGGGCGGGTGGGGCTGGCCGAAGGCCGGTCCGGCCCCGGGCGGGGGGTGCGGCCCGGCGGCCGGGTGCTGCGGTCCCGGTTGCCCTGGTAGCCCCGGCCCTTCGGGCGGTCGGGACGGGGGCGGCGCTCGGGCTCGGCGGGTGGCACGAACACGGGCAGGTCGAGGGCGAGCAGGACCTGTCGGGGTTGGTGATGGGCCCGCCGGCGCCGGCGGCGAACAGCAGGCGCTTGACGCGGCGCTCCTCCCCGGGCGCCACCAGCGTGATCACCACGCCGGACGAGCCGGCCCGCGGTGCGGCGAGCGGTGGACGTGGTCCTTCGGGTCGTCGGGCAGATCGAGGTGGATGACGCAGGCGACGCCGTCGACGTGGATGCCCCGGGCGGCCACGTCGGTTGCCACCAGCACCTGAGCCCGGCCGTAGGTGAAGTCGGCCAGGGCGCGGGCCCGGGCGGCCTGGTTCTTGTCGCCGTGGATGGCCACCGCCCTGGTGCCTCGCTCGACGAGGCGCTCGGCCACGCCCTCGGCACCCAGCCGGGTGCGGCAGAACACGATGGTCGGTCCGCACGCCCTTGGCGGCGTCGGCCACCAGGCCGAGCTTGCCGTGCCGGGCCGTCCGCCAGGCCAGCTGGGTGGCCGGCACCGTCTTCTCCTCGGGCAGCTCGTGGCGGGCGGGGTCGTCCTGGTAGCGCTTCACCAGGTCGTCGACGGCGCCGTCGAGCGTGGCCGAGAACAGCAGCACCTGGCGCCGCTCTCGGGCAGTGGTCCAGCAGCCACTGCACCTCGGGGAGGAAGCCCAGGTCGGCCATGCGGTCGGCCTCGTCGACCACGGCCACCTCGATGCCCGACAGGTCGATGGCGCCCCGCTCGACCAGGTCGCGCAGCCGGCCGGGGCAGGCGACGGCGATGTCGACGCCGCGGGCCAGCGCCTTCAGCTGCGGGCCGAAGGGCATGCCGCCGTAGAACGACGTGACCCAGCGGCGCCGGGCCTGGGCGTAGGGCATCAGGGCCCGGGTGACCTGGGCGGCCAGCTCGCGGGTGGGCACCAGCACGAGGGCGGTGGGCCGGCGGGGGCTGGACGAGCCGATGCGGGCGATGGCGGCCAGGCCGTAGGCCAGGGTCTTGCCGGAGCCGGTGGGGGCCCGGCCGCAGACGTCGCGGCCGGCGAGGGCGTCGGGCAGCGCGGCGGCCTGGATGGGGAAGGGGTCGGTGACACCGGCGCGTTCCAGCGCGGCGAGCAGGTCGGACGGGACGCCGAGATCGGCGAAGGTGGGCACGGAGGGGCTCCAGGATCTGTTGCGAGAGGTGGCGACACCCTTCGAGGGATCGCTGCGAGCCTCAACGCACGATGCACCGGGGGAGAGGTCAGGCTGAGGCGGGCCTGGCCGGAGAACAACCCTAGCCGGTGCTGAAACCTTCAGGAGGTGCCTCCGTGCGGCCCTATCCTGCGCCCATGCTGCGGCTGCACGACACGGCGACAGGGCTGGTGCGCCGAGCTGCCCCAGCGTGACCCGGGCCAGGTGTCGATCTACGTCTGCGGCCCGACCGTCTACGACCTGCCCCACATCGGCCACGGCCGCTCGATCCTGACCTACGACATCCTGCGCCGGTACCTCGAGTGGACGGGCCTGCAGGTGCGCCACGTCTCCAACGTCACCGACATCGACGACAACATCATCAGGCGGGCCGAGGCGGTGGGCGAGGATGCGGCCGAGGTGGCCCGGCGCTACGAGGCCGAGTGGTGGGCGGCGGTCGACCGGCTCGGCGCCCTGCGCCCGACCGAGGCGCCCCGGGCCACCAGCTTCGTCGAGCGGATGATCGAGGTCATCCAGCAGCTGGTCGAGCGGGGGTGGCGTACGAGACGTCGGACGGCGTGTACCTGGCCGTCGAGGAGGTCGAGGGCTACGGCCTGCTGGCCCAGCAGGACCTGCGCCAGCTGCGCACCACCGAGCGGGTCGACGAGGGCCGCCAGGAGGAGAAGCGCAACCCGCTCGACTTCGTCCTGTGGAAGCTGGCCAAGCCGGGCGAGCCGACGTGGCCGTCGCCGTGGGGCGACGGGCGACCCGGCTGGCACACCGAGTGCGTGGCCATGAGCCTCGACCTGCTGGGCGACGGGTTCGACCTGCACACCGGCGGCCTCGACCTCAAGTTCCCCCACCACGAGAACGAGCGGGCCCACGCCGTGGTCCTCGGCCGGCCCTTCGCCAGGCACTGGATGCACCACGCCTTTGTCGTCGACACCGCCGGCGAGAAGATGTCGAAGAGCCTGGGCAACTTCACCTCGCTCACCGACCTCCTCGAGCGGGTCGACCACCGCGCCTACCGGCTGCTGCTGCTGCAGGCCCACTACCGCTCGCCGGTGCTGGTCGACACCGACTCGGTCGGCGTTATTGAGCGCAGCCTCGGCACCCTCGACCGGCTGGCCCGCCGGGCGATCGAGGCCGGCCTCGACCCCGAGGCGCCGCTCGACCGGCCCGCCCTCGACCCGTGGGTGGCGGCCATGGAGGACGACCTCAACACCGTGCGGGCGATGGCCCTGGTGTTCGACTGGGTGCGCCAGGCCAACGCCGCCCTCGACGCCGGGCAGGCCGACGAGGCCGCCCGCCTCGTGCGCCTGGTGCGAGGCGACCGGCGCCGTCGGCCTCGACCTCGAGGGCATGGCCGAGGAGGTCGACCCTGCCGCCCTCGACCTGGCCACCGCCCGCGACAAGGCCAGGGAGGCCAGGGACTGGGCAGCCGCCGACCGCCTGCGCGACGAGCTGGTGTCGCGAGGCTGGACGGTCGAGGACACGCCCCAGGGCACCCGCCTCCGCCGCTGATCCAGGCTGGCGCCGCCCGTCATGTTACTGTGCGGTAACCAAGCGCAGCGCGCGCGACGAGCAGTGAGGTGACCGGTGCCCGACTTCTCCCTCTCCCTCAGCGAGGACCAGCAGACCATCCAGAAGTGGGTGCACGACTTCGCCGAAGAGGTCGTGCGGCCGGCCGCCCACGAGTGGGACGAGCGGGAGGAGTTCCCCTACCCGATCGTCGAGCAGGCCGCCGAGATCGGCCTGTACTCGTTCGACTTCTTCGCCAACGCCATGTTCGACCAGACCGGCCTCACCCTGCCGGTGGCGCTCGAGGAGCTGTTCTGGGGTGACGCCGGCATCGGCCTGTCGATCTTCGGGTCGGGTCTGGCCGCCGCCGGCATCGCCGGCCAGGGCACGGCTGAGCAGACCCTGGAGTGGACGCCCCAGTGCTTCGGTGGCGGCGGCGGCGAGGAAGCTGCGGCTGGCCGCCTTCTGCGTCAGCGAGCCCGACGCCGGCTCGGACGTGTCCAGCCTGCGCACCCGGGCCACCTACGACGAGGCCACCGGCGAGTGGGTGCTGAACGGCACCAAGGCGTGGATCACCAACGGCGGCATCGCCGACGTCCACGTCGTGGTGGCCACCGTCGACCCCGCCCTCAAGAGCCAGGGGCCAGGCCACCTTCGTCATCCCGCCCAACACGCCCGGCCTCAGCCAGGGCCAGAAGTACAAGAAGCACGGCATCCGGGCCAGCCACACCGCCGAGGTCGTCCTCGACGACGTGCGGGTGCCCGGCGCCTGCCTCCTCGGCGGCAAGGAGAAGCTGGACCACAAGCTGGCCCGGGCCCGCAGGCCGGCGTCACCGGCGAGAAGCAGCCGGCCATGGCCACCTTCGAGGCCACCCGCCCCGCCGTCGGCGCCATGGCCGTCGGCATCGCCCGCGCCGCCTGGGAGAGGGCGGAGCTACGCCAAGGAGCGCAAGGCGTTCGGCAAGCCGATCATCCAGAACCAGGCCATCGCCTTTCTGCTCGCCGACATGATCACCGAGATTGACGCCTCCCGCCTCCTGGTGTGGCGGGCGGCGTGGCTGGCCCACAACGGCGGCTACCAGAACGCCGAGGGCAGCCAGTCGAAGCTCAAGGCCGGCCGCACGGCGGTCTGGGTGACCGAGCGGGCGATGCAGATCCTGGGCGGCTACGGCTACACGAGGGAGTACCCGGTCGAGCGCATGCACCGCGACGCCAAGATCTACGACATATTCGAGGGCACCGAGCAGATCCAGCAGCTGGTCATCGCCCGGGCGCTGTCCGGGATGCGAATCGAGTAGCAAACAAGCGGGTTTCTGGTCCTTCGACGGCCTTGGAGCGGGTCGTGGGAGGCTGCTCCGGAGGGCGCTTGGAGGCTGCTGGTACTAGTCTGGTACTACTCCTCCCGGGCGTCCAGTAGTACCGTCGAGCCTGTGGCGACGATCACCGAGCGCCAGCCGGGCGTCTGGTTCGCCCGCGTGTTCGTGCCTGCGGCGGAGGGGCGACCTCGCCGTCAGGTGGGGAAGGTCTTCCATGGGACGAAGAAGGCGGTCAGGCGCGAGGTGGCCCTGTGGGAGGCCGAGGTCCGTGGTCACGCACCCTCGAGCGTCGGCGCCACCGTGGCCGACCTCCTGACCATGTGGCAGGAGGCCCGGGCCCACGACTGGCAACCCCTGACCGCCGCAACCACCGCGGCCGGTCGGTCTTCATCGTCGAGGACCTCGGCACCGTCCGCCTCCTCGACCTCGACCCGCTCCGTATCGACGCCTGGCTGGCGCAGATGCGCCGCCGAGGGGTCGGCCAGGGCGCCATCCGGGGCCGCTCTCTCTCCACCCTCAAGGCGGCCTGCTCGTGGGGCGTCTCCCGCCGGATGATTCGCTCCAACCCGGTCGCAGACGCCGCCCCCCGCCTCTCCGTCAGCGCCGCTCGATCACTCCTTCCCCTGAGCAGGTCGTCGCCCTCGTCCAGGCCGCCACTGAGGAGGGCCCCGGGCCGGCCTCGCCCTCCGCATCGCCGCGGTCACCGGCGCCCGGGAGGCCGAGATCGTCGCCCTCGCCTGGCACGACCTGACCGGTGCCGCCCTCCGCATCGGCCGCCAGCGCCACTCCCTCAACGGTCAGGTACTCCTGCGTGACCGCACCAAGACCGGCCGAGACCGCACCGTCCTCCTCGACGCCGCCACGGTGACCGCCGTGGAGAAGTGGAAGGTTGAGGTCGAGGGCTGGTCGGTCAGCCGACGACCTGGATGCTGTCGATCCCTGGCGCCACCGACCCGCCGTCGCCCCGCTGGCTCTACGAGGTCTTCAAGCGGGCGGCCAAGCACGCCGGCGTCCCCTGCGGCCGCGGCACGGGCATCGTCCTCCACGACCTTCGCCACTGGGCCGCCAGCACCGCCCTCCGGGACGGTCACGACCCGGTCACCGTCGCCGCCCGCCTCGGTCACTCGCCCGACACCCTGCTGCGCATCTACGCCCAGGAGATCGAGAAGGGCCAGGTCGGCGTCGCCGCCTCCCTGGCCGCCCGGCTCGACCCGTAGCACGGTCAGGATCCGTCCGCCGGGTCCAGCCCGACGATGACGGCCAGGTCGACCCGCCGGACCAGCAGCCGGCCACAAGCCTGACCGTCGGCAAGCCCGGACCCCGCCTCCGCTCACCCGCCACTCCTCCGCCAGCTTGTAGGCCGAAGACCGGCTGATCCGCAGCACCTCCGCCGCCTCCCCCGACGGTGAGCATGAGCGGCAGCCCCTCGAGCCCAACCGGCGCTGCCGGCGCCCGCAAATGCCGCGAGGTCCACGTCACGTCAGCCATGCCGCTCCTCCCTCGACCTGCTTCCTCCACGGAACCGGAGCCCTCCGCCGCCGTCGCACGGGTCGAGCCGCGTGCGGCCGGACCGGTCGCTCCCGCCGTGGCGGCCCTGGTCGCTGACACGGCGGACGACGCTGCGGCTGGAGCGGCCGCCGCCGGCGATGGAGCCGACACGCGGCCCTGCCGGCGCCCCGGCCAGCCTGGAGATGCCGCGGCCAGAAGAGCCCCAGCCAGCTCGGGCCCGTCGAGGACCAGATCAGGGTGACCGTCGTGCTGCAGTGCAACCGCTCCCATGCTCAGGGCTAGGTGCGGCGCGGGCCAGACGAGACACGCCGTTGCCGATTTTCGGCAATGGCAACTCTGTGTCTTCGTTGGAGGGCCAGGGTCCGGTGGGTCAGGTTGAGCAGCGACCCGCGACCTAGGGCTCGTCGAGCCGAAGGTGGACACTGAAGGGGATGGGCGGTCATGGGACGGAGCGGGTCGCGGCTGGCCGGGGTCCGCTGACACGAAGCCGACGCACCCCGGCGAGCGCGGATGAACCTCAGGATCGTCCTCAGATGTCCTTCGGCTCAGGGCAAGCGGAAGGGCAGCCGGTGCCGCACCGGCGGTGGCGGTGGGTCGTAGGATGCCCATAGCCGCTGGCTCGATCGTACGGGCGATGGGCCCCTGGGGTCGTCGCTGACGCTTCAGGATCCC
>JAUJNH010000003.1:0-183228 GCA_030448245.1 Acidimicrobiales bacterium
GCTTCACGCCGCCAGCACCTGGGTGATCAGGTCGTCGAGCACTTCTTGGCCGGGGACGGGGACGATGGCCGGCGAGGCGGCGGACGACGTCGAACGACTGGCGGATGGCGTCGCCGGTCACGACGGGGCCCGTGGGCCGAGGCGACAGCCCAGCACGCCGAACGCCTTGACGTCGTCGACGTGGCCCTTGGCGATCGGGGCCAGCCACCGGTGCCACAGTGAGACGAGGCTGTTCATCGCCGGCATGCTCTCGTCGAGCAGGTCGCGCGGCACCTCGTGGACGTCGAGGGTCCCGGGGGTCAGGCAGGCGAAGGAGTCGACGATCCACATCGCCGCCGTCGTCGGGTCGTAGCGGCCACGCGTCGTCGGGCCGTCGAAGATCGGCGGCTTGAACAGGCGCAGGGTCCGGTCGCCGGCGTCGAGAGTCCCGCCTCGTCGATCCAGCGCATGCGCTCGTCCGGGAGGGCCGGCTTCTCGAGCGCCAGGCGCTTGCGAGCCGTGGCGAGCTCGTCGCCGGCCTCTCGCCGAGCACTACTCCGACGCGCTCCACGCCCGCATGGCGCACATCGACTGACGACCGCACGAAGGCCGGGGCGAGCGAGGGACGGGCCCAGCTGTGCCGATCTACGGGAACGTCGGGACGCCGCCGTATCCCGGGACGTGGCGGACCGATGGCGGCGAGGCGCACGCGCAAGGCGCCCAGCAGGTGGCCGGCGCCGGGGGACCGCCGGGTGCCGAGCCGGAGGGGATCCTCCAGGTCGGCCCTCCCGGTGGCCAGGTGCAACAGTGAGGGCGTGGGTGGGCCACGAGCAGCAGTGCAGCCGTCGGTCTCCGGCTCGGACGTGGACCGCGCCCGCCAGGTCGCCGACGTCGCAGCCGGGCGAGCCGGCGTCGTGATCGAGCAGGCCGAGGACGTGGGCGTGCTGCAGGAGGCGATCGACCTCCTGTGCGCGGTGTGGGGGGTCGACCGCCGCGAACCGCCGATCCGGCGCGACATGCTGAGGGCGTTGGCCCATGCCGGCAACTACGTGGCCACCGCCACCGGGGACGGGCGCCTGGTCGGTGTGATCATCGGGTTCCTCGGTCGCCACCAGGGGGAGCTGGTCCTCCACTCCCACATCCTGGGGGTCGTCGACGGCATGCAGGGGCGTGGCGTGGGCTTCGCCCTCAAGCAGCACCAGCGCTGGTGGTCCCTGGCCCACGGCCTGGCCCACGTGACGTGGACGTTCGACCCCCTGGTGCGGCGCAACGGCAACTTCAACCTGAACAAGCTCGGGGCTCGGATCGTGGCCTACCACCCGAGCTTCTACGGTCCGATGGACGACGCCATCAACGGCGGGGACGAGACGGACCGCTGCGTGGTCTGGTGGTCGCTGCTCGACGAGCAGGCGGTGCGGGCCGCCGAGGATGGCCTCGAAGACCCCGTTGGCGATCCGCCGCCCGGCTGCCGCGTGGTGCTGGAGTCCGATGCCAGCGGGTGGCCGCACCTCGAGGGAGCGGGTGCCGGCGGCGTCGCAGAGGCACTGGCGGCGTGGGTGCCGGCCGACATCGTGCAGCTGCGCCGAGACGACCCCGGCAAGGCCCTCGCGTGGCGAAGGGCCCTCAGGACGGCCCTGTCGGGTGCTCTGGCGGACGGCCACCGCGTCGTGGGGATCACCCGTTCCGGCTGGTACCTGCTCGAGCCGGCGGGCACGCCGAGATGAAGCTGGCGGAGGTGGAGCTGCGGCGGGTGCGGATGCCGATGGTCACCCCGTTCCGCACCTCGTTCGGCACCCAGGCGAGCCGGGACGTGCTGCTGGTGAAGGTGGTGACGCCCGACGGCGAGGGCTGGGGCGAGTGCGTGGCGCTCGACGAGCCCGTCTACTCCTCGGAGTACGTCGAGGGCGCACACCACGTCCTGCGCACCCACCTGCTCCCGCGGCTGCTCGACGCTCCCGACGTGACGGCCACCTCGGTGGGTCCACTGCTCCGGGCGGTGAAAGGCCATCGCATGGCCAAGGCGGCAGTGGAGGCGGCCGTCCTCGACGCCGAGCTCCGGGCCGGCGGGGTGTCGCTGGCCCGCTACCTCGGCGGCGTGCGGGGCGCCGTCGACGTCGGGGTGTCGATCGGGATCGCGGCGTCGGTCGGCCAGCTGCTCGACAGCATCGAGGGCTACCTCGCCGACGGCTACCGGCGGGTGAAGCTGAAGATCGAGCCGGGCTGGGACGTGGAGCCCCTCACGCAGGTGCGCCGGCGCTTCGGCGACATCGCCCTGTGGGTGGACGCCAACGCCGCCTACACACTGGCGGACGTCGACCACCTCGCCCGCCTCGACGAGCTCGGGCTGCAGCTTCTCGAGCAACCTCTGCCCGAGGACGACCTAGCCGGCCATGCCGAGCTCGCCCAGCGCATCACCACCCCCATCTGCCTCGACGAGTCGATCACCTCGGCCGGCTCAGCCGCCGAAGCCATCGCCCGCGGCGCCTGCGCGGTCGTCAACGTGAAGGCCGGACGTGTGGGCGGCTACCTGGAGGCCCTGCGCATCCACGACGTGTGCGCAGCGCGGTCGGTGCCGGTGTGGTGCGGTGGGATGCTGGAGACCGGCATCGGCCGGGCGGCCAACGTGGCCCTGGCGACCCTGCCCAACTTCACGCTGCCGGGCGACATCTCGGCGTCGGACCGCTACTACGCCACCGACCTGACCGAGCCCTTCGTGCTGCACGACGGCCGCCTGAGGGTCCCCGACGGTCCCGGCATCGGCGTCGCACCCCTGCCCGATGTCCTCAGCCGCCTCACCACCTCCGTCGAACGCATCGGCCCCAGCTGATCGCTCGGCACGGCGGGCCACCAAGGGCCAGGCCATCAACGCGAGACGCGGCGCGCTGGTCTGGTCCGCCCCAGCAGAGCCGTCGGAGCGCCGATCGCCGGAGGCTCAGAAGGGCGACAGCCGGCAGACGAAGCCGACTTCGGATGCGCCGTGGTGGCGTCGGCGCTCTGCTGCAAGAGCGAGTTGGTGTCGAGAAGGCGACGATGTCCCGCCGCACGTCGAAGTAGTGGGCCGAGCACATCCCGTTGGTCGGCACGAGGTCATTGCCGGTGAGTGGGTTCTCGTCCCCGGTGACCACCTCGTTGAACTCCGTCGTCCACGCATCGAGGTTCACGACGATGCCCTGGCCGGGCCCGGTCAGCCCGTACTGCTTCACCTGCCAGGTCTGGAACGACCCCTGCGACTCCCGGCCGGCGCGTACAGCAAGCCTGTGCATCGGCCGGTCAACGTCAGCGGCGTCGCCCGATGTGCCGATCGAGGGCCTCACGATCGGGAGTGTTCTGGCTCTCGTCGACCTGCCGGCGTAATCCAGCTCGGTCCCGGTGTCCGGTACGCCGCGCTGCGCAGAGCTACCCAGACGTCATCTGGTTTCGGTTGCGTCGGCAGACACGATGGCGGTCACGCCCTTGCGGCCGAGCCCAGAGACCTCGGCAAGCTGCCGCAGCGAGGCGCCAGCACGATGCGCAACCCGAATCATGTCGTCTCGGATCCGGGCTTCCTTGACAGCTCTCTCTGCGCTCAAGCCCACGACGACGAGCGCGGCGCCGATCTCACCGCCGTCCCCGCCTCGGTACTTGTCCATCGCCGCACCCGCCGCGGCGACATCAGCGTCGTTGTAGCTCATGATTCCTCCCGGAGGGCGCTCGCAAGCTTGTCGCGGATCGCCATCAGCAGCGGCAGTCGGGGTGATACTTCGGCTCTTGCCTCGGCATCATTGAGGTGTGCCAAGGTCATGGCAAGCAACTCGAGTGCCTCGACTCGTTCGAGTTGGATCCTGACCACTGGTCCCATCGTAGCCGTCGCCGGTCCGTTCTGGACCACCTGCTTGGTGAACTTCGCTGTCGTAGCGCCTGTCCTTGAGGGACCACTGCACTGCGCGTTCAGGGGGCCACTGCGTCGAGGTCGGTGACGAGCTGGTCGGCCACGACCTCCTCCTCGACCCCGACTCCCGTCTCCGCCATCGCCTCGGCCAGTGCCGGGTCCCACGGTGACGGAGCGGACCGGCCGGCCAGGGCCCGCAGGTCGGGGCGGACCGCGGCGAGGTAGTCCGCCGCCGACATGCGCCAGGGGCGCGCCCCATGGCGGACGACGGTCGCTGCGCACATCCGCAGTCCCGGCCAGTCGAAGTCGTTGTGGACCCGAACCTCGGCGGCGGCCGCGAGCACCAGCTCGCACGCCGTCGACGGCTGGCCGTCGGTGCACACCAGCGGCGGGCACCGGGCGCCGAGCTGGTCGGCGGCCAGCTCCATGACCGCCGGGTTCTCGACGACCCACAGCCTGCCGCCCCCACCGGGAGCGCCCGAACGGCGCAGCTGGCGCAGCGTCCAGCGCCGGGGCTCGCCGTCACGAGCGTCGCCGATGCCGAGGACGAGCACCTGGCTGGACAGCTGGTCGACGACGACGCCCGCGCCGTCCCACAGCCGCCGGCGAGCGAACGCAGAGCGAGGGAAGCCGGTCCCGGCGCGCACCGCCAGCGCCCGCAGGACGAGGGTCGAGAGCGTTCCGGGGCCGAGGGCCTTCGCCGACCCGGTCACGGTCGCCGCCAGCACGCCAAGGCTGACGCCGCCGGCCGGCAAACGCCCCAGCACGGCCGTTGCCACCCCGATGAGGTCCAGGCTCCCTTCGCCCTGCAGCCGGGTGAGGGTGCCGTCTGCGGCGAGGCCACTGAGCCACTCGTCCACCCAGCCGTCGTCGCCGAGGCCGGCTCGGGCATCATCGACCACCGCGCCGATCGCGGCCCGAGCGGCGGCCGCATCAGCGGGCCGGTCCCGAAGCGGCCCGGTCAGCGCCTCGACCACCTCCACGATGCCGGTCCCGACCGACCCGGTCCGCAGCGCGACGTCGAGCGCGTCGAGGCGGACGACGAGCCGGGCGCACGGCCCCACGCGCCGGCGGAGGAGCGCTCCGACTGCGTGGCGCTCGGCATCGGTGGGCTCCGGCACGCTCACCTGCCCGGCCACCGCTCCGCCACTGCGCTCGAGCGATGCGCGGCACCGCTGCCACAGGCGTTGGTAGCCGTCGCCGCGCAGGTGGTCGACGTTCACCCGCTGGCCGCACCGGGTTCGTCGAGCCAGCCCTCGTCGTCGACCAGCGCACGGCCGTTCCACACCACCCGTTGGGCCAGCACCACCTGCGCCGCCGTGTCGTGGGTCAGCTCGTAGTGGGAGACGGCCGGCACCCGGGGTGAGGTGACCCACAGCCGGTAGCCGGTCAGGAACAGGTCGAGGTCGAAGGCGACGGTGAGTGCCAGCAGCTCGTCGCGGCCGTTCTCGTCGATCCCCTCGAACGCCTCGTCCAAGGCGAGGAGCCGGGGGCAGTCGGCGCGGGCGCTGTCGAAGGTGGCGTGGGCGGCGGCGAACAGGGGCAGGTGGAGGGCAACCGACTTCTCCCCGCCCGAAAGGGTCCCGTACTTCGTCCTGGTGAGGCGCTCGCGCCTTCCGCCGCCGCCGCCGCCGCCGTCGTCGAGGTACAGCTCGAAGCTGCGCCACGCCCGGTAGTCGAGGACCGCGGCCAGCACGTCCCGGTAGCGGGCGTCGGGTTGGACGGCGCGGACGGCCCGCACCCGCTGGGCCAGCAGCCGTCGGATCCGGTCCAGCTCGTCGCCGCTCAGGTTGGCGGCGTCGCTGTCGAGCAGGTGCAGAAGCTGGCGCTGCTCCCCCTCCGAATCGTCGCTGGCCACCCATGAGAGGTGGACCGTCTTGCCCGAGCTCGTGCGGTGCCGGGTGAGCACGGTGTTCATCCCGGCGACGAGGTCGTGGGCCGCGACGGTGCGCCTGTGGAGCTGATCCACCAGGGCGCTCAGCAGCGTGTCCTCGAACACCTGCCGCTCCTGCACCGACAGGTACGTGGACTGCTCGGCCACCCGCGTCCCGAGGCGTGTCGCGAAGGACGCCAGCCCCGCCGGGCCGAGATCGTCCTCGACGGTGACGAGCACGATGCCCGTCGGCTCCTCGTCGATGGTGGCCGGGTTGCGGCCACCGAGGCGGGCCTCGAGGTCCTGGAAGCCGGTGAAGACGGCGGTGCGGTTCTGCTTGAGCGAGTCATCAGAGGGCGATCGGCCCCGCGTCTCACGATCGAGGGCGGGCCGCAACGCCCCCGCCTCCAGATCGAGGCCGCACGCCAGAGCGAGGTCGGGATGGCCGAAGGTGCCGATCAGGGCGACCGCCTCCTCGGCCGCCTGCTGGGCGCCGCCCACCTGGTCGGCCAGCTCGGCGGCCCGACCCCGAGCCTCACCCGCAGCCGATGCAACCGCGACCTCCGCCCGCCGCAGCTCGGGCAGCAGCCTGGCGAGGCGGGCTCGCGCAGCCTCGGCCTCCCGCACCTGGGCGAGGACGGCGGCGACGTCAGCGCCGATCGCCTCCTCGAGGGCGGCCAGCCGGGTGGCGATCTCGGCGTGGTGGCCAGCCGCCTCGACCGCCGCCCCGTGGGCTTGCTCTGCCAGCTCGGCCGCCCGTTCGGCGTCGTCGACCCTGGCCTGCAGGACGTCGCCGGCCGCCTGCCGGCGGTCGATCGCGCTCGCCGCGAAGCCGAGCGCCCGATCGGCCACGGCGACGGCTTGCTCGGCGGCGGCCACGGCGGCGAGATCGGCGCCGAGCCGGGCCTGGCCGGCGGCGTCGACGAACTGGCGTCGCCGGTCGAGGGCGTCCCGCTCGGCGGCGGCGGCCCTGCCCTCGGCCCGCCGCCGCTCCTGCTCGGCCGCCGCCGCCAGGGTGGCGGCCTCGGCCTCCGCCCGGACCGCCTCCTCGACGGCGGTGATCGGCGGAAGCGACCGTTCAGCGCCATCGAGGGCGGCTTGCCTGCCGTCCAGTGCCTCGAGGGCAGCGACGATCACGGCGAGATCGGCGTCGAAGGCGGCCAGCCTTCCGTCCAGCTCGGCCAACCGCCGCTCCCGCCGCCGGGCGCGAGCGGTGGCACCGATGAAGCCGGCCTCCTCGACCGGCGCCCGCCCGGCCAGCGCGCCCAGCTGGTAGGTGCCGTCGGCGCCGACGGCGGCGCCGAGATCGATGGAGGCCAGCACCGCGCTGACGGTCTCGTCGGGAACCTCGTTGGCGCCGGCGTCGGCGACGAGCACTTCGGCCAGCGAGGGACCGTCGGTGGAGGGGCCGGCGACGGCGAAGCCGTCGACCAGGCCGGCGGGCCGCCGCCCGTCAGGTGCCACCCAGGCGTCGAGCAGGCCGGAAGCCAGGAGGGCAGCCTCGATGCCGGCGCGCTCGTCGGCGCCCACCACGGCGGCCCAGTCGACGAGCCGCCAGAGCGGTGCCCCCGGCCCTGGTGCGGCCCGGCCCGGCCGGGAGCGGGCTGGGCTGGGGTCGTCGTCGTGCTCGGCGACGACGGCGGCCCGCTGCTCGGCCACGTCGGCCCGGGCGGCGGCGACCGCGAGGCGGCGGCCCTCCTCCGTTGCCCGGTCGGCGGCCAGCCGGTCGCGCTCGGGCCGGAGCGCAGTGGCGAGGACAGCTCCGGGAGGCGCGCCATCGGCGACCCCGACGTGGTCGATGGCGTCGGCGACGCGGCCCACGGTCGCCGGCTCCACCGTGCCGCCGTCCCACTCGGCCAGCGCGGTCCGCCACGCGGCGCGGGCCCCGACGGTGGTGACCGCGGCGGCCTCCCGCCGTCGGGCGGCGTCCTGCGCCGCGTCGGTCCGTGCCTCGGACTCGGCCCGGGCTCGAGCGGCGTCGCGCTCGGCCGTTTCCCACCGCCGGCCGGAGGCGTGGACCTCCTTGACCTCGAGGCGTCGGGCCTCGACCATGCCTCGCACGAGGTCGGGGCCGGCCTCGATCGCCGCCGGCGACGTCTCGACGCCAGCCGCGAACATCGCCTCGGCAGCGGCCGCGACTGCGGTGGCGGCGTCAGCCACCGCCCGCTGTTGGCGCTCGGCCGCCTCGTCGTGCCGCCGCGCCGCGTCCTCCGTCCGGGCTCTGGCCGCGGCGGCCTCGACTGCTGCCCGCTCCTCGACACGCCGACCGTCGTCGACCCGGCCCCGCAGGTCGTCGAGCTGCGCCTGCCCCTTGTAGGCGTCGGACTCCTTCAGGCCGGCGACCCGCTGCCGGCCCTCGGCTTCGGCCTGGTCCGTGTCCGCCCGTGTGCGGGCCGCGATCGCCGCCTGCTCGGCGGCCTCCTCGGCCTGGACGGCCGCGACCTCAGCGGCGTTGGCTGCGGCGGTGGCCGCCAGCTCGGCCCCGGCCGCGTCGTCGAGCCGGCGGCGGGCGGCAGACAGCAGGTAGGTGCGGTAGGTCGAGAGGAAGGACGCCGACGCCGCCGCCGCCGCCCGGAGCCGCTCCAGCTCGAGCGCCACGGCTTCGAGGTCCTCGAAGGCCCGGGCCGAGCGCTCGACGAGGTCGTCGTCGACCGGGCGAAGGCTTTCCCGCAGCGTGCGATCGAGCACCACGAGATCGAGGTTCTTCGCCAGCATCGGCCGACGCAGGGCGAGGACCAGCTCGACCATCGCGTCATACCGGTCGCCCAGCCCGTAGAGGTGACGGTCCACCGCAGCGCGGTGCTCGCGGGCGGAGGTGACGATCGTTCCCGGGCCGAGGAGCTCAGCCAGCGGCTTGCGGGCGAGGGGCCGCCCCTCGTCGTCGAGCACGTCCCACCCGTCACCCCGCGCCCGGTCGGTGGTGAAGTACCACCGGGTTACGTCGGCGGTGTCGGGGCTGGCCCGCATGCCGACTCCGATCGTGACGATGCGACCGTCGTCGTGGCGCAGCTCGAGCCACGCGTAGCCGAACCGCGGGCTCTTCCGCCAGAGGAGGTTCTCCCGCATGCTCCGCCCGTCCCCCGAGAAGGGGTCGAGTCGCCGAGGGTCGAGCTGACCGTCGAGGACGAAGGGGACCAGGACCTCGAGCGCCTTGGTCTTGCCCGAGCCGTTGGCTCCGCGCAGGACGAGGCGGCCCTCCTCGAACCTGAAACGTTGCAGGTCGTAGTCCCAGAGGTTGACGATGCCGGCCTCGTAGGGCCGGAAGCGGCCGGTCACGACTCGAACAGCTCGGCCGGCGCATCGCCCAGCTCGGGCTCGGGAACAGCGGGCTTGGAGCGGGTGATGGTCGCGGCGCGATAGCGGGCCATGGCCGGCAGCGGCACCACCAGACCGGGCATCCGCCGCACGAGCCCAGCCGCTTCGAGGAGGTCGAGGGCGGCCGTTCCCACCGCAGCGGGGTTCCTGCGGTGCTCCTCGCCGAGGCCGTGGCCGTTCTCCGCCACGATTCGGGCGACGAGGTCGTCGGCCTCGGCCTCGGCGGCGGCGGGCAAGGATGGCGGGGTGGGCGAGAGGTGGGCTCGGGTGGGATCCTCCGCTGCGCCTGAGACGGTGATCAGTCGGACCCGGTCGAGTCGCTCGACCAGTGCCCTGCGCTCGTCGGCCGCTGACGGCCAGGCGACCTCGATGCCGCTTCGCCTCGCCAGGTCGGGCAGATCGGTGCAGAGCGCGAGGGCGACGACGCCGTGGACGCTGGGACGCGGAAAGGTTCCAGCAGTCGCGACCAGGGTGAGGCCCTCGGCTCGTCGCTCGAGAGTCCGCCCGGTCAGGGCCGCGAGGTCCTCGGCCAGCTTGCCGGCCTCCCGCCGGGCCAGGACTGCGTCGTCGGGGTCGAGGTCGTCGTAGTGGACGGTGGGCTGGTCGACGAGGAGGCGGGCGATGCGCTGCCGGCGCCGCTCGGTGGCGAGGCGGTGGCTGATGTCGGCGACGGCTCCGGCCAGGAGGGCGGCGGCCGAGGGCGCCTCGTCGAGGAGGGGCGGCGGCTCGGTCACGGCGCTGAGGGCGTCGTGGTCGACGCGGTACAGGACCTCGCCCGCCTCGGGGTCACTCGACCACGCCTCCTTCGTCGCCTCGATGGTGCCGACGACACCCTGCTCGCCGAGCCACAGGAGGACGTCGACAAAGGCGCGGCGATGAGCCTGCACCGTCTGGTCGAAGCCGAGCATTGCCGTCTCGTCGGCCCACGGCCGGATGGTGGCCGCCAGGTCCGTCAGGGTGACGACGTCGCTGACCCGGGAGAGGCCCGCCAGGGTGAGGCACAGGTAGGCCAGCCGGCGGCGGTCGAAGCTCCGGCCTCGCGCCTCGACCCGCAGCCGCAGGTGGCGGTCGAAGTCGTCGACCGGGCGGCGGAGGCGGGCGCAGGTGGGACCGAGGTCGAGGTGGGCGCCGAGGACCCGTTCGAGCTCGGCCGCCAGCGGTGCCCGGAACCGGCGGACGAGGGCGAAGTCGGCGCCAGTGTCGAGCACGAGGTGGCGGTCGAGGAGGGCCCGGGACGCTCGCTGGAAGTGGCCCACCTGCGAGGCCGGCACCTCGAGGTCGCCGGCGAGCAGGGCAGTCACGGGAGCGCCCGCTCGAGGCGAGCCCCCTCGAGCACGAGGTTGCCGTCGGTGGTGGTCACGCAGGACGATGCCGCCGCGTCGGGTATCACGAGCAGGGTCAGCGGGCCCTCGGTGGCCCGGCCCCTGCCGAGGCGGCCCTCGACGACGGCTCGCGACGCGAGGGCCCGGTCGAGGAGCCGGAGGAGAATGTCGAGCTCGGCCTTGTTCAGGCGGCGTCCAGCCAGGGCGCCGGGCTCGGTTGGCGCCGGCAGGGAGACGAGCGCCTCGACCGCCTGCCGCTCGGCCCGCCGGTTGCGAGCCGCCTCCGTGGCCAGCCGCCGACGGGCGAGGGCGTCGTCGCGAATCGGCTGAGGTCGGCCGGGGCTGCTGACCGCGCCCCGGTTCCGAAACGTTCCAGTGACCAGCGCGGGGTCGCCGACGGCCCACGGGGTCGACGGTCGGCAGGCGTCGGGGTCGGCGGGCAGACCGCCCAGGGTGCGGGGGACGTGGAGCCCGAGGGCGGCACCCACGAGGGCGTGGGCGTCGGCGTCGTCGGAGCAGCCGGCGACCCAGGCCGCCAGGTGGCGCAGCTGCGCCTGGCGGCCCCTCCCGCCGCGACGGGCGAGAATGCGCCGCAGCAGGGTCGTCGTCTCGGCGATGGCGGCGACGGTGCGGTCCTCGAGCAGGGCGGCGGCGGCCCGCTGTTCGGCGGAACCGACGAACCACCCGGCGATGCCGGCCCAGGCGTCGGCCCACCGCCGATGCCGCTCCTCGGGCGTGATGTGGACGGCCCTGTCGGCCTCGCAGGCCAGCTCGACGACGGCCTGGTCGCCCCCCGCCTCCCGCACCTTCGCGACGGCGGCGGCCAATCGAGGCCGGTGCGCCGCCAGCTCGGCGTGGAAGTCGGTGATGTGCTGGATGAGGAGGTCCTTGCGGGCCAGGAAGGTGGCGGGATCGTCGATGGTGGTCCGGGCATCGTCGGCCAGCCGCCGGTAGAAGCGCTCGGCCCGCTCGGCCAGGTCGGCGATGTCACGGTGGAGGCGGTCAAGCAGGTTGGCGACCTCCACTGCGTCCCGCCTGCCAACGGCGGCGGCCAGCTCGAGCAGCGAGCGGTGGAGGCTGCTGAGGGCGAGCCGCTTGAGCTCGGCTCCCGCCGGCGCGGCCGACACGAGGTCCTCGACGAGCCGGTAGGCGAGGTAGCCGAGCTCGGTGAGGGCATACACCGAGCGCTTGCGCCGGTAGTCGGCGATCGTCCGCACCGCCGCGGTGTCGTAGTCCTTGGCCAGCACGCCCCATCCCCACAGCGCCTCGAGCGCGGCGTCGACGTCGACGCCCTCGGGCTCCCCGGCGGCCGCCAGCTCGGCCGCCACCTCCTCGGGGTGCAGGCCCTGCGGCCGGTCGCCCCGGGCGTGAGCCCTGTCAAAGGCTCGGAGGATGGCGAGGTAGGCGAGCCGGTTGTCGGCCGTCGCCCACGTCAGCAGTCGCAGTCGCCCGGCGGCGACCGACCCCTCCTCCGTCACCCACCCGAAGGTAGCGGCCGACGATCTCTCCCGACTCGGAAGCTCTACGGCCAGACCGGCGGTATGGTGTTTGGTATGGCGACTCGGAAGGTGACGGTGACGCTGGACGAGGTCCAGCTGGCCCAGATCCGAAGGCTGGTCGATGGTGGCGGTGCGCCGAGCGTCTCAGGGTTCGTGCAGCATGCCGTCGCGCTGGCCCTCGACGACGTCGCCGGGTGGGGCGCCATGCTCGCCGGCGCTCTGGACGATACGGGCGGGCCCTTGTCCGACGACGAGCGGATGTGGGCCGACGAGCAGCTGGGCACCAGGCCACGTCGTCGGGGCTCCGCCGCCTGATGCCCGGCATCACCCTCGACGCCGGCGGGCTCATCGCCTTGGACCGCAACGACCGGCGCGTGGTGGTGTTGCTGGCCCGGGCGAGCGAGACCTCAGTTCACGTGACCGTCCCTGCAACTGCGCTGGCGCAGGCCATCCGACGACCCGAACGGCAGGCACGGCTGGCGCGGCTGATCCGACAGCCGACCACTGACGTCATCGACCTTGATCGAGTCGACGCCACGAACGTCGGTCGGCTGCTGGCAGCCAGCGGCACGGCCGACATCGTCGACGCGCACGTGGTCATCTGCGCCCGCCGAAGCCAGCAGCGGGTTGTGACCACTGATCCCGAGGACCTGCGGCGCCTCGACCCGACGCTCCAGATGGTCACCGTCTGACCTGATCAGGTGAAGCTCAACGTCTGGCACGAGGGCGCAGGCGAGCGACCCGTCAGCCGCTGCAGTCGACGGCCACGGCCAGGGCCGTGCACGCCTGGCGCACGCGCTCGTCGCTGAGGCGCCCGAGCCGCTGGACGAGCATGGCGATCGCGACGCTTTCCACCGAGTCCAGGTTGAGGGCGCTCCGCCGGTCGATCGGATCCTCTCCCGGCTCCAGGACGACCTCGCTCGGCAGCTCTCGGATCGTCGTGGTGCACGGTGCGACGAGCGCCCGGCGCAGCCTCGGGATCGCGGCATCCCGCGAGAGGACGAGCACCGGCCGGCGTCCCACCTCGGGCAGCTCGCACCACCAGAGCTCCCCCCGCTGCGGCGTCACGAGGCTCCGGCGGCCTCGCGGAAGGAGGCGAGGTCTCCCCAGGCGTCGGCCTCATCGAGCGGGTGCTCGTCGTATGCGGTGTAGGCGGCATCGATCTCAACAGCGCGGTGGCGGGCGAGGAGCGACTGGAGCGCCTCGTCGAGCAGTGCCGCGTCGGGTGCGCCCGCACGGGCCCGCCGGGCCGCGGCCAGGAGGTGCTCGTCCACCGTCGTGCTCACCCGGACGCGGGCCATGCCATGATCATGCCACGTTTCTGCCACGAGGCTCTCCGGCACGACATCGCCCATCCGCCACGGCACGGCCGGCGGCGTCAGGCGGGCGCACGGCGGGCGGGCAGCGCTCGAGCGCCGCACGTAGGACCGGGCCAGCACGGCCAGGACCTGGAGGAGGCTGTCGGGCGATCCGCAGGCGAAGGAGCATCGGCCGCATCCCCGTGCGCCGCCCCGAGTGACCCCACCCGCTGCAGGGAGCTGGCAGGACCCGACGGCCTCGAGCTGGTCGTCGATGAGGGCCTTCATCGGCGACAGGCGACCCCTCCGGCTGGGCTACCCGACGGGACGCTTCGGTGACCTGGCTCACCACCAGGCGCAGACGTGCTCCTCAAGGTCACGACAACGGGCTGGGCCGTCGTGTCACGTGCGGAGGGACGCGGCGTCCAGCTCGATCCCGACCACCTCGGCGATGCGGTTGAGGTCGGCGTCCCGACTGAGAAGGGCGGCTTCATGCCGCCACGCGACAGCCGCGATCATGCAGTCGACCATCCCGCGAGGCGTGATCCCCGCTCGACGGCAGCGGCGGTAGACGCGGGCGGCAGCATCGAAGTCGGCAGCCGCATCAAAGCTGAGCAGGTCGAAGCGCTGCAGCAACCTGCGCAGACGTAGCTCCCGTTCGTCATCTCGGGCCCCGGCGACCACCTCCATGATGACCGGCTCCGTGACCGCCAACGCTCCTTCGCTGCGGATGAGCCCGGTGATCCGAGTGTCGACAGGGCTGCCGGTGGCCCGGTCGAACTCGACCCAGGCCGACGTGTCGGCGAGGATCATCCGCCGGCGGGTGAGTCTGCCGGGACCTCGACGATCGAGCCGCTGCCGCGCATGGCCAGTGCTTCCTCGCGGTTCATGGGTTGGCCGGCGAGGCTGCGGAGGGCGAGGTTGACGGCCTCGGTCTTGGTTCTGATCCCGTAGCGGTCCATGATCCGCTGCACGTAGGCGTCCTCGATCTCGATGTTGGTCCGGACTCGCCCCATACACCAATCGTACACGCCAACTGTGACCCCAGCGGCAGTGCCGACGCTGGTACCAGCCCGAACGCCAAGCGGTGCCAGAGGAGGCTGACGTGTCAAGGCGGCCGCGGACGTCGACGACAGCGGCCAGATCTCCCGTGAGGAGAGTTCGCCGCCGTGCTGGCGGGCGCCGGACCGGAGGCGTCCGCCGGCGTGGCCGCGGCTCTCAGAGCCCTCTTCAACGGGGCTGAGGTGCGCCGCGACCTCTGCGTGAAAGTGGCGGCAGCGGGTCCCGGTCGTACCACCTGGTGACGCCCGCCCTCAGCCGTAGAGCGATCTGGGGTAGCGGGAGAGGCGGAGCTCCATGCCGACCTCCCTGCCGGCGGTCGTCATCGGGCCTCCCATGCTCGCGGCCTGCCAGATCCAGGGCATGACACGGCGCAGGGGTGAGTCGGGCGGCGAGGCGGCGAGGCGCTCGCGGACGGCGACCCGGAGGGCCAGCAGGTCGTCGAGGTCGGCGGGCAGGAAGTCGACCGACCGCTGCCTGCGATCCTCCGCCGTGGCCGCCGCCAGCTCGATGATGTCGTCGATCGGCGGCGCACCGGGCACCTTTGCGGTGTCGTGCTCATCGATCTCCATCGGCACCGCCACCTCGGTCACCGCGCCCAGGGCCGTGCGCCACTCCATCGGCGTGAGGTGAAGGCTGTCGATGGTGGCGAGGAGCCCATCCAGGACCTCCTGCTGCCCGGGAGTGGTCGGCGCCGGCCAGTGCGAGCGGAGCAGGTCGGGCAGCGCTTCCCAGGTGACGTGGGCGTAGCGGGCCCACTCCCCCTCCGGCTGGTAGGGCGCGTCCATCGGCGCGACGTACGTCAGGTCGATGTGCGCCTCGGGGTAGTGGTGGTGGGCGAGCTCGAAGTAGCCAGGCACCTGGGCCGCCCGGTGGCTGCCCTTCTCCGTCTTCAGCTCGATCAGCCAGAGCCGGTCCCTCCAGACGACGGCGTAGTCGGGCGCTCCGCCCTTCTCGGCATCCGTGCGGGGAGGTAGCTCGAACTCGTCGATGAACGCTGGTGCGCCGTCCGGCCACCCCGTGCCGAAGCTCAGCTCGTGGAGGTCGCGGAGGAACGCCCCACCTTCCGGAGCGAGCATCGATCGGGTGTTCCAGCGGGGGTACGGTGCGTGGAGCAGCAGGGTCGTGAGCAGCCGCTGGCAGTACTCCTCCCGACCGAGCTTCAGACGGGCCAGGAGCTGGGCGGGGGTCTCGAACTGCACCGGTGCAGCGTGCCACGCGCACGCAGTTGACACGGCGCCGGCGACAGGGAACCCCGGCGGCATCAGATCATGGGAAGCCGAGGATCCAACGAGCGGACGCTGATCGACGACCACCCCTACCGTGGTGCTGTGCCCCGCCGGTCAGCAGCACAGCCCTGGCAGGACCTGGCGCTCGTGCGGCAGGCGTGGGAGCTGGCCATCGAGGCCCACCGGGACGACGTGCGCAAGGGCACCGCAATCCCCTACGTGTCGCACCTGTGGTCGGTGGCGGCGCTCGTGCTGGAGCACGGTGGCGACGACACGCAGGTGGCCGCCGCCCTGCTCCACGACTCCGTCGAGGACGCCGGCGGAACCGAGATGCTCGAACGGATCGCGGCGCTGAACCCTGAGGTTGCCGACCTGGTCGAGCACCTGTCCGACAGCGTGGTCGACACCACCAAGGGCGAGCAGAAGGCCGACTGGTGGACGCGCAAGGTCGGGTACCTGCGGTCGCTGGAGGAGGCTGACGAGCGGGTGCTGCTGGTCTCGGCCTGCGACAAGCTCCACAACGCCAGGTGCATCCTGGCCGACCACCGGGCGGTGGGTCCGGAGCTGTGGACCCGGTTCAACCAGCAGCACCCGACCAAGCACGCCTGGTACTACGACTCGCTCGTCCGTTCCTTCGGCGGTCGGGTGCCGCCGGCGCTCGAGGACGAGCTGCGGCGGACCGTCGACAGCCTCCTCGACCGGCTGCGCAGCGGTGAAGCGCCAGACGTCGACGCCGGCGTCGCACGACTGCGAGCCGAGGCCCGCAAGAGCGCCTGACCGGCCGCACAGACCCGCATCGCACCTCCGTTTGCGGCTACCCACTTCGCCCGCGCCTAGCCCGACCAGACCGAGCGCGACCACCAGGCCTTCGTCGCCGCCGTCAGCCGGGGCGTGCTGCCGGCACCCGACGGGTGATCCGGTGCTTCGCACCGGACGAGCTGCTGGCCGAGCCCGCCTACCAGGGCGCGAGCGCCTCGAGGGCCTCGCGGGCGCGGCGCATCGACACCGCCGGGTCGGCGTCGGGCGAGCCGATCTCGGGGTCGAAGTTGAGGTCGACGAACGTCTCGGTGACCCCCGCGAGGGCGAGGGCGGCCAGGTCGTCCCGGACGTCGTCGAGCGAGCCGGTCAGCGCGCCCCGCTCGCCCGGGCGGACCTTCACCGCCCCCCGGCACACGAACCGCAGGCGGTCCGGGTCGCGCCCCGCGTCGGCGGCCGCGGCGCGGATGGTGCTGATCGACTGGCCGATGGTGGCCAGGTCGGCCTGGCTGCCGCTGACCCACCCGTCGGCCAGCCGACCGGCCCGCCGCAGCGCCTTTTCGGCCCCGCCGCCGAACAGGACGGGTGGGTGGGGGCGCTGCACCGGCTTCGGGTCGATCCGGGAACGGGGCACCCGGTAGAGCGGGCCGTCGTACTCGACGACGCCGTCGGCCCAGATGGCCTGCAGGCAGCCGAGGAAGTCCTCGAGCCGGTCGCCCCGCCCCACCAGGTCGGCGCCGGCAGCCTCGAACTCCTCGGGCAGCCAGCCCAGGCCCAGCCCCACGTCGAGGCGGCCGTCGGAGAGGTGGTCGATGGTGGTGAGCTGCTTGGCCAGCACGACCGGTGCGTAGAAGGGGACGTTGACCACGGCGACGCCGAGCCGGACCCTGGTCGTGATGCCGGCCAGGTAGGCCAGGACGGCCAGCGGGTCGTGCACGCTGCGGTACTGGGGGGCGAGCCTCGGGTCATCGCCGTCGAGCGGCGACAGCAGGCGCTGGAACGTCCACAGCGAGCTGTAGCCCAGCTCGTCGGCCCGGCGGGCGATCTCGGCGCAGCTCCCGGCGGTGGCCCACGAGCCCGACACCGGCACGGCGAACCCCAGCTGCACGGCTCGGCACCGTACCGTCCGCCGAGGCTCAGGCGATCGGCGGGAGGAGGACGTTGGGGTTCAGGATGCCGGCCGGGTCGAGGGCCGCCTTGATGGCGCGGAAGGCGGCGATCTCGGCGTCGCTGCGGGACAGGGAGAGCCACTGGCGCTTGGCCCGCCCGATGCCGTGCTCGGCGCTGATGCTCCCGCCCATTCCTGCCACCAGGTCCAGCACGGCGGCGTCGACCCGATCGTCGTCGGGAGCCAGCCCGGTCACGTTCACGTGGACGTTCCCGTCACCCACGTGGCCGAACAGCCAGGTGCGCGCCGAAGCCGCCTCCGGCACGGCGACCACCACCGCCGGCACCTCGTCGAGGAACGCAGCCAGCCGGCCGGCGGGCAGGCCCACGTCGAGCTTGTGGGGAGGGCCCAGGGTGTTGATGGCCTCGGTCAGGCCGTCCCGGTAGCGCCACAGCTGGGCCCGGCGCACCGAGTCGCTGGCGACGGCGACGTCGGCCACGTCGTGTATCGAGCCGACCACCTCGGACAGCTGGTCGAGCGGGTCGCTCGGGCCGGCGGCCTCGACGAGGAGGTAGGCGCCGTGCCGGTCCGGGAAGGGGCGGGTCAGGCCGAGGGCTTCGCACACCAGGCCCAGGCCGTTGTCGAGGAACAGCTCGAGGGCCTCGAGCGAGCCCATCGACCGTCGCAGCATGCTGGCGGCCCGGACCGCCGGCCCGGTGGCGGAAAAGGCGAGCAGGGCGGTGACCCGCTCGGCGGCCGGCGCCACCAGCCGCAGGCGGGCCGCGGTCACGATCCCGAGGGTGCCCTCGCTGCCGCACAGGAGCGACGGCAGGTGGTAGCCGGTGTTGTCCTTCACCAGGCCGCCCAGGTGCGACACCACCGAGCCGTC
The DNA here is from genome assembly GCA_030448245.1 of Acidimicrobiales bacterium. GTDB lineage: Bacteria > Actinomycetota > Acidimicrobiia > Acidimicrobiales > JAUJNH01 > JAUJNH01. The sequence goes on from JAUJNH010000003.1 coordinate 18,196, forward strand.
GGCCAGCACCGCCTCGACGCCCACCACCTGAGCCCGGGTGTCGCCGTAGCGCAGCACCCTGGTGCCGCCGGCGTTGGTGGCGATCGACCCGCCGACGGTGGCGCTGTCGCGGCTGGCGAAGTCGACCCCGTAGGCCCACCCGGCCGCGGCGGCGGCGCGGTGGACGTCGGCCACCGTGGCACCCGCGCCAGCCGTCACCTGGCCGGCGTCGGGGTCGACCGGGCCGACCTGGCCCAGGCGGCGCAGGCTCAGGACCACCTCGCCGTCGAGCGGCACCCCGCCGCCCACCAGGCCGGTGTTGCCCCCCTGCGGTACCACCGCCACCCGCTGCTCGTTGCACAGGGCCACCACGGCGGCGACCTCGTCGACCGAGCCGGGCTGCACGAGCGCCGGCGTGGCCCCCCGGTACCGCCCGGTCCAGTCGACGCACGAGCCGGCGGTCACGTCGGCATCGGTGACCACGTGCCGCTCCCCCACCACCGCGGCCAGCCTCGCCACCAGGTCGCCGTGCGGGATCACCGCCCGATGGTGGCACCGCCCACCTCGTCGCTGCCCGGCCCCCATCCACCCGTTCGGGCCGCCGGCGGCCCCAGAGCCTGCCGGGGCCCGGGATCAGCATCCCGGTGGTGGTCGGGCCGGTGTTCTGCATCGGCCCCCGCCACCCGGCCTGGTCGCGAAGGCCTGACGGACACGGTGCACGCGTGGACCCGGAGACGGGCCGGCTGGGCTCGCGACGGCCTCGACGGGGTGGAGCTGGTTGCCATCACCGAGCGACGGCGCACCGGTCGACGCTCGTGTCAGCCCTGGCGGGACCAGCTCCAGGGGTAGGACTCGTCGCTGATCTCGAGGGCGGCGGGGCCGAGGGAGAGAGGACGGAACGTGTCGACCATCACCGCCACCTCCTCGGTGCGGTCCTTGTCGGCCGCCGCCTCCATACTGCCGGGCTGGGGGCCGTGGACGAACCCGCCCGGGTGGAACGAGATCGACCCGGCGCCGATGCCCGATCCCGATCGGCTCATGAAGTCGCCGGACGAGTAGAAGATCACCTCGTCGCTGTCGACGTTGGCGTGGTGGTACGGCACCTTGATGGCATCCGGGTGGAAGTCATAGGGCCGGGGCACGAACGAGCAGACGACGAACCCGGGGCCTTCGAAGGTCTGGTGCACGTGGGGTGGCTGATGGAGGCTGCCGACGAGAGGCTCGAAGTCGGAGATCGACAGGGCCCACGGGTACAGGCCGCCGGCCCACCCGACGACGTCGAAGGGCGATGCAGGGAGGCGGTGGCGGGTGACGCCGTGGCGGTGGCGGATCAGCACGTCGACCGGCCCGTCGTCGTCCACCACGAGGGGGCCGTCGGGGCCGCGGAGGTCGCGCTCGCAGTAGGGCGCCTGCTCGAGGAACTGGCCGGTCGAGGTGAGGTAGCGGGCCGGGGGGCGGACGTGGCCGCGGGCCTCGAGCACGAGCAGCTCGAGCCGGCCGCCGGCGGGCACCACCCAGCGGTGGGTGGCCGAGCGCGGCACGACCACGTAGTCGCCCGCCTGGACGGTGAGGCGGCCGAACACCGACTCGAGCTCGCCGGCCCCGGCCTGGACGTAGGCCAGCTCGTCGCCGACGGCGTTGCGCCACAGCGCGCTGGTGCGGTCGGCCGCCACCCACGAGATGGACACGTCGTCGTTGGCGAGCAGGAGGTGGCGGCCGCCGACAGGGTCGCCGCCGCCGGCCAGGGCGCCGGTGCGCAGGTGCCGGGGCAGGAGCGGGTCGTTGGGCACCAGGTCGGGAGCGGCGCCGTCGACCGGGCCGGCGTCGGCCAGGGCCGACGGCGACCGCAGGTGGTACAGCAGCGACGACTCGCCGGAGAAGCCCTCCTCGCCCATCAGCTCCTCGTGCAGCAGCCCGCCGCCGGGACCGGGCGAGCGCAGGTGGCGCTTGCGGGGGACATCGCCGACGCAGCGGTAGTGGGGCACCTCACACCTCCAGGGGTCGGGCGGGCAGGACGGTGCCGGTCACCTCGCCGAGGGCGATCAGCGGTCGCTCGCCGCCGCCGGCCCAGCCTCGGATCGTCAGCGTGTCGCCGTCCTCGAGGTAGGCGCGGCTGGTGCCGTCGGGCAGCGGCACGGGCCGCTCGCCGGCCCAAGCCAGCTCGAGGAGGCAGCCCTCGGTGCCCGGCTCGGGGCCTGAGACGGTGCCCGACGCCACCAGGTCGCCGGTGCGGAGGGCGGCGCCGTTGAGGGTGGCGTGGGCCAACAGCTGGGGCCCGGTCCAGTACATGCCGGCGAAGCAGGTGCGGGCCAGGGTGACGGCGGCCGTGCCGCGGGCCGCCATTTCTTGGCTCTGCAGGGTCACCTCGAGCTCGATGTCGTAGGCGGTGTGGCCGGCGGTGGCCAGGTGCGGCGGCGGTGGTGGTTCCTGGGCCGGGGGGACCACCCGGTAGGGCTCGAGGGCGTCGAGGGTCACCAGCCACGGCGACACCGAGGTGGCGAACGACTTGCCCAGGAACGGGCCCAGGGGCACCGACTCGTGGGCCTGCACGTCGCGGGCGCTCCAGTCGTTCACCAGCACGACGCCGGCGACGTGGTCCCCAAAGGCGGCGGTCGGCACCCGCTCGCCGTGGGCGGTGGCGGCGGCGACCACGAAGCCGACCTCGGCTTCGAAGTCGAGGGCGGCCGAAGGGCGGGCGGTGGCTTGGCCCCCCGGTGGGGCGACCATGCCGTGGGGGCGGGTCACGCCGGTGCCCGACGCCACCACCGACGACGCCCGCCCCGAGTACCCGCGCGGCATCTGCCGCCAGCTCGGCGGCAGCGGGTCGGTGCCCGGCCGGAAGAGCCGGCCCGTGTTGGTGGCGTGGTGGATCGAGGCCGAGAAGTCGACGAAGTCGCCAACGGCCACCGGCACCAGCATCTCGACGACCGCAGGATCGACCAGCGCCTCGCCCAGGCCGGGATGGCGCTCACGAGCCAGCTCGGCCAGGCGCCGGCGCACCCCCTCCCGCACCGACCGCCCGCATGCCAGAAAACGATTCAGCGACGGCTGCTCGAGCACGCCCTCGTCCAGACCGTCGACGGCCACCAGCCCGGCCCGAGCCAGGCGGGCCAGGTCGATGATCGAGGCATCCAGAGCGCTGGCGCACCCCACCGACCCGTCGCGCCGGCGAGCCACTCCGAAGGGCAGGTTCTCCACACCGAAGCCGGCGCCGAGCGAGGTCACAGGTGGCCGCGCCGGGCCTGCTCGCGCTCGATGGCCTCGAACAGGGCCTTGAAGTTGCCGGCCCCGAAGCCTCGGGCGCCGCCCCGCTGGATGATCTCGAAGAACACCGTCGGCCGGTCGGTGACCGTCTCGGTGAAGATCTGCAGCAGCCAGCCGTCGGGCTCCTCGTCCACCAGGATGCCCAGCCGCTGCAGGTCGTCCCACGGCAGGTCGAGGTGGCCCAACCGGGCCCGCACGTCCTCGTAGTAGGTGTCCGGCGCCTGGAGGAAGCGCAGGCCCCGCTGCCGCAGCGAGGCCACCGCGGCCACGATGTCGTCGGTGGCCAGGGCGATGTGCTGCACCCCCGGGCCCCGGTAGGTCTCGAGGTACTCCTCGATCTGGCTCTTGCGCAACCCGTCGGCCGGCTCGTTCAGCGGCAGCACGATCTTCGACCCGTCCCACACCACGGTCGACATCAGCGCCGAGAACCGGGTGGAGATCTGCGAGTCGTCGAAGTGGCGAAGACGCTCGAAGCCGAGCACGGCCCGGTAGAAGTCGACCCAGCGCTCGAGCGAGCCGCGCTCCACGTTGCCCACCACGTGGTCGATCGAGGTCAGCCCGACGGGGCTGGGCCCGGCGGGCGCGGGAGGCAGGCCGTCGGCGGTGTAGCCGGGCCGGTAGCAGCCGCCGTAGGCGGTGCGGTCGACGAAGGTGTGCCGGGTGTCGCCGTAGGCGGCGATGCGGGCCAACCGCACCACGCCGTGCTCGTCCTCGACCTCGGAGGGCGCCTCGACCGGGTCGGCGCCGCGGGCCACGGCCGCGTCAAAGGCGGCGGCCGCGTCGGGCACGGCGAAGGCCAGGTCGTGCACCCCGTCACCGTGCTCGCGGACCGATGCGGCGATCGGTGACTCGGGGGCGAGGCCGGCCGTCACCACGAAGCGGATGCTGCCCTGCTCCAGCACGTACGAGGCCCGGTCGGTCCAGCCCGTCTCGGGGCCGGCGTACCCGGTGATCCGGAACCCGAACGACGACGACAGGAACCCGGCGAAAGCCCGGGCGTTGCCCACCCAGAGCTCGATGGCGTCCCAGCCGAGGAGGGCGGGCCTGGCCGTGGCAGGCGGGGCGTAGGCGGCTGCGGTCATCGGGCGGTCCCTTCGGTGAGACGGGCGTGCAGGTCGTCGTCGAAGCTCGAGAAGAGCTCGGACAGGGTCTCGGTGAGGTGGGCCATCGAGTCGGCGGCGAACAGCACGGGCTGGTACCGGGTGATGTCGTAGGGCAGCGTCCCCATCGAGACGAGATCGAGCGGGCGGATGTCGGCGCCCCGGAAGGCCTCGATCTCGCCGAACGACGACAGGATCCCGGCGCCGTAAGCCTTGGGCTCACCGCCCTCGAAGACCACGCCGAACTCGAGGGAGAACCAGAAGACCTGCGACAGGAACTTCAGGGCGGCGTCGGTGCTGGTGCGGCCGACGGCCTCGCCCACCAGCCGGTAGAGGGCGGCGAAGGCGGGAGACGCCAGCTGGTTGGCGTGGCCGATGACCTCGTGGACCAGGTCGGGCTCGGGGGTGTACAGCGGCATCGACGGGTGCCGCAGGTACTGGGTCGAGGAGAAGGTCGACCCGGCGAACGAGCCGTAGAACTCGCGCAGCGGGGCCAGGCCGGCCACGGGCACGTAGCGGAAGCCGGTGACGGGTGCGAGCCGCTCGGAGACCTCGCGCAGCTGCGGCACCCGGTCGCGGGGCAGGCCCAGCTCCTCCTTCGCCTCGAGGTAGGCCCGGCAGGCGTGGCGGGCGTGGCGCGGCTCGAGGTGGTGGTCGACGGCCCGCCACACGCCGTCCTCGACCTCGGTGTAGGCCGGCTCGGGCACGGGCTGGCCCGGCTGCCAGGCCAGCGCCTGGGCGGCCAGCTCGTTGCGCCGGCTGCGGTACACGGGGTCGGAGAACCCCGGGTGGTTGTCACCCAGGATCACGTCGACCTCGCCGCTGTCGTGCAGGCGCAGGGGGGCGTAGAGCTGCGACTCGGTCATGGCGGTGCCTCCTCGGGGAGACGGTCCTTCCGCCGATTGTCCGCCTGAACCGGCTGGATGTCCAGCGCGGGTGGCAACTTGCGGACAGACTGTCGAAGAGGAGCCGGTTCAAGTCGACGCGTTGCCCTTGAGGAGGCCGCACCATGCGCTCAGACGAGCAGGACGTCCAGCTCGACGCCGTCGACCACCGCCTGGTGCAGGCGCTCCGAGCCGACGGCCGGGCGTCGGTGAACGAGCTGGCCAAGCAGGTGAACGTGTCCCGGGCCACCGCCTACCAGCGGCTGGGCCGGCTGCGCGAGGCGGGGGTGATCCGGCGGTTCACCGTCGACGTCGACCACCACAAGCTGGGCCTGCCGATCGCCGCCCTGGTGCTGGTCAACGTCGTGCAGCACAGCTGGCGCGACGTGGCCGAGCAGCTGCGCCGCTTGCCCGGGGTCGAGTGGATGGCCCTGAGCAGCGGCACCTTCGACTACGTGCTCCTGGTGCGGGCCCCCAACATCGAGCACCTGCGCGACGTGATCCTGGGCGACCTCCAGTCGATCCCCGAGATCCGGTCGTCCCAGACCCTGGTCCTGCTGGACGAGCCCCCGCTCGAGGCCGGCGGCGCCTGAACGGCTTGGGGGGGCCGTCTTGGGGGTCAGGCGGTGGCGCGGGGGCGGGCCCAGATGTCGGAGCAGTCGGCGCAGACGCCGTCGGGGATGACGCCGGCCCGCATCAGCAGGCCAAAGATTTTGCAGCCGAGGCAAAAGGCGAAGGCGGCCTCGAGCGTCGCCGCGACGAGGATCATGGCCACGAGGACGTCGGCCCCGCCGGCGGCGCCGAACCCGAAGTGCAGGACGACGGCGGTGGTCGACATCGCCGCTCCCATGCCCTGAGCGAAGCGCTTGGGAGGCCCGGCGACCGGCTTGGGGTCCACCGGGAGGCGAGGCGTCACCACCCGCGTGACCAGCTGGCCGAGCGGGCTCAGCGTCGGCCCGGTCAGCACCCGGGCCAGGAACCCGTAGGCCAAGGGGAGCAGCAGCACCGGCTGGTCGAGCGCCAGCGTCAACGCGCAGAGGACCACCACCCCGGCGGCCACCAGCCGGGCCGACACCTCGTTCACCGGGTTCGGGAAGCCGAAGAGCCCCTGCACGGCCAAAACCTTACCTGCGAGGTCGGGTTTCGGCAACGGGCCGCTCGGGCGGTCGCTGCGTCCTGCTGCAGGGACCCCGACGGAGCGCCGACCCTTGCGGCCCAGCGGCACGTCACCCAGACTGGCCGCGTGCCCCGCGTCGGAGCCGATGACAAGCCGGTCGTGCACCTCGTCATGCCGCCGTGGAACGGCCTCGGCATCCACAGCACCTTCGGGCACCGGATGCCGCCGATGGCGGTGCTGGTGCTGGCCGCGCTGGCCCGGCGCGAGGGGTGGAACGTCCGCGTCGTCGACCTCAACTTCGAGCGGGTGCCGGCTGAGACACCCGACCTGGTGGGCCTGAGCGTGTGGACCATGCTGGCCCCGCAGGCCTACGAGCTGGCCGACGAGTACCGGCGCCGCGGCATCCCCGTCGTCCTCGGTGGCGTGCACCCGTCGATGCTGCCGGGCGAGGCGCTGCGCCACGCCGACGCGGTGGTCGTGGGTGAGGCCGAGTCGGTGTTCGGCCGGGTCCTGGCCGACGCCGCGGCCGGCCGCCTGGGCGGGCTCTACCAGGGCGAGTGGGGCGAGATGAGCGGCGTGCCCAAGGTCGAGGAGTGGGCCGACCTCCTCGAGGACGTGCCCCTCATGCGGTACCTCCCCCGGAACACCCTGCAGACCACCCGCGGCTGCCGGTTCAACTGCGACTTCTGCTCGGTGATCCGCATCAACGGGCGCGGCTCGCGCCACCGCGACCCGCTCGAGGTGGTCGAGGAGCTGCGGGTGCTGCAGCGGCGGGGGCAGAAGTTCGGCACGTTCTTCCAGGTGAACTTCCTCGACGACGACCTGGCGGCCGACCTCGAGTTCACCGCCGCGCTGTCGGAGGCGATCGTGGCGTCGGGCCTGAAGGTCTCGTGGGCGGCCCAGGCCTCGATCGGCCTGGCCGGGGACCCGGACATGGTCCGGCTGGTGGCGCGGGCCGGCTGCAGCGTGCTGTTCACCGGGTTCGAGAGCATCTCGCGGGACACGCTGAAGGAGTGCAACAAGAAGAACCGGCCTCACCTGTTCGGCGAGTCGGTGCAGCGCCTGCACGACAGCCGGATCCTGGTGGAGGGCGGGTTCATCTTCGGCTTCGACCACGACGAGCCGTCGGTGTTCGGTGAGACCGCCGAGTTCGTCGACAGGATCGGCGTCGACGCCGCCCACTTCGCCATCCTCACCCCGTTGCCGGGCACCCACACCTTCGCCCGCATGGCCGGCGAAGGGAGGATCACCAGCTTCGACTGGGGCGAGTACGACCTGTACCACTCGGTCTTCGAGCCGGCCCGGATGACCGGCGCCCAGCTGGAGGCCGGGTTGTGGGAGGCGTACCGCCGCTTCTACGGCGCCGGCCGCCGCGTGCGCCGCTGGCGCCGGCACGTCGCCACCCGCCCCCACCCGCTGGTGGGCACCACGGTCACGGTCACCAACGCCAACTACGCCAGGCGGTACCGGCCCGGGCAGCAGGCCCGCCAGCGCTACGTGGCCGACCCGGCCGACCTCGACAACCTGCTGGCGGTGAGCAACGCCCCGGCGTCCGAGGCGATCGCCACTGCGGTGCGCCTGCTCCCCGCGGCCCCTCGCCCCAGCCCGGCCTGACGAGGGGCTGATGCCACGGACCCGAAGGAGACTTCCGGGCCGATCGGCGCCCGTGGGCTACGCCGCCGGCCTGGCGGTGCTCCTGGCCGGGCTCGTGGCCCCGCAGCTGGGCATGCGGAGGCTGGCGGCGGACAACCGGCAGCCAAGCCAGTCACCGCCGAGCGGCGTCAACCCCCGCACCTCGCCGAAGCCGGCCTGACCCGGCTGGTGTTGCGGCCGGGCGGCCTCAGTCGCCGTCGACGCCGGCGCCGGCGCCGGCGCCGGCCAGGGCTTCCTGGGCCTGGATGAGGTGGTAGAGCAACAGCAGCTGGGTCAGGGCCAGCGGCTCGTCGCGGCCGTCGGAGTCGTTGTCGAGGCGACCGAGCGACTCGGGCAGCGGGGCGTCGACCCCGAGCTGGTCCCAGATGGCCTGCTCGACCTTCGTGGTGATCTCCGGCTTGGCGTAGGAGTGGATGTGCACGGCGTCGGCCGGCTTGCCGCCCTCGGTGCGGCTGAGGGTCATGTGCATGGCCTCGTTGGTGTCGTCGCCCAGGATCTGGTGCAGCTCGGGGTGGTCGATCGTCGGGCGCAGGATGAGCTTGGCGCTGAGCGGGTCGTTGACCGTCTCGCCCCGCTCCTCGATGGGGGCGAACCGCACGACGATGTCGGCCCGCTCCCGCTGGGGGCGGATGAACCGCTCCGACTCGGGCTCGCGCTTCTTCAGGTCGGCCCTGACCTCGTCCTCGGTGTAGCCCCGCTTCTTGGTGTCGCGGGACAGCTTCCAGGCGATGCGCAGCTCCTCGGGCGGATCGAGGTAGACGCTGATGTCGAAGCAGGCCCGCGCCATCTTGGTGTGGAGGGGCAGCAGCCCCTCGATGATCACGAACTCGCGGGGCTCGACGTACTCGGGCCGGTCCAGCATGCCCGTGTCGTGGTTGTAGACGGGCTTGAGGATGGGCTGGCCGAAGGCCAGGTGCTGGAGGTGCTGCTCCATGATGTCGATGTAGTTGCACTTCGGGTGGAGCGGCGTGAACGGCAGCGACTTCCGCTCGTTGCGGTCGTAGCGGTGGTAGTCGTCGGCCGCCACCGAGGTGATCCGGTCCGGTCCGAGCGCATCCACCAGGCCCTTGGTCAGGGTGGTCTTGCCGGTGCCGCTGTCACCGGCGATGGCCAGCATGATGGGGCGCTGCCCGCCACCGCCTCGTCCGTGGCCCGGCTCGGCCCGAAGAACGTTCATCTGCTTGTCGTGCATGCACAGGCACCGTAACCCCGTTGCTCAAGTCACCACCAGAGCCGGCGCCCCGTGGTCAGGGGTGCCCCTCCCGCCAGAAGAGCTCGAGCTGGATGCCGTCGGGGTCCCGCAGGCACAGGACCGATCCGTAGCCGCGGTCGCGACCGGTGAGTGGGTCACGCCGAGCTCGGCCAGCCGGTCGGTCCCCCGATCCAGCTCGTCGCGTGAAGCCACCCGGAAGGCGAGGTGTCGCCACCGGTGCGCGCCGGGTCGAACGGGTGCCGGGGTTGGCGCGGTCTGCTGGACGCGAGGATGGCGCCGCTGGGGGTGGAGCAGCACCGACTCGGCGTAGTCCGGCTCGTCGAGCTTGTCGAAGGTCACGAAGCCGAACACCTCCTCGTACCAGCGGGCGCTGCGCTGCTGGTCGGTGACCGACAACGACACGTGCGAGAAGCCCTCGATCTGCGGCATCCCAGCTCCTTTCCCGTTCCGCCTCAGGCTCGGACGATACTCCGTCCCGGAGTATTGTCCAGGGTGTGGAGGCCCTGACCACCACCTCCTACGCCATCCTCGCCCTGCTGTCGGTCAAGCCGTGGACGACCTACGAGCTGGCCCGCCAGATGGAGCGCAGCCTCCGCTCGTTCTGGCCCAGCGCCGAGAGCGTCGTCTACGAGGAGCCCAAGAAGCTGGTCCGCCTGGGCTTGGCCAGCGCCACCAAGGGCTCGACCGGGCGCCGGCCCCGGACCACCTATGCCATCACGCCGGCCGGGCGGCGTGCGCTGGAGCGGTGGCTCGACCAGCCCGGAGCCGCCCCGAAGCTCGAGTTCGAGGCCATGATCCAGATCGCCTTTGCCGACGCGGGGACCAAGGACCAGCTCCTCCGCACGCTGCGGGCCATCCGCGGCTACGCCGACGAGCAGCAGGACGTGGCCCGGGTCCGGGTGGCCGAGTACGCCGAGTCGGGCGGGCCGTTCCCGGACCGCCTCGCCGTCATCGCCCTGACGGCCAAGTTCTTCTCGGAGTACGCCGACCTCCTGGCCCGCTGGTCGGCGTGGGCCGAGGCCGAGGTGAAGGGCTGGGAGGGGACGGGACCCGGGCAGGCCACGGTGCCGGCTGGAGCCTGGGAACCCGGCTCCGGGCCAGCCGGACCGCGGTGAGGGGGCGCGGTCGGGGCCGGCAGGATCGTGAGCAGCCGGGAGAATCCTCAAGTTCGGGAGAGAAGCGCCGATACCTCCTGGGTCACCCTGAGGAGGACCACACCCCCCATGCCCACCGTGCCGAAGCTCATCGCCGCCGCGGCCGTGTCTCTCACCGCAGCGGCCGTTCCCGGCGTCAGCGCCGCAGCCCCCGCAGCGCCGGCCGGCCCCCCTGCTTCGTACATCGTCGTCCTGCACGAGGGCAGCGACCCCGAGCAGGTCGGCCAGGAGCACGGCCGGCGCTTCAACGCCGAGGTGAAGCACGTCTACCGCTCGGCCCTGCGCGGCTACGCCGCCCGGGTCCCGGCCGCCCGGCTGGGCGAGCTGCGCTCGGACCGGCGCGTCGCCTACGTCGAGCCCGACGGGACGGCCACCGCCTCGGCCCAGACCCTGCCCTGGGGCATCAACCGGATCGACGCCGACGTCAGCTCGACGCTGGCGGGCAACGGCTCCGGGACCGTCACGGGCGTCAACGCCTACGTCATCGACTCGGGCGTGTCTGCCCACCCCGACCTGAACCTCGTCGGCCACGCCAACTGGACGGGCGACGGCAGGAACTACGACTGCAACGGCCACGGCACCCACGTGGCCGGCACGGTCGGCGCCCGGGACAACACCAGCTCCGTCGTCGGCGCCGCCCCCGGGGTGGCCCTGACCGCGCTCAAGGTGCTCGGCTGCGACGGCAGCGGCTCGATGTCGAGCATTATCGCCGCCGTCGACTGGGTCACCACGTACGGCAAGAAGCCCGCGGTGGTCAACATGAGCCTGGGCGGTGGCGCGCTGAGGTCGCTCGACGACGCTGTTCGCCGCTCGGCCAGCAGCGGATTCCTCTACCTGGTCGCCGCCGGGAACAGCGGGGCCGACGCGTGCTACTCCTCGCCGGCCAGGGCCGGTGCCGGCACGAACAACGGCATCGTCACCGTGGCCGCCACCGACTCGTACAACCGAGAGCCGTCGTGGAGCAACTACGGGTCGTGCGTGGACATCTGGGCCCCCGGCGCCAGCATCCTCTCCACCTCGAACAGCGGCGGCACCACGTACATGTCGGGCACCTCGATGGCCTCTCCCCACGTGGCCGGCGCCGGCGGGCTGTACCTGTCGAGGAACACGACGGCGTCACCCGCCACCGCCGAGGGCGTCCTGAAGGCCAACGTGCTCTCCCCCGGCACCAAGAGCAAGGACGGCCGGGCCGTCAAGGTCGTCTACCAGGGCAGGTACTGACCGGCGGCCGGGCTGGTCCCGGCCGCGGCACCAGCCCAGCTCCGGTCGTCGCTCCCGCCCGCCGTTGACGACGTGGCCGTTTGCCTCACAGGTCGGGTTGGGTAGCGGCCTGGTACCCCTCGGCCCAGCGGCCGGGGCGCCACCGCTGGGGTGGTGGCGAGGAGGCCGTCTGATCGGAGGACGTGGATGATCCGGCTGCAACCCCTCGACCAGCAGGTCATGGTGGTGATGGGCGCCTCGAGCGGGATCGGCCGGGAGACGGCACTGCGAGCGGCGGGCCGCGGCGCCCGTGTCGTGGTGTCGGCCCGGGACGCCGACGGCCTCGACTCGCTGGTGCGCCAGATCAGGGCCCAGGGAGGGAGGGCCGAGGCGGTCGTCGCCGACGTCACCGAGGCCGACCAGGTGCGGGCGGTCGCCACCCGGGCCGACGAGGTCTTCGGCGGGCTCGACACCTGGGTGCACAGCTCGGCCGTCCTGCTCTACGCCCGCTTCGAGCAGACCACGCCCGAGGAGTTCCAGCGCGTCGTGCAGGTGAACCTGGTGGGCCAGGCGTACGGGGCAATGGCGGCCCTCCCCCACCTGCGGCGGCGGGGCCAGGGCGCCCTCATCCACATCTCCTCGCTCGAGGCCCGGCGCGCCGTCCCGTACCACAGCGCCTACGCGGCGGCCAAGCACGGCATCGACGGGTTCGTCGAGGCGCTGCGGGTCGAGCTGAAGCAGGAGGGGGTGCCCATCAGCGTGACCAACGTGATGCCGGGGTCGACCAACACGCCGCTGTTCGACAAGGGCCGCACCAAGCTCGGCGTCAAGCCGAAGCCCATCCCGCCCATCTACCAGCCGGGCACGGTGGCCGACGTCGTGCTGCACGCGGCCGAGCACCCGGCTCGCGACCTGGTCGCGGGTGGCGCCGCCAAGGGGATCCTGCTCACCCAGCGCCTCTCGCCGCGGATCCTCGACGCCGCGCTGGTGCGCGTCGGCTTCCGCACCCAGCGCACCGGTGAGGAGAAGCCAGAGCGGTCGCCCGACAACCTGTACGGGCCGGTCCCCGGGCTGTCCACCTCGGAGGGCTCGCTGGGTGACGGCGCCTTCCGCCGCAGCGCGTACAACTGGCTCGAGCTGCACTCGCCGTTGCGGGTGCTGGCCTCGCTGGCCAGCGGCCCGCCCCGCCTGCGCGACACCTCGGAGCCGAGCCTCCGGTCGAGCCGCGACCTCGACCGGAGCGGGTCGACGGACGGCAACGTGGTGGCGGCGACGGCGGCCGCCGGGCCTCCCGCGAACGGGCCGACGGCCTCCGCGTAGGCCAGCGCGGCCACCCCGCCCTCGCCTCGTCGGCGCTGGCGGCGAGGCGGCTGATGGTGGGCCAGGGTGGGCGGCCGCAGCCGCCCGCCCACCACCATGACCGTCGGCAGGACGGCGAGGCGCAGCGGGTGGGCACGGCGTAGTGGCCACGGTGAGCCCGCCGGTCGGTGGGGAACCGCTCGACCATGTCGCCGGTGCTTGGGACCCGCGTCCACACTTCAGGTGACTGCGTCGTCTGCCGATGGGGAGCCCGGTGGACCCCGACCCTGCCGCAGCCGGCGACGAGCAGGCGGGCCGGCAGCCGGCGAGCGGGGGTCCGGGCGGCTCGATCGCCGACCGGTTCCGGCTGGGGCGGCTGCTGAAGCGCGGCAACGGGGTGAGCACGTACCTGGGCGAGGATCTGTCCAGCGGCGTTGCCGTGGTGGTCAAGGCCGTGTCATCGGACGCGGTGTCCACGGCCGTGCAGCTGCGCCTGCAGCACGAGGCGCTCGTCCTCGAGCGCCTGGGGGCGGCGGCGCCGGGCTTCCGGCCGCTCGTGGCCAGCGGTCACGACGGTGGGCTCTTCTACCTGGTCCAGCCCGTGGTGCTCGGGGCCACGCTGGCCGAGCGGCTCGTCGAGGGCCCCCTGCCCGTGGCCGCCGCGCTGTCGGTTGCCATCGACGTCCTGCGGGCCCTGCAGGTGGCCCACGACGAGGCCGTCCTGCACCGCGACGTCAAGCCGGCGAACGTCATCGTCCAGCCGGGGCAGCCGGCCGGCACCACGGTGCTGGTCGATTTCGGCCTGGCCCGCAGCGCCGGGCTCGACGCCTCGCTCGAAGGCGAGTCGGTCGGCACCGCCCGGTACGTCGCCCCCGAGGCGGCGGGTTTGCTCGACGCCGACGTCGACCAGCGGTCCGACCTGTACTCGCTCGGGGTGCTGCTGTTCGAGTGCCTGTCGGGCCGGCCTCCCTTTCCAGGCACGACCGTTGGCGAGGTGCTCCGCCAGCACCTCAGCCTGCCCCCGCCGCAGCTGCGCTGCCTCGGCCTTCCCATCCCCAGGGCGCTCGACGGGGTCGTCCAGCGCCTGCTGGCCAAGGAGCCCGCCGAGCGCTACCAGTCGGCGGCCGCGGTCCTCGCCGACCTGGAGGCCGTCAGCCTGGCCCTGGAGAACGGGATCACCGAGCCGGCGCTCACACCGGGCCTGCACGACCTCCGCCACGTCGTCACCGAGCCGGCCTTTGTGGGCCGGACCGAGGAGCTGGCCACCCTGACGGGCGCCCTCGACCGGGCCGCCTCGGGACGCGGTGGCCTGGTCCTCATCGAAGCCGAGTCGGGGGTCGGCAAGACGAGGCTGCTCGACGAGCTGGCCGTCCAGGCCACCCAGAGGGGTGCCTGGGTCCTGCGAGGCCAAGGGCTCGACCAGGCCGCCCGCCGGCCGTTCCAGCTGCTGGACGGCGTGGTCACCGAGATCGTCCGGGCGGCCGGCAGCAACCCGTCCCTGGCCAAGCGCCTCCAGCGCCTGCTCGGTGACCGGCGTGAGGCGGCGGCGGCCGCCATGCCACCGCTCGTGCCGGTCCTGGGATCGGGTGACGCCGGCGTCCTCGGTCCCGAGGCGTTCGGCGAGGTCCGCAGCGTCGAGGCCCTTGCCGCCCTCCTCGACGCGGTGGGGACCGCCGAGCGTCCCGCCCTCGTCGTGCTGGACGATGCCCAGTGGGCCGACGGCGTGACCAGCCAGCTGCTGACCCGCTGGACCGACCGACCGCCGGCGGCCGGCCGCCACGTCCTGGTGGTCGTGGCCTTCCGCTCGGAGGAGGTCGAGATCGGCCACCCACTGCGAGCCCTCGAGCCGGCGGCGACGGTGCGACTGGGCGCGTTCGAGGAGGCCGACATCGCCGCGCTGTGCGAGTCGATGGTCGGGCCGCTCCCGGTCGAGGCGCTGGCGGTCGTGGCCCGCCTGGCCGACGGGGTCCCGTTCATGGGATCGGCCGTCCTGCGGGGGATGGTCGAGTCCGGGGCGCTGCGCTCGACGAGCGGAGGCTGGGAGATCGACCCCGACGCCATGGGCGAGGTGCGGACGTCACGGCGGGCGGCCCTGGTCCTCCTCCGCCGTTTCGAGCTGCTGTCGCCGGCGGCCCTCCGCCTCCTCGACGCGGGCGCGGTCCTGGGCAAGGCGTTCGAGCTGGAGCTGGCCGTCGAGCTCACCGGCCAGGCCGCGTCCGAGGTGACGATGGCCCTCGACGAGGCACGACGCCGGCGCATCCTGTGGGTGGACGAGGAGAGCAGCACCTGCTCGTTCACCCACGACAAGCTGCGCGAGACGCTGCTGGCCCGCCTCCCGGCGAGCGAGCTCAGGAGCCTGCACCGCCGAGCGGCCGAGCGGATCGAAGCCACCGAGCCGGATCGGGTGTTCGAGCTGGCCTACCACTTCGACGCGGCCGGTGAGCAGGCCCGGATGCTGCCGTACGCCGTGCGGGCCGCCAGGCTGGCCCGCGGCCGGTACGCCCTCGACAACGCCGTCACCCACTTCCGGTTGGCCCGGAAGGCCTGCGAGCAGGATCCGGGCCTGGAGGCCTCGACGGGCGCGGCGGTCTCGGAGGGGCTGGCCGACGTGCTCATCCTCCAGGGCAGCTACGGGGAGGCCAGGGAGCTGCTCGAGGAGGCGCTCGGCCTCACGGTCCGGTCGACCCACCGGGCCGTCCTCGACGGCAAGCTCGGTGACCTGGCCTTCAAGCGGGGTGACCAGATCGGCGCCCGCCGCCACCTCGAGCGCTCGCTCCGGGACCTGGGCCGCTGGGTTCCCCGCCGCAAGGTGGAGTTCCTGGTCGCCGCCCTGTGGGAGGTGGCGGTCCAGGTCATGCACACCCTGTTCCCTCGGCGGCTGGGGCGGCGCTCGCCCGACGGCGGGGAGCGCGAGTTCCTGGCCATGCGGCTGTACAGCCGCCTGGCCTACGTCTACTGGTTCCACGCGGGGAAGATGCCGTGCGCGTGGACCCACCTGCGGGGGATGAACCTGGCCGAGCGCTATCCGCCGACGCCCGAGCTGGCCCAGGCCTACTCAGAGCACGCCCCGGTGATGACGATGGTGCCCTGGACGAGCCGCGGCATCGCCTACGCCCAGCGCTCGTACGAGATCCGACGGGACCTGGGGGACGTGTGGGGCCAGGGCCAGTCGCTCGGCTTCCACGGCGTGGTGCTCTACGCGGCGTCCCGGTACGCCGAGGCGATCGATCGGTGCGAAGAGGCGGTCGAGCTCCTGGCTCGGACCGGCGACCGGTGGGAGGAGCACACGGCCCGGTGGCACATCGCCTTTTCCCGCTACCGGCTGGGCGAGCTGGGGCCGGCCGTCCAGGCGGCCCGCCTCCTGCACGAGAGCGCCACGGCGATCGGTGACCAGGCTGCCGCCGGCATCAGCCTGAGCGTGTGGGCCAAGGCCGGCGCCGGCCGGGTCCCCGCCGACCTGGTGGCGGCCGAGCTCGAGCGCGACAACGAGGACGCCCACACGACCACCGAGGTCCTGGTGGCCGAGGGGATCCGGCTGCTCCACAGCGGCGACGTCGAGGCTGCGGTGACCAGGCTGCGCCAGGCCCGGGCCCTCGTGCGCCGCTCCGGGCTCCGCCAGGAGTACGTGGCGCCGGTGTGGGCGTGGCTGGCCACCGCCCAGCGCACCCAGCTCGAGCTGGCCGGCGGCCACGGCCGGCGGAGCGTGGTGCGGGCCGCCGCCCGGTCTGCCCGCCGGGCCGACTGGCTGTCACGGTCGTACCGCAACAACCGCCCGCACGCCCTGCGCGAGCGAGGCCTGATCGCCGACCTCCAGGGCCAGCCCTTCCGGGCCCGCAACCTCCTGGCCAAGAGCCTGGCGGTGGCCGAGGAGCAGGGCGCCCGCTACGAGGCCGCCCTCTCCCGGCTGGCCAGCGCCCGGGTGGCGCTGGCCGCCCACCGCCTCGGGCCGGGGGTCGACATCGCCGCACTGGCCCACGCCGTGGCCGAGCTCGAGGCGACGGTCGTGCTGCCGGGTGACGCCCCGCACCCCATCCCGGCCAGCCTCTCCCTGGCCGACCGGTTCGAGAGCATCCTGGCCATCGGCCGCCAGATCGCCGCCGCCCCCTCGCCCACCGTCGTCTACCGCACGGTCCGCGACGCCGCCCTGACCCTGCTCCGCGGCGACCGGTGCCACGTGGTGCTGGTCGGCGAGGGAGCCGTCGACCTCGTCACCGAGTCCGGCGAGCGGATCGACGCCGCGAGCCGCGGCCTGCTGCAGCGGGCCATCGCCGCCCGGGCGCCCGTCACCACCAGCGACGCCGACGCCGTCGATCCCAGCGAGAGCCTGCTGCTGTCCGACCTCCGTTCGGTGCTGTGCGCTCCCATCATGTGCGAGGACGAGGTGGTGGCCTGCCTCTACACCACCCACCACCAGATCGGCGGGCTGTTCGGCGAGACCGAGATCAAGCTGGCTGCGTTCGTCGCCACGCTGGCCGGGGCCGCCCTCGATCACATGGCGGGCAGCGAGGCCCGCTTCCGCTCGCTGGCGCAGAACTCCTCGGACGTGATCACCATCGTGAACGCCGCCGGCCTCGTGACCTACCAGAGCTCGTCGGTCGGTCGGGTCTTCGGCTACACCGGCGAGGAGCTGCTGGGCCGCGACGTGCGCGACTGGGTCCACCCCGACGACCTGCCCCAGCTCGTCCCGCTCCTGGCCGCCGACCCGTCGAGGACAGCGGCCGGGATCAGTCCCCTGCTCGACATGCGGCTCCGCCACCGCGACGGCACGTGGCGGCACTCGGAGACGGCGGTCACGTCGATGTTCGACGACCCGAGCGTGCGGGGCCTGGTCCTCAACACCCGCGACGTCAGCGAGCGGGTGGCACTCGAGGCCGAGCTGCGCGTCCAGGCCCTGCAGGATCCCCTCACGGGCCTGGCCAACCGGAAGCTCTTCACCGGCCGGGTTGACACCGCTCTGGCCCGCCGGGCGGCCGAGCAGCGGCCGGTCGCGGTGGCCTTCCTCGACATCGACGACTTCAAGTCGATCAACGACACCTTGGGCCACGCCGCCGGGGACGTGCTGCTGCGCGAGGTGGGCCGGCGCCTGCTGGTTTGCGTGCGGCCGGACGACACCGTGGCCCGCTTCGGCGGCGACGAGTTCGCCCTGCTCCTGGAGGGCACGGGCGCCCAGTCGGTCGAAGCCGTCGGGCAGCGGCTGATGCACGAGCTGGGCCAGGCGTTCCGCCTGCTCGACCAGGAGGTGCTGGTGCGGGCCAGCGTCGGCCTGGCCGTGGCCGAGGGCCACGAGACCACCGAGGAGCTCCTCAGCGGAGCCGACACCGCCATGTACGTGGCAAAGGCCCGAGGCAAGTCCCGGTTCGAGGTGTTCCGGTCCCCGATGCGCCAGGACGCCCTCGAGCGCTCGAGCCTGCGCACCGACCTGGAGTGGGCGCTGCCGCGGGACGAGCTGGCGCTCCACTACCAACCCGTGATGGACGTGCCGACCGGCAACGTGCGGGGCTTCGAGGCGCTGGTGCGCTGGAACCACCCCCGTCGAGGGCTGCTGCAGCCCGGCGAGTTCATCGACCTGGCCGAGCAGAGCGGCCTGATCCTCTCGATCGGCGCCTGGGTCCTGCGCCGGGCGTGCGAGCAGGCGCAGGTCTGGCGGCGCACGTTCGATCCTGGCCTGTCGATGTCCGTGAACGTCTCGGCACGCCAGCTCCAGCACCCCGAGCTGGTGAGCGAGGTGGCGACGGCGCTGCAGGAGTCGGGCCTCGACCCAAGCGGCCTGGTGCTCGAGATCACCGAGAGCGCCACGGTCTCCGACACCGAAGCGGCCATCGCCCGCCTCGAGGAGCTCAAGGTGCTGGGCGTGGGCCTGGCCATCGACGACTTCGGCACCGGGTACTCGTCCCTCAGCTACCTCCGACGGTTCCCGGTCGACCAGCTGAAGGTCGACCGGTCCTTCGTCGACGGCCTCGTCACCAGCGCCCAGGACCGGGCCATCGTGGCCAGCGTCATCAACCTCGGGCACGCCCTCGGCATCCAGGTGGTGGCCGAGGGGGTCGAGACGATCGACCAGCTGGAGCAGCTGGGCGAGCTGGGCTGCGACCTGGCCCAGGGCTTCAACTGGGACCAGCCGGCCATGCCCGAGATCATCGGCGCGTGGCTCACGCTGGTGTTCAGCGTCAGCGTCAGCCCCCGCCGCGTGCCGGGTTCAGCCCTGCGGGTGCTGATCGCCGACGACCGGCCCCACGTGCGCGCGGCCGTGCGCCTCGCCCTCGAGACCGACCAGGGCTTCGTCATCGTGGCCGAGGCCGGCTCCGGCGAGGAGGCGGTTGCCATGGCGCGACGCCACCAGCCCGACCTCGCGGTCCTCGACGTGGCCATGCCGGGCTCGTCGGGCATCGCCGTCCTCCCTGCGCTCCGGGTGGCCGCGCCCGGGGCCACCGTCGTGCTGCTGACGGCTCTCGACCGCTCGGACGTGATCGCCGAGGCTGCCGGCGCGGCCGACGGCATCCTCGACAAGACCCAGGACCTCGCCCACCTCGGGGCGCGCCTGCAGGAGCTCCTCGCCTCCTGAGCCGGCGGAAGGCGGCTCAGCCGCCGAGGAGGCGTGCCTTCTGCGCAGCGAACTCCTCGTCGGAGAGGATGCCCTCGTCCCGGAGCGCGGCCAGCTTCCTGAGCTGGTCGGCCACGTCGACCGCAGGCCCGCTGGCGGCCGGAGCGGCGGCGGGCGGGGCGGCGGCCATGCCGCCGGCCACCATGCTGGCCGGGTTGACGTGGAGGTACTGGCTCTGGCGCTCGATCATCTTCTTCGAGCGGGCCTCGCTGACGAGCGGCATCAGCAGGTCCCGCACCTGGTACGGCTCCTCGACGTTGTCGAGGATCACGGTGCCGCTGGTCGTGCCGGGCTCGCTGGCCTGGTAGCCGCCCATGTGCATCATGTTCCCCGAGTCGACCCCGAGGGCCGGGTCCTCGAGGTGGAGCACGACGTCGCCGATGTCCTTGCCCCGCTGCAGCACCGACTGGCGCACGTCGATGTCGCGGACGGCCCACAGCGGCACCTGCTCGGAGCGCACGCCGAGGAGGCCGGTGTCGATCCACACCCGGTCCTTGGTGATCCGGTAGTGCGCCTTTGACATCCCCGTGGCGTTGGTCGCCGCGCTCTTGCTGGACCCGAACCAGAGGGTGTTCGGTCGTTGGCCAGCTGCTCCTGGCGCTTGGCCTGCTGCTCGCCGGCGGCGGTCTTGGCCTGGTCGGCCAGCTGCTTGCCCTGCGTGGCCGCGGTCGTGGCGGCCGCCTTCAGCTTGTCCTTCCACCCTCCCTTGCCAGCCGCCGCCGGCGGCGCGGCCGGCTCGGCCCCGGGCGGCGGGGCCAGCGGCGCGGGCGGCGGGTCGACCGCGGCCACCCCCTGGTCGGACACGTGGTCGGTCCAGGTCGCCCCGTCCCAGTACCGCAGCTCGTGCGTCCCTCCCGGATCGGCCAGCCATCCTGCTGCGACGCTCATCCTCCGACGTCCAGCCTCAAGACCCGACTCCCCATCTGCCAGCGCCACGGGGCGGTGAGCAGGCCGGTCGGCTGGCTGGGAGCCCCTGGCCCCGCTGGCTGCGAAACTCAGGTCATGGAACTCACCCGCTGGCCCCTTGCCGCCCTGACCGCTCCCCTCCTGCTCGCCGCCTGCGGCGACGCCTCCGAGACCACCACCGCCACCACGGTGGCGGCGGCCCAGGCCTCGGCTCCCGAGGCGAGGGCCACACTGACGACGGCCGACGGCGCCTCGGCTGGCACCGTCAGCTTCCGCGGGGCCCCCGGGGGGACCGAGGTCGACATCCAGGTGACGGCGGCCAGGGCCGTCACCGCCGGTCGCTTCCACGGCATCCACGTGCACGCCAACGACAACCCGGCGAACGGCGAGGGGTGCAAGGCCGACCCGGCGGCGGGTCCGGCCACCTGGTTCACCGCGGTCGACGGCCACCTCAAGGCGGGGACGGCCACCCACACCGACCACACCGGCGACCTGCCCAGCGTGCTGGTGCGCAAGGACGGGACGGCCAGCCTGCGCTTCACCACCGACCGCTTCACCCCGGCCGAGGTCATGGGCAAGGCCGTCGTCCTGCACGCGAACGCCGACAACTTCGGCAACATCCCCACAGGGTCCCTCCCCGACCAGTACGAGGCGAACGCCGAGGCGGCGACCACCAAGACCGCCGACACGGGCAACGCCGGCGACCGCGTCGCCTGCGGCCTGATCAGCCGGCCCTGATCAAACCTGATCCACAAGGCAGCCCGTCACGGGGTTCGTGTGCCGTGCCAGCCACCGTGGTGCGTCGATGCCGTGTCGGTTGTCGAGCCCCGCCGGTCCTCCCGGGGTTAGCGTCGGGGGGTGGTCGGCGGCGCGCCGGTGCGTGGTGGTCGGCGCATCGAGCACGTCGTCGTGCTCATGCTCGAGAACCACTCGTTCGACCACCTGCTGGGCTTCCTGGCCCATCCCAAGGCGGAGGCGTTCGACGGCCTGCGGCCGGGACGGTTCCACAACCCGGACCGCGCGGGTACGCCGATCCCGGTCAGCAGCGACGGGCTGCCGGTCGGTGTCGATCCCGACCACAGCCACCAGGGCGCCCTCGACCAGATCGCCGGAGCCGGCGACGTGCCGACCAACGGCGGCTTCGTGCGCAGCTACGAGGCGCTCGTCGGCGCGGGGAACGGCGCCGCGATCATGCGGTGCCTCGACCCGGCGGCGCACGGCACGTGCCTCGGCACGCTCGCTCGAGAGTTCGCCGTGTGCACGGCGTGGTTCAGCTCGGTCCCAGGCGAGACGTGGCCGAACCGCAACTTCGCCCACTCGGCGACGTCCGGCGGCACCGTCAACATCGAGGGAGGCCTGTACTACGACCGCACCATCTTCGAGGTGCTGGCCAAGAAGAAGCAGACGTGGCGCGTCTACTACGACGGAACGCCCCAGGTCTGGTGCTACCCGCGGCTGTGGAAGCCGACGACCTTCCTCGACTTCCTCCTGCGTCGGCGGGCCCGCATCGGCAACTGGTTCGAGTCGTCGCAGCTCGCCGAGCACGCCGCGAACGACGACCTGGCCACCTACACGTTCATCGAGCCCGCCCACAACGGGCTGTACAGCCGTCCAGGCTCGCCACGACGAACCAACAGCCAGCACCCCCACAACAACATGGATGGTGACGCCGACTTCCGGGCTGGAGAGGCTCTCATCGCGTCGGTGTACGAGGCGCTCCGCGCCAATCCCCGGGTGTTCGACACCTCACTCCTGGTCATCACCTACGACGAGCACGGGGGCCTCTACGACCACGTGAAGCCACCGGAGTCCTGTCCTCCCGGTGGTCGCAGCTGGCGGGGGATCACCCGGCGGCTCGGGGCGTGGCTCCGGGCCTGCGCCGATCGCAAGGCCGGGCGCCGGCCGCCCAGGAAGTTCGGCTTCCGCCACCTCGGCGTGCGCGTCCCCGCCGTGCTGGTGTCTCCGTGGATCCCGCCGGGGACGATCGTCGCCGACCGCCTCGAGCACGCCAGCATCCCCCGCACGCTGCGGGAGCTGTTCGCACCGGGCTCGAAGCCGCTCACCGACCGCGACCGCGAGGCCAGGCCCTTTCACCAGGTCGTCACCGGCTCACCCCTGGCCCGGCCTCGCCCGAGCCCCGGCGAGCCCAACCCGGACGACCTGGCTCCGGTCCCCGACCTGAGCGGCCGAGCCACGGCGGACGACACCGAGGTCCCGGCCGAAGCCGACACCCCGCCAGCCGAAGTGGCGGCGACCAGCGAGCTCGACCGGGAGCTCATTGCCCTGTCCTCCCGCGTGGACCGCAAGCTCCGCCGCCACCCGACCACGCTCCTGGCCCGCCGCCGGGCGGCAAAGCTCGGTGAGGACGACGCCTTGGCCGCCCGCACCGGCGAGGTGTTTCCCGCCGAAGACGCCCTGAACCTGTTCCGCGCCTCGGCCAAGACGGCGCGCCGCCGAGCTGTCACCCGGCCTCCTGGCTAGCGGACCCTCGGTGTCTCAGCGGCCGGCTGGGGCTCGCGGCGTGGTGCCTCGGCCGCCACCGGGGCGGCCGCCGCCTGGGCCTGGAAGGTGCGCAGGCGCAGGCTGTTGGTGACGACGAAGACGCTGGAGAAGGCCATGGCTGCGCCGGCCAGCATGGGGTTGAGGAGGCCGGCGGCGGCCAGCGGGATGGCCGCGACGTTGTAGGCGAAGGCCCAGAACAGGTTGCCCTGGATGGTCCGCAGGACCTTGCGGGCCAGGCGGATCCCGTCGGCGGCCGCTCGCAGGTCGCCGCTGACCAGCGTCAGGTCGCTGGCCTCGATGGCGACGTCGGTGCCGGTGCCCATGGCCAGGCCCAGGTCGGCTGCGGCCAGGGCGGCGGCGTCGTTCACGCCGTCGCCCACCATGGCCACCCGGCGACCCTCGCCCTGGAGCCGGCGCACCTCGTCGACCTTCTGCTCGGGGAGCACGCCGGCGATGACGGTCTCGATGCCGACCTCGGCGGCGATCGCCCGGGCCACAGCCTCGTTGTCGCCGGTCAGCAGGACCGGATCGAGGCCCAGCGCCTTGAGCAAGCGGACGGCCTCGGCCGAAGTCGGCTTCACCGTGTCGGCCACTGCCAGCACCGCCCGGGCCTGCCCGTCCCAGGCCACCGTGATGACGGTCTGGCCCCGCGACTCGGCCTCGCCCATCGCCTGCTGCAGCGGCTCGGGGAGGGGCGAGCCCCAGTCGGCCAGCAGGCTGGGCCGACCGGCCACCACGGCGTGGCCGTCGACCACGCCCTGCACGCCGAGGCCCCGCCGGTTCTCGAACCCCTCAACGGCCGGCAGGCTGCCCAGGCGCTCACGGGCAGCAGCGGCCACGGCCTGGGCGATCGGGTGCTCGGACGCGTCCTCGAGGGCGCCGGCCAGGCGCAGGACCTCGTCCTCGGCCTCTCCGGGGGCCGGCACCACGCCCACCAGGGACATGCGGCCGCTGGTGACGGTGCCGGTCTTGTCGAGGACGACGGTGTCGACCTGCTTGGTGGACTCGAGGACCTCGGGGCCCTTGATCAGGATGCCGAGCTGGGCGCCCCGTCCGGTGCCCACCAGCAGGGCGGTGGGCGTGGCCAGGCCGAGTGCGCAGGGGCAGGCGATGATCAGCACGGCCACGGCCGCGGTGAAGGCGTCGTTGGCCGAGCCGCCGGCGCCGAGCCAGGCGCCAAGGGTCCCGACCGACAGGGCGATGACGACCGGCACGAAGACGGCGGAGATGCGGTCGGCCAGGCGCTGCACCTGGGCCTTGCCGGCCTGAGCCTCGCTGACGAGGCGGCTGATCTGGGCCAGCTTGGTGTCGGCGCCCACCCGGGTGGCCCGCACCACCAGGCGGCCGCCGACGTTGACGGTGGCGCCCGTGACCGAGGCCCCCGGGGCCACCTCGACCGGCACGCTCTCGCCGGTGAGGAGCGAGGCGTCGATGGCCGAGCTGCCGTCCTCGACGACGCCGTCGGTGGCCACCTTCTCCCCCGGCCGGACGACGAAGCGGTCGCCCACCTGCAGGGCGTCGGCGGGGATGCGCTCCTCCCGGCCGTCCCGCAGGACGGCCACCTCCTTGGCCCCCAGCTCGAGCAGGGCCCGGAGGGCGGCACCGGCCCGACGCTTGGCCCGAGCCTCGAGGAAGCGGCCGGCCAGGATGAAGGCCACCACGCCGGCGGCGGCCTCGAGGTAGACCTCGTCGCCCCCGCTGGCGCCGAAGAAGTGCCAGCCCATCCGCATCGACGGGTCGCCGGCGTCGCCGACGAACAGCGACCAGATCGACCAGGCGTAGGCGGCGAGGGTGCCCACCGAGATGAGCGTGTCCATGGTGGCCGTGCCGTGACGCAGGTTCTTCGCGGCCGTCACGTGGAAGGGCCAGCCGCCCCACAGCACCACCGGGCCGGCCATGGCGAAGGCCAGCCACTGCCAGGCGTCGAACTGCAGCGGCGGCACCATCGACAGGAGCACGACGGGGATGGCCAGCGCCGCCGAGACCACGAAGCGCTGCCTCCAGGCCGTCAGCCGCACCTCCTCGTCGTCGACCGGCTCCGGGCCCCCCTCGTGGGCGGCCTGCGGTGGCTCAGGCAGCCGTGCCGTGTAGCCGGCCTTCTCGACCTCGGCGATGAGCTGGTCGGGCGAGACGCCGTCCGGCACGGTGACGGTGGCCCGCTCGAGCGGCAGGTTCACCGAGGCGGTGACGCCGTCGAGCTTGTTGAGGCGCCGCTCGATGCGGCCGGCGCACGAGGCGCAGGTCATCCCGCCGAGGAGCAGCTCGATCTGGTGAATCTCGTCGGGCTTGGGGTCCATCACCGCACCTCCGTGGTGGTGGCGGCGGTGTGGACCACGCCGCCGACCTGGTAGTCGAAGAACAGGGCGTAGGTGCCCGAGGTGGGCAGCTCGGCCATGAAGCGCACGGCGGGAGCGCCGCCTTCCTGGGGGTGGACGTGCAGGTAGGCCAGGTCGCCCGCCCGGAGCGCCACCAGGTGGCCGCGGGCGCCGAGGTAGGGCTCGGGCTCGACCGCCACGCCGTCCCGGCGGACGGTGACGCCGACATCGTCGCCGCGGCGGTCGAAGGCCACGGCCAGCGACGCGTCGGTCGGCGCGGCCGCCGCCGGTGCGGTCCCGGGGACAAAGGCGCCCGCCACCTGCAGGTCGACGCCGAGGGTCAGCTGGGTCGGCCCGCCTGAGGGGGCGAAGTCGGCGAAGGCCCGCCAGGTGCCTCCCTGGCGCAGGTCGAGGGTGATCGACCAGGTGCCGTCGGCCCCCCGGGTGGGGTGGACGTGCTGGAACCCCGTGAGGTCACGGCGCACCACGATGAGGTGCAGCTCGCGCTCGTGCAGCGCCTCGTAGCGCTGGAGGGGGGAGCCGTCGGGCCCGTCGATGCGGAAGCGGAACGGGGTGGCCGGTCCCGACGCGAGCGTCGTCGCCTCGGCCACGAACCGGTAGCCGGTGTCGGCCACGGCCAACCCGGGGGCGGTGGCGGCGGAAGGGCCGGGCGCCGGCTCGTCGCCGTGGGCGCCCCCATGGCCAGCCTCCGGCTCACCCATCTCCATGCCTGGGGCCATGCTGTGGCCGCCGCTCGAACGGCCGGCCAGCCCGTCCGGGGCCACGGCGCGGGCGACGCCGTAGCTGGCTGCGAAGACCGCAGCCACGGCAACGGTGAAGCCGGCGAGCTTGACGCTGGCGGAAGGGCTCGTCCTCATGGCCGTCATCATACCCCCCCGGGGTACCGTTGGCAACCCGGGCCCGGCGAAGATGCGTGGACGAGAAGCCCGCGGGGTAGGCGCCGGCCATGGCGAGCTTCGGGTACTTCCTGTCCAGCGAGGAGCTGACCCCCAAGGATGCGGTGCGGACGGCCCAGCGGGCCGAGAAGGCCGGCTTCGACCGGCTGTGGATCTCTGACCACTACCACCCGTGGAACGACGCCCAAGGCGAGTCGTCGTTCGTCTGGGGGCTGATCGGTGCGATCGCCGCAACCACCGATCTGCACGTGACCACGGCCGTCACCTGCCCCACCGTCCGCATCCACCCGGCCGTCACGGCCCAGGCCGCGGCCACGTCGTCGCTGCTGCTGGACGGTCGATTCGCCTTTGGCGTCGGGACGGGCGAGTTCCTGAACGAGCACATCCTCGGCGACCACTGGCCCCCGGCCGACCGGCGCCTCGAGATGCTGGCCGAGGCCATCGAGGTGATGCGGGCCCTGTGGACCGGCGAGTGGGTCACTCACTACGGCAAGCACTACACGGTCGAGGACGCCCGGATCTACTCCTGCCCGGACGAGCCCGTGCCGGTGTACATCTCCGGCTACGGGCCGAAGTCGGTCGCCCTCGCCGCCCAGCTCGGCGACGGGTATGTGAACACCTCGCCCAGCGGCGAACTGCTTCAGTCGTACCGCGACCAGGGAGGCAAGGGTCCCGCGCAGGCCGGTGTGAAGGTGTGCTGGGCCGACGACGAGCAGGCGGCGCTGAAGACGGCGCATCGTCTCTGGGCCCACACCGGCGTCCCGGGCGAGGCCATGGCCGAGCTGCGGATGCCGCAGCACTTCGAGCAGCTGGCCGGCGTCGTGTCCGAGGAGATGACGGCCGAGAGCGTGGCGGTGGGCCCCGACCCCGAGCGTCACCTCGCCGCCATCACCCCCTACCTGGAAGCCGGCTTCGACGAGGTCTTCGTGTCCCAGATGGGTGAGGACCAGGAGGGCTTCTTCCGCTTCTGGGAGAGCGAGCTGCAGCCCCGCCTGGCCAAGCTGGGCTGACGCCGGCTCAGGCCCCCACTCCGTTCCGCGCCTCGATCGCCGCGGCCACCCGGGCCGGCGCCCGCAGCGCAGGGTGGTGGTCGACACCTTCCAGGAGGACCAGCTCGAGCGACGGCTGCTCGACGGCGAGGCGGCTCGCCCACATGGGGGCGGTGGTCCGGTCGTCGGCGCCGGCCAACGCCGTGGTGGGGCAGCTCACCCGGCGCAGGAGGTCCGCCGCTCGCTCGGCCAGCACCAGGTTGGCCAGGGTGCGGTGGTAGCTGGTCCAGGTGTGGCGGACGCCGTCGATGGCCACCGCGGCCGGCACCGAGCGCACGGCCAGGGGGGCCAACGCAGCGGCGAACGCCGCATGCCGGCACATCAGCTGGCAGATGAAGCGGCCACGCCGGTCACCGGTGGCGGTCCAGCGGGCCATGGCCCCCAGCCGGCCCACCTCGCTGACCGCGGTGGCCCGGTCGGGCCAGGCCGGGAGGCTGGTGAGCACCAGCCGCAGCACGAGGTGGGGCCACCGGGCGGCCGCGCCGAGGGCGATGAGACAGCCGGTGGAGTGGGCGACGAGGGTGGCCGGCTCGACGAGGAGCCGCTCCAGGCCTTCGAGGTGGGCGTCGAGGTCGTAGGCGCTGGTGCCGGGAGCGGGTGAGCGGCCGAAGCCGAGCAGGTCGGGGGCCACCAGCCGCCGCCCCGGGAGGTGCTGGGCCACCGGGTCCCAGTAGGCCGACGAGGCCCCCAGCCCGTGGATCGCCACGGTGAGCGGGCCGTCGCCCCAGGTCGAGTGGAACAGGGCCGGCGCCATCCGGCTCAGCCTCCCCGCTCCCCCGCTGGGCCGGTCCGGCTCACGCCGACGCCCTCCCTCCCGGCTTCGTCTCCACGGTCATCCGCCGGGGGCTTCCGGAGTCCCACGCAGTCGTGCTGCCAGAACAGCTCGGGGTAGACCAGGGTTCCGGTCATCCAGGACCGGCAGGCCGGGAGCCT
Source organism: Acidimicrobiales bacterium (assembly GCA_030448245.1). Classification (GTDB taxonomy): domain Bacteria; phylum Actinomycetota; class Acidimicrobiia; order Acidimicrobiales; family JAUJNH01; genus JAUJNH01. The sequence goes on from JAUJNH010000003.1 coordinate 46,282, forward strand.
GAGGACCTGGAACGCCGGCTCCGGGATGCGGAGGGACGGTGACCTGAACCCGTGGTGGCTGGCCCGCTCGAACCCGAACCGGGCGTAGTAGCCAGGCGAGCCCTCGAGGAAGACAAGGGGATCACCTCGGGCGGCCAGTGCGGCAAGGCCGTGCCTGACCAGACGGGCGCCGATCCCCTGCTGCTGGCGGGCGGGCTGGACGGCCAGCGGGCTCAGCACCTGCACGCCGACGAGGCGGCGTGGAGCATCCAGCAGGCTCCGGGTGAACATGACGTGACCGACGAGTCCAGTGCCGTTCTCGGCCACGAATGCGAGTCCCTCCCAGGCTGTCGACTGCCGGAGCGAGTCCACCAGCTCGGCGACGACGTGCCCGTGGTCGCCGAAGGCCTGGACGATGACCTCCCGAACAGCCGGGCGATCGGCCTCGCCCTCGATCCGCAGCTCCACCGAGCTCAGGTCAGCCGAGCTCACAGGTCGGCCTCTGAGGAGTGCCATCACGCACGGTCACGACCCCTTCTGACCGGGGAGCGCCGGCCCGGACGTCCTGGTGAACGCTCGCGATTCGTAGCCTTTGCTAGTTGCCGTTCGTGGACCAGTGCCACGGCTCCGCGGGGAGGTTGCGGAAGCCGAAGCGGCCGGCGTTGCCGGCCAGCCACCGGAAGGCCGGGTTGGAGCGTGAGGTGATGAGCGAGCCGCGGTTGGTGAAGTCGATGGCGAGGCCCCGCTCGTGCATGGACGCCCCGGGCTTGGCCGTCGGCGGCGAGCACTGCGACGACGGCATCTCGTAGATGGCGTAGTTGCTCGTGCCGCAGTTGTTCATGCGCGTCTGAATCTGCTGCTGGGACGACCGGTAGCCCCCGCCGCTGAGGGAGAGCCCCGCGCCGTCGGACGCCGACAGGAGACTGGCCAGCTGGCCGGCGATCGACGAGGCGACGGTGATGCCCCGGACGGTGGTGAGGCCGGGCCCCGCTGGTGCCGTGGGCACCGGCCGGCGCGGGCCCGGGGGCGGCGGCAGCACGGCCACCGGGACGGGCGTGGCCCGCCGGGCCGCCTGGGCCACGGGACCGGGCGCAGCCGGAGTGCGCAGCCGGGCGGCCCGCTCGGACTCGGCCGTCTGCTGAGCCAGGAGCTGCTCGCGCAGGCGAGCGGCCCGCTCGGCCTCCGCCGCCTGCTGAGCCAGGAGCTCGGCTCGGCGGCGAGCGGCCGCCTCGGCGTCCTGGCGGGCGATGGCGGAAGCGAGCTCTGCGTCGGTCGCGGCCAGCTGGTCGACCTCGGCCTCGTTGGCGGCGAGCTTGGCCTCGAGCGACTCGGCCACCGAGGCTTGGGCGGCCTGCAGCTTCTCGAGCTCGGCCAGGTGGGCCTCGCTGGCGGCCCGCTTGGCGGCTGCGTCCTTGGCCGCCTTGTCGGCTCGCTTGCGGGCGGCCATCAGGTCGGCGCGGGCGGCGCGGACCGCGTCCAGCTTGTCGGCCGACCTCCCGAGACGGATGTCGGCGTAGACGAGGGAGCGGGAGATGTCGCCGGCCGTGGCCGAGTCGGCCAGCTCGAGCGCCCCCGGGGTGGGCGCGGTGTAGACGTTCACGGCCTGGCCCCGCAGCGCGCTCATGGCCGTGCGGAGGCGCTCCTCGCCCAACGCCAGCTGGCGGTCGGCCGACTCGGCCTCGAGGAGGGCCCGACGCTCGGCCTGGGCCGCCTCCCCCAGCTGGTCGGTGGTGCCGCCCACCGAGGCGTCGAGGACCTCGAGCGCCTGCTCCACCTCCTGGTCCGATGCCTTGAGCACGTCGAGCCGAGCTGCCGCCTCGAGCCGCTTGCGCCGCACCTCGGCCTGCTCGCTCCTGGCGTCGGCGCCGGCCGGCACCGGCAGGGCCAGCAGCAGGATGGCGAGCGCCGCCACCACGATCTGGGCGCAGCGGCCGTGGGACGCGAGAGGCCAACGGCTGCGAGCGCGGGCCACGGGACCGAGACCCTACAGGGTGGAGGGTTCGCGCCGCTGCACCCCCTTTGGGCGGGCTGCGCCGTGCTCGCACGGGCCGACCTCGTGGGACAACAACTTGCACCTGCAACAACACACCTGTCGCGGGTCGTGGCACACCTTCGTGCCCCGGTGGGAGCATGGCGTGGTGGACGACCCCCGTTGGCTGAGCCCGGAGGAGATGCGGGCCTGGCGGGCCCTGCTGGGCGCGCAGCACCGCCTGCACCGGGCCCTGGATCTCGAGCTCCAAGCGGCCCACGGCACCAGCCTTCATGACCACGAGGTCCTCATCATCCTGTCGGAGCAGCCCGACGGCTCGTGCCGGATGGCCGATCTGGCCGGCCTGCTGACGCTCTCGCGCTCGGGGCTCACCCGCCGGGTCGACCGCATGGCCCAGAGCGGCCTGGTGACCCGCGAGCGCTGCGCGTCGGATGGCCGGGGCGTCTTCGCCAGAATCACCCAGCGTGGCCGCCGGGCCCTCGAGGCGGCCACCCCCGTGCACGTCGCCGGCGTGCGGCGCCACTTCATCGACGTGCTGGAGCCGGTCGAGCTGGCGCTCCTCGCCGACGCCCTCGAGAAGGTCGCGCTCGACCCGCCCGGCGGCGGCGAGCTGGCCGGCTCCGGCGCCGGCGGTGGGTCGGCGGCGGCCGTCTAGGCCTCAGCGGTCCCGGGCTCGGGCCCCGTCGCCAGCGGGCGGCCGCTCTCGGCCCAGCCCTCGGTGCCGGCGGTCACGTTCAGAACCTCCCAGCCGAGCTGCAGGCGCATCGCCTCGGCCGCGCTGCGCGACCGGCTGCCCCGGGCGCAGATCACGTAGAGGGGGCGGCCTTTGGGCACGGCGTCGAGCCGCTCGCCCAGCTCGGGCAGCGGCACCAACACGGCACCCGGCACGTGCTTCTGGACGTACTCGTCGGGGTTGCGGACGTCGAGGACGGTGGCCCCGTCGCGCCAGGCCGTCTCGAACGCCTCCAGGTCGACCTCTGGCACCACCGTCGAGTCGTCGCTCATGGGGCCAACCTTTCCACGACCCAGAGCTGGGTCTGGCCCCGCCGGTAGCGGAGCCGGTCGTGGAGGCGGCTGGGCCGCCCCTGCCACAGCTCGACGGTGTCGGGGACGATCCGGTAGCCGCCCCAGTGCGGCGGGCGGGGCACGTCGTCGTCCGGGAAGCGGGCCTCGGCCTCGGCGACCCGGGCCTCGAGCTCGGTGCGGTCGGTTAGGACCTCGCTCTGGGCGCTGGCCCACGCCCCGATCCGGCTGGCCCGGGGGCGGGAGGCGAAGTAGGCGTCCGACTCCTCGTCGGTGGTGGGCTCGGCGGCGCCGGTCAGGCACACCTGGCGGTGGACGTCGTCCCAGCGCAGCAGGCCGGCGCACCGGGGGTTGGCAGCCAGCTCGCGGCCCTTGCGGCTGTGGTGGTTGGTGAAGAAGACGAGGCCGCCACCGGAGATCCCCCGCAGCAGCACCGTCCGGCTCGACGGCACACCCTCGGCGGTGGCGGTCGACACCACCATGGCCCCGGGCTCGGCCACGCCCCGAGCCACCGCCTCGGCCACCCAGGCGGCGACGGCATCGAGGGGGGATGCCGGCAGATCGGCTTCGTCCAGGGTGCCCCAGTCGTAGTCGCTCCGGATGCTGGAGAGCGGCGGGACCGGCTCAACCACCCTCGCCTCCGGTGCCGAGCAGGGCCCGCAGGTCCTCGGTGTACTGCTCGAACGCCACCCTCCCCCGCCGGGTCAGCGCCACGAACGTGGCGGGCGTGCGCCCCTGGTGGGTCTTCTCGACCTCGACGTAGCCGGCCTCCTCGAGCTTGCGGAGGTGGGTGGAGAGGTTGCCGGCCGTCATGTCGAGCAGGCCCTGGAGCCGGGGAAAGGCCAAGCGGTCACCGTCGGCCAGAGCAGAGAGGGCGGCGACCACCCGGAGGCGAGCCTGAGCGTGGATCACGGGGTCGAGCTCGGGAAGCCCGATGGCGCCGCTCACGAGCGGCGCGAGTGCCGGAGGGCGGCAGATGCCAGCATGCCCCCGCCCCCGAGGACCGAGACGGCGAGCGAGTGCCAGCCGGGCCCGGCCAGCACGCCGGCCGCGTTGATGACGCTCAGCCAGATCCCGAAGCCGAACTGGTGGCGGTCGCGCCAGACGGCGCCGCCGCTCATGTACAGGATCGCCGTGATGAGGACCGGCAGCGAGCCCATGAGCAGCCCGAACTGGGCGTCGGGGAGGTGCGGCTCGAAGCGGGAGCTGATCACGCCGAAGCCGGCGAAGCCGACGGCCCACGACCAGCCGTACATGACGCCACGCTCGGCCGACTCCCCGGCCACCCCGTGGCTCGCCTTGTACCCGATGACACCGCTGACGACGCCGGCCGCCACCAGCAGGGCGTAGAGCGTGACGAGCGGGAGCCACTGGGGCATCGACACCAGCACCCGTTCGTCCGGGCCGTAGCGCAGGAACAGCAGGCCGTAGCCGACCAGCCAGGCCAGGCCCCAGGGGATCAGGAAGCTCCCGGGGTCGACGTCCAGGCGGCGGCGGGCGGCCTCCTGCTCCTCGACGATCAGGGCGAGTGACGCCTCCGGGGAGAGCGGCTCGTCGGTCATGGCCATCACCTCCAAAGTGGTTTGTGGAAGAAACTCCTCTGAGTTTGTACCGCAAACCTCTTCGGACCGCAAGGGCCAGTGTGGCCCGCCGGGCTCACCAGCTAGCTGCTCTCCTTCGCCTTTTGCAGCGTGACGAAGATCTCCTCACGGTGGACGTCGACGCTGCGGGGGGCGGTGATCCCGAGGCGCACCTGGTCGCCCCGCACCTCGAGCACGGTGACGACCACGTCGGTGCCGATCATGATGCTCTGGTTGGCGTGGCGGGTCAGCACGAGCATTGGCAGGTCCTTCCGTGGCGTCCGCGGGCGGCGGTGGCAGCGTACTTCGTGCGGGCGCGCTAATGGCTTCAGCGGAGGAGGCCGAGTTCGGTCGCCCGGGACAGGGCGCCGAAGCGGCTCTGCACGTCCAGCTTCCCGTAGATGTGCTGGAGGTGGGTCTTGATCGTGGCGTCGCTGACGTAGAGGGCCCGGGCGATCTGCTTGTTCGAGTGCCCCTGGGCCAGCAGGGCCAGGACCTCCAGCTCCTTCGCGGTCAGCGGTCCGGCCGCCTCGTCGCTCGGCGGCGCCGGGCTGGCGGGGGCCGGCCGGCGGGTCAGCTGCCCCGTCAGCCCCCCGACCCCGTCCCCCGGCTCCGGGCCGATCTCCGGCCCCACCAACCGCTCGCCGCGCGTGATCCTGACCAGGGCGTCGGACAGCTCGTCGGGCCCCACCGACGCCACGAGGAGGGCGTCTGCGCCGGCGGCGAACAGGGCGCCGATCTCGGTACCGCCCACCGAGAGCGGGGGGACGAGCACCACGACCTTCGGTGGAGCCTGGTCGTGCTTGGCACTGCGGATGGCGGCTGGGGTCAGGCCGTCGAGGGGCGAGCCGAAGATGACGAGGTCGACACCCCGGAGCCGCACCAGGAGGAGTCCCTCGCTCACCTTGGCCGCCTCTCCGACCGCGTCGATGCCGCTCTTCGCCAGCACCCCCGCCAGCCCGAGGCGGACCAGCGGCCACCGGTCGACCACGACCGCGGTTCCGAGCCCGCCGCCTCGCACGCCCGCCCATCCTAACGACAGCCCAAGTCTGTCTCCCGGGCTTAGCGTGCCGGAAGCGTTGTCAACCTGCCGGTTCCGACCGGGTGGTGTCGCGCATGGTCATCGCCCGCTGGAGATCATCCTCTTGCCCGATAGTGGCCGAACCGACCGCCCTGGATGATGGTGCACATGACAACGACGTCTGAGCGCAGCAGCACGGTGGCCGACAAGCGGGCCGAGGAGGACCTCGTCCGGCGCCACCTCCCCCTCGTGCACTACGCCGTGGCCGAGGTGGTCAGCCGGGTGCCCCGCCACGTGAGCCGGGCCGACCTCGAGTCCGCCGGGATGGTCGGGCTGGCGCAGGCCGCCCGCTCCTACGACGCCTCCCGGGGCATCGCCTTCGACCGCTACGCGGCCCAGCGGATCCGAGGGGCCCTGCTCGATGAGCTGCGCAGCAGGGACTGGGCCAGCCGCGGGGTCCGGTCGCGGGCCCGGGCGGTCTCGGCGGCCACGGAGCAGCTGACCGCCTGCCTGGGCCGCACGCCCACCAAGGAGGAGGTGGCCGAGCGGGCCGGGATGGCGGTCGGGGCCGTCGAGGGCCTGGCCGGCGACGTCCACCGCGCCGTCGTCCTCAACTACGACTCGCTGATGGCGTCCGGCGAGGGTGAGGCGGTCCTGCCGGCGGACACGGCCACGCCCGAGGCGATGCTCATCGAGCGGGAGCGGAAGGCCTACCTCATCGACGCCGTGGCCATGCTCCCCGAGCGCCTGCGCCGGGTGATCGTCGGCTACTTCTTCGAGGAGCTGCCGATGCTGGTACTGGCCGACGAGCTGGGCGTCTCCGAGAGCCGGATCAGCCAGATGCGGGCCGAGGCCCTGGCCCTGCTGAAGGACGGCGTGAACAGCCAGCTGGAGCCGGACCTCGTGGTCGAGCACCGGCCCGGCGGGCGGGTGGCCAAGCGCAAGGCGGCCTACCACGCCACCATCGGCGACCGGTCGGACTACCGGACCCGCCTCGACGCCGGCGACGCCGCTCGGGGCCAGCTGCTCTCGCTGGGGGGCAGGAAGTCGGCGTGAGGGATCAGGCGGCAGGCTTGGCGTCGAGCACCTCGACGACGAACCACAGGCTCTCCTGCGGCCCGATGCTGCTGCCCTTCCCGCTGGCCCCGTAGCCCAGGTCGGGGGGGATGCCGAGGAGGCGCTGGCCGCCGACGGCCATGCCGGGGATGCCCTTCTGCCAGCCCGGGATCACCCCGCTCAGGGGGAACTGGGCGGGCTTGTTCCGGCTGTAGGACGAGTCGAAGATCTTGCCGGTCGAGCAGGAGACCCCGATGTAATTCACGGTGAGGCTGGCGCCGGCCGCCACCACCGGCCCGGTGCCGGGCTTGAGGTCCTCGGTCACCAGGGCCGTCGGCGGCGGCCCGACCTTGACCGGCACGGGCGGAGCGCCGGGCGGCAGCGGATCGGCCACCGGGACGCACGGCTTGCCGGCGGCCGACGCCAGCGCGGAGGACGGGGGGGCGGTGGACGGGGAGGCCGAGGACGGCGTGGTGGCCACGTCGGTCGCCTCGTCGCCCCCGACGACGAGGAAGGCGCCCAGCACGCCGACGACGGCGACCACCGCCACCACGGCTGCGACGCTCCGGCGGCGCCGCCGCAGCCGGGCCTGACGGGCCGCCTCGGCGGCCCGCGCCGCCCGGGCCGCCTGCTTCTTCTTCACCTGGTGGCGGTTCGGCTTCTTGGCGGCCACGGTCGGAACCTACCAACCGCCCTTGGCGGGAGGATGTCGGCATGGACCTGCTCAACGACGCTGCCCGTGCCGCCCTGTCCGCCGGCCACCTGGCTCACCTCGTCACCCTCGACCCGGACGGCTCCCCCCAGGTGACCATCGTGTGGACGGGGATCGAGGGTGACGAGATCGTGACGGGTCACCTGTTCGCGTCGAAGAAGGTGCGCAACTGCCAGCGCGACCCGCGGGTCGCGATCTCGCTCGAGACCGGTGGACGCAACGACATGGGCCTCGACCACTACCTGGTCGTGCGCGGCACGGCCCGGATCCAGGAGGGCGGCGCCCCCGAGCTGCTGCAGCGCCTGGCCGAGGTGTACCTCGGCCCCGGGGTCACGTTCCCGCCGATGCCCGACCCGCCCCCCGGCTTCGTCCTGCGCACCACCCCGACCCGCGTGCTCGGCGCCGGCCCCTGGCAGGCCGAGGGCTAGCTACCGCAGGGGCTCGGGCAGCGGCTCGGCGTGGACCAGGGCCAGGCGCTGGGTCGGCCGGGTGAGAGCCACGAACAGGCTGCGCAGCCCCTGCGCCGCCTCGAGCACCAGCCGGGCCGGCTCGACCACCACCACCGCGTCGAACTCGAGGCCCTTCACCGCCTCGACCGGCAGGACGGTCACCCCTGCGCCGAGGTCGCTGCGGGCCGACGCCACCTGGTGGTCGACGCCGGCCGACGCCAGCCCTCGGCTGGTGGCCTGCACCAGCGAGCCGGGGGTCACCACGGCAACGGTGCCGAGGCCCACGGCATCGCGCTCGGCGGCGACCGTGCGGGCCACGGCCTCCTGCCACGAGTCGTCCGGCCCGACCGGCACCCGCCGCGGGTCGGCGTCACCGGTGCGGACCGACTCGGGCACCGTGAGCCAGGGAGCGGCCAGCGCCAGCACCCGCCCGGCCAGCTCCATGATCTCGGCGGGGGTCCGGTAGTTCACCGACAGGTCGACCTGGTGGGCGCCGCGCCGGCTGGGCAGGTGGGCCAGCTGTTCGTCCCAGCGGCGGGGGGCGAACGGGCCGGTGGCCTGGGCGATGTCGCCGACGACGGTCATCGACCCCGACAGCGAGCGGCGGCTGAGCATCCGCAGCTGCATCGGGGCCAGGTCCTGGGCCTCGTCGACGACGATGTGCCCGAACGTCCGGAGCTCGCCGTCGTCGCCGTTGCTGGCTGCGTGGCGCAGCCGGGTGCTGGGGCCGAGGAGCGCCCGGGCCTCGTCGAGGAGCGCCAGGTCGGCGTCGGTCCACGGCACCTCGGAGGCCGACGCCGACCGGGGCCGCACGAGGAGGGCGCGCTCGTCCTCGCGCAGCCACCGCGACGCGGCCAGGTCGACCAGCGGGCCGGCGCCGAAGAGGTCGTGCAGCAGCTCCTCGGGCGAGAGCACGGGCCACATCCGGTCGAGCGCCTCGGCCAGCGGCGGCAGGCGCCGGAGCTCGCGAGCCAGCTCGCCCAGGTCGCGGCGGGGCGGGTCGCCGCGGTCGCCGCCGTCGCCGTCCGGCAGCAGGCCGGCCGTGCGGGCCCGCTCCTGGGCGCCGTCCAGCTTGGCGCCCAGGATGCGGGCCAGGCCCTGCTCGACCACCTTGCGGCGGGTGTTGTGGGGCCCGGAGCGGCGCTTGGCCTGGCTGACCAGCTCGGCCGAGTCGGCCGCCGAGAAGGTCAGGAGGTAGCTGCCGTAGGGCACCCGGACGTCGCGGCGCAGCGGTCGCTGGCGGTCGGCCACGGCCTTGGCCAGGACCCGGGCCATGCGGGCGTCGCCCTTCACCCGGGCAACGGCGACGGACCCGTCGGGCACCGCCGTGACGCCGTGGACCAGCCCCCCGATGGTGGACAGCTCGACCCCGCTCTCGCCCAGGCTGGGCAGCACGTGCTCGATGTAGCGCAGGAAGAGCGGGTTGGGGCCGACGACGAGGACGCCCTGGTGCTCGAGGGGGAACCGGTGGGTGTAGAGCAGGTAGGCGGCCCGGTGCAGGGCCACCGCGGTCTTGCCCGTGCCCGGGCCGCCCTGCACGACCAGCACCCCGGCCAACGGGGCCCTGATCACCTCGTCCTGCTCGCGCTGGACGGTGGCCACGATGTCCCGCATGCGGCCGGTGCGGCTGCGGTCGAGGGCGCGCAGCAGCACGGTGGATCCGCCCACCCCCAGTCCCCCGCCCGGGCCGTCCCCGCCGAACAGCTCGTCCTCCAGGTCGGTGACCTCGCGGCCCCGGGTCAGGAAGTGGCGGCGGCGGGCCAGGCCCATCGGATGGCGGCCCGTGGCCCGGTAGAACGGTTCGGCGACGGGAGCCCGCCAGTCGACCACCAGGGGCTCCTGGTCGTCGTCCGAGACGGCCAGCCGGCCGATGTGGAAGGCCTCGCTGGAGCGGTCGCCGTCGCCGGCGGTGTCGATCCGGCCGAACACCAGGGGCTCGTCGCCGATCTCCAGCTGCCCGAGGCGGGCCAGGCTGGTGCGGACCGAGACGTCCCGCTCGGTGATCGACTGCGGGGTCCCCTGGCCGCGCTGGGCGAAGGCGTCTCCGAGCATCGACCGGGCCGCCTCGCGCATCGCCTGGAGGCGCGCGTACGCGTGGTCCACGTACGTCTGCTCGGTTCCACGCTCCGGGTGCGGCACGCTCCCTGGGGTCCCCCTCCCTCGCCTGGGCGGCCGGACATCTTCGCGCCCCTCACGGATCTCTGCGAACCTGCGGCCCGACCAGCCGTGACCCGTGGCAACGTGCCCGCCGTACGGCTGTCGACCGGCTGGTCGTCGGCGACGGCCCCGCCCGCGTGGCCACCGGGCCCTGCGAGCGGTCCTCCGCCGCTCGCCGCGACCGCAGCGGCCCCGGCGCCCTACCGTGGCTCGCGATGTGGGCCACCGACGCGCCGTACCTGGCCACGTGCCGGGGTGAGGTGGGCCCGACGCCCCCGGTGTGGTTCATGCGCCAGGCGGGCCGATCCCTCCCCGAGTACCGGGCCCGCAAGGGGACGTTGAACATCCTCGACGCCCTCCGGGACCCGGCCCTGGTGGCCGAGCTGACCCTCCAGCCCGTGCGGCGGCTGGGTGTGGACGCGGCCATCCTGTACTCGGACATCGTGGCCCCGGTCGCCGCCATCGGCTTCGGCGTCGAGATCCGCAGCGGTGTCGGGCCGGTGGTCGAGCGCCCCTTCCGCCACGAGTCCGACCTCGACCGGCTCCGGCCCCTGGTGCCCGAGGAGGACTGCCCGTGGCAGGCCGACGCCGTCCGGCTGCTGGCCGCCGAGCTCGAGGTTCCCCTCATCGGCTTCGCCGGCGCCCCCTTCACCGTGGCGTCGTACCTGGTCGAGGGCGGGCCCAGCCGCGAGCAGGTCCGCACCAGGACGCTGCTGCGGGCCCGCCCCGACCTGTGGGCCGCCCTGCTGGACCGCCTGGCCGACCTGGCCCTGGCCAGCCTCCGCAGCCAGGTCGAGGCCGGGGCCGCCGCCGTGCAGCTGTTCGACTCGTGGGCCGGATCGCTGTCGGCCCCCACCTACCGGCGCCACGTGATGCCCGCCAGCCGCAAGGTGCTCACGGGTTTGGCCGACCTCGGCGTGCCCCGCACCCACTTCGGGGTCGGCACCGGCGAGCTGCTCGGGGCCATGGCCGACGCCGGCGCCGACGTGGTGGGGGTGGACTGGCGGGTGCCGCTGGACGAGGCGGCCGAGCGGGCACCCGGCAAGGTGCTGCAGGGCAACCTCGACCCCACGGCCCTGCTGGCCGGCCCCGACGTGCTGGAGACCGAGGTCAAGGCGGTGCTCGAGGCCGGGCGGGCGGCGCCCGCCCACGTCTTCAACCTCGGCCATGGGGTGCTGCCCGAGGCAGACCCGGACGTGCTGGCCCGGGTCGTCGAGCTCGTGCGCGCCGGCTGAGCGTGGCCCCGGCTGACGACAGCCGCCGCACGCCCACCGTGGTGGTGGTCGGCGCCGGCATCTCCGGGCTGGCGGCCGCGTGGGAGGCCGCCGACGCCGGCGCCGACGTCGTGCTCCTCGACGCCGACCGCCGGGCTGGCGGCAAGCTGGGGACGGCCAGCCTGCTGGGCCGGCGCATCGACACCGGGGCCGACGCCTTTCTGGCCCGCCGGCCGGAGGGCACCGCCTTCGTGCAGGACGTCGGCCTCGGCGGCTCGCTCACCAGCCCGGCCACCTCGTCGGCGCTGGTCTGGAGCGGGGGCCGGCTGCAGCGGCTCCCCGACGGGCTGCTCCTGGGCCTGCCCTCCAGCCTGGTGTCCCTGGCCCGCAGCAGGGTCCTCTCGCCCCTCGGCGTGGCTCGGGCTGCCCTCGACCTGGTGCTCCCCGGCGACCCGGTGCCGGCCGACGTCGACGTCGCCGTCGGGCCCCTCGTCCGCCGCCGCCTCGGGGCCGAGATCCACGACCGCCTCGTCGACCCCCTCCTGGGCGGGATCAATGCCGGCGACAGCGACCACCTGTCACTGCAGGCGGGCGTGCCCCAGCTGGCCGCCGCGGTGCAGGGCCACCGCAGCCTGGTCGCCGCCGCCTGGCTGGGGCGGCGGCGCCAGCGACGGCACGAGGGGATCGGCCCGGTGTTCTCGTCGGTCAAGGGCGGGCTGGGCCGCTTCGCCGACCAGGTGGCCCGCAAGCTGGCCGAGCGGGGGTCCAGGTCGTCCTCGGGTTCACGGCCGAGCGGATCGAGCGGCGCCCCGGCCGAGCCGGCGGCGTCGACGGGTGGAGCGTCGTCACAGGCGTCGGTGCCCGCTTCGCCGCCGACGCCGTGGTCCTCGCGGTGCCGCCGGAGCCCGCCGCCTTCCTCCTCGAACCCCACGCCGACCTCGGCGGCCCGGCTTGGCGACATCGCCTCGTCGAGCGTGGCCATGGTCTGCCTGGCCTACCGGGAGGACGACGTGGCCCACCCCTGGACGGCAGCGGCTTCCTGGTGCCCCGCCGGGACGGCCGGCTGACGACCGCCTGCTCGTGGGCCTCGAGCAAGTGGCCCGACCTGGCGGCCCCGGCACGGTCGTGCTGCGGGTCTCGGCGGGCCGGGCCGGCGACGGGCGGGCGCTGGTCCTGAGCGACGACGACCTGGTGTCCCGGCTCCACGCCGAGGTGGCAGCCGCGGTCGGCATCACAGGTGACCCGCTCGGTCGCCACGTGACCCGCTGGACGGACGCCTTCCCCCAGTACGCCCCCGGCCACCGCGAGCTGGTGGCAGCCATCGAGCAGGGGCTCCCGGCCGGGCTGGAGGTGGCGGGCGCCGCCTACCGGGGCGTGGGGGTGCCGGCCTGCATCGGTTCGGGCCGGGCCGCCGCCCGACGGGCGGTGGCCAGCGCCACGACCGACCTCGGGTAGCGGCGCCTGCCGGACGGGCCAGGAGGCCAGCCGGTCGCCGACGGCTAGGCGGCGGGGTCGATCTCGATCTCAGGGTGGGCGTGGCCCAGGGTGAACGAGGTGACGGTGCCGATCTGGGGGATCCAGGCGGGCACGTCGTCGAGGCTGACCGTCCTGCGGTGGATGATCATCGAGATGGTGCGCCACACCACCCACACGTCGAGCAGCAGCGACCGGTTTTCGACGTAGTACAGGTCGTACTCGGGGGCCTCGACGATGAGCCCGGAGCACTGGTGGCCGATCTGCCACAGGCCGGTGCAGCCGGGCCGGACCTCGGTGCGGCGCCGGGCGAACGGCGCCGGCATCGCCTCGTGGAGGAAGGGCATCTCGGGCCGGGGGCCGACCAGGCTCATGCGCCCGATCGGCACGAGGAGCAGCTGGGGCAGCTCGTCGAGGTGGGTGCGGCGCAGGTTGCGGGAGATCCAGGTGAGCGGGATCGACTCGATGGCCCGCTTGTCGGCGTAGTGGTTGGTGGCGACGGGGAGGGTGCGCAGCTTCACCAGGCGGAAGGGCACCCCGCCAGCCCCGATCCGGGTCTGCACGAAGAACGGCCAGGCCCGCAGGTTGATGGCGGCGACGGCGGCCAGGAGGAGGATGACCGGGAGGGCCAGCAGGGCCAGGACGGTGCCCACCACGACATCGATCGACCGCTTCATGCTCGCTGCTTCATCCCTCTGCTCACTTGTAGCCAGCCCCGACGAACAGGGGATGACCTCCGAGGAACCGAGAACTTAGCCGGTTCCGTCGCCCCCGCAACACCTTCGGTGGTCGCGGGTGGCCTGGAGGATAGCGTCGGCGCCTGGACGGACCCCCGGCTCACCCTGCCGACGTCACCGTCGGAACGGCATGAGCGACCTCGTCCTCGGCATCGACATCGGGTCCAGCCGGATCAAGGTGCTGCTGGTCGACGGTGAGGGCCGGGCCGTGTCCTCGGCCGCGGTTCCCACCCCGTTCACCAGCGGCGCCGGGGGCTCGGGCTCGGAGGTCTCGGTGGCTGCGCTCGGGGACGCGCTCGGCCAGGCACTGGAGCGGCTCGGAGGCCAGCGCGAGCGGGTGGCCGGGGTCGGGATCGCCGGGATGGCCGAGAGCGGCGCCCCGCTGGACCGCTCCGGGGCGGCCCTCGCCCCGATCCTGGCCTGGCACGACCACCGTGGCGAGGACGTGGCCGAGCGGCTCTCGGAGCGGTTCGGCATCGGCCTGAGCGAGAGGATCGGCCAGCCGCTGCGCGCCGTCTCCTCGGTGGCGAAGCTGGGTTGGCTGCTCGAGCACGGGGTCGGCGGCGTCGAGCGGTGGCTCGGGGTGCCCGAGCTGGGGCTGCACGCCCTCACGGGCGCCGAGGCGACCGAGTTCTCCCTCGCCGCCCGCACCGGGTGCTGGGACGTCGGGCCCGGCCGGTGGCTCGACGAGGTGGCTGCGGCGGCGGGGTTCGCTATCGGGGTGTTCCCGGAGGTGCTGCCGGCGGGCCAGGCCATGGGACGGGTGACCGCGGGAGCGGCGACCAGGTTCCGGATCCCGGCCGGCGTCCCCGTGACCGTCGCCGGCCACGACCACCTGGCGGGGCTGGTGGGCAGCGGCGCCGGCCCGCTCGACCTCGGGAACTCGGTGGGCACCGCCGAGACGGTCATCGCCCGCTCGCCCACCCTCCCCGACGTGGCGGCGGCGATCGAGCGGGGCGTGGCCGTCACCGCCTTCCCGGGCGGCGAAGGCTGGGCCGTGCTGGCCAGCGCGGCCCGCTCGGGGCAGGCCATCTCGTCGGCCGCCGCCGCCCTCGGCCGCTCGGAGGCCGAGCTCGACGAGCTGGCGGTCGGGGGCTCGCTCCTCGAGGCGCCCGGCCTGCGGGACAGCCTGGAGCGACGGGACCCACCCCGCCTGCCCAACGGCGAGCCGGGCGACGCCTGGCACACCCTCCTCCACGAGCTGGCGTCGCTGACCGCCGCCGCCGTCGTGCGCGTCGTCGGCGTGGTCGGGGCCCGGCGGCGCCTGGTCGTGTTCGGCGGGGGGGCGGCCAGCCGTCCCTGGGTCGCGGCCAAGGCCGAGCTGGCCCCACTCCCGGTGTGGCGGGTGGCCGCGCCCGAGGCCGTCGGCCGCGGCGCGGCGATCTACGGCGGCGTCGCCGCCGGGTGGTGGCCCTCGCCCACCGCCGCCCCACGCCCGGCCCTCGAACCGGCCTGAGATCCGCGGATCCGACGATCCGACCCGGCGGCGGAGGATTCTCCTAAGTCGCGACGTGGCGGCGGTGCTCGTGACGACCCGCGCGTCGACGGTGCACTCGGCGTCTCGATCCAGCCGCAGTTCGGGTCAGGTCGCTCGGGGGCCACCGACCTCATGCGGCGCCTCACTCACACCGGCGTGCTGGCCCGCCTCGGCCCGCAGACCGGCGGACGGGTCACGTGGCGCGACCTCACCGCCCTGCCCTGCTCGCACCCGCACTGCTGCAGCGTCGGCTACCTGGTGCGCGACGACGCCGGCACCTGGCGCTCCCTGGTCTCCCTGCTCGGTGAGGACCGGCTGCGCCAGCACCTCGACCTGGTCAGCAACCGCATCGCCGGCCAGGACATCCCCGCCAGGTCCGGGCTGCGGTCAAGGAGTCGCTGCTGGGCCTGCTGTCCGAGCAGTCGAGACTGTCCCCACCCCCGGGTGGTCGACCTGTGGCGTGACGTGTGCGAGCAGTGCGACCTGGGCGTGTCGTCGCTGCTGCGCCTGGCGCTGCCGGGCGGGCCCAGGCCCTGCGCCGGATGCTCGGTGAGCGGGCGGTGCGGTCACGGTCAAGCCGTTATGGACATGAACACGATGCTCGAGGAGCGGCTCACCCAGTGCTGCGTGCACGTGGGCACCCGCTCGGCCAGCCAGGACCAGTGCGCCCCGTTCTGCGCCGTCCGGGCGTGGCCGGCGCTGTCGGCCCGGCGCCTCTCCTCCTCCGCCTCCGGACGGGCCCGGCTGCCGATGGTGACCCTCACGTGAGCCGGCGCCAGCACGACGAGGTGGCCGCCGGGCGGCCTACGACCCGCTGCGGCTCTGCGTCCGCACGACCGTCGCCCTCCTCACCTGGCTGGTCGACACCGGACGCCCCCTATCGAGGTCGAAGAAGCCCATCCCCGTGGGCTCCGTCACGAACACCCGGTCGTCGCCAGCCATCGGGCGGATGCGCTCGACGATCGGGGAGCGGCCACCGGTGAAGGTCACCCAGACCCGGCCGTCAGGGTTGAGGGCCACGACATCGATCCCGAGGCTGGGCTCGTCACGGCGCAGCCGATCCAGCTGCACCGCCAGCTCGCGCTGATCCGCCAGGCTGAAGCCCACCTGCTCCACCTCGAGGACGATGCCCATGCGCTCCGCCTCCAGCTCGAGCTCCACCACCTCCTGGTCGTCGAGCGAGCTGACCCGCAGGTGGACGCGCTGGTCCAGGTCCACCGAGGCGCTGCTGTACACGATCGGGCTCAGCCGACGACGAAGGTTGCTGAGGTGCTGGGCGAGGTCAGGCACCGGCCGGTCGTGGTCCACGCCGAGGAGGCTACGACCGCCGAGGGCCGCTCACCCAGCGGCCAGCTCGGTGTAGAGGGCGGCCAGGGCGGCCCCCATCTCCCGCACGTCGAAGCGGCGGACGTGCTCGCGGGCGGCGGCGCCCAGGGCACGCCGGCGGGTGTCCTCGGCCAACAGGTCGAGCACCACGGCGGCCATGGCCTGCTGGTCGTGCTCGGCGACGAGGTGACCGCTGACGCCATCGACCAGCACGTCACGGCTGCCCACGACGTCGGTGAGCACCGGCGGGGTGCCGGCCCGCATGGCCTCGAGGGCCGAGTAGGGGCAGCCCTCGAATCGCGAGGTGAGCACGAACACGTCGAGCTGACCGAGCGCGGCCCCGGCGTCGGGCAGGGTCGGGAGGTGGTGGAACCGTGCCGCCGCGCCCGGTGGCAACCGGGCCGGGTCGACGGCCGTCCGCAGCGGTCCGTCTCCCACCAGCACGGCGTGGGCGTCGGGGCGGCCCGACAGGACGAGGCCGGCCAGCGCGGTGAACCGCTCCGGCGCCTTTTGGGCTACCAGGCGGGAGATGGTGCCGAACAGGGGGACGCCCGGGGCGAGGCCGAGGAGGGCCCTGAGGTCGGGGCTGGTGGGTGGAGGAGCCCAGCCGTCGACCTCGATGCCGTTGGGGATCGTGACGAGGCGGGCGGGGGGCACCAGCCGCAGGGCCGTGAGCTGGGCGGCCTCGCTGGCGGAGATGGCCACCAGCCGGTCGGTCATCCGGCCCAGGCCCCGTTCCACGGTGAGGGCGGCTCGGCCGGCGGCGATCCCGTGCGGGGTGTAGGCGCGAGGCCGCCCGGTCACCGTGCCGGCGACCCGGCCCAGCGCCCCCCCGACCGAGCTGTGCCCGTGGACCACCGCCGGCTGCGTCCTGCGCACCAGCCCCACCAGCCCGGCGAGCGCCGCCGCGTTCCTGGGCCGCAGCGGCGATCGCCGCATCTCGGTGACGTGCACGACGGCTCCGGCGGCGGCCATGCGGCCTGCCGCAGCCCGATCGGTCAGGCCGCCGACCCGCTGCGACGGGATGGCGACGTGGTGCTCGACCCCCTCGACGTGGCGGACCACGTCGACCAGGTGGCGGGCCGTCCCCCCCTCGAGAGCCTCCAGAACGTGCAGCACCCGGACGTCGCGCCCGACCGCGGTGAGCCCCTGCACCAGGCCGGGCAACCTAGCCCTGACGTGGAGGGCGTCCCCTATCCTTCCCGGTGATGGCGCAGGGGGTGGACGACGGCGACGACCTGGCCGTGAGCCTGTCCTGGCCGGGCGGCCCGGCACCTCGGCCCCCGGCGCCCCCCCGTCCGGCTCCCCCCAACAACCGCGAGCCGGTGCCCTCCGATCGGGCCGCTCCTCCCCCGGCGCCGCGGATTGACCCCCCCGGCCCGAACCCGGCGCCCGCCCCCGGGATCACGCCGAGGCCTCCCCCGGCCCCTCGCGTCGGCACCGAGCCCAGGCCACGCCCGCCGGTCGAGGGCCGCTCGACGGCGTTGCCGCGGCCTGCCGCGCCGGCTCGCCGCTCGGTTCCCCGGGGCCCCGGCACCACCAACGGCCCCCTGGCCAACGACACGCTGCTCAGCATGCTCGACCACCTGACGACGCTCTCCCAGCTCGTCACCGGCACGAGCAGGGCGACCTCGGCCGAGCTGGCTGCCCTCGGCGGCCAGGTCGAGAAGGCCGTCGCCGATCTCGACGCCCTCCAGCTGCGCGTGGTCCGGAGCCTGGCCGGGTTCGACGGCCTGCGGTTGCGCATCCAGAAGGAGCTGGCCGACCGCCCCCCGCTCACCGACGACGACATCGATCGCATCGCCGACGGCGTCACCCAGCGCCTCCTCAACCACGTCCGGGTGGAGACCGAGGAAGGCCTGCGGTGAACCTCCGGCCTCCGAGCGATCGGGGTCGGGGCTGATCGGACCCGAGTCACCGGTGGCGGCTACCTTCCGGCGCTGCCTGCGTAAAGGTTGGCGCTCCACCTTGAGTTCTTCGGCACCGCTTCTGCCGACGGGTGAAGCGTCGCCGACCGCCGGGTCAGGGGGACGACAACGCGCGCCTCGCGTCCGGATCATGGCTGGCGTGCCGTTGAGCGATGAGGACCTCGAGCGGCTGTGACGATCGGTCCTCTTCACGGCCCACGCTGGCGCAGCACCTCCGCTCCCACGTCCCTGCGACTTCGCTCCTCGCGTCGGTGCAGCCGCAAGCATGCGTCAGCGTCTGGTCGGCCGCCGTCGTGTGGAGCCGTAGTCCCGCGGAGTGCTGTGCGGCCCGCCGGACGGGCAACCACCACTCCCGAACCCGGCCGCCTCGACGACCATGCAGATCCCAGCGTGACGTGGCCCGGAGGACCGCCTCGCCGATACTGGTGCCGATGACAAGTGAGAGAGCGGCCGCCAGGACCAGCACCAGGAAGGAACCGGCGCATCTCCACCGACCGCTTGCACTGCCGGACGAGGGCGGCGGAGCGGTCCTCCACGGCGTCGTCGAGACAGACCTGGTCCCGCGCCGCGATGCACCCCAGCAGCCTGTCGAGGCCCTCGAAGAACTCCACCGTCTCCGGGTGAGCTCGGGGGCTGCGGGCCGCCTCGGCCATCGCCGCAGCGGCGGCCACCGCCCCCTTCGTGTCGCCTCGTACCAGCCGAGCGAGACCGTCCAGGTACTGCCGGGCCACCGGCGCGTCCTCGGCGAAGCCCCCCTCGGGCACCCTCGCTGCCACCCGCTCGGCCAAAGCCCGGTCCCCGGCCACCAGCGCCGCCACCAGCCACGAGTCGGCCCGGCCACTGTCGAGCTCCTGGCCCCGGTCGAGGGCTTCTCCCGCCCACCCCGCCCCCTCGGCCAGCCACTGCCTCAAGACCTCCACCGACTCGCCCAGCGCCCACCCGTACTGCACGGCCTCCACCGCCCTGCTGACCGCGACGTCGAAGACGTGCAGCCTGCCCTGGCGCCCCGACCGCTCCACCGTCAGGCGAACCAGCTCGATCCCCTCCTTCTCGAAGTCGTAGTAGCTCATCTTCCGCCAGCCGCCGCCCCCTGTCCCGCCGTCCTCTTGAGGAGAGAAGAACCGTGCGCCGCTACGACCACAAGCCGGACGAGGCCTGGATGTGTCGACCAGCACCTGTCCCGTCGGGGTGACCAGCCGTTCCCCCGGGGTGAGCTGTTCGGCTTCTCGGAAGGTGCGGGAGGAGGAGCACCTGTCCCCAGAACCGGTGGTGGTCAGTGGCCGACACCGTGGACCCATCGGCCAGGCGGAGGGTCGGCCAGGCGGAGGGTGGCCATCTCGTCGGTGCCGAGGTAGGACCACTGCGCCAGCACGGCCCGAGGCGCCCACGAACCGCGTCGGCGTCAAAGGCGAGCACCACGTCACCGGGGCGGACCTGCTCGACGGCCCGGCGGGCCCCGTCGGCCAGCAGCACCTCGGTCCCGGTGGGGAACGACGACGTTGCCATGCACGTGCCCGGTCCGGCATCGGTGTCGACCTCCTCGCCGCCGTCGGCGTCGGGGTCTGAGCCGTCACCGCTGTTGCCGTCGTTGTTGCGGCGGCAATCGGACTCCTTCTCCGGCTGAGAAGACTCCGGCAGCGGCAACGGCGCCAGTTCCGGCTCCGGCCCCCGCAACCCGTCGGTCAGATACGCCTGCACCTCCCCCACGACCAACTCATGCCGGGCCGCCTCCCCCGCTCCAACACCGTGCCCGCCCCACCGAGGGCCGAGGACCACACCACCTCGTACTCCAACCACACCTGCAACACCAACGGCGGCTTGCCCGCCGTCGTCCGCTCGAACCCCCGGCCGCACCGCGCCGGACCCGCCGCCCCCGGCGACCACTGCACACCGGGCCCCTCACATACCGTCACCACACCATCGGAGAACTCCCACCGCACCCGCCGAGGCGTCGCCCCAGCCGACACCTCCACCTCCCCCACACGAGAGGAGGCCGTGAACGCCTGCCACACCCTCGGGTCGGGGTCCACCGCCAACCACATCTCCAACCCCACCACCTGCACCCCATCCACCCGCGGCGACGTCCGCGCCCCTGGCCGGAAGTACTCCCCCCGCAGCTCACTCAACGACCGGTCCAACGCCGAACGCTCCCACCCCGCCGCCTCCGGCCTCAGCTCCTCCACTGCACCGCCCACAGCCCGCAGCCGGCGGTCATCGGTGGCCGGATCCCCGTCATCCACCACCTCCACACACACCGGCACCCGCCACCGATGCGCCGCCCGCGCCGGCACCAACACCACCCGCGCCCGCATTGCCAAATCCCGGGCCGCCCCATCAGCCCCGCCCGACAGCACCTCCTCAACCACCCCACCCGCAACCCCGTCCATCGGCATCACACGCCGAGCCCACCTCCGCCCCCACCGCAGCCCCCGCCGGCAGCAACCCAAACAACGGCGCCAGCACCACCACCGCCACCCAAACGGCGCATTGGCAAACCCGGTCGTCTCAGCACGACGCCCGCAGCTCCCCGGACGCGGCCACCCCGCCGCCAACCGCGACCGACCAGCGGTCACGTCGCCCCAGACCCCGCCGGTCAGCTACCGGTCGAACGCTAGGTCCTCTCCACCTCGCTCGCTGCTGCCGGAACCGCTTCTCGACCACCTCTGGCCTCCCCGACCCAGTGTCACAATGCGTGTGGTGCAGATCAGCATCCAAAGGCATGACACCAAACGTGCGGTACACCCTTCACAGGCGGCGTTCGGGCCGCTTCTGACAGGCTCAGCGAGCCAGCCCCGAACCGGAGGTTCGTGATGGACGTGAGGCGCACGGTGGAAACACCAACCGACCCCGCCGCGCCCACCCCCAAGCCCCCACCCGACCCACCACCCCACACCCCGCCCCATGGGGATCCCCGCTCCTCGAAGTCGAACGCGCCGTCCAAGAACGAGCCAAAACCCTCGCCCTCGACATGGGCCGCCCCGACGGACGCGCCGCCATGCCCTCACTCCTCGACGACGAGATCCGCCGCTGGTCCGACGAGGCCAAACGCGGCATCCGCACCCACGACCTCGCCGACCCCGCCGGCCTCACCGAGAGAGCCTGGCGCAACCTCGCCGGCTACGGCCCACTCGAACCCCTCCTCGCCGACCCCGACGTGTGGGAGATCATGATCAACGTCCCCGACCAGGCGTTGGCTCACCCATGAGATCAGCGTGCGAGCCGAGCTGCCCGGATGCAGGGCGACCGAAGCTGCCGCCTACCGATTTGCCACGTCGTGCTCGACCCCGTGACGGGCTCGACGTACGAGCAGCGGTAGGGGCCCGGCGCCTTGTAGCTCGTCACGGCCAAGGGAGAGCCTACCGCAGGCCCGCCGCCGCATCCGCGGCCGGTTGCCGCGTCGGGCTCTGACTCCCTGGAGGACCTCCTCGGCCGTTCCGCGTCGACGACGCATAGTGATCAGGGAGCTGCGGCTGACCGGTGATCCTCGGTTAGCGAGGCAGTGAACCGGCCAGCAAGGTAGCCAAAGAAGAGATGTCAGCCACCTTGTGCATGTTGTCGAGCGTCGGCTCGTCGCCCTCTTCCGCCTCATAGTCGTGATCTCAGAAATAGACCTTGCCTCGATCCGGGCCGGTCAAGCCAAGACAGTAGAGGTTCCCTGCCTGATCATCCGCGATGGGGATGAAGCCGGTCGGCACGCGGCCGGTGTACGTCTTCATCACATCGCGGAGCTTCCGGGAGGAGCCGTCCGGGTCAGCGACCGAGAACACCTCTCGGACCCCGCCGAACTCGCTCTCCGTGACACTGTTGAACTGGGTCAGCCTCGTACCATCACCTTCGCGCAGGAAGTCGCCGTACCCTTCGGGTAGCGAACCCACAGCGCTCTCCAGGTCGGCGAGAACGCTACGCTCTATAGGTCGCCCGCGGGTCTGGTAGATCGACGGGTCAGCCAGCAGGGGCGTTTCCCTGGTACGTCCGCCGCGGCGAAGTCTCGAACCACAGCAGCACCTCCTGTGTGCGGACCGCTTCGGGGATCTCCGTCGGGCTTTGAGCGGCGGGCCGGCCGGTCCTTGCCGGCTGGGTGGTTTAGCCGAAGCGGGACGGTTCTACGCACAGCTTGGACCCGTCTCAGCGCGGGCTTCCTGAACGTGGGCGGGCGGCTGGGCTGTGCCGTCGGGTGGCCGGGTAGCGCTCTGCAGGTGTTCGGGGCTGACGGTGCCATGTCGACAGGTGACAGGTTCTTGCTGGGCTGGCCGCCCTCGCTGCGCTCATGGCCGTGGTAACCGCCACGCAGGGTCGGTGGCTTGCCGGCGCCGTCTTCACTCTGAACGCCGTCAGCTTTCTGGTCGTGCTGATGCAGCGACGCCAACGTAGGTATTGTTAGCGCTGATCTGTAGCGGACCATCCCCATGGAGTACACCCTCCGCACAAGCGCCGGCCACGTCCCCACCGTCGTCCCCCTCCCCGGCGCAGGCCCGGGACGGTGAACATCCACGTGGCGCCGCCCCGGTTGCTCCCGATGCTCGCTGGCGGCAACGGCATCCCACCTGACCCCGACGCTCACCAGCTAGAGCCGAAACTTGATGGGCAAAGGATCGTCGCCCTGGTCGAGCCGTCGGGGGTCGTGCTCACCAACCGGCGGGGCGGCGAGATCACCGGCACCTACCCCGAGCTCGCCGGGTTGGCTCCGGCGCTGGCTCACCACGCCGCGGTGCTCGACGGTGAGGTCGTCGCCTTCAACGAGAAGGGCCAGACGAGCTTCCAGCGCCTCCAACGGAGGATGCACGTCCTGCGGCCTCCTCCCGCCCTCCTGATCGAAACGCCCGTGTCGTTCGTCGCCTTCGACGTGCTCTGGCTCGACGGCCAGCTCCTCATCGACCGACCGCAGACCGAGCGGCGCCGGGTCCTCGACAGCCTGAGCATCAAAGGCCCGGCCTGGCAGACCGCTCCGGTCCTCGACGCCACCCCAGATGAGCTGCTCGACGCCTGCCGCAACCTCGGCCTCGAGGGCTTCATGGCCAAGCGGCTCGACGCCCCCTACCAACCCGGCCGACGGTCAACGGCATGGTCGAAGATCAAGTGCGGCCGGCGCCGCGAGTTCGTCGTGGGCGGCTGGTCGACCGGTCACGGCAGCCGCCAGGACAGCATCGGCTCCCTGGCGCTCGGCTGCTACGACGCGGCGGCCGAGGAGGCGGAACGGCGGGGCCGGCCCCAGCAGCTGTTCTACGTCGGCCAAGCGGGCTCAGGGTTGAACGAGGAGACGATCGGCCAGCTCAAACGCCTCTTCGCCCAGATCGCCATCCCGACCTCGCCGTTCATCAACCCGCCCAAGGCCGGGCTCCACCACGCCCAGCCGATCCTGGTGACCGAGGTGGCCTACACCGAGGTCACCGAGAGCGGCACGCTCCGCCAGCCCTCGATCAAGGGACTCCGCACCGACGTCATCGCCACCGAGGTCACCTGGGACGAGGAGATCGCCGCCTGCTTCCCCGATCAGCTGCGGGGACGCGGAGGTGGCTGAGAACCGGGTCACCGTCGAGGTCGAGGGGCGCACGCTCGTCATCGGCAACCTCGACAAGCGCCTCTACCCCGACGGGACCACCAAGGCCGAGGTCATCCACTACCTGACGGCGGTGGCGCCGGTGCTCCTCCCCCACCTGGCAGGTCGGGCCATCACCATGAAGCGCTTCCCCGACGGCACCCAGGGCGGCTTCTTCTACGAGAAGCGCTGCCCGTCGCACGCCCCCGAGTGGGTGAGGACGGTGGACCAGTGGGTCAGCCACGGCGCCGGCCGCTGGGGCAAGGAGGACCGGGGCCCGAAGACCAGCGAGGAGGTGCCCTTCTGTGTGGTCGAAAGCCTGCCGACGCTGGTCTGGCTGGGCGGCATGGCCGCGCTCGAGCTGCACACGCCCATGGCCCAGGCGGCCGGCCGGTGGGGGGCGGAGGTGCCGACGCTGGTCGTGCTCGACCTCGACCCCGGGGCCCCCGCCAACGCCGTGGAGTGCGCGGTGGTGGCACTGCGCATCCGCGAGCTGCTGGACACCCTCGGGCTGCGCACCGTCGTCAAGTCCTCGGGCAACAAGGGGCTGCAGGTCTACATCCCGGTCAACGTCCCCGGCACCACCCACGACGGGGCCCGGGGCTTCGCCCAAGCCATCGCCCTGCTGCTCGAGAAGCAGG
The DNA here is from genome assembly GCA_030448245.1 of Acidimicrobiales bacterium. Lineage (GTDB taxonomy): Bacteria > Actinomycetota > Acidimicrobiia > Acidimicrobiales > JAUJNH01 > JAUJNH01. Next base: position 70,581 of record JAUJNH010000003.1, read on the forward strand.
ACCCGCAGCTGGTCGTGTCGCAGCAGCGCAAGGACCTCCGGCCCGGCAAGGTGCTGATCGACTGGCTCCAGAACGAGTCGTTCAAGACCACCGTGTCCGTCTACTCGCTGCGGGCCCGGGAGCGACCCACGGTCTCGACGCCGCTGGCCTGGGACGAGGTGGAGGCCCTGGCCCAGGGCGGTGATCCCGAGTCGATCCAGATGAGCCCCCAGCAGGTGCTGGAACGGGTCGCCCGGCACGGTGACCTCTTCGCCGAGGCCACCACCCTCGAGCAGCCGCTGCCGAAGCTCTGATCGCTACGCTGCGCCCGGATGGCGACCGCGGCCTGGGTCACGCCGCTCCCCCCGGACCGCAACGGGGGCGGCGGCCAGATCCGCCAGGCCCACCTGCTGCTCGGCCTGGCCCGCCGGGCGGCGATCCACCTGATCTGCCCCGGCCCGGTGGAGGACCAGGCGGTACGGGAGGCGGTCACCGTGCTCACCGAGGTCGAGCCGCCTGAGGTGGTCTGGCGGGACCGGCACCCCTGGCTGCGACGGAGCGCGAGCCTGGTCGACCTGCTGGCGTTGCGCACGCCGCGTGAGGTGCGCTGGTTCGAGCGGTACCGCCCCAGCCTGGCCGCCGCGCTGCAGGACGTGACCGCCGACGTGGTGCTCGTCGAGTTCGTCGGCTTGGCCCCCCTGCTCCCCCCCTCGCCGGCCCGGCGCGGGCGCTGGGTGCTCACGTTCCACAACCTGCCGTCGCGGATGGCGGCCCAGGAGGCCGCCCTGCGGTCGCACCCGGTCCAGCGATGGGTGTTCCAGCGGGATGCGGCCGTCGCCGCCGCGTACGAGCGGCGGGCAGCTTCTGGCTTCGACGCCGCCATCACCTGCACGACGGCCGATGCGGAGGCGCTGGCGTCTCCGGGCCCGACTCTTGTCGTCCCGAACGGCGTCGACGTCGGCCGCTTCCGCCAGGCCCCTCAGGTCAGCGAGCCGCGGGTCGTGTTGACGGGCGCCCTCTACACCGCCCCCAACATCGAGGGCGCCCGATGGCTGTGCCACGAGGTGCTGCCCCTGGTGCGGCAGCAGGTCCCCCACGTCCAGGTCGACATCGTGGGCGCCCGGCCCACCGACGAGGTCCGGGCCCTCGGATTGCAGCCAGGGGTCGCCGTCCACCCCGACGTGGCTGACGTCGCGCCGTTCCTGCGGGCGGCCCGGGTGGCCGTGGTGCCCCTGCGCATCGGGTCGGGCAGCCGGCTGAAGGCACTGGAGGCGATGGCCGCCGGCCGGCCCGTGGTCGGCACCACGATCGGGGTGGAGGGGCTGGACCTGCAGCCCGAACGGGAGGTGCTGATCGCCGACGATCCGGCCGCCTTTGCCGCCGCCACGATCCGGCTGCTGCATGATGACCACCTGGCCGCCTCCCTGGCCGCCGCCGGCCGGGCCGCCGTGGAGGCCCGGTTCGACTGGGCGCCCATCGCGGCCCGGTTCGCCGACGCGGTGCTGGACATCGCCCATCCCGCGCCGGCGGGCCGGGCCGGCGGCTAGAGCCACCGGGGCGTCCGTCCCGGGCCCGCGGCCGGTCCCCGTACAGTTGCAACCCCGATGGGGTGTCGCGTCGTGCCGGGCTGGGTCCCGTGAGCGGGCCCGTCATCGAGCTGGACGGGATCTGCAAGCGCTACTGGCAGATCAAGGAGCGCAGCCTCCTGCGCGCCCTGATCCCGCTCGGGGGCCCGAACCGGACCGAGCTGTGGGCGCTCCGCGACGCCGACCTGCGGGTCGACAAGGGCGAGACCGTCGGGGTCATCGGTCACAACGGCGCCGGCAAGTCCACCCTCCTGCGGCTCCTCTCGGGCGTCACCAGGCCCACGGCCGGCACGCTGGTCGTCAAGGGCCGGATCGCCCCGCTCCTCAGCGTCGGGGTCGGCTTCCACCTCGAGATGACGGGCCGCCAGAACGTCTACGTGAACGGGATGCTGCTCGGCCTGACCCGAGCAGAGATCAGGGAGCGCTTCGGCCAGATCGTCGAGTTCTCCGGTCTGTCCGACTTCATCGACACCCCGGTCAAGTTCTATTCGACCGGCATGTTCATGCGCCTCGGGTTCTCGGTCGCCGTCCAGGTCGACCCCGACGTGCTCATCGTCGATGAGGTGCTGGCCGTCGGCGACATGGCCTTCCAGCTGCGCTGCCTCGACCGGATGCGCGAGCTGCAGCGGGCCGGGACGACGATCGTGTTCGTCAGCCACCACATGCACGCCATCCACCTGCTGTGCCCTCGCACGGTCGTCCTGGACCACGGCCGCGTCGACTTCGACGGCCCCACCGAGCCGGCCATCGCCCGGTTCCACAAGCTCCTCTCGAACCCCGACGGCACGGGCTCCGTCGCACCCGTGCAGGTCGTCGGCCGCGAGCTGCTCCTCGAGGACGGCACCCCCGTCGTCGACGTCGAGCAGACCCAGCTGCTGACCTACGTGGTGCGCGTGCGGTTCGGTGCCCCGGTCGACGGCCCGGGCGTGAACTTCCGGGTGGTGTCCGAGGACGGCCGGCTGGCCTACGCCAGGCAGACCGTCCTCGGCGAGCAGTGGCGCCACTACTCCGCTGGGTCCGAGGCCGAGGTCCGCATCCGGTTCCGGCCGCGACTGGGCGGCGGCGGCACGTTCCACCTCAGCGTCGACATCACCGACCACCTCACGACCATCCTCACCACCGACCTCGACGGCCCGTCGTTCTACGTCCCGCCCCTCTACGGCGTCGAGGGCCCCGCCGACCTGGAGGGCGCCATCACCGTCGACGGGACGTCGAGGACCGACTACACCTGGGACCGCTTGGTGACGGGTCCAGCGACCGTGCCACCGGCGGCGGAGGAAAGCACCGGCCCCTGATGGGCGAGGGCCGGCCTCCGGCCGGTGCGCCAGCCGGGGCCTACGGGCGGCGACTGGTAGGTTCCCGACGGGATGGGTGAGCGGACGGTGCAAGCCGGCGGCTTTCGCCTGACGGTGGGGGTGCCCGATCGATGGGCCAAGGCCGTGCGGGGCGCCATCGGCCGGGAGGCACCGCCTCGCGGCAACCAGGGCGACCAGCCCGACGGCGGGCTGGTCGTCCGCCCGGTTCTGGCCGTGCCGTTCGAGCGGCGGGACCCCGACGCCGGCCTCGGCTTCGTCCGCGACCGGATCCGCTGGCGGGTCGACCACCGGCTGGAGGCCGCTCCCGACGAGGTCGAGGACACTGCGGAGGCGCTGGCTCGCTGCGTCGCCGCCCGCCCCTGGTACCACACGATCGAGCTGCCCCACGGCATCGTGACGCACGGGGCCTACGACAACCGGGCCCTGGTCCCGCACTACGGCATCCCGGCCGACCTTCGCGGCCAGCGCGTCCTGGACGTGGCGTCGGCTGACGGGTTCTGGGCGTTCGAATTCGAGCGCCGGGGCGCCACGGTCACCGCCGTGGACATCGAGACCACCGCCGACGTCGACCTCCCCGGCCCGGTGCGCGAGCGGGCGGCGGCCCTGGGGATGGCTGACCCGATCACCGACGGGTTCGCGCTGGCGAAGCGGGCCCTCAAGTCGAACGTGGAGCACGTCACGTGCACGATCTACGACCTCGACCCGGAACGACTCGGCCGGTTCGACCTGGTGCACGCCGGCGACGTCCTCCTCCACCTCCGCGACCCGCTCGGGGCGCTTGAGCAGCTCCGCCGGGTGACCGGCGGAACCGCGCTCCTGTCCGACGTCTTCGACCCGGCGCTCCCCGACGCACCACCGGGTGGCGGAAAGCCGGCGCTCTACTACGGGGGCGGCAACGCCGCATGGTGGCGGCCGTCGCTCGGCACGCTCGTGCAGATGGTGGCCGACACCGGCTTCTCCGACGTCGAGGTGGTGACGACCTACCAGCTGGCAGCGCGAGGGGAGCCGGTCGGGCACTGGCGGGCAGTGATGCGGGCCACGCCGTGACCACCGCCGGCGCCAGGGGCTCGGAGCCGTTTGAGGGTGCCGGGATAGGATCGGCGGATGGCCATCTCTCAGGCGGGCGACGACCTCGGCCGTCAGGCTAGGGGCGCGGCGACGGGTCCGACGGCCAGCGATCGGTACCTCACCCTGCTGAAGCGCTGCCTCACCCGGTACGACTTCGACGAGGACCTCGACCCCGTCGTGCCCGGCTCGCCGCTGAAGCGGCAGATCTGGGCCCAGGTGTCGAAGGTGCTGGAGCGCCGGGACCTGGTGGCCTACCGCAAGCGCCCGTTCGAGGCCTGGCTGCGCGAGGAGGGTCGCGACTGGCCGACCAGGGCCGAGACGATGATCGGGCTCCGCCGGCTCGACAACCTGCAGGAGTGCATCGAGACCGTGGTCGCCGACGGGGTGCCGGGCGACGTGCTCGAGGCGGGTGTCTGGCGCGGTGGGGCCGGCATCCTCATGCGGGCCGTCCTCGACGTCCTGGGCGACACCGAGCGCACCGTCTGGCTGGCCGACTCGTTCCAGGGCCTGCCCAAGCCTCGGCCCGAGCACCCGGCGGACGCCGACGACAAGCACTGGACCCAGCCGTTCCTGGCGGTCTCGCTCGACGAGGTCAAGCGCAACTTCGCCCGCTACGACATGCTCGACGACCGCGTCCGCTTCCTCGAGGGCTGGTTCAGCGACACGCTGCCCGCCGCCCCGATCGAGCAGCTGGCCGTCCTGCGGGCCGACGGCGACATGTACGGCTCGACGATGGACGTGCTCGACGCCCTCTACGCCAAGGTCTCGGTCGGCGGGTTCGTGATCATCGACGACTACGGCGAGATCGCCCAGTGCCGAGCCGCCGTCGAGGACTTCCGGACCCAGCACAAGATCAGCGAGCCGCTCCAGCGCATCGACGGCAGCGGCGTGTTCTGGCGGCGCCGGCGCTGAGCCACCCGGCCGAACGGGGTGAGGCGGCCGGCGGGGAGACCCCCTCCGCCAGCGCCGTCGACGTCGAGGTCTCGATCGTCGACCACGAGAACCGGGAGGTCGTCCGGGCCTGCCTGCTCACCCTCCCCGCCGCCGTCGAGGGCCTGACGTGGCGGGCGACGGTGATCGACAACGTGTCGGGGGACGGCAGCCTCGACATGCTGGCCGCCGAGTTCCCGGACGTCGGCGTGGTGGCCAACCCGGTGCGCCTGGGCTTTGGCGCCAACCACAACCAGGTCGTGCGCCGCCTCCTCGCCGACGGCTCGGCCCGCTACCTCCTGGTGCTGAACGACGACACCGAGCTGGCGCCGCAGGCCGTCACCCGGATGGTGGCCGCCCTCGACCGCCACCCCGACCTCGCCGCCGTGGTGCCCTCGGTGGTCGACGGCAACGGCCGGCCGGCGGCCACCCGCCTCGCCTACCCGTCGGTCCGAAGCTGGCTGCGCGCCGACCGCTTCGACATCACCGAGCTCCCTGACCCCGAGGGCTGGCTGCAGGGCTCGTGCCTGCTGCTGCGGGTCGACGCCCTGCGCCAGGTCGGGGGGTTCGACGAGCAGTTCTTCCTGTTCTACGAGGACGTCGACCTCAGCCGGCGGCTCGTCCAGGCCGGCTGGGGCCTCGGTGTCTGCCCCGAGGCCACCGTCGTGCACCACGGGCACGCCACCGTGCTGAGGCCCGAGCTGGTCCGGGCCACCTACCGGCAGGGCCACCGCAGCCGCTACCTCTACGTCCGCAAGCACCTCGGCCCCCGCCAGGCCGCGCTGCTGTCGGCGTTGGGGCGGGCGGTCCTGCTGGCCCGGGCCGTCAAGCTGCGGCTCGAGTGGGCCCGCACCCGGCAGCCCGACACCCGCGACCGGGCCCGCCACCTCCTCGACCTGGCCCGCTCCGACCCGCGCCGGCCGCTGGCCCACGAGGCCGACCAGCTCCGGCGGAGCCCCGCTCAGAAGTTGAAGTAGATGAAGGGGACGGGCGTCCCGCCGCTGAACACGACGATCGGCACGATCATCAGGCCGTAGGCGACGCCGCGCAGCGCCGGGTTCCACCGGAGCATCGGCGTGTGGTCGCGGGCCCGGTGCTGGGCGGAGTCGAGGAGGAGCACGGCGGCGGCAGCCAGGGCCACCAGGACCACGGCGCCCCGGTCGGTGACGCCGCCCTGCAGCCGGGCGATGCCGCCCAGGTAGCCCAGCGCCCCACTGATCGAGTCGGCCCGGAAGAACACCCAGGCCAGGCACACGAGCTGGAAGGTGACGACCGTGCGCACGAGGTCGCGACGCAGCGACCAGGGCCGCCAGGCGTCCTCGTCGACGACCCTGGTGAAGCGCCGCTCGCCGGCCAGGTACAGGCCGTGCAGCCCGCCCCAGACCACGAACGTGAGCGCCGCCCCGTGCCACAGGCCGCCGATGAGCATCGTGAGCAGGAGGTTCCGGTAGGTGAGCAGGCCGCTGCCCCGGTTCCCGCCCAGGGGAATGTAGAGGTAGTCGCGCAGCCAGTTCGAGAGCGAGATGTGCCAGCGCCGCCAGAACTCGGTGACGCTCCGGGACAGGTAGGGCTGGTTGAAGTTCTCCGGGAGGCTGATGCCCAGCAGCGACGACGAGCCGCGGGCGATGTCGGAGTACCCGGAGAAGTCGCCGTAGATCTGGAAGGCGAAGGCCCAGACCCCGACGAGCAGGCCCAGCGAGCTGGTGGTCTCGGGCGAGGCGAAGGCGTCGTTCACGTACGGCGCCAGCATGTCGGCGATGGCCACCTTCTTGAACAGCCCGAGGAGGATGAGCACGGCCGCCCGGCGGATCTCGGGCCCGTCGGGCCGGGTGCGCTCCCGGCCGAACTGGGGGAGCTGCAGGTGGGCCCGCCCTATGGGCCCGGCCACCAGCTGCGGGAAGAAGGCGACGAAGACGGCGAAGTCGAGGAGGCTGCGGGTGGGCTCGATCTTCCTGCGGTACACGTCGAAGGCGTACGAGATGCCGTGGAACGTGTAGAACGAGATGCCCACCGGCAGCAGGATCCGCAGGACGGGGGGGCTCACGTCGATCCCCAGCTGGTCCAGCAGGCGGGCGCCGTCGGTCAGGAAGAAGTCGAAGTACTTGAAGAAGCCGAGGATCCCGAGGTTCACGGCCAGGCTGACGAGGAAGATCCGCTTGCGCCGCCGCTCGTCGTCGGTCCCCTCGAGCACCCGCCCCACCACGAAGTCGGTGAGCGTGGACAGCATGAGCAGGCCGAGGAAGCGCCAGTCGAAAGCGCCGTAGAAGACGTACGACGCCACGAGCAGCAGCACGTTCTGGGCCCGCCGGCCCAGCATCCAGTAGGCGGCCAGCACGAGCGGCAGGAACAGCGCGTACTGGAGGGAGTTGAACGTCACGGCTCGGCGAGGCGGGCCGCGGCCAGCTCCTGCTGCACCAGGGGGGCCAGGTACGACGAGAGTTGGGCCGCCCCGGCCCCGTTGAGGTGGACCGGGTCGGCGAACAGCGCGGTCGGCCACACCCCCGGCTGCACGAAGGCGGCGCCGCTGCGCTGCGCCACCCCGGCGAAGGCCTCCATGGCCTTGCGGTAGTCGGCCTCGCCCCCGGGGTGGGCGACGATGAGGTCGGTGGTGACCGGCATGGCCACGAGCAGCACCCGGGCACCGGCCACGCGGATCGCCCGGATCATCTCCTGCAGGATCGTCACGTTCTCCAGGCCGACGGTGAAGCCCTGCAGGGCGGCCACCACGCCCTGGATGACGGCCTGCGCCTGGCCCGGCCCGCCCTTCTCGAGGTAGCCCAGGTCGGCGAAGGCCAGGTCGTGGCCGTCCGGGCTGAGCTCGGGGTCGAAGACGTTCGGGTCGACCGTGTCCCCACGGAAGGGGTGGCGCAGCGAGCTGCGGTACCGGTAGAGCATCGAGTGCTCGCGCAGGAAGGCGTCGGCCCGGTCGACCGGGCTGCCTCGGCCCTCGGCCGCCCGCACCACCCGGGAGGCCCGGTAGGCCCCCACCCCGGCCTCGGGGGCCAGGACGCTGGGGTTCAGCTCGTTGCTGGAGAAGCCGACGACGACCACCTTCGGGTCGAGCTTGGGCAGCACGATCCTGGTCGTCCAGTCGGCGATGACGGGCAGGGTCTCGCCCGCGATCGACGCGTTGTAGACCGTGGTGCCCGGCACCGCCTGGGCGAGGGCGGCCGGATCGCCCCCGGCGTCGAGCATCGAGTCGCCGACCAGCACGACCTCCGGCCGGCGGCCCTCGCGGGCCCGGGCGCCGATCTGGGTGAACTTCTTCTGCAGCTCGGGCGTGGGCCACACGTTCGGCTCGTCGAGGTGGGAGCGGCCGGCCCTGACCGCGAGCTCGGCCAGGAGCAGCACGGCCAGGGCGACGGCGATCGGGACCACACGGCCCCGGTGGCGCCGCCGGGTGTCGGGGCGACGCGGCCCGACACCCGGCGTGACCCCGGCCTCGGCGCCCGTGTCGGTGGCCGTCACCCCGGACATCCTGGCAGTTCGCCCCGTCGCCCCCCGGGCGCCGGCCGGTGGCCTCAGACGACGAACGTCCGGTACCTGAGGGCGCCGTGGACCTGGCCGACGGCCCGGGCCGTGTCGACCGCGAGGTTGCCGACGCACACCTCGAGGAAGCGGGGGCGGCGGACCGATGGCCGCCGGCACCACAGGTAGGGCAGGACGGCGAGCGCCGCCGGACGCCACCGGAGGGCGACGGCGCCGCCGGCGACGGCCGCGAGGAAGGCGGCGTCCTCGCGCCGGTACGACCACGGCCGCCAGAACGCCTCGCGCCGGAACCCGGGGTGCTGCACGCCGAGGGCCACGATGATGCGGTCCAGGTAGCCGTGCTTCACGTGCCACACCCAGCCTCGGTCCTCGACGGCGTGCACGACGACAGCGTCGCCCACGAAGCCGCGGCCCCACCCGGCCTCGACCACCGCCCACCCTGCGGCGGTGTCCTCGCCCCAGGCCACGGGGGTGGCGCCGGCGCCGGGGCGGGTCGACCACCAGGCGATCTGCTCGTCGAACCCGCCGGTGCTCTCGAGGGCGGCCCGGCGGTAGAAGACGTTGCAGGCGTCGAAGTACGGCGTCGCCTCCGTGATCACCCGCCACACGTACCAGCCCTGCAGCTTGGTGATGTCGACGCCGTCAGGCGGCCTCGTGCAGCCCTGGGCCACACCGAGGTCGGGGTCGGCCTCAAAGGCGGCGACCCCCGCCTCCAGCCACCCGTCCTCGGGCTCGCAGTCGTCGTCGGTGAACGCCACCAGCGGGGCGGACGCCGCCCGCCAGCCCAGGTTCCGGGCTGCGGCAGGGCCCCCGTTGACCGGGGTGCGGAGGGCCACCAACCGGTACGGGACCTCGCCGACGGCCGAGGCGACGACGTCCGGGGTGTCGTCGGTCGAGCAGTCGTCCACCACCAGCACCTCGAATCGGTCCGGCCCGATCGACTGCGAGGCGAGGCGCCGGAGGAGCTCGGCGCACCGATCCGAGCGGTCGTGGGTGGGGACGACGACCGACACCGCGACCTCGGACGGGGCGGACGCCATCGGCTCCGGACGGTAGCGGACGCCTCGGAGGGGTCGAGGGCGGCCGACCCCTCCGGTAGCATCTTCCGGCCATGGTGCTGCCCCGGTGACCCGACCCGGTCGCCTCAGGGTCGGCGTCCCCTCGTTCGTCTCGAAGATGACGCCCGCGTCGGGAGCCGGCCGGATGTGGCACAACGTCCTCGAGCAGCTGAGCCGCCAGGTCGACCTGTCGACGTGGGACGAGCCCGGCGGGTCGCGGTTCCGGGTGCCCCCCGACGTCTGGCTGACCGACGGCCACGACGGCCCCCTGCCCGTCGCCGAGCCGATGGTGGTCCACCTGCAGGAGGCCAGCTGGCGCCACGAGAGCACCCGGCCGGTCATGCAGCCCTGGTTCATCGAGCAGTTCGAGCGGAAGAGCCGGGCGGCGGCGGAGCGGGCGGCGGTGATCATCACGCCGTCGGGGTCGTCGCGGGCCCAGATCCTGGGGCAGTACGCCTTTGACCCGGGCCGGGTGCACGCCGTGCCGCTCGGGGTCGACCTGGCCCTGTTCCGCCCCGGGCGGCCCGGGGCCGGCGACATAATCGAGGCGGCCGGCGGCGACCCGTCGGCCCCATACGTCCTGTTCGTCTCGAGCCTGTCACCCCGCAAGAACCTGGGGTCGCTGAAGACGGCCATGAACGCCCTGGCCCGCCGCGGGCTGCCCCACAACCTGGTCATCGTGGGCTCGCCGCCCCCCGACCGACGGGACTGGAAGGACCTGGCCGCCGCCGCCGCCGCCGGCCTGCCCGACGCCCCCGGCCGGGTCGTGTTCCTCGGCTCGCTCAGCGACGTCGAGCTGGCGGCGGTCACGGCCGGCGCCGCCGTGTTCTGCCTGCCCAGCATGATGGAGGGCTTCGGCCTGACCGCCCTCGAGGCCATGGCGTGCGGCGTGCCGGTCGTCGTCTCGGACCGGGGCTCGCTCCCCGAGGTCGTCGGCGAGGCCGGCGTGGTCACCGAGCCCACCGCCGAAGCGCTCGAGGTGGCGCTGTTCGACCTCGTCGCCAGCCCCAAGCGGATGGACGAGCTGAGCCGGGCCGGCCTGGCCCGGGCCCTCCAGTTCAGCTGGAAGGCCACCGCCGCCGGCTGGCTGCAGGCGCTGCGCCAGGCCGCGCCGAGCCCCGGGGTCGGCCCGCTCGACTGGGTGCCGCCGCCCGGCTTCGGCCGGCGGCTGCTGCAGCAGGGCGTCCGGCTGCCGATCGGGCGGAGGCGGCCGGCGCCGAAGCCCGCCGACGGCAGGCCCGCCGGCAGCAGCTGACCCTTCTCCGGGCTCAGGCGGCCAGGGCCGGGGCTCCCTCGCCCCGCAGCGCCGGGAGCGCCGCCCGCCGGCCGAGGACGGCCATGGCCAGCGCCAGGCTGGGCGCCACGACCTCTCGGCCCGTGCCGTGAGCCCACTCCTGGTCCTCGGCCACCAGGCGCAGGCCCTTCAACCGGTTCCGGGGCACGAAGCCGACGTGGGCCCTGGGGCTCACCAGGAAGTCGAGGACAGCACCGAGCCGGGACGGCTGGTCCCAGTCGCCGTGGGGGTCACCGAGGCCCCATCGGATGTCGGCGCCGTGCACGACGATGTCGGTCAGCGGCGCCGCCGGCGGCAGGCCCGGCGGTCGGGCGGTCGAGCCGGCGTGCTCCTCGAGCGTGGCCAGCAGGTCGGCCGGCGGGCGTTCGGCCAGCATCTGGGCGACCCGGTCCATGGCCGCCCCGATCCCGCCGGCCCGCACGACGTGGAGCGCCATCTGCGGGGCCGACACCGAGAAGGGCGTCACCAGGTGGACCAGGACGTGGTGGACCGACCAGCCCGAGCACAGGCTCGGCTGCGCCCAGGCGTCGGGCGGCAGGTCGCGCAGCCGCGCCACCAGCTCCAGCCGCTCGGCCCGGACGACCTCGAAGACCGGCACCCGCAGAAAGGTAGCGACGCTCGCGTGGTGGCGGCAGGCGGATCTTGGTCCGAACGGCCGACGTTGGCCGCGTTCAGGCTGAGGGCGGAGGGCCGGCCAGCGGCGGGGCGCCGTGGAGGACGACCCGGGTGTGGTGCGGGAGCTCGCGGCGCAGGTGGGCGTGCCGTTCCGGCGGCCGGCGAGCGGCGATCCTCACCCCGGCCCGGGCGGCCACCCGCACCGCGTTCAGTGCCGCCCACGCCCGCACGCCGACCCGGCTGCGGTCCCGCTCGTACCAGTCGTACATGGCGTCGAAGCAGCGGCCCATGTACTCGTCGCCCCAGGCCTGGGCTCCTGCAGCGTTGCCGACGTGGACGACGGCGACGTCGGCCTCGAAGCGCCGCCGCCACCCCCGCCGGGCCAGCCACCAGCACAGCTCGATGTCCTCGACGTACATGAACCACCGCTCGTCGTAGGGGGCTCGGCCGGACAGGGCGGCGGCTCGGATCACGTGGACGGCGCCGATGGCCCAGTCGATGTCGGCGGGGGCGGCGGGCTGGTCGGCCAGCTCGAGGAGGAGGTGGCGCCCGATCCGACCCCCCTGCAGACGGCGGGGGAGGATGCAGGTGGCCGCGCCGACGCCGAGCGACGGGAAGCGGCGGGCGGTCCACTGCGGTGCCCCGTCGGCGCCGACGAGCAGGGGCGCCACCAGGCCGACGCCGGGGTCGGCGAGGAGCCGGCGAACCAGAGTGGCCAGCGAGCCCGGCGGCGGCTCGGTGTCGGGGTTCAGCGCGATCAGCACCTCGGCCCCGGTGCCGGCGAGGGCCTGGTTCATCGCCCTGGCGTAACCGATGTTGGTGGCGTTGCGGACGACGCGGGCATGGGCGGCGGCGACATCGGCGCTGCGGTCCGACGACGCGTTGTCGACGACCACGACCTCGGCCTGGATGCCCTCGAGGGCGGCCGGCAGGGCCTGCAGGCACCGCTCGAGGAGGCCCGCCGTGTTCCACGACACGATGCCCACCCCTACCGTGGCGACGGTCACCGGATCGCCATCGGCCGGCGGGCTCACAGCAGGTCGACGAACAGGCGGTCGTGGTGGCGGTGGACGGCCACGGCCACCACGGCCAGGACGAGCGTGGTGCCGACCGAGACGCCGAGAGCGAGGTTCGAGGGCAGCGGGGAGCCGACGGCCGCCGTCTGGAAGAGACCCACGATGCCGGTGAGGGGGTTGAGGTTGAGCACTCGCCCGGCCGGACCGAGGACCGAGAGCGGGTACACCACCGGGGTCACGTACAGCCAGACCAGCTGGGAGGCGATCACCACGAACTTGAGGTCGCGGAAGTAGACGTAGAGGGCCCCCAGGACCATGCCCAGGGCGGCGGAAAAGGCGACGGCGAGGGCGGCCGCCGGCACCAGCAGCAGGAGCCTGGGCCGCAGCGGGGCGCCCACGATCGGCAGCTCGACGAACAGGATCAGGATCGACGCGCCGAGCAGCACGAGGTTCGAGCACGGCGGGACCAGGGCGAGGATGGCCCGGGGGAACCAGACCTTGTCGGTGAGCCCCGCCCCTTCGACGATGGCCGTGGTGGACGCACCGATCGACGTCGACACGTAGACCCACGGCACCATGCCGGCGAGGACGTACCCCGCGTAGCTGTAGTCCTGCCCGGCCCCGAAGCCGCCGACGCGGGAGAACACGAACACCATCGCCACCGACTGGACCAGCGGCATGGCGATCGACCACAGGATCCCGAGGGCGGCCCGCTTGTAGCGGACCTGGAAGTCCTTGCGGGCCAGGGCGGCCAGCACGCCCCGGAAGCGCCACAGGCCCCCCATCCACGCCCACAGCGAGTCGGGGTGCCGGTCCAGCCGGAGGACCGGCCCCTCGCCCGCCGCCGGCGTCCGGGCGGTCGCCTTCATGGGCCGGGAGCGGGCGGAGCGGTGTAGGCCCGGACGACCAGGCTGATCCGGGGGATCAGCTCGAGGTCGCGCCAGCCCTCGATGTGGCGGTCGATGACCTCGTCGCTGAGGTCCTCGACCCGGTCGAAGCCGGCGTCGAGGAGGACCCGCTCGAGCAGGGCGAAGTCGTAGATGACGTGGTGGCGCTCGAGGTCGAGCGCCCCGGGCTGGCCCAGCCGGGCGTGGCTCGTCATCCCGAAGATGGGGATCATCACCGTCCACTTGCTCTCGGGCGGGCTGTCGAGGTAGGCGGCGAACACGGTGGCCGCGTCCGGAACGTGGATCTGGGCGAAGCCTCCGGGCCGCAGCACCCGGCGCCACTCCCGGAGCGTGGCCATCAGGGCCGACGAGTGCACGTGCTCCAGGATGTGCACGGCCAGGACCTCCTCGGCCGAGCGATCGGCGAAGGGCAGCGACGAGGCCGACGACACGTGCTCGACGTGGCGAGCCCAGCGGTTGGCGTCGACGTGCACGTAGCCGGGGCTCGGGAAGTCGCCGCTGCCGATCTCGATCCGCAGCGGGTCGACGACCTCGGCGTTCAGCTCGAGACGCTCCCGGATCCCGGCCGGCAGGTGCTCGACCCAGCCGGCGCCGCCGCGGCACCGGGCTCGGCGGATGGGGGGGCCGGCGTAGCCGCGCACCAGACGCACCGCCTGGCTCTTGGCCCCATCGACCGTCGTCCACGACCGGACGGTGTGGCGGAGCCGGCCGGCACGGGTCGGCCCATGAGGGGATGCGGGTTCGGTGGGCAGGGCCATCGCCAGGTGCGGGGCCGCCGAGCTGGGGGCGCTGGTCGCGGGCACGGCGGGCGCGTCCTCGCGCTCGACGGTCGGCCCTTCCATCGGTCGGATGCTACCGGCGCCCGTACAGTGACCCATCGCTCCGCCCTCCCCGAACCCGAGCGCCACCCTGCCACCGGAGCCCGTCATGGACCCTCGCATCTACGCCCAGATGCGGTCGGTCGAGGACGACCACTGGTGGTTCCGCGGCCGTCGGGCCGTCATCGCGGCGATGCTCGGCGGCCTCTCGCTCGGCAGCTCGGGCCGCGTGCTCGACGCGGGCTGCGGCAGCGGTGGCAACCTCGGCACGTACGCCGGGCTGGGCGAGGTGATGGGCGTCGACATGGAGCTCGAGGCCCTCGGTCACGCCCTCGGCCGCGGCTACCGGGCCGTGGGCGTGGCCTCGCTGGACGACCTCCCCTTCCGGGACGCGGCCTTCGACCTCGTGTGCGCCACCGACGTCATCGAGCACGTGATCGGTGACGTCGAGGCCCTGCGCGAGCTGCGGCGGGTGACGGCCCCGGGCAGCCACCTGCTCGTCACCGTCCCGGCCTACCGCTGGCTGTGGAGCGACAGCGACGTCCAGCTTGGCCACCAGCGCCGCTACACCGCCCCCGAGCTGGTGCAGCGGTGCACCGAGGCCGGGTGGACGGTCCAGCGCACCAGCTACTTCAACACGGTGCTGCTGCCACCCATCGCCGCCGTGCGCTGGATCCGCCAGCGGCGGGAGGCGGCGTTCGCCCCCACCGAGCTGGCGCAGACCGGAGCCAACGCCAACCGGGTGCTCCGGCTCCCGATGGAGCTGGAGGCCCGGCTGATCGCCGCGGGCGTCCGCCTGCCGACGGGCGTGTCCATCGCCTGTCTCTGCCAGCGTTGACGGGTGCCGCTCACGGCGGTGCCGGCGGCGGGATGCGCTTCAGGCCGAAGTCACGGCTCTTGATCTTGACCATGCGACCTTCGGGGTGGTGCCAGACGATGCCTTCGATGGCGGCCTCGGCCAGGTAGGAGCGCAGTCCCTCGAAGTCGCGAGGCGCGTCCGGGAGGACTGCGGCGTCGGCGTGTGCGACCAGCTCATGCTCGGTGAACCGCTCCGGGTTGCCCTGGATCTTCGGCCCCAGCAGCTCGTAGGTGCCGTCCAGCTCGCCGCCCCGGTCGCGGCCCGTCAGCCTCTCGAAGGCCTGACGATGCCAGCGGTCTTCCGGGCCGTCGCCCACCGGCACCCACCCAAAGCTCTTGCCGGTCACCGGGTCGTGCTGTTCCACCTCGAAGTCGCGTGGCGGTGGCTTGCCGGGCTTCAGGTCGAACCGCTTGTAGAGGCGGCGGTCGCGGATGAGGCAGCAGGTCCCGTCGTACTTGCGGGTGGCTGCTCCCTCACCGGCCAGCACCCACTCGGCGCCGGGCACCACCTCATCCCGGACGAGGTGGTCGCCGTCGTAGTTGCGCTGGTAGAGGCTGATGATCTTCTTCATGTGGTGCTCCCTTCGCTGGGCTGAACCATCGGCCGGCAGCCGCTTCCACGGCCGGCGTCGGTGTGAACCGGATCAGTCAACCCCGGCGCCGCCACCAGCACCGCTGCATTTCGAGGAGCCCAACCCCAGGCATCTCGATCGTCGACCACGACCGAGCGGCCGTCAGCGCGCCCCCGCGCAGCTGACGTCCGGCGGCCCGACCACCCGGTAGATCGCCCCGTGGCCGTCTCGCTCGGCGACGAGCTCGAAGGCGGCGTCAGCCTCCACCCACCGCTGCCACTGGGTTCCGGGGATCACCCCCGTGAACGGGAAGCCGCCATCCCGCAGCGCCTGCATCCACGCGGGGCAGGAGTCGAGCGGCACCGGAGCGCGGTCAGCAAGCCGCGTCAGGGTCACCGCCCGGTTCGGGGCGCCCGGGCCGTAGAGGAGGGCCACCTCCGGGACCCACCCGGCGATCCTCGTCGGCTGCTCACGGATGGCCCAACGCCGGAGAGGATCGGACTCCGCGCTCGGGTGCTGCCCCACGATCACGGCGACGCCGACCACGGCCAGGGCGGTCGACGCCGCCGCGCCGGCCCGCCACCAGGCGAGCAGGCCAGGCCGCGAGGCCATCCAGGCCGCCACCCCACCGCCGGCCGCGGCCGCCACCAGGATGGCAAAGGAGCGCCCCCCGATCTCCGGTGCCCAAAAGGCGATGCGCTGGCCGGCCGGGATGCCGGCGGCGACCACCGCGCAGCCGACGACGGGGAGGATGGCGGCCCACCGCCGCCCAGCGAGGGCGATGCCCGCCGTCACCATGCCCAGGGCGAGCGCGGCGGCGGCGTAGTGCACGTTGATGACGAACCCCTCGGGGGTCCCCTCGGCCCCGTAGGCGCTGGCCGGGGTGGTCAGGTACCCGATGCCGGTGACCACGGCGGCGGCGGCCAGCCCGCGCCGGAACCGGTCCCCGGACCGGAGCCCTACGACGATCCCGAACAGGACGGCGACCAGCACCGGGAGAAAGAGCGGGCCCATGGCCTGGCCCAGCCCGTCCCAGAGCTTCCGCAAGGCCCGCCCGCGGACGAGGTACCACGCCACCGAGTACGAGTACTGGTGGACCTCGGTCGTGATCTGCGGCAGCTGGAAGGGGCCGACGCCGATGCGGGCCGGCGGCAACGGGCTGCCGTAGCTGACGGCGTTGCGGACGTACCACGACACGCCCACGGCCAGGGCGCCCACCGCCCCCGCAGCCGCGGCCCGCAGGCGACCGGCGGGGACCCTGGTGGCGAGCAGCCACAGAGCGAACCCGGCGAGGGCGACGCCGGGGGCGATGGCCGAGAGCTTCGTGCCGACGGCGGCCCCGGCGCACACCAGGGCCAGCACGTACGGGGCGGGCCGGCCGCGGGCATGGGCCAGGACGGCGACGGCGCCCAGCAGGAGGAACACCACGAGGGCGTCGTTGACGGCTTCCCCCGGCTGCGAAAAGGCGATGACGGGCAGCCCGAGGACCACCGCCGCCGCCCCCACGGCCAGCAGCCGGGCCCCAAAGGCCTTGCCGAGGGCGTCGGCCGCGACCAGGACCAGGCCGCCGAGCACCAGGTTCTTCACGGCGCCGAACACGACGGACTTGGTCAGCACCAGCGCCATGGCCACGAGCAGCTCGTCGTTGGCGGGGTAGAACTGGACGGGCAGACCGGGCAGCACGAACCGGTTCTGGTCGGCCACCCCGGTCTGGGCGAAGGTGGCGGCGAACGGCAGGTGGTAGCCGAGCGAGTCGGGGTCGCCGATGCCCCCGCGCACGGCGATGGCCGTGCGGGCCACCCAGATGGCGGCGACGACCAGCACGAGCACGACGGTGGCGACCACCAGCAGCGCCTGGCTCGGCTGCACCGTCGCCTCGTCGAGTTGGGCCTCGGGGTCAGGCTGCGGGCCGGCGCCAGCCCGGCCGAACGCGACGGCCGCCGCCGCGCTGATCACGCTGGCCCCCAGCAGCGGCAGCGTCCGCAGCCAGCCCACCGCGCCCAGCAGCTGCCCCAGGGCCAAGGCCCAGCAGAGGCCGATCAGCACGGTGGTGACCACGCCGATGCTTCCCCGCCATCCGGCGAACCACGTCCGCTTGATCGTGAGCGAGACGGTGGTGGCCGACCCGAGGAAGACGATGGCCCAGAGCCCGGCCAGCGTCAGGTCGGCCAGGCTCACACAGGGGCCTCGACGTCGGCGCCGCGCCCCGAAAGGCCGTGCCGCAGCCGAAGGTGCAACGCCAGGCGGACCACGTCGAGGGCCATGGGGGCCGCGGCGGTTGCGGGCCGCACGCTCGACCCTGCGCCGTGCTGGTAGGCGATCGGCACCTCGGCCACGCGGTGGCCGCCGTTGCGGGCCCGCATGAGCAGCTCGATGTCGAAGGCGAGCCCTGGCACCAGCAGCGACGACAGCAGTGACCTGGCCAGATCGGCCGGCAGGAGCTTGAACCCGCACTGGGTGTCGCGGGTGTCGAGACCGGTCATGGCCCGAACGAACCGGTTGAAGACACGGCCCACGATGACCCGCGACTGCGGCGCCGCGACCCGCGACCCGGCGAGGTCGCGCGACCCGATGGCGATCTCGGCCCCGTCGGCCAGCGCGGCCGCCAGCTTCGCCGTCTCGCTCAGCGGGGCGGCGAGATCGACGTCCGACAGCAGGACGTGGGTACCGGACGACGCCCGGGCCCCCCGAGCGACGGCGTCGCCCTTGCCATGGCTGCCCGGCTCCGCCGGGACCACCGTCCAGCCTGGCCGGCCGGCCAGCTCCCGGATCCGCAGCCCGGTGGCGTCGAGGCTGGCGTCGTCGACGACGACGATCTCGGTGAGCCGGTAGCCAGGGCACAGGGTGCTCCCGAGGAGCGGCGCGACTCCGTCGACAAAGGCGGGCAGCCGGCGCTCCTCGTTGTAGAGGGGCACGACCAGCGAGACCCGCGCCGGCTCACCCCCGGGCGACGACATACTGGGTCCACAGCAGGGCTCGCAGCGGGCGAACCTGCAGCATCGGCTCGAGTCGCTGTTCGATCCGCAGCGCGGCTGCACCGCCGGCCTCGGCCAGCACGGGGATGTACACGCTCGACCAGCGGCGGCGCTCGATGCGCAGCCCGTTGGCCGTGAGCTCGGAGGTGAGCCGGCGTGAGGAGACCAGGCTGATGTGGCCGGTCTCCAGGACCGGCTCTCGGTAGATGGCCCGCACGACGCGGATCACCCCGGGACGGAAGGCCACCTTCCCGAGCAGCTCGAGCGGGCTCCACGGCTGCGGGGTCGACAGGACGAGCACGCCGCCCGGGCGCAGGAGCTTGGCCATCGAGGCCAGCGCCGCCCTCCAGTCGTCGATGTGCTCGAGCACCTCGGTGCACAGGATCAGGTCGAAGCTGCCCGGCTCGAGCCGGGTCCGGGTGATGTCGTCGACCACGAAGCCGACGGCGGGCCGCTCGCCCACGACGTCGCGGGCCCGGTCGAGGAAGTCCGGCTCGATGTCGGTGACGACGACCTCGTCGGCCAGCTCGGCCAGCAACGGCAGGTAGATCCCCGAACCGGGCCCGATCTCGAGGGCGCGCGCCGACCCGGCGCAGGGGCGGAGAAGGCTCTCGACCACCTCGCGGCGCCGGGTGTGGATCCACCGCCTGGTGGGGTTGGTCGACGAGTAGAGGGTGTCCTGCAGCTCGAGCCGGGTGGGCGCTCGACCAGAGGGCGGATCGCCCGGCCCCCTCGTGATGCTGACCTCGTGCACCATCGGCATGGTAGCGGGGCCCCTTCCGGGCCCTCCGGCCGGCCCCGCGGTGGGTGCGGGATACTCGGTCGGCGATGGGATCCCGGCCGAGCGTGCTGGTCGACGCTGCTGCGCTGGGCGGCCCCTCCGCCTCGAGCGGGATCCGCACCGCCACCCGCTGCCTCCTCGAGGCGCTGGTGGCCGATGCGTCGGTCGAGCTCACCGCCCTCGTCACCGCCGGGGTGCGCCTGCCGAGCGGGGTGCGGCGCCGGCAGGTGCAACGGGTGGCGCCCAAGGGTCGAGCCGAGCTGATCGAGCACGCGCTGCGGCTGCCTCTCGAGCTGCGCCGCACCCGCACCGACGTGCTGCACGAGCCGGGCTTCGCCGCGCCATGGCGGGTGGACCGGCCGTACGTCCAGACCCTGCACGACGTCATCCCGCTCGTCCTGGACGACCCGGACCTGGCCGTGCTCCGCCGGCGCTGGCGCCGCTTCGCCCCCCGCTACCGACGGGCCGACGCGGTGATCGCCGTCTCCCGGTCGGCGGCCGACGACGGGATCCGCCTGCTCGGCCTCCACCCGGCGCGGATCGAGGTCGCCCACCACGGCGTCGATCCAGCCTTCCACCCGGGCGATGCCGGTCCTCCGGATGCCGACGACCCCTACCTGCTGGCGGTCGGCGAGTTCAACCGGCGCAAGGGCTTCGCCGAGGCCTTCGAGGTGGCGGCCCGTCTGGCCGAGCGGGGTCACCCGCACCGGCTGAAGGTCGCCGGCCTGGTCCACCCGTGGTCGAGAGGTGACTTCGAGGCCACGCTGGCGGCCAGCCGCCGGCCCGACCTGATCGACCACCTCGGGTTCGTCGACGACCTGCCGGCGCTGGTCCGCTCGGCCTCGCTGTTCCTCAGCACCACCCGGTACGAGGGGTTCGGCCTGCCGGCCCTCGAGGCCATGGCCAGCGGCGTGCCCGTCGTCGCCTTCGCCAACTCGGCGGTGACCGAGGTGGTCGGCGACGGCGGGCACCTGGTGCCTGACGGCGACGTCGGCGCCATGGCCGACGCCGCCCACCGGCTGCTGGGATCGCCGGTGGCGTGGGACGAGGCCAGGGAGGCGGGCTTGGCCCGGGCGGCGCTCTTCACGTGGGCGGCAACCGCCGAGGTGCACGCCGAGGTGTTCTCGAGGGTGGCCGCCGGCTGAAGCGAGCGGAACGGCCGGCTCTAGGGTGCCGAGGCGTGGCTGGTGCGCGCCGGGTGCTGTTCTTCGAGGCGTACCCCCACGCCTTCACCGGCGCCCAGCGCCAGCTGCTGCTGCTGCTGCGAGGGCTGGCACGTCGGGGCTGGGACGTGGGGCTGGCTGCTCCGGCCGACGGGGCCTTCCCGGAGGAGGCCCGCGCCGCCGGCATCTCGTTCGAGGTGGCGCAGCTGCCGGGCGCGCTCAGGATCTACGGGCGGCAGACCACGGGAACCAAGGCCGTTGCCGCCGCCGCCGCGCTCCCCCCGGCGTGGGCCAGGCTGGCCCGCTGGCTCAAGGGCCGGGCTGACCTCGTCCACTGCTGTGACCACCGGGGCCAGCTGCTCCTGGGGCCGGCGGCCCGGCTGGCCCGCCTCCCCGCGGTCTGGCACATCGAGGCCATCGACCGCAACCGGGCCCTGAACGAGCTGTGCTCGCGGGCGGCCTCCCACGTGGTCGTGCCCAGCCAGGCGGTGGCCGCCGGCCTGCCGGGGCTCCACGTCGACGGCAACCTCACGGTGGTCCCCAACACGGTTGCCCCCGAGTGGCTGGAGCCGGTCACCCGCCAACCCTCCGACCGGCCCACCGTCGTGACCGTCGGCCGGCTCCACCCGGACAAGGGCATCGACGTCCTCCTCCACGCCATGACCCACCTGCGCGGGCGGCTGCCGGCGGCCCGGGCTGTGGTGGTGGGCGGCGAGCAGCCGGGCCACGAGGGGCACCGCAGCGAGCTGCTCGCCCTGCGCCACCGGCTCGGCCTCGACGACGCCGTGGACCTCCCCGGCGCCGTGGCCAACCCGCGACCGGTGCTGCTCGAGGCCAGCGCCTACGTCCAGCCCTCACGGGAGCGGACCGAGCTGCAGCCGCTCGCCGTCCTGGAGGCGATGGCCGTCGGCCTGCCGGTGGTGGCCACCCGGGTCGGCGGGGTGCCGGAGATGCTGGACGGCGGCCGGCTCGGCCTGCTCGTCCCGCCCGAGGACCCGCCGGCCCTGGCCGACGCGCTGGCTCGCGTGCTCGAGAACCCCGCGCTGGGCGACCGGCTGGGGCGGGCCGCCCAGGCCCACGTCCGCGCCGCCTGCACGGTCGAGGGCATGGTCGACCTGGTCGAGCGCATCTACCTCTCGCTCCTGACGGCCCGGTGAGGGCCGTCCTCTTCGCCAACCGGGTGGTCGATCCCGTGCGGTCGATGACCGGGATCGGCCGCTACGTCGAGGGGCTGACTGCGGCGCTGGCGGCGCGAGGCGAGCCGGGCTGGTGCTACGACGTGAGCGCGCCGAGCGAGCGGGGCCGGCCCCAGTGGCTGCCGCCCGGCGTGGGCTACCGGCCGGTGCCCGGGCCCCGCAAGGGGCTCCACCTGGCCTGGACGCTGCTGCACCAGCCCCGCCTGGAGCGGGTCGTCGGCCCAGCCGACCTCGTCCACGTCCTGCACCCCTCGTTCCCACTGCCCACCCGGCGCCCGTCGGTCGTGTCGATCCACGACGTCATGCTCCTCGAGCACCCCGAGTGGTACCAGCGTGACGAGCTCTGGGGCTTCCGGCGCTGCATGGACGGGCTGGCTGCCGGGACCGGCCCGGTCATCACCGTGTCGGCCGACGTCGCTGAGCGGCTGGTGCGGCGCGTCGGCATCGCCCGGGAGCGGATCACCGTGGTGCCCCTGGCCGTGGGCGACGAGTTCCGGCGCCCGGCGGCGCCGGCCGACATCGAGCGGGTGTGCCGGGCGCTGGACGTCCGGCCCGGTCGGTTCCTGCTCGCCGTCGGCAACCTGTCGACCCGGAAGAACCTCGACACGCTCGTCCGGGCCATGGCGCGGGTCCAGGCCACCGACCTGCCACTCGTCCTGGCCGGCCGGCCCGGGACCAGCGCCACCGAGGTCGGCGACGAGATCCGCAGGCATGGGGTGGGCGACCGGGTCCGGCTCGCCGGCTTCGTGGCCGACGCCGACCTGCCGGCGCTCGTGCAGGGGGCCCTGGCCCTCGTCCACCCGGCGGTCGACGAGGGGTTCGGCCTGCCGCCGCTCGAGGCGATGGCCGCCGGCACGGCGGTGATCGCGGCCCGGGCCGGCTCGATCCCCGAGGTCGTCGGCGGCGCCGCCCTCCTCGTCGACCCGCTCGACGCCGCCGCCTGGACCGAGGCGATCGACCTCGTCGCCGCCGACGGGGACCGCCGGGCGGCGATGACTGCCGCCGGCCGGGCCCGGGCCGCCGCCTTCACCTGGCAGCGGGTGGCCGAGCAGACCGTCGCCGTGCACCGCTCGGCCCTCGGCTGAGCAGTGGGAACCTCGGCGCCCGTGCGCAAGCCCGCCCTGCTGGCCGTCCTCGGCGGCCTGGCCGCCGCAGCGTCGGTCCAGCCGGTGGGGCTGTGGCCGCTGGGCCTGGTGGGCGCGGGCCTCCTGACCCTGGCGTGGGGGCAGGCCACCAGCCGTCCGGCCCGTGCCCTGGCCGGTGGCCTCTGGGCCCTGTCGATGCTGCTGTGCACCACCTTCTGGGTCACCGACTTCCAAGCGGTGGGGTACGTGGTGCTGGCCCTGCTGGGCGCCAGCTTCTTCACGGCCGCCGGCGCGCTGGTGCCGACGGGGAGGGCATGGGTCGGGGTGGGCGCGGCCGGCGCCATCACCGTTGCCGAGTCCCTCCGGGCCAGGGTGCCGTTCCAGGGCTTCCCGATGGGCGGCCTCCCCCAGGGCCAGGCCGACGGGCCGCTGGCGGCCACGGCCCGGCTCGGGGGCACCACGCTGCTGACCCTCGCCACCGCCCTGGTGGGCGCGGCGCTGGCCGAGGCGGTGCGGCGCCATCCTCTCCGAGCCGCTGCGCTGCTCCTGGTCCCGGTCGTCGCCGGCGGGTTGGGCGCTCTCGCGCCCCCGGGCGAGCAGGTCGGCTCGCTCCGGGTGGCAGCCGTCCAGGGCGGCGGCCCTCGCGGCACCCGGGCGGTGGAGACGGCGGCTCGGGACGTGCTGGACCGCCACCTGGCGGCTTCTCGGACGATCGCCCCAGGGACCGTCGACGTGGTGCTGTGGCCCGAGAACTCGGTCTCGCTCGACGGACCGACGGCCGGGGCGCCCGAGCGGGAGGAGCTGGCGGCCGAGGCCCGCCGGCTCGGGGCGGTGCTGCTGGTCGGGGTGGTCGAGGACCTCCCCGGCCAGCGCTTCTACAACGCCCAGGTGGCGTTCGGCCCGGACGGCCAGCTGATCGGCCGCTACGACAAGGTCCACCGGGTGCCTTTCGGCGAGTACGCGCCGCTGCGCAACCTGGTGGCCAAGGTGGCCGACCTCAGCCTGCTGCCTCGCGACGCCATCGCCGGCAAGGGCCCCGGGATCCTGCCGGGCCCTGGGGGCGAGCGGCTCGGCGTGGTGATCTCCTACGAGGTGTTCTTCGGCGACCGGTCCCGCTCGGCGGTCCGCAACGGGGCGCAGGTGGTGCTCGTGCCGACGAACGCCTCGTCGTACGGGACCAGCCAGGTGCCCGACCAGGAGGTGGCCGCGGCCCGGCTGCGGGCGTGGGAGACGGGCCGCGACCTGGTGCAGTCGGCGCCCACCGGCTTCTCGGCGTTCGTGGCCCCCGACGGGGAGGTCTCCCAGCGCACCGACCTCGGCGACCAGGCGGTCATCACCGCCGAGGTGCCCCTGCGCCGGGGGTCGACGCCCTACGTCCGCACCGGTGACCAGCCCTGGCTCGTCCTGGCCGGGGCCTGCTTCGCGCTCCCCGCACTGTCCGGGCTGGGCGCCAAGCGGTCCCGCCGTCACCTTGACCAGCCGACCGGCCCCTAGGAGCATGGCCGCCAGATGCCCGACCCCCCGATCCGCATCGCCCTCCTCGTCTACCGCGGCAACCCCCACTCGGGGGGCCAGGGCGTGTACACCCGCGAGCTGGCCAAGGAGCTGGTGGCCCTCGGGCACCTGGTCACGGTGTTCGCCGGCCAGCCCTGGCCCGAGCTGACGCCGGGCGTCGGGTTCGTGCCGGTCCCCAGCCTCGACCTGTACCACCCCGACCACCCGTTCCGGCCTCCCCTCCGCCTCCGGGCCTACCGCAGCTGGATCGACCTGCTCGAGGTGGCGCTGATGTCCACGGGCGCCTTCCCCGAGCCGCTCACCTTCAGCCTCAGGGTGCGCCGGCTCCTCGCCGAGCGGCGAGGCGACTTCGACCTGATCCACGACAACCAGTGCCTGGGCCGCGGCATCGGTGGCCTCCTCGACGACGGCTGGCCGGTGCTGGCCACCCTCCACCACCCCATCACGGTCGACCGCGAGATCGACCTGGGCCACGCCGAGACCCTTCGGCGGAGGCTCGGCCTGCGCCGCTGGTACTCGTTCCTCCGGATGCAGGTGCGCGTGCTGCCCCGCATCCCGCGGGTGGTGACCGTCTCCGACTCCTCCAAGCGCGACATCTGCGCCCAGATGGGTGCACGGCCCGAGCAGGTGCACGTGGTCCCCGTCGGCGTCGACCTCGACACCTTCCGGCCCCTGCCAGGCATCGAGGAGGTGCCGGGCCGGATCGTGTGCACCACCTCGTCCGACATGCCGCTGAAGGGCCTGGTGCCGCTCCTGGAGGCGGTGGCCAAGCTGCGCACCGAGCGGCCCGAGGTCGAGCTGCACGTGATCGGCGCCCCCGCCAGGGATCGACCATCCCCGGCCACCTCGACCGCCTCGGCCTCGACGGGTCGGTCGTGTTCCACAAGGGCATCGAGACGTCCGCCATCACCGAGCTGTACGCCTCGTGCCAGGTGGCCTGCGTGCCCAGCCTGTACGAGGGGTTCAGCCTCCCGGCCGTCGAGGCCATGGCCTGCGCCGTCCCGCTGGTGGCCACCACCGGCGGCGCCCTCCCCGAGGTGGTGGGCCCCGACGGCCAGGCCGGGCTCCTCGTCCCGCCGGCCGACGCCGGTGCGCTGGCCATCGGCCTGGCCCGCCTGCTGGACGATCCCGTGCTGCGGGCCAGCGTGGGGCAGGCAGGCCGGGCACGGGTGCTTGAACGTTTCACCTGGCGCCGCTGCGCCGAAGCCACGGTGGCCCACTACCGGGCTGCCCTCGACGAGCACTCCGAGCGAGCCGGCCGGGCCTGAGGGTGCTCACCGTCGACTACGGCCGCCTGGGCCTGCGCCCCGGCGAGCTGGTGCTGGACCTCGGAGCCGGCGCCGGCCGCCACGCCTACGGCGCCTTTGCCCGCGGCGCCCGCGTGGTCGCCCTCGACCATTCCGAAGCCGACGCCAAGGACTGCGCCGCCTTGCTCGAGGCCCTGGCCGAGGATGCGGCCGGCCCGGGCCCGAGCGGCGGGATCGAGCGGGCGGGGTCGTCGATGGTGGGCGACGCCCTCGGCCTGCCGTTCCCCGATGCCACCTTCGACCGGGTGATCTGCGCCGAGGTGCTGGAGCACGTCCCCGACGACCGCCGGGCCATGGCCGAGATCGCCCGGGTCCTGAAGCCGGGGGCACGGCGGCGGTGACCGTGCCCCGGTTCGGGCCCGAGCTGGTGTGCTGGGCGCTGTCGGACGAGTACCACCTGGTCGACGGCGGCCACGTCCGGATCTACCGGCTGGCCGAGCTGCGCCGCCGCCTGCGCAGCGCCGGCCTGCGGCCGGCCGGCGTGGGCCTGGCCCACGGGCTCCACACGCCGTACTGGTGGCTGCGGTGCGCCGTCGGCGTCGGCAACGACGACCACCCGCTGGTCCGGGCCTACCACCGGGTGCTGGTCTGGGACATCGAGGCCGGCCGGCCCCTCCCCACCCGCCTGGCCGAGGCCGCCCTGAACCCGCTGCTGGCCAAGTCGGTCGTCGTCTACCTGGAGAAGCCACCCCGGTGATCCCCCTGCGCCCCTCGCAGGTCTTCACCACCTGCGCCTCGATCGCCCGCGTCCAGCGGACCGACGGGATGGTGCCGTGGGCGCCCGGCCTGCACGCCGACCCGTGGAACCACGTCGAGGCGGCGATGGCCCTGACCGTCGGCGGCTTCGTCGAGGAGGCCGTCGCCGCCTACCGGTGGCTGGCCGCCACCCAGCACCACGACGGCAGCTGGTGCACCTACTACCTGCCGTCGCTCCCCGGCGGGATCGAGGACGGCAGGCGGGACACCAACGTCTGCGCCTACGTGGCCACCGGGGTGCTCCACCACCTCCGAGCCACCGGCGACCGGGCCACCGCGCTCGAGCTGTGGCCCGTGGTCGAGCGGGCCATGGGTTTCGTGCTGGCCCACCAGCAGGCCGAGGGGGCGCTCACCTGGTCGGTGCAGCCCGACGGACTGTCGCGGCCGGCGGGTCCCGCCGGCCGCTGGGCCCTCCTCAGCGGGTCGGCGTCGGCGTACCACTCCGTGCGCTGCGGGGTGGCCCTGGCCGAGCAGCTGGGCTGGGAGCGACCCGAGTGGGAGCTGGCCGCCGGACGCCTGGCCACCGCCGTCGCCTTCCGCGAGGACGAGCTGTTCGAGCCGAAGCACCCGTGGGCCATGGACTGGTACTACCCGGTGCTGTGCGGCGCCGTCGGCGGCGAGGCGGGCCGAGCCCGGCTGCGGGCCGGCTGGGACCGCTTCGTCACCGAGGGCCTCGGCGTGCGCTGCATCGACGACCACCCCTGGTACACCGGCGCCGAGACGGCCGAGTGCGCCACCGCTCACGCCGTCGCCGGCCTGCGCGACGAGGCCGAGGCGCTCCTGCACTGGGCGTCGCGCCTGCGCCGCCCCGACGGCGGCTACTGGACGGGACTCGTCGAGCCCGCCGGCAAGACCTTTCCCCACGACGAGCGGTCCACCTACACCGCCGCTGCCGTCGTCCTGGCGGACGACTGCGTCTACGGCACGGGACCGGCCAGCACGCTGTTCCGGGGCCAGGGCCTGCCCGCCGGCCTCGACCTCGACCTCGCGGCCATCGCCGAAGCCGAGCTCGACCGGGAATGAGGCGGCGCCGGATCCGGACCGATGTCGAGGAGGGACCCTGCCTCGACCCGATGAGGGCGGGGCTTTGCGGTCAGCCCCGAGCGGTACCCTGACCAGCCGATGAGGAGACGATGGGCCGTGGTCGTGGTGGGGGTGCTCCTCGTCCTGGTCGTCGGTTCCAGCGCTCGGGGGCCAGGCCAGCTGCTGGGTCCTCATCCGGTCACAACGGCGGCGAGCGGCGACGTGACCGGCCTGGTGGAACCACGTGCCGGTGCGACAGCGCTGTCGGTTGCGGTGGTCGAGCCGGGACAGCGGGTGAGGTTGCTGCGAGCCGAGTACGAGCCGGTGTCACGGTGGCTGTCCAACCTGCTGGTCACGGTTCTGCTTCTGGTCGGCGCCGTGGCGTGGGGACGCCATCCTGTGCGGCGCCGCGTGCTCGAGCTGTCGATCAGAGCGCTGACGGAGTGGTGGCGGCCGGCGCCTGGCCGGCGCGCGCCACCAGCCGCCTCCACCAGCTGACGGGCGGCCTCCACCGACGAGTGGCGGCCCCCGGAACCCGAGGATCGGCGCGGGGCTGAGGCAGCCCCGCCCAGCCCGCTCGCGTTCCCGTTCGCCTCTCTGAGACCTCTCGACCTCGGCTCCTCTGGGAGCCTCAACCCGTCGCGGCGTGGCGGCCGCGGCCGCAAAGGACCGCCTGTGCTCAACACTGCAAGCTTCCTGTTCATCTACTACATCGGTTGCGGGTACGTGATCGTCCTCCTGTGGATGTGCGTGACCGATCCATCGGGTCGAGCCGTCGAACCCGCCGTCCGGAGAAGGCTCCATCGGCTTGCCGTCGCGCTTGCCGTGGTGGGTGTGCTCCATCCAGTCCTCGCGCTGGCCGGCCGAGACGTCGGCGAGCAGCTCCGCCGGACCGACGGTCCGCCAGACCCGAGGGCGCACCGGACGGCCCGGCTGACCAACTGGGGCCTTGCCGTCGCGCTCGGTGTTCTCGGAACGGTCGTCGTCAGCCAGCTCGGGCCGTTCGAGGATGCCCCGCTCCTCCGGCAGATCAGCGAAGCGCTGCCCTATGGCTGAGCGGGCCGCAAGCCGCATGAACCAGCATCGAGGGCTGTGGCCGTTCGCTGCTGCGCTGGTCGCGGCCGGGATGGTCGCTGGGCTCGGGCCTGTCCTGTTGCGGGGACCCTCGTTCGTCGAGAGGATCTCGTTCGTCAACCGGGGACCGTACGACATCCAGGTCGAGGTCAGCGACGACGACGAGGGCCGCTGGATGAGCGTCACGACCGCCGACGCCGCCTCGACCAGCGTCGGGCTCGACGTCATCGACCAGGGAGCCATCTGGGTGCTTCGGTTCCGGGCACAGAGCCGAGACGCCGGGCAGCTGCGCATCACCCGGGCGGAGCTGCAGCAGGCCGGGTGGACGGTTGAGGTGCCCCAGGCGGTGACCGACAGCCTCCGAGAAGCAGGAGCACCCCCCACGCCATGAACCGCTACCGTCCCCGTCCACCCGTCGAACGGCAGGTGACCCCATGACAGAGGTGACCGAGACCCAGCTCCCCGGTGTCGGCGTGCGCCACGAGTTCACGACGGT
Organism: Acidimicrobiales bacterium; assembly: GCA_030448245.1. Classification (GTDB taxonomy): domain Bacteria; phylum Actinomycetota; class Acidimicrobiia; order Acidimicrobiales; family JAUJNH01; genus JAUJNH01. The sequence continues at coordinate 99,459 of JAUJNH010000003.1, forward strand.
CTCCGGCGAGCGTGTCGCGGTGCTGTCGCACCGCACCGGCCGCCGGGAGATCGCCGTGTACGACCGGGCGGATCCCGATGCCTGCTCGACGGTGCTGCACCTCAGCAACGACGACACCCGCACCCTGGCCGAACTCCTCGGCGGCAGCCCGGTGAGCGAGGCGGTCTCCGGCGTGCAGCAGCTCAAGGGCGTGGCCGTCGACTGGATCCGGATCAGGCCCGGCAACCAGCATGCCGGCGCCACGATCGGCGACGGCCGGTTCCGAACCCGCACGGGCGCCTCCATCGTGGCGTTGGTGCGTGGCGACGAGACGTTGCCGGCCCCCGGACCGGAGGTGGCCCTGGAGGCCGAGGACGTCGTCGTGGCCGTCGGCACCACCGGCGGCCTCCGCCAGCTCCGCGACCTCCTCGAGGCGTGACCCCGGTCCTGGCAGCAGCCAGCGGCGAGGCCGCCCTCGCCTTCATCGAGATCGGTGCAGTCGCCCTGGTCCTGTCCGTGCTCGCCCGCCTGGCGGGACGCCTCGGCATCACCGCCATACCCCTCTACCTGCTGGCCGGACTGGCCGTCGGCGAGGGAGGCATCGCACCGCTCGACGTCAGCGCCGACTTCATCCAGCTCGCCGGAGAGATCGGGGTCCTGCTCCTGCTGCTCACCCTCGGGCTGGAGTACAGCCCCGACGAGCTGCGCCACGGCCTGCGAAGCAGCCTCACACCCGGCGCCGTCGACGCCCTGGCCAACTTCACCCCGGCCTTCCTGGTCGGCCTCATCCTGGGCTGGGAACCCGCCGCCGCCCTCCTGCTCGGCGGTGTCTGCTGGATCAGCTCCTCCGGGGTCGTCTCCAAGGTCCTCACCGACCTCGACCGGCTCGGCAACCGGGAGACCCCCGCAGTCCTGAACCTCCTCGTCATCGAGGACCTGGCCATGGCCGTCTACCTCCCCGTCGTCGGCGCCCTCATCGTCGGCAGCGGGGCAGCCGACACCGCCGCCACCGTCGCCATCGCCCTCGGTGCCGTCACCCTCATCCTGGCTGTCGCGCTCCGCTGGGGCGACCACCTCAGCAGGCTCCTCGCCCCCGCCTCGGACGAAGCGTTGCTCCTCGCCGTGTTCGGACTGACACTGCTCGTTGGAGGCTTGGCCCAGGAGGTCCAGGTGTCGGCAGCCATCGGCGCCTTCCTCGTCGGCCTCGCCCTGTCCGGGTCGGTCCAAGCCCGAGCGGCCGCCGTGGTGGGCCCACTGCGCGACCTGTTCGCCGCGACCTTCTTCCTCTTCTTCTCCTTCTCGGTCGACCCCAGCGACCTCGTCGCCGTCCTGCTGCCTGCAGCGGCCCTCGCCCTGCTCGGGATCTTCGGCAAGATCCTCTCGGGATGGGTGGCAGCCCGAACCGCGACCGCGCGGACCCCCGGACGGCTCCGAGCCGGGACGGTCCTCATCGCCCGAGGCGAGTTCTCCGTCGTCATCGCCGCCCTCGGGGCAACGACGGCCGACGGCGCCGAGCTCGGCGCTCTCACCGCCGCCTACGTGCTCATCACGGCCATCGCCGGCCCCCTCGCCGCCAAGTACTCCGACCGCCTGGCCACCCGGGTGGCCACGGCCACCTAGACGGTGCTGCCATCAGCGCTTCGGTGGAAGGGAGCGGGCGTAGCCGACACCCCGCTCCACCCACGAGAGCAGCTGGCGCTTGGTCCGCACGTCAGCGGCGTCGACCCGCAGCCAGCCCGCCACGTCGCGCCCCCGCATCTGCATGGGCTCGGCCTTGGTCCGGGTCAGGAGCGCCCCGGCCGACGAGGGATCGACCCGCACCAGCACACCTCCCTGGCCGCTGGCGGCGATCGCCATGTTGCCGCCGACGAGGAAGGCCAGCCCCCCGAACATCTTCTTCTCGGTGACATCAGCGTCGCCTGACAGCAGCTCGCGCAGCCGATCCGCCAGATCCTCGTCGTACGCCACGTGCTGATGCTACGAGGCGCTGCTTCCGTGCTGGCGTGTCACCGGCTGCTGTCGTCCAGCTACCAGCAAAGCAGGGCGGAGACGATCGCCATCCACCCGACGAGCCAGACCCCGATGGTCGCGAGGAGGGCGGCGCCTCCGCCGATCAGGTTGACCAGACGCTTCCATGCTGGCTCCTCGGGTCCACGGTCAGCAGGCTGGCGGGGTGCAGCAGGGTCCCACCTGAAGCGGTTCGCGTCCTTGGCGGCGCCCTGGAGCTCTCTCAGGCGCTCCGCCACCGGGCGGGGATACGCGTCGATCTCGTTCCGGACGGGCAGGGCCTTGATCACGTTGACGGCGTCGTGGCCGTGACGCTCGTGCAGGGCTCGCACGGCCGCCTCGGCTTCTGGGCCGCTGCGCTCGGTCAGGAACCAGTAGGCCCCGGCACGAGGAAGGTCACCCATCTCGAAGAAGACCCGGCCGGCCAGCTCGAGCACCCCCTGATCTGCGGGACGGCCGGCCACCATGCCCGTCACCCGGTCGCGCGCCTTCCACAGCCGTCCCGCGGCGAGATCGTCCCTCACCCGCTCCAGCCCGTCATGACCCACGGAACTGATGTTCTCAGGCGAAGGAACAGACGCGAGCCGAATTTCCCCGGTACCGGAAACCTCTCGCTGGATGGAAGGTCCCTTCGGACGCCCAAGCCAGGATGGGGGCCGTGCCGACCGCTGCTGGTCTCGACGCCGACGGCGGGCACGGGCGTGCAGATCTTCGCCTACCGGCCCGCCTGCGCCGGTCTTCAGGGGCCGGCGGCGACGTGACGCCCCTGCGAGCGGCTGCTCGGCCTATCGAGAGCGCCTGGTGACCACGAAGCGGTCTCCGGATCGCCGCCCGACGAGCTCGATCTCCCGGTCGGACCACCGCACCCCCTGCTCCTCGTTGGCGTCCTCCATGCTCGCCGGGTCGAAGCCTTCGAGGAGAAGGAAGCGTCCGCCGCACTGCGGGGGGTACGACTGGGCCAGCGCCTCGCAGAGCTGGACGCGACCGGCGTGCGCGAGCAGGGAGCCGCGCACGGCGATCTCGCCGGGCGCATCCGACTCGAGTGCTTGAAGCACGGTCAAGGCGCCTCCTGGCGCCGGTTGACCGGCGGCTGGCCCTCCCCCACCACCAGCGGGCCCGTCGGTTCCGCCGGGCTGCTCGCGCACGCCGCCGGGCCACGGCAACGGCCACGAGCACCACCGTGCGTCGGATGCTCGCAAGAAGGCCGCTGCCTGGGAGGTGCCGAAGCCACGTCATACGTGCTCCTTCGACGTCCGGGCGCCGGCCGAGGTTCCCGCCGCGCCAGGGTCCTCGACCTCCGTCGTCGCCCCCCGCTGACGAGGGTGGTGCGAAGTGCTCACGCGCTCCATGCCAGCCTCTCGTCGTCGGCCAGCACGGGCCGCAGCGCGGTGAGGGCCCTGTGCAGGCGGGACTTGACGGTTCCCTCCGGGATCCCGAGCCGCGAGGCGGTCTCCCGCAGCGACAGCCCGGCCAGCACCCGCAGGGCCAGCACCTCCCGGTGCTCGGGGCCGAGGCTTCGCAGGGCGGCGGCCACCACCGGTCGCAGGGTGGGGTCCGCATCGGTGTGGACAGCAGCCTGCGTCCCCGTGCCGAGGGTGGCGTGCAGGTCCCTGCGCCGCCGGGTTGCCCGGTGGTGGTCGATCGCCACGTTCGAGGCCACCTGGCCCACCCAGGGGCACAGCTGCTCGTCGCTGGGAGCGAACCGCAGCACGCGGATCTGGACCTCCTGCAGCGAGTCCTCGAGGTCGGGGCCGTGCACGCCGCGGCGGATGAGGACGAGCCGAGCCACCCGCTCCTCGGCAGGGTCGAGAGGCCGGGACCGGCCTCGGTGGGGGCGCGTTTCGAGAAGCATCTGTTCTCCAGTCGTCTCTGCATGGATAGGGATGTGGACGAGGCCGGCCCCTGGGCTTGACACCTGGGGTCGGCCCGGCGTTCAGGTCGTTCGCAGCGCCTCGGTCGGCGCCAGCCGGCCTGCTCGGACCGCGGGGTAGAGACCGGCCACGGCCCCGATGACGAGCGCAGCGGCCACACCGCCGACCAGGCCGACGGCAGGGAGGACCGTGGCCCACCCCTGGCTCCGGGCGTAGCCCGCGGTCACGGCCGCACCCAGCGTCACGCCGGAGAGGCCGCCCAGGCCGGACAGGATGAGTGACTCGGTGAGGAACTGCAGGGCGCCGGGGGTCGAGTCGGCGGCCAGGCCCCGATAGGCCGGGACGTCGCCGTAGAACAGGCGCACCTCCCGGCCGTCGAGGGCGTAGAGGGCGCCGTTCCTCTCGACCACCGACCCTTCGGCGGCCAGCCTCGTCACCGTGCCCTGCCCCCGGTTCGTCACCGAGGTCGAGGCGCCATAGCCCAGCGTGCCCTCGACGGCCTCGCGCTCGACGAGCGTCCTGCGCACGATGGGGGTGGTGGCTGGCTGCTTGCGGAGCTCGGGGTCGCCCGAGCCCCCGGAGCCGGTCCCGCCCGACGAGATGCCGAACAGCGCCACGGCGGCGAAGAGCGGTGCGGCGGTGAAGAGGGCGAGCCGGCGAGCCCGGTGGGAGCGGCCCCCGCGGGCCTGGCCGGAGTCGGCGCTCACTTCTTGCTCCCGGCAGGAGCACCCGGCTCGGGCATGCCCACCTGCTTGCTGCAGGTGGCCTGGGCCTTCTTGAACTCGGGGCTGTCGAGCTGCTCGTCACCGAGGTCGAGCGTGGCGCCGCCGCCGCTCTCCATCGTCGGGTCAGGCATGTCGATGCCCTGCTCGCGCATGCAGCGCGACATCTTCAGGGCCTTGTCCTGGAAGTCCTTGTCGGGTTCGCCCATGGTGCCCTTGAGCGCCTCACGCTCGGCCTTGCACTTCCCGTCGAGGCTCTGCATGTCGTCCTGGCCAGGGCCGGCGCTGCCGGGGGCGACCTCGATCATCCCGTTGGGGTCCGGGTCCGGCACGTCCACGCCGTTGGCCCGCAGGCACTTGACGTAGGCCAGCGAGGCCGACTGCGGGTCGGTCTTGCCCTTCGGCGCCCCCTTGGCCGTGGTGGTGGTCCGGGATCCGTCGGCCGTGGCCACGCCCGTGGTCTTCTGGTCCCCGCCGCCGCAGGCGCCGACGAGCAGGGCAAGAGCCAGGCTGGCCACGGCCAGGTAGCGCTTGGTCATTCCACTCTCCTGTTCGTCCGTCCGTCGCCGGCGCTCGCCGGCAAGCAGAGTGGTACGACAACGGCGATAACCAGGCGGTAAACGGTTCCGGCGTTCTGCCCGACGAAGCGTTATCCAGGCGTTATGCCGGAGGCCCCGGTGAGCCGGGTGGGGAGCCGCACCTCGACCTGCAGGCCACCCCCGGGCCGCGGGGCCGCCCACACCTGCCCGCCGTGGGACCGCACGACCGCCTGCACGATCGACAGGCCCAGCCCGGAGCCGACGACCGACCGGGTCCGGTCGCCCCCGAGGCGTCGGAACGGCTCGAGAGCCGGGCGATCTCGCCGGGGCCGATGTCGGGCCCGGTGTTCGCCACCGAGACGGCGGCGCGACCGTCGGCCGCTCGCGTGGTGACCTCGATCGAACCGCCGTGGACGTTGTGGCGGACCGCGTTCTCGACGAGGTTGCAGACCACCCGCTCGAGCAACGGGGGGTCGCCGCAGGCGGTGGCCGGTCCGAGCTGGCGCTGGACGCGAAGCTCGGCCGCCGCCACCTCGCCCGCCACGGCGTCCAGCGCCTGCTCGGCCGCGGCGGCCAGGTCGACCGGGCTCCACTCCTCGATGCGCCGGTCGCTTCGGGCCAGCAAGAGCAGGCTGTCGATCAGGCGCTCGCTGCGGCCGATGGCGTGCCGCAGCTTCTCGGCCGTGGCCGAGTCCTCGGGTGAACGGCCCGGTCCGGCGAGCTCGACGTCGACCAGAGCGCGCTGGATGGCCAGCGGGGTGCGCAGCTCGTGCGAGGCGTTGGCGATGAAGCGCTTCTGGGCGTCGAAGGCGGTGCTCAGCCGGGCCAGCATGTCGTCGAACGTGTCGGCCAGCTCCTTCAGCTCGTCGGAGGGGCCCTCGAGGGCGATCCGCTCGTGCAGGTTCTGGTCGGACAGCCGCCGAGCGGTTGCGGTGATGCGGTGGAGCGGCTGCAGGACCCGCCCCGCCACGATCCACCCCAGGGCGATGGAGACGAGCGCCATCAGGCCGAGGCCGCCAGCGACTGCACCACGAGGGTGTCGAGCGTCCGCTGCCGGTACTCCCTGGCGCTCTGGATGAAGGCGTCCTGGATGCGACGCCCCTCGGGCGTGCTGATGTCGACCGGCAGCACCTGGTCGAACGCCCCGCCGACCGGCGCCTCCAGGGGCAGGACGTTCCGCTCGATGGCCGGAGCAGCAGTCACGTGCACCGGCTCGGGAAGACGGGAGCGGACCAGTCCGTAGTTCACGACCAGCAGCAGCGCCCCGGCGAAGAGGAACAGCCCCCCGTAGAGCATGGTGAGGCGCAGGCGGACGCTGAGGCGCAACCTCACGGCGTGATGCGGTACCCCGCGCCGGGCAGCGTCTCGATGACCTGGGGCTCGCCCAGCTTGCGCCGCAGCTTCATCACGGTCACGCGGACCGTGTTGGTGAAGGGGTCGGCGAACTCGTCCCACGCCCGCTCGAGCAGCTCCTCGGCGCTGACGGTCCGGCCGCCGGCGCCCAGCAAGACCTCGAGCACGGCGAACTCCTTGGGGGCCAGGTTCAGCTCCCGGCCGCCACGGGTGGCCCGGCGTCGCCCTGGGTCGACCTCGACGTCGGCGGCCCGCAGCTCAGGCGGGGTGGCCGGGACCCGCCGGCCCAGGGTCCGCACCCGCGCCACCAGCTCGGAAAAGGCGAAGGGCTTGGGGAGGTAGTCGTCGGCGCCGATGGTGAGCCCTTCCACCCGCTCCTCGACGGCGCCGGAGGCGGTCAGCATCAGGATCCGGGCGGTCCGCCCTTCCTCGACCAGGGTCCGGCAGACGTCGTCGCCGTGCACCAGAGGGAGGTCACGGTCGAGGACGACCACGTCGTAGTCGTTGACCAAGGCCTTGTCGAGGGCCCCCTCGCCGTCGTGCGCGACGCCACCGCCATGCCCTCCCTGCGCAGGCCGAGGGCCACCACCTCAGCCATCACCTCCTCGTCCTCGACCACCAAGACCCGCATGAGCTGCCATCCTCACCCGAACCAGATAACGCCGAGATAACCAGAGTTGGCCCGGCGTCAGCGGTCGGTGCGGCGCAGGACCCGGAGGCTGCCGGTGGCGGCCACGTCGTGCCAGGCGCCGGAGGCCAGGCAGCGGCGGTAGAGCTCGAACGGGGGGCGCCCCCCGTCGGTCGGGTCGGGGAAGACGTCGTGGATGGCCAGCAGGCCGCCGTGGCGCACGTGGCGGAGCCACGCCGCCTCGTCGGCCCGCACCACGTCGTCGCCGTGGCCGCCGTCGACGAAGAGGAAGCCGAGGGGGGTGGCCCAGGCGCGGCCGATGGTGGCCGACGGGCCGACCACCGGCACCACGACGTCCTCGAGCCCGGCCGCCGCCAGGGTGCGGCGCAGGAACGGGAGCGTGTCCATCCGCCCGCTGGCCAGGTCGACGACCTCGGGGTCGTGCCACTCCCAGCCCGGCTGGTTCTCCTCGCTGCCCCGGTGGTGGTCGACGGCGAACAGCACCGTGCCCCGCGTTCGGGCCGCGGCGCCCAGCCACACGGCCGAGCGACCGCAGTACGAGCCGACCTCGAGGAACGGACCGTCGGCGGCCAGGGCGGCCGCGTGCAGGGCCTCGGCCTCGTCGTCGGGCAGGAAACCCTTGGTGGCGGCGGCGACGCGGCGCTCGGTGGGGTTCAGGGCCACGGTGGTCAGAAGACCGGGATGTCGTCCTCGTCGTCGCTGCCCACGGCGTGGTGGTCCCGGTGGAAGAGCAGGTGGTTGATGATGAGGAACTTGCCGATCCAGAGCAGGCCAAAGGCGGCCAGGCTGGAAAGGTTGAGCAGGAAGGCGGTCCGGGCCTTGCCGAGCCCCCGGCCCTCCGCCCACTGCTCGGCCGCGTAGACGCACACCGTCGAGAACACCAGGCCGACGAACGACATCACCCAGAACGGGACGATCTCCCGCCAGAGGTGGCTGGGCCCGTTCTTCCTCCACGTCCACCGCCGGTTCAGCTCGTAGCTGGGCACCGTGCCCACGGCCACCGCCACGATGCTCGAGAGCACGCCGTTGTGGGTCAGGAAGAACGTCGTCAGCTGCACGATCTGGCTGACGACGATCGAGATCGCGCTGACCATGGAGTACTTGACGAGCTTGCGGAGGCCGGGCTTCTGCAAGAGGCCAGGCAGGCGGGTCGTGGCCTCCATCGCAGGCCGACGATACCCCGCCTCCCGATGAAGCTACCGCCGGCGGCAGAACCGGCTCGGAGGGGCGCGCGATGACCGCTCGTAGGATGCCGCCATGTCCGCGGCCCTCGACGACCTCGTGGCGCTGCTCGACCTCGAGACGATCGAGGTGAACCACTTCCGGGGCCACAACCCCGACGAGCGGGGGGTCCGGATCTTCGGCGGCCAGGTGGCCGGCCAGGCGCTCGTCGCCGCCGGTCGCACCGTCCCGGCCGACCGGTACGTCCACTCGCTGCACGCCTCCTTCCTCCGCCCGGGCGATCCGAAAGCCCCGGTGCTCTACGAGGTGGACCGGATCCGCGACGGGCGCAGCTTCACCACCCGGCGCACGGTCGCGATCCAGCACGGTGAGGCCATCTTCCACCTGTCGGCCTCGTTCCACGCCCCCGAGGAGGGGCCCGAGCACCAGGACCCGATGCCGTCGGCACCCGACCCGCAGAGCCTCCCCACCTTCACCGAGCGCTTCGCCCCGTACGCCGACAGGATGGGCCACTGGTACACCCGGCCCCGGCCCATCGACACCCGCTACACCGACGCCCCGAACCGGTCGAAGGAGCCCCGCCCGCCCCGCCAGCAGGTGTGGTTCCGGGCCGACGGCACCCTGCCCGACGAACCGCTGCTCCACGCCTGCGTGCTGGCCTACGCCTCCGACATGAGCCTCCTCGACTCGGTGCTCCTCCCCCACGGGATCAGCTGGGACGACGGCGACTTCATGGGCGCCTCGCTCGACCACGCCATGTGGTTCCACCGCCCGTTCCGGGCCGACGGCTGGCTGCTCTACGACCAGGCCAGCCCCTCGGCGTGCGGGGCTCGCGGCCTGGCCCAGGGCACGATCTTCGACGCCGACGGCCGGCTCGTCGTCACGGTGGTGCAGGAGGGGCTGGTGCGCCGCATCCGCCCCCGCTCCCACTAAGCCCGCCGGGCCGGCTTGCATCGGGGCGTGCGCCGCCGCCTCCTCCCCGTCCTCCTTCTCGCGAGCATCGCTCTGGCCGCCTGCCGGGGCGGCGACGGCGAGGCCTCGGGCCCGGCAGCGGCCACCGTCGACACCGCCACCGGCTCGACCTTCCTCCCCGGCAGCACCGCGCCGGCGCCGGCGCCGCCATCCACGACCAGCCCGTCGCCGGCACCGGCCGCGCCGGACGGGCCGCCACCGGCGGTGAGGCTGACCACGGTGGCCGGCCTGCGCCAGCCCACGGCGATGGCCGTGCGCGCCGGCGACCCAACCCTGTTCGTCACCGAGCAGCCGGGGCGGGTGCAGGCCGTCCGCGACGGCGCGACGTCGTTGGTGGCCGATGTCACCGACCGGGTGCTGGCCGGCGGCGAGCGTGGGCTCCTCGGCCTCGCCTTTTCGGCCGACGGCGCCACCCTCTACCTCTACTGGACGGCCCGGCAGCCGACCGGTCAGGTGACCATCGCCGCGTACCCCTTCGCCGGCGGCCGGGCCGACGTGGGCGCCGAGCGGGTGTTGGTGGCCATCCCCCACGACCGCTTCGGCAACCACAACGGCGGCCAGCTCGGCCTGGGCCCCGACGGCTTCCTCTACGCCGGCGTGGGCGACGGCGGGGGCGGCGGGAATCCGCTGAGGACCGCCCTCGACACCGGGTCACTGCTTGGCAAGGTGCTGCGGATCGACCCGACGAGGGCCGCCGGCGGCCGCCCCTACGGGATCCCGCCCGGCAACCCCTTCGCCGACGGCCGGGGCGGCGCACCCGAGGTGTGGGCCTACGGGCTGCGCAACCCGTGGCGCTTCTCGTGGGACCGGGCCAACGGCCAGCTGTTCGTGGCCGACGTGGGCCAGAGCGCGTACGAGGAGGTGAACGCCGTGCCCGGGGACCGGGCCGGCGTCAACTACGGCTGGAACCGGCGCGAGGGCCTGCACCCCTACAACGGGGGCGAACGGCCGGCCGGGGCCGTCGACCCGGTCATCGAGCTGCCCCACGACGACGGGGTCTGCTCGATCACCGGGGGCTACGTCTACCGGGGGAGCCGCATCCCGGGTCTCGTCGGCCGCTACGTCTTCACCGACTTCTGCGACTCGAGGCTGCGGGCCGGCCGCCCGGCCGGCGGGGGCTGGCTGGTCGAGCGGCTCGGCGCGGAGGGCCGCGGCGTCACGACCTTCGGCCAGGACGAGGCCGGCGAGCTCTACGTCCTCGACTCGAGCGGCCTGTCCCGCCTGGACCCGGCCTGAGGGGCGGCCGCTACCGGTCTTCGAGCGGCACGTACGCCCGCTCGTCGACGCCGATGTAGAGCTGGCGGGGGCGGGCGATCTTCGACTCCTGCTGGAGCATCTCCATGAAGTGGGCCATCCAGCCGGAGGTGCGGGGGATGGCGAACAGCACGGTGAACATCTCCATCGGGAAGCCGAGCGCCATGTAGATGAGCCCCGAGTAGAAGTCGACGTTGGGGTAGAGCTTGCGGCTGACGAAGTACTCGTCCTGCAGGGCGACCTCTTCGAGCTTGAGCGCGATGTCGAGCAGCGGGTTGTACCCGGTGACGGCGAACACCTCCTCGGCCGTCCTCTTGATGAGCTTGGCCCTGGGGTCGTAGTTCTTGTAGACGCGGTGGCCGAAGCCCTGGAGCCGGCCGCCCGAGCCGCTCTTGACGCTCTGCACGAAGGGCTCGACGTTGTCGAGCGTCCCGATGTCCTGGAGCATGTGCAGCACGGCCTCGTTGGCGCCGCCGTGGCGGGGCCCGTACAGCGCCGAGCAGGCGGCGGCGGTGGCCGAGTAGGGGTCGGCGTGGGCCGAGCCGACCGTCCGCATCGCCGTGGTCGAGCAGTTCTGCTCGTGGTCGGCGTGGAGGATGAACAGGACGTCGAGCGCCTTGGCCAGCACGGGGTCGACCTCGTACGCCTTGCCCCCCGAGCGCGGCTTCCACATCATCGACAGGAAGTTGGCGCTGTAGGGCAGGTCGTTGTCCGGGTAGACGTAGGGCATCCCCACGCTGAAGCGGTGGGCGAAGGCGGCGAGGGTCGGCATCTTGGCCACCAGCCGCACGATCTGCTTCTCGAGGCAGGCGACGTCGTTGAGGTTCTTGGCCTCCGGGTAGAAGGTGGACAGGGCGGCGACGGTGGAGGCCAGGATCCCCATCGGGTGGGCGTCGTAGTGGAAGCCGTCGACGAACTTCTTCACGTTCTCGTGGACGAACGTGTGGTAGGTGATGTCGTGGGTCCACTGCTCGAGCTGGGCCGCGTCGGGCAGCTCGCCCTTGAGCAGCAGGTAGGCGACCTCGAGGTACGAGGCCTGCTCGGCCAGCTGCTCGATCGGGTAGCCCCGGTAGCGGAGGATGCCGGCGTCGCCGTCGAGGAAGGTGATGGCCGACGAGCAGGCCGCCGTGGTCATGAACGCCGGGTCGTGGAACCACACCCCAGGGGCCAGGCTCCGCAGCGCGCCCGAGTCGATCCCGCCGTTGACGATCGGCACGTCGACGCTCTTGCCCGTCCGGTTGTCGGTGATGGTGATCGTCTCGTCAGCCACGATCGGATGCTACGACCATCGCTCGAGCGGCCGGCACGCCGGCCGTCGTCCGGGCCCGACGTGCCCTTGTAGGGTGCGGCCGTGGCAGAGACACCCTCCGATCTGGCGGCTGCGGTCTCCGAGCTCGACGACGGCTACCTCAGGGTCCAGCTGCTCCTGGCCGTGCGCCGGGCCAGCACCGACGAGCCCCGCCGGGCCGGCATGTGGCACGCCCTGGCCGCCCTGCTGGCCGACGAGCAGCAGCGCCGGCGCCAGAGCGACGAGCTGACGGGGGTGCAGATCGACGACAGCGTGCTCCCGCCGGCCTCGATCGTGGCCGACGTCAAGGAGGAGCTGCGCCTGGACGCCGAGGCCCTCGAAGCCGAGGCGTTCGGCACCACCTAGGGGTTCGATCTGACATCGATCCCCGCCGGCCACACCAAGCAAGCCATCTCGGTCCTCGTCCGCCTCGACCGGTCCAAGACCAACCAGGAGGGCAAGGGCTGATGCGCACCACCGGCACACCTCCACCCAGACCGTCCGCGGCGACATCGAAGACGGCGAGCTCTTCTCCGACCCCGCGTCGAGGTACCTCGGGCTGCGAGGGGCCGCCGGTGGTACCACCCGGCCGGCCGCAGGCCCGCTCGGGTCCCGACGTCACCCGTGTTTGCGGCCAAAAACGGGGTCTGCGGGGGTGCTGGGCTTTGGCGCGTCGCACGGAAGCGGTGCCCCGCTGCTTGCCGTTCAATCCTGCTGCGGGCGGTGGCCGGTTCTACGAGTAAGCGGCTGCCGGACGCACATTGACCCGGTATCGACCCGAGCTGGCCTGATGGCTCAAGGTGTCGGGTAGGTAGCCGATTGGCTACGGGAAGGTGGCCAGATCGTCAGGTCGCCCAGTCCCGAGGAGCCGCATGACCGCATCGATGAGGCGATCCCGCCACCCGGTCACCGGTCAGCGCCATGACCAGAGCCGCCGCTATGTCTTCTTCTCCCATGATGGGTTCGGGGTTGGTCATCTGCGCCGCAACGCGCTCATCGCCCACGAGATCCTGGCGCAGGATCCTGGGGCGGAGGTCATCCTGGTGACAGGCGTTCGCCGGCTGCCGGCCTGGACGATCGATCCCAGGATCTGCGTGGTGCCGGTCCCGCCGCTGGTGAAGGGTCCGGACGGGGTCTACGGCAACGACTCGTTCTCCTTCGAGGAGACGGTGGCGCAGCGCCGTGAGGTGTTCGCCGCTGTGCTGGCCCGGGTTCAGCCCCATGTGGTGGTGGTCGACCGGCACCCGTTCGGCATCGGGGGAGAGCTGCGGGCCGCGCTCGTCGCGGCGCACGAGCGGGGAGCGACGCTCGTGCTCGGCCTCCGTGACGTCCTCGACGACCCTGCCACCGTTCGCATCGAGATGGCGGGACGGGGGTGGGATGACGTTCCCGAGATCTTCGACGAGGTCTTGGTGTACGGCGCCGCAGACTTCTGTGACCATCAGCTGGAGTACGGCCTCCCGTTCGACCGGCCCACCTACTGCGGATGGGTGGTCGAGACTGCGCCGGTGGCTCGGCGGATCCCCCGGTCTCTCACCGTGGCTGCCGGCGGCGGGGGTGACGGGGGCGGGGTCTTCCGGCTGGGCGTCGAGGTGCTGGCGGCGCGGCCAGGTTGGAGAGGGGTGCTCGCCGCCGGCCCCTACGCTGACGGAGAGGATCTGGCTGCAGTCGTGGCCACGTCGCCTGCCGCTGGCAGGATCCGAGTTCTCGATGATGCCGCCGGGTGCTCGCCTCTGTTCGCCGGTTCGTCAGCGGTCATTCAGATGGCCGGCTACAACTCCACGTTCGAGGCGCTGACCGCCGGCCTCCGGCCCATCCTCGTGCCCCGGTGGCAGCCTCGTCGGGAGCAGCTCATCCGGGCTGAGCTGCTCGCCGCGCGCGGCCTGGCCGACGTCGTCGGCGAGGGCGACCGGCCGGAGACGGTGGCGCGGCTGCTTGATGGTGACCGGAGGCAGTCGCTGGCTTCTGTGCGTCGGGCCGGCATCGAGCTCGACGGTGCGGTTGCCGCCGCCAGCCGGCTCCAGCTCCACTGCCGGGCATCGAGGGCGGCATGACCGGGCTGGACCGGCACGCTGCGCCGCTGCGCATCGGCTACGTCCTGAAGATGTTTCCCCGGCTGTCGGAGACCTTCATCCTGAGCGAGGTGCTTGGCCTCCAGGATGCCGGCGTCGACGTGTCGGTCCTGTCGTTGCGCCTGGCCGACGAGGGCCGGTTCCACGCCGACCTGGCCCGTGTCCGGGCGGCGGTCGACTACCTGCCCCAGTTCGGGGCGGCGTCCACGGTTGACGCCTTCCGTGCGTTCGCGGGCCTCGGCCGGGGCGGCCTCTCTGGCCTGCAGCGAGCACTTGACTTCGTGGGCAGGCTGCCGTCCGACCGCCAGGCCGGGATGCTCGTCCAGGCGCTGCACCTGGCCCGCCAGGTGGAGGAGCAGCATCTCGACCACCTCCACGCCCACTTCATGACCGTGGCCGCCCACACCGCGTACATGGCCCATCTGCTCACCGGCGTCCCGTTCTCGGTCACCGCCCACGCCAAGGACATCTACCGCGTGGGGGTCAGCCCCGCCATCTTCCGGGAGGTGGCGGCCGCCGCCACCGCCGTGGTCACGGTGTGCGACGCCAACGAGCGCTACATCCTCGATCACCTCCTGGCCGGGTCGCCTGCCAGGGTCGTGCGGATCTACAACGGCGTCGACGTCGAGTCGCTCCCGCCGCCGGTCCCTCACCGGGACCCGACGCTGGTGCTGGCGGTTGGGCGCCTGGTGGAGAAGAAGGGGTTCGACGTTCTCCTCGACTCGTGCGCCGTCCTGGTGGAGCGTGGCATACCGGTCACGTGCCTGGTGCTCGGCGACGGCGAGGAGCGTGCGGCGCTCGAAGCCCGGTGTTCCGATCTCGGGCTGAACGACCATGTGCGCTTCGCCGGCGCTGTGTCGAAGGACGAGGTCCTCGGCTGGATGACGCGGGCCCGGGTGCTGGCGCTCCCGTGCGTCACGGGTGCCGACGGCAACCGGGACGCGCTGCCCACGGTGCTGATCGAGGCCCTCGCCCTCGGCCTGCCGGTTGTGAGCACCGCCGTTGCCGGGGTCCCCGAGATCGTCGACGACGGGATCAACGGCCTGCTCGTCACCGAGGGCGACCCCTCGGCGCTGGCCGACGGGATCGGCCTGTTGCTGCGCGAGGACGACCGGTGGTCCCAGATCGCCGCTGCCGGCCCGGCGAAGGTGGCGGCCCGCTTCGACCGGAGTCGCACGATGCCCCAGCTGCTGTCGGTGTTCTCCGGGGCCGGCCGCCAGGAGAGCGTGGCGTGAGGATCTTCTTCGTCAGCGGTGACCGAGGCATACCTCCCGGCGGCACGAAGGGGGCATCGGTCCACCTGCGAGCCCTGGCGGAGGCCTTGAGTCGGGCCGGTCACCAGCTCGTCACCTTCAGCCCCCGCTCCGGCGACTTCCCGACGCCCCTCAGGCCGCTCGACGGGCCCTCGTCATTGCTCGACGAGGCCCACCGTGTCGGGCGGCCCGACGTGGTCTATGAGCGGTACTCCCTGGGGCACGTCGCCGGGCTGGAGGCCGCTCGGGTCCTGGGGTGCCCGCTGCTGCTCGAGGTGAACGCACCGCTCGTGGTCGAGGCCGGCAGGCACCGGCCGGGATCGGTGGGGCCGGACGATGAGGGCGTCGAGCTCCGGCTGTTCGCCGAGGCCGATCAGGTGCTCGCCGTGTCGGAGCCGCTCAGGCGCTACGTCGCCGGCCTGCGGGGTACGGACGAAGGCACTGTGGTGGTACCCAACGGCTGCGACCCGTCCCTCTACCCTGAGCCGGCGCCGCTCGACGGCGGGCGCCCGACCGTCGTGTTCCTCGGCCACCCTCGACCGTGGCACGGGGCCGAGCGCCTCCCCGGGCTGATGGCGGCGCTGGCCACGGCCGGATGCCCGGCGCGGCTGTTGATCGTCGGTGGCGGGCCGGGGGCCGAGGCGGTTGCCGACGACGTCCGCAAGCGCGGCCTCGGCCACGCCGTCGAGGTCACGGGGCCGCTGGGCGGGGCCGAGGTCGCCCGGCGGTTGGGTGAGGCCTCCGTGGCCGTCGCCCCCTACCCGGCCGACCCCTTCTTCTACTTCTCGCCCCTCAAGGTCGTGGAGTGCATGGCCGCCGGCCTCCCGGTCGTGACCTCGGACCAGGGCGACCTCCCGCGGATGCTCGACGGGACCGGTGTGGTGGTGGACCCCGACGACGACCAGGCCCTCTTCGAAGCCGTGCTCCACCTCCTTCAGGACGGCGAGCTGCGCCGCCGCCTCGGTGCAGGGGCGAGAGAACGCGCCCTGCGCCTGTTCACCTGGGACGGCGTGGCTAAGGACGTGACGGCACTGGCGCAAGCGTGCATCAGGGCCGCAGCATGAAGCTCCGGGAGGCCTTTGGCGACCAGTCGCCGCAGACGCTGCGCCGGGCCGCCGTCACCTTCCGCCCGGCCCTCGCCGGGCAGGGCCGGCGGCTCGCCGCCTGCGGCGTGTTGGCGCTCGCCACCTCCGCCCTCGAGCTGCTGCGGCCATGGCCGATCAAGGTCCTCTTCGACCGGATCCTCATCACCGACGGACCGGCTAAGGGGATCTGGGGGCTCTCGCCCGAGGCGTCGTTGTTCGCCCTGGCCGCCGCGGTGCTGGCCATCTCCCTGCTCATCGGCGCGGTCTCGCTGCGCATGGCGGTCCTGGCCGCCGAGGTCGGCCGCAAGGCCACCACCCGCGTCCGGCGCCAGGTGTTCGAGCACCTCCACCGCCTCGACCTGCCCTTCCACCAGTCGAGCCGCACCGGTGACCTCCTCGTGCGGTTGATGGGCGACGTGAACATGGTGCGCGACATGCTGTTCGCCTCCTGGCTGACCCTGCTCGAGCGGGGCACGCTCCTGGTGGGCACGGCCGTGGTCATGCTGGTGCTCGACCCGCTGCTGGCCCTCGTGGCCCTGGTGCCGCTCCCGGCGCTTTGGTGGGCGCTCGGCCGTTCATCGCGGAAGCTGAAGGACGTCACCCGCAAGCAGCGTCGTCGCGAGGGGGCTGCGGCGGCGTTCGCCTCGGAGTCCCTGCAGCAGATCCGGCTGGTCAAGGCCTATGCCGCCGAGGATCGGACCACCGACAGCTTCGCCCGCCAAGCCGGTGCCGGTGAGCGGGCCAGCCTCAAGTCGACCCGCATCACGGCGAAGATGTCCTGGATCACCGAGGCGCTCACCGGCGCCGGGCTGGCGCTGGTGCTGCTGGTCGGCGCCCGCAAGGTCCTACAGGACCAGATCAGCGTGGGCGAGCTGATCGTGTTCACAACCTACGCCCGGTCGGTCTACAAGCCGTTGCGCAAGCTCTCCAGCGAGGGGGGCCGCCTCGCCAAGGCCACCGCCTGCGCCGGACGTCTCCTCGAGGTTCTCGACATCCGCCCAGAGGAGGCGTCGACCGGTCGCCCAGCACTCGCCTTTGACGGTGAGGTCGAGCTCCGCCACGTTCGCTACCGCTATCCCGAGAACGGGGTGGCGGCCCTGCGTGGCCTCAGCTTCCGGCTGCCGGCGGGCAGTCTGGCCGTGCTCTCCGGACCCAACGGGTCGGGCAAGTCGACGACGATCTCGATGCTCCTGCGCCTCGTCTCGCCTGACTCCGGCCAGGTGCTCATCGACGGCGACGACGCTGCGAGCTTCCGGCTCGACGAGTACCGCAACCAGTTCGCCTACGTGCCCCAGGACGTCCTGCTCTTCGGGATCAGCATCCGCGACAACATCCTCTACGGCCGGCCCGACGCCGACGCCGACGCCGTCCAGGAAGCGGCCCGGCTGGCGCTGGTCGACGACGTGATCGAGCGGGTCGGCGGCTACGACGCCATGCTCGGCGAGAACGGCGCCACCCTGTCAGGCGGCGAGGCCCGCCGGCTCATGCTGGCTCGGGCGGCGGTGCGCGATGCCCGCATCGTGCTGCTGGACGAGCCGCTGGCCGGTGTCGACCCCGAGGCACGCGCTCTCGTGGCCCAGGCCATCCGGCGCATCGCCGCCGGGCGCACGACGATCGTGGTGAACCATGGCCCCGCCGACGAGATCTCCCCGGACACCGTGATCCACCTGGCCGACGGCCGGGTGCCGCGCCCGATCCGCCGCCTGCGTCCATCGGCATGACCTGCTGGGATGACGTCGGCGACCTCCGCCGGCTGCTCGATCCCGAGTCGCTCACCGCTCTCCTCCGGGACGGAGCCGTCCCTGCCACCTGGGCCGTGCCCGATCACCTCCGCTTGAAGGCGGGCGTCAACGCCCTCGTCGGCCTGCGGATCGAAACGGCGAGTGGCCGGCAGGCGGGATACGTGCGCACCTACGCCGACCCGGCGCAGGCCGGGCGTGCCGCCCAGAAGTGGCACCGCATGCAGGTCGACGCCACGATGTCGGGCCCGGGCGTCCGCCTCCTCCCCGGCGGGACCAGCGTGCTGTTCCTGTTCCCCAACGACGCCCGGGTCCGCCGACTCCGGCTCCTCGTGGGGCGGCCCCGGCGGCTGGCCCGCGTCCTGGCCGACCTCGAGCACTTCCAGCAGGGTCACCTGAGGCTCGGCCGCACCACGTTCGAGGTGCTGCGCTACAAGCCGGAGCGGCGGCTGGTCGCCTGCGCCAGGCTCGTGGTGGACGAGGAGCCCCGCGCCCTCGTGTTCCGGCTGCGGGCCGACGGTGCCGGCTCCGAGCTGTCGATGATCACCCGACGGCTCCACGCTGCCCTGGGCGCCCGGGTGCCCAGGCCCCTCGGCCTCCTGTTCGATGGTGCACTGGTGGCCGAGGACGTCGTTCCCGGCGCCGGCCTGGCGGCTGCGGTCGCGGCCGACGACGCCGATCCCGAGGCGGTCGCCGAGGTGATCGCCGCCCTGCACACCAGCGGGATCACGCTCCCGGCCCAGCTCGAGGCCTCGGACATCCTCGACCGCGCCCTGGCCGGCCTCGACCTCCTCACGGCTGTCGATCCGTCCATCGCCCCCGCCCTCCGCGAGCTGCGGTCGAACCTCGTGGCTGCCCTTCCGCCCCCTCGACCATCGGTCTCCTTGCACGGCGACCTCCACCTCGACCAGGTGATCCTGGCTCCGTCCGGGCCTGTCGTCCTTGACTTCGAGCGGGCCGCCACCGGACCCGCCGGCCACGATCTCGGCACCCTCGTCGCCCACCTGCGGGCGGAGGGTCGCGACGCCTTTTCCGCCGCCTTCGTCGACGCCTACGCCCGCATTCGTGGGGTCGACGCGACCGACCTGGCCTTTTTCGTCGGCTGCGGCCTCGTCCAGCGCGCGGTACTCGCCTTCCGCTCCCTCCTTCCGGAGTGGCAGGCCGCTGTGCCCCACCTGGTCGAGCTGGCCCGCCAGGAGCTGGCGGGCCGCCCCCGCTGGGACGTGGCCTTCCCCCGCCGCTCCGGGCTCTGGCCGGCGTGGACCGAGAGCGGCGGCGTCCGCCGTTACGGCCGCTGGGACCCGGCCGACCGCACGCTCACCGACGTCAGGCCGTCCGACGACGACGCCCTCCCCGGCCTCGGCCTGCTCCTGGCCCAGGGCGGCGGCCTGGCCACCTACCGTCCTGGCCAGCGGGCGGTCGTCCGGCTGGAAGGAGAGGCCGGAGTCCGGTTCGTCAAGGTCCTCCCGCCGGGCCGGGCCCAGAAGCTCGTGACCAGAGCCAGTGCCCTCGACCGGGCCGCCGCTACTCCGGGTTTCCCGCAGCTGGCCCCGATCGTCGACGCCTGCCTCGAGCGCGGCACCGTCACATTCGCTGAGCTTCCCGGACCGACCCTGCGCGACCTGCTCCTCGCCGGAGAGGGCGAGGACGCCATTCCCGCTGTCGCCGCCGCGGTGGTGGCGTTCCAAGGGGCAGCGATCCCCGAGGGGATCCATGTGAAACCAGGTTCCAGCCTCGACGACTGGGTCGGATTCGTCGCACACCACGCCCCTGGCCTTGCCCCGTGCTACCAGCGGGTGTTCCGGGCGTTGCCGACGCCTCCGGTCGGCGAGCGACTGGTCCTCGCCCACGGGGACCTCCACGACGGGAACGTGATCCTCACCCAGGGAGGCGTCGGCTTGCTCGATCTCGACGGCGTCGCCGCGGCTGACCCAGCCGAGGACGTGGCCAACCTGCTGGCCCACCTCGTCCTCCGCGCCATCCAGCGCGACGGCGAACCGGCACAAGGCCACGGCCAGGGAGAGCGCTTTCTCGCCGCGTACCAAGCCGCCGGCGGCGTCGCCCCAACCGATGCTGTAGCCGCAGCAACCGCCCGCACGCTCTTCCGGCTGGCCTGCGTGCACCTCTTCCGAGGCCGTTGGCACAGCATCACGCCGCTCCTCCTCCACGAGGCCCTGACATCTGTCCGCCACCACCAGCCTGTCCCATCCCCGTAGCGTCGTGCCAACGCGTCACCGCCGAGGGATTTGGCAGGCGAGCAGCCGTGGCCGGTGATGCGGGCGGCCAAGTCCAACGCCGCCGGGATGGGTGGCCGCTTGGTCTTGGTCGAACATGGCCGGTCGGTGGTGAACGCGCCGAAACGACGTTCTCCAGCTGGGCGGCGTGCTCGGGTGAGCGACGATCTGGCCGGCGCCGCCGGGACCAAGCGGTGGGCGGCGATCGTCATCCCGGCGGTGGTGGCGATCTCCAGGCGGTCGGTCCCCAGCCGCCACCCGCACACCCACCGCAGCTCCGAGAAGGCCGGCGGCTACCGAGTAGGCGTTCCCGTCGAAGCGGGCCAGCGCCGACGGGCTGACCTTCACCGTCGTCTCGACCGTGGCCGGGAACGGGACGGGCATCGGGGCCAGGTCCTCCAAGTGGCCAGCAGACCGACGATCGGCCGGATGCCCGCGACCGCCCCCGCCACCTCAAGGCTGAACCGGCCCGGCGGCCGCCGCCGCTTGTCGGCGATGCGTGCACAGAACAGGTCCAGTGACGCTTGGGCCTCGGCCATGGTGGTGACCGGCGCCGTCCGCCACCACCGCTGGGTCAGGTAGTGGATGCTCTTCTCCACCGACCCCTTCCGGTTCCCGCGCCGAGGTGGGCACGGATCCACCCCGACCGAGTAGTGCTTGGCCACCGGCGCGAAGCTGGCCTGCACATCCGCCGTGCCCGGGCGGATCACCGTGCCAACCGATCGACCCGCCACCGCGTGGCCGTGCCGCCCAACGCTCCATCACCAGGTGCATGGCCCAGATCAGGTGCGGCTGTTCCTCGGCCTGGAGCCGGGCAGGCAGCGGGGGTTGCTCCTGGAGGCGTGGGCGGGTCGGTAGGTTGCCTCTGGTGCGCTCGGGCCAGGCTCCAGGTTGCCGACCTGAACGTGCGGCGGACGGGTACTTCCCCGTCGGCTCACTGCCCCGGGGGGGCGGGGAGGAGGATCCCACCTTGTTGTGTGACGGATCGGCCTCTGGGTGCATAGCAGGGAACGAATGAGTGAGGAGGAGCTGCACGACCTTGTGGAGCGGGCGCAGCGGAGGGACCCTGATGCATGGGAAGCGCTGTACCGACGCAACTACCGGGGGCTGTTCGCCTACTCGCGCCGTCGGCTCTTCAGCGATGAAGCGGCCGACGATGCGGTCAGCGAGACGATGACACGCGCCCTGGTTGCGATCGACCGGTTCCGCTGGAAGGGTGCAGGCGTCGATGCCTGGCTGATGGGCATCGCCCGTCTCGTGGTGCTCGAGCAGCAGCGCAGCGCTCTTCGTCGACCCGTCGCCGGTCTCCCGCTGCCGCCGGTCGAGGGGCCACTTGACCAGCTCGTCGCTGCTGAGCAAGCCGGAGACGTTCGACAGGCCTTCGAGAAGCTGTCATCGGAGGACCAGGAGCTGCTGGAGCTGCGGGTGGTGGCCGGCCTGTCGGCCGAGGGCGTCGGTGAGGTGCTCGGCAAGAAGCCGGGTGCGGTGCGCATGGCTCAGACACGGGCGCTGAGCCGTTTGCGTGTGGCGTTGGGTGGGGTGACCGGTGCCCACTGACGACGAGCTGCTGGCCGCGTTGCGGGCCGCGCTGGACCCGGGCCACCGCGAGCCGCCCGAGGCCGGGGTGCAGGCACTCCGCCGGGCCGCCGAAGCCGCCCAGGTGAAGCAGGCGTCAGTCGTGCCCATGCGGGCCGGTCGGCGTCGGGTCGCCGCTGTTGCGGTGGCGGTGGCTGCTTCCATCTTCGGCTTCGGGGCAGCGCAGGTTCTCGAGCAGCTGCGCACAGGGGCGGACGGCGGCGTGGAGGAGTTCGCTGTTCGGTTGCGCTCGGACGACGGCCGCCGCCAGGCGGAGGTCGAGGGGATACGTGTCGGGGAAGGCCGGGTCATTCGGCTGAAGAGCGACGACCTGCCGATCCTGCCGAAGGGCGAGTTCTACGAGGTCTGGTTCGTGGGCCCCGGTGACACCCCCGCCTCACCGAACCGCATCTCTGCTGGCACGTTCCATCCCGACGACCAGGGACGCACCAGCATCGTCCTCTTCGGGGCCGTCGACCCCAAGAAGCTCCCCGTGCTCGAGATAACAGCCGAACCGGGCGACGGGAACCCGCTCCCGTCCGGGCCTGCGGTGCTCCGCACCCAACTCGTCGTCCGAGGCTGAACTCTTCTCGGCTGAGGGCGTGACGTTCGGGCGCGGCCCGACATAGAGACCCTGAACGAACCAACCAATCGGGAGACACACATGCGCGTCACCAAGCAGCTCGCACTCGCCACCGCCGCCGCCGGCATGCTTGCCCTGACCGGCGCCACCGCCGCCCAAGCAGACCACTCCTACGGCGCCGAAGCCGGCGCTACCTCCGGGCGGGCGGCGTCCTACATCAACCCCGACACCGGCGCCGCGACCGCCAACCCCGACGTCGACCCGAACTCGAGCTGCTTCTCGCCCGACCAGAGCGACAAGCAGAGGTTCAGCGACCCGGGCACGGCCAACCGCAACGTCCACAACGACGCATGCTTCCTCGACAACGGCATCAAGGTCGACGGGTTCGCCTCGTTCGAGTCGAGCGGCGTCGGCTTCATCTCGGCCTGCCCCGACCCTGACGGCGCCGGCCCCAAGGTCGCTGTCCTGTCCGACAAGAACAACGACGGCCGCAACGACCTCTGCTTCCAGAGCGGCTACCAGATGAAGGGCACGGCCGGGGACCTCGAGTTCCACGCCCGCCTCAACAACAACACCGGCACGGCCGGCACCCAGTACGTCACCTGGTGCTCCGACACCGACCGCGACGGCTGCTCCGACGAGCGGAACAGCTCCAGCATCCGCATCGACTGGAGCGCCGACGGCACCGCCACCTACAGCAACGACGATGACAGCAGCTACAGCGGCTGGAGCCGGTAACAAGGCCGCCTGAAGGGCAACACCTCACCACCCCAAGCTCGAGGCTCGAGGCCCCGGCCACCCCTGTGCTCACCACGCCGATAGCCAGGGGTGGGCCGGCTCGGCTCCCGACCTGCTCATCTGATCGCCGCGGCCCGGCTGGGACAGCCGGACTCGTCGAAGGCTGAGCCGTCCCACCCGTCGTGCCAGGGACTATCCCTCCGAGAGTTTGTGACGTCTCGCACCGCCGAGCCATAGAGAAGGTCGACGCACCCCCGCGTCGCTACCAGGAGGTCTACGTGAAGTACCGTCTTGCAACCGCAGCCGTCGCCGTCGCCGGCGTCATCGCCCTCTCGGCCGGCCCCGCCTCGGCCGCCCACCGATTCAACGTGGAGACCCCGAACGGCAAGTGCCGGCCGGCGGCCGCCAGCGCGACCGACAACGCCAACGACCCTGCCAAGGAGCAGTCGGAGAACGCCCGGCGCGGCCAGGAAACCGCAGCAGCGGCCAGCCCCGTCATCAACGGCACCGGCTTCGCCCGCTGCCCCTCCTAGCCAGCAGACTTGCCTGACCGCTAGGCCGGGAGATGAAGCGTCGGTCGGCCTGCAACGACCGACCCGACGCCGACGCACCAGTCGAGACAGGCGAGCTGTGGCTGCAACGTGCAGGGCGTTGACCGAGGTCGGTGGCACCGAGCGCCGGAGCCGCCGTCGATGTCGGGCAGGCCGCCGTCGAGGTGGGAGGCGAGGTCGCAGTAGCGACGCAGGCTCATCACGGCCGCCGTCGAGGCCCAGCTCGCCAGAAGGTCGAGCGCGTGCTGTCAAGGGGAGCTGGGTTCGGCCGTGGAGATGACGACCGATTGACCGGGACGGCCGGTGAGGGCCCAGGAACTCGAACGAGAGCCGACGTCGCCGGGGCCCGCCGCGCCCTCTCAGGTCTCGAGCTCGAACCGGTACACGTTCGTGCTCCGCGGCTCGAAGCCCAGCCCCCGGTAGAGGCGGTTGGCCGCCTCGCGGCTCGGGCGGCTGGTGAGGTCGAGGGTGCGGGCACCGAGACGGCGGGCCTCGTCGATGGCCGCCAGCGTCAGCACCTTGCCGATCCCCTGGCCGCGGGCGGCGTCGTCCACCACGACGTCCTCGATCCAGGCCCGCATGCCGGTGGGGATGCGGAACGTGCACAGCGTCAGCGTGCCGGCCATGGCGCCGTCCTCGGACCTGGCCACGAACAGCGTGGTGGCGGGCGAGCCCACCATCTCAGCCAGCTCGGCCACCGACGGCGGAGAGCTGGACGACGACAGCTGGGGCACCAGGCGCCCGAAGGCCTCGACCAGCTCGGCGGTGACCTCGGTGACGACCTCGACGGTGACGGGCACGGCCGACCAGTCTGACCGCCCGGCGTACGGCGGCGACCCCAAAGGCTCCGTGCTGTTCACCTACGGGTAACAGCGGCGTCGAGTGGCCGACACGTCACCGGCGTACCTTCCCGGTCATGCAGTGGCTCGCTGACCTCGTCGCCCCCCTCGGCGCCTCCGGCGCCGCGGGCAACGCCGCCTCGTCGCTGGCCGAAGCGCGCGAGGCGGCGGCGCGGGTCGAGCGCTTCCTGGCCCGCTTCGACCACCCGGCCGGACGGGCCGCGGTCCCGGTCGAGCCGGCCCACGCCGGGTCGGCCAGGGTGGCCTGAGCGGCGGGGCCTCAGCGGCGGTCAAGACGGTCGGTCCCGCCGCACGACCAGCACCGCCGGCCGGCCCCCGCCGGCACCCGGCCCCACACGTCGCAGCGCCGGCACACGTAGCTGAAGCCGATCTCGGCCTGGTCGATCTCGTTGAAGGGGCGCCGGCGGGCCGGCTCGGCGGGCGCCATCAACCGACCCGCCGCGGTCCCACCAGGCATCGGAGCGGCAGCGGCGTGCGCACACCAGAGGGGTCGGCGGGCTGGCGCCGGACCTGAGCGCTTCACGCCGGCCCAGCCGTGGTGCCGGGCTGTCCGGTCGTCGCCGGCTGGCACGAGGGGCACCAGAAGACGGTGCGGGCCTGCACGCCGAGGCGGGCCGACCGAACGGCGGTGCCGCAGCGCCGGCATGGCCGGGCGGCCCGGCCGTAGACGAACAGGCGGCCACCGCCCAGGCCGACGTCGCGGCCAGGCGCGGCGGCGACGCCAGCGTTGGCCACGATCAGCTGCTGGCCGGCGAGCACGAGCCGGCGCAGCCGCTCGCTGGGCAGGTCCGCCCGGGGCGTCCACGGGTCGACCCGCTCGAGGAACAGCGCCTCGCAGCGGTAGACGTTGCCGAGGCCGGCCAGGACGCCCTGGTCGAGCAGCAGCTCGCCGACCGCCACGGTGGCCGAACGGGTGGCGGCCCGCCGGAGCACCTCGTCGAGGTCGAAGCCCTCGGCCAGCACGTCCGGCCCCAGCCGGGCCAGCGAGCGGTGGACCCGCTCCTCGTGGTCGCGGAGCAGCTCGACCACCGGGGCGTTGAAGCACACGGCCACCCGGTCGCCGCACTCGAGGACCGCCTTGGCCTGGGCCGCCGGCCGCTGCCACCGGCCGCCTGCGGGGTACACGTGCCACGAGCCGCTCATCCGCATGTGGCTGTGCAGCACGAAGCCGGACGAGAAGCGGATCAGCAGGTGCTTGCCCCTCGTCTCGACCGCGGCCACCGTGGCCCCCACCACCCGTTCCAGGCCGGCGCCGCGGGCGGCGGTGACCTCTCGCCCCTCCAGCCACCGCCGCAGGGCCGTGCCGGTGCGGAAGATCGTGTCGCCCTCAGGCACCGCACCCCCGGTCCTGTCGGGACGAGGTCTCCCCCAGCCGACACGTCGGGACGACAGGAGCCGGGGGGTCAGGAGGGGGAGGGCGCATACTTCACCAGGCCCTTCGGGGTGGGGGTGAAGCCCTGGGCCGAGAGGATCTCGGCGAAGCCGTCGGGCACCCGCTCGACGGCCAGCTTGGCCAGGCGGCGCCCGCCCAGCAGGAACCCGGCCACGGCGTCGAGGGCGTCGGCCTCCCACGTGCCGTCGACCGGCCGGAGGGTCTGGAGCCCCCGGCCGCCCCGCTCGACGTAGAGGGCGGCCTCGCCGCCCACCAGCGCCACCCAGGCGCCGGCCACCCGCTGCGGCCGGGTGGCCTCGACCTTGGGCCACGGGAGGGAGAGCCCGTAGGGCTGGGCAGGGTCGGTGGCGGCCAGGACGACCACCGGCGGCTGGCCCTCGGACGGGCCTTCGCGGCACGACCGCAGCCGGTCGACCGCGCCCGGCAGGGCGAACTGGGCGCCGCCCCGGCCCGCCACGAAGTAGCCCCGCCGGATGCGCCCCGCCTCCTCGAGGGCCCGCAGCACCGGGTAGATGCCGGCGAAGCCGCCGGGCACCCCCTCGCCCCGCACCGCCTCGCGGGTCAGCACGCCGTGGCGCTCGAGGAGGGATCCGGCCAGCTTGTGCAGCGTCTGGGTGTCGGAGGGGACGGTGTCGCCGTCGAGGCCCAGGTCGCGCCGCACCAGGCTCCAGCGGCCCTGAGCCGCCGGCGGCCCGAGGGCGGTGAGCGAGCCCAGCCGGGGCCGCCCCGGCTTGCGTGACCCCGACGCCCCCGAGTGGCGCTGGCCGGCCGCGAACGAGCGGAGGGCGTGGACGCCGTCGTTGGTGACCTCGCCGGCCCACACCAGGTCCCACAGGGCGTCGAGGCTGGCCCGGTCGTCGGGTCCGGACAGCTCGCGCCAGAAGCACGCCCCCCGCTGCTCCAGCACGGCCCGCAGCCGCTCGTGCTCGTCGGTGGCCGGCCGCTCGAGCTGGTCGAGGCCGAGGCGGGGCACCAGGAGGTGCGCGTCGGACCGCAGCAGCAGCACGACGCGCCCGTCGTCGCGCCCCAGCGGGCCGGCGCCCAGCCACAGCACCTCGCCCGACGCCACCAGCTCGTCGAGCAGGCGGGGGGCGTAGCGGCCGACCCGGCTGGCGAGCACGTCGCGCTCGAGCACCGACGCCGGCATGGAGGCGCCCTGCAGCTGGGCCACCACCTCGAAGAGCCGGTTGAGCCCAAAGGCCGGCGAGCCCACGCCGTGCCAGGCCGGCAGGAAACGGGCCAGGGCCGGGGCGTCGACGGCCTCGACCTCACGTCGCAGGACGGCCAGGGACCGCTGCTTCAGCCGGGTCAGCACGTCCTGGTCGCACCACTCCCGGCCCTCCCCGGACGCGGCCGGGCGGAAGGCGCCGGCGGCCAGCGTGCCCGCGGCTTCGAGGTCCTTGACCACGGTGGCCACCAGGTCGACCGGCACGCCGAAGCGGGCCGCCGGCTCGGCCGGGAGGAACGGCCCGTGGGTGCGGGCCCACCGGCGCACCAGCTGGGTGAGGGCGTCGGGCACCGGCTCGAGGAAGGCGTCGGGGATGCCCGGGGGCAGGGCCGCCCCCAGCGCGTCGCGGTACCGGCCGGCGTCCTCGACGGCGATGAGCCGGCCCTCGCCGGCCACCCGCACCACCACTGCCCGGCGCCTGTCGACCAGCGCCTGGTGGAACGTTTCAGTAGAACGGGCGGCCAGCTCGGCCTCGGTGAGGTCGCCCAGGCGGCGGAGGAGGTCGTGGGCCTCGTCGACGCTGCGGGCCCACCGGTTCTCGTCGAGAGCCTGCAGCTCGGCCTCGAGCTGGGCCAGGGCGTCGGGGTCGAGCAGCTCGCGCAGCTCGTCGGCCCCCACCAGCTCGGCCAGCATCCTCCGGTCGAGGGTGAGCGCCTGAGCCCGCCGCTCGGCCATCGGTGCGTCGCCCTCGTAGATGAACGAGGCCACGTAGCTGAAGGCCACGGAGGCGGCGAAGGGCGAGGGGGCGGCGGCGTCGACCTGCACCACCCGCAGCCGCCGGGAGCGGATGTCGCGCATCAGCCCCTGCAGGCCCGGCAGGTCGAACACGTCGCGCAGGCACTCGCGGTAGGTCTCGAGCAGGATCGGGAACGAGCCGTAGCCGCTGGCCACCTTCAGCAGGTCGGCGGCCCGCTGGCGCTGCTGCCACAGCGGGGTCCGCGAACCGGGGCGGCGCCGGGGCAGCAGCAGGGCCCGGGCCGCGTTCTCGCGGAAGCGGGCGGCGAAGACCGCCGAGCCGGCCACCACGTCGGTGACCAGCTCCTCGACCTCGTCGGGGTCGAGGAGGACGGCCTCGGCCGGCGGCGCGTCGTCGGCCTCGGGCAGGCGCACCACGATCCCGTCGTCGCCCCAGATGGCCTGGACCTCGATGTCGAAACGGTCGCGGACCTTGGCCTCGAGCGCCAGCGCCCACGGGGCGTGGACCCGGGCCCCGAACGCCGACAGGATGCACACCCGCCAGTCGCCCAGCTCGTCGCGGAAGCGCTCGACGACGATCTGGCGGTCGGTGGGCAGAGCGCCGGTGGCCTCGAGCTGCTCGTCGAGGTAGCGGCGCAGGTTGGCGGTGGCCAGCCGGTCGAGGCCGTGGCGGTCGTGCAGGTCGGCGTCGCTGAGGTCACCGACCTCGCGCAAAAAGGCGCCGACGGCCCGGCCCAGCTCGAGCGGCCGGCCGATCGAGTCGCCGTGCCAGAACGGCATCTTGCCCGGCATGCCCGGGGCCGGGGTGACCACCACCCGGTCCCGGTCGATGTCCTCGATGCGCCACGTGGAGGCCCCCAGCAGGAAGGTCTCGCCGACCCGGGACTCGTAGACCATCTCCTCGTCGAGCTCGCCCACCTTGCCGCCGTCGGGGGTGACCACCCGGAACAGGCCCCGGTCGGGGATGGTGCCGCCACTGGTGACCGCCAGCATCCGGGCCCCCTTGCGGGCTGTGACGGTGCCGGCCAGGCGGTCCCAGGTGAGGCGGGGGCGCAGCTCGGCGAACTCGTCCGACGGGTACCGCCCGGCCAGCATGTCGAGCACGCCCTCGAACGCCTCGCGGGACAGCTCGGCGAAGGGGTAGGTGGCCAGGGCCACCGCCTCGACCTCGTCGATGGGCAGCGCCGCCGGCTCGGCTGCCGCGCACATGGCCACGATCTGCTGGCTGAGCACGTCGAGCGGGTTGCGGGGCACCCGGGTCTCCTCGATCAGCCCATCGGTCATGCGCTGGGCGGTGACCGCGGCCATGACCAGGTCACCCCGGTACTTGGGGAAGATCCGGCCTCGTGAGGGCTCGCCCACCTGGTGGCCAGCCCGGCCGATCCGCTGCAGCCCGCTGGCCACCGACGGCGGGGCCTCGACCTGCACCACCAGGTCGATCGCGCCCATGTCGATCCCGAGCTCGAGTGACGAGGTGGCGACGAGCCCGGGCAGCCGCCCGGCCTTGAGGGCGTCCTCGATCTCGAGGCGCTGCTCGCGGGCCAGCGAGCCGTGGTGGGCCCGCACCAGGTCGGGCGCGCCGTCGGGCAGCACGCCCGTCTCGCGGGCCAGGTCGTTGAGGGCGGCCGACAGCCGCTCGGCCAGGCGCCGGCTGTTGACGAAGACCAGGGTGGAGCGGTGGGTGGTGACGAGGTCGAGCAGCACCGGGTGGATCGACGGCCAGATCGACGAGCGGACCTCGGGGTCGCCCGCCGCCGCTCCGCTGAGCGTGAAGTCGAGGTCGTCGGGCTCCCGGCGCTTGCCCAGCTCGCCCATGTCCTCGACCGGCACGATCACCTCGAGCTCCAGCTGCTTGCGCACGCCAGCGTCGACGATCTGCACCGGCCGGAACGACCAGGTGCCCGTCCGCTCGTCGCGAGTGCGCCCACCCAGGAACCGGGCCACCTCGCTGAGGGGGCGCTGGGTGGCCGACAGGCCGATGCGCTGGGGCGACGGACGGTTGTCCCCCCTGCCGGGCCGCTCGGGCCCACCGCCCCGCACCAGCTGCTCGAGCCGCTCGAGGGACAGGGCCAGGTGCGCCCCCCGCTTGGTGGCGGCCACCGCGTGCACCTCGTCGACGATCACCGTCTCGACCGAGGTGAGGATCTCCCTGGCCTGGCTGGTGAGGAGGAGGTAGAGCGACTCGGGGGTGGTGATGAGGATGTCGGGCGGGTGGCGGGCCAGCTGCCGGCGCTCGTCGGCCGAGGTGTCGCCCGTGCGGGTGGCCACCTTCAGCTCGGGCAGGGCCACCCCGGAGCGGCTGGCCTCGTTGGCGATGCCGGCCAGCGGGGCGCGGAGGTTGCGCTCGACGTCGTAGGTGAGGGCCTTGAGCGGCGACACGTAGAGGGTGCGCAGGCGGCCTCCGCCTGCCGGGGCCGGGCCGGTGAGCAGCCGGTCGAGCGACCACAGGAAGGCGGCCAGGGTCTTGCCCGAGCCGGTCGGGGCGCAGATCAGCGTGTGCTGGCCGGCGCCGATGGCCTCCCACCCCTGCTCCTGGGCCGGAGTCGGCGCCTCGAACGCCCCGGCGAACCACCGCCGGGTCACCTCGGAGAACCGCTCCAGCGCAGCCACGGGACCACCAGCCTACGGACCAGCCGGGACATCGACCCGGGGGTTGACACCGACCCGGATCAAGCGCATGCTTTGAGCAGGTGCTCAAACCGAGCGCTCTAGCAAAGGAGGTCATCATGCTCCTCGCCGTCTACCTGGCCTACGGGGCCATCGCCATCGGGCTCGTCAGCTGGCTGGCCCGCACCCTCTACGCCAACGGCGCCCTGTTCCTCGAGGAGGTGTTCCCCGGCCGCGAGCAGCTGGCCGCCGCCGTCAACCGCCTGCTGGTCACCGGCTTCGTCATGCTGAACCTCGGGTGGGCGGCCCTCCTGCTGCGGGCCGGCGAGCCTGCCGACGGCGCCGCTGCCGTCGAGGCGCTGGCCCTGCGGCTCGGCCTGCTGCTGATCACCCTCGCCGTCCTCCACTTCGTGAACCTGCTCGTGCTGGCCGCCGTGCGGGTCCACCAGCGCCGCCGCCACGAGGTGCCCGTGCGGCCCGACCTGTGGGTGGGGGCGGCGTGAGCGACGCCCTCTCACCCGACGTGGGCGCCCTCACGGTCGTCTACGACCCGGCCAGCCCCTTCTGCACCTGGTGCCGGGGCTGGCTCCAGGCCCAGCCGCTCCTGGTGCCGGTCCGGTTCCTGCCGGCCGGCGGCCCGGAGGCGCAGGCCCGGCTGGGCGTGCTCGGGGCCGGTGCCGAGCTCGTGGTCGTCGCCGACGACGGCCGAGCCTGGACCGGAGGGGCCGCCTTCGTGCTGTGCCTGTGGGCCACCGCCCGCCACCGCGATCTCTCGAGCACCCTGCGCCTGCCCGTGGCCCGGGTGGGGGCCGAGGCCTTCTTCCACGCACTCACCGCCAACCGGGCCATCCTCACCCGCCTCCTCGAGCCCTCGCCGGCATGAGCGACCCCGGGCGGAGGCGGGCCGTTCCGGCCGGCCGGTCGGCGCCGGGCGAGGTGACCCGAGAGCGGATCCTGGACGCCGCCCTCGACACGCTGCGGGCGGAGGGCTTCCTCGGCACGACGGCTCGGAGCATCGCCCGCACCGGCGGCTTCAACCAGGCGCTGGTCTTCTACCACTTCGGGTCGGTCGACGAGGTGCTGCTGAGCGCGGTCGAGCGCATGAGCCAGCGCCGCCTCGACACCTACCGGGGCCGGCTGGCCGAGGCCCCGGACCTGCCGGGGATCGTGGCGGTGGCGCGGGAGGTGCTGGCCGAGGACGTGCAGCGGGGAGCCATCACCGTGCTCTCCCAGCTGGTGGCCGGCGCTCACGGACGGGTCGAGTTCAGCCGCCGGCTGGCGGCCAGCTTCGACCCGTGGATCGACCTGGTTGACGAGGCGGTGCAGCGGGTCCTGGCGGGCACCGGGCTGGCCACCGTCGTCCCCAGCCGAGACGTCGCCGTGGCCATGACCGGGACGTTCGTCGGCGTCGAGCTGCTGGGCCAGCTGGACCCGGAGTCCGGCCGCGTCGAGGCGCTCCTCGCCACCCTCGACACCACCGCCGGGCTGTTGCAGGGCCTGCTCGCCCTCTTCGGCTCCGCCTCCTCCTCCCCCGCCGCCGCCGAGGCTTCGGAGGGCTGAGGGACCGACTCCGGCACGGGGTCGCATAGGTTGGCGAACCAGCGTGGATCCCGTCACCTGGCACCATCGCCCCCAGCTGCGCCGGCCGGTGCTCGTCGCCAGCTTCGAGGGCTGGAACGATGCCGGGGATGCCGCGACGATGGCCGTCCGGCACCTCCAGGAGGCCTGGGACGCCGAGGAGTTCGCCACCATCGACCCCGAGGAGTTCCACGACTTCACCGAGGACCGACCGCTGGTCCACCTGGTCGACGGCCTCACCCGCGAGATCTCGTGGCCCGAGCACAGCCTGTCGGCGTGCACGCCGCCAGGCTCCACCCGCGACGTCGCCTTCCTGGTGGCGATCGAGCCGCAGCTGCGGTGGCGCACCTACTCGCAGGCCATCCTCGAGGTGGTCGAGGCGCTCGACTGCTCACTGGTCGTGACCCTCGGCTCCCTCCTCTCCGACACCCCGCACACCCGCCCGGTGAAGATCACCGGCACCGCGCACGACGCCGAGCTCGCCCTCCGGCTGGGCCTGGCCCGGAGCCGCTACGAGGGCCCCACCGGCATCGTCGGCGTCCTGCACGACCAGCTCGCCCGGGCCGGTGTCCCGTCGGTGTCGATGTGGGCCGCCGTGCCGCACTACGTCGGCCGCAACCCGTCGCCTCCAGCCGCGCTGGCCCTGGTCGAGCGGGCGTCAGGCCTCCTCGGGTCCGAGGTCGACACGACCGAGCTGCGGGTGGCGGCGGCCGAGTACCTCGCCGAGATCGACGACGCCCTGGCCAGCGACGACGAGGCCCGCGACTACGTGCGGGGCCTCGAAGAGGCCGACGACGAGCCGCCCGCCCACGATCCCCTGCAGCTGGGCGAGCTTCGCCGGCCCGAGGACGAGGGGGTGACCATGGCCGGGGCCGAGCAGCTGGCCGCCGAGGTCGAGCGGTTCCTGCGCAACCAGGAGGGGCGCTGATGCCCCGGGGCCTGCTGGCCGCGTCGGCGGCCACCGCCCTGCTCGTGGCTGCCGTCGGTGCCGCGCCGGCGGCCGCCCAGGCCGAGCTGGGCTGCGCGGGTGACGGCGGGATCGACACCGCCATCGAGCAGGCGCCCACCGTGTTCACCGGCACGGTCCGGGTGCTGGGCAACAAGGGCCGCACCGCCACGATCGACGTCATCAGGGTCTGGAAGGGCGGGCCGCTGCCCAAGCGGGTGGAGGTGCAGGGCACCGTGGCCACCCAGTCGAAGGTGGTCACCGCGCTCGACCGCCTCTACGCCCGGGACCGCACCTACCTCTTCGTGCCGACCTCCGGCGCGTCGCCCCGCTTCCGGGAGAACCGCTGCTCGGCCACCCGCCAGCTGACGGCCGAGCTGGCCGCCAGGGAGCCGGGAGGCGCGACCCCGCCGCAGGGCGAAGGCGTGCCGCTGCCGGGGGCGGGGCGCGGCAAGTTCGCACCGCTCGTGGTGGGAGCGGTGGCCTTTGTCGTCCTGGCCGGGCTGCTGGCCGCGGCCCGCCGCAGGTCGAAGCGGTCCCACCAGCCGGCCGCCGCCAGCTGAGCGGTCGGGGTTCCGATGGCCGAGCTGGTGCCCACCTGCGTCTGGCGGGCCTCCGCCGCCCTGATCACCCGCCTCGACGACGCCTTTGGCCCGCCGCTCGACACCTATGTCAACGGGTCGCAGGTGTGGCTGCGGGAGGACGGTCCGGGCGGCGTGGTGCTCGAGTGGCGCCTGCACCCGGTGGCCGGCTACGTGCGGCCGAAGGGGGTGGCCACCGAGGAGGTGTTCGAGCTGACCGCCGCGGCCCTGGCCACCGGCCAGCCCGGCCCGGCCCCGCTCGAGCGGCTGTGGGAGGGCCTCGAGGCCTTCCCGGCCTACGGCGACGAGGTCGAGCCGGCCGGCCTGTCCCGGGCCTGCGCCGCCGCCCTCGGCGTGCCCCCGGATGCGGCCGGCCTGGTCGACCACGACCGGCTCGGTGACGAGTGGGAGCGGGCTCGCGGCACCATCTCGATCGTCGACGCCCTGTTCGCCGAGCTCACCCGTCCCCCGGCCCCGCCCTGAGCGCCTCCCGGTCCTGCTGGCGTCGAGGCGACGGCCTCAGCTCCGGTCGCGCCAGACCGGGTCGCGGACCGTGTCGAACAGCACGTCGACGGGCTCGCCCCGGATCGCGGCAAAGGCTCGGGAGCCCCATCGTTCGAACCCGGCCAGCGGCGAGGGCAGCCCCTCCTCGGGGAACCACCCGACGTCGCTGGTCTCCAGCGGGTGGGCCTGCAGGTCGCCGCCGGTGGCCCGGCAGTGGAACACGAGCGAGTAGAGGGGGACGGCGGTGAAGCCGAGGCGGAGGCCGTCGAGGACGGCGATCAGGCGGAGCGGCTCGCACACGATGCCGGTCTCCTCCCGCACCTCCTTCACCGCCACCTCGGCGGGCGAGTAGCCGACGTCGGCCCAACCCGTCGGGTACAGCCACACCCCCGAGTCGGCCCGCTGGACGAGCAGCAGCCGGCCGTCGTCGTCACCGACCACCGCGCCGATCGCCACCTTCGGGGTGACGTAGCCGGGCACGCCCGAGCCCACGCCTTTCAGCCACTCGGCCTCGTAGGCCTCGGCCAGCGCCTGCTGGCCGGCGCCGCCGGTGGCCGCGGCCCGGATGTCGGCGGCCACCTTCAGCACCTCCTCGAACCGCTCGCGCTCGTAGAGGCTGTCGGTGAAGCCCAGGCCCGTCCGGGCGATCCCGGCCAGCGCCTCGCTCCAGCGCAGCAGGTCGCCCCGGCCCGGGCCGCCGTCAGCGTGAGCGGCCACGGCGGCAACCTACCGTCAGCCCGTGGCCAGGCTGGCCGCCTTGCGGGCGGCGATGGCCACCGGGTCCCACACCGGGCTGAAGGGCGGGGCGTAGCCGAGGTCGAGCTCGGCCACCTCGCCGCAGCTCATGCCGGCGGTGAGGGCGGTGGCCACGACGTCGATGCGCTTGGCCGCACCGGGGCCCCGGCCCACGATCTGGGCGCCGAGGAGGCGCCCGGTGCCCCGCTCGGCCACCACCTTGACGTGGATCGTGCCAGCGGCTTCCTTCAGGTAGCCGGCGGTGGTGGTGCTCTCGATGGTGGCGGCCACCGCGCTGAAGCCGGCGTCGGCTGCCTCGACCTCGGTCAGGCCGGTGCGACCGATCTCCAGGTCGCACACCTTTGTGACGGCGGTGCCGAGCACCCCGGCGAACGTCGCGTACCCGCCGCCCAGGTTGGCGCCGGCCACCCGAGCCTGCTTGTTGGTGACCGTGCCGAGGGCCACGTACACCTCGCGCCCGCTGACCAGGTGCCGGCTGGCGCAGCAGTCGCCGGCGGCCCAGGCGATCTCGTTGCTGGTCCGCTGGCGGCGGTCGACGCGGATGGCGCCGGCGGCACCAAGGGTGAGCCCGGCCTCCTCGGCCAGCTCGGCGTTGGGCGCTACCCCGAGGCCGAGCACCACGAGGTCGGCCGGGAACGAGGTGCCGCCCGCCCGCACCGACCCGGGCTCGAACCCGGTGACCTTCGTGCCGCAGTGCACGGTGATGCCGAGGCCGCGCATGACCTTGGTGACGTGGGCGCCCATGTCGGGATCGAGGCTGGGCATGACCTCGGACCTGTCGGTCAGCACGGTCACCGACGCGCCGCGCCGGACGAATGCCTCGGCCATCTCGAGGCCGATGTAGCCGGCCCCGACCACGACGACCCGCTCGATGCCGTCGGGCGCCCAGGGTGGCGGGCTCGTCAGGTGGCGGAGCAGCTGGCCGGCGTCGTCGAGGGTCTGCACGCCGCCGACGAACGGCAGGTCGATGCCCGGCAGGGGCGGGCGGAGCGGCCGGGCGCCGGTGCCCAGGTGGACGAGGTCGAAGCCCAGCGTGAACGTGCGGCTCAGCTCGTGGTTGCGGACCTCGAGCTTGCCGGTGTCGAGGTCGATGGCCATCGCCTCGCACCGCATCCGCACGTCGATGCCGTAGCTGTCGCGCAGGTCCTTGGGCGTGCGGATCACGAGATCGTCGAGCCGCTTGACCTCTCCGCCGACCAGGTAGGGGATCCCGCAGGCCGAGTAGGACGTCCACCGTCCCCGCTCGAGGGCCACGATGTCGAGGTCGGGGTCGTGCCGCCGGGCTGAGGTCGCCGCGGCCATCCCGCCGGCGTCACCGCCGACCACCACCAGACGCCGCCCCACACCCCGAACCTAGGTGACGCCCGGCGCGCCCGCTCCCGTCGCCCTCGGTTGACCTCCGTGGCCACTGGCGGGGGGCGGGGCCCGGCTGCGGGGGCAGCCGGGCCCGGGGATCGGCTCAGGGCCGGCGGGGACCACCGCGGCCAGCGCCGCCGGCCCGGTTCACCATCTCGGTGATCCGCTGCTCCAGCGTCGCGGTCCGCTCGTCGGCCTGGGTCTGGGTCAGCCGGCCGGCCGTGACCTCCTCGGCCAGCCTGGCCTTGGCCTCGGCCACCATGGCGTCGACCACCGCCTTCAGGTCGACGCCCTTCGACTGCGCCACCTGGGCGATCGACTGGCCCGACCGCAGCGCCGTCCGGAGGTCGGCCTCACTGATGCCGATCGCCTTTGCTGCCGCCGCCAGCCCGACCTTCCTGCCGGGACCGTGGTGGCCCCGGCCGCCGCGGCCGCCGCCCGGCCGGTTCACCAGATCGGTGATCCGCTGCTGGGCGGTGGTGGACCGCTCCTCCAGCCTGGCCCGCTCGGCGGCGACCATGGCGTCGACCACCACCTTCACGTCGACGTTCTTCGACTGCGCCACCTGGGCGATCGACTGGCCCGACCGCAGGGCCGTCTGGAGATCAGCCTCGCTGATGCCGATCGCCTTGGCCGCCGCCGCCAGGACCGGCCCCGAGCCGGGGCGACCAGGTCCCGCGGGCCGGCCCGGGCCGGCTGGGGCGGGGGCGGCCTGGGCGGGGGCGGTGGTCGTCGTCGGGTCGCCCGAGGTCTGGGCGGCGGCGATGCCGAGCCCAGCGAGCGTGAGGCCGGCGGCGGCGCCCAGGGCCACGACGTTGCGGCGGAAGCGCCGTCCCCGTCCGGGGTCGGAGTCGGCGGCGGCCGGGTCGGGGCTGGTCGAGGAGGTCAGGTTCCCGGGGGGTTCGAGCTCGTCCATCGTCGTCATCTCCGTCTGGTCCGTCCCCGTCGTCGGGGAGCTGCTGCAAGGATGCGATCCGAACCTTGCAGTTGTCTGTGGATCACCTGCGAGGTTCCTCGTTCTCGGTCGTCAGCCGGATGCGACGTCCTGCTCGAGCTGACGCGTGGGGGAGGCGCCGCCGCCGGACCCGCAGCCTGGGGCAGCTCGACCTCGAAGCGGCTGCCCCGGCCCACCTCGGACGTCACGCTCGCCGTGCCGCCGTGGGCCTCGACGATGGCGGCCACGATCGACAGGCCCAGCCCGGTGCCGCCACCGGCACGGGCCCGGCCGGGGTCCACCCGGTAGAAGCGCTCGAAGACCCGGGCGGCCACGTCCGGGGGCAGGCCCGGCCCCTCGTCGGCCACCACCAGCCGGGCCCGGCCGCCGGCCGCCGTGACGGCCACCGACACCGCCGCTCCGGGCGGGATGTGCACGCGGGTGTTGGCCAGGAGGTTGGCGACCACCTGCCGCAGCCGCGTCTCGTCCCCCTCGACGGTGACGGGCTCGACGCTGAGGGCGATGGGGCGTTCCGGCTCGACCGCCCGGGCGTCGCCCACGGCGTCCGTCGCCAGCTCGTCGAGGCGGACGGGTGCCCGCTCGAGGGGGCGGCGCTGGTCGAGGCGGGCCAGGAGCAGGAGGTCGTCGACCAGGCGTCCCATGCGGCTGGCCTCCTGCTCCATGCGCCCCATGGCGTCGGCCAGCTCCTCCTCGCCCCGCAGGCCGCCGGCCCGCCACAGCTCGGCGTAGCCCCGGATCGAGGTGAGGGGGGTGCGCAGCTCGTGCGAGGCGTCGGCCGCGAAGCGGCGCACCCGCTCCTCCGACGCCTCCCGGGCCCGGAAGGCGTCCTCGATCCGTTCCAGCATCGAGTTCAGGGCGATGCCCAGCCGGGCCGCCTCGGTCTGGCCCCCCGGGTGGGCGACGCGCTGGGACAGGTCGCCTTCGGCGATGGCGTCGGCCGCCCGGGCCATGTCCTCGAGGGGGTGCACCCCGAGCCGCAGCATCCACCACGAGACGAGCCCGAGGGCGGCCAGCACGGCGACGGTCCCGGCGATCTGGATCAGCCTGATCCTGCCCACGGTGCCGCCGACCTGGTCGAGGCTGAGGCCGATGACGGTGATCCCGGCGTCCCGGGGATCGGCGACGGCCACCAGCCGCCACGAGGACCCGCCGCCGGTGGCGGGTGCGGTGAACGGCTGGGGCCGGACCTGCCCGCGGCGGACGGCCGGGCCGCGGCTCGGGGTGACGTGGTCGAGGATCTCCTCCGGCTCCAGCCGGGGTGGCGGATCCCGCTCGTCGACGAAGGCTGAGCTCAGCGGCCGGAAGCCGGTGGCGTCGGCGCCGCCGACGGCGAGAAAGTACTCCGACAGGGTCCGGTCGTCTCCCTGGGGGCGTCCCGGTGCCCGCCCGGGTCCGCCGCCGAACACCGGCCGCGAGGCGACATCGAGGAGCTGGCGGTCCACCCGGTCCAGCAGGTACCGCTCGATGGTCGTGGACAGGACGACGTTGGTGGCCACCAGGACGGCCGCCACGGCGACGATCCCCAGCAGCAGGCGGCGCCGCAGCGACATCAGGAGAGCCGCGCGCTGTAGCCCACGCCCCGCACGGTCTGGATGAGCGGCGGCCCGAGCGTGTCGATCTTCTTGCGGAGGTAGCTGATGTAGGTCTCGACCACGGTCGCCTGGCCGCCGAAGTCGTACTGCCAGACGTGGTCGAGGATCTGGGCCCGCGTCAGGACACGGCCGGCGTTGACGAGCAGGTAGCGCAGCAGCTTGTACTCGGTGGGCGACAACGGGATGACGTGCTCGCCCCGCCGGACGATGTGGGCGTCGTCGTCCATCTCCAGGTCGGCCAGCACCAGCTTCGAAGCCCCCGACCCGACCCCCTGCCGGCGCAGGATGACCTGGACCCGGGCCACCACCTCTTCCAGGCTGAAGGGCTTGGTCACGTAGTCGTCGCCGCCGAGCGTGAGCCCCCTGACCTTGTCGTCGACGGCGTCCCGTGCCGTCAGGAACAGCACCGGCACCTTCTGCCCGTCCCGCCGCAGCCGGCGCACGATCTCGAACCCGTCGAGGTCGGGCAGCATCACGTCGAGCAGCACCACGTCCGGGACGAACCGCTCGACCTGCTTCAGCGCCTCGAACCCGGTGGTGGCGACCCTGACGTCGAACCCGAAGTGCTGCATCGCCGACTCGAGCAGGAACGTGATGTTCTCCTCGTCGTCGACGACCAGGACGCGACCGGCCACCCGCTCCACCGTCCCAGTCTGGCTCCTGACCCTGTGAGAACCCTGTGAGCCGCCTCGGAGTCTCCCGGACCTCCTCCGAGGCGATCGGCAGGCGGATGAGCCGGCGTTCCACCACCCTGTCCCGCTTCCACCCCCGACGAGCCCAGGGGGCTCGCTCGATCGTCGGTGAGAGCGGTCAGGTGCCGACGTAGGCGGCGAGGTGCTCGGCGGTGAGGGTGGAGCGGGCGGCCACGAGGTCGGCGGGTGTCCCCTCGAAGACGATCCGGCCGCCGTCGTGGCCGGCGCCGGGACCGAGGTCGATGATCCAGTCGGCGTGGGCCATGACCGCCTGGTGGTGCTCGACGACGATGACCGAGGTGCCGGCGTCGACGAGCCGGTCGAGCAGGCCGAGGAGCTGCTGGACGTCGGCGAGGTGGAGGCCGGTGGTCGGCTCGTCGAGGACGTAGACGGCGCCCTTGCCGGCCATGCGGGTGGCCAGCTTGAGCCGCTGCCGCTCGCCGCCGGACAGCGTCGTGAGCGGCTGGCCGAGGCTGAGGTAGCCGAGCCCGACGTCGGCGAGCCGGTCGAGGATGACTTGGGCGGCCGGCGTCCGACCCTCGCCTTCGCCGAAGAACTCCTTGGCCTCGGTCACCGACATCTCGAGCACCTGGCTGATGTCGCGGCCGGCGAGGTGGTGCTCCAGCACCGACGCCTGGAACCGCTTCCCCTCGCACTCCTCGCAGACGCTGGCGACGCCCGCCATCATCGCCAGGTCGGTGAAGACGACGCCGGCGCCGTTGCAGGTGGGGCAGGCGCCCTCGGAGTTGGCGCTGAACAGCGCCGGCTTCACGCCGTTGGCCTTGGCGAACGCCTTGCGGATCGGGTCGAGCAGACCGGTGTAGGTCGCCGGGTTGCTCCGGCGCGAGCCGCGGATAGGGGTCTGGTCGATCGACACCACACCGGCGCCGGCTGGGATCGAGCCGTGCACGAGCGAGCTCTTGCCGGACCCGGCGACGCCGGTCACCACGGCGAGCACCCCGAGCGGGATGTCGACGTCGACGTCGTGCAGGTTGTTCGTGGAGGCGCCGCGGATCTCCAGCGCGCCGCTGGGCGTGCGCACCGCCTCCTTCAGGGCGACGCGGTCGTCGAGATGGCGGCCGGTGATCGTGCCGCTGGCCCGCAGCTCCTCGAACGTGCCCTCGAAGCAGACGGAGCCGCCCGCCACACCGGCGCCGGGCCCGAGGTCGACGAGGTGGTCGGCGATCGCCATCGTCTCCGGCTCGTGCTCCACGACGAGCACCGTGTTGCCCTTGTCGCGCAGCCGCAGCAGCAGGTCGTTCATCCGCTGGACGTCGTGCGGGTGCAGCCCCGCGGTCGGCTCGTCGAAGACGTAGGTGACATCGGTCAGGGACGAGCCGAGGTGGCGGACCATCTTGGTCCGCTGGGCCTCGCCGCCCGACAGCGTGCCCGACGGCCGGTCGAGCGAGAGGTAGCCCAGCCCGATCTCGGCGAACGAGTCGAGGGTCTGCCGCAGGGCGGTGAGCAGCGGACCGACGGACGGCTCCTCCAGACCCTGCACCCACTGGGCGAGGTCGCTGATCTGCATCAGGCAGGCGTCGGCGATGTTGATCCCCTGGATCCTCGACGAGCGAGCGGCCTCGCTGAGCCGGGTGCCGTCGCACTCGGGGCAGGTGGAGAACGTCACCACCCGCTCCACGAACGCCCGGACGTGGGGCTGCAGCGCCTCGACGTCCTTCGACAGGAACGACTTCTGGATCGTCGGGAGCAGACCCGAGTAGGTCAGGTTGATGCCGTCGACCTTGATCTTGGTCGGCTCCTTGTGGAGCAGGTCGTGCAGCTCCCTCTTGGTGTACTTGCGGATCGGCTTGTCCGGGTCGAAGTAGCCGCAGCCGCGGAAGATCCGGCCGTACCAGCCGTCCATGCTGTAGCCGGGGATCGTGAGCGCGCCCTTGTTGAGCGACTTGCTGTCGTCGTACAGCTGCGACAGGTCGAAGTCGTTGACCGCGCCTCGGCCCTCGCACCGGGGGCACATGCCGCCGGTGCGGCTGAAGGTGACGCGCTCGGTCGTCTTGCCCGCGCGCTCGACGGTGATCGCACCGCTCGCCCGGACCGAGGGGACGTTGAAGGCGAACGCGCTGGGCGGGCCGATGTGCGGCTGCCCGAGCCGGCTGAAGAGGATGCGCAGCATCGCGTTGGCGTCGGTGGCGGTGCCGACGGTGGAGCGGGGGTTGGCGCCCATCCGCTCCTGGTCGACGATGATCGCGGTCGTCAGGCCGTCGAGCACGTCGACGTCGGGCCGCGCCAGCGTCGGCATGAAGCCCTGCACGAAGGCGCTGTAGGTCTCGTTGATCAGCCGCTGCGACTCGGCGGCGATCGTGCCGAACACCAGCGAGCTCTTCCCCGATCCGGAGACACCGGTGAACACCGTCAGCCGGCGCTTCGGGATCTCGATGCTGACGTCCTTGAGGTTGTTCTCGCGCCCACCGTGCACGCGGATCAGGTCGTGGCGGTCGGCGACGTGCCGCGCCGGCGACCGCGGGTCCGGCTTCTTGGCCTTGCTCATCGTCCCTCCATCTCTCGGGTGGGGCCGCCTTGGCCTCCGTCGGCATCGTCTTCCTGGGCCTCACCGCGCTCTTGACCCTCGCCTGCTTCTGGGAGGTGCGCCACCGCGGGCGTGACGGTCGCAGCAGGGTCACGGTCGGCCCGCCACCGTCGACGCTCGGGCAGCGTGACGTCGCCGTACCCGTTGACGCGCACCTCGGTCGGTCGCAGCTCGACGAGCACGTAGCGGTCGGCGGGGTCGTAGCTGGCGGCGGCGACGACCGTTGCCCGCACGGCGGCGTCGTCGACGGGGTGCCCGGTGCCGCTCACCGACGCCTCGCCTCCCGTCCCGGCGTTGTCAGGCACGCCGTTGTGCAGAGCGAACCACCCCCGCTCGCGGAGGTCGGCGCCCTTCGGTGACGTCGGCTCCATGAACAGGTAGAGCCCGTCGGCGGTGAAGATGGGCGTGACCGGGTGGACCCGCGGCGCCCCGGTCGCCCGCACGGTCGCCAGGTACGACGGCGCCGCCCGCAGCCGCTCCGCCACGAATGCGGCCAGCTCCGGTTCGGCGGCGGCGAAGGTGCCCCAGGTCGTCACGGGCGGCACCGCGGGCGCAACGACGGTCAGGCCTGGGCGATGCGGACGAGGTTGCCCGAGGGGTCGCGGAAGGCGCAGTCGCGGGCGCCCCAGGGCTGCGACGCAGGTTCCTGGAGCACCTCGGCGCCCGACGCCCGGACCTTCTCGAACGTGGTGTCGAGGTCGTCCGAGCGGAAGATGGCCGCCTGCAGCGACCCCTGGGTCACGAGCGCCAGGAGGGCGTCGCCCTCGGCCGGCGAACGGCCCCCGTGAGGCTGGAACAGGACGATGTCGACCTCCTGTGTCGGGGCGCCGACGGTGACCCAGCGGAAGCCGTCGGACGCGACGTCGTTGCGGACGTCGAGGCCGAGCGCGTCGCGGTAGAAGCCCAACGCGGCGTCGGGGTCGTGGACGGGGACGAACATCGCTGAGACGGTGACTGCCATGCGGGGACGGTACGAGCACCGACGCGCCGGGTGCTTCTCCGATCCTGCTCGGTGTCACGGCCGGCCGGGCGTCGGGTGTGCCGGCACCGTGCCGTCCGGGGCCGACCGGTCGACGCCTGTCACCAGTGGTCAGACGGTGAGCCTCCGCCGCGGTCGCAGCCCGGCCTTGCTCACGCGGAAGGGAACGACCTCGAGGTCGCGGTGGTCGCGGGCGCGGTACTGCGACGGCGTCTCGCCGACGATCTCGGTGAAGCGCGAGCTGAACGAGCCGAGCGAGGTGCAACCGACGGCGACGCAGGTGTCGGTGACCGACATGCCCTGACGCAGGAGCGCCTTGGCCCGCTCGATGCGTCGCGTCATGAGATAGGCGTAGGGCGTCTCGCCGTACGCCGCACGGAACTTGCGCGAGAAGTGCGCGGGCGACATGAGCGCGGCACGCGCCATGGCCGGGACATCGAGGGGCTGTGCGTACTCCCGGTCCATGAGGTCGCGGGCCCGGCGCAGGTGTGCGAGGTCGGCGATCTCCTCCGGCGTCATGCCGACGAAGGTACGGCACCGGTCGAGCCCTCGCAGTCCAGGGCACGGGCCGCAGATCAGCCTGCGTCGAGCCATCGGGCGACGGCAGCGGCGAACTGGGCGGCGCCGGCGGGGGCGTGCTCGAGGAAGAGGAACGGCTCGGTCGCCTCGAGCTCGAGCAGGACGGGTTCGCCGTCCGGGCCGGGGGCGGTGTCGACGCGGGCGTAGAGCAGCGGGGGGGCGGCTTCCAGGACGCGAACGGCGAAAGCGGCCAGCTCCGGGTCGACCGAGGTCGGCTGCACGGACTGCTCGAGGGCTGCGGACATGTCGTCGAGAGGTCCCTGCCCCGGCTGGAGAGCAGGACCCTTCCGAATGGCGTGGCTCACGCGACCGCCGAAGACGTAGGTGCCGGTCTCCCCCTCGACGTCGATCGACGGCAGGTAGGGCTGGAGCATGGCGGACGCTCCGGCGGCGTGAATGCGGCGCAGGTGTTCGTCGATGTCGTCACCCCGCCCGTGCCGGGCCGACAGGCGGGCGCCGGCGGACACCGACGGCTTCACCACAAAGGCGTCCCAGGGCGGCCGTGGCGCTGGGTCGCCGCGGTCCACCCAGACCGTCGGCACCGTCGGCACCCCGACGGCCTCCAGATCCTGCAGGTACCGCTTGTCGGTGTTCCACTCGAGGACCTCGACCGAGTTGGCCAGGCGCGTCTGCGACGAGACCTCGGAGGCCCAGTCCAGGAAGGCCCGCCGGTCGAACACGTAGTCCCACGTGGTGCGGATGACGACGGCGTCGAAGCGGTCCCAAGCCTCGCTGGTCCCCCACGGCGTCACCTCCGCCTCCACCCCGACGGCCTCGAGGGCGGCCAGGAGCGGCGGCCCGTCGCCGTGCAGCGCAGCCTCCTGGCGGTCGGCAGCGAGCGCGATGCGGGTCACGGGCAGAGGGTGGCACCGGCGCCGGGCCGCGGGGCCTCGCGGCCGGGTGACGGATGAGCCCCGGCGGGAGCGGCAGGAGTCGCCTAGCTGCCGGCGACCGCTCTGGGGTGGACGCGGACGATGA
The DNA here is from genome assembly GCA_030448245.1 of Acidimicrobiales bacterium. GTDB lineage: Bacteria > Actinomycetota > Acidimicrobiia > Acidimicrobiales > JAUJNH01 > JAUJNH01. The sequence continues at coordinate 143,930 of JAUJNH010000003.1, forward strand.
TGCGCTCTTCGCCCGGCTGGCGGAAGGGGTAGACGTCCTGGCCCAGGTACTTCTTGGCCATGGCGTTGATGTGGTCGTCGGCGCCCTCCTCGGTCATCTCGGCCTGACCCCGGATCTCGATCATCCGGTAAGGGTTCTCGTTGTCGACGAAGGAGATGGCCACCGCCGGGTTCTCGAGCAGGTTCCGGTGCTTCACCCGGCCCTTGGCGGTGTTGAACACCACGTCGGTGCCGTCGGTGTCGATCCAGACGGGCGTGCTCTGCGGCGTGCCGTCGGGCATCACCGTGGCGACGTGGGCCATCAGCGGCTTGCGGAGGAGAGCGACCACGCCCTCGGTCAGCTGGGCTGTCATGGCGCGCAACCTAGCCCGGCCGTCGCCGATCGGGAACGGTCAGCCCCCGTCCGGCGCCGGCAGGTTCGGCCAGAGCCGGAACAGCTGGCTGCGCGGGAGGGCCTGGGCGCCGGCCGCCTCGGCGGCCTCCAGCGTGGCCCGGTCGACGTGGCTGCCGAAGCCCACCACCCGCCGGCCGGCCAGGCGGGGCAGGACCTCCAGCACGCCCGGACGGGAGAGGTCGACCACGACCATGGCCTCCTCGGCGTCGAGCAGGTCCTCGGGGCGGCGGACGAAGCGGACGCCGCCCAGCTTCGAGCGGTCCATCAGGTCCGGCACGTAGCCGACCACGTCAGCCACGACCTCAGCCACGGTGGCGCCGTCGGTGGACGAAGGCCTTGGCGGCGCCCCACTCGATGCCGGCACGGCCGGCCTCCTCGGAGAGGTCGGCGAAGGAGGCTGGCACCAGGTCGTGGTCGTCGTCGGGGAAGAGGGCCCGCTGGTGGTCGTCACGTGCGGCCGGGGGGACGCCCAGCGCGTCGAGGGCCCCCCCGAGGGTGGCTGCGGCCCGGCGCACCACGGCCAGGGGCGACTCGCCCTGGTCGTCCACGTCCCGAGCCAGGAGCGCCCGCAGCGGCGGGACGACCTCGGCCTCCACCTCGACGGCGACCGCCGCCACCACCTCGTCGGCCACGTCGGGAGCCCGCCGGCGCAGGCTCCGCTCCACCCAAGCGGGCAGGCCGGCAGCGACCGCCTCGGCGAGGCGAGCCCCGCGCTCGGCCAGCGCGGCCTCGTCCTCGGTGCTGCTCGGGCGATTCTCGGTTGGGGCCACCGGGGCGCGATCCTGCCCCAGGTGCGACCGCTGGACGAGAAATCGGGGCCTCCACCCCCGGCGGTGCGGGAGCGTCCGGGCCCGGGCCAGGAGTCGGTGTGGGACTATCCCCGCCCGCCTCGCCTCGAACCGGTCCGGGCGCGCATCGTCGTCGAGGTGGGCGGGCTGGTGGTGGCCGACACCACCTCGGCCTACCGCGTCCTCGAGACGAGCCACCCGCCCACCTACTACCTGCCGCCGGGAGCGTGGGCCGCCGGGAGCCTCGAACCGGCCGGCGGCACCAGCTTCTGCGAGTGGAAGGGCGGCGCCACCTACTGGACGGTGATCGGGGGTGACCGCCGGGAGGAGGCGGCGGCGTGGAGCTATCCCGACCCGACCCCCGCCTTCGAGCCCCTGCGCCACCACGTCGCCGTCTACTGCGCCCGCACGGACCGGTGCACCGTGGACGGTGAGGTCGCCTCGCCCCAACCCGGCGGCTTCTACGGCGGCTGGGTCACGTCGAGGGTGGTGGGCCCGTTCAAGGGCGTCCCCGGCTCCTGGGCCTGGTAGCCGAGCCGGTTTCAGCGCCGGGCCAGATCGAGCAGGAGCGGCGGGACGTCGGTGAAGGAACACGACAGGCGCATCGCCCCGCTCACGAACTCGGCCGTGGGCCGGCACGGCAGAAGCTTGGTGTCCGGCAGCGCCAGGTCGAGCAGCGTGCGGTTGGCGATGCGCAGCTGGATCTTGCCGTCGGTCACGGCCAGCTTCGCCTCGGCGCCGCCCGGGCCGCTGACGACCGCCGCACCCGGCTGCAGCCGCACCTGGACGCCCTTGGGGAGGCGGCTGTTGATCTGGTCCTGGCGCAGGTCGGCCCGGACCGTCCCCCGGCCGATCGACTTCACGACGGCGCGGCCGTCCATGGCCGCGTCGGTGTCCAGCTCCACCTCCTCGGCCCGGACCCGGATGTCGGACAGGCTGACACCCCCCGCCGCCGAGTGCTGAGCGGTCACGTCCACCTCCGCCACCTTCCCCGACAGGAGCAGGCGGCCCACGAACGGGAACGAGTGGATGCGAGCCTGGACGCCGTTGGTCTCGGCCACCCTCTGGGTGATCTGGGTGGCCAGTTCGGTCTCGGCCCGGTTCTTCATCACGATGTCGAACGCCACCGCGCCCACGGCGATCACGGCCACCAGGAGGAGCACCACCTGCAGCTTGAGGAAGCGCATCGGGCCGGCCTCAGGACTCGAGCACGTCGCCCAGCTGGTCCACCTCGACGCCCAGCTCCTCGAGCCAGGCCACGGCGCTGCTGACCGCCCCCGGTTCGCCGGCCAGGTCGAGGGCCATCCAGCCGATGTCCTCTTCGATGCTGGCCCGCCGGATGTTCGGCGTGATGTCGAAGCGGCGCACCAGCTGGGCCACGATCGGCTCGCGGATCAGGTTCTCGGGGAAGTAGAGCTTCACCCTCATCGCAGCAGCTGTCGCTCTGAAGGGCCGCTCGGGCCCGGCATCTCCCGCTCTGAAGGGCCGCTCGGGCCCGGCATCTCCCGCTCTGAAGGGCCGCTCGGGCCCGGCATCTCCCGCTCGGGCCCGGCATCTCCCGCTCTGAAGGGCCGCTCGGGCCCGGCATCTCCCGCTCTGAAGGGCCGCTCGGGCCCAGGACCTCGTTGAGGCTGCCGCTGCGGAACCCGTCGAGGTCGAGGGCGACGTAGGCGTAGCCGGCCGAGCGGACGGCCCCGGCCACCTCCTGGCGCCGCCGGAAGGCCTCCTCGAGCTCGGCCGGGTCCACCTCGACCCGGGCCACGTCGCCGTGGTGGCGGACCCGCAGCTGGCGCAGCCCCAGGGCCCGGAGGGCCGCCTCGGCCCGCTGCACCGACCCGAGAGCGCCGACGGTCACCGCCACACCGTACGGGATCCGGCTGGCCAGGCAGGCCCCGGCTGGCTTGTCCCAGGTGGCCAGCCCGAGCTGCCGGCTGGCCTGGCGCACCATCGCCTTTGTGAAGCCGGCGTCGACCAGGGGGAACCGGGCGCCGGCGGCCGCGGCGGCGGCCTGGCCGGGGCGGTGGTCACCGAGGTCGTCGAGGTTGACCCCGAGGGCGACCGTTCCGCCCAGGGCCTCGGCCTGGGGGCCGAGGGCGTCCATGAGCGATGCCTTGCAGTGGGCGCAGCGGTCGGCGCCGTTGGCCACGTAGGCCAGCCGGTCGAGCTCGTCGGTGGCCACGGTGGACCACACCAGGCCCCAGGCCTCGGCCAGGGACCGGCAGCCCTCGAGCTCGTCGGCGGCCAACGAGGCTGACACCGCCGTGGTGCACGGCGCCCGCTCCGGGCCGAGGACGTCGGCCGCCACCCAGGCCAGGAAGGCCGAGTCGGCGCCTCCGGAGAACGCCACGACCACCGGCCCCAGGTCGCCGAGCACGGTGCGCAGCCGTCCCAGGGCCTCGGCCACCGGGGCCTCAGGCATCGACCACCTCGATGCGCAGGCGCTTGAAGCCCTTGCCCTTCGACTCGGTCTTCACCACCCGCACCCGGCCGACCTGGTCGGTCGAGCTGACGTGGGTTCCGCCGTCGGCCTGCTTGTCGAGCCCGACGATGTCGACCACCCGCACCTCGGCCACCGACACGGGCACCAGGTTGACCTTCGTGCGGATGAGCGCCTCGTCGAGAACCGCCTCGCCCCGGGGCAGGAACGAGACCTCGACCGGGCGGGCGGCGGCCAGCTCCTCGTTGACCCGGCGCTCGATGGTCTCCTTGAAGCCCTCCGGGAGCGGGTCGAAGGCGAAGTCCATCCGGGCGGAGAGGGGCTGCATGTCGCCGCCGGTCACCGGCACCCGGTACTCGTTCCAGATCACCCCGCACAGGACGTGAAGGGCGGTGTGGGTGCGCATGAGGGCGAAGCGGCGGTCGCCGTCGACGACGCCCGAGACCTCGGCGCCCACCGCCGGCAGCTCACCGGCGACGGCATGCCAGGCGAGGCCACCCTCCCCCTTGCGGACGTCGGTGACGGCTCGACCACCGAGGACACCGGTGTCGTGGGGCTGGCCGCCGCCGGTCGGGTAGAAGGCCGTGCGGTCGAGGGCCACCCGGTTCCCCTCCACGGCGACCACCGTCGCCGTGAACTCCAGCAGCTCGGAGTCGCGCAGGTAGAGCAGCTCGGTCACCAGGCGATCCAACCTACCGCCGCCCTGTCTCACCACCCGCAGTGGCCTACTGTTCGGGGAAGGACGGGGCCCGCCTCGGACCCCACGAATGGAGGATCATGAGCGCGATGAGGCGCAGGTTGGGGTCTGGTCTTACCGTGTTGGCAGCAGCAGGGCTGCTGGCCGCCGGGTGCGGCGGCGGCGACGAGGCGACCAGCACCACCACGTCCGGGGCAGCGGCTCCGGTCACCACCGGGACGACGGCCGCCACCGGCGGCGCCAAGGCGGGGGCCCTCGAGGGCTTGAAGGGCACCACGCCGCTGGTCAACCTCGGCAACGACTTCAAGGCCAAGCTCGACGGCCAGGGGCTCGACCTCAAGCAGACGTACAACTACGGCGCCGAGTCGTACGACGCCGCCATCGTCATCGGCCTGGCCACCCTGGCCGCCGGCACCGACAGCGTCGACATGGCCAAGCAGATCAACGGCGTCACCCGGGTCGGCACCAAGTGCAAGGCCTTCAAGGAGTGCGCCGACCTCCTCAAGGCCGGCACCAAGGACATCGACTACGACGGGGCCTCGGGCCCGATGGAGTTCTCGGGCAACGGTGAGCCGACGGTGGCCAGCTACGGCGTCCAGGTGTTCACGGCCGCCAACCGCATCGAGGACGCCAAGACCACCTACAAGACGGCGACGGCCCCCAAAGACGCCGACGTGCCGCAGGCCAACGTCGAGGGCTCCCGGGCCGGGAACGGCACGCTGAAGATCGGCACCCTCTTGCCGGTCACCGGCAGCCTGGCCTTCCTTGGCCCCCCCGAGGTGGCCGGCGTCCGCCTCGCCGTCAAGGAGATGAACGCGGCCGGCGGCGTGCTGGGCAAGAACGTCGAGGTCGCCGAGGGCGACTCGAGTGACGCCCAGAACGCGACGGTCGCCACCCAGACCACCGACCGGCTCCTCGGTGAGGGCGTCGACGCCATCATCGGCGCGGCCTCGTCGGCCGTCACCCTGAACGTGATCGACAAGATCGTCGGCGCCGGCGTGGTCATGTTCTCGCCGGCCAACACCTCGAAGCGGCTGTCGACCTACGCCGACAAGGGCCTCTACTTCCGCAACGCCCCGTCGGACATCCTGCAGGGCCAGGTGCTGGGCGAGGTCATCGCCGACGACAACATCACCACCATCGGCCTGCTGGTGCTGAACGACGCCTACGGCACGGGCCTGGCCGACGACCTCACCAAGTCCTTCAGCGCCTCGGGCGGCCGGGTCGTCGAGAAGATCATCTACGACCCGAAGGCCCAGACCTTCGACACCGAGGTGGACCGGATCAAGGCGGCCAACCCCGCCGGCATCGTCATCATCGGCTTCGACGAGACCAGCCGCATCCTGGCCAGCATGGTCGAGAAGGGCATCGGCCCGAAGGCCAAGAAGGTCTACGGCGTCGACGGCAACATGGGCAACACCCTCGGCGAGAACTTCGAAGCCGGGAAGTAGCGACCGCCTGACCGGCCGGCCCCGGGGATGGCCCGGGGCCGGCTGCGTCGGCGATACTGCCGCATGCCCGAACGCAACGTCCTGGGGGGCCAGCTCGAGCCCTGCGGCACCGACCCCCTCACCGGCTTCTACCGGGATGGCTGCTGCAGCACGGGGCCCGAGGACCGCGGCAGCCACACGATCTGCGCCGTGGTCACCACCGAGTTCCTCGAGCACCAGCGCAGCATCGGCAACGACCTCAGCACCCCGATGCCCCACTTCAGGTTCCCGGGCCTCGTCCCCGGCGACCGCTGGTGCGTGACCGCAGTCAACTGGCTGCGGGCCCACCACGACGGCGCCGCCGCGTTCGTGGTGCTGGCCTCGACCCACGAGCGGGCCCTCGACGTCGTGCCGCTCGCCGCGCTGCGCGAGCACGCCGTCGACGTCCCCGCCAACCTCGACGACTGAGGCGGTGGGCCCGGCCGGTCACACCGCCTTGGCCAGGGTGCCCAGGTAGAGCTCGATGACCTTCGGGTCGGCCAGCAGTGACTCGCCCGAGCCGGTGTAGGCGTTCGAGCCCTGGTCCAGGACGTAGCCGCGGTGGCAGATCTGCAGGCAGCGGTGGGCGTTCTGCTCCACCATGACGATCGACACGCCGGCGTCGTTGATCGTCCGGCAGCGCACGAAGACCTCGTCCTGGAGCGCAGGTGACAGGCCGGCCGACGGCTCGTCCAGCAGGAGCACCGCAGGGTCCATCATCATCGCCCGGCCCATCGCCACCATCTGCCGCTCGCCGCCCGACAGCAGGCCGGCCCGCTGGTTGGCCCGCGACGCCAGCAGCGGGAACAGCTCGGACACCACGCGATAGCGCGCCTCGAACGTGTTCGGCCGCTGGTAGACGCCCATCTCCAGGTTCTCCCGCACGGTCAGCCGGGGGAACACGTTGTCGACCTGGGGGACGTAGCCGATGCCCCGGGCGACCAGGGCGTGCGGCCGCAGCGAGGTGACGTCGTCGCCCCGGAAGGTGATCGAGCCCGACCGCACGCTCAGCAGCCCGAACAGGGACTTGAGCAGCGTGGACTTCCCGGCGCCGTTGGGGCCGATGATCCCGATCAGCTCGCCCTCGCCCAGCGTGAGGCTGCAGCCGTTCAGGATGTTGACCTCCGGCACGTAGCCGGCCACGACGTCGGTGGCCACCAGGAGGGGCTCGGGCTCAGGCATCGGCGGCACCTCCGGGTGTGAGGGGCTCCCCGAGCCCCACCTGGTCGACCTCGAGACGCTCGTCCGGCCCGAGCTCGCCCAGCGCCTCGCCGCCGCCCTCGGCGAAGTGGGTGCCGAGGTAGGCGTCGATCACCTTGGGGTTGGCCCCGATGGCGGCGGGCGGTCCCTCGGCGATGACCCGGCCCTGGGCGAGCACGACCACCCAGTCGCTGATGTCGTACACCACGTCCATGTCGTGCTCGACGAACAGCACCGTCATCCCCTCGGTCCGCAGCTGCTTCACGTGGGAGAGGAGCGACTGCTTGAGGGCCGGGTTCACGCCGGCCATGGGCTCGTCGAGCATCACCAGCTCGGGCTGGACCATGAGGGCCCGGGCCATCTCGAGCAGCTTGCGCTGGCCGCCCGAGAGCGCGCCGGCGAACTCGTCCCGCACGTGCGAGAGCTTGAAGCGCTCGAGCAGGGCGTCGGCCCGCTCCTCGATCTCCTTCTCCTGGCCTCGCCACAGCGGCCGCAGCAGGGCGCCCCAGAACCGCTCGCCCCGCTGGCGGGTGGCCCCCAGCTTCATGTTCTCCATCACGGTCAGCAGGGCCAGCGACTTCGTCAGCTGGAACGTCCGGACCATCCCGTGGTGGGCCACCCGGTGGGCGGGCACGCCGGACAGGTCGCGTTCGGCGAACCGCCACGAGCCGCTGTCGGGGTTGTCGAACCCGGTGAGGAGGTTGAACAGCGTCGTCTTCCCGGCGCCGTTCGGGCCGATCAGGGCGGTGATCGCCCCCCGCTGGACCTCGAGGTGGCCCACGTCGACGGCCAGCAGCCCGCCGAAGCGGCGGTTGACGCCGTCGACCACCAGGATCGGGTCGGGCTTGGCCACACCCGGTTCGTGGGGGATCGTCGTCGCCCACGACGGCGGGGCGTCAACGGTCACGGATGGCCACCTCCCGTCGATCGCCCAGGATGCCCTGGGGACGGTAGATCATGAGGAGGACGAGGGTGGCCCCCACGAAGATGAGCCGGATGATGGCCACCTTGTTCACGTCGATCGGCACCCAGCCGGGGATCAGCCCGGCGTCGATGGCCTGCCGAAGGAAGACGTCGAGGAACTGCAGCACGCCGATGAAGATCACGGATCCGACGACCGGCCCGACGACCCGGGCCGTGCCCCCCAGGATCATCACGGCGACCGCGGTGAAGGTGAACCTGGTGCCGTAGTCGTCGGGGTTCACCGACTGCTTCGACATGGCGAACACGATCCCGGCCAGGGCCCCGAAGACGCCGCCCAGCATCAGGCTCTGCATCTTGTACCAGTAGGTGTTCTTGCCCAGGCTGCGCACGGCGTCCTCGTCCTCGCGGATCGCCTTCACGACCCGGCCCCACGGGCTGCGCATCAGCAGGAAGGTGACCAGGAGCACCACGACGACGAGGGGCCAGGCGCAGACCAGCAGCCAGACCTGGTCGGGGCGGAACTCCAGCGGCGTGTAGGAGCCGCCGTCGAAGGGGTTGAGGCGGAAGAACGCGTCGCCAAAGGCCTGCAGCCCATCGGTGCCGCCGAGGGTGGCCGTGTAGCGGACCGAGCGGACGACGAGCCGGATGATCTCGGCGGCGGCCAGGGTGACGATGGCCAGGTAGTCGGTGCGCAGGCGCAGGGTGGGGAAGCCGAGCACCAGCGCCAGGACGATCGAGACCAGCAGGCCGATGAACAGCGCGGCCCAGAACGACACGCCGTAGGTGACCACGGCCACGGCCAGCCCGTAGGCGCCGGCGGCGCCAAAGGCGGCCTGCCCGAAGTTGAGCAGCCCGGTGTAGCCGATGTGGACGTTCAGCCCGGCCGCGGCCAGGGCGTAGTAGCAGGCGTCCGGGCCGATGGCCGCCTGGCCCGTTGACCGGAAGATCAGCCCCCAGTCCATCAGCCGATCCGCTCCCGGGCCCCGAGGATCCCCTGCGGCCGCACCAGCAGCACCAAGATGAGCACGACGAGAGCCCCCACGTTCTTGAGCTCGGTCGGAACCCAGACGGCCGAGACGGACACGAACAACCCGATCACGAACCCTCCGATGAGGGCGCCGTAGGCGGCCCCGAGCCCCCCGAGGGTGATGGCGGCGAACAGGAGCAGCAGCATCGACGACCCCTGCTCGAAGTTCACGTCCTGGCTGAGGGAGAACAGGATGCCCCCCAGGGCGGCGAGGCCGGCGCCGAACAGCCACACGAACCGGATGACCCGGTCGACGTTGATCCCCGACGAGGCGGCCAGGTCACGGCTGTCGGAGATGGCCCGCATGGCCTTGCCCGTGCGCGTCCGCTGGAGGGCGGTGGCCACCGCCACCAGGAAGAACAGGCACAGCAGCGCTCCGATGATCCGCTTCGGCGGGAGGGACACCGTCCCGAAGTCGATGGCCGGCTGGGCCCGGTAGTCGGCGTACGGCCGCGTCCGCCCGCCGAACACGTAGAGGTACAGGTTGAGCACGGCGAGGGCCACGCCGATCGAGATGACCATCAGGGCCGTGTTCCCGGTGCCCCGCCGGCGCAGCGGCCCCCAGAAGGCGGCGTCGAGGAGCCAGCCCACCGCGCCCGTGGCGAGAACGGCCAGCACGCCGCTCAGGATGAGGGGCCAGCCCAAGGTCTGGTTGAACCAGAAGGCGAAGATCGCCCCCATCGTGACCAGCTCCCCGTGGGCGAAGTTCACCAGGCCGGTCGTCCCGTAGATGAGCGACAGCCCGACCGAGGCCAGGGCCAGGAGGAGGCCGAAGTAGGTGCCGTCGACGAGCGACTGGAGGAACAGGTCCACCTTGCCCTCGGTGCGACGGTTCGGGGCGTTGAGCGCGAAGAGCAGGGTGCGGGACTGGCCCGGTCCGAGGGTGAACTCGATCTCGTCGTCGGCGACCGAGACGCCGTCCGGGAGGGAGTCCTCGTCGAGCTTGGCGGTGTAGGTGCCCTCGCCGGGCAGCGGGATCCGGAACAGCCCGCCGCTGTCCGTCTCGGCCGTGCCTGCCTCCTGGCCGTCGCTGTCCTCCACGGTGATGCGCACACCCGGCACCGGGACGTCGTCCTCGGAGGCGTCGGTCTCCTTCAGGTCGAGCAGCCTGCCCCGGACGGCGCCGGCGCTCGGGTCCGGGGCGGCGCCGACGGTGGTGGAGGTCGAGCCTGGGTCCTCGGTCTGGGCGGCCGCCGGTGCTGCCACCAGGGCGAGGAGCGCCAGAACCCCCGCCAGGACGGCGCACGACGCCGGACGCCACCACCTCTGCCCCCAATGAGGATCCGGCGCCACTGAACGTGAGCGTACCGGAGGCGTGGTTTTGCTCAGCGCGGCCTCCGGCCCTCGGTGCCCACGTCGCCGAGGTGGTTGACCTCGCCCGGCGCCACCAGGGCCAGCTCGAACTCGTCACCGGGGAGGGGCTTGGAGACGACGAAGCCCTGGACGAGGTCGCAGCCCAGCGCCCGCAGGCGCTCCACCTGCGCGTTCGACTCCACGCCCTCGGCGATCACGAACAGCCCGAGCGTGTGGGCCAGGTTGATGACAGCAGCCACGATCGCCGAGTCGTGGGGGTCGATGCCGAGGCCGCCCACGAACGAGCGGTCCACCTTCAAGAAGTCGGGCGCCAGCCGGGTGAAGTTCGAGAGCGACGAGTAGCTGGTGCCGAAGTCGTCGATGCCGAGCAGCACGCCCTTGGTCTTGAGGCGCCGCAGGGTGTCGCCGGCCGGTGAGGCCGACTCGAGCAGCGCGGTCTCGGTGATCTCGAGGCAGAGGGGGGCGCCCCCGCCGGCGGCGGCGACGGCCGCCTCGACCTCGGCGATGAGGTCGGGGTCGGTGAGCTGGCGGGCCGAGACGTTGATGGCCATGGCCACCTCCACCATGTGGGGGTAGGTGCGGCGCCAACGGGCCAGCTGCGCCGCCGCCTCACGCAGCACCCAGGCCCCCACGGCCTTGACCAGCCCGGTATCCTCGGCCACGCCGATGAACTCCGAGGGGGGCAGCAGCCCACGTTCGGGGTGCTCCCAGCGGACGAGCGCCTCGATCCCGGCCAGGTGGCCCGTGAGCAGGTCGACCTCGGGCTGATACGCCAGCCGCAGCTGGTCGGCCTCGATCGCCCGCCGCAGCCCGCTCTCGGTCTCGAGGCGGCGCACGGCCCGCTTGCGCAGGGCCTCGTCGAAGACCTCGACCCGGCCCCGCCCCTTCTCCTTGGCCATGTACATCGCCGTGTCGGCGTCGCGCACCAGGGCGTCGGGATCGGCCTCGTCGCCGCGAGGCAGGGCCACGCCGACGCTCGCCGAGATCACCACCTCGGAGGCACCCAGGTTCACCGGCTGCTCCAGGCAGCTGATGAGACGGCTGGCCACGCCGATGGCGTCCTCGACCGACGCCAGCTCCTCGCAGAGCACGGCGAACTCGTCGCCGGCCATCCGGGCCAGCGTGTCGGTGGGGCGGATCGCCTCCGCCAGCCGGTCGGCCGTGGCCCGCAGCAGCCGGTCGCCGGCATCGTGGCCCAGGGAGTCGTTGATCACCTTGAAACGGTCCAGGTCGACGAACAGGACGGCGACCCCGCTCCCCCGGCGCCGGCCCAGCTCGATGGCCCGAGCAGCCCGGTCGAGGAACAGGGCCCGGTTGGGCAGGCCGGTGAGGTGGTCGTGGAGGGCCTGGTGGGCCAGGAGGGTCTCGGCCTCCTTCCGGGCCGTGAGGTCCACCACCTGGCCGATGAGCAGCGACGGCTGCCCCCGGTCACCGACCACGACCGACGCCGAGAAGAGCGCCCACACCTGCGAGCCGTCCGGCCGGGCGTAGCGCTTCTCGATCGTGGAGGGCGACAGGTCGCCGGCCGCCATCCGCTGGTACTCGAGCGCCTCGCGCTCCAGGTCGCCCGGGTGGGTGATCAACCGCCAGTCGGTGGTCAGGAGCTCGGTCTCGTCGCGACCCAGGATCTGGCAGAGCGCCCGGTTGACCGAGATGATCTGCTGGGTCTCGAAGTCGCCGAGGACCATCCCGATGGGGGCGTTGTCAAAGGCGATCCGGAAGCGCTCCTCGGCCGTCCTGTAGCGCACCTCGGAGGCGGAGAGGGCCTCGACCAGCCGATCGGGCTCGACCAAGGCGGTGGCCGCGAGCAGGTTGACCCCGTACAGCTCGGACACGAGCCCGAGGCGGGACGCGTTCTTCTCGGTGAAGCGGCCGGGCTCGTCGTGGACCACCGTGACCAGGCCGACGACCTGCCCGGCGAAGCGGAGCGGGACGGTCAGCGCCGAGCGGAAGCCGTGCTCGCGCGCCGGTGGCCAGCCCAGGGCCTGGCCGTCGTCGACGATGTCGGCCGTCCCCGACCGGGCCACCGAGGCGCTGTAGCCGTCAGGCCCGCTGCGGTAGGTGGCCAGGTCGACCGACCCGACCGCCACCTTCCAGTCGACGACACCGTCGTCGACCACCCCGAGCGCAGCCCCCTGGCCGCCGACGACCTGCTGGGCCCGGTTGGCCAGGGCGCGCAGCACCTCCTCGGTGCTCGGCTTCGGGAGGCGGCCCATCGGTGGTCACGTCCCCGTCAGGTGGTGCCCATCACCTCGGCCAGGACCTCGTCCACCCTGGCGACCATGCCCGTGTAGAAGGGCCCGAACTCGCCGAAGCGGGCGGATGCCTCGTCGAAGCGGAGCGTGTAGACGACCTCTTTCAGGTCGGCGGGATCACCGGCGAACAGGGTGACCCCCCACTCCCAGTCGTCAACCCCCGTCGAGCCGGTGACCAGCTGGAGGATCCGGCCCCGGAACGCCCGGCCGGAGGTGCCGTGCTCGTACATCATCCGCTTGCGGTCCTCGAACGGCGTGGCGTACCAGTTGGCGTCGGGGTTCCGCCGCTTGCTCATGCCGTAGAAGCAGATGGCCCGCATGCCCTCGGGCGGCAGCTGCGGGTGGAGGCGGGGCGCCGCCATCTCGGGCGGCAGGTCCTTGGCGTACTCGCTGGTCTCGGTGAGCGAGACGTAGCTGCTGGTGACCACCAGGCCGGCCCGCTGCAGCTGGCCCTGGAGGCGGCGCAGCCGCCACAGGTCGGGGCCCAGCGCCAGGAACCCGACGTCGGCCTTGTGCCCGAGGACGGCGAAGGTGACCACCTGGTGCTCGTCGGCCTGGCAGGCCTTGACGGCGGCGATGGCGGCCTCGGCCTCGACCCCGTTGGCGGGGACGTGGCAGAACAGGTGGAGCACCCCCCAGCCGACGCCGGGGCCGAGCGGTTCCGGCACGGCCGGTGACCCTAGGCGGGTGGTGGCGGCGGCGGCGGCGGCGCCGACGGTGGCGGCCACGCCGGCGGCGGGGGCGGGGCGCCCCACCCGCCAGGCGCCGGCGTCGGTGCCGGCGCCGGCCACGGCGGGGCCCACCCGTTGCCGTGCCCGTTGCCGTTGGGGTAGGGCGTCGATGCGGCCAGGGCCAGCTGGGGCACCGGGTCGCGGCGGGGCAGGCGGATCTCCACTGGGCCCTTCTCGCGCAGCTTGGCGATCACCTCGGCGTGGTAGGCCTCGAGCTCGGCGACGAACGTGGGGTCGGCGTAGGTCCGCCCGTCCACCATCGGCCCCTGGGTCTTGTTGAGCACGGCCTCGACGTCGCTGCCGCTGAGGGCGCCGTGCACCTCGAGGGCGTGGGCCAGGGTCAACAGCTCGGTCCGGTTCTCCTCCATCAGGGCGAAGACCTCGTCGTAGTAGCGCTGGAGCTGCGCCTCGACCCGGGCGCCGAACGGCCGGTCGTGGACGGCCCGGTCGGGCATCCCCGGCTGGCCCCCCTCCATGGCCTCGAAGGTGGCGCCGTGGCTGGCCAGGAAGTCGCCCATCGCCCAGTTGCCCAGCATCAGCATGGCCAGCGACGTGGCCGAGTTCATGTCGCCGCCGACCCCGGAGGAGTTCTCCCCGAAGAAGAGCCGCTCGGCGGCCCGGCTGGCGAGCGACACCTTGATGCTGATCTCCAGGTTGTGGGTCCAGTCCTTGTCGCTGTCCTCGAGCGGCGCCGGGGCGACGAAGCCGCCGATCTGGCCGCGCTTTTCGATGTTGGCCACGTCGATGACGCTGGTGTAGTCGAGCCGGTAAAAGGCGACGGCGTGGCCGGCCTCGTGGATGGCGACGCTGTGGCGGTCACGGTCGGTGTACTGGTGCTGGTCGGGCAGGCCGAAGCGCCGGTGGAACTTGGCCAGGGTCAGGTCGTTCCAGGTGATCGTGTCGCGGCCCTCGCGAATGGCGATGATCAGCGCCTCGTTGACGAAGGCCTCGATCTGAGCGCCGCTGGCCTGGCCCGAGGTGAGGGCGAACAGGCGGACCTGCTCGTCGGTGAGCTCGTGCTTGACCTTGCGCAGGTAGCCGTTGTAGGTCTGGATCCGCCCCTCGAGCGGCGGGTAGCCGACCTTGAAGATCCGGTCGATTCGGCCCGGCCGGAGGAGGGCCGCGTCGAGCGCGTCGGGCAGGTTCGTGGCCATGATCGTGAGGATCCGGTACAGCGGCGGCGGGACCGGCCGCAGGCCCAGGAGCTTGCGGATCTTGTTGACCAGGCCTCGCGGCTTCTCCATGCCCGACATCTCGGTGAGCAGGGGCTGGAGCACGCCCATCCCGCCGCCGCCGCCCATGCCGCCCATGATGATCGGCGTGGGCGGCTTCGGGCTGGCCCCGGCCGGGCTGGAACGCAGCACGTTGAGCTGGGCCCGCTCGGAGAGGTAGCCGAACCCGCCGCACTGGTCGAGGCCGATGGGCGAGCTGCCTCCGGCACCGCCCAGCCCGCCGAACCCCCCGGTGGGGGCGCCCCGGCTGCCGAGGACGTCGGCCTCGTCGAAGAAGACGATCACGCCGCCGTAGCGGATGGCCAGCTTCCGCAGCTTGCGGTAGAGGGCCTTGACCTTCATGGCGCCCACGCCGACGAACATCTGGTTGAACGACGACGGCTCGACGAAGACGAAGGGCTTGCCGGTCTCGCCGGCCACGGCCTTCGCCATGAGGGTCTTGCCGGTGCCCGGCGGGCCCCAGAGCAGGATGCCCCGAGGGACCTGGCCGCCCTTGGCCTCGACCAGCTCGGGCTTCTCGAGCAGGGCCACGTTCTCCTTGACCCGGTGGAGGACGTTGTCCTGGCCCCACACGTCGGAGAACCGGGTCTGGATCTCGTCGGGCATGTAGGTCTCGACGCCGCCGCGGGACAGGTACCAGAAGATGGCGACGAACTGGCCGACGGCGACCAGCATGATGAGGACGACCTGGAGGATGGCCGGCAGCGCCTGGACGACCATGGCGGGGGCCTTGAACAGGGCGGTGAGCGGCGACTCGCCGGTGACCTTGCCCAGCACGATCGAGACGATGGTGAGGAAGACGGCGATGCGGGCGATCCGCGCCAGGCGGTAGCGCAGGAGCGGCGGGAGCTTGCCCCGAGCCCCCTCGAAACCCTTCCAGAACCGCTGCCAGGAGCGGTGGTAGGCGGCCGACTTCTCGCTGATCCAGTAGTGGACCTGGCGGATCACCTCGAGGGCGACCAGGACGAGCATCCACCAGTTGGACCGGAGGCCCTGGCGTATGCCGTCACCCACCGACAGCAGCGGGTTGTCGCCGATCGAGGCCACGACCAGCACGACCCAGGCGATGAGGAAGAGCAGGATGAAGCGGACCCGGTCGAGGAGGATCATCGGCCGGCGGGTGGGCCGTTCGCTCTCCTTCGGGTTGCCGTGGAACCCGAGCGGGCCGTCGTGGCTCTGGGGCGAGGTGGGCGGCGGGGTCATCGGAAGGTTCATGTCAGGGGCTTCCTCACGGTGAAGGAGTCGAGGACCTCGGAGAACTGCTTCTCGTTGGCCAGGAAGCACCGCCGGTTGCAGTGCATGGTGAGGGTGTAGAGGCGGGTGCGCTGGACGTCGACCAGGCCGATGAACGCCACGGCGTAGAGGCTCTCGTCCTCCGCGTTCCGGGCCTCGAACAGCTGGCGCACGCCGAAGTAGCCATCGGGCGAGAGCTGCTCGTCCTGAAGGGGGATGAAGTCGGCGCTGACCAGCTCACTGGTCCCGGGGTTGCGCAGCAGCTCCTTGAAGCCCTGGAGGTCCTGGCTGTACGAGCCGACCGCCAGGTTCGACACGTACTCGGCCGAAACGAGCTTGCGCTCCTCCTCGAGCAGCGAGCGCACCATCACCCGGACCACCGGGGCGTCGGCCGAGCCGAGGACGAAGTGGGCCACCGAGGGCTCGGCGCTCGAGTCCCACGCCTTCTCCCACACGACCTGCTTCAGGATCCGGTAGGCCTCGGGCGAGCCCTGCTTGGTGTTCTGCTCGTACAGCGGGAACAGGGCGTCCTGGGGGACCTCCTGCCAGTCCTTCGGCACCTTGAGGTGCACGCCCAGGCGCTTGTTCGACTCGAACTCGTACTGCGAAGGTGTGCAGGCGGCCGCCAGGCACGCCACCATGGCGGCCAGCGCAACGAGCAGGGGGCGGCGGCGGGCCATGCCGAAGGTTGGCACGCTTACCGGCCTTACTGCACACCAGGCGCGCCGGAGGCGCCCTCGAAGGGCGCCTCCCGGACGTGCTTCGACCTGAACCTAGAAGTCGTCCATGCCGCCGCCGGGGGCGGGCGGAGCGTCCTTCTGGGGCTTGTCGACGATGACGGCCTCGGTGGTGAGGAACAGGGCGGCGATCGACGCCGCGTTCTGCAGGGCCGAGCGGGTGACCTTGACGGCGTCGATGACGCCGGCCTTCACCAGGTCCTCGTACTCGCCGGTGGCGGCGTTGAGGCCCTTGGCGCCCTTCAGGTCCAACACCTTCTCGACCACCACACCGCCCTCCAGGCCGGCGTTGACGGCGATCTGGCGCAGGGGCTCGACGACCGAACGGGCCACGATCCTGGCGCCCGTGGCCTCGTCGCCGGAGAGCTTCTCGGCCGCGGTGAGGATGGCGGCCTGGCTGCGGGCCAGGGCCACGCCCCCACCGGCGACGACGCCCTCCTCGACGGCGGCCTTGGTGGTGGAGACCGCGTCCTCGATGCGGTGCTTCTTCTCCTTGAGCTCGGTCTCGGTGGCGGCACCGACCTTGATCAGCGCCACGCCGCCGGAGAGCTTGGCCAGGCGCTCCTGCAGCTTCTCCCGGTCGTACTCGGAGTCGGTGTTGTCGAGCTCGGCCTTGATCTGGGCGATGCGGCCCTTGATGTCCGAGTCCTCACCCCCACCCTCGACGATGGTGGTCTCGTCCTTGGTGACCACGACCTTGCGGGCCGTGCCCAGCAGGTCGATGGTGACGCCCTCGAGCTTGAGGCCGACCTCTTCGGTGATGACCTGGCCGCCGGTGAGGATGGCGATGTCCTGGAGCATGGCCTTGCGGCGCTCGCCGAAGCCGGGGGCCTTGACCGCCACCGACTTGAACAGGCCGCGGATCTTGTTCACCACGAGGGTGGCCAGGGCCTCGCCCTCGATGTCCTCGGCGATGATCACCAGGGGGCGGCTGGACTGCATGACCTTCTCGAGCAGGGGCAGCAGGTCGCGCACCGAGGTGATCTTCGAGCCGACGAAGAGCAGGTAGGGGTCGTCGAGGACCGCCTCCATGCGCTCGGGGTCGCTGACGAAGTAGGGCGAGATGTAGCCCTTGTCGAACCGCATGCCCTCGACGAAGTCGAGCTCCATGCCGAAGGTGTTGGACTCCTCGACGGTGATGACGCCGTCCTTGCCCACCTTGTCGATGGCCTCGGCGATCTTCTCGCCGATCTCCTGGTCGTTGGCCGAGATGGCCGCCACCTGGGCGATCTGCTCCTTGGAGTCGGTGCTCTTGGCGAAGTCGTGCAGGCTGGCCACCGCCGCCTCGACCGCAGCCTCGATGCCCCGCTTCAGCGACATCGGGTTGGCGCCGGCCGCCACGTTCTTCAGGCCCTCGCGGACCAGGGCCCACGCCAGCACGGTCGCCGTCGTGGTGCCGTCGCCGGCCACGTCGTCGGTCTTCTTGGCGACCTCTTTGACCAGCTCGGCCCCGATCTTCTCGTACGGGTCCTCGAGGTCGATCTCCTTGGCGATGGAGACGCCGTCGTTGGTGATCGTGGGCGCCCCCCACGACTTCTCCAGCACGACGTTGCGGCCCTTCGGGCCGAGCGTGACCCGCACGGCGTCAGCCAGCTGGTTCATACCGGACTCGAGCGACCGCCGGGCCTGCTCGTCGAACGCGATCAACTTGGACATAGCTGTTCCCTCCGTTGGGACGACCTGCGAGAGGTTCGTAAGGCACCGGAGAAGTTAGCACTCTCTTCCTGTGAGTGCTAGCGCCCGGGCAGGTCGAGTGCCAGCGGCGGGTCGCCCGGACGAGCGGTAGCCCGCCCCTGGTGGCAGGATCGAGGAGGTGGACTGGGACGACCAGGGCGAGACCGGTCGAGCTGCGGGCCGGCGTGCGGTGACGCCGGCGTGCGGTGAGGCCGGCGAGCCCTAGAAGCGCCCCCGGAGGGCCGACTCGATGGCGTCGAGCTGGCGCGACTGGGCCAGGCCGAGCTCGCGGCGCCGCTGGGCCTCGGCGGGGCTCAGGGAGGCCAGGACCCGGACGATGCGCAGGAGGTGCTCGGGTTCGAAGGGCTTGGTGAGGAACTCGTCGGCGCCCGCCTCCCAGCACCACACGGCGTCGTCGGTGCCGGACCGGGCGGTGAGCACGACCACCCGGGCATCGGCGGCGAAGCCCTCCGCCTGACGGGTCCGAAGGACGGTCAGGCCGTCGACGCCCGGCATCATCAGGTCGAGGACGATGCAGTCGGGGGTCCGGCGGCGCAGGATGGAGAGCGCCTCGTCGCCCTCGGCGGCCTGCTCGACGGTGTGGCCGTCACCTTCCAGCAGGAACACGAGCATGCCGCGGATGACCTCGTCGTCCTCGACCACCAGCACGTGGGCCACGGCGTGAGGGTAGCCAAGTGCGCGCCCCCGGGCACGACCTCGTTTGGAAGGCTCCGAGGCCCGCTGTCTAGGGTCGCCTGAATGATCCCCTCAGGCACTCACGACATCGGGCCCGCTCAGGGCACCTTCCGGCTCCTCACCTCGCGCGAGGGCATGGCCAAGAAGGTCGGGCACGACCTGGTCATCGAAGCCACCAACTGGTCGGCGAAGGTGAGCGCCGACGGCGACGACGTGTCCCGCTCGACCGTCAACGCGACCGTCGACACCCGCTCGTTCAAGGTCATCTCGGGCACCGGCGGGGCGAAGCCGCTGTCCGACAAGGACCGCAAGGACATCGAGGAGAACATCGACAAGAAGGTCCTCAACACGGGCAAGTTCCCCGAGATCACCTTCGCCTCCACCAAGGTCCAGGCGAAGGGGAGCGACGGCGCCACCGTGCAGGGCGACCTCACGATCATGGGCACCACCCGCCCGGCCACGGTCGACATCACCGTCACCGGCGGCAAGGCCAAGGGCACGACGACCATCAAGCAGTCGGACTGGGGCATCAAGCCCTTCAGCGCCCTGATGGGCGCCCTCAAGCTGGCCAACGCGGTGACCATCGAGATCGAGGCCACCGTCCCGAGGTAACGGCTGGACCGCCGCCCCCGTCCGGCGGCGCCGCCCGGTCAGCCGCCGGCGACGGCGGGGACGATCGAGACGGTGGCGTCGGCCGGGACAGGGGTGGCCAGGCCGTCGAGGAAGCGGACGTCCTCGTCGGCCACGAAGACGTTCACGAAGCGGCGCAGGCTGCCCGACTCGTCGTACAGCCGCTCGGCGAAGCCGGGGTGGGCGGCGTCGAGGGCCTTCAGCACCTCGCTGACGGTCGAGCCCTCGACGGTCGTCGTGCCCTCGCCCCCGGTGAGGGTGCGCAGCTGGGTGGGGATCCGGACGGTGGGCATGGCTCAAGCCTCCTGGAAGTCGACGGCCTCGGCGAAGGCCTCCATGGTGGGATCGATCGTGGCGGTGGGGCCGACGACGGGGCTGACGGCGTCGACGGTCTTCAGGCCGTGGCCGGTGACGTAGGCGACGACCCGCTCGTCGGAGCGGACGACGCCGGCCGCCGCCAGCTTGGCCAGCGTGGCGATGGTGACGCCGCCGGCCGTCTCGGCGAAGATCCCCTCGGTGCGGGCCAGCAGCCGGATCCCCTCGACGACCTCGTCGTCGGTGACCGACGCCAAGGCGCCGCCGCTGCGGCGGACGGCGTCGAGGGCGTAGGTGCCGTCGGCCGGGTTGCCGATGGCCAGGCTCTTGGCGATCGTGGCGGGGCGCTGGGGCTTGAAGGTGTCCCACCCGTGGGAGAAGGCGGTGGCCACCGGTGAGCAGCCCTCGGCCTGGGCGCCCGAGACCCGAACGGGGTGTTCGAGGATGAGGCCGACCTGGGCCAGCTGGCGGAACCCCTTGTCGATCTTGCACAGCTGGCTGCCGCTGGCCACGGGCACGACGACGTGGTCAGGGGCCTGCCACCCCAGCTGCTGGGCCACCTCGAAGGCCAGGGTCTTCGAGCCCTCGGCGTAGTAGGTGCGCACGTTGACGTTGACGAAGGCCCACGTGGGCTGCTCGGAGGTGAGCTCGGCGCACAGCCGGTTCACGTCGTCGTAGGAGCCCCTGACCGCCACCAGCGTCCCCCCGTAGATGGCCGTGGTCGTGATCTTGGCCGGCTCGAGGTCGGAGGGGATGAAGACGATCGATCGCATGCCGGCCCGGGCCGCGTGCGCCGCCACCGAGTTGGCCAGGTTGCCGGTCGAGGCGCACGCGGCCACCTTGAAGCCCAGCTCGCGCGCCTTTGCCAGCCCCACCGACACCACCCGGTCCTTGAACGAGCCGGTGGGGTTGCGGGTGTCGTCCTTGACCCACAGCTCGCCCAGGCCCAGCTCGGCGGCCAGCCGCTCGGCCCTGATGAGGGGCGTGCCGCCGGCCCCGAGGTCGACCGCGCCCGGCGGGGTGGACGGCAGGAGGGGGGCCCAGCGCCAGATGGTGCGGGGGCCGGCTTCGACCACCTCGCGGCTGATCGAGGCCCGCACGGCGTCGAGGTCGTAGGCCACCTCCAGCGGGCCGAAGCAGAAATCGCAGACGTGCAGCGCCTCGGCCGGGTAGCCGCGGCCGCACTCCCGACAGGTGAGACCGGTCACAAAGGTCATCGCAGGACTCCTACCTTCATCGTTCGGGCATTGGCACCTGGCTGCTCGCGAAGAGCCTGCTGGTTGCCGCGGCGTCGTCGGGCCCGTCCCTCGACCGCTCTGGATGGATGGCTTTGCCGATCAGTCTGCCGCGCCGCCGGCGCGCTCGGCAAGCACGAAGGCCACGGCCTCGGTGAGGCAGGCCGCCGCCTCGTCCCTGGCCCGGCGCGAGCCGGCCCGGGCGACGAGCGAGACCACCTCGACGCCGGGTGGCACCTCGACGTCAGGATCGGCCTCGCCGACGACGGCCACCACGGGCACGCCGGCGGCGGCGGCCAGCCCCGCGACCCCGCCCACGGCCTTGCCCGAGAAGCTCTGCTCGTCGAGCAGGCCCTCGCCGGTCACGACCAGGTCGGCGGCGGCCACCCGCTCGGCCAGGTCGAGGGCTTCGGCCACCACCTCGAAGCCGGGGACCAGGCTGGCCCCGACGGCGGCCAGCCCGCCGGCCAGGCCACCGGCCGCCCCGGAGCCCGGCAGGTCGCGCACGTCGATCCCGCCGATCGCCTCGAGCTCCTGGGCCATCCGCTGGAGGCGCCGCTCGAGCAGCGCCACCTGCGCCGGGCTGGCCCCCTTCTGCGGCGCGAACGTCCGGGCGGCGTCCACGAACCGGGTGGTCACGTCGCACGCCACCGCCACGTCGACGCCGACCAGGCGGGCTCCGCCCCCGAGGGCGACCAGCGCCCCCGCCCCCCCGTCGGTCGTGGCCGAGCCCCCCAGGCCGACCAGCAGGCGGCGGGCCCCCTCGGCCACCGCGGCGGCGAGCAGCTGGCCGGCGCCGGTCGACGACGCCGCCAGCGGGTCGTTGCCCTCGGGGCCGCCGACCTGGGCCAGCCCTATCGCCCGGGCCGTCTCGACCACCGCGGTCCGCCCCCCGTCGAGCAGCATCCACTGGGCCCGCACGGGCCGCCCCAGGGCGTCCTGGACCGAGGTGGTGCGCAGCCGCCCCCGGCCCGCGAAGCAGTCGAGGAAGCCCTCGCCGCCGTCACTGACCGGCACCTCCTCGACCTCCCAGCCCGCCGCCCGCCCGGCGGCCGCGATGGCCGCGGCTGCGGCCGGGCCGTCGAGGGTCGAGCGGAACTTGTCCGGACTGGCGAGGAGGCGCGGCACCAGTTGCATGATGACGCCGTGGAAGACGACCTGGTAGTGGTGTCCAACCGAGGGCCGGTCTCCTACCGGGTCGACGACGGCGGCGACCTCGTGGCCCGGCGGGGCGCCGGCGGGCTGATCTCCACCCTCGGGCCGGCGCTGGCGGCGAGGGCCAGGGCAGCCGGCCGGGGTGAGGCCGCCGGCGCCGACACCTGGATCGCGGCAGCGATCGGCGAGGGCGACCGGAAGGCTGCAGCCAACGGACCGGTCGACAGCCAGGGGGTGCGCGTCCGGCTCCTCGCCGTCGACGAAGACGACTACCGCGCCTTTTACGACGTCATCTCGAACCAGACGCTCTGGTTCGCCTACCACGGCCTCGACAACCGGTCCCTGACGCCGTCGCTCGGCCGCTCGTGGCACGACGCGTGGGAGGCCTACGTCAGCGTGAACCGGGCCTTCGCCGCCGCCGTGGCCGAGGAGGCCACCGACGGGGCCACCGTCATCGTCCACGACCTGCACCTGTCGCTCGTCGGCGGCTTCCTGGCCCAGGACCGGCCGGACCTGGCCACCGCCCACTTCGCCCACACGCCCTTCTGCTGGCCGGACGGGCTGGCCGTCCTCCCCGCCGGGGCCCGGCGCCAGCTGCTCGAGGGGCTGGCCGGCCACGGGGCGGTGGGCTTCCACGCCACCCGCTGGGAGCGGGCCTTCCTCGCCTGCTGCGCCGAGGCGGGCGTCGGGGCCCCCTCGACCTTCGTGGCCCCCGCCGCGGTCGACCCCGACGACGTCGGCGGCGTGGCGGCCGGCGACGAGTGCGCTCGCCACCTGGCCCAGCTGGACGAGCTGGCCGGCGACCGCCGGCTCGTCGTGCGGGTGGACCGGATGGAGCTCTCCAAGAACGTGGTGCGGGGGTTCTCGGCCTTCGACCTGCTGCTCGAGGAGCACCCCGAGCTGGTGGGCGAGGTGCTGTTCCTGGCCTGCTGCTACCCCAGCCGGGAGTCGCTGCCCGAGTACGCGGCCTACCGGCGGGCGGTCGTCGCCGAGGCGGCCCGGGTCAACGACCGGTGGGGCCCGGTCGTGCACCTGGTCACCGACGACGACTTCCCGCGGTCGGTGGCCGCGCTCTGCCGGGCCGACGTCGTGCTGGTGAACCCCGTCCGCGACGGCCTGAACATCGTGGCCAAGGAGCAGGCCATCGTGAACCGGCGCCACGCCGCGCTGTGCCTGTCGCCCCAGGCCGGCGTGTGGGAGGAGCTGGGCGAGGCGGGCGCGCTCGCCGCGCCTCCGTTCGACCTGGTGGGCACGGCCGACGCCCTCCACCGGGCCCTGACGATGGGGGCCGACGAGCGGGCCGACCGGGCCTCGCGGGTCCGAGCCGCAGCCACCGCCCGCACGCCGGCCGACTGGCTGGCCCTCCAGCTCACCGCAGCGAGGAGGCCAGCCGGCTGAGGAGGTCGGCCACGTCGTCGGGGCCGTCGAGCAGGGCGTCTGCGGCCGCCCGCACCTCGTCGGCCAGCTCGGCCGAGTCGACGACCAGCTTCACGGTGGCCACCCCGCCCGCGGCCAGCTCGTCGAGGACGGAAAAGGCGGGGAGGTCGCCGGCGTCGTCGCCCAGGTAGGCGACCGCCGTGAACCCCTCGACCAGCTGGCGGGCGGCGGTCCCCTTGTCGACGGGAAGCGGCGGGCGCAGCTCGACGCTGGCCTTGGCTCCGTGCCGTTCGAGCCCGGTGCCCTCCGCCTCGTCGGCCGCGAAGCCCTCGGCCCACGAGCGGTGCTCAGGGGCGGTGCGGAAGTGCAGGGTGACCGACAGGCCCTTGCGCTCGACGCCCACGCCGGCCGGAGCAGCCGCCTCGGCCCTTTCGGCCACCTCGGCCACCACCTGGCGCCAGGGCTCGGCCTCGGGCAGCTCGACCACCTCGCCCGCCCCGTCGGCCTCCACCCGCTCGAGCCCGTAGAGCCCGGACAGCACCAGCCCGTCGCCGAACCGGTCGTGGAGCCAGGCCGCCGGCCGCCCCGAGACGACGGCGACCCGGCCGAGCCGGCCAGCCAGGTGGTGGAGGGCGGTGACCGAGGCGGGGAGCGGGGCGGCGGTGGCCGGGTCGTCGACGATCGGAGCGAGGGTCCCGTCGCAGTCACACAGCAGGCAGGCGACGGCCGGGTCGGCCAGCAGCGGTGCGAGGAGGTCCACTGGCCTGGAACGTACTCTCTGGGCGATGCCAGGTCGCCGCCGCCGTGCCGGGCTGGCCGTCGTCACGGCGTCGGCCGTCGCCAGCACGACGCTGGCGGCCTGCGCCCCCGGCACCGTCCGGATCGCCTTCCGCCCACGGGTCGGCGCCCGCTACGGCTACCAGGTGCAGGTGCGCACGCGCTCGACCCTCGACGTCGACGGCCAGGCGCCGGTGTCGCGCGACGTCACCGCCACCCTCCAGGTGGAGCAGCGGGTCCTGACGAGCGGCGACGAGGGCAGCGTGGTGGAGGTCGTGCTGCGGACGACCCCGGAGGACGAGCGGACGGTGCTGGTCCGGCTCGACCGGGCCGCCCAGCTGGTGGGGCTCGAGCCGCTCTCGGGGAAGGACGCCGCCGCCCTCGGGGACCTGGGCGTGGCCGAGGTCTTTCCGGCCGCCGTGGGGGCGCCACCCGACCGCCCGCTGCGACCTGGCGAGCGGTGGCGGGTCGACAGCCCCCTCAACCTGCCGGCCAGCACGCCGTCCCGCCTCGTCGGCGAGGGCCGGCTCACCGGCCTCGGCGTGGTGTCGGGACGCAAGGCCGCCACCATCACCACCGACAGCAGCCTCCGGGTCGTCCGGCGGACCGGCTCGCCCGGCAAGAGCGAGGCGGCCTTCGAGGGCACCCAGCGCACCAGCTCGACGGCCAGCCACAACCTGGCCGACGGCGCCATCGAGGCGGCCCGGTCCACCACCCGGGCGTCCTACGCCCTGCGGCTGCTGCCCCCGGCCGGCCTGGCCGGCGACCCGGTGCGGGGCCGCCTCGAGCTCGAGGTCACCTCCACCACCAAGCGCTCCTGAGGCGCTGACCGCTCAGGGCGCGGTGGTCGTGGCCTTGGTCGTGCTGGTCGAGGCCCTGGTCGTGGTGGTTGCCCTGGCCGTGGTGGCCGTGCTCCTCCTCGTCGTGGTCGTCCCCCGCCGGCTGCCCGAGGTGGTGGTGCTCGACCCCCGGGTGCTTGCCCCCTCGCACGGAGGGAGCGGCTGCGGTGGGGTGTCGACCAGGTCCTGGCCGACGAGGACCAGCACGTTGAAGGTCGGGACCCCGGACTTCGGGATGGGCAGGTCGGGCGGCAGGGCGGCGTTGGCCGTGGTCCCCAGCCCGAGCCGGGTGGTGATCTGGGCGGCCTCGCGCTCGTAGCCGGGGGTCGAGTACACCGTGGTGGTGGGCCGCTTCTCCTCCTTCACCTTGGCGGTGGCGTCGACGGGCAGCTGCACGGCGTAGCAGGCCGGCTTGAGGGCGTCGATGACCTTCTTGCCGCCGCCGCTGGTGGCCGTGGCGTTGGCCACGACCACCCGCACGTCCTTCGGGTCCCGCAGCGGCGTGCTGGTGGAGGAGGTGGTGGCGGGCACGGTGCTGTTGGGCGCCGGGGTGACCCTGGTGCGGGGTGCCTCGGTGCCCGCGGGTGACGACCCGATGGCGGTCGTCTGGTCGCCGAAGCTGGCCGTGACGGCCAAGCCGAGGAGCACGGCACCGCCGATGATCACCAAGCCCTTCCAGGTCGCCGCCTCGGCACCGGGCGGTGCCTGACGACTCATCGTCGCGGATCCCCGGTCTGGCGGCCCTCGAACCGGGCACGACGGCGGGCGGCCTTGTCGCGGCGCACCCGGCGCACCACCAACGGGTCGTAGGCCTCGGCCTCGGGCCGTTCCACCGCGCTGTCGCGCAGCGAGTAGTACTGCGCCCGGGACAGCCCGAGGGCCGCGATCGCCTCGCCCTTGGTGACCGGGGCGTCGGCCCCGACCCACCACGAGCGCTCGAGGTCGAGCACGGCCCGCTCCTTGTCCGTCAGCGTCATCCCGCTCATCTTTGCACCGCAACGGCCTCCTCCGGCGGACAGGCTCGGTACGCTGGCCCGGCGACGCCGGGTTAGCTCAGCTGGTAGAGCGCTTCTCTTGTAAAGAAGGGGTCGTCGGTTCGAGTCCGACACCCGGCTCCAGCGGCCGTGGGCAGGTACCCCCCGGGGGTACTTGACAGGAGCCTGATACCCCCCTAGGGTATTCGCAGGTTCCCGGTCTCGGAGGTGCGACATGGGCGTTGAGCTGGCCCCGGACGACGCTGCGGCCCACGAGGGCCACCCCGAGCAGAGCGAGCCGATGGACTCCGACCGGCACCGTGGGCAGGGCGGCCACGGTGGGCATGGAGGCCACGGCGGCCACGCCGCCGCCTTCCGCTCCCGGTTCTGGCTCAGCCTGGTCCTCACGGTGCCGGTGGTCGCCTTCAGCCACATGTTCGCCGAGCTCGTCGGCTACACCCCGCCGAGCTTCCCCGGTGCCGACCTCGTCTCCCCCGTCCTGGGCACAGCCGTCTTCCTCTACGGCGGGTGGCCCTTCCTGACCGGCGGGTGGTCCGAGCTGCGCCGCCGGCAGCCAGGGATGATGCTGCTCGTCAGCATGGCCATCCTGGTGGCCTTCGTCGCCAGCGCCCTCACCGAGGTCGGCCTGCTCGACCTCGACTTCTGGTGGGAGCTGGCCCTCCTCGTCACCATCATGCTGCTGGGCCACTGGCAGGAGATGAAGGCGATCGGCGAGGCGCAGAACGCGCTCGACGCGCTGGCCGAGCTGCTGCCCGACGAGGCCGAGGTGGTGGGAGTGGACGGCCAGGTGGCGACGGTCCCCCTGGCCAGCCTGGGGGTCGGCGACATCGTGCTCGTCCGCTCGGGTGCCCGGGTACCGGCCGACGGCGTGGTCGTCGAGGGTGAGGCCGAGCTGGACGAGTCGACCGTCACCGGTGAGTCCCGCCCGGTGGCCAAGGGCGCTGGCGACCGGGTGGTGGCGGGCACCGTCACCACCGACTCGGCCCTGCGGGTGCGGGTGACCGCGGTGGGCGAGGACACTGCGCTGGCCGGGATCCGCCGGCTGGTGGACGCGGCCCAGGCGACGCGCTCGCGGGCCCAGGCGCTGGCCGATCGGGCCGCCGCCGTCCTCTTCTACGTGGCGGTGGCCGCCGGCGCCGTGACCTTCACGACCTGGACGCTGCTCGGCGACGTCGATGACGCCGTCACCCGAACCGTGACCGTGCTGGTGATCGCCTGCCCCCACGCCCTCGGCCTGGCCATCCCGCTCGTGGTGTCGCTGTCCACGGCCGTGTCGTCCCGGGCCGGCATCCTGGTCAAGGACCGCCTGGCGCTCGAGCGCATGCGGAGCATCGACGCCGTCCTGTTCGACAAGACGGGCACCCTGACCAAGGGCGCTCCGGCTGTCACCGGCGTCGCCGTCGTCGCCGGGCACCGGCTGGCGGCGGACCCGCAGCAGCTCGTGGCGCTCGCGGCCGCCGTGGAGGCCGACAGCGAGCACCCGCTGGCCCGGGCGGTCGTGGCCGCGGCCGGTCCGGATCGCCCGGTGGCCACGAACTTCCGGTCGATCACCGGGCGCGGCGTCGAGGCCGAGGTCGAGGGCGCCACCGTCGCCGTCGGCGGGCCGACCCTGCTGCGGGAGCGGTCGATCCCCGAGCCCGCCGAGCTCGAGGACGAGGTGCGGGCGTGGCGGGACCGGGGCGCCACCGTCCTCCACGTCGTCGCCGGCCGTGAGGTCGTGGGTGCCCTCGCGCTCGCCGACGAGGTGAGGCCGGAGTCGGCCGAGGCGGTCCGCCGCCTCCACGACCTGGGCGTCGAGGTGGTGATGATCACGGGCGACGCCAAGGAGGTGGCCGCCGCGGTGGGCGCTCAGGTCGGGGTGGACGAGGTGGTGGCCGAGGTCCTGCCCGAGGACAAGGACCGGGCCGTGGCCGACCTGCAGGCCGGGGGCCGCCGGGTGGCGATGGTCGGCGATGGCGTCAACGACGCGCCGGCCCTGGCCCGGGCCGACGTCGGCCTGGCCATCGGGGCCGGCACCGACGTGGCCATCGCCGCCGCCGGCGTGGTGCTGGCCTCGTCCGACCCTCGCGGCGTCGTCGGGGTGATCGAGCTCTCCCGGGCCAGCTACCGCAAGATGGTGCAGAACCTGCTGTGGGCCGCCGGCTACAACGTGGCCGCCCTTCCCCTGGCCGCCGGCATCCTCGCCTGGGCCGGCATCGTCCTCAGCCCGGCGGTCGGCGCCATCCTGATGAGCGCCAGCACCCTCGTGGTGGCGGCCAACGCCCAGCTCCTGCGCCGCCTCGACCTGAAGCCGGGAGCGCCCGGGTCCGGCAGCTGAGCTTTCCTATGCTGCGGCGGGGTGGAGGTCCCCGACGGCTGGTACCCGGACCCCAGCGGCCGCCACGAGCTGCGGCGATGGGAGGGCGGCCGCTGGGTCGACTGGGTCTCGAGCTGGGGGCAGGTGGCGGCCGACCCGATGCCGGCGCCGCCGCCCAGCGGCGGCGGCACCCTGACGACCGAGCCGGTGGTGCACGCCGTCCGCAGCGGCGCCACCTGGCAGCTCTCCAGCCTCTACGGCCAGCTCCTCGCCACGGCGACCGTCGAGGCGCGGGCCACCACACTGGTGGACCCGTCCGGGCTGGCCACCCACCAGCTGCGGCGCTCGGTGGCCGGCAGCACGGCGGTGGTCGGCCTCCACGACCGGGCCGACCGTGAGGTCGGCCGCTACGAGGAGGTGCGGGCGGCCTCGATCAGCGGGTTCCGGGTCGTCGGCCTGGGAGCGCTGCTGGCCACGCTCGAAGCCCATCCCAGCGACCTGACCCAGTTGACGCTGGCCGACCCGGGCCGGCGCCCGCTCGGCCGCCTGGCCGGCCACGGAGATCGCTGGACCACCGAGCTGGCCCACCCGTTCGGCCCCCCGCTGGCCGAGCTGGCCGCGGCGGCCGCCCTGGCCGTGGCCCTGGTCTGGCCCTGAGCCGGCTCAGCCGACCAGGGCCCCCTCGCCAGCGTCGCGCTCGGCGACGTGGTGCTCGAGCTTGCGCTTGATGCGCTGCAGGGCGTTGTCGATCGACTTCACGTGCCGGCCCAGGCTCTCGCCGATCTCCTGGTACGAACGGCCCTCGACGAAGAGGTCGAGGACCTCGACCTCGAGCCCGCTGAGCAGGTCGCGCATGGCGCCCTGCATGGCAGCCATGCCTTCGCGCTGGCACACCTCGTCGGCCGGGTCGGTCACGTGGTGGTCGTCGAGCAGGTCCTCGATCGACCGCTCGTGGTCGCTCTCGCCGCCGACCACGCCGCTGATCGAGACGTAGCGGTGCATCGGCTGGTGCTTCAGCCGGTTGGCGCCCTTCACCGCCGAGATGACCTGGCGGGTGACGCACAGCTCGGCGAAGGCCCGGAAGCCGCACTCCCGGTCGGGCTGGTAGTCGCGCACCGCCTTGTAGAGGCCGATCATCCCCTCCTGCTCGATGTCGTCGGCGTCGGCGCCGGCCAGGAAGTAGCCACGGGCCTTTGACCGGGCGAAGCGGCGGTAGCGGCGCAGGAGCACGTCGAGGGCGTCGGGATCACCGGCCCGGTACCGGGCGACGAGGTCGTCGTCGGCCAGCTCCGAACCGGCCGGGTCCTCGTGGGACAGCGCCATGCTTGGTGGTTGCTCCTGGGATCGGTCGCACCCACCGCATGGCGGGCTAGTCACTTCTAACCAGTCCGTGCCCAGGTGTCAATGGCCCGAGGGGGTGGTGTCCCGAGAGGGCGGATTGGTCCCCTGCGGCCCTCCCCCGCCGGCGCCGGCCCGGGCCCGGGCCACGGCCAGGAGCGCGACCGCCCCGGCCGCCGCCACGTTCAGGCTCTCCAGCGATCCGGCTCTGGGGATCCTGACCAGCTCGTCACAGCGCTGGCGGGCCAGCCTGGAGAGCCCGCCGCCCTCGGCCCCCAGGACCAGGGCCAGCGGGCGCCGGCCCACGTCCAGCTCCCACAGCGAAGCGGGAGCGTCCTGGTCGAGGCCAACCCGCCACACCCCGCGCTCGCCCAGCCGCAGCAGGGCGGTGGGCATCCCCGAGACCAGGGCCAGGGGCACCCGCTCGACGGCACCGGCCGCGGCCTTGGTCACCGTCGGGGTCACGTTGGCGGCGCGGTGGCGGGGGATCACCGCCCCGGTGGCCCCGGCGTACTCGGCGCTGCGCAGGACGGCGCCGAGGTTGTGGGGGTCGGTCACGCCGTCCAGGCACACGAGGAAGGCCGAAGGGTCGGCGGCGAGCTGGTCGAGGTCGGCCTCGGGGACCCCGGCTGCCAGGGCGAGCACCCCCTGGCTGGCATCGGTGCGGGCCTGCCGCTCCAGCCTGCCCCGCGACACGTAGCGCACCGGCGTGCGGGCCCTGGCGGCCAGCCGCTCGATCTCGGTGACGATCTCGGCGTGCTCGACGTCGTCGGCCACCCACACCTCGCGAACCCGCCGCCGCCCCGCCTTCAGCAGCTCGCGCACGGCCTGCCGCCCCTCGACCTGCTCGCCCCCCAGCCCCCTGGCGTCGCGGGCCGGCCGGCCGACCCGGGGGTCGCTGCTGCGGGTGCGGGGGCCGGCCTGGGGCGCCCCGGCCGTCGCAGCCCGGGCGCGGGCCTGACCGGCCCGGGCCGCCTTTTTGGCCGCCCCCTTGGCGTCAGCCTTGGCGGCCCGCCCGGCAACGGCCTTCTCGGCCGCGGTGCGGGGAACCGCGGCCCGGCCGGCGGCGCCGGTGCGGGCGCCGCCGCCGGCGTTCCCCCCGGCCCTGCCGCCCCTCGCGGTGCTCCCGCCGGCTCTGGGCCTGCCGCCGCCCGCGGCGCTCGCTCCGCCGCTGACCTTGCCGGCACCCTTCTCGCTGCCGGAGCTCCTGCGCCGGTCGGCGGGGGGTGTCATGGCCCCGCCGCCCCGGGGTCGACCAGGAGGCCGACGGCCAGGCACGCGATCCCCTCGCGGCGGCCGAGGGCGCCGAGCGCCTCGGCCCGCTTGCCCTTGACGGTCACGGGAGCCCCCACCACGTCCGACAGGCACGCCTGCAGCTCGTCCCGGCGGGGCCCGATCCGCGGCGCCTCGCAGACCACCGTGCAGTCGACGTTGGCCACCGACCAGCCCTCGGCCCGGACGGCGGCCACCACCGCGCCCAGCAGGACCATCGAGTCGGCGCCGGCGGTGGCCGGGTCGTCGTCGGGGAACCACGACCCGAGGTCGCCCAGCCCGGCGGCGCCGAGGAGGGCGTCGGCCACGGCGTGGGCCACGGCGTCGGCGTCGGAGTGGCCGTCGAGGCCCCGCTCGCCCTCGAACACGACCCCGCCCAGCACGAGCGGCCGGCCGGGGTCGTCGGAGAACCGGTGCACGTCGAAGCCCTGCCCCACCCGCATCGCCGTCACCGGCCCACGAACGCCTCGAGGAGGGCCAGGTCGGCCGGGTCGGTGACCTTCAGGTTGCGCCGGTCCCCCGCCACCACGACCACCCGGCCGCCGGCGGCCTCGACCAGCCCGGCGTCGTCGGTGGCCTCGGCGTCGCCGGTGTGGGCGGCCCGCAGGACGTCGAGCCGGAAGCCCTGCGGCGTCTGCACCGCCCACAGTCCGTCCCGGTCGACGGTCTCGACCACGGCGCCGTCCTCGCCGACCCGCTTCAGCGTGTCGGCCACCGGCACCGCCACCACCGCGCCGTCGGCCCCGGCGGCCAGGGCGTCGAGCACGGCCGTGAACAGGCCGCGGTGGGCCAGGGGGCGGGCGGCGTCGTGGACCACGACGGCGTCGACACCGTCTGGCACCTCGGCCAGCCCCGCCCGCACGCTCGCCGAACGGGAGGCGCCGCCAGCGACGACGACGTCCGGCTGCACGTCGAGCGCCACCCGCCCCACCTGCTCGGCCGGCAGGACGAGCACCACCCCCTCGCACGCCGCCGCAGCCGCCATCACCGCCCAGTCGACGACCCGCCGCCCCCCGAGGACACTGAACTGCTTCGCCCCCCCGAACCGAGCCCCCGCCCCCCCAGCCACAACGACGGCCCAAGCACGCACAACCAGACAAGCCTACGCAGCGCGACCCGGACCAACCGCTGCTCGCAGCAGAGCAGGCAAGCGCCGGCCCATCAATGCCGGACCCACCACGTCCGGCCCATGGCACTGGAGCCGTCCGCCAGGCCGAGGCCCCATGCGCAGGGGCTGACGGCCGGTCGGTGATCGGTAAAGGCGCCCGCAGGGCCGGAGGAGGAGCGCAGCGACGGGGGAGGCCCGAGGACGCCGAGGATCGCCGACCGGAAGAGCCGGCAGCCCCGGAGCATGGGGGGAACTACGGCAGCGCGTCGTCCAGGCGCTTCTCGGCGGTCTCCTCGTCGACCTCGAGGGCGAAGGTGAGCTCGGACACCAGGATCTGGCGGGCCCGGTTCAGCATGCGCTTCTCGCCGGCCGAGAGCCCCTTGTCCTTGTCGCGGATGGACAGGTTCCGCACGACCTCGGCGACCTGGTAGATGTCGCCGCTCTTGAGCTTCTCGACGTGGTTCTTGTAGCGGCGGGACCAGTTGGTGGGCATGCGCGCCTCCTTCTTGCGGAGGACGGCGAACACCTCCTCGACCTCTTCGTCGTTGATGACCTCGCGCAGCCCGACCTCGTCGGTGTTGTCGGCGGGGACCATCACCGTGAGGTCGCCAAAGGCGACCTTCAGGACCAGGTACTCGCGCTCCTCGCCGAAGAAGGCCTTGGTCTCCCGCTTCTCGATCACGGCAGCTCCGTGCTGCGGGTAGACGACCCGGTCACCGACGTCGAACGGCATGCTGCTCCCAAGGTGGCGTGGACGTGACGGCTGAGGAAGGGTACGGGTTCCTGCCTGCCCCCACAAACCGGCGAGCCGGGGCAACTCGGGCGATAGGTTGGAAAGGTGGACGATGCCACCTTGCTCCGCAAGAGTGAGCTGTTCCAGGCCTTCGGCCCCGACGACATGGCCCAGGTGCTCGCGGCGACCTCCAGGCAGCACCTGCACCGTGGCGACGTGGCGTTCGCCGAGGGCGACGTGGCCGACCGGATGTTCGTCGTCCGCTTCGGGCGGGTGGCCATCTCGAAGCGCCAGCCCGAGGGGAAGGAGTCGATCGTGGCCCTGATGGAGGCCGGCGACCTCTTCGGCGAGCTGGGCCTGTTCGACGGGGACCGCCGTTCGGCGTGGGCGCGGGCGCTGGAGCCGGCGGAGCTGGTGGTCGTGCCCTACGAGCCGCTGCACGAGGTGCTGGCCGAGCGGCCGGCTCTGCTGTGGCCGGTGCTCACCATGCTGTCTCGGCGGATTCGGGTCACCGACGCCGCCCTGGCCGACTCGCTGTTCCTCGACGTCACCGGCCGCACCGCGAAGCGGTTGCTCGAGCTGGCCGGCGGCGAAGACGAGTTCGCCCTCCCGATCACCCAGGAGGAGCTGGCCGGGATGGTCGGCGCCAGCCGGGAGCGGGTGAACAAGGCGCTGGCCCAGTTCATCCGCCTGGGGTGGGTGGCGGTGAACGACCGCCGCTACCGCATCCTGAAGCGCGACGAGCTGGAGCGGCGGGCCCGCTAGTCGGCGACGTCGAGCTTGGCCACCACCTTCGTCGGCCGGACCCGGACGACCATCTCGGGTGGCACTGCGTTTCGGCGCCCGACCGCCTCGGCCCGCTCCTCCCCCATGTAGCGCCCGCCGATGGTGGTGGCCCAGCGCAGCAGCTCGTCGGGGTCGGCTGACGTGGTGGCGGTGCCGGTGATCGTGACGAAGCTGAAGGGCGGGCGCTCGTCGTCGAGGCACAGGCTGACCCGTGGGTCTCGGAGGATGGCCTTGCCCTTGATGGTGTCGGCCGACGTCAGGAAGACGATGTCGTCCCCGTCGAGGTCGACCCAGACGGGCGCGACGTGGGGGCTGCCGTCGCCTCGGACGACGGCGAGCTTGGCGGTGCGGGCCGGCAGGGCCGACACGAA
Organism: Acidimicrobiales bacterium; assembly: GCA_030448245.1. Classification (GTDB taxonomy): domain Bacteria; phylum Actinomycetota; class Acidimicrobiia; order Acidimicrobiales; family JAUJNH01; genus JAUJNH01. Next base: position 177,964 of record JAUJNH010000003.1, read on the forward strand.
CTCCTGCCACCAGCCTTCGGGAGCATCGGTGTAGCCCACCGCTCCATCATCCCCCGCCCCGGCCGCGGCGTTGGTGGGTCAGGCTCCGGGTTCGGCCGAGCGGTGGAGGTGGGCGCCGTGGCCTTCACGGTCGAAGACCATGACCAGCTCGGCCGGGTCCTCGACGGCGTCGATGGCGTGGGGCGTCATGGTCGAGAACTCGGCGGCTTCGCCGGTGTTGACGATGATCTGCCGGTCGCCGAGGGTGAGCCGGACCTGGCCCGACAGCACGAAGAACCAGTCGTGGCCCATGTGGACCTGCGGGTCGTGGGGTTCGGCTGCCGGTTCCAGCCTCATCTTGATCGCGGTCTTGGTGCTGGTGGGGCGGCTGAGGGGCCACGTGGTGGTGCCGCTCCACATGGTCGGGATGGGCCGGATGACGACGTCGTCGTCATGCCGGTGGGTGTCGAGCAGGGCGTTGAGGTCGACCTGGAGCGCCCGGGCCAGCGCGAGCAGGACGTCGAGGCTGATCGTGCGCCTCCCTGTCTCGATGCGGCTGATCGTGGAGGGGCTGAGGTGGCTGCGCCGGGCGAGCTCGTCGAGGGACCAGCCGAGCGACTGGCGCAGGCTCCGGATCCGGGCCCGGGCGGTGGCCTCGACGTCGTCGGCAGCGATGCCCGCAGGCTAGAGCCCCTCTTGCAGATCTTGCAAGTTCTGTTGCGCAACTCACCAGGAGGCCGTGCCTCGGCGCCGGCGCCGTCCGTCTCCGCTCGAGCCGGTTCCGGGCGACGAGGTCACGACGTCACGAGGTCAGGAGGTCAGGAAGGGGATGACCCGGCTCCAGGCGTCGGCGGCATCGTCGGGCCGGTGGGTGGGCCGGGTGGGGTCGTGGAGGAAGCCGTGCTCGGCCTCGGGGTAGAAGGCCACGTCGACCCCGGCGTCTTGCAGGGCGGTGACGTCCTCGGGGGGGATGAACGAGTCCCGGCCGCCGACGACCGCCATGACCTTGGTCGTGGCGGGAGCCCGGCTCACCTGGTCGAGGGGTTCGCCCTGGCCGGGGCCTCGCCAGTCCTCGGGCACCCGGACCATCCCGTAGAACGAGCAGATCCGGTGGAAGGCACCGGTGCCCGCCGCCTTCAGGGCGTACATCCCGCCCATGCAGAAGCCGATGCAGCCAACCTGGGCCGTGTGCAGGAGTCGGGCGGCAGCGGCCAGGTCGCCGAGGAGCCGGTCGTCGTCCATCTCGGGCAGGACCCGGAAGCGGGCCTCGACGTCGCCCTCCGGGAAGCTCCGCCCGGGGAACGGCTCGACGGCGATCACCGACCAGCCGTGCTCGGCGCTCAGCCGGGTGACGAGGTCGTCGAAGAGCGGCCGCAGCCCGTTGATGTCGGGGACGACGACGAGCCCGAACATCAGCCCGTCGTGGCTCGGCTGGGCCAGCTCGGCCGGTGTGCCTGAAGGCAGCGTGATCCTTGCCATGGCTCCCGGTTCTAGCGCGAGGCCGGGCCGCGGGTCAGGAGCGGTCGAGCCTGGCGGTCTCGGAGATCCGGTCGAGGCCGTCCCGGATCGAGGCGGCCCGCGCCTCACCGATGCCCTCGACCGCGCACAGCTCGTCGGTGCTGGCCCGCAGCACCTTCTGCAGCGAGCCGAAGCGGTCGACGATGCGGACCACCAGCCCGTCGCCGAGCCGCGGGATGCGGGTGAGCAGGCGGTAGCCGCGAGGCTGGACCGGCCCGTCGATGTCTTCGCCGGACCTGACCAGGCGGACGGACCGGGCCACGGCCTTGGGGTCGAGGAGGCCGTCGGCCGGGAGCAACGACAGGGCCACCAGTGCCTTTTCCGGGTTCCAGCCGTGGGCGGCGTCGACGTAGTCGCGCAGGACCGCCCTCCTGTCGTCCTGCACCCCGCCCATCAGCTCGCCCAGCTGGAGCAGCAGGAGGCGGCCGTCGGTGCCCAGCTCGACCACGTAGCCGTCGATCTCCTCGGCGATGCGGCGCACCATCTCGAGCCGCTGGAGGACCTGCACCACGTCGCGAGCGGTGACGCCGTCCTCGAGCTCGAGCACGTTCAGCGCGACCGACACCGCGTCGAGGCGGCTGCGGTAGCGCTCGAGGGTGGACAGCGCCTGGTTGGCCCGGCTGAACAGCCGGGCGATCGTGTCGAAGGTGTGCTTCTGGCCGTCGCGGTAGAGGGTGATGACGTTCATGTCCTCGCTGACCGAGAGGACCGGGACGTCGACGAACCGAGCGACCCGCTCGGCCGTGCGGTGCCGGGTGCCGGTCTCGTTCGTGGGGACGGACGGGTCGGGCACCAGGTGGACGTTGGCCCGGGCGATGCGGCTGGCATCCGGGGCGAGGACGATGGCGCCGTCCATCTTGGCCAGCTCGGCCAGCCGCTGGGGACTGAACTCGGCGTCGAGGAGGAACCCACCCGAGCAGATCTGCAGGACGTCGGGCCCGTCGCCGACGACGATCAGGGCGCCCTTGCCGGCCTGCAGGATGCGGTCGAGCCCCTCGCGCAGCGGCATCCCGGGCGCCACGGCGGCCAAGGCCTCCAGCATGGGCGCAGCGGGAGGTTCACCCATCGGGCGCGAAGTCTGGCATGCGGAAGGGCCAAGCCGAGCCCGCCCTGCCCGTGCAGCCATCGGAGGCACCCGTCGGATGCAGGACGCCTCACAGCCCGACGAGGTCGAGCGCAGTTCGCAGGTCGGCGGCGCGCAGGGCGGTGATGCCGGGGGGCGGGGGCGGCGCCGAGCAGGGCACGACGGCCCGGCGGAAGCCGAGGCGGGCGGCTTCGGCCAGCCGCCGTGGGGTGGAGGCCACCTGGCGCAGCTCGCCGCCGAGGCCGACCTCGCCGACGGCGATGACGTCGGGGGGCACGGCCTGGCCGGCCTTGGAGGAGGCGAGGGCCAGGGCCAGGCCGAGATCGACGGCCGGCTCGGTGACACGGACGCCTCCGGCGACGGCTGCATGCACGTCGAGGGGCGCGACGTTCGTGTCGCAGTGGCGGTGCAGGACGGCCACCATCTGGGCCAGGCGACCGGTGTCGAGGCCCTGCACGGAGCGCCGGGGGTTGGTGAGCGGGCTGTCGGTGACGAGCGCCTGCACCTCGACGAGGAGGATGCGGCTGCCCTCGAGGACGGGCACGACGACGGAGCCGGCGATCCCCGGGTGGCGGTCGCCGAGCAGCATCCCGCTCGGGTCGTCGACGCCGACCAGGCCCCGCTCGCCCATCTCGAACAGGCCCAGCTCGCCGGTGGCGCCGAAGCGGTGCTTCACGGCCCGCAGGAGGCGCAGGGCGTGGTGGCGGTCTCCTTCGAACGACAGCACCGTGTCGACCAGGTGCTCGAGGACCCGCGGCCCGGCCAGGTCGCCCTCCTTGGTGACGTGGCCGACCAGGACGACGGCCACGGCCCGCCGCTTGGCCAGCTCGGTCATGGTGGTGGCCACGGCGCGGACCTGCCCGGGCGACCCCGGGTTCTGCCCCGTGTCGGGCTCGCTGATCGTCTGCACGCTGTCGAGGACGAGCAGGCTCGGCTCGATCTCCTCGACGGCGGCCAGCACGGCGTCGGTGGTGGTGGCAGCCAGGAGGTGGAGGCCGGGGGGCAGGGCGCCCAGGCGTTCGGCCCGGCACCGGACCTGCGGCGCCGACTCCTCGGCGCACACCAGGAGCGTCGTCTCGCGCCGCGAGCGCTGGGCCAGCACCTGCAGGAGCAGGGTGCTCTTGCCGATGCCCGGCTCGCCGCCCAGGAGGGTGACGCCGCCGGGGACGAGGCCGCCGCCGAGGACCCGGTCGAGCTCGGCCACCCCGGTGGGCCGGGGCACGGCGCCGGCGGCGTCGACCTCGGTGATCCGCTGGGCCCGGCCGGCGACGGCCGCAACCGGTTGCGGCGCCGCCGGCTCGGCCTGCTCGACCAGGGCGTCCCACTCGCCGCAGCCCGGGCACCGCCCCTGCCAGCGGGCGGCCACCACCCCGCAGGAGCGACAGCGGTGGACGGTGCGCAGCCTGGCCATGAAGCCCGAGGCTACGGCCCGCCGTGACGGCGGACCGAACACCCGTTCCCCCGGCGGCTGGTGACCTGGTTCCGCATCGGGCAGGCTGGTGGCTTGGCCACCGATCCGGGTGCTCCCCCGCCCCCCTCGCGTCCCTCTGCTTCGGGCCCGTCCGAGCAGTCGTGGCGGGGCCTGGCCGTGGGCCTGGCCATCGGCATCGCCGTGGTCCTGCTGGTCGTCGCCCTGCTCGTCGCCACCAGGGGGAACGATGAGGACCCGGTGGCGGCGCCGACGCCGACCGAGGTGCCGAGCACCGCGGCGTCGGCGCCCACCAGCTCGGTGCCCAAGACGTCTTCCGCCACCGCGGCGGCACCGACCACGCGCCGGGCCGCACCGCCGCCGGTCGTCGCGGCAGACGACCGCCGGGTGGTGGTCCTGGATCAGGGCGCGGCGGCGGCCCCCCGCACGGTGTTCGACCTCGGGCCGTCGACGTCGGCCGACGAGGCGCCGCCGTTCATCGGCGGTGTCGCCGTCTCGCCCGACGGCCGGCAGGCCTACTTCGACATCGCCGGCACGCCCGCCATCGGCGCCCTGCGCAGGGTCCCGGTGGCCGGTGGGCAAGTCGAGGACCTGGGCCAGGGTGTCGGCGCCGTGCCCAGCCCGGACGGCTCGATGCTGGCGCTCATCCAGGTGCCCGACCCGGAGCAGCCGGCCTCGCTGGTGCTGCGCCCCTTGACCGGCGGCGGCGAGCGGCGCATCGACCTCGGCGACGAGTCCTGCAGCAACATCACCTGGTCGCCGAGCGGCCGCGAGGTCGCGGTCGACATCTGCACGGCTCTCGAACCCGTCACCGTGGCTCTCGTCGACGTGGCGACCGGCAGCGTGCGCCGGCTGGCGGCCCCCGACGGCGTCACCTGGTCAGCCCCCGCCTTCAAGCCCGACGCCACCCTCACCCTGGTCGAGCAGCGGGGCGACGATGCCGTCGTCGTCGCCCTCACCCCGGACCGCACCCGGGTGGCCACCTCCCTCCTCCGCCGACCGAGCACCACCATCACCACGATCGACTGGAACAGCAGCGGCGACCTGCTGGTGTGCGATCTGGACGGCATCGTCGTCGCCGCCCTCGCCGGCGGCCAGCCCCAGCAGGTGGCCACCGGCTACACCTCCGCCGCCTGGTGAGCCAGGAGCGAGGCGTCAGCCGAGCGGAGGCGACGCTGCGGCAAGCGAAGCGAGCCGACGGCGCAACATCACTGCGGAGGGAAGCACTCGCCAAAGCGAGGCGTCAGCCGAGCGG
>JAUJNH010000003.1:183328-228025 GCA_030448245.1 Acidimicrobiales bacterium
GGCGACGCTGCGGCAAGCGAAGCGAGCCGACGGCGCAACATCACCGACGGCGCAACATCACCGGCGGCGCAACATCACCGGCGGCGCAACGTCACCGGCGGGGGCTTCTGCTGGTGAGGAGGAGGGCGAGGAGGCCGAGGACGGCGAGGGCGGCCACGGCGGCGCCGGCCAGGTTCGCGGTGTTCCAGGCGACGGACTGGGCGGTCAGGTCGGCGCGGTCGCGCAGGCGCAGCTCCCAGCGGGCGCCGTTGTCGGTCTCGGCGGGCGCGTTGCTCTCGACGTCGCCGGGGAGGCGCACGGCAACCTGAACGCCGACGGCGCGGTCGATGGGGCCGTTGAGGGCCTGCTCGAGGCGGTTGAGGTCGATGCCGATGTCCGAGCCGCCGAGGGCCTGGCGCAGGGCCGGGTCGCCGAAGGCCTCGATCCCCTTGGCGAAGTCGACGGTGCCCACGAACCGGGTGGTGGTGCGGGCGAAGCTGCGCTCGCGCTCCAGCCGGAAGCCTTGGAAGGGCCCGTCGGGGCCGCTCAGGTCCTCGATGGCCCGCTGGGCACCCGTGGCGTCGCGGAACGGCTTGGTGGCCACCACCCGCGCACCCCCGTCGGGCCGGGGGGTCGGCCCCTCGATCTCCCACCCGGCCTGGCGCAGGTCGTCGACCCGGACGCCCTTGGACAGGTCGACGGCGGCGACGACCTCCTTGTCGGCCTCGACCTCGACCCGCACCTGACCGGAACCGTCGGAGCGGGCGTCGATGCCCACCTCGACGTCGACCCGGCAGGCGCTGCCGACGAGCAGGAGCAGGGCGACCAGGAGGAGCGGCCCGAGCCGCTGGAGGCGATGCCCCATCTCAGCTCGTGCGCACGATGAGGAGGGCGCAGGGCGCGTGGTGGCTGACTTGGTTCGGCACCGAGCCGAGGAGGAAGCGGACGGCGCCCGTCGTGCTCCCCACCAGGATCCGCTCGTACACCCGGGGGACGCTACCGCCGCCGGGCTGCGGTGCCGTGGCGACCGGCGGTCGTACGCTCCGGGCATGGAACGCGACCGCTACGCACCTGGCACCCCGTCGTGGGTGGACCTCGGCAGCCCCGACATCGAGGCGTCGACTGCCTTCTACTCGTCGCTGCTCGGCTGGGAGGTGGCCGAGGCCCACCCGGCGGCCGGCGGCTACCGCATCGCCCGCCTGCGGGGCCTGACGGTGGCCGGCATCGGCCCCCAGCAGGGCCCGATGTCGGCGTGGACCACCTACTTCGCCACCGACGACGCCGACGCCCACGCCGAGGCCGTCACCGCCCACGGCGGCACGGTGCTGATGGGCCCGATGGACGTCATGGACCAGGGGCGCATGGTGATCTCGACCGACCCCGAGGGCGCCGCGTTCGGGCTGTGGCAGGCCGGGGCGCACACGGGGGCCCAGGTGATCGGAGAGCCGGGGGCGGTCGGCTGGAACGAGCTGTGGACGCGGGACGTGGACCAGGCCAAGGCGTTCTACCCGGCGGTGTTCGGCTACACGGCCGACGACGACGCCATGGCGGGCTACACGATCTGGAACGCCGACGGTCAGATGATCGGCGGCGCCATGACGATCCCGCCCGACATGCCCCCGCAGGTGCCGGCCCACTGGGCGGTGTACTTCGTGGTCGACAGCGTCGACGCCTCCGCCGCCCGGGTGACCGACCTGGGCGGGGCGGTCGTGGCCCCCCCGTTCGACGTGGAGGGCGTCGGCCGGATCGCCATGGTCCACGGCCCGGCCTTTGAGTCGTTCGGGCTGTTCTCGCCCTGAGCGCGCCACGAGGGGGCCGCGATCGACCCCCTCGTGCTGTGCTCGGAACGGTTCAGCTGGGCGTGGTGGCGAGCTCCTCGACCGGCGGGGGCTCGAAGCCCTCGATGGCCCGGAACACGATGTCGTCGTTCTCGACGTCCACGATGATCGTCTCGCCCGACCGGTACTCCTTGAACAGGAGCTTCTCGGACAGCGGGTCCTCGATCATGCGCTGGATGGCTCGGCGCAGCGGCCGTGCCCCCATCGACGGGTCGTGGCCCTTGTCGACCAGCAGGTACTTGGCCGCCTGGGTGAGCTCGAGGCCGAGGCCCTGCTGCTCCAGCTGGGTGCGGGTGCGGGTGATCATCAGGTCGACGATCTGGGTGACCTCGTCGCGGGTGAGCTCGTGGAAGACGATGATCTCGTCGATCCGGTTCAGGAACTCGGGCCGGAAGTGCGCCTTGAGGGCGTCGTTGGCCTTCTCCTTCATCTTCTCGTACGTGACCGCTTCGGTGCTGCGGGCGAAGCCGAGGGTGGCCTTGCGAAGGTCGGCGGTGCCCAGGTTCGAGGTCATGATCAGCACGCAGTTCTTGAAGTCGACGGTGCGGCCCTGGCTGTCGGTGAGGCGTCCGTCCTCGAGGATCTGGAGGAGCGTGTTGAACACGTCCGGATGGGCCTTCTCGATCTCGTCGAACAGCACGACGGAGAACGGCTTGCGGCGGACGGCCTCGGTGAGCTGGCCCCCTCCTCGTAGCCGACGTAGCCGGGAGGCGAGCCGACGAGCCGGCTGACCGTGTGCTTCTCCATGTACTCGGACATGTCGAGCTGGATCAGCGACCCTTCGTCGCCGAACAGGAACTCGGACAGCGTCTTGGCCGTCTCGGTCTTCCCCACGCCGGACGGGCCGAGGAAGATGAACGAGCCCGACGGGCGCTTGGGGTCCTTGAGCCCCGAACGGGTGCGACGGATGGCCCGGGACACCGCGGCGAGGGCGTCGTGCTGGCCGATGACCCGCTTGTGGAGCTCGTCCTCCATGCGCAGCAGCTTGGCCGTCTCCTCCTCGGTGAGCTTGTACACCGGGATGCCGGTCCAGTTGGCCAGGACCTCGGCGATGACCTCCTCGTCGACCACGTCGAACAGGTCCTGGCCGGCGGCGCGGGCCTCGGCGTCCATCGCATCCTTGCGGGTGATGAGCTCCTCCTCCTCCTCGCGCAGGCGCTTGGCCAGGTCGAACTGCTGACGCTCGATGGCCCCCTCCTTCTCGAGGCGGACCCGGCCGATCTTGTCGTCGACCTCCTTGCGGGCCGGCGGCACGGCCATGCGCTGGATCCGCAGGCGCGAGCCGGCCTCGTCGATCAGGTCGATGGCCTTGTCGGGCAGGAAGCGGTCGGCGATGTAGCGGTCGGCCAGGTTGGCCGCCGCCACCAGGGCCTGGTCGGTGATGGTGACCGAGTGGTGGGCCTCGTAGCGGTCGCGCAGGCCCTTCAGGATCTCGATGGTGTGGGCCAGCGAGGGCTGGTCGACCTTGATGGGCTGGAAGCGGCGCTCGAGGGCGGCGTCCTTCTCGAGGTGCTTGCGGTACTCGTCGAGGGTGGTGGCCCCGATGGTCTGCAGCTCGCCCCGGGCCAGCATCGGCTTGAGGATCGAGGCGGCGTCGATGCCCCCTCGGCGGCGCCGGCACCCACGAGGGTGTGCAGCTCGTCGATGAACAGGATGATGTCGCCGCGGGTGCGGATCTCCTTCAGCACCTTCTTGAGTCGCTCCTCGAAGTCGCCGCGGTAGCGGCTGCCGGCCACCAGGGCGCCAAGGTCGAGGGTGTAGAGCTGCTTGGCCTTGAGGGTCTCGGGGACGTCGTCACCGACGATCTTCTGGGCCAGGCCCTCGACGATGGCGGTCTTGCCGACGCCGGGCTCGCCGATCAGCACCGGGTTGTTCTTGGTGCGGCGGCTGAGGACCTGCATGACCCGCTCGATCTCGCGGGCCCGGCCGATGACCGGGTCGAGCTTCTTCTCCCGGGCCTGCTGGGTGAGGTTGCGGCCGAACTGGTCGAGCACCGGGCTGCCCTGGGGGTTCTCGGTGGCGCCTGCCGAGGGGCCGGCGCCGGCGCCGGATGCGCCAGGACCCTTGCCGGCCTCCTGGGGGCCGTAGCCGGACAGCAGCTGGATGACCTGCTGGCGGACCCGGGAGAGGTCGGCCCCCAGGCTCTGCAGGACGGTGGCGGCCACGCCCTCGCCCTCGCGGACCAGACCGAGGAGCATGTGCTCGGTGCCGATGTAGTTGTGGCCCAGCTGCAGCGCCTCGCGGAGGAAAGCTCGAGCACCTTCTTGGCCCGGGGCGTGAAGGGTGGCGAGCCGGTGGTCGACGACCCGGACGAGCCGATGGTCTCCTCCACCTTCTCGCGCACCGCCTCGAGTGAGATGCCCAGCGACTCGAGGGCCTTGGCCGCGACGCCCTCACCCTCGTGGATGAGGCCGAGCAGGATGTGCTCGGTGCCGATGAAGTTGTGGTTGAGGAGGCGTGCCTCCTCCTGGGCCAGGACGAGGACCCGTCGAGCTCGGTCGGTGAAGCGTTCGAACACTGTGCCTCCGTTCGAGGGAAGGCGGACAAGATGGGAGTCTACCGGGGGGTGAGGTCGTTACCCTCACTGAGGGGCATCGGCGGAGGTTGGGGTTCGTCGAGGGCTTCCTCTACCGTCTCCCCAGATGAACGTCGCCGAGCTCCTGGGCCTTCCCGATCTCGACGGCGACCTCGACCGGGTCGATGTCGCCCTCCGGGCCGCGGTGGCCACCGAGGATGCCTTCCTGGGCGAGGTCGGGGTCCACCTGATCCGGGCCGGCGGCAAGCGCTTCCGGCCGGCACTGGTCCTGGCCGCCGGAGCGGCCTGCGGCTCGGCCGGCACCGACGAGGTCGTCCAGGGCGGTGTCGCCTGCGAGCTGATGCACCTCGGGTCGCTGTACCACGACGACGTGATGGACGACGCCGACACCCGCCGGGGCGTCCCGTCGGCCAACGCCAAGTGGGGCAACCTGGTGGCGATCGTGGCGGGCGACTTCCTCCTTGGCAAGGCCTCCGAGATCGCCACCGACCTGGGTGGCGACGTCTCGCGGGTGCTGGCCCGCACGCTCGTGCGGATGTGCGAAGGCCAGGTCCTCGAGCTGCAGACGGCCTTCTCGGTGCAGCGGACCGAGGATCAGTACCTCCGGTCCATCGCCGGCAAGACCGCCGCCCTGATGTCGGCCGCCTGCCGCATCGGCGGCCTGGTCGCCGGCGCCACCGCCGAGCAGGTGGCGGGGCTCACGGCGTTCGGCGACGCCTTTGGCTCCACCTTCCAGGTGTACGACGACATCGCCGACCTGGTGCGCACCGAGGAGCAGTTGGGCAAGCCCGCCGGCCACGACCTGGTCGAAGGCGTCTACACCCTGGCCGTCCTCCACGCCCTGGCCGACGGCGAGGTCGGCCCCGAGCTGCACGACCTTCTGGGCGGGCCGATCGACAGCGCCGGCCGCGACAAGGCGCTGGGCCTGGTGCGTTCCACCGACGCAGTGGCCAAGGCCATCGCCTGCGGCCGCCGCCTGGCCGACGAGGCGGCGGCGTCCCTCGAGCCGCTCCCGAACACTCCGGTCCGCCAGGCGCTGGCCACCCTCGGCCACCGCCTCCTCGGCGCGGTCGAATAGCGCCGGCACCCAGCCTGACAGGCCCGCACCCCCGGCGGCTCGACCAAGGCCGAACCGGCGGTCGAGGTTCGTGGTGAGCCGGTTACCGGAGCTGACCTGCCGCACGTGACCAGGACCCGCATCACACGACATCGGGAGGCACGGTCCCCGTCACGACCGAATCGGCAGCTTGAGCAGCATCCTCAGCGATGGTGCCAGCGCTCCTGCTCGAAGAGTCGACAGCCTGGGCCTTGTCATGCCCCGTCAATCCGAAGAACTCCGGGCGGAGGGTGGGGAACAGGAGGATGTCGCGAATGGACTCGGTGCCGGTCAGGAGCATGACCAGCCGGTCCATGCCGATGCCCAGGCCGCCGGTGGGCGGCAGGCCGTGCTCGAGGGCCCGCAGGTAGGGCTCGTCGACGGCCATGGCCTCGATGTCGCCCTCGGCCTTCTGGCGGGCCTGGTCCTCGAAGCGAGCCCGCTGCTCGTCCGGGTCAACCAGCTCGGAAAAGGCGTTGCACAGCTCGCGGCCGGCGACGATGCCCTCGAACCGCTCGACCATCCCCGGCTGGGACCGGTGGTCGCGGGCCAGCGGCGACACCTCCTTCGGGTAGTCGCACACGAAGACAGGGCCCCACAGCTGGCCTTCGGTCGTCTTCTCGTACAGCTCGAGGATCAGCTTGCCGGGCCCGTCGTGCTCCTTCCACGGCACGCCGTGGTCGTCACAGATGCCCCGCAGCTGGCCGATGTCCATGCCCACGTCGACCTCGACGCCGGCGTGCTCGGCGACCAGGTCGACCAAGGTGGCCCGTCGCCACGGCGGTGCCAGGTCGAGGTCGCGGCCGGCGTAGGTGAGCGAGGTGGTGCCCAGCAGCTCGGTAGCCAGGTGGGCGGCCAGCTCCTCGGTGAGGCGCATCATGTCGCCGTAGTCCCAGTAGGCCGCGTAGGCCTCGAGCATCGTGAACTCAGGGTTGTGGCGGGTGGACAGCCCCTCGTTGCGGAAGACGCGGGCGATCTCGTAGACCCGTTCGAAGCCCCCGACGACCAGCCGCTTCAGGTAGAGCTCGGGGGCGATCCGCAGGAACAGGTCGACGTCGAGCGCGTTGTGGTGGGTGGTGAAGGGCTTGGCCGTGGCCCCGCCCTGGACGGGATGGAAGACGGGCGTCTCGACCTCGACGAAGCCCTGGTCCTCCAGCCACCGCCGGGTGAGCGAGATGGCCCGGCTGCGCAGCAGCATGCGGCCCCGGACGCCCTCGTTTGCCCACAGGTCGACCTCGCGCTGGCGCAGGCGGACCTCGGGGTCGCTCACGCCCCGCCACTTGTCGCCGAAGCCGCGGCGGGCCTCGGCCAGCACCTGCCAGCGGGCCACCTTGACGCTGAGCTCACCCCGGCGGGTCCTCACCACCTCGCCCTCCGCACCCACCCACGTCCCCAGCGGCAGCCCCGTGAACCCAGCGAAGTCCCCGGTCCACGATGCGCCGGCGAACAGCTGCACCTCGCCCGTCCAGTCGCGCAGGGTGCCAAAGGCGAGCTTGCCCTGCTCCCGGCGCAGCATCAGCCGGCCGGCGACGGTGACGCCCTGGCCGCTCTCCTCCCCGTCGGCCAGCCCCCCGTGCCGACGGTGCACCTCGTTGGCGCTGGCCGACACCTCGAACCGGTACGGGATGGCCACGACCCCGCAACCTACCGGCAGCCGCCGCCGGCTCCCCGCCCGTTCCGGTCGGACCGCGCGCCCGCGCGGTCAGCCCGTGGTTCTGCCATCGCCTCCCTCCCGGCTACCACCCTCCGCGGGATCGGTCGTTCAGTTCCGGCGGTAGATGAGGCGGAGGCCCCTCAGCGTCAGCCACGGGTCGACGTGCACCGGCCGGTCGACGACCGGGGAGATCAGCTCGGCCATCGACCCGGTGAACACGACCGACGCCTCGTTGCCGGTGGCGTCGTCGAAGCGGTCGCACATGCCCTCGACGACGCTGGCGAAGCCGAGGACGACGCCGGACTGAATCGATTCGGTAACACTGCGGCCGATCACGTGCTTCGGGGGGCCCAGCTCGACCCGGCGCAGGGCGGCGGCCCGCCCGAAGAGGGCGTCGAGGCTCACCTCGAGGCCGGGGAAGATGGCGCCCCCGAGGTACTCGCCCTCGGCCGAGATGGCGTCGAAGATGGTGGCCGTGCCGAAGTCGACCACGGTGGTGGGCCCGCCGTAGAGGTCGAACGCGGCGACGGCGTTGGCGATCCGGTCTGGCCCCACCTCCCGGGGGTTGTCGTAGCGGATGGGCATGCCGGTCCGCACGCCGGCCTCGACCACCACCAGCGCGGCGCCGCCCAGCCGGCGCTGGCACATCTCCTTCAGGGTGGCCGTCAGCGCCGGCGCCGTCGAGGCGATGCACACACCACCGACGTCGTCGAGGCCGAGGTCGTGGAGGCCGAGGAGCTGGTCGAGGAGGAGGGCGTGCTCGTCGGAGGTCCGCTCGGCGGTGGTGGCGATCCGCCACTGGTCGACCAGCTCGCCGTCGCCGTCGTCGCTCCCGTACATGCCGATGGTCGTCTGGGTGTTCCCGCAGTCGACGCACAGCAGCACGGTCAGCCCTCCCGTCCGCTGATGTCGAGGTCGAGGTCGAGGTCGAGGTCGAGCCCGATGTCGAGGGCGGGGGCCGACTGGGTGATCGCGCTCGTCGAGATCAGGTCGGCGCCGGCCGACGCGTAGGCGGCGACGGTCTCCAACGTCACCCCGCCCGACACCTCGACCGGGATCCGCCCGCCCACCAGCCCGACGCAGCCGGCCACCTCGTCCGGCGACATGTTGTCGAGCAAGACCATGGTGGCGCCCGCCGCCAGCGCCTCCTCGACCTGCCCGGCCCGGTCGCACTCGACCTCGACGGTGCGGCCCGGCCAGCTGGCCCGGGCCCGTCGCACGGCCTCGGTGATGCCGAGGCCGGCCAGGTGGTTGTCCTTCACCAGCACCATCTCGCTGAGGTTGCCCCGGTGGTTGCGGCCGCCGCCGGCCCGCACGGCCGCCTTTTCCAGCGCCCGCAGGCCCGGCAGCGTCTTGCGGGTGTCCCAGATCGTGGCCTGGCCGCTCACGGCGTCGACGAAGCGGCGGGTGAGGGTGGCGACGCCCGACAGGTGGCAGAGGAAGTTGAGGGCGGTCCGCTCGACCGTGAGGATCGACGCCAGTGCCCCTTCGACCGTGCCGAGCTCCTCACCCGGCTTGACCCCGGTCCCGTCGGCGGCCCGCCAGTCCAGCTGCAGCGCAGGGTCGAGCTGGTGCAGCGCCTCTCGGACGCAGAGGGAGCCGGCCACCACCCCGTCCTGGCGGGCCACGAACGCACCCCGGGCGGTGGCGCCGGCGGGCACCAGCGCAGCGGTGAGGTCACCGAGGGGCAGCAGGTCCTCGGCCAGCGCCCGGCCCACCGCCTCCCGCACCGCGAGCAGCGGCGGATCCAGCGAGCTCACGGCTGCGCCGGGGCGCTCACGCCGAACACCAGGCGATGGCGCCGGGCCGCGTCGCGATCGGGGAAGTCGGTGCGGGTGTGGCTGCCCCGGGTCTCCTCCCGGGCCGAGGCGGCGGCCAGCAGCGCCCGCCCCACCGTCAGCAGGTTCCGCACCTCCTCGAGCTGCGGGTCGGCGCTGGGCGGACCGGCGCCGGCGGCCAGAACGGCCAGCTCGTGCTCGGTGGCGGCCAGCGAGCCGGCGCTGCGCAGCACGCCCGCCCCCCTCGTCATCGCCCGCTGTAACCCTTCCCGCAGCTTCGACGGATCGGCCGTCCGCTCGGGCCCGGTGGGGAAGCCCGGCAGCCCCTGGGCGGTCCTGCCCCCCACCACGTCGGGCCGCCCCTCGGGATCCCCCACGTGCGACCGCATGGCACCGGTGGCCCGGGGGCCGTCGCGCCCCGCCACCACCGCCTCGACCACCCGGGGGGCGAAGACCATGCCCTCGAGCAGGGAGTTGGACGCCAGGCGGTTGGCGCCGTGGACGCCGGTGCAGGCCGTCTCGCCGCAGGCCCACAGCCCGGGCCGCGAGGTGGCCCCGTCGAGGTCGGTCAGGACGCCCCCCGACAGGAAGTGGGCGGCGGGGGCGATCGGCAGCAGGTCGGTGGCCGGGTCGAGGCCGGCGGCAGCGAGCGACGCGGCGATGGTCGGGAACCGCAGCGCGAAGTCCTCGAGGCCCGTGGCGTCGAGCCACACGTGCTCGCCCCCCTCCTCCAGCACCTGGGCCGTGATGGCCCGGGTGACGACGTCGCGGGGCAGCAGCTCGTCGACGAACTGGCGGCCGCGGCCGTCACGGATCTTGGCCCCGTGGCCCCGCAGGGCCTCGCTCAGCAACGGCCGGGGCATGGCCGGGTGGTGCAGGGCGGTCGGGTGGAACTGCATGAACTCGAGGTCGGCCACCGCCGCCCCCGCTCGCAGCGCCATGGCGATCCCGTCACCCGTCGCCTGCTCGGGGTTGGTGGTCACCGAGAACAGCTGGCCCACGCCTCCGGTGGCGAGCAGGGTGTGGCGGGCTCCCACCGGGTGGCGCGTCCCGCTGGGATCCAGTGCGGCGACACCGACGCAGCGGCCCGCTTCGACCAGCAGGTCGAGGGCGAACCACCCCTCGTGCAGCACGGTGGCCGTGCGCTGCACCGCATCGACCAGCGCCCGCTCGATCTCGGCGCCGGTGGCCGCCCCACCGGCGTGGACGACGCGGGCGTGCGAGTGGCCGCCCTCGCGGGCCAGCTCGAGCAGTCCCTCGGCGTCGCGGTCGAACACGGCCCCGGTGGCGATCAGCTCGTGGACCCGGGCCGGCCCCTCGGCCACCAGCACGCGGACGGCGTCGACGTCGCACAGCCCGGCACCGGCGGCCAGCGTGTCGGCCAGGTGGGCGTCGGGGCTGTCGCCGTCGTCGGAGGCCAGCACTGCAGCCACACCCCCCTGCGCCCAGCGGGTGGCCGACTGGTGGAGCTCGCCCTTGGTGAGCACGCCCACGGTGAGGCCGGCCGCCGCCGCCTGCACCGCGGCCGTGAGGCCGGCGACCCCGGAGCCCAGCACGAGGAGATCGACGTCCACGGGTCCCTTCTACCGCATGATCATGGGGTGGGTCAGGTGCAGCGGGTGGTCGTGGTGGGGATGGGCGGCGCCGGCAAGTCGGTGCTGGCCCGCCGCCTCGGGGCCGCCTGGGACCTCCCGGTCGTCCACCTCGACGCCGTCTTCTGGGGGCCGGGCTGGAGGCCGACGCCCCCGGAGGTGTGGCGGGGGGTGGTGGAGGGCCTGGCTGGCGGTGACCGGTGGGTGATCGAGGGCGACTACCCCGAGGTCCTCGACCTGATCCTGGCCAGGGCACAGCTGGCGGTCTTCCTGGACATTCCCCGCTGGGTCACGCTGCCCCGCCTGCTCGCCCGCCCCCTCCGCCGCCGCGACCGGGGGCGGGGCGACCTGCCCCGAGGCCTCCGCCACGTGGCCGACCGCGAGAACCTCGGCTGGGCCTGGCACTGGCCCCAGCGGCACCGGCCGTCCATCGAGGACGCCCTGATCGACTTCGCGGCCGCCGGTGGCGAGGTCGCCGCGCTCACCAGCACCGCGGACGTGCGGAGGTGGCTGCGGGCGCCGTGGTCCGGTTCTGGCGGGCGGTCGTGAACGGCGCCGACCGGAGGGCAGCCCTTGCCGCGGGACGCCCCGGCCGTGGATGCACGCGCCGCTCGAGGTTCAGGAGTCGACGGTTGCTTGGAGCTGGGCTTCAGCCGGGGTGATCGGGCGGTTGGCCCGGTCGACGTGAACGATGGTGGGCGTGTAGCCCTCGAGGTCGGCGTCGTCGTAGTCGGCGTAGGTGATGACGATGACCTTGTCGCCCGGGTGGACGAGGCGGGCGGCCGCGCCGTTCAGGCAGCACTCGCCCTTCCCCGGCTCGCCGAGGATCACGTAGGTCTCGAACCGGGCGCCGTTGTCGACGTCGACCACCGCCACCTGCTCCCACTCGCGGATGTCGGCCAGGGCCAGCAGGTCGGGGTCGAGGGTGATCGACCCGACGTAGTCGACGTTGGCGTCGGTGACCGTCATCCGGTGGATCTTCGACTTCATCATCCGCCGGCGCATCACCGCGACACCTCCACGTTGTCGATCAGGCGGGCCCGGCCGAGGAAGGCGGCGGCCAGGATGCGGAGGCGGGTCGTGTGCTCGCCAGGCGGTTCGAGGGTGTCGCCGTCGACCACGTCCACCCGGTCGAGGCGGAAGCGGGGCTCACCTTCGAGCGCGGCGGCGACCGCGGCGGCGACCGCCATCGGGTCCCGCTCCCCCGCCACCGTCACGCCGGCGCCGGCCTGCAGGGCCCGGTGCAGGGCCGGGGCCACCGCCCGCTCGTCGGGGCTCAGCAGGGCGTTGCGGGACGAGAGCGCCAGCCCGTCGTGGTCCCGCACCGTGGGGCAAGGCACGATCTCGACCGGGAGGTCGAGGTCGTGCACCACGCGGCGGACCACGGCGACCTGCTGGAAGTCCTTCTCGCCGAAGTAGGCCCGGCACGGCCCGGCGACCCCGAACAGCTTGGTGCACACCGTGGCCACGCCGTCGAAGTGGCCCGGGCGGGCGGCCCCCTCGAGGCGGTCGGCGAGCCCCTCGACGTGGACCAGGGTCGCGGGGCCGCCGGGTCCGTACACCTCCTCGGTGCTGGGGGCGAAGACGAGGGCGGCACCGGCCTCGACGGCCACGTTCACGTCCCGGTCGAGGGTCCTGGGGTAGGCGGCGAGATCATCCGAGTGGTCGAACTGGAGCGGGTTGACGAACACGCTGACGGCCACGAGGTCGCACTCGGCGGCCGCCCTCCGGATCAGCGAGGCGTGCCCGTCGTGCAGCGCCCCCATCGTCGGCACGAGCCCGACGCTGAGGCCGGCGGCCCGGGCCTGGTCGAGTGCTTTGCGGAGGGCGGCCTTCTCGTGGACGACGGCGGCGCCGCCCCCCACCCCGAGGCCGGCCGGTAGGGTGCGGCCGGCGAGGCGGGCGGCCTCGGCGGCCACGGCCAGGTAGGCGGGCCGGTCGGCCTCGGCCAGCGCGGCCAGGTGGGCAGCCACGGTTGACCAGTCGCCTCGGGCCACCGGCCCGGTCAGGGCCGCCGCCGGCCCCCGCTCGGCCACGGCGGCGACCGCCCCGGCCGTCAGGTCGACGTAGGGCGCCAGGGGCAGGGCGGCCGCGCCCACCAGCCGCTCGACCACGCCCAGCAGGGCGGTGACGTGGTTGGCCGCCACCGCGCAGGCGGCGTGATGGGCGGGCCGGTCCTCGTCGGCCACCGTGAACGACCGCCCTCCGAGGGCAGCCACGACCTCGAGGACCAGTGGGTCGCCGGCCACGGCGAACCAGGCGCCGGGGAGGCGGTCGGCTCCCGTGGCGGGATCGGGGAGGGCGACCACCGGGTGGAGGGCCGCCCGGCGGGGGTGGCGGCCGAGGGCCTCCACGCCGAACGAACCGGCGAGGTGGGCGATCACGGTCGTGGGCTGCGGCGCCACCCTGGCCGCCGTCGTGCCGACTGCGGCGTCGGGCACGGCGAGCACGAGCAGGTCGCAGCCGGTGGCGGCCCGGGTGAGGTCGTCGCGGTGGTGGAGGGTGGGCCGCACCCGCCAGCCAGCCCGGCGCAGCGCCTCCTCCAGCGACCGGCCGGCTCGGCCGGCCCCGACGACCCGCAGGGTCGGCATGCTTCACCTCGCTTCGACGATCCAGCCCCGAGGTGGGTGCCGGTCGCTGGGGGAACGGTACCCGGCCGGTGGGCCAACCGGGCACTGCAGCCGTTCGGTCCTCAGACCTGCCCGTCGTCGATGGCGGCCTGCACCACGAGCCGTCCGGCGGGGCCCATGGGCCGGCCCACGACCCGCTCGACGAACCCGATGACCTGGGCGTGCGAGCCGGGGAAGCCGGCGTGCAGCAGGTAGGCGCCCATGATCCCCATCACCTGGTCGGACAGCTCCTCCATGTGGACCAGCACCTTCTCGCCGTTGGCGATCCAGGTGTCGAGCGAGGAGAACAGCTCGGGCAGCACCTCGCGCGAGTCGGCAGCGGGCGGGTAGGGGATGTGGGAGGCGGCCAGCCCCAGCTGCTCGTAGGCGTGGAGGTTGTGGGGCGAGGTGAGCAGGCTCACGACCCGGGTGAAGCCCTCCTCCCGCAGCCAGATGATCTCCTCCTGGCGCCGCACCGGACGGTGGTTGCGGGCGTACCCGCCGGGCCGCTCCGAGACGGCGAGCTTCTGGTCGATGACCCAGTGGAAGTAGCGGGGCTCGATGCCGCGGGCCCACTTGTTCTTGATCACGCCGCCTCCAGAGCCGTGAGCCGAAGGGCCTGCACGGTCTCGACCACGTCGTGGGCCCGCACCACCTCCACGCCGCAGTGGAAGGCCCAGGTGGCCACGGCCACCGACGCCTCCAGCCGGTCCTCGACGGGCGCGCCGCCGGTCAGCCTGCCGAGGAACCCCTTCCTGCTGGCCCCCACCAGCACCGGCACGCCTCCCTCGACCAGCTCGGGCAGGGCGGCGAGCAGGGCCAGGTTGTGCTCGACCGTCTTGCCGAAGCCGATGCCCGGGTCGACCCACACCTCCCGGCAGCCGACCTGCCGGGCGCGGGCGCCGGCCACCGCCAGGAACCCGTGCACCTCGCCGACCACGTCGTCGTAGCGGGGGTCGGCCTGCATGGTCCGCGGGTCGCCCTGGGCGTGCATGGCCACGTACCCGGCCCCGGCGGCGGCGGCCACGGCCATCAGCTCCTCGGCGGCCGAGACGTCGTTCACGATGGTGGCACCTGCGGCCACGGCCGCTTCGGCCACCTCGGCGTGGCGGGTGTCGATGCTGACGCGTATGCCGTCGGCCGCCAGGGCGCTGACCACGGGCAGCACGCGTGCCAGCTCCTCGGCGGCTTCGACCGGCTCGGCCCCGGGTCGGGTGCTCTCGCCGCCGACGTCCACGATCCCGGCCCCGGACGCCGCCAGCCACCGCCCGTGAGCCACGGCGCCACCTGGGCTGGAGAACCGCCCGCCGTCACTGAAAGAGTCCGGCGTCACGTTGACCACACCCATCACAAGAGACGCCATGAACCCCCCATCCTACCCCCCTGCCGCCCGCCCATCCCGGTGCCCGGAAGCGTGCGGCGCCACCACCCTGGCCGCTGTTGCTCGGGGGGAGCTCGAGGGGGGCGGAGCCTGCGGAGCCCCCCTCGTCAGCCCGCCGGAAGGGAGCTTGCTCCCGTGGCCGGAACAGTGAGCCGGCCGAAGGCCGTCGACGAGACCCGCCCGAACGGAGGGAGCGCAGCGACCGGGTGAGGCCGGCAGCCACCGCCGGGGGAGCTCGAGGGGGCGGAGCCTGCGGAGCCCCCTCGTCAGCCCGCCGGAAGGGAGCTTGTTCCCGTGGCCGGAACAGTGAGCCGGCCGAAGGCCGTCGACACAAGACCCGCCCGAACGGAGGGAGCGAAGCGACCGAGTGAGGCGCGGCGCGCTAGAAGTCGAGGAATCGGGTGACCCTGCGGATGCGGGCGGCGTTGTCGAAGACGCTCTCGGCGGCGAGGAGGCCGATCGAGGTGGCGAGGGTCGGGTAGACGTGGACGAGGCCGGCGAGGTCGTCGAGGCGCAGGCCCTGGGCCTCGGCCAGGGCCAGCTCGTGGACCAGCTCGCCGGCCGAGGCGCTCAGGATGTGGCCGCCGACGATGCGCCGCTTCGGCCCGGTGACGATGATGACGGCGCCGCGGTCGGTGCCGTCGGCTCGGGCCCGGTCGTTGTGGTCGAGGTCCATGCGCCAGACGTGGGCGTCGTCGCCGTAGCGCTCGGTGGCCTCGGCGCTGGTGAGGCCGACGTGGGCCAGCTCGGGGTCGGTGAACGTGCACCAGGGGATGGTGGCGTCGACGGTGCCCTTGCCCGGGAAGAACATGTCCCGGAGGGCCCGCACGCCCTCGTAGGCGGCGGAGTGGGTGAAGAGGGTGCGGCCGGCCGCGTCGCCGGCCGCGTACACGGTCTTGACGGCCGTGCGGCCCCGGTCGTCGGTCTGGATGCCGCGAGGGCCGACCTGGATGCCCACCTCCTCGAGCCCGAGGGCCTCGACGTTGGGGACCCGGCCGGCGCCGACGAAGATCTCGTCGGCCTCGAACCGGGTCTCCTCGCCGTCGACGGTGGCCACCACGACCTTGCGCCCGGTGGGCAGCACCTCGACGGCGGTGGCGTCGGCGCCCACCCGCAGGCGGAGGCCTTCGTCGACCAGCAGGTCGGCCAGCCGCCGGGCCAGCTCGGGTTCGTCCCGAGGGAGGATCCCGGGGTCCTTCTGGAGGACGGTCACCTCGACGCCGAGCCGGTGGCAGGCCTGGGCCAGCTCGACGGCGATGGGTCCGCCGCCGATGAACACCAGCGATGCCGGGCAGCGGTCGAGCTCGAAGATGCTTTCGCTGGTCAGGAAGCCGGCGTCGGCCAGCCCGGGGATCGGCGGGGTCGCCGGCCGGCTCCCGGTGCAGAGCAGGACGAAGCGGGTCTCGAGTCGCCGGCCGTCCACCTCGACCGTGGTGCCGTCGACCAGCCGGGCCGTCCCGGTGATCAGCTCGACGCCCATCTCCTCGTAGCGGGCGGGGTCGTCGTCGGTCGTGGCGATCTGGCGCTGCACCTCCTTGATGCGCCGCCAGACCCGCGAGGTGTCGACCGAGGGCGCCTGGAACAGCGGCAGGCCCCACCGGTCGGCGTGGCGCACGTGGTGGGCCACCTTGGCGCTGGCCAGCAGCGCCTTGGACGGGACGCACCCGGTCCACAGACAGTCACCGCCGACCCGTGCTCGCTCGACCACGGCCACCTTGAGTCCCAGGGTGGTTGCGAACTCGGCTGCGGGCATCCCACCCGAGCCCATCCCGACGATGACCAGGTCCAGATCCGCCACAGCGTTCGAACCTAGCCCCGTGGCGCTACTCGGTCGCCTTCCACAGGTCGAGCCCGAGCTTGAACCCGATGGCGCCGCCGGAGAGGACCAGGAGCGTCCCGATCGAGATGATGAGGAGGGACCCGCCGGCGAAGATGATGCCGAGGAAGCCGAGGAACAGCAGGCCGACGGCCACTTGGAACGGGCGCTTCGGCACGCCATTCGGCAACTCGAACATATCCACCCCTTTCAGGCACGCCAACGAAGCTGGGCGCTTGAAAAGTACCGTGCCCGAGCCCGCGGCGGCACGGTCGCCGACCTGATTGTCGGTATCCGGGGGGTATCGGTGGCCTCAGCGCCCGGTGATGAACGCCATGGCCTCGGCCCGGGTGGCGGCGCTGGTGCGGAAGAGGCCGCGCACCGCCGAGGTCACCGTGGTCGAGCCGGGCTTGCGGACGCCGCGCATGCTCATGCACAGGTGCTCGGCCTCGATCACCACCAGCACGCCACGGGGCTGCAGCGCTCGCTCCATGGCGTCGGCCACCTGGGTGGTGAGCCGCTCCTGCACCTGGGGGCGGCGGGCGTAGCCCTCGACGACCCGGGCCACCTTGGAGAGGCCGGTGATCCGGCCCTGCTGGTTCGGGATGTAGGCGACGTGCGCTTGGCCGTGGAAGGCGACGAGGTGGTGCTCGCACGAGCTGGTGAACGAGATGTCGCGGACCATGACCATCTCGTCGTGGTTGGCCTCGAAGCCCACCACGAGGTGGGAATCGGGGTCCTCGTGGAGGCCGGCGAAGATCTCGGCGTACATCCGGGCCACCCGGGCCGGTGTGTCGAGGAGACCGTCTCGCCCGCTGTCCTCGCCGACGGCCTCGAGGATCTCACGCACCGCAGCCTCGATCCGCGGCAGGTCGACCGCCCCCGGGGGGGCGATCGGGGGGCGGTCGGAGTCGAGGGCCATGGCCCCGCAACCTACGCGGGGGCCGGGCGACCGGCCCGGCCGCTCAGGCTGGTGACGGGCCGAGCGTGCCCTTCAGGCGGTCGAGGAGCTTGCGGCCCCCGCCGATCACGGGTGGGGCGGGCGGGGCCGGCGGCTGGGGCGACGGCACCTCCTCGCGGGCCGAGGCGCCGGTCAGCTGGCGGACGGCCGCGCCCGGCGTGGGCCGGATCCCGCCGCTCTTGAGGCCCTCCCACGGCGGGAGGTCCTTGAAGATCTCGCCCAGCTCCTCGGCGTTGAGGGTCTCCTTCTCGAGGAGGGCGTTGGCCAGCCGGTCCAGGGTGGCCCGGTGGGTCTCGAGGATGGCCCGGGCCTCGGCGTGGGCGTCGTCGATGAGACCGTTGATGTCCTCGTCGATGATGGCGGCGATCTCGTCGCCGTAGTCGCGCTGGTGGCCGACCTCCTTGCCGAGGAAGACCTCGCCCTGCTCCTGGCCGAACTTGCGGGGCCCCAGGCGCTCGCTCATCCCGTACTGGGTGACCATCGACCGGGCGATCTCGGTGCACTTCTCGATGTCGTTGGCTGCGCCGGTGGTGATCTCGCCGAAGATCAGCTCCTCGGCGGTGCGGCCGCCGAGCGACATGGCCATCATCGACCGCAGCTGGGCCCGGTTGTGGCTGTAGCGGTCCTCGGGCAGCGACCAGGTGAGGCCCAGTGCCCGGCCCCGGGGCAGGATCGACACCTTGTGCACCGGGTCGGTGTTGGGCAGCACGTGGCCCACCAGGGCGTGGCCGCCCTCGTGGTAGGCGGTCAGGCGCTTCTCCTTCTCGCTCATCACCCGGGTCTTGCGCTCGGGGCCGGCGAGCACCCGGTCGATGGCCTCGTCCAGCTGCATGAAGCCGATCTCGCTGAACCCGTGGCGGGCGGCCAGGAGGGCGGCCTCGTTCAGCAGGTTGGCCAGGTCGGCACCGGTGAAGCCGGGGGTGCGCTTGGCCAGCAGGTCGAGGTCGACGCCCGTAGCCAGCGGCTTGCCCTTGGCGTGGACGTCGAGGATCTTGCGGCGGCCGGCCAGGTCGGGGCGGTCGACCACGATCTGGCGGTCGAAGCGACCCGGGCGGAGGAGGGCGGGGTCGAGGATGTCGGGCCGGTTGGTGGCGGCGATGAGGATGACGCCGGTCTTGGCGTCGAAGCCGTCCATCTCGACGAGCAGCTGGTTCAGGGTCTGCTCGCGCTCGTCGTGACCGCCGCCGAGGCCGGCGCCGCGGTGGCGGCCGACGGCGTCGATCTCGTCCATGAAGATGATCGCCGGTGCGGCCGCCTTGGCCTGCTCGAACAGGTCGCGCACCCGGCTGGCGCCGACGCCCACGAACATCTCGACGAAGTCGGACCCGGAGATCGAGAAGAAGGGCACGCCGGCCTCGCCGGCCACGGCCCGGGCCAGCAGGGTCTTGCCGGTCCCTGGCGGTCCGAACAGCAGGACGCCCTTCGGGATCTTGGCGCCGATGGCCTGGAACCGGGCGGGCTTCTCGAGGAAGTCCTTGATCTCGTGCAGCTCCTCGACGGCCTCGTCGGCGCCGGCCACGTCGGCGAAGGTCACCTTGGGCTGGTCCTTGTTGACCGTCTTCGGCTTGGCCTTGCCGAACTGCATCACGCGGTTGCCGCCGCCCTGCATCTGGTTCAGCACGAAGAAGAAGAGCCCGAAGAGGAAGATGAAGGGCAGGAAGTTGAACAGGAGCGACACCCAGATCGACTCGCTGTTCTTCTTCGACCCGACGAGCAGGGGCTTGTCGTCCGGGCCCGGGGCGCTGCGCAGCTTGCCGGTGAGCTCGTCGGCGTACTCGGCCGGGTACTTGGCCTCGTACTTGGTGCCGTCCTTCAGCGTGCCCTTGACCTTGTTGTCCGGCTCGTTCAGCTCGGCCGTGGCGACCTCTCCCCGGCTGGCCCGCTGCTCGAAGTCGCTCAGCGAGAGCTTCTTGGCCGGGGTGCCGCCGCCGAGCAGCTGGGCTGCGAAGAACAGCAGGACGAGCGCCAGCAGGACGTAGAAGCCGGCGTTCTTGAAGAGACGTCGCATGATGTCTCCTAGGGTACCGACCGCGGGCGTTCTAGAACCTAGCGGGGGGCATACGTGCAGATGAAGGGCAGGTTGCGGTAGCGCTCGTCGACGTCGAGGCCGTAGCCGACCACGAAGTCGGGCGGGATGCGGAAGCCCTCGTAGCGCAGGTCGGGGTCCCGGCGCTGCAGCCCCTCCTTCACCAGCAGGGCGCAGACCTCGAGGCTGGCGGGGCTCCGGGCCCACAGGTTCTTGCGCAGCCACGAGAGCGTGAGGCCGGAGTCGACCACGTCCTCGACGACGAGCACGTGCCGACCCGACAGGTCAGCGTCGAGGTCCTTCACGATGCGCACCACGCCGCTGGTCTTGGTGGCCGCCCCGTACGACGAGACGGCCATGAAGTCGAACTCGACCGGGCAGGTGATGGCCCGGGCCAGGTCGGCCATGAACAGGAACGCTCCCTTCAACACGGCGACGCACAGCAGCGGGTCGCCGCTGCGGCTGCGGTGCTCGGCCGAGATCCGCTCGCCGAGCGAACGGACGACGGCCTGCAGCTCGTCCTGGGCGACGATCAGCCGGTCGAGGTCCGGGTCGGTCCCCCACGGCGCCGGCACGGGACGGGCCGGGCTCCCACCGGCGGCGGTGGCCACGTGTCGGAGCGCGCTCATCGACGAGCAGTCTTGCGCAGGCCCGGCGCGCCGTCAGTCGTCGCCCAGCCGCAACCGGCCGCGGACGACGTCATCGCCGCTCGAGGCGGAGGACCTGGCCGGTGCGGGACACCCGCCAGCCACCGGTGACCTCGCAGGCCACCGCCCGGCCGGCGGCCACGGCCAGCACCCGGTCCACCGTGGCCCGGTCGGGAGGGTGCCGCTCGGCCCCGCCCGGGCCCGACCCGTCGCCGGCCAGCCACCGCCGCACCGCCCTGGCGGCCAGAGGGGGCGGGGCGCCAGCCAGGGCCCGGGCGTCCGCCGGGTCGAGGCCGGCGGCCAGCTGGTCGAGGAGGTCGGCGTCGCCGGCGGCCACCTCGGCGGTGCGGACCAGCAGCGGGACGGGGTCACGGCTCGCCACCGCGGCCAGGAGGGGCAGGACCTCGTGGCGCACCCGGTTGCGCACGAACCGGGGATCGGCGTTCGACGGGTCCTCGACCGGGTCCAGGTCGAGCGACGCGCACAGCCCCCGGGTCTCCGAGCGGCGAAGTCCGAGGAGCGGATGGCGGGGGCCGGGGCGCAGCGAGGACAGCCCGGCCAGGCCCGCCCCCCGCAGCAGGTTGACCAGCACGGTCTCGGCCTGGTCGTCGGCGGTGTGGCCGAGTGCCGCCCTCGGCCCCAGGGCCGCGTGCCGGGCCGACCGGGCTCGGGCCTCCTGGTCGGGCCCGAGCGCCACCTCGACGCGCACCGAGCGGAAGCTCGCTCCCACCCGCGCCGCGGCGGCGGCCACCCGCTCCGCCTCGACCGCCGATCCGGGGCGCAGCCCGTGGTCGACGTGCACCGCCGTCACCGAGCAGCCGGCCTCGACGGCCAGGACGAGCAGGGCCAGCGAGTCGGCCCCTCCCGAGACGCCGCAGGTGAGCGTGGTCCCCGCGGGAGGGAAGCTGCAGCGGGCGAGGAGGCTGGCGGGGTTCAGCCGGCCCGTTCCCGAGCGAGGATCACCAGCTCCTCCACCGAGGCGATGTCGAGCTTGGCGGCGATCCGGCGGAGGCTGGCGTAGACGTTCGAGCGGCTCACCCCGAGCTGGGCCGAGGCTCCCCGAACCGTGGGCTGGCAGCCGACGGCCTCGAGGACCTTCGTCTGCTTGGCCGAGAGGCGGCTGAGGTCGAGGACCAGCCGGGGGGACGCCGGTCGCTCGCCGGCGGCCGCTGGGCCCGGGCCGGACGGCGGCTCGGGGCGGCGCTCCAGGCGCGAGAACCGGACGCGGCGGCCGCTGGCCGGCTCCGGGCCGGCATCGCCGTCGGCGTCGCCCCGCTCGAGCTGGACCAGCCGCTGGAGGGCCGCCGTCTGGGCGGCCAGGCGGGCCTCGGCCTCGTCGGCTGCGAGGGCCTCGGCCACGACCCGGGCGAGCGCGGCCATCTCGACGGGCTTGGTGAGGTACTGGACCGCCCCCTCGATGCCGCCCCGGATCCGGTCCAGCTCGCTGCTCCGGCCCGTCAGCAGCACCACCGGCGCGGCCGCGACGGCGGGCTCGGGCGAAGCCTTGAGCCGGCGCAGCACCTCCCAGCCGTCGAGCCCTGGCATCGACAGGTCGAGCAGGACCAGGTCGGGCCGAAGCCCGCTGGCCAGCGCGGCCAGCGCCTCGGCACCGTCGGCCGCCACGGCCGCCTCATGCCCGTCGAGCTCGAGGTTGCGCCGCAGGACCTCGCGGAGGTCCGGCTCATCCTCGATGACGAACACGAGCGCCACGACCGTCAGATGGTAGGAGCCACCGCCCCGCTGGAACCCATGCGGGCCACCCAGCGCGACGGGACCCCCACCTCCTCCAGCGACGGGAGGTGCTCCGGGCGCTCCCACACCCGCTCCAGCAGCGCCGGCCCACCCTCGGCCTCGACCGCCTCGATGAACCGCTCGCCCGCCTCGTACTGGGCCATCTTGGCCTCCATGCCCACGGCCTGCAGCACCAGCTTGATGACCGGGTTCGACTGCTGGCGGCGCTCGCGCAGGACCCGCCCGAAGCGCTCGGCCGAGGGGATGCGGGCGGCGCCGGCACGGTCCATCGTGGTGTCGCCGTGGCCCTCGAGCAGGCTCATCAGGCCGTTCAGCCGCGAGAAGACGAGTCGCTGCTCCGGGGTGGCGAGCAGGGCCGGCAGGCCGCCTTCGGCCAGAGGGTTGCGACCGCTGCTCACCTCGCCGACCACCCGGCGCAGGGCGGCCAGCAGGCGCTTCGAGTCCATGTCGGCCACGTCGAGCACCTCCTCGACCAGCCCCAGGTAGTGCTCGCGCAGCCACGGCACCCCGGTGAACTGGGCCCGGTGGGTGACCTCGTGGAGCGCCAGCCACAGCCGGAACTCGCGAGGCGGGAAGGAGTAGCGCTTCTCGAGGGCCAGGATGTTCGGCCCCACGTAGTACACCAGGTCCTGCTGCTCCGGCGCCTCGTCCTCGAGCACCAACAGGTCGTACTGGCCCAGCACACGGGTGCTCATGAAGCCGAGCAGGGCGCCGACCTGGGCGCCGGTGACGGCCCGCCCGACCGGTGCCACCGGGCCCGAGATCCTCGCCGCGAACTTGTCGACCACCGGGCGCAGGAGGCGCTGGAAGCTGGCCACGTTGGCCGTGACCCAGCCTGCCCGGTCCACCACCCGGGCCCGGGCCGGTCCGGCCGCGCTGACCAGCCCCGTCGCCTCGCCGACCAGCTGCTCGGCCTCAGCCGTCAGCTCGTCGAAGTCGCCTTGGAGCGAGGCGTAGTGGTAGCTGTCCTGCAACGGCTCCCGGCCGGCCACTCGGGTGGCCACCCGCTCTGCGGTGTCCCAGCCGATGGGCGACCGGGCGCGGGACTCCCCGTTCGGCGGGGTCGGGCGGGCCGCCATCCGGCCTACTTCCGGGGGTACTTCTGCGACTGGACCTTGACCAGGTAGCCGATGATGGTGAAGGCGACCATCAGGAGCCCGGGGACCAAGAGGAACCACGAGATCCAGTAGGTCCACACCTTGGCGGCGAGCTGCAGGGCCATGACGGCGAGACTAGGGCCCCCTCAGGGAGCCGACGCAATCGCTACGAGGCGATCTTGCGGCCGCGGGTGCGGGGCACGCTCATCGGCTCGTGCAGCGAGCAGAAGGAGCCCGGGTTGTACATCGACAGGCGGGCGTGGCAGTCCTGCTCCTTGCAGGTGCGTCCCTTGGCAAAGGCCTTGCTGGCCCGCTCGGAGCCGCCGGTGAAGGGCTCTCCGCTCACGGAAGGTGCGCTCATGCCGGAGGGAACGTTCCCCCACCGTCGTTTGTTCCCGGGCCTGAAGCCTCGGAAGCGAGGAGGTCCTTGATGCGCAGGCGGAGGTCGTCGGGCACCTGCTCGCGGCAGCGGTGCTTGATCAGCTCGCGCAGCTCGACCTCGAACTCGAAGGCTTCCAGGCAGGGGTGGCAGGCGTCGAGGTGGTACTCGATGAGCAACCTGCGCTCGGGGGTGAGCTCGCCGTCCAGGAAGTGGTAGAGCACATGGACTGCCTCGGAGCAGTTCACGTCCACCTTCGGCTGCATGCTCAGGTCGTCGTCGTGATCCATCGCGGTTCTCGGGTCCTCCGGTCAGTGAGCCTGGCTTCCTGTTGTTTCAGGGCTGGGCCACGGGTTCGTCGACCAGGCGGCGCTGGCGACCGAACTCGAACAACGACTTCTGCAGCGCCCTTCTTCCCCGATGGAGCCGAGACATGACGGTTCCGATGGGGATGTCGAGGATCTCGGCGATCTCCTTGTACTGGAAGCCCTCGACATCGGCCAGCAGCACGGCCATCCGGAACTGGTCGGGGAGCGCCTCGACCGCCTCCTTCACCTCGGCCTCGGTGAATGACTCGAGCACCTCGTCCTCGGCGCTGCGGCCGGCCTGGACGCCCTCGAGCCCCCCCAGGCGCCGGTACAGGTAGAGGTCCTCGACGTCTTCGAGGTCGCTCTCCTCCGGCCGCCGCTTCTTGGCCCGGTAGATGTTGATGAAGGTGTTGGTCAGGATCCGGTAGAGCCACGCCCGGAGGTTGGTGCCCTCCTGGAAGCCGCCAAAGGCCCGGTACGCCTTGAGGTACGTCTCCTGCACCAGATCCTCGGCGTCGGCCCTGTTCCTGGTCATCCGCATGGCGGCCGCGTACAGCGACGGCATGTACTCCATGGCCTGCGCGGCGAAGGTCGCCTGGTCCGCCATGATCAGAGCCTACGCGGCCGGCGCGAGGGCGAAACGGGCTTCGGGCTAGGCGCCAAGCAGCTCGTGGGCGCCATCGAGGGCCGCGCACGGGTGGCGCAGCTTCGACATCGCCTTGGCCTCGATCTGGCGGATCCGCTCGCGGGTGAGGTCGAACCGCTCGCCGATCTCTTCGAGGCTGCGGGGCCCGCCCGAGCCGTCGAGGCCGAACCGGAGGATGAGGACCTCGCGCTCGCGGTCGGTGAGGGAGGCCAGCAGGCGCTCGACCTGGCGGGGCAGGTCGGAGGCGAGGGCCGAGCCCTCCACGTCCTGGCCGGCGTCGCCGACGCGGTCGGCGAGGGTGAGGTCGCCGTCCTCGCCCAGCGGGGTGTCGAGGCTCATGGCGTCGGACGACCAGCGGATGGCCTCCTTGACCTGCTCCTCGGTGAGGCCGGCGGCGGCCGCCACCTCGGCTGCGGTGGGCTTGCGGCGCAGCTCGACCTCGAGCCGGCCCCGGACCTTGCCGACGGTGCTGACCACGTCGCCGGCGTGGACCGGCAGCCGGATGACCCGGCCCGAGTTGGCGATGCCGCGGGTGATGGCCTGCTTCACCCACCACGTGGCGTAGGTGGAGAACTTGAAGCCCTTGCGCCAGTCGAACTTCTCGACGGCGTGGATCAGGCCGAGGTTGCCCTCCTGGATGAGGTCGGCCAGCGGGAGGCCGGACGACTGGTAGCGCCGGGCGATGGAGACGACGAGCCGGAGGTTCGCGTGCACGAACTCCTCGGTCGCCCGCTCGCCGGCGGCCACCTCAGAGCGGGCGGCCCGCTTCTGGGCCGCCGTCAGGGTGGCGCCACCGGCGAGCAGCTGCCGGGCCTGGGTGGCCTTTTCGATCAGGGCGCCGAGCCGCGCCTCGTCAGCCTTGGTGAGCAGCGCCCACCGCCCGACCCCGTCGAGGTAGATGCCGACCGCGTCCGCCTCGATGCCCCTGTCGCCTCGACCGGCCCTGACCTCATCTGCACGCTTGGCCACTCGTCCTCCGCGTCTCTGCTTGGCGTTTGGGACCCACCCGAGCGGCGGCGAGGGGCGCAGCACGGCGGCGCGCCTCACCCAGCACGGGGCGGAATGGCACAGCATACCCGGTTGGAGGAGAGGGCAGGACACTTTGCCCGCGGCGAGGCGGACGCCACCGCAAGCCCACCTGGCCGAGAGGCCGGATCCGGTGCTGCGACGGCGCGGCGCAGAGCGCCCTGCGCCACCCTAGGCCGGGAACGACGCGTTCCGGGTGCGGACCTCGTTAGGTTTCTTGCATGGCGACGTGGACTGAGCTGGAGGCAGGGGCCCCGGAGCTGGCGGCGCGGGTCCAGCGCCGCTTCGAGGCCTCCAAGCACAACCTGCTCGCCACGCTGCGGCGGGACGGTTCGCCCCGCATCAGCGGCATCGAGGTGCAGCACTCGGGCGGGCAGCTGTGGGTGGGGATGATGGGCGGGTCCCGAAAGGCGGCCGACCTGCAGCGCGACCCTCGGCTGGCCCTGCACTCCGCGCCCGTCGACCTCGAGCTGGTCGACGGCGACGCCAAGGTGTCGGGGCGGGCCCACGAGGTGGTCGACCCGGACGAGATCCGGGTTTGGCTGGGTGACCTCGGCACCCAGCCGCCCGGGCCGTTCCACCTGTTCCGGCTGGAGGTCGACGAGGTGTCGATCGTGCGGGTGGAGGGGGACCACCTCGTGATCGACGCCTGGCGCCCCGACCGGGGGGCGTGGCGGGTCGAACGGACCTAGCGAGGCGGCCGCCGGCTCCCGATCGCGTCGGCCGGGCGAGCGGCCCCGGTCAGGTGGCGAACGGGCAGCGGGTGGGTGCCGTGCCTGCGACCTGGCGGCCCAGCTCGTCGATGAACCACCGGCGGAACGCCGTGATCTCCGGCGTGGGCGGACCGCTGATGAGAACGCCGGTGCGGCAGAGGTGCTCGACCTGGTCGGTGAGGCCGACGAAGCGGCTGAGGACGCCCACCTGGCCCGGGGGGACCTGGAGCTCGACGTCGATCGTGCGGGTCCTGGTCTGCACCGCGGCGCGAGCCGCCGCTCGCAGCGGCTCTCGCTGGCCGGCGGTCTCCTGGGCCAGCCGATCGGCCAGCACGGCCAGCTCCCGGGCCTCGCCAGCCTCGAAGTCGGTGGTCTGGACCTCGCGCACGAGGTCGTCCAGGTTGGCCGCACTGAACAGCACCAGCCGCACCGGCACGCCCTGCAGGTGGACCGGGACCCCGCCGGCCGGCGGGACGCCGGCGGGAAGATCCGCCACCGCGCGCTGCGGGCGGCCCGTGCCGACCTCGGCCCACACGCCCTTGACGGCCGTGTCGACATCCACCCCCCACGCGTCGGAGTACGCCTCGACGACGAGAAGGCCCCGGCCGGTCGTGGTGCGCTCGTACAGCGACCGCACCAGCCGCTCCAGCTCGTCGTCGGCGGTCTCGACGGTCGAGGAATCTCCGGGGCCGGGGAGTCGGGGGAGCGGGGCGGTCGGGCCGGGGACCACGTCAGGCCTCTCGTCGCGCACCACGACCCGGACGCCCTCGCCCCGCTTCTCGACCACGACGTCGAGGGCGCCGCCGGCGTGGAGGATGGCGTTGGTGGTGAGCTCGCTGGCCACCAGCTCGACGTCCTCGACCAGCGGTTCCAGGCCCCAGTCCCGCAGCCAGCCGCCCACCGAGCGCCGCACCGAGGCGACGTCGCCCAGCTCACCGTCGAGGATGGCGCGCCGCTGTGCGAGGACGGGCGGCGTCACCACATCCCCGCCCGAGGGCGTCGTGGCGTCGCGAGCGCGCCAGCACCAACGACCTGGAGCCTCATCGGGAACAGAGATCCCCGTGTCGGCCGCAGCCGAAACAGGATCCCCCCCGCCAGCGGGTTGCCCGGTTCGCGCCAGCGCCCGTGCCTCCTCGAGACCGTGGGCGAGGCCGGTCGCCGGAACGCGGTCAAGGGTCAAGCGCGGGCCGACGGATGGCTGCGTCGGACGGGTCGATCCCCGACCGCAGGCGCTACCGGCGACGAGCCACGTCGGGGAGGAGCGTGGCCGGCGACCGGGCCTGCAGGGCGCCGGCCCAGACGCCGGTGCCGTACGCCAGGTCGTCGAGCAGGCGCAGGGCCAGCCAGGCAGGGGCATTGGGGGCGCGGCGGCGGTCGCGGAGGGGCGGGAGGAGGGCCAGGACGAGGGTCGCCCGCCGGACCCGGTGCGAGGTGATGGAGGCGAGCGCCAGGACCGGCCACCAGCTGCGGCGGCACGCTTCGACCAGCAGGCGGCCGGCGCTGCGGTGCCCGGCGACACCCAGCCGAGCGGCCTCGGCCCATGGGTGGTCGAGCGCTCGGAGGCGGGCGACGAGGCCGGCCACCGGGGCTGCGGCGACGATGGCGGCGAGCACCGGGTGGCCCGTGCCGGCGAGAAGCCACGCAGCCGCCGTCGAGGCCGGCACGGCGAGCGGGGCGGCGGCCGGGCCGTGCCGGGCAGCGAGGGGGGCGGCCGACCGGCCGTAGTCGAAGCGCTGGCCCAGCAGGGCCCGGAGCGTGGGGCGCACGGGGTGGCGGACGGTGGCCGCCGGGTCGTAGCGCACGGTCCAGCCGGCAGCGGCGATGCGCCAGACGAGGTCGACGTCCTCACCGGTCCGCAATGAGACGTCGAAGCCCCCGACGGCCACCAGGGCGTCGCGCCGGACGACGAGGGCGGCCGTCGGCACGTAGGGCACCCGGCTGCGGGGACGGACGACGGCCATGGCTGGCCCGAGGTCGAGCGGGGAGTGAAGCGCCTCGTAGGCGGCCAGCCACGAGGGGGCATCCGGTGGGGCCCAGGCCACGACGCGGGGAGCGGCGGCGGCGACCGCAGGGTCTGCCAGGTGCGCGGACAGCACGTCGAGCCAACCCGGGTGCGGCCGGCAGCCGGCGTCGAGGAAGGCGACCACGTCCGTCGCCGCCGCCGTCCAGCCGGCCTGCCGGGCCGCCGCCGGCCCCTGCGAAGGGTGGAGCCGGATGACCTGGCCGACGCCGTGGGCCGCGGCGAGGGCAGGTACGGCGGAAGGGTCGAGCGAGCCGTCGTCGACCACCACCACGTCGCTCACCGGGTCGAGGTGGGCCAGGGTGGCAGCCAGGCCGGCGGGGTCGTCCCGGACGGGGATGACGACGGTGACGCTCGAGAGGAAGCGGATGGGCGGGCGCGGGTGGGCCAGGCCGAGGTCGAGCAGGCGGCGGGCCAACCGGTTGCCGGCCCGCTGCGGCGGGACGGGGTCGCCGGCGACCAGATCGTCGAGCAGCCGCGCTCCCGCCGGCTTCAGGCGCAGCACGGTCAGCGGGGAGCCGCCGATCAGGACCGAACCGCCGTCGATGCGGCGAGCCTGCGGGTCGAGGACGAGGCCGAACCCGTCCGGGACGGGACGGGAGGTGATGCTCGGGCCGGAACCGGGGGGTCGGGAGCGCGGCCTCATGTGGCCGTCATGCCGGCGTCGACCGGCAGGACGGCGCCGGTCACGGCCGCGGCGGCAGGACCGCACAGCCACGCGACAGCGTCGGCCACCTCGCCAGCCTGGATCAGGCGGCCGGTGACGTGGTGCTCGGCGAAGGCGGTGGGGCCGGGCAGGCCGTAGAGGGTGGCGCTGGTGTCGAGCATCGCCGTGGCGGTGGACCCGGGCGCCACCGCGTTGGCGGTGATGCCCTGGGGCCCGAGCTCGGCGGCCAGGCTCCGGATCAGGCCGACCACGCCGTGCTTGGCCGCCGCGTAGGCGGCGAGGAGCGGGAGGCCCTGGGTGCCGGCGGCCGAGGAGACGGCCACGAACCGGCCCTGCCGCGGCGCCGGCCGGGCGAGCAGGGCGGGGACGGCGGCCCGAGCCAGCCGCCAGACGCCCTCCAGGTTGACGCCCACCATGGCCGCCCACACCTCGTCGGTGGTCTCCCAGGCCGGGGTGCCGCCGGCGATGCAGCCGGCGACGGCGACGGCGGCGTCGAGCCCCCCGAAGCGGTCGACGGCCGCCGCGACGGCGGCGTCGAGGGCGCCCTGGTCCCGCACGTCGGCGACGCAGGCGAGGCCGCCGACCTCGTCGGCCACGGCCCGCAGCTCGGCCTCGGTGGCCAGCGGGTAGGCGAGGGCGGGATCGTCGGCCGCCCGGTCGACCAGGGCCAGCCGCCACCCGTCGCCGGCGAGCCGCCGGGCGGTGGCAGCCCCGATCCCGCGCCCGGCGCCGGTGACGATGGCCACCGGACCGTCTCCCACCGTCGAAGCCTCCCACCAAGCGGGCCCCGGTCACCACGGCCGGGCGCGGCGGACTCGAGGTCGTGCCCGGCTAGGGCGCCGCCCACCGGGTCCCGACGGCCGCGAGGAGACCGGCGGCGAGGGCGGCCAGGAGCGCGGCTCCCTCGGCTTCGCCGGCGCCGGCGGGGTCGCCGAGGACGCCGTTCGGCGAGGTGGCGGCCACCCCGGCGGCCCGCAGCTCGGGCAGGAGGTCGGCCAGCGGCCGTTGATCGCCGGGCTCAGCCGCTTTCAGGCGGACGAGGTCCGGTTGCAGGGCCAGCATCAGCGAGGTCTCGGTGCGGCCGGCGTGGGCGTCGCCGCCGGGGACCCGGGGGGACCAGCCCAGCACCGATCTCCCTTCGGCCGTGAGACGGGCGGTCGCCGCCGCCACCGGTTCAGCGTTGCCGCCATGGGCGTCGACGAGCACCACGCCGGCAAAGGCGTCGGCGCTGCGGACCAGCTCGACCACCACGGCTTCCAGCGCCGCGCACCCGACCGAGAGCGTCCCGGGGAAGCCGGCGTGCTCGCCACTGGCGCCGTAGGCGAGGGCGGGAGCCACGAGGACGTCGGGCCGCTGCGCCGCCAGCCGGTCGGCGAGGGCGAGGGCGATGTCGGCGTCGGTCGACAGCGGCAGGTGGGGCCCGTGCTGCTCGGTCGAGCCGATGGGGACGGCCAGCAGCGAACGGTGGGCCCGTTCGGCCACCTCCAGCCACGTCAGCCGGTCCAGCCTCACAGCAGGTAGCCCCAGGTGCGCAGCTGGTCGAGGATGCGGTCGGCGGCGGCGGCCGGCTCGAGCACGAGCAGCTGCGGCGGCGGGCGGTCGGCCGGCGTCCCGGTCAGGACCAGGATGCGCTCGCGGGCGGTCAGCTCGGCTGATGGCGCCGGCCGGGAGCGGGGGCGGGGCCGGTAGGGGCCGATCCGGAGCGGCGGGCGGGAGGGGGTGAGAGGCGGTGCGCTGGCCACCTCGACCGCCGCCTCCCGAGCCTGGAGCACACCAGCGAGCGACGCCCGGCGCAGGCGGGTGCCTCCCCCCTCGACGCTGACCACCGCCGGGCTTTCGAGCACGAGGCGCTCGCGCCGGCCGCCGTCGAGCCGGCGCTCTGCCCGCACCTCGCCTGGCCGGTCCGGGTCCAGGGCCAGCACCGTGCACCCGAGGCCGGACGCGGCGGCCAGCTGGGCGGCCAGGAAGGCCGGGACCGAGCCGGAACCCCGGTCCAGGCTCCAGTCGCCGCACAGCACGACGTCGGCACCGGCGAGGCGTTCGGCCAGGCCGGCGGCGACCTCCTCGCTGGTGGCGGTGGCCTCGAGATCGATCCGCACGGCGTGGTGGGCCCCGGCGGCCAACGCCTCCCGCAGCACGACCTCGGCAGCGGCTGGGCCGGCAGTCGCCACCAGCAGCTCGCCGCCCCAGCCCTCGACCATCCGCAGGCCCCACTCGAGAGCCGCGTGATCGGCCGCCGACGCCGCCGAGGTGCGGGGGTCGGTGGTGACGGCACCGGTGAGCGGGTCGACCTCTGGACGGTGATCGACCCACTTCTGGCACACGGCCACCAGCCCTCGGCCGGAGCGACCCCACCGGCCGGGCGCCGCGGTCGCGGTCACGAGCGCCGGAAGGCGACGCCGTGGCCGCCTTCGGGATAGGCCCAGGTGATGGCGCCTGCGCGGTTGCAGACCAGGTAGCAGGTGCCGCACTCGAAGCACTGCTCGTAGTTGAAGAGGATCCCGCCGTCGCTGGTGGGCACGAAGAGCCGGGCCGGGCAGGCGGTGACGCAGGCCTTGGTGGTGCAGCCCCGGCAGGCGTCGCCGTCGACCGTGATGTGGGCGGTGGCGGCCACCCGGAACTCGACGGAGGCCATCCGGTCCTCGAAGTCGATGTCGGGGATCCGCTCGGGGTCGCTCATCCGAACGTCCTGGCCATCGTGTAGAGGTCGCGGGCGAGGTCGCGCAGCCTGACGCCATCGTTCTTCCCCACGGCCCGGGCCGCCCGCAGCGCCCCCCGCTTGGGGGCGGGGTTGTCGACCGTGAACAGCGCCTCGACCACGTCGCACAGCGCCTTTGGGTACTGGTGCTGCACCCGCTCCGAGAGCACGAGCCCGGGGGCCCGGCGCAGCTTCTTGTGGTCCTGCAGGACGAAGCTGGCCTCGAGCCGGCGCCGGTACCCGGCCAGCCCGGCGGCGCTGGAGTCACCCGACCGCAGCGCCTCGATCGCCGCCTCTGCCGCCGCCTGGCCGGAGGCGATGGCGAAGTTGACGCCCTCGAGCCACAGGCCGGCGGCCAGGCACAGCCCGGCCGCGTCGCCGGCCACCAGCAGCCCGTCGGCCACGACCCCGGGCATGGCCTCGTAGCCGCCCTCGGGGATCAGGTGGGCCGAGAACTCCTTCAGGTCGCCGCCGGCCACCAGCGGGGCGATGGCGGGGTGGGCCTTCAGGTCGGCGATGAGGTCCTCCGGCCGGCGGCGAGAGGCGGCCAGGGCCGGCAGGTGCAGCACCACCCCGACGGCGATCGAGTCGAGGTTCGTGTACAGGAAGCCGCCGCCGGGCACCGGGCCGGTGCCGCCCAGGATCTCGATGTCCATCCCCTCGTCGCCCTGCAGGGCGAAGCGCTTCTCCACCTCGTGGCGGGGCAGGCCCAGCACCTCCTTGACCCCGAGGGTGAAGTGCTCGGGCTCGGGGTGGTGGTAGAGCCCGGCCTCCTTGGCCAGGAACGAGTTGACGCCGTCGCAGGCCACGACGACCGGCGCCCGCAGGTCACCTTGGGGCCGGTCGGTGCGCACGCCCACCGTGCGGGTGCCCTGGCGCAGGAGGCCGGTGGCGGTGGTCGAGGTGATCAGCACGGCGCCCGCCTCCTCGGCCTTGCCCGCCAGCCAGCGGTCGAAGTCGGGGCGGAGGGTGGTGCAGCCGTTGTAGGGCGGGCTCCCCCACGCCTGGGTGCGGAAGTCGACCGACAGGGCCTGCGTGGGCGTCAGCACCATGGTGGAGCGCCGGGTGACCCACCGCTGCGCCGGCACCTCGTCCCACCAGGCCGGGAGGAGCCCGTCGAGGACCCGGCCGTAGACGACCCCGCCGTACATGTTCTTGCTGCCCGGGTAGGGGCCGCGCTCGAGGAGGGCGACCCGGCGGCCGGCCCGGGCCAGCACCAGGGCGGCGGTCGATCCGGCCGGGCCGGCGCCGACGACCACCGCGTCGAAGTCCTGGAACGTTTCAGGCATCGACGTCCCGGTCGATCCCCAGCCGGTCGGCCAGCTGGTCCAGAACGGCGCCGGCGTCGGCCACGATGGCCAGGTCGGCCATCCCCATCAGGGGCGCGCTCGGGTCGGTGTTCACCGCGACGATGTGGTCGGGGTGGCCGAGCCCGGTGACGTGCTGCACGGCGCCGGAGACGGCGAGAGCGACGTACAGCTGTGGATCGACGGTGACGCCGGTGGTGCCGATGTAGCGGTCGGCCGGCGCCCATCCGGCATCCGACGCCACCCGCGTGGCCCCGAACGAGGCACCGAGCGCCAGGGCCACCCGCTCCAGGACGGCGAAGGGCCCGGGCCCCCCCAACCCGCCGCCTCCAGTCACGATCCGAGCGGCCTCGGCCAGGTCGACCGTGGCCGGGTCGGGCGCCAGCACCTCGACCACCTCGGCATCCCCGGCCGGCACGACCTCCAGCGCGAGCACCTTCACCGCCGGGGGCCCGCCGCCCGGCTCGACGCCGCGGCAGCCGGGCACCAGCGTGGCGACGAACGGCCCGTCCGGCTCGTGCTCCTCGGCCACCAGCCCACCTTGCCGCACCAGGACGACCCGGTCGCCCGAGATCGAGGTGGCGCCGGCCAGCAGCCGGCGGCCGAGGGCGGCGGCCAGCCTCGGCGCCAGGTCTCGCCCATCCGGCGACGCCGGCAGGATGACCACGTCCTCAGCGGCCAGGACAGGTGCCAGCGCCACCGCCCACGCCGCCGGTGCAAACGCCCCGATCTCGGCCACCCGGACCCGTCCGGACCGGACCACGAGGGCGGCAGCGGCCCGACGAACCCCGTCACCGACGAGCACGGCCGATCCACCGGCCTCGGCCACCGCCTCGTCGGCCCCGCTCGGCAGCACCCCGCCCCGCACCACAATGACCGCGATCACGGGCCGCGCCACTCTCGGCCCGGCCGAACCCCCGGAGCACGAGGGGGCGAACGCCTCACAGGATCTCGCCGACGCGATGGCCTTCGATCACGGCGGCGTGCGCCCGCCGGGGGGCGACGCAGTCGCCGGCCCGGTGCACCTCGACCCCGCCGTGGGCCACGAGGTCGAGGTACAGCCCGTCCAGCGGCTGCGGGGGCACGGCCAGGACGACCCAGTCGCACGGCTCCTCGACGTTCGTCCCGGTCGGGTGGTGCAGCAGGTGCAGGCCACCCGCGCTGAGGCCCAGAGGCACGAGATCGGTCCGCTGCTCGATCCCGCGGGTGGCCGCCTTGGCCTCCCAGTGCTCGAGGTCGAGGGTGGTGCCGAGGTCCTGCCCGACCACCATCCCCGGCGTGACCACCGTGACCTGGCAGCCGCGGTCGGCCAGCAGCTCGGCCACCGAGGTGGCGTGGTGGAAGCCGACCTCGTCGACGACCACCACCCGGCCGGTCGGCACCGCTCGGCCTTCGAGCACGTCGCGTACGTCGACCACGTTGCCGGCTTCGGGTGGCGCCCACGGCGGGCGGGCGGGCTCGGCGCCGGTGGCCACCACCACCGCATCCGGCTGGTGGGCCAGCACACCCTCCACGTCGGCGGTGGTGCCGGTCCGCACCTCCACCCCGGCCCCGTGGCACTGATGGCGCAGGTTGCGAACGATGTCGCCGAACTCCACCCGGCTGGGGACGAGGGCGGCGACGCGGGCCTGCCCGCCGGTCTGGTCCTCCTTCTCCAGCACCACCACGCGGTGGCCGCGGCGAGCCGCGGTCACGGCCGCCTGCATGCCGGCGGGGCCGCCGCCCACCACCACCACCTTCCTGGCCGCCGCTGCCGGCGCGGCCGCCGGCTGCTCCTCCCGGCCGGTGCGGGGGTTCTCGATGCAGCCCAGCCAGCGGTTCAGGCCCATGCGGCCGACGCACTCCTGGTTGCAGGACAGGCAGAGCCGCACGTCCTCGGCCAGCCCGGCCCGCGCCTTTGCCGCGAAGTCGGCGTCGGCGATCTGCCCCCGGACGACACCGACGAGGTCGCAGTGGCCGTCGATCAGCGCCCGGTCGGCCTGCAGCGGGTCCTTGAAGCGCCCGACCCCCACCACCGGCAGGTCGATGGCCTTGCGGAGGGCCGAGGGCACGAAGAGGGCGTAGCCGGGGGGCACCTGCATCGAGGCCTCGATCATGAACAGGCTGGCGGTCGCCACGCCGATGGACGTGTTCACGTAGTCGGTGACGCCTTGGGCCTCGACGAGCCTCGCCACCTCGACGGCGTCGTCGATGGTGGTGCCGCCCTCGACCAGCTCGTCGCCGCAGAGGCGGACCCCGAGGGCCAGGTCGGGACCGATGGCCTGGCGCACCGCAGCGGTGAGCTCGAGCAGGAGCCGGGCCCGGTTCTCCAGGCTCCCGCCGTACTGGTCGGTGCGCACGTTGACCGCCGGCGACAGGAAGCCCCGCACGATCGACGAGTGCGAGCACTGCAGCTCGACGCCGTCGAAGCCGCCGGCCCGGCAGTGCTCGGCCACGGTGGCGTACCCGGCCACGATCTCGGCGATCTCCCGGCGGTCCACCTCCTTCGGGACCTCGCGGAAGAGCGGGTCGGCGACGGCTGAGGCGGCCCAGACCGGCAGCCGGCTGTACATCGACGAGGCCTGGCCCCCGTTGTGGTTGATCTGGGCGAAGATCGGCGTCCCGTGGCGGTGGACGGCGTCGGTGATGCGCCGGTACCCGGGGATCACGTCGGGCGAGAACCCGTGGATCAGCTTCTCGTACGGCCAGTCGGTCGGGTGGGTCGAGTGCTCCTCGGTGACGATGAGGCCGGCGCCGCCCTTGGCCCTGGCGTCGTAGTAGGCCACGTGCTGGGCGCTGGGCCGGTTGTCCTCGGCGTAGTTGGTCAGGTGGGCCGAGAACACGATGCGGTTGGGCACCACCACCGGCCCCAGCCGCAGCGGCGTGAACAGGTGCCGGTACCGGGAGCTCATGCCGATGCCTCCAGGCGGGAGGCTGCCGGCAAGGACAGGGCCCAGCGGCGGCCTTCGAGGATCGCCTCGTAGATGGTGCGGGGGGCGACGGCGTCGCCGGCGCGGGGCAGGGCCTCGCCGGTCTCCCGCCACAGCCGCTCGTCGGGGAGGCGGTGGCCGGCGTCGACCACGGCGGCTGCGGACAGGGCGCGGGGCTCGCCGCTGAAGCGGTGCTCGAGGTGGGCGGCGCCTGGCGTGACGGCCCGCAGCAGCATGCGCCGCTCGATGGCCACGCCGGCCTGCTGCAGTCGAACGTTGGCCGGAGCCAGGTCGCCGCTGCGGCCCAGCTCGTTGCCGGCGATCAGGTCGGGGGTGACGAGGCTCACGTCACGGCCCTCGGCGCTGAGCCTCTCGGCGACGGAGATGGCGATCGGGCCGCCGATCGGGTCCCACACGACCAGCGGCCCCGCAGGCAGCTCGGCCCCGTCGAGCGCCTCGGCCGCGGTGCGCACCACCGCGCCCGCGTCCACCCGGTAGGTGCGCCGGCCCGGCCGCGAGCCCGTGCAGAGCAGGGCCCGGCCCCCAAAGGCGGACACCTCGTCGGCCGCCACCTCCTCCCCCAGCCTGACGCCCACCCCGAGGCGGCGGACCTCGGCCTCCAGCCAGTCGGCGGCCCGGTCCAGGCGGTGGCGGCCCGCGCCCCGAGCCGCCGTCCGCACCATCCCCCCGAGCCGGCCCGCCCGCTCGGCCAGCACCACTCGGTGCCCGAGCAGCGCCGCCACCCGAGCCGCCTCTAGCCCGGCGACGCCGCCGCCCACCACCAGCACGTCACCCGGTCCCGATGCTGCGGCCGGCGCCATGGCCGTGGAAGGCGTGGCCAGCGGCAGCTCGAGAGGTTCCCGGGCCGCCGCCGCCAGGACCACCCGGCCCGGGGCATCGGGGGCTTGGCCACGTTCTTGTCCCAGGACGGGTGCTGGCCGGGGACCGCCGACCACCGGGTCCTCGTGCTCGTGACCGGCTGACGGGTCGACGACACAGGTGACGATGGGGTTGCGGACGTCGCGGGCCATGCAGGTCTGGTTGCAGAGGATGCACGGGCGGACGGTCCGGCCGCGCCGCGCCTTTTTCACCAGGTCGGGGTCGGCGATCTGCGCCCGGGTCATCTCGGCGGCATCGCAGGTGCCGTCGGCCACGGCCGCTTCGGCCATGGCCACCTCGACGACCGACCCCTGGGCCACCACGGCGGCGGCCCCGGCCACGGCGTCCCGGACGATGCGCGTGAGCGCCAGGTTGAACCCCGGCTCGACGTGGCCGTCAGGGCGGGTGGCGCCGATCGTGTAGATCGACCCCTGCACCACCGTCACGACGTCGACCAGCGGGGCCAGCTGGGCCGCGATGGCGGCGCCGGCCGCTCGGGTGATCCCGGCCCACGGCGCCAGCTCGTCACAGCACAGGCGCAGGCCGACCACGGCGCGCTTGCCGGCGCCTCGTCGGACGGCCTCGAGCACCTGGCGGGCGAACCGCAGCCGATCGCTCCCCCAGGCGTCGGCACGGTGGTTGGTGAGCCCGGACAGGAACTGGCGGACCAGGCTGTGCTGGCCGGCGTTGACCTCGACGCCGTCGCACCCGGCGGCCGCGGCGTCCCGGGCGGCCAGCTCGAACCCGGTGACGACGGCTTCGATCTCGTGGTCCTCCATCCACTTCGGCACCTCCCGGCTGTTCACCTCGGGGACCCGCGACGGCGCCCACAGCGGCAGCTGGGAGTAGGCGCTGGAGCCCTGGCCTCCGCTGTGGCCGAGGGCGGCCAGGACGAGGGCGCCCTCGTCGTGGCAGGCGCCGGCCACCGCCGCCCAGCCCGGTCCGGCGTCGGCGGCCAGCGGGCTCCGCTCGTAGGGCCAGTCGGTCGGGTGCACCGCCGCCTCTTCGACGACGATCACGCCTGCACCGCCGGCCGCCCGCCGCCGGTAGTAGGCGACGTGGCGGTCGGACACCGCCCGCCGACGGGCCAGGTTGGTCTCGTGCGGCCCGAAGACGACCCGGTTCCGGGCGACTGCGGGTCCGAGCGGCAGCGGGTCGAGCAGGGCGGCCATCGGCGGGACGCACAGTGTCGTCGGGATGCCTCCGGTTGGCGACTCGACCCCGCATGGCCCGGGGCCGAGAGAGGCCGCCGGGTGGAGCCGACGAGCCCGTCCGTCCGCCGGCCTGGAGGCGCCGACCGCTACGGTACGGTCGCCGATGGGCCTGGCCCGCTTCTCGGCTGCGCCGGCTCGAACAGAGGTCGGCGACCTAGCAAGAGCCCGCGCACACGGAGTCGTCGCATGCCATCCTCGCCCACGCCACCCACCCCTTCGCCGGATGCGTCGAACGGGCTGGGTGCAGGATCGGGCTCGACCCGGGACGACCCGTCCACGACCGTCGGGGGCCAGCCGATCGGCGGCGCCGATGGCTTCGAGGTGTGGCGCCAGGTGATACCGCCGGAGGCGATCGAGCGGTCGCTGCGGGTCCTGAACCTGGAGATCGTGCGGCGGGGGCTGACGCCCGAGGAGATCGTCCGCTGCGGCGGCAGCACCTTCTTCCCCCACCTCCGCTGGGAGCCCGACATCCTGGCCCTGCGAGCTCCGATCGAGGAGCGGGTGCCGCCGGATGGCGACGAGCAGTGGGCCGATGCCCAGCTGCTCCTCCGCTTCCCGGACGAGGCTGAGGAGTGGCCCCTGACGTCGCACGTCGACGACCTCCCCCCCTGGGCCGGCGACCGCTCCTATCGGGCCATCTTCGGTGTTCCGCTGTCGCCGTCGGCGGCGACCAACGGCTGCCTGGTGGTGTGGCCGGGCTCGCACCTGGGCCGGGCGGGATCACCCATCCACGTCGAGCTCGAGCCCGGCGACATCGTCGTCATGCACCCGGCGCTACAGCACTCCGGCACGCTCAACAAGGGCGGCGCTGTGCGCTACGCCGTGTACTTCCGCCTCCTGAG
This sequence comes from Acidimicrobiales bacterium, assembly GCA_030448245.1. Classification (GTDB taxonomy): domain Bacteria; phylum Actinomycetota; class Acidimicrobiia; order Acidimicrobiales; family JAUJNH01; genus JAUJNH01. The sequence continues at coordinate 221,699 of JAUJNH010000003.1, forward strand.
CGCTCCCAGCTGAACCGCGGGCGTCAGCGGCGGCCGAGACGGATGGGGACGGAGTGGCCCGGGGCCGGCCGTGGCCGGGCCCCCGGGGCCCCGCCGGCCAGCGCCGGCTCGCCGTGGCCCAGGACGCATTCGGGGTCGGGCCCGTCGAGGGGCAGGCCCGTGAAGAACTTGGCCGCCATGCACCCGCCCTGGCAGGCGTCGTAGGAGCCGCACGAGGCGCAGGCGCCGGCCGAGGCGGGCTGGCGCAGCGAGACGAACAGCGGCGACCGGCGCCACACCTCGGCGAAGCCACCGGGGTCGAGGACGCTGCCGGCCCGGAACTCGTCGTGCAGGACGAACGGGCAGGCGTAGACGTCGCCGAGCGGGTCGATGAGGCAGACCACCCGGCCGGCGCCGCACAGGTTGAGGCCGGGCAGCGCCCCGCCCAGCGCCGAGAGGTGGAAGAACGAGTCGCCCGTCAGCACCTCGGGTCGGTCCAGCAGCCAGGCGTGGAGGTGGCGCTGCTGGTCGTTGGTGGGGTGCAGGTGCCACCAGGCGTCGGCGCCCCGGCCCGAGGGCCGCAGCCGGGTGAGCCGCAGCTGCGCCCCGAAGCGGTTGGCGAGCGCCTCGAACCGGTCCAGCTGGGGGATGTTGTGACGGGTCATCACCACACTCACCTTGAAGGGCCCGAAGCCGGCCGCGGCCAGGTGCTCCATGGCCCGCACGGCGGTGGCGAAGGAACCATCCCCCCGCACCGCGTCGTTGGTGGCGGCGTCGGCGCCGTCGATCGACACCTGCACGTCGACGTACTCGGTGGCGGCCAGGCGGGCAGCCCGGGCGGGGGTGAGGGTGCTGCCGTTGGTGGAGAACTTGGCCCCGATCCCGTGGGCCACGCAGCGGTCCACGATGTCGTAGAAGTCGGGCCGGATGGTGGGTTCTCCGCCACCCAGGTTCACGTAGAAGACCTTGAGGTCGTGCAGCTCGCCGATCACCGTGAACACCTGCTCGGTGCTCAGCTCGGCCGGGTCCCGCCGGCCCGACGACGACAGGCAGTGGGTGCAGGCCAGGTTGCACCCGTAGGTCAGCTCCCACGTGAGGCAGATCGGGGCGTCGAGCCCCCGCTTCAGCTCATCGCTGAGAGGGCTGGGCTTCGGGGTCACGGATCACCCCCGACGCGAGCAGGGCGGCCAGCGCCCGCCGGAAGGAGGGCCAGAGGGCGGGTGCCACGTCGCCGGCCGCGAGGGCCTCATCGACCCTCGGGTGGTCGCCCAACGTGCTGACGAGGGCGACCAGCTCGGCGGAGCGGAGGAACGTCAGGCGGCGGGTGCCGTGGTGGTAGGCGAGCGCCCCGAACGGCTCGGGTCGCAGCGCCACCTGCGGGTCGAGCTCGAGGCGCCGCCCCGCCAGCTCGGGCGCCGCACCGTCGGCGGCGGGGTCGCCCGGCAACGTCAGTAGACCCCGCACATGCCGTCGATCGAGATCTCCTCGACCAGGAGCTCCTCCTCGACGAGCTCCTCGTCGGGCTCGGGATCAGCGCCCGTGTCGTCCACCGCGGTGGGGGTCTCAGGGTCCATCGCCGGATGATACGAGCAGGTCCGGCCGGCGCCGGACCGCCAGCTGACGGCCGCGCCCTGCCCGGCGGCCGTTCGCTGCCCCGACTGCGTCGGGCCACCGGCGGGAGGGGGCTCGTGGCTTAGCCTCGGTCCGCCCGAACAGGACCAGGTGGGCACGGGAGGCGCTGGTGGAGACGACCGCTGCGGTGCTGTGGGAGGTGGGCAAGGAGTGGAGCGTCGAGCCGATCCAGCTCGACGCCCCGAAGGACGAGGAGGTGCTGGTCGAGCTGCACGCCTCGGGCATGTGCCACTCGGACGAGCACCTGGTGACGGGCGACCTCCCCTTCGGCCTGCCCATGATCGGCGGCCACGAGGGCGGCGGCGTGGTGCTGGAGGTGGGTCGGAACGTCTCGTGGCTGCGCCCGGGCGACCACGTGGTCTTCGGCTTCATCCCGTCGTGCGGACGCTGCCCGTCGTGCTCCACCGGCCACCAGAGCCTGTGCGACCTCGGCGCGGCCCTGGCCACCGGCCGCCAGATCGCCGACGGCACCTCGCGCCACCACGCCCAGGGCCAGGACGTCGGCACCATGTGCCTGATCGGCTCGTTCGCCCACCACACGGTGGTCCACGAGGCCAGCTGCATCAAGATCGACGCGGGCATCCCCCTCGAGCTGGCCTGCCTGCTCGGGTGCGGCGTGGTGACCGGCTGGGGCTCGGCCGTCTACGCCGCCGACGTGAAGCCGGGTGACGTGGTCACCGTCGTCGGCGTCGGCGGGATCGGTGCCGCCGCGATCCAGGGCGCCAGGCTGGCGGGCGCCAGGAAGATCATCGCCATCGACCCGGTCGAGTGGAAGCGTGAGCAGGCGCTGGCCCTCGGCGCCACCCACGTGGCCCCGTCGCTGGGCGAAGCCTTCGCCGTCGTCGAGGAGGCCAGCTGGAACCGCATGTCGGACAAGGTGATCATGTGCATGGGCGTGGGCAGCGGCGAGCTGCTGGTCCAGGCGCTCGGGATCACGGCCAAGCGGGGCCGGGTCGTGATCACCAACATCCATCCGGCCTTTGAGATGACCGCCACCATCAGCCTGCTCGACCTCACGCTGATGGAGAAGCAGGTCGTCGGCTCGCTCTTCGGGTCGGGCAATGCCCGCGCCGACGTCCCGAAGCTGCTCGAGCTGTGGGGCAACGGCCAGCTCGACCTCGAGGCGCTGGTCACCCGCACCTACTCGCTCGAGGACCTGAATGACGGCTACGCCGACCTCCGCGCCGGCCGCAACATCCGCGGCGTGCTCCGCTACCGGTAGCCGCGAACCCAGCGGGCGGCCATAGCCTGGACCAGCGTGGCGCTCAAGATCGGGCCGATCGCCGTCGACCCGCCGGTGGTGCTGGCACCGATGGCCGGCGTGACGAACTCGGCCTTCCGGCGGCTGTGCCGGTCGTACGGGGCGGGGCTGTACGTGAGCGAGATGGTGAGCGCCCGGGCGCTGGTCGAAGCCTGGGCTCGGCCGGCCCTCCAGGGCGGGAGGAGCGGTCGGCGCAGCACCCGCATGGCGTCGTTCGCCGACGACGAGCCGTGCCGCAGCATCCAGCTGTACGGCGTGGACCCGCTCGTCGTGGGCGAGGCGGTGCGCCGCCTGGTCGACGGCCAGGGCGCTGACCACGTCGACCTCAACTTCGGCTGCCCGGCTCCCAAGGTCACCCGCAAGGGCGGCGGCTCGGCCCTGCCGGTGCACGGCATCCTGTTCGCCCGCGTCGTGGCCGCCGCGGTGCGGGCCGCCTGCGCGGTCCCGGTCACCGTCAAGATGCGGATCGGCCTCGACGACACCCACCGCACTTCGGTGGCCGCCGGCCTGGCCGCCGAGGGCGAGGGCGCCGCCGCGGTGGCCCTCCACGCCCGCACGGCCGAGCAGCTCTACTCCGGAGCAGCCGACTGGACCGCCGTCGGCGAGCTGAAGGCCGCGGTCACCACCGTCCCGGTGCTGGGCAACGGTGACATCTGGGAGGCGGCCGACGCGCTGCGCATGATGGCGTCGACAGGCTGTGACGGTGTCGTGGTGGGCCGGGGCTGCCTCGGCCGCCCCTGGCTGTTCGGCGACCTCGCCGCCGCCTTCTCCGGCCGAGCGGTGGCGCCGCCGCCGGCGCTGGGCGCCGTCGTCGAGGTGCTCCGCACCCACGCCCGCCTCCTCTGCGACCTGCTGGGCGAGGAGGCCGGCTGCCGCGACATCCGCAAGCACGTGAGCTGGTACCTCACCGGTTACCCCGCAGGCGGCGAGCGCCGGCGCCAGCTGGCGCAGGTGTCGACCCTGGCCGAGCTCGACGCCGCCCTCGACCAGCTCGATCCGGCCGTCACCCTCCCGCCCGGCGGCCAGCGCCTGCGCCGGGGCCACACCAGCGGCCCTCGGCCCGTCCACCTCCCCGAGGGCTGGCTGACCACCACCGACGACCCAGCTCCCCCCGCCGGAGCCGACGCCTTCTCGGTCGTCTCCGGCGGCTGAGCCGCTCCCCCGAGGCCACCGCGTGGCGAGCTCGGCCCATAGCGCCTCTGGCTGAGCGCAGCGGCGCCGACGGGCGAGTCCCCTGGCAGATCGGGTCGCCTTCCGGGCCCGGAGCGGGTCGGAAGGCGACACCCGACGCGGAGGGCCCGGTCGTGCCCCCCTCTACCGGGCCGACCGTGGGCGCACCTCCGGTCGGCCCGGATCGACCCGGTCCGGAGCTGCGCCGGGGTCCAGCTCGGCCTGGAGCACGGTCGGCGCGAGCACCGCCTGCGGCGGGGGGAGAGGCAGGCGCCGCGACCGGGAGGGCTCGACCAGGTGGTCAACGACGCCGTAGGCGATGGCGGCCTCGTCCCGGAGGATGTAGTCGCGGTCGATGTCGGTGGTGATCCGCTCGATCGGCTGCCCGGTGCACTCGCCGAGGATCGCCACCATCCGGCGGCGCATCTCCACCATCTCGCGCACGGCGATCTCCATGTCGCTCGACTGGCCCTGGGCGCCGCCGTGCGGCTGGTGGAGGAGGACCCTGGCGTTGGCCAGCAGGTGGCGCTTGCCGGGGGCACCGGCCGCCAGCAGAACGGCAGCGGCCGACGCCGCCTGGCCGACGCAGTAGGTGGCCACGTCGCACGTGAGGAACTGGATGGTGTCGTGGATCGCGAACAGAGCGGTCATGTCGCCCCCGGGCGAGTTGATGTAGAGCGAGATGTCCCGGGTGGGATCGTCCGACTGCAGGTGCAGGAGCTGGGCGACGATCAGGTTGGCCACGTTGTCGTCGATCGGCGTGCCCAGGAACACGATGCGCTCGGCCAGGAGCCGGGAGTAGATGTCGAAGGCCCGCTCCCCCTTCACCGTCTGCTCGATCACGGTCGGAACCAGCACGCTCATGGCCATCTCCTTGTGCAAACGTTGGCTTGCACATCGTACGTCGTGCAAAGATGTGTTTGCACGTCGAGGCAGGAGGACACGCATGGAAGAGGTCAGCATCACCCGCTCGGTGGAGCTCGAGGCAGGTGTCGACGACGTGTGGCAGGCCGTCACCACGCCCGAGCTGCTGAGCGGGTGGCTGGAGGGCGAGGTAGACGTCGACGTGCGGCCGGGTGGCGATGGCGTGCTCGTGGAGCCCGAGGGCACCGTGCGCAGGATGCGGGTCGACGAGGTCGAGCCGCCCCGGCGCCTGGCCCTGCAGTGGTGGCCGGAAGACGGATCGGGGCCGGCGTCCACGGTCGAGCTGGACCTGCAGCCCACACCAGGCGGCACCCGCCTCGTCGTGACCGAGACGCTCCTGGCCCCGACCCCGTTGGCCGCCAAGGCCTCCTCGGCGGCTGGGAGCCGCTGGGATGTGCGCTTCCTGCTGCTCGGCTGCAGCCTGCTCCGCGTCGCCGCCGCCTCCAGGTGACGCCTGACGGCCTCGACGCCGTCTTCTCGGCCCTTGCCGATCCGACCCGTCGGGACCTCGTCGCCCGCCTGGTCCGGGAAGGACCGCGCTCGGCCACCACCCTGGCCAGGGACCTCCCCATGACCCGCCAAGCCGTCGTCCACCACCTGCAGTCGCTCGACGACGCTGGTCTCGTGGCCACCACCCGAGAAGGCCGGGAGGTCCGCTACGAAGCCACCCCCGAGCCGCTGAGCGAAGCGGTCGCGTGGATGCTGCGCACCGGCGCCCGCTGGGACCGCCGCCTCGACCGGCTCAGGCAACAGGTGGAGCGGCGGTCAGGCCCGCCCGCTCACTGACCCCTCCGTCGACGGGGCCGACTTCCGGCCGAAGCGCCGGCGGCCCTTCTGCTCGACAGGAGCCTGAGGGGCCGGCCCCTCGGGGGCAGGGGTCTGAGGCGCAGCAGCCGGCCCGTCACCCCCCGTCAACCCCCTGATCTCCCGCACGGTCGCCCCATCGGCCGCATCCTCGAGGCGGCTGATCCAGGTCGACCCGAGCGTCGGGTCGCTGTCGGGCGTGCCGTAGTACGACGAGAGGCCCTCCTTGTCTGCGGCCTCGAAGCGACCGTCCTGACCGGCGTGCGGAGCGTCGACGATCTCCTCCTTGCTGTAGGCGAACCGTCGACCGCCTCCGAGGGGCGCTGCGCTCGCCAGGGGGACGAGGGCCTCTCGGCCACGGAGACGCGTGACCTTCACCGAGGCCCACTCGGCTCCGCCGGACGCGTCGTCGACCCAGATCTGGGTGATGACGCCGATCTGCTCAGCGGTGTTCCACCGCGGTGCGGCCGATCCATAACTGGACGTCTTCGATGCTGGTCATCTCTGCTCCTGGTCGTCGTGGGATTCCGCCTGCGGTCGGCCTCGAGCGACGGCTG
>JAUJNH010000003.1:228125-260728 GCA_030448245.1 Acidimicrobiales bacterium
GCTTGCCCATGATGGACCAGGCGCCCGGGCACTCACGACGCAGCACGTCCGGGAGCCGGGCGGGACGGCCCCAACCGGCGGTCTCAGCGGCCGTAGGCACGGGTGACCGTGGCGATGCGGACCTGGTAGGTCTCGTACCACCTCGCCGCACCGATCCGCTGGATCTCGACGTGCTCGGCGACCTGCTTCCACGAAGTGGCAGCGGCCTCGTCCGTCCAGTACGAGACGCTGATGCCGAACCTGGATCCGGGATCTCGTGCCGACTCGAAGCCGAGGTAGCCCGGCTGCTGCGCCGCCAGCTCCTCCATCCGCTGGCTGGCGGCGCCGTAGCCCTCAGCATCGTGCTCGGTCCGGCGCGAGGAGAAGATCACCGCCGTGTAGGGCGGAACGGGTGCCTTCGCGAACATGCCCACCAGTAGAGCGCGCGACCGGCGACGTCCTACTCGAGGTTCAGCGTCAGGTAGGTGCTGTTCGGGCTCGGCGAGTAGTCGCCGAAGGGGCCGCACGGCGTGAAGCCGACGCTCTGGTACAGGGCTAGCGCGGGGACGAACGCCTCCATGCTCCCGGTCTCCAGGCTGACCCGGCGGTGGCCGCGCCTGCGGGCGACGCTGATGAGGTGGTCGAGCATGGCTTTGCCGACCCCCTGCCTGCGAGCTTCCTCGGCGGTGTGCATGGACTTCAGCTCGGCGCCGGTTCCGTCGAGCTCCTTCAGTGCCCCGATGGCCAGCAACCGGCCGCCGCACCGGGCGCTGAACAGCGTGACCCCGGGATCCAGCAGGCCGCCCAGGTCGAGCGCGTGCATGTCCTCGGGCGGGCTGGTCTCCCTGGAGAAGGTGAGGTGCCGCTCGAGCAGCGCGAGCACGTCTTCGACCCGCGGGTCGGTTCTTTCGATGACGACCGGCCCCACCCCGCAGGAACGTGCGTCGCGGGAGGCGGGTTCGCCGAGCGGTTCGACCGGCAGCCGAGGCGGTAGCGTTCCCATGGCGGCCCAGGACCCTTCAGCCGGCGACCGGATCATGAGGATGGCGAAGACACGACGACGTTGACGGCGACGATGCCGCCGAGGAAGACCCAGCCGACGGGCTGCGCCGTCGTTGGTCGGTCGGGACGTACCCGCCTGAACACGTGCGACTGGGTGACGATCCCAGGCGGCAGGTCCCGGGCCGGTCCCAGCGGCCCGAGCAGTCGTTCGAGCACCTTCGTCATCCGCCGACCTCCCGACCTGGCTCTTGACCCTAGACCTGCGGTCACGCTCGGCTGGAGGCGCCTGAGGTGGATCACGACGTGCCGGCGGTGGTTTCCGCTCGCTCGCTGCTCATCCGGAAGGCGCCGCGAACAGGGCCGTTCGAGTACGAGCTCCTCGACGCCGAGGGCACGGCCGCGGGCGTCGTGCGGCGGATCGACATCCCGCGGCAGTCGAGCGCGCTGTGGAAGCTCACGAGCTTCTTCGAGTGGACGAGCTCGCTCCCCGACGTGCGGCTCGAGGTGGCCGACCTCCGGGGAATGCCGCTCTTCACGCTCCGGTTCACGGGCGAGGACGCTCAGTTCACCGCCATCGTGCACGACGCAGGCGGGAACGAGCTGGAGGTGGTGGCCAAAGGCCAAGGGGTGGCGGAGGATCCACTTCGACCTCAACGCCGTCCCCGTCGGCCGGATCAACCAGGCTCGCGGGTCCTTCAAGGGCATCCCCACGATGTCCGGCGACTACCACCTCGAGCTGGTCCGCCCCCTCGCCGAGCCGCTGCGCACCCTCGTGGTGGCCTGCGCGGTGGGCATGGACGTCAGCGTCAGCCAGACCGTCGGGGCCTGGATCCGGTGATCAGGCCGGCGATGAGTCTGGACCTCCCTCGTCGTCTTGAAGAGCGCCGCAGCCAGGGAGGTCTTCGATGAGCAGGTTGGACAAGCAGTTCACGGCGCCGCTGCAGAGGGGCGAGAACAAGGGGGCGTGGACGTACCTGGTGATGCCGGGGTCGGCCGATCACTTCGGCACCCGAGGCCTCGTGAAGGTGGCCGGCACGATGGACGGCCATCCCTTCCGCAGCTCGTTCATGGCTCTGGGCGACGGCACGCACATGCTGCCCGTCAAGGCGTCGATCCGCCGGGCCATCGGCAAGGAGGCAGGCGACACGGTCACCGTCGTCCTGCAGGAGCGCCTCGACGGCTGAGGAGAGCAGGTGGCGGGAGGTCAACGCCTCCGGGCCCGCCACACCTCCTCGGCCGGCCAGCGGCTCGCCCAGTCGGCGGTCACGAAGCCGTAGCTCGAGCCGGCGCCGGGAGGCGGCCACAGCTCGACCAGGTCCTCGACCTCGAAGTGGTTGGCGCGCAGCAGGCGGATCCAGTCGCCGTGGCCGAGATGGAACTCGACGGTGTCGTCGTCGGGCCAGTCGAAGCGGTGCATCCCCCGGTGGGGCCGAAGGAGGCGGTCGCCCGCTGGCGTGCCCTCCTCGTCGGGGATGCAGAGCGCCAGCAGGCTGCTGTTGCCGAGGAACACGAGCTGCCCGCCCGGACGCAGCAGGCGGGCGGCCTCCGGGATCCAGCGGTACGGGTCGGCCCAGATGGCGGCGCCGTACTCGCTGATGGCGAGGTCGAAGGAGCCGTCCCGCAGCGGGACCTGCTCGCCGGCGGCGCGCACGAGCGGGAACCGCAGCCCGTGCTCGTCCTGCAGCTGGCGGGCGATGCGCAGCTGGCCAGGTGCTGGGTCGACTGCGACCGGCAGGCCTCCCCGGCGGGCCAGCCACGCCGACACGTAGGCGGTGCCGCACCCGAGCTCGACCGCTCTGAGGCCGTGCAGCTCGGATGGCAGGAGCCGGGCGGCCGCCTCGGGTACGTCGAAGATCCCCCATGACGGTTCGGCGGTCCACTGGCGCTGGGCGAAGGCCAGCTGGTCGTCACGCCGGGCGTCCCAGGCCGCCGCGTTGGCCCGGAGGTAGTCGGGGTCCGCCGCCACGAGCGGACGATACCCATGCCCTTGCCTCAGACGCCGGCCACCGGCCGCTCGCGGAGGTTGCCGTAGCGGTGGCGGGTCTCGCTGATGGCCTGCTCGCGGCACCAGCGGGGGATCTCGATCTCGCCGGCGGCGACCGGGCTGCGGCGGTCGATGTCGACGCCGGCGTCGGTCGCGGCCCGCAGGACCGGGGCTGAGCCGAAGCCCAGGTCGCGCAGGCGCCCCGGCGGCCGCTCCCGCAGGACGTCCATGATGGCGTCGTCGTCGGCCACGACCTCGAGCTGGACCCCGACGGTGGCGGCGGCCAGGCGGCACAGCTCGACGTCCTCCTCCGGGGTGACCCCGTCGATCCGGAGGAGCACGGGCGGGAGGGGCCGGTGGCGCAGGATGTTCGCCTCGGCCCGAAGCCCCGACCGGTCCACGGGCTGGCCGAGCTCCGCCCAGGCGGCGGCGTAGGTGCTGCGGGCCTGCCCCAGCCGGTCGATCCCGTCCCGATCGGACCACCGCACGAGGCACGACAGGTGGTGGGGCCCGCCGGCCTTGGCGGTGGGGCCCACGCTCGACGCCTTCCAACCGCCGAAGGGCTGGCGGCCGACGATGGCCCCGGTGATGTGGCGGTTCACGTAGGCGTTGCCCACCTCGACCCGCTCGAGCCACGCGGCCACCTCGTCGTCGTCGAGGCTGTGGATGCCCCCGGTGAGCCCGAACGCCACCTGGTTCTGGAGGGAGATGGCGTGGTCGAGGTCGTCGGCCCGCAGGATGCCGAGCACCGGGCCGAACACCTCGTTCAGGTGGAACCGCGAGCCCGGCCGCACGCCGAGCTTGACCCCGGGGCGCCACAGGTAGCCCGCCTCGTCGAGCTGGCGGGGCTCGACGAGCCACCGCTCTCCCTCGTCCAGCTGGGAAAAGGCGGTCTGGAGCTGCCCCTCGGGCGGGCGGATGACCGGCCCCATGCTCGTCCTGAGGTCCGACGCCGGGCCCACCACGAGGCTCGACGTGGCGTCGGCGATGCGGCGGTGCAGGCCGCCGGCGTCGTAGACCGACGCCTCGACGATGGCCAGGCTGGCGGCCGAGCACTTCTGGCCGGCGTGGCCAAAGGCCGAGCGGACGAGGTCGCGGGCAGCCAGGTCGAGGTCGGCGGCGGCCGTCACGACGATGGCGTTCTTCCCGCTGGTCTCGGCGAACAGGGTGAGGCCGGGCCGCCACCCCTGGAACAGGCGGGCGGTGGCCACGGCACCGGTGAGGACCACGGCGTCGACGTCGGGGTGGGTGACGAGGCGTTGGCCGACCTCGTCGTCGGGGCACGGCACGAACTGGAGGACGTCCCTGGGGATCCCGCCCGCCCACAGGTGCTCGGCCAGGAGGCGGGCCGTGAGCACGGTCTCGGTGGCCGGCTTGAGGATCACGGCGTTGCCGGCGGCCAGGGCGGACAGCACCCCGCCGGCGGGGATGGCGTAGGGAAAGTTCCAGGGCGGCGTGACGACGACGGTGCCCAGCGGCTCGGCGACGGTGTCGACCCGGCCGAGGCCTTCGGCCCCCGCCCCGTACCAGCGGGCGAAGTCGATCGCCTCGGAGACCTCGGCGTCGGCCTCGGCCACGATCTTGCCGGCGTCGAACGCCATGGTCGCGACGGCGCGACCCCGCTGGCCGGCCATCACCTCGGCCGCGGTGCTCAGCAGGCGCCGGCGCTCACCTGGTGAGGTGGCGGCCCAGCCGGCCTGGGCGGCGCGGGCAGCGGCGACGGCCTCGTCGACGAGCGCGGCGTCGGCCAGGGCGTAGCGGTACAGGACCTGTCCTCCGGCCGAAGGGTCGAGGCCGACGCCGTCGGTGTTGGGCTGGCGGTCGTCCCCGCCGACCTGCAGCGCCACCTCTTTCGGGGCCGCCTCGGCGAAGGTGGCCAGGTGATGGCGGGCCCAGGCCCGGTTGGCGGCCAGGGAGAGGTCGGTGTCGGGCTCGTTCGAGAACGGCGCCTCCGGGTCGAACCGCCGCCCGGCCGTCTCCTCGGCGGCACGGTCCTGGCCGTGGCGAGGCTTGGTGGCGACGTGGTGGCGGTCGGCCACGGAGGCCGCGAACCGCTCCTGCTGGCGGCGGAAGGGCTCGCTGTTGGGGGTCAGGCGGAACAGGTCGCGCAGGAAGTTCTCGGAGGCGGTGTTCTCCTCGAGCCGGCGCACCAGGTAGGCGATGGCCGACGTCATGTCGTCCGAGCGGGCGATCGGCGTGTAGAGCACCAGCCCGCCCATCGTCGTCGCCACCGCCCGGGCTTGCCCCTCGGCCATCCCCTCGAGCATCTCCACGTCGACCCGGGCCAGGGCCCCGGCCTCGCGGGCGCGGACGATGGCCCAGGCGATGTCGAACAGGTTGTGCGAGGCGACGCCGATGCGCAGGGCGTCGCCGGCGGCTGCATCGAGGAGCACGTCGAGGAGCCGCTTGTACGACGCGTCCGACTCGGCCTTGGCGGTGTAGGGCGCCTGCGGCCATCCCGACACCTCGGCCTCGACCTGCTCCATGGCCAGGTTGGCCCCCTTGACCAGGCGCACCTTCACGACGGCCCCGCCCCGGCGCCGCCGGTCCAGCGCCCACGACGCCAAGCGGGAGGCGGCGTCGTGGCTGTCCGGCAGGTACGCCTGCAGCACGATGCCGGCTGACAGGTCCAGCAGCGACGGCTCGTCCAGCACCCGCTGGAACACCGTCACGGTCAGCTCGAGGTCGCGGTGCTCCTCCATGTCCAGGTTGACGAACACCGGGGGCGTCGAGGCCTGCGCGGCCTGGTAGACGGCCCGCAGCCGATCGGCCACCCGCTCCACCTCGGCGTCAAAGGCGAGGACGTTCAGCTGGCTGCAGATCGACGACACCTTCACCGACACGTACGAGACGTCGGGCCGCCGCACCCGCTCGAGCACGGCGTCGAACCGCCGGGTGGCCTCGTCCTCGCCGAGGACCGCCTCGCCCAGGACGTTCACGTTCGAGACGATCCCCTGACCCCGGCGGCGGGCCAGATGCCGGGAGAAGGCGGGATCCTCGGCCGGCAGGACGACCCCCCGGGCCTCGCGGCGGATGCGCTGCGCGAGCAGCGGGCCCACCAGGCGCGGGAGGCGGGGGGCCAGCGAAGCCCCGAGGCGCAGCAGCGAGCGGTCGATCGGCCCCAGCGTGGCCGGCACGCCGGTGCGGGCCACGATGTCGGCGAAGCGCTGCGCGGCCCGGACGGGGTCCTCGATCCGGGTCACCTCGTCGGTCAGCGCCAGCGCCAGGGCCAGCCCGTCCGGATCCCCCGAGAGCCGAGCCAGCCGCTCGGATCGCCGCCGCTGGCTGCGCGTGGTGTGGCGCTGCCCCTCGACGAGCAGGCGCTCGGCCAAGGCGACGGCCTCGGCGACGAGCCCGTCGTCGTCTCCCTCCCGGCAGTCCTGCGGGGGCGCGGTTACGGCCTTCGCGTCCAGGTCCAAGGCACCAGGACTACCGCAACCTTCGGGGTTCCATGCACCAGCGCCCGGCGGCGGGACCTACGTCCCTTCGCCCCGGGCCAGGGGCGGTCAGGCCGGCCTCCGGCGCCTGGCCCGCCCCAGCTCCGCGCCGTGGCGGCTGGGCGCCTCGCGCTCGCACAGCCACACCTCGGGACCGGGCCTCGAGACGATGCGCAGCCCGGTGGTGCGGACCATCGCCTCGACCGCCGTCTCGCTCGGCACCCACCAGTTCGTCGGGTCGCCGGCGAGCTCGTGCTCGATGAACGCCATCACCGGCCAGCCGGGCCCCCGCAGCCGCCACCGCTGCTTGAACGGCAGGTCGGCCGGGACCTCGCCGCCCTCGGCGCCCGGCATGGTCAGGGTCTGGAGGACGAGCAGGCCGTCGACCAGCTCGGCCACCAGGTCGAGGCCGAGCAGCGGGTAGCGCAGGTGGTACAGCACGCCGAGGAACAGGACGAGGTCGAAGTGCTCCTCGAGCTGGTCCAGCTGGTACACGTCGAGCTGGCGCAGCTCCACGGCGTCCGACAGGCCCAGCTGGCGGGCGGCCCACTCGGCCTGGGCCAGGTAGTGGGGGTCGTGGTCGATGCCCAGCACGCTGGCTCCCCGCTTGGCCAGCTCGAAGGTGTAGAAGCCCGCGTTGCAGCCGATGTCCAGCGCCCGCCAGCCGGTCATGTCCTCCGGCAGGGCCCGGCCGATCTTCTCCCACTTGTACGCCGGGAAGTCGCCCAGGGGGTGGTCGGGGGCGGTGGCCACGCTGTCGCCCAGCCGCAGGTTGTGGAACCACGGCCCCAGCCGGGCGATCTCGCCGTGCAGCCCCGACCGCTCGGCGTCACCCCCCTCGACCTGCAAGCTCACCGCAGGCTCCCTGGTCGCTCGGCCGCCGGCCCTTGGCCTCCTTGGCTCATGGGCGCCCGGCGCGGAGGAGGGGCGCCACGTGCGCCTCCAGCTCGGCGGCCCGGTGCTCGGCGGTGTGCTGGGCCAGCACCCGCTCGCGGGCCGCGGCGGCGATCGACGCCCTCCGCTCGTCGTCGACCTCGTCGAGGATGCGCAGCACGTCGCCGGCGTCGGCCGCGACGAGGATCTCGGTGCCGGGCCGGAAGAAGTGGTCGAGCCCCTCCCACCAGTCCGAGACGATCGGCACGCCGCAGGCCGCCGCCTCGAACAGCCGCACGCTGGGCGACCAGCCGGCGGCGACCATGTCGGCCCTCGTGACGTTCAGGGTGAAGCGCTGGGCGCCGTAGAACTCGCGGTGGGCCGCCGGCGGCAGGTGCTGGATGCGCTCGACGTTGGCCGGCCAGGCCACGCTCTCGGGGTACTGGGGGCCGGCCACGGTGAAGCGGGCCGAGGGCAGCTGGCGGGCTGGCTGCAGCAGGAGGCGGTCCAGGACGGGTTGGCGGTCGGGGCTGTAGGTGCCGAGGTAGCCCAGGTCCCACCGGGCTGGGGTGTCGACCGGGGCGTAGCCATCGGGGTCGACGAGGCAGTGGAAGGCGCGGGCCCGGGGCGCCCCGAGCACCTCCTCCAGGCGGCGGAGCACCGGGCCGCCGGTGAACGACAGGTACAGGTCGAAGCGGGGGATCAGGCCGGGCACCAGGTACTCGCACTCGCCCCGCTCGAGGGCGGCCAGCGTGACCGGGGTGTCGATGTCGTAGAAGGCGGTGACGCCGGTGGCCGTGGCCGTGGCCCAGCGGCCCACCTCGATGCCGTCGGGCACGTACGAGCCGACGACGACGACGTCGGCGTCGCGCACGTCGGCGGCAGAGTCGTCCCGCAGCTCGTCCAGCGAGCCGTAGAGGCGGGTCCGGCCGAAGGGCGGCTCGGGCAGGTCGCGGTGCTCGGCGTACCACGGCACGTCGCGCTCGAGGAACAGCACGTCGTGGCCCCGCTCGGTGAGGGCCCGAAGCAGCCCGCGGAAGTTGGTGGCGTGGCCGTTGCCCCACGACGACGTGATCGACAGGCCCAGCACCACGATGCGCAGCGGAGCCACCTCAGCCCCCCCGGTGGGCCCGCAGCAGGCGGTCGACCAGCTCGGCCCGGTGGGCGTAGGTGTGCTCGTGCAGCACCCGCTTGAGGGCGGCCAGGCCGATCTCACCGGCCGGCAGGCCGTCGAGGTCGGCCAGCAGCGCGGCCACCTCGGCGCCGTCCGCGGCCACCAGCACCTCCCGTCCGGGCTCGAGGAAGTCGGCGATGCCGTCCCAGGCGTCGGTCAGCAGGCAGGCGCCGGCGCCTGCCGCCTCGAACACCCTGGTGGCGGGTGACCAGCCGTTCGCCGCCATGCTGTCGCGGGTCACGTTGAGCACTGCCGTGGGGCTGCAGTTGAAGGCGTTGTGGTCGGCGGTGCCGACGTGGCCCACGGCCCGGACGTTCGCCGGCATCGGCTTGCCGTCCCACCCGTTGCCGCCCAGCAGGAACGAGCGTCCCGGCGAGAGGGCGGCGGGCCGGAAGAAGAACTCGTCGATGCGGTCTTCGCGGTCGGGGAGGCGGTTGGCCAGCAGGGCGAGGTCGGCCCGGTAGGCCGGGTCGGCGGGCGCCGGGTGATGGGTGGTGGGGTCGAGCGCGTTGTAGACGACCTCGCACCGCTGGGCGCCGAGAGCCAGGAACCGGTCGACGACCGGCTGGCCGCCGCCGTAGGTGAGGACCAGGTCGTAGCCGGGGAGCAGGCGCCGGAAGGGGTCGGCGGGGTCGGCCTCCAGCCGGGAGAGCGTGGCGGGGGCGTCGACGTCCCAGTAGATGGTGGTGGCGGGGCCGCCGAGCCGCAGGACGGCGTCTTCGAGCACGTCGTCGAACACCCCGACACCGCTCGTCTTCACCACGACGTCGGCGCCTCGGCCCCGCTCGACGGTGGCCCGCACCTGGGCCTCGTCCTCGGCCGGGTAGATCACCACCTCGGCCCAGTCGGGGTCGGGGATGTCCCGGTGCTCCTGCCGGCCGTAGGCGACCGGCTCGTAGAAGGTCACCCGGTACCCCAGCTCGGCCAGCCCCCGGATGACCCCGCGGTAGTAGGTGGCGGCACCGTTCCACCACGACGACACCAGGCTCGAGCCGAAAAAGGCGACCGAGGGACCGTCACCCATCGCCGGCACCCCCCTGCTCCAGGCCGAGCTCGCCGGCGACGGCCAGCAGCTCGTCGACCCGGTGGGCACAGGTGTGGCGGGCCAGGACCGTCTCCAGGCCGCTGCGGCGGAGCGAGGCGGCCAGCTCGGGGTCGTGGAGGACGTCGTCGAGGTGGCGCTGCACCTCCTTGCCGGTGCTGCCCACCAGGAAGTCCTGGCCGGGGCGGAAGAGGTCTTCGACGTCGTCCCACGGCGCGCTGACCAGCGGGATGCCGCAGGCCAGCGCCTCGAAGGGCCTGATGGTGGGGATGCCCGGGAGCGCCTCGACGTAGGGCCGCCGGGGCACGTGGACGGTGGCGCCGTGGGCGGCGAAGGCCGACGGGGCGCGGTGGTTGGCCCGCCAGCCGCCGTAGGCGATGCCGGCCCGCCGCAGCTCCTCGCGGGCGGCCTCCGGGTACCGCACGCCGTAGACCTGGGCCCGCAGGCCGAGGCGGCGCACCGGCTCGATCAGGAACTCGTGCAGCTCTCGGGTGCGCTCGCCGTCGCCCCAGTTGCCGATCCACACCAGGTCGCCCCTGCGGCCCACCCCCTCGAGCGGCCGGAAGGTGCGCACGTCGGCGGCCTCGTGCCAGGTCCACGCCCGCTCGGCCCAGCCGTGCTTGAGGTAGCGCTGGCGGATCACCTCGCCGAACGCCAGGACGCCGTCGTAGTGGCCGAGGTCGAAGCGGGCCATCTCGTCGGGGCGGGTGGCGGCCCGGTGGTGGGTGTCGTGGAAGAGGAGGCGGTAGCCGCCGGCGGCCCGATGGCGGCCGACGGCGGCGACGAGCCCGGGCTCGTTCCACTCGTGGACCAGCACCAGGTCGGCACCCTCGGTCATGCCCGGCACGTCCGCCTCGGCCGGGTCGTAGCTGGTGCTGCGCAGCCACGGGAAGGCCCGGCGCACGTCGTCGATCGCCTCGGGCCCCTCCTCGACCACGAGGTTGGCCCGGCTCCAGCCGTCGAGCGGCTCGAACACGCGGACGTCGTGGCCGCGCTCGAGCAGCTCGGCCGTGACCCCCCGCAGGAAGTGGGCGTTGCCGTGGTTCCAGTCGGAGACCAGCGAATGGCAGAAGACGACGATCCTCACGGGTTCCTCACCGCCGGCGAAGGCAGGCGACGGTAGGTGTCGAGGTAGGCGGCGGCGGTGGCGGCCGGGGTGTAGCGGGCGGCCCGGCGGCGAGCCGCGGCCCCACGAGCGGCGGCCTGCGAGGGATCGCCCAGGAGGCGGCGCAGCACGGCCAGCAACCCGTCCTCGTCCTCTGGGTGCACGTAGGTGGCGGCGTCGCCCCACACCTCGCGCAGGCTGGGGATGTCACCGAGGACGAGGGCGCACCCTGACAGGGCGGCCTCGAGGGCTGCCAGGCCGAACGGCTCGTAGCGGGCTGGCAGGGCGAACACCGCCGACCGGCCGAGCAGGCCGGCCAGCTCGTCGAACGGCAGAGGACCGGTGGCGTGAGCGGCCCGCAGGCGCGAGCCGCCACCCTGCGGGTGACCCTGCTCGCCGGCCACCACGACGGGCCAGTCGAGACGGGCGGCCACCCGGTCGAGGGTCACGAGGTTCTTGGCGTCGTCCCACACCCGGCCGGCCCCGAGGACGAAGGGCTCCTTGGCCGCCTCGGCCACCCAGTCGGCCCCTCGGCAGTTGGAGATGACCCGGCCGCCGTCCACGCCGTACCACCGCCGCAGCTCACCCAGCATGGCCGCAGAGGGGGCCACCACGGCCGACGCCGCGGCCAGCCCGGCCGTGACCCGGCGGCGGTACTCCTCCCACTCGGGCGGCGCCGGCTCCCCCCGCACGGCCTCCCACCACGACAGCACGCACGAGTGGCCGACGACCAGGGTGGGCGCCCGCCAGGGCAGGGCGGCGTGAGCGAAGGCGTTGAGGTGGACCACGTCGGGCCGGACCTCGTCGGCCAGGCCCAGCAGCCAGGCGCCGGCCTGGTCGACCTCGGCCCAGGGGTCGTGCATCCACTCGAGCGCGTAGGCGCTCTCGTGGACCGCGTCGGCGGCCGACGCCGCCGCCTGCCGCCGCTGCCCCACCGTGAGGGGGCCGCCCATGACGGCGACGGTGACGGCCACACCTTCGGCGGCCAAGGCGTCGACCAGCTCCAGCGAGTACGTCCACACCCCGCCGGCCGCGTCAGCCGTCATCAGCACCCTCATCGGCCGTACACCTGGTCCAGGACTCGGGCCACGTCGACGACGCCGCCCACCTCCTCGTCGAAGCGGGCGCCACCGGCCAGGCGCTGCACCCAGTCGACGGCCGCTCGGCCCCCCCAGTCGTCGGGGGGCGTGGCCAGGACCTCGCGGCTCGTGCCGTGGAACCGCTCGGCGCAGAAGTCGTAGAACGAGCCGCCGAGGTTGCGGAGCCCGACGCCGCCCTCGTCGCCGTAGAAGGTGGCGCCGATGACGGCATCCTGGCCGGCGGGCAGGAACCACGAGCAGGCAACGGTGAAGGTGGCGCCGCCGGCCAGGTCGACCCGGACGACACCGTGGTCCTCGACCCCGCCGGCCGCAGGTTCGAACCGCTGGCCGGCGCGGAACAGCCGGGACGTCACGTGCTCGACCGCCGGCCGCTCGAGCACGTCCAGCCCCAGATCGACGAGGTGGGTGCCGAGGTCGATCACGCAGCCACCGCCGGACAGCGCAGGGTCCAGGAACCACGGCTTGTCGGGACCGTAGGCGTTGTGGAACACCAGCTCGGCGGCGTACGGCCGTCCGATGCCGCCGGCCGCCACCACCTCGCGCATGCGCTGCACGCCGTGGACGAAGCGGTACGACAGGTCCACCCCCAGCAGGCGGTCGGCGGCACGGGCGGCGTCCACCACCGCTGCGCACTCGCCGGCGGTGCGGCCCAGCGGCTTCTGGCAGAACACGGCCATCCCGTTGGCCAGCGCGGCGGTGGCCTGTTCGGCGTGCAGGCCGCTGGGCGTGGCCACGACGAGGCCGTCGACGTCGAGGTCGCCCGCCAGGAGCGCCTCCGGGTCAACGGCTCGGGCCCCGACCTCGGCCGCCGCCGCATCGGCGGTCGAGGGGTCGGCGTCGGCGACCGCGACGATCCGAGCCAGCCCCGCTGCGGTGATCGACTGCATCCGCGAGCGGCCGATCCACCCGACGCCCAGGAACCCGAGGGCCGGGATCACGTCGTGACCACCGCCTTCAAGAAGCCGTCGGGCCGCTCGACCATGGCGTCCAGCGCCTCGCCCAAGCGGTCGAGGGAAAAGGCGTGGGTGCACAGCTGGGCCGGGTCCAGCCAGCCGGCGCTGACCGCGTCCACCGCAGCGCGGATGCCGGCCACCGCCACCTGCGGGTCGCGCTCGTGGGCGTTGACGATGTCGAGGCCACGCCAGTTCCACAGCTGCAGGTCGACCGTCCGCGGGCCGTCCTGGTGGAAGCCGGCGATCACCAGCCGGCCCCGTTCACGGGTCAGCTGGCCGGCCAGGTCGAGCGGCTCCTGGGCGCCGACCGCCTCGACGACCCGGTCGCACAGCCGGCCGTCGTTCAGCTCGCGCACCGCGCCGACGATCCGATCGGCGCCGTCCAGGGCCACGACCTCGGCAGCCCCCATCTGCCGGGCCACGTCGAGGGCGAAGGGGCGGCGCGAGATGGCGACGACCCGTGCACCGGCGCGGGCGGCAAGCGCCACGACCACCGCCCCGAGAAAGCCGACCCCCACCACCGCCACCGTCTGGCCGGGCCTGAAGTCGCTGCGGGCGGCGATGTTGAAGCCACAGCCCAGCGCCTCGCCCGGGAACGGCTGGTCCCCGAGCCCGTCGGGCAGCGGGACCACGCAGTCAGCCGCGACCACCCCCGCCTCGGCGAAGGCGCCGTCGGCGTACACGGCCACGCGGGTCCCGGCCGCCAGCCCGTCGACGCCCGTACCGACCGCCTCGACGTGCCCCCATCCCTCGTGCCCGGGGACTCCCGGCGCCAGCGGGTACTGGAACCACGGCCGCCCCTGCCACACCGGGAGGCTCGAGCCGCAGACCCCGCTGCCGGCATAGGCCACCCGCACCTCGTTCGGTCCCGGCTCGGGCCGGGGGCACGTCACCAGCTCGACCCGGCCGGGGCCGGCCAGCACGGCGGCCCGGCCTCCGCTGCTCATACGGCTTCGGAAACCCGGTCCGGCGCGCCGGATCGCACGAGCCACTGGTGGAGCCGGCTGACCCCCTCGAGCGGCGGCACCTGGGCCGACCATCCCGTGGCCGCGGCGAACGCACCGGTGTCGGACACGTACCACTGCTGGTCGCCCACCCGCCAGCGGTCGAAGCGCACCTCGGGGCGCCGGCCCTCGAGCAGCTCGATCATGTCGAGGAGCTGGAGCAGGCTGACGGTGCTGGCCGGGCCGCCGCCCATGTTGAAGGCCCGGCCCTTGAGCCGGTCGATGTCGCCCACGGCCACGACCATGGCGTCGAGCAGGTCGTCGACGAACAGGACGTCGCGCACCTGGCAGCCGTCGCCGTAGATGGTGATCGGCTGGCCGGCCAGCGCCCGCATGAGGAAGTGGGCCACCCACCCCTGGTCCTCGTTGCCGCACTGGTGGAGGCCGTAGATGCAGCTCATCCGGAACACGACGCTGGGGAGCCCGAAGGTGGCGGCGTAGTCCAGCACGTACTGGTCGGCGGCCCCCTTCGAGCAACCGTAGGGGCTGCAGAAGTGCAGCCCACGACGCTCGTCGATGCCGGACGCGGCAAGCACCTCGTCGACCGGCTCGTAGCGGTCGCCACGTCTGCGGACGCCGAGCTCGCCCAGCCCGCCGTAGACCTTGTTCGTCGAGGTGAACAGCAACGGCGGCGGGCTGGCCAGCCGGCGCAGCTCCTCGAGCAGCGTCAGGGTTCCCCGCAGGTTGACGTCGAAGTCGTGGAGCGGGTCGTCGACACTGGACGTGACCGCCACCTGGGCGGCGAAGTGGAAGACCTGCGAGGCGTCGGCGACAGCCCGGCGCACGACGTCGACGTCCCGGACGTCGCCCCGCTCCACCCGGAGCCGGTCGCCGTGGGTCGTGCGCAGCCAGCGCAGGTTCCGCTGGACCCCCGGGCGCGACAGGTCGTCGAGGATGGTGACGCGCTGGCCCTCCTCCAGCAAGCGGTGGGCCAGGTTGGTGCCGACGAAGCCGGCCCCACCGGTGATGAGCGTGGCGCTCATGCCGTCAGCCCCCGGGCGGCCAGCTCGGCGGTGGCATCGTCGACTCGATCGACCGCCACCTGGCCCTCGAGCCAGCCGGCCAGCTCGGCCATGCCCTCGTCGAGGCGGACCTGCGGGGTGTAGCCGAGGACGTCGCCGGCCAGGGTGATGTCGGCGAAGCAGTGGCGGATGTCGCCCACGCGGTACTTCCCGGTGACCTCGGCCTGCACCCCGCCGCCCAGGATCGTCCCCAGCCGTTCCGAGATCCCGTTCACCGAGATGCTCTGGCCGCTGCCGACGTTGACCGCCAGGCCCGCGGCTCCCTCCGAGGCGAGCGCCAGGCGGCAGGCCCGCGCCACGTCGTGGACGCTGACGAAGTCGCGGCGCTGCTCGCCGTCTTCGAAGATCAGCGGGGGGCGGCCGTTCAGCAGCCGGGCCGCGAAGATGGCCAGCACGCCGGTGTAGGGGTTCGAGAGCGCCTGGTACGGGCCGTAGACGTTGAAGAACCGCAGCGCCACGGTGGGCACGTGGTAGGCGCTGCCGAACAGCAGGCACAACCGCTCCTGGTCGAACTTGGACAGGGCGTACACGCTGGAGAGCGACGCCGGCTTGGCCTCCGGGGTCGGCACCGGCACCAGGGCCTCGC
Organism: Acidimicrobiales bacterium; assembly: GCA_030448245.1. Lineage (GTDB taxonomy): Bacteria > Actinomycetota > Acidimicrobiia > Acidimicrobiales > JAUJNH01 > JAUJNH01. The sequence goes on from JAUJNH010000003.1 coordinate 243,387, forward strand.
CCGCTGGGCCGACCGGGTCCCACTCCCCCCGCTCGAGCTGTGCGCGGCTGCGCTCGAGCGGAGGTCGGGGATCGCCGTCGGGGCCCAGGTAGAGGCCCTCGCCGTAGACGCTCATGCTCGAGGCGACCACCAGGCGCTCGACCGGGTGCTCCAGCAGCGCCTCGAGGAGGACCGCCGTGCCGCCGCCGTTCACGCCGGTGTACTCGGCGATCTCGTACATGCTCTGGCCGACGCCGACACGGGCGGCCAGGTGCACGACGGCGTCGATCCCCACCAGGGCCTTGCGCACCACGTCGGGCGCACGGACGTCGCCCTCGACCAGCTCGACCTCGGGGGCCAGGTAGCCCGGCCGCCCGCCTGCGCCGTGCACCTGCGGGAGGAGGGCGTCGAGCGCCCGGACACGGTGCCCCTCCTCCAGCAGCTGGCGGGCCAGGTGAGCGCCGATGAAGCCGGCCCCGCCCGTGATCAGAACCGTTCGAGCCATCGCAGCCGTCCTCGTTCGGGGCAGTCGCCGTGCTCGTCACGGGCCGTGCCGTCCATCTCGAAAGGCCGCGACGTTGCCGGCCCCGGGGGCTCCTACCCGGCCGGCAGATGATCAACCGGTTGATGATGCTGAACCCGACGCGACGGGCGAGTGGCTCCGGGCTCCGATCTGAACCCCGTGGCCAAGCTGCGACTGATCAGACCGCTGCGCACCCGCACCCGCGGAGCCGTAGGAGCTTTGGACAACCCCCTGTCGGCCTGCCGTTGACGAACGCCTCCGGCCCTGTCAGGATGTCAGCCTCGGTTGAAACCCCAGCCCGACGCCAAGCAGCCGGCTCGGCCAGCCGAGGCGGCGCGTGCCCCCTGGGAGGGTCTTCCGTAATGTTCGCACCTTCGTCCACGTCCGCACACGTCGGGGAGGCCGCAGGTCCGCTGCTGCGGCGGACCGGCTTCTACGTCGAGGTCAACGAGGTCGGCGACACGGTAGTGCTCCGCCTCGAGGGCGAGCTCGACACGGCCACGGCTCGAGAGCTGCGGGCCGCGCTGGCCACGGCCATGGCCGGCGACGCCACCGCCGTCGTGCTCGACCTGGGCGAGCTCAGCTTCATCGACTCCACCGGCATCGCCGTGTTCCTGGCCGCCTGCCACCAGGCCCAGAGCCAGGGCCGGTCCTTCACGCTGCGGCACCCGGCCCGCATGGTGCTGAAGGTGCTGCACCTCACCGGGGTGGACCGGCTCCTCGCCATCGATTCCGCCGAGGCGTCTTCGGCCTGAGCGGGTAGAGGAGCGGGATGAACATCCTCTCCGTCCTCACCACCGACCACCGCAACGTCGACGCGCTGTTCACCGAGTTCTCCCACACGAGCCCGGACGACGTCGAGAACCTGGGCCGGTTGCGCGACCTGATCCTCAAGCAGCTGGCCATCCACGCTGAGATCGAGGAGCAGACCCTCTACCCGGCGCTGCGGGACGAGGCGAAGGACGACGTGCTCGAAGCGCTCGAGGAGCACCACGCCGTCAAGGCCGTCCTCGCCGAGCTCGAGCGGATGCCGCCGACCGCCGAGCGCTTCCGGGCCAAGATGACGGTGGTCATCGAGAACGTGCGCCACCACGTCGAGGAGGAGGAGGGGCCGGACGGCCTGTTCGACGTGGCCCGCAAGACGCTGAAGCCGACGCAGATGGACGAGATGGGCGAGCGAGCCGAGCAGCTGCGCAAGGCGGGTCCGACCCGGCCCCACCCGTTCGCCCCCGACACGCCCCCCTTCAACGTCCTGGTCGGGGTGCCGATCGCCGTGCTCGACCGGGTGGTCACAAAGGCGCGTCAGGTGGTGGAGCGCACCATCCTGCGCAAGGCGGGCTGACGCCCAAGTGGCCTTGGCGCAGCGGCGACACGGGCGCTATATATCGTTTGGCTTCGGTTGAACCAGCAACAGGAGTCGCGAACCTTGGCCATCCGCGCTGCCGGCGCCGTCTCCTGGGGGAACCGTGCCCAACAACCCGTACCGGCCTGCCGAAGGCGACCAGGCCGCCTCCGCCCTCCGGCGCACCGGCTTCCACGTCGACGTGCAGCCGGTCGACGGTCAGGTCGTGGTGCGGCTCCACGGCGAGTTGGACATGGCCACCGCCCCAGCGTTGCACCAGGCTCTGGCTGGGGCGTTCGACGGCGCCGGCACGTCCATCGTCATCGACCTGGCCAACCTCACGTTCATGGACTCGACAGGGATCGCGGTGCTGCTCGGGGCCTGCCATCAGGCCGACGAGGCCGGGCAGTCCCTGGTGGTGCGCTCGCCCCGGCGGCCGGTGCTGAAGGCGTTCCGCCTCACCGGCGTCGACAAGATCCTGGCCATCGAGCCCGACGAGACGGTTCCTACCTGAGGCGCGGCCGGCGGCGGTCGGCCTAGGGCCCAGCGCGCTGGCGGCAGGTCTCGACCGCCGCAACAAAGGCGACAGCCTTGGCCTTGTAGTCGCGGTAGCGGTCGAAGCTGGGCGCGGCGGGTGACAGGAGGACGACCCCGTCGGGCCGGGCCCACGACCAGCCCGCCTCGGCGGCCGCGGCGACGTCGTCGGCCGCCCGCACCTCGACCTGCGGGCCGAGGGAGCGGGAGCCGAGCGCCTCGACCATGGGGGGCGCGCTCTCCGAGGCGGTGACGAGCACCAGGGTCGGCCAGCGCCGCCCGGCCAGCCCGTCGGCGAGCGGGCCGTAGTCGATGCCCCGGTCGGCGCCGCCGAGGACCAGTGCGATGCGGCGGCCCGGGAACGCGTCCATGGCGGCGAGGGTGGGCAGCACGTTCGTGGACAGGCTGTCGTCGACGAAGAGGACCCCGTCCACCGATCCGGCCGGCCGCAGCCGCCCCTCCAGCTGCGGCAGGCCCTCGGCGGCCCCCGTGAGGGCATCGTCGTCGAGCGCGCCCGGAACGGTCAGGGCGTCGAGGCACGCCTGGGCGATCAGGGCGTTCCGGCGGTTGTGGAGGCCCAGCAGGCCCAGCCGGTCGATCCACCGCACCTCCGACGAGGCTGTCGCGTGCACCCATCGGACCCGGGGACCCAGCTGGTGCTGCCGGGCCCGCAGCAGGTCGCTGTCACCGTTGGCGATGGTCAGGTCGGCACCGGCCTGCCGGCACAGCGAGAGCTTGTCCGTGAAGTAGGTCTCGGGGCGGTGCTGGTGCCACGGCAGGTGGTCGGGGTGCAGCGAGGTCACCGCGGTGATGGGAGGTGACGAGGCGACGTCGGTGGCCTGGTAGCTGGACACCTCGATGACCCAGACGTCGAAGGCATCACCGACCGCCGGGTCGTAGGGCGGCGTCCCCAGGTTGCCTCCGGCCAGCGCCCGCACGCCGAGCCCCGCCAGGAGGTGGGCGGTGATGGCCGTGGTGGTGCTCTTGCCCTTGGTGCCCGTGATGCACACGACGCGGGCCAGGTCGGCCTCCTCGAGCCACAGCCCGAGGCCCCCGACGACCGGGATGCCGGCGGCGTGCAGGCGGCCGACGTCGGGCCGGTAGCGGGAGATGCCGGGCGTCTTGACCACCACCTCGCAGCCCAGCAACGCCTCGATCCCGCCTCCGTCGGTGGGCAGCACGCCCTCGGCCAGGGCGTCGTCGGTCGGGCGGTCGTCGACCTGGATGGGCTCGGTGTCCATGGCCTGAAGCCTCCGCATCCCGGCTCGGCCCTCGATGCCCAGACCCCACACCCCCACCTTCCGGTGACGAAGGTCCGACCACGAGATCTTCGGTCGCCGCGGCTGGCCGCTGGTCACGTCGAGGGGTCCCGGGGCAGGGTGGCGATGGCGGCGAACCTCCCGCACGGGCTGGCCGTCCGGTGGCTGAAGAAGGGCGTGCCCGGGCCGGTCCCGCTCGTGCAGAGGCTGAGATTCTCGGGTACGAGGCCAGCCTCCAGCAGGACGCGCCGGCTGGCCGCGAACAGGTCGAAGCGCCAGCGACCGGAGCCGTCGGGCCGGATCACCTCGTCGACCCGGTCCGGGAAGCAGGCCCGGGCCGCGTCCGCCACGTCCTCGCCCACCTGGTAGCGGTCGGCGCGGACCGCAGGGCCGATCCCGGCCCGGATCAGCTCGGGGCTGGCGCCGAGCGCCGCCATGGCGTCGACGGCGGCGTGGGCCACCCGGCCCACCGTGCCGCGCCACCCGGCATGGACGCAGGCCACCAGGTTGGCCACCGGCTCGTAGAGCACGAGCGGCACGCAGTCGGCGACCAGCACGACCAGGCCCACGCCCGGCGACCCCGTGACCAGGGCGTCGACTCCAGGGATGGCGTCGTCGAGCGCCTGGCTGCCCCTCCCCCGGTGGGACGGGTCGACCACGGCCACCGCCCGCCCGTGGGGCTGGCTGCAGAAGACGAGGTCGGACAGCTCCAGCCCGACGGCGGCGGCGACCCTCCGCCGGTTGACGAGCACGTGCTCGGGATCGTCACCCACGTGCAGGCCGAGGTTCAGCGAGTCGTACGGCCCGCTCGACACCCCACCCGCCCGGGTGGTCACCACTGCGTTCACCGCCGGCCCGTCGAGCACCGGCCAGGTGAGCACCTCGAGCCCCACCCGCCGATCCAGCGCTGGCATCGACCTGCCCGGGCCCATCGGCGGCGAGCGTAACCCGGCCATGCCAGGAGCCAGCCGCCGGGAGAGCCACCGGTGGCGTGTGTGATCATCTCGGGATCGCTCCGCCGCCGCCCCCCGCCGAGGACGCCGGGCTCAGTCCGGCAGAGCGATGGAGGAACGGGGTCGAGGCGTGGCTGGTCCCCCAGCGCATCCTCGACCAGGCACCGAAGTCGGCGACGCTGGAACCCGAGCGGTCCGGTGGGGTCCCGACGAGGACGCCCCCACCAAGCCGGTGCGCCCGTAGCGCCGCCGGGCGCTCGAAGCCCTGTCGGATGGTGGGTCGGTTCTCGACGTCGGGGTGGGCGGCGGGGGTGAGGACATCGTCCTGCCCGCGACCGCCGCCGAGGTCACGCCGGAACGGGTGGCCTTCACCCGCCGCCGCCTCTGCACCGGCTCCGAGCACGACGCCGAAAGCCCAGCTCCTCGAGGAGCAGCCTCCCGTCGAGATGCGGGTGGCGGCCCTCTGGTGGCCGGGGACGGCCTGACGGCCGCTGCCCCCTTCACGAGCGATGGCTGGAGGTCAGCCCAGCGCGGCGGCGAACCTGGCCCCACGAGGTGCGGCGTCGCGGCCACCGACGCCGCCGCCCTCGAGCAGCACGGAAAAGGCGATCCCGTTGCGGACCCCCACGAACCAGGCGTGGGTGGGGAGGGGATCACCCGTCCCGAACTCAGCCGTCCCGGTCTTGCCCACCAGGTCCGGCACGGCCGCCGCCGCTCTGGCCGTGCCGTCGGTCACGACGCCCCGCAGGAACGCCCGCAGCGGCTCGACCGCCGCTGGCGTGGTGGCCGTTGGAGGTGGTGCCGCTCGCCCACCAGGTGGGGCTGTGAGCAGGTGCGGGGCGCGCCACGTGCCGGTGGTGGCGGCCGCGGCGACCGTGGCCATGTGCGCCGGCGTGGCCAGCACCCGCCCCTGGCCGATGGCGGCGGCCGCCCGTTCGGCCTCGTCCCTGGGCACGGGGAACTCGGCCGGGCTCGTCGAGCCCAACCCGACGCTGTAGTCGACTCCGAAGCCGTAGCGCCCGGCAGCGGCCACCAGCTGGTCGTCCGGCAGCTTGGCCGCCGCCGAGGCGAAGGCGGTGTTGCACGACTGGACGACAGCGTCCCGCAAGGTGATGTCGCCGAGTGCTTCGCCCTCGAAGTTCTTGAAGCGCTTGCCCCCGACGACCGCCTCGCGGGGACACGGGAGCCGTTGCTGGGGGCCGGCGGCGGCGATCAGGGCGTCGGTGGTGACGATCTTGAACGTGGAGCCCGGCGGGTAGCGCCCGGCCAGGGCCCGGTTGAGCGGCTCGGTGAGCGGCCGGCTGGCGACGGCGAGGACTGCCCCGGTGGCGGCGTCCACGGCGACCAGGGCGGCGGGCACCGTCACGCCGTCCAGCGCAGCGTCGGCCGCGGCCTGGACGTCGGGCCGCAGGGTGGTCGTCACTGGCGTCGGCGCGCGGCCGGCGAAGCGCTCCAGGACCTTCTTCTCCCCTGAGGCCCGAACCAGCCGGATCTCCCCCGAAGGCGAGCCCGCGAGCTGGCGCTCGGCGGCCAGCTCGAGGCCCGACCGGCCGACGACGTCGCCCTGCTGGTAGCTGCTGCCCAGCTCCTTCAGCTGCTCGGCGGTGATCTCGCCGGTGCGGCCGATCGTGTGGGCCGCGAAGGCGTCGCTGGGCGTGATCCGGGCGTCCTTGCGCTGGAAGACGACGCCGGGCGCCGGGCGCAGCCCCGCCTCGATCTGCCGATACCGCTCCTCGCGAACCTCGACCAGCGGGACGAAGTGGTCGGGCCTGACCCCTGGTGCCTTCAGCGCTGTGTCGAGGCGCTCCGGTTCGACCCCTGCGTGCTCCTGGAGGGCGGCGGCCAGCGCGGCTTGGTCCTTGATCCTCGAGGGCTGGACACCGATGGCAACGACCTTGCCGAGCACGGTCAACGGCCGGCCGCCGGCGCCCAGGATCGGCGCCCGGGGCGGCCGTGCCCGTTCCCGCTCGAAGCGGTCCCCCGCCTGGGCCTCCGGGTGGAACGACGAGGGCGCCCAGTCGACGAGCCACCGGCCGTCACGGCGCACGAACCGCAGCAGCGTCTGCACCTTCCACTCGCCGAGCCCGCGGAGCTGGTGCACGGCGCTGACGGCCGCGGTCGCCTCCGGCTCTCGCCGCAGCTCGCCGACCTCCAGCTGGGAGCTGGTGATGCCCAGCTGCTCCTCGAAGCGGCTCTGGTCGGCCGACGCGCCCCGGCCCGCGACGGCCAGCGCCTCAACGGCCGCGGCGTCGCCCCTGGCCCAGGCGGCGACGAACGCGCGCGCCTCGTTCGCCGGAAGCCGGGCCTGGCGCCGCGAGACGACCACGAGGGCGGCGGCGGCCAGCACGACCGCAGCGAGCACCGTTCCGCCCACCAAAGCCAGCCGGCCTCTCATCGCTAAGAGCCTGCCAGAGCGATCCGGACAGCAGGCCTCGGACGAGGCCACGAGCACCAGCGCGCTGGCGGCGGTGAACGCGCCGGTGGCAGCATGGCCGCCCTTGACGCCGAGGTCGCTGAAGCCGAGCGTGGTGCGGATCAGCCCCGAGAGGTCTCGCCCTGGGAATGGGCGGCCCTCTTTCCCCGCACGGCCGCCAGCTGGGCGGCACATCGACGCCGCACTCGCCGCTCTGTCGTGAGCCGCCAGCCCGAGCGCGCCGATGCTCCGGTGCAGAGCGCACCCAGGGACGTGTTCTGGCCCGGGTTCATGATCGGCATCGGTCTCGTCGGAACCCTCGACCAGGTGGTGCTCCACCAACTGCTGGGGTGGCACCACTTCTACGACAAGTCGACACCTGCGGTCGGCCTCGCCTCCGATGGGATCTTCCATGCGGCTTCCACCGTCCTGCTGCTCCTCGGCGGGTACCTGCTCTTCCGTAACCGCCGACGTCTCGTGGACAACGAAGCGGGCCGGGCCTGGGCCGCGCTGCTCCTGGGCGGTGGCGCCTTCAACTTCTACGACGGGACGATCCAGCACAAGCTGCTCAACCTGCACCAGGTCCGCCCCGATGTCCCCGACCAGACCCCGTACGACGTGGTCTTCATCGGAGCGTCGGTGCTGGTGCTGGCGGCCGGCTGGGCGCTCCTGCGGCGGACGGCGTCCCGTTCGTGACCCTCGGTCGTTCTCGCCCTGACGCAACCGGGCGTCGTCGTTGCGCCGGCCACAACGGCTTGTGGCCGCGTGCTACCTCGCCCAGTCCGGCTGGTCGTGGTCGTGGTCGTGGTCGACCAGCTCGCCGGCCGGACGGTGGCCCCCCAGACCGGGGAGACGATCGCGGCCACCGCCTCGACCTCCACTCTGCCCCACAACATCATCAACATCACCGACATCCCCCGCTTGCCTTGGTCTGGAACTCCCGAATCCGCGCCTGCGGGCGCTCGGATGACCGAGTCGGGGCAGTGTCAGCAGCGGCCAGGTTCGGGTGACGGCACGGCCTGGAACTTGATGATCTTGTCCAGCATCAGTGTCCCCGACAGCGCCGTGCGAGCGGTGGCTGGCCCCGCCGTGCGGGTCGTCTCCCCGCGAGCGTCTGTCGTGACGTAGGTAGCCGTCGTGCCCGGGTGGGATCGGAGGTAGCGCTCTAGCTCGAAGCGGACCAGGAGCAGGCCGTTGGCGGTACTCGCCTGCAGAGCTTGGTCGTTGGAGGCGGTGATCCGGACGAGATCGTCCTGCGGGGGGAAGACCCTGACGGCTTTCGGGATGAACAGGTGATTCCATTGTCCGCCCTCGGTGCGGAGGTTGCTGAACATTGTGAACGAGCTCTCGGTCTTGAGTCCGACATAGGGGGTCAGGCTGTTCAGCACGAGGAGGAGGATCCCGGCGGAGAACACCGGGTGTCGGAGGCGGAGGGGTCTCGGCCCGCGGCCCGGCGACCCCTCTCGTGCCAGGCCGAGGGTGAGCAGGATGGCGGCGGCGAAGGCGATGACCAGGAGAAGGCGGGTTCCGATCGATATGAGGACGGGTCGGGGGGCAGGCCCGTTGGTGAAGACAGCAGCCCCGGCCAGCCAGCAGCCGACTGCGACAGGAAAGGCGGCGCGGGACCTGCCCACCAGCAGCGTCCGGCTCGCCCAGCGGCCCAGATCGGGGCGCGCCGCGACGAGGGAGCGGAGACGGGTTGGCGTGTCGGCGGGCAGAAGGGCGACGTAGAGGGCCAGCGCGAGGGCGGAGAAGGGGACGTTGCCGGCCAGAGCGAGCACGGCGTGGAACGCTCCACCGAGGATCAGACCGAGCATGCGGGAGCGCCGCACGGCGAGAAGGACCGGAAGGGCGACCTCGATGAGCACGGTGCCCCAGATGGAGGCCGTGACACTCCCGGTTGCGTCCAGGAAGGACAGGTGAGACCACGCCAGCTTGCTCAACATCGGGCGTGCGCAGCTGATGTCGGGGTTGAAGAAGCCGGTGTTCATCTTGGCGACGGCGGCCACGGCGTAGACGAGCAGGAGCTGCACGGCGAAGAACGGGGCCATCCGTTCGAACAGGAAGGCCGCGTCGGGCAGGCGCCACTCTCGAAGGGTCGTCCAGGCCGCAAAGGTGAGCAGGCAGATCCCGCCCACCAGCACGAGCAGGGTGTGGCTGCCCACATCGGGCATGTCGAGGGCCACGGCGAAGACCTCCATGCCGATCATGGTGAGGAACCGCACGACCGACGTCGGACGAAGTGCGGTCCACAGCGCAGCCAGGATCACGAGGAAGTGTGGGGAGCGGACCTCAAACCCGTCCCACCAAAGCTGGTGGAGGATCAGCGAGAGGGCGAAGAGGAGCCCGAAGAGACCGAACAGCCAGGTGGAATCGGCATCGCGAGGCGGCCGATCGGCCAGTCGATCCTGCACGCTCGTCACCGGGAGCCCCTTGGGTTTCAGGTTCAACCTGGGCAGACGCGGACCATCATGCCTAGTTCGGTGCGCCGCTGGGTGTCGGACGGCAACGGATCGGCACGAGACCCTTCGCCGACGGCGCTGCAGGAATGTCGGCCAGTGCGATCATGAGCGCCGCTCGATGACCTAGCGCGGCAGCCTGACGATCGTTACCGAGCGAGCGGCTGGTGCCGTCCGAGCCGCTCCTCAACCGTGCAGGCTCGGGCGCGAAGCCTTCCTGGGTCACCCCCGAGGAGCTCGGCCTTAGGTACGGCTTGGAGCGATGTTCCGCCAGCTCCTGCTCGGGGCCCTTCCGCCAAGGACGTCAGTCTCGACGGCCGGGGGGTGTGACGGGTAGTCGTGCATGTGCTGATGGTGGCCCCAGCTTGCTCTGCTCAGTCTCGATGGAGGGCGGTTCGTCCCAGGGCATCTTGCTGACGAAGAGCCTGGGGACGTTGATGAACACCTGCCCGTCGCCGGTCTTGGCGACTGCCTCGAAGGGATGAACGTCTTCCGCTTGATCAGCGGGCCTCGAGCGACCATCAAGTACCCAGCCACCTCCGCGTCCCCTTCGACGACCTCTTCGATGGGCCCGACCGTGAGGTGATCAGACCCCGGACGGTGTCGCCCACCTTCGGGGATGCGCTGGTGGCATCGACCGTCTTCAAGAACTCCGCCACCTTGAGCACGGCGTTGCCGATCAGGGGTAGTTCAGCCGGATCGAAGCCTGGTATGCGGCGACGGTGTCAGCGCCGATGGCGTCGCGGAGGAAGGTGACGTCGTAGCCGCGCTCCATGGCGCGCCGGCCAGTCGACTCACAGCACAGGTTCGCCGTCATCCCCGCTATCACCAGGTTCGTGGTGCCGAACCGGTCGAGGTGGTCCGGCAGGTCAGTCTCGAACACGTCCACCCCCTTGTGCGGCCGGAGGACGACCTCATCCTCCCTCGGCCGCAGGTCCGGGTGGAAGTCGGCCCCCCATGAGCCTGCCAAGAACATCTTCTTCTCGAACATCATGCGGTTGATGCCGCTTCGGCGCTGCAGCTCGTGGTTCTCGTAGTCCTCGGCGGTGTACGCCATCGGTGCGAACAGCACCGGGATCCCCGCTGCCGAGCGCCCTCGATGGCCTGCTTGAGATGCCCCACCACGTCGTGCTTCTCGACGGTGCGGCGGGCCATGTCCCAGTCGGCTCCGCCCTCGGACAGGAAGTCGTTCACCGGGTCGATCACGAGCAGGGCCGTCCGCTCGGGTACGAAGCCTGTCCCGCTCTGGCCCTTCAACCGGTACGTTCCGCCGCAGCGGGTCTCATCGCCCGTCGTGCCCATCGTCCACCTCGATCAAAAGCGCAGCTGACGATCGGGTCCTACCCTTCCGCCCGCGCCACCACTCGCCAGGGCACCGCAGCCGGTCCAGGAAGAAGCGGTCGCTCGCCCGTTTCTGCGATGGCGTCCCTGGGTAGCAGGCAGCGATGTATCGACAAGCGGCCGTCCGTGGTGCCATCGCCGGACTTGCCGGCGTCGCAGCGATGACGACCGTCGAGAAGGTGGAGCAGCTGTTCACCAAGCGCCCCAACTCCTATGTCCCGGGGCGCACGCTGCTCGCTCTCCTCGGCCAGAAGCCGTCGCAAGAAGCCAAGCCCCTTCTCGCCAACCATGCGATGCACTGGGGCACCGGCGTGGTCCTCGGGGTGCTCCGCGGCGTCTGGGCAGCGTCAGGGTTGCGAGGTCCACGATCATCCCTTGCCCACACCGTGGTCCGCCTGTCGACCGACCAGACGCTCGAGAACGCCACCGGGATGGGTGCCCCCCCTCCGACCTGGCCTCGCCAGGAGCAGCTCATCGACCTCCTGCACAAAGGCGTCTACTCCTTCGTGACCGGCGCCGTCGCCGAACGCCTCATCAGCGCCAGGCAGCCCGGGCTGAGCGGACGCACCAGCCACTGACGCCGGGAGCAGCCAAGCCAACTTCGCCTTGCGTTCCCCACTGGGAATGTCAACCCCGGCTTGGCCCCACCCTGACGCCTTGGTTGGCCGACCTTGAGCCGCCTGGTCACGGCTGCAGCGGGACTTGATCGCCGAGACCGTGCGCTCCTTGCCGCGGGGTCTACGGTCTTTGTGGTCGGCCTCCCACAGCTCGATGCGCCCCTCGGGTTCCCACCGCAGGTAGACCTGATGGCGGCGTCGGCCCTCCACCCCTTCCAGCAACGCCGCCCGCTCGCCCGCCTCGAACCGGCGCGCCAACCGGCCTGGAACGCCCGCAACGCCGGAACATCGCCGCCGGCGTCGCCGTCGACGCTGAGCTCCGAAAGCCGGGGGTCCGGAGCGCAGGGCCACGGATGGTCGTTGCGACGTTCGGAGAGAGAGGGCAGCGCCCATGCCCGTTCGGGGGGCTGCTGGACCACCCGGGGGCGTTTCCGAACATCGACCGCCAAGGTCTTCGCGCAAGAACACCTGCAGCTTGCCGCAGTCAAGCTTGATCGAGTAACCGAGGCCGACGCGAAAAACTTCTCTCCACGTTGCGCTTAGCGGCTTCTCAACCACCGAGGCCGGACAGCCAACCTTTTCCCCGTGACCTACCTCAATTGTCAGCTGATCCGACTCTGAGGTGACTAGACCGCGTTTGGAAGTCCGACCATACCTAACCCATGCGTGTGCTTCGCCGCCCGGCTTCGCCAGAGGAAACCACCTACGTTCAAGGACGTGATGGAACCAGGCTGCGGCTATCGACGATACGAAGGAAGCCAGAATGACAGGCAACTGATCCAAGCCGAGTCCTTAGGCCTAGTACCAACGGAACGGTCAAGCGGCGCTTGCTACGAGGTCATTGTAATCTTCGCTTGTGTCCGCCAGTTGAGGACCTTCGGGGTAGTCCGTTCATCCCGATGGAGCGCCCGGCTCGTGCCGATCCCGAGCGGTGACTGGTCGAGGTTCCGCGACGAGCGGTGCCAGCCGTCGGGCGATGTCCTCGAGGCTTGAGATCTGGCGTGTTGTCCACTGGCCCCACGGTGCGCAATGCGCAGACCATTGCCGCCTGAGCTCAGGAAGTAGATGGATGCGGAAGCGGCGTCCTCCCCCAGCCAGACCACTCCGCCAGGGACCACTGACTGCTTCAACCCACTGCCCTCGAGCTCGGTCCTGCTGAAGGCGTTGTAGATGGTGACGTCGTAGTTCCCGGCAGGACCGGCAGCTTCGAGCTGCTCGTAGTTCGCGGCCCCCGACTTCACCTGCCGCACTCGCACCACCGCGCTCCCCTCGGGCAAGACGCTCTCCAGCGCCTGGGTCCTCGGTGACCGCGCAACGGGCTCCGACGCGGATCCCGCCGGAGCGCTCGTGGTAGGCGGAGAGCCAGATCCGATGGCGGTGTTCCCGTTGCTCAGGGCGAATATCGCTGCGAGCGATATGCAACCGCCTGCTAGAGCGCCGACAAGTAGCTTCCGTGACCGCAGTCGTCTCCGATCGATAGCCGCCGGGGCCGACCGTAGCCGCGGTTCAGCGCCCCGACCCGACCTCTGCACCGGCAGCCACTCCGGCCCGGGCCTCTGGTCTTGCTGTTACCGGGCACAGCAGTCGTGCCGCTATAGGGCGGGTCGGCGACCGGCTCAAGCTGGGTGCGACGGCCGAGGTCATCAGTCGGCGGCCGCCTGGAGCTCCTCCTCCTCTTGACCTCGCCCGCTCTGTCGAGCCCGGAAGACTTTGCCTCTCGCGCCAAACCGGCTCAGCGGTGGGGGGACGTGCTGACGCGGCGCGGTGGGTAGAGGTTGCCAATGCCCGACACCGATCCCATGAACGTCGAAGGGGCCCTCGAGAAGCTGAACGCCGCCCTCCGGCTCCAATACCGCTCGTCGCTGGAGCTCAGCCTCGTGGCCGGCAGCCTCATAGGGCTCGAGTGGCAGCCGCTGGAGCCCCTGCTGTGGTCCTATGCCCAGGCCGAGCTCGACGATCTCCGCCGCCTGGTCCAGAAGATCGTCGCCCTCGGAGGGACCCCGGCTACAGACCCGGCGCCGTTCCACACGGCGCCCGACACCGAGAAGGCGCTGGTGACCTTGGTCGACCACGAGTGCGAGACCCTGGTCGCGCTCCACCGGGTGCTGCCCGACACTGGCCAGGAGCCGCGTTCGGAGGCCTTGGAGCACCGGATCGAGCACCTGATCATGCGCAAGCAGGAGCAAGTCGACACCCTGCGGCGGGCTCTCGGGCATAGAGGGTGAGCGGGCGGAGGCCTGAGGCCGCCAGCGAGCGGGAACATACCTCGGTCTCCGGTCCGGGGCCGGGGCGACATGGCTTCGCCCGCTCTGCGACGAAACAAGGTCTTCCGTGCGGCGCCGCGGGCGCGAGGATTGCCCATGCTTGCTCGGTGGCTGTTGGCTCGCACCGGTGGCGCAGCGGCACTCTACGTGATTGTCTTCGGATGGTTCTGGTTTGGCCTGTGGTCCGTCCGTCCCGATGCATACAGGGACAACTGGGAATGGTGGGACAGGTACGCCTCACCCAGGTGCCTGCAGGCGCTGCCGGTCGCCCTGCCAGCCTCGGTCCTCATCGGCTGGCTCATCTACCGGAAGGTCGGACATCTCCAGGGAGATGTGAAGGAGTGACCTGCCGCAGGCCTCCCGCCGGGTGCCCCGGAAGGTGCGGCTGGCCTGCCCGTGTAGGCCGGTCAGGGGTCGCGCCCGGTCTGGACGCGCAGCTCCCAGTAGCCGGGCCAAGCTTCCCCGAGGGTGCCCCTCATGCCACGCGACAGTCAGGGTTTCAGGGACACCCGCTTCGCTGGAGGCTCCGAAGCCGAGAAACCGCAGAAACACTGGAGCCCGAGGAGGGAGTTGAACCCTCGACCTACGCATTACGAGTGCGTTGCTCTACCACTGAGCTACTCGGGCGGCGGCTCGCGAGCATGGCACACGACGGTCCCCCCGCACGCACGGATCTGTGACGTTGCCGAAACCTGGGAGGAACCTCTGAGCAACGTCGTCCCGCCATGCTGACGCTGTTCTGACGTCCCGACGCGAGGAGTGACAGCCCATGGAGGTCAACGCAGGCGATACGGCCTGGGTGCTGGTGAGCGCCGCCCTGGTGCTCTTCATGACGCCCGGTCTGGCCTTCTTCTACGGCGGCATGGTCCGGGCCAAGAACATCCTGGCGATGCTGATGCAGAACATGTTCTGCATGGGCATCGTCTCGATCCTCTGGGTCGTGCTCGGCGCCAGCCTGGCCTTCGGCAACGACGTCGGCGGGGGCATCCTGGGCGACCTCGGGCTGTCGGGCCTGGACGGACTCAAGGCGGTGCCCGGCTTCGTCGATGACGCCGGCCTCAGCTCGCTGACCATCCCCCCGCTGCTGTTCCTGGCCTACCAGCTGATGTTCGCCATCATCACGCCGGCGCTGATCACCGGGGCCACTGCCGACCGGCTCAGGTTCGGCGGGTACGTGCTGTTCATCGGCCTGTGGTCGGTGCTCGTCTACGCCCCCCTCGCCCACTGGGTGTTCAGCCCGGGAGGCTGGTTGTTCAAGCTGGGCGCCCTCGACTTCGCCGGTGGGACGGTGGTGCACATCAACGCCGGCATCGCCGCCCTGGTGCTGGTGCTGGTCATCGGCAAGCGGCGGGGCTGGCCGCGGGAGGCGATGCCGCCGCACAGCCTGCCTCTCACCATGCTGGGCACCGGGATCCTGTGGTTCGGCTGGTTCGGCTTCAACGCCGGCTCCGCCCTGGGGGCCAACGGCCTGGCCGCCCAGGCGTTCCTCAACACCCACCTCGCCGCCGCCGCCGGCATGTGCAGCTGGCTGCTGGTGGAGAGGCTCCGGGACGGCAACGCCACGACGCTGGGGGCGGCGTCGGGCGCGGTGGCCGGGCTGGTCGCCATCACGCCATGCGCCGGCTTCGTGACGGCAGTACCGGCCATCGTCATCGGTGGGATCGCCGGAGCCGTCTGCTTGCTGGCCATCAAGCTGAAGACCAGGTTCGGCTACGACGACGCACTCGACGTGGTGGCCGTGCACCTGGTCGGCGGCATCCTCGGCTCGCTGCTGCTGGGCGTCTTCGCCAACGGGGAGGTGAACCCAGCGGGCACCGACGGGCTGATCAACGGCGGCGGCGGCGGCCTGCTGGGCAAGCAGCTGGTGGCCGTCCTCGCCACCCTCGCCTTCTCGGGGATCCTCACGTTCGTCCTGGCCAAGGTGGTCGAGGCCACCGTCGGGCTTCGGGTCAACGCCGACGATGAGGCCGCCGGCCTCGACACCACCGAGCACGCGGAAACGGGCTACAACCTCACCGAGCTCGGGAGCATGGGGAGGAAGGGCTGATGCGCCTCATCACCGCCATCGTGAAGCCGTTCAAGGTGGATGACGTGAAGCAGGCCCTGAAGGACGCGGGCGCTGCCGGAGTGACCGTCTCCGAGGTCCAGGGCTTCGGGCGCCAGCGGGGCCACACCGAGGTGTACCGGGGCGCCGAGTACACGATCGACTTCGTCCCCAAGGTGCGGATCGAGCTGCTGGCCGACGACGCCGACGTCGAGCGGCTCCTCGACGCGGTGATCGCCGCCGCCCGCACCGGCAAGATCGGCGACGGCAAGGTGTGGGTCACCCAGGTCGATCACGTGGTCCGCATCCGGACCGGCGAGCGGGGCACAGAAGCCCTCTGACGCCTCGTCCCGCCGGTTCAGGCCGGCGGGGACAGGCGCAGCAGGAGGGCCGAGAGGAGGAGCCCCTCGTTCGGGTTGCGGACGAGGTGCTTCGCGGCGTCACGGATGGCGGCAAAGGCGGCCGGGTCGGCCCGGCCCGACGCCAGCCGGTCCCGGTAGGCGCCGGCGAGCGTGGCCAGCCCCGCCTGCAGCTCGTCGGTGCGCACCCGGCGCACCTCCCTCTTGTGGCGGTCCTCGACGTCCTTGCGGCCCCGCCGGCGGCCGGCGATGTCGTCGAGGCGGTCGAGCTCGGCCAGCTCGGCCGCCTGACGCACGGCCAGCGACTCGAGGATCGACTCGACCTGGAGCTGCAGCTCGTCGACCAGGGTGGCCACGGTGGCCCCCGTGCCGTCGAGGGCGTCGGGCAGTCGGCGCCAGAACGCCTGGCGCGAGGCGAAGCCGGCGTCGCCGGCCAGCAGGCGGGCCCGGTCGAGGCGCCCCCCGGCGGCGGCGGCCGCCGCCTCGGCCGCCTCGGGCGCCACCCCCTCGCCCACCAGGGCAGCCACGATGACGTCCTCGCCGAGCGGGTCGAGGTCGATCACCACGCACCGGCTGGCGATGGTTACCAGCTCGGGTGGGACGAGATCGGCGAGCAGGACGAAGTGGATCCCCTCGGGGGGCTCCTCGATCGTCTTCAGCAGGGCGGGGCCGCTGTCGCGCACCAGGTGGAGGTCGGGCACGACGACCACCATGCGGTCGGCCTCGACCGGCGACCGGTAGGCCAGCTTGGTGATGTCCCGGGCGTCGCCGATCGACAGGGCGGCCCCGTCCCGCTCGTACAAGCGCACGTCCGGGTGGGCGAAAACCAACGCCCGCCGGGCGACGTCGGGCTCCTGGGCTCCGCCCACCAGGGCGGCGGCGAAGGCGGCCGCCGCCTCGAGCCCGCCGGTGCCGGGCGGCCCGACCAGCAGGTAGGCGTGTGACGGCCGCTGTGCCGCGGCCACCAGCTCGGCGACGGCCCGTTCCTGCCCCGGCACCCCGCTGAACAGGTCGGCGACCGCGGTCACAGCAGGCGGTCGACCTCGGCCCACACCCGAGCCGCGACCTCCTCGACCGGGGCGTCGGCCGGGATCACCACCCAGCGCTGCGGATCGGCGGCGGCCATCTGGCGGAAGGCGACGTTCACCCGGGCGTGGAACGGCGCGCCCTCCATCTCCAGGCGGTCCGGCTCGCTGGACAGGCGGGCAGCGGCCACGTCGAGAGGCAGGTCGAGGAGGATCACGAGGTCGGGCTG
>JAUJNH010000003.1:260828-342478 GCA_030448245.1 Acidimicrobiales bacterium
GGCGGGCAGCGGCCACGTCGAGAGGCAGGTCGAGGAGGATCACGAGGTCGGGCTGCAGGCCTCCGGTGGCAAAGGCGGAGAGCGCCGCCACCTCGCCCACGTCGAGGCCCCGCCCCACGCCCTGGTAGGCCAGCGATGAAGGCGTGAACCGGTCGGTGACCACGCTGCGCCCAGCCGCCAACATCGGCTCGATCACCTGGGCGACGTGCTGGGCCCGGGCCGCCGCCATCAGCAGCGCCTCGGTCTTAGGGGCCACGGGCAGGGCCGGGTCGAGCACGATCTCCCGCACCCGCTCCCCCACCTCGGTGCCGCCGGGCTCTCGGGTGAGCAGCGCGCCGAGCCGCTCGGCCAGCAGGCCGGCCTGGGTGGTCTTGCCGGTGGCCTCGCCGCCCTCAAAGGCGAGGAAGCGGCCCCTCACGGGGCGTCGCGCCGGGCTGCGCCCCGCAGCGAGCGCCGCGCCATCAGGCCGGCGCCCACGATGATCGCCCCAGCCAGCCACAGCGTGAGGCGCGAGCCGGCGAGCGACACGTCCCAGCCGCCGATGCCGATCTTGCCGCCGAGCAGGTCGTCCGACAGCCGGCCGAACAGCCCAGCCAGCAGCGGCCCCAGGACGAACGACAGGAGCAGGCAGAGCCGGACGGCGGCGTACAGCGCCGAGAAGATCCGGCCCCGCAGGTCGTCTGCGGTGTGGGTCTGGATCAGCGAGAAGCCGAACACGTACACCGCGCCCGCTCCCACGCCCATCAGGCCCACGAAGAGCATCGCGGGGGTCAGCGCCCACGTGCCGGCCGCGACCACCAGGCAGACGCCGGCCAGCAGCACGGCCTGCACGAACACGCGCTCGGGACGCAGGCGCTTCTGCACGCTGCTGACCCCGATGACGCCCATGGCGACCCCGACTCCCATGGCCGTGATGAGGGCGCCAAAGGCTCGCGGGCCGCCACCCAGGACGTCGCTGGCGAAGCCGGGGCCGAGAGGCACCACCATCCCGCCGCCGATCAGCCCGCACGAGAGCGCCACCATGACCGAGCGGACGATGGCGTTGTGACCGATGAAGCGCCACCCCTCACGGACCTCCCGCAGGCCCTGCCCCAGGTCGACCTTGCGGCCGCCGACCCGCCGGCCGTCCCGGGGGATGGCCAGGGTGGAGATGAGCAGGGCCGACACGAGGAAGGTGAACGTGTCGGTCCAGATGGCCAGGTTCTCCTGGTTCACCTTCAGGGCCGACAGGGCCTCGAAGCGCCCCAGGTAGGCAGCCACGGCAGCCAGGCCCGTGAACAGGCCGGCGCCCAGCGGAAAGGTGCCGTAGGCGGCAGCCAGCCCGAGCGAGTTGACCTTCGGCAGCTGCTCCTCACGGACCAGGTTGGGGACGGTGGCCTCCTTGGCCGGGCTCCACAGCAAGGTGAACACCTCGAGCACCAGGTTGGCCAGGAACAGCAGGGGCAGGTTGCGGACGAACGGGAGGAGGCCCACCACGATGCCCCGCCCGACATCGCACGCCACCATGACCTTCTTGCGGTCGAGGCGGTCGACCAGCAGTCCGCCGACCGACGCAAAGAAGAAGCCGGGGATCAGGCGGGCCGACAGGGTCAGCGCCACGCCGTTGGTGCCGGCGATGCGGTTGCTGAGGGCGATGATGGCGACGAGCCCGATCCAGTCGCCCAGGCTGGAGGCGAACTGGGCCAGCCACAGCCGGAAGTAGAGCGGCGAGCCGAACAGGCGGGTGACCGAGGTGCGTTCCGGGTCGGCGACCTCGTGGTGGGGGGTCTTCAGTCGCTTCCGGAGGGGGCGCTCCGGGAGGGGGAGGTCCTCGGTGGACGTGTCGGGCGGCACGGTGCTGCTGGTCCCTGCTGCGCTCTTGGCTGCCGTGCCCTCGGCGAGGGGGGACGGTTCAGCCACGGCGCCAAGGCTAGGGCTTCCGGCGCTTCCCGGGGCGCTTCTTCGCCGGCCCCGCAGCCCGCTTCTCGGCCAGGAGGTGGCCGGCCTGCTCGAGGGTCAGCTCCTCCCAGCCCTCCTTCACCGTGACGTTGGTCTCGCCGTCGGTCAGGTAGGTGCCGTACTGACCCTCCTTGATCACGATCGGGGCGGCCGTGGCCGGATCGGGCCCCAGCTCGCGCACCGGCGGCGCCGCCGCCCGGCTGCCCTTGCCGTACTTCGGCGTGGCGTAGATGGCCAGTGCCTCGTCGAGCCCGATGGTGAGCAGCTGCTCCTCCGACGTCAGCGAGCGGCTGTCGGTGCCCCGCTTGAGGTACGGCCCGAACCGGCCGTTCTGGGCCGTGATCTCCTCACCGGTCACCGGGTCGACCCCGAGCACCCGCGGCAGCGAGAGCAGCTGCAGCGCCTGCTCGAGGGTGATCTCGTCGGGGTGCATGCCCTTGAACAGCGAGGCTCGCTTGGGCTTCGCCTTTGGGACCCCCTTCTTCGCCGGCTCGTCGGGCTGCTCGCCCAGCTGCACGTAGGCGCCGAACCGCCCCGTCTTCACGTAGACGTCGAGGCCGGTCTCCGGGTCGACGCCGAGCGGCTCGTCCTCACGGTTGCCCAGCGCCAACAGCTCCTGCGCCCGCTGGACGGTCAGCTCGTCGGGGGCGATGTCGGGCGGCAGCGACGCCCGCTCCCCCGTGCTGTCGCGCTCGAGGTAAGGGCCGTAGCGGCCGACCCGCACGACGATGCCGTTCCCGACGGGGATCGAGTTGACGGCGCGGGGATCGATCTCCGACAGCCGCTTCGACACCAGCTCCTTCAGTCCGGGCTGGCCGGGGTCGCCGCCGTTCGGGCCGCTCGACGAGCCGAAGTAGAACTGGCTGAGCCACGGCACCCGCTCGGCCTCCTTGGCCGCGATGGCGTCGAGGTCGTCCTCGAGCTTGGCGGTGAACGAGTAGTCGACCAGGTGGGGGAAGTGGCGCTCCATCAGGGTGACGACGGCGAAGGCGGTCCAGGTGGGGACGAGGGCGCTGCCCTTCTTCCAGACGTACTCGCGGTACTGGATGGTGTCCAGGATCGAGGCGTAGGTCGACGGGCGGCCGACCCCAAGCTCCTCGAGCTTGGCCACCAGGCTCGCCTCGGTGTAGCGGGCCGGTGGCTGGGTCGAGTGGCCGCTGGCCTCGACCGCCTCGGCGGCCACCTCCTGGCCCTGGCGCAGCGCAGGCAGCACGACCTGGCGGTCCTCCAGCTTGCTGTCCGGGTCGTCGGATCCCTCGACGTAGGCCCGCATGTAGCCGGGGAAGGTGATGGTGCGGCCCGACGACGCCCACTCGGTCGTGCGGGGGGTGGCCTCGGCCGTCTGGGCCACCAGGCGCACGCTGACCGTGCTGCCGGTGGCGTCGGCCATCTGCGACGCAACCGTGCGCTTCCAGATCAGGTCGTACAGGGCGGCTTCGTCGGCGCCCACCTCGCGGGCCACCTCGTCCGGCCGCCGGAAGGTCTCGCCCGCCGGGCGGATCGCTTCGTGGGCCTCCTGGGCGTTCTTCACCTTCCGGTTGTAGGTGCGGGGCTGGGCCGGGACGTACTCGGGCCCGTACAGCGAGGCGGCCTGGCTGCGGGCGGCGGCTGTGGCCTCGACCGACAGGGCGGTCGAATCGGTCCGCATGTAGGTGATGTAGCCGTTCTCGTACAGGCGCTGAGCTGCCTGCATGGCCCGCTTCGAGGTGAAGCGGAGCTTGCGGCCGGCCTCCTGCTGCAGGGTGGACGTGATGAAGGGGGCCTTGGGCGACGACCGGTACGGCTTCTCCTCGACCGACCGGACGGAGAACGGCCGGTCGGCCAGCGCCGCGGCCAGGCCATGCGCTCGAC
Organism: Acidimicrobiales bacterium; assembly: GCA_030448245.1. Taxonomy (GTDB): domain Bacteria; phylum Actinomycetota; class Acidimicrobiia; order Acidimicrobiales; family JAUJNH01; genus JAUJNH01. The sequence goes on from JAUJNH010000003.1 coordinate 264,618, forward strand.
CTTCGTCGAGCACGGTGGCCTGACCGCGCACGTTGCCCTGCTGGTCGAAGTCGCGCCCGGTCGCCACCTTGGTGCCGTCGAGTCCTACCAGGGCGGCCGGGAACGACTGCCCCTCGGCGGCCAGCGTGGCGTCGAGCCCCCAGTAGGTGGCGGCCCGGAACGCCATCCGCTCGCGCGCGCGCTCGACGACGATGCGGGTGGCCACCGACTGCACCCGGCCGGCCGACAGCCGGGGCAGCACCTTCTTCCACAGGACGGGGCTGATCTCGTAGCCGTAGAGGCGATCGAGGATTCGCCGGGTCTCCTGGGCGTCGACCAGCGGCACGTCGACGTCGCGGCAGTTGGCCACCGCCTGCTCGATCGCCTTCTTCGTGATCTCGTGGAACACCATGCGCCGCACCGGCACCCGCGGGTTGAGGACCATGGCAGAGGTGCCACGAGATCGACTCGCCCTCGCGGTCCTCGTCGGTGGCGAGGTAGACGAGGTCGGCGTCCTTCAACGCCGCCTTCAGCTTCCTGACCTGCTCCTTCTTCTCCTTCGGGACGATGTACAGCGGCTTGAAGTCGTTCTCGGTGTCGACGCCGAGCCGGGCCCACGGCTCCTTCTTGTAGGCAGCGGGCACCTCGGCGGCGCCGTGGGGGAGGTCGCGGATGTGGCCCACCGACGCCTCGACGGCGTAGGCGCGCCCCAGGAACTCGGCGATCTTCTTCGCCTTGGTGGGCGACTCGACGATGACGAGGGGCTTGGGCATGGAGCTACAACCTTTCGCAGAGGCGGGCGCCGTCGTCAACCCCGGGCCATCTGGGACGATGCCGGCCGTGGCCGTGGCCGACGCCTCAGACCGGACGCTGGGTCGGATTCGCGCCAGGTCCGTCGCCGCCAGCCGCGCGGGTCCGGCGGCCGTGCTGGCCGGCATCGTCGCCCTGTACGTCGCCGTGTTCGGCCACCTCACCTGGCGCCAGCACGCCAACTGGCGCTCGCTGGGGTTCGACACCGGCATCTACGACCAGGGCATGTGGCTGCTGTCCCAGGGCCGGGACCCGTTCCTGACCATGCGGGGCATGGACTACTGGGGCCACCACGTCGCGGTGATCGGCTACCTGTTCTCGCCGATCTACTGGCTCGGCGGGGGCGTGCAGGCCGTGTCGCTGGTGCACACGATCTGGGTGGCCGCCGGTGCCGTCCCCCTGTGGCTGCTGGCCAGGGACGGGTGGGAGAACCGGCCCTGGGAGGCGCTGGCCGTGCCGGCCGCCTACCTCCTCCACCCGGCCGTCCACTGGGTGACCTGGTGGCTGTACCACCCGGACTCGCTCGCCATCACCCCCCTGCTGTTCGCGTGGTGGCTGGCCCGCACCGCCCGCTGGCGCTGGTTCGCCCTGGCCGTCGCGGTGGCCCTGGGCTGCAAGGAGGACGTGGCGCTGGCCGTCGTGGTGCTGGGCGCGTTGCTCGTCGTGCGCGGGCTTCCGTCGCCGCTCAGCGGGTCGGCGCGAGCCCTGCGCCGCGCCGGGCTGCTGACCGCCGCGGCCGGCGCCAGCTGGTTCCTGTTCAGCAGCAAGGTCGTGATCCCGCTGCGCAACGAACACGCCCCGCCGTTCTACGAGTCGTACTTCCCGTCGCTCGGCGGCTCGCTCGGGGAGATCCTCAGCAACCTCGTCCTGCACCCGTCCCGGGCCCTCGGGCTGCTGAGCCGGCCTCGCGTCCCGGACTACGCCCTCAAGATGCTGGGCCCGGTCGGCTTCCTGCTCCCGTTCCTCGGCCCGGCCGGCTTCCTCGTCGCCGGGCCCCAGCTGGGCGTGAACCTGCTGGTCGAGGTGCAGGACGGCGCCACCATCAAGAGCCAGTACGCCTCGCTGCCCATCGTGGGCCTGTTCCTCGGCGTCGCCGAGGGGATGGCCCTGCTGCGCCGGCGGCCCGCCCTGCTCCGGGCCGCTGCCGTCTGGCTGGTGGGCTGTGCGGTCATCGGCAGCCACGCGTGGGGGCTGGCGCCGTTCAGCCGGAGCTTCGGTCCAGACGTCTGGAGCGACGAGCCCCGCCACAACGTCGCCCAGCTCGACCGGGCGCGGGACACGGTCCCGCCGCTGGGGCGGGTGGCGGCCAGCTGGAACATCGTCACCCACTTCACCCATCGGCCGATCGTCTACGAGTTCCCCAACCCCTGGCTCTCCTCGAACTACGGCCCCAGCGGGAACGAGGTCGGTGCCCCGACGACCGTCGACTGGATCGTCGTCGAGCAGAGCGCCCTCAACGCCAGGGACCGCGCCCTCCTCGAGCGCCTGACCGCCGACGGCGGCGGCTTCGAGGTGGTGCAGGACGAGAACGAGGTCACGGTGGCCCGCCGGGTGCCGCAGCCCAGCCCCGGTAGCCTCGACCCTCCGTGACCACGCTGCTGGCCGGGATCCTCAACCCGCGTGACCTCATCGACAAGGTGGGCCTGATCGGGATCTGGCTGATCGTGTTCGCCGAGTCGGGCCTGCTGGTCGGCTTCTTCCTGCCCGGTGACTCGCTGCTGTTCACCGCCGGCTTCTTCGCCAGCGCGCCCTCGTCGATCCCCAGCGAGCTGCACCTCAACCTGCCGCTGCTCCTCGTCGGCTGCTTCGTGGCTGCCGTCGCCGGCGACCAGGTCGGCTACCTCTTCGGCCACCGGGTGGGCGAGGCGCTGCTGCAGCGGCCCGACAGCCGCTTCTTCAAGCGCCGCAACGTCGAGAAGGCCCAGCGCTTCTTCGACAAGCACGGCCCCAAGACCATCGTCCTGGCCCGGTTCGTGCCGATCGTGCGCACCTTCGCCCCGGTCCTCGCCGGCGTCTCGAGCATGCGCTACCGCACGTTCGTCACCTACAACATCGTCGGCGGCACCCTCTGGGCCATCGGCGTCACCCTGCTCGGCTACTTCCTCGGGCAGGTCGAGGTGGTCGAGGAGAACCTCGAGATCACCGTCCTGGTCATCGTGGCCATCTCGTTCCTGCCGGTGATCATCGAGCTCCTCCGGGCCCGGGCCGAGTCCCGGAGAGATCGCCAGACGGTGTTCGAGGCGCTGACCGACGACGACTAGCGGCGCCGGCCGACGCCGCCGCGCTTGCGGCGCAGGTTGCTGGCCAGCTCCTTGTCCTTGACGGCCACGTCGGCGATCACCGCGTCGTAGGCCGACATCAGCACGACCTTGGGGTCCTGGACGGCCACGCCCTTGGCGATGTCGTCGAGGGCCTGGTCGACACTGGGCTCGCCGCCTGCCGCGACCGCGGCGCCGTCGCCACCGGACGCCGCCCCCCCGTCCTGGGCCGCCGCACCCACGTCGGTGGGGGCGTCGCTGCCGGGCGCCGGACCCTGCTTCGAAGTCGCCGGGATGCCGCCCTCCTCGCCCATGGCCGTGGCCTTGCGCTTGGAGAAGGCGACGGCGGCGATCAGCACCAGCGTGGCCAGCCCGGCGATCGTGTAGCGGGCGCTGTCGTTGTCCTGCAGCTCGATGATGGCCGGCAGGATCAGCAGGCTGACCAGGTTCATGACCTTGATGAGCGGGTTGAGGGCCGGGCCGGCGGTGTCCTTGAACGGGTCCCCGACGGTGTCGCCGATGACGGTGGCCTTGTGGGCCTCCGAGCCCTTGCCGCCCTCGTGGCCGTCCTCGATGTACTTCTTGGCGTTGTCCCAGGCCCCGCCGGCGTTGGACAGGTAGTTGGCCATCAGCTGGCCGGTGAGGATGACGGCGGCCAGGAAGGCGCCGAGGGCCAGGAAGTTGATGCCGAAGCCCACGATGACCGGGGTGAGCACGGCGAGGAGGGCGGGCGTGGCCAGCTCGCGCAGCGACGCCGTGGTGCAGATGTCGATGACGGGGCCGTAGTCGGGCCGCTTGGTGCCGGCCATGATCTGGCCGTCGGCGAACTGGCGGCGCACCTCCTGCACCACGACGCCGGCGGTGCGACCCACGGCCCGGATGGCCAGGGCGCTGAACAGGAACGGCACGGCGCCGCCGATCAGCAGGCCGATGAACACCTTGGGGTCGGCCACGTTGATGGGCAGCACGTCGAACACGCCCCGGGCCGTCTGGTTCAGCTCGCGGATGCGCTCGGCGGGGATCGTCTCGCTGGCGGCCGTCTCGATGAACGAGGCGAAGATGGCCACCGAGGCGATGACGGCCGAGCCGATGGCGAAGCCCTTGGTGACCGCCTTTGTGGTGTTGCCGACGGCGTCGAGGGCCACCATGATCTTCTCCGGCTCGCCCTCGAACTCGCCCGACATCTCGGCGATGCCGGCCGCGTTGTCGGCCACCGGGCCGAAGGTGTCCTCCGACACGATGACGCCCGTGGTGGCCAGCATGCCCATGCCCGTGAGGGCGACCAGGTACAGGGAGAACTGCAGGTTCCCGCCGCCGAGGGCGATGGCCACGCCGATGGCGGCGGCGATGGCGATGATGGCGTACACCGACGACTCGAGGCCCGACGAGGTGCCCGACAGCACGACGGTGGCGGGGCCGGTGCGGGACGACTCGGCGATGTCGCGCACCGGTCCGTACTCGGTGCCGGTGAAGTACTCGGTGAGCCGGCTGATGCCCTGAGCCAGCACCAGGCCGATGACCACGGCGCCGAAGCACTTGAGGCCCTCGTGGCCGCCGCCCGCCCCCTTGTTGCCCACGTAGAACAGGCCGAGCAGCAGGGTGCCGATCACCGTGATGATGCCGGCGGTGAGGAAGCCCCGGTTGATGGGCTTGAGGGCGTTGGTCTCGCCCTCCTTGGCCTTGACGGCGTAGACGCCGGCGATCGAGGCGACCACGCCGACGGCCCGGGCGGCCAGCGGGAAGACCAGGCCGAGCGCCGGGTTGGCGCCGATGGCGGCGAAGGCCGGGACGCCGAGGATGATCGAGGCGACGAGGGTGACCTCGTAGGACTCGAACAGGTCGGCGGCCATGCCGGCGCAGTCGCCGACGTTGTCGCCGACGTTGTCGGCGATGGTGGCGGGGTTGCGGGGGTCGTCCTCGGGGATGCCGGCCTCGACCTTGCCCACCAGGTCGGCGCCCACGTCGGCCGCCTTGGTGAAGATGCCGCCGCCGACCCGCAGGAACAGGGCCAGCAGCGAGCCGCCGAACCCGAAGCCCACCAGGATGGCCGAGCTGGTGTTCTGGAAGATGAGGATGATGATGGTTGCGCCCAGCAGGCCCAGACCGACGGTGAACATGCCGGCGACGCCACCAGTGCGGAAGGCCACCTTGAGAGCGGCGGGAAGGCTGCCGGTGCGGGCGGCGGCGGCGGTGCGGACGTTGCCGCGGGTGGCCAGCGTCATGCCGATGAACCCGGTCAGGCCGGAGAGCACGCCGCCGGCCACGAACGCCAGGGTCCGGGCCAGGCCGGATTCGAAGAAGCTGAGGGCGGTGTCGCCACCGGGCTTCAGCACCTCGGTCGAGGTGAGGAACACGATGATGGCCAGGGGGACGAGGATGACGGCGATCGTCTTGAACTGCCGCTTGAGGTAGGCGAGGGCGCCCTCCTGGATGGCGGTGGCGATCTCGATCATCTTCGGCGTCCCCTGGTCGGCCGCCAGGACGTCCTGGGCCAGCACGAAGCCGACGAGGAGTGCGACCAGGGCCGAGGCTCCGGCGAAGCCGAGGATCGCGAACTCGCCTCCTCGCAGCACGAATTCCTGGTAGCCGCCTTCGGCGGCCAGCAGTGAGAGGGGGTTCATGCGGTGCGCTCCTCCTGTGGAGTGTCTGACACGGGCACCGAGGTACCCGGTGGGGGGGTCAGCCGGACGTAGATCTGCTGGGCGACCCGTTGGCTGAGGGTGCGGTCCAGGCCGTCGACCAGCAGCACCAGCGGCCCGTCGAAGGGGTGCTTCTCTCGCACCTCGACCAGGACGCCGGGCCGCAGTCCGAGCGTCTCGAGGAACTCGACGACGGCCTTGTCGGTCGAACCGGGCACGGCCACGACGGCCACGTCCCCTGGCTCGAGGCTGTAGAGCGGCGGGAGGGCCTGGATCTCGGTGACCTCGGGCTCGGGGATGGGGAAGCCGTGGGGGCAGGTCGTCGGCTGGCGCAGGGCCACGAAGAGGCGCTCGAGCACCTCGTCGGGGAGGTCGTGCTCGAAGGACGGCGCCAGCCGGTCGGCCTCGTTCCAGGCGTAGCCGAGCATGTCGGAGAGGAAGCGCTCGACCACGCGGTGGCGGCGGATGGCACCCACGGCCAGGCGCCGGCCCAGGTCGGTCAGCTCGACCCCCTTGTAGGGCGTGTGGTCGGCCAGCCGCCGCTCGGCCAGGCGCTTGACGGTGGCCGTGACCGTGCCGGGGCTGACGCCCAACGAGTAGGCCAGGTCGCCGGTGTGGGCCGGCCGCGGTTCACCGGTGCGGGGAACGGTGAGCCGGTAGACGGCCTTCAGGGTCTCGCGCTCGGATTTCGACAGGGTCTCTTCCATTGGTTTCAGCCGGCGGGACCATAGTTTTGCTCGACCAAAACTGCAAGAGCATCTTCCTTTCGTCGTGTCTCGTCATGTACTTTCATACTGGTGCCGATCCTCCCCGACGTGCAAGCCCTGCGTGACGCGGCGACCGTGGTCGACGCCACCGCGGCTGGCGTGGACGCCGACGCCGCCGAGGTCGCCGGCCGGCTCGAGTCCATCCCGTGGCAGGGCCCGCGGCGGGAGCGGGTGGTGCTGGCGGGTCTGGCGGCGGTGCACACCGCCCGGCGCCAGGCCGCCGCCCAGCGCGCCCTGGCCCGGGCCCTGCGGGAGCTGGCTGGAGCGGTCGAGCGCGAGCTGCGGGAGCTGGCGGTCCTGGCGGCCCGGGCCCGGATCCACCTCGAGGAGCTGCTGGCGCGGGCGCGCGCCCTGGCGGCCCGGGCCGCCCAGGAGCTGGCCGATGCCGCAGCCGCTGCGGCCAGCTTCGTGTGGGATCTGGCCACGGGCGACGCGGCCGGTGCCGTGCAGGCGGCCCGGACCCTGGTGGAGCGGGCCGAGGAGTGCGTGCGGTCGATCACCCTGCGCCTCCACCGTCTCCCCGAGGCCCACGACCCCCTCTGGCGCTCGCTCGGCCCCGAGCTCCTGAGCTGGCGGCCCCTGTGAACCGCCCACCGACGCACCGGCGGGAAGCACCGTGAGCGGCAGCGAACGAGCCGGCGAGGTGGGCCCGACGCCTGGCTGGACCGACGAGGAGCGCAGGCGAGGAACGAGCCGAGCACCGCAGGAGGGAAGCCAGGTGGTGAAGGGCCCACCGACGCACCGGCGGGAAGCACCGTGAGCGGCAGCGAACGAGCCGGCGAGGTGGGCCCGACGCCTGGCTGGACCGACGAGGAGCGCAGGCGAGGAACGAGCCGAGCACCGCAGGAGGGAAGCCAGGTGGTGAAGGGCCCACCGACGCACCGGCGGGAAGCACCGTGAGCGGTGGGGTCCTGGTCGGCGGCGAGCCTGAGGCGATCCTCGCCGCCTCGGTCGCCCTGCACGAGGTCGCCTTCCGGACCGATGACGTGGGCAGGCGCCTGGCGGTGGCGCTCGGTCCGGCGGCGACAACGGTGCTGGCCACGGTGCCGTTCGCGCCGGTGCAGGCGGCCGCCGTCACGGGGGCGTTGCACGCCGTGCTCGCCAGTCCGTGGGCTGGTCTCGGGCAGGTCGGGTCGGCCTACGAAGCGGCGTCGTACCTGCTGCGCACCGCTGGCCAGGCGCTCGAGCTGGCGGGCCTGGTCACCCTCGTGGGGACGAGCGGGTTCGCCCGCCTGAAGGGCCAGGAGGCCACCGTGCTCGACCGGGTTCCCGCCGGCACCGAGGTGACGCGCGAGGCCATGTCGTTCGGGGCGTCGGCCCTGGCCGCCGGGCGCACCAGCACGGTGGCGGTGCGACAGGTCGAGCGCGACGGCACCACGTTCTACGTGGTCGAGCTGATCACGTCGCCCAGGGTCGCGGCGTCGTTCGGGATCCAGGTCAACGGCACGGGCGGGTACGCCGAGGCGGTCGCCGGCACGGAGCTGACGCTGCGGTGGGCGGTGGCCACCAGGGAGGACGCCGAGCTCCTGGTGGCTCAGGCGACCGTCGGCCTGCTGCCCGGGCTGGAGCTCGTCGGCAGCCTGCCCAAGCCGACCGAGGTCACCGTTGGCACCATCGCCTCGACCACCCTCGTCAGCTCGAGTCTGCCCTTCCTGCCCATGGCGTCCGGGACGGCGGTGACCCGGGCAGAGGTCACCGATCGGCTCGCCGGCGGTGAGCACCTGGCGCTCACGATCAGCGGCGCGGGCACGGCGGGGCTGGCCGGCCTGGCCGGGACCGGAGGTGCGGCCTCACTGCGCATGGGTCTGGAGCGGGAGGCTGGGGCGGTGACGAAGCTGACGCTGACGACGGCCACCGAGGTCGACCGGGGGCGCCACGGCCTGCCGCCCCTCGAGGCGGTGAACCGGGAGGCCACGCTCGAGGAGCGGGAGTGGGAGCTGGAGCTGACGCCCGAGCTGCGGGCTCGGGCCGATCGGGTGGCGTCGGCCGTCGCCGACGGGCGGGCCCCGGATCAGGGCGACGTGCGTGCGCTGGCCAACGCGGCCGCCGGCGTCGAGCCCAAGGTGCGGGCCTATGACGTGCGCCACCAGCAGATGTCGGTGGACGTCGGCCTCCCGGAGGCCAGCGCCGGTGGGTCGCTCGCCGTGGACACCGCCCGGCTCCGCACGCCCGAGCCGGTCGACCGCAAGAGCTCGACGGGGCACGAGGTCCCAAGCCAGGGTCGAGCTAGACCTCCGTGGTCCCGCTGACCGCGCCCTGATCCTCACCCGCCGGCTGGTCGCCGTTGGCCGACGGCCGCGCCGCCGCACCCACGGGGGCAGGCGGGGCCGGGGCTTCGGAGGCGGGCTCGGTGGCCTCGTCGGCCTGCTCCCGGTCGAGCGCGTCCCGGCGGTCCTGGCGGCTGACGTGGTAGGGCACCGAGGTGACGACGGTGCCCTTGCGCTGCAGCAGCGCCAGCTTCAGGGCCAGGGCGGTCTGGTTGTGCAGGGCGTTCTCGTACCAGTGCTTCACCACGAACTCCGGGATCAGCACCGTGATCGTGTCGTCGTCCCACCGGGCGTCGAGCTCGTCGAGGAACTCGAGGACGGGCTGGACGAGGTCGCGGTAGGGGGAGTGGACGGCGTCGAGGGGGACGTCGAGGCCCCGCTCCTCCCACTCCCGCTGGAGCTCCTCCATCTCCTCCGGGTCGTCGGCCACGTGCACGGCGGCGAGGTGGGTGGGCCGCATGCTCTTGGCGTACTGCAGGGCCTGCAGGACCCCGAAGTGGATGCGGCCGGGCACCAGCACCACGACCGTGTGGTTGACCGCCTGGGGCCTGACCCGCCCCGGCTCGAGGACCAGGGCGGCCCGCAGCGAGCGGTAGTGCCGGTTGATCAGCAGGAAGACGCCGATGAAGGCGGGCACCACCACGAGGGGCAGCCAGGCGCCGCTCGAGAACTTGGTGATCGCGACGATGAGCAGGACGGCGAAGGTGGCCACTGACCCGAACGAGCTGACGGCCACGTTCAGCTGCCAGCGCGGCTGACGGAGCCGGTACGCCCGCCGGGCGATGCCCATCTGGCTGAGGGTGAAGGAGGTGAAGACGCCGACGGCGTACAGCGGGATCAGGGCGTTGGTCTTGCCGCCAAAGGCGACCAGCAGGGCGCCGGCGGCGATGGCCAGGAAGAGGACGCCGTTGGAGAACACGAGCCGGTCGCCGCGGTTGGCGAACTGGCGGGGCAGGTAGCCGTCTCGTGCGATGAAGGAGGCGAGGCGGGGGAAGTCGGCGTAGGCGGTGTTGGCGGCCAGCGTGAGGATGCCGGCGGTGGCGACCTGCATGATCAGGTACAGCGGCCCCTCGCCGAACACGGCCCTGCCCATCTGCGAGAACACCGTCTCGTCGTGGCTCGGGTAGGGCTTCAGGTGGTGGGCCAGCCACGAGGTGGTGAAGAACAGGCTGCCGAGGATCAGGCCCATCAGCACCAGGGTGTTGGCGGCGTTCTTGGCCTCCGGCTTGCGGAAGACGGGCACGCCGTCCGAGATGGCCTCGACGCCGGTGAGGGCCACGGCGCCCGACGAGAAGCCCTTCAGGATCAGGAACAACGTCAGGTTGCCGCCGCTGGCCAGGGTGCCCTCGAAGGCGCCTGGTTCGAACTCGATGTGCTCGAGCGGCGTCCCCAGGTACTCGCGGAACAGCCCGTAGCCGACCAGCAGGGACAGCATGCCGATGTAGACGTAGGTCGGCCCGGCGAACACCCGACCCGACTCCTTGATCCCCCGCAGGTTGGCCACCGTGATCATGGCGATCAGGAACAGGCCGATGAGCACCCGTTGGTCCCGCAGTCCCTGCAGCGCCGGGATCGAGATGATGGCGGCCACGCCGGCCGAGATGGAGACGGCGACGGTGAGGATGTAGTCGATCAGGAGGGAGGCGCCGGCCAGCAGGCTCGGGTAGCGCCCGAGGTTCTCCTTGGTGACCATGTACGAGCCGCCGCCCCTGGGGTAGGCGAAGATCGTCTGCCGGTAGCTGGTGACCACGATGGCGAGCAGGATGGCCACGCCGATGGCGATCGGCACCAGGGTGTTGAGGCCGAGAGCCAGGCTGGACGCCCCCAGCGCCGTCACGAACAGGATCTCCTCGGTGGCGTAGGCCGTCGACGAGATGGCGTCGGACGAGAAGACGGCGAGGGCGATCGACTTGGGGATCTTCTGGTGCTCTTGCTCCTCGGTGGCGATCGGCCGGCCCACCAGCAACCGCTTGAGCGCGCTCACGAGGAAACCTTACGGCTGGGCCACCCCGGAACGACCAACCCGTCACCAACGCGTCAGGGACGGCAGCAGCACGATCCGACGGGTTTGCAGCGCCCAGGTGAGAGGTCTTGACTACGGGCCATGCACGTCGTCGTGGTGGGGTGCGGCCGGGTCGGCCGCGAGCTGGCGGTGGACCTCGAGGCGGCCGGCCACGCCATCTCGATCATCGACAAGAACAAGTCGGCGTTCCGGCGGCTGCCCGACCGGTGGGGAGGCCAGGCCGTGGTCGGCTTCGGGTTCGACCGCGACACGCTCGAGCAGGCCGGGATCGAGGAGGCCGGGGCGCTGGCTGCCGTCACCAACGGCGACAACACCAACATCGTCACGGCTCGCATCGCCCGGGAGAACTACGAGGTCCCCAACGTCGTGGCCCGCATCTACGACCCCCGCCGCGCCGCGGTGTACCAGCGGCTCGGGATCCCGACGGTGGCCACCGTCTCCTGGGCCACCGACCAGGTGATCCGCAAGCTGTTCCCCGAGCAGCGGTCGGTCGACTGGGTCGACGCCAGCGGCTCGGTCAGCCTCCTCGAGGTGAGCCTGCCCGACGGCTGGTGCGGCCACCGCCTCTCCCGCCTCGAGGGTGAGGGTTGGCGTCTGGTGGCCGTGCAGCGGGCCGGCGGCACCCGCCTGGTCAACGGCGAGCTGGTCGGCCAGCAGGGCGACGTCCTGCACGTCGCCGTCCGCAAGGAGCACATCGACGCGCTCGAGGCCCGCCTCGGCGAGGGAGGGGCGCACGGATGAAGGTCGCCATCTGCGGCGCCGGCAAGGTCGGCACCTACATCGCGTCGGACCTCCTGGGGGCCGGCCACGACGTGCTCGTGATCGAGAAGGACCCCGACCTCGTGGTCCGCGCCTCCCAGCGGCTCGAGGCCCGCTGGTTCGTGGCCGACGCCTGCGAGCTGTCGTCGCTGCACGAGAGCGGCCTCGAGGACGTCGAGGTGGTGGTGGCGGCCACGGGCGAGGACCAGGTGAACCTGGTGATCTCGCTGCTGTCCAAGCAGGAGTTCGCCGTCCCCCGGGTGGTGGCGCGGGTGAACCACCCGAAGAACCACTGGCTGTTCAACGAGACCTGGGGGGTCGACGTCGCCGTCTCCACCCCGCATCTCCTCACTGCCCTGGTCGAGGAGGCGGTGAGCGTCGGCTCGCTGGTGCAGCTGCTCCAGTTCGAGGGCGGCGACGCCAGCCTGGTCGAGGTGACGCTGGCCCCCAGCTCACCGGCGGCCGAGCAACCCATCGTCGAGCTGGGCGTCCCCCGCGACGCCTCGATCGTGGCCCTGGTCCGCCAGCGCCGGCTGCTGGTCCCCCGGGGCGACACCGTGTTGCAGGTGGGCGACGAGGTGCTGGCCCTGGTGACGAAGGAGTCGGAGGAGGCGGTCCGCCAGCTCCTGATCGGGACGCCGGCGCCGGCCTAGAGACCGCCGTCAGCCCAGGAGCTCGTAGACCGGGTTGTAGAGGGTGGGGCGGCCGGTGTGCCCTGCGGGTGTGGGCCGGCCGGTCACGATGAGGCGGGCGCCCGGGCGGATGCCGGCGATGCGGCGCCGCCCCGTCCACAGCACCACCAGGCACCCGGTGCCGTCCTGCACGGTGGCTTCGAGCCAGGGTGAGCCGTGGCTCGACGGGACCACGCGCAGGCTGGCGATCTGGCCGGCCACGGTGGCCTCCTCACGCGGCTTCATGGCACCGATGGTCGTCGTGACGCCCGAGCGGGCGCAGAACTCGAGCAGCTTCTCCCGGTCGACCGCGTCCTGGCTGGTGGTGACCTTCTTCAGCAGGTCCTTCAGCGTCATTGGGTCACCTCGTCGTCCCACGCCGCCTCGAGGTCGACGTCCTCCAGCTCGAGCAGCTCGTCGGGTCCCATCCCCGCGATCGAGGGTGGGCACCGCAGGACCAACGTGACCGTCGTTCCGCCCTCGTCGGACGTGAAGGTCACCTCGTCCACCAGGTTGCGGATGATGGGGATGCCGAGGCCGCGCTCGAAGTTGAGGCGGTTGGGGTCGGTGACGGCCGGGTGGGTGGGCAGCTCCATGAGGTCGAACCCGGGGCCGCGGTCCTCGACCGTGACCACCAGCCGTTCGTCGTCCTCGTCGACGCGCACCGTCACCCGATCGGCTTCCTCCTTGGCGCCGTGGGCCTCGATGGCGTTCGTGCACGCCTCGGAGAGGGCCAGCGTGAGGTCGGCCACCCGGTCGTCGGCCAGCGCCCGGCGGCTCTTGGCTGCGGTGGACACGACCAGCCGGGCCACGGCGACGAACTCCGCCCGCGGCGGGATCTCGAGGCAGAGGACCCGGTCGGCTGCCCCCTCCACCGGTGCCCTCAGCCGGCGAGCGCGGCGTCGACGGTCTCGTAGATGGTGAAGGCCCGGTTGAGGCCGGTGATCTCGAAGACCTTGAGGATTCGGGGCTGGGTGCAGACCAGGGTGAGGTCGCCGTCGAGGCCCCGCAGGCGCTTCATGCCGCCGATCAGGACGCCGAGCCCCGTGGAGTCGAGGAACTCGACGCCGTCGAGGTCGACCACCACCTGCTTGGCTCCCTGGCTGGCCAGCTCCACCAGCTTCTCGCGGAGCTTGGGGGCGGTGGCGATGTCCACCTCGCCTCGAACGGCCACCACGACGTGGGGCGGACGGCTGTCGTCGACCTCGATGCCCAGGTCCATCGGGCGGCACCCTACTCGGGGGACGGAGCAAGCTTTGAAAGCGAAGGGTCGACCCCCTGGGCCGTGTAGGCCATCCGCCGGGCGATGTTGACGGCGTGGTCGCCGAGGCGCTCGTAGAACCGTCCGACCAGCGCCATCTCGATCGCCACCGGGAGGCTGACGCTGCCCGAGGCGATCTCGGCCGTGAGGCTGGTGTGCAGCTCGTCGAGCTCGTCGTCGCTGGCTTCGATGCGCCGGCCCGCAGCGGCGTCGCGCTCGCCGTAGGCGTCGGCGGCCATCCGCCACAGCTCGACGCCGACCCGGCCCATCTGGTCGACCAGCCCCCGGATCCGCGGCGTGAGCTCCTCGGCCAGCCCCCGCGCCGCCCGGGCCGCGATGTGCTCGACGAGGTCACCCGAGCGCTCGAGCTCGGGCACGATCCGCAGCACCGAGAGGAGGAAGCGCAGCTCGCCCGCCACCGGGCCCTGCAGCGCCACCTCCCGCAGCGTCAGCTCCTCGACCCGGCGGTACAGCTCGTCGACCACGATGTCCTTCTGCACCACGGCTCGCCCCGCCTCCCGGTCACCGGAGAGCAGGGCGTCGGTGGCCGCGGCGAGGCCTTCGGTGACCAGGGCGAACAGCTGGGTGACGTGCCCGTCGATCTCGTCGAGGCTCTGGTGGAAGGCGATGCGCAGCTCGGTCGTCACACCAGCGCCTCGACGTCGGCCTGGTCGTTCGGGGCCGGCCCGGGCGTGTCGGCTCGCACCGACGGGAGCGGCCGGAGGACGATCACCGGGTGGGGCTTGGCCGCCGGTGGTTCCGGCGGCACTTCGTCGGCGAGCGGGGCGACCGCCTCCACGGGCGGCGCCAGGTCGGGGACCTCCCCTGACTCCACCGCCGCCGGCGCCGGCGCCGGCGCCGGCTCGGTTGGCGGCGCCACCTCGTCGGCTGACGCCGGCGACGCGACCGCGTCCGCGGGAAGGTCGACCTCCGGCGCCTCCACCGGAACCGCCACGCCCGAGGACAACGGCTCCCACCAGACCTGCGAAGACCCCTCACCCGCCGACGCCCCTGATCGACCGCGTCCACGGGAAGGTCGACCTCCGGCGCCTCCGCCGCAGGCGCAATCTCCGGGCCCTCCACCGGAACCGCCACCTCGGGCGCCTCCCGCAACCACGCCGCCGCCGGCGGCATCGGCTCCGGCAGAGGCGGCTCCCCCTCGTCGGCGGAAGCCGACCACCCGACCGCCTCGTCCGGGCGTGGCACCCCCTCCGCCTCGACCCGAGGCACCACGTCCGGCGCCTCCTTCAGCGACTCCATCACCGGGAGCGAAGGCTCGGGCGAAGCCTGCCGCTCCCCCTCGTCCGCCCAGGCCGTCGAGGGGGCCGCCTCCGGAAGCGCCACCTCCGGCGCCTCCCCCAGCGACTCCGTCAGCGGGGGCGGAGGCTCCGGCGAGGCCCGCCGCTCCCCAGCAACCGCCGACGCCGCGCCCACCGCCTCCACCGGAAGGCCAGCCTCCGTCGCCTCCTCGTCCGGCTGCAGCGCCTGCCTCCGCAGCCAGAGGAAGTGGGCTGCGACGACGGCGCTCAGCAGCCCGGTAGCGACGTAGGCCAGCGCCGGCACTCCTCTGCGACCCGTGCCACCACCCCCGCCGACGGCTGGCTGATCGCCGCTCTCTTCGACCAGCTGGACCTGACCCTCCTCCCCGTCCGCCCACGGAGGCAGCGTGAACGGGCTGGCCTCATCTCCGGCCGGGGCCTCGGTCAGGTCGACGGGGTTGCCCGGGTCCGCTACCCCGGCTCTCGGGGCCGCTGCTCGGCCTGACCTGGCAGGGGTGACAGGGGTGGATGCGGTGGTGAGCGGGCCGGCGGCTGCGGTGCCAGGCGTGGGCCCACCCGTGGCTGGTTGGGTGGCGGGCCCCGCCGGTCCGGGCGTGGCCGGCGCGGGCACGTCGAGCGGTGCGGCCACCACCCAGACCGAGAGCGGCGAGCTGGACTGCGGGTTGATCCCGTTCCGGGCCGAGCTGACGGCGTAGGTGACGGTGGCGGCACCGGCCGGCAGGGAGGTGTCGGTCCAGCTGAGCGCGTCACGTGGCACCCGCGCCATCGGCTCGAAGGCACCACGCCCGACCCTGCGGATCACGCCGTAGTGGAGGGTGTCCGGGTCAGGGCTCCGCTCCCAGGTGACGACCGCCGTGCGGGGCCCCGCCTCGAAGCGCGAGCGGACGTTGACGGGAGGTTGCGCCGGCACGTTGACCGCGAAGGTCACTTCGTCTTCCATCCTCGGCTCTCCGGGGCCACCGTCGCATCCCGCCTCGGAAGGGACGTCGTCGATGGCCACGACCTGAGCCGTGTAGGTGCCGTTGTGGGACAGCCCTGCGAGCGGCACGCTGTAGCGCCCCGGCTCGGTGAGCTTCGCCTCGACCGGGGTGGCTTCGGGACGCCCCGGCCCGCTCAGGTACACCTCGAGCCTCGGGGCCGCCTCCGTCGTGACGAACGACCCTGTGAGCTCGATGCTGGTCGTTTCGACGACCCGGGGCTGCGGGGGATCGATGGTCAACGAGCAGACGGAGGCGGACGCGGGCCCCGCGCCAGGTCCGGCCCAGGCACCGCTCGCGGCAACGAGCGCGCATGCACCGACAATGGCGCGGACCCGCGCCGAGGTCACCCTGATCCCGCCTTGCCAGCGACCTTCCGGGCGCGGATGATCAGGCGCTCCTTGGCCGAACCCTTCGGGTGGCAGGTGGTCAGGGTCAGCTCGGCCTTCGAGGGGTCCTCGTCGATCACCCGGAGGTCGTTCGGCGCCACCACCCACGACGCCGCCATCCCCGCAGGGCTGCGGAAGGGCGCAGGCGCCTTTTCCACCTCGTAGTCGCAGCGGCCGATCGGGGTCTCCAGGGTGATGGTGTCACCGGGGCGCAGCTGGTCGATGTTGGCGAAGGGCTTGCCGTAGGTGGTGCGGTGCCCGGCGATGGACATGTTGCCGTTCTCGCAGGGCATGGCGGTCGTGGCGTAGTGGCCGGCACCGGCCCGCAGCGCTGTCTCGGTGGTGCCCTCGACGACGACCGTGTCGACGCCGAGCGCCGGGATCTTGATCCTGGTCAGCGCATCGCCGACCCCGACCTTGCGGTCCCGAAAGGCCTGCTGCAGGCGGGGGCTGGCCAGCTCGGTGTCCAGCCGGCCCTGGAGCCGGTCGTGCTGGAAGTTGGTGTAGACCGGGTAGCCGAGGAAGGCGGCGGCGCCCACCAGGAGCAGGGCCGACAGGACCGAGAGGCCCCTCCTGGCACTTGGGTGTGAGCGCAGGAAGCGGATCAGGCCATCCACGGCGTGTGTTCTCCTTCGTCGGCACGCCCGGCGTCAACCGGACCCCCAGAGGCTACCGGTGGCCGACGAGAACCTGAGCGTCAGCGCTCCTCGACGGCCATGGTGGCCGCGCTGGCCAGCTCGACGTCGGGCAGGATCCCGCCCACCAGCGGCACCTCGGTGGCCGCCCGGTGGCGGACCGTGACGCGCGCCAACGGGGGCCGTCCGGCGAGCCGGTCCACACTCACCGTCGTCCGCCCCGGCACCAGCCGCCCTCCCAGCGCGGCGCGACGGGCAGCGGCCGGATCAGGATCGACGGTCGCCCGGCGGGCCCCTTCCCGGGCCGCCTGCACCACCGCCACCTGGTCGGCCACGACCAGTCCGGCCTGCACCACCACGAGCAGCAGGACGGCGACGACAGGCAGGCACAGCGCCAGCTCGACGCTGGCCTGCCCACGTTCCCCGCCATGGCTCGCCGGCCCGCTCGCGGTGCTCGCGCTGGTCGACCGGGTGGTGAGCAGGTGGTGGCTGGACGGCACGGCCTCTTCAGACCTTGCGCTTGATGCTGGCCAGGACGGCGTCGAGGAGTGAGCCCATGGCGCCGGTGCGGGTGGCCCAGGCAACCAGGAGGAGGGCGACGGCGGCGGCGCCCAGGAGGACCAGGGCGTACTCGGTGGTGGCCTGGCCACGCTGGCTGCGCAGCCAGCGGTGCGCGAGGAGGAGGGACATGGTGGACGCCTTTCGGTTGGGGGCTCAGGCCCGCAGGTCTCGGAGGGCCCCCACGGCGAGGGGGGCGATGGTCAGCAGGCCGAGGGCCGGCAGCGTGCAGGTGACGAGGGGGAAGAGCAGGAGGATCGGGACCCGACGGGCCCGCTCCTCGGCCCGGTGCCGCCTGGCCGTGCGCGCCTCGGTGGCCAACCGGTCGAGGCTGGGCCCGAGCGCGGTGCCGTGGCGGGCCGCGTCGGCGAGAGCGGCCAGCAGCGGGCGGACGCTGTCGCCCGCGCGGCCAAGGGTGGACGGCACCTCGTCCAGCACGTCCGGCAGGCGCCGGCCGTCCCTGGCCGCGGCGACGGCAGCCGCTCCCAGGGCGGCAGCCAGCGCACCGCGGCCACGGCGCCCGACCGCGGTTACGGCGAGCGACGCGGTCAGACCGGCGGCCACCCCCAGCCCGAGGAGGTCGATGACCTCGGGCAGCTCGTCGAGGACGGCTCGCTCGGCCGCACCCCGGTCGCGGCCCCGCCTGGCCCGGAGGACCAGCGCCGGCAGGGCACCGAGGAGCAGGCCCAGCGGCCAGGCCGCCGGCAGGACGACCACCGCGACGCCGCCGACCACGAGTCCGGCGCCCAGCGCGCCCGGGTCGGCTGGCACCGGCACCGGGCGGCCAAGTGCCTGGGCTGCACCGCGAGCCGCGCCCGACCCGAGGCGGCGAAGCAGGCTCGAGCACCCGGCGCTGGCCCGCCCGGGCTTGGCGGGGATCGAGCGGCCGCGAGGCGGCCGACCGGCGTCTGCGGTCCCGCCCGTCGGCGGAAAGCCGAAGCCGGTGAAGCCCGCGACCAGCATCGCCCAGGCCACGGCGACAGCGGTCTGCTTCATGCCGCCCCCGCCCGGGTGATCCGGGCCATCCAGGCCGCACCGGCGGCGTCGAGGCCCAGCCCGATCGCCAGGCAGGCCTGGCCCAGTGGAGAGCGGAGCAGCACCTCCGCCGTCCGCGGGTCACCAGCTGCCGCGAGGGCTGCAAAGGCCAGCGGCGCCAGGGTCAGCACGACAGCCGAGAGGCGGGCCTGGGTGGCCAGCGCCCGCACCTCACCCGCAACCGCCTGACGTTGGCGGAGCGTGAGCGCGACGCCGTCCAGCGCTCTCGATCCGCCGCCTCCAACCTCGCTGGCCAGGGTCAGGGCGGCCGCGGCGAGGCGAACGCCTGGGAGCGGACGCTCGGCCGCCCACCCGTCGAGGGCGGTGACGAGACCTGCCTCGGCCGCACGGTTGGCCACCAGCGCCAGGTCGGAGGCGATCGTCGGAGCCGACCCCGACGCGGCGGCCGCGAGGGCCACCGGCAGCGAGGCGCCGGCCCGGAGGCCTCGGGCCGTGGCCTCGAGCACCGGAGGCAGCCCGGCCTCGACGGCCGCCGCAGCCCGGCCCCGCCGGGCCCCGAGCAGCAGCCACGGCCCGCCGCTGGCGACGCCCAGACCGAGCAGGGCGGTCACCGGGCCGCCCCCGAGCCAGCCGAGCACCACGGCCGCCGTCGCCACGCCGGCCCACGCGCCAGCCCAGTGGCCGGGACGCCCGGGCATCGCGGCATCCTCGAGCCTGACTCGGAGCCACAACGGTCCTCGGGCCGCCGGCGCCCGGCTGACGAGGGCAGCCGCCCGAGCCCGCGCCGGTGCGGCCCGGCGCCGCCACCGCCGCCCAGGCGGTGGCGGCGGCCAGCGCGCCGGCCATCAGGCTCCGCACCGCGCCTCCGCTCCGATCCTGCGACGACACACCACACGCCCGCCCTGCAGGCACCGCGTGCCCCGATGGATCAGCCCGGCCCCGGCTGCCTCCGGCCCGGGGCACGAGGACGTGGCACCGCCTGTGCGGGCTGGGCGCCTCGTCGTCATGCTGCGGCCGTCGGCACGGCGCGGCGAGCGCCTCGGCGGGCGCCGGCCAGGATCCGTCGGCCGTCGGCCAGCAGGCGGACGGGCACCGAGTCGGCGTCGGCCGTGGCGGCGCCGACCTCGGCCACGGCCGTGACCCGGCGGGCACCGTCGGCGCCTCGAGCCACGTGGACGACGGCGTCGACGGCAGCCGCGAGCTGGGCCCGGACCGCGCCCAGGGGAGGCCGACGCCGGCCAGCAGGACCAGGGTCTCGAGCCGGCGCAGGGCGTCGGCCGGACCGTTGGCGTGCACGGTGGCCAGACAGCCGGCGTGGCCGGTGTTGAGGGCCTGGAGCAGGTCGAGGGCTTCGCCGCCCCGGACCTCGCCGACGATCAGCCGGTCGGGCCGCAGGCGCAGGGCGCTGCGCACGAGGTCGCGCAGAGCCACCTCACCGATGCCTTCGGCGTTGGGCGGGCGGGCCTCGAGGCGCACGACGTGGGGCTGGGGGAGCCGCAGCTCGGCCGCGTCCTCGACCGTCACGACCCGCTCACCGGCCGGGGCGCACCCGGCGAGTGCGTTGAGCAGCGTCGTCTTGCCGGCGCCGGTGCCGCCGGCCACCACCAGGTTCCAGCCTGCGGTGACGGCGTCGGCCAGCAGCTCGGCGACGGGCTCGGCGCACCAGGCGGCGAGCGGCAGCGGCCGCACCGAGAAGCGGCGGACCGCCAGGCAGGGCCCGTCGACCGACACCGGCGCGACCACGGCGTGGACGCGCGACCCGTCCGGCAGGCGGGCGTCGACGACGGGGCTCGACCGGTCGACCCGAAGGCCGAGGGGCGTCACGATCCGCTCGATCAGCAGCTCGACCTCGGACCGACTCAGCCGCCGCCCGGTGGCCACCAGCGCACCCTGCCGCTCGACCCACACGGACCCGTCCCCGTTCACCAGCAGGTCGGTGACCGCCGGATCCCCCGCCACCCCGCTGAGCGGCCCGAGATCAACCGGCCCCGGAACAGCATCCGCAGCCAGCGTCATGCCGCCCTCACGCTCCACCGCCGCGGACCGAGCGCCCGCCCGAAGGCCCACGAGGCGCGGCCGACCTGTCCCCCGACGACGGCCCGCAGCCGGCTCCGCCGGCGAGGAGCCTGAAGCCGCCCCGAGGGCGCTCCACCGTCGGAGGCGGGTCGGCCGGGAGGAGCCGTGGCCCGCCCCGCGCGCGCCGCAGGGCACGGGCGAGTCCCCGGGGGAGGGTGGTGCCGAGGAGGCCGGCGTCGGCGCGGCGTGCCACGGCTGGGTCCCACGGCACGACGGCCACGACGGGTACGCCCAACGCGGCCTCGACGTCGGCCGGGCCAAGGGCCCGCTCGGGCTCTTCGACCAGCACCACCCCACTCGGCCGAAGCGGTGCCGCCACGGCCCGGCGCAGCGCCAGGAAGCAGGGCCGGAGGACCAGCAGTGGCGCGCTGGCTGCCATGGCCAGGTCGACGGCCACACCGCCCCGGGTCCCGCTGCCGATCAGGCCCGCGTCCACGACCACAGCACCGCGCCCGGCCAGCGCCGCCGCCAGCGGCGGGCCGGTCTCGGCGGCCAGGTCGCCAGCCCCCTGGGCACGAGGCGGAGCCCGTGACCGGCCGCGACCTCGATCAGCTCCAGGCGGTCGCCCGCGACCCACTGGGTCAGGCCGACCGCAGGGTCAGGCAGGCCCAGCGCAGCCGGCAGGTCGCCGCCCAGGTCGACCAGCAGGGCCGAGCCGGCCTCGGCGGCCAGCAAGGTGGCCAAGGCGGCAGCCACGACGGTGGTGCCGCTTCCACCCTTCGACGACCAGCAGGTGACGAGCATGGCGCTCCCCGGAGCAGGGGCGTCGAAGCCTCAAGAAGAGCCGTGACGCAACGAGACGCTGCACGGGGAGGTGAACAGATGCGAAACTACCTCTCGGGCTTGAAGAGGTCAACCCCTAACCTCGTCGCGGTGGAGGCGGCCTTCTTCGACCTCGACAAGACGGTCATCGCCAGCGCGCCGATGGTGGCCTTCGGGCGGCGGTTCTACGACGCCGGCCTGATCTCCCGGCGCACCATCCTGCGCGGCCTGTGGGGCCAGCTCGTCTACCTCCACCTGGGCGCCAGCGAGGAGAAGCTCACCCGCATGCGCGAGTCGGTCCTGGCCCTGAGCCGCGGCTGGGACCAGGGCAACATCAGCGCCATCGTCGAGGACTCGCTGACCTCGGTGGTCGAGCCCATCATCTACGCCGAGGCCCTCGAGCTGATGGCCGAGCACCGCAGGAAGGCCGACTGATCGTCATCGTCTCGGCGTCACCGGAGGAGATCGTCGCCCCGATCGGTCGCCTGCTCGACGCCGACGACGTCGTGGCCAGCCGGGCCGAGATCGACGGCGAGGGGCGCTACACCGGCAACGTCGCCTTCTACGCCTACGGGCCGTTCAAGGTCGACGCCATGATCGACCTGGCCGCCGAGCGTGGCATCGACCTGGCAGCGTCGTGGGCCTACTCGGACTCGTACACCGACCTCCCGATGCTCGAGGCCGTGGGCCACCCCGTAGCCGTCAACCCCGACCGGCCGTTGGCCAAGGCGGCGCGAGAGCGGGGGTTCGAGGTTCGCACCTTCGTGCGGCCCGTGCGGCTGCGGGACCGCCTGCCCGCCCACACCGGCCAGGCCACGGGCGTCGTCGCCGGCGTGGCCGCCCTCAGCGTGGGTGCCGGGCTGTGGTGGCGTTCGGCCCGCCGGCTCAGCTCACTCGCAGCTTCTTCGCCGCCAGGGCGCCCAGGGCGACGAGCATGGCCAGGATGAGGAGCTTCTTCACGAGGAGCCGAGGGTAGCCGGTGCCCACAGGCCGGTCGGGGCCCCTACGATCCGGAGCGGAGGTGTCCGAGTACCTGGTGGGCTCCGCCGCCTTCAACGCGGTCGGGGCAGGCGATCCCTGCCCGGCGGGTTCGATTCCCGTCCACCTCCGCAATGCCTCGGGGGAGGGCCAAAGCCCTCCCCCGAACCCCCCTCCGGCGCCCTCGCCGCGGCACGCAGCTGTCGGGCGGGCGAAGCCCGCCCTCAAGCGGCTCAGACGCCGTGCCGCGCAAGCCTCGGGGGGAGGGCCAAAGCCCCCCCCCCCCCCCCCCCGAACCCCCTCCGGCGCAGCGTCCGCGGCACTTGAGCTGTCGGGCGGGCGGAGCCCGCCCTCAAGCGGCTCAGACGCCGCGCCGCTCGAGCCCCTACGCGAACATGCGGCCGGGGTGGAGCCCAAGACGGGTGGCGGCCTCCTGACCCGGAGCGAGTTCTCTGTCTGAGCGAAGGGCAGGGGGCCGCCGCCCGTCCGCCGCGGCGGCCTGACCCGGAGCGAGTTCTCTGTCTGAGCGGAAACCGGGGGGCCGCGCCATCCGCCGCGGGGTGAAAGCGGTCGGCTCAGACGGTCAGGAGGTCGCGGGCGCCGGTGTCGGAGCTCGGGTGGCGGAGCTTCGACATCGCCCTTGCCTCGATCTGGCGGATCCGCTCGCGGGTGAGGTTGAAGTGCTCGCCCACCTCTTCGAGCGTCCGGGGCTCGCCCCGGTCGAGCCCGAAGCGCAGGCGCAGGATCTCCCGTTCGCGCTCGTCGAGGGGCGAGAGGAGGCGGGTGATCTCGTCGGGAAGCAGGGCGGTGGCCGCCGTCTCGAACGGTGACTCGGCCGAGCGGTCCTGGACGACGTCGCCGAGCTCGGCGTCGCCGTCCTCCCGCAGGGGCTCCGACAGCGAAAGGGGCTCGAGGGCGAAGCGCAGGGCCTCGGTCACCTTCTCCTCGGGCATCTCGACCTCGATCGACAGCTCGTACTGGGTCGGGGGCGCCCGAACTTCAGCTCGAGGCGGGACCGGGCCTTCTGCAGGCGGGCCAGGGTGTCGCCGGCGTGCACGGGCAGCCGGATGGTGCGGCCGGTGTTGGCGATGCCCCGGGTGATGGCCTGGCGGATCCACCACGTGGCGTAGGTCGAGAACTTGAAGCCCTTGCGCCAGTCGAACTTCTCGACGGCGTGCATCAGCCCCAGGTTCCCCTCCTGGATGAGGTCGAGGAGGGGCAGGCCCGAGGCCTGGTACTTCTTGGCGATCGAGACCACCAGGCGGAGGTTCGACTCGACGAAGGCGTCGGTGGCCTCGTCACCGGCCCGGATCTGGCGCTTCAGCTCGCGCTTGCGGGCCGAGGTCATGTCCCGGCCCTTCTCCTCCAGCTCCTTGCGTGCTGCGTCGCCGACCTCGATGGCCTGTGCGAGCCGCACCTCGTCGTCCTTGGTGAGGAGGTTGAACTGGCCGATGTCAGTGAGGTAGAGCCTGACGAGGTCTTCCTCGTCTCGCTCAACACGCTCCTTCGGCATGCCGTTCGGAACCTTCCTTCCTGCTGTTGCTGCGGTGCTGCTGGCGCCCGGTGCGGGGCAAGGTGCTCGTCGGGTGCGGGTGGGGCGGGATCGGGCCGCCTCGGCGGTAGCCCAACTGTACCGACGCGGTCAAGGGCCCCCCCGGACCGGTGCTCGCCACGATGCCCCACCTCAGCCGAGCAGCCCGCCGGCGTCGACCAGGAGGCACTCGACCGACGCCTGGTGGGCCACCGCCCGCTCCACGTCGGCCCGGGTGCGCAGGAGTCGCTGGAGCAGGCGCTCACCGGCCTGCTGGTCGTCGGCCTCGTCCCGCAGCACCAGGCGCAGCGTCCGGATGGTCGGGCCGTCGCTCACCGGCGACGCCGTCTCGAGGTGGCTGGCGTGGGCGGCGGCCAGCCGGGGCAGCAGCGCACGGTGCACGCCGGCCAGCCGCTCGATCGTCCCGGTGGCGCCGGCGAGCACCTCGACGGCCTGCTCGACGCCGGCCGAGGCCGGCCCGACCCACCTTTCCGCGTCGACGTCGTGGAGCGTGGGCAGCCGCTCGCCCCACAGCGCGGCGTGCCAGCCGTGGTGCGAGGCCTGGGTGGCCAGGGCGATCTTCACCTCGGGCTCGGGCACGGTGGCCACCCACCCGCCCAGGATCTCGAAGAGCCGGGCGTCAAGCCACCGCGCTGCGCCCGCCCGCCGGGCCGTGCCGTGCAGGTCCAGCCGCCCCTCCTCCCCCACGGGCGGCGACCCTACCGACCGGGCCGGCCGCCACCGGGTGACGATCGCGCCGTCGGCTTCTGCGTGTGCGCCGGCCTCGGTGGCGCTCAGGTCGAGTCGGGGCCGAGGAGGCCTCTGGTGAGGTGATCGCACGCCTGGCCGAAGAGCACCTCGACCGGCGGGAGGCCGAGGTTCGGGTGGCTGATCAGCAACGACGTGCAGCCGTGCACGACGGCCCACAGCTCGAGGGCCACCGGGAACGGCTCGAGGCCCGGCTCCAGCAGGCCGGTGGCGATCAGGTCGGCCGCGTTCTGCAGCAGGTGGGCGAAGGCCGCCGACTCCATCAGCTGCTCCGGCCCGAAGCCCTTCGGCGCCGACTCCGGCTTCTGCATGAACAGCACCCGGTAGTGCTCGGGGTGCTCGACGCCGAACCGGGCGTAGGCCAGGCCCCGGGCCCGGATGCGGTCGAAAGGGTCTTCGAGACCGGCGGCGGCCGACTCGATGGCCTGGTCGAGGGCGGCGAACAGCTGCTGGCACACGTCGAAGATGAGCGTGTCCTTGTCCGGGAAGTGCAGGTAGACCGACGGCGGCGAGACCCCGACGTCGGCGGCCACCGCCCGGATGGTCACCTTCTCTACATCGCCGCTCTCCACCAGCAGCCGGGCGGCGGCGTCGAGGATGTCCTGGCGGAGCAGGCCGCCCTCGCCCCGCCGGGAGCGGGAGCGGGCGCGGGTGCTCATCGGCTCCCCACGCCCACCGGCGGCGGAACCGGTGGAGCGAGCGGTGCCCCGTTCTCAGGGTCGTCCGGGAGGGATCCGCCCTCGGTGAACCCGAACCGGTCGTGGAGGCGCCGCAGCGGGCCCGGCGCCCACCAGTTCGCCTCGCCGGCCAGGCGCATGAAGGCGGGCACCAGGGCGGCCCGGATGAGCGTGGCGTCCATCAGGACGGCCAGGGTCAGGCCGATGCCGAACAGCTTGATGAACGTGATGCCCGAGGTGGCGAAGGCGAGGAAGACGATCGCCAGCAGGGCGGCGGCGGCCGTGACGATCCGGCCGGTGCGCTCGAGCCCCCGGGCCACCGACTCGACCGTGCCCGCCCCCTTGTCGTGCTCCTCCTTGATGCGGCTGAGGAGGAACACCTCGTAGTCCATCGACAGGCCGAAGGCCACGCAGAACATGAGGATGGGGGTGGTGGTGTCGAGGGCGCCGGTGGCGGTGAACCCCAGGAGGTCGGCGCCCCAGCCGTCCTGGAAGATGACGACCATGGCCCCGAAGGTGGCGGTCAGCGACAGCAGGTTCAGCACGACGGCCTTGGCCGGCACCAGCAGACTGCCGAACATGAGGAACAGCACCAGGAAGGTGATCCCGGCGATGATCCCGGCGGCCAGCGGCAGCTTGGCCACGAGCGACGCCTTGGAGTCGACGAGCATGGCTGACTGACCGGTGACCAGCACGTCGGCGGGAGCGGGCACGGCCCGCACCGCCCGCACCAGCCGCTCGCCCTCGCCGGACAGCGGCTCGACCGAGGGGACGACGGCGAGGTAGACGCCGCCGGCGGGACCGGCGAAGCGCTGGTAGAGCGGGTTGCCCTGGCCGGCGACGACCAGCTGGCCGCCGATGTAGCTGCCCTTCGGCCCGTCGACCCTGGCCACCCCGGGCAACCCCGAGAGGGCGGTGGCGTAGCCGTCGAGGTCGCCGGACGCGGTGGGCGCCACCACCGACAGGCTGGCGGTGTCGCGGCTGGGGAACTCGCGGCGCAGGACGTCGGACGCCTGGCGGGTGCTGGCCGTGGTGGGCAGCACCCGGTCGTCGGGGAGGCCGAAGCGGACCCCGGCGAACGGCAGCCCCAGCGCCACCAGCAGCGCTCCGACGCTGAGAGCCACCAGCACGGGCCGGCGCATCACCATCGTCGCCGTCCTGTGCCAGAACCCGGCGCCGTCGAGCTTGGGCTCTCGGTGCAGGATGCGGAACCGCTCGAGGTTGTCGCCGAGGGCGGCGAGCAGGGCCGGCAGCACGACGAGGGCGCCGACTGCCGCAGCCGCCACCACGGCGATGCCGGCGTAGGCGAAGGAGCGGAGGAAGTACAGGGGGAAGACCAGGAGGGCGGCCAGCGAGGCGGCCACGGTCAGGGCGCTGAACAGCACGGTGCGACCGGCGGTCAGGACGCTGCGGACGACGGCCTCGTCGTTCGAGTAGCCCTTGCGGCGCTCCTCCCGGACCCGGTTCACGATGAACAGCGAGTAGTCGATGGCCAGGCCGAGGCCGAGGCCGGTGGTCAGGTTGATCGAGAAGATCGACACGTCGGTGACCAGGGCGATGGCGTGGAGGACGGCGAAGGTCGAGATGATCGACAGGACGCCGACGGCCAAGGGCATCCCGGCGGCCACGACCGAGCCGAACACCAGCACGAGGGCGATGCCGGTGAGCGGGAAGGCCAGCGACTCGGCGCGGGCCAGGTCGGACTCGATCTGGGTGCCCACCTGGTTGAAGACGGCTGCGAAGCCGGTCACCTCGACCCTGAGGAGGCCGTCGCTGCGGGTGTACGGCCCGACCAGCTCGTGGACCCGCTCGTCGACGTGGTCGTCGTCGCCGGCGATGCGGGCCAGCACGAGGGCCCGGTCGCCTCCGCCCGAGCGCAGCGGTGGCGGGCTCCCGAGGGTCCAGTACGAGACCGACTGGACCACGTCGGCTTCCCGGCTCAGTTCGGCGGTGAGGGCCGCCCCAGCGGTGGCCACCGCGGGATCGTCGACCTTGCGGCCGTCCTTGGCGGTGACCAGCAGGACGAGGTCGGGATCGCCCTGCCCGAACTGCTCCTCCACCAGGCGGGCGGCCCGGGTCGACTCGGCTGCGGGGTCCTGGAAGCCACCAGCCTTGACGGCACCGAAGACGCCGGCGCCGAAGACCCCGGCGGCGACGAGCGTGAGCCCGCTGACCACCAGCACCGCTCGGCGGCGGCGGACGACGAACCGGGCGAGACGTTCGAGCACGGGAGGACCTCCGGAACCTTGGGTGAACACCGATAGGTGAACATCGTTCAGCGACTTGGGCAAGGGGGTGTGACCAACTTCACAGCTCGAGTGGGACCAAAACGTTGGTCCCGGTCGTTCAACCCGTCAGTCCCCCGCCGCCGACGTAGTGGCGGGAGGTTGTGCGGGAAATCCCCCCCTTCCACGCGCAACCAGTGCCCGGCGCCGGTCCTCTCCACCCCCCTCCGGAGAGAGGCCGGCGCTGAGGCGCGCCCGGCTCAGCCCCGGTAGCGGTTGACGATGGGGACCCGGCGGTCCTTCCCGAACGACTTGGGTGTCACGCGGACGCCCAGCGGGCTCTGGCGGCGCTTGTACTCGGCCACGTCGACCAGCCGGGTGACCCGGTCCACCAGGTCCTGGTCGAAGCCGGCGGCCACCAGGTCGGCCTTGGTCATGTCGCGCTCGACGTAGGCCTCGAGCAGGGGGTCGAGCACGTCGTAGGGCGGGAGGCTCTCGTCGTCGCGCTGATCGGGCCGCAGCTCGGCCGACGGCGGCTTGGTCAGCACGTCCGGCGGCACCACCGGGCGGCCGGCCCGTTCGTTGACCGCCGCCGTCAGCCGGAACACCAGCGTCTTCGGCACGTCCTTGATGACGGCGAAACCGCCGGCAGTGTCGCCGTAGAGCGTGGAGTAGCCGACGGCCAGCTCGCTCTTGTTCCCCGTCGTCAGCACGAGCCAGCCGTGCTGGTTGGAAAGCGCCATGAGGGTCACCCCCCGGATGCGGCTCTGCAGGTTCTCCTCGGCCAGGCCGTCGACCGAGGTCATGTCGAGCAGGGCGGCGTGGGCGGGCTCGATGGGGATGGTGCGGAGCTCGATCCCGAGGTTGCGGGCCAGGATGCCGGCGTCGCCCTCGGACGATGCCGACGAGTAGCGGCTCGGCATGGCCACCCCGTGCACGTGCTCGGGGCCCAGCGCCTCGACCGCGATGCACGCCACGAGCGTCGAGTCGATCCCGCCCGACAGCCCGATGACCACGTCGGTGAAGCCGCTCTTGGTGACGTAGTCGCGGGTGCCGAGGACGAGCGCCCGGTGCACCTCGTCGATCTCGTCCAAGGGCTGGCACACCGGGTGACCGTCCTCCAGCGGGGGGCGGGCGGGCCGCGGCGGCGCTGCGGTCACCAGCGGCAGGGCCGGCGCCGGCGCTCTGCCTCGGGGGTCGAGGAGCCGCTTGCGGAACACCGGCCGCACCTCGATGTCGACGACGGCGAAGGCCTCCTCCAGCACGGGGAGGCGGGCCACCAGCGTCCCGTCGGCGTCGAAGACGAGGCTGCCACCGTCGAACACCAGGTCGTCCTGGCCGCCGACGAGGTTGACGTAGACCAGGGCGCACGAGGCGTCGGTGCAGCGGGTGGCCAGCATGCGCTCGCGCTCGGCCCACCGACCCCGGTAGTACGGCGAGGCGCTGAGGTTCAGGACCACCTCCGCCCCGCCGGCCGCCTGCTCCCGCATCGGCCCGTGCGGCGACCACACGTCTTCGCAGATGGTGAGGCCGACATCGGCGTCGCCGAACCCGAACAGCTGGAGGGGCTCGGTGCCGGCCGCGAAGTAGCGCTGCTCGTCGAACACCGCATAGTTGGGCAGCAGCCGCTTGCGGTAGGTGCCGAGGACCCGGCCCCGGGCACAGACGGCAGCGGCGTTGTGCAGGTCTCGGCTCTGGTCGACGAACCCGACCACGGCCGCGCAGCGGCCGGTGGCGGCCGCCACCTTGTCGAGAACCTCGCGGTTGTCCCGCACGAAGCCCGGCTTCAGCACCAGGTCCTCGGGTGGGTAGCCGGTGATGGCCAGCTCGGGGAAGACAGCGACGTCGCAGTCGGCTTCCTCGGCCCGCCCGTACATCTCGAGCACCCGCTGGGCGTTGCCTTCCAGGTCGCCGACGGTCTGGTTCAGCTGGCACAGGGCGGCGCGCAGGCGGGGCATCCCCGAGATTCTGCCCGCCGCCGGACGCCCCAGCCCGCACGCGCCGGGCAGACTCCTGCCGTGCTGGTGGCCGACGAGGAGGTGGACCGCTCGGCGGCGCCGGCCGCGGTGCGCACGGGGCTGGCGCAGCTGGGGGAGGCCGAGCCGTCCTCGGCCGTCCTCCTGGCCGAGCAGGCCGAGCTCCGACATGCCGTGGTGGCCGTGCTGGCCGCCAGCCGGTCCCTCGGCCGGGTGGTCGTGACCGACGGGATGGCCCTCGACGTGCTCGGCCACCTGGACCGCCGCCCGGCGCCCCCGGACGGGGACGCCGACGACCTGGCCCGCTGGAAGCGGCTCGAGCTGCTCCGCATCGCCGCCCGTGACCTCACCGGCGTCGACGACCTTCCCACCACCGGCCGCCTGCTGGCCCACCTGGCCGACGAGGTGCTGCGCCAGGCCCACCGCCTGGCCGGTGCCCGGGCCGAAGGTGTTGCCGTGGTGGCCATGGGCAAGGCCGGCGCCTGCGAGCTGAACTACGCCTCCGACGTCGACCTGCTGTTCGTCGGCGACGGTGACGCCCGTCCCATCCTCGAGGCCGGCCGGCGCTGCTTCCGCCTCGACGCCGACCTGCGTCCTGAGGGCCGGGACGGGCCGCTGGTGCGCTCGCTGGACTCCTACGAGGCCTACTGGGACCGGTGGGCCGACACCTGGGAGTTCCAGGCCCTGTTGAAGGCGCGCCCGGTGGCTGGGTCAGCCGATCTGCAGGAACGTTTCGCCCAGGCGGCCGAGCGGCGGGTGTGGGGGCAGCCCTTCGGGGCCGAGGAGCTGCGCAGCGTCCGCTCGATGAAGGCCCGGGCCGAGGCCGAGGTGGCCAGGAAGGGCCTGGCCACCAGGGAGCTGAAGCGGGGCCGAGGCGGCATTCGCGACATCGAGTTCGCGGTGCAGCTGCTGCAGCTGGTGCACGGGCGGGCGGACGAGGACCTGCGCACCCCTGCGACTCTGGACGCCCTGGCCGAGCTGGCCGGCGCCGGTTACGTGGGCGAGGAGGACGCCAGGCTCCTCGCCGAGGCGTACACCTTCCTGCGCATCGTCGAGCACCGGCTCCAGCTGGTCGACGAGGCGCAGGTCCACGCCGTCCCGACCCAGCCCGCGCCCCTCCAGCACCTGGCCCGCGTCCTCGGCTACCGCGACGACGAACGGACCACGGCGGTGGCCCGCTTCGAGGCCGAGCTCGTGCGCCACCAGACGGTGGCCCGGTCGATCCACGAGCGGCTGTTCTTCCGCCCCCTGCTGGAGGCGTTCACGACGAGCGACGGCCCGCTGACCATCGAAGCGGCGAGAGAACGCCTCAGCGCCCTGGGCTTCACCGACGCCGAGCGGACCCGCCAGGCCGTGCTCGAGCTGACCCGCGGCATGCGGCGGGCGAGCCGCCTCATGAACGCCCTCCTCCCCCTCCTCCTCGAGTGGCTCTCGGAGTCGCCCGACCCCGACCTCGGCCTGCTCGGCCTGCGGACGCTGGCCACCGGCTCGCATCGGTCGGCCCGGCTGGCCGAGACGTTCCGCGAGTCGCCCGAGTCGGCCCGCCGCCTGTGCACCGTGGCCGGCACGTCACGCCTGCTCACCTCGCTGGTCGAGCGCCAGCCCGAGCTTCTCGGCTGGCTCGCCGACGACCGGGACCTCGCTCCGCTCGAGCGGGACGAGCTGCTCAGCCGGGCCCGGGCGGCCATGGCCGTGCGCGACCCCGACGACCGGGCCGCCGCCCTCCAGCGGCTGCGCCAGGCCGAGCTGTTCCGCATCGCCGCAGCCGACCTCCTCGGGGTCCTGCCGTCGGGCTCGTCGGTCGGCAGCTCGCTGTCGGCGCTGGCCGAAGCGGTCCTCGAGGCCGCGCTCGAAGCGGCCGAGCCCCCCGTCCCGATGGCCGTGGTGGCCATGGGCCGGCTGGGTGGGCGCGAGCTGGGCTTCGCCAGCGACCTCGACGTCGTCCTGTTCCACGACGAGCGGGGCGGAGGTGCGGGGGCCGAGGCCGAGGCCGCCGTGAGCCGCTTCCTCAAGCTCCTCCGCGGCCAGACGCCGGCCCAGCAGGTGTGGGACGTCGACCTCGACCTGCGCCCCGAGGGCAAGCAGGGCCGCCTCGCCGCCTCGCTCACCGGCTTCGAGAGCTACCTCGACCGGTGGGCGGCGACCTGGGAGCGCCAGGCGCTGGTGCGGGGCCGGCCGTGCGCAGGCGACCGGGCCGTGCAGGCGTGGTGGCAGGAGATCGTCGACGGGTGGGTCTGGCGCCGGCCGTTCACCGAAGACGACGCCCGCGAGGTGCGGCGGATGAAGGCTCGGGTCGAGCGAGAGCGCATCCCCCCCGGCGAGGACCCGGCGTTCCACCTCAAGCTCGGCCGGGGATCGCTGGCCGATGTCGAGTGGACGGTCCAGCTCCTGCAGCTGCAGCACGGTGTCCCCGGGCCGGCCACCCTGCCCGCGCTGGCCGCCCTCGAAGCCGCAGACGCCATCGACGCCGAGGACGCGGCGGTGCTCGCGGCCGCCTGGCGCTTCTGCGAGGCCACCCGCAACCGCTGGTTCCTCGTGAAGGGTGCGCCGGGAAACAGCCTCCCCACCCAGGCCGACCAGCTGAGCCGCCTGGCCCGCAGCCTCGACACCACGGCCGCCGGCCTCCGCAACGACTACCGCCGCGTGACCCGCCGAGCCCGCACCGTGGTCGAGAGCCTCTTCTACGCCCGCTAGAACCCGCTGGTGCAGCCAAGGGAAGTGGCAGGGGGCAGGATCATGGTGTGAACGCCTCGACCAAGCTCTTCTCGGCCGGGGCCGTGGGAGCCCTCGCCACTGCGAACGCCCTCCGGCCCGTCGAGCGGGGCCTGCTGTCGTTCCCCTCGTTCGCCGCCGGCGCGGTGACCTCGGAGATCCCCCTCGTCCACGCCGCGGGCCACGGCGCGGCGGCCGCCGGCCTGGCGGCCTGGGGCGGGCTCCGGACCCGCCGGGGCCGGATCGGCCTCGGTCTCACCGGCGCCGCCTGCGCCGGCGCGCTGGCCCTGCACCGTGAGGCGCAAGCCGCCGGCTCGCAGCTGGAACAGGCCCTGGTCGACGCGCTGGGAGCCGACTACCGCAGCGGGATCGTGCTCCCCCCGCACCCGGAGGACGGCCGCGAGAAGGTCAGCCGGGTGCCGGTCTTGGTGGCCACCTTCTCCTCGCGCCGGCGGTACCTGCGCGACGAGGACGTTCCCTTCGGCCCCTTCGGCCGGCGCAACCAGCTCGACGTGTGGGCCCGCCCCGACCTGCCCACCGACACCGTGGCGCCCGTGGTGCTGCAGGTGCACGGCGGGGCGTGGGTGTGGGGCGGCAAGACCGGCCAGGCCTACCCGCTGCTGTCCCACCTGGTCGAGCGGGGCTGGATCTGCGTGGCCGTGAACTACCGCCTGTCCCCCCGCTCCACCTGGCCCGACCAGCTGGTCGACGTGAAGCGGGCGCTGGCCTGGGTGAAGGACAACATCGGCGGCTACGGCGGTGATCCCGGGTTCGTGGCCGTCACCGGCGGCTCGGCCGGTGGCCACCTCAGCTCGCTCGTGGCCCTCACGGCCGGCGACCCCGCCTTCCAGCCGGGCTTCGAGGACGTCGACACGGCGGTGCAGGCCGCTGTCCCCTTCTACGGCGTCTACGACTGGACCGGCAGCCACCCAGGCCACCCGGGCATGGTCCCCTTCCTCCAGCGAGACGTCGTGAAGCGGGCTCTCGGCGACCATCCGGAGGCCTTCGCGCAGGCATCGCCGATCGAGCGGGTGCACGCCGGCGCACCGCCCTTCTTCCTCCTCCACGGCGACCGCGACGTGCTGGTCCCCGTCGAGCAGGCCCGAGCCTTCGCCGGCCGGCTGCGGGCGGTGTCGCGGGCGCCGGTCGCCTACGCCGAGCTGCACGGCGCCCACCACGCCTTCGACGTCCTGTCGTCGACCAGGACGGCCCACGCCGTGCAGGCGGTCGAGCGCTTCCTGGGAGCTGCCTACGGCCGCCACCTCGCCGGACGCGTCAGGGGGGCGCCCACGGCGCCCCCCTGACGAGATGGTGCGACTGGATCAGGCGTAGCCGCGAGTCCTGCGACCCCGGCGGCCGCTGACGGCCCGCCACACCAGGAGGGCGATCACGGCGCCGATCAGCGAGCCGATGAACTGGGCCGGCTGGAACGCACCCTCGGCCGCGTCCTTCTTGAACAGGATGTAGCCCAGGAAGCCGCCGATGAAGGAGCCGACGATCCCCAGGGCCGCGGTGCCCAGCAGGCCCATGGGGTCCCGGCCCGGGACGATCAGTCGGGCGATCGCACCAACGATCAGACCCACGACGAACAGGACGATCAAAAACCAGACCAGATCCACGGAACTCCTCCTCTGCTTGGCGTGCTTGTGCTCCTCTTCTTCCCGTGAGGAGCCCGGCTCGAACCACGCCCAACGCGAACCGAGCGAACGGGACAGCCCGGCCAGCGGGAGCGCCTCCCCAGCGGCAGGCTAGGCACGTGCACGACCCCGCGGCGTCGACCGGCGAGCTCCCCCGCCCGCTCGATCCCACCGTGGCCGTGCCCGTCGTCCCGCTGCCCCCCAGGCCCCGGGTGGCCCCGACCGCGGCACGCCGTGCCCGGCCGCCCGCTCGCCGATGGCGCACGTGGTGGCTCGTGGCCGGGCTGGTCGGCCTCGTCCTCGGCGTCGCCGGCTGGCGACTGGTCGCGGGCCCCCACGAGCAGCGCGGAGCGTGGGGCGGGCACGAGAACGGCCGCATCCCGGCCGCCGAGCTCTGCCCGCTGGCCGGCGCCCCCGCCCACCGGCTCCGCTGCGACGCCGCCGAGGCCTACGGGAAGATGGCGGTGGCCTACCGGGCCCGGTTCCGAACCCGCCTGTGCATCACCGACTCGTACCGGCCCTACGAGGCCCAGGTGGCGGCGCAGCGCGAGAAGCCGGACCTCGCCGCCAAGCCCGGCACCAGCAACCACGGTTGGGCTCTGGCCATCGACCTCTGCGGCGGCGCCAACGACTTCGGCACCCGCCAGCACCGCTGGCTCCAGGCCAACGCCCTTGGCTTCGGCTGGCGCCAGCCCCCCTGGGCCACCAAGGCCGGCGACCGCCCCGAGCCCTGGCACCGGGAGTTCGGCAAGCTGTAGTTGCCGCCGGCGCACGGGGAACACCGCGAGCGCAGCGAGCGAGCCGGCGAGGCGGCCCCGACGCCTGGCTGGACCGACGAGTGGAGGAGGCGAGCCGCAGGCGAGCCGGGGGAAGGAGGATCCAAGCCTGGTGGTGAAGGGCCCGCCGACGCACCGGCGGGGAACACCCCTACATGGCGTCGGCGAGGAACTCCTCGATGACGGCGGGCCAGGCCTTCACGTCGGACAGGTCGCGGGCGATCCGCAGGTCCGACTGGAGCATGGCATCGGCCAGCGCCTGCGCCGTGGCCACCGGGCGGGCGGGATCGCCCTCCCACGCCAGGAGCAGGGTTGGGACGATGATCGAGCGCACCTCGTCGGGCCGGGGGAGATCGGAGCGGGCGGCGGCCCGCAGCACCGGCGCCAGCAGCTTCGGGTCCATGGTCTGGAGGTGGCGGGCGTCGACCTCCCGAGCATCGGGTCGGACCTGGGCCAGGAGCGGCGACAGCGGCCGCCGCCGCACCTCCTCGGCCAGGCGCCTCGCCGGGCTCGTCTCCGCCAGGTCGGCGTCGGCCTCGTAGGTCGCCGAAGCTGACGCCCGGCCGTCCCAGGCCGCCGGCGGCAGGACCAGCACCAGGGCGGCAACCCGCCGAGGAGCCCGCAGTGCTGCGTAGAGCGCAGTGGCCACCCCCATCCCGGTGCCGCCAGCCACGAACGTGCCCTCATGAGCGCGGAGCATGTCGTCGACCATGGCCGACCAGCGGTAGGTCCGCTCCTCGTAGCCGCCGATGCTGCTGCCGTGGCCGCGGGCGTCGTAGCGAACGACCGGCATCACCTCGGTCAGCGCCGAGCTCGGCAGGAACCCCAGCTCATCCTCGTGAGCGACCGAGCTGCACAGGTCGTGCGCCCAGACGAGGGGGTACTCCTCCACGACCGAACTCAGATCGGACGGGTCTCGACGAAGCTCTCCAGCTCCTCGTCGAAGAGGCTTCCCATCTCCTTGATGTAGCCGAGGTGGCGGTTGGCCTCCTCCTCGTCGATCTTCTCCATGGCGAAGCCGACGTGGACCAGCACCCAGTCGCCGACGTCGATGCGCAGCTTCGCGTCGCTCATCAGCAAGCCGACGTTCACCTCACGCCGCACGCCGTCGACCGAGACCGTTGCCCGATGCTGGGCGGGGTCGATGATCTCCACGATCTGTCCCGGGATCCCCAAGCACATGGCACAGCCTCCAAAGGTTCACGACGGTGACGGAACCGTCCGTCCGGGAAGGAGGCTACAGCCAGGCCGCCGATTACACCTGACGTGGCCGAAACCGCCCGGCTCGCCGTCCACGAACGGTCACCCGTCGTCGGACCCGGCTTCTGCCGCGTCCGGGGTCGCCCGCACGGGCCTCGGCATCCGGGACCTCGTCGTCACCACCGGCCGCTCCGACCGTGCCGTCCTGGCGACCCGGCCAGCCCTCGGCGACGTGGTGGCCGGCCGCGGGCTCTCCTCCGGCGTGGCTGCCGGCTCGTCCACCACCGGCGCGACCTCAGGCCCGGACCCACCGTCGGCTGCGTCGGTCGCCCTGGAGACGGGCTCAGGCGCAGTCGGGGGAGCCAGAGCGGGCTCGCCCGACTCGACCACCGGTACCGCAGCGAGACCGGCTGACTCGATCACCGGCGCCGCCCGAGGTGCCGCAGCGGGACCGGCTGACTCGACCACCGGCGCCGCCGGAGGTGCCGCAGCGGGCTCGTCCGGCTCAACCACCGGCACGGCAGGGACCGGTCGCATCCTGGCCCTCTTCGACGTGCCCACCTTCGCCGCGGCGCCTCCCCTGCGGGGCTGTGTGGCTGCCGCCGCCGGGGTCGGTGGGACTACCGGCACCGCCTCCGCCGGCACGGGCGCGACCGCGTCGACCGCGTTCACCTCGGCGCCCGTGGCTGCCTCCGCAGGCCTCGCTCGCCCGGCGGTACCCGATCGCTTCACCGCCCTGCTCCCGACCACCGGTGACGCACCCGCCGTGGCCGCCTTCCCGGCCTTCGCCGTCGGCGCCCCTGCTCGACCTCCCGTTCTGGTCCCCGCTGCCTTCGCCGTGACCAGTGCCTTCTTCGGTGCGGCCGCCTTGGCCCTCGCCGTGCCCTTGGCCCCCTTGGCCGCCTTGGTCGCGGCGACCGCCGTGGCCGCCGCAGCCGCCGTGGCCGCGGCGGCCGTCGCCGCCTTTGTGCCCTTCGCCTTGGCCGCCTTGGCCGCGGTCGCCTTGGTCGCCTTCGCCGCCTTGGTCGACCGGGGTTCCGAGGTCTTGACGGCCTTGGCTGCCTTGCCCGCCTTGGCCGGCCCCTTCACCACCTTCCTCGGCGCGCGGGCGGGCCGCGCCGGGGCGATCGCCGCCACCTCCTCGTCGGCGGCGGCGGCGTCCGCACCAGCCCCGAGCTCGCCGACGGTGACCGGCTCGGTGACCTCGGCCTCGCGTGCCCGCCGTTCCCGGGCCTCTGCCGCAGCGCGCTCCTCGGCGGCCCGCCGCTCCCGGGCGGCCGCTTCCCGAGCGGCATCAATTCGCTGCCGCTCCTCCCAGCGCTCGTCGTCGTCGTCCCGACGCCCCGCCAACGCCATCTCGAGCCGATCCGGGGGGGCCAGGACGGCGCCCATCCCGACGAGCAGGGCAAGGCCGCCGACCCCGAGGAGGACCAGCCGCCGCCCTGACGCCGCATCAGCGCACAGCTGGTCGGCGTTGACGGCGATCCTGGGGGACAGCCGTGGATCCAGGCGGGGCTCACCTCCCCGCAGCAACGCGTCGCACTTGAGGTCAGCGATCGAGTTGACCGGCAGCAGGCCGAGCCCCAGGACCAGGAGCAGGTCGAAGGCCAGCACGAGGGGGAGCAGCAGGACGATCCGGCGAGCGGGAGAAGCAGCCATCCACCGATCCATCCTGGCTCTGGCCATCCCTGCCCCCTCGTAGGAAAACGGTCGTCCCGGCGCACGATCCTCGTGGCCGGCTCCCCTGCACTGCTGGTCGTAGCACACCGCTCCGGCCGGGTCGAAGACGGATAGCATTCGGACCCTCGCGGAAACAGCCAGGCTAGGGCTTTGCCCCCCTCGCCGCCCCGTCCCTCTCACTGGAAGGCCCACCGCATGCTTGCCCCCACCTCGCAGGTGACCCGGCCATGACCCTCCTGCGCGTCGCCTTTGTCGGGAAAGGCGGCGTCGGGAAGTCCGCCGTCGCCGGCACGTTCGCCCGCACGCTGGCCCGGCAGGGCAACCCCGTGCTGGCCCTCGACTCCGACCCCATGCCTGGCCTCGCCTTCTCCCTGGGCATCGAGCGCACCGACGTCGGGATTCCGGACGACGCGGTCCGAGAGCGGGCCAAGGGCGAGGAAGGGCCCCGCTTCCGGTTGCGCGAGGGCCTCAGCGCCGTCGAGGCGGTCGAGAGCTACTCGGTCGAAGGTCCCGACGGGGTCCGCTTCCTGCAGTTCGCCAAGCTGCGGGGCCAGCTGAGCGCCACGATCAAGTCACAGATGGCGTTCCGGCAGATCCTCGAGCACCTGCCCGAGGATCGGTGGGCGCTGGTGGGCGACCTGCCGGGGGGGATGCGCCAGCCCTTCTTCGGGTGGGGCGACTACGCCCACACGATCTTCGTCGTCGTCGAGCCGACGGTGAAGTCGATGCGGGCCGGTCGGCGCCTCGCCCGGCTGGCCCTGACGGAGAAGCCACCGGCCTCGATCGTCGTCGTCGCCAACAAGGTGCGCGAGGACGGTGACGCGGCCCGGATCGAAGCGGCCACCGGGCTGCCCGTGGTGGCCTCGGTGCCGTGGGACGAGGCGCTGGCCGACGCCGAGCAGGCCGGGCTGGCACCGATCGACGCCGCGCCCGAGTCGCCCTCGGTGAAAGCCGTCGCCGCCCTCGTCGACCAGGTGATGGCTACCGCCGGTTGAGGCGACGCGAGGCCTGGCCGGCGGTTCGCCGGAACCGGGCCTGCCCGCTGGATCAGGAGCCGCCTCGTCGGCGCGTCGACACCGCGGCCCTGGCTCGCGTGCCCACCCTGGACGCCTTGACCGCAGTCGCCGGCGGCGTGTCGGGCGGTGCGGGCTGAACGTCCTCGGCAGCCGGCGGGGCCGGTGCCACCACCTCGGGCTCGGTCCTCCCGCGCCTCGTGCCCACCCTCGACGCCTTGGCCGCGATCACCGGTGGCGTGTCCAGCATGGCGGGCCGGACGTCCTCGGCGGGCTGGGCCGGTGCCACCACGTCGCGCCCGGTCGTCCCGCTCCTCGTGCCCACCCCTCGAGTCCCTCCTGCCCTGGTCCCGGCACGCTTGGTCCCGGCGGCCGTGGCCCCGGGAGCTTTCGTGGCCGCAGCTCCGGTTGCCGCAGCCTTGGCGGCCGCACCCTTGGTCTCCGCACCTTTGGAAGCCGACGGGGCCTTGGCGGCCGCACCCTTGGAGGCCGACCCGGCCTTGGTCGCCGCACCCTTGGAGGCCGACGCGGCGGTCTTGGCGGCCGCACCCTTGGAGGCCGACGGGGCCTTGGCGGCCGCGCCCTTGGAGGCCGACGCGGCCTTGGCGGCCGCACCCTTGGTGGCCGACGCGGCCTTGGCGGCCGCACGCTTGGTCGCCGCGGCTTTGACCCCACCGCCCTCGG
The DNA here is from genome assembly GCA_030448245.1 of Acidimicrobiales bacterium. Lineage (GTDB taxonomy): Bacteria > Actinomycetota > Acidimicrobiia > Acidimicrobiales > JAUJNH01 > JAUJNH01. Next base: position 303,582 of record JAUJNH010000003.1, read on the forward strand.
CCACTCTGCCCGGGCGGGCCCGCCCCTTCGCCGCCGCGCCCTTCGCCGCCGCGCCCTTCGCCGCCGCTCCCTTCGGCCCAGCCTTGATCTCGGCGGCCTCGCCCGGCGCCGCCGCGAGCCGTGCCGGCCCCGCCGGGGCGGCGTCGGTTCCCGCCTCCGCGGCCTCGGCCGCAGCGCTGCGAGCCCGTCTGGTCCCGGCCGCCTTCGACGCTCCCGGCCTGGTCCTGGTCCCCGCCCGCCGCGTGCCGGCCGCCGGCTCGGACGCGGGCTCTGTGGGGTCGGCATCGGGCACCTCGGTCCGGACCCGCTTCCGTGCCGCCACGGACTTGACCACCGGCCTTGACGAAGCCGGGTCGGCAGGCTCGGTCACCTTCTTCCTGGCGACCGCCCGCTTGGTGAGCGCCTTCTTCGGCGCCGGTGCCTGGGCCTCTCCCTCCGGGTCCGCCGACGGTGCGCCCGCGGCCCCCCTCCTGGATGGCCCCCCGGTCACCGGCTCGGTGTCGCTCGCCTCAGGAGAGGCGGTCTCCGACGCTTGCTGCCGGTTCAGCGGTGGCGGTGTAACGGGCTGCATCACCAGCGACTTCGCCGACAGGCCGGGGGAGAGGGGCGGAAATGGGGCCCGCTTCTGCGGCTGGGGCGCGTCCGGGGACGCCGCCTCCCGGGCGGCTGCGAGCTCGGCGTCGTTCTGGGCGCGGGCCTTCTGGCGCTCGAGGAACTGGGCTATCGCCCGGTCCCGGGCGCGCTCCGCCTCGGTGGCGGTGACGCCGGCCAGCGACCCGATCGGCTGGCGGACGTTGGCTCGCTCGGCCAGCTGCTGCAGGGCGATGGCCGTGGCGTCGTAGTCGAGGGGGATGCCCAGCAGCTGGACGCGGCCGTCCTGGGCGTCAGAACCGTCGTCCTCGTCCCACTCCTCCTCCTCCCACTCGCCGTCCTCCCACTCGTCCTCGACCTCCGCGTCCTCCCCACCGTCCACAGGGTCGGGCTCGCGGCCGGACGGTGGCTCCGGGCGTGACACCGGCCCCCGCGAACGCCATGCCGGCTCGGCCTCGGGCTCGGGCCGGCTCGCCGGTGGCGCGCTCGCACCCCAGGCCGGCGGCGCGCTGGCACCCGAGGCCGGCCGGCTCCCACGCGAGCCACCCGACGGGCGGGGCCCACTCGTTTGGCGCTGGAGCTCGGCCATGGCCTCGCGCTCGAGCCGGGCTCGTTCCTCGTCGTTGGTACGACGCTTCATGTGCTGTCCCCTTCTGTGGGCAGGTCCGCAGCGGCCCGGGCGGCCGCCGGGACCCGGAGGCCATGCTTGTTCCGGGTGCGGCGAAGCCGGAGCCCGTCCCAATGACCGAACTCGTTCTCGGGCAGCCACTCGTTGGTCCAGCTCGACTCGGGCCACCGGGCCAGGACCTCAGCCAGCGGAGACGAGTCGAGGAAGCCGCGGGCGCCAGCCGCTCCTGCCCACACCGTGAGCAGGTACGCGTCACCCGAGCGCCCGAAGCCGGCGACGGCCCGCAGTAGCTGGTCGTCGCCGTCGAGGCTCGCCCGCAGCCGCCGCAGCGCCCGCAGGCCGGTCCGGCGCCGGATCCCGTCGGAGTGGACGAACACCACCACGGCCCGAGCGCCGGCGACCTCGGCCCGCTGGCGTCGGACGGCCGGGCTGGCCTCGTAGGTGGCGCGGCCCCAGGCGTCGGTGGACGCCTTCAGCTGCGGCAGGTACTCCAACGCCTCCTGCAGCTGCGGCCGACCCGCGGCCTTGCCCCGCACCCGCGTGGGCTCGGGCTGGGCCAGCGAGAGCCCGTCCCACGCACCCGCCTCCAATGGCCCAGGTCGCCACCGCATCAGCCAGAACGACTCGAGCCACTTCGAGAAGCGCCACATGATCTCGTCGTGGGCCCCCGACTGGGCGAACTCGTGCATGTCGTGGCGGGAGCGCCAGACCGTGATCGTCCAGAACTCGGTCGGGGCGGCGATCACGCTCGCCCAGCGGACGACGTCAGGGGAGTCCTGCAGCTGCCGGCGGACGCGCCTCGTCGCGAGCATCATGGCCGGGAAGAACCACGGGCCCTTCAGCCGGGAACGGGTGGTGACCGCGAACAGCTGCCCGTCTTCGGGCATCAGCCTTACCCGACCGGCACCCCGTCGAGGAAGTCGAGCAGGCGCTCGACCGCCTCTCGGACCTCAGCCCCGTTGCCCGAGGCCAGGCCGCTGCCGGCCCGGTCCGCCTCGACCACGTCTGCGTGGTAGGGGATCACCGCGGCCAGCTCCACCCCGTGCTCCGCGCACTGCTTCTCGAAGAACTCGGCATCGGCCGGCAGCCGAGCCTTGTTGCCCACCCCGACCGTCCGCGGGATCCCGAGCTCGTCGGCCAAGGCCACGGTGCGGGCCACGGTGATGACCGACTTGCGGCTCGGCTCCATGATCGCCACCAGGACGTCGGCGTAGGCCAGCGTCCCGCCCGAGCGGCTCAGGTGCTCGAGCCCGGCCTCCATGTCGACGAGCGTCACGTCGGCCTCCTCCTCGAGCGCGGCGCCGAGGATGCTGCGGACCGAGGCGTGGCTGCTGCAGGTGCAGCCGGCCCCGGCCTGGTCGACCCGCATGGCGGACAGGATGCGGACCCCGGACTCGGTGGTGCGCCCGTACTCGGCCAGCAGCTCCGTGGGACTCGTCCCGGCGTCGGTGCCGAGCACGAGGCGCCGGGGGATCACGGGTATGGCCTCGGCCTCTTCGAGCGTGAGGCCGAGCGAGATGCCGAGGTTGGGGTTCGAGTCGGTGTCGATGGCCACCACTCGCTTCCCGCGCTCGGCGTACGCCTTGGAGATCAAGGCTGAGAGGGTGGTCTTGCCTACTCCGCCCTTGCCGACGATGCCGATCTTCATGGTTCGCTCCCCGGGTTGAACGTAATGCTTGCTAGCACAGGGTCCCACGCTTCGCCTGCAGCTGCCATCCGCAGGGTGTTGAACGCCTCGTCGAGGTCGAAGCCCCAGAGGTCGAACTCCGAGTAGGTGAGCCCGAGGACCTGCAGCGCCACCGGGGTGGCGTACAGGGTGTTCTCGTCGCACAGCAGGTAGCCCGCGGCCTGCAGGGCGTCGGCCACCCGGGGCCGGGCCCAGGCGACGTCGTCGGGGAGGTCACGGCGGTGCAGCACCGTGCGCGGGTCGAGGCGGAGGGCGGCCGGCACATCGCCGTCCACCATCAGCACCGGGCCCTCGATGCCGAACGAGGCCGACCGCCCACTCGGAAGGCCAGCGGCGTACGCGGCGAGGACGGCGTCGTCCTCCTCCGGTGGCTGCTGGGCGCCCTCCGAGTAGAGCGGCAGGCCCATGGAACTAGCGAGCCAGGCGCTCGGCCAGGACTGCGGCCTTCTCGAGGCCGCCAGCGGCCTCTTTCAGGTTCGCGTTGACGCGGTCGGCGGCAGGGCCGATGACCGCGCACTGGGTCTCGACGGCACGTACACCGAAGGTGACCTTGGCGAGCGTGGCGACGATGTGGTTGAGCTGGTTGGCGACCCGGTTCAGGAAGAAGGCCAGGGTGGCGACCACCAAGGCGATCTCGAAGACGGTGAAGAAGACGTAGAGGCGGATCATCGGCCCCGCCCCTTCGACTCGAGGAGCTGGGCGTGGAGCGAGACCTCGTTGCCGAGGTCGGCGGTGGCGACGGCCGTCTGGCCGAGCATCCAGGTGGTGGCCGTGTTGCGGGCCACCAGGATGGCGGTCGACCACACGTCGTCGACGTTGGTCTCGATGTCTTTGACCAGGCTGACCAGCATCGAGAGCAGGACGATGACCGCCGCCTCGACGACGATCCCCATGCCCAAGGCGATGGTCCAGAAGCTCATCTGGGCATCGGTGTACTCAGCGAGAACCATCAGAGCTTCCCCTCCAGCGCGGAGCGAGCCTTGGCTGCGTTCCGGTTGATCCCGACGATCGACTTGTTGACGAGGTCAACGTCCCAGAGAGCCAGCGTGTTCAGCCTGCTCTGCTCCAGCCCGGCGGTGATCTCGACCGCCTGCCTCCCGATGATCCGGGCCAGACCCAGGATGATCCCCACCAGCACCACAACCGCGGTGATCGTCACCCCCGCGATCGCGAAGCCCACATACCACCCCGTAAGGCTGACTGCGACACCCATCCCCTCCCCTTCCCGTTTACAGTGTTGGTGCACACTAGACTCTCGACACCTACCTCGGCAATGCCGCGTTTGGGTAGAAACCGGAGGGGCCGGACATGCGCCGAACGACCATCATCTCGGAGACGCTGCGTGCCTGATCCGTCTAGCCCGACTCCTGTTGAGGGCGACGAGCCGCACAAGCCGCCGGGATCCGACGCCAACGGTCGTCCCGCATCAGCCGGGCCAAGGGCAGACGCAGTCGAGGGCCCCGCTGAGCCGGCATCGGCTGCGCAGGAGGCCACCAGCACCACTCCGGTGCCCGCAGGCGCCTCCGCGGCCGACGACGTCGAACCTCCGGCCAGTCACGCCGCCGCCACCCCGGCCCTTGGCGACGGCACCGGCCCGACCGAGGTCGACGACGATGCGGCTACCACCGAGCCGACCCACCGTGCCGATGCTGCCACACCGACGGAGGCGGGCACCGATCAGCGGGTGACCACGGCAGCGGTGGCACCGGACCGGGTCGACGCGGCCCAGCAGGCCCCGACCGACACACCCCCCGCGGCCGATGGCGACGAGACCGTCAGCGACCCCGAGCCGGACGAGGCCGGCCAGCGCAGGAGCAGCAAGAAGGTCGAGATCGACCTTCGCTTCCTGGTGGCCACCCTCGTCTTGGTTGCCTTGGCCGCCGGCGCCTACGCCTTTGGCACCTACCAGGGCAACAAGGGTCGAGCGGCCGTGGACGGGCCCAACAGCACGGGAACCACCGTCTTCAAGCCACCCAAGGAGTTCGTCCCGTTGGCCGACCCGGCTACCGGGGTGAAGCTCTCGGTGCCGAAGGACTGGGTGCGGTACTCGACCAGGGACCTGCCCGACAAGGCGCTCCGCCTCTCGGTCGGGATCCCCAATACGGGCGACACCGTCGTCGTGCGGGTCAGCCCGTACTCGACCGAGATCACCGAAGCCAACCTCGGCGACCAGAAGAACCTGTTCGACGAGCTCCTCGGGGGCGAGAAGATCCAGATCTTCGTGAACCAGCCCACGAAGCTCGCCGGCCTGCCCGCCCTGTTCTACGTCTACCGCTTCACCGACGAGGCCACCGGCAAGGCTGGGATCCACGCCCACTACTTCGTCTTCCAGGGCCGGAAGATGGTGTCGCTGATCTTCCAGGCCTTGCCGGAGAGCCGCTACGAGACGCTGGCCGCGACGTTCGACACGATCGCCAACAGCCTCGAGGTTGCGCCGGGGCCGCCCCCCGACTTCCTCCAGCCGGTGGACCCAGGCTCGAGCCCCGCCACCACGGCGGCGCCCGGCGCCCCTTCCCCGCCGGCTCCCCCCACGACCGGCTGAGCCGGCCGAGGGGGCCCGGCGGCCTCAACCAGCACGGCCCGCGCCGCCACCGGTCCCGCTCGGCCTCAACCAGCAGGGCCCCGCGCCAACACCGGTCCCGCTCGGCCGCCGAGCTGGGGCTAGCGGAGGGCGCGGGCCAGGATGATGCGGTCGCAGATCGAGCAGAAGAAGGCGCTGTCGTCCAGCATCTCCCGCCACCCGGGGGGCAGCCACTGCACGCTGTCGCAGCCGACGCACACGATGTTGTTCGTGACCCGGGCGAGTCCCAGCCCGTTGAGAAACGAGTTCCTCGACGGCTCCACCGACCGGGACCTGATCACGGCCTGACCGTTGCGCTTGGCTCGCACGGTCGCCGCCTTGGCTTCGTTGTCCTTGGTCATGGCTGCGGCTCGCGCCTTTTGCGCGTCGGTCCAGGACACTCCGTCCCAGCGGCGGGCGCCCGCTGAGGAGCCTGCGTCCCATGCCCCCGTCGGGCGTGAGTGACGGGCGTTGGTGGAGGACGCCTGGTGCGACAGCCGGCCCCGCTTGGCGGCCGAGTAGGCGTCGTTGAGCGTCCTCATGCGGCTCTCTGCCTCGCGCCGGACCGCTTCCGAGCTGTCTCGGAAGCGGTCCGGGTGATAGATCTGCGCCAGGATCTTGTAGGCCGTGACGACCTCCTGCGGCGAGGCCGCAGGAGAGACGCCGAGCACCTCATAGGGTGCGAGCTCTACCCGCTTCGCCGACACGACCTAGATCATAGCGGCGCGACAGGCGGATCTGGTCAGCCCCCCAGAGGCCGACAGTCCGGCTCGAGCTGCGGATTGAGGAGGCTCCCGACGGGCAGCTTCCCGTCGATGCAGGCGGCCCGGACGTCGGCCAGGTTGGCTGCCCTCCGGATGTTCCCGGTGTCACCCCTGACCTGGCTGACGATTGCGATGGTGCCGTCAAGGTTGGTGTTGATCTGCATGACGCCGCGGTTGATCGACTGGGCCAGCGAGAGGATTCTGGCCACCGAGTTGTCGATGCCACCTGCCGTGCCACCGACCGTCCCTGCTGTGCCACCGATGTCACTGGCGGTGCCACTGACGGTCGCAGCCGAGCCGTTGATCGACTTGGCCTTGACGTCGATGGACCGGGCCAGCGAGACGATCTGCTTCAGCTTCTCGTCGAGCGGGTCGGCCGACACCAGGATGCTGCTGGCCGACGCGTTGGTGGCGTCGAGGTCGAGCACGGCGGTGCTGTCGGCCTGGATGCCGATGGCCGACTGCTTGATGGTCTCGGCCTTCTTGTTGATCGCCTCCGCCGTCCACGCCACCCGGTTGACCAGCACGCCGGCGAGCAGGACGCTCACCAGCGTGATGACTGCCGTGTAGGCGGGGGCGGCGGCGCCCCGTTCGTCGCGCCTCATCGGCATGGCCCAGCGTTGAGGTCCAGGCAGATCTGCCTGGCGTGCCCGTTGATCGTCTCGGAGCCGTTGAAGCTCAGAGCGTTGCTGCCACCCACCACGGAGTTGACGTTGCCCAGGTCATCCCGGATGGGGTTGGCCAGGCCGATGACGATGTCAACCCGGTTGTTGATGCCGGCCACGCCCACGCCTGGACTGCCTGATCTGCCCCGGATCTCGTCAGTAACCCCGGTCAGCGCGTTCACGTTGCTGCCGATGCTGCGGACGCTGCCGGCGATGCCGCCGACACTGCCACCGATCCCCTTGACCGTCCCGTTGATCGCCTCCGCGTTGCGGTTGATCTCGGAGACCGTCCCATCGATGCTCTTGGCGGCGTCGAGGATGTTGCCGGCCTCAGCGCTGAGGTTCTCGGCGGCGACCCGGATCTTGCCGGCCGTCTCGTTGGTGAGGTCGAGCTTCGGCACCTCGTTGAGGTTCTGGTCGATCGGTGCCACCTCCTTGGTGATCACGACTACCCGCTCGTCGATCTGCTGCGCCGCAAGTGTCGTGCGGGTCAGCTGGACCACGGCGAAGAGGGCGAAGCCCAGGAACAGGACGAGGTTGACGGCGACGATGCCGCCCTCGTCCTCCCGGCGGGGGTGCGGGCTCAGAAGCATCCCGACCCCGGGGTGATGCCAACGGCGAGGGTGCCGGTGCTGCAGATGTTGAACAGGTTCTGGTTCACCTGGGCCAAGCCGGCGAGGATGCTGCGGGCGTCGGCCTCGGCCGGGGCGAGGATCCGGTTGGCGTTGTCCACTCGCTGGTGGATGTTCTGGACGCCGAGCTGGTTCGGATTACAAGGAGTGCCACCCCCGCAGTCACCTGCAGGCCGGTCGGCGGCCTCCAGGGTGCCACGGATCTGGGCTGCCTGGTTGTTGATCTGCTGCAGGACGCCCGAGGTGCCACCCAGCATGCCCGAGGTGCCCTGCAGGCTGGCCGAGGTGTCCTTGAGGGAGCCGTCGGTCGTGTTCAGCTTGTTGTCGATGTCGGTCAGTGCCGCGATGATCTGGTCGGCCTGCCCGGGAATCGGCTTCAGTGCCGGGTCGATGGCGGCCAGGCTGGCGTTGATCCCCTGCACCTGGTCGGGCAGCGTCTTGGTGTCGCCGCCGGCGCCGGTGACGGCACGGTCGGCCACGCCGAGGTTGCCGTTGATCGACGCCAGCGAGTTGGTGATGGCGATGAGGTAGACGACCACGACGAGGGTCACCACGACGAGCAGGGCGATCCAGACCTTGAGCCAGCGGTCAAGGAATCGGCTGGTGTCCTCGGACGAGCTCCCGCCCCGTGCTGCGAATCCCGCCTCGTTGGCCGAGGGCCGGGTCCTGGTGGCTGTTGCCATTACTTGTTGCTCCCCTGTGTGATGTGCGGCTGGTTCATGGTCTGCAATCCGGGTCGGTCGGACCGTTGCCAACCGTCGCGGTCTTGTTCTGGATGCAGGCAGCGTTCTGAACGGCGTCGGCGGCTTGGCCGAGGATGTTGCGCACGTCGGTACGGACCGCCTCCGCGATGCCGATGGTGCCATCGACGTTCCGGTCGATCTGAGCGACCCCGGCCCGGATCGACTCGACTCGCGGCACGATGGCCGAGGTGCTGCGTTCGATTCCGACAGCCGAGCCGTTGATGCTGCTCCCGCTGCCACCGATGGCCTTGGCCGAGCCGTTGATGGTGACGGCGCTCTCGGTGATCGACGTTGCCTTGTTGTTGATCGAGTTGGCCAGCCCGACGATGACGTTCAGCTGGCCCTCGAGGGGCTTCGCCGTCTCCTCGATCGAGTTGCCGAGGTCGTTGGTCGAGTTCAGCTGGATGATCGCATCGGTCGACGCGTTGATCCCTCGACCCGTCTGGGCGATGTTCGACGCCTTGGCGTTGATGTTCCGGAGGTTGACCCAGGTCCTCGTCAGCAAGGCCACCGCAACGACCGTCACGATCAAGACGAGGACGAGGAGGGCGACGTAGCCCTGGCCCCGCTCATCCTGTTGACGTAACTCCCGCACAGGCATCAGTCCCCCATCACTCGGTCAGTTCAGAGCCGGCGGGCGCCGGCCATGCCACAACAGATCGTCCGGGAACCTGGAATATTCGGTCGATCTCCGGACAACGGGTACAACGTACTCGTCTCACCCTGCCACTGCTGACCGCAGTCTGCGAGCCTGCACGCGCGCAGCGTGAAGCCGAGACATGACCGTCCCCACCGGGATGCCCTGTCGGCGGGCGATCTCGGCGTACGGCAGCGACTCGACCTCGCGCAGCCACAGCGTCTCGCGCAGCACGGGCGAGAGGCGCTCGAGACCCGCCCACAGGGCGGTGAGCTCGAGCGACGCCAGCGCGGCGTCTTCCGGCGCCGCAGCGGGATCCGGCGGGAGGTCGGGCAGAGCTTCCTGCGCCCGACCCCGCCGTTGAACATCGAAGCAGCAGTTCCGGATGATCGTGCGCAGCCAGGGTTCGGCCTTGCTCGGATCCGCTGCTCCCCACGCTCGCCACGCCCGCAACCACGCTTCCTGACACGCGTCCTCCGCCGTGTCCGGGCCGACGATGGCCCGGGCGTAGCGGAGCGCGTCACCGGAGAAGCGCCGGTGGAAGTGCTCGAACGTCGACGACACCGCCGGGCTCTCCGGCGAGGTCGGAATCACTGGCATTCGTCCCCCTCCAGAAGAAGCCCAGCTTCTTCCCCGTTAGGTGTGCCGCACCTTCGTCTTGACGAAGTTGACGATCGTGTCAGTCGGCGTTGCGACCTTGTGCTTGGCCTTGACGTGATCCGCCACCTTGGCGATCAGTGCCTCTTCTGTACCGGCTTCGCCCTGCCAACGGCAGGCGTGGTCGGCATCCCTTCACCGAAACTGATAACCCATGATCCTTTGGTTCCCTTCTCCCGCGGAGGCTCCGCGAGTGCTTGGTCAGCGCCCGCGAGCGCTCAAGGGGCGACGGGCGGGCGGCGCCGGGCGTCCGGCGCCAGCGACGACATCACCTAACGCGCCTTCGATGGCCTTGACGTCGCCGGCGATGCCGGTGAGCACGTCTCCGACCGGTTCGCACTGGTAGGCGATGGCACGCACCCCGATGAGCACGGTGCCCAGGGTGAAGCTCACGTCCTTCAACGTGTAGGCGATGATGATCAGGTACGCGGCGATCGCGCCCACGAGGACGGCGACCAGCACCAGCGTGACGATGGCGGCGGCGGGCATCAGCGAACTCTCCTTGACGTGGAAGTGGTTGTGGTCACAGGAGGCGCTTCAGCGCTGCCCCGTAGCGGCCGACGAGCCCGAGGGCGGTGCCGGTGAGCTCCTTGGTCGTGACGAGCTTGGGAACGGCATCCAGCGTGCCGGTCAATCCGACGCCGTGGACGAGGATGTCGTCGGCGTACTCCTTGATGAGCATGGTCGGGCGGAGCACCCGATTGGCGAACAAGAGCACTACCGGGATGACGACGAACGCCAACACCGCGTTACCTAGCCACCATAGGACCACGTCCACCCCCATGCTTCGGACCTGCTGTCGGACTGGGATTATAGGTCACGGACATCTACCGTGCGCAACCGGACATCTTACGCAAGCACCTCAACCCCGCGGACCTGGTTGACCGAGACGTGCTCGACCATGCCGGTGGACGATCGCAGCTCGAGCCGGCCCAGCGGGTCGACGGCGGCGGCGTGGGCACGCATCTCCCCGCGGGGCACCAGGCGCAGCTTCAGGTTGTGGCCCAGGGTGCTGCAGCGCTTCTCGTAGACGGCGAGCGGACCAGCGACGCCCTCGCTCAGCTCATCCGTCCGCTGGTCGAGCTGCGCAGCGATGGCGTGGAGGAGCTCGTCGCGCCGCGCCGGGTCGGTCTCTCCTGTCACGTCGAGGCGGACGGTGACCACCGCGACCCGGACCTTGCCCGGCCCGAGCTGGACGTCGGCCCGCACCGACGCCCTGGTGGAGCCGTCCTGGGCGTCGACGACCCGGTCCGGCCACGCCGTGCGGACGGCCGAGCCTCCCGCCGCCTCGATCCCGTCGGCCACGGCGAGCGCGCCCACCAGCCACGGCACGTCGGCCTCCTCGGCTCGCAGCGCCGGCCGCAGCACCACGGCGAAGGCCAGGGTCGACGACGAAGGCACCGTCCAGAGCTGGCCGAGCCGCCCGATCGGGCTGACCTCGTGGTTCACGACGACGGTCGCTCCGCTGGGTGCCTGCTCCAGGTTGGCCCAGCCGAGCGCCATGGCTCCGGCCGAGACCGCCGCCTCGTAGCGCCGGATGGGCCGGGCCGTGTCTCCCGCCGGTGCATCGGGACTCGCTTGACCCCCGTCTTCCCTCGTCGGCTCCCCCGGCTCGCCTGACGGCGCGCCTCCCCCGCTCCTCAGTCCAGACGGCGGCCGCTCGCCCCTCGCCGGCTCGCTCGCTGCGCTCGCGGGGTCGACTGGATCGCTCACTTGGCCAGCCTCGAGACGAGGCGGTCGATCCGCCAGTCCCCGGCCTCCTGGCTGAGCTCCACCGATGCAGCCGGCAGCCCCGCCCCCAGGAGCGGATCCGGCACCGGGACCATCAGGACGACGCGGGCCGTGCTGTCCTCGAGGCCGTCCAGGACGACGTCGTACTCGAGGGTGTCGACATCGACGGTGAGGAGGTCGGCTCGGAAGCCGTTGACCAGGTCGCTCCGGAACTGGTCGAGCTCGGCCTGGGTGGCCGTGCCGTCCCGCAGCCTGGCGGCCAGGGCCTCGGGCATCCCCCGCGAGGTGGCGATGCCCATCACCACCCGGTGCGCCTCGGTGCTCAGCAGGTCCCACACCAGGTGGTGCTCCCCCCACGCCACCGCCTGCACGAAGGTGCGGGCCGCCTCCTCCGGGCTCGCCGCCATCAGGGCCGCTCCCAACCCCGGGCGTAGAGGAAGTCGCGCACGAACATGCGCTGTGGCAACCCGAGCTGCGCGCCCACGGCGTCGTCGAGGGCCCGGTCGGCCACCTCGGCGTCCTCCGGACTCAGCTGGCGGAGCGCGGCCAGGCGGGCCTCCAGCGAGACCTGGAGGAACTCGTTCGGCAGGTGCACGAGGACCCCCAGCTCGGCCTCGATGAGGACCCGCGCTCGTTCCGGGCCGGTCCAGTACTCGGCCAGGGCGAGCTCGAGGAGGGCCTTGTGGCGCGTGGGCTCGGGGAGGGCGAGGTAGCGAAGCAGCCGGTCGCGCATCAGGGGGACCCGGTCCTCAGGGAGGGCGTCGGCGACCAGCGAGACGAAGTGATGGGCCCGCCCGGGTGTCGGCGCCCATGACGTGAGGCGTTCCTCCACCCGCATCAGGCTGACGAACGCCTGCTCGCGCTGGGCCTGGTGGAGGCGGGTGTCGAGGGCGGCCAAGGCATCTTCGTAGCATGCCAGCGCCAGGCGGAGGTTGGTGACCCCGTCGAGGCGCTCGACGGCGTGGCCCAGGTTGTACTTGGCCAGGGCGTGCTGGAACGGGAACCCCGTCCTGGTGAAGACGGTGAGCGACTCGCCGAACGAGTCGGCCGCCTCCTCGAGCAGCGGGGTGGCCGCCTCCGGCTGGAGCGTCGCCAGCGTCATGTTGGCGACGCCGATGCTGAAGTACAGCAGGCCGTAGTGGTAGGCCGTCTCGCCGGGGTCCACCTCGGGCAGCGCCAGGCTGTAGTCGTCCAGGGCAGCCCGGAGCTGCTCCTCTCCGCCCGCCGCCACCCGGGCCTGACCACGGTTGAGCAGCGCAGCCACCCACCCGCGCTGCCCGTCCGGCGTCGTCGTGTCGAACAGCTCGATCGCCTTTGTGAACTGCTCGATCGCCTCGAGCGACGCCCCCTGCGCCGCCCGGGCCAGCCCGAGGTTGTTCAGCGCGGCCGCCCGCTCGTCCGGCCGTCCGTGAGGCTCGAGCAGGGTGACCGCCCTCTCGAACAGCCGGACGGCCTGGTCGATGTTGCCGAGGCTGCGGTGGGCGGCGCCGGCTGCGTTGACGACCCGGGCGTGCTCGATCGGGTCGAAGCGGGGATCGAACAGGCTGGCGGCGACGTCGTAGCTGGCCAGGGCCCGGCGGAGACTCTCGTCCAGCGGCCCCGTGGGGTACTCGGCGTAGGCCAGCCCCAACCGGTAGGCCAGGGTGGCGTGCTGGAAGGGCTGGGACGCCTTGCTGGTGGCGGCCAGCTGCGACTCGAGCGCTCGGATGACCGCCTCCCGATCGACGTCGGCGGCCTCCGTCGGCTGGGACTGCGTCTGGGGCTCGGATTGGGACACGGCGCTACTCCCCGCTTCCGACGGGCGCACACAGTCGTTCGAGCTGGGCGCCCACCTCGGTGATCGCCACGTCGACGGCTGCCGCGACCTCGGGTGACAGGTCCATGCCCAGGGCCTCGGCGTCGACGGGCTGGCAGCCGACCAGGAGCACCTGGTCGGGCAGGGCGCCCATGGCCTTGGCCATCATCATCACCCGAGACGGGGTGGCGAGGTGGGTGTCGGCGATCAGCTGGTGCCGCTGGTCGTGGCTCATCAGGTGGGCGTCCGGGATGTCGGGCTCGATGAGCATGATGGTGCCCGGCGGGCGACCCCGGTCGACGGTGTCCATCACGATCAGCGCGTCGTAGCCCTCCATCAGCTCCTGCACCAGGGTCATGCCGCTGATGCCGGTCTCCATCACCCGAACCCCGTCGGGCAGGTCCATGGCCTCGAGCCGCCGGGCCACGACCACGCCGAAGCCGTCGTCCGACCGCAGGGTGTTGCCCACGCCGGCCACCAGGACCCTCACGGGTGGGCGCCCTGAGCAGCCTCGGCGGCCCGCAGGGCGTACCCCCGCACGGTCCACCAGGCGATGTACTCCTCGAACTGGCGCCAGCCGGCGACGTCGACGGCCTCGCGGTAGTTGTCGGCCCGGTTCGACAGCTCGGACGTGATGATCCGGTCCAGCGCCTCGAAGGTGAGGTCGGCAGCCCCGAGCAGGTGGGGAGCCGGGTCGCCCCCACGCAGCTCGGCTGCGATCTCGCTGGTCCTGGTCTCGAGCTCGTCGAGGTCGATGCCCTCGTCAGCCGGATCACTGGCGACGCCAGCGGCCTGCTCCTCGACCCGGCGGAGGCAGTAGCCCTTGAGCAGCGCCTCGCCCGCCCAGCGGGCGAGCTCCACCATTGGCTGGTCGGCCTCCTCCTGGGCGACGGCCCGGGTCCGGATGCGGGTGGCCGTCCTGGTGAGCGGGTGGGCCTGGGCCAGGGCCCGGGCCTTGTACGCCCGTTCGGCGGCGTCGCCCGCCATCAGGTCTTGCGGCGGATCTGCAGCAGCGGGCCCTGCGGCGCGGGTGGCGGCTCGGGGACGCCCCCGGGCACGGTCACGCACTCGAGGTCGGCGGCGTCGGGGTTGATCGACGTGGCGTCACCCTCGAGCACCTCCATGCGCCGGAAGTTCGGCCACCCCTCGCGCAGCGCCGCCTCGACCCCGTAGGTGAGGGTGGCCGACGAGCTGGGGCACCCGTCGCAGGTCCCCTTCAGCCGCAACGTGACGACGCCGTCGACCACGGACTCGACCTCGATGGCGCCGCCGTGGGACTCGACCAGCGGCCGCACCGACTCGAGGGCGGCGAGCACGGCGCTCTCGGCCTCGTCGGTGGCCTCGGGCCCCTCGCCGAGGCCATAGGCGCCCAACAGCGTGCCGGTGATGGGGTCGCCAGCGGCCGACTCGAGGAAGATCTCACCGCGCCACTGCCTGGTCATCTCGATCAGGCGGCCGAGGCCGTCGCGGTGGAAGGCGTCGACCCAGTCGAGCAGTTCGGTCACCTTGTCGGCCACGGCCGGGTCGGGGTGCTCCGAGAGCTCCTCGGCCAGCTCGCCGATGCGGTGCAGCACCTGGTCGTAGCCCAGCGTCTGCTCGTCGTCCTGCGCGCTCATGGGGTCACCTCGCTCGGTGGCTTGGCCACCTCCTCTTGGACCATGGCCAACACCGTATCCACCACGCCGTCGACCTCGGGGCTGAAGCCGAGGCCGAAGGAGCGGTCACCGGGTTCGATCTCGATGACCACGGTCCCTTCGGGGAAGCCCTTCCAGTACCGCACGACGGCCAACGTGTGGTCGAGGTCGATGATGCCGCCCGCCGCCTCACCGAGGCGCTCGTGCACCTCTGCGTCCGGCGGCGGGGTGAGGTCGAGCACGTACCTCCGAATGGTGCCCGGCGGGTCGACCTCGCGGGGCATGCACCCCACGAGGACGACCTTCGACGGGCCGATCTCGACGATCCGGTCCAGCACGCGGTGCGCCGCGAACGACAGGTCCTCGACCAGCACGTGCTCCGGCCAGTCGAGGCCCTCGACCCGGCGCACGAACTGCGTGCCGAAGTCGAGGTCTCGAAGCCAGGGCAGCCCGACGCCCCCAACGAGCACCGGGCCGCCTGTTGTCTGCCTCTCAGTCGGGCCGCCGGGGCCCGGGATCACTCGAGGGTGCAGCCGCAGCTGTTGACCTCACGCACGATCGTGCCGATACCCGTGTCGATGTGGGTCGTGCACGGCATGCAGGGGTCGAAGCTGCGGATGGTCCGGAGGATGTCGATCCCCTTGATGTCCTCGTCCCTGACGCTCTCGAGGATCGGGGTGCCGACGACGGCCTCCTCGTAGGGGCCGGGGGTGCCGAACGGGTCGCGAGGAGCGGCGTTCAGCGTCGACGGCGTGGTGATCTGGTAGTTGAGGAGCTTGCCCTTGTCGATGTGCATGTGGTGCACGAGCCAACCGCGGCTCGCCTCCCAGAACCCGACACCGATGCGCTCGTCCTTCGGCACCTTGAACGGGGTGGAGATGGCCGTCTCACCCCGGCGCCAGTACTCGAGGGCCTTGAGCATGATGTTCATGCCGACTGCGGCCGAGTTGGCCATGGCGTAGGCACGGGCCCGGTTGCGCTCCATGGCGTTGAGGGTGCGGGGCACCTTCCAGTACAGCTCGTCCTCGGGCAGCTCGTGGCGGGGCATCACCATGCGCATGCCGTCGCCGGTCGACTCCATGAACGGGTTGTCGACCGTCTGCCCAGCCAGGGACGTCACCCACACGCTGCCGTAGGCACCGGTCTCGATCGACTGGCGGTCCCACCGGGGAGCGGTGTCCCAGGTGTACTTCTCCTTGAAGTTCTTGCCCGTCGGCCGGGGCAGGGTCCGCTTGTTCCACGGGTGGTGGGGCGACAGCGGGTTGCCCAGCGGGTCGGTCTTGAACCGCTGCGGAGCGCCCTTGGTCCAGTCGTCGTAGAACGAGTGCTCGATGAACTCCTCGAAGCCGACGTTGATGTCGGTCAGGTTCGTGGTGACCAGCTTGCCCTCGATCACCATGCCAGGCACGTTCCAGCGAGCGTTGCCCCACTCGTTCATGTTGGCGTAGGTGGCGTCGTAGACCTCGGAGTTGTCGAACACGCCGGTCTGGGCGATGTTCGTCGGCCGGGCCCCGACCTGCTCGTACTCGGGGTTGGCCTCGAGGAAGAAGTCCATGAGGTCGTCCCAGATCCGGGTGATGACCTTGCAGAAGTCGAAGATCTTGCCCAGCTGGGTGTAGAACTCGTTGAAGCTCGACACGCTGATCGTGCAGGACATGCCGCCCGGGACGATGGTCGACGGGTGCGGGTACTTGCCCAACATGATCTGACACATCACGCGGCCCACCCGGGTCCACTCGAGCGCCTCGAGGTAGATCCGCCCCGTCAGGGGGTTCAGGGCATCCATGATGTCCTTGATGGTCCGGTAGCCGTGGATGTCACCGTGGCGGCACAGGGTCTTCTCGGCCAGGGTCACCAGCTCGGGGTTGGTGATCGACACCAGCGAGGTCGAGTAGTCGGGCCCGGCCAAGAGGCCGAGGTGCAGCGGGCGGTCGTAGAAGTACTCGCCGACCTCACCCAGGTTCCGGCACTCGACGCCCAGCGGCGGCGGGCAGATGCCGAAGGTCATCTCGGTGGCCAGGGCCGACACGGTGGCGTGCACGCCGCCGCACACGCCACAGGCCCGGGAGCTGATGTCGATGGCGTCCCGGGGGTCGCGACCCTCGAGGATGATCTCGTAGCCCCGGAAGAGGGAGGCGATCGAGTGGCAGTCGACCGCCTTCTTCTCCTCGAGGTCGAGGACGGTGTGGACGGCGAGGGAGCCGGCCACCCGGGTCATCGGGTCGATGTTCCAGTCACGCAGCTTGGGCGGGGCGCCGAGCTTGGCGCCGGGGCCGTCGGCCGGGCGGGCGTAGCTCTTCAGCTCGACGGGCTCAAAGGCGTAGGGGTCCTTGACCCCCTCCTTCAGCTGGGCCTTGCCCGCGCTGTCGAACTCGATGGGAAGGTTCTTGAAGCACATGGATGTCGTAGCCTCTCGTGAGTCTCTGTCGAGTCTTAGTTGTAGGACTCGTTGCGGTGCTGCATCTTCGAGTAGAACTTGTGCACGACCTTCATCGACCCCTTGGGGGTCGTCCGTCCACGGGCCCAGCCGCTCGGGATTTCTCCGTCCCAGCGGGGGGTCAGGTTCTTGTCGACCCGGGTCACGTTGCGCATGCGCCGGATCATGCCGCCAGCCACCCGGCTGGTGTTGCTCGAGACCATCGAGCCGGGGGACACCCCGTAGAAGGGCGAGAACTTGTCGGGGAAGCCCGGCATCGTGCAGCCGATGCAGATGCCGCCGATGTTCATGCAGCCGCCGTGACCGTCGACGTTGCCGCGCTCGGCGATGTTGCACTGGACCACGGGGCCCCAGCAGCCCAGCTCGACGAGGCACTCCTTGTCGCCGTACTGCTCGGCGAACACGCCTTCCTCGTAGTACCCGGCTCGGGGGCAGTGGCGGTGGACGGTCTCGCCGAACAGCCAGGCCGGACGGCCGAGGTCGTCGAACTCGGGCAGCGGGGCGAGGCCGTTGAGGAACAGCAGGACGGCGGTGGCGGTCTCGATGTAGTTGTCGCCGATGGGGGCGCAACCAGGGACGTTGACCACGGGGACGCCAAAGGCCGACCGGTAGTCCTTGCCCAGGTAGTCCATGACGGCCATGGCGTTGGTGACGTTGTTCTTGGCGGCGGGGATCCCGCCCCAGGAGGCGCAGGTGCCGATGGCCACGACGGCGGCGGCGCCAGGCGACAGCCGGTCGAGCCACTCGAGGCTGGTGATCTGGCGCCCCGTGTTGGGGTCGTCGCCCAGGCCCATCCAGAACCCGTCACCGGAGATCGACTCGTCCATGATCGAGCCCTCCCACGTGATGACGTAGGGGGCGTCGAGCTCGCCGCGCTCGGCCATGAAGAGGTTGTGCATCCAGTCGGGGCCGACCTCGGTCGACACGACCGTGTGGATCAGCTCGACCCGGGGCAGCCCGGGGAGGATGCCGGCGAGCAGGTGCTCGACCCGCGGGTGGGTGGCGGCGGTGACGGCGACGGTGCAGCCGTCGCAGGAGGCGCCCACCAACCAGATGAGGTAGATCTTCTTGAGCGGCCCGATGTTCAGCGTGTCGTCAGGCTCGACGAGCGCCCGGCTGCGGATGCCGATGGGCGCCATCGGGTCGAGCGGGTCGTACCCGTCGATGAGGCCGACGCCAGACTTCTTCGTGCCGTTGAACGGCTCGAGGGTGCCGTGCGGGTACACGGACGGCACGTTCTCCTCGTGGAAGGTGGCTTGGACCCGCTTGGTGTACTCCTGCGGTTCTGCGGTGATCGTCGGACGCCCAGGCGCCCGGCGGGCCACTCGCCTGGAAGGTTCGTCAACTGCCATGTCATCCCCCTTGGCTCGGTAGGTGCACCGTACACTTATCTGCGGTCCTATGTCATCATGCTTGGGCCACTTATACCAACCCGGACCGGGTCGTACGGCCCACGGCAGGCCTCACGACCGGGTCAGCGACAGGGAAGAGGACGCCCCGTGCCCACGCACACGACTGACGAGCCTCAGGGCGGCCTCCCGCGCAACTACCTGCGGGCCACGCTGCTCCTCCTCATCGGCGAGGCGCCGGCCCACGGCTACGACCTGCTCGAGCAGGTCGCCCAGCTCGGGCTGGGCAAGGTCGACCCGGGCGGGCTCTACCGGGCCCTGCGGGTGATGGAGCGCGACGGCCTGGTCGGCTCCACGTGGGAGCACTCGTCGGCGGGTCCGGCCCGCCGCACCTACACCCTGCTGCCCGATGGAACCGACTGGCTGCACGCCTGGGCGGGTGCCCTGCGGGAGAGCCACCGGTACCTCTCTATCTACCTCAGCCGGTACGATGCCATCATCGAACGCCAGAACCACCCCCCTGTCGCGCCCGTCGAGAACGTCCCGCCCGGCCCGCCGGGCCCCACCCCGTGAGCGGGGCGCTGCGCATCGCCCTGGCGGGCAAGGGCGGCGCCGGCAAGACGACGATCTCGTCCACGCTGGCCCGCCTCCTGGCCCGCCGCGGCAAGCGGGTGCTGGTGATCGACGGCGACAGCAACCCGAACGTGGCCGTGGCCCTCGGCATTGAGCGAGAGCGGGCCGCGGCCCTCTCCACCCTCCCCGTCACGCTCACCAACCGCCGCCTCAACGGCTCGGGCCTGGTCATGCCGGTCACCGACGTCGTGCGCGAGCACGGCATCGCCGGCCCCGACGGGGTCGAGGTCGTGCAGATGTGCATGCCGGCCCACGCCGACGAGGGCTGCATGTGCTCGGCCCACGCCACGGTCAGCGGGCTGCTGGCCGACGCCGCCTCCGAGGACGACCTGGTCACCATCCTCGACCTCGAGGCGTCGCCCGAGCACCTCAGCCGGGGCACCACCCGCCACGTCGACGCCCTCCTCCTCATCACCGAGCCCTACTACCGCTCGCTGGAGACGACTCGCCGGATGGCTGCCCTGGCAGCCGAGCTGCCCATCCCCTACCTCGGGGTGGTGGCCAACAAGGTCCGGTCCAGCGACGACACCGCAGCGATCCTGGAGTTCTGCCAGCGCCACGGCCTGCCCCAGGCCGGCGAGGTGCCGTGGAGCGACGCCGTGACGATGGCCGACAAGCTGGGCGTGCCCGTGATCGACGGCGATCCAGACGGGCCGATCGTGGCGGCGATCACCGCCGTGGCCGACCACCTGGTCTCCCTGCCGCCCCGAGAGAGCGCGGCGTAGCTTCACCCCGACGGTTCCGTCGGGGAGCTGGTGACGCGCAGCGCACCGTCGCCGGACAGAAGAGGACGGTGTCGGTCAGGCCTGGTGGGCGCCCGCCGGCACGTCGACGGCGCCGAGGCGGCGGCCGGTGACGCGCTCGTGGACGCCGGCCAGCTCGGCCGCTGACAGCGTCTCGCGCTGGGCCAGGGCGTCGGCCACGGCCCGGAGGCTGACCTCGTGGTCGGCGAGGATCGAGCGGGCGGCGGCTTCCGCGCCCGAGACCAGGGTCCGCACCTCCTCGCCGCCGGCGCTGCCCTCCATGTAGGGGACCTTGTCCCGCCCGACCGCCAGCTCGTAGCGCCCGGTCATCGCCCAGTGCTCCACCATGCGCCGGGCCAGGCTGGCCGCGTCCTTCAGGTCGTCGGCCGCCTCGGTGGTGGGCTGACCGAAGATCTGCAGCTCGGCGGCCCGCCCGCCCAGCAGGATGATCAGGCGGGTCATCAGCTCGCGCTTGCTCAGCGTCTCGTCCTCGTCGCGCCCCGACCAGGTCGAGCTGCTGAAGCCGGCCCGGCGGTTGAGGATCGAGACCCGCGGCGGCGGCTCGACGTCGCGGAGCAGCAGGGTCAGCAGGGCGTGCCCGGCCTCGTGCACGCCGAGGAGGCGCTTCTCGTCGGGGGTGAGGCGCCGCGAGCTCGGGAGGCCGGAGACGTGGCGGTCGAGCGCCTCGTCCAGGTCCTCGGGGCTGATGGTCGTCTGGTGGCGGCGGGCCGCGAGCAGCGACGCCTCGTTGACCGCCGTGGCCAGCTCGGCAGCCGTCAGGCCGGCCGTGGCGGCGGCCACCTTGTCCCACTGGACGTGCTCGGAGAAGGGCCGGCTGGCGGCGTGGAGCTTCAGGATCTGCTCGCGGCCGCGGAGGTCAGGCCGCTCGATGCGGATGCGGCGGTCGAACCGGCCGGGCCGCAGCAGCGCCGGGTCGATGAGCTCCGGCCGGTTGGTGGCCGCCAGGATCAGCACGTTCGACGACGCCTCGAACCCGTCCAGCTCGACCAGCAGCTGGTTGAGGGTGTTGTCGAACTCGCGGGAGCCGGCGCCGCCCTCCTCCCGGCTGCGGCCCACGGCGTCGAGCTCGTCGATGAACACGATCGACGGGGCGTCCTTGCGGGCCTGCTCGAACAGCTCGCGCACCCGGGCCGCGCCGAGGCCGACGAACTGCTCGACGAAGCTGGCCGCCGAGACCGGGAAGAAGGTGACGCCGGCCTCGCCCGCCAACGCCTTGGCCAGGAGGGTCTTGCCGCACCCGGGCGGCCCGTGGAGCAGGACGCCGCCGGGCATCCTGGCGCCGACGGCTTCATAGCGCTCGGGGTTGGCGAGGTACTCCCGGATCTCCTGCAGCTCGGCCACGGCCTGGTCCAGCCCGGCCACGTCGGCGAAGCTGAGCGTCGGCACGGTGGCCGCCACGGGAGCCGTGACCGGCACCGGCACCGACCCCTGCGCCGGCACCGTGGCCACCATGGCGCTCGACGACGGAGTGAACGTCTGGCTGGGCGGGGGGTGGGGCGCCTCCGGCGGCTCCTCCACCCGCCGGCGCCGCCAGGGCTGGGTGATCCACAGGACGGCGATGGTGGCCAAGGTGATGACGGCGACGGCCGCGAGGAACTCCGGGCGCCTGAGGATCTCACCAAAGCTCATGCAGCCCTGAACCTCCCGGAACGGCCTCGTCGTCCACTACCTGTCGCCTGACACTAGCGGCCGGACCTCCCCGGGCTCAGTGATGAAACCCGTTCAGACGAGGGTCGGAGCGGCCCTTCGCCACGCCGATCCGGCGCCCCCGGTCACAGCGCGCAGGAGGCAGCCTCCATGAACAGGCCCGTGTTCTGCTGGTTCAGCCCCTTGCACACCGACCGGCTCACCCGGGAGTTGGAGCTCTCGGCCAGCCACGCCATGGGCAGCAGGTCGACCGCCTTGGTCTGGATCTTGCCGTAGAGGGAGGCGGCTTCCGCCCCCGTGGCCTGCACCGCCCGGTCCCACAGGTCGTCCATCGACTCGTCGCCGACGGAGGCCTTCGGCTCTCGGATCCCCGAGGTGTTCGTGAACGCCACGGGGCTGATCTGGGTCGAGTGGTACTGGCGTCGGGCGCCGATGGTGGGGTCGTCGCCTGCGCAGTAGGACACGAAGGTGGTGTCGTAGTTCCGGTCCTTCATCGCCGTCTGGGTGGCGGCGCTGTCCAGCGGCCGGTCGTTCAGGTCGATGCCGACCTGGCGCAGGTTGTTGTCGAGCTGCACGCCGTAGGCGGCCTGGTTGCCGGTGTTGAAGTGGATGGCGTCGAGGACGAGCGGGGTGCCTGCCGGCGGCAGCCCCGGCCTGCCGTCCGAGGTGCGGGTGTCGGTGACGGCCGGTCCCGCGATCCAGCCGGCAGCCTGGAGTCCGTCGCGAGCCTGCGCCACGTCGAAGCTCGGGAGGTTCCGCTGGGGGGCGTGCGCCCCCGTCAGGCCGCTGTGGAACGGCGAGTCGGCAACCCGGCCCTGTCCGTAATCGATGTTGGTGAAGGCGGCCTGGCGGTCGAAGGCCTGGTAGATCGCCTTCCGGACGGCGAGGTTCTTCAGGATCGGGTGGTTGTAGCTGCCCGGGTCGGCCGAGACCGCCGGCGCCGGCTGGCCCTTGGCCCAGAGGTTGAACGACAGGGTGGTGATGCAGTTGCCGCCGCCGGTGCCCCGGGGGACCGAGGCGATCTCGTAGTCGGGGCCCGCGAACGTCGGCGCCGTCGGGGGCAGGAGGTTGCCGGCCGGGCTGCCGACGTCCACGCTGCCGGCGGTGCCGCGGGCGGCCTGGAGCGACGGGGCCACCGACGCCGCCGCGGTGTTCTGGAGCACGACCCGGGCGAGGTAGGGCAGGTCGCGCTTGAAGTAGGTGGGGTTCCGCTCGAGTGTGATCGCGTTCGGGTTGACCGATGCGAACTTGAAGGGGCCGCTGCCGACCGGTGCCAGGTTCTTGGCGCACGTGGGCGTCGGGTCGATGAGGGTGCCGTCGCCGCCCGTCACCGCACACGACGCAAAGTAGTTCTTCGGGATGATCGGTGCCTCGGTGACGTTCATCTGCTTCACCAGCGGTGCGTACTTGTAACGGAAGCGGAACTTCACTGTGAGCCCGTTGGGCCCGTCGGGCAGGGTGATGGCGTCGGGCGGGGTCTTGGCGCTGTTCCCGGACCCGGTGACGCCGAGCGCCGGCCCCATCGAGGCGGCCGTGCGGCTGTGGCCCCGCAGGAGCGCCTCCTCGAAGCTGAACTTCACGTCGTCGGCGATGATCGGCGTGCCGTTGTGCCACTGCATCCCGGGCCGCAGGGTGAAGACGACGTCCTGGGAGCCATCCGGGTTGTCGGTGGTGACCGGCGTGGCGCTGGCCAGGTCCGGCACCACCTTGTTCGAGGGATCGAAGGCCATGAGGCCGTTGAACATCGCCTCCGAGTTGGTGTGGACCCCGCCGTTCGAGGTGGTGGCAGGGTTCAGCGAGCCGCTCGTGCCCTGGATGGCGACCACCATGGTGCCGCCCCGCGGAAGTGACTCGGCGGCGCCGGTCCCGGCCGGGCTCGCAGCCTCGTCGTCCTGGCGCTGGACGGCGAAGACCACGACTGCGGCCAGCACGGCCAGGACGGCCACCAGGACGAGGACCTTGGCCAGCGAGAAGCCGTTGTCGCCAGACCGGCCGGTTCGCCCTCGCGCCGACATCGATGCGTTCTCGTGCACAGCTGTTCCCCCTGGTCTCATGCTCTCCACAGCGCGGTGTCGCCGCCGCCAGCCACGCGATCTCCTCGGTTGGCCGACCCGGAGCATACTTCCTCGTACAACCGGTTGGTAGGTTGCCGACGTGAGTGCTGGCTACCTGGCCCGACGGCTCCTCGGGGTCGTGCCCGCCCTCTTCGGGGTCCTGGCGGTGACCTTCGTGCTCGTCCACGCCGTCCCGGGTGACCCGGCGGTGCTGCTGGCCGGCGAGGCGGCGACGCCGGACCGGCTGGAGGAGATCCGGCGCGACCTCGGGCTCGACCGGCCGCTGCCCCAGCAGTTCGTCACCTACGCCGCCAACGTGGCTCGGGGCGATCTGGGCGTGTCGATCAGCCAGGGCCGGCCGGTCAACGCGATCATCGCCGAGCGGATCGGCCCGACCCTGCTGCTGAGCGGCACGGCGCTGGGCATCTCCTCGTTCCTCGGCCTGCTGTTGGGGCTCGTCGGCGCCCGGCGCCCGTACGGTCGCTTCGACTTGGTGGTGAACACGGCGTCGCTGGTGGGCTACGCCCTCCCCGCCTTCTGGCTGGCCCAGATGGCGGTGCTCGTCTTCGCCGTCCACCTCGGGTGGTTCCCCCTCCTCGGCTACACCGACATCCGCCGGGAACTCACGGGGTTCGACCACCTCAGTGACGTCGGCTACCACCTGGCGCTGCCCGCGCTGGTGCTGGCCGCGTCGGAGGTCGCCCTCCTGGCCCGGGTCACCCGCACGGGGCTGCTCCAGGAGCTGGGCCGGGACTACGTGCGCACGGCCCGGGCCAAGGGGGCGGCTGAGGACGAGGTGCTGAACAACCACGCCCTACGCAACGCGCTCCTGCCGGTGGTGACCCTTCTCGGCACCAGGGTGGGGTTCCTGGTCTCGGGCGCGGTGGTCATCGAAGCCGTGTTCAGCTGGCCCGGCCTCGGCTCGGTGATCGTCACCGCCGCCCAGCAGGCCGACCGGATCACCATGCTCGGGCTGGTGCTGGTGGTCGCCGTCGGCGTCATCTTCGCCAACCTGCTCACGGACCTCCTCTATGGCTGGGTCGATCCTCGCGTCCGCCACCGCTGAGGCCGGCGACCTCGCTGCCCCCGCCCTCGACGGGGGGCAGCGGGATGGGGTCCTGCAACGTGTCGCCCGCCGCCCTTCCGGTGTGGTCGGACTGCTGCTGACCACGTTCGTCGGCGTGGTGTCGTCGTTCTCGGGGTGGATCGCCCCGGGGGACCCGTTCCTGCTGGGCAACCCGGCGCTCCTCCCACCGTCGGGCGGTCACCGCTTCGGCACCGACAACCTCGGCAGGGACCTCTTCAGGGCGGTCGTGCACGGCATGCGCACGTCGATGACGGTCGTCGTCTGGGTGACCGTGATCTCGGCGGTCATCGGGATCACGATCGGCGCGGTCGCTGGCTACCGGGCGGGCGTGGTCGACCGGGCGCTGATGCGGGTGACCGAGCTGTTCCAGACGATCCCCCGCTTCTTCCTGGCGCTGCTGGCCATGTCGCTGTTCGAGCCCACCCTGCGGACCCTGATCATCGTGCTCGGCCTCACGTCGTGGACGCTCCTAGCCCGGGTCGTGCGCGCCGAGACGCTGTCCATCCGGACGAGGGAGTACGTCGAGAGCGCCCGGGCGGCGGGAGGCAACGACGTGCACATCCTGGTGCACCACGTGCTCCCGAACATCCTGCCGACCGCCATCGTGGTGATCTCGCTGGGTGCCTCCCGGGTGATCCTGCTCGAGGCCGGCCTGGCCTTCCTCGGCCTGAGCGACCAGGACCGGATGAGCCTCGGGTTCCTCATCAACAACGCCCAGCAGTTCCTCGAGCAGGCGTGGTGGATGTCGGTCTTCCCCGGCGTCGCCATCGTGCTCGCGGTGCTGGGCATCAACCTGCTGGCCGACACCTTCAACGACGTGCTCAACCCGCTGCTGCGGCGCGAGCCGGCAGGGGCCCGGGGATCGATCCTTCGCATGCCGGGCGGCGAGGTCTGACGGCTGGCATATATCGAAGTACCATCCCGCCGGATGCACCCATTCCCGGGCTGCCGAGGCACGGCGCCTGCGCTGCGCTGATGGAGGCTCCTGGGCAGGCGCTGCTGTCGGTGCGAGACCTGCACGCCTCGTTCCACACCGATGCAGGGGTGGTGAAGGCGGTCGACGGCGTGTCGTTCGACCTGCGCCGGGGCGAGGTCCTGGCGGTGGTCGGCGAGTCGGGCTCGGGCAAGTCGGTGACGGCCATGAGCCTGCTGGGCCTGCTCCCGAGCCCACCCGCCCGAGTCAGCGGGCAGGTGCTGTGGAAGGGCCGCGACCTCGTCGGCCTGGCCGAGCCCGAGATGCGCAAGGTGCGCGGCGCCGAGATCGCCATGGTGTTCCAGGACCCCATGAGCTCGCTCAACCCGCTCCACACGGTGGGCCGCCAGATCGCCGAGGTGGTCCGCCTCCACACCACGTCCTCGAAGCGGCAGGCGTGGGAGCGGGCAATCGAGATGATGGACCTGGTCGGCATCCCCCAGGCCAGGCGCCGGGCGAAGAGCTACCCGCACGAGTTCTCGGGCGGCATGCGCCAGCGGGTGATGATCGCGATCGCCCTCGCCTGCGACCCCGACCTGCTGATCGCCGACGAACCCACCACGGCCCTCGACGTCACCATCCAGGCGCAGGTCCTCGAGCTGCTCCAGGAGACGAAGGAGCGCACCAGCTCGGCCATCCTGCTCATCACCCACGATCTCGGGATCGTGGCCGGGATGGCCGACGAGGTGCTGGTCATGTACGCGGGCAAGGTGGTCGAGCGCGGGCCCGCCCGCGACGTCTTCTACCGCTCGCGCCACCCCTACACCCTCGGCCTGCTGGCTGCCCTGCCCCGTGTCGACGACGAGGCCGCCGACAACAGGCTGCGGCCCATCGAGGGGACCCCCCCGTCACTGATCCACGTCCCCTCCGGCTGCTCGTTCCATCCCCGCTGCTCCTTCCGCCGCCTCGAGACCTGCTCGGTCGACGAGCCGCCACTGGCGGCGCACGGAGGTGAGGCCCACCGGGCCGCGTGCCACTTCGCCGAGGACGTGGTGAGCGTGGCCCCCGCCGACCTGCAGCGGTCGGTGCCCTCGGCGGCCGCAGCGGCGCCGGGCCCGTGAGCGCGCCGGCAGCCATCGAACCCAAGGGAGGGCCGGGCCCCGCCGCGACAGCGGGAGCCGAGCCGCTGCTCCAGGTCCGCGACCTGGTCAAGCACTTCCCCGTCCGGGGTTCGTTGCTCCGCAAGGACGAGGTCCACGCCGTGTGCGGCGTGTCGTTCGACCTGGACCGGGGCCAGACCCTCGGCCTCGTGGGCGAGTCGGGGTGCGGGAAGTCGACCACCGGCCGGTTGGTGCTGCGCCTCCTCGAGGCCACGTCGGGGTCGGTCCGCTTCGACGGGGCCGACGTGCTCGGGGCGTCCAAACGGGAGCTGCGGTCGATGCGCCGGCGGATGCAGATGGTGTTCCAGGACCCGTTCGGCTCGCTGAACCCGCGGATGACCGTGCGCAAGATCGTGGCCGAGCCGCTCCGCATCCACGGCCGCTTCCGGAACGGGGGCCAGGCCCGGGTCAACGAGCTGATCGAACGGGTGGGGCTCAGCGTCGAGCAGGCGTCCCGGTACCCGCACGAGTTCTCCGGGGGCCAGCGCCAGCGCATCGGCATCGCTCGCGCCCTCGCCCTCGACCCCGACCTCCTGGTCCTCGACGAGCCGGTGTCGGCCCTCGACGTCTCCATCCAGGCCGGCGTGGTGAACCTGCTCGAGGACCTGCAGGCCCAGCTGGGGCTGACCTACGTGTTCATCGCCCACGACCTGTCGGTGGTGCGCCACATCTCCGACCAGGTGGCGGTGATGTACCTGGGCCGGATCGTCGAGCGCGGCACCCGCGACGACGTCTACAAGCGGGCCGCCCACCCGTACACCCAGGCCCTGCTTTCGGCGGTGCCGGTGCCGGATCCGGACCGGGAGCGTGCCCGCCGCCGCCTCGTGCTCAAGGGCGACGTGCCCAGCCCGATCGACCCGCCCTCGGGGTGTCGCTTCCGCACCCGCTGCCCGAAGGCCCAGGAGGTGTGCGCCACCGAGGACCCTGCCCTCGTGAACCGCGGTCAGGGCCATCCGGTGGCCTGCCACTTCGCCGAGGTGCTCGACGTGGTGAACCCGGTCCCCCACGATCGACTCGAGACCCGACCCACCCCCTGATCGCGCTAACGCCATCGAAGGAGCATCCACCATGGTTCCCCAGCCCACCCTCGACCGGATCGTCGAGTTCCACGGCCACATGTGCGCCGGCCTGGCCCTGGGGTCCGGGCCGCTGAGGTCGCCCTCGCGGAGGTCGGTGCCCACTCGGCCGACGAGGAGGTGGTGGCCATCGTCGAGACGGACATGTGCGGCGTCGACGCCATCCAGTTCCTGACCGGCTGCACCTTCGGCAAGGGCAACCTCATCCACCGCGACTACGGCAAGAACGCCTACACCTTCATCCGCCGCTCCGACGGCAAGGCGGTCCGGCTGAGCCCCGCCCCCGGATCAGCCCTGCGTGACCCGGGCTGGCTCGACCTGTTCGCCAAGATGCGCTCGGGTTCGGCCACCGCAGAGGAGCGCCAGCGGTTCCGGACGATGCAGCAGGAACGGTCGCAACAGGTGCTCGAGGCACCGCTGGAGGAGCTGTACCAGGTGCGCGAGGTCGACGTCGAGGCGCCGCCGCACGCCCGCATCCTGGTGTCGGTCGACTGCGCGGCGTGCGGCGAGCCCACCATGGAGACCCGCGTCACCCGCCTCGACGGCCGCGAGCTGTGCCGGCCCTGCTACGACCGGTCGATGGCCGGAGAGGCACCGGTCGCCAGCCCGATGCGGAGGACACCTGCATAAGGAAGGACGCCTTGCCGCTGGAGTGATCGACCGGGTGTCGGAGGCACCCGAGTACCCGTTCGCGGATCTCGCGGAAGGGGCGGCGGAAAGCCGGTAGTATGCTTGGGCGGCTGGTACTCGGTCTCGTGCAGACCGGCACCTGATTGGAGCCACGCTTGGGAGGGGAGCCAGGGCGGAAAGCGCTCGATGCAGCGCTTGAGGACGCGCCCGGGGCGCGCGGTCGTGCGCCCCGGCGGCGGTGGCCGCAGGCGCTCGGCTCGTACGCCCTCACCCTGCTCGCCCTGGTCACGCTCAACTTCCTCCTCCCGAGGGCGATGCCCGGTGACCCCATCGAGGCCCTGGCTGCCGAAGGCTCCGGCGGCTTCACCTTCGGCGAGCAGAGCCGCCAGGCGCTGGAGGAGTACTACGGACTCGACGGGTCTCTGCTGGAGCAGTACGGCAGCTACCTCGGCCGCCTGGCCCGAGGCGACCTCGGGCGTTCGATCGCCACGCTGGCACCGGTGCGCGACGAGATCAGCCGGCGGCTGCCCTGGACCATCCTGCTCGTCGGCGGGTCGTTGCTCCTCGCTACCGGCATCGGCCTCCTCACCGGCGTCCACGCAGGGTGGCGCCGCGATCGACCCCTGGACCGGACGCTGCTGACCGTCCTGCTCGCCGTGCGGGAGCTGCCCACCTTCCTCCTGGGCTCACTGCTGCTGTTCCTGTTCGCCGTGAAGCTCGAGTGGCTCCCGCTGGCCGGAGCTCAGGACACCTTCGGCTCGTTCGGCCCCGTCGGCAAGGTGGTCGACATCGGCCGCCACCTCCTGCTGCCCCTCGTGGTCCTGGGGCTGGGCCTGGCGGTCGGCACCTACCTGGTGATGCGGGCGGGGATGGTCACCCAGCTCGGCTCCGATCACCTGCTCCTCGGCCAGGCCAAGGGTTTGGGCCAACGGCGGCTGAAGTACCGCTACGCCGCTCGCAACGCCCTGCTGCCCGTCGTGAGCCTCGCCGCCCTCCAGCTCGGCTTCGCCATCACCGGGGACGTCCTGGTCGAGCGGGTCTTCACCTACCCCGGGCTGGGCCGCCTGCTCTTCGACTCGCTCACCGCCCGCGACTACCCGGTGATCCAAGGCGTCTTCCTCGTCGTCAGCGTCACGGTCGTGACCGTAAACGCCCTGGCTGACGGGCTCTACCGGCGCCTCGACCCCCGGACGGTCGCGTGACCCCGCGCCGCGCTGGCCAGCTGCGCTCGCCGCTGGTGGTGGCCGGTCTCGCTCTCCTCGGGCTGATGGTGCTGGTGGCCCTCTTCGCTCCGCTCCTCGCGTCTCACGACCCGAGAAGCATCTCGGGGAACGTCCTCGAGTCCCCCTCGTCCCGTCATTGGCTGGGAACGGACGTGCCCGGGCGCGACATCTTCGCCCAGCTCGTCTACGGGACCCGGGCCTCGCTCGTCGTCGCCTTGCTCGGTGGCTCGCTGGCCATGGTGGCCGCCGTGGCACTCGGGGTCCTCCCCGCCCTGCTCGGCGGGTTCGTCGACACGCTCGTCAACCGCGTGATGGTCTTCCTGCTCGCGCTGCCCACCCTGCCGTTGGTGGTGGTGATCGGGTCGCTCGCCGGGAGCAGCCACCTGACGCTCATCGTGGTGATCGGGTTCCTGGGTGCCGCCCCCAACGCCCGGATCCTCCGCAGCCAGGCGCTCGCCTTGCGCCAGCGCGGCTTCATCGGGGCCGCTCGGGGGTTCGGGGGCGGCCCGCTCTACGTCCTCCGCCGGCACCTGGTGCCAGGGCTGGCTCCCCTGCTGACCGTCGGCTTCGTCAACTGGGCCGGGGTGGCGATCGGCCTCGAGGCGGCCCTCTCCTTCCTCGGCCTGGGCGACCCCAGCCGCGTGAGCTGGGGGCTGATGCTCAACCGGGCGCTCGAGCCAGAGATCCGGATCTACTTCAGCGCGATGTGGACGTGGTGGGTGCTGCCGGCCGGAATGGGCATCGCCGCCACCGTCATCGGTTTCACGTTCGTCGGAGTCGGGCTCGAGCCGTCGTTCAACCCGCGCTGGCTGCGGTCGTCATGACCGGGATCGACCGCAGACGCCTGCTGCTCGGTGCCCTCGGTGGCGCCGGCGCCCTGGCCCTCGGGGCCTGCCGTGGGTCCGGTGGCGGCACGAACACAGCGCGGACCAGGGTGCGGCTCCCCCACGGGGCTCTGGGGTTCCCGTCGCCGTTCGCGGCCAACGGTGGCCTCGGCTACAACCAGATGAGCCTCGTCTACGACACCCTCCTCTGGAAGGACGGCAGCGGTCGGCTCCTGCCCTGGCTGGCCTCCAGCACCACCTCGTCGCCCGACAACCTCACCCACACCTTCGAGCTCCGTGAGGCCGCGAGGTGGAGCGACGGCCGGCCGGTGACCCCAGCCGACGTCGTGTTCACCTTCGACTACTACGCCAAGCAGATCCTGCCGCCTCCGGTCACCATCCAGGGCCCGGAGGGGATCGCCAAGGTCGCTGCGACCGGCCCGCGGACGGTCGAGATCACCCTGGAGCGGCCGAACGTCACCTTCGCCGAGCAGGTGGCCGGGGCGCTGCCGATCGTCCCTGAGCACGTGTGGTCCCCCATCCGCCGGGCGGCCGAGGAACAGGACCTCAAGGTGCTGGTCGGGTCCGGCGCCTACCGCCTCGAGTCGTACCGGGGCGACAGCGAGGCGCTGTCGTACGTGGCGAAGGACGACTACCACTTCGGTCGGCCGTACGTCGCCCGGATCCAGAGCGCAGAGGTCGACGACGAGCTCACCGGCCTGCTCTCCGGCACCACCGACGTGGCTCGTGGGGTCGGGGTCCGGCCGGACACCCTGGCCCGCTTCACCGGGGACACCCGGTTCGGCATGGTCGCCCAGCAGGGCAACTCGACCAGCGCCCTCTACTTCAACCTGGCCAAGCCAGGCCCGCTGGCCGACCCGAAGGTCCGCCGGGCCTTTGCTCTCGCCATCGACCGCAAGGACCTCGTCACGCGGCTCGCCTTTGGCAGCGGCCGACCCGGGAACCCAGGGTTCCTGGGCCCCGACAACCCCTTCACGACCGAGGTCCCCCAGCACGACCTGGACGTCGCGGGGGCCGGTCTCCTCCTCGACGGAGCCGGCTACCGGCTGGCCGGCAACGGCATCCGGCAGGGACCGAGCGGCCCGCTCTCCTTCGAGCTGCTCGTCGGGACCCTCGACGTCCCGCTGGCCGAGATCCTGGTGGGGGCCCTGCGACGGGTCGGTGTCGAGCTGCGACCCAAGCCGGTGGAGATCGGCCCGCAGCTGTTCGGCACCAAGCTGTTCGGCAGCTACGACCTGGCCGTGCTCGGCTATCCGGGCCCCAGCGCCAGCGGGCCGAACGGCGACCCCGACGTGTTGCGCCAGGTGTTCTCGTCGACGTTGCCACCCTCCCTCACAGGGGCCAGCGGGTACGCCAACCCCGAGTTCGACCGGCTGGCCGAGGAGCAGAGGTCGACCTTCGACGAGAACCAGCGACGGGGTCTGGTGGGGCGTATGCAGAGGATCCTCGCCGAGGACCTGCCGATCGTGCCGCTCTTCTACCCCGAGACCGTTCTGCTGTTCCGCAAGAACGTCCTGGACGAGTGGTACTTCACGCCCGGGCAGTATCCGACCTCCGAGAGCAACAAGCAGCTGTTCATCACCGGCCGGAAGACCGGCACCGAGATCCGCCCGCCCAGATAGCTCGCGCCCCGAACCACATGATCCGTCTCCGTTTGTGTCCATCCGCGAACCATGGGAGTATCTTGATATGAAAACCCGTTCGCTCGTCGCGTGTGGTGGCGTTGCCGTGCTGCTCGCAGGATGCGGAGGCGACGCTGACACCTCGACAGCGGCATCCACGACGATGGGCGACATGCCGAACATGACGACGACGTCGGCGTCGGCAACTGGGGGCACGGCCACCACGTCTGCGCAGGACCAGGCCAAGACGGCCTCCGCCAAGGCGGCCGTCGTGCAGCTCACCGACCTGCCACCGGGCTTCAAGGAGCAGCTGCCAGAGGACGGCTTGGATCAGGAGGCCACCTTCCAGGCGCTCACCACCTGCCTCGGCGTGAGCGCCCGGGGCGTCGGCAGCGCCTCGTCGCCCACCTACGTCCGCGGCATCGCCACCCAGGTGGCGTCGACGGTCGAGTACGTCCCCATGCCGGCGGTGCAGGCGATGGCCATGGCCTTCGCGGGGAGCGACAAGCTGACCAGCTGCTCGAAGGAGGTGTTCACGGCCGGCGTCAAGCGGAATGCACCTGAGGGGGCGACGCCCGGCCCGGTCGAGGTGGCTCCCCTCGAGTTCCCGCAGCTGGGTCAGCTGACCTCGGCGTCCAGGACCACGACGACGATGCAGCTTCCCGGAGGTCCAGCGATCCCGATCACGCAGGACCTCATCATCGTGTTCAAGGGAGAAGCCGTCAGCCGGCTGACCTTCCTCAACCCCGGCGCCCCCTTCCCGGCCGACCTGCAGCGCGCCCTCGTGGAGAAGGTCGTCTCCCGCACCTGAGCCGAGGTGACCCAGCAGCGGCCCCGCCCCAGGAGCCCAGGTCATCTGCCCGTGCCTGCTGCGCCGAAGAAGCGAGGTGGCCTCCACCGCGGCAACCGGCCGCTCCGTCGGCCGGCTCCTGGCCAGGTGGCGCCAGACGGCCCTCCCGCCGGTGCAGGAGGACGGTGAGGCGGCGCCCAAGCTCATCGAGGCGCTCGAGGCCAGCACGCGCTTCCGGCGGGACGGCCGCCTGGGCCGGATCTTCCACCCTGGGAAGGTCTCCTACCGCGAGGTCTCGCCAACCAACAGCCTTCACGTCATCGTCGGCGGGGGGCGGATCTCGGCGCACGTCGACGACGTCTCCCCCCTCCGCTGCGCCCCCGACGGGTCGGCCCGCTACTCGTGGGTGCCGGTGGTCCGCCACAACATCGCCGGGATGGCGGCCGACGCCGGGCGCAGGGTCCGCGGCCTCCACGGCCAGGAGCGCTGCAACCTCGAGTGCGAGACGGTCTGGGTCGACGACGAAGGCATCGCCGGCCTCATCGCCGCCGCTGGGTCGCCGTCACCCTGCCCCACGGGCTGCGCCGCAGACCACGCCTGAGCCCGAGCACTCACCACCCCGTCAGCCTCCCGAGATGGCGGCCAGGACCGACACCTGGTCATCGGTGCCGAGCACCGTGCCCGAGCCCGAGAGGCTGCGCACGTCCTCGTTGCCGACGAAGAGGTTGACGTGCGCCCGCAGCGTCCCCTGCTCGTCGCGGATGCGCCGCTCCAGGGCCGGGTGGCTGGCCGCGACGACGTCGAGGAGGTCGCCGACCGTTGCTCCGTCGGCCAGGTGACAGGTGAGCACCGGCTGCCCGCCCGCCACCTCCCGCAGCGCCGCCGGCACTCGGACCCGGATCTCCATGGGGCGCCGGTCAGCCGACGGGGGCGGCCCGCACCGACAGGACCGGGGGCAGGTGGGCGGCCAGCAGCCGCCACGAGTCGCCGTCGTCGGCCGACCCGTAGACCTCGCCGCTGCGGGTCCCGAAGTAGAGGCCGGCCGGCTCGTCGCCGTCGGTGGAAAAGGCGTCGCGCAGGACCGTCAGGTGCGCATCGGCCTGGGGCAGCCCATCGGTGAGCGGTGACCACGAGGCGCCGGCGTCGGTGGTCCGCCACACGGTGCAGCGCCCGCCCGGGGTGCAGCGGTACTCGGCGCCCTGCAAGGGGATGAGGTAGGCGGTGTCGGGCCTGGTCGGGTGGGCCACCGCGGGGAACCCGAAGTCCACGCCGGCGATCGACGCCATCGGCGACCACGACCCTCCACCGTCGTCGCTGCGGTAGATGCCGTCGTGGTGCTGCAGGTAGAGCCGTTCGGGGTTCCCGGGGTCGCGGGCCACCTTGTGGACGCACTGACCGAACTCGGGGACCGGGGCGTCGGGCAGGAAGGTGGCGACGATCCCTGCGTTGCTGGCCCGCCAGCTGTCGCCTGCGTCGTCGCTGAGGTAGACCCCGCCGGCCGAGATGGCGACGAGGAGGCGGGCAGGGTCGTCAGGGTGGACGAGCACCGTGTGCAGGCACAGGCCGCCGCCCCCCGGGTTCCACTGGGGCCGGTGCGGGTGGTCCCACAGGCCGCGGACCAGCGAGAAGTGGCGGCCGCCGTCGTCGCTGCGGAACAGGGCCGCAGGCTCCACGCCGGCGTAGACGACGTCGGGCTGCTCGGGGCCGGAGGCAGCCAGCTGCCAGATGCGGGCCAGGGCGGCTCCGGCGTCGCCGGGGAAGGCCAGCGCGGCATGGTCCTGCTCGTTCCACGTCCGGCCGAGGTCATCGGACCGCCGCACGATCGGCCCCCAGTGCATGCTGGCCGAACCGGCGAGGAGCCGAGGCGTCGCTTCACGGGAGTCGATGCAGGTGGCGTACACCTCCTCGCCGACCAGGGTCGGGCCCTCCACGTCGAACCTGCGCCGACCGTCGGTCGAGCGCAACGAGAACAGCCCCTTGGCCGTCCCCACCAGCACCAACGTCTCCGGCATCTCTCCTCCTCACACTGATCCTCTCGCCCCACCCGCGCCCCGCGGATGGTGGTGTGGAGACGGAGCGGCAGGGTCGAACTCATCGCTCTCCAAGCGCTTGGCGTTGCAGCACGGCGAACCCGGCAACCGTGACGCTGTGTCGGGATGGCGAGGGGAACGATGCGCTGGTCGACCTCCGAAAGCGATCACCCGGCAGGTACGCGGCGCCGCCAGGGTGTGGTGGCCGAAGCCAAGGTGTCTGTCGGCGTCACCGGCTGCTCACCGCTTCTTTCCCGGCCGCACTCGATCAGATGTCGTAGTAGAGGGCGAACTCGTAGGGGTGGGGGCGGAGGCGGAGGGCGTCGATCTCCTTCGAGCGCTTGTAGGTGATGTGGGTCTCGATGATGTCGTCGGTGAAGACGCCACCGGCCCGGAGGAAGTCACCGTCGGCCTCGAGAGCCAGCAGGGCCTCGTCGAGGCTGCTCGGCACCTGCGGGACCATGGCCAGCTCCTCGGGCGGCAGGTCGTACAGGTCCTTGTCGACCGGGGCCGGCGGCTCGATCCGATTCAGGACCCCGTCGACGCCGGCCATCATCATCACGGCGAAGGCCAGGAACGGGTTGGACGACGCGTCGGGGCACCGGAACTCGACCCGCTTGGCCTTGGGGCTCTTCTGGGCCAGCGGGATGCGGCACGAGGCCGACCGGTTGCGCTGGCTGTAGACCAGGTTGACCGGCGCCTCGTAGCCCGGCACCAGCCGCTTGTAGGAGTTGGTGGTCGGGTTGGTGAAGGCGCAGATGGCGCCGGCGTGCTTCAGCAGCCCGCCGAT
This sequence comes from Acidimicrobiales bacterium, assembly GCA_030448245.1. Classification (GTDB taxonomy): domain Bacteria; phylum Actinomycetota; class Acidimicrobiia; order Acidimicrobiales; family JAUJNH01; genus JAUJNH01. Next base: position 339,356 of record JAUJNH010000003.1, read on the forward strand.
ATACCAGCGGCCGATGTCGCTGAGGCCGGCGTAGCCGGTCTCGAGTAGAAGAGCGGGTCGTCGCCCTTCCACAGCGACTGGTGGGTGTGCATGCCCGAGCCGTTGTCCTCGAACAGGGGCTTCGGCATGAAGGTGACCGACTTGTTGAAGGCGTAGCCCACGTTCTTCACCACGTACTTGAACGTGACGAGCTTGTCGGCCATGGCCAGCAGCGTGTCGAAGCGCATGCCGATCTCACCCTGGCCACCCGACGCCACCTCGTGGTGGTGCAGCTCCACCGGGATGTTCAGCTGGATGAGGGTGTGGGCGATCTCCGAGCGCAGGTCCTGGTAGTGGTCCATGGGCGGGACCGGGAAGTACCCCTCCTTCGTCCGCGGCTTGTAGCCCAGGTTCGGCTGCTCGTCGCGTCCGGTGTTCCAGACGCCCTCGACCGAGTCGACCGAGTGGAACGACGAGTGGCCCGTGTAGCTGAAGCGCACGTCGTCGAAGATGAAGAACTCCGGCTCGGGCCCGAAGAACGCCCGATCGGCCACGCCCGTGGAGCTGAGGTACGCCTCGGCCTTCTTGGCCACGTACCGCGGGTCCCGGGTGTAGGGGTCGCCGGTGATCGGGTCGTGCACGAAGCAGTGCACGTTCAGGGTCTTCCTGGCCCGGAAGGGATCGACGTAGGCGGTGTTCGCGTCGGGGAGCAGGATCATGTCCGACTCCTGGATCTGCTGGAAGCCCCGGACCGACGAGCCGTCGAAGCCGTGGCCCTCGGTGAAGTGAAGACGTCCTCGCTCAGCTGGCTGGCCGGGACCGACACGTGCTGCATGAGCCCGGGCAGGTCGCAGAAGCGGTAGTCGATGAACTCGATGCCCTCGTCCGTGACCAGCTTGAGGACCTCATCGGGGGTACGGGGCTGCACCGGGTCTCCTTCGTCTTCGTTGGTGGTGGCCGGCGCACCCTAGGCGCGAGGCCGGCGCAGGCTCCCAGCCGGCGGTTTCCCTCCCGTTGCCTGTTTGTGAACTGAGTGTGAAGCGCCGGGTCTGGTCGTTGGCGGGTGCGATAGTGCAGGGGTGGAACGCCAACAGGACTACGTGCTGCGCACCGTGGAGGAGCGCGGCGTCCGCACGGTTCAGCTGTGGTTCACCGACGTGCTCGGGGTGCCGAAGGTGTACGACATCACGCCGGCCGAGCTGGAGAACGCCCTCGAGGAGGGCATGACCTTCGACGGGTCGGCCATCGACGGGTTCTCCCGCACCCAGGAGTCGGACGTCCTGGGCAAGCCCGACCCCACCACGTTCTCGCTGCTGCCCTGGCGCATGGGTGAGACGGCCGTGGCCCGCATCTTCTGCGACGTGAAGAACCTCGACGGCAGCCCGTTCGAGGGCGACCCCCGCCAGGTGCTGCGCCGGGCCCTCGACCGGGCCCACGCCAAGGGCTTCCAGTTCTACGCCGCGCCCGAGCTCGAGTGGTTCTACTTCGAGAGCGGTGACCCCACCCTGCCGCTGCGCCCGCTCGACGCCGGCTCGTACTTCGACCTGACCGTCGCCGACAAGGGCTGGGAGCTGCGGCGCCGCACCGTCCACGCCCTCGAGGACATGGGCATCCCCGTGGAGTACAGCCACCACGAGGACGCCCTCAGCCAGCACGAGATCGACCTGCGCTACACCGACGCCCTGTCCATGGCCGACACCGTGATGACCGTCCGCCAGGTGACCAAGGAGATCGCCCAGCGCGAGGGCGTGTACGCCAGCTTCATGCCCAAGCCGCTGGTCGGCGTGCAGGGCTCGGGGATGCACACCCACTTCAGCCTCTTCGAGGGTGACACCAACGCCTTTGTCGACAAGGGCGACGACTCAGGGCTGTCCAAGGTGGCCAAGTCGTTCATCGCCGGCCTGCTGCGCCACGCCCCCGAGATCACCGCGGTGACCAACCAGACGGTGAACAGCTACAAGCGCCTGATCCAGGGCTACGAGGCTCCCACCTACGTGTGCTGGGCTCGAAACAACCGGTCGGCGCTCGTGCGGGTGCCGTTGGCCAAGCGCGACGAGAGCACCCGGATCGAGTACCGGTCGCCCGACCCGGCCTGCAACCCGTACCTGGCCTTCGCCTGTGTGCTGGGTGCCGGCCTCAAGGGGATCGAGGAGGGCTACGAGCTGCCCGCCGAGTCGGCGTCGAACATCTACGAGATGACCAACGAGGAGCGGGCCGCCGAAGGCATCCGCTCGCTCCCGTCCAGCCTGGCCGAGGCCGTCGACCTCATGGAGGAGAGCGAGCTGGTGGCCGAGATCCTCGGCGAGCACGTCTTCGAGTGGTTCCTGCGGAACAAGCGCGACGAGTTCGCCGCCTACAAGTCGGCGATCTCGCAGTTCGAGCTCGATCGCTACCTGCCACGGCTGTGAGGGAGCCGATCATGGAGCCGCTCCTGGTCTACCCGGACCCGCCGCCCCCGGCCCTGGTGCAGGCGCTCGAGCTGTCCGGCTACCCGTGGAAGGCCGTCACGACGTCGAGCCAAGCCCAGCAGCAGGAGCCGGATGACGGCTGGTCCGGCGCCGTCGTCATCGCCGACGGCGACCCGGAAGCTGCGTTCGCCCTGTGCCGTGCGCTGCGCAAGCGCGACCTCCCCCTCGAGCCGCTGATGCTGCTGATCGGCCCGTCGCAGATGCGTGACCTCGAGCTGCGCGAGGACGTCTTCGACGACTTCTGCCTCCAGCCCTTCCAGCCCGGCGAGCTGGATGCGCGCCTCAAGCACCTCTTCTGGCGGGCCGGTCGCGGCACCCGCCCCGAGCTGGTCGAGTACGGGCCGCTGGTGCTCAACCTCGAGACCTACCAGGCCGCCATCGACGGCAACCCCCTCGACCTCACCTACATGGAGTACGAGCTGCTGAAGTTCCTCAGCTCGCACCCCGGCAAGGTCTTCACCCGCGAGGTGCTGCTGAGCCGGGTGTGGGGCTACGAGTACTACGGCGGCGCCCGCACCGTCGACGTCCACATCCGGCGCCTCCGCGCCAAGCTGGGCGAGGAGCACGCCAACCTGATCCACACCGTCCGCTCGGTCGGCTACCGCTTCGGCCAGTCGAGGTGGACGATCTAAGTCCGCGCCTCACTCGCTCGCTTCGCTCGCTCCGTTCGGGCGGG
>JAUJNH010000003.1:342578-347065 GCA_030448245.1 Acidimicrobiales bacterium
CGCTCGCTCCGTTCCGGCGGTTTTTAGGACGGCCTTCGGCCGGCTCACCTCTGCGGCCACGGGAGCAAGCTCCCTTCCGGCCCCGTGATGAGGGGGCTCCGCCAAGCTCCGCCCCCTCAAACTCCCCCGACGCCTCCGGGGCGGTGAAGGGTCAGATGTTGGTGTCGATCAGCTCGGAGCCTTTGTGGGTGTGCTCGGCGTTGGTGACGAAGAGGTGGCCGATGAGGGCCACCAGGAGGCCGCCGCCGACCAGGAAGGCGGGGATCAGGGCCAGCAGGGCGACGATGACGAGGATCGGTCCGGCCACGGCCCGGACGCTAGTCCTTCGGCCTGTGGGCCCAGACCTCGATCTCGACTGCTGCCGCCTTGGGCAGGGCGGCCACGCCCACCGTGGACCGGGCGGGGCGGTGACCGCCGAAGGAGGCGGCATAGGCCTGGTTCACCGCGTCGAAGTCGGCCATGTCGGCCAGGAAAACGAGGGTCTTCACCACGTCGGTGAGGCCGGCGCCCCGGCTGGCGAGGAGCGCCTCGGCGTTCTTCAGGGCCTGGGTGGTCTGGGCGGCCACGCCGTCGACGAGCTCGCCGTCCACCAGACCCAGCTGCCCCGAGCAGATGAGCCATTCGCCGGCCTCGACGATGGGCGAGTACGGGCCGATCGGCGTGGTCACGCAAGCAACCTAGCGGCGGAATGTTGCCCGCCTACAGTGCCGCGGGTGCGCCCACCGGACAAGCTTCGGGTGGTCGCGGAGCGAGCGCTGGCTGGGGAGTCATGGCGGCTCGCCGTCCGGGACTTCCTCGACGCCTTCGGTCGGGCCTTGCCTGAGGAGAGGCAGGCGCTGGTCGACGACGAACCGCCGCCCTTCGACGAGGTGGGTGACGCCTACCTGGCCGCGCTCGCCGAGCACCTGGCCTTCCACCACGACCTCGTGCGGCCCGGCTGGTGCGTCGAGCCACGGCGCTTCCTTCGTCGGATGTGGTTCGCGTCGGACTCGCCGGGCCTCCGGGCCACCGCCATCCAGCAGTCGCCGGCCGCGTTCCGGCGCCGCGGCCTCTTCATCGGTGCCACCACGCTGCAGCGGGTGTGACCAGTGGACCGCGCCGAGATCATGCGCGCCCTCACGGCCCTGGGTCAGCGGCTGGCCGCCCGGCACGTCGTCGGCGAGCTGTACGTGGTCGGAGGAGCCGCGATCGCCCTGGCCTTCGACGAGCGCCGGGCCACACGTGACGTCGATGCCGTCTTCGAGCCCAAGCTGATCGTGTACGAGGAGGCGGCCGTGGTGGCCGACGAGCTCGACCTGCCACAGGGATGGCTCAACGACAGCGTCAAGGGCTTCCTCGTGGGCACCGACCCGTGGATCACCAGCGTCTTCGAGGTGCCCGGGCTTCGGGTGCAGTCGGCGTCGCCCGAGATGCTCCTGGCCCTCAAGTGCCTCGCCCACCGCCTCGGCGAGGACGACGACGACGTCCGCCTCCTGAGCCGCCACCTCGGGCTCAGTGACCCCGAGGACGTGATCGACCTGGTGGTGCAGGTGTTCGGCGACCAGGTGGACGTGCGGGTCGAGCTGTTCGTCCGCGAGGTGCTGCGCGGCGACTAGCGCCGGCAGGGCCAGCGTGCCGGCAGGCCCTCGGCCCGCCACGCAGCGGCGGCCACGGCGGCAAAGACGGCGTCCGACCCCCGCACCGGCTCCCGCCCCGGATCGGCGCGGATGGTGACGGTGATCGGCGGGGTGTCGCGAGCTCGGAGGACGCCGAAGCTGCGGATGGTGAGGTCATGCACGTCGCCGGCGGCGTCGGTGGCCAGCCCCTCGGACCGGACCCAACTCAGCGCCTGGTGGGCGGCACCGACACACCACGAGCGCAGCACGACCTCGTCGAGGGCAGGGCCGCAGGCCACCTCGACGTCGACGGCGTCGTCGGCGACGGAGGCGGCGGCCCAGGCCCCGCTCGGGGCGGTGACCTCGCACCGGGGACCGCCGCCGGCCGCCAGCACGGACAGCACGGACACCACGGCCGCCGCCTCGACCCAGCCTGCGCCGCGCAGGGCGGCGGACGTCGGCGGGCCCGGGATGTCCACCTCCTCCACCACCCACGCCGGCGCCACCGACCGGATGGCCTCGACGATCCCGGGCGTCCTGGCCACCCGCACGTGGCCGGTGCCGTCGGCCCGGGCGCCGAGAGCGAGGGGCGGTCGCTTGGGGCCCAGCCGGACCACGTCCTCACGGCTCCACTGGGCCACGACGGCGCGGCCGTGCTCGTCGGCCAGGCGGCGGGCGGCGGCGGCGACCGGCGACGCCAGCTTCCCGCCGAAGGCACCGCCGTTGGCCAGCGGGCTGGCGGGCTCGCCGCCAGGTTCGCACCACGAGCAGTCGGGCTCGAGGTACGCCGGCTCGACCCACGTCGTCGACAGCGTCAGGTCCCAGTCGCCGGCCGGTGGGTCGAGCGGCCAGCTCAGCGGGAGCGTGGTTCGTCGCCCCTGGACCTTGCCGGCCGCCGCCCGCGCCTCACCCAGCGTTTCGGCGACGGCCCAGCCGCCGGCGCTGTCGGGCACCGCCACCAGCGCGTCGGCCGGCGCCGTGTCGGAGGCGAACCCGCCGTGGCCGAGGACCACGTCGACCCCCACCCGCTGGGCCACGCCACCCTCGAGCGTGGCCCGGGCGGCGGCGGCAGCCAGATCCCGCATGGCCAGTGCCGGGCCGCTGGCAGCGGCCATCACCGCTGCCGCGTCGAGGATCGTGCGCCAGCCGGTGCATCGGCAGAGGTGGGCGAGGAGGGCGTCTTCGACCCTGGGTGGCGTGGGGTCGGCCAGGGCGGCGAGGCGGACCAGGATGCCCGGGGTGCAGAAGCCGCACTGGCTGCCGCCGGTGGCCACGAGTGCTCCGGCCCAGGCCGCCCGGGTGGCGGCGGGCAGGCCGTCGACCGTGGTGATCGCCCGTCCGAGCACCCGCCGGGTCGAGGTGACGCAGGCCACCCGGGGCTGGCCGTCGACGAGCACGGTGCAGCAGCCGCACTGGCCCTGCGGCGAGCAGCCGTCCTTCACCGAGGTGGCGCCGGCCCGCAGCCGGAGCACCTCGAGGAGGCTGCGCTGCTCGTCGCCGGGCTGCAACGCCACCGGGCGGCCGTCGACGGTGAGCACGTGGCCCAGTGTGGCCGTTCCGCCCGCCCGGGCCGGGCGCGACGGCGAGGCGGCTGCACCTGCCGACATGGCGTCGACCAGACTGGCCTGGTGCTGTCCAGACGGACCTTCCTCGCCGCCGGTGCCGGGGCCGTGGCCCTCGGCGCCTGCGGATCCGCGTCCACGTCCCGGGGCGGTGGCGAGGCCGCCAGAGGCGGGCTCAACCTCCTGGTGGTCACCCCGGAGGCCGAGGCCGGGAGGTCGACCCGCCTGGCCTTCGTGCTGCAGGACGACGACCAGGAGTACGTCACCCCGAAGGAGGTGACGCTGCAGTTCGGCCCGGCCCAGGACCGCTTTACGTCCCCCGTGGTCCGAGGGCGGGTCTTCACCGACGCCGCCCCGGCGCCTCCCTACTTCACCGTCGACGCCGAGCTGGCGCCGAAGGGCACGGTCTGGGCGCAGGCCACGGTCGAGGGGAAGAAGGCGACTGCCCCGATCATGATCGTCGACGCCCGTCCGGGGCTCGGGCCGGGCCAACTGGTGCCGGCCGTGGCCACGCCCTCGCCCGCCGGCAACGCCGGCGTGGATCCCGTCTGCACCCGGGTGCCAGCCTGCCCGTGGCACGACCTCAGCCTCGACCAGGCGCTAAAGGCGGGCCGCCCGCTGGCGGTGCTGGTGGCCACCCCGGCCTTCTGCCAGACGGCGACGTGCGGCCCGGTGCTCGACATCCTCCTCGACGCCGCGTCCGACGTCGGCGACACGGTCGGCTTCGTGCACCTCGAGGTCTACGCCACCCGCCCCGCCGGCCCGGAGGTCACCCGGACCCCGCTGGCTCCGGCGGTCAAGGCGTTCGGCCTGGCCAGCGAGCCCGTCCTGTTCCTGGTGACACCCGACGGCACGGTGCAAGACCGCATCGACGGCCTCTACGGCACCTCCGAAGCCGAAGCCGCCCTGCAGCGTCTCCTGGAATGAACCCCATGGACGAGCACCGCCCGCCCGGCGCCTGAACCGCTCGCCACCTCGGCCGAGGCTCGGCTCCCGACCGTTCGATCGTGAGCCGGGAATCGCGTCCACTGGAATGAGCGCCATCGCGAGGACGGGCCGGAGCCCAGCGGCCCCGCCGCTGGACGTCGGCACGCTCAGCCATCCCGGGGGACAGCAACCCGCGACCCCGGGGAGCTCGAGGGGGCGGAGCCCCCTCGTCATGCGGCCGGAAGGGAGCTTGCTCCCGTGGCCGCAACAGTGAGCCGGCCGAAAGGCCGACGACAAGACCCGCCCGAACGGAGCGAGCGCAGCGAGCGAGTGAGCGCCGGCCTACGAGAAGCTGTTGCCGCAGCCGCAGGAGCGGCTGGCGTTGGGGTTGATGACGTTGAAG
>JAUJNH010000004.1 GCA_030448245.1 Acidimicrobiales bacterium
GAGCCGCTCGATCAGCCCCGCTGGAGACCACCTCCTCCACCACCCCGCCCGGCACACCATCACCCGACGCATCACGCCCCGACCCCGCCACCACCCGCCCCACCACAGCCCCCGCCGGCGCCGGCACCAGTAACGGCACCAACACCACAACCAACCACCACCGCCATCCAACGCCGCACGCTGGCCAACCTAGTGTCAGGACTCCGGCCGCAGCTCCTCCGACACGACCCTCATCCCGACCGGGTGCTCACCAGCGTTTCGGTGAGCACGGCCGGTCGATCCGTCACCTGGCGGAGAAGCATGGTGAAGCGCCTGGAGTGGGCGCTTCAAGCCGGCCGCCCACCGCGCCGACGACGCCAGCCGGGTCGTAGGATCCGGTCGTGCTCGACCACCTCGCGATCCAGTGCCGGGACGTCGAGGCCAGCGCCGCGTTCTACGACTCGGTGCTGGCTGCCCTCGGCGGAGGTCGGGTCCTGGACTTCGGTCAGGTGATCGGGTACGGCGTCGGCACCCAGCCCACCTTCTGGCTCGGCCCCTACGCCGGCGGCGAATCCGGCCGTGAGGTCCACGTGGCCTTCGCGGCGACGGATCGGCCCGCCGTGCGCGCCTTTTTCGACGCCCCCCTGGCCACCGGCGTCACCGTCCTGCACGAGCCACGGCTGTGGCCCGAGTACCACCCCGGCTACTACGGCGCCTTTGTGCGCGACCCCGACGGCAACAACGTGGAGGCCGTCTGCCACATCCCCGAGTAGGGCGGCCTCAGGAGCTGCAAGACAGCATCGAGCAGCCGACCCGCTGGCGGGCCCAGTCGGGCCGCTTGGCGCTGAAACGTTCCTTCCCCGGCTGCTCGTCGTACGGGCGGCGCAGCACGTCGAACAGCTCCAGCAGCAGCGCGGCATCGCCCTGCTCGGCAGCGTCGATCGCCTCCTGGGCCAGGTAGTTCCGCAGGACGAACCGCGGGTTGAGGGCGTCCATCCGGCGCCGCCGCTCGTCGTCGGCCAGACCGCCGTCGACGACCCGCCGGGCCCAGGCCCGCAGCCAGCCGACCATGGCCTGGCCCACCTCGCCGGCCAGCTCCTCGGGCTGGTACCAGGCGGCCTCCAGCGGGGCGAGGAGCTCGTCGTCGGTGGCCGCGGGGTCGACCGGCACGCCAGCGAGGTCGCGGAAGAACAGCACCTGGTCGACCTCGGTGCGGGGGAGGAGGGAGAACAGCTCGGCGGCGAGGGCGTCGTCACCGTCGCGTGGTGCTCCCCAGCCGAGGCGCTCGTTGGTCATGGCCGCGAAGCCCTCGTTGTAGGCGTCGCCGTAGCGGTCGAGCGCCACCTGCAGGGCCTCGTGGTCGTCGGTCACGGTAGCCAGGGCGTTGGCCAGCTGCAGGAGGTTCCAGTGGGCCACCTGGGGCTGGGCGCCGTATCGGTAGCGGAGGGTGCCGGCGTCGGTGGTGTTGGGGGTCCAGGCGGGGTCGAAGCTCTCGAGCCAGCCGTAGGGGCCGTAGTCGATGGTGAGCCCCAGGATCGACATGTTGTCGGTGTTCAGGACGCCGTGGACGAATCCGACTCGCATCCAGTGCACGACCAGCTCGGCCGTCCGCTCGCACACCTCGGCGAACATGGCGGCCAGCTTCGTCTCGAAGGTCGCCCCGGCGGTGTCGAGGTGGGGGAAGTCGGCCCGGATGGTGAACTCGGCCAGCCGGCGCAGCAGGTCGTGCTCGCCGCGTGAGGCGGGCAGCTGGAAGTTGCCGAAGCGGATGAACGACGGGGCCACCCGGCACACCACCGCACCTGGCTCGGGGGCGGGGTGGCCGTCGTACATCACGTCGCGCAGCACCTGGTCGCCCGTGGTCACCAGCGACAGGGCGCGGGTGGTGGGGATGCCCAGGTGGTGCATGGCCTCGCTGCACAGGAACTCGCGCAGCGACGAGCGCAGGACCGCTCGGCCGTCGGCCCGGCGGGAGTAGGGGGTGGGGCCGGGTCCCTTCAGCTGGAGGGTCTGGTGGCGACCGTCGCGGTCGAGCACCTCGCCGAGGGCGATGGCCCGGCCGTCGCCCAGCTGGCCGGCCCAGCTGCCGAACTGGTGCCCTCCGTAGCTCATGGCGAACGGGTCGGCGCCGGCCGGCACCCGGTTGCCGCCGAAGACCTGGGCGAAGTCGTCCGACCGGCACAGCTCGGGGTCGAGGCCCAGCAGCTCGGCCACCTCGGGCGACCAGGCCAGGGTGACCGGTGCCGCCACCGGCGTCGGGTCGACGCGGCTGTACAGGGCGCCGTGCACCTGGCGCCGCCGGTTCGAGGGGTCGGGATCGGCCGGCAGCTCGCGGGTGAACCGGTTGTCGAACGGCAGCTCGTCGAGGCCCGTGACCACCCCCGGAGCTGCGGTGAGGGGCTCGCTTCCGGTCATCCCTCGAAGGTACCTGGCCCCTCGCAGCAAGCCCGACGACGGCGCCCTCACTCAGGGCAGGCCGCCGGGCGTGGGTCCCGGCTCCACGGCTCGCGGCGATGTGGCTACCCTGAGGCTCCCCCCCGAAGCAGGTGCGAAGAGTTGACGTCGCCGGTGGTGGACGCCGCCGGCCGAGCGAAGCGGAGGACACTCGTGGGCATCCCCCCTGAGAGGGTGCGCACCGTCGCCGTGGTGGGCCACACCGGGTCGGGCAAGACGACCCTGGTCGAGGCGCTGCTGGCGACGGGTGGCGCGATCAGCAGGATGGGCCGGGTGGAGGACGGGACGACCGTCTCCGACCACGAGCCCGAGGAGAAGGAGCGGGGCGGGTCCCTCTTCACGACGGCCTCGGCCATGACCTGGACGCCGCGGGTCGAGCCGGGCGGGCCGGAGGAGCAGCCCCACCTGCTCCAGCTCCTGGACTGTCCGGGGGATCCCGACCTGCTGGGCCAGGTCGACGCAGCTCTGCACGTCGCCGACCTGGCCCTCATCGTGGTGGGCGCCGCCGACGGCGTCCAGGTCGGGACCGAGCTGGCCTGGCGGCTGTGCGACGACCTGGGCCTGCCCCGCCTCGTCGTCCTGACGGCATGCGACAAGGAGCGAGCCGAGGTCGACCGTGTTGTGGCCGAGCTGAAGGAGCGCTTCGGACGGGGCATCGCCCCGCTCGAGCTGCCGGTCGGCTCCGAGGCCGACTTCCGCGGCGTGCTCGACCTGCTGTCCGACCAGTGCTGCACCTACGAGGACGGCACGCCCACCTGCGGCCCCATCCCCGACGACTTGGTCGACGAGGAGCACGCCGTGCACGACCAGCTGGTCGAAGGGATCGTCGAGGCCGACGACGAGCTGATGATGCGCTACCTCGACGGTGACGTGCCCAGCGTGCTGGAGCTGGAGAAGGCGCTGGCCGCCGGGGTGGCCGCCGGCGTGGTGCACCCCGTCGTGCTGGCCTCGGCCACCAGGCGGGTGGCCGTCGACCGCCTGGCCGACTTCCTGTGCGAGGTCGGCCCCTCGCCGGCCGACCGGCCCACCCTGCTCGCCGACGGCGAGCTGCTGGCCAGCGACGCCGCTGGTCCTGCCGTGGCCGTCGTGTGGCGCACGATCGACGACCGCTTCCAGGGCCGCCTGTCGCTGTGCCGCTGCCTGTCGGGGACGATCACACCCGACGCCGTCCTGCGCAACGCCCGGGCCGCGGCCGACGAGCGGCTGCACCAGCTGCTGTCGGTGCGGGGGGCGGCCACCGAGCCCGTCCAGGAGGTGATGGCCGGCCAGGTCTTCGCCGTGGCCAAGCTCGGGGCCGCCGGGACCGGCGACACGCTGGCCTCCAAGGGCTGCGAGGCGGTCGTCGACTGGTCGGCGCCCCCGCCGCCGGCCCACGAGGTGGCCATCGCCCCCAAGGGCAAGGCCGACGACGACAAGCTCATGACCGCCCTCCACCGCCTGCAGCAGGAGGACCCCTGGCTGGTGGTGCGCCGTGACGACGAGGCCCACCAGACGGTCCTGGGCGGCCGGGGCGGGGTGCACCTGCAGGTGGCCCTCCAGCGGCTGCAGCGCAAGTTCGCCGTCGAGGTGGAGGTCGGCGAGGTGGCCATCCCGTACCGGGAGACGATCCGAGCTGCCGCCACGGCCGAGGGCCGGTACAAAAAGCAGACCGGTGGCCACGGCCAGTACGGGGTCTGCACCCTGGTGGTCGAGCCGCTGCCCCGAGGCGGCGGGTTCGAGTTCGTCGACGCCATCGTGGGCGGGTCCATCCCCCGCAACCTCATCCCGGCCGTCGAGAAGGGGGTCGTCGAGGCGATGACCCGGGGCGGCCCGGCCGGCCACCGGGTGGTCGACGTGAAGGTCACGCTGACCGACGGCAAGTACCACTCGGTCGACAGCTCGGAGATGAGCTTCAAGGCGGCCGGGGCCCTGGCCTTCACCGAGGCGCTGACCACGGCGGGCACGGTCGTGCTCGAGCCGGTCAGCACGGTGGTGGTCACCTCCCCACCCGAGCTGCAGGGCGACGTGCTGGGCGACCTCACGTCGCGCCGGGGCCGGGTGGTGGGCGCGGACGTCGACGGCAGGGGCGACGCCGTCATCACGGCCGTGGTCCCGACCGCCGAGCTGCGCCGCTACGCCCTCGACCTCCGCTCGCTGTCGTCGACCCGGGCCAGCTTCTCGGTCGAGCCGGCCGGCTACAACGAGCGACCGGCCCACCTGGCCGTCACGTAGCGGCGTCGCCCTCGGCGTCCAGCGCCGCCAGCAGCGCCTTCATCCATGGCCCCAGGTCGGCCGGGGTGCGGGCCGAGATCAGGTTGCCGTCGACCACGCACGCCTCGTCGACCCAGTCGGCGCCGGCGTTCACCATGTCGTCGCGGATGGCGTCGACGCTGGTGGCGCGCCGCCCCTTGATGATCCCGGCCGAGATGGGCACCCACCCGGCGTGGCAGATGAAGGCGATCGGCTTGCTGTCGGCGTTGAAGGCCTCGACCAGCGCCAGCACGTCCTTCGACCGGCGCAGCTTGTCAGGGGCGAACCCTCCAGGGATCACCAGGGCGTCGAAGCTGGCGGCATCGACCTGGTCCACCGTGGTGTCGACGTCGAGGGGGCCGTAGCCCTTCTTGCCCGTCAGGCTGTCGGGGCTGAGCCCGGCGATCGTGACGCCCACCTCCTCCTCGCGCAGCCGGTGCACCGGGTAGAGCAGCTCCATGTCCTCGAACAGGTCGGCGGCCAGCACGAGCACGTTGGGTCCTTCAGCCATGGCCCCCAGATACCCAGCCGGCGGCCCGGGCATGCTGGGGCCATGAGTGGCCGGGGCCGCGGGACCGTGGTCTTCCTGCACGCCCACCCCGACGACGAGGCCATCTTCACCGGGGGCACGATGGCGATGCTGGCCGCCGGCGGGTGGAGGACCGTGCTGGTGCTGGCCACCGAGGGCGAGCGGGGGGCGGCGTCGCCGCTGGTCGGTCCCGAGGTGCCGCTGTCGGTGCGCCGGGTGGCCGAGACGGCCCGGGCGGCCGAGCGCCTGGGCGCGGCCCGGGTCGAGTTCCTCGGCTACCACGACTCGGGCATGGCGGGTGATCCGGCCAACCTGGCGCTCGGGGCCTTCGCGGCGGCGTCGGTGGAGGAGGCGGCCGAGCGCCTCCGACGCGTCCTGGTCGAGGAGGATGCCGCGGCCCTGGTCACCTACGACGAGGGCGGCGGGTACGGCCATCCCGACCACGTCCAGGTCCACCGGGTGGGGCTGCTGGCGGCGCAGCAGGCCGGCGTCCCCACCGTCTACGAGGCCACGGTCGACCGTGAGTACCTCCACTTCGTCGAGACGCACCTCGTGGTCGAGGCCCACCGCAGCGGCGCCCAGACCGATCGGGCCGGCCTCGGGCTGGCCGCCACCGGCCTGGGCCTGTCGACCGTCGAGATCGACTGCACCGTCGACGTCCGCCCGGTGCTGGCCACCAAGCGCCAGGCCATGGCCGACCACGCCAGCCAGATCCCCGAGGCCTGCTCGGCCATGCGCTTTTCCGAGTCGGACTTCGCCGCCGTCTACGGCTTCGAGTGGTACGCCCGTCGAGGCCCCCCGGGGCCGCTCGACCTCCTCGGCCGCTGAACCCGGGGTGGGGGTCGTATCGTCGCGAGGGTGGGCCGGCCGAGCTCCGAGTACCTCACGGCGCGGCCGGCGCCGCCCCTGCGCCCCTTCGTCGACGGCTACGTCGGCTACCGGCAGGTCGGGATGCCGGTCGGCCTCCACCGAGGGCTGCCGTCGCAGCACCTGACGTTCATCGTCAGCCTCGGCGACCCCATCCGGGTGGTGGCGCAGACCGACCCGGTCCAGGCGCCGGCCAGCTACGACGTCGTGGTGGGGGGCCTGCAGGCGTCCACCGCCCTCATCGCCCGCGGCGGCAACGAGGAAGGCGTCGCCGTCGAGCTGACCCCGCTCGGCTGCCGGGGCCTGCTCGGCCGGCCGGCGCAGTCGCTGTGGAACCAGTCGGTCGAGGGCGACGCCGTCCTCGGCAGGAGGGCCGTCGAGCTGCGGGAGCGCCTCCTCGCAGCCCGGGGATGGGCGGCCCGCTTCGCAGCCTGTGACGAGGTGCTCGGGAGGTTCCTCGGCCGGGGAGGTCCGGTCGCCCCCGAGGTCCAGGAGGCCTGGCGGCTGGTGGTGGGCTCGGGCGGGACGATCCCGGTCGCCGAGGTGGCGGCCGAGGTGGGCTGGGGCCGGCGGCACCTCACCCGCCGCTTCGTCGACGAGTTCGGCCTGTCCCCCAAGCTGGCCGCCCGGGTGGTGCGCTTCGAGCGGGCCCGGCGGATGCTGCAGCTGCCGTCCCGGCCGACGCTCAGCGCGGTGGCCGCCGCCTGCGGGTACTACGACCAGCCCCACCTCAACCGGGACTTCGCCCAGCTGGCCGGTTGCCCACCGTGTGAGTGGCTGGCGGCCGAGGTCCCATCCGTCCAAGACCCGCTTCCGCTCGAGGCGGCATCATCCGTGGCATGAGCGACCTCACCGCCGTCTGGCCCATCCTCGCCTTCCGTGACGCCCGGGCCGCAAGCCGGTTCCTCGTCGAGGCGTTCGGCTTCGAGGAGCGGGCCGTCTACGCCCGGGACGAGGACCCGTCGATCGTCGAGCACGGGGAGCTGCGCTGGCCCTTGGGAGGCGGGATCATGTTCGGGTCGGCCGGCAAGGACGACTCGCCTTTCGGCCAGCGGGCGCCTGGCAACGACTCGGTCTACGTCGTGTGCGACGACCCCGACGCCCTGTTCGAGCGGGCCTCGGCCGCCGGCGCCGAGATCGTGCGGCCCTTGAAGGACGAGGACTACGGGTCCCGGGGCTTCACCGTCCGCGACCCGGAGGGCAACCTCTGGAGCTTCGGCACCTACCGGGGCGAGTAGCAGCGTGGCCATCCGCCGGGTGGTGCCCCACCTGCGGGCCGACGACATCGACGCCACTCGCGACTTCTACGCCGGGTTCCTGGGCCTCGAGGTGGCCATGGACCTGGGTTGGATCGTGACGCTTGCCTCGCCCAGCAACCCGACGGCGCAGCTGAACCTCTACGGCGAGGCGGCCCCACCGGCCTCGGTGCAGCCCCGGTTGTCGATCGAGGTGGGCGACGTCGACGCCGTCCACGCCGAGGCGGTGCACCGTGGGATCGAGATCGTCCAACCGCTCAGCGACGAGGCCTGGGGCGTCCGCCGCTTCTTCGCCCGCGACCCGAGTGGCAACATCGTCAACGTCTTGAGCCACCTGCCCGGGGGAGGGCCGAAGCCTTCAGGGGCGGACGACGCCTAGGCCGGTGGCGATCTTGCGCCAGCCGGGGACACGGACGCGGGCGGACCAGACGTCGTGGTCGGCGGCTTCGATCTGGTCGAGGATGCCGCCGTAGAGCGAGCGGGCGGCCATGACGCAGCGCTGGGCCCGGCCCCGCAGCAGGCCCACGCCGATGTCACCGGAGAGGTAGTAGGCCCGAGTCCGGACGATCTCGAAGGCCAGAAGGTCGCGGAACTCGGGGGTGCAGCGGCGCTGCTCGAACGCCTCGGCCGCATCGAACTTCCGCACGTCCTCCTGCGGGAGGTAGACCCGGCCGCGCTGGAGGTCCTCGGCCACGTCGCGCAGGAAGTTCGTGAGCTGGAAGCCGATGCCCAGGTCACGGGCCCGGTCGATGGCCTCGCAGCTGACCGGCTCGAGGATCGGCACCATCAGCTCGCCGATCACCGCGGCCGAGCCGTCCATGTAGGCGAGCAGGTCGTCGAAGGTCTCGTAGCGGTCGACGGTGAGGTCCATCTCCATCGAGCGCAGGAACCGCTGAAACGGTTCAGGGGCCAGGTCGAAGGCCCTGGCCGTGTGCACGACCGCCCGGCACACCAGGTCGTCGCTGCGGCCGGCGGCCAGGTCGACCAGGAAGCGGTCGCCGAAGTCGCGCAGCGCCGCCGTCCGCTCCTCGATGGGCACCGGTCCCAGGTCGTCGACGATGTCGTCGGCGTAGCGGCAGAAGCCGTACAGGGCGTGCACGTACGGGCGCTTCACCCGGGGGAGGAGCTCGGTGGACCAGTAGTAGGTGGTGCCCGACCGCTTGTTCAGCTGGCGGCACCGCTCGAAGCTGGCCTCGAGGGAGGTCACGTCAGGCCCGCACCTCTCGCAGCTCGTCCACCCGCTCGGCCGCCAGGCGACCCGAGAGCAGGACGATGGGCACGCCGACGCCCGGCTGGGTGCCCGAGCCGACGAAGACCACGCCGGGCACGCGCTTGTCGACGTTCCTGGCCCGGAAGGGACCCGTCTGCATGAACCGGTGGGACATCGAGAACGGGGCGCCGTTCTCCATGCCGAGGCGCTCCCAGTCCATCGGGTCGAGGAACCGCTCGACCACGACGTCGTCGACCGGGTAGCCGTGCGACCTGACCTGCCCGACGAGGCGCTCCTTCACCCGATCGCGCTCGAAGGTCCAGTCGGGGCGGCCGCCCAGGTGGGGCGTGGGCTCGAGGGCGTAGATCGTGGTGCAGCCCTCGGGGGCCAACGTCGGGTCGGTGTGGTTCTGGAGGCTGACCAGGATCGAGGGGTCCGGCTGCAGGTTGCCGTCGCCGATCAGGGCCTTGAAGGCGCTGTCGTAGTCGCCGAAGTGGATGTTGTGGTGAGCCACCCCGGCCGGCGGTGCCCCTCGCACCCCGGCCAGCCACAGCGCGCACGACGGCGAGTACTCGGCCTTGCGCACCCGGATGGGCAGCGTCACCTCGGGCAGCAGGGTGCGGTACGCCACCGGCAGGTCGGGGTTCAGGACCACGGCGTCGGCCCGAACCAGCTCGCCGTCGGCCA
The DNA here is from genome assembly GCA_030448245.1 of Acidimicrobiales bacterium. Classification (GTDB taxonomy): domain Bacteria; phylum Actinomycetota; class Acidimicrobiia; order Acidimicrobiales; family JAUJNH01; genus JAUJNH01. The sequence goes on from JAUJNH010000004.1 coordinate 9,212, forward strand.
GCCGCACCCCGATGGCCGGGCCGCTGGTCCCGGCCCGCCGCACCACGCGGTCGACCTCGACGCCGTAGCGGAAGCTGACGCCGGCCTTCCCGGCCGCCGCCGCCAGCCCCCGGGAGATGGCGTGCATCCCCCCCTGGGGCGCGAAGACGCCCTCGACGGTGTCCATGTACGTGATGACCGAGTACACGGCCAGGGCGTCGAACGGCGACAGCCCGGCGTAGAGCGACTGGAACGAGAACAGCTGCACCAGGCGGGGGTCGTCGAAGTACGACTGGACGACCTTGGCCAGGTTGCGGAAGCCGCCCAGCCGCACCAGGTCGAGCGCCGGCCACAGGGGCTTGGCGATCGACAGGGGGCTCTCGAAGTTGCGGTCGATGAAGTCGGGCAGCACCCGGCGCTCGAGGCGGGTGAGCCAGTCGCAGAACCGGCCGAACGCCTCGGCCTCCTTGGTGCCGCACTCGCGGCGGATCTCCTCGGTCATGGCCGGGCGACCGTGGCGCACCCGCATCTCGCCGCCCACCGACTCGGGGAAGGTGGCCCGGTACATCGGGTCGACCGGTTGGAGCGTGAGGTGGTCGGCCATGTCGGCACCGGCCGCCGCGAACACCTCGGCCAGGATCCCGGTCATGGTGAGCACCGAAGGCCCGGTGTCGATGCGGAAGCCTTCGGACTCCCACAGCCCGCACCGCCCTCCGGGCACGTCCTGGCGCTCGAGGACGACCACCTCGTGGCCCGCCCCGGCCAGGTGGCACGCAGCCGACAGCCCACCCAGCCCGGCACCGACGACAGCCACCTGCATCGGGCCATGCTCCCCGAGCCCGGTCGCTTGTGCAACGTCGGTACCGTCGGGGCGATGAGACGGGGTCGCTCCCTGCTCGTGGCCTGGCTGGTGGCCGCGGCGGCGATGGCTTCCTCGACCGCCGTCCCGGCGGCGGCCAGCCACCAGAACGACGAGCTCGAGATCATCGTGGCCCTCAACGCTGCGGGCGGCGACAAGATCAGCGTGCTGGACATCGCCAGCGCCCCGGACGTGAACGTCGAGCTGGCCTCGGAGGTCGCGATCTCGCTCGACCGGCCGGCCGGCTCGTTCCGGACCTCCGAGGACCTGGAGGGGGGCTACATCCACCCCGACCGGAAGCTGGCCCAGCCGGATGGCCGGGGCGGCCTGAGCTACGCCCTCGACACCGGCAAGCTGCAGGTGCTCGCCCAGAAGGAGGGCTACGAGGCCGTCATCGTCGTGGTGTGCACCCCGCAGGTCCGCCAGCTCGTCGACGCCCTGGTGGCGCCGCAGCAGGCGCCCTCCCCGCCCTCCGGGAGCCGCTGCCGGGGCTGGTACCAGCCGGTCGAGGCCGCGCCCATCAGGGCCGTCGTGCAGCTGCTGCCCGACCGGGGCCGCTACCCATGGGCGGTGGCCAGGGTGGCGGGCGCCGCCGCCATCGCCTTCGCCCTCCTCGGGCTCGGTGCCACGGCCCTGCGCCGCGGCCCGCTGCGGCACCGGTCGATGGCCTCGTGGCTGGTGGCGCTTGGCGCGGCCGGCGCCGTGGCTCCACTGGGTTGGGCGGCGGTCTCGATGATCCTGTGGCTCAGAGGCCCCCCTGCCGACCCGATGCTCCTCGGCGGCGGGACCGTCGGTGAGCAGGTGGCCAGGACGCTCGTGCCCGGCCTGTCCTTCCTCGTCCCGGCCCTGCTGCCGGCCGTCGTCCTGCTCAGCGCGAAGCGCAAGCCGCCGCCGCCCCCCGCCCCGGCCGCTCCCGCCGCCGCCCCCACGTGGTGGCCCACCCCGTGGTGGGGGCAGTGGGCGGCCCAGGGAGCTCGGCCTCCGGGACCCGCTCAGCCGCCGGCGCCCGGTGCGCCGCCGGGGCCGGTGCCTCCTGACGCCGGCGGCTGACCGCGGGCCGCTCGTCCAGTGGGCGATGTGTCCGGCCGGCTCGGCCCGCCGGGCCTCAGTGGTCGCGGCCGACGATGAAGGCGGCGATCTCGGCCAGGGCGGTGCGGGCCTCACCGGTGAGGGGCAGCTCGGCCGCCCTCTCGAGGGCCGCGGCGGCCAGCTGGCCCACCGCCGCCTCGACCTCGGCCCTGGCGCCCGTCGACTCGAGGACGGCCAGGATGGCCAGGACCTCGTCGTCGGCCAGGTCGTCGGCACCGACCCGGCTGTGCAGCAGGTCGAGATCACGGCCGGTCGAGCGCTCGAGGGCCAGCGCCAGCAACCGGGTCGGCTTGCCCTCTCGCAGGTCGTCGCCCACCGGCTTGCCGGTGCGGCGGGGATCGCCAAAGGCGCCGAGCAGGTCGTCGACCAGCTGGAACGCCTCGCCCAGCGGGAGCCCGTAGTCGCTGAGGGCGGCTCGGGTGCGGTCGTCGACCGCCCCGCTCAGGGCAGCCCCCAGGTGGAGGGGCCGCTCGACGGTGTACTTGGCCGTCTTGTAGGTGCAGATCCGCTGGGCCGACTCGACGGTGGGCGCGGCCATGGCCGTGTGGAGCATGTCGAGGTACTGGCCGACGTTCACCTCGAGGCGCAGCTCGTCCCAGACCTCCCACGCCGGTCGTGGCGCTCCGCCCAGCAGCCGGTCGGCCAGGACGAAGGCCAGGTCGCCGACCAGGATGGCTGCCCCCTCGCCGAAGCGGCGGCCCTCGCCCCGCCAACGGGCGGAGCGGTGCCGGCGCTCAAAGGCGACGTGCACCGTGGGCAGGCCGCGCCGGGTGCCCGAGCCGTCCATCACGTCGTCGTGAACGAGGGCGAAGCAGTGCAGCAGCTCGAGAGCGGCGCTGGCCTCAACCCACAGCGGGTCGGTCGGGTCGCCGCCCGTGCCGACGAAGCCCCAGTGGCAGAAGGCGGGGCGCAGCCGCTTGCCCCCACCCAGGACGAACGAGCGCAGGGCGTCGAGCGGGGGCTCGAGATCGGCGTCGAAGTCGGCCCACCGGGCCACCTCCGCGTCGAGCAGGGCCCCCAGGCGGGTGTCGACCGCCTTGGCCACCTCGGCCAGCCAGGCCGGGGCAGGGGCGACGGGGGTCATCAGCGCGGAGCCTAAACCCGGCCCGGGCGCAACTCCGTGGCCGCTCAGGCCCGCCGCACCGCCGACCAGCCCCGCAGCAGCGCCCCGAGCTCGGTCTGGGTGGCGTGGCGCGGGCAGGCCAGGCCGGTGCGCTCGGGGCCTCCGCCTCGCAGCTCGACCCGGACCCGGGTGCTGCGCTCGCACCCTGGCGCCTCGCACCTCCCGACCACGTCCACGGCCCAGAGGATGCCCGACCGGTGTGACCGGAACGTGGATCCCGGCGCGGCGACCGGACTAGACGAGGGGGCGACCCTGCTCCGGTCGCTCGCTCGGGGCCTCTTCCCGGGGCGGCCCTGGCCCGGCCTCGACGGTCGCCGGTCGGCTGTCCGGGCTGACCGGGCCGACCGGGAGCCCTCGCTCGCCGCCTCGGACCGGCTCGGCCTCGGGCGGGACGTGGCGAGGTCGGGAGGTCACCCTGCTCACCGCCCAGGTGCAGAGGAGGCCGCCGAGGAGCCAGCCGCCCAGGAGGGTGACGGCTCCGCCCACCGCGTCCAGCCAGTAGTGGTTGGCCGTGGCGATGATGGCCACCAGCGTGATGACGGGGTGGGCGAGCGCGAGGGCGCGCCCCCACGAGCTGCGCAGGCGGGGCCACAGCGCCAGGCACACCCACAGGCTCCAGGCGAAGTGGAGGCTGGGCATGGCGGCGTACTGGTTCGACAGCTTGGCGATGGCGCCGTCCTCGAAGTTCCAGAGACCGCCGATGGTGTGGAGGGTGTCCTGGTAGGACCCCACGTCGAACTCGCGGCTGATGAGCCGGGGGGGCATCAGGGGGAAGGCGACGAAGCCGACCAGGCCCAGGAGCGTGGTGCACGCCAGCGACCAGCGCCAGCGGGGGTAGCGGTCGGGGTGGCGGACGTAGAGCCACATCAGGACGCCGGCCGTCACGACGAAGTGCGCCGTGCCGTAGTACACGTTCAAGGCCTTGATCAGCGGCCGGGCGGCCAGGAAGAGCTTCTGGATCGACTCCTCGTGGTACAGCCCGACCGCCCGCTCCAGCTTGATGACGACCCGGGCGTTGCGGAAGGCGTGGGTCGGTGAGGTCGAGCCCGATCCCTGGGTGTTGCGGGCCAGCGAGTACAGCTCGTAGAAGACGGCGATGGTGAGGATCTCGCGCCACCAGTGCAGGCGCGGCCGACCCAGGAGCCGCCCACCGACGGGCTGGGCCGTGCCTCCGCGGTGCAGTGCCAGCTTCGTCTCCTTCCAGGCCGCGGCGTAGGTTAGGCCCCGGTGCAACACGATGCCGGGCAGTTCGGTGGTGTCGTTGTGGCGCTCCTGGCCCTGGTGGTCGGCTGCGGCCGCACCTCGCCGACGGGCTCGCCGACCGAGGTGGTGGGGGCGGCCCCGGACGCCACCGTCGCCGCCGGCCCGGCCCAGATCACGATCGAGCGGTTCGGGCTGCGGGCCGAGGGCGTGGTCGACCTGGCCCGGGCAGCGACCCGGCTGACGGTGACCGACGCCAGCACGCCCGGGGCGGCGCCGGTCGAGGTGCTGGCCGTGGGCGACCGGGCCTGGTCGAGGCCGGTCGGCACGTCCGCCTGGACCGCCGCCGACCCGGAAGCGGCCGGCCTCCTCAGCCTGCCGGGCGGGCTGCGCTCGGGTGACCCCCGGTCGGCGGTCGACCTGGTCCGGGGCGCCTCCCGGGTCACGGTGTTCGGTGGGCTGCAGGTCCAGGCCACCTCCACGATCCGCTACGACGTGTTCAGCGACCCCGTGGCCGCCTCCCGCGCCGCCAGCCCGGCCACGGCGCCGCGCCTGCTGGCCCTCGCCGGCCAGGTCAGCCACAGCATCCGGGTCGACGTCTACGTCGACGGTGACCGCCGGATCCGGCGGCTGGAGGTGCCCGAGGACCTCCGCAGCGCCACCCCGGTCACCCGGCCCGACACCAACCGGGTCAGCGCCACGATCGACTTCGTCCGCTTCGGGGTGGAACCCGGCGACCTCAGCCCGCCCGCCTGAGCCCTTCCGCCCCTACCGGGGGTTCGAGCCGAAGCCGGCCCCGGCCCGGATGGCAGCCAGGTCCCGCTCGTCCTGGGCGTCGAAGCGGTCGCTGGCCCCACCGAAGAGCGAGCCGAGCACCGAGGGGTCGACCGCGTAGTACATGACGCTGCCCGGGTTGCTCGAGTGGCCCCCTCCGGCAGGGTCGTTGCGGGTGTCGGCCCTGCCCCGGTCGAGGTAGAGGTCGACCAGCCCGAGGAGGTGGCCGAGCTCGTGCACGGTGACCGTGGTGATGATCTGCTGGCCTGTCGACGCGTACCGGTCGGGGAAGGTGGCGAAGGTGTCGCCCCGGAAGGTGACGGCGAGGATGTTGGGGCTGCGGGCGTTCTGGCCGCGGACGAACACCAGCCGCAGGACGAACCGGTCAGGCCCGCGCGGCACCTTGGCCGACCGGTCGGCCAGGGCCTCCAGCTCCGACTCGGTCCACCGCTTCCCGGCTGAGCCGGGCGGCAGCGGGGTGTGGACCTCGGAGACCGGCTTGGCGGAGTACCGCCGCAGGTCGGACAGCACCCGGTCGAGCGCCGGCCGGTTGGCGGACGCGCCCGGCTCCTCCAGGACCTCGACCACCAGCGACCGGGCCGGTGTCGGCTGCAGGATGAACCCGGCCGCCCCGCCGGGGGGGCCGTTGGCCGCCCGCAGGATCGCCAGCTCGGCCGAGCTGGTCGTCGGCGCCGGGGCGCGAGTGGCGGCCGTCCTGGGCGCGGCTTGGGTCGACCTGGCCGCCGAGGTCGAGGGAGGGGGCGTGGCGGCCGCCTCGGCCGGTCGGGTGGTGGTTGCGCCCGCCGTCGTCGACGGCCTGGTGGTGGCCGTGGTGTCGGGCTGGAGCCGATCGCCGGCCTCGCTCAGCCCGTCGTCGAACCTCGTCGCCCCGCCGCACCCCGCTGCCAGCACAGCGAGCACGAGCGCCACGAGCCAGGTCCTGGCCAGCGGTGCGGCGCGCCCGGCCGGCGACGACCTGGCGGAGACCTCCTCCCGAGCGGGCACGGCCGCAGCGTAGGGCCGTCGCCCGCCTTGCCGTCACCCGGGGCGGCGCCGGCGCGGCGCCTGCATTCGCCGAACTCGCCGCCGTGCGGCAGCGTGGTGGCGACCGAACGACGACCGGACCTGCGATGGCGGGCCCCATGCTGGAGGACGAGCGTGATCGACGAGCAGGTGCTGGCGCGGGTGCTGGGGACGGCCCTGCGGGGCGGCGGGGAGTTCGCCGAGGTGTTCGCCGAGGACCGGCGCAGCTCGTCGGCCAGGCTCGAGGACGGGAAGATCGAGGAGCTCACCTCCGGGCGCGAGCGGGGGGCGGGCGTGCGGGTCGTGACGGGGCCGACCACCGGCTACGCCCACACCGCCGACCTCTCCGAGGCCGGGCTGCTGGCCGCCGCCGAGGTGGCGTCGGCCGCGGCCAGGGTCAGCGGGGCCACCTCCCGGGTCGTCGACCTGGACCGTCGCACGCCACAGGGCAGCCAGGTCGTCGAGGAGCGGCCTGAGGACGTGGCCAAGGCCCGCAAGGTCGAGCTGCTCCTGGCAGCCGACGAGGCCGCCCGCCACGGCCGGCCGGCCGTCGCCCAGGTGTCGACCTCGACGTCGGACAACCGCCGCCGCACCCTCATCGCCAACAGCGACGGCCTGCTGGTCGAGGACGACGTCACCCGCACCCGCTTCGGCGTCCAGTGCGTGGCCCAGGGCGACACCGGGCTGCAGACGGGCCACCGCTCCGTCGGCGCGTCGGTTGGCTTCGAGCTGTTCGACCGCTGGGATGTCGAGCAGCTGGCCGCCGAGGCGGCCGACACCGCCATCCGCAAGCTGGCCGCCCGGCCGGCGCCGGCCGGGGTGGTGCCCGTCGTGCTGGCCGCCGGCGGCGGCGGCGTCCTGTTCCACGAGGCCTGCGGCCACGGGCTCGAGGCCGACCTGGTCGAGAAGGACACCTCGGTGTTCCGCGGCCGGATCGGCACCCAGGTGGCGTCGAGCCTGGTGACCCTCATCGACGACGCCACCGTGGCCGGCGAGTGGGGGACGTTCGCGGTGGACGACGAGGGGGCGCCTGCCCAGCGCACGGTCCTGATCCAGGACGGCGTCCTCCAGGACTACATGTGGGACCTGGTCCGGGCCCGCCGGGCCGGCCGCCCCTCCACCGGCAACGGCCGCCGCGAGACGTACCAGCATCTGCCGATGGTGCGGATGACCAACACCTTCCTGGCCCCGAACCCGGGGACCACCCTCGACGACCTCATCGGCGAGGTCGAGCACGGCGTCTTCTGCAAGACGCTCGGGGGCGGGCAGGTCAACACCGCCACCGGCGACTTCGTGTTCGGGATGACCGAGGCCTTCCTCATCGAGGGCGGGCGGGTCACCGAGCCGCTGCGGGCCGCCAACCTGATCGGCAACGGGCCGCAGGCCCTGCTCGACATCGAGGGCCTGGCCGACGACTTCGACATGGGCTGGCCGGGCACCTGCGGCAAGGACGGCCAGGGCGTGCCGGTCGGGATGGGCATCCCGTCGCTGCGGGTCGGCGGCCTCACCGTCGGCGGCACCGCCCGATGACGGGACGGCCCGACGACCTGGTCGCCCTCGCCGTCCAGGTGGCCGACCGGGGCGAGCCGGGCGAGCAGGTCGAGGCCTACGTCCTGCGGGGCACCGAGCTGACCGCCCGGGTCAGCGCCGGCGAGGTCGAGCAGCTGTCGTCGGCCACCTCCGAGGGGGTGGGCCTGCGGGTCGTGCGGGACCGGCGGATCGGCTTCGCCTGGGCCGGCTCGCTGGACCCGGCCATCGTGGCCGAGACGCTGGCCGACGCCCGTGACAACGCCTCGTTCGCCACCCCCGACGAGCACGCGGGCCTGGCCCAGCCCGACGGGGTCGAGGCCGTCGAGCTCGACCTGTGGCGCGACGACGTGGCGGCCACGGCGACCGCTGACAAGGTGGCCCTGGCCGCCGAGGTCGAGCGCCGGGTGCTGGCCGATCCAGGCATCCGCGGCCTGCGCTTCGCCGAGTACCAGGACGGGCGCACCGAGGTGGCGGTGGCCACCTCGACCGGCCTGGTGACCAGCCGCCGCAGCACCACGGCCTACCTGTCGTGCCTGGCCATGGCCGGCGAGGGCGACGGCACGACCACCGGCAGCGGGCTCTCGTTCGGCCGGGCCGTGGCCGACCTCGACGCCGACCGGGTGGTGGGCGACGCCGTCACCCACGCGACGCGGATGCAAGGGGCGGCCAAGCCCGCCTCGGCCACCGTCACGGTCGTGCTCGACCCGTGGGTCACGGCGTCGGTGCTGGCCGTGGTGGCGTCGCTGTGCAACGGCGAGGCCGTGCTGAAGGGGCGGTCCCTCTTCGGCAGCCGCCTGGGCGAGGAGGTGGCCAGCCCTCTGCTCACGCTGGTCGACGACCCGACGAACCCCTCGGCGTCGGGCGCCTCGGCCTACGACGCCGAGGGCCTGGCCACCCGGCCCACGCCCCTCATCGAGGGCGGAGTCCTGCGGTCGTTCCTCTACGACACCCGCTGGGGCCGGGCCGCCGGCCGGCCGTCGACGGCCTCGGCCACCCGCTCGTTCAAGGGCACGCCCGGCATCTCCGCCCGGGCCGTGGCCCCGTCGCCGGGCACGCTGTCCCACGAGGAGGTCCTGGCCGCGGTCGGCGAGGGTCTCTACGTGCAGTCGGTGGCGGGGCTCCACTCCGGCGTCGACCGCATCAGCGGCGACTTCTCGGTCGGGTGCGAGGGCCTGATGATCCGCGGCGGCACCCTGGCCGAGCCCGTCAAGGAGTGCACGATCGCGTCGACCCTCCTCCGGATGCTGCAAGGGGTGGTCCACGTCGGCGCCGACCTCGAGTGGGCGACCGGCAGCTGCGCCCGCGTCACCCTGGCCATCGACGGCCTCAGCCTGGGCGGGACGTAGTCCCCCGGGGGAGGGGCCGAAGCCCCCTCCCCCGGACCCCCTCCCGGGCGCGGCTCCTCTTGCGCTCCGGTTGTCGGCCGGGCGGAGCCCGGCCTCGGGCGGCCGATCCGCCTCCCGGCCTGCGGCTCAGCGCCAGATGTGGGCGCGGCGGGCGCCCCATCCGGGCGTGCGCTTGGTCACGGTGGTTCGCAGCTCGGCCTCCCTGGACCCCTCCCGGGCGCTCACCACGCGCGTGCTGTTCGTACCCCTCGAACATGCGGGCCGGATGGCCAGGTGCCCGGGGGTGAAGGTCAGGTAGGCCCGCAGCCCAGCGTCCAAGTCCTCGACCGACAGGTGCCCCAGCAAGTCCTCGACCTGCAGCGGCTCCACCATCCGCCACTCCACCCCGCCCAGCCGCATCCTGTCCCAGTTCGTGGTCGGCGGCCCGAGCTCCTCGCCGTCGTGGCGGGCCCGCACCCCCCGACGGCCACCGTGAGGCGCACCCGCCGAGCCGCAGGCGTGACCACCAGGCTGAACCCCAGCACCAGCCCGCCGACCAGTGGTGCAAGGGCGGTGCCGCCAGCCGCGGCGCCAAGAGCCCGGTCGGGCTCGCCAACCTCGAGCACGACCTCGTCATGGCGCGTCGGGCCGCAGCCACTCGTCCTGGTCGGTGACGCTCAGGGTCGTTCCCCTCGACACGGACTCGCCCACCTCGCGCAGGCTAGGCCGCCCGAGGCCGGGCTCCGCCCGGCCGACAACCTGCGAAGCACAGGAGCCGCGTCCGGGAGGGAGGTCTGGGGGAGGGGGCTTCGGCCGCTCCCGCGTGACGCGCTTGAGGCCGGGGCTCCGCCCGGCCGACAACCTGGAGGCAGAACGGGTTGCGTCCGGAGGGGGTCCGGGGAGGGGGCTTCGCCCCTCCCCCGGGGTCTATCCCGCGAGGGAGAGCGTCACCGCGCCGGCCGCGATGGCCTCGGCCACGGAAGGGGCGGCTGGCTCGGGGACGGCGACGGTGGTGCCGCTGTCGTCGACGGCCAGCACCGAGGCGCCGGGGACGACCACCCGGCCGCCGGCCAGCACGTCGGCCCGGTGGCCGGGCTCGAGCGGCGGGGCCGGCGGCGCGCGGGGACCGCCAGCGCTCGGGACCCGGCGGGCAGCAGGGCGGCCAGCCCCCGGGGCCCCAGCCGGGCGGCGAGCACGACCTCACCGGGGATCAGGTCGACCCGGGCGGTGTGGCCGACGGGCGCGGCCGCCGGCTCGGCGTCGGGCAGCACCCCGGCGGGCAGGCGGGCGGCCTGGACGTCGGCCGCCACCAGCGTGGCCCCGCCCGAGACGGGCCGGGCCACCACGACGACCTCGACCAGCTCGCCGCTCCCGGCCGGTGGGGCCAGGGCGGGACGGACGACCAGGAACGTGGCCAACCCCAGCCCCAGGGCGACCAGGAGGCGGGGCAGCGGGATGCGGGTGGGTGACATGGATACCCCCGGGCGGGCGCGAGGCGTGGAGCGGAGCGAGGGGGAGGTGGGGAGCGAGGCCGGGCCGTGCCGGCGGCCGCCCGGCTGCGGTGAGGGTACGGCCTACGAGGCGGCTTTGGGGGCGTCGGCCTTGGGACCGTCGCTCTTGGCCGGGGTCGAGCTCTCCGAGCCGCCCGAGGAGGCCCCGTCACCGGACGAGGTCGACGAACCGGTGGTGGCCGCCGGCTCCTTCTCCGACTTCTTGGCCCCGTTGTCCGAGCTGCGGCTGTCGTTCTTGTAGAAGCCGCTGCCCTTGAACGAGATGCCGATGTTGCCGAACACCTTGCGGAGCGAGCCGGAGCAGCTGGGGCAGGTGGAGAGGGGGTCGTCGGTGAACTTCTGCACGATTTCGAGGTGGTTGCCGCACTGCCTGCAGGCGTACTCGTAGGTGGGCACCCTCAGCCATCCTCTCCGGTTAGCACTCGAACCGACCGAGTGCTAACCCTACCTCGACCTGCTAGCACATCGGGCATGGCCGCCATCCGCACCGCTGTCATCCCTGCAGCCGGTCTGGGGACCCGCTTCCTGCCGGCCTCCAAGGCGGTGCCGAAGGAGATGGTCACCCTGGTGGACCGGCCGGCCATCCAGTGGGTGGTCGAGGAGGCCGTGGCCGCTGGCTGCACGCGGGTCGTGATGGTGGTCGGCCGGGGCAAGGAGGCCATCGCCGACCACTTCGACCGGGCGCCCGAGCTGGAGGCGTCGCTCACCGCCTCGGGGAAGCAGGGCCTGCTCGACGTGGTGCGGCGGCTGGCCGAGCTGGCCGAGGTGGTCCTGGTGCGCCAGGGCGAGCCCCGGGGCCTGGGCCACGCCGTCGGGGTCGCCCGGCCGGTGGTGGGCGACGAGCCGTTCGCCGTGCTGCTCCCCGACGACGTCTTCCACCCCAGCACCCTGCTCACCGAGATGGTGGCCAGCACCGAGGCCAGCGGCCGGTCGACGGTGGCGGTGATGCGGATCGCGGGGCCCGAGATCTCGACCAAGGGGGTGGCGGCGGTCGACGGCCGACGGGTCCTCGACGTCGTCGAGAAGCCGGCCTTCGAAGACGCCCCCTCGGACCTGGCGCTCCTGGGCCGCTACGTGTTCACCCCGGCCATCTTCGACGCCCTCGACCGCATCGGTCACGGGGCCCTCGGCGAGCTGCAGCTGACCGATGCCATCCGCCTGGTGGCCCAGGAGGAGGGGGTCGACGCCCAGGCGTTCGAGGGCGGCTACTTCGACACGGGCAACCACCTCGACTGGCTGTGCTCGAACGTCGAGCTGGCCCTCGGCCACCCCACGATCGGTGGCCCGCTGGCCGTGCGGCTGGCCGACCTGGTGCGCCGCCTGGGGCTCGCTCGGTGACACCGCTCGAGGACGTGCAGCGCCTGGTGCTCGAGGCCTGTACGCCCCTCGGCCCGGCCGAGGTGGCGGCGGCCGACGCCGTGGGCTGCACCCTGGCCGCCGATGTCGTGGCCGGCGAGGACGTGCCGCCGTGGCCCAACTCGGGGATGGACGGGATCGCCGTGCGGGCGGCCGACACGCCCGGTCGCCTCCGGGTGGTGGGCTACCTGCCGGCGGGCGCCGACCCGGCCGGCCTGGCGGTGAGGGATGGCGAGGCCATCCGCATCATGACGGGCGCCCCGATGCCCGAGGGGGCCGACGCCGTGGTGCCGGTCGAGGAGGTCCGGCCGGGGGATCCGCGAGGCGACGAGGTCGAGGCGCTGGTCGGCGTCGACCCGGGCCGCCACGTGCGGTCGGCCGGCGGCGACGCTTCGTTCGGCGACGTGGTGCTGCCGGCCGGCGCCGAGGTGACGCCGGGGGCGGTGGGCGTGCTGGCTTCACTGGGGCTGGCCACCTGCACGGTGGTGCGGCGGGCCCGGGTGGGGGTGCTGTCCACCGGTGACGAGCTGGTCGAGGGGCCAGGCCCGCTGCGGCCCGGCCAGATCCGCGAGTCGAACCGGCCGGCGCTGCTGGCCACCGTCCGGGCCCAGGGCTTCCAGGCCGTGGATTTGGGCATCGTGGCCGACGACCGCCACGCGATCCGTGCCGCAGTCGAGACGGCCGCTTCCACCTGCGACGCCGTCCTCACCACCGGCGGGGTGTCGATGGGCGAGGCCGACCACGTGAAGGGGGTGCTGGACGAGCTCTCGGGTGGGACCTTCCGGTGGTTCCAGGTCGCCATCCGACCGGCCAAGCCCTTCGCCTTTGGCACCGTCGCCGGCACGCCGGTGTTCGGGCTGCCGGGCAACCCGGTCTCGTGCCTGGTGTCGTTCGAGCTGTTCGGGCGGCCGGGCATCCGGCGGCGGATGGGCTTCACCGGCGACCGGCTGTGGCGCCCGGTCGTGGCCGCCGAGGCCCCTGCCGGGCTTCCCCGCCGCCCCGACGGCAAGCTCCACCTCGTCCGGGTGGCCACCGAGCGGGCGGCCCCACCGGCCGGGGGGCAGCCGGCCCGCTGGCTGGTGCGCGAGCAGGGCAGCCAGGCCTCGAACGCCCTGACGGCCATGGCGGTGGCCGACGGCCTGGCGCTGGTGCCCGACGGCGACGGCATCCCGCCGGGGGGTGCTGTGAACTGCTGGTTGCTTTCCTGATCCAGGCCGCTCGTTGGCCGTGGCCGGCCCTAGCCTGGGCCGGGTGGACGAGCCTCTGGTCGACCCCCACGGGCGCACCGTCCGCGACCTGCGCATCTCGGTGACCGACCGGTGCAACCTCCGCTGCTCCTACTGCATGCCCGAGGAGGGGATGCGGTGGCTGCCCCGGGAGGACCTGCTCAGCTTCGAGGAGCTGGAGCGGGTGGCCCGGGTGTGCATCGAGCGCTTCGGGTTCACCGGCCTGCGGCTCACCGGCGGCGAGCCAACCCTGCGGGCCCACCTGCCGGTGCTGGTCGACCGGCTCGCCCGCCTCGGCGACGGGTCGCACGACCTGGCCCTCACCACCAACGGCACCACGCTCGGCCTCCTGGTGGACGACCTGGCCGCCGCCGGCCTGCGGCGGGTCACGATCAGCCTCGACACGCTGCGCCCCGACCGCTTCGTCGCCCTGGCCCGGCGCGACCGGCTGGACCAGGTGCTCGAGGGCGTCGACGCCGCCCTGGCCGCCGGCCTCCGGCCGGTGAAGCTGAACGTCGTGGTGGTGCGGGGCGTGAACGACGACGAGATCATCGACCTGGCCCGCTTCGGCCGCGAGCGGGGGGCGACGGTCCGCTTCATCGAGTGGATGCCGCTGGACGGCGGCCACACCTGGGGCGCCGACCGGGTGGTCCCGTCGGCCGAGGTCCTGGCCGCCATCGGGGCCGTCTGGCCCCTCGAGGCGCTGCCCCGTGGAAGCGCCCCGGCGGCCCGCTGGCGCTACGCCGACGGGGCGGGCGAGGTGGGCGTCGTGGGCAGCGTCACCGAGCCCTTCTGCTCGAGCTGCGACCGCATCCGCCTCAGCGCCGAGGGGATGCTCCGGGCCTGCCTGTTCGCCCACCGGGAGGCCGACCTGCGGGCGGTCCTGCGGGCCGGGGGCGGCGACGACGCGGTCGCCGACGCGCTACGTGCGGAGGTCGGGACGAAGTGGGCCGGCCACGCCATCGGGAACGTCTCCTTCCTCCAGCCCGACCGGGCCATGAGCCAGATCGGCGGCTAGCCCCCGGGCCATAGACTGCGCCTCCATGTCGGACCACGGCCTCACGCACCTCGACCCCCTCGGCCGTGCCCGGATGGTCGACGTCACGCCGAAGGAGCCGACCCATCGGCGGGCCATCGCCCGGTGCCGGGTCTACATGCAGCCCGAGACCACGAACAAGATCGCCAGCAACGCCGTGCTGAAGGGCGACGTCCTGGCCGTGGCACGGGTGGCCGGCATCCAGGCGGCCAAGCGGACCCCCGACCTGATCCCGCTGTGCCACCAGCTGACCATCGGGTCGGTCTACGTGAACTTCGTCATCGGCGACGCCGACGTCGAGGTCGAGGCCACCGTCGAGACCCTCGATCGCACCGGCGTCGAGATGGAGGCCATGACCGCCTGCGCGGTCGCTGCCCTCACGATCTACGACATGGTCAAGAGCACCGACCGCAGCGTGTTCGTCAGCGAGCTGGCGCTGTGGGAGAAGGCCGGCGGCAAGAGCGGCGGGTACCGCCGCAGCGACCCGCTCGAGCCCGCCGAGGCGCCGGCGGCACCCGTCGTGGGCATCGACGACACCGACGTCGACGGCCTCTGGGACGACAGCGACCGGGCTGACTAGTTCGTCTTACCTAGTTGAGGGGCGCGAAAGGCTGGACTCGGACATGGCACCCCGCTAGGCTCCCGCTCCAACAAACGCGGGTCCCTCTTGAGCCGCCACCTGCTTCGGCCCCGTCACAGCGCTGTGACAGCGGGCTTCGGGTCGTGGCCAACATCTTGTTGCCAAACAGAAGGAACACACCGTTTTGTCGACTGTCCTCTTGCTCATCGTGCTTGCCGGCTGGATCGGCGTGGGCTTCTGGTGGTTCGTTACCCACCGTGGCGCTCCGTCAGACGCGATCGGGAGCTTCGCGAGGCAGCTGGGCACGCTCGAGCGCCGCAACCCCGGTGCGGTCCCTGCGGCGAACCGGCTCGGCTCGGCTCGCAGCGCCAACGCCTTTGGGGCGCAGCGCGTGGGCTCCACGGCCATGCTTCGGGCGCACATGCAGAAGCGGCGGCGGGACATCTTCGTCAGCCTGGCCCTCCTGACGGGCAGCACCTTGGTGGTCGGCATCGTGCCCCCGCTTCGGCTGCTGTGGATCGTCAGCCTCGTCTCAGGGGCCATGCTGGCCGGCTACTGCTACCTGCTCGTGCAGCTGCGCACGCTGGCCGTCGAGCGCGACATGCAGGCCCGCTTCTCGGGCAACCACAACCTCGGTCCCCGCGCCCACCGGCCGGCGTACGCCCTGACGCCCGAGTCGCTCCCGGTGCCCCGCAAGCGCCGGGTCGAGGCCGAGGAGTTGGCCTACGCCTACGGCGGCGAGTCGCCCCTCCTCCACCGCAACGCCAGCTGACCCCTCGGCCCAAACCCGGGCCGGGCAGGACCGGTGCCTTGGTACCCTGGCAGGCGCCCTCGGGGGTGTAGCTCAGTTGGTAGAGCGCGACAATCGCAATGTCGAGGTCCGGGGTTCGATTCCCCGCACCTCCACCGAACAAGCCCAGCTGGGAGCCACCCTCCGGGGTGGCTCTTCTGGTTGTCGGCGCTGGTTCTCCGCCTAGTCCCGGCTCGGCCAGTAGAGGAAGGTGAAGATGAACACGCCGGCGGCCGGCAGCAGGAGGAGGAGGCTGCCGAGGCCAGCCGTGATGAGCCGCTTCTCCCCGGCCCGCCGGCACTCCTCGACGGGCCGGGCCTTCTCCGTGGCCGCCTCGTACGGGTTGCGCTTCTCGCGGGTGACCTGCTCCTTCTCGGCGTCGGTCAGCAGCGGGGACGGAAGGGGCTTGCGGGCGGCCGACCAGCCGCTGCCGCAGTCGTTGCCGGTGGGGAGCGAGGCGAAGGCCACGCCGCCGAGGATGGCCAGCAGGGCCAAGGCTGCGCAGGCGATCATGGCGGTGCGGCGGGCGGCAGGCGACCCCTGAGGCAGCATGAGCGTGATCGTAGATGGGCGATCGGTTCCTGCGGCCACTCGGCGCGTTCACGCCCGACGACAAAAGCCGGCGTGGGTCCGACGCCCAGCGGCGGGAGCCGAGCGCGAGCCTCTGGGTGATGCGCCTGGTGATCGCCCGCTGCGCGGTCCACTACGACGGCCGCCTCACCGCCCACCTGCCGATGGCCGTCCGACTGCTGATGGTCAAGGCCGACGGCTGCGTCTGCGTCCACGCCGACTCGGGGGCCTACAAGCCGCTGAACTGGATGACGGCGCCCAACCTGCTGGTCGAGACACCGACTCCGGAGGAGGGCCTGGCCAGCCGGTGGACGGTCACCAACCCGAAGGGCGAGCGCCTCACCATCGACGTCGAGGAGGTGCTGCACGAGGTCGACGAGCCGTTGGGCACCGGGCCTGGCCTGGTGAAGGACGGCGTCGAGGCCCACCTGCAGGAGCTCCTGGCCGGCGATCCGAGCGTCCTCGAGGAGGGCCTGGTGCTGATCCGGCGCGAGCACGGCACCGACATCGGCCCCGTCGACCTGCTGTGCCGGGCCGCCGACGGCCACACGGTGGTCGTGGAGGTGAAGCGGCGAGGCGACATCGACGGGGTGGACCAGCTGGGCCGCTACCTGGAGCGGCTGCAGCTCGACAGCCGCCTGCGGCCGCTCCGCGGCGTGCTGGTGGCCCAGCAGGTGGCCCCGCAAGCCAAGGTGCTGTGCCAGGCCCGCGGGCTGGCCTGGGTCGAGGTCGACTACGACCTGCTGCGCGGCGCCAGGCCGCCCGACCTCACGCTGTTCTGACGGGCGCCGGCCGCCGTCGGCCAGACTGCCAGGCATGCCCGGACTGCTGGAAGGCAAGCGCACCCTCGTCACCGGGGTGCTGACCAACGAATCGCTGGCCTACAGCGTGGCCGAGCTGGCCCTGGCCGAGGGAGCCGAGGTGGTGCTCAGCGGCGCCGGGCGGGGCCTGTCGCTGACCCGCCGGATGGCCAAGCGCCTCGGGCTCGACCCGGATGCCGACGTCTACGAATGGGACGTCACCCAGCCCGAGCACGGCACAGCCGTTGCCGCCGCCCTCGAGGAGCGGTGGGGCCGCGCCGACGCCGCCCTCCACGCCATCGGGTTCGCCCCGGGGTCCTGCCTGGGCGGCGGGTTCCTCGAAGCGCCGTGGGAGGACGTGGCCACCGCGCTGCACATCAGCACCTACAGCCTGAAGGAGGTGGCGGCGTCGCTGGCCCCGCTGCTCAAGGCCGGCGGTGGGGGCTCGGTCGTGGCGCTCGACTTCGACGCCACCGTGGCGTGGCCCGCCTACGACTGGATGGGGGTGGCCAAGGCCGGTCTCGAGTCGTGCGCCCGCTACCTGGCCCGCGAGCTGGGCGAGCAGGGCACCCGGGTGAACCTGGTGGCAGCCGGGCCGGTCAAGACCATGGCGGCCAAGAGCATCCCCGGCTTCGCCCAGTTCGAGGAGCGCTTCGAGACCTTGGCGCCGCTGGGGTGGGACGTGGTGGCCGACGCCGAGGCGGTGGCCCGCACCACCGTCGCCCTGCTCTCCGACTGGTTCCCCAAGACCACCGGCGAGATCGTCCACGTCGACGGCGGCTTCCACGCCGTGGGGGCGTAGCGAGATGGGCGGCCGGGTGGTCCTCGTCACCGGAGGCAACCGGGGCATCGGCCGGTCGATCGCCGAATCGTTCCAGAAGCAGGGTGACCAGGTGGCCATCACCGTTCGGGGCGAGCCCGTCGAGGGCTTCACCTCGGTCCGCTGCGACATGACCGACGCGGCGTCGATCGACGCCGCGGTGAAGCAGGTCGAGGAGGAGCTGGGCCCGGTCGAGGTGCTGGTGGCCAACGCCGGCATGACCAGGGACGGCCTGCTGTTGAGCATGAAGGAGGAGGACTTCGCCGCCGTGGTCGACACCAACCTGGTCGGCGCCTTCCGCGTCACCAAGCGGGTCACCCGCGGGATGCTCAAGCAGCGGCGTGGGCGCATCGTGCTGCTGTCGTCGGTGGTGGCCCTGCTGGGGTCCGGCGGCCAGACGAACTACGCAGCGGCCAAGGCCGGCCTCATCGGCTTCGGCCGCAGCCTGGCCCGCGAGCTGGGCAGCCGGGGCATCACGGTCAACGTGGTCGCACCCGGCTTCGTCGACACCGACATGACGGCGGCGCTGGGTGAGGAGCGGGTGGCCGCGCTCAAGGCCCAGATCCCGCTCGGGCGCACCGCCACCCCCGATGAGGTGGCGGCCGTCGTCCGCTTCCTGGCCAGCGACGAAGCGGCCTACGTCACCGGCGCCGTCGTGCCGGTCGACGGCGGCCTGGGCATGGGGCACTGATGGCCGACGCCCCCGACGTGGCCGAGCTGCCCCGCCCCGCGGACGTGCTGCCCCACCGCGACCCGTTCCTCCTCGTCTCCGAGGTGACCGAGCTGGTGCCGGGGGAGCGGGCCCGCGGCCTGTGGCGGCTGAGCGGCGACGAGGACTTCTGGGCCGGCCACTTCCCGGGCCGCCCCACCCTGCCCGGGGTGCTCATGGTCGAGTCACTGGCCCAGGTGGGCGCCATCGCCCTGCTGGCCGACGACCGCTTCTCTGGACGGCTGCCGCTGTTCGGTGGCATCGACAAGGCCCGCTTCCGGCGCCAGGTCGTGCCGGGGGAGACGCTCGAGCTGGCGGTCACGTTGGGGCGGATGAGCACGGTGGCCGGCAAGGGAACCGGGGTCGCCACCGTCGACGGCGAAAGGGCCTGCCAGGTCGACCTGCTGTTCGTCTTCGCCCCAAAATCGTGACGGTCGGGTGAATCCCGGCCGGAGGGGTTTCCAGCCTACCTACCAGTAGGTAGGATCGAACCGTGACCCTTTCTGTGCCCAGCGACGCCGTGTTCCTGGCCGAGCTCGCCCCGGTGGCGGAGCGCCTCTACGAGCGGCACCTCGAAGCCACCAAGGAGTGGTTTCCCCACGAGCTCGTGCCTTACTCCCAGGCTCGCGACTTCGAGCCCGGGGAGACCTGGGACGAGTCGGAGGTGCCCATGGACCCCGCCGTGCGGTCGTCCCTGCTGGTCAACCTCCTGACCGAGGACAACCTGCCCTTCTACTTCCAGGTGATCACCCGCATGTTCGGCGCCGACGACGTGTGGGGCGAGTGGAACCGCCGGTGGACGGCCGAGGAGGGGCGGCACTCGATCGTCATCCGCGACTACCTCACCACCACCCGCAGCCTCGACCCGTGGGCCCTCGAGCGGGACCGCATGCACCAGGTCCAGGCCGGCTTCCACGGCGAGACGCTGCCCAACGCGGCCAACGGCTTCGCCTACGTGGCCCTGCAGGAGCTGGCCACCCGGATCTCCCACTGGAACACCGGCGACCGGCTGGCCGATCCCAAGGGCAAGGAGGTGATGAGCCGGGTGGCCAAGGACGAGAACCACCACTACCTGTTCTACCGGGACCTGGTGGCCGCCGCCCTCGAGGTCGACCCCTCGATGACCGTCGAGGCCATCGCCCACCAGGTCGACGTGTTCGAGATGCCCGGCACCGGCATCGCCGGCTTCAAGGCCCACGCGCGCTGGCCATCGCCAACGCAGGGATCTACGACCTCGTCATCCACCACGACAAGATCCTGGTGCCCTGCGTGCTGCGCCACTGGAAGCTGGAGGCGCTCGAGGGGCTGAACGACGCCGCCGAAAAGGCGCGTGACCGGCTTTTCGCTCAGATGGCCCGCATCAAGAAGGTGGGCACCCGCCTGGCCGACAAGCGCGACGCCCGTCTGGCCGCGGCGCCGGCCTGATCCGGCTCAGGCCGCTTCGCCGGCCTCGAGCTCGGCCAGCACCTGGTCGAGCCGGTCGAGGTCGTCGGTGGTCACCACCGCACAGGCACCGGCGTCAAGGCACAGCTCGGCGGCCTGGCCGGTGCCGGACATGGCCACGACCCGGGCCCCGGGGCAGCCGGCCCTGACCCGGGGGATCGACTCGAGGCCGGACATGCCGGAAAGCTCGACGTCGAGGACCACCAGGTCGGGGCGGAGGGCAGACGCCATGTCGATGGCGTCGGTGGCCGTGGACGCCTCGGTGGTGACCCAGCCGTGCGCCTCGACGAGGTCACCGACGACGGCGCGAAGTGCCGAATCGTCCTCGCAGACCAGGGCTCGGGGCTTCACCTCCTCCAGTATCGGCCGTGGTGTCACCTAACTGAAGTCATCGGTACGCTCGGCGGCCGTGCTGCCGCTGGCCGAACCGGTGCGCCAGGTCACCCTGACCCGCCTGTCGGGTGAGGTGGCCCGCCTTTTGGCGCCGATCGGGCGGATCGCGGTGCCGGGCGAGGTGCACCAGCCCAAGGCCTACCGGAGCGCCACCTACTTCACGCTGAAGGACCGGGTGGCGTCGGTGACCGTGCGGGTGCCGGTCAGCGCGCTGCGGCGCAGCCGGGTGGTGCACGGCGAGCGGGTGCTGGTCACCGGCCGCCTCGACTGGCAGGCCGAGCGGGGGACGGTGCAGATGCTGGCCGAGGAGGTGATGCCCATCGGCGAGGGGGCCGTGGCCGCCATGGTCGAGGCCGCCCGCCGGGCCCTGGCGACCGACGGGCTGCTCGATCGCCGCCGGCGGCAGCTGCCGCGGCTGCCTCGGGTGGTCGGGGTCGTCTGCGGGGCCGATGCCGCCGTCCGCCACGACATCGAGGCGGTGGTGGCCGAGCGGTTCCCCGGCCTGCCGCTGCGCGTGCTCGAGTGCACGGTCAGCGGCCCGGGAGCGGCGACTGGCATCGAGGCCGCCCTGGCCGAGCTGCTGGCCGACCCTGCCGTCGACGTGGTCATCCTGGCCCGGGGCGGCGGTGACGCCACCCAGCTGCTGCCCTGGAGCGACGAGCAGCTGTGCCGGGCCGTGGCCGGCGCCAGGGTCCCGGTGGTGGCGGCCATCGGCCACGAGGGCGACCGGCCGCTCGTCGACGAGGTGGCCGACGTGCGCTGCGGGACCCCTTCGATGGCCGCGGCCCAGGTGGTGCCGCGCCGGGCCGATCTCGAGGCCCGCCTCGACATCGCCCTGTCCACCGCCGACCGCCACCTGTGCCGCCGGGTGGAGGGTGCGGGCGCCCGGCTCGACAGGTCGTCGCCGGAGCGCGCCCTCGGAGGGGCGGTCGAACGGGCCGCCCGGCGCCTCGACCGGGCCGGTGCCGGCCTGGCCGCGGCCCACCCCGCGGCCGCCGTCGAGCGGGCTCGGGGCCGGCTGGGGCGCTGCGACTGGCGGGGACCGACGCTGGCCGCAGCCCGAGGAGCCGAGCTGCGGCTGGCCTCGCTGGCCGGCCGGGTCGACGACCTCGGGCCGGGCCAGGTGCTGCGCCGGGGCTACGCGGTGGTGCGGGACGAGACCGGAGGCGTGGTGCGGGACCCGGCGGCGCTGCGGGCCGGCCAGCGGATCCACGTCGAGGTCGCCGCCGGCCGCTTCACGGCCGTGGTGGAGGCCCCGTGAGCGTTTCGGTCGACGGGGATGACGACGATCTGGGTCGCCTGAGCTTCGAGGAGCTGGTCGAGCGCCTCGAAGCGCTGGCCGCCGAGTTGGCCGACGGCGGCCTCGGCATCGAGCGGGCGGCCGACGCCTACGAGCGGGCCCAGCGACTGCACGCCGCCGCCACGGCCCGGCTCGACGCGGTGGTGCGCCGCATCGAGGCGCTCCCGCAGGACGAAGGGTGAGGATGCGGCTCCGCCGGCCGATCTATGTCGAGTCGCGGGTGCGGGCGCCTCTGGACGCCCTGTGGGCGGCTACCCAGGACCCCGGCCAGCACCAGCGCTGGGACCTCCGCTTCGGCGCCATCGAGTACCTGCCGCGGGCCGAGGGGGAGCCCCAGCGCTTCACCTACGCCACCACCGTGGCGCCGGGCGTCACCATCCGCGGCACGGGGGAGTCGCTCGGCGAGCGGGACCGGCCCGACGGGTCGAGGTGGTCGGGGCTCAGGTTCTGGGCGGACGACCGGCGCTCGCTGATCGAGGCCGGCGCCGGGTACTGGCGCTACGTGCCCACCGACGACGGCGTCCGCTTCCTGACCCGCTACGACTACCGGCCCCGCGGGGGCTTGCCGGGCCAGCTGGCCGACCGCTGGGCCTTCCGACCGGCCTTCGGCTGGGCCACGGCGTGGAGCTTCGACCGGCTCCGCCTGTGGCTGGAGGAGGGTGTGACCCCCGAGGCCAGCCGGGACACCGCCGCCGCCCACGCTGCCGCGGTGGCTGGCCTGGTCGGGATCTGGGCCTACCAGGGCCTGGTGCCCAAGCTGTGGCGGGTGGACGCTGGCGAGGTCGACCTGTGGCGGCGAGGCGGCCTGGGACCGGGCGGGGCTCGCCTCGCCGTGCGGGCCGCCGGCGCGGCCGAGGTGGTGATCGCCGCCGTCACGCTGGCCCGGCCCGGTCGGCGGTGGCCGTTCGCGGCCACGGCAGCGGCCATGCCGGCGCTGGTCGTGGCCGCCGCCGTGGCCGACCGGCGGGTGCTGAGCCGGGCCTTCAACCCGGTGTCGCTGAACTGGGCCGTGGCGGCCCTGGCCGCCGTGGCCCTGGCCACCACCGACCGTCGCCCGTCCGCCCGCCGGACCCTCCGCACCGCCCCGGACCACCAGCCCGACGTGGGCAACCTCCCGCCGGCCAGGCCAGGATCAGGGGCATGACCCCCGTGACACTGGCGTGACCTCCATCTACCAGGAGGCGCTGGGCCCCGACTTCCAGCGCCTCCACCCCAGGCTGCGGTGGCGGTTCGGCTTCTCGTCCGGGGACGGCGTCTGCCAGATCGGCACGGGCACCATGGACGAGGTCTGGCGGGGGCCGTGGTGGACCCTGCCGTTCCTCCTCGTCGGCTCCACCCGGCGGGTGCTGTTCCCGAGCCGGGGCCGCGACGTGCCCTTCACCATCTCGAACTACGCCTACCGCGACGGCTTCGGGCGGGAGACGGTCACGTGGTCGCGCCGGTTCAAGATGCGCCGTCGCTACCGCTGCTTCGACGCCACCATGATCCTGAGCCGCCAGCGACGGCTCATCATCGACTACCTCGGCACCCACCAGCACCTGGCCGTCGACATCCACCTGTCGGTCGACGACGAGGGTGGCCTGTGCCTGCGCTCGGGCGGCCAGCGCTTCTACGAGGGCCCGATCAGCTTCTCCTTCCCCATGCTCCTCACCGGGGTGGCCGAGGTGCGCGAGTGGTGGGACGAGGCCGAGCAGCGCTTCCGGATCAGCGTCGACGTCCGCAACCGGGCCTTTGGCCCGCTCTTTGGATACCGGGGGTCGTTCACCGTCGTCCAGCGGCCCTGCACCCCGGACGAGATCCCCCTCGACGTGCGGCCCCTACGGGAGGAGATCCGGGAGTAGCCGCTCGGCCTGCTGGGCCCGCCCGCGCCGGAGGTCAGCGCCAGGTGGTGGTGCGGCAGCGGTCACCGAGCCGCCCCGGCGACCAGTGACCCCACGCCCGGGCGGCGGCCCGCCGGGTGCGGTCGAGCCAGGCGTCGGTGCCGTCACCGGTCACGTGGAACGAGGTCTGGCGCATCCCGCTGTCATGGGCCACGTACCCGGCCCAGGTGCCGGGGAAGTCCTTCGGCGAGCCGACCTCGGTGACCGTGACCGGCGGCCCAGGTGCCGGGGAAGTCCTTCGGCGAGCCGACCTCGGTGACCGTGACCGGCCCGTGCCGGCGGCCCCGGTTGCGGTGGGTGTGACCGGTGGTCACCCAGCTGCGGGGCTCGACCTCGGCCAGCTTGTCCAGGAAGGGAACCGCCTCGGGCCCGGCGATGCCCGCCGGCCAGACGTTGTGGTACCGGTACGGCTCGAGCTGGTGGTGCAGGCACACCAGCGCCGGACCGCCCCCCGAGGCCGCCTCGACCAGCGCCTCGGCCCTGCCGTTGCCCAGGGTGCCGTTGTGGTGGTGGCGGATCGTGGTGTCGCCCACCACGACGCGCAGCCCCGGCAGGTCCACGACGTGCGGCTCGACCGGGCCGACGGCGATCAGCCCGGCGGCCCGGACGGCGGCCGCCCAGTCCGTGGCCCGGCGCTTGACCTCGTGGTTGCCGGGCGCCACCACCACCGGGATGCCGAGGCCGGCCAGCAGCTCGAGGGCCGCATCGAGCTCGTCCACCTGAGCCCGCTGGGTCAGGTCCCCCTTCACCACGAACAGCTGCGCCCCCCACGCCACGGCGGCCGAGCTGGCGGCCCGGAGGCAGCGGATGGCGTACGGCTCCACGCCCGGTGGCTCCTCCATCTCCAGCACGTAGCCGAAGCCCTTCTCGCCGACGTGGCAGTCGGACACCGTGGCCACCCGGCACCGCTCGGGTCCGGGGAGGGCCTCGAGCGTGGTGGCCGAGCCGGCCGGCCGCCGGTCCACCCGCACCTCGTAGGTGGTCCCCGGGGCCAGCCCGCGGGCGGTCCAGGTGCCGGCGCCGCCGTCGACCTCGCCTTCGACCGGGCCCACGCTGACGCTGTGGCGACCGGCTCCCAGGCTGGCCCAGGCCAGCTGCACCGATCGGTCGTCGACGGCGAAGACGCGGAAGCGGGTGCGCCTGGTCACGGCAGCGAGCGTACGGGGCCGACGCGTGGATCTCCGATCCCAAGTTCCGCCTCGTCTGCCTCAGCGGGCCAGCCGCCCAGCTGCAGCCGCAGCCTCTCGCTCCGGCAGGAGACGGGCCAGCCGATCGGCTGCGGCGAGACCCTTCACGCCCCAGTCCGAGCGGTGGCGGGCGGCGAGGCGGGCGACGCCGAGGCAGGTGGCCCCGGCCACGAAGCCCGGCGAGGCGGTGATGCCAGCGGTGGTGACCAGCACGAAGCCGGTGAGCGCGGCCACGACGGCCACGGCCGTCGCCAGCGGGCCCGGGTCGCCAGGCGCCGGCCGGCCGGTGGCCCGCCGGCCCACCGTGGCCGTGACGGCGGCGACGGCGAGCAGGCACGCCACCAGCCACACCGGCCGCCACGCCCACCACCCGGCCGAGTCCGGGTCCGGCGTCGGCAGGACCCCGGTGGGGAGCAGCAGGACGGCGGCCAGCACGATCCCGGCGAACTGCCACAGGTAGGCGCCCATGGCCAACCGGTTGGCGGCCGTGATCAGGGCCGGCCGGCGGGGCCTCCAGCCGTCACTCAGGGCGGTGAGCGCCCCGGCCTGGGCCAGGCCCAGCAAGGCCATGGCCAGCGACGGGGGCCCGGCGTTGCTGCGACCTGCCCCTGGCACGTCGACCATCGACACCGGGTAGCCGCCCCAGCCCACGAGCACCACCAGCCCCGCCAGCGCCGCCGCCGCGCTGAGGGCCGCCCCCCGCCGGCCGCCCGGCCACGTTCGGCCCAGGCCCCGCAGCACGCCCAGCTGGGTGCACAGGCCCCAGACCACGGGCGCCCCGAACCAGCCGAGGACCGGCAACCGCTGAGCGGCGGCGTCGACCAGGCCGGCGGCGACGAGCGCCACCGGGACCGCCTGCCACCCGAACCTCCGCGCCCCCGCGAGGAGCACCGGCACCATGGCCGTGACCAGCACCAGCGCCCCCAGGAACCACAGGTGCATCGCCAGGGCTCGGCCCACCGCCTCGACCGCCGGGCCGTCGAGCACCCCCGTCAGCCGCACGGCGGCCAGCGCCAGCCCCACGACCCCCAGGTAGCCGGTGACCGGTGCGGCCACCCGCTCGATCCGCCCTGCCAGCCACCCGGGGCGGCCGGCGCTGCGGGCGGCGCCGACCCCGGCGCACAGGAACACCAGTGGCAGCACCTGGAAGACCCAGGTCAGGGCCCGGGCCAGCGGCGAGGTGGCCAGCAGGTTCTCGGCCACCGGCCGCCCGTCCCGCCAGGCGACGGCGGCCACGATGGCGTGCCCCACCACCACCACCCCGACGGCCCCGGCGCGGAGGGCGTCGACCGGCAGGTCGCGCGGCGGCGCCGGCGCCGGGATCGTCGGAGCGGAGCTGGTGGTGGTGGGCACGGGACGAGCCTCGGCCAGCGCGAGGCGCCGGAGAACCCGGGAAACCCCCCAGCCTCCGGCCGGCTGTCCCGGGCCTGACGCTCAAACCCCTACCGTGGGTGGTGTGGGGGGCACGAGGGTCGGAGGTGTGCGCGTCGTCGTGCTCGGCGGTGGCACCGGCTCGTTCACCGTGCTCAGCGCCCTCCGCCACTACGTCGACCACATCACGGCCGTCGTGAACATGGTCGACGACGGGGGGTCGACCGGCGTGCTGCGCGACGAGCTCGGCGTCCTGCCGCCCGGCGACGTCCGCCAAGCCCTGGTGGCCCTCAGCCTCGACAGCGGGCTCATGCGCCACCTCATGAACTACCGCTTCGAGAGCGGCTCGCTCGGCGGCCACAGCGTCGGCAACATCCTCCTGACGGCGATGGAGAAGATCACCGGCAGCTTCGACGAGGCCGTGCAGCAGTCGTGCCGGATCCTGGCCGTCAAGGGCGACGTGGTCCCGGTGACCACCAACGACGTCCGGCTGTGCCTGACGACCGCCGACGGCAAGGTGGTCCGGGGCGAGCACCTCATCGCCACCACCCGCCACGACCCGACGCGGCCCCCCCGCCTCCACCTCGACCCGCCCGGCCGCATCAACCCCCGGGCCGCCGCAGCGATCGCCGAGGCCGACCTGCTCGTCCTCGGGCCGGGCAGCCTCTACTCGTCGCTCATCGGCCTGGCCCTGACCGACGGCGTCCCCCAGGCCCTGGCCGGCACCCGGGGCCGCAAGGTGTTCGTCTCCAACCTGATGACCAAGCCCGGCCAGACCGACGGCTTCCGGGCCCACGACTTCATCGACGCCATCGAGCGCTACACCGGCCCGGTCTTCGACCACCTGGTGTTCAACACCCAGCACCCCGGCGACGAGGTCGTGCGCCGCTACGCCGAGGACGGCGAGCAGGTGGTCGTCTGGGACGACCAGGCGATGAAGGGTCGGCACTGGACCCCCGTCGGCGCCGACCTGGTCAGCGACGAGCACGAGGACCAGAGCCCCGGCGACCCGCTGAAGCGCACCCTGATCCGCCACGACAGCGACCGCCTGGCCCGCCTGCTGATGCACCTGTACTTCTCGTAGTCCCCCCCACTGCTCCGGCGGCGGCGCCCTACTTCCCCCCACTGCTCCGGTGGCGGCGCCCTTGGCGGTCGGGGCCGCCTGCGCAGCGGGGCCCCAGCTGGGGGCTCCGCCCCCAGACCCCGGCCCCCGGCCCCCTGCGCAGCGGGGCCCCAGCTGGGGGCTCCGCCCCCAGACCCCCGGCTCCGCCCCCTGCGCCAGCGGGGCGCTCCCGCCCCCAGACGCCCGGGTCTCCGGCCCCAGACGCCCGGCTCTCCAGCCTGGGCCGCCCGGATTGCACCGGATCGCGCTGGCCTTTTCGGGACAGCGGGGTCGAACGGGATCGTTTCGGCGGGGCGGGTTCCGGAGGCTGGGTAGAGCGCCGGCATCAGACGAGCGGGGCTTCGGGCCCCGGGAGGAAGGAGCCTGCAATGGGCATCGGGATCAGCGTGTTTCTCATCGCGGTCGGAGCTGTCCTGACGTTCGCCTTGGACGTCAGCGTCTCGGGTGTGAACCTCGATACGGTCGGCGTGATCATGATGATCGCCGGGGTGCTCGGCCTCGTCGTCGACCTCATCGTGTTCGCTCCTCGCCGGCGGCACGTGGCCGACGGCGGCTACACCAGGAGCCGCAGCGTCGTCGAGCGCTGAGAACTCCTCCCCGGCGCCCGAGGCTGCAAGTCGCTAGCGGAGGGCGTCGGGGAGGGTGGGGCCGACCTCGGTGAGGACGCGGGCGTTGACGTCCATCGTCTCCAGGATCTGCGCCACCTGCTTGGCCCCCTGGGGGACCGGGTGCTCGCTGAGAAAGGCGCGGGCGTCGGCGGCCAGCGACGGGTCGGCCTGGGAGCCCAGACCCGCCAGGAGCCGGGAGATGCTGTTGGACGGGTAGCGCTCGTTGATCTCGTCCCAGCGCCGCTTGACGGCCTCCCAGGCCACACGGCCGCCCACGACGCTGCGCAGGGCAGAACCCAGCACGAGGGGGGCGTTCTGGGTGCGCACCTCGTTGGACAGGTAGAGATCGACGGTGCGGGCGAACAGGTCGAGGTCCTCGACCGACGAGAGGGCCACGAGCGTGCTCACCTCCTCCTGGGGCGTCGAGGCGGTGCGGAAGCGCTGGAGGATGCGGTCGTAGTCGGCCAGGTCGCTCAGACGGGCGGTGGTGTGCAGCACCGGGTCGACCAGGTCGGGTGGCACCGACGACCGGTCGGCCAACCAGTCCTCGAACAGCGCCTTGGCCCGGGCCCGCACGTCGGGGTCCTGACCAGGACCGCCGAGCAGGCCGACCAGCACGCCCCGCAGGGTGGCCGTGCGGTCACCCTCGCCTTCGACCGGCGCCCACCCGACCCGGTCCAGCGCCGGCCCGGCCACCTGGCGCACCAGGGCGGTGGCCAGGTCCTCGGCCTCGGTGCCGTGGGCCAGCCGCACCAGGAACGCCAGGCTGGAGGCGAGCGACGTCCACACGTCGGGGTCGTCGTCGCTGGCGAGGGCCCGGATCACCTCGACGAGGTCGGGCACCGGCGCCAGACCCGCCACCATCGCCGAGTGGGTGTCGCTGGCCACGGCGTGGCGCTCGAGCGGCGTGAGCTGGGCGGCCGCGAGATCGCCGAGCAACGCCTGGAGCAGCGCCGCCGAGTAGCGCACCCGGTAGAAGCCCGACGCGCCGGCGTTGACGACGACCCAGTCGGCCTTGGTGTCGAGGGTGACCGTGCGCGACCGCTCGTCGAGCAGCACCCGCTCGACCTCGCCGGTCGAGGTGCGCAGCACCACCGGCACCGACCAGAGGGCCTCGGCGACGTCGTCGGCGCTGCCCGCCAGGAACCGGAACGGCTCCTGGTCCAGGGTGACGGCAGTGCCGTCGGCCGACAGGGCGGCGGTCACGAGGGGGAAGCCGCCCTGCAGGATCCAGCTGTCCATGGTGGACCGCACGGGCTGGCCGGTGGCCTGCTCGATGGCGTCCCACAGGTCGCCGGTCTCGGTGTTGCCGTACGCATGGGCGGCCATGTACAGGCGCAGCCCGTCGCGGAACCCGTCCTCGCCCACGTACTGCTCGAGCATGCGCATCACCGCGCAGCCCTTCTGGTAGGTGAGGACGTCGAACATCCCCTCGGCCTCGGCGGGTGAGACCACCGGGAACTCGATGGGCCGGGTGGAGGCCAGGCTGTCGACGGCGAAGGCGCCCGCCCGCTCGACGCCGAAGCTGGTCCAGCGGTCCCACTCGGGGCGGAAGGCATCGGTGGCCTTCAGCTCCATGAAGGTGGCGAAGGCCTCATTCAGCCAGATGCCGTTCCACCACTTCATGGTGACCAGGTCGCCGAACCACATGTGGGCGATCTCGTGGTTCACCACGTCGGCCACCCGCTGCAGCTCGCCCCGGCTGGCCAGGGGCTCCTCGACCAGCAGCGCCGTCTCCCGGAACGTGACGCAGCCGAGGTTCTCCATGGCGCCAAAGGCGAAGTCGGGGATGGCGACGAGGTCGAGCTTGCCGCCCGGGTAGGGGATTCCGAAGAAGTCGGAAAAGGCGCGCAGGGCGAAGGCGCCGGCCTCGAGGGCGAAGGGGGCGAGGGCGATCCGCTCGGGGGCGGCAATGACCCGCAGCGGCACGCCGTCGACGTCGACGGCGTCGGTGGCCACCAGCGGGCCCACGATGAACGCCACCAGGTAGGTCGACATCTTCATGGTGCGCTCGAAGACGACCCGGCGCCGCCCGTCGCCGGTGGGCTCCTCCGACACCACGGACGCGTTGCTGACGGCGAAGAGGTGCTCGGGCACGACGAGGGTGACGGCGAAGGTGGCCTTCAGCGCCGGCTCGTCCCAGCACGGGAAGGCCCGCCGCGCGTCGGTCGACTCGAACTGGGTGGTGGCGATGGTGTGCTCGGTGCCGCCGGAGTCCTTGAACGTGGACCGGTAGAAGCCGCGCAGCTTGTCGTTCAGCGTGCCCCGGAACCTCAGGTGCACGGTGGCTGGCCCTGCCGCCACCGGTTCGCGCAGGCGCAGCGTGGCCCGGCCGTGGTCGGCGTCGAGGGTGACCTCGGCGACCCGGCCGTCCACCTCTGCCGAGTCGATCTGCAGGTCGGTGGCGTTCAGCACCACCTCGGTCGTCGCCTCGACGACCTCGACCAGGATCGAGACCTCACCCGCGAACGTGGCCGCGTCGAGGTCGGGCTCGAGCACCAGGTCGTAGGCGGACGGGACGACGGTGGAAGGCAGGCGGTAGGGGTCGGCCACGGGTCGGCACGCTACCGGCGGCACCGGGTCTCGGCGGACGCCGGCCAGGGGCCCCAATCGTCCCGCACCGTAGGATCCCGCCACGTGCCCGGACCCTCCTATGACGTCGTCGGCATCGGCAACGCCCTCGTCGACGTCATCTCGAACGAAGCGGACCGCTTCCTCGTCGACCACGGGCTGGTCAAGGGGTCGATGGCCCTGATCGACGAGCGCCAGGCCACCGACCTCTACGGGGCGATGGGCGTCGGCACGGAGATGTCCGGAGGGTCGGCGGCGAACACCGTTGCCGGCGTCGCCTCGTTCGGGGGGCGGGCGGCGTTCGTCGGCACCGTGCGCGACGACGAGCTGGGCCGGGTCTTCGCCCACGACCTCGGCTCGAACGGCGTCACCTTCGCCGCTCAGCCGGTCGTGGACGGGCCGCCGACCGGGCGTTGCCTGATCGTCGTCACAGCCGACGCCGAGCGCACGATGAGCACCTACCTCGGGGCCGGCGCCGCCCTCGGACCGGAACACATCGACCCGGCGATCATCGGTGACGCCAAGGTCGTCTACCTCGAGGGCTACCTGTTCGACAGCCCCGAGGCCAAGGAGGCCTACCGCCGCGCCAGCCGCACCGCCCACGAGGCGGGCGGCAAGGTGGCGCTCACCCTGTCCGACTCGTTCTGCGTCCAGCGCCACCTCGACGAGTGGGTCACGCTGGTGGACGAGCAGGTCGACGTGCTGTTCGGCAACGCCGACGAGGTGCAGGTGCTGTGCGGCACCGGGTTCGACGAGGCGCTGCAGCAGCTCCAGGGCCGGGTCGAGGTGGCGGTGGTCACCCGGGGCGCGGCCGGGTCGGTCCTGGTGACACCGGAGGACGTCATCGAGGTGCCGGCCGAGCGGGTGGCCCACGTGGTGGACACCACGGGTGCCGGCGACCTGTACGCCGCCGGCTTCCTGTACGGCTACACCCAGGCCATGGCGCTGGCCGACTGTGGCCGCCTCGGGTCGAAGGCGGCGGCCGAGGTGATCAGCCACATCGGCGCTCGCCCCCTCGTCACGCTCTCGCGCCTGCTCTGACCGGCTCGGGCGAAGATGGGCTGATGACCACCGACCAGCCGCACTCCAACACATCGTGCTCGAGTTCGACGAGCTGCCGACCGAGGCGGCGGTGCTGGACCGGCTGGCTTCGGAGGTCAACGCGGTGCCCGGCGCCCTGGTCAACATCCGGGTGGACGGCGACGACGTCACCAGCGCGCTGGTGGTGGCGGGGAACCGGGACGGCTTGCCCTCCGCCTCACCGATCCTCTGGCCGACGCCTCTAGGAGGCCGCTGAAGTAGGGGCCGTCGGCGTGGTGTGGCCAGTGGGCCTGTTGTGGTCACTGTTTTGGAGGTGGCTGTCCGGCTGTCTTGAGCGTCCCTGGCCGGGGACCTCGGGGCGCTGTCCAGCGTTCAGGATCGGTTCTTCCCCGGCGTCGCGGTCATGCCGTTGCTGTTGTCCAACGACCGTCGGTGAAGGCAACGTGGAGAGTCGCCAGGCGGGCCAGGTTGATGACAGCGGCGCGGGTGACGGCGTCGGTCTGGACACGTTCTCGCCCTCGGGTGCGGGCTGCGGCCGCCCCACATGACCCGCATGAAGTGGGCGATCTTGCGTTCCACCTTCGGCCGGTCGCCTCGGTAGGCGGCTTGCCACTCGCTGCGGGCCTGCTCCCGCTTCTTGCGTGTGCAGGATGTCCTCGCGGCGGTGCACGGTGATGGTCCGTCCCGACACGGCCGTGGTGCACTGCTCCCGCTTGGGGCAGCCGGCGCAGCGGAACCCGAACTCGGCCCGCCCCGACCCGTCGGCCGAGAACCGGATCGGCACGATGCACCCGGCCGGGCACACCACCCGTTCCCGTTCGACATCGACACCGAAGTCGTCCTTGGTGAACATCCCCTGGCCGTTGGTCGCCGCCGGGACCTTGGTGATCACCTCGAACCCGTCGTGTTCCAGATGATCGATCGTGTCCGGCGACGCATAGGCCGAGTCGCCCATCACCGTCGGCTTGTCGTCGGCGTCGGCGTGGTCGGCGAGCAGCCCGTCGACCACCGCGAGGTCGGCATCGTGGGTGTTGGCCGGGGTGATGACGATGTCATCGATGAACTCGCCGTCGGGGTCACCCGACACGTGCGCCTTGTACCATCGAACCGGCGGTTCTGGCTCTTCCGGCCATGACGGGCCTCAGGATCAACCGTCGAGATCACCCGGTCAGCGGCCACCCGACGGGCGATGCGGAACACCCCGTCCTCGCCCGCCACGACGTCCTGGCCCGCCACCAACGCCAACAGCTCGGCCGCCTCCCACGCCCCCGGCCCAGCTCGATGCCATCGACCACCGCCAACGCCGCCAACGCATCCCTGACCAACGCGCCGATCAGCGCCTCCCGGGCCTCCGGGTCATCCCAATCACACGGCGGCTTCCCCGGCGTCGCGTAGTCATCATCTCGAACAAGCACACCGCGGATCCGCTCGGCCACAGCCGTGCCCTCCAAAGTTCGCAGCAGCTTGCGGATCGCCGCCCGCAACTGGGTGACCGTGTCCTGGGTGGCCACCGCGTCGAAGATCGGCGTCGAGTCCAACACCCGCACCCGGTTGCCCATCACCTGAGCCTGGTGAGCCACCACCTTGGTGTCCTCCAAGAACCGCTTCGGCCGCTGCGAACCCCGCAGCCGGTTCCGCTGACCGACCAGCACCGTCGGATGGAACGCCA
This sequence comes from Acidimicrobiales bacterium, assembly GCA_030448245.1. Taxonomy (GTDB): domain Bacteria; phylum Actinomycetota; class Acidimicrobiia; order Acidimicrobiales; family JAUJNH01; genus JAUJNH01. Next base: position 42,098 of record JAUJNH010000004.1, read on the forward strand.
CACACCCAGCGTCGGCCCCCGCCGCCGCCTGCCAAGCCAGATCCCGCTCCAGCCGGTCACACGCCTCCCGGTCCGACAACCCCTCAAGCGACTGGAGCACCATCACCGTCGCCACCACCCGGGCCGGCACCATCGACCGCCCCCGAACCGACTCCTTGTACAGATCAGCGAAGTAGCCGTGAGGGAACAACCGCTCACCCTCCTCCGCCAACAACCGGTACACCCCCGCAACCGCTCACCCAACAACACCCGAGGATCCTCGAACCGCGCCTGCACCGAACCCACACCCAACGCCACACCCGAAGTCTCGAACCCGGCAGCCCCCGCGATGGTGGACCCTCGACGACTACTTCAGCGCTCTCCTAGGCGTCCCCCGCGGTCCCCTGGCCACCGAGGCGATGCTCCTGCGGGTGCCGGTGGGACGGTCACGGCGCGCCACGGTGCCCGTTGGTGGCCCGCTGGCTCGGGTTCGGCCCCAGGTAGGTTCTGGTCGTGCGGGACAACCCCTGGCTGGGCCGGCGGGTGCTGGCCTTCGCCCACCAGGGCGGGGCCCGGGAGGGTCCGTCGTCGACGATGTTCGCGCTGGCCCGGGCGGTCGCCCACGGCGCTGACGCCCTCGAGCTGGACGTGCACCGCAGCGCCGACGGCCACCTGGTGGTCTGCCACGACCCGACGGTGGACCGGACGAGCGACGGCACCGGCCGCATCGCCGACCTCACCCTCGAGCAGCTGCAGGCCCTCGACAACGCCCACTGGTGGCGGCCCGGGGAGGTGGCCGACCACGAGGCCGACCCGGCCGACCTGCCGTTGCGGGGCCGGGCGCCCGGCGACCGGAGCCTGGGGGTCGCCACCCTGGCCGAGGTGATGGTCGCGTTCCCCGACGTGCTGCTCAACCTCGACATCAAGCAGACCGCGCCCGACGTCGTCCCCTATGAGGCGCAGCTGGCCGAGGAGCTGGCGGCGGCCGGCCGCACCGACGACGTGATCGTCGCCTCGTTCATCGACGCCTCACTCGACGCCTTCCGGGCGGCGGGAACCGCCATCGGCACCTCGTGCGGCCCCCGAGAGGTGGTGGCGCTCGCCCAAGCCCTGGCGAACGGGGAGCCGGTCCCGGATGCGGTGCGCCAGCACGTGGCGATCCAGGTGCCGCCCCGCTTCGCGGGCACCGACGTCGTCACCGCCGCCGCCGTGCACGCCACCCACGACGCCGGCCTGGCCGTGCACGTGTGGACCATCGACGACGAGCCGGAGATGCGCCGCCTCATCGACCTCGGCGTCGACGGCGTGATGACCGACCGGCCCAGCGCGCTCGTTCCGGTGCTGGAAGAGCTCGGCGTGCGCTGGCGGCCCTGATCGACCGGCCGGGCGCCGCGCTCGGCTGCTCAGTTGCTGCCCCGGGTCTGCCAGCGGGCGGCGATCTCCTTGCACGTGGGGCAGACGGGGTAGCGCTTCGGGTCGCGGTCGGGCGTCCAGATCTTGCCGCACAGCGCCCGCACGGGCTCGCCCGTGGCCTTGCTGCGAACCAGGTCGTCCTGCACCACGTAGTGGGCGAAGCGGTCGTGGTCGCCGTCGTCGAGGACCGGGACGGTGGTGGTGCCGGTCTCGGTGGTCGTGCCGGTGTCGGTCATGCGAGGCCTCCTGCGGTGCTCGGCCGCCGGCGTCGACGCTACGCGAAATCCGTTCGACCGGCTGCCGTGGCGGTGGCACCGTTCTGCTCGTGGAGACCGTGGCGATCGATCCCCAGAACCTGGACGACCGCACCGCCGCGGCCTGGCACGACCTGCACCAGGTGCTGGAGCGCGAGTCGCAACCGGGCGACGATCCCATAGGTTTGGAGCAGCTGCTCCTCGAGGCCCGCACCCCCCGGCCGGAACAGGCCTTCAGCCGCTGGCTCGTCGTGGATGCGGCAGGCATCGCCATCGGGTGGGCCCAGCTCGAGGTGCGGGACACGGTTGACAACCGCCACCTCGCCTCCTTCGACATCGGTGTCCGCCCCGAGCACCGCCGGCGGGGCATCGGCTCGCAGCTGCTTCGGCGCTGCGCCGAGGGGGCCAGGGACTCCGGGCGCACCAAGCTCAACGGCTGGGCGTCGGCGGCCTCGCCCGGCGACTGCTTCCTCGCCGCATCGGGCGGGGCGTTCGTCTTCCTCGCCCGGCTCAGCCGCTGCCCGGTGGCCGGCCTCGACCGGGACCAGCTGCTGGAGTGGTCCGAGCGGCGTGCCGGCTACACGATCCTCACCTGGGATGCGCCCACCCCAGAGGACCACGTCGAGGCGTACGCCCGGGTGCTCGACGTCATGAACACGGCCCCGCTGCAGGACCTCGACCGGGAGGCCGAGGTCTTCACGGCCGAGCTGCTGCGGGGGCGGGAGCGGGTGATGCTCGACCGCAAGGGCGAGAAGTGGGTGTCCGTGGCCCGTCACGACCAGAGCGGCCGGATCGTGGGGCTGTCGGAGCTCTTCTTCGACGGCTTCCGATCAGGCCGCGTGGGGCAGGGGAACACGGGGGTGGAGCCCGCCCACCGCGGCCAAGGCCTGGGCCGGGCCCTGAAGGCGGTGAACGCCCTGCGCCTGCTGGAGGAGCGGCCTGGCGCAGAGTTCATCGAGACCTTCAACCAGGACGGGAACGCGCCGATGCTGGCGATCAACGACGCCATGGGGTTCCGGCCCCACATCCGCCACCGGCTCTACCAGGTGCCGGTGGCCACAGCGCTGGCCGCTGGCTAGCGGCCGCAGTTCGGCTTCTTGCCGTGGTTGGCCTTCTTCTTGGTCCGGAGCTTGCGCTTCACGGTGCGCTTCGACATGGCAGGCGAGGGTACCCGGACGGGCCTGTGACCAGCCAACGGTAGCGTCGGCCGGATGGAACGGTTCGGCTTCGTCGGCCTCCCCAACGCAGGCAAGTCGTCGCTGTTCAACGCCTTGGCCGGCGGTGGCGCCCTGGCTGCGCCCTACCCGTTCGCCACCAAGGACAAGAACGTCGGCCGGGCCCGGGTCCCCGACCACCGCCTCACCGCCCTGGCCGAGATGTCCAGATCGAAGAGCGTGGTGCCGGCCACCGTCGAGTTCGTCGACATCGGCGGCCTGGTCGAGGGGGCGAGCGAGGGCGAGGGGCTGGGCAACCGCTTCCTCGCCGACATCCGCGAGGTCGACGCCATCGTGTACGTCCTGCGGGCGTTCGAGGACGAGGACGTGATGGGGCCGAGTGACCCCCTCGACCACCTGGAGACCGTCGAGACCGAGCTGTGCCTGGCCGACCTGGCCACCGTCGAGGCCCAGGCCCTCAAGCGGGCCAAGGCGGCCAAGCTCGACAAGTCGGTGGCGGCCGAGATCGTGGCCCTCGAGGCCGCCCGCCAGGAGCTGGCCAAGGGCACACCGCTCTACCGGTCCGGCCTCGACGCCGAGACCCGCGAGCTGCTGCGCGGCACCTTCCTCCTCACCGACAAGCCCGTGCTCGCCGTCGTCAACGTCGGCGAGGCCGACCTCGACCGGTTGGCCGAGCGGGCGGCTCCGGTGGCAGCCCTCATGGGCAGCTTCGCCGAGGTGCTGCCCATGTGCGTCCAGCTCGAGGCCGAGACGGCACAGCTGGAGGACGAGGTCGAGCGCCTCGAGCTGGCTGAGGCGCTCGGCCTGGGCGAGGGGGCGCTACCCCGGTTCGTGCACGCCGCCTACCACCTCCTCGGCCGGCGCACCTTCCTCACCACGGGCGACAAGGAGAGCCGGGCCTGGACGTTCCGGGCCGGGGCCAAGGCGCCCGAGTGCGCCGGCCTCATCCACAGCGACCTGCAGCGCGGCTTCATCCGTGCCGAAACGATTCGCTGGGACGAGCTGCTGGTCTTTGGCTCGTGGGCAAACGCGCGCGACGCCGGCAAGATACGCAGCGAGGGCAAGGACTACGAGGTCGAGGACGGCGACACCCTGGAGATCCGCTTTAACGTCTAGCAGGGGTTTCCCGCGCAGGCGTTTTGCGCCCCACCCCCTTTGACCTGGGCTCTGGCGCTGCGAGTCGGCGCGCCCGTTCACCGTTCCGCCAAGGCATCCGCCACCTGGTGCCCCACGCCCCGGTCATCCTCGTGAGAAGGTCGGGGGATCGCCCTCCGGGCGGACGCCCAGAGGAGGACGAGTGGCAGACCAGCACCCCACCAGGCCCACAGAGGTGAGCGAGAAGCGCGGACGATTCGACGCTCTCGCCGACCGAGCGTCGACCCTGACGGCCCGGTCGGGCTTCTTCGTCGGCATCGTTGCTGCTGTCGTCACCTGGCTGGTGTTCGGACCCTTCGTAGGCTTCTCGCACCACTGGATCGACGTGGTCGTGGTCGTGGTCGGGGTGGTCACGCTCATGCTGGTAGCCCTGCTCGAGAACGAGCAGTGGCGTAACGCCAAGGCGACGCAGCGGAAGCTGAACGCCTTGGCTGAGGCGGTGGCCCACATCCTGGCCGCCGACGAGACCGCCGGCGAGCAGGTCGAACAGCTTCGGGCGGCATACGGCCTGGAGAAGCGAGAGAGCATCTCTGACTGACCCTTGACCGAGCGGGGGCGGTGGCCATGTCCGGCTCGCGATGTAGCCGGGAAGGCCACGCGATCGCCGTCAGCGCCAGCGCGGAGGCGGGTCTTGGACTCACCGGCATCAGGGCTCTCATCACCGCCTGCCGCCACGCCGAGGGACAGGCAAGCATTCGTCGTGCGACGCCATCGGCGGCCTACGGGCAGGCCCCTCAGATCAATGTGTTCACCGGGCCGGCCTTCGGGGTAGGTCGTGGCCCACCGGTTCAGCCGGCGGGTGAGTTGTCGACGACGCCGTTCACCTGCTGCGCCTCCGGGCTTCGCAGTTGAGGCGGCTGTTGCCGCCCGCCACCCGCACCACAGAAGAAGAGGATGAAGATGGAAAACACTGACCTTACAGAGCGCATCCACGCGATGGAGACGGCGATGGCCACTCAGACGGCCGCGGCGTCAGGTGCTCAGGCGACCCAGGCGGCTACCACAGCCGGCATGGAGGCAACGAACGCCGCCACCACCGCAGGGCTCCAGGCCGCTCAGGCGGCCGCCACCGCCGGGACCTGGGCCGTGATGGTTGCCGCTGCGGGGGGTCTGGTGCTGGGAACTCTCCTGGGCCTCGCTCTGGCCAAGCGCTGAGGCTTGGAGCGGCCCTCACCCAGGTACCTGTCGCCGGTCGAGCTCGCGTTCGAAGTGTCGGGGGCATCGTCCTCGCCGCGCTCTGGTTAACGGTTTCGACCCTGACCAGGGCGGGTAAGGGCTAATGCAGATGGTTTTCTCCTGGTAGGCACCGGCCCCTTTGAGGAAATCCTTGGCCCTCAGTGGAGTTTCTGCTCCCGGTGACGCTCGGCGGTTCGTCCGGCGGCTAGTCCGTGTCGGGGAGCTGCAGGAGATTCTGGAGCTCTTGGTGTCTGAACTCGTCAGCAATGCTGTTTCGTATACGTGCGGCGGCGTTCAGATGACCTTCTCCGACGACGGCAATCAGATTCGGGTGGAGGTCAGTGACGTCAGCACCTTGTCGCCCACCATCCGGGAGCCGAGCCCTGGGGGGGGACGCGGCTTGCGACTCGTCGAGGCGCTGGCCGATCGCTGGGGGGTGGAGAGCCGTCCCGATGGAAAGGTGGTCTGGTTCGAGGTTGCTGCGTGCAAGGACGCTCCGCAGCCTGTGAGCGGCCCCTTCTTGGCACCACGAGGCTGAGGGTCCCAGCACGCACCCCCGTCGCCGGCCCGGTAGCCGAGGCGGCGGGTGCCCGGTCGTCAGGATGACGCTGCCGCCCCGGCCCGGCTCTGCCGGCGAGAGCCGCCAGCAGCGGCTCGATGAGCGACGCCGGATGCGTCAGGCGTAGGTTCCGCTTCTACGTTCAGCAGGTCCCATCCGGGGCGCCTTTCCGATCAGGATGCGGGGAGGAAGCCGCCGACGGGGTCGTGGCGGAAGGTGTATGTCTGCCAGCGCTTCGGCGAGGCCCCAGCCCGCTCCTTCTCGAGGCGGAAGGCGATCACCAGGTCCTTCCCGTCGGTGCGGAGGGTGATAGCGCCGTAGACCTCGACGTTGCGGACCCAGCATCCGCTGGGCCTCGGCGCGTTCGGCCCGGTGCGCCTCCCGTTCGGCCGCCGGTGTGCTGGGTTCTCGATGAGGTCGTCCAGCTGGCGGATCCGGCGCAGGACCTTGGCGTCCTCCTTCTCACGGCCGGAGCGGAGGATCTCCGTGCAGAGGATGAGGGGGGCCGAACCCGGGCCGTGGCGGCCGAGGGCGGCCGAGCAGGTCGGGTCGCGGGTGGACGTGGCTCTGCTCGTCGCCTGAGGACACCGTGAAGGCGAAAGGGTTGACGGCGGCGAGGAACTCGTCCGTCACGTCGGCCGAACCGTGGTAGCAGCTCTTCATGACGGCGGCGCGCAACGGTTCCCCCGCCGGCTCCACCGCCTCGGCCAGCGGCCGGCCGGCCGGCAGCCCCGCGTCATGGCGGAGGAGGAAGTCCTCGGCTGGCAGGTTGAGGTCGCCGCCGGACAGGAGGGTGAAGCCGTGGTGCCGCAGGGCGCCGACGTGGGGGGCCGCTTCAGTCCGCGGGCCACCTGGCCCCGGACCAGCTCGAGCGCTACCGGGCCGCGGTCGACGACGAGTGGACGGGTCCGGTGCTGGAGGCGGCGGTCGGTGCCATCCGGGCGAAGGGGCACCAGTGCGGGCCGCACGAGGCGCTCAAGACGGGGCCCCGCGGCTTCCGGAAGGACCACCCCCGGATCGAGCTGCTCCGGGCGAAGGGCATCATCATGTGGCACCAGTGGGAGCCTGCACCGTGGCTCGCCACCAGCTCGGCCAAGGACCGGGTCGCCGGCGCCGTCCGGGACGCCGCCCCCTGCGCCAGTGGCTCACCGATCACGTGGGCGACTCGCCCTCCAGACCGCCGGGCGCTGAGCCACGGTCGGCCGACCGTCGTGACCGAGCGGCCCGGTCGCCGCGCCCTTGCCATGTTCGGTGCTGCGCCGGTGCTGGGTAGGTCGGGGCCATGCGGCTCCGGCGCTTTCCCGAGGCCATCGAGGGGTTCGCGTTCCTCGATTCCCCGTCCGACGCCGTGAGCAAGGTGGTGGGCAGGGCGGTGCCGGCGGGACCGTTCAAGGACGCCCTGTCGGGCACCTGGCTCGGCCACGCCCTCCACCCGTTGCTCACCGACCTGCCGATCGGGTTCTGGACGAGCGCCTGGATGCTCGACATCGTCGGCGGCAAGCGGTCAGCGCCGGCGGCGCAGAAGCTGGTGGCCCTCGGCATCGTCACGGCGATCCCAACCGCCGCCTCGGGCGCTTCCGACTGGGCCGACACGGCCGGTGGCGAGAAGCGGGTGGGGCTGGTGCACGGCGCGGCCAACTCGGTGGCCCTCGCCGCCTTTGTCGCCTCCTACCTCCACCGGCGGAGGGGCAACCGGGCCAAGGGCATCGCCTGGGGCTGGCTGGGTGCCGCCGCAGCCACCGCGGGCGGGCACCTCGGCGGGCACCTCATCGAGGCGCTCGGCGTCGGTGTCGACAACACCGTGTTCGAGGCGGGCCCGCAGGACTGGCTGGACGTCGGCGCCACGACGGAGGCCGTCGAGGGCAGCCCCCACCTGGTCGACGCCGGCGGGGTGCCGGTGCTGGTGGTCCGGGACGGGCTGCGCCTCGTCGCCGTGGCCGACCGCTGCACCCACCGGGGCGGGCCGCTGCACGAGGGGCCCGTCGAGGGCGGGTGCGTCACCTGCCCCTGGCACGGCAGCGTCTTCCGGCTCGAGGACGGTGAGGTCGAGCGGGGTCCGGCGGCGCTCCCCCAGCCGAAGTACGAGGCGCGCGAGCGGGACGGCCGCATCGAGGTCCGCCGGTTCGCGCTGGCGCAGGGCTGAAGCGGGCCGCCTCCGCACGCCCGGGCGCCAGCCGTGCACCAGCGCCGCCCAGGGTGTTCTCGTCGGATCGCCGCCAACGAGCAGGGCGAATCGGGATCGGGCATTCTCATGGGGTGGCGAGGTGGGGAGAGTGAGGCTGCCGGGCGCGATCGCCGGCCGGCACCCCGGTGGCCGGCGGGATCGCGCTCCCACGACAGCCGGTACCCAGCACGACGAGCACCAGGCGGTGCAGGCGGCACTGGTCGCGGCCCGATCCCGCTGGGCCGCCGCCGAACTGACTCGGGCGACACGTGGCGCTACCGCGACCACTGCGTCTGCCCACCGCCGAGGGAGTACGAGGTCGATGTCGACGGTGCGGGGAACGCGACCTCCGCCCGGGGGATCCACACCGACGGGACCACCACCTCACGGCCACCACGGACCTCTACCGGCGGCCACACCGTCCAGTCGGCCTGCAAGGAGCTGCAGGCTGCGCTCGACAGGGAAGGCTGAGCGCATCAGCGCGACCTTCGACGCCACGCTCGGCTACCCGACGAGCTTCTCCATCGACATCAGCCGCAGGATCGCCGACGAAGAGCACGCCTTGACCGTCCTGAGCTTCACCCCGCGGTCATAGTCGATGGGCAACATGGAGCGGCTCGAGCGCATCGTCGCTCGCCTGCCGGAGGCGGAGCGGGTCGACGTCGAGGAGTGGGGCGACCACCCCACCTTCCGGGTCGGGGGGAAGAACTTCGTGTTCAGCGACATCGTCGCCCGGAGCCTCAGCCTCAAGCTCCCCAAGGACGAGGCGGCGGCGGTGGTGGCGACGGATCCCCACGCCGACCCCGCCGGGTACGGGCTGGGCCGGCACGGCTGGATCGCCCTCAACATCGAGGACACCGAGGACGAGGATCGCTGGCAGCAGCTCGAGGAGTGGGTGCGCACGTCGTACACCCTGGTGGCCCCGAAGCGGCTGGCCCGCCTCGTCCTCGAGCAGGACAGGTCAGATTCGTCGGGAGAAACCCCCCGCTGAGCGACATCTGCTCCCGGCAGATGCGGCCGCCCGCTGGGTGCCGGTTAGCGTCCCGGCGTGGCCTTGCTGGTGCGTGGCGACGACGTGCTGTGCTCGGTCGAGGTGGCGACGGACCACGCAGCCCGGATGCGCGGGCTGCTCGGGCGGGACGGGCTGGAGGGCAGCCTGCTGCTGCCGCGGTGCCGCAGCGTGCACACCATCGGGATGCGCTTCCCCATCGACGTGGCCTTCCTCGACCGCGGCGGCCGGGTGGTGGGGATCGTTCCGGCCATGCGGCCGTGGCGGCTGGGCCGGGCCCGCGTCCGGGCCCGGCAGGTCCTCGAGGCCGAGGCCGGCGCCTTCGAGCGCTGGCGGGTGGCCGTCGGCGACGTGCTGGAGGTCCGGTGACCGGCCGCCTCGTGCTGGTGGGCACGCCGATCGGCAACCTGGGCGACCTGCCGCCCCGGGCCGTGCAGGTGCTGGCCGCCGCCGACGTCGTGTGCTGCGAGGACACCCGCCACAGCCGCAAGCTGCTGTCGCACGCCGGCGTGCGGGCGGAGCGGCTGGTGGCCGTGCACGAGCACAACGAGCGCGAGCAGGCGACGGCGGTGGTGCGGTGGCTGGCCGAAGGCAAGGTGGTGGCCCTCATCACCGACGCCGGCCTGCCTGGCATCTCGGACCCGGGGGAGCGACTGGTGCGGGCCGTCGCCGCCGCTGGCCACCCCGTCGAGGTGGTGCCAGGGCCGTCGGCCGCGCTCGCCGGCCTGGTCGTCTCGGGCCTGCCGGCCGCTCGCTTCTGCTTCGAGGGGTTCCTGCCCCGCAAGGGGTCGGGGCGGGGCCGGCGCCTGGCCGCGGTGGCCGCCGAGGAGCGGACGACCGTGCTGTTCGAGGCGCCCCACCGGTTGGCAGCCACGCTCGCGGACCTGGCCGCCGCCTGTGGCCCCGACCGCCGGTGCGCAGTGGCCCGCGAGCTGACGAAGCTGCACGAGGAGGTGTGGCGGGGCACGTTGGGGGACGCCGCGGCCCGGGCCACCGAGCGCCAGCCCGCCGGGGAGCACGTGGTCGTGGTCGGCGGCGCCCCGGCCCCGGACGTCACCGACGAGGAGGTCGCCGCCGCGGTGGCCGAGGCCCGGGTCGCCGGGCTCTCCGCCCGCGACGCTGCCGCCGAGGTGGCGCAGCGGCTGGGGGTGACCCGCAACCGCGCCTACGCCGCCACTCGGGACGGCCATGGCGGGGCCCGTCGCTAGGGTCGGGCGCATGGCCTCCCGGCCCATCCTCACCGCTGTTGCGTGGCCCTACGCCAACGGGCCGCGCCACATCGGCCACGTCGCCGGCTTCGGCGTGCCGTCCGACGTGTTCAGCCGCTACCACCGCATGGCCGGCGACCAGGTGCTGATGGTGAGCGGCACCGACGAGCACGGCACGCCGATCCTGGTGCAGGCCGACGCCGAGGGCGTGGGCCCAAGGGAGCTGGCCGACCGCTACAACCGGGTGATCGCCGAGGACCTGCAGGGCCTGGGCCTGGCCTACGACCTGTTCACCCGCACCACCACCAGGAACCATGCGGCGGTCGTGCAGGAGCTGTTCCTCGGCCTGTACCGAAACGGCTACATCCAGGCCCGCCCGTCGAAGGGGGCGATCTCGCCGTCCACCGGCCGCACCCTCCCCGACCGCTACATCGAGGGCACCTGCCCCCACTGCGGCTACGACGGCGCCCGCGGCGACCAGTGCGACAACTGCGGCCGCCAGCTCGACCCCACCGACCTGATCAAACCCCGCTCGAAGATCAACGGCGAGGTGCCGCAGTTCGTCGAGACCGAGCACCTGTTCCTCGACCTGCCCGCCTTCTCCGAGGCGCTCGGCGGCTGGCTGCAGAGCCGCACCAACTGGCGCCCCAACGTGCTGGCCTTTTCGACCAACCTGCTCCCCGACCTGAAGCCCCGGGCCATCAGCCGCGACATCGACTGGGGGGTGCCCATCCCGCTCGACGGCTGGCGTGACCGGGCCGACAAGCGCCTCTACGTGTGGTTCGACGCCGTCATCGGCTACCTGTCGGCGTCGGTCGAGTGGGCCCGGCGGCGCGGCGAGCCCGACGCCTGGCGCCAGTGGTGGCAGTCCCCCGACGCCTCGTCGTACTACTTCATGGGCAAGGACAACGTCGTCTTCCACACCGTCATCTGGCCGTCGTTGCTGCTCGGCTACGCCGGCCACGGCAGCCGGGGCGGCACCCCCGGGCAGCTGGGCGAGCTGAGCCTGCCCACCGAGGTCGTGTCCAGCGAGTTCCTCACCATGGAGGGCCGCAAGTTCAGCTCGTCGCGCCGGGTGGTGATCTACGTGCGGGACGTCCTCGAGCGCTACGGGCCGGACCCGCTCCGCTACCACCTGACCATCGCCGGGCCGGAGAACCAGGACACCGACTTCACCTGGGCCGAGTTCGTGCGTCGCAACAACGAGGAGCTGGTGGCGGCGTGGGGGAACCTCGTGAACCGCACGATCTCGATGACCGCCAAGAACCTCGGCGCCATCCCGGAGCGCGGTGCGCTGCTGGACGTCGACCACGCCGTGCTGGCCCGCGCCGAGGCGGGCTTCTCCGAGGTCGGCGACCTGCTGGCCAAGAGCCGCCAGAAGGCCGCGGTGGGCAAGGCGATGGAGGTCGTCTTCGCCGCCAACAAGTACCTGTCCGACACCGAGCCCTGGAAGCTGCGCACGGCCGACCCGGACCGGATGGCCACGGTGCTGCACGTGGCGCTGCAGGTGGTCGACGACGCCAAGGCGCTTCTCACCCCGTTCCTGCCGCACGCCGCCCAGAAGGTGCACCAGCAGCTGGGGCGGGAGGGCACGTGGTCGTCGATGCCGGAGCTGGTCGAGGTCGACGAGGAGGGTGGGCCTCCCTACCCGATCCTGACCGGCGACCACGATGCCGCCTCGGCCACTTGGAGGCGCGTGCCGATCGTGCCAGGCACGCCCCTGTCGGCCCCGACCCCGATCTTCGCCAAGCTCGACCCGTCGGTGGTCGACGACGAGCTGGGCCGGCTCAAGGAGCAGGCGGGCTGAGGTTGGGCTGGGTCGACTCGCACTGCCACGTGCCGTACCAGGAGGGCCGGTTCTCGCTCGACGAGGGGGTCCTCGACGACGCCCGCACCGCAGGGGTCACCGGCTTCGTCACCGTCGGCACCGACCGCGACCAGTCCATCGCCGCCATCGACGCAGCCGCCCGTCACCCCGACGTCTGGGCCACCGTCGGCCTCCACCCCCACGACGCCAGGGACGGGACGGCGACGGTGGCCGACCTCCTCGACCGGCCGAAGGTCGTCGCGGTGGGGGAGTGCGGGCTCGACTACCACTACGACCACTCACCTCGCGAGGTCCAGCGGACCGCGTTCGCCGAGCAGGTGAGATGGGCCCTCGACCTCGACCTGGCCCTGGTGATCCACACCCGCTCGGCGTGGGACGACACGTTCGCCCTGCTGGCCGAGGTGGGCGTGCCCGAGCGCACCGTCTTCCACTGCTTCACCGGTGGGCCCGACGAGGCCCGGCGCGCCCTGGACGTCGGCGGCCACCTCAGCTTCAGCGGGATCGCCACCTTCCCGGGCGCCCCGGAGGTGCGGGCCGCCGCCGCGCTGTGCCCCGCCGATCGCCTCCTGGTCGAGACCGACGCCCCCTACCTGGCGCCGGTGCCCCATCGCGGCAAGCCCAACAGCCCGGCCTGGGTGCCGGTGGTCGGGGCGGCCGTCGCCGCGGCCCGCGGCGAGGAGGTCGACCGGGTCGAGCAGGTGACCGCGGGCAACGCCCGGCGCCTCTTCCGCCTGCCTTCCTGAGCCCCCACCCCGGACCGTTGCCGGCCGGGCTTTCGCGGCGCCGCCTGACCCATCTTGCCCCGCTTTGGCCGCTCTCGGTAGGTTCGTCGGCACCCGCCCGAGCGTCGCTGTGTTCCGTCGCGCTTGCTGGCCACGTCCCGTCGCCGACACGAGGTTCGGATTCCCTGCCCAACGCTCCTGCCCCCATCGTCCGCAAGCCGGTCATCGCCTACCTCATCTGCGGGGCGGTGCTCATGCTTCCCCTGGCGCTCTCGGCGCCGGGCGCTCCTCCCGACAGCGGCGAGGAGGTGATGGTCGCAGCGGGTTCGCCCGAGGGGGGTGATGTCGAGGACGGCCCGGCGGAGGACGTCGTGGCCGAGGCGTATGCCGGCGCCGACGGCGAGATGCCGGTCGACGCCCAGTCGGTGCGCAGCGGGACCGCCGACCGCGACCAGGCCGCGAAGCCCCGCAAGAGCGGCGCCCGCCCCACCGCGAACCGCCAGTCGACGAGCTCGGGGCGTTCCTGGACCTCGACCCTGCTGGGCAGGAAGAAGGCCACCACGACGACGACCCGGCCCGCCGCGCCGGGGTCAAAGGCGGCGCCGGCCAAGGCCGGCGCCGCGGCGCAGGTGGTCGTGGCCGCCGCCGCCGCCACCGCCGCCGCCGCCCCCCCCGCCACCGCCGCCGCCGCCCCCGCCGCCGGCGCGAGCCCCGTCCCGCACCAGCAACGACGCGTGGGACCGGTTGGCCGTCTGCGAGTCCGGCAACACCAACGACCACGGGGCCCCCTACTACGGCTACTGGCAGTTCAGCGCCTCGACGTGGATCAGCCTGGGCGAGACCGGCCTGCCCGACCAGTTCAGCCGCGAGCACCAGCTGGCTGCGGCCAAGCGCCTGCACGCCGCCAGAGGGTGGTCTCCCTGGCCCGACTGCTCACGCCGCCTCGGCCTGCGGTGACCAGCCGGCGGCACGCCCGCAGCCACCAGCCCGCCGCCTCGAGCCGGAGCGCCTTCAGCCCCGCGAGCGCGTGACCCTCACCCGAGCCCAGGTGCTCGGGCTGCTCGAGGCGCACGGGCTGCGGCCGAGCCGCGCCCTGGGCCAGAACTTCGTCGCCGACCCCAACACCGTCCGCCGCATCGCCCGGCTGGCCGCCGTGGGCCCTGGTGATCGGGTGGTCGAGGTGGGGGCCGGTCTCGGCAGCCTGACCCTGGCCCTGGCCGAGACGGGGGCCGAGGTGACCGCCATCGAGGTCGACCGCCACCTGCTCCCACTCCTCCACCAGGTGGTCGAGCGGGCCGGCGTGCGGGTCGTGCCAGGCGACGCGACCGCGCTCGACTGGGGCGCCGTGCTCGGGATCGGGCCGTGGCACCTGGTGGCCAACCTGCCGTACAACGTGGCCACCCCGCTCGTCTGCGATCTCCTCGACGGCGTCCCCTCCATCGTCGACCTGCTCGTGATGGTGCAGCGCGAGGTCGGCGAGCGGCTGGCGGCACGACCGGGGAGCGGGGCCTACGGGGCCGTGTCGGTGAAGGTGCGCTACTGGGCCGCCGCAGCCGTGGTGGGCAAGGTCCCGGCCACGGTCTTCGTGCCCCGGCCCAACGTCGAGTCCGTGCTGGTCCGCATCACCCGCCACCCGGGCGGCCCTGCGGTGGACCCCTCACTGGTCGACGCCGGCCGGCTGTTCGAGGTGGTCCGGGCCGGGTTCGCCCACCGCCGCAAGATGCTGCGAGGTGCCCTGGCCGGTGTCGTCGACCCGGTGGCCTTCGCCGCCGCAGGCGTGCCTCCGACGGCTCGGGCCGAAGAGCTCGACGTGGACGCCTGGGGCCGCCTGGCATCCTTCGCCCCGTGACCCGGGCCACCCCGCTGCTGGCGCCGGCCAAGCTGACGCTGTCGCTGCGCGTGACCGGCGTGCGGGACGACGGCTACCACCTCCTCGACGCCGAGATGGTCACCCTCGACCTGGCCGACCGCCTGACCTTCGAGCCCGGGGACGGCCTGGAGGTGGTGGGCGCCGGCGCGGACGTCCCAGCGGGGCCGGAGAACCTCGTGGTCCGGGCCCTGCGAGCCGCCGGCCGCACCGCCCACGTCCGGCTCGACAAGCGCATCCCCAGCGGTGCCGGCCTGGGGGGCGGCTCGGCCGACGCCGCCTGCGTGCTGCGCTGGGCGGGGGTGACCGACCTCGCCGTGGCCGCCTCTCTCGGAGCCGATGTGCCCTTCTGCCTGGTGGGCGGACGGGCTCGGGTGCAGGGTGTTGGCGAGGTGGTCGAGCCGCTGCCGGTCGTCGACCTCGCTGGCCGGGCGTGGACGCTCCTGACGCCTCCGCTGGCCGTTTCGACCCCTGCGGTCTACCGGGCCTGGGATGCTCTCGGGGGGCCAACCGCCGAGGGGCCGAACGACCTGGAGCCGGCGGCGCTGGCGGTGGCGCCCGAGCTGGCCCGGTGGCGGGACCGGCTGGCCGAGGCGACCGGAGCCGTCCCGGTGCTCGCCGGCAGCGGCGGCACCTGGTTCGTCGAGGGAGCGTTCTCCGGAGAGGGCCTGGTGATGGTGCGGCCCGGGGGGTTCGCGGGGTAGCCGGCTACTTGCCGGCAGCCCGGCGCTGCCAGCGGGTCTTCTTCAGCATCTTCTTGTGCTTCTTCTTCCGCATGCGCTTGCGGCGCTTCTTGATCAGCGAACCCATGAGGGTTGGCAGGGTAGTGGTCCGGACCGAACCGGGGCGAAGCCGGGCGTGGTGACCGCTACGCTCGCCCGGCGCCTTCGGGGGTCGTCCAACTGGCAGGACACGAGATTTTGGTTCTCGGAATCAGCGTTCGATCCGCTGCCCCCGAGCCCCTCCACATCGTGGTGGTGCGGCAGGAGTAGACCTGTGCCCATGCATCCGCTGTCGGCTGTCGTCCTCGCTGCCGGCGAGGGCACCCGCATGCGCTCGACCCGCCCGAAGCCCCTTCACCGGCTGTGCGGGCGGGCGATGGTGCTGCACGTCCTCGACGCCGTCGCCGAGCTCGAGGTCGACCGCGCCGTCGTCGTGGTCGGCCACGCCGCCGAGCGGGTCAGCAAGGCGCTGGCCGAGCAGGCTCCCCCCGGGCTGCTGCTCGAGTTCGTCGAGCAGCAGGTGCAGGCGGGCACCGGCGACGCCCTCAGCGTGGCCATGACCGCCTTCGCCGGCGCCGACGACGACCTCGACCCCGAGCACGAGGCCGACCTGATCGTCCTGCCGGGCGACACGCCGCTGCTGCGCCCGCCCACGCTGGCGGCCCTCGTGCGCCGGCACCGGGCCGAGGGCAGCTCGGCCACGATCCTCACGGCCCGGCTCCCCGACCCCACCGGCTACGGGCGAGTGGTGCGTGGCCGCGACGGTGGCGTGGCCCGCATCGTCGAGCAGCGCGACGCCACCGACGACGAGCTCGCCATCGACGAGGTGAACGTCGGCATCTACGTCTTCCGCCGGGGCCTCGTCGCGCCGACGCTGCGCCGGCTGACCACGGCCAACGCGCAGGGCGAGTACTACCTGACCGACGCCGTCGACGTGCTGGCCCGTGCCGGGTACAAGGTGGCGTCGATGGTGATGGACGACCCGCGTGAGGCCGCCGGCGTGAACGACCGGGCGCAGCTGGCGGCGGCCGAAGCCGAGCTGCGGGACCGGATCAACGAGCGGTGGATGCGCCGCGGCGTCACGATGATCGACCCGGAGCGCACCTACCTCGACACGTCGGTCGAGCTGGCCCCAGACGTGTGCCTGTACCCGGGCACGATCCTGCAGGGCCGGACAAGCGTCGAGGCCGGCGCCGACATCGGCCCCGACACCCGCCTGGTCGACTGCCGGGTGGGCCAGGGTGCCGTGGTCGAAGCGGTGGTGGGGCACCAGGCCTCGATCGGGGCCGGTGCCCGGGTCGGGCCGTTCGTGGTCCTGCAGCCCGGCAGCTCGGTGGCGGCCGATGCGATCACCGGGTCACACTTGGTCGTGACGCCCGACACCTGAACCCATGGAGGCAGCCCCCCGTGCCGATGGAGATCACCCCGAAGCGGACGCTGCAGGTCTACTCCGGGCGGGCCCACCTGCCGCTGGCGGAACAGGTCGCCCGCCACCTCGGGATCCAGCTCGGCGAGGCCAACCTCGTCGACTTCCCCAGCGGCGAGCTGCGCTGCCGCCTGGGCAACAACGTCCGCGGCTCCGACGTCTTCATCCTGCAGACCCACGCCGACGCACCTGACCAGTCGGTCAACGACGCGATCATGGAGCAGCTCGTCATGATCGACGCCGCCAAGCGGGCGTCGGCGAAGCGGATCACGGCGGTCATGCCCTACTACGGCTACGCCCGCCAGGACCGCAAGTCCACGGGCCGGGAGCCCATCACGGCAAAGCTGGTGGCCGACCTGTTCAGCGCCGCCGGCGCCGACCGGCTGATGTCGGTCGACCTCCACTCCAGCCAGATCCAGGGCTTCTTCGACGGCCCGGTCGACCACCTCACCGCCTCGACGGTCCTGCTCGACCACCTGAAGGCCACCGCCACCGGCGACTACGTCATCGTGGCCCCCGACACCGGCCGCACGAAGGTGGCCGAGCAGGCGGCCAAGCGGGTCGGGGTCGACATGGCGGCCGTCTACAAGCGCCGGGACAAGACGGTCTTCAGCACGGTCGAGGCCCGCGGGGTGATGGGCGAGGAGGTCGTCGCCGGCAAGCTGTGCGTGGTCATCGACGACATGATCGACACGGCGGCCACGCTGTGCGCCGCCGCCGACGTGCTGGTCGACCGGGGGGCCACCGAGGTCTGGGCCATGGCCACCCACGGGGTCCTCTCCGGGCCGGCCGTCGACCGCCTGAAGAACTCGAGGATCTCCAAGCTGGTCGTCACCGACACGCTCCCCATCCCGAGCGAGAAGCAGCTCGACACCCTCGAGGTCGTCTCGATCGCCCCGCTGCTGGCGGCGGCCATCGACGCGGTGTTCGAGGACCGCTCGGTCAGCGAGATCTTCGGGGGCAACAACCAGAGCTGAGCTGGGCTCGGCGGCGGCCTCGCGTGGCTGGCCGGGCGGCGCCATCTGGGCGGGCGGGGGTTCGGGCTGGGTTCCGCAGGACTGGTAGCGTTCCTGGGTCCTCTGCGCCCTTCCGGCGGCGCGCCTCGCCACTCTCAGGAGCCTGCTTCCGCGATGTCGTCCCGCCTCGTTGCCGAGACCGGTCGGGCCCTCGGGTCCCGGTCCACCAACCGGTTGCGCGCCGCCGGGAAGATCCCCGGCGTCCTCTACGGCCGCGGGGTGACGCCGACTCCGCTCGCCGTCGACGCACGCGAGCTCAGGGCGGCGCTGCGGGGCGACCACGGCATCAACGCCGTGCTCACCCTCGACGTCGACGGCACCGAGCACGTGGCCATGGCTCGCGACATCCAGCGCCACGTGACCCGCGGCACCGTGTCCCACGTCGACTTCCTCGTGGTCGACCGCAACGTCTCGGTCAGCGCCGACGTGCCGGTCACCCTGGTCGGCGAGAGCGACCTCGGCGGGGCGGCCATGGTCGACGTCGTTGTCTCCTCGCTCACCATCAACGCCAAGCCCGAGTCGATCCCGGCGGCCATCGAGGTCGACCAGTCGAGCCTGACCGTGGGCAGCCAGGTGCTGGTGAAGGACCTGCAGCTGCCCGAGGGCGTGACCACCGAGGTCGATCCCGACGAGGTGGTCGTGCGGGTGACGGTGGCCGATGCCACCGCCGAGCTGGAGGCCATCGACGAGGAGGCTGGCGTGACGGCCGAGGGTGACGCCGGAGCCGAGGGAGAGCCCGAGGCGACGCCCGAGGGCGGGGGCGAGGGCGAGGGGGCGTAGCCCCTGCCGGCCGACCTGCTGGCGGTCGGCCTCGGCAACCCGGGGCCGGAGTACGCGGGCACCCGCCACAACGTGGGTGCCGAGGTCGTCGCCCTGCTCGCCTCGCGAGCAGGCGAGCGGCTGCGGCGTAGCAAGGAGCTGGCGCTCGTGGCCGAGGTTCGCCTCGGCGGCCGGCGGCTGGCCCTGGCCTTCCCGCAGACGTGGATGAACGAGTCCGGCCAGTCGGTCCAGGCCCTGATGCGCCGCCACGACGTCGAGATCGACCAGCTCGTCGTGGTCCACGACGAGCTCGACCTCCCGACCGGGCGGGTCAAGGTGAAGGTGGGCGGCGGCCTGGCCGGGCACAACGGGCTCCGGAGTCTGAAGGCCCATCTGCGCGACGATGGCTTCATGCGCGTGCGGATCGGGATCGGCCGACCGTCCGGCCGCGCCAGCGGAGCCGACTACGTGCTCAGCCGACCGGGCAAGGCCGAGCGGGCCGAGCTCGACGTGGCCGTCGAGCAGGCGGCCGGCGCGGTCGAGCTGATCCTGGCCGAAGGGGTCGACCGGGCGATGGCCAGGACGAACGGGCTGGCGTGATGGGGCGCCGCCGTGCCCGGCACCTACGTCGGCGCCGGCGGAGCGTGAGGCTCGTCGTGCGCCTAGGGGTGGCAGTGCTGGCCGGGGTGGCCGGTGCCGTCGCCGTGCAGATCAACCAGGAGACGCCTCGCATCAGCGTGACGATGCTCGTCAGGGGATTCACCCGCCCCGTGCGTGTGGCCGAGCCGGCGACGGTCTTGGCGGCCCTCGAGACGGTTGAGGTTGTGCCGCGCCCGGGGCGCCTGCTGTCGATCGTCAGCGGAACGGTGCTCGATCCCGCTCTGACCCCGGTGCAGCTGCTCGTCGACGGGGTCCCGTCAACGCCCGAGTCACCAATCGTCGCCGGCGCCACCATCGCGGTGATCGAGCCGTCCGACGAGACCGAAAGCTGGGTCGACGGCGAAGAGGTGATCCCGGCTCCACCCATGCCCGACGTCATCAACGGCCTGTGGCACCCGGGGCAGCCCGGGCGTGCCCTCACCCGCAAGGGCGTGCTGAGCGGCGAGCTCGTCACCCGGCAGGAGGTTCAGCCGCCGGTGCCGCCGGTCCCCGTCACCGAGAAGCTGGTGGCCCTCACCTTCGACGACGGCCCGTGGGCCACGACGGCCGACGTCCTGCGGATCCTCCAGGAGAAGGACGTGAAGGCCACCTTCTGCGTGGTCACCCGGCTCCTGAAGGGTGACGGCCTGGCCGTCACCAAGCGGGCCATCGCCCAGGGCCATCACGTCTGCAACCACACGGTCGACCACGACCAGGGCCTGCCCAAGAAGAGCCAGAAGGCGGTCGACGGCGAGATCATCGGGGCGAACCGGCACTTCCGCGCGCGCCTCGGCATGAAGCCCACCTACTACCGCCCACCCGGCGGTCACCTGGGCCCGAACGTGTTGGCGACGGCGAAGGGCGAAGGCCAGCAGGTGCTGATGTGGACCGTCGACACCAAGGACTACACGAAGCCGCCGCCCGAGGCCATCGTCGCCGCCGTGATGGGAGAGGTCCAGCCTGGGGCGGTGGTGCTGCTGCACGACGGCGGAGGCGACCGCGGCCCCACCGTCGCCGCCCTTCCCGCCCTCATCGACCAGCTCCGGACGGCGGGCTACCAGCTGGTCCTGCCGGCCGCCGTGGCGCCCGTCCCCGCCGCGCCCGTCAAGGCCACGGCGCTCCCCGCGTAGCCACTCCCGGCCGGTAGCCTCCCTCCTTCTCGTGGCGCTCGACCGGCTGCTCTCCTTCGGGCGCGACCTGGCGCCCCTCCTCCCGCCGGCCGGCGCGGCCGGGGCCGTGCTGTCGGTCCCCGACGCGGCCCGGCCCTACGCGATCGCAGCCCTGGCCCACCTCGGTCATGGCCGGCCCGTCGTCGCCGTCACGCCGACCCAGGCCGACGCCGAGCACCTGGCCCACGACGTGGCCGCCTTCCTCGGCAACGATGCCGTCGCCACCTTCCCGGCCTGGGAGACCCTGCCGTTCGAGCGGGTCAGTCCGGCCGTCGACACCATGGGCCGACGTCTCGAGGCCGTGTGGCGGCTGCGCCACGACCCGCCGAAGGTGCTGGTCGCCGCGGTGCGGGCGCTGGTGCAGCGCCTGGGGCCGCACGTCGAGGACGCCGAGCCCGTCCTGGTCCGTCCGGGGGACCGGCTCGACCTCGACGAGCTGCTCGCCCGTCTGATCGCCATGGGCTACCGGCGTGAGCACCAGGTCGAGCACCGGGGCGAGGTGGCCGTGCGGGGGTCGATCATCGACGTGTACCCCTCGACCGGCGACGTCCCGATCCGCATCGACCTGTGGGGCGACGAGGTCGACCGGCTCACCGCCTTCGCCGTGGCCGACCAGCGCTCGAAGGAGGACCTGGCCGAGGCCTGCATCTTCGGTGCCCGCGAGCTCCTGCCCACCGACGAGGTGCGCGAGCGGGCCCGGGCGCTGGTGCAGACCGAGCCGTGGGGGCGCGAGCAGTGGGAGCGGCTGGCCGAGGGGCTGCTGTTCGAGGGCATGGAGTCGTGGCTGCCGTGGCTCACCAAGGACGGGCCCGAGGGCATCGCCCAGCACGTGCTGCCTGACGTGCTGCCCGAGGCCAGCCTCGTCGTGCTGTTCGAGCCGCGCCGGGTGCGCGAGCGGGCCGCCGAGGTCCTGGACGAGGAACAGGCGCTGGCCGCATCGCTGGCCACCACCTGGGGCGTGCCCGGCGGCGACCTGCCGCGGCTGCACCTGCCCTTCGAGCGGCTGCTGGCCCACACCACGTCTCCGGTGTGGACGGTCAGCTCGGTGCCCGCGCCTCCCGGCGGCGCCCCGACGGAGGTGACCGCGCTCGACGCCTCGGCCTGGGAGTCGGTGGGAGGAGACCCCAGCGGGCTCGTGCGGCGCATCGAGCGGCTGCGCGCCGAGGGCTTCCGGATCGTGGTGGCGGCCGACGGGACCGGGAGCGCCGACCGCCTGGCCCGCAGCCTGGCCGACGCCGGGGTCACCGCACCGAGGCGCCGGCTCGATGACCCGGCGGTCGCCCAGCCGGGCGTCAGCGTCGTCGTGCAGGCGCTCGACCGGGGCTTCGTCCTGCCCGGCCTCAAGCTTGCGGTGCTGGCCGAGCCCGACCTGACCGGCCGCCGCCGCGCCCACCGCAAGGGCCGCCCCCGGCCCCGCCCGACCGAAGGCTTCTTCGACGCCCTCCAGCCCGGCGACCACGTGGTGCACCACCACCACGGCGTCGGCCGCTACAAGGGGATGCTGCGCCGGGCCCTGATGGGCGGCCCCGAGCGCGACTACCTGCTCATCGAGTACCGGGACGGCAGCCTCCACCTCCCGTCCGACCAGATCGACCTCATCCGGCCCTACTCGGGCGGTGAGCAGCCCTCGCTGAACCGGATGGGCGGCACCGACTGGTCGAAGACAAAGGCTCGGGTGCGCTCGGCGGCCATGGAGATCGCCCAGGAGCTGGTGGTGCTCTACCAGCGGCGGCTGCAGAGCCCGGGGTTCGCCTTCTCCCCCGACACCCCGTGGCAGAAGGAGCTGGAGGACGCCTTCCCCTTCACCGAGACCGCCGACCAGCAAAAGGCGATCGCCGAGGTCAAGGCCGACATGGAGGAGCCCCGGCCCATGGACCGCCTGATCTGCGGTGACGTCGGCTTCGGCAAGACCGAGGTGGCCATCCGGGCGGCGATGAAGGCGGTCCAAGACGGCAAGCAGGTGTGCGTCCTGGTGCCCACCACCCTGCTGGCCAACCAGCACCACCTCACCTTCTCGGACCGCTTCGCCGGGTTCCCGGTGCGGGTGGAGGTGTTCTCCCGCTTCCTCACGCCCAGCCAGGCGCGCACGGTGCAGCAGGGGGTGGCCGCCGGCGAGGTCGACATCGTCATCGGCACCCACAAGCTGCTGGCCAAGGAGGTGTCGTTCAAGGACCTCGGGCTGCTGGTGATCGACGAGGAGCAGCGCTTCGGCGTGACCTCCAAGGAGCAGATCAAGCAGCTGCGGGCCAACGTCGACGTGCTCACGCTCTCGGCCACTCCCATCCCCCGCACGCTCGAGATGAGCCTCACGGGCATCCGCGACCTCACGCTGCTCAACACGCCGCCCGCCGAGCGCAAGCCGATCCTCACCTACGTCGGCGAGCTCGACGAGCGGGCGGTCACCGAGGCCATCCGGCGCGAGCTGCTGCGCGAGGGTCAGGTGTTCTTCGTGCACAACCGGGTGCAGGACATCGAGCGCATCGCGGCGACGGTCCGCGAGCTGGTGCCCGAGGCCCGGGTGCTGGTGGCCCACGGCCAGATGGACGAGGGCAGCCTGGAGCAGGTCGTCTACGACTTCTCCGAGGGGAAGGGCGACGTCCTCGTGTGCACCACGATCATCGAGTCGGGCATCGACATGCCGACGGTCAACACCCTCGTGGTCGACCGGGCCGACCTGCTCGGCCTGGGCCAGCTGCACCAGATCCGGGGCCGGGTGGGCCGCTCGGGCCAGCGGGCCTACGCCTACCTGTTCCACCCGCGGGACCGGGTGCTCACCGAGGAGGCCTACGAGCGGCTCAAGACCATCGGCGAGCACACCGAGCTGGGCAGCGGCTTCAAGATCGCCATGCGCGACCTCGAGATCCGGGGCGCCGGCAACCTGCTGGGCGGCAACCAGAGCGGTCACATCGCCGCCGTCGGCTACGACCTCTACGTCCAGATGGTCAGCGAGGCGGTGGCCGAGCTGAAGGGCGAGGTGCCAAAGGCGCCGGCCGAGGTGAAGCTCGAGATCCCGGTCGACGCCAACCTGCCCGCCACCTACGTGGCCCGCGACGACGTCCGCCTCGAGGCGTACCGGAGGCTGGCCGCCATCACCTCCGATGCCCAGGTCGACGACATCCGGGCTGAGTGGGAGGACCGGTTCGGGCCGTTGCCCCCGGCGGCCGAGGGGCTGGTGGCCGTCGGCCGGCTCCGGGCCGAGAGCTTCCGCACCGGGGCCCGCGAGGTCGTGGTGGCCAAGGGGGCCGCCGGTGGGATCCTCGGCCCCACCGTCCGCATCTCGCCGCTGCAGCTGCGGACCAGCCAGCAGCTGCGGCTGCGACGGCTGCACCCGAAAGCCGTGTGGAAGGAGGAGGTCGGCCAGCTGGTCGTGCCGGTGCCGAAGAAGGTGGAGGGCCTTGATCTCGTGAGCTGGATCGTCGACCTGCTGCGCACGCTCGTCCCGGACGAGGCGCCGGCGATGGCGGGCACGCCGTCATGACCGGTCGTCTCCGGGCGCTCCTCGTCGTGCTGGTCCTGGTCGTCACGGCAGGCGGCGCGACCGCCTGCAGCCGGTCGGGAAGTCCGGCGGCGGACGTCCCGGCGGCGACGGTGAACGGCGAGCGGATCAGCGCGGCCGTGATCGACCAGGACTTGGCCGACATCGCCGAGAACCAGCCCTTCGTCGAGGCCCGGAGCCAGCAGGGGCTCCCCTTCCGGGGGGCCCAGCCCGGCACCTACGACGCCACCGTCGTGGCCGAGCTGCTGGACCGGCGGATCACGGGGGTGCTGGTGCGCCAGGAGCTGGCCCGCCGCTCGATCGGCTTCAGCCCCGACGACATCAGCCGAGCCCGGGACGAGCTGCGCCGGGAGCTGGTCGACCGGGCCAGCGGTGCGTCCCTGCTGGACGGCTTCCCGGAGCGGTACGTGGACGAGCAGGCTCGCAGCCAGGCCGAGAGCGACCTCCTCCAGGCCGCCGAGGCCAAGGTGGCGCTGGACGAGGCCACCCTCCGGGCCGCCTACGGCGCCGACCCCGACCGCTTCCGGGTGTGGTGCCTGCGGTGGATCGTGGCCGACGAGAGCGATCCCGAGGCGGCCGCCCGCGCCGCGGCGGCGGTCGCTGCCGGCGAGGACTTCGGCCAGGTGGCCCAGCGCGAGTCTGCCGACCAGCGCTCGGCCGGCCGGGGCGGGGCCCTGGGGTGCCAGCCGCGCGCCAGCCTCGACCAGCTCGGTGACCGCTTCAGCTCGGTCGTCACCGCCCTGGCGCCGGGTCAGGTCTCTCCGCCGACGGCGGCCGACTTCGGCACGTTCGTGGTGCAGGTGACCGACGTGAGGGTCCGTCCCTTCGACGAGGTCCGGGACGTCGTCCGGGCGCAGCTGCTGGCGCCGGCCAGCGGCGCCTACCGGCAGCTGCTGCGGCGCCTGCGGAGCGAGGCCAGCGTCACCGTCGCCGCCCGCTACGGCACGTGGGAGCGTGCCGAGGACGGGACGGTCGGGGTCCGGCCTCCGGGGGGCCGGCCGCCGGCCGAGGCGCCTGGCGCCCCCACCACGCTGCCGTTGACCCCCCTCCCGGGTGGCCTCGGCCCGCCCTCGCCGTGACGGGGCCGTGACCGGGACGGTCGCCGTCGTCGGGCTCGGCCCAGCCGGCCCCGACCTGCTGCCGGCGACGGCGCTGGCCGCGTTCGCGGGCGTCGGGCCCGAAGCCCGCGTCCTGCGGACGGACCGGCACCCGGCGGCGGCCGCGGTCGATGCCCGCGCCACGTTCGACCACCGCTACCAGTCGGCCGCCACGATGGACGAGGTCTATGGCGGGATCGTCGACGACCTGGTGGCCATGGCCGACCGGCTGGGCCGGGTGGTCTACGGCGTCCCCGGCTCGCCGCTGGTGGCCGAGCGGACCGTCGAGCTGCTTCGGGCGCGGGCGACGGCGGGCGACGTCGTAGTCGAGGTGGTGCCGGCACTCAGCTTCCTCGACCTGGCCTGGGACCGCCTCGGCGTCGATCCCGTGGCCGCGGCGGTACGCCTGGTCGACGGGCACCGCTTCGCCGTCGAGGCCGCCGGCGAGCGCGGGCCGCTGCTGGTGGCCCAGACCGACTCGGCGTTCACCCTCTCCGAGGTGAAGCTGGCCCTCGAGGACGGGCCCGACGTGACCGTGCTCCAGCGGCTGGGCCTGCCGGACGAGCGGGTGGTCGAGGTGGCCTGGGCCGATCTGGACCGCGAGGTCGACCCCGACCACCTGACCACGCTGTGGGTGCCGCGGCTGGCGGCGCCGGTCGCCGCAGAGCTGCAGCGCCTCACCGCCACGGTCCGGTCGCTGCGCGAGCGCTGCCCGTGGGACCGCCAGCAGACCCACCAGAGCCTCACCCGCTACGTGATCGAGGAGGCCCACGAGGTGGTCGAGGCCATCGACGCCCTCGGCGACCACCCAGGCGATCAGGTCGACGCCCTGTGCGACGAGCTGGGCGACCTGCTGTTCCAGGTGGCCCTCCACGCCACCATCGCCGAGCAGGCCGGCTGGTTCAGCCTGGCCGACGTGGCGGCTGCCGTCGACGCCAAGCTGGTGCGCCGCCACCCCCACGTGTTCGGCGGGCTCGAGGTGTCGGACGCCGACGAGGTGGTGCGCAACTGGGATGCCGCCAAGCGGGCCGAGAAGCCGGAGCGGACCGGGCCGCTGGACGGCATCCCCCCCGGGCTGCCCGCCCTCCACCTGGCGACGAAGGCCCTCCGGAGGGCTGCGGCGATCCCCCCGGGGGCGCCGATCGGCGAGGCCGAGGCCGGCGACGAGCTGCTCGACGTGGTCCAGCGCCTGGCCGGCGGCGGGCTGGACCTTGAGGCTGCGCTGCGGCGGGCCGTGCGCCGCCGGCTCGGGTGAGCCCGGCCCGACGCCGACACTCGTTCGGTAGCGTGCCGGGCGCTCTGCCCGCTCTGCCCGTCGCCATTGGAGGCCGCTCGCGTGACAAAGCCGTTCTGGGACGTGCAGGAGGAAGGGACCTGGTATCGGGTGACGGCCCGGGCAACCTGTCCCCGGTGCGATGAGCCGCTCGAAGACAGCTCGCTGCGGCGCAAGGCGGCCGGGCCGCCAGAGACGCCTCGTCTGGAGGTTCGGGTGGCCGATGACGGCACCGTCGAGCTGGTGGGGGAGCGCCTGTTCCTGCCGATCCTCACCCACCGCTGCTCGAGCTGAGGGCGCGGCCGGCAAACCTCGTCGGGGCCGAGCTCCCCTCCTGTCGCCGGTGCCGCAGGCGTCCCGCCAACCGCGTTAGCGTCGCCCAAAGAACGAGCAGGCGCAGCAGCGGAGGGATCGACACCTTGAAGCACACGACGCACCCTGGCCGACGCGCCCTTTGGTGGACGCTGGCCGTCCTGGCGACGGCGGCCGCTCCGGCGGGGGCCCAGGCGCCCGCGCGCCGGCCGGCGGTCACGGCCGCCGTCCAGGTCACCGCCAACGCGGCGCCGGTCCGGTTCCACAACACGCCCCAGATCGCCCGCAACCCCACGAACGGTGAGCTGGTGGTGGTGGAGAGCGACGTCCGGGGGTCGCGCAGGTGCAGCATCCACCTGTCGACCGACGACGGCCGCACCTGGGCCCCGGGCGGCGACCCGATGGTGGAGCCGGTCACCGACTGCGGCTTCTACGGTGAGTACGGCCCCTACGCCACCATGGCGTTCGGCAGGAACGGTGACCTCTACGTCGCCTTCGTGGCCAGCGAGTTCCTCGTGCGGGCCCGCAACGACGTCCCCCGTCACGTGTTCCTGGCCCGGTCGGCCGACGGCGGGCGCACCTTCGACACCACCAGGGTGTTCGACGCACCCGAGGGGAACCCCGACCGAGGCCTCAACAAGGGCCCCATGGTGGCCGTCGATCCCAACGCCCCCGAGCGGGTCTACGTCGGCTGGCGCCAGGGGATCTTCGCACCCAGCGCCAAGGAGAAGCTCAAGACCAGCGTGGCCGCCTCCGAAGACGGCGGCCGCACCTTCGGGCCTCCTGTTGGGCTCACCGACGAGCGCGGCGGCGACTACCCCGCCCTGGCCGTCGACGGCGACGGGACGGTGCACGCGGTGTACTGGACCCGCGCCTTCCCACCGGTCCCGTCCGACACGCCCGGACCGCCCCGGCCGATCCAGTACGTCCGCTCCAGCGACCGGGGGCGGACGTGGTCGAAGGGGGAGGTCATCGACCCCGGCAACCAGGCGACGCCCCGTCCGCCTCTGTTGGCAGCCGACCCGAAGTCCTCGACGGTCTACATGGTCTGGTACACCAACGCCGAGGTCAACAACCAGGCCCCGGGCTACCAGGGCTTTCACGACATCTTCCTCCGCGCCTCCACCGACGCCGGTCTCACGTGGGGGGAGCGGGTGACGGTGAACGACGACCGCACCACCGCCAACCAGTTCGAACCGGGGCTGTCGATCGCGCCCAACGGCCGGCTGGACATCGCCTGGTACGACTTCCGCCACAGCTCTGCGCCACCCGTCCCGACCACCGGGCAGGGCGCCGAGAAGGGCGTGTCGGACGTCTACTACGCCTCGTCCACCGACCGCGGCAGATCGGTGAGCACCAACGTGCGCATCACCGACCGCGGCATCGACCGCACCCTCGGCGGCTGGAAGTTCGACAGCAAGTTCAACGTGGGCATCTCGTCGTCCAACGACACCGTCTACTTCGCCTGGCAGGACTCACGGAACGCCATCCGCGAAACCGACGCCGAGGACGTCTACACCGCAGCGCTGGCCCTCGACGGCACGACCGCCGACGCCGAGTCCGGCGGCGGCGGCAGGGTCCCGAGCTGGCTGCTCGTCGGGTCCGGCGTCCTGCTGGGGATGGGGCTGACCATGGTCCTGGTGTGGCGGTTGCGGGCGGCGCGGTCCTAGCCGGAGGGGGATCGGCGTCGGCACCGCGTTCGTCCCGGCTCAGCAACGTCCCGGCACGGACCGGATCTCCCGAGAGGTACGGGGCGAGGACGGACGTGCTGTTCCTGAGCGGCTGGCTCGGGCCGGTTACGACCGGGGGACGTCCTTCCAGGGGCGGTCCTTGTCGGCTCTGACGTCGCCGGGGAGCCCCAGCACCCGCTCGCCCAGGATGTTCTTCATGACCTCGGTGGTGCCGCCCTCGATCGAGTTGGCCCTCGACCGCAGGAAGGCCTTGCGGACGTCAGAAGAGCGCCCTGCCATCTCGGGCCTGGTCATGGTGTAGTCGCCGTAGAGCATCCCGGCCGGGCCGAGCAGGTCGATGCAGAAGCTGTAGATGTCCTTGTTCAGCTCGCCGAACGCCACCTTGCCGATCGAGCCCTCCGGCCCGGGAACGCCCCGCTTGCGGGCCATCCCGGCCCGCAGGTTGGTGAGCCGCAGCACCTCGGCCCGGCTCCACAGCTGGAGCAGGCGGTCGCGCAGCACCGGGTGGTCGCCCTCGGCGGCCGCCCGCTGCTGGTAGAGCCGGACCGCCTCGGCGATCGGCCCCACGCTCCGGGGGACGACCAGCCCGCCGATCGACACCCGCTCGTGCATCAGGGTGGTGAGCGACACCCGCCAGCCCTCGCCGACCTCACCCAGCCGCCCCCCGTCGGGGATCCGCACGTCGCTGAGGAAGACCTCGTTGAACTCGGCCTCGCCGGTGATCTGGCGCAGCGGCTTCACCTCGACGCCCCGAGCACCCATGTCGACGACGAAGTAGGTGAGGCCCTTGTGCTTGGGCTGGTCGGGGTCGGTGCGGGCCACGAGCATGCCCCAGCGGGCCAGGTGGGCGAGGGTCGTCCAGACCTTCTGCCCGTTCACCACCCACTCGTCGCCGTCGCGCACGGCCCGGGCGCTGAGCCCGGCGAGGTCGCTGCCGGCGCCCGGCTCGGAGAACAGCTGGCACCAGATCTCCTCACCGGTGAACAACGGGCGCAGGTACCGGGCCTTTTGCTCGTCGGTTCCGTGGGCGGCCACGGTGGGCGCCGCCATGCCGTAGCCGATCGGGTTGCGCAGGAAGGGGATCGGCGCACCCGCCGGCCGCAGCGTGGTGTCGACCAGCTCCTGCAGGCTGGGGGGCAGGCCGAGGCCGCCGTGGCCCTCGTCGAACTGCACCCAGGCCAGCCCGAGGTCGAACTGGGCGCCGAGGAACTCGATGGGGTCGGTGGTGGCGGGCGGGTGCTGGGCCAGGAGCCGAGCCAGCCGTTCCTCGACCAGCGCCTCGGCGGTGTGCCCGGTGTCGACCACGGCCATGGTTGCCCCCTCCGCAGCGGCTTCTTGACCGCCTGGTCAAGAGACGGTAGGCCCGCCTGGGAGGCTGGGCAACCCACCGTGGTCAGGTGTCCTGCGGCCCGTCGGCCGGTCCGGGTAGCCTGACAACAGCAGCCACAGGAGCCACTTCAGAACCATGAGCCAGATCGAAGCAGTCCTGGGACGTGAGGTCCTCGACAGCCGGGGCAACCCCACCGTCGAGGTCGAGGTCGCCCTGGTCTCCGGCGCCGCGGGCCGGGCGATCGTCCCGTCGGGTGCTTCGACCGGCGCCCACGAGGCGGCCGAGCTGCGGGACAAGGACGAGGAGCGCTTCGGCGGCCTGGGCGTGCTGCGGGCCATCGCCCACGTGAACGGCGAGATCGCCGACGCCCTGTTCACCCACGACGCCCTGGACCAGCGGGTCGTCGACGAGGTCCTGCTCGACCTCGACGGCACCCCGAACAAGGGCCGCCTGGGCGCCAACGCCCTGCTCGGCGCCAGCCTGGCCGTGGCCAAGGCCGCCGCCGCCGAGGTGGGCCTGCCCCTGTACCGCTACATCGGCGGGCCCAACGCCCACATCCTCCCCGTGCCGATGATGAACGTCCTGAACGGCGGAGCCCACGCCGACAACTCGGTCGACTTCCAGGAGTTCATGATCGCCCCGATCGGCGCCGCCTCGTTCAGCGAGGCAGTGCAGTGGGGGGCCGAGGTGTACCACGCCCTCAAGGCCGTGCTCCGCGACAAGGGGCTGTCGACGGCCCTGGGCGACGAGGGCGGCTTCGCCCCCAACCTCCCCACGAACGAGGCGCCGCTGCAGCTGATGGTCGAGGCCGTCGAGCGGGCCGGCCGCAGCCTGGGTGACGAGATCGCCTTTGCCCTCGACCCCGCCTCCACCGAGTTCTACTCCGACGGCGCCTACCGCCTCACCGAGGAGGGCGCCGTGCTCTCGTCGGACGACATGGTGGCGCTCTACGTCGACCTGTGCCTGCGCTACCCGATCATCTCGATCGAGGACGGCATGGCCGAGGACGACTGGGGGGGTTGGGCCACCATCACCGCCCACCTGGGCAACCAGGTGCAGCTGGTCGGCGACGACCTGTTCGTCACCAACGCCGAGCGCCTGCAGCGGGGCATCGACGAGAACGTGGCCAACTCGATCCTGATCAAGGTCAACCAGATCGGGACGCTCACCGAGACCCTCGACACGATGGGCCTGGCCACCCGCAGCCGCTACACGTCGATGATGAGCCACCGTTCCGGCGAGACCGAGGACGTGACCATCGCCGACCTGGCCGTGGCCACCAACTGCGGGCAGATCAAGGCCGGGGCGCCGGCCCGCTCCGACCGGGTGGCCAAGTACAACCAGCTGCTGCGGATCGAGGAGGGCCTCGGCTCGACCGGCCGCTACCGCGGCCGCGACGCCTTCCCCGCCTTGAAGGGCCGGGGCGGCAGGGCCCCGTGACCGGCTCCAGGCTGGCGATGCTCACCAGCCACCAGCGGCTGCGGCGGCTGTTCGTCTCGGGCCTGGTGGTGGTGGGCATCCTCTTCACCTTCGCCAACCCGGCCCGCACCTGGCACGACCAGCGCCAGGACATCGCCGCCGCCCGGGAACGCAACGTGGTGCTCGACCAGCAGAGCCGCCAGCTGCAGGCCCGGGCCGAGAAGCTGGCCACCGACGACGAGGTGGAGCGCCTGGCCCGCTCCGACTACGGCCTGGTGAAGCCGGGCGAGGAGGCGTTCGGCATCCTGCCGGCCCCTGGTTCGGGGCCGCCCCGGGCCCAGCCCCCGCCGCCGCCCGAGCCACGCTCGTGGTGGCAGAGCGCCTGGGACACGCTGACTTTCTGGGACTGACCCCCGGCCGTGGTCGTCATCCGGGTGTCGCGGCCTGACGACGGGCCGAGGCTGCAGGAGATCGAACGCCTGGCCGGCCAGCGGTTCAGGGAGATCGGGCTGGACGACGTGGCCGACCACGAGCCCCTGCCGGTCGAAGCCCACGCCGAGTACGCCGCAGCCGGGCGCAGCTGGGTGGCGGTCGACCGGGCCGACGAGCTGTTCGGCTTCGTGCTCGTCGACCTGGTCGACGGCGGCGCCCACGTCGAGGAGATCAGCGTGCGGCCCGATCGCCAGGGGCAGGGGGCGGGACGTGCGCTCCTCGAGCACGTCCGGGCCTGGGCGGCCGGGCACGGATGGCCCGCTGTGACCCTGCTGACGTTCAGCGACGTGGCCTGGAACCGGCCCCTCTACGAGCACCTCGGCTTCCGGGTCGTCCCCGACGAGGAGCTGGGGCCGGGCCTGCAGGCGCGGCGGGAGGCCGAGGCCGGCCGGGGGCTCGACCCGACCCGCCGGGTCTGCATGCGCTGGGACGTGCCCCGGTGACCGGGACCTGCTGTGACGTCTACTGGGCCCACCTCGACGAGCTGCGTCCCCGCCACCTGGAGCTGCTGAGCGACGTCGAGCTGGGCCGCCGAAGGGCCTACCGGCGGGACCGGGACCAGGCCCGGTTCACCCTGGCCGCCGTGATGGCGCGCCTGGTCCTCGCCTCCCGCCTGGGCATCGCCCCCCGAGACGTCGAGGTGGATCGCACCTGCGAGCGCTGCGGCCAGCCCCACGGCCGCCCGCGCCTGCCCGGCCACGAGCTGCACCTGTCGGTGACCCACTCGGGTGACCTGGCGGCGGTGGCCGTGAGCACGGCGGGCCCGGTCGGCATCGACCTCGAGGTCGTGCGGCCGCTCGACCACCAGGCCCTGCTGGGCGAGGCCCTCGCCCCCGAGGAGCGGGCCGAGCCGGTGAGCGCCCACGCCTTCTTCACCACGTGGACCCGCAAGGAGTCGGTGCTGAAGGCAACCGGGGCCGGGCTGTCCGTCCCGATGCGGGGGGTGGTCGTGACGCCGCCGGTCCAGCCGCCCCGGCTGCTGGAGTACCCGGGCCAGCCGCGGCTGCCAGTTCAGATGCTCGACCTGGCCCTGGCTCCCGGGTACGTCGGGGCGGTGACGGTCCTCAGCGACCAGCCCGTCACCTTCGGTCGGCAGCATGCGTCCGGCCTGCTGCGGGAGCCCGGGTAGCGGGCGCAGGGCCGCCGGCTAGTCCCGGGGCTCCACCGCGGCGAGGTGGTGGAGGACGCCGGCCCCGGCGTCGGTCAAGCCCCGCACGTGGGCCAGGACGGCCGCGGTGGCGCCGTCGCGGGCGGTGAGGGCGGTGCGGCCCTCGGCGCCCCGACGGGCGACGAGATGGCGGCAGCGCTCGCCGGCCGCCTCCCAGGCCGTGCACACCGACAGCGACCACGCCACCGAGGGCAGGCCGCCCAGCCTGGCTTCCAGGGCGGCCACCTGCGCGGGACCGGCTGCGGCGACCGCCCCTCGCAGCGCGTCGTCGAGCGCGGCCAGGCGCTCGGCCGCCGCCGGGGCGCCCAGCACCCGCACGATGAGCGCGTGCAGGGTGCGCTCCTCGCGCCCCAGCCGCCGCCACCGGTCGAGGGCGTCGGGACCGAGACCCTCGACCAACGGCAACAGCCGCTGGAACGCCCCCGTCGTGGCCGCCGTCCACAGCACCTGCCCGGGGTCGGCCGGGCGGCGGTTGCGGGCCGCCTCGACCAACGCCTCGCCGGCCCGTCCCTGCTCGCCCGCGCAGCCCCAGGTGACGTCGTGGAGGTCCCGGCCGACGGCGTAGGCCGACTCGAGGTCGAGGACCGCGGCCCGGGGCGTCGCTTCGAGGCGGTCCACGGCGGCCAGCACCGCCCGGCCCAGCGCCTCGAGGGCGGCGGCGGCATCGGTCACCGGCTCGGGCAGGGACCGCAAGGCGGCGGCCTCGGCGGTGGCGCCGGCGACGTCGAGCTCGTCGGGCAGCCAGCGCCGCAGGACAAGGCTCAGCACCGCCCGCCGCCGCTGGTCCTCGAGCCCGTCGTCGCCGCCGGGGGCCCCGGCTGCCGCCTCGCGGGCCCGTCGGGCCAGCACCGGTTCGCCAGCCCGGTCGTAGGCCGAGCCGACGGCCTCGGCCAGCCCGTTCAGCACCCGCGAGCGGCCCCGCCCCGCCGGCAGCGGCTGCGGCGTGGCCGCCGGCGGCGGCAACGCGCCGACGGCGAGGAGGTCGCCCTCTCGGACGCCCGCCTGGCCGAGCCCGGCGACGATGGCGTCCACCACGGCGGCCGCCTGGCCCTGGCCGCCAGCGGTGTCGACCACCAGCTCGCCCACCCACGGCTCGACGTGCCAGGGCACGGCGGCCACGCCGGTCTCCGCCGCGACGGCGGCGGCCGCCGCCCGCAGCGCCGCCTCGAGCACCGGCTGGCGCACCGCGGCCCGGACCGAGACCCGGCACGGCCCCGGGCCGCGCTCGAGGGCGGCCGTCAGCCCGGGATCGATGCGGATGGTCAATGCAGCCTCCAGGACGGGCCGGCTCCGTCGGCCGGGCCGCCCCACGGTAGGTGGACCGCGCTGCCAGGCTCTGGCCCATGCCCGGTGACGGCACCTCCGATCCGGACGACGTCGAGGCGGTCACCCGCCTCCTGGGCCGCCCGCCGCAGGGGGCGTTCTCGGTCGTCGTGCGCGACGGCGACGGACCGGTGGTGATCCGCAACCACCCCCTCCTGCACGACGGCACCCCGATGCCCACCCGGCACTGGCTGGTCGGCGAGTCGGCCCGGGCCGCCGTCGCCCGGCTCGAGGCCGCAGGGGGGGTGGCCCGGGCCGAGCGGGCCGTGCCGGCGGCCGAGCTGGCCGCCGCCCACGAGCGGGCCGCGGCCGAACGGGACGCGGCCATCCCCGCGGGGTGGACGGGCCCGTGGCCGAGCGGCGGGGTCGGCGGAACCCGCGTCGGCGTGAAGTGCCTGCACTGCCACTACGCCGACTTCCTGGCCGGGACCGGTGACCCCGTCGGCCGCTGGGTGGCCGACCAGCTGGCCGCTCAGGCGGCCCACGGCACGGGCGGTGAGCGCCGGGCCTAGCCTGGCGTCGGCGGTGGCGAGGTTCCGCCCGAGGGAGAGATGACGACGACCGATCCACACATTCGGGCCGTGTGCCAGTGGTGCCAGGCCACCAGCGCGGCGGGCGCCACGGCCTGCGCGACCTGCGGCGCCCCCCTCGACGGCGCCCCGCTGCACACCGTCTCGGGGTGGCGGGCGTCCCCCAAGATCAAGGACCACACGGCCATCCGCTTCGGCACCGGCTCGGGTCTGGCCGTCGAGGGCGACATCGTCCCGTCGGTCGAGCTGGCGCTGGACCCGAGCGACGGCATGATGTTCCACCACCACCGCCTGCTGTGGAAGGAGCACCACCTGCCGCTCACGGCGATGCGGACCGGCGGGTCGATGATCACCCTGATGGGAGAGATGTCGCGAGTGATGCTCTCGGCCTCGGGACCGGGCCGCCTGGCGGTGTCGCACGGACAGGCCGGTGAGCTGGTGGTCCTGCCCGTGCGGCCGGGGCAGGCGATCGACGTGGGTGAGGGGTCGTTCCTCGCCGCCAACCACGTGCTCGGCTACACGATCGAGAAGCTGCAGGGCAGCCTGCGCAGCAAGCTGCGGTCGACCGAGGGCTTCTACATGGAGCGCTTCTACGCCACCGAGTGGCCGGGCCTGCTGGTCCTCCACGCCCAGGGCTGCGCCTTCGAGCGGACGCTGGCCGATGGCGAGCATCTCCTCGTCGACCCGGCCGCCTTCCTCTACAAGGACCACTCGGTGTCGTTCACCACCGAGAAGATGGACGTGACCACCGGGGTGATGGGCTGGAAGGGCCTGTTCATGATGCGGGTGGTCGGCCCGGGCCGCGTCGGCATCGAGTCCGGCTCGATGGCCGACTGAGGAGCTCCGGCCCGGATGTCCCTGGTGACCGCGTGCGGGTGGTGCGGCACCACCTTCGACCCTGGCGCTCAGCCCTCGTGCCCGCGGTGCGGCGCGCCGGCGGGACAGGCCATCGAGTCGACCCACGGCGGCTGGATCGAGACGCCGGCCCTGGCAGCCCACACCATCATCCAGATGGGCCGCTCCTCGGCGCGGATCGAGGGAGCCCAGAACCCGGTGCTGTTCTGCAGCCTGGCCGACGGCGACCAGATGAGCTTCGGCCACCGGAACCTCCTGTGGCTGGACCCGACGGTGCGGATGGACTCGGTGAAGACGGCGAGCAGCTGGGCGGCGATCGCCACCGAGGTGCCCTGGCGGCAGATCGTGGCCACCGGGCCGGGCGAGCTGGGGCTGGCCGCCGGGAGAGCTGGCGAGCTGGGGGTGCTGCCGATGGACCCGGGCGCCGCCGTCGTGGCCCGTCCGCCGGCGCTCCTGGCCGCGGCCGTCGGGCTCGGCCTCGGGCTGGTGCCGGCGCCGATCTCCTACTGGGAGCAGGACGACGACACCACCGTCCAGCGCTTTCCGATGGGCCGGTACCTGGTCCGGCTCGCGGCCAGCTCCGCGCCCTCGGTCGCGTTCGTCGTGGCCCGGGGGGACCTCAACGTCCGGCGCCTCGGCATCGACGAGCCGCTGCTCGTCCACCCGGCCTCGGTCGCGTGGTACGACGAGTCGGTGCGGTGGCGCGGCTCCGTCGAGCTGCTGCGAGGCCGCTCGGCGGCTTTCCCCTTGGGCGGCCTGGCCAGCTTCGGCTCGTTGTCCCTCGGAAGCCGCTCGTGGACGGGTCCGGGCGCCGTGCTCTGGGCTGAGGCCTTCGGGCCTGGTCGAGTGGCCGTGTCGACCGCCGCCTTCCCGGCCTCGATGCCCACCGTGCGCCAGCGGTTCCAGATCGACAAGCGGGTCACGTCCGAGATCGCCTGGGACTGAGGGTGCGAGCCAGCCCGGGCCGGCCCTAGGTTGCCGGGAGTGGGCTCCGTGGCTGCCGTCGACTGCGGCACCAACTCCACCCGGCTGCTGGTC
This sequence comes from Acidimicrobiales bacterium, assembly GCA_030448245.1. GTDB lineage: Bacteria > Actinomycetota > Acidimicrobiia > Acidimicrobiales > JAUJNH01 > JAUJNH01. The sequence goes on from JAUJNH010000004.1 coordinate 78,362, forward strand.
GTCGACGCCAGCGGGCGCACCGTCGAGCGGCTCATGCGCATCACCCGACTCGGTGCCGGGGTCGACGCCGACCGCCGCCTGCGCCCCGACGCCATCGAGCGGGTGGTGAGCGTCCTGGGCGAGTACCGCCAGGTCCTGGACCGCCACGGCGTCGAGCGGGTGCGGGCCACGGCTACCTCGGCTGCGCGCGACGCAGGGAACGCCGACGAGCTCTTCGACGCCGCCGAGTCGGCCCTGGGCACCCGACCCGAGCTCCTCAGTGGCCTCGAGGAGGCCAGGCTCTCGTTCCTCGGCGCCACCGCCGGGCTCGACGCCGGCGGGCCGCCCTTGCTCGTCGCCGACATCGGCGGCGGGTCGACCGAGCTGGTGGTCGGCGTGACCGGGGAGGAGCCGCTCGGCGCCGTCAGCCTGGACGTCGGGTGCGTCCGCACGACCGAGCGCTGGATCGAGCACGACCCGGCCCAGCCCGAGGAGCTGGCCAACGCCCTGGGCGAGGTGCGCGACCTGCTCGAGGACGCCGACCGCGGAGAGCCGGCCCTTCGTGAGGCCGAGCGCTTCGTCGGGCTGGCCGGCACGGTCACCACGGTGGCCACCCTCGACCTGGGGCTGGCCACCTACGACAGCGAGAAGGTCCACCACCACCTGCTCGAGCGGGCCACGGTCGAGGACTGGTTCCGCACCATGGCGATGGGCGACCGCGAGGAGCGGCTCGGCAACCCCGGCCTCGAGGAGGGCCGCGCCGACGTCATCGTCGGGGGCATGTGCGTGCTCGTCGCCATCCTCCGCCACCGCGGCTTCGACTCGTGCCTGGTGAGCGAGTCGGACATCCTCGACGGCCTCTGCGCCTCCCTTCGCTGACTAGCGTCGGGGCGTCATGGCCGTCCTCGAGCGCACCCTCATGGGGCCGGGCCCGTCGAACCCGTACCCCGAGGCGACGGCCGCGCTCAGCGCCCCGATGCTCGGCCACCTGGACCCCGCGTTCCTGGCCATCCTCGACGAGACCTGCGACCGGCTGCGGTCGGCGTGGCAGACCGCGAACGCCCGCACCCTGCCCCTCTCGGGCACCGGCTCGGCCGGCATGGAAGCCGCCTTCGTCAACCTCGTCGGCCCGGGCGACGTGGTGGTGGTCGGGGTGAACGGCCTGTTCGGCGAGCGGATGTGTGAGGTGGCCCGCCGCTGCGGCGCCGAGGTGGTGCGGGCCGAGGCGCCGTGGGGGCGGCCGCTCGACCCGGCCGACGTCGTGGCCGCCCACCCGTCGCCCAAGCTCATCGCCGTCGTCCACGCCGAGACGTCGACCGGTGTCGAGAACGACGTGGCCGCCGTGGCCGCCGGCAAGGGCGACGCCCTTGTCCTGGCCGACTGCGTCACCTCGCTCGCCGGCATCCCGGTCGACCTCGACGCCTGGGGCGTCGACGTCGCCTACAGCGGCACCCAGAAGTGCGTCGGCGTCGCCCCCGGGCTGGCGCCCTTCACGCTGTCGGACCGGGCGTGGGAGCAACGGGTGGCCCGACCGCAGAGCTGGTACCTCGACCTCGGGCTGGTCGGCGAGTACGTGGGCGGCCAAGGGGGGCGGAAGTACCACCACACCGCTCCGGTGTCGATGATCCGGTCCCTGCACGCCGGGCTCGGCGTGGTGCTCGACGAGGGTCTCCCATCAGTCTGGGCCCGGCACGCCGAGTGCGGCCGCCTGCTGCACGAGGGGCTCCAGTCGCTGGGCCTCGAGCTGTGGGTCGACGCCGACCACCGCCTCCCCGAGCTGACGACGGTGCTGGTCCCCGCCGGGGTGGACGCCTCCAAGGTGCGGGCTCAGCTGCTGGATCGTTTCAGCATCGAGATCGGTGCCGGAGTGGGCCCCCACGTCGACCGGATGTGGCGGATCGGGTGCATGGGTCACACAGCCCGGCCCGCCAACGTCAAGCTGCTCCTCGCCGCCCTCGCCGAGGTGCTCGAGCGTTGAGCGTCCTGCGCACGGGCACCCTCGAGCTGCGCGGCAGGCGGATCACGCTCCGCCCGCTGGCCCCGTCCGACTGGGACCAATGGCGCGAGGTGCGGATCTCGGGCCGTGACTGGCTGGTGAAGTGGGAGCCGGCGCCGCTGCCGGGGAGCCCCGATCCGGCCGAGGACCGGCGCGTCTTCGCGGCCCGGTGCGGGGCGCGCGACCGCGAGCGCCAGCTGGGGACCGGCTACGGCTTCGGCATCTTCCGGGGGGACCGGTTCTGCGGCGAGATCAACCTCTCCGGGATCCAGCGAGGGCCGTTCCAGAACGGCTACGTCGGCTACTGGATCGACCACCTGTGCGCGGGCCAGGGCTACATCCCCGAGGCGCTGGTGACCCTGTTCCGCTTCGCCTTCGAGGAGCTGCACCTCCACCGCCTGCAGGTCGCCATCATCCCCCGCAACGGCCCGTCGAACCGGGTGGCCCAGAAGCTCGGCCTGCGCCTGGAGGGGACGGCGCTGCGCTACCTCGAGATCAACGGGGTCTGGGAGGACCACTACCGCTACGCCATGACCATCGAGGAGTGGTGGGAGCGCCGCCCCTCCCTCCTCCAGGAGTGGCTGCTCTGAGCTAGGGCGCGGTGTCGGCCGGCCGGGTCCTCACCCTGCGCTCGAGCCGGGCCAGGCGGTCGGCGAAGTCGGGCTGGTCCAGCGACCACAGCTGCTCGACCAGCTCGAGGTCGACGGCCTGGTCGTGGTCGGCCACGGCGGCCTGCCGGCGGACGGTCGCCTTGATGCGCTTGGCCAGCTCGTGGGGGCCGGCGGCGCACGAGCGGGCCATGCCCATGGCCGCCTCGACGAGATGGTCGTCGTCGACGCAGCGCCAGGCCAAACCGACCCGCTCGGCCTCGCGGCCGTCGAGCACCTCGCCGAACAGCAGGGCGGCCAGCGCGACCTGGGGGCCGACGATCCGCCGCAGCATCCAGGTGTGCCCGCCGCCCGGGTGCAGGCCCAGCTCCAGGAAGCGGGTCTCGAAGCGGGCCCGGGCACCGGCCAGCCTGACGTCGCAGGCGAGGGCCAGGTTCATGCCGGCTCCCACCGCGGCCCCGTTCACCGCTGCGATGGTGGGCAGCGGCGTCCGGGCCACGGCCAGGAAGCCCTCGTAGATCCGGCGCAGACCGGCCTCCCGGCTGTCCCTCGACCTCCCGAGGTCGGACAGGTCGGCGCCGGCGCAGAAGGCCGGCGGGGCGCCGGTCACCACCAGCGCGCCCACCGACCGGTCGGCCTCCAGGCGGGCCACGGTGGCCACGATCTCGTCGACGAGGGGGAGCGAGAGCGCGTTGCGCCGGCCCGGATCGTCGAGCCGCACCAGGCCCACCCCGTCCGAGACTTCGACGTGAAGCAGCCCCACGCCGGGCACGATAGGGGCCAGTGCGCCTGCACCTCGTGCCCGGTCGCCAACCCCCGGACCTCCTCGAGCTTCCCTGGACCATCCCCCTGGAGCAGTGGGAGTCGGCCCGGCTGGTGCGGATGGCTCGGGGGAACAGCCGGCACGTGGTGCGCTTCGTGGGCGACGGGGAGCGGGTCTACGCCCTGAAGGAGATGGCCCCGGCCCTCACCGAGCACGAGTACAGCGCCCTGCGGCGGATGGCCCTCGAACGCCTGCCCGTCGTCGAGGCGGTGGGGCTGGTCAGCGGCCGGGAGACCGAAGCCGGCGAGCCGCTCGACGCCGTGCTGGTCACCCGCTACCTCGACTTCTCCCTGCCCTACCGCTACCTCTTCGGGGTCGAGGGGGGCGCCGCTCTGGGGCGCCGCCTGCTGGACGCGGCGGTCGTCCTGCTCGTGCGCCTCCACCTCGACGGCTGGTGGTGGGGCGACTGCTCGCTCAACAACCTGCTGTTCCGGCGCGACGCCGGGGAGAACCTGACCCTGAAGTGAGGGGTGGCCGGCTGGTGGGCGGGGAACGCTCCTGCCCATGAGCGATCCCCAGGACGCGGCCGAGGCCCTCGACGCCGACAAGATCGACGAGGCCTCCGACGACGAGGTGATCCCCGAGGTGTACCCCCCGGACCGGCCACTGGCCGTCGGAGACTGGGGCAGCACGGCCGACGAGGAGCGCCGGCCCGAGCCGCTGGCCGACTTCGTGCGGCGCGAGGAGCCGGACCCGCTGCGCGACGCCCTCGAGCAGGAGGCCGAGGAGCGGCCCTAGCCCCCGCCGTCCGCGTCCTCGAGGACGAAGACCTGGTCGAGCCGGGTGAGGCGCAGCACCCGGCAGATCTGCGTGCCGGCACCCCGGAGGTGGAGGGCGCCGCCCCCGTCCCGCAGCCGTCGCGAGGCCGCCACCAGCACACCGAGGCCCTGGGAGTCGAGGAAGGCCAGCCCAGAGCAGTCGACGGTGATCTTGGTCGCCCCCTGGTCGAGCAGGGAGTGGAGCGCGGCCCCGAGGCGGGGTGCGGTCCCCGCGTCGAGCTCGCCCTCGACGATCACCAGCGAGCCGTCCCCACTGGGCTCGGCGTCTGTCGATACGACCACGTCCAACGCAGGACCCCCCGGACCTCCGAACGGCTGCCGGAGAGCAGCCAGCCTTGTTCCCACCGGCTCCATCGGGCAAACCGACCGACCCGGGCATGAGAGTCGGGGCCCCGGGGAACCGTTAGGGGCGACCGAAGGGAAGCTGATGGTGGTCGACAGGGGCGCATCACAGGTCGAGGTGGCCGGTGACGAGGAGGCCGAGGGTGTCGCTCGCCTCGAGCTCCAGCTGCCGCACACGACGCACAGCGTCCGCCGGGCTCGGCGCACGATCGCCGCCTTCCTCGACCCCGACGAGGTCCCTGGAGCCGTGGTCGAGGACGTGCTGCTCCTCGTCAGCGAGCTGGTGACCAACGCGGTCGTCCACGCCGGCTCGCCGGCGGTGGTGCGGCTGGACGCCGACCTGGAGCGCATCAAGGTCGCGGTGGCCGACAAGGACGCCGACAAGCGGCCCAGCGTGCGCGAGCCCGATCCGACGTCGCCGTCGGGGCGGGGGGTGCTGCTGGTCGACCGGCTCGCCGCCCGGTGGGGCGTCGAGCCCCAGTGCAGCGGCAAGCTCGTGTGGTTCGAGCTGCCCCGCCAGGGCTGAGCGTCGGCTCGACGCTAGGAGGGCGACGCCGGCTCGTCGACGTCGGCGGCCCGCTCGCGCTCGCGGCCGTCCTCGCCGGCCTCACCAGGCGAGGGCGGGCGCCCCACCTCGTTGCCCGTCAGCCCGTCGTCGGAGGCCACGGGGCCGGGCTGCGGCTCGGCCGGCTGGGGCCGCCGGCTGTCGTCGATCGCCACCTCAGGCGAAGATCAGGACGAGCACGACGATCAGGATGACGACGCACGTCACCGGGAAGACGATCCACAGGGCGCCGGCCTTGGTGATGTCCTCGCTGTCGGACGGGTCTTCCGGCGCCGCCGCGTCCCGTCCGCGCGACGGCGTGCTGGTCGAGGCCTTGCCGGGATGACGGCTCGGGTCGTGCGAGGTACGCGTGTCCTGGTCGTCGCTCATGGAGTCACCGCTACCCGTTCGTCGCCCCGGTGAAGCCCGCCTGGTGTGCCCCGCCACGACCGATGGGTAGGTCGAGAGGCGATCTGCCGGGCGCATCCGGCCATCTGAGGAGTGGACGTGGCTGAGGGCCAGAGCATCGAACAGCCGACCGGGCCCGTGGAGCTCACGGTCCCGGCCCGGAGCGAGCACCTGCGGGTGCTGCGCCTGGTCACCACGAGCGTCGCCGCCAGCCTCGATCTGGACGTCGACCAGCTGGACGACCTGCGGATCGCCATCGACGACCTGTGCAGCATGCTGATCGAGGACGCGCCCGCCGAGGCGAGGCTCCACCTGTCGCTTCGAGGTCGCGATGGCCGCCTCGTGGCCGAGGGCACGGTCATCGGCGGCAAGGCGGGGGCCACCATCGACCCGATCAGCCAGCTGATCCTCGACGGCCTCGACGTCGAGTGGGCCAACGACGAGGAGGCAGCCTGCTTCCACCTCGAGGCCCCGCGGCAGGGAGTGCCGTGACGGCACCCGACGTCGCCCACGAGCGCGAGCTCTTCGCTCGGTACAAAGAGACGGGCGACCGTGCCATCCGGAACGAGCTGGCCGAGCGCCACCGCGGCCTGGCCATCACGCTGGCCCGGCGCTTCAACGGTCGCGGCGAGCCGCTGGACGACCTGCTGCAGGTGGCCATGATCGCCCTCCTGCGGGCCATCGAGCGCTTCGACACCGAGCGCGGCAACTCGTTCACGACGTTCGCCACCCCCACGGTCCTCGGTGAGCTGCGCCGCCACTTCCGGGACCACACCTGGGCCCTGAAGGTGCCGCGGCCCATCAAGGACCTGCACCTGCGGGTGCGGCCGGCCGTGGCCGAGCTGCGCTCCGAGCTGGGCCGGGCGCCCACCGTCCCGGAGCTGGCCCAGCACCTCGAGTGCGGCGAGGAGGACGTCATCCAGGCGCTCGAGGTCAGCGCCGCCTACCGCCCGGCGTCCATCCACGCGGGCTCCTCGGGTGGGGGCGAGCGGCTCAGCCTCGAGGACCGCCTGGCCTCGGACGCCGACCCGCTGCACTCGTTCGAGGTGGTGCAGACCGTGCGGGCGCTGATGGAGCGCCTGCCCGACCGCGAGCGGACCGTGCTGCACCTGCGCTTCTACGAGGAGCTGAGCCAGTCCGAGATCGCGGAGCGGGTGGGGCTCAGCCAGATGCACGTCTCCCGGATCCTGCGGGCGACCCTGGAGCGGCTCAGTCACCTGCCGGGCATCAAGGATGGGTGAGCCCCGGGTCGGGGCCGGGTAGGGAGCCCCCGTGCCGACCGAGCAGAACGAGGAGATGCTGGAGTCGTTGAAGCGGGTGGTCGCGGTGCTCCGCGATGCCGGCCTGCCCTGTGCGCTGGGCGGCGGGCTGGCCCTGTGGGCCATCGGCAGCTCGCCCACCGATCACGACATCGACCTGCTGCTTCCCGACAGGGACGCCGCCGACCACGCCCTTCAGGTGCTGGAGGCGGCTGGGATGCGCCCCGAGGTCCCGCCCGAGGGGTGGCTGCGCAAGGTGTGGGACGGCGACGTCCTCGTCGACCTGGTGTTCGACCCCGAGGGGATCGATGCCCGCGAGGCGGTGGCCACCGCTCCCACCCGCAACGTGCACGCCATGCCCATGCCGGTCATGCGGCCGGAGGACGTCTTCGTCAGCAAGCTGGCCGCCTCGACCGAGCACTCGCTGCGCTTCGAGCCGCTCCTCGAGCACGCCCGGGCGCTGCGCGAGCAGGTGGACTGGGACGAGGTGGCCCGCCGGACCCAGCGCTCGCCGTACGCCCGCGCCTTTCTCACCCTGCTCGACGGGCTGGGCATCGTGCCGGGCGCCGGGCTCGAGGCGGCCCGATGAGCGAGGACAGCTACCTGGGCGCCCACCTCGAGGAGGCGCTGGCCGAGGATGGCAGGGTGGCCGAGCAGGGGCTGCACGTGCAGGTGGCCGGCGACCGCGTGGTGGTCTCGGGCACGGTCAGCGACCCCGAGCGCAAGCGGGCGGTGGCCGAGGTGCTGCGCGACCGGGTCGGCGGGCGGACGCTGGTCGATCTCACCGACGTCGCCGGGAGCGGGCCACCGCCGGAGGAGCTGGTGTGAGCGTCCGCATCGCCGCCGTCGGTGACATCCACGTCGGGACGTCGGGCACCGACCTGGGCGAGCTGTGGTCCTCCCTCGACGCCCACGCCGACCTCCTGCTCCTGGCCGGCGACCTGACCAAGTGCGGGACCGTCGAGGAGGCCGAGGTCGTGGCCCGGGCCCTGGCCGGGGTCCGGGTGCCGGTCGTCGGCGTCCTCGGCAACCACGACGTGCACACGGGCCACGGCGCCGCGGTCGCCGCCGTCCTGGAGCAGGCCGGCGCCACCATGCTCGAGGGCGCCGGCTGCACGATCGACGTCGCCGGGACCCGGGTGGGGGTGGCCGGGGTCAAGGGCTTCGGCGGCGGCTTCCCCGGTTCCTCGTGCGCCGACTTCGGCGAGCCCGAGATGAAGGCCTTCGTCCACGCCGCCCGCTCGTCGGCGGCGGCGCTGGCGGGCGCTCTGGCCCAGCTCGACGCCGACGTCCTGGTGGCCCTCATGCACTACGCCCCCTGCCGCGGCACGCTCGTGGGCGAGCCGGAGGGGATCCACGCCTTCCTCGGCTGCTACCAGCTGGGTGAGGCCGTGGACGGCGCCGGTGCCGATCTGGCCGTCCACGGCCACGCCCACGCCGGCAGCCGGCGGGGAGCCACCGAGGGCGGCGTGCCCACCTTCAACGTGGCCCGGCCCGTGCTGGCGGCGCCTTACACGGTCCTCACGGTCGACCCAAAGCGGTGCGGCGGCCGGCGCGACGAGGCGGTGACGCAGTGATGCAGCGACGACGGCGGGTTGGAGGGAGGGCCGCAGGGGAAGGGTCAACCGGGATGCGGACGACTGCCGCGAACGGGGACACCCGCTTGGATGACCGGCCCGGTGCCGACCCGGCCGGGTTCGAGCGGCACCTGATCGACATCTCCCTGCCCGCCGTCCCGGCCAGCGTGGCCGCCGCCCGCCACGCCGTGGCCGACCTCTTGAACGGCATCGAGGAGATGCCGGTCGTGGTGGTCGAGGACGTCCTGCTGCTCGTCTCCGAGCTGGTCACCAACGCCGTGTTGCACGCCGGCACCTACACCCGTGTGTCGGCCACCGTCCGGCCGGGGCGGGTGGTGGTGGCGGTCGGTGACGCCGACCCGCACCACGCCCCGTTCCTGGCCGAGCGAGGGTCCATGGCCACCAACGGCCGGGGGGTCATGCTCGTGAACGCGCTGGCCACGGACTGGGGCATCGACCTGCGCGACACCTGGAAGGTCGTGTGGTTCGAGACCTCGTACGACCCCAGCGGGACGATCACGCGAGATCCCGAAGAACTCGGGGCCGCCGGGCCGCGGCCGGCACGCGGCCCCCGCATCCGGCGCCGGGAGCGGTCGCTCTAGCGCTCGTCGCGGACGACGGCCGAGGACGTCCGGAAGAACGTCTCGACGTCCCGCTCCCAGCGGTAGGCCGGGGCGTCGCCCACGATGCGGCGCAGCCGGGCCGCCTCGGCGTAGGCGTCGACGGCTCCGGCCGACGTGCAGGTGTAGCGGAAGCCGGTGGAGGTCAGCCTGGTGTTGTCGACGCCGCGGCCGTAGCGCAGGAGCGACAGCACCTCGGGGGGCAGCTCGGTGAAGCGGTCGAAGGCGGCCAGCATCCGCTCGGCCCCGAACGGCGGCAGGACCGGCAGGATCCGGCGGCCGCACAGGGCGGCGCACTCGCTCCACGGCAGGCGCCCGTCGCCGGCCACGTTGAAGATCCCGGAGATCCCCCGGTCCATGACATGCAGGATGGCCCGCACGACGTCGTTCTCCTCGACGAACTGCAGGAGCGGGTCGAAGCCGGCGATGGCGGGCACCAGCGGGAGGTCGAGGAGCCGGGACAGCGGCGTGCGGATGTCCGGGCCGAGGACGTTGGCGAACCGCAGCAGGCTGACCGTCACGTGGGGGTTGTCGTCGGCGAAGTCGGACAGGTAGTCCTCGACCTCGAGCAGCGAGCGCTCGACGGCGGTGCCGACCCGCGAGGTCCGCGACATGTCCTCGCGGAACCAGTAGGGGTCGCGGTGGCCCGCGCCGTAGACGAGCGTGGACGACTTGACGACGAGGCTGCGCACCGACGAGCCCGGGGCCCCGGCGGCGGCCAGGAGGTTCATGGTGCCGATGACGTTGAGCTCGTGCAGCGCCCGGCTGCTCGACCGGGTCGAGTCGACGACGAGGAAGGTGTGGAGGATCGTGTCGACCCGGGTGGCCTTCACGAGCCGTTTGAGGATCGAGTAGCTCTGGTCGGCCTTCACGTACTCGGTTCGCTCCAGCTCGACCGTCGGCTCCTCGGTGTCGAGGCCGACGATCACCTCGACCGACGGGTCCTGCTCCAGCGCCTGGGCCACCCGGCCGCCCCAGAACGTCGAGAGGCCGGTGACCAGCACCCGCCGGCCGGTTCCGGCCATCAGCCCCGCCACACCGACTGGCGGTGCCGCAGCATGTCGTAGAGGGCCTCCTGGATGGAGACGCGGATGCCCTCCGCCTCCTCCATGACGCGGCTCCTCGAGTAGCGGTCCTGGTCGGGGGGCACGTCGAAGCTGACCGGGTCGAGCACCCGCAGCTTGAACTTGGCCGGGAAGTACCCGAGGAGGCCCAGCACCGGCCCGAGCACCAGCATGTTGGCGGTGACGGAGAAGTAGGGGAGGCCGAGCGCCCGGGCCAGGGCCGACGACCTCCACAGCGTCGGCATCGACTCCTCGGCGCCGACCACGGCGATCGGGATCACGGGCACCCCGGCCCGCATGGCGATCTCGACGAACCCGCCCCGGCCGAAGCGGTGCAGGCGGTAGCGGTTGGCGTAGGTCTTGCCCGTGCCCTTGGTGCCCTCCGGGAAGACGAGCACCAGCTCCTTCTGCTCGCGCAGCAGGCGGTAGGCGTTGTCGGGGTGGGCGGCCACCCCACCCACCCGGCTCCAGATGGTGCCGACGACCGGGGTCTGGCGGAACAGGAAGTCGGCCAGGGCGTAGACGGGCCGCTTCAGCTCGGTCTCGATGCCGTGGATGATGACGGGGGCGTCGGAGGGGATGGCCGCGGCGTGGTTCGCCACCAGCAGGGCTCCACCGCGGACGGGGATCTTCTCGAGGCCCTCCCACTCGGCCCGGAACCAGTTGCGGTAGATGGGGTCGTAGAGCAGGCGGCACAGGGCCCGGGCCCGCTCGGATCGCCCCCAGCCGTCGACGTCGGAGCGGCGGGGATCCGGTAGCGGTGCCGGCTCGGGGGTGATCGGCCGGATGGGGACCAGCGCACCGCCCCGCTCGCCTTCGGCCACCGGCCGGTCGTCAGGCACGGAGGGCGAGCGTACCGGCCGACGTGCGCCAGCGGTTCCGCTCCCGGCCGGGCAACGGCGAGCCTCTCGGCCGTCGCCCACCGGTTCCGGCGCAGCGCCGCTGTCACGGCCGTCCGTACCCTCGGCACCGTGGACGAGCTGAGCGCCCCCGGCTTCGTGGCGGTGGCCCGCGCCGTGGGGGCCGTGGCCGCCGCCCACGGGCTCCTGGTGCCGTCGTTCCGCTCGCCGCCCCGAACCCCGGGGGTGGACCGGGCCGTCACCCGCTGGCCCGGCGGGGCCCGGGTCAGCGTACGGCGGTCAGGCCTCGGCACGCCGTCGGTGGTCGAGGCGATGGTCGAGGGCGTGGTGGTCGCCAACGGCCTGGGCGGCGCGGCAGCTGCCGCCCTGCGGCCCCGCCTCCGGTCGGCGGCCTGGACTGCGCTCGACCGGCCCGAGCCCGTGCTCTGTCGAGACGCGGTGCCGCCGGATGCGCGGGCCGCGTAAGCAAGGCACATGCTCCGGGTGCGGGACGCCACGTCGGCCGACGCAGAGGAGGCGGGCCGCGTCGTGCTCGAGGCCTACCGCTCGCTCCCGGGCTACGAGCCCGAGCCCGACTACGAGGTGAAGCTGACCGACGTCGCCGCTCGCCTGCCACCAGCCGCCGAGGTCCTGGTCGCCGACCTCGACGGCCTCGTCGTCGGCTGCGTCACCTACGTCCCGGGGCCCGAGTCGCCGCTGGCCGAGTCGTACGCGCCCGGCGAAGCCGGCATCCGCATGCTCGGCGTGGTGGCCGAGGCCCGGGGGCGGGGCGTCGGGCGCTTGCTGGTCGAGGCCTGCATCGAGCGGGCCCGGCGGCACGGGCGGCAGGCCGTGTTCCTCCACTCGACCCCCTCCATGCACGGCGCCCACCGCATGTACGGCCGCCTGGGATTCCAGCGCACGCCGGAGCGTGACTGGTATCCCTTCCCCGGCCTGCACCTCCTGGCCTTCCGCCTGCCGCTCGACCAGGAGCGATCAGCCGACACCGCCTAGCCTGCGCTCACGCCCCCGTATCCCAACTGGTAAGAGGAGCGCCCCTTAAAAGGGCGTCCAGTGTGGGTTCGACTCCCACCGGGGGCACGGCCGCTCTGGCCTCCGGGCGGAAGGTCTAGCCCTCCCAGGCCTCGTCTTCGGCGTCGGCCTTGCGGGTGCGCTCCTTGGCGATCTCCAGCGCCCGGGCGGCGGTGGCCTCGTCGGGGTAGGGGCCGAGCAGGTCGGAGCCGGGGCTGCGGTCGTGGTGCTCGACGTTCCGGGTGCGCACGTTGAAGTACCAGCCTTCGTCGGAGTCCTCTGCGGTCGCCATGTGACGAGCGTGGCACCACGACGTTCCCGGTGTCACACCCCGAGGGGCTAGAGGTGGCGGAGGGCGGCGTCCCTGAGCACGAGGGCCTCGAGCTCGAGCTCCTCGAGCCGGTGCTTGACCACGTCGCCGATGCTGATGAGCCCGGCCAGGGCACCGCCGTCGACCACGGGCAGGTGGCGGTTCCGGCTCCCGGTCATCTCGGCCATCACCTCGCGGATGGTGTCCTGCGACGAGCACACGGCACGTCGCGGGCCATGACGTCGCGGACGCGCAGGTCGAGCAGGCCCGTGCCGTGCTTCGCCAGCCCGCGAACCACCTCCCGCTCGCTCAGCAGCCCGTCGACACGCCGCAAGTCGTCAGACACCACGAGGGCGCCGATGCCCCGTGAGCTGAGCTGGTGGACGGCCAGCACGAGTGAGACCTCGGAGCCAACGGTCTGCACGTTCCGGCCCTTGCTCTTGAGGATGCTCACGACCTTCATGGCCCGCGATCCTTTCCGCCTCGGCGCCGCGCCGGGGGCGTCATGTTCCCACCACGGCGTGCCGGCGACAACAGGAAACGACCTCAGTCGTCGGCCAGGACGCCGCTCATGAGGGAGGCGGAGCAGCGGCGGGTCCTTCGCCACCAACGTGTCGCTGCCGGCACCCAAGGGCCCCATCCCGATCATCGCCTCGCAGCAGAGCACCGCCACGATCGGGATCCTGCTGGCCACCCGCGCGGTCGCGTTCGTCGACCCCTGCCCACCGCCGCCGACGACCACGACGACCCGGCCGACCACCACGACCCGGGGGGGCTCGACGACCACCGCGGTGGCCGGACCGACGACAACGGTCGTCTCGGCACCCCGCCCGACGTGCCTGGGGAGACGCCGCCGGGAACCCCGGTCAGGGTCTCGATCTCCCCCCGGCACGGTGCGTCCGGTCGCTGCCTCGTGCTCGTCATGTCCGAGGCGCCGCCGGCGGCACCGGTCACGGTCCGCTTCGAGGACGGGCCGCCGGTGAACGGGGCCAGGTCGGCCCGGACGGCCGGGCCGTGCTCAGCGTCTGCGTCCCCCACGACTCAGGGGCCGGCTGGGCCCGGTGGCCCTGGTGCTGAGCATCGGCCCGTTCGGCCCGGTCACCCTCTCGAAGGTGCTGCGGGTGCCGCCGCGGCCCCAGCCCCCCCTCCTCCAGGCCGCCAGCGACTCACGGCGGAGCTGAACCGGCGACCCCTCGGTCGACCCGCTCGTAGGCCAGCAGAACCTCCTTCACCGCCGGACCCCACAGGAAGCCGCCGACGCCGCCGCCCGCCGGCACCACCCGATGGCAGGGGACGAACAGCGAGACCCGGTTGGTGGCGCAGCCCCGGCCGGCCGCCCGGACGGCAGCCGGACGGCCGGCGGCGGCGGCGAGGCCGCCGTAGGTCAACGGGCGGCCGGGGGCGATGGTGCGCAGCGCGGCCCAGACGGCGCACTGGAACGGCGTGCCCTCGAGGGCGAGCTCGACGCCGAGGGGAGCGTCGGCGTCTCCCTCGGCCCAGGCCAGCACCGCCTTGGAGGCCGCGCCGGCGTCACCGACGACCCGCAGCGCGGCCTCGCGGTGGCGGGGCCCCCGCAGGGCAGACACCAGGGCCAGGTCGTCGGTGAACCCGGAGGCGCAGACGCCCTGGGGCCCCGTGATCAGCGTGATCGGCCCGGCGGGGGTGGCGTGGGTGGCGGCGAGCAGCGGCGGGCTGGCGGTCATCGGGGCTCCTTGGCGGTCGTGCAGGTGGCCCAGAGGGCGAAGGTGGCGTAGCTGCGCCAGGGCCGCCACGCTTCGGCGCGGGCCAGGAGGTCGCGGGGGGCCAGGCCGGTGGCCCGGCGCAGCGCCAGGTCGGAGGCGGGCAGGGCATCAGGGTCGCCCAGCACGCGAGCAGCGACGACGGCTGCGGTCCAGGGCCCCACGCCGGGCAGGGCGAGCAGCCGGGCGGTGACGGCTTCCCGGTCGGCGGCCGGCGAGAGGTCGAGGCGGCCGTCGGCCACCGCCTCGGCCAGCGCCCGGACGGTGGCCACCCGGGCGCCGGTGAGGCCGAGCTTCGAGAGGTCGGCGACGGCCAGGGCCTCCGGTTGCGGGAAGCGGGAGGTCAGGCCGCCGTCGGCCTCGGCGAGCGGCTCGCCGCACGCGTGCACGAGCCGGGCGGCGAGCGTGGTGGCACCGGCGACCGAGACCTGCTGGCCCAGCACGGTCCGGACCGCGGACTCGAACCCGTTGACCGCGCCCGGGAGGCGGACGCCCGGCGTGGCCGCCAGGGCTGGGGCCAGCAGCGGATCGGCGCCCAGCACGTCGGCCACCGCGCCCGGGTCGCAGTCGAGATCGAACAGGCGCCGGGCCGCGCCCACCAGCGATCCGACGCGGCGCACGTCGTCGAGGCGCAGCTCGACGGTGAGCCCGGTGGCGTCGGGCGAGGCGGCGAGCACGCCGCCGCCGACGGTGCGCCGGTAGGTGCCGCCCACCACCTCCTCGACACCTGGGGTCAGGTGCCCGGCGAGGAAGGCGAGCACGGCCGGCCCGGCGAAGGGGGGCCGGGCGGGGAGTCGCAGCCGCAGGACGACGTGCGTGGTGTCGTGCCCGACCATCCCGGTCGCGGCGCCGGCCGAGGGTCGCGGTTCCCGCAGGCGCGACGGAGGGGCGCCGTACGCCCTCGCCACGGCGTCGTTGAACCGCCGGATGCTGGTGAACCCGGCGGCAAAGGCGACCTGGGTGACCGGGAGGTCGGTCTGGCCGAGGAGGAGGCGGGCCAGGGCCAGCCGCCGGCTGGCGGCCACCTGCAGCGGGCCCGTGCCCAGCTCGTCGACGAACAGCCGGCGGAGGTGGCGCTCGCTCACGTCGAGCCGCCGGGCCAGCGCCGCCACCCCTCCCGCGGCGGTGGCCCCGTCGGCGATCAGGCGCACGGCCCGTCCCACCAGGTCGGCTCGCCGGTCCCATCCGGGGTCGCCCGGTGCCGCCTCGGGCCGGCACCGCTTGCACGCCCGGAACCCGGCCTCCTCGGCCGCAGCCGCGCAGGCGTAGAAGCGGACGCTGGTGCGCTTGGGCGTGCGGGCCGGGCACGAAGGCCGGCAGTAGATCCCGGTGGTCACGACGGCCGTGCAGAACCGCCCGTCGAAGCGGTGGTCCCGAGCCTGCACGGCTCGGTAGCAGGCCTCGTGGTCGACGGCGGCGGCCCGAGGCACGCCCCGATCGTCGCACGCCCGGGCCGGTCTGGCTGGCCAGAACCGGACACGGCAGCGGGGTCAGGCGGACGGGCTGCGGGGCGGGGGAGGGCTCGGCACCCAGCAGCCCTCGAGGTGGTCGTCGACGAAGCCGGCCGACTGGAGGTGGGCGTAGGCCACCGTCGGCCCGATGAACCGGAAGCCGCGGCGGCGCAGCTCCTTGGCCAGCGCGGTCGACTCGGGCGTCAGGGCCGGGAAGTCGTCATCGGCCCGCAGCCGGCGCGGCCGCGGCGGTGGGGCGAACGAGCGGCACAGCCCGTCGAGTGTCTCACCGGCCTCCCACAGCCCGAGCGTGGCCCGGGCGTTGGCGATTGCCGCCTCGCACTTGCCCCGGTGGCGCACGATGCCGGCGTCGCCGAGCAGCCGGTCCAGCTGGGCCGGGCCGTAGCCGGCCACCTTCTCGGGGTCGAAGCCGTCAAAGGCGCGCTCGAACGCCGGCCGCTTGCGCAGGATGGTGATCCACGACAACCCGGACTGGAAGCCCTCGAGGACGAGCAGGCCGAACAGCTGCTGCTCGTCGTGCAGCGGCCGCCCCCACTCGTTGTCGTGGTAGGCGACGTAGGTCGGGTCGTCGCCACACCACCAGCAGCGGGCGAGCCCGTCAACCCCGTGGCGGATGGCGGGCCCGCTCACCCGGTCGGCTCCTGCTGGCGGGCCGACGTGGGTTCGGGAGCGCCGAAGCGGGCGGCCGAGTGGTGCTCCTCAGCCAGCCGGCGCAGCGCCGCCAGGGCCGCTTCGAACAGCACGGTTCCCACGACGGCCCCCTCCACCGTCTCGGCCCGCCGGCCGCTCCGGCCGGTCTGCTTGAGCTCCCAGGCGGCGAGCTGGTCGGCGGCCCGGGCGTACCGCCGGAAGACCTCGGTGCCCACCTCCCACCCGAGTCGCCGGAGCGTGACCAGGACCCTGGCCAGCTCTCGAACGGCAGGCGCCCGCGGCGACACCCGCCATCCCAGGTCGGCCAGGAGGGCCTCGATCTCCGGCACCGCATCGTCGACCTCGGTGGGCTCGTCACCATGAGCTCCCCGCAGGGCCAGGGCGTGGTGGACGACGCCGAGCACGTCATGGGTGGAGCGAGTCTCGTCGTCGACGGCCGCCACGATGGCCGCGACCGTCGAGATGGGCAGCTCGCCGACCTCGACCAGCGCCCGGATGAGCCGGAGCCGGTGGACGTGGTCGTGGCCGTAGTCGGCCTGGTTGCGGGCCGTGCGCACGCCAGGGGGGACGAGGCCTTCCCGCAGGTAGTACTTGATGGTCGGGATGGCCAGCCCGGTGGCGGCGCTCAGCTCGGACATCTTCACACCGGTCCCTCCCCTTGACGTCCCGACCAGATAGTGCGACTATCGAGTATGGATCGTAGCACTATCCAGCGGCCCGCTGGTGGACGCTGAGGGGAGGGCGGCATGTGGCACGTGATGATCACCCTGCATGCGGTGGCCGGGGTGGCGGCCTTCGGCGTCGGTGTCGTCATCCTGCGACCAGGCCAGCTGCGCAGGCACCCGTGGCTCCTGCCGCTCCTGGTCTGGCTTCTCGTGGCCCTGGTGGTCTTCATGGTGGGCGCCATGGCGGCGCACTGGACCGAGCTGGACATGGCCGCCCAGATCGTCTTCTCCGGCCTCGTCGGCCTCGGTGGCTACATGCTCTTCCGAGCGGTGCGGGCCCGAGGCACGACGGGGCGGGTGGCGGAGGGCCTCCGCCTCCGCACCATCGACGACGTCGGGTTCCTCCTCATCTCGCTGTTCGACGGCTTCGTCATCGTCACGGCGCTCGATCTCGGGGCGCCGCCCTGGGCGGTGGCGGGCCTGGCGGTGGCTGCCGTCGTCGTCGGCCACCGAGCCATCGAACGCGCCAAGCGCCAGGTCGATCCCCGGCGGCCAGCGCAGCCGGCGGATCGATGACGCTGGTCAGGCCTCGAGCACGGGGAGCGGCCCCAGGAAGCCGACGACCCTTCGCAGCAGGCCGTCGTCGCTCGGCTCGGCCACGTCCAGCCCGGCGACGGCCACGGTGCCGTCGGGGCCCACCAGCTCCCACTGGTAGCGGGCGAAGGCGTGGTGGGCGTCGATGCCACTGGTGCGCCGGAACCGGTGGCCCGGGTAGTGGGCCTGGACGGTGGCCGCAGCCTGGCTGATCCCGGCCCGGCCGGTGCCCACCAGCGGCGGGTCGACCAGCTCGCCGGCCACCGACCAGACCCGGCCCACCAGCTGGTCGCGGCGGGCGGCGTCGCTCTCGCCGTAGGCGTCCAGGTAGGCGTCGATGGTGGCGGCCAGGCCGGTCGCCTCGTCGGTCATCGTGCTCTCGCTCATGGTGGTTCCTCTCGTCGGTGCTCGGCGGTGCCGGCATCGTGCGCCGGGAAGCGCTGGCGGGCCATTACCTGCGAGGTAGTGGACGACTGGTGCAGCACGTGCGACGGTGCCGGCATGTCCGTGCTGGCGCCACCACCGGGGATCGGCGGGCTGCTCCGGGACTGGCGTCAGCGCCGCCGGCTCAGCCAGCTCGACCTGGCCATGTCGGCCGAGGTGTCCACCCGCCACCTCAGCTTCGTCGAGACCGGGAGGTCGACCCCCAGCCGCGAGCTGGTGCTCACCTGGCAGAGCAGCTGGAGGTCCCCTTGCGCGACCGCAACGCGCTGCTGCTGGCCGCCGGCTACGCGCCGGCGTACCGGCAGACGCCGCTCGACGCCGAGGAGATGCAACCGGTCCGCCGTGCCCTCGACAGGATCGTGCACGGGCACGAGCCGTTCCCCGCACTCGTCGTGGATCGACGGTGGGACCTCGTCACGGCCAACCGCTCGGCCCTGTCGATCCTGACCGAAGGGGTGTCCGGCGACCTGCTCGCCGGGCCGGTCAACGCCCTGCGGGTGACGCTGCACCCCGACGGCCTGGCGCCCCGCATCGTCAACCTCACCGAGTGGGCCGAGCACCTGCTCGACCGTCTCGACCGCCAGATCGCAGCCAGCGGCGACGCCGGCCTCGTGGCCCTGGCCGAGGAGCTGTGCTCGTACCCCGGCGTGCGGCGGGCGCGAGCTGCCTCGAACCTGGCCGAGCGCCTGTTCGTCCCGCTGGTCCTGAGCTCCGGGGCGGGGGAGCTCAGGTTCTTCGGCACCGTCGCCACCTTCGGCACCGCCCTGGACGTGACGGTCGCCGAGCTGGCCATCGAGTCGTTCTTCCCGGCCGACGCGTCGACGGCTGCGGTGATCTCGCCCTAGCCCACCTTCGAGGCCTCACTCGAACACCCGTTCGCTACCATGGGCGGCATGCGCTGGCGGATCGAGGCCGACGAGCCGCAGCAGGCGCTGTTCGCCGACGAGGTGCTGGTCGACCGGCACGTCGGCTCGGGCGAGTTCCGGGGGATGGAGTTCCTCCACGTCAACGCCCGCACCGTCGTCAACCGGGTGGCAGGCGCCAGCCGCATGCCGTTCGAGTGGACCGTCAACGCCTACCGGGGCTGCAGCCACGCCTGCTCGTACTGCTTCGCCCGGCCCACCCACGCCTACCTCGACCTGGGGATCGGAGAGGACTTCGACCGCAAGATCGTGGTGAAGGTGAACGCCGTCGAGCGGGTGCGGGCCGAGCTGGCCAGCCCGCGGTGGGGCGGCCACCACATCGCCATGGGCACCAACACCGACCCGTACCAGCGGTGCGAGGGCAAGTACCACCTGTACCGGGGCATCCTCGCCGTCCTGGCCGAGCGGGCCAACCCGTTCAGCCTGCTGACCAAGTCGACGCTCGTGCTCCGTGACCTCGACCTCCTGGCCGCCGCAGCCGCGGTCACCGACGTGCGGGTCAACCTGTCGATCGGCACCCTCGACGAGGACGTGTGGCGAGCGACCGAGCCGGGCACCCCCCACCCGAGGCGGAGGGTTGAGGCCGTCCGCCGCCTGAACGACGCCGGCGTCCCCTGCGGTGTGCTGGTGGCGCCGATCATCCCCGGCCTCTCCGATGGCGACGAGCAGCTGGACGACGTCGTCCAGGCCGCGGTCGGCGCCGGCGCCGCCGGCGTGTCCACCGTCGGACTCCACCTGAAGCCCGGGACCAGGGAGGTGTTCCTCGAGCGCCTGGCCCTGACCCACCCCGAAAACGTCCCCCCGCTCGAAGCCCGCTACGCCGGCCGCGCCTACCTGCCCAGGGCCGACCAGCAGGAGCTGGCGGCCCGGGTCAGGCGCCTGGTCGCCTCCCACCGGGGCCGCAGCACGCCCAGCACCCGCTCCCGCTTCGTCGAGGGCGCCAAGGCTCAGGGGCTCGGTCCCGGTCGGGCGGCTTCGCCGGCGCCGGCGCCCGACGAGCAGCTGCCGCTCTTCTGAGGGATCAGGCCGCTCGGATCTGATGGCCCGGCGCAGGGCAGGAGGGCGAGGGCAGCCTCACGAACTGGGCCAGGGGTGAGCTGTCCTCGTCCCAGACCGGGAGCTGGAGCATCGAGGTGCTGCGCCGAACGTCGAGGAGAACCCGCCGGCGCTGAACTGTGCCTACGCGCCGGCGCCGGCCGGCTGGTCGATGAGCCTGCGGTCGGCGATGAAGCCGCCGAAGGGGAGAACGGCGCAGAGGAGGGTGAGGAGGGTGCGCCCGAGGCGCCACTTCTCGTCGACGGCGACGAGGATCGTCAGGAAGACGTAGGTCACGAACAGAAGGCCGTGGACCATTCCCATCACCGGGACGGCGTCCGGCCCTTCGAGCACGCGCTTCACGAAGGAGGCAGCGAGCAGCAGGAGGAAGCTGGCCGCCTCGACGATGGCGACGATCCTCAAGGCGGGCTTCACGGCGTGCAGGTTGTCATCGCAGGGTGCTGGCGGCCAAGCCGACCACCGCGACGCCGGCGACCACCCGGTACACCACGAAGGGGGTGAAGGTGCGGGTGCGCAGCAGCTTGAGGAGGAGGGCCACGGCGGCGAACCCCGAGACCCCCGAGGTCAGGATGCCGACGGCGAAGGCGCCGCCGAAGCCCCGGGGGATGCCGCCGTCGAGCAGGAAGAGCTTGCCCACCTTGTAGGCCACCGCCCCGCCCGTGATGGGGATCGACATGAGGAAGCTGAGCCGGGCGGTGGCGTTGCGGTCGAAGCGCCGCCACCGGGCCATCGACATCGTCACCCCGGATCGGCTCACTCCGGGCTGGAGCGCCACCGCCTGGGCCACGCCCATCAGCAGGGCGTCGCGAGGGGCGAACTCCCCTTGCGGGCGGTCCGCCGACTGCCGGTCGGCCAGCAGCAGCACGCCGCCGAACACCACCAGCATCAGCCCGATCAGCCACTCGGCCCCCAGGTGCTCGGTGATGAAGCCGTCGAGCAGGGCCCCGGTGATCACCCCGGGGACCGCCGAGAGCACCAGGAGCCAGAACAGGCGCTCCTCGGCCGTCTCGGCCGCCCGGCGGCGGGCGCTGCGCAGCCCGGCCCGGGCCAGCTGCACCAGGTCCTTGCGGAAGTAGGCGAGCACGGCCACCGAGGTGCCGACGTGGAGGGCCACGTCGAAGGCCTTCTCGAGGTCCTTGCCGCCGGGGCCGGCGAAGTCGCGCCAGCCGAACAGCCAGGGGACGAGCAGGAGGTGCCCGGACGAGGAGATGGGCAGGAACTCCGAGAGGCCCTGCGTCAACCCGAGGACCATGGCGCGCAGCAGGGACAAGGACCGGCAGCCTGGCAGGCCGCGGGTCGCAGTTGCCAGCCGTCACCAGCGAGGATGAGCGGGATGACCGACGTGCTGCCCCGCTGGGACCTCACCCCGTTCTTCCCGTCGATCGGCGACCGCGCGGTCGCGGCCGCCGTCGAGGAGGTGGGCGGGTCCGTGGCCCGGCTGGCGGCGCGGTACGACGAGCACGGCGTGCGGGGCGGGTCGCCTGGTGCGGTCGACGCAGACATCGTCGCCGCGTTCGAGGCGGTGGTGGCGGCCACCGAGGCCGTGCGCCAGCAGCTCCGGCTGGTCACGGCCTACGTGGCGGCCCACGTCGACACCGACGCCGCCGACGACGAGGCGGCCGCCCGCCAGGCCGAGCTGCAGGCGGCAGCGGCCCCGCTGCGGGCGCTGGCGCCCCGCTTCGACGCCTGGGTCGCCTCGCTCGGGGCCGACGCCCTGGTCGCAGCCAGCCCGGTGGCCGCCGCCATGGCCTGGCCGTTGCGCAAGGCCGAGGCGTCGTCGCGGCACCAGCTCTCCGAGGCCGAGGAGGCGCTGGCCGCCGAGCTCTGGCTGTCGGGCGGCTCGGCGTGGGTGAAGCTGCACGGCGACGTGTCGGCCGCACTGACCGCCGAAATCGACCTGCCGACGGGGGCCGAGCGGCTGCCGGTCACCGTGGTCCGCAACCTGGCCGGCGATCCCGACCCGGCGGTGCGGCGGGCCGCCCACCACGGTGAGGTGGCCGCCTGGCGCAGCGTCGAGGTGCCGCTGGCGGCCGCCCTGAACGGGGTGAAGGGTGAGGCGTCGGTGCTCAACCGGCGGCGCGGCTGGCCCGACGACCTGGCCCCCGCGCTGCACCTGAACGCAGTGGACCGGCCCACGCTCGACGCGCTGTTGGCCGCGGTGCGGGCTTCGCTCCCCGACTTCCGCCGCTACCTGAGGGCCAAGGCCGGTCTCCTCGGCTCGCCCGGGCCGCTGGCGTGGTGGGACCTCCTGGCTCCCGTCGCCGACGCCGCGGCGGTGGCCGTCACCTGGGACGAGGCCTGCGCCACGGTCGAGCGGGCCTTTGCCGCCTACTCGCCGTCGCTCCAGCAGCTGGCCCGGCGGGCGTTCGCCGAGTCGTGGATCGACGCCGAGCCCCACCAGGGCAAGCGGGGCGGCGCCTACTGCATGTCGTTCCGGGGTGGCGAGAGCCGGGTGTTCCTGAACTTCGCCGGCACCGCCGACAGCGTGTCCACCCTGGCCCACGAGCTGGGTCACGCCTACCACAACGCCACCCTGGCCGACCGGCCCCAGCTCCAGCGCCAGACCCCCATGGCCCTGGCCGAGACCGCCTCCATCTTCTGCGAAACGGTGCTCGTCGAAGCCTGGCTCGACGGGGCCGACGACCGCCAGCGCCTCGTCGTGCTCGACACCGACCTCACCGGCTCGACCCAGGTCGTGGTCGACATCCTCTCCCGCTTCCTGTTCGAGAGCCGCCTGTTCGAGCGGCGGGCCCACCGCCCGCTGTCGCCGGCCGAGCTGTGCCAGCTCATGGTCGAGACCCAGCAGGAGGCCTACGGCGACGCCCTCGACCCGGCCACCCTCCACCCCTACATGTGGGCGGTCAAGCCCCACTACTACTCGAGCTCGTTCTACAACTGGCCGTACACCTACGGCCTGCTCTTCGGGCTCGGCCTGTACGCCAGGTTCCAGGAGGACCCCGAGCGCTTCCGGTCCGGCTACGACGAGCTGCTCTCGTGCACCGGGCTGGCCCCGGCGGCCGATCTGGCCGCCCGGTTCGACATCGACGTGCGGGACGAGGGGTTCTGGGCCTCGAGCCTGACCGTGTGCCGTGACCGCATTGAAACCTTTTGTTCACTTGCGGGAGGTTGACCCTCCACAGCACCGGGTACCGGGTGTTCGTGGCTTCGATCGCTTTGAGAGGAACGTCCACCGTGGACGAAAAGGTTGCTGACGACGCGTTGCTGACCCCGGCCGAGGTGGCCAGCCTGTTCCGGGTGAGTCCAAAGACCGTCACCCGTTGGGCCCGAGCCGGCAAGCTCACGGCCATGAAGACGCTGGGCGGCCATCGCCGGTTCCGTGCCGGCGAGGTGCGGACGGCGCTGTCCAGCGCCGAGGAGCAGCTCGAGCCGAGCTAGTCCTCCCGTCGCACGTAGGCCCGGCGCGACACCCGTCCAGGCGCAGGCGGGGCCGGCGTAGTTCGCCGACGCTGCTCACGCAGGGCAGAACCAGTCGTCGTCGGTCCGAAGCTCGGCGCGGGTGCCGAGCGGCCAGGCCGGTGGCGGCGCCGTCCCCGCCGCCTCTCGAGTCGCCGAGCGTTGCCCCATCCGTAACGCCGGCGAAACACCCGATCCGTACCGTTGCTGCATGCGGTACCGCACCCGGCTGCGCATCGCCCTCCCGGACCGGCCCGGCGCCCTCGGACGGGTCGGCATGGTCGTCGGCAGCCTGGGCGGCAACGTCCTGACCATCGACGTGCAGGAGGTCGACGGCCCCGCGGTCGTCGACGAGCTGCTGGTCGACCTGCCCGAAGCGGTGCTGCCAGCCGATGTCGCCCGGGCGCTGGAGGCAGCGGGGGCGGGCACCCTGCTCAGCGCCAAGTCGGGCGCAGCCGTCCCCGACCAGGTGGTCAGGGCGCTGCGGTGGGCCTGCGCCCTCACCTCGGCCGGGCCCTACGGCGTCGACGACGAGCTGGAGCGGGCGGTGGCCGAGGTCTGCGGGTGCTCGAACGTCTGGCTCGCCCACGTCGAGCAGGCCCGCCCCATCGAAGCGGCCCGCCTCGCCCTCACCCGCGGCCGCCCCGTCACCCACCGCACCGGTGATCCCCCTGCCGCCCTGGGCCCGGTGACCTCGGCCGAGGTGTGGCTCCTCGCCGTGCCCGACGCCCGGATCGAGCCGGCCCGGGTGGCGCTGGTGGCCCGCCCGTTGGCCGACCGCTTCACCGTCACCGAGATCGAGCGGGTCGAGGCCCTCCTCTCGCTCAGGCGCCTGGTCGCCGGCACGTCCGCCATCGCCGTCTAGCCCGGGCTTCGACGGAGCGGATCCGTCAGGTCGAGAGCACGACCTTGCCCAGCTTGGCTCCCGCGGCGAACCGCTCGTAGGCCGCCACCGCCTCCTCGAGGTGGAAGGCCGCGGCCACCGGCACCCGCAGCTCGCCGGCTCCGAGCGCCGGGAGCACGTGACGCTCGATGCGGCGGGCGGCGTCGGCCTTCTCCTCGAGGGGGCGGGCCCGGAGGGTCGAGCCGTGGATGCGGGCTCGCTTGCCCATCAGCGCCAGCAGGTCGATCTCGGCCCGGCTGCCGCCGCCGACGCCGATGACAGAGATCCGCCCACCGGTCGCCAAGGCCCGCAGGTTCCCGGCCAGGTTCCCCCCGCCCACCAGCTCGAGGACCACGTCATAGGGGCCTCGCTCCTCGAACTCGGCGGGGTCGACGGCGGCCACCCACCCCCTCGGCCCGCCGAGCCTCATGACATCACCCCGAAGGTCGGCGTGGCGCACCGTCGCCGTGACCCGGGCTCCGGCCAGCGTGGCCAGCTGCACCGCCGCCGTCCCCACCCCGCCGGCGCCGCCGTGCACCAGCACGTGCTCGCCCATGGCCAGCCCGCACTGGCTGAACAGGGCGTCGTGAGCGGTGGTGAACGCCTCGGGGAAGCCCCCGGCGTCAGTCCACTCCAGGCCGGTGGGCACCGGCATGAGGCACCGCTCGTGGACGGCGCACCGCTCGGCCTGGCCGCCGCCACCGACCACCCCCATCACCTTGTCGCCCTCGGCGAAGCGGTGGGCGCCGGCGCCGACCGACTCGACCTCACCGGCCAGCTCGAGGCCAGGGATCTCGGGCGGCGACCCGGGCGGCGCCGGGTAGAGGCCCCTGGCCTGGAGCAGGTCGGCGGCGTTCAGGCCGGCGGCCTTCACCCGCACGACCACCTCGGACGCCGCCGGCACGGGATCGGGCCGTTCCTGCACCTCGACCCGGCCACCGCCGACGCAGACGACCGCCAGCATCAGGAGTCCCCCGGGGGAGGGGCCGAAGCCCCCTCCCCCGGACCCCCTCCCGAGCGCGGCCGTCTCTCTTGCCAGGTTGTCGGGCGGGCGGAGCCCGCCCTCGGGCGCGCCCCTGGCGCGGCCATCAGGGAGGACCAGCTGGCTCGGGCCGGGTGGCTCGGTCCGCCTGGAGTGGCGCTCATCCGCTCAGTCTGGCGCCAGGGGCGGTTGCCGCCCGAATCCGGGGGAGGACGCTCTCGGCTCAGGGTGAGGATGGCTCGTGGTGGAGGGGGAGGGGCGTCATCGTGTCGGTGGCGAGGTCGATGAGGACGATGCGGTGGTTGCCCGTGTCGGCTACGACCAGGCGGCCGTCGGGGAGGACGTCGAGGCCGCTGGGCTCGAGCAGACCTGTCGTCGGGACGGTTCGCAGCTCGCCGTCCACGCCGGACCACAGGCGGAGCGACGAGTTGAACGTGTCGGCCACGTAGATGCTGGAGCCGTCGGGGGCGCACGCGACGCCCTCGGGGTGCTGGAGCCGGGCCGTGCCGTAGGGGCCGTCGGCGTTCCCCCACGTCGCCGTCCCCCGGCCGAGGAGCGTCGCCACCCGGTGCTGGGCGTCGACCACCCGCAGCGCCGACGCCTCGGCGTCGACCACGAACAGCCCGAGCGGCCCGGTGGCCAGCCCCGACGGCTGGGCGAACAGGGCCTTTGGGCCGTAGCCGTCCTCCAGGCCCTCCTCGCCCGTGCCGGCCTCGACCGCCGCCGACCCGTTGACGTCGATCCGCCAGATCCGGTGGCGGCCGGCCTCGGCCACGAAGGTGGTGCCATCGGCGGCGACGGCCACGTCCGCAGGAGAGGCGACACCGTCCAGCACCACCTGGCGAGGACCTCCGCCCGGCGGGATGCGGACGACCCGGTCGGCGTCGCGCTCGCAGACCAGGAGGGACCCATCGGCCAGGGAGCGGACGCCGGTGGGGCGGCGTAGGCCGGCGTGCTCCGCCAGGACCTCCCCGTCCAGGCTGACCACCAACACCCGGTCGCGGCCGGTGTCGGCCACCACGACGCCCACCGGGTGGGCGGCCACCTTCGCCGGCCAGGCCAGCTCACCCTCGGGTGGGGACGACGGCCGGCGAGGCAGACGGACCACCGACGTGCTCGGCCGACCGGCCAACGTCGCCGCCACCGCCCGTTCGATCGCCGGCCCGTGACCCTCGCCCGAGGCCGAGCCGACCACGTAGCCGTCCGGGTCGACCACCACGACGGTCGGCCACGCCCGCACGCCGTAGCGGTCCCACGTCGCCCCGTCGGGGTCGTCCACGACCGGGTGGGTGATCCCCAGCCTCTCGACCGACGACCGCAGCGCCGACGCCGGCCGCTCCGCGTCGAAGCGGGCCGTGCGCACCCCGATCACCACCACCTCGCCGCCCGACTGGGCCTCCAGGCCGCGCAGCTCGCCCACCACCCGCTCGCAGTTGACGCACGACCCGGTGAAGAAGTGCAGCACCACCACCCGCCCCCGCAGCTCGGCCATGGACAGCGCCTCGGGAACGTTCAGCCAGAGGCCACCGACGATCTCGGGAGCATGCACGCGGGCCACGGGCCCATTGTCGTGCCCGACGGGGACCGGCCGCAGGTGCCGGGGAAGAGGCTCCGCCCGGGATTGGTTCTTCCTCCTGTGCAGCGGCCGACGGCGGAGGTCCTGGCCCGGTGGAGCCTGGCTGCCGTGACGCTGCTGCTCATGGCCTCCATGGGAGGCGGCTTCCTCCTGCTCCCGGCCCTGATCCCCGCCCATGTGTGGGCCGCACGTCGATCGGGACGAGTCGGGAGGATCGGGTGGTCCGTGCTCCCGGCAGCTTCCGTGGCGATGGTGGCGTGGGCAGCCGTCTACGTGACCGTCCGCGAGTCGGAACCAGCCATCTGGCTTCTGCCCGCCTTCGTGCTCGTCGCCACCTTCGCGGTCGTGGCCCGGTTCGTGGCCTCCGGCACGCCCCAGCAGCTGGCGAGCTGAGGGGCGGTCGCCGTTCGGCCCTCAGGCGCCGCCGGACCGACGAAGATCTGCCGACGATGCAGCGGCTTCATCACCGGGATCTGGAGGAGCGGTGACGAGACAAGCACCATGAGCCACCGCGTGCCCGTCAGCAGCACCAGGGCCAGCGCGACCGCCGAGATGGCACAAGCAGCCCGCACGACGTTGACCCACACCGGGGAGAGTGGGCGCACCACGTAGGGGCCGGCTCCGGGGGGGCGTCGAAGGCCGGCCCGCTGGTCGAGCTCGTTCAGCCGGTCACGGAGACCCATCGTGAACGGTCTACAGCACTCGGCATCCACCGACCCGTCGCCCAGGCTCGTTGCAGCGGGGGAAGTCGGCTACGGCCGGACGACGCCCGTGAGGTCCTTCCGGTAGGCGGGCTGGTACTGGACGTTCTTGCCGGTCTGCGGCGCCGCGATCATCTGGCCGCCGCCGATGTAGACGCCGATGTGGTGGATCGGGCTGCCAAAGGCGAACAGGTCGCCGGGGCGGGCGTCGGCCGGGTTGACCTTCGGGAGCGAGGCGAACTGCATCCGCGACGAGTGGGGCAGGATGCGGCCGCCGGCCTTCCACGCCCACGCGGTGAGGCCGGAGCAGTCGAAGGTGTTCGGGCCGGAGCCGCCCCACTGGTAGGGCTTGCCGATCTGGCGGCGGGCCTCGGCCACGGCGGCGGCCGCCCCCGGGTTCGGTGCAGGGGCCTCGTTGCCGGCGTCCGGAGCCGGCTTGGGCGGCGGGAGCAGGGGCCGAGCGGTGGTGGGCGCCGGACCGGCGGCTCCCGGCGGAGGCGGCGCTGGGCGGACGATCACCCCGACCGTGGGCTGGGCGGTGGCGCTGGGGCGGGCGGGGGCCGGGAGGGTGGCCACCGGAGAGCCTGGGTTGCGGGCCGCCAGGCTGCGCTGGACCTGCTCGGCCTCGGCTGCCGCCCGCTCCTGCTGCTCCTGCTCGACGAGGATCGACAGCTCGCCGTCGATCCGGCCCTGGGCGGCCTCGAGGCGGGCCGACACCTCGGCGGCGTCCCGGCGGGCCTGCTCGACGTCGGCGAGGGCCTGCTGGGCCTGCTCGCGAGCCGCCTCCAGCCGACCCTTCTTCTCGCGCACGATGGCGGCCTGGGCCCTGGCCGCGTCGAGGGCGTCGGCCTTCTTGGCCTGCAGGGTCATGGCGTACTGGCGCATCCGCACCTGGGTCTCGATCGGCCCGGCGGACCCCAGGGCGCCCAGCTCGACGCCGCCCTGCACGTAGGTGTCCACGGCTTCGGCGGCCAGGCCGGCCTTTGCTCCTGCGGCCACCGCCTCGGCCCGGGCCACGTCGCGCTCGGCGGCGGCGACGTCGGCGCTGAGGTCGGCGGCCGTGATCTGGCCGCTGTCGACCTCCTCGGCCAGCATCGAGACGGACTGGCCCAGGGTGTCCAGCTGCTCGGCGACCCGCCGGGCCTCGGCCCGCTTGTCGTCGGCCGGGTCGGCGCTGCTCGGGGCGGTGAAGGTGGAGGACAGCAACGCGATGCACCCGAGCAGGCCCACCGCGAGCCGTGCCCCCCCAGGTGCACGGGTGCGCGTCGTCACGTTGGGGCGTCACCCTAGCCCGATCGGACTAGCCCGGCCCGGGTCCCGATCCGGCCAGGGAAGCGGTCAGCCGTGGGTACGTTCGCAGCCATGGCCAACCGGACCCGGATCGAGCACGACGCCATGGGGGACGTAGAGGTGCCCGCCGACGCGCTCTGGCAGGCCCAGACCCAGCGCGCCGTCGACAACTTCCCCATCTCCGGCCAACCGATCGACGCCGGGCTCGTGCACGCCCTGGGCGCCATCAAGGCGGCGGCCGCCCGGGCCAACGCCGACCTCGGGCGGGTCCAGCCCGACGTCGCCGCAGCCATCGCGGCGGCGGCCGACGAGGTGGCCGCAGGGCGCCACGACACCCAGTTCCCGATCGACGTCTTCCAGACCGGCTCGGGGACCTCGTCGAACATGAACACCAACGAGGTGGTGGCCACCGTCGCCTCGGCCGCGCTGGGCCGGCGGGTCCACCCGAACGACGACGTGAACTCGGGCCAGTCCAGCAACGACGTGTTCCCGACGGCCATCCACGTGGCCGCGGCCACCGCCCTCGTGCACGACCTGGTCCCCGCCCTCGGCTACCTGGCCGCCGCCTTCCGGGCCAAGGGTGCCGAGACGGCCGAGGTGGTGAAGGCGGGGCGCACCCACCTGATGGACGCCACCCCCGTGACGCTGGGCCAGGAGCTGGGGGGCTACGCCACCGCCCTGGAGAAGGGCGTCGAGCGCCTCCTGGCCTGCCTGCCCAGGGTGGCCGAGGTGCCCCTCGGCGGCACGGCCACCGGCACCGGCCTCAACTGCCCGCCCGGCTTCGTCGAGCGGGTGCTGGCCGAGCTGTCGGAGCGGCTGGGGGTGCCGTTCACCGAGGCCTCCGACCACTTCGAGGCCCAGGGGGCGCGCGATGCCCTCGTCGAGCTGTCGGGGGTGCTGAAGGTCGTCGCCGTCTCGCTGTACAAGGCGGCCAACGACCTGCGCTGGATGGGTTCGGGGCCCCGGTGCGGGCTGGCCGAGATTCGCCTCCCCGACCTCCAGCCCGGCAGCTCGATCATGCCCGGCAAGGTCAACCCCGTCCTGCCCGAGGCGGTCTGCCAGGTCGTGGCCCAGGTGGTCGGCAGCGACGCCGCGGTGGCCTTCGCCGGCGCCGCCGGCAACTTCGAGCTGAACGTCATGCTGCCCGTGCTGGCCCGCAACGTGCTCGAGCCGATCCGCCTCCTGGCCAACGTCAGCCGGCTGCTCGCCGACCGCTGCGTGGTGGGGATCGAGCCCGACGTCGAGCGGTGCCGCACCTACGCCGAGGCCAGCTCGGCCGTGGTCACCAGCCTGGCCCCCCATGTCGGCTACGAGGCCGCCGCCGCCGTGGTGAAGGAGAGCCTGGCGACGGGGCGGACCGTGCGCGAGCTGGTGGCCGACAAGCAGCTGGTGCCGGCCGACAGGATCGACGAGGCCCTCGACGTGCTCCGCCTCACCAGGCCGGGCCTGGTCTGAGGCTCAGACGGGGCTGCCCGAGAACGGTGCGGGGTCCTTCGGCCCCGGGACCACCGGCGGGTTCCAGCGGGTGATCTCGGCGACCTTGTCCATCACCTTGCGCCAGTCGCCCGGCTGCCACCCCTCGGCGCTCTGGATCACGGTGGCGTCCATGGCGACGAAGACGGCGGCGGGCAGCTCCTTCAGGCCGAAGCCCTTGACCACGGTTCGGTCGGGGTCGACGAAGACCCGGAACTCTGCGGCGTGCGGCCCCAGCCACAGCCGGGCGTCGGCCGGGCCAGCGGTGACGACCAGCGCCACCCGCACGTCGGCCTGGTCGAAGGTGCGCAGGAGCCGGGTGGCGGTCGGCAGCAGCCAGCTGGACGGCTCCTCGTACGGGTCGAACGCCACGAAGAGGAGGTGGAAGGTGGTGAGCATCTCACGGATGGTCCGGGGACGCCCGCCCAGTGGCGTGAGGGTGAGGTCCTCCGGGGGGTCTGTGGCCACTGCGCAGCACGATACCGGGGCGCTTGGCTGGCCCAGCAAGTTGCACCAGGCCGGCCCCGGGTAGCGTCGCCCCGTGCACCCGATCGAGCGGCTGCGCTACGTCGCCCGAGGCGGAGAGCTCGACCTCACCGAGCTCGTCCAGGACGCCGCCCTCGCCCTGGCCGGCTTCGCCGACGATCCCGCCGGCCTCGTCACCGCCTGCCGCAGCCTGGTCGACCGGCACCCGGCCGCGGGCCCGGTGTGGTGGCTCGCGTCCCGCGTCCTCACGTCGGCTGACCCGGCCGTCGAGGCCTGGCGGGTGGTCGAGGAGGTCGAGGCCGACGGCACCGCCCGGGCCCTCTACCGGGCCGTGCCCGACGGCGCCAACGTGCTGGCCGTCGGCTGGACCCCGGCCCTGGCCCAAGGCCTGGCTCGCCGTGGTGACTGCCGTGTGCTCGTGGTCGATCCCACCGGGGCAGTGGGCCACTCGGTCGAACGGCTGGGAGGCGCCGGCGTCGACGTCGAGGAGGTCCCCGAGGGCGGTCTCGGCGCCGCCGCCGGCTGGGCCGACGTCGTGCTGGTCGAGGCGCAGGCCTTGGGACCCGACGGCCTCGTGGCCGTGAGCGGCGCCCGGTCGGCCCTGGCCGTCGCCGCCGCCGCCGGCCGCCAGACGTGGTCGGTGGCGCCCGCCGGTCGGGTGCTGCCGCCGGGCCTGTGGCGGGTGCTGGCCGGGCGGGTCGGCGACGTCCCCGAGCCGTGGCTGGAGCCGGACGAGCTCGTGCCGCTGGGCCTGGTGTCGGGGGTGGTGCGCCAGGGTGGGCTCAGCCGGCCCGACGACGCGGCCTCCCAGCCGGACTGCCCATTCGCTCCCGAGCTGTGCCGGCCCCTGGACGCGCCCGGCAGCTACCGCTGACGCGGCTCCACCCGAGGATGCTCAGGTCGGTTCGGCGCCCAGGCGGCGGAAGGTCAGGCTCATCGCCGTGCCCACCCCGAAGAGGAGCCCGAAGCCCAGGGTGAGCGGGCGCCACGGGCGCTCGCGGCCACCGATGAGGATGCTGGGGCCCCGGCTGTCGCTGGCGCTGTCGTTGAACTCCTCGAGGTTGGGCGGCGGTACGGCCTCCTCCTGGCCTTGCCCGAGCTCCTCGACCTCGTCGTCGAAGACGGGCCCGCCCGAGGGCGCCGCCGCCGATGGCACGGTGGTGGAGACGGGCGGCTTGGTGGTCGTCGGGGCGACGGCGGCCTTCTTCGTCGTCGTGGTGGCCGGCGGCGGCGGCGGGGGCGGGGGCTTGTTCGCGTTGACGGCGGCGGCGACGTCGATGACGCCGGCGCCCAGGTCGGCGTTGGCGGTCTTCTGCGCCGTGCTGCGGAGGGTGTCGGCGGCCTGCGTCGGGGTGGCGCCCAGGCCCCGCAGGATGGCGACGGCTCCGGCCACGTGGGCGGCCGCCTGCCCCGTGCCGCTCTTCTCGCCGTACTGATCGCCGGTCAGCGGTAGCGAGCCGCCGCCCGTGGTGGACAGGATGCCCTGGCCGGGTGCGGCCACGCCCCGGCTGCTGACGGCGCCCGCCGCTTGCCCTCCGGACTCGGTGGTGGCGGCCACGACGAGGACGGGGAGGTCGTCGAGGTTGAGCCCGGACTGCGCTCCGACGACGACCGAGGTCCGCTGGCCCACCGCCCTGAGGGCCAGGCGCAATTTGTCCTTGTCGCCCGAGTACGTGGCCGGGAGGTCGATTAAGACGACCTGGGCGCCGCTGGCCCGGCCGAGGGCGTCGAGGTAGGAGTCGTCGGCCGACGTGCCGGAGAACCCTTTGTAACCGAGGAGCCGGGCGTCGGGGGCGACACCGGCGATGCCCTTCCCGTTGCCGGTGGCGGCACCGACGATGCCGGCGAGGTGGGTGCCGCGCCCGGTCGTGTCCGTCCGCTCGTCAGCGGCGTCGACCTTGCTGTCCAGGTCCTCGTGCTCGGCGATGCCGGTGCTGACGACGGCCACGCTGACGCCGCCGCCCCGGCCCCGCTCCCACGCCTGCGGGGCCCTGATGGCAGCCAGCCCCCACTGCTCGGAAGCCCTCGGGTCGGAGGCGGTCTGGGCGGACGCAGGGCGTGCGAGCACCACGACCAGCGCCGCCACCAGCACGGCGAGAAGGGCTGATCGGCGGTGGTCCACGGGGACAGCGTAGAGGCGAGGACGGGAGGTCCCGGCGCGACCGGCGTTATGGGCGCTACGAACCGTGGTCGTCGGCCTGGGCCAGGACCCGCCGGGCCTGGTCGACGTGGAGGCCCTCAACCATCCGGCCGTCCACGGTGACCACGCCTCGGCCCAGCCGCTCGGCCCCCTCGAAGGCCTCGACGACCCGGCGGGCGCCAGCCAGCTCCTCCTCGGACGGCGCGAACAGCCGGTTGCACGGCTCGACCTGGCTGGGGTGGACGAGCGTCTTGCCGTCGAAGCCGAGGTGGCGGGCCTGCAGGCACTCAGCCTCGAAGCCGGCCACGTCGGCCACGTCGTTGTAGACGCCGTCGAGCAGCACCTTGCCGGCGGCCCGCACCGCCAGCAGGCACAGCTGCAGGCCGACGAGCAGGGGCTGGCGACCGGGCTGGCTGGTGGCCTGCAGCTCGCGGGCCAGGTCGTTGGTCCCCATCACCAGCACGGTGAGCCGCTCACTGGCCCCGGCGATCTCCTCGGCGTGGAGCACGGCGGCCGGCGTCTCGAGCATCGCCCAGATCAGCGTTCGCGCCGGTGCCCCCGCCGCCTCGAGGGCGGCCTCGACGGCGTGGACGTCGGCCGCCGAACCCACCTTCGGCACCACCACGGCGTCCGGCCCGGCGGCCGCCGCCGCCCGGATGTCGTCGTCGTGCCACGCCGTCCCGATGCCGTTGACCCTGATCGCCAGCTCGCGGTGGCCGTAGCCGGCCGACGACGACGCCGCCGCCGCTCGGTCGCGCGCCGCGACCTTTGCGTCGGGGGCGACCGCGTCCTCGAGGTCGAAGATCAGGGCGTCGGCGGCCAGGCCCTTCGCCTTTTCCAGCGCCCGCTCGTTGGCGCCCGGCATGTAGAGCACCGAGTGCCGGCGCCGCCAGGTGCCCATCTCAGCCGGCCTCGACACCGGCATAGGCGGCGGCCAGCTGGGGGTCGCTGGCGCTCAGCATGGTGGCCAGATCGAGCATCACGCGGCACTGCTTCACGGTGGCGTCGTCCTGCATCTTGCCGTCGATCATCACGGCACCGGTCCCGTCGCCCATGGCGGCCACCACCCGCCTGGCCCACGCCACCTCGTCGGGGCTCGGGCTGAAGACCCGCCGGGCGATCTCGATCTGGGAGGGGTGCAGGGTCCAGGCGCCCACGCAGCCCAAGAGGAAGGCGTTGCGGAACTGGTCCTCGCAGCCGACGGCGTCCCTGATGTCGCCGAACGGGCCGTAGTACGGCAGGATCCCGTTGGCGGCGCAGGCGTCCACCATGCGCCCGAGCGTGTAGTGCCACAGGTCCTGCTGGAAGGCGGGCCGCGGGGTGGCCGGATCGGCCGGGTCGGGGTCGTGGCGCACCAGGTAGCCGGGATGGCCGCCCCCCACGCGGGTGGTCTTCATGCGCCGGTCGGCCGCCAGGTCAGCGGGGCCGAGCGAGAGGCCCTGCATGCGGGGGCTGGCCGCGCAGATGGCCTCGACGCTGCTCATGCCCCGGGCCGTCTCGAGGAGGGCGTGGACCAGGATCGGCCGGGTCAGCCCGGCCTTGGCCTCGAGCTGGGCCAGGAGGCGGTCGACGTAGTGGACGTCCTCCGGACCCTGGACCTTCGGCACCATGATCACGTCGAGCTTGGCGCCCACGGCGGGCACGAGGGTGAGCAGGTCGTCGAGGCCCCACGGTGAGTCGAGGCTGTTCACCCGGGTCCACAGCTGCGTGCGGCCGAAGTCGACCTCCGAGGCGATGCGCACGAACCCCTGGCGGGCCGCCACCTTCCGGTCCGACGGGATGGCGTCCTCCAGGTTCCCCAGCAGGACGTCGACCTGGGGGACCATGGCGGGCACCTTCGCCGCCATCTTCTCGTTGCTCGGGTCGAAGAAGTGGATCATCCGGGACGGCCGGGCGGGCACCTCCCGAAGCGGCGCCGGAGCGCCCACGGCCAGCGGCGCGAAGAAGTCCTTCGGGTTGCGCACCAGGTCATCTCCAGGGGGAGGGGCTGAGGAACCCTACGGACGCGGCTGCCCGATAGCCAAGGGTCCGCCGGCCGGCGGCCCGGAGGCCGCCGGGGCGCGCTTGACTGGCGGGGTGGATCCGGCCCGGGGCGAGCGGCTCGCCCTGTGCAACCTGTTCGACGAGCTCGGGCCGGCCGGAGCCACCGTGCTGGACCGCTGGAGCACCACCGAGCTGGCCGCCCACCTGCTCGCTCGCGACACCCGGCCCGATGCCGTCCCCGGCATGGTCCTGCCCCAGGCGGCCGGCTGGACCCAGCGGGTGGAGCGGGGCATCCGGGAGGCAACGGCCTACGACGAGATCGTCCGCCGGCTCCGCCGCGGGCCACCGCCCCTGTGGCCGGGCCGGCTGCCCGGCGGGTGGCGAGCCGACCTGCACGAGTGGTTCGTGCACCACGAGGACGTCCGCCGGGCCAACGGCCTCGGACCTCGCCCCGACGGTGTCGAGCAGCGCCGCCTCGACGACGGCGTCTGGTCGGTCCTGCCCGGGCTCGGGCCGCTCCTGGCCCGCCGGCTCGACGCCACCGTCGTGCTGGTCAGCGAGGACGGGCGCAGGCGCCGGGTGCGCCGAGGTCCCGGTCTCGTCGAGGTCCACGGCCGCCCCAGCGAGCTGCTCCTGGCCCTGTTCGGCCGATCCGGCGCCGAGGTCGAGGCCATCGGTGACCCGCAGGCGGTGGCGGCGTGGGGGAGCGCGAGGCTCGGGCCCTAGCCGGCTGGTGGGCGCTGCCCCTCCTTGGTCAATGGGGTTCCGGCCAGGAGGTGGCGAGCCACGACCTTGAGGGCCAGCGTCTCGTCGGCCCCCTCGAAGATCGACAGCACCCGGGCGTCGACGAAGTAGCGGCTGACGGCGTACTCCTCGGCGTAGCCCATCCCCCCGTGGATCTGCATGGACTCCCGGGTGACCCACTCGGCGGCCCGGCAGACGTAGGCCTTGAGCATCGACGCCTGGGGGCCGCCCTCACCCTTGGCCATCATCCGGGCCACCGTGTACGAGAGCTGGCGGCTGGCCTGGATCAGCACCGCCATCCGCACCAGCTTCACCTGGATCAGCTGGAACTCGCCGATCGGGGCGCCAAAGGCGACCCGGTCCCGGGCGTAGGCCACCGCCGCCTCGTACGCCGCCTGCATCACTCCGACGGCACGGGCCGCCGTCTGCAGGCGGCCGGTCTCGAAGCCCTCCATCTGGAGGTAGAAGCCGCGGCCCAGGCCGGCCTCGCCTCCGACCTGGTCCTCGGCGGCCACGAACCACGAGTCGAACGCCATCTCGTAGGAGTGCATGCCGCGGTACCCGATGGTGTCGATGGGACGGCCCTCCATGCGGCCCCCGCCGGGCTGGGTGAGGGTGAAGCCGTGCGTGTCACCGCGGTCCTTCGGCACGACGAACATCGTCAGGCCCCGGTGGGCCTTGGACCGGTCGGGATCGGTGCGGGCCAGCACCATCAGCACGTCGGCCCGGGCCGCGAAGGTGCACCACGTCTTCACGCCGTCGAGGGTCCAGCCGCCGTCGACCGGTCGGGCCGTGAACGTCAGGCCGGCCACGTCCGAGCCGTGGTCGGGCTCGGTGACGGCGATGGCGTTCACGACCTCGGCCGTGGCCAGCTTCGGCAGCCACCGGGCCTTCTGGTCCTCGGTCCCGCCCTTCAGCAGCGCCCTGGCCAGGATCTCCGGCCGGGTGATGAGCGACCCGCCGGCCGCCAAGCTGCCCCGGCTGAGCTCCTCGGTGGCCACCACCATGGCCAGGTACTCGTCCTCGCCGCCGGTCGAGAAGCCGCCGTACTCCTCGGGGATCGACAGCCCGAACGCACCGAGCTCGGCCAGGCCGGAGATGAGGTCCTCGGGGATGTCGCCGTTGCGGCGGTGGAGGTGCTCGGCGATCGGCTTCAGCTTCTCGTCGGCGAAGCGGCGGAACAGGTCCTGCACCATCTCGAGGTCGCCGCCGAGGTGGCGGGGCCCGCCCACGACCCCTCCCGGGCTCTTGTGGCCCAGCTGGTCGGCGAGGGCGGACAGCGAGGCCGCGCGGCGGTAGGTGCGGACGAACGCCATGGCCTCGTCCAGCGCCCCCGGGTCGACGCCCCAGTCGGCTTCGCGGCCCAGGAGGCGGGTGGCGAGGTCGAAGACCGCCTCGGCCACAAAGGCGCAGGCGATGCCGCCCTCGACCTGTCCCCGGCCGCCGTAGTCGAGGACCGCTCGGGCGCCCTCGACCGCCGCCGCGCCATGGGCCAGGTCGTAGGCCGCCCACTGGTTCGGGTCGACGCCGCCGGTGGCGGCCAGGTGGGCGGCGGCGGCGGCGACGACGTCGCTGGCCTTCTCCACCGCAGCGGCGGCGGCGGCGAGGTCGGGGGCGGAGCCCATCGGGCGAAGGGTACCGATCGGTAAGCCGCGAGCCGGCTCAGGCGGGGCGGCGGGCCACCACGGTGACCAGCGGGGGGAGGACCACGGGCTCGTCGCCCGGGTCGACGCCGGTCATCGCCTCGAGGTAGCCCGCCACCGGGCCCGGGCCGGCGCCGGCGGGGGCCTCGGCCCAGGCGTCGACCAGCACCAGGCCGGCGTCGCGGACCAGCGCCGGGAGGACGGCGCCGACGTCCTGGTCACGGGCGCCGTCCATCGACAGGGGCCGGCCCCCGATCCGGCCGGCGGTCGTGACGGGCTCCTGGGCCACCACCCACCCGCCTGGCCTGACGGCGCCGGCCATGCGGCGCAGCACCCGCCGCGGCTCGGCCACGTGCATCAGGAGGAACCGGCAGAAGGCCAGATCGACCTGCTCGGGCAGCGTCAGCTCCTCACCGGCCTGCGAGAGAGCGAGGACCTGGGCGTGCGCGGCGGCCAGGGCGGCGATCTCGTCCCGGCGGCGGGGGTCGACGTCCACCGCGTACACCCGGCCGTCCCGCCCCACCATCTGGGCGAGCGCCACGCTCACGTCGCCACCGCCGGCCCCGACGTCGACGCAGGTCCAGCCCTCGGCCAGCCCCAGCCGGTCGAGGGCGGTGGAGAGGGGGCGGCGGTAGACGTCGTCCCGGAGCTCGATCTCCACGGCGCCCGACCATAGGGCCAGCACATGGACGCTCAGCCAGGCCGGGTCCGCGGCTCGTCGCCGTCGAGGGCGTCGGCCGACGCGGCGGCGGCGAGGCGGCGGGCAGCCGCGGCGGCCGTGGCCGCCACCGCCGCCGCGGCCAGCGCCGCGCCAGCCGGGCGGCCCGTCCTGGCCAGCTGGCCCGGGCGCCCGGAGCTGCCAGCGGACCGTGCCGCGCCGGCGGCAGGGGTTTCGCCCAGCGCCGCCCGCAGGTCGAATGGAGCCGGCAGCACCAGCTCGACGTTCCGGTCTCCCGGCTGCCCCAGGGCGCCGAGGTTGGCCTGAGGGTCGTTGAACGACAGCTCCCGGCTCCAGGCGGCCAGATCGAGGACCCGCCCGGGCCCGATCCCCGTCGGGCGGGCCGGGGCGGCGTGCTCGACCAGCGTGCCGAAGATCGACAGGGTGCCGTCGCGGTTGTCGGCCAGCTCGACGATGCGGGCCTGCTGGGGCCAGTCGACGTGGGCGGCGGTGAGGACCTCCCAGAAGCCGCCGCCACCCGGGCGGGGGTGGGGGGCGACCCTGTTCACGTGGCTGTGGCCGTTCACCCAGAGCACCACGTTCGGGAACTCGTGCAAGCGGGCTTCGAACGCCGCCGCGGTGACTCGAGGCACCTGCGGCCTGGCCGGGTCGGGCGCCGGGTTGTCGAGGCTGGCCAGGTTGTGGTGGCTGAACAGCACGACCAGCTGGTCGGTGCCCCGTGGACCCGGCTGGCCCGCTCCAGCATGGTGGTGACCGCAGCCACCTGGTCCTCGAAGAGGTTGCCGTCGGCGTAGCCGCCCCGGGCGCAGGTGTCGAGGCTGATGCCGAGCACGCCGGGGGCGATCGGGAACGAGAAGAGCAGGGGCCCGCCACCGCGGTGAGGCCGTGGCCCCGAGGCCCGGGGTGGGGAGGCGAGGCCAGGTGGGCGTCGACCCAGTCGATCACCGACGCCGGCCGGCGGCCCGCATCCGGGGTGACGACCCGGGCGGGGGCGGTGGCCAGGGCGGCGAGGACGAGCGGGTCCGATCCCGCCAGCCCGTTGGCCACGTCGGCGGCGGTGAGCCCAGCGGGCAGGGCCACGACCTTGAGCCCGCCGGTGGCCACGGTGGTGAGGGAGGCGGTGGCGGGGGCGTTGCCCTGGAGGAGCCCGTCGTGGTTGCCGTAGGTGGCGTACCAGGGCACCGACAGGCCCGTGGCCCTGAACGGTGCCAGCGAGGCGGCGAGGAGGCCAGGAGCACCCGGGAACCCGTGCTGGGCCTTGTACAGGTCGCCGGTCGGGCGCGGATCGTCGGGGTGCCAGTAGTGGACGTCGTACGACAGGGCGTCCTGGTCCATCACGCCCTGGTACCCCGGCCCGCCGCTGTCGGGGGTTGATCGGCCCGCCGTCGAGCAGGGTCAGGTACCACTGCAGCTCGTTGACCTGGGCGTTGTCGACGTTGTCACCGGTGGAGACGGCGCAGTCGTAGACCCGGCCGGTCACCGGGCCGCCCCCGATGTCGTTGACCCGCTGCACCATGGCCTCGGCCACCTGGGCGGTCAGCGTCTCCTGGGGGCGGTAGGCCGCCTGGAGGGGGAGGGGGGTCGTCGGCTCGTCGCCGTAGCGGTCGAGGAACTCGACCCGGGCCGGGCTCTGGGCGTCGATCACGTGGATGTCCGTGAGGTGCACGACACAGGCCAGTGCCACCCGCCTTGACTCACGGCCCCCCTTGGCCTCGGCGCCCAGCGTGCGGACCTGGATCCCGAAGCCCGGCGCCTCGACCAGCCGGCGGTAGGCGCCCGTGCCGGCCGGGGCGAAGGTGGAACCGAGGGTGGTGAGCTCGGGCCGCACGGCCGCCAGGCCCGCCGCCCTGGTGGCAGCCTCGGCTCGCAGCAGCCAGTCGCCACCGAACCAGGCGGCGGCCCCGCCGGCGGCGCCGCCCAGCAGGCGCCTCCTGCTGATCCCCCCGCTGCCCATCCGGCTGGCCTCCTGACGCGACCACGTCGATCGTAAGCCTGGTCCGAGGCTGGTCGACGTGCTGATCCGGGCCGCCCTCGGCACCGGGCGCCGGCGCGCGCATCGTGCCCGCCGGGGCCCGCCCCGAGCAGGTCGGCGCCGTTCACCGCTGGTAGGACCCACCGGGGGGTGGTGGACGGGCTCGGCGTCTCCTACGTTGCGCTCGTGCCACCCAGCGGAGGCAAGCCCACATGACCGTGCACGAGCGGCCGTTCGGCCGCCACCTCGAGGACTTCGTGCCTGGCGACGTCTACCGCCACTGGCCCGGCAAGACCATCACCGAGTACGACGACCACCTGTTCTGCCTGATCACCATGAACCACCACCCCCTGCACACCGACGCCTGGTACGCCGAGCGGTCCTCGCCGCAGGGGCGCAACGTCGTGGTCGGCAACCTCGTCTACTCCGTCGTCCTCGGCATGAGCGTCCCCGACGTCTCCGGAGCCGCCGTGGCCAACCTCGAGGTCGAGACGCTGAAGCACACCCACCCGACCTTCCACGGCGACACGATCTACGCAGAGACCAGGGTGCTGGAGGCGAGGGAGACCTCGAAGGGGGATCGGGGGATCGTCACGGTCGAGACCAAGGGCATCAACCAGGACGCCCAGGAGGTGTGCTCGTTCCGGCGCAGGCTCATGGTGTGGAAGCGGGCCAGCGCCCCGGAGCGGCGCCGGCCCTACGACGGCACCGACATCTGGGCATGACCCGCCGGCGCGGCCTGCGCGCCGTCGCCGGGCTGGTGACCGGGCTCCTCGTCGCCGGCCCGGGTCTCCTCGGCGTCGAGGTCGTGCTGGCCACCCGCGGCGAGCCGGCCCCGCCGCTGCCCGCCGGCATCGAGGCCTGCGTCGGCTGTGACGGCTCGTCCCCGCCGCTGCGCACCGTGTGGCTGGGCGACTCGACCGCAGCCGGCGTTGGCACGGCCGCCGCCGAGGGCGTGGTCGGCCGGCAGGTGGCCCGCCGCCTCGGCCGGCCCGTCGACGTGCGGGTGCTGGCCTCCAGCGGCGACACGATCGCCGACGTGGTGGCCCGCCAGCTGCCCCGCCTGCCCCTCGACGCCGAGATCGTCTTCGTCAGCGTCGGCGCCAACGACACCACCCATCTCACCCGGACGAAGACGTTCTCGTCGGCCTATCGGGAGCTGCTGGCCGCCGTGCCGGACACGGCTTGCGTCGTGCTCCTCGGCGTGCCCGACCTGGGCTCGCCCCCGCGTCTGGCCCAGCCGCTGCGGGCGGTGGCCGGCTGGCGGGGCCGTTCCCTCGACCGGCAGGTCCGGCAGCTGGCCCGGGCCACCGGGGCCACCTACGTGGACATCGCGGGAGCAACCGGCCCGGCCTTCCGGCGCAACCGGGCCCTGTTCTCCCCCGACGGCTACCACCCCAACGACGCTGGCTACGAACTCTGGGCCGGCGCCGTGACCTCGGCGATGCAGGACGCCGGCCTTCCAGGAGGCAGGTGCCCGTAGCCCCGCCGGCGGCGCCCGGGCAGCTCCAGGCCGCGCTGCTGGCCCTGCCTCGGCGAGACCTGCCGTGGCGGCACACCCGAGACCCCTGGGCCGTGCTGGTGAGCGAGGTGATGCTGCAGCAGACCCAGGTGGCCAGGGTGGCGGCCCGCTGGTCCGCCTTCCTCGACCGCTTCGGCACTCCTGCGGCCTGCGCGGCGGCCACGGTCGCGGAGGTGGTCGCGGCGTGGGCCGGGCTCGGGTACAACCGCAGGGCGGTGGCGCTGCGAGCCGCGGGTGCCGCCTGCGTCGAGCGGCACGGCGGCCCCGTTCCCGCCACGCTGGCCGACCTGCGAGCCCTGCCGGGCGTGGGGGCGTACACCGCACGGGCCGTGCTGACATTCGCCTTCGAGCAGGACGTGGGGGTGCTCGACGTGAACGCCGCCCGGGTGCTGGCCAGGGCGGTGGCCGGCCGGCGCCTTTCGGGCGGCGAGGCCCAGGCGTTGGCCGACGCCAGCGTGCCACCAGGGGCGGGATGGGCCTGGAACCAGGCCGTGCTCGACCTCGGGGCCACCGTGTGCCGCAAGCGCGCGCCCGCCTGCGGTCGCTGCCCGGTTGCCCAGTGGTGCCGTTGGCGGGCCGAGGGCGGGCCTGACCCGGCGGCTGGCTCGGCCGGCACGGGCGGCAGCCAGACGGCCTTCGTCGGGTCCGACCGGC
Source organism: Acidimicrobiales bacterium (assembly GCA_030448245.1). GTDB lineage: Bacteria > Actinomycetota > Acidimicrobiia > Acidimicrobiales > JAUJNH01 > JAUJNH01. The sequence continues at coordinate 120,228 of JAUJNH010000004.1, forward strand.
AGGGCCGCGGCCGCCTGGTGGCGGCCCTGCTCGTCGGCCCGGTGGCACCCGCCGACGTGGCCGGCGCCTGCGGCTGGCCCGAGGACGGCGGTCGGGCCGGCACGGTGGCGGCGTCGTTGGTGGCCGATGGCCTGGCGGTGTGGGACGAGGAGACGGGTCTGTTGCGGCTCCCGTGAGGAAGCCCCGGCCGGCGTCCGGGCTTCCGCTGCGCACCACCAGTGCCCAAGCGCTGCAGAGACCCACAGCGCTGCCGGGCTGGTCCGCTGCACACCAGCGACGTCCAGGCGCTGCAGAGACCCACCGGGCTGTCGGGCTCGTGGGCCCACGGGCTCCCGCGGGCGCCGCGCAGGACTGACGGTCCGTCGAGACGTCAGGGCCACGCGGCAGCACCGGGTTGCTGGTCGAGGCCCAACCGGCAGCCGCAGGCTTCGCGCGCCGATCGGAGACGCCTCCCGCTGGCGGCATGACCGGGGCCGTCCGGCTGGCTGCGGCAGGCTGGGGGCGTGGCGGTGCTCGCGGCTCGATCGGCGGTGTCGGGCCAGGCCGTCGGTGGTCTGGCGGCCACGGCCGCCGGCGTCGCCGCGGTGGTGGTCGCCGGCTCCGGGGCCCGGCCCGGACTGGTGGCCGCCGCCCTGGTCGTGGCCCTGGCCGGCTTCGCCTGCCTCCTCCACGCCCTCCATGCCGGCAGGGGCCTGCCGGTGCGGCTCGTGCTCCTCGCCGGCGGCGCCCTCGTCGCCCTCTGCGTGGCCTTCCCGCCGGCCGGCTCGAAGGACGTCGCCTCTTACGCCCTGTACGGGCGGATGGTCACCGAGCACGGGGAGAACCCGTACTCCACCGTTCCCGACGATCACCCCGACGACCCGTGGTACCCCGACGTCTCGACCCGCTGGCGTCAGACGCCGTCGGTCTACGGCCCCGCCTTCACCGCCCTGTCGGCGGCCATCGCAGGGGTGGGCGGCGAGAACCGCACCCTGGTCCGGGTCCTGTTCCAGGCGTCGGCGGGCCTGGCTGTCCTGGGTGCGGCCGTGCTGGTGGCCCGGACCACCGACGACGCCTCGGCCACCGCCTTTGTGGCCCTGAACCCGGTGCTGCTGGCCAGCGTCGTGAACGGGGCCCACAACGACGCGCTGGTCGGGGTCGCCCTCCTCGGCGCCTGCCTGGCTGTCCGCCGTCACTGGTGGGTGGCGGCCGGCGTCCTCGTCGCCCTGGCGGCCGGGGTCAAGGTGGCCGCGGTGCTGGCCCTGCCAGCCCTCGCCGCCTGGGCCTGGCGTCGCCACGGCCGCCGGGCGGCAGCCACCGTGGCGGCCACGGCTGCCGGCCTCCTCGCCATCGCCAACCTGGCCGCCGGCCCCGTGGCCGTGGCCCGAGCCCTGGCCGAGGCGGGGCAGCAGCACTCCCGAAGCTCGGTGTGGAACGCGCCGTTCGCCGTGGCCCCCGACCGGCTCGTGGGGCTGCTGGCCCTTGTCGCCAGCATCGCCCTCGGCGTGGTGCTCGCCCGCCGCCACCTGGCTGATCGCCACCCGGAGGCGGTGGTGGCAGCGGCGCTGGCCGGCTACCTCCTGCTGGGTGCCTACGTCCTGCCCTGGTACCACGCCTGGGTGCTGCTCCCGGCCGCCCTCCTCTGGCGCAGCCGGCTGGCCCTGGGCCTCACCGTCGCCTCGGCCGTCCTGCTCCTGGGCTACACCTGGCAGCCGGGCGACCGCGGCGCTGACGCCCTCCTCCTTCAGGCGGTGTCGCAGTGGGCTGCGCCGCTCGTGGCCCTCGGCGCCGCCGCCGTCCTCCTCAGGAAGCGGCGATCCGCCGGCGAGCCGTAGGCCCCGACTGACGCGAGCTGCCGGCGCGGCCACACGTGGAGGCAGTCATCCGGTGATCACGAGGCCCTCGTTCCGAGCCGACAGATGGCCGGGGTACTCCGCCCGGTCCTCCACCCGTGCCGGCACCGTCACCTGGACCTACGATCAGCGGTGGCGTTTGGTGCCGCTGAGATGGCCGTTGACGCTGCTTGTATCCCTTCACAGTCGGTACTGAGCGGTAGGGCCCCCTTGGGTCGAGCGCACGCGATTGGAAGGAAGTCGTCTTGACAAAGAATGGGCCGTTAAGAGCTCGTGATATCGTCGCAGGTCTTCGATCGGCTGGCTGCTGTTCTTTTCGATAGGGTTTGGGAGGGCCTGGATCAAGGATCAGCCGATGCAGTAGCTTTGATGTCGGGACTGGCTGGTGTAGTCCTCTACTCGATCGTTGCGTTGGTTTACGTCATTTGGATACAAGTCAGAAGCGCCGTAGGTAGCTGCGAAGTCGAAGTTGGGCCTCGAGTTGCTCCTCGTCATAGATTCGCAGGGGCACGCCGAGCATCTCGGATGTCTCTCTCGGTGATCGCCAGACGGAGCTGTTCACAGCCGACGATGCTGGCGCGCTCATGACTGACCGGGTCAGCTTCCAGACCCACTCGCCGGATGGGGCTGGGCGGTGGAGGGAGCCCTCCTCGGCGGCTACGTGAAGAAGCTCATCGAGGAGCGCGGCACCTACCTGAAGCGGGCAGCCGAAGCCCCGGAACGTAGGGCACCTCCACCTGAGCGGCCTCCGGCGCCAAGAGCGCGCGCACCGTGGGGCGGGGCGCCCGGGCTCGGCACGAGCCGTGCCCTAGGGATCGCCGCCTTACCGACTCTCCTCCTTTGGCTCGTGGAGTTCAGAGTTGGGATCGAGCAGGAGCCACAGGGGCTGTTGCGGCTACGGCTGGACCCCTGATCCTGCAGGCCGATTCTGACCAGTGGACTCCGTCAGTTCCTGGGCTGCTTGTTTTGCCAGGCCCGCATCTCACGGCGCGAGCAGATCGGGTGGCCCATCGCCGCCCACTGCGCGCGGGTGGTTCGGATGGGGTGGCGGAGATGCGTGAGCGGGTTGACGGGTACCTCGAGCATCCTGGCCAGCGGCGGCGGGAGGTCGTCCCGCTCTCGAAGCTGCCGCCGCTGGATGACGCCGAGGACCAGCATCGGCGTCATGCAGACCACTGCCAAGGCCAGCGAAGGAGGCGAGAGCAGACCGGCCACTACGCTGCCGACACCGACGATGATCATCGCAGCCAGGGTCAGGAGCGGCCGGGAGTCAAGTCGACGAGAGGCGCCCCGATGGCGCGGCGAGAGCACAAGTTCCAGGGCGACCAAGGCCGCCATAACGAGCCACGACCCGCCGATGCCCAGGAGGAACAATCGCATCTTGAGGAACGGTAGCGGCGTACGGGCGGCGCCGGAGGGCTCCACGACCGCCGTGCGGGTGGTGGGCGCCATAGCGGCTGACACGCCCGGGATCGGCACCCTCCGCGCTCGGTAACAACCGGTCCGAACCGCCTGGGTCCTTCGTCTCGTTGGTCGAGGTCCTCTCTGACGGGTCGGACGCGAGCCCTTGGCTAGGGCTCCGAAGGCCTCCCACGCCGCATCGCATCGAGCTCCGCCCGAAGCCGCCGCACGTCATTGGAGAGGCGAGAGGCCGTCTCCATTGGATCATCGGTCTCCGAACCGCAGGCACACGCCTCTACGCCCGGCACGCGTGGCAGCGCTATCGGGCCCAACCTCGATCGGTAGACCGGTCCGAGCGGGGAGGTGCTCAGGCCGCACTCCGGACAGATTCCCTCGTCGGGTGTCACGTCGACCACTATGCCTATCGGCTGGTGGCTCTCGGCCGCCATGCCGTGCAGGCGTCTGGCTGTGAGGTCAGCCACCGGCCACGCCGCACCACCTCCAGCGCACGCGGAAGGTCGCTCGGCTCGACCACCTGCTGTCGCCGGGTCGGCCCGGCGCTCGGGAGCGGCACAGCAGGAGGGCGTGGCAGCGCTCGAGCCCGGCCGTGCGTCCTGGACGTGATGCCGGACGTCGAGGTGTCGCCCCGCCGCCGACCTGGACATCACCGGGACCTCGTGACCGAAGACCAGCTGGTTGCTCTCGCCATGGAGCACGGCCTCGTCGTCTGCTCGGCCGAGACGGACGACGCCCGCTCCCGGGTGCGCTCGGAACACCCGATCCTTGGTCGTGCCAGCCAGTTCGGTCGCGGCGGCACTCGCGTAAGGCCGCGGGACGACGATTTTAAGGGATCGCCCGATGCGGCCCGGACCCGCATCTCCGTACCGTCGATCACGTCCCCGAAGGGGGTTCAGGTCGGAGCAGGGCCTGCCTCGGCGCGGCTGTCGCTGGGCAGGCCAGAGCAGGAAGCCAGGGAGAAGATGATGCAGATCCGAGTTCGAAGGAACCAGCGCCCGGCGGCGCTTGCGCTGCTGGCGGGGGTGGCGGGGATGCTGCTGGCCTGGGCCAGCCAGCATCCGGTCGGGGCGGATGTCTCGGGTGTCACGGCCAGCGCCTTCGGCTACTCCGCCAACGTCGGGTTCAACGACGAGCCGCCGACGGTTCGCGGCTTCGGTCAGACCATCCCCCCGGGGACGCTCCAGAGCGCCAGCCCGTCGGTGGACTGCCCGGCCACCGGCGCAACCGATCCCGTGGCGGTCACCGATCCCGACGGCGCCCTGGCGACGTACGGCACGAGGGCGGTCTTCAGCGGCCAGTGGCCCGCGGACGCCACCGCCCCGCCCCCATCGGGCCCGCTCACCGTGAGCTGCCAGGGCACCACCGGCCCGACCGGGTCGGCGTCGAGTGCGGCGGACGTCTACAACGTCGGTCCTGGGCCGTTCATCGCCGACGAGGTCCACAGCACCTGCACCGCCACAGAGACGGGCGTCACCGGAACGACGACGATCATCGGCGGCGTGCTCGTCACGTCCACCGATGCCGACGGCAAGCCACTGACCACAGAGGCGATCCCGGTGACCCCCGACCCCAACTTCATGCGCACGGGCACCATCGACGACGTCGGCGACACCTACCGGATCGTCCTCAACGAGCAGATCGAGGACCCCGTCACCGGCGCCCTCACCGTCAACGCCGTCCACCTGTACTTCCTCGGGCCCTTCGCCGAGGGCGACGTGGTCATCGGTTCATCCACCTGTGGCGTGGCGGTCGTGGCCGCGACCACCACGACCTCGGGCCTGACGACCACCACAGCAGGCGACACCACGACGACGACCGTGGGCACCACCACGACGACCGAGGACACCACCACGACGACCGAGGGCACCACCACGACGACCGAACCGGCGACCACGACCACGACCACCGACCCCCAGCCGGGCGAGGCGCCGGCGGCCAAGGACGAGTGCAAGAGCGGGGGGTTCGCCAGGCTCGGCTTCAAGAACCAGGGAGAATGCGCCAAGTCGGTCCCCCGCAGCGGCAAGACCTGATCACGCAGTGAGCGCCGACCTCTGGCCCAGCGAGGACATCCGGTGACGGCCGTGCTGGTGGTGCCGTGCCAGACTGAGCCGGTGGCCAGGCGTGTCACGTGTCCCTCCTTCGTGGGGCGCGAGGCCGAGCTGGGTCGGCTGGAGGAGGTCGCCGAGGCGGCCGCCGGCGCCAGTCAGATCGTGCTGCTGGGCGGTGACGCCGGGGTCGGCAAGACCCGGTTGATCAACGAGCTCTGTGACCGGTGGAGGGCCCGGGGGGGCAGCGCCGCGGTGGGCGGATGCGTGGATCTCGGAGAGGTCGCCGTGGGCTACGGCCCGCTGATCGAGGTGCTCCGGGAGCTTCGGGCCGCTCTGGGTGCCGAGCACCTCGACCGGTTGTTGGCCGAGACGGGCCCCGAGCTGCTGCCGCTGCTGGCCGGCGGCCACGGGGGCCACCAGGTCCGGCAGGGCGCGGTGCTCGCCCACACGGTGGCACTGATGGAGGAGCTGGGCGACAGGCTCCCGGGGCTCATCGTGGTCTTCGAGGACGTGCATTGGGCCGACGCCTCGACCCGAGATCTCGTGGCGTTCCTGGCCCGCAACCTCCGCACGGCGAAGGTCACGTTGATCGTCACCTACCGAGCCGACGACGTCCACCGCCGCCATCCACTACGGCCCCTCCTGTCCGAGCTCGTCCGCAGTCCCACGGTCGAGCACCTGCGCCTGGAGGGGATGTCGCGCAGCGAGCTCACCGTGCTCCTGGCCGGTGTGGCCGGCGCCGTGCCGTCCGACGCCGTTGTCGACGAGATGATGGTCCGCTCCGAGGGCAATCCCTTCTACGCCGAGGAGCTGCTGGCCGCAGAGGCGGGGTCGGGGCACCTGCCGGCGACGCTGCGCGACGCGATCCTGGTCCGGGTCACCCAGCTGCCCGAACCCGTCCAGGCCATCCTGCGAGAGGCTGCGCTGCTGGGCGGGCACATCGACGAGCGACTGCTGGCGGCCGTCACCGATCGCCGCATTGGTGACGTGGCCGACGCCCTCCGCGAGGCCGTCGCCCGCCACATCCTGGTGGCCGAGCCCACCGGCTGCCGGTTCCGCCACGCCCTCGTGCGCGAGGCGCTGCACGACGACCTCCTCCCAGGCGAGCGCCAGCGGCTGCACGAGGCGGCCGCGGCGGCGCTCGCCTCGCAGCCCCAGCTGGCAGGCGGGACCGAGCACGAGCGCTGGACGCTGCTCGCCCACCACTGGACGGCGGCGCAGGACCAACCTCACGCCTTTGTGGCGTCGGTGCGCGCCGGGGTCGCGGCCCAGGAGGTCGGGGCGCAGGCCGACGCGGCCTGCCACTTCCAGCGGGCCCTCGACCTGTGGCCCCGGGTGCCCGACGCCGAGACGGCGGCGGGGATGACACGGGCGCAGCTGCTGCTCCGGGCCTCCGAGGCCGTGTCCCACGCCGGCCGGCCGGCCCAGGCCGTCGCTCTGGTCGAAGCGGCTTTGGGTGAGGTCGGAGAGGAGGCGGAACCCGAGGCGCAAGCCGCGGTGCTCGAGCGGCTGGGTCACCATCGCTGGGTGGCATGCGACGAAGCGGGGAGCGGCGAGGCCCGCAGGGCGGCGGTGGCGCTGGTGGCCGACCGCCCGCCCTCGGTGACCCAGGCCGTGTCGCTGGCCGCCTGGGGCCGCCACCAGATGCTGGTCGACCGGTACGTCGAAGCCGAAGCGACGTTGCGGGCGGCGCTGGTGGTTGCGGGCGCGACCGCTTCCGAGCGGGCGCGCTCGAATGCGCTCTCGGGGCTGGGCATCGCCCTCGTCAAGCTCGGTCGGGTCGAAGAGGGGCTGCAGGCGTCCCGAGAGTCCCTGGACATCGCCCACGGTGAAGGTGAAGCCGACGACATCGGCCTGGCCTACGTGAACCTCACCGCCACCCTGCTCGCCGCCACCCGCTGCGAGGAGGCCGCCGAGACGGCAGTGGCCGGCCTGGAGCACGCGCGACGGACCGGGACCCTGGCGAGCGACGGCGTGCTGCTTGCCTATGGCGGCGCCGAGGCGCTCTGCTGGCTCGGCGCCTGGGACGAGGCGGCCGGGCTGCTGGAGGCCCATGCCATGGCCTCAGATGGCCCACACGGGACGACGGGAGCCGTGATCTCGGCCCGCATCGCCTTGTGGCGAGGCGACGCCGAGGTCGCTGCCCACCACCGCGACCGTGCCCTCACCCCCGTCAACGCCTCCAGCGACCCTGCACCCGAGGCACTGGTGTGCGCTGCCCAGCTCGCCAGTCGGGAGGGATGCTTCGATGACGCCCGCCGTCACTGCGCCGAGGCGTTCGAGATCGTCGAGAAGTCGGAGGACCTGCTGCTGGCCGCCCTGACGTCGGCGGTGGCCATGGAGGTGGAGGCCGACCGCGTCGAGGCCGCCCGCGCCCTCGGCCCGCGAGGCGAGGTTGAGGCCGCCGCGGCGCGAGCCGCCGCCGACGAGCTGCGCGACCGAGCCAGGAACCTGGTGAGACGCCTGGGGCAGCGTGGCGTGTCACCTCAGCCGGACGCCGCGGCTCAGCTGGCCGTCGCCGAGGCCGAGCATGGTCGAGCAGAGGAGCGGTACGACCCCGACCGGTGGGCAGCTGTCGCCGCCCAGTGGGAGGCGCTCAGGTTCCCCTACCCGGCCGCAGTAGCTCGGTTCCGCGAGGCCGACTCGGTGCTGCGGGTCCGGGGCAGCCGCAAGCGGGCCGAGGCCGCAGCACGAGCCGCGCTGGGCACGGCCGAGCGGCTGGGCGCAGTTCCCTTGGCCCACCAGGTTCGCCAGCTGGCCCAGCGGGGACGGCTCGACCCCGACCAGCCGGCGGAGACGGCGGGATCAGCAGACGACCCGCTGCGAGCCCTGGGGATCTCACCTCGCGAAGGTGAGGTGCTGCGCCTCCTCGCCCACGGGCGCACGAACCGCCAGATCGCCCAGGAGCTGTACATCAGCGAGAAGACCGCCAGCGTGCACGTCACCCACCTGCTCCGCAAGCTGCGGGTGGCCAGCCGCGTCGAAGCGGCTGCCATCGCCCAGCGACTGGATCTCGGGGCGTGAGGCGGCCCCGGCTGCATCACTGACGTCAAGGTCAGGCCCGGGTGCCTGCCGAACCAGACGACAAGGCTTCGCACGCCTGGACGCTCACCTTCTGCGAGCGGGAGCGCCACGAATCAGAGGGTGAGGCGGCCGCGAAGCCATGGAGCGAACCACACCACCTGCTGCGGGTCGCCGGCTTGCTGGAGCTCCTCCACGGGAGCCCCGCTGACAGACTGCCTTCCGTCCGCACCCGCCCCGTCCCATGGAGGCTCGCCCATGACCGGCATCGCCCGCCTGCGCACGGTCGTGATCGACTGCCCCGACGCCGCCGCCCTCGCCGAGTTCTACCGCCAGCTGGTCGGCGGCGAGGTCACGTCCGTCGCAGACGACTGGGTCGTGCTCGAGCCCGAGCCCGGCCGCCGCCTGGCGTTCCAGCAGACCGACGAGTACGCCCCACCGACGTGGCCGACGGCCGAGCGGCCGCAGCAGTTCCACCTCGACGTGACGATCGACGACATCGACGAGGCCGAACCTGCGGCGCTGGCCATCGGGGCGAGGAAGCACGAGGTTCAGCCGGGCGAGACCGACGGCGACTCGTTCCGGGTCTACCTCGATCCTGCGGGCCACCCGTTCTGCCTCTGCTGGGACTGACCTTCTGACGGCCCGCCGGGCCGTCTGGCATCGTGACCCCGCGGGGGTAGCGGACCGCGCAGCCGAACCCCACCCGGCAGGAGGTGCTGCACAGCCCGCAGGCGTTGATCACGAGGAACGAGGCCACGATCAGGCCGATGACCCACCGTTGCCAGCGGGGCGAGACCCGGCGGCGGCGCCGGCATGTGCCAGCCGGGGAGCAGTTTCGTCACGGTCCCGTCCGGCCGATCAATGGTGTGGGCCCTGCGTCTGCGCGACGGCGGGTGCACCTGGCCGGGGTGTGACCGGCCGCCCGGCTGTGCGAAGCCCACCACATCGTCCGCCGCCGCCGCCGCCGCAGCATGATCACCACGACCAACCCCCCGCTGCTCCGGGAGGGCTCAGCCTGCGGCTCCCCCGAGTCAGAACCTGACCCGGACGACGGTGGCGGCAGCCGGTCCCTGGGTGGCGTCGTCGGCCCGGGCCTCGGTGACCACCACCGTCCCCCGCGGGGTCGGCGGACGGACGAAGGTGACGGTGGCCTCGAAGGGCAGCACCTCGGTGCCGCCGCCGGTGCCGAACGACCGACCGATCGGGGCGGTGGCTCCGTCGCGACGCACCTCGACGTCGACCGTGCCCTCGAACACCTGGGCCCGGCCCCGCACGGTCAGCGGCGAGGCCACCGCCGCGCCCGGAGCCGGCTGCTCGACGAAGATCCTCTCGGCGCTGCAGCCCACGACCACCCACCCCCGGGCGCCGACGCGGCGCAGGAGGACGGTCGTCCTCGGGCCGCCGCTCGAGAACGGCCGGACGTCGACCGTGGCCTCGCCGCCACCGGCGCTGACCCGCCCGGGCGTCAGCTGCGGGGTGGCCATCCCGAGGAAGCGTCGAGCGAAGTCCTCGGCCGCCCGCTCCGGCGCCGGGAACGTGGTCCTGGAGCCCGGTGGGGGCCACAAAGCGTCATCCGGCACGGGGGGCAGAGGCGCGGTGGTCGACGTCGTCCTGGCAACGGTGGGCGCGGGCCCGGAGGTGGCGCTGGGCGAAGGCGCCGTGCCGGTCGTCACCGGCGCCAGCGCGGTGGTGTCGACCGGGATCGTGGCGATCGCCGTGGTGGTCGACGAATCGAGCGCGGTCGTGGTGGACGACGGGTCGGGACCGGCCACCACGTTCGGCCCCTGCCCCTCGGCTCGGGCCAGCACCGACACGGCGCCCACCACGACCAGCAGGGCCAGGCCGGCGCCGCCGCCTTGGCCCGCCGGCGGCGCTGAGCGGCAGCCAGCCGGCGGCCTAGGCCGGCCTCGTCGGCCCGGCCGACCGGCACGCTCGCGGCCCTGGCCCGCAAGGCCTCGCGCAGGTCTCGCTCGGGATGGCTCACTGGTCTTCCCCCAGGGTGCGGGTGACGGCGGCGAGGGCTCGAGAGGCGTGCACCTTGACGCTGCCGGCGCTGATGCCGAGGGTCGCGGCGCTGTCCGCCTCCGTCAAGTCGAGCCAGTAGCGCAGCACCACGACCTCCATCTGCCGGCGGGGCAGGCGGCGGACCGCGGCGAGGACCGCGGCCCGCCGCTCGCCCACGACCGCCTCGTCCTCCGGGCTGGGGGCGGCGCCCGGCATGATCCGCCCGAGGCGCTCGGCCACCCGCCGCCGCCGCAGGCGGGACCGGGCGCCGTTGAGCACGGCGCTGCGCAGGTAGGCCGGCACCTTGTCCGGGTCGACGTTCCCGCGGTGGAGGTGGAGGGCGATGAAGGCGTCCTGCACCACCTCCTCGCAGGCGCCAGGCTCGTCGAGGAGCAACCCGGTGAGGCGCACGAGGTCGTCGCGCTGGGCGCGGTGCAGCACCTCCACGTCGTCCCATGCCGTCAGCCCGGGCGCCACGACAGCCACCACGCACCACTGACGCCGACGATGCCCGTCAGGTTGACACGCCTCCGGTGCCAGGCGAGGTTGGCCGCGAGGCTCCGGCTAGGTTCCGTCCGGTGTCCGCCTTCGACGCCGCCACCTTCCGGACGGTGCTGGGCCACTTCTGCTCGGGGATCACCGTCGTCACCGCGGTCGACGGCGGCGAGCCCGTCGGGCTCACCTGCCAGTCGTTCTCCTCGGTCTCGCTCGACCCGCCGCTCGTGCTGTTCGTCGCAGCCAAGGCCGCCAACTCGTGGCCCCGCATCCGGTCGGCCGGCCACTTCACCGCCAACGTGCTCGCCGAGGACCAGGAAGCGCTGGCCCGGCGCTTCGCCATCCGTGGGGCCGACAAGTTCGCCGGTGTCGGCTGGAGACCCGGGCCGAGCGGCGCGCCCGTCCTCGACCACTGCCTGGCCTACATCGACTGCGAGATCGACGCCGTGCACGGTGCCGGCGACCACGACATCGTGGTCGGCCGGGTGCTCGAGCTGGCCGTCACCCGCGAGGCCAGCCCGCTGCTGTTCTTCCGCGGCGGCTACGGCAAGTTCGCGCTCTGAAGCCCGTGGCGCTCTCCCCGGCCTCCGCCGAGCCGACGGCCATCCCCGGCCTGCACGTCATCCGCACCAAGGTGGCCGACGACGAGCGCGGTGCCATCCGGGAGATCCTGCGGCCCACCGCCCTGGTCGAGCTCGGCCTCCCGCCCCTCGAGGTCCGCCAGGTCAACCTCACCTTCACCCGGGCCGGCGCCGTCCGCGGCATCCACGCTGAGGCGATGCACAAGCTGGTCGGCGTCGCCGCCGGCGAGGCGTTCGGGGTGTGGGTCGACCTGCGACCGGGCCCGGGCTTCGGCCGGGTCGTCACCGTGCCCCTGGTCCTCGGCCTGCAGGTGCTGGTCCCCCCGGGCGTCGGCAACGGCCTCCAAGCGGTGACCGCGTGCGAGTACCTCTACTGCTTCGACCAGGAGTGGCGGCCCGACATGCCCGGCAGCTGCGTCCACCCGCTCGACCCCGACCTGGCCATCGCCTGGCCCCTGCCCTTCGACCCCGCCGACCCGGCGCAGCTGTCGGCCAAGGACGCCGCCCAGCCGGCACTGCGCGGTCTGGTCCCGCCGTCGTGGTCCTGAACCTCGTCGACCGATCGGCCTGACGAAGCCCGCTCCCACGGCGCCGCTCTTTGCGGTGGGCGCGGACCTACGCTCCACTGGTCACAGCTCGTCACCTGGGGGGCACATGACCGACACCGAGCCTGCGCTGATCCGGGAGGAGCCGGCCCGCCGGGCTCTCGACAGCGTCGTGATCCGCTTCGCCGGAGACTCCGGTGACGGCATGCAGCTGACCGGCGACCGGTTCACCCAGTCGAGCGCGGTGTTCGGCAACGAGCTGGCCACCCTGCCCGACTTCCCGGCCGAGATCCGGGCCCCCGCCGGCACGCTTGCCGGGGTCAGCGCCTTCCAGGTCAACATCTCCGACCACCGGGTGCTCACCCCGGGCGACGCCCCCGACGTGCTGGTGGCCATGAACCCGGCGGCGCTGCGCTCCAACCTGGCCGACCTGCGCCGGGCCGGCACGGTGGTCCTGAACAGCGACGCCTTCGGCGAGCGCGACCTGGCCAAGGCCGGCTACGCAGCCGATCCCCGCCACGACGGCAGCCTCGACGGGTGGACCGTCTACGAGATCCCGATGACCAGCCTGACCGTCAGGGCCGTGGCGCCCACCGGGGCCAAGCCCCGGGACGCCGAGCGGTCCAAGAACTTCTTCGCCCTCGGTGTGATCTCGTGGCTGTACGACCGGCCGCCGGACACGATCCTCGACTGGATCGAGAGCCGCTTCGCCAGCCGGGAGACCGTCCTCGAAGCCAACCGGCTGGCCTTCCGGGCCGGCTGGAACTTCGGCGAGACCGCCGAGATCTTCGAGAGCGGCTACGAGGTGCGGGCTGCCGACCTGGTGCCGGGCGAGTACACCAACATCAGCGGCAACACGGCCATGGCCTGGGGGCTGATCGCCGCCGGCCAGCGGTCCGGCCTGCCGATCTTCCTCGGCGCCTACCCCATCACCCCGGCCACCGACATCCTGCACGAGCTCAGCAAGCACAAGCACTTCGGCGTGCGCACCATGCAGGCCGAGGACGAGATCGCCGGCGTCTGCGCGGCCATCGGCGCCGCCTTCTCGGGCCACCTCGGCGTCACCACGACCAGCGGGCCGGGCATCGACCTCAAGTCCGAGGCGCTGGGGCTGGCCGTCAGCCTCGAGCTGCCCCTGCTCGTCCTCGACATCCAGCGGGGCGGCCCGTCCACCGGGCTGCCCACCAAGACCGAGCAGTCCGACCTCCTCTCGGCCATGTACGGCCGCCACGGCGAGGCGCCGATCCCGATCGTCGCCCCCCGCACCCCCAGCCACTGCTTCACCATGGTGATCGAGGCCGTCCGGATCGCCCTCAAGTACCGGACGCCGGTCTTCCTCCTCAGCGACGGCTACCTGGCCAACGGGACCGAGCCGTGGCTGCTGCCCGACGTCGAGCGCCTGCCCGACATCGGCGTCGCCTTTGCCGACGGACCCAACCACGGCTCGGAGTTCTGGCCCTACCTCCGGGACCCCGAGACGCTGGCCCGGCCGTGGGCCATCCCGGGCACGCCCGGCCTCGAGCACCGCATCGGCGGCATCGAGAAGGAGGACGGCACCGGGAACATCAGCTACGACCCGGCGAACCACGACACGATGACCCGGCTGCGGGCCGCCAAGGTGGCCGGGATCGCCAAGGACATCCCGCTCACCGAGGTCGACGACCAGGACGGCGCCGAGGTCCTCGTCCTCGGCTGGGGATCCACCTACGGCTCGATCGCCGCCGCCGTCCAGCGGGTGCGGGCCCGGGGCCTCGCCGTGGCCCAGGCCCACCTCACCCACCTCAACCCCTTCCCCCCTGATCTCGGCGCCGTGCTGCGCCGGTACCCGAAGGTGATCGTCCCCGAGATGAACCTCGGCCACCTGAGCCGGATGATCAGGGCCGAGTACCTGGTCGATGCCAGGGCGCTCACCAAGGTGGCGGGCCAGCCGTTCCGGGCCGCCGAGATCGAAGACGCCATCGTGGAGGCGATCAGATGACCACCGTCGAGCCCGCCGGCTCTGGAGGCAGGACAGCCCGCCGGCCCTGGAGGCATGGCCCAGCCCACCACCCGCAAGGACTGGAGCAGCGACCAGGAGGTGCGGTGGTGCCCCGGCTGCGGCGACTACGGCATCCTGGCCGCCATCCAGTCCCTGATGCCCGAGCTGGGCGTGAAGCGGGCGAACACCGTCTTCGTCAGCGGCATCGGGTGTTCCTCCCGGTTCCCGTACTACATGGCCACCTACGGCATGCACTCGATCCACGGGCGGGCGCCGGCGGTCGCCACCGGCGTGGCCGTGTCCCGGCCCGACCTCGACGTCTGGGTCATCACCGGCGACGGCGACGGCCTGTCGATCGGCGGCAACCACCTGCTCCACACGCTGCGCCGCAACGTGAACCTCACCATCATCCTGTTCAACAACCAGATCTACGGGCTGACCAAGGGCCAGTACTCGCCGACCTCCGAGGTCGGCAAGGTCACCAAGTCCACGCCATTCGGCTCGGTCGACCACCCCTACAACCCGATCAGCCTGGCGCTCGGAGCCGAGGCCACGTTCGTCGCCCGCACCCACGACGTCGACCGCAAGCACATGATCGAGACCTTCCGGCGGGCCCACGACCACCGCGGCGCCGCCTTCGTCGAGGTGTTCCAGAACTGCAACGTGTTCAACGACGGCGCCTTCGAGCAGATCCTGGCCCGCGACAAGCGGCCGAACATGCTGATCCCGCTCCACCACGGCCAGCCGATCCGCTTCGGCGCCGACGGCGAGCTGGGCGTGGTCGCCGAGCCCGACGGCACGCTGGCCATCGCCCGGGTCGACGACGTGGGGACCGAGCGGGTGCTGGTCCACGACGAGTCGCGCGACGACCCCGGCCTGGCCTTCGCCCTCTCCCGCCTGGCTCGCGGCCCCTACGAGCCGACGCCGATCGGCGTCTTCCGGGCCGTGGAGCGACCCGACTACGGGACCGAGGTCAACCGCCAGTTGCTGGCTGCGTCGGAGCGGCGAGGCCCCGCCGATCTCGGCGCCCTGCTGCGCAGCGGCACCACGTGGACGGTGGGCTGAGCGAACCGAGAGGTCAGACGTCGCCCTTGAACGTGTTGCACGAGCCGGGGTCGCCCTCCTCGAGGCCCCGGCGGAGCCACGTGATCCGCTGCTCGGCGCTGCCGTGGGTGAACGACTCGGGGTTGACCCGCCGGCCGGCCGCCTTCTGCAGGCGGTCGTCGCCGATCTGGCCCGCCGCCCGGATCGCCTCCTCGGGGTCACCGGGGTCGAGGCGGATGGTGCCGGCCCGCTGGGCCGTGTTGGCCCACACGCCGGAGTAGCAGTCGGCCTGCAGCTCGGTGCGCACCGACAGCTCGTTCTCCTGGCTGGGCTTCTTGCGCACGGCGGCGGCGACCTGGTCGTTGGTGCCGAGGATCTGCTGGACGTGGTGGCCGACCTCGTGGGCCACCACGTAGGCCTGGGCGAAGTCGCCCGGCGCCCCCAGGTTGCGGCGCAGGTCGTCGAAGAAGGACAGGTCCAGGTACACCCGCTGGTCGGCTGGGCAGTAGAACGGTCCGGCGGCCGAGCTGCCCACCCCGCAGCCGGTCCGGGTCTGGCCGGTGTAGAGCACGAGGGTGGCCGGCTGGTAGCGCTCGCCGGCGTCGGAGAAGATCGTGCTCCACGTCCGCTGCACGTCGTTGAAGGCGCAGGTGGCGAACACGTCGGCCCGCCCCTGCGGGCCGGTGCCTGCCTTGCAGCTCTGGCCGGCGAGGTCGCTCGACACCTGCGGCGACGTCGCCTCGAAGCCGGGCTGCGAGACGCCGAACCCACCACCGCCGCCGCCGCCGCCGAGCAGAAGGGCGACGACCACCCCGATCAGGCCCAGGATGCCGCCTCCGCCGGCGATCATCCCCCCTCCGGGGAAGCCGCCGCCTCCCCGGACGTCGCTGACGTCACCGACATCGACCGTCGCACCCTCGTCGAACTCCACGGCACCGTGCTACCCGGCGGCGGGGTGCTGCACCCGGTCAGGCCCGGCCTCTCCTCCCCGCACGGCAGTGGGCGGAGAGCGACCGACCTCCATCATTCGCCGCAAATAACACGGTACGTGTGATCGACATCTACCGGGCATTTGCCGCGTTGTATACCATTCTCTCGCCACAGCAGGTGGCGGACAGGCAAGAGAAACGGTCATTCCCACGACGAGGCGCCAGCCTCCCGCAACATCGCCGTGGCCCTGAGCGTGCCGGCGGACCAAGGAGAGACACGATGGCAGTAGCAACAGTGGACGATGGAACAAGTCGACCGGCTCCCAGCCGCCGGCCGGGCAGGAAGCTGGTCGCCGGCATGCTGGGCAGCGTGGCGCTGTCGGCGTCGCTGCTGGCCCAGGCCGGGCCGGCTTCGGCCGTGGCGCCCGGAGCGAACGGAAGCATCGTCTGTGAGGGCGGCCGCACGCTCCCCGGGGCGACCGCCACCAATCCCGAGGTGTTCAGCATCAACCCCGACGGCAGCGGAGAGAGGGTCCTGACCAACTTCCCCGGCCGGGACGGCGATCCCTCGATCTCACCCGACGGGCGAACCATCGCCTTCGAGAGCTTCCGCAGCGGCTCCTCCGAGCTGTGGACGATGAACTCCGACGGCACCAACCTGAGGCAGCTGACCTTCAACGGCGCTCCCGAGGACCGCGGCAGCTCCTGGTCGCCAGACGGCAGCCAGATCGTCTACCACACCACCGAGTTCCAAGCCCCGTCCGGGCCCGGGCACAGCAGCTTCGAGATCATGATCATCAACGCCGACGGCACCGGGAAGACCCGCCTGACCAGCAACAACTTCCAGGACTCGCTCCCGTCGTGGTCGCCGGACGGCACGAAGATCGCCTTTTTCAGCAACCGTGACGGCGACGGCGAGATCTACGTGATGAACGTCGACGGCTCCAACGTCACCCGGCTGACGTTCTCGCCGGGCGAGGATGCGCACCCGATGTGGTCTCCCGACGGCAGCCAGATCACCTTCCACACCCGGCGGTTCGGCGGCCTCGACGTGATGGTCATGAACGCCGACGGCTCCAACCAGCGGCTGGTGACGACCGGCACCGCAGGGACCTTCGAGTTCTTCCCGGTGTGGTCGCCCGACGGCACCATGATCACCTACACAGGCAACACCCTGGGCCCGGGCAACTTCGACGTCTACGTCATCAACGTGGACGGCACCGGCGTCAGGCGGCTGACGTTCGGCGCCGGCTTTGACGGGAGGTGTGACTGGGGCCGCCTGTCGCCGACGACCAAGGACGAGTGCGCGAAGAGCGGGTACAAGCGGTTCAGCAGCCCGACGTTCGAGCGCTTCCGGAACCAGGGCCAGTGCGTCGCGTTCGTAAAGGCCAGCAGCCGGGCTGGCAAGCAGTAGGCCTTCGAGCGCCGGCCGACCCTCACCGAGGCGGGGACCCCTTCCCCTCGGCGCGGGTCGGCCGGCAGACGTAGGCCAGGTTCACCCGGTCCTGGGGGACCGTGGTCACCTCCACGTCGAAGCCGGCCGAAGCCAGCATCTGCTCGGCCCGCTCTCGGCCCCACACCGTGCCCAGGCCGGCGCCGCCGCCGTGAAGGGAGACCTGGAGGCAGTGGAGCGTGGAGAGGCCGTAGAGCCATGGCGCCATCGGGTGGTGCAGGTTGCGGGCGACGCCCGTGTGCGCCTTGACGTCGACCATGAGGAACACGCCGCCGGGTGCCAGCGCGTCGCGGATGCGGCGCAGCAGCCGAGCCGGGTCGGTGGCGTCGTGCACGGTGTCAAAGGCGGTGACGAGGTCCCATGGCGGATCGGGGGGAAGGTCGTGGGCGTCGGCCGCCTCGAACCGGGCGGCCGCCCCCGCGGCGGCGGCGCGAACCCGTGCGGCGGCGATGGCGTCCTGTGCCAGATCGACACCCGCCCAGTCGTTGCCGGGGAAGGCCAGGGCCGCGACCACGGTGGCATGCCCCGTCCCACACCCCACGTCGAGGCAGCGCAGGCCGCCCGCGGCCAGGCGCGTGGGCAGCTCGGGTGCGGCAGCGAGGTAGCCGTCGACCAGGGCGGCCTCGAAGAGCGGCGCGGAGCCCGCGGCCACCGCCTCGGCGAAACCGGGCTGGTAGGCCTCGTACGGCAGGCCCTGCCCGGTGCGGACGGCGTCGGCCGCCAGCGGCACGACGGGGGCCAGTGCCGTCACGATGGCGGCCGCACGGGCCACGTTCGCCGGGCCCCGGCCCGTCAGGACCGGGACCCAGGCGGCGAGCAGCTCGTAGCGGCCGTCGTCGTGGAGCACGAAGATCCCGCCGGTCGTCACCGAACCCAGCCACTCCTCGACGTTCCGGGGGTCACACCCAGCTCGACCAGCCAGCTGGGCCGCCGTCAGCCGACCGGCCCCGGCGGCAGCCTCGAACAGCCCGAGGCGGTGCCCGAGGTCGACCATCAGGACCAGCATCCCCGATCGCAGGTGCCCGGCCAGCGCCTGCGTCGCCGAGCGCACCTCGTCGTCCACGACCCGGGTCTACCGCCGCATCGGGATCTCCGGGGACGCCGACGTATCACCGGGACCCCTGGCGCCTCTGCCCAGCAGCGCCGCACGGGGTGGCGCCAGGCGATGAGGGAGCCACCATGTCCGAGGAATACGTCCCTGCCCAACAGCTCTACCTCGAGCGCGACGACGAGGGGCTCGTGCGCGTGCTGCGCCCGGCGGAGCGCAGCCGGGCGACGGCGGCTCAGCTCCCCCAGCAGGCCGCCGTCGAGTTCCTGGCCGAGCACGGCGAGCTGCTCGGCGTGGGCGCCACGTGGCTCACCGGCGCGGACCTGGGGGGGTCGAGGAGCCCGAGGTGGGCAACGGCGCCGACGACATCGAGCTGCGCTTCGCCGAGGAGAAGTCGCAGTTCGACTCGACCACGGTGGCCTACCAGCAGACCTGACGAGGGATCCCGGTCTGGCGGCGAGGGGTCAGCGTGACCATCCGCCGTGACCCGGCGAGCGTCGTGAGCGTGCACAGCTCGGCGTACCGCGCCATCGACGTCGACCTGCCGAGCCCGACCGTCCTCCGGCGCACGGCCAACCGCGACGGCGGCCGGCTGGGTCAGCGCCCTGCTGAGCGCCGATGCCGGCGACTGGACCAGCGAGGGCCTGGCCGGCGGTGCCTATGGCAAGGTGATCCGCTGGGCGTTCGAGAAGCAGGGTCTCTTCCAGGCCCCGGGCGCACCGGTCCCCGTGGCCCGCGAGGTGCCCCGCCGGCCGTCGACGTCTACATCAACGACGGCCGCCACGGCGAGTACCAGCACCAGCCCGTCCACTGGCACTGCCAGAACGTGTGGAACCGCCGCTACGCCGACACCGGGACCATCCACGAGGACCCGTGGCTGGACTGCTGAGACGGCTGGGCGGCGGCCGATCCGGCCGCCGCCCGTTCGTCGCAGGCCTAGACCGGCTCGCAGGTGCCGTTGAACAGCAGGGTGACTGTGTCGGCGGGGTTCGGCCCGCTGAGCGTGCCGCCCAGCGAGGCCCCGCTCACGACGAAGACCGGCGGGTCGCCGGGCTCGGCCGGCGGGGGGATCTGGAGGGCGCTGCCGTAGGCCTGCCGGAGGGCGGTCACGGTCGAGCCCATCGTGATGCCGGCGGGGGTGGAGAGGGCGCGGCTCGTGCTGCGCCACCCCGAGACCTTGCCGCCGGTGCTGCCCAGCCGGAAGCCCTCCCAGCTCACCTCCTCCTCGGCGCCGACGCAGGCCGAATCGACGGCGGGATCGGCGACGGGACGCCCGAGGGCGCGGCTGACGGCGGCCACCGCCTCCCGGGCCGGCGCCCCCACCCGCGTGACCCCGAGGTCGTTGCCACCGAGGCGCAGCCCGGCCGGCGCCGCGGCCGGTGCGGGGGCGGCCGGGTTCGGGCTCGGGTTCGGCCCGGGGGCCGATGTCGCCCCGGGGGTGGGAACGACGGGCGCCGACGGGCCGGGGGCCTCCGGGGTGATCCCGCCGCCGGCGGGTCCCAGGGGCAGTGCTGGGGTGACGTCGGTGGCGACCGGCCCGGGCCCCAGGGTCGTGGTGGACGCGAGGGCGCCGCCGTCCGCGCTCCGACCACCCTCGTCGCGGGCCTCCAGAGCGACGATGGCCCCGACGACCACGGCGAGGGCGGCGGCGGGGATCAGGGCGAGGGCGAGCGGGCTCCGGCGGCGGGGTGCCGGTCCCGGGCCACCCGGATCAGGCAGCATCCGCGGCGCCCAGGGCGTCGAGCACAAAGGCGTAGACGAGCGCCTCGTCCCGCCAGGCGTCGTAGCGCCCGGATGGGCCACCGTGGCCGGCGCCCATCTCGGTCTTCAGGTAGACGGGGCGGCCGCTCGTCGAGTGCTCGCGCAGCCGCTGGACCCACTTGGCCGGCTCCCAGTAGGACACTCGGGGGTCGTTCAGCCCGGCGGTGGCCAGGACAGCCGGGTAGGGGGCGTCGTGCACGTTGTCGTAGGGCGAGTAGGACCGCATGTAGGCGTACACCTCGGGGTCTTCGAGCGGGTTGCCCCACTCCTCCCACTCGGTGATGGTGAGGGGCAGGCTGGGGTCAAGGATGGTGGAGAGGCAGTCGACGAAGGGCACCTCGGCCACGGCGGCCCGGCACAGGTCGGTCCGGAGGTTCAGGACGGCGCCGATGAGGAGTCCGCCGGCCGAGGCCCCGCGGATGGCCAGCCGCTCCGGGCTGGTGTACCCACCGGCGAACAGGTGGTCGGCGCAGGCGAGAAAGTCGGTGAAGGTGTTGGCCTTGCGCAGCAGCTTCCCGTCGTCGTACCAGGGTCGCCCCAGCTCGCCGCCGCCGCGGATGTGGGCGATGGCGAACACCACGCCCCGCTCGAGCAGCGACAGGCGCAGTGACGAGAAGCCGGGGTCGATGGAGGCCTCGTAGGAGCCGTAGCCGTACAGCAGGCACGGGTTGGACCCGTCGAGCCGGATCCCCCGCTTGTGCACGTAGCTGATCGGCACCCGGGTCCCGTCGTCGGCCGTGGCCCAGAGCCGGCCACACTCGAAGCCCAAGGGGTCGTAGCCGCCCAGGACCGGCTGCTGCTTCAGGAGCCGGCGCTCGCCGGTGGCGACGTCCTCCTCGTAGACGGTGACCGGGGTGACGGGGGAGGTGTAGGAGAAGCGCAGCTGGGTCGTGTCGAACTCGGGGTTGGCGGCCCCGCCGACGGCGTAGACCGGCTCGGGCAGGTCGAGCAGGCGCTCGGCGCCGCTGGCCCGGTCGACGATGCGCGCCCGGCGCAGGGCCTCCGACCGCTCGTACACCACGAGGTGGCCGGCGAACGCCTCGACGCCCTCCAGCTTCACGCCCGGCTGGTGGGGTCGGACCACCGTCCACCGGTCGCGGCCCGGGTCGTCGAGCGGCGCCTCGACCAGCGAGAAGTCGACGGCGCCGTCGGCGTTGGTGGTGATCAGGAAGCGGTCACCGGCGTCCTCGACCGAGTACTCGACCCCCTCCTGGCGCGCCTGGATGCAGCGCAGGCCGCCCAGGGGCTCGGCGGTGAGCAGGTACCAGCACTCGCTGGTCACCTTCGAGGCGCAGTCGACAAAGGCGACCCGCTCGCTGCGGGCCCGCTCGACGCTGACGAAGAAGCGCTCGTCCGGCTCGTCGAAGATGCAGCCGTCCTCGGCCGGGTCGCTCCCGACGACGTGGCGCCAGACCTGGAACGGCCGCATCGCGGCGTCGCAGACCGTGTACAGGAACGTGTCGTCGTCGAGCCACGCCGTGCCGTAGTAGGTGCCCTCGATCGTCTCGGGGAGGTCGGTGCCGCTGGCCAGGTCCCGCACCCGCATGGTGTGCAGCTCGTTGCCGTCGAAGTCGGTGCTGAAGAGGAGCCGGCCCCCAGAGGGGCTGACGTCGAGGGCGCCGACGGAGAAGTAGGGGCTGTCGCCGGCCTCGGCGTTCCCGTCGAACAGCACGTCCCAGGGCCCCTCCGGGCCGCCGGCCGAACGGGACCAGATCGGGTACTGCTGGCCCTCCTCGGTGCGGGTCGTGTACCACCAGCCGCGCTTGCGGTAGGGGACCGACAGGTCCGTCTCGAGCACCCGGGCCTTGATCTCGTCGAACAGCTCGGCCTGCAGCGGCTCGGTGCCGGCCAGCGCCTCGGCCAGGTAGGCGTTCTCGGCCTCGAGGTGGGCCAGGACGTCCGGGTCCTCCTTGGCGTCGTCCCGCAGCCACGCCCACTCGTCGACCCGCTCGTCGCCGTGGAAGCTCAGGACCGTCGGGCGCTTGGCAGCGGAGGGCGGGGTGGGCACCGGGCCAGCGTAGGGTCGAGCGCGTGGCCGTCCGGCTGCGGGCGGCGCCTCGGCGCACCGGCCACAGGGAGCCGAACCCGGCTGACGATCCCCGACTCCGCAGGTCCGGGCCCAGCCCGCCGATCGGTGGGACGTGCGAGGCAACGACGCCGCCCAGCTGGCCGCGCTGCGGTGGCAGCTGGCCTCGGAGCGGGCCGAGCGGCGGCGGCTCGAGGCCCAGCTGCGCAACCTGGCCGACCACGATCCCGTGACCGACCTGCTCAACCGGCGCAGCCTCGAGCACGAGATCGAGGACCACCTGGCCGGGTGCGCCCGCTACGGCGCCGAGGGGGCGCTGCTCCTGGTGGGGCTCGACGGCCTCGACGCCATCGCCCGCGCCGCCCGCCCCAACGAGGTGGACGAGCTGCTGGCCGCGCTGGCCGAGGCGGTGGCCGGGCGGCTGCGGGGCAACGACGTGGCCGGCCGGTGGGAGCCGGACGAGCTGGCCGTGCTCCTGCCCCGGGCGGCCGAGGAGCAGGTGGTCGCGGTGGCCGCCGCCATGGTGAAGCTGGTGGCCGAGGCGGCGACGCCGCGGGTCCCGGCCGGCTCGCTGGCCGCCTCGGTCGGCGTGGCGCTGATCGGATCGCCCCCCGACGACCCGCTCCTGCTGGTGGACCGGGCCTGCCGGGCCCTGGCCGCCGCCCGCAGCCGGGGCGGCGGCGGCTGGGTGGTGGCCGGCTGGGAGGCCACGGCGTAGGAACCTCCGTGATGAGGGATGGCTAGGCGGACGAGGGTTGTTACTATGTCCATAGTGCAAATCCCTCTGGAGGAGCCCACATGACCTCAGTCTCCGACCTCGACCTCGGTCGCTACGCCCTGGGGTGGAGCGACGCAGAGGACTACGTCTTCAAGCCCAAGCGGGGCTTGGACGTCGACATGGTCCAGGACATGTCGTGGATGAAGGGCGAGCCCGACTGGATGCGCGAGATGCGGCTCCGGTCGCTCAAGGCCTTCCAGAAGCGCCCCATGCCCTCGTGGGGCGGCGACATGTCCGAGATCTACTTCGACGACATCTACTACTACATCAAGCCGACGGCCGGGCAGGTCGACACCTGGGACGCCCTGCCCGACTCGGTCAAGAACACCTACGAGAAGCTGGGCATCCCCGAGGCCGAGCGCAAGTACCTGGCCGGCGTCACCGCCCAGTACGAGTCCGAGGTGGTGTACCACAAGAACCGGGACGACCTCGAGGCCCAGGGCGTGATCTTCTGCGACATGGACACCGCCATGCGTGAGCACCCGGAGCTGGTGCGCCAGTACTTCGGCAAGATCATCCCCGCCAACGACAACAAGTTCGCCGCCCTCAACACCTCGGTCTGGTCGGGGGCAGCTTCATCTACGTCCCGCCGGGCGTGAAGGTCGACCAGCCCCTCCAGGCCTACTTCCGCATCAACGCCGAGAACATGGGCCAGTTCGAGCGGACGCTGATCATCGCCGACGAGGGCGCCAAGGTGCACTACATCGAGGGCTGCTCGGCCCCCGTGTACACCTCCGACTCGCTGCACTCGGCCGTGGTCGAGATCGTGGTGGGCAAGCAGGCCCGGGTCACCTACACCACCATCCAGAACTGGTCGAACAACGTCTTCAACCTGGTCACCAAGCGGGCCCGGGTCGAGGCCGAGGGCCACATGGCCTGGATCGACGGCAACATCGGCAGCCGCCTCACCATGAAGTACCCGGGCGTCGTCATGGTCGGCCCCAAGGCCTCGGGCGAGGTCTTGTCGGTGGCCTACGCCGGCGCCGGCCAGCACCAGGACACCGGGGCCAAGATGGTCCACGCCGCCCCGGAGACCACCAGCACCATCATCTCCAAGTCGATCTCGAAGGACGGCGGCCGCAGCTCGTACCGCGGCCTGGTCCACGTCGACCCGGGCGCCACGAACTCGAAGTCGTTCGTCCGCTGCGACGCCCTCATCCTCGACGAGGAGAGCCGCAGCGACACCTACCCCTACATCGAGGTGGGCGAGCAGGACGCCGAGATCGGCCACGAGGCCACCGTGTCCAAGGTCGGCGACGACCAGCTCTTCTACCTGATGAGCCGGGGCCTCACCGAGCAGCAGGCCACGTCGATGATCGTCAACGGCTTCATCGAGCCGGTCACCCGCACCCTGCCCATGGAGTACGCCGTCGAGTGGAGCCGCCTGATCGAGCTGCAGATGGAGGGCTCGGTCGGGTAAGCCCTCTCCGGGCGTCGCGGCGGCCGGCGGGGATCCCCCTGCCGCCGTGGGCGTCTAGGAAGCGCCGACCGGGGGAAGGAACCCCACCCATGAGCGCCCACATCATCGGTCGGCCCGACGACGACTTCCTCGACATCATGCTCGGCCACGGCGCCGATCCCGAGCAGGCCCTCATCCGCGGCTCGCAGGGCCGGGAGGAGGGCGACGGCTTCGAGGACCACGTGCCTGGCGATGAGCCCGCCGGGCCGGAGATGTAGGGCGGGCGACTCCCAGCCTGCGCCTTCTGGCCCGCCAGACCTTCGGCTTCGAGCATGGTCCGCTCCTGCCAGGAGGGCCATCCAGGCTGCGGCGCGCCGTTGGCGTGGCCCGACGACTGCGGCCTTACACCTCCAGGTGGTCGACCGGTTCGTCGGTTGTGACCAGGGGGGAGGCGGCGTCGTTGTCGGTTCCGGGAGGGATGTCGGTGGGGCCGGCGTCGCCGACGATGGTCGGGTCTTCGGTGCCCACGCCGCCGCCTCGGAGCTTGTCGAGGAAGCCCTCGTGCTCGTCGCCGGACCCGGCCTCGTCGTCCACCAGCTCGTCGTCCACCGGCACGTCGTCGTGGTCAGGCATGGGGCTGCTGTTCCCCGTCCAACCTCCGGCTACCCCGATCGGCCTGACGCGACCACGAAGCGGTCGGGTCGCTGCCAGAATCGGGGGGTGCCGATGAGGGAGGAGTGCAAGCACTTCCAGAGCCGGACCTACGCCAGCGGTGACACCGCTCGCTTCTGCAGCCTGGACCTGGCTCCCGAGGCTCCGTGGCGGTGCCCGGCCATCTGCCCGCGCTTCGAGCGGCGGGTCGGCGACGCCGCCTTCCAGCGGGGCACGCTGGTGTCCCCCGCCACCCCCGACGAGCCCCAGAGCGCTGACATCGGCACCCTGCTCGACCAGGCCGAGGACATCATCAACACGGCCGGCCCCACGATCGTCGCCGAGGTGCGGGCCGAGCGCGAGCGCCAGCGCATCGCCGCCGAGAACCCGCCCAAGTGGCAGTTCTGGAAGAAGCGGCGGCGGTAGCCCGCCTCCCGATCAGGTGCCCCCGAAGCGCGGCGGGCGCTTCTCGAAGTAGGCGGTCATCGCCTCGGTGAGGTCGTCGGAGACCAGGAAGGCGGCGTTCCACACCCCGACGTAGTCGAGGCCCTCGTCCACCGTGCGGTCCTCGCAGGCCCGCAGGACGTGCTTGGTGCCCTGGACGGCCAGGGGCGAGTTGGCGGCGATCGCGGCCGCCAGGGCGGCGGCGGCGGCGTGGAGGGCGTCGGCGTCGGCCAGCACGTCGTTGACCAGGCCGATCTCCCGCGCCCGGACGGCGCCGACGTCGCGGCCGGTGAGGGCCAGCTCGGCGGCGTGGCCCCGGCCGACGATGCGGGGCAGGCGCTGGAGCGTGCCGACGTCGGCCACCATGGCCATGCGGGTCTCCCGCACGCTGAAGGTGGCGTCGGCCGAGCACAGGCGGATGTCGCAGGCCGTCACCAGGTCCACCCCGGCGCCGATGCAGGCACCCTGGATCGCGGCCACCACCGGCTTCGAGCACCGCTCGACGCTGGTGATCGACCCCTGGAGGCGCTGCACCGTGCGGAGGAACCCGCTTGCCCTGGCCGCCGAGGACGCCTCGCCACCGCCGACCACGTCGCCGGCCATGGTGGCCAGGTCGAGCCCGGCGGTGAAGTGGGGGCCCCGAGCGGCGAGCACGACCACCCGGACGGCGGCGTCGCCGTCCAGCTCGGCCATGGCCAGCGGCAGATCGGTCCAGAACGCGGGGCCCAGGGCGTTGCGCCGCTCGGGGCTGTCCAGCCACAGCGTGGCCACCGGCCCGTCCAGCTCGATGGCCAGGACGTCGCTCCGCATCTCGGGCAACCTACGACGACAACGGTGAGGAGTTCATCCTCGCCAGCGATCGGGACTTCGGGCTGGCCACCGTTCCCTTCGACCCGTTTCTCCTACGGTCGTAGGAGTTATTAGGGTTGTCCCTCCGTGGCCCCGCTGACCGTCGATGCTGCCCGGGCGCTGCCCGGACCGGCCTGGCTGGTCGAGCGGCGGACGGCGGCCGCCGAGCGGGCCCTCGCCTCGCCGCTCCCGACCTCGACCCAGGAGGTGTGGCGCTACAGCCCCATCGACCAGCTCGACCTCGCCGCCTACCACGCCCCGGCACCGCCGTCGGCCCACCCGCCGGTCACCGGTCTGGCCGAGGCCCTGGTCCAGGCGCTGGCCGAGCGGTCCGGCCTCGTGGTCACCGTGGACGGCGCCCTGGTCCACCACCAGGGAGACGGGCTCGCCGTCACCGAAGCCCCCGCCGAGCTGCTCGACGCCGTGCCGCCGCCGCACGACGCCCTCACCGACCTCCACGACGCCTTTGCGGCCAGCCCGCTCGCCGTGGTCGTCCCCCGAGGCAAGGCCGTGGCCGCCCCCCTCGTCGTCGTGCACGTCGTCACCGGTGGAGGGGTGCTGGCCTGCCCCCGCCTGGTCGTCCACGCCCAGGAGGGGGCCGAGGCGTCGGTGGTGGAGATCTTCGTCGGGGCCGACGACCCGGCCGGTGCCCTGGTGCTGCCCTTCACCGCCCTCGTGGTCGAACAGGGCGCCCACCTCCGCCACGCCGCCGTGCAGGCCCTCGGGCCCACCGCGTGGTCGCTCGGGCACGCCGGCAGCCAGGTGGGCCGCGACGCCAGCCTGCGGAGCCTGGTGGTGGCCCTCGGCGGCCGGTACGCCCGCCTGCGCACCGACGCCGCCCTCACCGGCCAGGGCGGCGAGAGCACGCTCCTCGCGGCCTACGTGGGCGACGGCAGCCAGGTCCACGACTTCCGCACCATGCAGGAGCACCTCGCCCCGCGGACCCGGTCCGAGCTGGTGTTCAAAGGAGCCGTGGGGGGGCACAGCCACGGCGTCTACAGCGGCCTCATCAAGGTCCACAAGGGCGCCAAGGGCACCCAGGCCTTCCAGACCAACCGCAACCTGGTGCTGTCCGAGACGGCCCACGCCGACTCGGTGCCGAACCTCGAGATCGACGAGAACGACCTGGCCTGCAGCCACGCCTCGGCCGTCGGCCCCATCGACGCCCAGCAGCGGTTCTACCTCGAGGCCCGCGGGGTGCCGCCGGAGGTGGCCGACCGCCTCATCGTCCTCGGGTTCCTGGACGACGTGCTCGCCCGCTCGCCCATCCCCGGCCTCCGAGAGCCCATCGCCCTCGAGCTGGCCCGGCGGGTCGAGGTGGCCACGTGAGCCTGGAGCGGCTGTGCTCCACCACCGACCTGCCTGACGGCGAGGCCCGCCGCTTCGACGTGGGCGAGCACCGCATCGCCCTGGTCCGCCTCTCCGGCGAGTGGTACGCGCTCGGCGACCGGTGCAGCCACGCCGACATCAGCCTGTCCGAGGGCGAGGTGCTCATCGAGGAGTGCGCCCTCGAGTGCTGGAAGCACGGCAGCTCCTTCGACCTGCGCACCGGCGAGCCCCAGTCCCTCCCCGCCACCCGGCCGGTGCCGACCTACGACGTCAAGGTCCAGGGCGACGACGTCTGGGTGGAGGTGCCATGAGGCTCGTCATCGACCAGCTGCGGGGCGGGGTGCCCGAGCGGGAGATCGTGCAGGGCATCTCCCTGACGATCGGCCCGGGCGAGGTCCACGCCGTCATGGGACCCAACGGTGCCGGCAAGAGCACGCTCGCCGGCCTCCTCCTCGGCCGGCCCGGCTACGCGGTGACCGGCGGGTCCGTGCGCCTCGAGGGCGAAGGTGACCCGCTCGAGCTCCTCGACCTGCCCACGTGGCAGCGGGCGCAGGCCGGCCTCTTCCTGGCCATGCAGAAGCCGCTCGAGGTGCCCGGGGTCTCGCTGGTCGACGCCCTGAGCGCCGGCTTCGCAGCGGGGGGCCGCGACCCCTCCCAGGTCGGCGCCCGCCTCGCCGAGGAGGCCGACCGGGTCGGCTTCGAGCGGCGATTCCTCGACCGGCCGCTGAACGTCGACCTGTCCGGCGGCGAGCGCAAGCGCAACGAGACCGTGCAGCTGGGCGTGCTCCAGCCGCGCTTCGCCGTGCTGGACGAGATCGACTCCGGCCTCGACGTCGACGCCCTGCGGGCCGTGGCCCGCCGGGTCGAGGCCGAGACCACCGAGCGAGGCCTCGGCGTGCTCGTCATCACCCACTTCAGCCGGGTCCTCACCGAGCTGCAGGCCGACCACATCCACGTCCTGAGCCGCGGCCGGATCGTCGCCTCCGGGGGCCCGGAGCTGGCCCACCAGCTCGAGGCCGAGGGCTACGCCCGCTACGAGCCCGACGACCAGGACGCCCTGCCTGCGCCGGGCCTGGCCCCGCCGGTCTCGGCGCCCGACGACGACCCGTTCGCCGACCCGCTGGCGTAGCGCCGCCCGGAGTCTGGGCGCGCGCTGGCCTTCCGGGGCGGCGCCGACGGCCCTCAGGGCAGGTCGGGGCTGGCGTCTGCGAAGTGACAGGCGCTGGGATGGCCGTGACCGAAGCGGTCGATCAGCTCGGGCACTTCGTCTGCGCACCGGTCCTGGGCCTTCCAGCAGCGGGTCCGGAACCTGCACCCGGACGGCGGCGCCGTCGGCACCGGGGCATCGCCCGTGGCCAGCGCCCGCGTCTCGTGGCGGGCCGAAGGGTCGGGCACCGGGACCGCGGCGAGCAGGGACTGGGTGTAGGGGTGGGTCGGCATCCGGTAGACGGCGTCACGGGGGCCGGTCTCGATGATCCGGCCCAGGTACATCACGGCCACCCGGTCGGAGATGTGCCGGACCACGGAGAGGTCGTGGGAGATGAACAGGTAGGCGAGGCCCAGCTCCTCCTGCAGCCGCTGCAGGAGGGTGATCACCTGCGCCTGGATGGAGACGTCGAGGGCCGACACGGGCTCGTCGAGGACGAGGACCTCGGGGTCGAGGGCCAGGGCCCGGGCCACCCCGATGCGCTGGAGTTGGCCACCGGAGAACTGGTGGGGGTAGCGGTTGGCGTGCTCGGGCTGGAGCCCGACGAGGTCCAGGAGCTCGGCCACCCGCCGGCGCCGGTGGGCCCGGTCCCCGGTGCCGTGGATCAGCAGGGGCTCGCCGACGATGTCGTCCACCGTCATCCGCGGGTTCACCGAGCCCTGGGGGTCCTGGAACACGATCTGCACGTTCCGGCGCACGTCGTGCAGCTCGCGCTTGGAGCAGGAGGCCAGGTCCCGGCCCTTGAAGAGGATGCGGCCGGCGGTCGGCTCGTGCACGCGCATGATCGCCAGCGCCGTCGTCGACTTCCCACAGCCTGACTCGCCGACGAGGCCGAGCGTCTCGCCCGCCCCAAGGCTGAAGCTGACGCCGTCCACCGCCGGGACGCGGCCGACGACCCTCTGCAGCAGGGCCGACCGGATCGGGAAGTGCACGACGAGGTCCTCGACCCGCAGGATCTCCTCGCCGGCGGTCGTCCCCGGCGGCGCCTCGGCCCGCCCCGCAGCCGCCGTGGCGACCTCTCCTTCGGCCGTCATGCCCGACGCCCGGCGGTGAGGTCGACCCCGATCTCCTTGCCCACGTGGGCGACCTCGTCAGCCATCTCGTGCGAGAAGTGGCAGGCCGACCTCTGGTCGTCCGCCCCGACCGGCGCCAGGGGGGGCACCTCGCCGACGCAGACCTCGCGGCCGCGCCGCAGCCGGCAGCGGGGGTGGAAGGGGCAGCCCGAGGGGACCTTCATCAGGTTGGGGGGCTGACCGGGGATCGGGTCGAGCCGCTGCACGTCGTTGTGGAGGCGGGGCAGGCTGGCCATGAGGCCGAGGGTGTAGGGGTGGCGCGGCGAGTGGAAGATGGCACTGACCGTTCCCGTCTCGACGACCCGGCCGGCGTACATCACCGCCACCCGGTCGGCCATCTCGGCCACCACGCCGAGGTCATGGGTGATGAGGATCGCCGCCGCCCCGCTCTCGCGCTGGGCGTGCCGGAGCACGTCGAGCACCTGGGCCTGGATGGTGACGTCGAGGGCGGTGGTCGGCTCGTCGGCGATGAGGAGGGCGGGCCGGTTGGCCAGGGCCATGGCGATCATGGCCCGCTGGCACATGCCTCCCGACCACTGGTGCGGGTAGTCGGCGGCTCGAGCGGCCGCGTCGGGGACACCCACCATCGCCAGCAGCTCGACCGTGCGAGCGTCGGCCGCGGCCCGCGACAGACGGCGGTCGTGGGCCCGGAGCACGGCGACGATCTGCTGGCGGATCGTGAAGACCGGGTTGAGCGACGACTGCGGGTCCTGGAAGATCATCGAGATCTCGCCGCCCCGAAGCCTCCGCAGCTCGCGCTTCGAGGCGTCGAGCAGGTCGCGCCCCTGGAACAGGATCTGGCCTCCGACGACCCGCCCAGGCGAGGGGATCAGGCCGAGCAGGGCCAGCGCGGTGACCGTCTTGCCGCAGCCGGACTCGCCCACGACGGCCACGACCTCGCCGGCATGCACGTCGTAGCTCACGTGGTCGACGGCGTGCACAACCCCGCCCTGGGTCTCGAACTCGACCACGAGGTCCCGGATCGAAAGGAGAGGCGCTGGCGCCGCCCCGCTCGCGTCCCCCTCCCCGATGGTCATCTCAAGTGGCCGATGGTACTGATTGCGCACGTAGTATGCCGCCGGCCCTGCTGACCAGCCTGTCGTCCCCGGGGGGGAGGTTGTCCGCAGCGAGCCGGACGAAGCGATGCCGACGAAGGAGATGACGTGCGCCCTGTGACAGCTGTCCTGCGACGACCCGGGGGATCCCGACGGTCGAGCAAGCTCATCGCTCCTCTCTGCCTGGCGCTGGTGGCAGCCGCCTGCAGCAGGGCCGACGACAACCTGGCAGGGGGCGCGGGGCCGCAGAACACCACCCCGGCGGCCGTCCAGGAGCTGGTGGTCGGCCACAACAAGGACCCGTGGATCGACGCCTCGCCGGGCGACAAGAAGCGGATCCCCAGCTACCCGCTCAACGCCGACGTGTGCGAGACGCTGGTGAAGCTGGCGCCGAGCTACGAGGTGCAGCCGAGCATCGCCTCCAAGTGGGAGTTCGTGGGCAACAACACCTTCCGGTTCACCCTCAAGGGCGAGCCGAAGTTCAGCGACGGGCAGCCCGTCACCGTCCAGGACGTCAAGTACTCGCTCGACTACACCCTGCAGGAGCCGAAAACGTCCGGCTTCGAGTTCCTGGGGCCCGACTCGGTCAAGGTCGTCGACGACAAGACCGTCGACGTCACCCCCAGCCGGCCGAACCTCCGCCTGGTCGAGCAGATCAACCACCCGACGTTCACGGTCGTGTCCGCCGGGAGCGACCCGTTCAAGGACGTGATGGGCACCAAGTGCACGGGCCCCTTCAAGGTGTCCGAGTACGTGCCCGGGGAGCGCCTGGTCGTCGTGCGCAACGACAACTACTGGGGCGAGAAGCCGAAGCTCCAGAAGATCACCTTCCGCTTCTACCCTGACGACACCACGCGGATGCTGGCGTTGCAGAACGGCGAGGTCGACCTCGTCACCACCCTCCCCCGCGCCATCATCTCCAGCGTCCAGGGCCAGCCCGGCGTCAAGCTGACCGAGTCCCCGGTCGGCGCCGTCACCTTGATGTACGTCGCCCAGCGGGAGGCATCGGGCACGCCGAGGGTGCTCAGCGACGTGCGGCTGCGCCAGGCCGTGTCCCACTCGATCAACCAGAAGGAGTACGTCGAGGGTGTCCTGGCCGGCAACGCCGAGCTGGTCGAGACGGTGAACCCGCCGCGGGTCCTCGGGAGCGCGGCTGAGATGGTCAAGGGGATCCCCTTCGACCCGGCGGCCGCCGGGCGGCTGCTGGACGAGGCCGGCTGGCAAGCGGGCCCGGACGGGGTGCGGGCCAAGGACGGCAAGCCGCTGGCCTTGAACATCGTGTTCCCGCAGGGCCAGATCGAGCTCACGACCATCGAGTTCATCCAGGCCCAGCTGAA
Organism: Acidimicrobiales bacterium; assembly: GCA_030448245.1. Taxonomy (GTDB): domain Bacteria; phylum Actinomycetota; class Acidimicrobiia; order Acidimicrobiales; family JAUJNH01; genus JAUJNH01. Next base: position 152,537 of record JAUJNH010000004.1, read on the forward strand.
GAAGGTCGGCATCGTCGGCAACATCCAGCGGCTGGACCCCGGGGCCTACCGGGCTGCCCTCGACAACGGCACGTACGACCTCGACGTGTCCCTGCCCAACCAGAACGACGCCAACCCGGCGTTCCTCATGGCGCTGCGCTGGTACTCGAAGGCGACGGGGAAGAACGCGAAGATCATCTCGCCGGGACCGAACACCGAGTTCGAGCGGCTCGTCGACCAGACGGCCCAGGCAACGTCCCAGGAGGAGCTGCGGCGCCTCTCCGGCGAGGCGATGCACCAGCTGGTCGACGTGGAGGCTTCGGCCATCCCGCTGGCCGGCATCTCCCGCGTGCTCGCCCACAAGAACACGGTGCAGGGCCTCGAGGTGCACCCGTCGGGGACGAACCAGCGCTGGAGCACCGTCTTCATGGCGAAGGGGTGAGGCCGTGGGTCGAGGGGACCTGACGGCTTCGGGGCGCCGGCGCGCAGACCGTTGATCGGCTACGCCGTCCGGCGCCTCCTCGGCCTGGTGCCCACCTGGCTCGGGATCTCGCTGTTCGCCTTTGCGCTGTCCACCCTCTCGCCCGGCGACCCGGCCGAGCTGATCCTCGGCCGGGAGCTGGACCGTCCACCGACACCGGCGCAGGTCGAGGAGTTCCGCAAGCGCACCGGCCTCGACCAGCCGTTCGTCGTGCAGTACGGCCGCTTCGTCGCGAACGCCGCCCAGGGCGACCTCGGGACGTCGTTCCGGTCCGACGAGCCCGTGCTCGACGAGCTCGTCGACCGGTTCCCGGCGACGCTCGAGATCAGCATTCCGGCGTTCTTGCTGGCCATGGCCCTGGCCCTGCTCATCGGCGTTCTCGCAGCCGTCCGTCGCAACTCGCTCTCCGACCACCTCTCTCGGGTTGCCGCGCTCCTCGGCGACTCCGTGCCCAGCTTCGTCCTCGCCTACTTGCTCATCATCGTCTTCTCGGTCACCCTCGGGGTGCTCCCGGTGGCCGGCCGAGGTGGGTTGGACCACCTGGTGCTCCCGGTCCTCACGCTGGCGCTGGCCACCACCGCCAGCCTCATGCGGCTGACCCGCTCCAGCCTCCTCGACGTCCTCGGCGAGGACTACGTCCGCACCGCCCGGGCCATGGGCCTGCCCGAGCGCACGGTGATCGCCCGGTACGCGCTGAAGAACGCCCTGGTGGCCGTGGTCACCGTCGCCGGCCTGCTGTTCGCGGGCTTCATCACCGGGATCGTCATCGTCGAGACCGTCTTCGCCTGGCCGGGTGTCGGGCGGTACGTGGTCGACTCGATCTTCGACCGCGACTACGCGGTGATCCGGGGGTTCGTGGTCTTCACCGGCACGGTGTTCGTCCTGATCAACCTGGCGGTCGACCTCCTCTACGTCCGGCTCGACCCGCGGGTCCGCCTCGGCGCCAAGGGAGGCTCCCGTGGCCGCTGAGTTAAGCGCCGAGCGCCACTCGGTCCCGCTGGAGATCGAGGCCGCCGAGGGCGTGGCTCGACCCGGCTCGCTGCTGCGGCAGCTCCTGGGTGACCGCCTGGCCCGGACGGGGCTGCTCATCGTCAGCGTGTTCGCCCTCGCCGCCCTGTTCGCCCCGCTCCTCGCCCCCCACGACCCACTGGCCATCGACCCCCTCAACCGGCTGGCCGACCCGAGCCGCCTGCACCCGCTCGGCACCGACCAGCTGGGGCGGGACACGCTGAGCCGGGTCCTGTTCGGGGCCCGCTGGTCGCTGGGGACGGCCGCGGTGGCCACCGTCGTCGTGATCGCCATCGGCGTGTTCGTCGGGACGCTGGCCGGCTACTACGGCGGCCGCCTGGACGCGTTGCTGATGTGGGTGGTCGACGTCCTCCTCGCCTTCCCCAGCCTCATCCTCTACCTGGCGATCGTCGGGACGCTCGGGCCCGGCCTGCGGAACGTGATGATCGCCCTGATCGCCCTCTCCTGGGTGGCCTACGCCCGGGTGGTGCGGGGGCTCGTCCTGTCGATGCGCGAACGCGGCTTCGTCCGAGCGTCCCGGCTGCTCGGTGCAGGGGACCGCCGCCTGATGTTCCGCCACATCCTGCCGAACGTCGTGCCTCCCGTGGTGATCCTGGCCAGCCTCCAGATGGGGGGACTCATCATCGCCTTGGCGGCGCTCGGCTTCTTCGGGCTCGGCGTCCAGCCGCCCACCCCCGAGTGGGGCACGATGGTCAACGAGAGCCGGCTGTTCCTGCAGACGGCTCCGGCCCTGATGATCTGGCCGGGGCTGGCCATCAGCCTCACCGTCATCGGCTTCAACCTCCTCGGCGACGGCCTGCGGGACGTCCTCGATCCCCGCCTCGGGCCCGCGGCGCGGCGGGGCCGCCGCCGTCGACGGACGTGAAGCTCGGCCCCTCCGCTAGGCCGGGTTGAGGGGGTCGCGGGGGACGGTGACCTCGTCGGGGGCCTCGAGCGGGGCGGTCTCGCCGAAGGGGACCGGGGCCACCTTGCCGCCGACGACGTAGACGGGGTCGCCCACGGCGACGGTGTCGTAGACCCAGCCGCTCTCCCACATCGGGACCCGGACGCATCCGTGCGAGGCCGGCGTGGCCGGGATCGACGGCGAGCCGTGGATGGCGATGCCGCCGAAGAAGTAGACGGGGTCGTACAGGCTGCCCAGCGCCGAGACCCGCAGGCCCTTGATCTTCCGGTCGGCCCGGTAGGAGCCACCGGGGGTGATGGCCATGTCGCACCCGCCGCCCTTCTCCTTCGGGACGCAGTAGCGGGCGCCGTTGCCGGTGGACACCGGCAGGACCCGCAGGAGCTTCCCGTCCTTCCAGAACTGGGCGATCTGGCGCTTGAGGTCGATCTCGACCCGGCTCGGCTCGGTGGTGGCGACCATCGGAGCGCCGAGAGGGGCGGCGGCCAGCTGGGCCAGGGTCGCCGGGTCGGCCCGACCGGTGCGGGGCAGGCCCTGCTGCTTCTGGAAGCCCATGACGGCCATGCTGAGGCGGCCGTCGTAGGCGCCGTCCACCTTGCCCGGGTTGAAGCGGAGCGCCCCGAGCCGTTCCTCGAGGGCGGTGGCCGCCGGCCCCTTGGCTCCCGCAGCCAACCCGCGAGGGCCGCCGTCGATCGGCGCGGCGGGCGCCACCGTCTCGCCGCCGGCCGTGAGGGCGGTGGTGGTGGCAGCGGCCCCGGCGAGCGTGCTGGGCGCCACCAGGGGAGCCACCAGCGAAGGCTTCACGGAGCCTGCGACCGAGATGCCGGCGGCGGCGGCGCCTGCCCCCGAGGCCTCGCCGCTGGCGGGCGGCAGGCTGCGCTCGGAGCAGCCGAGGAGGCCACCGCCGGCGAACAGGACGGCGACAAGCACGGGGTAGGAAGCGCGGCTCGTCACGGTCGGTGGGCCTTTCGCGGGCAATGGGGGAAGTTCAGCGTCATCCAATCAGACGCCGGGCCCAGACTCAACGTTCCCCGGGATCACACCTGTTTCGAGGTGGCCGCGGGCGCCGGCACCGGGTCGAGGGCCCGCAGGGCCGCAGGCCGCAGCAGGGCGAGGCCGGACACCACGGCGAGCAGGGCTGCCGCTCCCACCGTGGTTGCCCAGCGCAGGCCGAGGGCGTCGCCGACCACTCCCTGCCACAGTGCCCCCAGCGGGTAGAGCGTGCCCAGGCCGACGAGGAAGAGCGAGACGACCCGTCCCCGGTACGCGGCCGGCGCCCGCACCTGCACGACCGCCTGCAGCCCGGCCAGCACGCCGATGTACGAGGCGCCCAGCAACGTCATGGCCACGGCCGCCCACCACAGCGTGGGTGCCCAGGCGTAGGCGGTGACGAGCGCCGGGGTGCACACCAGCCAGACCAGCAGGGTGCGCCGGCGGCCGAAGCGCAGGGCCAGCGACGGCACGAGCAGTGCACCGGCCACGGCGCCGATCCCCTGGGCGGTGGTCAGCAGCCCGGTGGCGCGGGCCACCGCCCGCTCCTCGTCGCCCACCAGCGCCCCCGCCCGGCCGGCGACCAGGGCGATGAAGGGGGAGACCAGCAGGGCGGTCACGGCGATCAAGCCGAGGGCCGAGCGGCAGCCCGGCTCGTCCCGGGCTGCCCGGGCGCCGGCGACGATGCGGGCCAGGACCCCGACGCGGTCGGGCGCCGGGGGAGGGGGGAGCCGGATGGCCGCGGTGGCGGCCACCGCGGCGAAGAACGTCAGGGCGTTGAGCGCGAAGGCGGCCTCGAAGGAGCCGACGGCGATGACCACGGCGGCCAGGGCCGGGCCGAGGACCCGGCCGATGTTGAACTGCGCCGACCCCAGCACCACCGCCCCCAGCAGCTCGTCGGGCGGCACCAGGTCGGGGAGGAGCGCCTGCAGGAAGGGCAGGCGCAGCGCGCCCGAGCAGCCCTCGACGAACACCAGGGCTATGACCACGGCGGGCGTGGCCAGGTCGCGCAGGGCCAGCACGGCGAGGGCGGTGGCCACGGCCGCCTCGAAGCAGTTGAGGGTGATGAGGAAGCGGCGCCGGTCCAGCCGATCGGCCAGCGCGCCGCCCACTGGCGAGAGCAGCCCGATGGGCAGGAAGGCCGCGACCGCAGCCAGCGCGACGAACGCGTCGCGGCCGGTGGTGGCCTTGATCAGCGCCCCGACGGCCACGGTCTCCATCCACGAGCCGGCGTTGGAGACCATCCCGGCCGTCCACATCGCGGCGAAGGGGCGGTGGCGCAGGGGGGCCAGGGCCGCGGGCGGGCGGACGCGTCCTACGGGACCACGACCTTCATCAGGCTCCTTCCGGGGGGTGGGGCGGGCGGGCAGCGTACGCTCCGCCCCATGGCACGACGTGCGTTCACCGGCTTCGGCGCGGGCCGGTCGGCCGACGAGGCTCTGGCCACCGCCGCGGTCCCGCCCAGCCTCAGCCGCGTCGGCGAGGTGGCGGTGCCCGATGGGGAGAACCCGTCGAAGGTTGGCACGTTCGTGCAGCGGGTCGCCCTCGACCCTGCCGCCCTCGGCGACGTCCCGGTCGAGCTTCGGTCGACCGTCGAGGTGGCGGCGGCGCAGCTGGCCGAGTCGCCCGACCTCGCCCTGGCCATCTCGATGGCGGGCACCCCGGCCGGGGACAAGATGCTGGCCCGCCTGGCTCCCGCCGACGACCAGGCCGTGCCGTGGCTGCTCTTCGGCCTGGTGGAGGCCGAGCCCGAGGGCTGATCCGCGCCGCGGCCGGGGTGGTCAGGTGAGCGAGGCGAGCTCGGCAGCCATGTTCGCCCGGGCCCGCTGCTCCTGGACCTGAAGGGGAGGGGTGCTGAACAGGCGCGGGGCGGCGAGCAGCCTCCGCAGGACGTCGGTCCGCCCCCGACGCCAGGCCCCGTCCGGCAGGTGGGCGAACTCCCGGCGCACATCGCGGACATAGGCGACGTAGGCCGCTCGAGGCGCGGCCAGCACGGACAGGTCGGCGTCGACGAGCACCGCCTCGTCGGCGGCCGACGCCCGGTGGCCGGCGGTGGCCAGGACCAGCCGCTGCACCGCAGCCACCCGGGCGGGAGGCTCGAGCCCGGCGAGCACCTGGCCGGCCAGATCGGCGCTGTCGGCCTCGTTCCGGTCGGAGCGGGGGTCATAGACGGCGTCGTGGAACACCGCGGCCAGGCGCACGGCGGCGGGGTCCGGCACCTCCACCGCAGCCAGGAGCCGATCGATCACCCCGAGCACGTGCTCGAGGTGGCGGCGGTCGTGGTAGCGGCGGTGGGGCTCGTCGTAGCGCGCCGCCACCTGCTCGAGGGCAGGCAACATGGCGGTGATGATTCTGGTCGACGACCCCCTCTGGTTGTGGCGGGGTCGCCGGTGGTGCCACCTGGTCAGCGACGCGTCCCACGACGAGCTCCACGCCTTTGCCAGTCGGCTCGGCCTGCCCCGCCACGTCTTCCAGGGCGACCACTACGACCTGCCCGAGGACCACCGGGAACGGGCGATCGAGCTGGGCGCCACCGCCGTCGGCAGCCGCGAGCTGGTCCGACGTCTCCGCGCCGCCGGCCTGCGCCGCACCCCTTCACGACCCGGTTCTGGATAGCACGAGGGGGGAGCCGAAGCTCCCCCCTCGCGGCGGCTGCTGCGCTCGGCGGGTGCGCAGCGCCACTTCCCGAGGGCAGGTGGCGGACCCGCACCCCAGGCGACGGTCAGTGTAGCCGCTCGACGCGCCTAGGCGAGTCGGCTCAGGCCGGCGCCTCGTCGAGCGCCTGGGTCAGGGTGTTCCACGAGAGCGTTGCGCACTTGATCCGGACTGGGAACTTCACGACGCCCTGCAGCGCCTCCAGATCACCCAGCTTCACGTCGGGATCGTCGGCGCCGGCCCCGTCGGCGCCGTCCTCGTCGAGCTGGTCGGCCTCACCCCCGAGCGCCTGCTCGTGGATGGACATCAGCCCCTTGAAGCGGCGGATCAGCGCCCGGGCCTCGGCCACGCTCTTTCCCTTGACCGCGGCCGTCATCATCGATCCCGACGACTGGCTGATCGAGCACCCCTGGCCGGACACCTTGATGTCGGCCACCGTCCCGTCGTGCAGGTCGACGAACAGCACCACCTCGTCGCCGCACAGGGGGTTGAAGCCCTCGACCCGCTGGGCCGGCGGGGTCGGCAGCTCGCCCCGGTTCCGTGGGCTGCGGTAGTGGTCGAGGATGATCTCGCGGTACAGGTCCTCGAGGCCGGCCATGAGAGGGTCCTTCCTTCTTCCTACAGCGAGAACAGGTCGTCGGCGTCCGACAGGCCCTCGACGAGGGCGTCGACGTCGGACTCGTCGTTGTAGACGTAGAACGACGCCCGGGTGGTGGCACCGACACCGAGGCGCCGCAGCAGCGGCTTGGCGCAGTGGTGGCCGGCCCGCACGCAGATGCCCTTCTGGTCGAGGACCTGCGACACGTCGTGGGGGTGGATGCCCTTGTAGGTGAACGAGAGCGCCCCGCCCCGCATCGCCGGCTCGCTGGGCCCGTAGATCGTGATGTCGTCGCCGTGGCGCTCCTTGAGGGCACGCAGGGCGTAGGCGGTGAGCGAGACCTCGTGCTCGCGGACGGCGTCCATGCCCAGCGCGCCCAGGTACTCGACGGCGGCGTGGAGCCCGACGGCCTCGGCGAACGGCATGGTCCCGGCCTCGAACTTGGTGGGGACCTCGGCCGTGGTGAAGCCGTCGAGGCGCACGTCGCGGATCATCTCACCGCCGCCCAGGAACGGGGGCATGGCCTCGAGCAGCTCGGGCCTCGCCCACATGGCGCCGATGCCGGTGGGGCCGCACATCTTGTGGCCCGTGAAGCCGAAGAAGTCGACGTCGAGGGCGGCGATGTCGGTGGGCACGTGCGGGACCAGCTGGGCGCCGTCGACCAGCACCAGGGCGCCGGCGGCGTGGGCGGCGTCGGTGATCCGCCGGATCGGGGTGAGCGTGCCCAGCACGTTCGACATGGCCGTGAACGCCATCAGCTTGGCGCCGTCCAGCAGCCGGTCGAGGTGGGTGAGGTCGAGCGTGTAGTCCTCGCCCATCGGCACGAAGCGCAGCTCGATCCCCAGCTTGTCCTTCAGCATCAGCCAGGGGACGAGGTTGGCGTGGTGCTCGACCTCGGTGAGCACCACGGCGTCACCCGCCTTGAGGTTGGCGCCGCCCCAGCTGGCCGCCACCAGGTTGATGGCCTCCGTGACGTTCTTGGTGAACACCAGCCCGCGGGGGTCGGGAGCCCCGACGAAGCGGGCGACGGCCCGGCGAGCCGCCTCGTAGGCCTCCGTCGACTCGACCGCCAGCTGGTAGGTGCCCCGGTGGATGTTGGCGTTGGACGTCTCGTAGAACCGGGCCATGGCGTCGAGCACGGCCCGCGGCTTCTGCGAGCTCGCCGCCGAGTCGAGGTACACCAGCCGCTGGCCATGCACGCGCCGGGCCAGGATCGGGAAGTCGGCCTGCACCCGGGCCACGTCGAGCGGTGTCGCCGCCTTCCGGCCGGCCTCCACCGCGGTCATGACCGGAAGGCCTCGTAGCCGTCGGTCTCGAGCCGCCGCGCCAGCTGGACCCCGCCGCTCTCGACGATCCGCCCGTCGAGCAGGATGTGGACCACGTCGGGGGCCAGCAGGTCGAGGATCCGCATGTAGTGGGTGATGAGCAGCACGCCCAGCTCGGGCCGGGCCCGCCGCACCTCCTGCACCCCCTTGGCCACCACCTTCAGGGCGTCGATGTCGAGGCCTGAGTCAGTCTCGTCGAGGATGGCGATCTCCGGCTCGAGCACGGCCATCTGAAGGATCTCGTTGCGCTTCTTCTCACCGCCGGAGAAGCCCTCGTTGAGGTAGCGGTCCATCATCGAGTCGTCGATCTCGAGGCGCTTGCACCAGTCCATGATCGCCAGACGGGTCTCGAGCACCGACAGGTCCTCGATGCCCTTGCGGGCGGCCAGCGCCTGGCGCAGGAACTGCCGGATGGGCACCCCCGGGATCTCCTCCGGGTACTGGAAGGCCAGGAACATGCCGGCCTTGCCCCGGGCGTCGACCGGCCACGCCGTCACGTCCTCACCCTTGAAGCGGATGGCTCCCGCCGTCACCTCGTACTCGGGGTTGGCCAGCAGCGTCTGGGCGAGGGTGCTCTTGCCTGACCCGTTCGGGCCCATCAGCGCATGGACCTCGCCGGCCCCGACCACCAGGTCCACGCCCTTGAGGATCTCGGTGCCCTCGACCGACACGTGAAGGCCCTCGACCTCGAACACCGGAGCTGTCACGCTCCGAGTCTATTTGCACTACGCCGGTAGGGGAAACCTCCGCCTTGCGCGCCTCACGCCGGCCGCTGTCAGACGCCGCTCCAGCCTTCGGGGAGGAGGAGGTCGCCGTTGGCGTGGCGGTAGAAGACCTGCCAGCCGTGGTAGCCGAAAAAGGCGCGCTCGTTGGCCCGCATCGTCGCGGCGTAGGCCAGGACGCCGTCGACGTACGCGTACGAGTGGTTGTACGACCAGACCGCGCTCCGCGGGTTGCCGTTGATTCCGTTGCGCTTGAGCAGCCGGGCGGCCGCCTTTGACGCCGCCGTGAGGTCCTCGATGTCGCCGCCGGCGCCGTACTGGGCCCAGGTGGCGGGCAGGAACTGCATCGGCCCCTTGGCTCCCGCGGTCGACGTGCCCCGGATGCGGCCCATCCGCGTCTCGACCAGGTGGATGGCGGCCAGGACCTCCCAGGGCACGCCGATCTCCCGGGCTGCCGCTTGGTGGGCGGCCAGCACCGTGTCGGCCGGGGGCGGGGCCACGATTCGCCACTTCGGCAGCGTCGTGGGCCGGCGCACGTGCATCGAGGCGAGCAGGGCCTCGGCGTCGGCGTTGGCGATGACGGCCCCGTGCAACGGCGCCGGCACGGACCGCAGCACCTCGGGCCGCCATCCGGGGTTGGCGGCCAGCTGGCGGTACCCGACCTGCTGGGCCAGCCCCAGGGCCGGCAGGCCGGCGGCAGGGGTGGCCGGGTCCCGCACGGCCAGCTCGACCCTGGCCAGCTCGGCCCCGAGCGCCGCCGGGGTGGCGGGCGGCGGCGGCCCGGGCCCGGCAGCCGTCGACGGCGCCGGCGGCGGTGGCGGTGGCGACGCCGCGGTGGCGGGCGCCGCCGGCGGCGGCGGCGCTGGCGCTGCGGTCTCGGCCGGGAGGGGCTCGGTCGCCGCAAGGGCATCCGGCGCCGGCGTCACCGGCACCGGCTCGGCGACCTCGGCCGTCGGCCGGCACGCCGCCGGCGCCAGCAGCACCACGGCGAGTCCGGCGGCGATGCTCCTGCGCACGGCTGTCACGCTACCGACCGCGTCCGCCCGTCGAGCTCCACCGGCTGCTCGTGGCGGTTCCAGGCCGACGTCGTCGGCGACTGTCGGCCCGGGCCGCCGCTCGGGCGGCGCCCGACCCTCGGGGTTCGCAGCCGGCCCGCGGCGGGCAGATCAGGCCCATGGACGACAAGCGGCTCCTGTGGAAGGTCCTCGGCACCGGGAGTGGGCTGGTGGCGGGCATGGTGACCAAGTCGCTGCTGCGCCTCGTGTGGCGCCGGCTGAGGGGTGGCGACCCGCCGAGCAACCCGGCGGCGCCCGGCACCTCCTGGGGTGAGGCCGTGGCCTGGGCCGTGTCGTCGGGGGTGGCGGTGGCGGTGACCCGCCTCGTCGCCCAGCGCGGCGCCGCCGAGGCCTGGAAGGCGACGGGCGGCACCTACCCGCCCGGCCTGGAAGAGGTCAGCCCGTAGGCGACGCCGCGTCCCGCAGGTCCTCCTTCCACGACCGGAACCGGGTGTGGGTGGTGCCGCTCGGGCCGACGCCCTCGGCCGTGCCGTCGGAGAACAGCCGCAGGACGTAGCGCTCGCTGAGGTCGTCGGCGGCGAGCGCCATGTAGCGGGCGTCGCCGCCACTGGCCGGACCAGCCCGCCACAGGAGCCACCGGTGGATGCGCCGCAGGTAACCGACCCGATGGTGGCCCAGGTCGGCCCCCAGCTCCACCAGCTCCGGCGGCGCCTCGACCCAGGCCGTGGCCACGATCGTCCGGTCGCGGGTCGGGGTGTCCGGCAGCTCGTCGGTGTGGACGGGGCGGTCGTCGTCGGGCCGCTGGTGGTAGGGGAGGCCTGCCGATTCGCTCACGGCGGCGGCCAGGGGAGCAGCAGGCCCTCGAGGCTGGGATCGTTCGCAGCCGGCGCCACGCCGTCGCGATACGAGCCCAGGTAGAGCCAGCCCACGATGGCGTCCGAGGCGTCGAGGCCCAGGGCAGCCTTCACGTTCGGGTCGTAGGCGGGGTCGCCGGTCCGCCACATCGAGCCGTACCCCAGGCCGGTGGCGGCCAGGCAGGCGTTCTGGGCGGCCGCGGCCGCCGCCGCCCGCTGCTCGTCCCACGGCACGCCCGCCGCCGGCTGGCGCACCGCCGACACCACCAGGACCAGGGGTGCCCGGCCCAGCTTGGTCCGCTCCTTCTCGCGCTTGGCCGGGACGGGCTCGGTGCCGGCGGCGGCGCAGCGGGCCGTGTAGGCGTCAGCCAGCACCCGGCCAAAGGCGTCCTTGGCTGTCCCCTCGAGGACGGTGAAGCGGAAGGGCCGCAGGCGCTCGTGGTCAGGGGCGGCGGCGGCGGCCCGCAGGATGGTCCGCAGGTCCTCGCCGGCCGGTGCCGGACCCACCAGCCGGCCGGTGGAGCGCCGGGCGAACAGCACCTCGATGGCATCCACGGCCCGGCTCAGGGTAGCGGGGGGCCGCCCGTCAGCCCGGGTAGCCGGTCAGCCCTGGCAGGGGAAGCTCGTCGGCGTCGACCGCCTCCGCGCCGATCGGGATGCCATGCACCGCAGGCCGCAGGAAGTGCTTGCCCAGGGTCTCCTCCTGGCCCTGGTAGCTCGAGCCGATGCTGGCGCCGTACAGCTGCTGGGGCTCTTCGAGCATGTGCTCGAAGGTCAGCTTGCACACCCGCTGGCCGCTCTCGACCATGAAGGGGACGTCGTGGGCCCGCACCTCGAGGGCGGCCCGCGAGCCCCGCAGCCATCCCTGGGGGTCGTAGCCGAAACCGGGGTCGAAGAACCCGGCGTAGTGGGTGCGCAGCTCGCCGCTGGTCGGGTCGTAGGCGGTCATCTCGGACGCCAGCGACGGGGGGATCTGCACCGACTCCTTCGACATCAGCAGGTAGAAGCGCTGGGGGGAGAGCACGATGCGGTCGCCCTCCTCGCGCTCGGCCGCCTCCCAGTACGGCCGCGGGTCGGCCGGCCGGGTGGCCGTGAGGTCGAGCAGGGGCGCGTTGTCCCGAGCCCGGTAGCCGACCCGGCCGCTGTCGTCGCCCCGCAGGTCGAGGCTGAGGAACATGCCGTCGGACAAAGCCAGCCGATCGGGAGGCACGGGGCGGCCGCGGTCGAACAGCAGCGGGGTGTGCTCGTGGAACGACCGGATGTCGGCGTCGTCCAGCTCGGCCCGCCCCACCGACAGCCGCAGCTGGTTGAGGCTGAGGTCCTCGCGGACGCGCACGGCGAACGACAGGGGGACCACCTCGAGGTACAGCGGGCCGTCGTAGCCGTCGGACACCTCGTCGAAGCGGTAGCTCTCGTCGGTGATCACGCGGGTGAACACGTCGGCTCTCCCCGTCGAGCTCTTCGGGTTGGCCTTGGCCCGCATCCCGGCGGGCAGCGACACCCGTTCCTTCAGCGGGATGAGGTACGGCCGGTTGGTCTCGAGCAGCGCCCCGTCCCGGTGGAGGTCGAGCTCACCGAGGATGTAGTCCTTCATCTTGACGTCGACCGTGTGGCGGTCGGGCAGGAAGCTGCAGCGGATCCGGTAGGCGACCTCGCCCAGCCGCAGGTCGAGGCTGGCCGGCTGCACGTTCCTGCGGGGGATCGTGAAGCTTCCGGCCGAGATGATCCCCTCGTCGATGGCCTCGTGCAGGCGCTGGCTGGGCAGGACCCCTCGGGCCTCGGCCGGCAGCTTCATCGCCCGCTGCGCCAGCCGGGGGCTGGACCGGCCGAGGTGCTCAGCGAGCAGCGGGCCGCCGCCCGGCGCAGCGGAGGGGCCATGGGCACGGCATCGTACCGTCGCGGGTCGGCCGGCCAATGGGTGCAATGGGGCCGGACCTCCAGGCGGCCTCGGACGGGCCGGACCGGTGCGTCAGGTCGGATCCGTCCGCAGCTGCCGCATCGCCACCAGGGCTCGGGCGGCGAGGACGGCGGCCAGCACCGTCAGGACCACGGCGGGGACGAGGCCGCGGCCGAACGCGGTCAGGTAGGAGTCGAGGCCGCCTTCGCGGTGATCCACGTCGACCCTGAGTGGGATGGTCGATGTGCAGCTGACCCGGTGCCGCCCGTCCCGCTGCACCCGCACGGCCCCGAAGCCGGCCTCGGTGCTCACCGGTGGCGCCTCGCGGCCGCCGGCCAGCTCGGTCACCGTGCAGGCCGGGCGCGACTCGCTGAGCGGCGGCCCTCCGCCGGGGGCGTTGCGCACCACGAACAGCTCGTGCACGCCGCGGTCCAGGCGCCCCTCCGCCTGGCCCGGCGAACGGACGGTCAGCCGTGGGTGCTGGAGGTCGAGCACGCCCACCACCGCGACGGCGGTGCCGAGACCGAGGCCGAGGGCCAGGGTGCAGGTGGCCAGGAGCAGGCGAGCGGCGACCCGCTGCTTGACCGGCGGTGGCCGCCCCGTCACCAGCCCCGGTCCGCCCACTCCTGGAGGTGGGGGTGCTCGGCGCCGATCGTGGTGTCGGCGCCGTGGCCGGGGAGGACCAGGGTGCCGGGGTCGAGGGGGAAGAGGCGCTCGTCGATCGACCGGAGGATCGTGGGGAAGTCGCCGCCGGGCAGGCTGGTCTTCCCCGGCCCGCCGGGGAAGAGCGTGTCGCCGCTGAACAGCAGCGGCGTGCCCTCCAGGAGGAAGCACATCGAGCCCGGGGTGTGGCCGGGGGTGGCGAGGGTTTTGAGGCGGAGCTCGCCGACCTCGACGACCGAGTCGTCCTCGAGCAGCGAGTCGTAGGAGGGCAGCATCGGAGCGTCGGCCGCAGTGATGGCCACGTCGTAGCCCGCGTCGCGCAGGGCGGGGACGGCCTGGATGTGGTCCCAGTGGCCGTGCGTCTCGAGGACCCGGCGCACGCCGAGCCGCTGGCACAGCGGGAGAAGCCGGTCGTGCTCGTTGGCCGCGTCGAGCAGCACGGCCTCCCCCGTCCGCTTGCAGCGGATGATGAAGACGTTGTTGTCGACCGGGCCCACCACCAGCGAGTGGACCTCGGCACCGCTGTCGGACCAGTGGAGCCGCACGGGGGTGGCCATGCCGTCGAGCCTGCCATCGATCCACCAGGTCGATGTGGGCGAGTACGCCTGCGGCGGGTGGGATGATCAGCCGGTGGCCCGGTCGCCGGCAGGGAGGACGCACCGATGAGCTTCGCCTTCAGCGAGGACCAGGAGGAGCTGCGGGCCGGGATCCGCCGGTTCCTCGAGCAGAAGTCGCCGGAGTCGGAGGTGCGCCGGCTGATGGAGACGGCCGAGGGCTACGACCCGGGAGTGTGGTCGCAGATGAGCGACCAGCTGGGGCTCCAGGGCCTGGCCATCCCCGAGGAGCTCGGCGGCCAGGGCTTCGGCTTCGTCGAGCTCGGCATCGTCCTCGAGGAGATGGGCCGGGCGCTGCTGTGCGCCCCCTTCTTCTCGTCGGTCGTGCTGGCCGCCAACCTGCTGCTGGTGTCCGGCGACGCAGAGGCGCAGGCCCGCCACCTGCCGGGGATCGCCAGCGGCGAGACCATCGCCACGGTGGGGCTGACCGAGGACGCAGGCCGTTGGGACGAAGCCGGGATCGCCCTCCGCGCCACCAGGTCGGGCGCGGGCCACGCCCTCACCGGCCACAAGACCTACGTCCTCGACGGGTTGGTGGCCGACCTGCTCCTGGTCCCGGCCACGACCGAAGCCGGCACGTCGATCTTCGCCGTCCAGGCTGACGCCGCCGGGCTCACCCGCACGCCGCTCAGCACGATGGACCTGACCCGCAAGCAGGCCCGGATCGAGCTGGACGGCGTGGCCGGCGAGCTCGTGGGCACCGACGGAGGGGGCTGGCCCATCCTGTCCAAGACCCTCGACCTGGCCGCGGTGGGGCTGGCCAACGAGCAGGTGGGAGGCGCCCAGCGCGTCCTCGAGATGAGCGTGCAGTACGCCAAGGACCGGATCCAGTTCGGGCGGCCGATCGGGTCGTTCCAGGCCATCAAGCACAAGTGCGCCGACCTGCTGGTCGAGGTCGAGTCGGCCAAGTCGGCCGCCTACTACGGCAGCTGGTGCGCCCAGGAGGACAGCGGCGAGCTGCCGGTCGTCGCCTCGCTGGCCAAGGCGTACTGCTCCGACGCCTACTTCCACGCCGCCGGCGAGAGCATCCAGATCCACGGGGGCATCGGCTTCACCTGGGAGCACCCCGCCCACCTGTACTTCAAGCGGGCCAAGACGACCGAGCTGCTGCTGGGCGACCCGACCTACCACCGCGAGCTGCTCGCCCAGCGCGTCGGCATCTGACCCCGTCGGCTGCCAGACGCCGCGGGCCGCCGGTACGTTCTGGAGGTGGCCATCGTCATCTCGGTCCTCGTCATCGCCCTCGTCATGGCGGTGGCGGCCGGCGCCATCGGCCGTGAGGCCCGGCGACTCGACGGCCTCCCGCCGCGAGCCGTGTTCGACCTCGACGAGGCCGTCCAGTGGGTGGCCGACCACCTGCCCGAGGACGTCACCGCGCAGCTCTCCTACGACGAGGTCCGCCAGATCCTGGACCACAGCCTCGATCACCTGCGTGAACTGGGGCTGGCGGGCAGCACCACCGGCGAGCCGGTCGAGGGCGAGGTCGTGGTCGACGAGGCCGAGGCGCTCGCCGCCGTCCTCGACCGGGCCGAGCAGGCCGGCATGGAGGTGAGCCCGCACCAGGTGCAGGCCGTGCTGGCCGCCCAGCTCGCCTACCTGCAGGCGATCTCGGCGGTCGGCCCTCCTGCCGAGGAGTAGCGCAGGGCGGAAAGCTGCACACGTACGGCGCGTCCTGTGGTTCACTTTCCGGCACCAGAGGAAGGAGGTGGTCCAGCTGAAGATCGGTAGTCATCCTGGGACCCTGGAGGTGGGCGGCCGCTAGCGGCTGCTGGTCCGCTGGTGGAATCCCACCGGCCCACCGTTCCGGAGGCGTGCGAGACCTCGTCCCGCTCGCGCCAACACATCGTCGCCGGATCTTTCCAGCGAGCTGTCGGAGCAGGCCCTTCCCGTCCCCGGGGAGGGCCTGCGCCGCGCTTAGATGGCGGGCCCATGGCCACGCGCCCCCCTCGCCTCGAGCACCACCGGTTCGTCGGTGACAAGCGCTCCCAGGTCGTCTACGACCTCGACGACCCGCTCCTCGACGAGGCGGTCGTCCACGAGCTGCTGCAGAGCGAGCAGTACGTCGTCTTCGGGCCCGACACGCTGCCCGAGGCCCGGAACCGGTCCTACACGCTGTCCAAGGCGCAACGCCACCGCACGCGGGCCTAGGCCGCTGGCCCCGGTGGAGCTGGTCAGCGACGGTCTCCGCCTCGAGGCGCACCTGGCCCGTCCCCAGGCCTCGGCGGCTGGCGGGGCCCGGGCCCGGGCCGGCCTCCTCATCGCCCACCCGTTCCCCGAGCTCTCGCAGGGGTCGGCCCGCGGGTGGCTGACCTACCCCGAGCTGGCCGACCGGATCGCCGCCGGGTCGGGGTGGGTCTGCCTGACCGCGGCCCTGCGGGGTGTGGCCGGCAGCCAGGGCGACTTCTCGCTGGGCGGCTGGATCAACGACCTCCGGGCCGCGCTCGAGGCGCTGCTGGCCGAACCGGACGTGGCCGGCGCCTGGATCTGCGGGTTCGGCCTGGGCGGGGCGTTGGGCCTGTGCCTGGCGGCGGAGGACGAGCGGGTCCTGGGCGCGGCGAGCTTCGCCGCCCCCGCCGACGTCGACGACTGGGCGACCGACCCCCGGCGCTTCCTCGAGCACGCTCGCGCCATCGGCGTGGTGCGCGACCCGTCCTTCCCACCCGACCCCGACCGGTGGGCCAAGGAGCTGCGTGACATCCGCCCGGTCCGGCTGATCCACCGCATCCCGCCCCGGCCCCTGCTCATCGTGCACGGCTCCGACGACGACCGGGTGCCGTTGGTGGACGCCCGGGCCCTGGTCGAAGCCGCTGACGAGCAGGCCGACCTGCGGGTGGTCAGCTCGGCCGGCCACCAGCTTCGACACGACCCGAGGGCCATCGCCGTGCTCCTCGGGTGGCTCGACCGGGAGGTCACCCCGCTGGGAGAACCGTGACGTCTCGGGACGAGGACGCTCTTCGCCAGGGCGCGAGCGAACGGTTCCCTCGGGTGCAGCCAGCGCCCTGCGGTCTCGTCCGATCTGCTGCCTTGCGCTCCCGCCGGCCTGGTTCCAGCCGGCGGGCACCGAAGGTGGGACCAGGCCAGCTGGACGTCGTCACCTGCGCGAGGGACGGCTCGGCCCACCAGTACCTGGTTCGCTAGCCGCGGCAACCGCCCGGTCCAGCGCCGAGAGGAGGGCCCGGGCCGCCGCCTCGGGTTCGGCGGCCTCGGTGAGCCAGCGGACGACGACGATCCGGCGGCCGCCGGCAGCCACGATCGCCGGCACGGACGCCGGGGAGGCGCCCCCGGTGACGAAGACGGGCCGGGTGGCATGGCGGGCGGCATGGGTGACGTAGCCGAGGCCGACGCCGCTGCGGCCCGGCTTGGTGGGCGTGGCCACCACCGGCCCTACTGAGGTGTAGTCGACCGGCTCGTCGGCCGCGGCGGCCAGCTGGTCCGGGGCGTGGGTCGACAGGCCGATCAGCCCATCCGGGCCGAGGAGGCGGCGGCAGAGCGACGCCGGCGCGTCGTCCTGGCCGACGTGGACCCCGTCCGCGCCGGACTCCAGGGCCAGGTCCGGCCGGTCGTTCAGGACGAACGGGACGCCCAGATCCCGGCAGACGGCGGCGGCGAGCTCGGCCCGCCGCAGCAGGGGCCGGGCCTCGAGGTGCTTCTCCCGCAGCTGCACGAGGTCGACCCCGCCTCGCGCGCAGGCGGCCAGGAACCCCGGGAGGTCGGGGCGGTCCGGGGTGCACAGATAGAGGCGGCGGCCGACCAGGAGGGGGTGCTCGTCCACGACGTCGGCCGGCTCAGCCGCCGGCGACGGCGCGCACGAGCTCGAGGCGGTCCCCTTCGGCCAGCGGCGTGGATGCCAGCTGGGCCCGCTCGACCGGCTCGCCGTTCCGCTCGACCAGCACCCACCGGGCGCCGAGGCCGAGGAGGTCGAGCAGATCCACGACGGTCGACCCCTCGGGGAGGATCCGCTCCTCGCCGTTGGCCGTGACCTTCACGGCCGTCGACGGTACCCGGCGGGCCCGCCGCCGGCCTCAGCCCTTCGCCGCCTTTGTGGCCCTGCCGCCCCCCGACGCGCCGCGCTTGTCCGCCTTGGCGGCGGCCTTCATCTGCTGCTTGTAGGCCCGCACCTCGGCCAGGCTCTCAGGGCCCGTGATGTCCGCGACCGAGCGCCGGCTGCCCTCCTCGCCATAGGGGCCCGCCGCCTCCCGCCAGCCCGGCACGTCGACACCCAGCTGCTTGCCGAGCAGGGCGACGAAGATCCGCGCCTTTTGCTCGCCGAAGCCGGGGAGGGCACGGACGCGGGCCAGCAGGTCGGTGCCGTCGGCGGCCTTCCGCCAGATCCGGTCCGCCTTGCCGCCGTACTGGTCGACGACCACCCGGCACAGCTCCTGCACGCGGCGAGCCATGGCCGCCGGGTAGCGGTGCAGCGCGGGCGGGGTGACAAAGGCGGTGATCAGCTCGTCGCTGTCCCACGAGGCCAGCTGGGTGGCGTCCAGCTTGGCCACACCGAGCCGCTGCTTGAGGTCGTACGGGCCCCGGAAGGCCTTCTCGAGGGCGATCTGCTGGTCGAGCACCATGCCGATCAGCAGGGCGAGCGGGTCCTTGGAGAGGAGGGCGTCGGCCTTGGCGTCGAGGCTGAGGGTGAGGGTCGGGGCCATGCACAGATGCTGCCACGGTAAGGGCTTTGGGGTAGATGGGCAAAATCTCGGCCCGGCCGCGGTTCGTGAGCACCGGCCAGTGGGTATCCCTGACCAGCAGGCTCGACCGGGGACCTCCCCCAGAACCGAAGGAGCAATCATGGGTATCGGTGCAGGCGTCTTCCTGATCGCAGTGGGGGCCATCCTCACCTTCGCCCTGGACGTCGCGATCTCGGGCATCGACCTCAAGGTGGTCGGGATCATCCTGATGCTGGCCGGCCTCATCGGCATCGCCGTCGACTTGGCGATCTTCGCCCCCCGGCGCCGTGGCGCGCGCGACAGCGCCGTCGCCGATCCCGCCTACGGCAGCCGCACCGTCGTCGAGCGCGAGCGGTACTAGTTCTCCACGTCCTCTTCATCGAGGGGCCGATGCGACGCCGCCCGGGGCTCTGGCCCCGGGTGGCATCGCGCCTGGTCAGGCGTTGAGCGGGTTCATGGCCTCCGGGTCGATCCCGAACGTCTCGATGGCCTGCGCCACCTCCTGGGACTTGGCCTCGCCGACCTCGGCCAGGGCGGCGAGGGTGGCCACCACGATGTGAGCGGCATCGACCTCGAAGTGGCGGCGCAGGGCCGGGCGGGTGTCGCTGCGCCCGTAGCCGTCGGTTCCGAGGGGGGTGAACCCCCGGTCGGCCAGGAAGCGGCCGACCTGGTCGGGGACCGCCTTCATGAAGTCGCTCACCGCCACGACCGGGCCGGCCGAGCCTCCCAGCTGGTCGAGGAGGATCGACGAGCGGGGCGGCTCGCCCGGGTGCAGCCGGTTCCACCGCTCGGTGGTGAGCGCGTCCTCGCGCAGCCCCTTGTACGAGGTGACCGACCAGGCTGAGGCGGCGACGTCGAACTCCTCGGCCAGCAGCCGGCGAGCCTCGAGGGCGGCGACGTTGGCGCTGCCGCTGAACAGCAGGGTGGCCGTTCGGCTGGGGCCGTCCGGGGCGTCGAGGAAGCGGTAGACACCACCGGTGATGTCGTGGTCGGTGACCCCCTCGGGGCGAGCCGGCATCTGCTGGTTCTCGTTGTAGAGGGTCAGGTAGTAGAAGCGGTCCTCGGGCACCTGCCCGTACATCCGGCGGATGCCGTCCTTGACGATCACCGCCGTCTCGTAGGCGAACGCCGGGTCGTAGGCGCACAGGTTGGGCACGCTCGACGCCAGCAGCAGGCTGTGGCCGTCCTCGTGCTGCAGCCCCTCGCCGTTCAGCGTCGTCCGCCCGGCGGTGGCGCCGCACAGGAAGCCCCGGCCCCGAATGTCGCCGAACGCCCAGATCAGGTCGCCGACCCGCTGGAAGCCGAACATCGAGTAGAAGATGAAGAAGGGCACCAGCGGCTGGCCCCAGGTGGCGTAGGCCGTGCCGGCGGCCGTGAAGCTGGCCATCGAGCCGGCCTCCGAGATGCCCTCCTCGAGGATCTGGCCGGACGACGACTCGCGGTACGACAGCTGCATGCCGGCATCGACGGGGTCGTACTTCTGGCCGAAGGGGGCGTAGATCTTGACCTCGGTGAAGAGGGGGTCCATCCCGAAGGTGCGGGCCTCGTCGGGGATGATCGGCACCACCCGCGAGCCCATGCCCTTGTCCCGGAGCAGGTTCCGCAGCAGCTTGGTGAAGCCCATGGTGGTCGACACCGCCTGCTTCCCCGAGCCCTTGTCGAACTCGCTGAACACGGCGTCGTCGGGCTGGGTGAAGGTCGACTTGCGCACGACACGGCGGGGGAGCGACCCGTCCAGCTGCCGGCGCCGCCCCATCAGGTACTCATGGGCGTCGCTGCCCTCGGCCGGCCGGTAGTACGGCGGGTCGTCGGCGTCCAGCGCCTCGTCGGGGATCTCCTCCTCCAGGTGGAGCCGGTCCCGCATCGCCTTCAGCTGGTTGCGGCTCATCTTCTTGATCTGGTGGGTGGCGTTGCGGGCCTCGATCTCCGGGCCCAGCGTCCACCCCTTGATGGTCTTGGCCAGGATGACGGTGGGGCTGCCCTCGTGCTCGACGGCGGCCTTGTAGGCGGCGTAGAGCTTGCGGTAGTCGTGGCCGCCCCGGGGCAGGGCGGCCAGCTCGTCGTCGGAGAGGTGCTCGACCAGCTTGCGCAGGCGGGGGTCTGGGCCGAAGAAGTTCTCCCGCACGTAGGCGCCGCCCCGGGTGGCGTAGTTCTGGAACTCGCCGTCGACGGTGGCGTTCATCTTGTTCAGCAGCACGCCGGCGGTGTCGCGCTGCAGCAGCTCGTCCCACTTCGAGCCCCACACCACCTTGATGACGTTCCAGCCGGCGCCCCGGAAGTACGCCTCGAGCTCCTGGATGATCTTGCCGTTGCCCCGCACCGGGCCGTCCAGGCGCTGCAGGTTGCAGTTCACCACGAAGATCAGGTTGTCGAGCTGGTCGCGGGCGGCCAGCGAGAGCGCGCCGAGCGACTCGGGCTCGTCGCACTCGCCGTCGCCCAGGAACGCCCACACCCGGGCCCTGCTGGTGTCGGCCAGCCGGCGGTTCTCGAGGTAGCGGTTGAACCGGGCCTGGTAGATGGCGTTGATCGGGCCGAGGCCCATCGACACCGTCGGGTACTCCCAGAAGTCGGGCATGAGCCGCGGGTGGGGGTACGACGACAGGCCGACGCGGCCCACCTCCTGGCGGAAGTGGTCGAGGTCGTTCTCGGTCAGGCGGCCCTCGAGGAAGGCTCGGGCGTAGATGCCGGGGGCGGCGTGGCCCTGGAAGAAGACCTGGTCGCCGAAGCCGCCGTCGTCCTTGCCGCGGAAGAAGTGGTTGAAGCCGACCTCGATCAGCGACGCCGAGCTGGCGTAGCTGGAGAGGTGGCCACCGATCCCCTCGGAGCGGATCTGGGCCCGGGTCACCATCACGGCGGCGTTCCACCGGATGAAGGCGCGGATCCGCCGCTCCGTGTGCTCGTCGCCCGGGAACCACGGCTCGAACTCGGGCGGGATGGTGTTGATGTAGGGCGTGGACACGCTGGCCGGGAAGCCGACCTGCTGCGACTTGGCCCGCTCCAGCATCCGCATCAGCAGGTAGCGGGCGCGGTTGCGCCCGTGGTGGTCGACGACGGCGTCGAAGCCGTCGAGCCACTCCTGGGTCTCCGACGGATCGATGTCGGGGAGCTGGTGGCTGAACCCGTCGAAGATCATCCCGTCGTCCATGCACCAATGATCCCACGAACCCGCTGATGCCCGACACGCTGCCATCGACCGCGCCGGTGCGCCAGGATGCGGGGCGATGAGCTCGACGACCACCGTGTACACCGACGGGGCCTGCAGCGGGAACCCCGGGCCCGGAGGCTGGGCGTGGGCGGTGCCGGGCGGGCGGTGGCGCAGCGGGTTCTCGGCTTCCACCACGAACCAGCGGATGGAGCTGCAGGCCGTGCTGGACGCCTGCGAGCAGCTGGACGGCCGGCTCGTGATCGTCAGCGACTCCACCTACGTCGTCAACTGCTGGCGGGACAGGTGGTACGTGGGCTGGATGGCGAAGGGTTGGAAGAACAGCCAGCGCCAGCCGGTGGCCAACCGGGACCTCTGGGAGCCGCTTGTCGTCCACTTCCAGTCCGGGCGCCTGATCCTGCAGTGGGTCAAGGGTCACTCGGGGGACCCGATGAACGACCTGGTCGACCGACTTGCCGTGAGGGCCTGCGTCGAACAGAAGGGTGGGGGCGGAGAGCGCCCGCCGGCGGGAGGCATCGAGGCGGCCGGGCCCACCGACCTCGTGCCGGAGAAGGTGGACACCATCTCGGGCCACCCGCTCCTCGTTGGCGGACTGCGGCCGCCCGGCCTCGGCGGCTACGACCCGAACCCTGTCGCCGACCGGGTCCGGGACCTCCTGCGGGCTCGCCTTTTGGCCGAGAAGCTGCTGCACCCGGATCTCACGGTGCTCTCCGGGATGGACCTCGGCGCCCCGCAGCTCGGCGTCGAGGCCGCCGCTTCACTGGGTGTGCCCTACGTCGTGGTGCTGCCCTACCCGTCGATGGAGGGCGTCTGGCGGCCCCAGGCCCAGGAGCACCACCGCACGCTGCTGGGAGGGGCGCGCGAGGTGGTGACGGTCGGCCGCAAGATCCCGGCCACCAAGCAGGAGGCCGGGATCGCGCTCGGGCGCCGCAACGACTGGCTGAGCCGCCACGCCACCGACGCGGTGGTCGTGCACGACGGCCGTGAGGAGGCGACGTCCAAGCTCCTGAAGTCGCTGGAGAGCCGCCTCGGCTCCGACCACGTGCAGCTGGTCGAGCCCTGACCGGGCCGACGAGCCCGATCAAGGGAAGCGCCGACGGCGCTGGGGCCCTGGAACTAGGGCTGCGGCGGGCGGGGATCGAGGCGGAGCGCCTCCAGGGTCTCGTAGCGGGCGCCCTTCCCGTCGATCCGACTCCGGACGAGCGCGACCTCCTCGACGTCCCAGCTCGCCGACACCGGCTGTCCCGGCAGGGAGAGGGGGACGGCGCGGCGACCCCTTCCCCGGGCCAGCGTCAGGTGACCGTGGAATGGGCGCGGCTCCACCGGCTGGCCCAGATCGCGCTTGGCTTGGGTGACGGCCTGCGCCAGGTCGTCGAGACCAGCAACGGGCGCCACCAGGGCGTGCTGGCCCAGCCGAGAGGTCAGCGGGCCCACCACGGCCCTGACGGAGGGCTGGGCCCGCGACACCACGCTGAGCGCCTCGACGACCGCCGGCACGTCGCCTTCGGCCACCTCGCCCAGGAAGCTCAGCGTCACGTGCCACTGCTCGGCCGTCGTCCAGCGCACCGACGGCTCATCGGGCCTGGGCAGGCCCGCCACCGCCGCCGCCACCCCCGGTGATGGCCAGACGCCCACGAAGAGCCGCACCCTTCCCGGGCTACCAGGTCGGCGGACCGAGGTGCTCGCGACCGCTGCTAGGAACGCACCTGTGCGAGTCGGGGTCGACACAGGGGGGACGTTCACGGACGTCGTGGCCGAGGACGGCCGGATCACCAAGGTGCTCTCGACCCCCACCGACCCCTCCGAGGCCGTGACCACCGGCGTCTCCCGCTTCGCTCCTGACGTGCTGGCCCACGGCACGACGGTGGCCACCAACGCCCTGCTCGAGCGGCAGGGCGCGCGGGTGGCCCTGGTCACCAACGCCGGCTTCGCCGACCTGATCGAGATCGCCCGGCAGGACAGGCCGGCGCTGTACGACCCCACGGCGCGGAGGCCGGCACCGCTGGTGCCCCGGGAGCTGCGGCTCGAGGTGGCCGGCCGGCTCGGCCCGGACGGCGAGGAGCTGGCCCCGCTCGGGCCGGTGCCCCAGGTGCCGGACGGGGTGGAGGCCGTGGCCGTGTGCCTGCTGCACAGCGACCTCGATCCCAGCCACGAGCAGGCGGTGGCCGAGGAGCTGCGGGCTCGCGGCCTCGACGTGACCTGCAGCTTCGAGCTGTCACCGCAGCACCGCGAGTACGAGCGGCTCTCGACCACCACGGCCAACGCCTACCTGCGGCCGCTGTGCGCCGAGTACCTGGGCCGTCTCCAGGACCTGGCACCAGCGGTGCTGGTGCTGACCTCGGCCGGCGGGCTGGTGCCGGTAGACGATGCGGCCCGGGCCCCCGCCAGGCTGCTGCTGTCGGGCCCGGCGGGGGGAGCGGCGGCAGCCGGCTGGGCCGCGGCCGCCGCCGGCTTCCCCGACGCCGTCACCTTCGACATGGGCGGCACCTCGATGATCGCCGATCACGAGCCGGCCGTCCAGCTGCAGTTCAGTTGTCGGCCTGCAGCTCCATCCGCTGGTTCAGGTGGAGCCGAGAATCCCGTTGCGCCACGCTCACGCCTACGCCCAAATTAAATTGCCAGTCTGCCGGTGTGCGGTTTCACGGCGGTCGATATCGCGCCCGGCGGTCGATGGCAAGCGTCAGCGGTCAGCGGGTCTGCGGGGATCATTATGCATTGACGACGGGATGATCTTCGACGCCAGCTTCCGACATCGATCCAGTCGGTGACCCAGGAGTGGCTCGACGGTTTCGACGCCGTCGTCGACACCACGGGCGCAACGCGCTGCATTTGCGTTTGATGTTGATGCCGGAGCGGCCTGGCGTCGCGAGGCAGGTTTCTGCGCCAGCAGTGGCCCACGCCCTACATCAGAATTTGCCATTCTTTATACCACGAGCGGTGACCGTTTTCATCCGGTGTGAGCGCACCGACTCAGGCCTGCCCGCCGAGGGGATCTTCCTCCAGTTATGCATAGCCGGCGTCGCCAGGATCGATGTCGGCTTCAACCACTCTTCCAGCAGGTACGACAGGCCTGCGACGCGGTCAGTTACGCGACGGCTGCCCGAGCCTTCTCGAACGTATTGCCTGATCGAGAACGACTACGCATCATCTCCGCCAGAGGTAATGCCGGCCCAAATCGTCGTACCCCACCTGATGCTCATGCCCGACTTCGGGTAATGACGGCAACGATATCTTCGTCGATCACCGCCATCCATCAGTCCGGTTCAATCGCTTACCTCGGTAACCGCTGGAGCCACCAGCAGGGCCTGCGTGGGCGTTCTGGCGAGCGCGACGGTTCGAGTCGCTCGGCGCGCTTCTCGCTGGCCGCCTGCGCACAGCTGACCTGATCTGTGACCGTACCTGCGCCTGGAGGTTGCGCGGCAACGGCAAGATCATCCAGGAAGCTGGCGGCGTACTTCTGGGGCGCCGGCTGGAACGTCATCAGCGTGGCGGGGCTTCGAAGCGCGACGAGCTGCTGCAGCGCGGCCGGCGTGTTGCCGAACAAGATGAACGCTGGCCAGCGAGGGCGCAAGATGAGTTCCAGGTCTCATGCCAATTCGGGGGCGGCGCCTACGCGTGGTGAATTTTCACTTCGCCTGGCGGCATGGTCGAGTTATCTCTCCGATGACGAGCTGTCAGTTCTATCCCGGGGCGGCCACACTACCACGCAGTTCTGCCGCCTAAGCAGCGCCGCCGTCGAGCACGGGCAGCCCACCGTCACATCATCAGTAAGTGGACGCCAGCCCGGAGATCGAGGGCCTGCAACGTTACCACCAGACAAAGAAGATGAGTACCAGCCCGGCGTGACCGGCCCACCTGAATGAGAGGATCCCGACGAGCAGTTGACGCCGATGACCCGCCGTACTACGGCCGAGGGCAGCGACGCCCATATACTCAGATGCACTCGCCGTAGCCAGTGCGCAGTCGACCTTCCAGCGTAGCGCCAGCGAGTCAGCGCCAGGGAAGCAGGTGCAGGCCGACACATTGCTGCTGAAATCGCGCGTTCCGGCTGGGCCTGCAGGCTGATTATCCGCTGACGAGGCCCGCATCTTCGGATGGACTTCTTCACCGAGGTCATGATCTACGCCTTCGGCCAGACCCGTCGATACGCATGTCGTAATGCGAGGCCGTCGTCCGCCAGATCCTTCGGTGAGGGCATCTGGCGCTCGGCTGGCGCCAGCACATATCTACGCCGTCTGGATGGAAGTTCTTCTTCACGGTTTCATGGGTCGGCGAATTGATCATGCTCGGCGACATTCGGGGCCGGGGTTTCGTGCGGCGCCAATACGGCGGACGACGCTGAACGGCGAAGCCGCGTTATTTATCTGCCGCTCGGCGTTACGCGCCCACCTGCGATGACCTTCGGCGCGTCTGATGACGGCGGCACGTCATGACGGCATCCGCCGGATGCAGCGGGCAGGTGCCTGCGTCATCTCGACTCGGCATTGCCTGAGTAAAATACTGACCACATCACCGGCGGTGTCTGCTCTGCCGATGCCGGGATGACCAGCCGAATCGGCCACCCTGCTGTTCAGCGCGCCATACCGCCGTCTTCGAAGGCTGGGAGCCAGGCTGTATCGAGCTGATCGTCGTCAGTTCAGTCTGAGCCGTATCACCCAGTACAGCTGGGCCGCGCGATTACCATCGAGCGGCGGAAATCGGTTGCACCCGCGATTTCCTCCTGGCTGACTGTTCGGGAGTACTGGCTGGCTCCTGGTCGCGGGCGGTGAGCGATTTCATTAGGGGTAGTGGCCTGACCGTCGTCTCTGGCTGATTGCCCATCTCCGGAACCGATTTGGCTGGCGATGACGGCGCGATATCGCCGTATCTCGCCATTCTCGCATTGCCCAATGAGGTCGGCGAGGCCAAGTCCTGCGGAGGTGGCGTCATCGAGAGCGTTCGGGATCGAGGGAGCGCCAGCGAACATACCAACGCCCGACCAGGTGATTAATGTAGGCCAGAGTTCCGGGCGGCGTCAGATCGGTTCCCAGGACGTGGGCTATACCGATTTGCGCGGTCGGCGACGGCGCCACGGCGCCGGGGCGAAGATCGCCAGGTCGACGGCCGATGAGGCCGGCCAGCGCTGAAGATGCCCGAGATCGCTTATCGGGCGAAGGGTGAGGATACTCCACGTGAAGATGTCTTCGGTATCGATACCCATGATTGCCCTCGGTTCCCAGTCCCTTGTCGAGCCTGCCGGTCAGGGATGCCCACTGGCCGGGCGGTCACGAATGCGGCCGGGCCGAGGATTTGCCTATCTACTTACGTGAAGAGATCTACCTCCGCGTCTCCTTTCCACGCGTTTACCGTTGATCGGCTGGCTGGCGCTGACCAGATTGCCCCGGCGAAGTTCCCGGGGCCTCGTTGCCGACCTCAGCGGCAGCCGCTGGCGTGGTCAGTTGACGCCAATTCCAGCTGGCTGGGATTACGACGCTGGGATCACCGCCTTTATCACCCGCAGCTCGCGCTGTTACAAGAAAAATAGCGAATTCGCTGCGCAGGAGCTGCGCTGGGTGGTGTCGTCGACAGCATGGCGGCAGGTTCGATCCGGCGCTAAAGCCGCCGACGGTATCGACCTGTATATCTGCGCCCGTTCTCGGTTTCTGGCGCAAAGGCGCGGATTCCTCCGTCGCTCTGCTCGGCAAGGTTGGTGCCGACGGGCTGGCGGATTGCAGGGCTTCTATGGCGAGGGAGAGCCGGCGCTCGGTCGCGATTAATACGGGGCCTGAGAGTCTGGCTGAGGCCTAAGCAGCAGATGAGTAGTACGCCAAGGCGATAAAGGCAGGTGCTGGGGCGGCAGGGCTGACAAGCAAGGCGAAGGGTTGCCGGCGGCAGGCCTGCCGGGCGCTCGTCGACGGCCGCGAAGGTCATTGCCAACGCGATCTCCGAGGTCGATCGTCGTGGATCTGCTCGACGTCTTCGGCGTCTGGTGGGCGGGTCGAGCGAACGGCGAGCCGAAGTCGAGCGGGCCCAGCTGCATCCACGCCGCTGGTATCGGCCCGAAGCCGTGCGCAGATACGGCTGAGCTGCCGACGCCTGACGAGCACCTGGTCAGACGTCGCCTACCTGTGCATGGAGCGATCTTCCGCCAACGGCCGCCTGCGCTTTGGCGCGTCGATCTTCAGGTAAAGGTGGAGAGCATCTTCAGGCGCCAGTTCCTGGCGCGCGGGCCGAGCCGCCGCCACCTGCCGGGATCTGGATGTTCCGTTCGTCCCGAATCGACTGCTGACCCACCCTGGAGTCCGGCGCGGACGGGGTCCACGTCGTCCGTGATGCCGGCGCATCGCCTGTCGTCGTCTTCCGGCCCGGATGCTGATCGGCCTGTCGATCCACTCGAACTGCCGGCCGTCAAAGGTCGACGAGCCGGTCGATTACACCTTCAGATGGATGGCGTAATACGCCCACCGTTGCCGGGCTGGCCACCGCTTCCATGCCGCCCGCCATGTCACCTGGCCCGTCTTCGTTCGCTGTTCCGGCGTTCGCGGCGATCGTGGCCGCCGGCGTGCCGATCGTCGTCGTCCGTTACCATCGAGCAATGCCGAACTCGAGGTCTGGCCTCTTCCGGCGCTGACCGGGCGAAGCGGCTAGCGAACCAGGTACTGGTATCGAGCCGTCCTCGCGCAGGTGACGATGTCCAGTTACCTGGTCCCATCTGGCGGCTGGCTGGAACCAGGCTCGGTGGAGCGCAGGCAGCAGATCACGAGGTATCGCAGGGCTGGCTGCACCCGAGGGTTCGCCGCGCCTGGCTGAAGAGCGTCCGTCCCGAGATCGGTCTTCCAGCGCGACTTGTCATCGAGAGCAGGCGATGTCCTCGGGTCGTCGAAGCCGGCGTCGGCCGAGCTGACACCCGCGGTATCGTCGCCTGTCAGCGGCTTCGATCAGCCCGGTGTCCACCAACGGCAAATTTGTCGTCGAAGCCGCGCACGACGAAGGTGGGCCGGGCGATGCGGTGATCGGGCGGATGTCACGCAGCTCTCGGCCCACGGTCGGGGCCGGCGGGAGGACGGGCGACCACGCCGATGGCGCGAGCGTACTGAGCGCCGGGGTCGGTCGCCCAGGTCGTCGACGTCGGCGGGCGGCGAAGCCCGCTCCAGGACCTTCAAGCTCGTCCTCCGCCGCCAGCACAGGCCTGGGGTCACCCAGGCCGAACTCCAGATCGTCAACTGGTTCGGCCAGGCCCGGAGGCCGTTGATCCAGGGCTACCCAGCGAGAAGTCGCCCTGGCCGCCGGCCACACCCCGGCCGCGGCGACGATGTCGAGCCAGCCCGGGGTAGGTCAGCCACCTCGCGGCCGATCTCCGTAGAACGGCGGGCGACCGGCCTGGGCCTGGGGTCGCCGCCGAGGCCCGGGGACGGCCATCACCAGCTCCACGGGGCCAAGGTCAGCCCGCGCGGTGCAGCGCCAGGCCTGGGACAGCGCAAGGACCGGTCTGGCCCGGGCAATTCGAAGACGACGGCCACAGCCTGCAGCAGCCCGTGGACGACCGTCTGCCGAGGAGCGAACAGCCCGACGTAGATGATCTGGGGATGTTGTCACCGACGAAATCGGCGGCGTCCGGCGTTTAGGGCGTATGCCATAAATCCGCCATCTGGCAGGCCCTCCGGGGACGGGAAGTCTGTTCGATACTGGAAAGATGTTCGGCGACGATGTATAGAGAGATGAGGTCCTCTATCGTCTCCGAACGGCGGGGTCGGCGGGATCCCACCAGCTGACAGCAGCGCGTCGCCCATCTCCAGGGTCCCAGGATGACTGTCGATCTTCTCGCTGGACATCTCCTCTGCGCCGGGAAAGGAATCATTAGACGCCGCAGTGCGCAGTCTCCAGGCTACTCCTCGGCAGGAGGGAGACCGCCGAGATCGCCTGCAGGGTGAGCTGGGCGACAGCACGGCCTGCAGGGCGCGGCTCACCTGCCAGTTCGCGGTCAACAGGACGGCGGCGAGCGCCCGGATACCGACCACGACCTGCCCTGACCGGCTCGCCGGTACAGCCAGCCCAGTTCACGCATCGAGGCTGCGGCTGATCAGATCTTCGCGACCTGGGCACGTAGAGAAGCTGCAGATTGCCGTACACTACTGGACGGTTCCCGCCGATAGCGGAATCACTTCGTTATGCGGGAGGCCGTCGGAGTCGCTTCGGGCTCCACGGCCGATTTGCGCGCTATTGCCATCGCTTCATTGTCGAGATGACGGCGGACCGAGATGACGATGGCCACTGGCAAACGGTACCGGCGGCCTGTTTGTCTGGCAGCTGACGGGGTCAGGATTGCCGACGCCGGGCGGTTGTTCGCGGTGGTGGCCTGGTCGCCCAAGGTTGCCCGGTTCGTCTTGGCCCGCTTGAGCGGCAGGCAGGGCGGGGTACTGCGAAGCTCGATGCCCCGCGGGATCTGGATGCCTGCCGGCGCAAGCGGAAGTATGCCGGAGAATGCCTGGGGCGTTGCAGAGGCATTTATCGGCAGCTCGCCGCTGTCCGTCTGGCACCAGCCGCCGCAGGCGGCCGATACCGACTCGACCTGACCAGCAGGTCGGCGCACTTGCGTTGATTTATCTGGAACGACCTGACGACAGCCTGAACTGGACTGGTCCTGGCGCTGTACTCATCCGGCGATGATGCCAGCGCTCCACTGCGCTTCGTTAATGTTCGCGGCCAGGTCGGTCTGACAGGATGGCCAAACTCGCCGGTACCACGAGCCTGCCGGGTCACGCCGTCCAGCCGATCTGGTTTCAGGTCAGGTCCATCGCTTCGAGCGGCGCGCGGGTGAGTTTCCGGCGTCAGTTGACGGCGAAGACGACGCCGGCCGGCTGCGGCCGGGACCAGAGCGGTCGGCCACCGCGAGGACGTAGGTCTTGCGGTTTGCGAGGGCGTGGTCTGCCTGACCTGGTGGCGCAGATCCTGCCTGTCCCAACGGCCTGCGTCCTTCGGTCAGCCTCATCGTAGTGATGGCGTCCAGCCGTCGGCGATCCCCGGCAGTGGCGGGTTCGCCTTCAAAATGCTGACAGCAGCAGGTTGGCGGCCAGCACGACCGACGAGGAGAAGGCCAGCAGCGCCCGGCTCATCTTCCTCGGTGACGATGCCGAGCTCGACGAAGTCGAACTCAACCATTCCCAGCTGAAGCCACTCCGCATCACATCTCCGGGTCGGCCCGCGTCGTTCCCACGCTGATACCTTCCGACTCGGCGACTTCGCTCGAGGAACAGCCCAGCCCTGGTCCTCGCCGAAGGCGAAGCTCATCGGTACCCGCCGGCGACCGGGTCATCGGCTGATCATCCACTCCGCCGCAGCGCATTGCCCATTTCATCGACCTGGTGATCGGATGGTATTCGATGCAGCAGCTGCAATATCGCCCACTGAAGAAGGCGCGCCGAGGTAGTCCACTTCGCTGGGCAGGGTCTTGTCGACGACTATCATCTGCGCCGCAGCTGACGGGGATACCGCGCTGCTCGACAATGGCTACGACCGGCTTCGCGCCAGATGGCCTGGCGTGCGCCAACCTGGCAGACATCCAGTTGCCCGCCCTGCTGGCGGGTTACGACGCAGCCAACAGCCAGATACCGACGCCTGATGCCGCCTTCCCATGACGGCGACAGGACGACCTCGGTCGTCGAGGTCGGCGAAGCTCCGCCCAAAATTCACGCGGCCGCTGGCTGATGCTCCTCCCGGATGTCGCTCGCGACACGCTGGCGTAAGCTGAAGACCAGCCTGCTCAAGGCATCTCCCACGACTCGATCGACGAGCGCCTTCCCGAATACCGACCTTCACGGTGCCGACACACGATCGGCGCCGATACCCCACTCCAGCGGGCGACTGGCGATTTTAAATACCGCCGGTATATCGCTCGCTCGCTCTGGACATTCGTACTTGTTCTTCGGTCTGTCCGGCACAGCCGTCGCAGGTGGGCGCGCTCGACCTCCAGTATCCACGGCTGACCGTCTGTCCGCCGGGGCAGGAGGGGCGTTCGAGTAACGGAGCAAAGAAATATCGCCGCCCAGCGAGTCGCTCGGCGCCTGCACGCAGAGTCGAGGCCGGGCCGCAGGCGCCGCATTACTCGGTGAAGCACCGCCAGTCGCGGCAGTGGATATACCGGGGCCAGTGCCGCACAGATCATCCATCAGGTCGACGTGGATCAGCTGCGGCCCGACTCCGTTCGACAAACAACATTCGTTCCGCCGCGGTCCTGCGGTTCGGGTCGCCGTCCTGCTGCCGAGGATGCGGCAGCCGTGACGACACCAGGATAATGAACTGGTCTGCCCATGTCGCCTGAACTGGCCATGTTCACTCGGTCAATATTCGCCACGGTACGATGCCGCCCATTGCCCTCTGCATACGGGCAGGCTTCGCCGCCGCCGAGCAATCTTCGGGCCGGTCCGTTCCCGGTCAATGGCAGCGGGCGATGATACGAGGCCCGACTGGCCTGTTGCGCGCCTAATGAGTCATCAGACGAGTGGATCATCCGCCGGAGCTCACGACTTCGCGAACGCGCAGCTGGCCAGTCTTCGACCTGCGGTCGGCAGGTCACTTACCGGATCAAGCCGGTGCTCGCCGAGACGACACGGTCGACGTCAAGATGAGCGACTGTTATCCGGTGAGCCTGACCTCCACCGGGATGCAGCGCCACCGGTATCAACCGGGCTGCAAATTCATCCCGCTGAGCGACGGGGCGTCGCCGCCCGCCGGGATACAGCGTCAACCTGAAGAAAATTCGACGGGGAAGGCATCGATCGCCCACTGCGGATCATCGACGAGCCCGCCTGACGAGGTAGTCCGATATTACGATGGCCCGCTGCACTGAGGTGGTCTCCGCTGCCCGCCGCGCGTCCAGCTTTGTGACCTTCAGTTCAACTGCGCTTCGCCGAGGCGGCCGAGCTGGACGACGTTATCCGGCCGTTCCACGAGCAATTTCGCCGCTGTTCGACTGCAGGCGTCGCCAGCCTTCTCGATCGGTTGGCGTTTTGTTCGACGCATTGCTGACGGAGGGGCGACGACAGCGGCTGGGTCGGCTACTGGGTCACCTACGTCGTCAACTGCTGGCGGGACAGGTGGTACGTGGGCTGGATGGCGAAGGGCTGGAAGAACAGCCAGCGCCAGCCGGTGGCCAACCGTGACCTGTGGGAGCCGCTGGTCGCCCACTTCCAGTCGGGGCGGCTGATCCTGCAGTGGGTGAAGGGCCACTCGGGCGACCCGATGAACGACCTGGTCGACCGCTTGGCCGTGCGGGCGTGCGTCGAGCAGAAGGGAGGCGCCGGCGAGCGCCCGCCGCCGGGCGGGATCGAGGCGGCCGGCCCCACCGACCTCGTGGCCGAGAAGGTGGACACCCTGGCCGGCCACCCGATCGCCGTGGCCGGCCTGCGGCCGCCTGCCCTCGGCGGCTACGACCCCAACCCGCTGGCCGACCGGGTCAGGGACCTCCTGCGGGCCCGCCTTCTGGGGGAGAAGCTGCTGCACCCCGACCTCGTCGTTCTGTCCGGGATGGACCTCGGAGCCCCCCAGCTCGGCGTCGAGGCCGCCGCCTCGCTGGGCGCGCCCTACGTCGCCGTGCTGCCCTACCCGTCGATGGAGTCGGTGTGGCGCCCCGAGGCGCAGGAGCACCACCGCTCTCTCCTGGGCGGCGCCCGCGAGGTCGTGACCGTCGGCCGCAAGGCCCCGACCACCAAGCAGCAGGCCGGCGCCGCCCTCGGGCGCCGTAACGACTGGCTGGCCCGCCACGCCACCGACGCAGTCGTGGTGTGGGACGGTCGTGACGAGGCCACGGGCAAGCTGGTGAAGTCGCTCGAGAGCCGCCTCGGCTCCGACCACGTGCAGCTCGTGGAGCCCTGAGCGTGGAGGATCCCGACGCCGTCTTCCACCGGCTCGTGGCCGGCCTCGACTACCCCATGCTCGTCGTCACCACCCAGGCGAACGGCACCCGGGCCGGGTGCCTGGTCGGCTTCGCCACCCAGTGCAGCATCCGCCCGGCCCGGTTCGTGGTCTACCTGTCCGAGAAGAACCACACCTGCCGGGTGGCACGCGACGCGGGGCACCTGGCGGTGCACGTCCTCGGGCCCGATGACACGGCCCTGGCCGAGCTCTTCGGCCACGAGACCGGCGACCGCGTCGACAAGTTCGGGCGATGCCGGTGGCGCCCGGGCCCCGACGGGGTGCCGATCCTCGAGGGGTGCGGCGGGTGGTTCGTCGGGCGGATCCTCGAGCGGGTCGACGGCGGCGACCACCTCGGCTTCGTCCTCGAGCCGGTCGAGGCCACCATGACCGACGACGCGGTGGGTCTGGGGTTCCAGTCGGTGAAGGGGATCGAGCCCGGCCACGAGGCGTGACCCCGCCCCGCCCTGGTGCTCTGCAGCAGAGTGGGACGACGCGGCCGGTGCCGGCGGCAAGGAATCCTCCTGCTCAGGCGGCTGGTGATCGTGACGACAGGCATGTGTCTGGTGCTGGCCGCCGGGGGTGCGACCTCGGGGCCGGACGCGGCACCGCCCGGGGCTGGTCGGCTGGACGTCTTCGTGAGGGTCACCCGACAACGCCCTCGGGCGCACCTCCTACGGCTGACGGTTCGCCCTACCGGCCGGCCGGGAGGGCGATGGTGGCGAGTGTCTCGTAGCGCGGACCGTCGTGGCCGAGCCGGCTGCAGACCAGCGCGAGCTCGGCGACGCCAAAGCTGGCAGCCACGCTCGCACCGGCCAGGGTGCTCGGGATCGGGCGGCCCCCCCGCCCGCGGGCCAGCGTGAGGTGCCCGACGAAGGGTCGGGCTTCGGTTCCACGGTCCAACCCGGACGTGGCCGTGGTGACCGCGTGGGCGAGGTCGTCGAGGCCGGCCACGGGGACCACCAGGGTGCCCTTGTCGAGCCGGCGGGTGGCCGGGCCCACGTACGCGCACGTCGGTCGCCCTGCTGGGCCCAGGGTGCCCAGGCTGTCGAGGAGCACCGGCCCGTCCTCGTCGGCGACGTCGCCGAGGAAGCGCAGCGTGACGTGCCACTGCTCCTGCGGGGTCCAGCGCACCGAGGGGTGCTCGGGCCGGGGGAGGGCGGCGAGCGAGGCGAGGACGTCCGGGGGCGGCCAGATGCCGACGAAGAGCCGCATCGCTCCCGGGCTACCACGGCCGGGGGCGCAGCGGCTAGGAACGCAGCCATGCGGGTCGGGGTGGACACCGGGGGGACGTTCACCGACGTCGTCGCCCAGGACGGCCGGATCACCAAGGTGCTGTCGACCCCCGCCGACCCCTCCGAGGCGGTGGGGGCGGGCGTCGCCGGCTTCGCCCCGGACGTGCTGGCCCACGGCACCACGGTCGCCACCAACGCGCTGCTCGAACGGCGGGGCGCCGTCGTGGCGCTGGTCACCAACGCCGGCTTCGCCGACCTCATCGAGATCGCCCGCCAGGACCGGCCGGCGCTGTACGACCCGACGGCCAGGAGGCCGGCGCCGCTCGTCCCCCGGGAGCTGCGGCTGGAGGTGGTCGGGCGGCTCGGCCCCGACGGCCAGGAGCTGACCCCGCTGGGACCGGTGCCCGAGGTGCCGGCGGGCGTGCAGGCCGTTGCGGTGTGCCTGCTGCACAGCGACCTCGATCCCGCCCACGAGCGGGCGGTGGCCGAGGAGCTGCGGGCCCGCGGCCTCGACGTGACCTGCAGCTTCGAGGTCTCCCCCCAGCACCGCGAGTACGAGCGGCTGTCGACGACGGCGGCCAACGCCTACCTGCGGCCGCTGTGCGCCGACTACCTGGGCCGGCTCGCCGCCCTGGCCGGCGAGGTGCTGGTGCTGACGTCGGCCGGGGGACTGGTGCCCGCCGACGAGGCCGCCGAGGTGCCGGCCCGCCTGCTGCTGTCGGGCCCGGCGGGCGGGGCCGCGGCAGCGGGCTGGGCGGCGGCCGCCGCCGGCTTCCCCGACGCCGTCACCTTCGACATGGGCGGCACCTCGACCGACGTCTGCCTGATCCAGGACGGCCGGCCCGCGCCGGCCGGCGACCGGACCGTGGCCGGCCTCCCGGTGCGGCTGCCCTCGCTGGACGTGCACACGATCGGGGCGGGCGGCGGCTCGATCGCCCGGGTCGACCCGGGCGGCGCCCTGGCCGTCGGGCCCCGCTCGGCGGGGGCCGCCCCGGGCCCGGCCTGCTACGGCCTCGGTGGCACCGAGCCCACGGTCACCGACGCCGACCTCGTCACCGGGCGCATCCCCGCCGGCGCCGCCCTGCCGGGTCTGGCTGGCCTCGACGTCGACCTGGCCGCCGCCGCCCTCGGCGCCGCCGGCGTGGACGCCGAGGGTGTGCTGGCGGTGGTCGACGCGGCCATGACCCAGGCCGTGCGCCGGGTCTCGGTCGAGCGGGGGGTGGACCCGTCGGACCTGGCGCTCGTCGCCTTTGGCGGGGCCGGGCCGCTGCACGCCTGCGCGGTGGCCGAGGCGCTGGGAATGCCGGCCGTCGTGGTGCCGCCGCGGGCCGGCGTCCTGTCGGCCGCCGGCGTGCTGGCCGCTCCCCGGCAGGCCGACGTGGTCAGGTCGTGGCCGAACCCGTCCGACACCACCGGCCTGGTGTGGACGGGTCTCGAGGTGGCCAAGGAGGCCATGGCCCGGGTGGACGTGGCCCAGGGCGGCTGGTCGGCCAACCTGCGGGCCCTGGTCACCGAACCGCTGCGCCTTTCGAGCGACGCCGTGGAGGTGGAGGTGGGGGTGGACTGCCGGTACGCCGGCCAGTCGTGGGAGCTGACGGTCCCGACGGTGGGCGCCTTTGCCGCCGAGCACGAGCGCCGCAACGGCTACCGCCGGGACGGGACGCCGGTGGAGGTGGTGGCCGTGCGGGCCATGGCCCGCGTGCCCAGCGGCGTCGAGCTCGGGTCGCTGCCGCCGGTCGAGCGACAGGGCCGGGTGGTGGGGCCGTCGGTCATCGCCGAGGAGGACTGCACCGTGTGGGTGGCGGATGGCTGGACGGCCGAGGTCCACGAGAGCGGCAGCTGGCTGCTGCGCCCGAGCGACCGCCGAGAGGAGCCCTCGTGACCGACGCCCCGCGCTACGACCCGTCCACGCTGGCGGTCGTCATCGCCCGGCTCACCGGCGTGGCCGAGGAGATGCAGGCCGTGCTGCGGCGGGCCGCTTCCAGCCCGAACATCAAGGAGCGGGCCGACTGCTCGTGTGCCCTGTTCACCGCCGGCGGCGAGCTGCTGACCCAGAGCGAGTCGATCCCCGTGCACCTCGGGTCGATGCCGGCGTCGGTGGCGGCGGCGATCGACGCCTTTGGCCCGGACGAGCTGGGCCCGGGTGAGCAGGTGGTGCTGAACGACCCCTTCGCAGGAGGCACCCACCTGAACGACGTGACGCTCGTCGCCCCCTGCCACCTGGACGGGCGCGTGGTCGGGTGGGTCGCCAACCGGGCCCACCACGCCGACGTGGGCGGGATGGTGCCGGGCTCGATCCCGCCGGCGGCCAGCGAGATCTACCAGGAGGGGCTGCGCCTGCCGCCCGTGCGCCTGGGCCCCGCCGTGGTCGCCGTGCTGCTGGCCAACAGCCGCACGGCCGAGGAGCGGCGGGGCGACCTCGACGCCCAGCGAGGCGCCAACGCCATCGGGGCGGCGCGGTTCGCCGAGCTGGCCGCCGAGGGTTGGGTGTTCGACGAGGTGGTGGCCTACGGCGAGCGGCGCATGCGGGCGGCGCTGGCCGAGCTGGCCGACGGCACCGCCACGTTCGAGGACGTCCTCGACGGCTCGGGCACGGCCGTCAAGGTGGCGGTCACCGTGGCCGGCGACACGGTCGCCTTCGACTTCACCGGCACCGGCCCCCAGACCGTCGGCAACCTCAACGCCGTCCTGGCGGTGACCGCCAGTGCCGTGGCCTTCGCCCTGCGCTGCGCCACCGACCCGACGATCCCGGCCAACGGCGGCGCGCTGCGCCCGGTACGGGTGGTGACCGAGCCGGGGACGGTCGTCGACGCCCGGCCGCCCGCGGCCGTCGGCGCCGGCAACGTCGAGGTGAGCCAGCGCGTGGCCGACGTCTGCCTCGGCGCCCTGGCCCGGGTCGCCCGCGACCGGGTGCCGGCCGCCGGGCAGGGCACCATGAACAACCTCATCCTCGGTTCGGCCGAGGTGGGCTTCGTCTCCTACGAGACGCTCGCTGGCGGACAGGGAGGGGGACCGCTCAGCCCCGGCGACAGCGGGGTCCACACGGCCATGACCAACACCCGCAACACCCCGGTCGAGGCCTTCGAGCGGGCCTACCCGATGCGGGTGCGGCGGCTGTCGCTGCGGTCCGGGTCGGGCGGCGCCGGCCAGCTGCCCGGAGGCGACGGCCTGGTCAAGGAGGTCGAGGTGCTGGGCGACTGCACCCTGAGCCTGATCACCGAGCGGCGGGTGTCGCGCCCGTTCGGGCTGTGGGACGGCCAGCCGGGCCAGACCGGCGAGAACTGGCTGCTGCCCGGTGGCGACGAGGACCGGGCCGAGCCGCTGCCGCCGGCCTGCACCATCGAGCTCCACGCCGGCGACGTGGTGCGGATCCTGACCCCGGGCGGCGGCGGCTGGGGCGCGTCGGCCGGGCCCGTCTCGGATGCCGGTTCGGGCCGCTGACCCGCAACTCAGGGGCGGCCGGCCGCCCCGCCCACCCAGGAGATGACGGCCATGGGGGTCGTGGTGATCGGCGGCCGGAGGGTGCCGCGCTCCTCGACCAGCCAGGGGTCCAGCAGCGAGCGCAGCTCGGCCCGGACCTCGGCCGTGTCCGGCAGGGCGAGGACCTCGCGGTAGTGGCGGGCGGCAGCCCGGAGGTCGGGGTAGCCGACGAGGCTGCGCAGCTCGACGACCTCGACCTCCGGCTCGACCCCGAGGTCCGACAGGATCTCGGCGGCGTCGAGGTAGGTCGGCGCCGGCCTGCGGGGGCCGCCGTGGAAGTGGCGCCAGAACGGGTCGACGAGCGCGTCGGCGCTCATGGCGTTCATGGCGACAAAGGCCCGGCCGCGGCAGGCCTGGTGCATCCCGGCCAGGAAGGGCTCGGCCTCGGCGACGAGGGGCAGGACGTACGAGCACACCACCACGTCCGCCGGCTCGAGGGTGCCGGCGACGTCCTCCCACCGAGCCTCGACGCAGCGGATGGTGCCGATGCCCCGCTGCCGCGCCGCCCGCCGGAGGACGCCGAGCATGGCCCGGCTCGGGTCGACGGCGACGACGCTGCCGACCCGGGAGGCGAGGGCCAGGGTGAACCGGCCGGTGCCGGCGCCGACGTCGATCACGGTGCTGCTTCGGCGGGTGACCCTGCGCATGCGGGTGAAGAGTGGGTCCCGCTCCGCCGTCTCACCCACCGCCGCCACGTAGCGCCGGGCCCGGCCCCTGGCGTTCCAGTACTCGGTGCCCATCGCGCCGCGCCCAGCTGAAAGCTGCTCGACCTGGGCCAGCCGGGCCTCCACCAGCCGTCGCCACCGGGTCGCCGCTCGCATCCGGCCCAGCATCGCGGTCCGGCGGCGCCATGGCCGGGATCGTCGACCCGGGAGGCCGGTAGCGTCGCCGCATGACCGACGAGGCCGATCCCACCCGCCGGCTCGACGAGCTCGAGCGGCGCACCCATGGGGGGCTCGCGAGCGGAGGAGGCGGCCGTCCATGAGCGGGGGCCATGTCATCCCGGGCTACGACGCCGGGAGCGAGCCGGCCGAGCCGCCGACCAACCCGGCGTCCGAGCCGTCGCACGCCGAGCGGGTGCGGACGCTCGTGGCGAGTCAGACCCGTGGCTCGCTGGCCACCCTGGCGGTCGACCCGGCCGGCACCCCGTTCGGCTCGATCATCACCTTCGGGCTGGACGGGCGGGGGCGGCCCGTCAGCTTCGTCAGCACCCTGGCCGAGCACACCCGGAACCTGCTGGCCGACCCGCGGGCCAGCCTGCTGGTGCTCGAGGCGGTGCCCGAGGGCGCCGACCCGCTGGCCGCCAGCCGGGCCACCCTCCTGGGCCGCATGGAGCGGGTCGGCGACGACGCCGAGACCGAGGCGGCCAAGGAGGCCTACCTGGCCGCCAACCCCCAGGCGTTCTACGTGGCGTACGGGGACTTCCTGTGCGTCCGCCTCGAGGTCGAGCACGTCCGGTACGTGGGAGGCTTCGGCCGCATGTCGTGGGTCGACCCGGCCGCCTACGCCGCCGCCGAGCCCGACCCGCTCGCCCCGGACGCCGCCGCGATCGTCGGCCACATGAACGCCGACCACGCCGGCGCCCTGGTCGAGCTGTGCCACGCCTACGCCGGGCGGGGCGACGTCACCGCAGCCCGGATGACCGCGGTCGACCGCTACGGGTTCGAGGTGGTGGCCGACGTCACCGGGCCCCGCCAGCAAGCCGCGTTTCGGGTCGGCTTCCGCACCCCGCAGGCCTCACCCGACGGCGTGCGCAGGGAGCTGGTGGCCATGCTCCACGCCGCCCGCCGCTGACGCAGCCTTCGGGCCGCCGCTACCTTCGCCGCGCATGGACGTGAGCGGGTGTTCGGCCATCGTCACCGGTGGCGCCTCGGGGCTGGGCGCGGCCACGGCGGGCCTGCTGGCCGAGCGGGGCGTGGGTGTGGTCGTCGCCGACCTGGCGTCGCAGGAGGAGCGGGCCCGGTCGCTGCTCGAGGGCACCGGTGGGGCCTTTGCGGCCACCGACGTGACCGACGCCCAGCAGGTGATCGCCGCCGTCGAGGCGGCGAAGGACCTCGGGCCCCTGCGGGTGCTGGTCAACTGCGCCGGCGTCGGGTGGGCCACCCGCACCATCGGCAAGGACGGCCAGTACGAGTCGGCCCACGACCTCGAGATCTTCAAGAAGGTCATCGAGATCAACCTCGTCGGCACCTTCAACTGCATCCGCCTGGCCGCCACCGCCATGAGCCACAACGAGCCCGACGGCGACGGCTGCCGCGGGGCCATCGTGAACACCGCATCGGTCGCGGCCGAGGACGGCCAAATCGGCCAGGCCGCCTACTCGGCCTCGAAGGGCGGCATCGTCGGCCTCACCCTCCCCGTGGCCCGCGACCTCGCCGTCGTGGGCATCCGGGTCAACACGATCCTCCCCGGCCTGATCGACACGCCGATCTACGGCTCGGGCGAGGCCAGCGAGCAGTTCAAGGAGAAGCTCGGCGCCGCGATCCTGTTCCCCAAGCGGCTCGGGCAGCCGAGCGAGTACGCCGCGCTGGTGTGGGAGCTGGTGACGAACAGCTACCTGAACGCGGCGACGATCCGGCTGGACGCCGGGATTCGGATGCAGCCGAAGTAGCCGCGTTCGCGCCCGCTCGCGGCTTGCGTCTCGCGGCGGTCGGCGGCGGCCTCGTGCCGGTCGCTCAGACAGCTGAACTTGCTCCTCGGCACGAGGCCGCCGCCCTCCCAGGGAGGTGAGCGGGCCTCGCAGGAGGTTGTGAGCGGTGACCGGCCCCGTTGAGGGCGCGGCCACCGCTGCTTCGCTGCGGGCGGTCCGGCTTGTTCGTCGCCGGCCTGCAAGAGCAGCGACTTGTGGCTGATGGACGATTCGGTACCGAGCGCTGGCGTGATGGTGGTCAGGGGCGGAAGGTGCCGGACCCGTCGATCTTTGGCACCGCATGGCTGACATCTCTGGCCGCGGCCACCTCGATGTCCAGCGACCAGCCGGCCTCGTGGAGATCGCGGCCGCTGGCGGTCCTCGGGAGGAGCGCGGGGAGGTCGCCCGGGACCGCGGATGCCACCCACGACGCTTCCGGCGAGAGGGTGCGGGGTGGCTTCGGCGGGGCCGCCGGTTGAGGGGTCTCGCCGAACAGGGCGAACAGGCCGCCGGTCGGGTCGGCCGCGGCGGCGGGCGGGCTGAGGGCGGCGATGACGGCGCCGGCACCCCAGGCGTCCTCGACGGCCAGGCGCAGCGACCCGTCGGGCCAGCGCTCGCCGGCCGCGACCACCCCGACCGGCAAGGCGGTGATGGCGCGAGCGACGGCGCTGGCGTTGCGGAGACATCCGGCCAGCACGGTCACCCCCGCGGCCGCGGCCGAGTGGGCCAGCGTGGCGCCGTTCGGCGACGGCACCAGGACGTGGTCCGTCGGCTGCAGGTTCCGCAACGACACCGGCGACAGCGACGGCTGCGAGGTGTCGCCTCCCGTGAGCGAGCGGCCCGCCAGCACGGCGCCGCGCCGGGACGCCTCCTCGGCGGCCTTCTCGTCATCGAAGGGCCAGGGGGTGACGGCGGCGCCGCGACCGCAGGCGACGTCGACTGCGGTGGTGAAGCGCAGGACGTCGACGATCACGATCGTCCGCACCCCCCCGGCCAGGAGGGCGTCCAGGCCGTTGGGGCCCCACTCGAAGCGGACCTCAGCGTCGTGCTGGTCGTAGGCGGCCATCGCCGGAGCCTCGCACGGCTCGGGCCGGCGGGGTCAGCGCTGCCAGTCCTTCCAGACCGGGTCGTAGCCGAGGGAACGGAGGGCGGCCGCCACCTCGGCCGGCGATCGGTCGTCGCTGATCTCGAACTGGGGCTCGGCGTCGCTCTCCCCGGCGTAGCCGCCAGGCTCGGTGTGGCTGCCGGCCGAGAGGGTGGTGACGCCCAGCGGCACGAGGGCGTCCCGGAGGGCGGCCGGCTCCCGGGTGGAGAGGCTGATGCCCGCGTCGGGCAGGCACAGGCGGAGCGCGCAGACCAGCTGGGTGAGCGAGCGGTCGTCGACCGGGTCGGCCGGCTCGTAGCCACCGGCCGCCGGCCGCAGGCGGGGCAGGGACACCTGCACCTCGCACCGCCACCACCGGCGGGTGAGGGCCTCGGCGTGGGCGGCCACGGCCAGGGCTTCCGCCCGCCAGTCACCGTGCAGCCCGAGCAGGGCGCCGATCCCGAGGCGGCGCATGCCTGCTGCCGCGCCCCGGTCGGGGGCGGCCAGCCGCCACAGGGCGTTGCGCTTCTTCCCCAGCCGGTGG
Organism: Acidimicrobiales bacterium; assembly: GCA_030448245.1. GTDB lineage: Bacteria > Actinomycetota > Acidimicrobiia > Acidimicrobiales > JAUJNH01 > JAUJNH01. The sequence continues at coordinate 194,952 of JAUJNH010000004.1, forward strand.
ACGTCGGCGTAGGTGTCGTCGTCGTAGGTCTCCTGGTACACGATCAGCCCGTCGCAGCCGGCGGCGACCAGGCGCCGGTAGGTGGCCTCGTCCCAGACCTGCACCTCGACCGACAGCTGGGGGACGAGCGGCGCCAGCGCCCGGACCACCTCCTCGAGGTAGCCCTTGGAGATGATGCGAGCGTGCTCGCCGGCCACGAGCAGCACGTGGCGGAAGCCCCGCTCCACCAGCGCTTGCGCCTCGGCGACGGCCTCGTCGACCGTCAGCGTCCGGCGGGCGATCTCGTTGCCGGCCGAGAACCCGCAGTAGGTGCAGACGCTCACGCACTCGTTCGACAGGTAGAGCGGGGCGAAGAGCCGCACGGCCCGCCCGAAGCGCAGGACGGTGAGGCGGTGGGCCGCCGCGGCCAGGTCCTCGAGACGGGCGGTCGCCGCCGCCGACAGCAGCACCGGCAGGTCGGCGGCCCGGCCGCGACCGGCGCCGATGACCCGGCCGACGTCGGCGGCGGTGGCGGTCTCGACCCGCCGCCGCCACTCGGCGAGGTCGATGGCCAGCAGGTCGGCCGCAGCCGTGCCCGCCGGCACCTGGGTGGGCCGCGAGCCGAGCTCGACCCCGACGCCGGTCACCCTCGACCTCGGCGGGACCGGGTCACACCGGCTCGAGGAAGCCGGTGAGCGGGGACGAGGCCCGGGCCACCGGAGCCTGACCGGCGAGGCCGGCCCGGTAGGCCAGACGGCCTGCTTCGACGCCGAGGCGGAAGGCGCGGGCCATCGTCACCGGGTCGGCGGCCGTGGCGATCGCGGTGTTGACGAGCACGGCATCGGCGCCCAGCTCCATGGCGTCGGCCGCGTGCGACGGCGCACCCAGGCCGGCGTCGACCACGACCGGGACCGTGGCCTGCTCGAGGATGACCCCGAGGGTCTCGCGGCTGGTGATGCCCTGGTTCGAGCCGATGAACGACCCCAGCGGCATGACCGTGGCGCAGCCCACCTCCTCGAGGCGCTTGCACAGCACCGGGTCGGCGGGGCAGTAGGGGAGGACGGTGAAGCCGTCGGCCACCAGGCGCTCGGCCGCGGCCAGGGTCTCCACCGGGTCGGGCCACAGGTGGCGGGGATCCGGCGTCACCTCCAGCTTCACCCACGGCGGGGCGCCGCCCGAGCGGGCCAGCCGGGCCAGGCGCACGGCCTCGTCGGCGTCGACCGCGCCGCTGGTGTTCACGAGGAGCAGGACGCTGGACGGCAGGGCGTCGAGGATGTCCTCGGCCGCCGAAGGGTCGACCCGGCGCAGGGCCACGGTGACGATCTCGGCGGCAGACGCCTCGATGCTCGCGGTGAGCGAGGCGTTCGAGGGGAACTTGCCGGTCCCGAGGAGCAGGCGTGAGCCGAACGGGCGGCCGGCGATGACCAGCCGGTCCTCGGTGGTGAGTGTGGCCATGTGGAGCGCCTCCCTTTGGCCCGCATGATCGGGCCGGTCCGAGGGTCGCGGGCTCCGGCTCCCGCCTCTCAGCCCGGTGCACCGGGCTCCCCTGCGCGTTCGGGGGTCGATCCTACGCCTCTGGCGGCGTTGCGCGTTCAGGTGGCTACGGTGCTGCGGCGTGAGCACCCGCAAGCTCATCATCGCGGCCCTGCTGTGCGGGGTGGCCATCCTCGTCGCCGGCACCGTCCTCCTCCTCGGCACGCCCAGCCAGTCCGAGGTCGACCGGTCGCCGGCCCCCTCGTCCACGACCGGCCGTTGAGCCCGCCCGAGCGGTCCGACTAGGCGCGGGTCGGTGACATCGGCCACCTACGATCAACGGGGCTCACACGCACACCGAGGTGGTGGTCCCCCTGGCCGAGCAGTTCGACGTGGTTGTCATCGGAGGTGGTCCCGGTGGGTACGCCGCGGCGCTGTACGGCGCCGCCGCCGGCCTGAAGGTCGCCGTCGTCGAGAAGGACAAGCTGGGCGGCACCTGCCTCAACCGGGGGTGCATCCCGGCCAAGGAGTACCTCGAGACGGCGCAGGTGTACCGGACGGTGGCCCACTCGGCGTCGTTCGGCATCAGCGCTGGTGAGCCGACCATCGACTTCGGCGTCGCTCAGGCCCGCAAGCAGAAGGTGGTCGACCAGCTCGTCGGCGGGCTCTCGGGCCTGCTGAAGAAGCGCAAGGTCACGGTCGTCAAGGGCTTCGGCCGCCTCAGCTCGGGGCGGACCGTCAAGGTGGACGACGGGACCGAGCTCAAGGCGGCGCACGTGGTGCTGGCGGCCGGCTCGGTGCCCCGCACGCTCCCGGGCTTCGACGTCGACGGCACCCACGTCCACACCTCCGACGAGGTGCTGTCGTGGACCGAGCTGCCCCGCCGGGTGGCTGTGGTGGGCGGCGGGGTCATCGGCTGCGAGTTCGCCTCGGCCCTGTGCGACCTGGGCTGCGAGGTCACCATCCTCGAGTTCCTGCCCACGCTGATGCCGCCGGTCGACACGGACATCCGGGCCGTCCTCGAAAAGGCGTTCAAGAAGCGGGGCATCACCGTCCACACCGGGGCGAAGGTCGAGGGCCACGAGCCCCAGGACGACGGCTCCACCGTCATCCGGTGGAACGGCGACCAGGCCCTGGCCGTCGACGCCATCGTCATGTCGGTCGGGCGGCGCCCGTACCCCGACGGGCTCCTGGACGACGGCGCGGGCGTCGAGGTCGACGACAAGGGCTTCGTCAAGGTCGACGGCACCATGCGGACCTCGGCCGAGGCGGTGTGGGCGGTGGGTGACCTCGTCAACACCCCCCAGCTGGCCCACGTGGCGTTCGCCGAGGCCATCACGGCCATCCGGGACGTGCTGGGCGAGCCGGCGCTGCCGGTCGACTACGAGAAGGTGCCGTGGTGCATCTACAGCCACCCCGAGGCGGCGTACGCCGGCCTCACCGAGGAGGCGGCGCAAAAGGCGGGCTACGACGTCGTCGTCGAGAAGCTCCGCATGGTGGGCAACGGGCGGGCCATCATCGTGGGCGAGACCGACGGCCTGGTGAAGATCGTGGCCGAGAAGCAGGCCGACGGCACGGGCGGTCGCATCCTCGGCGTGCACCTGGCGGGGCCGTGGGTCACCGAGCAGCTGGGCCAGGGCTACCTGGCCGTCAACTGGGAAGCAACGGTCGACGAGGTGGCGCAGCTGCTGCAGCCCCACCCGACCCTGTCGGAGACGTTCGGTGAAGCCGTGATGGCGCTCACCGGGAGGGGATTGCACGGCTGATGGCCGACATCACGATGCCGCAGCTCGGGGAGACCGTCACCGAGGGGACGATCACCCGATGGACCAAGGCGGTCGGCGACCAGGTCGCCGAGGACGAGGTCCTCTACGAGGTCTCGACCGACAAGGTCGACTCGGAGGTGCCGTCGCCGTCGAGCGGCTACATCGCCGAGATCCTGGTGGGCGAGGGCGAGACGGTCGCCGTGGGCACGGTCCTGGCTCGGATCTCCGACCAGGCGCCCGAGGGCGGCAACGGAGCCGCTCCGGCCGAAGCCGAGCCAGAGACGGAGCCCGCCGAGGCCAGGGCGGCCCCGGAGCCCGAGCCCGAGGCGACCGAGCCGGAGGGGCAGAAGGAGGAGGGGGCGGGAGAGGCTGAGGCTCATGGGTCCGAGCCGGAGGGCCAGGAGGAGCCGGAGGAGCCCACGGCGGAGGAGCCGGAGGAGCCCAAGGGAAAGGCCCCTGCGGGCGAGACCTCGGCCGAGGCTTCGGACGACAGCGGTCAGTCCGACGGGACGAGGGGCACGGGCGGGGGCGGCGCCCTGCTGTCGCCGGTCGTCCGCCGCCTGATCGCCGAGCACGACCTCGACCCCGCCCAGATCAAGGGCACCGGTGTGGGCGGCCGCATCACCCGCAGCGACGTGTTGAAGCTCGTCGAGAACGGTGGCGCCGCCGCCGATGCCAAGCCCGACGCCCAGGCCGAGCCGGAGCCGAAGCCCGAGTCGAAGGAGAAGCCCGAGAAGCAACCGCAGCCCGAGGCGACGAGGGCGGAGACCGAAGGCTCGCCCAGGGCGGGAGCCCGCCTGGCTTCCGCGCCGGCGCCGCAGGCCGGGTCCAGGGACGAGGTCATCCCCTTCAGCCGGATCCGCAGGGTCACGGCCGAGCACATGGTGCGGTCCAAGGCCATCAGCCCCCACACGGTCATCGCCGTCGAGGTCGACTACTCGGCGGTCGAGAAGGTGCGGCGGGCCAAGAAGGAAGCCTTTCGGGCCGAGGAGGGGGTCGGCCTCACCTACCTGCCGTTCGTGGCCCGGGCCGTCGTCGATGCCATCTCCGAGTTCCCCCACGTCAACTCCTCGGTTGGGAACGACGAGCTGATCGTGCACCGCTACGTCGACCTGGGGATCGCGGTCGACCTCGACTTCCAGGGCCTCCTCGTCCCGGTGATCCGCGACGCCCACGACAAGCGCCTGCGCCCCATCGCCCGCCAGATCGGCGAGCTGGCGGCAAAGGCGCGCAGCAAGAAGCTGTCGCCCGACGACCTGGTGGGCGGCACCTTCACCCTGACCAACGCCGGCCCGTTCGGCACCTTCCTCACCATCCCGGTCATCAACCAGCCCCAGACCGCCATCCTCTCCACCGACGGCGTGAAGAAGAAGCCGGTGGCCATCCCCCTGCCCGACGGCACCGACGGCATCGCCGTCCACCCGGTCGGCATCCTGGCCCTCACCTTCGACCACCGCGCCTTTGACGGCGCCTACGCCGCCGCCTTCGTCGCCAAGGTCAAGGAGATCCTGGAGACCCGGGACTGGTCCGTCGAGGTGTAGCGCCGGCGGGCGCTCCGCGCCCGAACCTCAAGCGCCCGCGAACCCAAGGGGCCCTGATCGCGAACTGCTCGCGGTGTACCGGCCTTTGATCGTGACGACCACAGCTAGGTCATCGAACCGGCCACCGACCCGTAGCCTTCCCGGCGATGCGCCTGGTGCAGCGGCTGGACGGCTACCAACGCAGACACCGGTGGCTGGGCCTGCCCATCGCCGTCATCTACAAGTTCTTCGATGACCAAGGCGTCTACCTGGCCGTCCTCGTCACCCACTACGCCTTCCTCTCGATCTTCCCGCTGCTGCTGATCTCGTCGTCGATCCTCGGGTTCGTGCTCGGTGACGACCCTGAGCTGCGTGAGCGGATCCTGACGTCGGCACTCCGCCAGTTCCCGGCGATCGGCGAGCAGCTGGGCCGTCCGGAGGGGCTGCGGGGAAGCACGGCGGCGATCGTGATCGGCACGATCGCCGCCATCTACGGCGCCCTCGGCGTCTCGCTGGCCGTCCAGAACGCCATGAACATCGCGTGGGCCGTGCCCCGCAACCAGCGGCCGAACCCCATCCAGATACGTGTGCGCGGGGCTCGGCTCCTCGTCACGGTCGGGCTGGCGTTCACCGGCACCACCGCCCTGTCCGCTCTGAGCAACCGGGTCGGCTCGTTCGGCTGGGGCCTCGGCGTGCTGGCCAAGCTCGGCTTCGTACTGCTGGCGATCGCGCTGAACGCGGGCACGTTCAGCCTGGTCATGCGCATGGCCACCACCCGCGCCGTCACCCTGCGGGAGGCCGCCCCAGGAGCCATCGTGGCGGCGATCGTGTGGCAGCTCCTCCAGATGGGGGGCGCCGCCTACATCCGGCTCGTCATCGCAGACGCCAGCACCACGAACGGGGTCTTCGCCCTCGTCCTCGGGCTCGTCGCCTGGCTCTACCTCGGCTCTGCCTCGTTCATCATGTGCGCCGAGGTCAACGTCGTCCTGTCCGGGTGCCTCCACCCCCGTGCGCTCCTCACGCCGTTCAGCGAGCGGGTGAACCTCACGGATGGCGACCGGGCCGCCTACGCGTCGTACGCGACGGCCCAACGCCACAAGGAGTACCAGAAGGTCGACATCACCTTCGACAACGACGGCCAGCAAGCCTCGGCGCCGGCGGCGGCGTCCTCCGACCCGGAGGTGGCGCCACCAAGACCGGCAGCAGACCCCGGCGCCGGTGCGGGCTGATCCGAGGACCAGCGGTGTCTCCGGCGCCTGCACCAGGGCTGGCGGAACGTCGGTCGGGTCGCCCTGGCGGTGCGCAGGTGGGCCCGTTGCCGTCGCGGCAGGGGTGCGGGAGGTGGTTCCAGGGGAGACCACGCGTCGGGATGCAAGACTTCCACGGTGCTGTTGACCGGGATCAATCACGTCGGCGTGCTGACCGGCAGCACCGACCGCTTCCTCGAGTTCTACAGCAGCGTCTTCGGCGCGACGCACGAGGTGTTCCAGGAGCGGGAAGGGTTCAAGCTGACGATCGTCTGGATCGGGCCGACGGCAGAGCTCAACGTGTTCGAGCTGGCAGGCAACCGCGAGCATGAGCGCCAGGTGCCGATGTTCGGTCGAGGCCGGCTCGATCACCTGGCACTCGAGGCGGCGTCGATCCAAGCCTTCGACATGATCCGCGACCGGCTGGTCGATCGTGGCGCCACCGACGGGTTCGTGACCGACTTCGGCCACATCCTGAGCCTGTTCTTCCGTGACCCCGACGGGCTGGAAGCAGAGGTGTGCGTCGCGAACCCCGATGCCCACCCAGGCGTGCACAACCCGCCAGGGACGCCGGCAGCGCGGTACCACCCCGTCGGTGCACCGCACCCTGAGCAGGTCGACGACGCCCTTCGGAGCTGACGACCGAGCACGTGCGGACGCTCCCGGGGCCGACGCGCAGGCGGTCCCGAGGTCCCTGATGAGGAGCGGTAGCAAGAAGATCCTCGGGCCGCGTCCCGGCGTCCTGATGGTCGCGTGTCATGCCGGCAGCGGGCACCCGACAACGGCACCAGCCGTGCGCCATGGACCGCTCGCCGCCGGACCCTGCGGCGTCGAGAGGATCAATCGGCGGCGGCGCCCCTGCGTGCGAACGGCGTGGCCACGACCGTGCTGGCCGGCAGCGTGATGCTGGCGCCGGCCTTGAAGCCGTTGCGGGCGTAGAAGGGGTGGTTCCTCGGGTTGGTGGATTCGAGGTGGATCACCTGAGGACCGACGTTGCTGGCGGCAAGTGCTTCCAGGAGCCGGGCACCGAGCCCCTGTCGCTCGTGGCCTGGTCGGGTGGCCACCACGTGCACGTACACGTAGGGCTGCTCCGGTCGAAGCCCGGCGAAGGCGGCCAAGGCTTGCATCACCTCCGGCAGGCGCTCCGGCGGGACGAGCTGTCGGATCACCTCACGAACGGGTGGCTGCCCAGACACGTCAGGGAGCTGCTCAGCCGAGGTGCGCCACAGCAGGCAGGCGTGGCCGCGATCGGTGAGATCAGGGCGCGGCCGGCGGCGAGGTAGCCGGCGACGATCCGGCCCCACCAGCGACCCGTGTCCTCGAGACGGGTGGCAGCGTCGGGCAGCAGCCACACCATCAACGGGTCGGCCTCGAACGCCTGGGCGACCAAGGTGCTGACCTCGTGGAGGTCTGCAGGCGTGCCCGGCCGAACCTGGATCACGATCGCGAGTCTCGCGCCTGCGCGCCGACGGGTTCTGGCGCACCACGCCCGCGTCCTCGTGGTGACTTCCGGCCCGACCAGGCTCGAGACGCCGGGCACCCGGTCCCGGCCGGCAGCGGGGTCGGCCCCGCCCGGCGCCCGGCGGCTCAGCCGGTGGCTTCGACACGGATCTACCTCGGTGGCCGGAGTGGACATGGGGCCGGTGGGAGCCGCTGCCCGTGGCCGAGGCTGCTGAGCTTGTTCCGGGCCGTTTCCTTCTGGTGGTGGGTGAGTGGTGGTTGCGCCCTCGACCTCCACGTCGGCCGATCGTGGCGTGATCATCAGGACACTGACGTCGCCATGGCTCGAGACCATGTTCCCGCCCTTGCCGGGGTCTGCGCGGGGAAGACATCTCGATCGCCGCCGCCGGGCGCCTCGTCCCTTTGGTCCGGAGCCGCGCTGACGGCCGGTTTTCATCAGAACGACCTTGATGTCGGCGTGATCCCGGCAGTAGCTGGCAGGCCGATGTGACGATCAGCGAGGCCGACGAGCGATGTTGGATCCACCGACGAGGATCCCGGATGCGGGTGCCATGGGCGAGCGCCGTGCTTCGGACGGCATCCCATATCTCGCACGTTCTTCACATGGACTGCTTCGTGGCGATGGACGGACTGGGCTGATCGGTGTTCGTCCAGGCAGGGGTTAGCGTCGGCGGCATGCTCCGGGTGCGCTGGCTCGGCCGGGTTGCGTACCGCGACGCCCTCGTCCTGCAGCGGGCACTGCACGGGCGGCCGGGAGGCGATGACTACCTCCTGCTGGTCGAGCACCCGCATGTCTTCACCCTCGGGGTGCGGGGGCGGGCCGAGGACGTCCTGGTCGACCCGGCGGGCGTGGGTGCCGAGGTGGTGCGGGCCGACCGGGGCGGGCAGGTCACCTACCACGGTCCCGGACAGCTGGTCGCCTACCCGATCGTGTCCGTGCCGGGCGGGGCGGGGGTGGTCCCGTTGCACATGGCGGCGCTCGAGCAGGTGGTCATCGATGCGCTCGCCGACCTAGGGCTGCCCGGCTGCGGGCGGGTCGACCGGCCCGGCTACGAGGGTGCGTGGGTGGACCCCAGCGGCTCCCGACCCCGGAAGATCGCCGCCGTGGGCGCCCGGGTCACCCGGGGGCGCTCGATGCACGGCTTCGCTCTCAACGTCGCCCCGGACCTGGCCATGTTCGGCCACATCGTCCCGTGCGGCCTGGCCGGCGAGCCGGTCACCAGCCTGCAGGCCGAGGGCCTCGACGTCCCCATGCGGGACGTGGTCGACGCCGTGGTCCGCCACGCCGCCGGCCGCTGGGCGCCCGACGGGCGGGTCGAGCGCCAAGACGTGGCCTGGCGGGTGGCCCGGGCCGACCTGGCCCCCTTCAGTCGCGGGCTCGGCCCGGGCACACCGGTCGGCCCCGACCACCACACCAGGTCGGCGGAGCCGGACGTGCCCCCTGGGCCCGACCGGCGGGGCACCGGTCGGCGCGCCAGCTCGACCCCACAGCCCGTGCGCCTCGTCGGGCGCCTCGCCGCCGCCGGGGTCGATGCCGCCGCCGCCGTCCCGCTGGCCAGCCCGAAGCCCGCCTGGCTGCGGCCCAAGGTCCACCACGGGCCCGAGGTGCTGGCCATGCGGCGGCGGCTGCGGGGTCTCGACCTCGTGACGGTGTGCGAGGAGGCGGGCTGCCCCAACCTGTCCGAGTGCTGGGCCGAGGGGACGGCCACGTTCATGGTCCTCGGCGGGCGCTGCACCCGGACGTGCGGGTTCTGCCTGGTCGACACCAGCCGACCCGGCGCGCCCGACCCGGCCGAGCCGGCCCGGGTGGGCGAGGCGGTGGCGCAGGCGGGCATCACCCACGCGGTCGTCACGATGGTGGCCCGGGACGACCTGGAGGACGGCGGGGCCGGCCACGTCGCCGCCACCGTCGCCGCCGTGCGGGCCCGCACCCCGGCCGCCGCCGTCGAGGTGCTCATCAGCGACATGAAGGGCGACCCGGCGGCGCTCGACCTCGTGGCCGCGGCCCGCCCCGACGTGTGGAACCACAACGTCGAGACCGTGCCCCGGCTGCAGCGAGCCGTCCGGCCCCAGGCGTCGTACGCCCGCAGCCTGGCCGTCCTGGCCCGGGGAGCGGCGGCCGGCCTCACCACCAAGTCGTCGGTCATCCTGGGCGTGGGCGAGGAGGAGGACGAGGTGCTGGGCGTCCTGGCCGACCTCGCCGCGCTCGGCACCGGCATCGTCACCCTGGGCCAGTACCTGCGGCCGACCAGCACCCACCTGCCCGTGGCCCGCTGGTGGCACCCCGACGACTTCGAGCGGCTGAAGGCGGCCGGCGAGGCGATGGGCATCGCCCACGTCGAGGCGTCGCCGCTGACCCGCTCGAGCCACCACGCCGGCCGGGCCGCTGAGGCCGCCCGGGGTGCGGCCGCCGGGCTGGTCCCGACGTGAGCGCCCTCGTCGCCTTCCTGGTCGTCATGGTCGGGGTCCCGGCCGGCCTCATCTTCTGCACGGTCGTGGCCCGCGACATGGACGCCCGGGGCCTCGACGGGCGGATCTACGGTGCCCTCACGCTCTTCCTGCCGCCGGCCGGCCTGGCGCTGTGGGCGTACAAGCGGGCGACCACGCCGAAGCTCGACGACGGGCAGGCCACCTGATGGACCTCGGGCTGACCGGACGGGTGGCCGTCGTCACCGCCTCGTCCCGGGGCCTGGGCCGTGCCACCGCCCTGGCCCTGGCCGCCGAGGGGTGTGACCTCGTCGTGTCGTCCCGGGGCGCCGAGGCGCTCCACGCCACCGCGGCCGACGCCGCCTCCCTGGGGGTGACGGTCGAGGCGGTGGAGGCCGACGTCACCGACCCGGCCACGCCCAGCCGCCTGGTCGAGCGGGCGGTCGAGCGGTTCGGTCGCCTCGACATCGCCGTCGGCAACGCAGGCGGACCGCCGGCGGGGCGGGCGCTCGAGGTGGACGACGAGGCCATCCTCGCCGCCGTCGGCCTCAACCTGCTGCCCTCGGTGCGCCTCGTGCGGGCCGCCGCCGAGCCGATGCGGGCCGCCGGCTGGGGCCGGATCGTGCTGATCACCTCAGCCACGGTGAAGCAACCGTCGCCGGTGCTGGCCCTGTCGAACACGGCCCGCGCCGGCCTGTGGGGCTGGGCCAAGACGGCGGCGCAGGACCTGGCGCCCTCCGGCGTCACGCTGAACCTGGCCTGCCCGGGCCTCCACCGCACCGACCGGATGCTCCAGCTGTACGGTGACGGGCCCCCGCCGGGTCCGATGGGCGATCCCGCGGACTTCGGCTCGGCCGTGGCCTTCCTCTGCAGCCAGCAGGCCGCCTTCGTCATCGCCACCACCCTGGTGGTCGACGGCGGCGCCACCCTCGGCCTGTAGCCGGCCGGTCAGGCCTGCTTGGCCAGGAGGAGCTTCACCTCGAGGGTGGCCTGGTCCTCGACGCTGACGAAGCCGCCGATTGAGGGTGGTTCCATGCCGAAGTCGGCGAAGGCGAACGTCAGGCTGCCCACCAGCTCGACCTGCTGGCCGTCCAGCCTGGTCTGGAGGGGCATGGTGACCCGCTTGGTCTGGCCGTGCAGCGTGAGGTCGCCGACCGCCTGCACCGTGCCGCCGGTGCGGGGGGCGCTGACCGGCTGGGTGAGCACGAAGGTTGCCTTCGGGAACCGCTGGGTCTCGATGCCCCGGGTCTTGATGGCGTTGTCCCGCCGGTCCCTGTCGCTCCTCAGGCCCTGCAGGTCGGCCTCGAAGCTGGCCGTGCTGACCGTCACCTGATCACCGGCCTCCTGCAGCACCGCCTGGCCGACGATCCCTTCGGTGCGACCGACGGCCTCGACCGGGCTCGGTGCGCCGGCGAAGGTCTCGCGGATCCGGTAGCCGGCCACGCTCCCCGGCGCCACCTTCCAGGTGCCGCTGATCGCGCCGGTGCCGGCGGCGGGGGCCGTGGTGGCGCTGGGCTGCTCCGAGAGCGTCAGCCGGTCCGGCGCATCGCTGCTGAAGAAGGTGAACCACCCGCCGACCCCGAGCGCCACCAGGACCACCGCGGCGGCGAGGAGCACGAGCGGCCAGCGCCGCCGTCGACCGGCAGTCGTCTCGCCGGAAGGGTCCTGCTTGGCCATGCCATGCCTCCGAGGTCGCCGGGTTGGTCCATCCTGCAACGGGGGTGGGAGGCTCGGAGTTCCAGATGATCTCCCTCGACGTCGCCACCGTCCTCCTGCAGTGGGCCACCGGGGGCCTGCTCTTCCTGTGGGTCACCACCCGCAGGCGGACGGTGGGGATCGGCTACGGCTGGCTGCTGCGGGCCACCTACGGGGTGATGGCGGCCGGCGCCCTGTGGGCCGGCCGGGCGCTGGACCCGGTGGCCGTCCGGGATGCCGCCTCGGCCGGGGTCGTCGTTGCCGCCGCGGTGGCGCTGGTCGTGTCCGTGGTCCGGCGCCGGGCCGGCGTGGCCGGGGTCCGGGAGGCCGAAGCCCGGCGCCGGGCCCGGGTGGAGGTCACGGTGGCCACCGGCGCGGGGCCTCTGCCCCACAGGGCCGAGGCCGACCTCGGCCCTGAGTTCCCGCCAGCCCTCGACCTGGTGGCGCCGGTCCTGGGGGCCGTCGGCCTGGTCGCCGCGGCTGTGGCGGCCGACGGGCCGGTCGGCCTGGCCCTCGTGCGCACGCTCGTCGGCGCGGCCTTCCTCGGGTCGGTGAGCGACGCGATGCTGCTGGGCCACTGGTACCTGGTGCAGCCCGGTCTCGGCCGCGGGCCCATCAACGAGCTGAACCGCTGGCTGCAGGTCTTGTGGCCCTTCGAGGTGGGGGCGTTGCTGCTGCCCACCGGCATGCTGTCGGTGCTCTCCGGGTCGATCGACGACGGCTACGGGGGGATCCTGGGGTGGTTCTGGGTGGCGTGCGCCGTCACCACCATCGGCCTGTCCGTCGTCACCACGGCGGCGCTGCGGGAGCGGGCGTACTCGGCGGTCATGGCCGCCACCGGCCTGCTCTACCTGGCCATCCTCACCGCCTTTGGCACCGACCTGGTGGCCCGCCTCGTCCTGTCCGGCTGATCCGGCCCGACCGGTATCACGGCGACGCCCGGCGACTCTGCTGGGGCAGGGCCTGGCGCCCGGGCCGGAGGTGGGTGCTGGATGAGGGTGATCGAGGGTCAGCCGTCGAGGGCCAGTCCGACGCGCCCCGTCGAACGTGGCCGCCACGACTGCGGCCCGCCGAAGTGGGGCGCCACGATTCGTGTGCGGCCAGCCGCGACCTCTCTACGCTCGGGGCGGATGGATGACCCGTCGGTGAGAGATCTGCTCCAGGGCGCCGCCGGAGGCGACGAGGCGTCCTGGACGGCGCTCGTCGACCGGTTCGCCAGCCTCGTGGGTCGGTGGCATCAGCTTCAAGCTCGACCGGGGGCCGGTCGAGGACGTCAGCCAGACGGTGTGGCTGCGGCTGGCCGAGCACTGTGGGCGCATCCAGGAGCCCGAGCGCCTGCCCGGCTGGCTGGCGACCACCGCCCGCAACGAGGCGCTGCGGGTCGTGCGATGCCGCCAGCCGGTCGAGCCCCAGGACCGGGCGTGGGACCAGGTCCGAGTCGCCGGTCGAGGACCCGCTGCTCGGGACCGAGACGCTGCACGAGCTGCTGCAGGCGTTCAACGGCCTCGACGGCGAAAGCCAGCAGCTCCTCCGTCTGCTGTGCGTGGTGCCGCCGCTCGACTACCGCACCATCTCGGAGATCACAGGGCGGCCGGTCGCTGACGATGGCCGACGGCGAGCTGACGGTCTACGACCTGGAGGGGTGCCCGGGGGTGGCCCAGACGATCGTCCTGTCGGCCTGCTCCACCGGCCTCGACACGGTCGTGACGGGGACCGAGGCGCTGGGGCTGAGCGCGGCGCTGCTCTCGCTGGGCTGCGGCACCGTCGTCGCCCCGACGGCGCCGGTCTCGGACCGAGCCACCGCACCGCTGATGGTGGCGCTGCACCACGGCCTCCGCCGGGGCGAGCGGCCGTCGGTGGCCTTGCACGGCGCCAGGCCCGACCCCGGCGACGGGCCGGAGATCCGGGCCAGCTGGACGGCGCTAGCCGCGTTCGGCGCCGGCTGACGCCTCTCGCTACCGACGGGCCGGGTTCCCCCAGGCGTCGACCAGCACGGCCCCCGGCTTGGGTTCGCAGCGCTCGGCGGCCTCGTCGGCGCTGAGCGGCCGGATGCCCGTCGGGCTCAGGTCCCACACCCGCACGGTGGCCGGCGACCAGCGGGTCCCGGGCTCGACGAGAACGGCGTTGCCGTCGATGGCCAGGCCCTCCATGACCGCCGCGTGGATGTGGTCCAGCGTCGGCGACGAGTGCTCGCAGCAGGAACCGTCCAGGTGCCAGTGCGCCGCCGCGCTCCACGTCGGGACGGCCACGTCGAGCTCACCCCCGAACGCAGAACGGTCGGCCACGCCCTGGAGGAACGCCGCCGCCGCCGCCCACACCGACGCGACCCCCTGCTCGTTGTGCCGGGTCTCGTCGGTCAGGATGCTCCGCAGGGCCCACGAGCGGATCTCCTCCAGCTCGACCAGCGGGGCGATGGGACCGCACTCGTAGTGGGTGTAGGTCACCGACATCAGGCCCGATCGCTGGGTCCAGCGGCTCAGGGCGTCGGCCGCACCGGGCTTCACCCCTGCCTCGTCGCACCACACCAGGAACAGCGGGGCCCACACGGGGACGAGGTCGACGCGGGCGCCCGCCTCGGCCAGGGAACGACCACCCTCTTCGACCGCCGCCACGTGGTCCTCGATGGTGGGCGCCATGAAGGGTGACACGGCCTGGAGCAGATGGAGATCGGCCTCACCCGCGACGAAGGGCACCACCACCGGGTCTTCGGTCAGGTCGTCGCGCCCGTCTCCCACGGGGTACCTGTTCCCACGACGCTGCGCGGCCAACCCCGGTGGTTCGCCACACGGCGTGAGCCATAGTCAGGTGACGAAGTACTTGGCCTGGGGGTGGTGGCAGATGACGGCCGACGTGCTGTACTCGGGCTGGAACTGGAAGCCGGTGTCCTCGGAGACCTCGAGCCCGATGCGGTCGGCCTCGAGCAGCCAGGCCACCGTCAGGTTGTCCTCGAGGTCGGGGCAGGCCGGGTACCCCCACGAGTAGCGGCCGCCGCGGTAGCCCTGCTTGTGGAGGATCTGGGGCAGGGTGCCGTCCTCGCCGGCGATGCCTAGCTCCTCGCGGACTCGGTGGTGCCACAGCTCGGCCAGGGCCTCGGTCATCTCGACGCCGAGGCCGTGGAGGAACACGTAGTCGCTGTAGCGGTCCTCGGCCTTCAGCCGGGCGGCGGCCTCGGTGACCTCGCCGCCCATCGTCACGATCGAAAAGGCGGCCACGTCGACCTCGTCCGACTCGACCGGCCGGAACATGTCGGCGATGCACAGGAACGGCTCGGCGGGCTGGCGGGGGAACGAGAACCGGCAGCGCTCGGCGGTGCGGCCCTCGTCCTCCCAGACCACCAGGTCGTCGCCGTCGGCGTTCGCCGGGAAGTAGCCGTAGACCACCTGGGGGACGAGCACGCCGCCGGCCTTGGCCGCGGCCAGCTGCTGGCGGAAGGTGCCCCGCACGCGCTCGCGCATCTCCTGGTCGGACTCGCCGGTGGCCTTGTCAGGCCGGAAGCCCCACTGGGTGCGGAACAGCGCCGTCTCGTTGACCCAGCCGGCGATCTCGTCGAGGGCGATGCCGCGAGCCAGGCGGCTGCCGAGGAAGGGCGGGCGGGGCACGGGGTTGTCGGTGGCCACGACCGGCGACCGCCGGGGCTTGGGCCCGGCTTCGACGACCTCAGGCTCGGCCCGCACCTCGCGCCCCTCGGGCTGGCGGCCCCACTCGGCGTCGTCGGCGATGCTGCCCCGCTCCATGCCCATCAGCCGGTCCATGGTGCGCAGGCCCTCGAAGGCGTCCTTGCCGTAGAAGAGCCGGCCGTCGTACACCTCGCGCAGGTCGCGCTCGACGTAGCGGCGGGTGAGGGCGGCGCCGCCGAGGAGCACGGGCACCGAGGACCCCAGCTCGTTCAGCTCCAGCAGGTTGTCGCGCATGATCAGGGTGCTCTTGACCAGCAGGCCGCTCATCCCGAGCGCGTCGGCCCCCACCTCCTTCGCCGCCTCCACCATCTTCGACAGC
Organism: Acidimicrobiales bacterium; assembly: GCA_030448245.1. Taxonomy (GTDB): domain Bacteria; phylum Actinomycetota; class Acidimicrobiia; order Acidimicrobiales; family JAUJNH01; genus JAUJNH01. Next base: position 210,516 of record JAUJNH010000004.1, read on the forward strand.
GGCACCTTGATCCCGATGTTGTGGACCTCGTAGCCGTTGTTCGTGAGGATGATGTCGACGAGGTTCTTGCCGATGTCGTGGACGTCGCCCTTCACCGTGGCCAGGACGATGCGGCCCTTCGACGACTGGCCCTCGACCTTGGGCATGTGGGGCTTGAGGTGGTCGACCGCCATCTTCATCGTCTCGGCCGACTGGAGGACGAACGGCAGCTGCATCTGGCCGGACCCGAACAGCTCGCCCACGGTGCGCATCCCGTCGAGCAGCACGTCGTTCACGATCGTGAGGGCCGGCATGCCGGCCGCCAGGGCCTCGTCGAGCTCGGCCACGAGCCCGGTGCGGTCACCGTCGATGATCCGCTGCGACAGGCGCTGCTCGACGGGCCAGCCACTGCGGTCCTCGCGCTCGGCCGCGGTGGCCCCCTTGGCATCCGAGAACTCGGTGAGGAGCAGGCCGAGCGGGTCGTGGCCCTCTGACCGCCGGTTCCAGACCAGGTCGAGGCACAGCTCGCGGGCCCGCTCGGGGATCTTGGTCATCGGCAGGATCTTCCCGGCGTGCAGGATCGCCGCGTCGAGCCCGGCTTGGCGGCACTCGTGCAGGAAGACCGAGTTCACGTAGTGGCGCAGCCCGGGCGACAGGCCGAACGAGACGTTCGACAGGCCGAGCACCGTGTGGACGCCCGGCAATTGGGCCTTGACCATCCGGATGGCCTCGATGGTCTCGACGCCGTCGCCCCAGCTCTCCTCGAGGCCGGTGCCGAGGGTCAGGGCCAGGCAGTCGAAGAACAGGTCGGAAGCCGATATCCCGTAGCGCTCGGTGGCCAGGTCTCGGATGCGGCGGGCGATGGCCAGCTTCCGGTCGCGGGTGCGGGCCTGGCCCTCCTCGTCGATGGTGAGGCAGATCACGCCGGCGCCGTGCTCCCGGGCCAGCGACATGACGCGGTCGAAGCGGCTGCCGGGCTCCTCGCCGTCCTCGAGGTTGGCCGAGTTCAGGAGGCACTTGCCGCCCAGCCGCTCGAGGCCGGCCTCCAGCACCTGGGGCTCGGTCGAGTCGAGGACGAGGGGGAGCGGGACGGCGGTGGCGAAGCGGTGGGCCACCTCGGCCATGTCGGCCGTCCCGTCCCGTCCCACGTAGTCGACGCAGACGTCGACGAGGTGGGCCGACTCCTTCACCTGGTCGGTGCCCACCCGGACCACGTCGTCCCACCGCTGCTCGAGGAGGGCGTCTCGGAATGCCCGCGACCCGTTGGTGTTGGTGCGCTCGCCGATGAGCAGGGCCGAGACGTCCTGGTCGTAGGTCACCGGCGAGTAGATCGAGGCCGCCGACGGCTCAGGCCGCGGGTCGCGAGGCCGCGGCACCAGCGGGGCGCAGCGCTCGACCACGGCCGCCAGGTGCTCGGGGGTGGTGCCGCAGCAGCCCCCGACGACGGTGACGCCCAGCTCGGTGATGAACCGGGCGTGGTGGCCGGCCAGCTCGTCTGGGCTGAGGTCGTAGTGGGTGCGGCCGTCGACGATCGATGGCAGGCCGGCGTTGGGCAGGCACGAGATGGGCACGCGGCTGTTGCCCTGGAGGTGGCGCAGGTGCTCGGTCATCTCCCGGGGGCCGGTGGCGCAGTTGAGGCCGACGATGTCGGCCTTCAAGGCGTCGAGCACCACCAGGGCGGCGCCGATCTCCGAGCCGATCAGCATGCGGCCGTTCGTCTCGATGGTCACCTGCACCTGCAGGGGCACCTGGCGGCCGGCGGCCCGCATGGCTCGCCGGCAGCCGTTCATGGCCGCCTTCAGGGTGAGGAGGTCCTGCTGGGTCTCGATGACGAACAGGTCGACGCCGCCCTCGAGGAGGCCGGCGGCCTGCTCCTCGAACGCGTCACGCATCACCCGGTACGTGGTGTGCCCGAGCGTGGCCAGCTTGGTCGTGGGCCCCATCGAGCCGGCCACCCAGCGGGGGCGGTCGGGGGTGGCGTACGAGTCGGCCACCTCGCGGGCCAGGCGGGCGGCCTGCAGGCTGAGCTCGTGGGCGTCGCCGGCCAGGCCGTACTCGGCCAGCACCACCGCGGACGAGCCGAAGCTGTTGGTCTCGACACAGTCGACGCCGACCTCGAGGAACGAGGCGTGGAGCTGGCGGACGACGTCGGGCCGGGTGCGGACCAGGATCTCGTTGCACCCCTCGAGGGCCAGGCCGCCGAAGTCGTCGGGGCCGAGGTCGCGCAGCTGCAGGTTGGTCCCGGTGGCGCCGTCGAGGACGACGACCCGCTCCCGTGCCGCCGCGAGGTACGGGTGGTCCACCCGGCAGAGGCTACCGGCGCCTCACGAGCGGGCTCGGAGGCTTCTGCGGCACCCAGCGACGGTCCGTGCCTGCGGCGCGGCCGTACGCTGGCCCGCCGTGCTCAGCGCCGTCGACGTGGCCCGTGACCTGGGGGGCCAGCTGGTGCTGGGCGGGGTGTCGCTGTCGGTGGGGCCGCGCAGCCGGGTGGGACTGGTGGGCCCCAACGGCGTGGGCAAGAGCACGTTCCTGCGCATCCTCGCCGGGCTCGACCAGCCGGACGCCGGTCGAGTCGAGCGCTCGCCTGCCTCCCTGACCGTCGGCTACCTGGCCCAGGAGGCGGGGCCCGAGGGTGACGAGACGGTCAGGGCCTACCTGCGGCGCCGCACCGGCGTCAGCCAGGCCGAGGCCGAGCTCGAGCGGCGGGCCGCGGTGCTGTCGGCGGACCTGTCCTCCATCGAGGCCCATGCCGCCGCCCTCGAGCGCTTCCTCGCACTGGGGGGCGACGACCTCGACGCCCGCATCGCCACGGTCCTGGTCGAGGTGGAGCTCGCCCCGGAACGGCTCGAGGTCGCGGTGGCCGACCTGTCCGGCGGCCAGCAGGCCCGCGCCGCCCTCGCAGCCGTGCTGATGTCGCGGTTCGACGTGCTCCTCCTCGACGAGCCCACCAACGACCTCGACTTCAGTGGCCTCGACCTGCTGGAACGATTCTGTTCTTCCGTCCCCGGCGGCCTCGTGGTGATCAGCCACGACCGCGCCTTCCTCGACCGCACCGTCGACCGGGTCCTCGAGATCGACCAGGACAGCCGCCGCGGGGTCGAGTTCGCCGGCGGCTGGACCGAGTGGCAACAAGCGCGAGAGCTGGCCCGCAGCCAGGCGGCCGAGGCGTTCGGCGAGTACGCCGCCGCCCGCACCACCCTCCAGGACCGGGTCCGCACCCAGCGCACCTGGGCCGTCCACGGCGTGGCGAAGAGCAAGAAGAACCCCAAGGACCGGGACAAGGCGCAGCGGAAGTTCTTCGAGGACCGCACCGAGAAGCTGGCCGGCAAGGTCAAGATCAGCGAGCGGGCCCTCGAGCGGCTGGAGCGGGAGAAGGTCGACAAGCCGTTCGAGCCGTGGCGGCTGCAGCTGTCCTTCGCCGGCGCCGGCCGGAGCGGCGACGTGGTGGCCCGCCTCGACCGGGCCGTCGTGCGCCGGGGCGACTTCTCGCTGGGTCCGGTGGACCTCCAGATCGCCTGGCAGGACCGGGTTGCCGTCGTGGGCGCCAACGGCGCTGGCAAGTCGACGCTGCTGGCGGCCCTGCTGGGCGAGGTGCCGCTCGACGCCGGCCATCGGCACCTGGGCCCGGGAGTGGTCGTCGGCACCATGGACCAGCGCCGGCGCAGCTTCGCCGGTTCCGAGCCGCTGCTGGCCGCCTTTTCGGCCGAGACGGGGCTCGAGGGCGCCGAGGCCCGGACCCTGCTGGCCAAGTTCGGCTTGGGCGCCGCCCACGTGGGGCGGGCGGGGGCGGCGCTGTCGCCAGGAGAGCGCAGCCGGGCCGTGCTCGCCGGGCTGATGGCGAGGGGCGTCAACCTCCTGGTGCTCGACGAGCCCACCAACCACCTGGACGTTCCGGCGATCGAGCAGCTGGAGCAGGCGTTGGACGAGTTCGACGCCACCCTCGTCCTGGTCAGCCACGACCGCCGCCTCCTGGAGGCGACTCGCCTCACCCGCTCCGTGCAGGTCGACGGCGGCCACCTCGCCGCGGCGACGTGATCACCGGAACGGGGCCCCGGTGATGGAGCACCTGTGGACCGGCCGGGGCGACGACGGCACCACCGGGCTGTACTACGGCGGCCGGGTGGCCAAGGACGCCCCCGAGCCCGAGGCGCTGGGCAGCGTCGACGAGGCGCAGGCGGCCCTCGGCGTGGCCCGAGCCGAGGCCGCCGCCGGCACCGTGCTGCACACCGTGCTGACCGAGGTGTGCGGGCAGCTCTACGTCGTGATGGCCGAGCTGGCCACCGCACCGGCCAACCACCCCAAGCTGGTCGACGGCCGCAGCCGGGTGACGCCGGCGATGGTCGAGCTGGTCGAGGCGTGGGCCGACGAGGCGGCCGCCCGGTTCCCGCCGCTCACGGACTTCGTGGTGCCGGGCCAGGACCGCCTCGCCGCCCTCCTCGACGTGGGCCGCACGCTCGTGCGACGGGCCGAGCGCAGAGCGGTGGCCGTGGCCGCCCCCGGCTCGTCGGTCCTGCCCTACCTGAACCGCCTGTCGAGCCTGCTGTGGGCCCTGGCCCGAGCCGAGGAGGCGGTCGCCGGCGGCGCCACGCTGGCCAAGGACGTCTGAGCCGGAGCGCTCAGGCCGTCATCCGGCTGCGGGCGTGAGCAGCTCGGCCAGCACGGTGTGGCCCGCCCCGGTGGCGTGGTCGGCCGCCGTGCGGCCCTGGTCGTCCCGCACGCCGAGGTCGGCGCCGTGGTCGAGCAGGAGGCGAACCATCTCGCCGTCGCCGTGCTGCGCCGCCGCGTGGAGGGCGGTGTACCCCGCCGCCTGCTGCGCGTCCACCGGAGTCCCGGCCTCGAGCAGGCAGCGGACGCTGGCCCGGTTCCGGTGGGCCACCGCGCTGTGCAGCGACGTCACCCGCATCGGGTTGCCGGCCACGCTGGCGGGATCGGCCCCGGCCGCCAGAAGCGTGGCCACGGTGTCGTCGTCGCCGAAGAAGGCGGCGAGGTGGAGGGCGGTGAACCCGTCGGCGGTGCGGGCCGTGGCCCCAGCCGGATCCTCGGCCAGGAGCTGCCGCACCTGGTCGCGGTGGCCGAGGGCGGCGGCGGCGAACACGTCGAGGGTGTGGCCCTCGGCGGCTTCGTCCGCCCCCGCCCTGTCGCCGGCGTAGAGCTTCTCGAGCACCTGCCTGGACGGCTCGTCCATGGGCGGATGCTACGGCCCCCTGGCGGGCGCTCAGACCCAGCGGTGGGACACGTCGACGATCACCCGGGAGCCCCCGCCAGGGCCGGCCAGCACGGTCACCCGGAAGGGCAGCTTGGCCCGCACGCCGAGGCCGAACGTGGTCAGCCCCTCGAAGCTGCCGGCAAAGGCGACCTGCCGGAAGGTGGTGTAGCCGGCCACGTTCACGGCCTCGGACCGGCTGGCCGGGGTGTAGGTGGGCTGGCCGTTGGCGTCGTAGGCGGTGGCGGCCAGGACGATGGACAGGAACGCCCCGCCCCGCAGCGGGATCGGGTTCCCGCTCCCGTCGGCGGTCACCTGCGGGACGTACTCGACCCGGTACCCGGACGCCGGCCCCGTCAGATCGATGACCATACGGTCGAAGCAGTCGTGGCGGCCGGCCCGGGCGCCGGTGAGGTGGGTGCCCGGCGCGCCGGGATCGTTGTTGCCGAGCTGCTTGGGGAGCGACCCCAGGCCTGGCCGCAGTAGGGGTGCGACGTGGCCCCGGCGGGCGCCACGACCAACCCCGTCACCGCCAGGAGCGCGGCCGCCGCTCCGACCATCGCTGTCCGCCACGAACGCCTCATGATGAGCTCCTTTCGTTGTCCGCTGCCTGGCAGACGCCCACCTGGGCTGGTCGGTTGACAGCGATCCTCACGCCGCCGGCGGCCGGGACGCGGCCGCTCGCCGGGCCCGCATCTCGGCGAAGGTGGCGGCGACGCGCTGGTGCTCGGCCTGGAGGCCTGACGGCAGCCGTTCCACCTGGCGCTGCGACAGCGGCGGGAGGTTGCTCCGCACCGCCAGCGCGCCACCGGGCCGGACCTCGGCCTGCCGGAAGCGGACCAGCCGGACCAGCGCCTTGCCGAAGGGGGCGCTCCGGCTGGTCGTCGAGCCCAGGCCCAGGGCCATCGAGACCTCGAGCGGGTCGAGGGCCCAGCCGCCGGGTCTGCGGTCGAAGCCGCCGACCAGGTGGCGGTGGAGCAGGTAGGTGCTGGGGCCGAGGGTGGGCAGCCAGAACCGCTCGGCGTACGGCGAGCGGGGGTCGTGGCCGTCGCGGTCCAGGAAGGGGTCGGGCCACGGGATGATCGACAGGTGGGCGGCGCCGTCGGCGGCGGCGCGGGGCGTGGGCCAAGGGGCGGGATCGGGCATCGGGACCTCCGGGTCGCAGGGGGCGCAACAGGAGGGGGAAGCGATGGCCCGAACATATCTCGATGCTTTTCATGTCGCAACCGCAACGGTACAGTGCTGGAGGTGGGTCTCGCCGACGCCCTGCCCGTGGTGGCAGGCGGGCGCCGCATCACCGTCCTCACCGGGGCCGGCATCTCGACGGATTCGGGCATCCCCGACTTCCGCGGGCCGCAGGGCGTGTGGACCACGAACCCCGGCGCCGAGCGGACGTCCAGCCTGGCCCACTACCTGGCCGACCCGGAGGTCCGCAAGCAGGCCTGGCGCAACCGGCTCGCCTCCCCCGCGTGGGAGGCCCGGCCCAACCCCGGGCACCTCGCCATCGTCGAGCTGGGCCGCCAGGGCCGGCTCCGGGCCGTCGTCACCCAGAACATCGACGAGCTGCACCAGCGGGCCGGCGTCCCTCCAGAGCTCGTCGTCGAGCTGCACGGCTCGATGTGGGGCTGGAGCTGCTGGTCGTGCGGGGCGACGGGGCCGATGGCCGAGGTGCTCGGGCGGCTCCGGGCGGGCGAGGACGACCCGCCCTGCAGCCGGTGCGGCGGGGTCATCAAGTCGACCACGATCTCGTTCGGCCAGTCGCTCGATCCTGCGGTCCTCCAGGCGGGAGTCGAGGCGGCCACCGACTGCGACGTGCTCCTGGCGGTCGGCAGCAGCCTCCAGGTTCAGCCCGCCGCCACGCTCGTTCCCCTGGCCGCCCGGGCGGGCGCCGCCGTCGTCGTCGTCAACGCTCAGCCCACCCCCTACGACGACGTGGCCGACGCCGTTGTGCGCGACCGGATCTCCGCCGCCCTGCCCGCCCTGGTTGCCGCGACCTAGATTTTCCGGACGATGCAACGCCTTCCTGCCTCCCGCCGTTCGGCCGCGGCCGCACTGATCGGATCGATCATCCTCGTCGCCACCGGCTGCGGCAGCGAGGACACCGGCGGCGCGGTCGACATCAACGGGGGCACGCCGCCGCTGCGGCCCGGGGCCACGACCGTGCCGCCCGGCGCCACCGTCCTCACGGCAGACCTGGCCGGCGCCGAGGAGGTCCCCGGTCCCGGCGCCAGGGACGGGGCCGGCACTGCCCGCCTCGTCCTGTCGCCCGACGGGAAGGTGTGCACCGACCTGGCCACGACGAGGATCGACCCGGCCACCGCCGCCCACGTGCACTCGGGGGCCCGGGGCGTGGCCGGACCGGTCGTGATCACCCTGCCGACGCCGCAGGACGGCAGGGCCAGCGGGTGTGTCACCGCCGACGCGACCGCCGTCGCCAAGGTGGCCGGCGACCCGGCCGGCGCCTACGTCAACGTCCACACGGCCGCCCAGCCCGGGGGAGCGGTGCGGGGCCAGCTGGCCCGCTCCTGACGCTCGGCTGCGGGAAGAAAAAGGCGACCAAAGTTGTAGGGTTTCTCTGTGCCCTCCATGCGAGACCTGCTGAACGCCGCCAAGGGGCGGATCACCGAGATCGACACCGACGAGGCCGAGCGCCGGCTGGCGGCCAACCCCGCCGCCGTGGTGCTCGACGTGCGCGAGGCCGACGAGCACGACCAGGGCGCCCTGGCCAGTGCCGTCCACATCCCACGGGGCTTCCTCGAGTCCCAGGTCGAGTCGAAGGTTCCCGATCGCAACGCCGAGGTGGTGGTGTACTGCGCCGGCGGGACCCGCTCGGCCTTTGCCGCCGACACCCTCCAGCAGCTGGGCTACGCCAACGTCGTGTCCCTGGTCGGCGGCTTCGGCAAGTGGAAGAACGAGGGCAGGGAGTGGAAGGTGCCGGCCACCCTCACCGGCGAGCAGCGGAACCGCTACCAGCGCCACCTGCTGCTGCCCGAGGTCGGGGAGAAGGGCCAGCTGAGGATGCTCGAGTCGAAGGTGCTGCTGCTCGGCGCCGGCGGCCTCGGTTCGCCCGCCGCCCTGTACCTGGCCGCCGCCGGCGTCGGCACCCTCGGGGTGGTCGACATGGACGTGGTCGACGCCTCGAACCTGCAGCGCCAGATCCTCCACAACATGGACCGGGTCGGCGAACGCAAGGTCGACTCGGCCAAGAAGACCATCGTCGGCATCAACCCCGATGTCGACGTCGTCACCTACGACGTGCGGCTCGGGGCCGACAACGTGCTCGACGTGATCAGCGGCTACGACGTCATCGTCGACGGCACCGACAACTTCCCCACCCGCTACCTGCTGAACGACGCCGCCCTCAAGGCCGGCGGCATCCCGGTGGTGCACGGGTCGATCTTCCGCTTCGAGGGCCAGGTCACCGTCCTGGCGCCCCGGCTCGACGGTCCCTGCTACCGCTGCTTCATCCCCGAGCCGCCGCCGGCCGAGCTGGCCCCGTCATGCGCCGAGGCCGGCGTGCTCGGAGTCCTGCCGGGGATCATCGGCTCGCTCCAGGCCATGGAGGCCATCAAGCTGCTCCTCGAGCTGGGCGACCCGCTCGTCGGGCGCCTTCTGGCCTACGACTCGATGGAGGAGTCGTTCCGCACCTTCAAGATGCGGCGCGACCCGGCGTGCCCGGCGTGCTCGGGAGACTGGTCGCAGCTGACCATCGCCGAGTACGACGAGCTGTGCATGCCCCATCCTGTCGCGGCACCCGTCTGACATCGCCTAGGGTCCGGTAGTGGCACCTTGCACCTACAACGTCTAGGGTGCCGCTCAGCCCGTATCGCTCTGAAGGAGACCTTGCTCGTGCGCATGTTCACAAAGATTGGTGTCACCGCCGCCACCGGTGCGCTGCCGGTTCTCCTGTGGGCAGGCGCAGCCGGTGCCCAACAGTTGACCCCGAACAGTCGCAGGTGGACCCGGGGCAGTCGCAGCAGTCGCAGCAGTCGCAGTCGCAGCAGACGGTCCAGACCGTCGCCACCAGCCTCCCCCGGACCACCGGTGGCGGCAACCTGGCCCGCACGGGCTCTGAGGACATGCTGCCGCTCGCCGTCGGCGGCGCGGCCCTGGCCGGCGCGGTCGTCGTGCGTCGCGGCCTCAGGCGCCGCTCCGCAGCCTGAGTCTCCCCGTCCGGTTGGCCGGCGCCGCCCGGCGCCGGCCCGGTGCTGCGACCGGCGGCCTCCTGGCCGCCGGTCTGTTCATCCTGCTGCTGTGGGCGGTCTTCGACCTCGCCCGGATCGGCTTGGAGATGCGGGCCGCCCGGTCCGACCTGCTCAACCTCGACCCGGGGTCGATCACCGGGCCCCGTGGCATCGGCTTCGCCACGGCCCGAGCAGAGCGGCGGTTGCTCCACGCTGACCGCATCGCCAGGACGAGCCTGCCCCTGCGCATCCCCGCGGCCGTCCCCATCGGCCGCGACCAGGTCACCACGGTCCGGGACGCCACCGGTCGGGGCCTGGAGCTCGGCCGCATCGCCGCCCGGACCGGGGCCGACCTCCAGCGCCAGATCGACCTGGGCGTCGCGGGGAGCGCCAACCGGCTCGCGCTGGTCGAGGTGCTGGCCGGCTCGTCCGGCCGGGCGGCCAAGGAAGCCGCCGCCCTCCCGCCGGTGCCGACCCGCCGGTTCGCCCTGCCGCCGATGCGCTGGGCCCGGAGCACGGTCACCGACGAGCAGGCCGACGCCACGACCCGGCTGGGGGACACCGCCAGGCAGGCCGAGGCGCTGCGGGGGCTGCTGCGGGGACCCCGCCGGATCCTGGTGCTCGGGTCCAACAACGCCGAGATGCTGAGCGGCGGCGGCCTCGTCGGCTCGGTCGCCATCGCCGAGGTGAAGGACGGCGCGGTGAAGCTGGGGCCCTTCACCCAGAGCTCCGAGCTGGTGCTCTACAAACCGGGCCCGGCGCCGCTCACGCCCGACCAGACCGCGCTCTGGGCCACGATGGGCTTCGGCTTCGACTTCCGGGGGGTCACCGCCGCGGCTGACTTCACCCAGGTGGGTGCCGTCGCCGCGGCCATGGCCGAGCGCATCGGGCTCGGCAAGGTCGACGGGGTCGTGATGGTCGACGTGATCGGCCTCCAGCAGCTGGTGGCCGTCACCGGGCCCGTCCAGGTCGAGGACATCACCATCGACTACCAGAACGCGGCCGACCAGCTGCTCTACCGGAACTACCTCCGCTTCTCGGAGTCGGGCGGCGCGGTGCGGGCCCAGCGGGCCGAGCTGCAGGGGCGGCTCGGCCAAGCGGTGTTCCAGGCCCTCGACGAGCGGCCGACCGACCTCGGGCTGCTCTTCACGGCGTTGACGTACATGGTCGAGAGCCGTCACCTCATGGGCTGGTCGGCCGACTCCGAGGAGCAGCTGCTGTGGCAGCGCTCGGGGGCGGCAGGCGAGCTGGACACCGAGGGGCTCCAGATCTCGCTGGTGAACCGGTCGGGGAACAAGCTCGACTACCACCTCAGGCCGACCGTGGTCGTGAGCAGCCGGCGGGCACCCGGCGGTGAGCGGCGGGTGCGCCTCGCGATCACCACGGCCAACCTGCCCCGGGACCCCACGTCGCAGGCGGTCGAGGGCCTGGCGCCGGCGAGGCACTACAACGACCTGGTCGCCTACCTGCCCCAGAACGCCTCCGACATCACGACCGAGGGCACGCAGTTCACCCGCAGCGGGCTCGAAGGAGGCATGCGGGTGGTGGTGAAGCCGCTCTACCTCGAGCGCGGGGCCACCGTCACGGAGGTCATCGAGTTCATCATCCCGCCCGACCAGCCCCTCCGACTGGTCCCCTCCGGCCGGGCCTGGCCGATCCCCTACACGGTCAAGGGGAAGCGGACGGTGACCGACATGGTGCCGGTCGAGCTGCCGCTCTGAGTCCCCCGGTGGTGGCAGGCTCTCGCAGGTGGGCGACGACGCGCAGCGGTGGCGGCACCTGGCCGCTCGTGAGCTGCAGGGGGCCGACCCCGAAGCCCTGACGTGGACGACGCCGGAGGGCATCGACGTGGCGCCGCTCTACACCGCCGACAATCTGCCCCGCGCCCCCTGGCCCGGGCTGCCGGGCGAGCCCCCGTTCACCCGCGGGGTGCGGGCCACCATGTACGCCAACCGGCCGTGGACGATCCGCCAGTACGCCGGGTTCTCGACGGCAGCCGCGTCCAACGCCTTCTACCGGGCCAACCTGGCTGCCGGCCAGCGGGGCCTGTCGGTGGCGTTCGACCTGGCCACCCACCGCGGCTACGACTCGGACCACCCGCGGGTTGTGGGCGACGTCGGCAAGGCCGGCGTGGCCATCGACTCGGTCGAGGACATGAAGGCCCTGTTCGACGGGATCCCCCTGGACACGACCAGCGTCTCGATGACCATGAACGGGGCGGTGCTGCCCGTGCTCGCCGCGTTCATCGTGGCCGCCGAGGAGCAGGGCGTGGCCGCGGCCCAGCTGTCCGGCACCATCCAGAACGACATCCTGAAGGAGTTCATGGTCCGGAACACCTACATCTACCCGCCGGGCCCCAGCATGCGGATCGTGGCCGACATCATCGAGCACACGGCCCGGTGCATGCCCCGCTTCAACTCGATCTCGATCAGCGGCTACCACATGCAGGAGGCCGGCGCCCCCGCCGACCTCGAGCTGGCCTTCACCCTGGCCGACGGCATCGAGTACGTGCGGGCCGCGCTGGCCCGGGGCCTCGACGTCGACGAGTTCGCCGGCCGCCTCAGCTTCTTCTTCGCCATCGGGATGAACCTGTTCATGGAGGTGGCCAAGCTGCGGGCGGCCCGGACGATGTGGCACCGGATCATGGCCGGGTTCGGCGCGCAGCGGCCGGGATCGCTGATGTTGCGCACGCACTGCCAGACCAGCGGGGTGAGCCTCACCGAGCAGGACCCCTACAACAACGTGGTGCGCACGACGATCGAGGCGCTGGCCGCGGTGCTGGGCGGCACGCAGAGCCTGCACACCAACTCGTTCGACGAGGCGCTCGGCCTGCCCCCCGAGGCCAGCGCCCGGATCGCCCGCAACACCCAGCTGATCCTGGCCGAGGAGACCGGCATCCCGCACGTGGTCGACCCGCTCGGCGGCTCGTACTACGTCGAGGCCCTCACGGCCCGCCTGGCCGCCCGGGCGTGGGAGGTCATCGACGAGGTCGAGGCCCTGGGCGGCATGACCAGGGCGGTCGAGGCGGGCATGCCCAAGCTGCGCATCGAGGAGGCCGCCGCCCGCCGCCAGGCCCGCTTCGACCGCGGTGACGAGGTGGTGGTCGGCGTGAACAAGTACCGGTCGGCGCAGGCCGAGGCCGTGGAGGTCAGGGCGATCGACAACGCCGAGGTGCGCGAGGGCCAGGTGCGCAGCCTGCGGGCGCTGCGGGCCAGCCGGGACGCCGAGGCCGTCGACCGCGCCCTGGCCGCCCTCGAGGCCGGCGCCAGGGCGGACCCGCTGAGCGGGGGAGACGGTGCCAGAGCGAACCTCCTGGCGCTCACCATCGACGCCATCCGGGTGCGGGCCACGGTGGGGGAGTGCAGCGACGCCCTGGAGCGGGTGTTCGGCCGCCACGCGGCCACCATCCGGACCATCTCCGGCGTCTACGGCGCCTCCTACGGCGACGACGAGGGGTTCGCCAGGATCCGTGCCGACGTGGCCGCTTTCGCCCACGAAGAGGGGCGCCGGCCCCGGATGCTGGTGGCCAAGCTCGGCCAGGACGGCCACGACCGGGGCGCCCACGTCATCGCCACCGCCTTTGCCGACCTGGGCTTCGACATCGACGTGGGCCGGCTGTTCGCCACCCCTGACGAGGTGGCCCGTGAGGCGGTCGAGAACGACGTCCACGTCGTCGGCGTGTCCTCCCAGGCCGCCGGCCACCGCACGCTGGTGCCCGCCCTGATCGACGCCCTTCGCGCCGCCGGGGCCGGTGACGTGGTCGTGGTGTGCGGCGGCGTCATCCCGCCGGGCGACCACGACTTCCTGCGATCGGCCGGCGTGGCCGCCATCTACGGGCCCGGCACCAACATCCCGGCGGCTGCGGCCGAGGTCCTGTCCTTGTTGCGGGGGGGAGGGCCGCCCCTGCCCCCCGACCCCCCAGAGCCCCTGCCGTAGCCTGCTTGGGGTGAGCGCTCACGCTCCCTCGGTCGGCGCCGCCGTGCTGGCCGCCCTGGAGGGTGCCCTGCCCGACGGGGCGCTGGTCACCGACCCGGACGTCGTCGATGCCTACCGCCGGGACCGGGCCGAGACGGTGGTGCCGGGGATGCCGCTGGCACTGGTGCGGGCCACGTCTGTGGCCGACGTACAGGCCGTGATGCGGGTGGCCTCGGCCCACCGGGTGTCCGTGGTGCCGCGAGGTGCCGGCACCGGCCTGTCCGGGGGTGCGGCTGCGGTCGACGGCTGCATCACCCTGAGCACGGCGGGGCTGCGCCACCTCCACGTCGACCCCGTGGCGATGCTGGCCGTCGTCGGTCCGGGGCTGCTGAACGCCGAGGTCAAGGCGGCGGCCCGCGAGCACGGCCTGTGGTACCCGCCCGACCCGTCGTCGTTCGAGATCTGCTCGATCGGCGGCAACCTGGCCACCAACGCCGGCGGGCTGTGCTGTGTGAAGTACGGCGTGACCACCGACTACGTGCTGGCCCTGGACGTGGTGCTGGCGGACGGGACGCTGGTCCACCTCGGTGGCCAGACGGTCAAGGACGTGGCCGGCTACGACCTCAAGCGGCTGTTCGTGGGCTCGGAGGGCACGCTCGGGATCATCGTCGGCGCCACCCTGCGCCTCCGGCCGCCGCCGCCGCCGGCCACCACGATGGTGGCCACCTTCCCCGACGTGGTGGCGGCCGGCCGGGCCGTGGTCGAGGTCGTCGGGCGGGTGCGGCCGGCGGCCCTCGAGCTGATGGACCGGGCTGCGGTGGCGGCGGTCGAGGCGGCCAAGCCGATGGGCCTCGACACCGGGGTGGGGGCCTTGCTGCTGGCCCGCAGCGACGCCGGCGGCGGTGGGGGCGCCCGGGCCGACGAGGTGGGCTGGATCACCGAAGCCTGTGACCGGGCCGGGGCCAGCTACGTCGCCGCCACCGACGACGAGGACGAGGGCGAGATGCTGATGGCAGCCCGGCGGATGGCCATCCCGGCGGTCGAGCGGCTCGGCACCGTCCTGATCGAGGACGTCGGCGTGCCCGTCCCGCAGATCCCGGCGCTGGTGGCTGCGGTCGAGGTCGTGGCCGACCGCCGGGACACGGCCATTCCCGTCATCGGTCACGCCGGCGACGGGAACCTGCACCCGCTCGTCACCTTCGACCGCCACGACGCCGACGCCGCCGCCAGGGCCGAGGTGGCCTTCGACGAGGTCATGGAGGCGGCGCTGCGCCTCGGCGGCACCATCACCGGCGAGCACGGCATCGGCACGCTGAAGGTGCGCCACCTGGCCGAGCAGCTGGGGCCCGACGTCCTGCGCATCACCAGGGCGGTCAAGGCTGCGCTCGACCCGCTGGGCATCCTCAACCCGGGGAAGTGGGTCTGAGTGGACCCGGCCCCGGTGACCTCGTCGTGAGCGGCCTCGTCGAGCCGCTCCTCGAGGGTGACCGGCGGGCCCTGGCCCGGGCCATCACCCTGGTCGAGTCGACCCGGGACGACGACCGGGACGAGGCGGCGGCGCTGCTCGAAGCGGTGCTGCCCCACACCGGCCGGGCGGTCCGGGTGGGGATCAGCGGCACGCCCGGCGTCGGCAAGTCGACCTTCGTCGACGTCCTCGGCGGGCGCCTCACCGCCGCCGGCAGGACGCTGGCCGTCCTGGCCGTCGACCCCAGCTCGACCGTGTCCGGGGGGTCGATCCTGGGCGACAAGACCCGGATGGGGGGCCTGGCCCAGAGCCCCCGCGCCTACATCCGGCCGTCGCCGGCCGGGACCACCCTGGGCGGCGTCGCCCGCCGCACCCGGGAGGCGCTGCTCCTGTGCGAGGCGGCCGGCTTCGACGTGGTGCTGGTCGAGACGGTCGGGGTGGGCCAGTCGGAGGTGGCCGTGGCCGGGATGGTCGACACGTTCGTGCTGCTGCTGGCCCCGGCCGGCGGCGACGAGCTGCAGGGCATCAAGCGGGGCGTGATGGAGCTGGCCGACCTCGTGGTGGTCAACAAGGCCGACGGCGACCTGCTGGCCGCCGCCGAGCAGGCCGCCTCCGAGCACCGCCACGGCCTCCACCTGCAGCGGCGCCGGTGGCCCGGCTGGTCGCCCGAGGTCCTCCTCTGCTCGGCCGAGACGGGCACGGGAGTGGACGAGGTGTGGGCGGCGGTCGAGCGCCACCGGGCCACCCTTGCCGAGTCGGGCGACCTCGACCGGCTGCGCCGGGCCCAGGCCCGCGACTGGCTGTGGTCGGACGTCACCGACCGCGTCGTCTCGACGCTCCGGTCCAGCCCGGCGGCGGCGGCCGCCGAGGCCGACGTCGAGGCCGGGCGCGTGCCCCCGTCGGTGGCCGCCGCCCGCTTGGCCGGGAACCTGCTCGGCGGCACCGGCACCGGCCCTACGACCACCTAGCCTTCGCGTCGTGACGGTGCGCCTGGTGGTCGTCGGCGGCGGCCCGGCGGGGACCCAGGCCGCCACCTGGGGCGCCCGCCTGGGCGCGGAGGTGACGGTGGTCGAAAAGGAGGTGCTGGGCGGCGCCGCCAACCTGTGGGACTGCATCCCCTCGAAGGCCATGATCGCCACCGGGGGGGTCATGGCGCTCTCCCGCCGGAGCCGGTACATGGGCCTCGACGAGCTGACCCCCTCGCTCGACTTCGCCGCCCTGCGGGCTCGCAACGCCGAGATCGAGGCCCGGCTGAAGGGCACCATCCGGGCCCAGCTGGAGAGCCAGGGGGTGCGCCTTCTCGACGGATGCGGCCGGCTGAAGGGCCCGCACGACGTGGTGGTCGAGACCAGCGACGGCAGGGTGGTCGAGCTCGACGCCGATGCCATCGTGGTGTGCACCGGCAGCCGGCCCCGGATCCCGGAGTTCGCGGCCCCCGACGGCGAGCGGGTGCTCACCACCCGCGACGCCTACCCGCCGCCCCAGCTCCCGTCCCACCTGTGCATCGTCGGCTCGGGCGTCACCGGCGTCGAGTTCACCCACATGTTCAGCTCGTTCGGCTGCGAGGTCACGCTCGTGGTGTCCCGCCAGCAGGTGCTGCCCAGCAAGGACGCCGAGGTGGCCGCCGCCCTCGAGGACGACTTCCTGGCTCGTGGCGTCCACCTGCTGAAGGGGGCCAGGGCCAGTGACATCTGCCGGGTGGGCGACGGCGTGGTGGTCGAGTGCACCGACGGCCGCAAGGTCTCGGCGTCGCACGCGCTGCTGTGCATCGGCGCCGTGCCGAACTCGGACGGGCTCGGCCTCGACGCCGCCGGGGTCGACGTCGACGCCGGCGGGTACGTGCCGATCAACCACCACGGCCAGACCAACGTGAAGCACATCTACGCCGCCGGTGACCTGTCGGGGAAGCTGCCGCTGGCCAGTGTGGCGGCCATGCAGGGCCGCAAGGTGGCCGAGCACGTCATGGGCCTCCAGGTCCGCGAGCACCGCCACCTCGACTACGACAAGGCGGCCAGCGCCATCTTCACCGAGCCCGAGATCGCCGACGTGGGCCTGGCCGAGGCCGACGCCTTTGCCACCGGCCGCAAGGTGCGGGTCACCAAGGTGCCCTTTGCGGCCACGGCCAAGGCACTGATCGAGGGTGACACCCGCGGGTTCGTGAAGATCGTGAGCGACCCGTGGACGGGAGCCGTGCTGGGCGGCTCGATCGTCGGCCCGTCAGCGGCTGAGCTGATCTCGGTGCTGGCCCTGGCCGTCACCGCCAACCTCAGGGTCAACGACATCGTCGAGTCGCTGCTGGTGCACCCGGCGCTGTCGGAGGCGCTGGCCGAGGCGGCCGAGTAGCGGGCGACGCCAGCTAGGCCCCGCCCTCCTCGGCCACAGCGGCGTCGCAGGCCACGCAGTGCTCCATGCCCTCGAAGTGGGCGAAGCTCTGGTCCAGCACCCGGACCACCGGCTGCCCGCAGACGCCGTGGTCGGTGTTGGGCGACTCGACGGCGTGGCAGATGCCGCTGGCCAGCGGCACGTCCGGCGCCGTCACGACCGCGCCCTCGACCACCCCACCCGACTTGGCGGCGTCCAAAGCGTCCTCGCGGCCCGGTCCGACCCCCACGACGTAGCCCATGGGCCGGATCGTAGGCGCCTCGAGAGGACGTTCACCCGCCGGGCTGGATGACCACGAGCACGTCGCCGGCCCCGACCGAGGCGCCGGGCGCCACCCGCACCTCCTTCACCGTCCCTGCGACGTCGGCGGCGATGTTGTTCTCCATCTTCATGGCCTCGAGCACGCACAGTGTCTGGCCGACCTCGACGCGGTCGCCGGCGGCGACGTCGACCCTGACGATCGTGCCCTGCATGGGGACGGTGACGTTGCCGCTGCCGGCGGCACCGCCGCTCGCCGAGGCACCCGACCGCTTGGGGCGCGGCCGCCCGACGGGGACGGCGGCCGGCGCCGCGCCGCCCGGCACGTCGGGCACCCACAGCCGTACCTTGAACCGGCGGCCGTCGACCTCGACGTCGACGTCGCGCTCGACCCTGGCCACGCGGTCGCTGCCGGCCTCGGCCACCGGGGCCGGCGCACCGGTCACGAGCCCGGAGAGGTCGAGCCGGTCCTCCACCCACCTCGTCGAGTGCTCGCCGGCCCGGAAGTCCGCAGCCTCGAGGATGGCCACGGCCGCCGGGATGGTGGTGGGCACGCCGCTGACCTCGGTCTCCCGCAGCGCCCGCAGCGTCCGGCGGATGGCGGCGTCTCGGTCCTCGCCCCAGCACACCAGCTTGGCCACCAGGTTGTCGTAGAACTGGCTGATCTCGTCGCCCTCGTCGTAGCCGGCGTCGACGCGCGTGAAGGGGCCGTCGGGGCGGCGGAAGCGGGTGAGGCGGCCGGGGGAGGGAACGAAGCGACCGCCGGCGGGGTCCTCCGCGTTGATGCGCACCTCGACGGCATGGCCCCGGCGGCGGGCGGCCACCTGGTCCTGGGTCAGGGGCAGCGGCTCGCCCGCCGCCACCCGCAGCTGCCACTCGACCAGGTCGAGACCGGTGACCAGCTCGGTCACCGGGTGCTCGACCTGCAGGCGGGTGTTCATCTCGAGGAAGAAGAACTCGCCGTCCTGGAACAGGAACTCGACGGTGCCGGCGTTGACGTAGCCGCACGCCCGGGCCACCTGCACCGCGGCGGCACCCATGGCCTGCCGGACGGCGTCGTCGAAGCGGGGAGCCGGCGACTCCTCCAGCAGCTTCTGGTGCCGCCGCTGGGCCGAGCAGTCCCGCTCGCCGATCCACACGGTGTCGCCGTGGACGTCGGCGAACACCTGCATCTCGATGTGGCGGGGCCACGTGAGGTACCGCTCGACGTAGCACTCGTCGCGCCCGAAGCCCTTGCGGGCCTCGTTGCGGGCCGACTCGAGGGCTTCGGCGGCCTCCTCGGGCGCGCCCACCACCCGCATCCCCCGGCCCCCGCCCCCAAAGGCGGCCTTGATGGCCACCGGCCAACCGTTGGCCTGCCCGAAGGCCACCACCTCCTCCGCGCTGGTGAGGAACTCCGAGGTGCCGGGCACCGACTGGACGCCGGCCCGGGCCGCGGCCAGGCGGGACGACACCTTGTCGCCCATCACCTCGATGGCCTCCGGCGGCGGGCCGACGAACGTGGCCCCGCTGCGGGTGACGGCCCGGGAGAAGTCGGTGCTCTCCGAGAAGAACCCGTAGCCGGGGTGCACGGCATCGGCACCCGACCGCTGGACGACGCCCAGGATGGCGTCGGTGTCGAGGTAGCTCTCGGCGGCCGTGCGCCCCCCCAGGGCGTAGGCCTCGTCGGCCATCCGGACGTGGAGGGCGTCACGGTCCAGGTCCGAGTACACGGCCACCGTCCCGATCCCGAGCTCGCGGCAGGTGCGGATGACGCGCACGGCGATCTCGCCGCGGTTGGCGATCAGGACCTTCGAGAACAGAGCCATGGCGGCCGTATGTTCGTGGTCTGTGCGCTGGGATGTCCACTACGTGGAGCAGACCGGCTCGACCAACGCCGACGTGCTGGCTCTCGCCCGAGCGGGGGTGCCACCGGGCACGGTGCTGCGGGCCGGCCACCAGACCGCCGGCCGGGGGCGCCTCGGCCGCACCTGGGAGGCGCCCGTCGGCAGCAGCCTCCTGGCCTCGTTCCTGCTGCCCGCCGAGCCGGTGCCGTTCCTCGCGGTCGCCCGGGTGGCCCTGGCCGCGGCCGGCGCCTGCCGCGACCTCGCCGGGGTCGATGCCGCTCTCAAGTGGCCGAACGACCTCATGGTCGGCGAGCGCAAGCTGGCCGGCGTGCTGGCCGAGGCCGACGGCGGCAGCTCCACGATGGTGGTCGGGATCGGCTGCAACGTCGCGTGGCCCCCGCTCGACGAGCGGCCCCCGCACCTGCGCGAAGGGGTGACGGCGCTGTCCGACCTGGCCGCCTCGCCTCCGACCGCCGGCGAGGTCCTCACCGGCCTGTTGGACCGCCTCGAGGGCTGGCTGCTGGCCCGGCCCGACGAGGTCCTCGACGCCTACCGGCGGGTCTGCGCCACGCTGGGCCAGCCCGTTCGGGTCGAGCTCGCGGGCCGAGCCCTCGAGGGGACCGCGACCGCCCTCACCCCTTCGGGTGAGCTGGTGGTGGCCACGGGAGGCACCTCCGTGACGGTCACAGCCGGCGACGTCGTCCACCTCCGGGCCAGCCCACCACCACCCCCGGGCTGACCGACGAGCATGGGCAGAGCTGTGCTTCCTCTACGATCCTCTCAAATGGGCGCGGAGCTGACGGAGGAGCAGGAGGCCTTTCGCAAGGTCGTCCGCGACTTCGCCGACCGCGAGGTGGCCCCCCATGCCGAGTCCTGGGACCGCGACCACACGTTTCCGCTCGCGGTGGTGCAGGCCATGGGAGAGCTCGGGCTCTTCGGCCTCACCGCCCCTGAGGAGCTCGGCGGGGCTGGCGCCGACCTCACCACCCTGTGCGTGGCCATCGAGGAGCTGGCCCGGGTCGACAGCTCCGTGGCCATCACCCTCTCGGCCGGCGTCGGCCTCGGCATCAACCCGATCCTCACCTTCGGCAGCGACGAGCAGAAGCAGCGGTGGCTGCCCGACCTGGTGGCCGGACGCGCCCTCGGCGCCTTTGGCCTCACCGAGCCCGACGGCGGTTCCGACGCCGGCGCCACCCGAACCCGGGCCCGTCGCGACGGCCCCGACTGGGTCCTCGACGGCACAAAGGCGTTCATCACCAACTCGGGCACCCCCATCACCAGCGTGGTCACCGTCACCGCCCGCACCGACGAGGGGATCAGCGCGTTCCTCGTCCCCGCAGGGACCCCCGGACTGGTGGTGGAGCCGCCCTACCGCAAGGTGGGCTGGCACGCCTCTGACACCCACGGCCTGGTGCTGGACGGCTGCCGCGTCCCTGCAGCCAACCTCCTCGGCCTCGCGGGAGCAGGCCTGCGGCAGCTCCTCACCGTCCTGGACGACGGCCGCATCGCCATCGCGGCCCTCGCCTGCGGCCTCATCAGGGGCTGCCTCGACGAGAGCGTGCGCTACGCCAACGAGCGCCACGCCTTTGGCGGCCCCATCGGCCGCAACCAGGGCATCGCCTTCAAGTGCGCCGACCTGGCCGTCCTCTACGAGTCGTCGGCCGCCCTCACCTACCGGGCCGCGTGGCTCAAGGACCACGGGCGACCCTTCCGGCAGGAGGCCGCCATCGCCAAGCTGCACGCCACCACCTCGGCCGTGAGCGCAGCCCGCGAGGCCACCCAGGTCTTCGGCGGGGCCGGCTTCCTGGACGAGACCCCGGTGGCCCGCCACTGGCGCGACAGCAAGATCCTCGAGATCGGCGAGGGCACCAGCGAGGTGCAGCGCATCGTGATCGGCCGGGGGCTGGGGTTGCCCACATGAGCCTGCTGCGTCCCGACGAGGACGACCTGCCGGCCGGGCCCCTGGCCAAGCCGCCGCGCCAGCACCCGCTGCGCCACAGGCTGGCCGTCGGCTTCACCATCTTCCTGGCCGTCGCGGTGGCCGTCGTCGGCGCCGGCGTCGCCTACGCCGCCATCCAGGCTGGCCGGCTCGACAAGATCAGCTTCGGAGGCTCGAAGGGGGACGTGATCTCCAAGGTCCCGAAGGGCCAGCCCGTCAACATCCTGGTCGTCGGCAACGACTCCCGCGCCTTTGCCAAGGACGCCAAGGACAAGAAGGCCTTTGGCGCCAAGGACGTCGGCGAGAGCGTGCGCAGCGACACGATGATGGTGATGCGGCTCGACCCGAAGAACGACCGGGTCACGATCCTGTCCATCGCCCGAGACCTCTACGTCGACCTCGAAGGCGGCGGACGCGGGCGCATCAACGAGGCCTTCGCCCAGGAGGGGGACTCGACCAAGGCCGACCCCGGGCGGCTCATCCGCACCATCAAGACCAACTTCGGCATCACCATCAACCACTACGTCGAGATCGACTTCGCCGGCTTCCGCCAAGCCGTCGACGCCATCGGCGGGGTCAGCGTGTACTTCCCGTTCCCGGCCCGCGACGCCTTCAGCAACCTGAACATCGAGGAGCCCGGCTGCGTCAACCTCAACGGCACGCAGGCCCTGTCCTACGTGCGCGCCCGCAACTACGAGTTCAAGGGCCCGAAGGGATGGCAGTCGGACGGTAGCGGCGACATCGGCCGGATCCAGCGCCAGCAGGACTTCATCCGGCGGGTCGTCCGCAAGGCCCTCGCCGAAGGGCTCACAAGCCCGATCAAGGCGGCGAAGCTGATCGAGGCCGGCATCGACAACGTCAAGGTCGACAGCGGCTTCGGCGTCGGCGACATGAAGAGCCTGGCCAACCAGCTGCGCGACCTCGACGAGGGGAAGGTGGCCCCGGTGGCGCTGACTGGTGACCCGGTCAGGATCAACGGCGACGACGTGCTGAAGCTCAACCCCGCCAAGGCCAACGAGGTCCTGACGGCCTTTGGCGCCAAGCTGCCCAACGCGCCGGGCACGACGCGCACGGCCGGCCCACCCGGGGCGATCCCGGCGGGCACGGCCGTGGTGCTCTACAACGGCTCCGGGCGCGAGGGGCTCGTCGTGCAGGCCAAGACCGACCTGGAGCGCCTCGGCGTGCGGGCCACCAGTGGCGGCAACGGCCAGAGCACAGCCACCACCGAGATCCGCTACCCCTCGGGCGCCGAGACCACGGCCCGCGCCGTGCAGGCCTACTTCGGCGACGCCGAGCTGTCCGTCGACCGGTCCGTCAAGGCGGGCGAGGTCGTGGTGCTGCTGGGCCGCAGCTTCGACCGGGTGGCCGATCCCAAGGCACCGGCCTCGGCGGCCACCTCCACCCCGGACACCGCTCCCCTCACCACCCCGACCACCAAGCCGCCACCCGGCTCCGACCCCTCGGTTGCCTGCTAGCGCATGAGGCGCAGGTGAGGGGCATCGTCCTGGCGGGCGGCAGCGGGACGCGGCTCCAGCCGGCCACCGCAGCCGTCAGCAAGCAGCTGCTGCCCGTCTACGACAAGCCGATGGTGTACTACCCGCTGTCGGTGCTGCTGCTGGCGGCCATCCGGGACGTGCTCCTCATCTCGACCCCCGCCGACCTCCCCCTGTTCGAGCGGCTGCTGGGCGACGGCAGCGCCTTTGGCATCGACCTGTGCTACGCCGAGCAGGCCGAGCCGCGGGGGCTGGCCGAGGCGTTCCTCATCGGTCGCCAGTTCCTCGGCGGCGAGCCGGCCTGCCTGGTCCTGGGCGACAACATCTTCCACGGCCACCAGCTGTCGACCACCCTGCAGGCCGAGGTGGCTGCCCTTGCCCCGGAGGCGGGCGCTCGTCACGGCTGCACGCTGTTCGGCTATACGGTGGCCGACCCGCAGCGCTACGGCGTGGCCGAGCTCGACAGCGACGGCACGATCACCTCGATCGAGGAGAAGCCGGCGTCGCCCCGCTCGCGGCTGGCCGTCACGGGCGTCTACATGTACGACGGGACGGCGCCCGAACGCGCCGCCACCCTGAAGCCGTCGGCCCGCCACGAGCTCGAGATCACCGACCTGAACCTCACCTACGTGGCCGAGGGGCGGGCCCGGCTGGTCAGGTTCGGCAGGGGCATGGCCTGGCTCGACACGGGCACCCACGACAGCCTGCTCGAGGCCGCGACCTACGTGCAGGTGCTCGAGCACCGCCAAGGCGAGCAGATCGCCTGCCTCGAGGAGATCGCCTTCCGGCAGGGTTGGCTGAGCGTCGACGAGCTGGCCCGGATGGCCGCGGCCATGGGGTCGTCGGGCTACGGCGACCACCTGCGTCGGCTGGCTGCTGCCCCCCCGCCGGTAGCCTGAGGCCCATGCGGCAGCTCGTCACCGGTGGCGCCGGCTTCATCGGCTCCAACTACGTGCGCCACGTGCTGGCCACCAGCGACGACGACGTGACGATCTACGACGCCCTCACCTACGCCGGCAACCTGTCCACCCTGCACGACGTGGGAGAGGACCCCCGGGTCCGGTTCGTGAAGGGTGACATCTGCGACCTCGGCACGCTTCAGGAGGTGATGGCAGGCCACCAGGTGGTGGTCCACTTCGCCGCCGAGACCCATGTCGACCGATCCATCGGGGGCAGCCACGACTTCGTGCAGACGAACTGCGTCGGCACCAACTACGTGATGGAGGCTGCTCGCCGCGTCGGCGTCGAGAAGGTCGTGCACATCGGCACCGACGAGGTGTACGGGTCGGTCGCCCACGGCTCGTCGAAGGAGACCGACCGGCTCGACCCGCGGTCGCCCTACTCGGCGTCAAAGGCCGGTTCCGACCTGATCGCCCTCTCCCACCACGCCACCCACGGGCTGCCGGTGGTGGTCACCCGGTGCACCAACAACTTCGGGCCCTACCAGTTCCCCGAGAAGGTGATCCCGCTCTTCACCACCAACCTCCTCGACGGCGGGACCGTCCCCCTCTACGGCGACGGGCTCAACGAGCGGGACTGGCTGTACGTCGACGACCACTGCGCCGCGCTGTCCCTGGTTGTCGAGCGCGGGGTGGCGGGCGAGGTCTACAACGTGGGTGCGGGGAACGAGACGCCGAACCGGGTGCTCACCGACAAGCTGCTCGCCCTCACCGGCCGCGACGAGTCGGCCGTCCGCTACGTGGTCGACCGCAAGGGCCACGACCGCCGCTACTCGGTCGGCATCACCAAGGTCACCGCGCTCGGCTGGCGCCGCCGGCGCACCCTCGACGAGGCGCTCGCCGAGACCGTGCGCTGGTACCGCGACAACCGCTGGTGGTGGGAACCGCTCAAGGTCATCCCCGGTCCCGGGGTGGGCTGACGTGCGGGCCCTCGTGACAGGCGCCGGCGGGCAGCTCGGCTCCGAGCTGCACCGCGTCCTGGCCGAGGCCGGGGACGACGTCGCCGCGGCCAGCCGGGACCGGCTGGACGTCACGTCGCGCGACCAGGTCCTGGGCGTCGTCCTCGGCCTGCGCCCTGACGTCGTGTACCACTGCGCGGCCTGGACCGACGTCGACGGGTGCGAGGCCGACCCTGACCGGGCCCTGCTGGTCAACGCCCTGGCCAGCCGGCACGTGACCGAGGCCTGCCGCCTGGCCGGCAGCCACCTCGTGGCCATCAGCACCGACTACGTGTTCGCGGGCACCGCCACCCGCCCCTACGTCGAGTGGGACCAGCCCGATCCGCGGTCGGCCTACGGGCGGTCGAAGCTGGCCGGCGAGCGCGAGGTGGCTGCCGGGTGCCTCGGAGCGGCCATCGTGCGAACGTCGTGGCTCTGCGGGGCCGCAGGTCCCAACATGGCCCGCACCGTCCTGCGCCTCGCCGCCGATCCACGCCGCGACCTGGCGTTCGTCGACGACCAGGTCGGCAACCCCACCTTCACCTCGGACCTCGCCCCCCTGCTGCGGCGGTTGGGGGTGGCCCGCCTCCCAGGCACGTTCCACGCCACCAACCAGGGCCCCACGAGCTGGCACGGCTTCGCCCGCGAGGTCCTGGCTGCAGCCGGGCACGACCCCGGCCGCGTGCGGGCCGTCGCCACGGCCGACCTGGTCCCGCCCCGGCCGGCGCCTCGGCCCGCGTACAGCGTGCTCGACGGCGCGGCGCTGCGCGGCCTCGGGATCGATCCCCTTCCCGACTTCCGGGACCCGCTCGCCCGCCTCGTCAAGGAGCTCACCCATGGCTGATGTCGCCATCGTCGGGACCGGCTACGTCGGGCTCACCACCGGCGCCTTCCTGGCCCACGTCGGCCATCGCGTCACCTGCGCCGACCTCGACCCGGCGAAGATCGAGCTGCTCAACGGCGGTGACATCCCGATCGTGGAGCCGGGCCTCCTCGAGCTGGTGCGCGAGGGGGTCGACGGTGGCCGGCTCCGCTTCATCGTGGGCGCAGCCTCGGCCGCCGTCAACGCCGACTTCGTCTTCCTGTGCGTCCAGACCCCCCAGGGCAGCGACGGCGCCGCCGACCTCCGCTACATCGAGGCGGCCGCCCGGGAGGTCGCGCCCGCCCTGCGCTCACAGTCGGTCGTCATCAACAAGTCGACGGTCCCGGTCGGCTCGACCCTGGTGGTCGAGCGGGCGCTGAGCCGCAGCGACGTCAACGTGGTCTCCAACCCCGAGTTCCTGCGAGAGGGCTCGGCGGTCCACGACTGCTTCCACCCCGACCGCATCGTCATCGGCTCGGAGGACCACGCCGCGGCCATCCGGGTGGCCGAGCTGTACGAGTCGATCAAGGCGCCGCTGCTCATCACCGACCCGGCCAGCGCCGAGACGATCAAGTACGCCTCCAACGCCTTCCTGGCCACCAAGATCAGCTTCGTCAACGCCATCGCAAACGTCTGCGAGGCGGTAGGAGCCGACGTCCGCGAGGTCGTCCTCGGCATGGGCTACGACAAGCGCATCGGCTTCGAGTTCCTGCGACCCGGGCCCGGGTGGGGCGGGTCGTGCTTCCCGAAGGACACCAAGGCGCTGGTGCGGATCGCCGAGGACGCCGGCTACGACTTCGACCTGCTGAAGGGCGTCATCGCCGTCAACGAGGAGCAGAAGGAGCGGATCACGATCAAGGTCGTCGAGGCCGCCGGGGGATCCCTGCAGGGCACGACGGTGGCGGCCTGGGGCCTCACGTTCAAGGCCCGGACCGACGACCAGCGCGACTCGCCGGCGCTCGACATCATCCGTCGGCTCACGGCGCTCGGTGCGTCCGTCCGGGCCTACGACCCGACGGTGACCGACGACCTGCCGGGCATGGAGGTGTGCGCCGACCCCTACGCGGCGTGCGAGGGCGCCGCCGTGCTCGTCGTCCTGACCGAGTGGGACGAGTTCCGGTGGGTCGACTTCGGGAAGTGCCGGGCTGCCATGGCCGGTGCCGCCCTGGTCGACGCCCGCAACCTCCTCGACCCGGCGTCGGTGCGCAGGCAGGGCTTCGCCTACACCGGCGTGGGTCGCGTCAGCTGATGCGGGTGGTCGTCACCGGCGCGGCCGGCTTCCTCGGCAGTCACCTGTGCGAGGTGCTGCTCGGCCGGGGTGATGAGGTGGTGGGCTACGACAACATGGTCACCGGCCAGAAGGAGAACGTCGACCTGCTCCTCGCGGCCGACGGGTTCACCTTCGTCGAGCAGGACGTGACCGAGCACCTCGAGGTCCCGGGGCCGGTGGACGGTGTCCTCCACCTGGCCAGCCCGGCCTCGCCGGAGGACTTCGCCGAGATCCCCATCAAGATCATGAAGGTCGGCGCCCTGGGCACCGCCAACTGTCTGGGGCTGGCCCGGGTCAAGGGTTCCCGGTTCGTCCTGGCCAGCACGAGCGAGGTCTACGGCGACGCCCTCGTCCACCCCCAGCCCGAGACGTACTGGGGCAACGTCAACCCGATCGGCGAGCGGGGCTGCTACGACGAGGCCAAGCGCTTCGCCGAGGCCTTGAGCCTGGCCTACGCCCGCCAGCACGGGGTCGACGTCGGCATCGTCCGGACGTTCAACACCAGTGGTCCCCGGTTCCGCCCGGCTGACGGGCGGGTGCTGTCGACCTTCGTCACCCAGGCGTTGCGGGGCGACCCGATCACCGTGCAGGGCGACGGGAGCCAGAGCCGCTCGATCTGCTACGTCGACGATCAGGTGCGGGGCTACGTGGCCATGCTCGACCACCCGGGGGTGGTCGGCCCGGTGAACATCGGCACCTCGGACGAGATCACGATCCTGCGGCTGGCCGAGCTGGTGCGCGAGATGGTCGGCTCGACCAGTCCGATCGAGTTCGTCGAGGGCCGGCCGGACGACCCCCGGCAGCGGTGCCCCGACCTCAGCCGGGCCCGCCAGCTGCTCGGCTGGGAGCCCCAGGTCCCGCTGGAGGAGGGTCTCCGCCGCACCATCGCCTGGTTCCGGGTGCACGCATGAGCGACCAGGGTTCGCGGGTGATCGCCGTCGTCGTCAACTGGAACGCCGGCGGCCTGCTGCTGGCCTGCGCCCGCACGCTGGTGGAAGCCGGGGCGGCCGAGATCGTGGTGGTCGACAACGGGTCGAGCGACGACTCGGTCGAGCGGCTCGAGGCCGCCCGGCTGGCCACGGTGCGCGTGGTGCGGGCCGGGGTGAACCTCGGCTACGGCGCCGGCATCAACCGTGGCGTCGCCGTCGCCGGCGCCGGGCACGTCCTGGTCTGCAACCCGGACCTCCTGCTGGACGAGAGCTGCATCGGCGCCCTCGTCGCTCGGCTCGAGGCCGAGCCCGGCCTCGGCATCGTCGGCCCACGGCTGCGCAACCCCGACGGGTCGACCTACGTCAGCGGCCGCCCCTTTCCGTCGTTGCGCGACGCCCTCGGCCACGCCTTTGCCGGGCTGGTGTGGAAGCAGAACCCGTGGAGCCGCCGCTACCTGCAGACCAGCTGGGACCGCAGCGACGCAGCCGACGTCGACTGGGCGTCGGGGGCGCTGCTCCTGGTGCGCCGCAGCACCTTCGAGCAGCTGGGCGGCTTCGACGAGCGCTTCTTCATGTTCATGGAGGACGTGGACCTGTGCTGGCGGGCCCGCCAAGCCGGCTGGCGGGTGGCCCTCGAACCGGCCGCCGGCGCCGTCCACGTGGTGGGCGCCAGCCGGGCCGCTCGGCCCTATCGGATGGTCATCGCCCACCACCGGTCGCTGTGGCGGTACTCGGCGCTCCGCTGGACGGGCTGGCACCGGGCCGGGCTGCCCTTCGTGGCGGTGGCGCTGGCCGTGCGGGCCGGCCTGGTCTGCCTGGCCGAGCTGACCGGCCGCGCCCCCGTCCACCAGGCGGCCGCCCGCCTCACCCGCCGCTCGCGCTGAGGCAGCCGCCGCGCCACCGTCGGGATCCGCGGCCGGCCTCGCCGGCTCCCGCCTCGCAGATGGTCACGACCCGGCGCCAGCCGGTCGCCGGCTCCGCCGGGCCTCGATCAGGCGGAGGTACCGCCCCTTCCAGTCGGGGTCGGGGAGGGGAGCGAGCAGGGCGGGACGCTCCGTCCGGCGCGCGGTCGAGGTGGCCGAGGGCAGCAGGCCGAGGATCGCCGTCGCGGTGGCGGCCGGCTGGCCCGGCGGCACCAGCTGGCCTGAGCCCGGTGCGGCCAGCCGCAGGATCTCCACGTGGCCGCCGAGGTCGGTCACGGCCACCCGCACCCCGCAGGCCAGCGCCTCCACCACCGAGAGGCCCCACGGCTCGGGGGCGGTCGACAGCGCCACCAGCACGTCGGCGTCGGCGACGACGGCGGCCATGTCGGTCCGCTCGCCCAGCCAGTGCACCCCGTCGAGGCTCTCCGCCCGGCGCCGGAGGCCGTC
Organism: Acidimicrobiales bacterium; assembly: GCA_030448245.1. Classification (GTDB taxonomy): domain Bacteria; phylum Actinomycetota; class Acidimicrobiia; order Acidimicrobiales; family JAUJNH01; genus JAUJNH01. Next base: position 239,488 of record JAUJNH010000004.1, read on the forward strand.
GGCGAAGGCCTTCTTGCCGGCCACCACCGCGCCGGCGACGGCGAGGACGGCGTCGGGCCTCGCCGCCCGGACGGCGGGCCAGGCGTCGAGGGCGACCTCGACCCCCTTCCACGTGTCGAGCCGGCTGGCCGCCACCACCAGCGGGGCGCCGTCGTCGATCCCGGCGCGGGCCCGGAAGGCGCCGGCGGCGCCGGGACGGAACGAGCTCCGGTCGGCGTCGTCCTGCACGACCTCGACCCGCGCTCGCGGGAGCTGGTCGGCCACGGCTCGCGAGGCGGCCACGACGAGGTCGGCGAAGCGGCGGGTCAGGAAGCGCTCGACCCGCAGGGCCACCCCGGACTGCGTCACGACCTCGCGGGCGTGCCACAGGTGGGGGCGGCGCAGGAGGAGCGCGGCCGACCAGCCGTACCACGAGTGCAGCGAGTTGGTGTGGACGAGGTCGGCGCCCACCCGCCGGCCGAGCAGCCAGAGGCGGGCCACGGCGACGGGCCAGCCTCCGGCGTAGCGGACCCACCAGCCCAGCCCGCCCGAGGTGGTGAGGCGGCGCATGGGCACCACGTGCACCATGGCACCGGCCTCTTCGAGCTGCCCACGGAGCGGCGGGTCGGCGGGCACGGCGACGTGGGCCGACACCTCGGGAGCCAGGGACCGCACCAGCCGAAGGAGCGCCTGATCGGAGCCGCCGCGCTCGGACACCGGCTGGACGTACAGGATGGTGGGGGTGCGGGTGGCCATGAACCTCGAGCAGCTCCTCCAGCCGTCGCCGGGGGGCATCGGACGCTACACCGCCCGGCTGGCCGCCCACCTGCCTGCATGGGGTTGGGAGGTGGACGGCTTCTGTGCCCTGCACCGCCGCCGGGACGTGACCGCGGCTCTGGCGGCGGAAGGGGTCGCCGGTCAGGCGGCCACGATCGTGCCCCTGCCCCGTCCGGCGCTCTACGACGCCTGGGCCCGGCTGGGCCAGCCGGACGTGGCCGCCCTCGCGGGCCTGCGGGGGGCCGACGTGGTCTTCGCCCCGTCGGTGGCCGTTCCGCCCCGGCGCCGCCGCCCGCTGGTGGTGACCGTCCACGACGCCGCCCCGTGCCTGTTCCCCCAAGCGTTCTCGGCTCGGGGCCTGCGCTTCCACCAGGACGGCCTCGCGGCCGCCGCCCGCCGGGCCGACCTCGTCCTCACGGTCTCGGAGAGCTCGCGGGCCGAGCTGGTCGAGCACACCGCCATAGCCGAGGAGCGCATCCGGGTAGTGCACAACGGCGTCGACCTTGACGTCGCCGCCGACGAGCAGGTGGAGAGGGTCTCCGGTCGGTTCGGCCTGGCCGACCGGCCCTACGTGCTGTGGGTCGGCTCGCTGGAGCCGCGCAAGAACGTCGATGCGCTCCTGGGCCTCCCCGCAGCGCTGGGCGCCGCCGGCCTGCCCCACCGGCTGGTGCTGGCCGGGCCCGCAGGGTGGGGCGTCACGGCCGGCCTGGCCGAGGCCGCCGAGGCCAACGCCCCCCCGGGCTCGCTGCGCCTGGTCGGCCTGGTCAGCGCCGCAGATCTGGCCGGGCTGTACCGGGGCGCCTCGCTGTTCTGCTTCCCCAGCCTGCACGAGGGCTTCGGCCTGCCCGTCCTCGAAGCCATGGCACAGGGCACCCCGGTCCTGTGCAGCACCGCGTCGTCGCTGCCCGAGGTGGCCGGCCCGGCGGCCCGCTACGTCGCCGACGGCGGGCCCGAAGCCTGGGCGGCGGCCGTCGTCGACCTCCTCGCTGACTACGAGGCCCTCGACGAGCTGGCTCGCGCCGGGCCCGGTCGAGCCGCCGGCTTCACCTGGTCCGCCTGCGCCGAGGCGACGGCCGCGGCCCTCCGGGACGTGGTTGCCGGGTAGTCTCGCCCCCCGGCATGGGCAAGGCATCGTCATCGAAGAAGGTCGCGCGCGCCGCGGGCATAGGCGGCGGCCGCACCAACCGGGGCAAGGCACCGGTCCTGTGGTACGGCTCGCTGGTGGTCATCCTCCTGGCCGGCATCGGCCTCACCGCCTTCAGCCGTGATCAGCGCCAGGAGGAGCTGGCTTCGCCCGAGAGCAAGGAGGAGCCGCGGGCCAACGCCGCCCACTGGCACGTCGCCCTCGGCGTCCGGGTGTGCGACCGCTGGCTGGACCCGGTCCAGGACCAGGCCGACCCGAAGGGCATCCACTCCCACAGCGACGGCATCATCCACGTCCACCCCTTCGTGGCGTCTGCAGCCGGGCGACGAGCCACCCTCGAGCGCTACGCCGAGGCGGTGAAGGGCGAGCTGGCCGTGAACCGCTTCGCCTGGCCCGAGGGAGGCGGGAAGAAGGTGGCCCACGAGACCGGCGACAAGTGCGGCGAGCAGGAGGCCGAGGTCAAGGCCTTCTACAACGGCGAGCTGCACGAGGGCGACCCCAGCGACATCCTCCTCACCGATCGGGGGAAGCTGGTCCTGGCGCTGGTGCCCAAGGGGACGACCTACGAGCAGATCGGTGACCCGCCCAGCACCGGTGGCCTCGACAACCTCAGCGACGTCGACCCGGCCGAGCAGGCCAGGCAGTCCCCGCCCACCTCCTCGACCGACTCGGCCGCCAGCGTGCCGGCCGACCCGACGGTGAGCGCGGTGCCGGGCACCCCTCCGCCCTCCGTCGTGCCGGAGACCACCACCGCCTCCACGGCGGCGCCCCCGGCGTCGCCACCGTCCTCGGCTGGGCGGTAGGAGGTGGACGCGGTCGTCCTCGTCGGTGGCTTCGGGACTCGGCTGCGACCCCTGACGCTCACCGTCCCGAAGAACCTGGTGCCCGTGGCTGGGGTCCCACTCATCGAGCGGGTCATCGCCGGGCTGGCTGGGCACGGCGTCGAACGGGTGGTGCTGTCGCTCGGCTACCGGCCCGACAGCTTCTTCGCCGCCTTTCCCGACGACACCGCCGGCGGGGTGCCGCTCACCTACGTGGTCGAGCCCGAGCCGCTCGACACCGCGGGAGCCATCAGGTTCGCGGCGCGAGAGGCCGGCCTGCGCGACACGTTCCTGGTGGCCAACGGCGACGTGCTGACCGACCTCGACATCACCGGTCTGATCGACTTCCACCACCGGAGCGGCGCCGAGGCGACCATCGCCCTCACCCCCGTCGACGACCCGTCCCGCTTCGGCGTGGTGACCACCGACGGCCACGGGAGGGTCACCGACTTCGTCGAGAAGCCGCCCCGTGGGGAGGAGCCGACGAACCTGATCAACGCCGGCACCTACGTCCTCGAGCACGCCGTCCTCAACCGCATCCAGCCGGACAGGAAGGTGTCGGTCGAGCGCGAGGTCTTCCCGGCCATGGTGGCCGAGGGCACCCTCTTCGCCATGGACTCGCCCAGCTACTGGCTCGACGTGGGGCTGCCCGACTCGTACCTGCAGGCCACCACGGATCTGCTCGACGGCACGCGGGGCCCCGGCCCTCCGGCACCGGGGGCCGACCGGCGCGCCGAGGGGGGCTGGACGCTGGGCCAGCCCGTCGTCGAAGCCGGAGCCGTCATCGACGACCAGAGCCTGCTGTGCGACGGGTGCCGCGTGGCGGGCGGGGTCGAGGCACGCCGGTCGGTGGTGGGACCCGCCAGCCGGCTCGCCGAGGGCGCCCTCCTCGAGGACGCCGTCCTGCTGTCGGGTGCCATTCTCGGCGAGGGCGCCGTGGTCGAGCGCAGCATCATCGGCCCGGGTGCCGTCGTCGGCGCCGGCGCAAAGGTCACGGGCCTGTCGGTCCTGGGCGAGGGCGTCGTGGTCGAGGGCGGCGCCTCGGTCCACGCGGCCCGCCTCCCTGACGGGACCGGCTGAGCCGGCGCTTCAGCGGAAGAGGTCCTCGGCGTGGGGGCGGACGATCTCGGACCTGACCGATCCCTCCCGCAGGAACGCAGGGTCGACCCCTCGCACGACCGCGGCAGGGATGCCCCTGGCCTTCCCCATCACCAGCTCGGCGGCCGCCGCCACCTCGTCGGCCACGCAGACCTCGGTCACCTGCAGCTCCCGGCCCAGGGCGTCTGTCGAGCCTCGCAGGTCCACCACCCCCGCCAGGCCGGCGACGCCTATGGCCACGTCCGTGACACCACGGCGCCACGGCCTTCCAAAGGTGTCGCTCACCACCACCGCCACCTCGACCCCGAGCCGGGCGCGGAGGCCGTCGCGGATGCGGCGGGCCGACCGATCGGGGTCGAGCGGGAGGAGCACCGCCCACCCTCGCTCGACGTTGGACACGTCGACTCCGGAGTTGGCGCACACGAAGCCGTGGCGCGTCTCGGTCATGACGAGGTCGCCGCGGCGGCGGAGGACCCGCACGGCCTCGGCCTCGACCAGCGCCTTGTGGGCCAGCGGGTCGTCGGGATCGACGGGCGAGAGCCGTCCTTCGGCCTTGCTGACGACCTTCTGGGTGACGACCAGGACGTCGTCAGGGAGGAGCCAGGTGCCGGCCACGCCGGCGACGACCTCGGCCAGCACGTCTCCCGGCCGGATCTCGCCGATGCCCCGGACCGGGATGACGCGCAGCTCGCCACCACCAGGCTCGGCATCCACGGGCCCATGGAAGCACGGCGCGCGCAAAGGGCCGGCGCAACCGCTCCGCGACGCCGCCGTGTGACCTGGGCGCCGCGCGGTCGGGCCGGCTCGGGGTCGTGGAGGCTCACCGCTTCTCCATCCACTCGAGCAGCTCCCTGTCCGGCACCGTGCGACGCGACCGGATGCGGCGCCGGTCGCGCAGGGCCAGCGGCAGCAGGTGGAGGTAGGCGGCGAAGGCCCGCAGCCGGCGGTAGACGGCCTCGCCACTGGGCCGGCGCCTGCGGATGAGGGGACTGAGGAGGTCGCGGCGAGCGTAGGAGCCGGTGACGAGCAGGTAGCGGAGGGCCTCCCGGATGGCCAGCCGGCCAGGCGCGTTGCGGGTCAGCATGAGAAGCCGGTTGCGCTCGTTGTAGTGGGCGAACAGCCTCGAGCCGACGACGGTGCTGGCCGAGTGCACGTGGTGGACGACCGATGTCGGCACGAACACGTGCCGCCACCCCTGGGACCGGCCCCGCCACGACAGGTCGAAGTCCTCGTAGTAGAGGAAGAAGCGGTCGTCGAACAGCCCCACCGACTCGAGGTAGCGCCGGGAGAGGAGCACTGCGCCGCCGCACCAGGCGAACACCTCTTCGCAGCGGTCGTACTGGCCACGGTCGGGCTCGAGGTAGCCCCGGTCGGCGCCGTACCCGCCGGGCAGCAGCGTCGACCCCACGTTGTTGACGATCCGGAGACGGCCTCCTCCCAGAGGTACCGCGCACCAGGTCGGCTCGGGGGTGACGCGGTGCTGCACCCGGTGGGGACCAGACGTCACGGTCACGGTGCGGTCCTCGTCGGCGGCCAGCTGCAGCCGGCAGCCGGGCAGAGCACCGGCGTCCGGCACGGGCACCCGCAGCCGGGCGTCGCCGGCCGTCCACTGGAAGGGCGCCTGCTCCTTCCGTTCGTGCTCGACGCCCCAGAACCCCTCCACCAGCTGGGCGGAGTTGAAGGCGTCGGACCCGTCGACCTGCACGCCGCTCAGGCGCACCCCGAGGGGGCGGCGGTCACCGAAGCCGCGCATGCTCGTCGGCGAGTGCAGCTCGATGTCGACGAAGCACGGCGAGAAGAGGATCTTCGCGCTCGCCGCTCCGACCGCGGGGCCCGCCTCGAAGCCGTCCACGAGGGAGAGCAGCCACGCCGGCTCGACCACGGCGTCGTTGTTGAGGAGGGCGACGTGGTCGACGCCGTCGAGGTCGGCCATGGCCAGGTTGCAGCCGCCGGCGAAGCCCCGGTTCGTGCCGGCGTCGAGGACCCTCACGTGCGGCAGCTGCTCCCGGACCCTTGCCGCGACCCCGTCAGAGGGGCTGTTGTCCACCAGGACGACCTGCAGGCGTTCAGGCGGCCAGTCCGTGCGCTCGACGCTCCGGAGGCACCGCATGGTCAGGTCGCCGCCCTGGTAGTTGACCACGACGACCCGCACCAGCGGGCCGGTCATCGCCGCGCCGGATGCGTCGAGCCGACGGCCGCTCCAGCTGCCGCCACTCCAGCCACGGCGGGTGAGCGTAGTTCCGGGAGTCCAGCTGCCAGCAGCGACGCTGGCACCGCGGCATCACCACGCGGGCTGTGACCCAGCGCGTCGACGGACCGCCTCAGGTTGCCTTCGGCGGTCCCGCAGGGGCGACTCGGCCGACGTGACGTGGTGTCCAAGAGGCGTTGGCTTTGGTCGGTGCCGGTTGGCCTTGGGCGATGACTTTGAGCGGCCCGTCTACTTCTGCGGTCGCCTGGCAACTACCTCTGCATCAACCAGGACCAGGCGATCGAGCAGGGCTTCAACTGCGCCGCCGAGGTGCTCACCGAGCTGGAACGTTCCAGCTGAAGAGTTCCTCGCTGGTGCTCGCCGGCGGGCCCTCAACGCGCCTTTATCGATCGCGGCGGCGCTGGCCGATGCCGTCGAGGTAGGAGAGCGTCTGCTTGATGCCCTCTCCCAGCGGGATGACGCTCGAGAAGCCGAGGCCAGCCTGCTTGGTGGTGTCGCCTCCTCGAGCGAACACGCCCTCGGGCTTGTCGGACATCCCGACGACCCGGGGCTCGTACCCGCACGCCGCCGCCGCCTGGGCGGCGAGGCTCTTCATGCTGGTGTAGATGCCGGTCGAGAGGTTGAGGGCGTCGCCGTCGTCGATCAGGTCCACCGTCGACAGGATCCCGTCGATGCAGTCCTCGATGTGGATGAAGTCGCGCAGCTGGTCGCCACTGCCCCACACCACCAGCTCCGGCGCTCCCTGCTGCTGGAGGGCGCGGAGGCAGATGCTCGGGAACGGGTAGGTGAGGTCCTGGTCCTCGCCGTAGCCGGAGAAGGGCCGGTATGCCACCGATCGCAGGCCGTGGCGCTGGTACGCCAGCTGCGCCAGGTATTCGTGCGTCAGCTTCGCCCAGCCGTACGACAGGTCGGGCATGCCGAGAGCCCCAGAGTCGTCGTCGAAGCTGATGAACTCCTCCTTCAGCAGCACGTAGCCCTCCGGCCGCTGGAGGCTGATCGGGTAGGCGGCGCTGGAGCTGAAGCAGACCGACTTCTCGGGATGTGCCTCCACCGCCCACTTCCAGTAGGCGGCGTCGATGCCCAGGTCCTCGGCGACCGCCAGCGGGTTGGCTTCGATGACGGCCCGACCTCCCACGATGGCCGCCAAGTGGAAGGCGTAGTCGAAGTCCCGGTCCTTGCGCTCCTGGAAGAACTGGCGGCAGTCGATCGGAGAGAAGTGGAAGTTGGCGTGGTCGCGGGGCTCGAACAGGGTCCAGCCGTGCGCGGGGTCGACGGCCCCGGTCAGCGGCGCCAGGTTGTCGACGGCGTGGACCTCGTCCCCGCGCTCGAGCAGCCGCCGGACGAGGTGGCGCCCGACGAACCCGGCAGCCCCGGTGACCAGAACTTTCACCACAGCAGCTCCTCCAAGCTCGTGTTGCTTCGGTGGTACGAGCCCTGACCCCGCTGCGCCGTCACGAGAAGTGGCTCTGGTAGCGCTGGAAGGCCTTCATCGCCTCGTCCGGGAGGAACCCGAAGAGGGCATCGGGGTCGGACTGGAGCGCCTCGACCAGGGCCAGGTTGTGCTCGTAGCCGAGGTACTCGCGCTTCATGTCGACGACGAGATCATGGGGGTTCCGCTCCTGCACCACGGACGGCTTGGCGTAGACGACCCGGGCCCCCCGGCGCTCGACGTGGTAGGCGGCCCAGATGTCGTCCATCCTGCCCACGTGGGGGAAGAGGAAGTAGTCCTTGAGGAGATGGGCTGCGATGAACGTGTTCTGGGAGTTGAACGGGCTGAGGGCGTTGGACGCCAACGGGAAGAGAGAGGCGTCGAACTTGCAGTCGGGGGCGAACTGCATGCGACAGATGGCGTCGATGTCGGGGTCCCCGTCCCAGAAGTCGGCCTGCACGTCGACGTGGACGCGTTCCCGGCGGCACGAGGAGTAGTCGCGCCGGGGCAGCAGCTGCAGGGGGTAGCCCCGGTGCCAGAGGTTGGGGTGGTTCGTGGCGCCTACCGGATCGAACGCGGGGAGGTCGGTGGTGAAGAGGTTCACCTCGACCTCCCGGCCCACGAGCAGGTCGCTGCCCCAGTCGTCGTAGGGGATGTTGTCGTCGTCCACCACGGCGACCACCTCCGCTCCCATCTGGTGGGCGACCAGCAACCCGAAGTTGCGGCGCTGGATGCAGTTCCAGCCGATGAGGTCCGACAGGTCCTTGTCGAGCGCTTCCTGGTCGGCAGGCCCGAGGTAGGTGCCGTTGTCCAGGTGGTACGCCGGGGTCTTGCGGTCCCCAATGACGACCAGGTGCCAGCCGGGCATGTTGTCGAACCGCTGGACCGCCTCGGTCGGCGGGTTGATGGTGGTGGTGACGATGACGTTGGTCACGAGCTCGCCCCCGCAGGGACCTTCAGCAGCGCTGCGGCCGGCTTGAACCGGGTCCTCAGCAGCGTGCCGATGTAGCGAGACTGGGTCTTCAGCGAGTTCTGGGAGACGCCCTCCGAGCGGGGGGTCCACGTGGTGGGGACCTCGAGCACCTCAACGCCCAGGAGCAGCGGCTTGAGCACCGTCTCCAGCAGGAACTCGTGGCGCAGCCCCTCCCACTGGATCACCTTCACCAACTCGGTGGGGAAGAGGCGGTAGCCGAAGGTGGCGTCGGTGAGCTGGGTCCGGTAGAGCAGGGAGGTCAGGTGCTGGAACACCCAGTTGAGGGCGACGCGCACCCCGCCGTAGCCGGAGAAGCCGCCTGCGGCCGCCCACCGCGAGGCGGTGATGACTGCCGCCGGCTTCTCCTTGGCCAGCTCGACGAAGGCCTGCACCAGGCTCGGGTCGGTCTCGAGGTCGCTGGCCATCATGACGACGTGGCTCCCGCTGGCCAGGTCGAATGCCTCGCGCATGGCGCCGCCCAGGAACGGCAGCCCCTGGTGGTGGATGCGCAGGCGGTTGCCGGGGTCGCTGGCCGCCGCTTCACAGCGAGCCATGCTCTCCGGCGTGGTGCGGTCGCAGACCACGACGAGGATCTCGAGGATGTCGTCGCCGTTCGTCTCCCTCAGCACCCGGACGGTCTCGTCGAACGAGCTCGTCTCGGTGACGACGGGCAGGATGACGGTCAGCCCAGAGAAGGAGCGGATCGGGAAGGTGGGGGTGGCCAAGTCTCTCACTTCGTCTCGCAGTCGTCGACATCGTAGCCGCAAGGTGCAGCCGGGCCCGAAACCGTCCACCGGCCGGGGCGGGCACCAGCCGGGCCGTACATCGCACGCGTACAGTTCAACCGGTGTCGAATGCCACGGTGACGGCAACCTCCGCGCGCCGCAGGACCTCGCCTCGGCGACGGCGCCTCAGCATCGAGCTGGCTGTCGCCGCCGGGCTTGCGGCGCTCGGCACATCGATGGCCCTGGTGCAGCTGTTCTGGGGGCAGGACGTTGGACTTGCCGACAACGGGGACGGCTTCCGGTTGATGTGTCACCTCGGGCTCCTCAAGACGGTCGATGTGATTGGCAGCCCACTGGTGCTCCAGTACGCCCCGGTGGGCTACGGCTGTGCGCCGGCCCTGGAGTACCTGTCATCACAGGAGTGGCTGGTCCGACCAGCACTCTGGGCGTACCGGCTGCGGTACGGCTCACAGGCCGGCTTTGACCTGCGGGCCCTGGGTCTCGCCCACGTTGCCCTGTTCGGAGCGCTCCTCGGCTCGCTTTACCTAGCTTTGCCAGGCCGCCGCCCGGCACGAGCGCTGGCAACCGCCATCGCGGGCTTCCTCCTTGCCGACATCACCTTCGTTACCTATTTCGTGTCACCGTTCAGCGAGCCCGCAACCTTCCTCGGGCTGCTGGCGGTGGCCGCAGCAACCGCGTGGTACGTCCGCTCCGAGCGCAGTCTCGGACTCCCGCTCGTCCTGCTCGTGGCCGCCACCGGTTTCCTGGTTCTGGCCAAGTCACAGACCTTCGTCTTCGCGCTGCTGGTAGCACCTGTACTGCTCTCGAGGAAGGTCGAGGTCAGGCGGCTGACGGGCCCGTGGTCAGGTCGAGCGATCCCGGCAGCTGCCTGCACGGTGCTCCTGGTGGTCGCCGGAGCCAACCTCGCGCAGCAGCCGGCGTTCTTCGCGAAGGTGAACAAGCACCACGTGGTGTTCTTCACGCTGCTCGTCGACGCACCAGACGCCGGGTCGGCCCTCCGCTCGCTGGATGTGTCCCCCGCACTGATCCGATACCGCGGGACAGGGTTCTTCGATCCGGAGGTCGCCGACAAGGAGGAGGATGCCGACTACCAGGAGTTCCAGCGCATCGTCGACCGCCGGAAGCTGGTCACCTACCTCGCGACGCACCCGCGCCACTGGGGTCCCCTGCTGCAGTCCGGGGCCGAGGCCGTGTCCCAGCTGCGCACCGACTACCTGTCGAACTACCCGGCTCCGCATCCCCAGGAACCGCTGCTCGCGTCACGACCGAACCCGACGGAGCGGCTGTTGTCGAGCGTGGGTCGTGTGAGCTGGCCCTTGCTGCCGCTCGTGTGGCTGGCGGCCATGATCGCCGGCGCCTTCGTCCTCCTCCGGCGTTCATCGAACCTAGAAGTCCGTGCGCTGGGTGCCATCTTCTATCTCCTTGGTGCCACCGCCCTGAGTCAGGTGCTCATCTCGCTTCTCGGCGACGGCTACTACGAGCTGGTCAAGCACACCGTCCTCGCCGGCTACGCCACTGCCGCACTGGTGGCGCTCGGGGTCGGCTACGGGGTGCCTAGCGTGGTCGAGCGCGTCTGTCGAGCTCGGAGGCCTCAAGAGCGGTCGCACGATCGGCGGCGGGTGCAGTCTGGCCGGAGAAGAACCCTCCCGGTTGGCGGCGGGTCGCTCTGATGAGCTTGCGCATCCTTCGCCCGCCGTCAGGCGAGCCCCCGGCGACCCCCTCCGGCCCAGGTGTGCGGGTCGCCCAGCGTCTTGCGGTCACCCAACGCGTGGCGGTCGTGGCCGCGCTGGCGGCCGTGCTGTCGTTCTATACCTGGACCGCGTTCACCACCGACCGCAACTTCCCCACCCAGATGGACGTCGAAGGGCGCGACTACTTCAACCTCCTGGCCGACTCGTTCCGGCAGGGCCAGGCGAGCCTGCTGGTGAAGCCCAAACCCGAGTTGCTCGCGCTCGAAGATCCCTACGACTCGACGAAGAACTACCTCGCCTATCGCGTCCACGACCTGTCGCTGTACCAGGGGAGGTACTACCTGTACTGGGGTCCGACGCCGGTGCTGACGCTGTTTCTCCCAGCTCGGCTGCTGCTCCCAGGCGACCTGCCGGAGCGGGCGGCCATCGTCGTCTACGCCTTTGGCGGGCTGGTCTTCTCGCTCCTCCTGCTCCGGTGGCTCGTGCGCCGGTACCTCGATGGGAGCCCGTCGTGGATGCTCTGGTTCGGCGGGATGGCTCTGGCCACCGGGAACGTCATGCCGTTCATCCTTCGAAGACCGACCGTGTACGAGGTGGCCATCACGGCCGGGTTCTGCTTCTCGATGGCCTCCATCTACCTCTTGCTGAGGGGTGCACTCGCAGATGAGCCCAACTTCTGGCGTCTCGCTGGAGGAAGCGGCTGCCTGGGGCTCGCGATCGGAGCTCGGCTGTCAACGGGCGTGCTCGGGCTCCTCTGCGTGGCGGTGCTGGTGCACCTCGTGCGACCCAGGTGGAGCGGTCGGCGCCTCGACGCCGTGCGCCTGACGGCGGCGGTGATGGGCCCTGTCGGGGTGTGTGGCGTGCTGCTGCTCGCGTACAACCAGGTGCGCTTCGGTTCCTTTACGGAGTTCGGGTTGCGCTACCAGCTCAATGACTTGCAGCTCGATCCCGACGGGCTCGGCCACCTGTCGCGCAGCCCCTACTACTACCTGTTCGCCGCCCCGCGTCTCGACCTCGCCTTTCCCTTCGTCCACCTTCCGCCGCCGCCCTTCCCGCAGCCGGAGCTCCCCGGCTACCTCCTCGAACCCACGGGTGGCCTTTTGACGGCGTCACCGATAGCCCTGCTGGCGCTTGCTTGCCCCGTCGTCCTCCGCCGCAGCCCGCGGCGAGCCTTCGAGCTCGGTCTCGTGCTCTTCGGGCTCGCCGCCCTCGGCGGGCTGACGCTGGTGACCCTCGTCGTGCTGGTCAATGGCGTCGCCATGCGGTACTCGGCCGACTTCACGACGCTGTTCCTGGTGGCTGGGGTGATGACCTGGATCTGGTTGACGTGCACCATGGCTCGTGTGGTGACCCGTCGCGCCATGGCCGGGGCCGGTGCGCTCCTGATCCTCTCTGGGGCCGTGGTCGGTCTGGCGACCAGCTTCACGGGCAACACGGACGGTCTACGGGAAGGAGATCCGGAGAGGTACGAGTCGTTCGTGGGGGCGACCGAAGCACTTCCCACCGCCGTCACCATGGTGCTGGGCCGGCCGGCCATCGCTGAGGTCTGGAGCCCGGGAACCGACAGCGAGGGGGAGGCCTACCGCGGCGTCACCCGCAGCAAGCGCTCGTTCTCGCTGGGGCCGACCCCCGTCATCATCCGGGTCGTCTCCCCGAACGACCGGAGCGCGATGCTTCGGGCGGTGGTCCCGCCGGGATCCCCGAGCGCTGCCGGCGATGTCCTGCTCGCCACCCGGTGGCAGTCGATCTCCAGGCCGCTTCCTGTGCCTCCCGAGGGTGGGGTGGTGGATCTGCCGATCCGTCTGACGCGCGGGTCGAACCGACTCGAGCTGTACGTCCAGTCCCGCGACGCGACCGACGGGGCGCCTCGAGTGCGGATCACGGATCTGCGGGTGGCCTCTCCTGCGCCCGGCTGAGACAACGGTCGCGGACCAGCACGTTCAGCGTTGGTGGAAGCGGGCTTGCAGCGTCCGGCCCAGCTCGACCATCTTTCGAGCACGGGGGTAGGCGCGGCGGGCGATAGCCAGGGCCATCGAGGCGCGATCGCGCCCGGGCACCACACCCGGCGAGCTGGGCAGCCACCCGAACCCGATCTCCACCTCGGCGCGGTACACGTCCACCCCCCACTCGGGCGGGCACTCGTAGGACAGCCGCGGGGCCCGATGGGATCCGAGGAGGAGGTTGCCGGACAGGAGTTCGCCGCCGTGGTAGCGGAGCCGACTGTCGCCGTCCGGCCAGCGGACGTCGACGATCACCGGCTCGGACCGTCCCCTGATCCCGAACAGCAGCCGCATCCAATCCAGCCGGACGAGGCCGGGACCCGGCGGGAACCCGATGCCCACGGCTCGCAACGGGTTGGCGTCCACCTGCTGGCGCAGGTAGTACAGGCCCCGGCTGTTGGCCCGCATCGGTGGCTGGCGCCGTGGGATGAGCCCGGCGCCGAAGTCGACGTAGAGGGTGCCGTGGGTGTCTTCGGCGCTGGTGAAGACATCGGCAGGCAGCTCACCAAAGGCGACGGAGGCGGCCGCCCGGGCTAGGGGCGGGTTGTGGAGCGCGGCCACTGCGAACGGCCAGAAGAGCCGGGTCATGGGCAACTCGAGCAGCTGGAGAGGCGTCATGTACTCGAGCCTCCCGGCCACCGCCTCGTCCAGCACCCTCTCGGAGGCGTTCGACCCCCAGTTGTCGTCATGGAGCCAGGAGCCGAAGAGGGCCGCCTCTTCGGGTGTGGGCTCGACGACGAAGCGCATCAGGATGGCGCGAAGCAGCGGGCGGGCCAGGTCGTTCAGGGCGTGGTGCTCCTCCGGCACCACACCCGCATACCTGCCCCACGTGTCCTGCAGGGCCAATATCCCACCCTGGACGGCACGACGCTCGGCATGGTGTTCGGGATCGCCAGAACCCGGCGCGGTCATCGGCCGGCCGTCGTCGTGGAACCCCACGAGAGATCCCACCTCCGGCATACAAACCTGTTCGATGATCTCCGGGCTCCGCATGATCCAGCGCACGCTCGGTTCCGGCAGCCCGAGGGTCCCCAGGAAACCTTCGGCGACCACCCCATCGAGGACGCGCTCGACAGCGGCATCGTTGGTCAGCAGGTAGAGCCCCCGAGTTCGCAGCGCCACGCCCTCCGCCCGCAGCGCGGCGTCGAGGGCGGCCTGGATGGTGGCTCCCCATCCCAGGTCGACCAGAACGACCTCGCCGGTGTCGCGCCCCGCCGTCGCCACCACGTGCTCGACCAGCCGGCGCCGGGTCTGGGCGCAGTGGGCGATCACCACCGCCCGCAGCTCGCCATCTTCGGTCACCGACCGGATGAAGCGCTGCCGGAGGGCGGGGTCGTCGAGGAGGTCGGAGCCCCGTGCGGCCAGCCCGGGCAGCTGGTCCGGGGTGAGCCCGAGGCCTGCGCAGGCCGCGGAGAGCGTGGGTGGCAGGCGGCGGCGCAGGAACGCGTTGATCTCCCGCGCCGAACAGTTCGCCACGGCCGCCTGCGAGGACACGTACCGGGACAGCCATACGGTGGAGATGTCGACTCCACCGTCGGGACGCTGGCGCCCTGCGTTCTGCAGCAGGGGCGCCAGGAAGGCGCCCTCGCGCATCGCACAGAGAGCTTGGCCGGCGCCCGCCGCAGCTGCCCGTTCATGCACCCACGCCGCGAAAGCGGTGAAAACCGGCCCGAACACGGCGGCGCCGGTCATCCAGCACGCCCGCTGACGTTCGGGCAGCGAGGTGGTCACGGTCCCGCGCAGGGCCTTGGCCCGCAGCGCCGTGAGCCCGAGGTCCCTGCTCCCGTCCACCAGAGGAGCCCGACGCCGAGAGACGGCATCCCCGCGGGCGAAGCCTTCCCGGTGAAGCAGGGTCGGCAGCGGCTCCGGGCGGCGCGGGAGGAGGACGGCGTGGATCCCCAGCTTGGCCGGACAAGCGACGTCGGCATCGGGGTCATCCCCGAGGTGCACCACCTCGCCGCCGGTCACCCCCAGGTCTCGCAGAACCGTCTGGAACAGCCCGGAACCCTTGTGGCGCTTGTGCTCCGAGGACGTGAAGACAGCGTCCAGCCGGATGCCGGTGAAGGGAGGACGATCGAGGATCCGACACAGCTGCCCCCCCGAGAAGTAGGTGTTCGACACCAGCACCACCCGGACATCGCTCGACGCCTGCAGGGACCGGGCCAGCTCCACCACCGCGAGGTCAGGAAAGGTGATCGACCGTTCCACCTCGACCTCGAGCGCGGCCAGCTCGGCGGGATCCCCTTCCCGTACCATGGCCGGAAGCTCCTCGTAGACCTCCTCCAGCGACACTTCGGGAGTTGATCGCGCCCGCTGGCTCCTGGCGCGGGCCCGCACCTCTGCCGCCTCCCGGAGAGCCGCGAAGGCTTCGGGCGGGCAGCTGAGCCGGCCGGCTCGGGCCAGGCCCCGCCCCACTTCCACAAAGGCGTCAACGGGCTCCGGCACGACGCGCCAGACCAGAGTGTCGAACACGTCCAGCGAGAGGACCTTCACCGACTCCCGCTCCGCCACCAGCCGCGCCCGGGCTACTGCAGCGTCCTCGACTGGCCCTGCCGGCGCCGCAGCCCGCGGGCTGCTCATGCCCGTGGCCGGAACCGGTCGGTCGCCTCTCGGCCTGCGGATGTCCAGGCCCTGCTGGCGCGGCGCCGAGCGATGCGGACCGCGTGCAGGAGCACCTCGGCCCTTCCGGCGGGTGGGCTGGCGAGGCGCGGCAGTGGCATCCACGCGAACGCCATCTCCACCTCGACGGCGTAGACGCTCGACCCCCAGTCCGCTGGGCACCGGTACACCACCTCGGGCGCCGCCGCGTGAGAGAGCAGCACGTTGTCCGCGAGCGCAACCCCGCTCTGCAGCATGCTGGTCGGAAAACCGTCCGCTCCATTCAGCTCGACCACGAACGCAGCGTGATCCTGCCGGGCGAACACCAGACGCATCCAGTCGACGCGGAGCAGGGCGGGCCCCTCTCCGATGTTCAGCATGATCGCCTGGATGGGCCGACCCGTCACCTCCTGTCGGACATAGGACAGCCCGTTGGTGTTGGGCCCCGCGAAGAGCCGCGCCGCCTCGGCGAAGCCGGCTCCCCGATCGGCCAGCACTCGAACCTGGCAGGGGTTGCTCGGCTCCGCGGCCATCGCCGGGAGCCGGCCCTCGGCGATCGCCGCGGCAGACATGGCCAGGTGAGGATTGGAGAGCGAGGCGAGGGCGAACGTCCAGTAGGCCTTGTTCATGGGCAGCTCCAGCAGCTGGCACGGGGTCATGTGCCGCAGAGCCGTCACTGCTCCCGGCACGACCATGGTCTCGATCTCGGTGGAACCGAAGCCCTGGTCGTGCCCCCACCCCGCGAACAGCCCGATCTCCTCGGCCGTCGGTTCCACGATGAACCGGGTGATCATCTTCGTGAGCTGCGGCCGGGCCGGGGCGTCGAGGGTCCGCATGCGCGGCGGGACGACCTCGCTGTAGCGCCCCCACTCCTCCTGGAAGGCGAGGATCCCAGCTTGGACGGCAGTGCGTTGGAGCGTCTGCGTGGGAGTGTCGTCACGAGGCCCGAGGATGGGCTCGCTGTCGCTGGAGAAGTCGACCAGGGAGCCCCGGTCGTGCATGCACACCTGCTCGAGGATCTCCGGGTTCCTGATGATCCAGTGCGCCTCCGCCGGCAGGCCACCATCGGCCAGGAAGCCTTCGGCCTGCAGGCCAGACACCATCCGGTCGAGGACGCCTTCGTTCGTGAGCAGGTACAGGCCGATGGTGCTGAGCTTGCAGCCGCTCTGCGTCAGCGCCTTGTCGAGGTAGGCCTGGATGGTCCCGCCCCACCCCAGGTCCACGAGCACCACCGGTTGATCATGGTGCTCGACCGTGTCCAGGAAGTAGTCGATCAGGCGGGTGCGCAGCTGGGAAGCACCGGCGATGATGGTGGCCCTGGCGGCAGGGTCGTCGACGAGGTGGTCCACCACCCGCCGGACCAGCTCGGGATCGTCCATGGTCTGCCCGCCGCCGGTGTGGACCTCGGCCAGCTGGTCCATGCCGATGCCCACGCTGTCGCAGAAGTGCTTCAGCGTTGGCGGGACCCGCCGGGCGAGGAACCGCTCGAGCACGTCGCTGGTGACCTCGGCTATGGCAGCACGGGCGACGACCTGGCGGGAGAGCCAGATCGGTCGGGCTCGGACGGGCGAGTCGAGATAGGTGCCGGCGCCGTTCACGAGCCGGGTGAGGAACTCGCCCTCGCGCATCATGCAGTAGACGGTGTCCACCCCTTGGGCCTGCGCCCGGGCGTGGATCCACTCCGCGAACGCGACGAAGCTGGGGCCGAGGACGGACGCCCCGAAGCGCCAGTACGGGTCGGAGGCGCCACCGCCGCGGCTCGGGACGGCCCGGCGCATGGACTTCGACCTGAGCGCCGTCAGCCCGAAGTCCCCGCAGCGGGGGTCGAGGGTCGGCTTCACCTCCTGGCGGTGGTCTCGCCGGCACAGGCCTTCGTCTTCGAGGATCCCAGGCAGCGAGCCGGTGAGCTTCTCGAGGTGAACGGCCCGCACGCCGCAGAGCTGCGCCGCCTCGACGTCGGCGGCACGGTTGTCGCCGATGTGGAGGACGGCGCCCGGTGTGACATCGAGCGACCGAATGACGATCGGGAACAGCCCTGATCCCTTTCCCACGCCGTACTGGTTGGAGGCGAAGACGCGCTCGAACTCCTCCGCGTGGAGCGGATCCTGGTCCAGGAGGATCCGCAGCTGCTGCTCGGAGAAGTAGGTGTCGGACACGAGGATCAGGCGGACCCCGAGCTGGCTCTTCGCCCAGCGGGCCAAGGCGAGCACGTCGAGGTCAGGAAAGGTGATCGACGTCTCGAGCTCGACCTCGATGGCCTCAAGATCGGCGACCGAGCCCACGCGAGCGAGGTGGCCCGGAAGCTCCGCGTAGACCTCGGTGAGGGTGATCTCCGGCACGCGGCCCTGCTTGATCGCCTTGCCCCGAGCCTTCCACTCGGCTCGCTCCCGGAGGCGGGCGAACAGGTCGGGTGACACCTCCCGGTTGAGCCAATCGAGGTCGAGCAGGTGCTGGCCCAGCAGCACGAACGCGTCGACCGGCTCGGGAACCGCCCGCCACAGGAGGGTGTCGAAGATGTCGATCGACAGGACCTCGAAGGACTCCCGCTCCAGCAGCCGGGCGGCATCGGCCAACCCGGTGAGCCCGTGCAGCCGGGCATCGGCCTGGGTGCTCTCGGTGCTCACCATCGGTCTGAACCGCCTGCCTTTGTAGCCTCGACCTCTGCACGTTAGTGGTGGCGGCCATCCCGCCCCCCTGGAGTGGCGTGAGGTGGGGGCGCGGGGACGGTGTTGGTCTACGCTTCCGACGCCGCCGGGCGACCGGCGAGAGCGGAGGAGCGGTTCTGGACGGGACAAAGGAGAGCGCGCCGACGGAGGTTGGTGAGGAGTTCACCCCCAACGAGGAGGAGGTCCAGCCCCCCCTGCTGCTGCACTCCCTGGCCGAGTTCCGCGAGCTGATCCAGGCTTGTCTCGACGCCTCGGGCGCGAAGACGGTCGCCGAGATCGGCTCGCAGGACGGCAGTTCGACGCAGCAGCTCCTGGAGTGGGCCGAGGCTCGCGACGCCCACCTCTTCTGCATCGATCCTGCACCGACACCCGAGCTCGTGGAGCTTGTCGCAGGCTCACCACGAGCGGACCTCATCCTCGAGCTCAGCCTGCATGCGCTGCCGCACCTCGAGCCGTGCGACGCCTACCTCATCGACGGCGATCACAACTACTACACGGTAGACCGAGAGCTGCGGGCCATCGCCGCACAAGCCGACGCTGAGGGCCGGTATCCGCTGGTCTTCCTGCATGACGTGGCGTGGCCGTGGGGGCGCCGAGACATGTACTACGCCCCGGACACCATCCCGCCGGAGGCGCGCCGCGAGCACACGTATGACAAGGGAACGGTCCCTTGGCGCGCCGACGTGGTCGAAGGAGGCTTTCGAAGCGAAGGGCACTTCGCCCTGGCGCTGCGCGAGGGCGGGCCTCGCAACGGCGTCCTGACCGCGGTGGAGGACTTCCTGCGCGATCACCCCGACCTGACGTTCGCGAAGGTCCCCTGCGTCTTCGGGCTCGGCGTCGTGTACTCGTCGTCGGTGCCGTACGCCGCGGCCGTGGGCCAGATCCTCGAGCGCTACGACGGCGACGTGCTGCTTCGCCGGCTCGAGGACAACCGCCTGGCCCTGTACGTGCGGCTCCTGCAGCTGCAGGACGACATGGTCGAGCTGCACCGCGTCCGGCACGACGACCTCCGCGAGCTGCACCGGGAGCTCGAGAAGTCCTGGCTCTACGTCCGAGACGTGGAGGTCGAGAACCGCGCCCTGCGGGGCCGGATCGGCGAGCTGGAGGAGCAGGCACGGGTGGCGGCGCACCGCCACGACGAGCTGGTCCAGGAGGTGCGGGCGGTCGTCGGGTCTCGATCGATCGTTGCTGCCGAGTTGACCTCACGGCTGCTCGGGCGCCTCAGGAACCAGCCCAGCCTGTCCTTCGGACGCCTTCGGGCCCTGGCCGAGCAGGACGGCGCCTAGGCGCGACCGGCAGGTCGGTGCCTGCCGCTCAGGCGAGCACGAACCGTGCGAGGGCCTCGGCGTCGGCTCGTGCGTGCATCACGGTCGGCGCGACGACGGCCCGGACACCTTCCGCCTCGACGGCCGGCACGAGGTCGGCGTCGAGCTGGTCGAGCACCAGGACCGACACGAAGGACCGGTAGGCCCGGGCCACGCCGACGGCGCTCACCTCGTGGCCCAGGTCGGCGAGGAGGGAGGCGGCCGGTCCCTTGATGGCCGCACCAGCCACGATCGGCGAGACGGCCACCACGTCGGGTCGCCTGGCCTCGAGCGCCCGGCGCACCGCAGGCACGGCGACGACCGGCCCGATCGAGACGATGGGGTTCGACGGGCACACGACGACCCGGTCGGCGTCGGCCAGGGCCGCCAGCACGCCGGGCGCGGGGTTCGCCGCCTCGCTCCCCTCGAAGCGGACCGAGCTCACCGAGCCCTGGTGGCGGTGACCGACGAACCAGGCCTGGAACTCGAGCTCTTGGCCTTCGACGACGACGAAGGTGCGGAGCCGGTCGTCTGTCACCGGCAGCAGCCGGAAGCCGACGCCGAAGGCCACAGCCACCTCGCCGGTCACCCGGCTCAGAGGCGCACCCTCGGCGCGACGGCCCGTGCGGTACAGGTGGGTGGCCAGGTCGCGGTCGCCCAGGTTGAACCAGGTGGCGCCTGCCGCCGAGCCCAATGGCGCGACCCGGGCGAACCGCTCGAGGGCGGCCATCGCCGCCCACGTCTCGCCGCCCAGCCCCCACCCCGTCTCCGGGTTGACCTCGCCGGCCACCGTGTAGGTGATGGTGTCGAGGTCGGGCGAGATGGCCAGCCCGTGGAGGTCGCAGTCGTCGCCGACGTTCACGATCGCGGTCACGAGCTCCTGACCGACCACCGCGGCCAGCCCGGGCAGCAGCTTCGCGGCGCCGACGCCGCCGCAGAGGGCGGCGACCCTCACCGAAGCTGGCTGGCCACGAGGTCGAGGTCGGCCTCGACCATGATCTCCACCAGGCTCTCGACGCTCGTGGTCGGCTCCCAGCCGAGGACCGTCCTCGCCTTTGCCGCGTCGCCGATCAGCAGGTCGACCTCGGCCGGCCGCATGAAGCGCTGGTCCTGCACCACGTGCTCTTCGAAGTCGAGCCCGGCCACGGAGAAGGCCAGCTCGCAGAACCGGCGCACGGTGGTGGTGACGCCGGTGGCAACGACGTAGTCGTCGGGTTGGTCCTCCTGCAGCATCCGCCACATCGCATCGACGTAGTCACCGGCGAAGCCCCAGTCCCGCTCGGCCTCGAGGTTCCCGAGCGGCAGCTTCTCGGCCAGCCCGTGCCTGATCCGGGCCACGCCGTAGGTGACCTTCCGGGTCACGAACTCAAGGCCGCGGCGGGGTGACTCGTGGTTGAAGAGGATGCCGGACGAGGCGTGCAAGCCGTAGGACTCGCGGTAGTTGACGGTGATCCAGTGCCCGTAGACCTTGGCCACCCCGTAGGGGCTGCGCGGGTAGAACGGGGTCGACTCGCTCTGCGGGCTCTCGGCCACCTTGCCGAACATCTCGGATGACGACGCCTGGTAGAAGCGGGCCTCGGGGGCGGCGGTGCGCAAGGCGTCGAGCATGCGGGTCACGCCGAGGGCGGTGGTCTCACCCGTGAGCACCGGCTGACTCCAGCTGGTCTGCACGAACGACTGGGCGGCCAGGTTGTAGACCTCGGTGGGCTGGTGCTCGCGCAGTGCCGCGATCAGCGATCCCTCGTCGATGAGGTCGGCTTGGACGAGCGTGATGTCGTCCTGGATGCCGGCGATGCGCTCGAAGTTGAGTGTGCTGGAGCGACGGACCATGCCGACGACCTCGTAGCCCTTCCCGAGAAGGAGCTCGGCGAGGTAGGACCCGTCCTGGCCCGTGATGCCGGTGATCAGGGCTCGCCGTGCCGCCATGCGGCGAGCGTAGTGCGTGCGGGCTCCCGAAGGGCCAGGGAGCGACGGCCGACCTTCACAAGGTCGTCCCGAGGGCGCCCTCGTGCTCGACGGCGAGGTCGAAGGCGACGGTGCCGACCACGTTCTCGGTCTGCATGACCTCGAAGCCCTCCATGGCATCGATCCAGTCGTAGACGACCGCCTCGGACCGGTCCTGGATGGCGAAGCGCAGCTGGTAGACGCCGTCGAGCAGCGGGACGCTGGCCACCTTCCATCGGACCGTGCCGGTGCCGGGGCGAACGTCCATGCGGACGCCGAAGCGGCGGGTGTTCGCGCCGTAGAGCACCCTGCCCTCGCCGTCGAGGAAGGCGATGGCGAAGCTGAGGTCGTCGAGGGCCTCATCGGAGTCGTAGCGCACCTCGATGACGAGCGGCTCGCCAGGCAGGAGTGCGCGCCGCTCGATGTCGTGTGGGTGGTGGAGCTTCACGTCGGCGATCCGGACCGTCTTCTTCGGGTGAACCGGCGCCGCTCCAGGAGCGGGCTCGTCCTCCTCGTCGCCCAGGACCGGCGCCTCGTGGGCCCGGCCCGTCTCGAAGAGGTGGTCCCGGAAGCTGCGGATGGCGACGCCAGGGGCGTCGTAGCAGACCACCTGGCCATGGTCGAGGACGACCGCTTGGTCGCAGATCTGGCGGACGAGGTCGGCTTGGTGGGTGACGAACACGATGGTCTTGCCGGCCTGCTGGAACTCCTTCACCTTGGCCAGGCACTTGCGCTGGAACGCCTCGTCCCCCACGGCCAGGACCTCGTCGACCAACAGGATGTCCGGCTCGACGCTGATGGCGACCGAGAACCCGAGCCGCACGAACATCCCGGAGCTGTAGAACTTCACCTGCTGGTCGATCTGCGCGGCCACCTGCTCCCCGGCGAAGTCGATGATCTCGTCGAACCTGGCCGCGATCTCCCTTCTCGACAGGCCCAGCAGCAGCCCGTTCAGCTCCACGTTCTCCCGCCCCGTGAGGTCCTGGTGGAAGCCGGCGCCAAGCTCGAGCAGGGCAGACAAGCGCCCGCGGGTGACGATGGCCCCAGCACTCGGCTGGAGGATGCCGGCGATGCACTTGAGGAGGGTGGACTTGCCGGAGCCGTTGTGGCCGAGCAGGCCCAAGGTGGTGCCTTCGTCGACGTCGAACGAGACGTTCCGCAGGGCCAGGAGCTCGCGGGGCGAGGTGCGGCCGAGCCGGATCACCCGCTCCTTCAGCGAGTCGTAGCGTTCCTTCCCGAGCGAGAACCGCTTCGAGACATCCCGCACAGAGATGGCGGAGGCCATTGCGAGGACCCTACCCCTGGCCGCGGAGGGGGCACGCGGGAGGCGGCCACCGTGGACCGAGCCCGATGTGCAGAGCGTGCGCCCGCGTCGGCCGGCCGCTCCGGTCAGACCGTCGGGACGAAGCGGAAGATCTGGTTCTTCACGGCGACCGGCTCCCACAGCTGGACCGCGGCGCCAGACCCACCGGCCCCTCGCACGTCGAGGCGCAGGCCAGACGCGGAATGCACGATATGACGTTCGTGGGGCTCCACCTGCTCGAACCGGAAGCGCTGGGCGGCGGACCAGTTGATCGCCGAGACGTGCAGGCCCGCACCGAGGAAAGCGTTGTTGCCCGGCACCTCGAGAGCAAGGGTCCCGTTGAGAGTGAGGAACGACACCTCGCCTGTGCTGTGGGACACGATGCGCCACCGCTGGTCGATCCCGCCATCACTGGGATAGGTCAAGACCGGGTCCCCCTGCTTCCCCTGCCAAGGAAGGTCCCACAGCAGGCCGGAGTGAGCGGCAGAGATGTGGGCGGTCGGCTGGTTCTGGGGCTTGAACAACTCGTCCTCCTGCGGTGGGGGGGGAGCGGCCGGGAGGCAGGGAGCGTTGTGGGTGACCGTGCGGTTGTCGGTACGGCTCGTGGTCGTGCATCTCGAGCTCCACACCCATGGGGGCGTGCAGAGAGCGACGCGGCACACGACCGGGCCGGCGCAGGCGATCTGGGTGTTGCACTGCCCGTACCGGAACTGGTTGCAGCACACCCTGCGCTGATCGCAGGTGCCGGACGCGCAGTAGCACCTGCACTGGGTCGGGCAGGTCGCGTTGCAGTCCACGATGTAGCGCGCGCTGCCGTTGCAGAACGGTGAGGAGTCGATCTTCCACCACCCTGCTGCGAACGAGTACGGGGGGCATGTGTTCGAGCCGTGAACCGTGCAGCAGAACGCGGTCCACCCGGAGCTGCACGAAGCGCCGTCGCCGCAGACTGATGCATAGGCGGTGCCGGGCCGGAGGATGAATCCGAATCCTCCGGTGGCCAAGGCGGAGCCCACGAGCGCAGCGCTCTCCAGGACGCTGCGGCGGTTGGTCCGCCGTTCGAGGACCAAGGAGGCTCTCTGCACCAGTCGCTCGGTCAGGGCCCGGCTCGGGGTGGGCTCGGCGGTGTCACCAGTGGCAGTGCCGGCATCCTGTGCAGCCGTGCCGGAACTCACCGGGTCCTCGCGACGACCGATCGCTCGAAGCGACATCGGCGCCACCCTACCCGAGTGCACTTCTCGCCGTTCAGGCACTTGCCCGAACCCCACCGTCATCGATCGAGCGCGATGACTTCTCGGGTCTGCTCGAGGCAGCTGGCTCAGACGGTGAGGATCAACCGGAAGACCTGGTTGGCCACGTTGACCGGTGACCACAGCTGGAGGCGGTCGCCGGCGCCGCCGGCGGCGTGGACGTCGAGGCGCAGGCCGGAGGAGGGGTGCACGATGCGGTGTTCTTGGGGTTCGATCTGTTCGAGCCGGAAGCGCTGGGCGGCGGACCCGTTGACTGCCCAGACTCGCAGGTTGGCTCCCGGGTAGGCGTTGTTGCCGGGCACCTCCAGGGCGAGGTTGCCGTCGTGGGTGAGGAAGGACACCTCGCCGTTCGGGTGGGTCACGATGCGCCACCGCTGGTCCCAGCCGCCGTCGCTGAAGTAGGTGGCGACCCCGTCGCCGTGGGCGCCCAGCCACGGGAGGTCCAACAGCAGGCCCGAGTGGGCCGCAGACACGTGGGCGGTCGGGGCGGCCGATCTTGCGATGGTGCTCTTCCACGGGACGGTGGGGAGGAACCGGAAGACTTGGTTGGCCACGTTGACCGGTGACCACAGCTGGAGGCGGTCGCCGGCGCCGCCGGCGGCGTGGACGTCGAGGCGCAGGCCGGAGGAGGGGTGCACGATGCGGTGTTCTTGGGGTTCGATCTGTTCGAGCCGGAAGCGCTGGGCGGCGGACCCGTTGACTGCCCAGACTCGCAGGTTGGCTCCCGGGTAGGCGTTGTTGCCGGGCACCTCCAGGGCGAGGTTGCCGTCGTGGGTGAGGAAGGACACCTCGCCGTTCGGGTGGGTCACGATGCGCCACCGCTGGTCCCAGCCGCCGTCGCTGAAGTAGGTGGCGACCCCGTCGCCGTGGGCGCCCAGCCACGGGAGGTCCAACAGCAGGCCCGAGTGGGCCGCAGAGACGTGGACCGTCGGGCCGGCGGCGGGTTTCGGGGCGGCGGTGTACCAGGAGGTGCGGGCGTTGGCGCCGTCCCAGCTCAGCGAGAAGTGGACGTGGTCGGTGTGGGGGTTGGCCCCGGTGTAGGTCTGCCAGCCCCGGTTGGTGCCGTAGGACTTCCAGACCTGGCGGTTCCAGATCACGTACATGATGCCCAGCCGGCGAGCCATGGCGTTGACGTTGCCGTAGGCGTCCGTGGCGAGGAGCCAGGTCAGCAGGTCGGTGGCCATGGCCTTCTGGGCGGGGTCGAAGGCGTTGACCCCCCAGTCGTAGGCTCGACCCTCCTTGTGCTCCGACGTGCCGCCGATGGAGCAGTCGCGCCCGATGGCGATGGGCGTGGTCGCAGGATAGGTGGCCTCGAGAAGGTCCCGCAGCGCGATGGCCCCCGGCTTGGGCGTCGGATCGCACGTCGTCTGGCCGACGTAGGCGGCGAGCGAGTCGATGGCCGGCCCGAACTGGGGCGTGGCCGGAGCTGCCCGGGCACCGGTGGCGCTTAGGGCGAGGCCACCGGCGAGTACCGACACGACCAGTACGACCCTCGTCAGGACTGGACGAAGGCGGAGCATCATCATGGTCTGTTTCGGCGCGGACGCGGGCACCTTGACGACGTGCCCCGCTGTGCGTCGTGCACCCTACCGGCTGGCTCCACCGCCGGCTCAAACTGCGAGCTGCGGCAGGTGCCCACCTCCTACCGGGCGGAGGCCCCAGCCGGCCGACTTCAAGGGGGGCTACAGCTCCTCGGCGAAGTTGCCTTCGACCCGTCGGAAGAGATCTGGGGCCCGTGCGACGGTCGTCGCTGTCGCGGGGCCGAGGGAGGCGTTCCACTACCGTGCTGCTCCGTGCGGGCTGGGACAGCGGGACGAGGACCCGGGCCAACGAGAGCTGCCCTCTCACCGCGTCGAAGGGGTCACCACAGGCGGCCGACGACGGCTCGGCCAGCGTGGTGGCCGGGCGCCGTCGCCGTCGTCGCGGTGTTCGGGCTCTCCAGGCTGGCGATCAGCGCGGCCGGCGTGAGCTTCGACGACACCGCTCTGGTCACGGGCTTCCAGATGCTCCAGCTGACCGACCTGCGCAACGACCTCTTCGGCAGCCTGGCGCACCTTCATTCTCAGCCGCCGTTGTTCAACCTCTTCATCGGGTGCGTGCTGCGTCTGCCGCACGCGTGGGAGGAGCCTGCACTACGCCTGGTCTACCTGGGCGTCGGGCTCGCGCTGGCGCTGACCATCTTCACCGTCCTCGTCCGCCTGGGGTCGCGGCGCTCGGTGGCGGTGGTCCTTACCCTCGTCCTGACGCTGAGCCCTGCCAACATCCTCTTCGAGAACTGGTCGCACTACGACTACCTGGTCGTCCTGTTCCTGAGCCTGTCGGTCCTGGCTCTTCAGCGTTACGAGGAGGCCCACCGCCTGCGGCACCTCGCACTGTTCCTAGGCCTGCTGGGTGTGCTCGTCCTGACCAGGAGCACGTTCCAGCTGGCCTGGTTCGTGGCCTGGGTTGCCGTGCTCCTGCTGCACCGCAAGCGGGCTGACTGGAAACAGGTCGCCGTCGTCGCGACGGTGCCACTGCTCGCCATCATCGCCGTCTACGCCAACACCTTCCGTGTCGCCGGCACGTTCACGTCCAGCACCTCCCTCGGGATCAGCTTGGCCAAGATCACGACCTTCCAGCTCTCGGAGGCAGAACGGCGCACCCTGGTCGAAGAGGGTGAGCTGTCACCGTTCGCCTTGATCCCCCCCTTCACGCCGGTTGCCGACTACGAAGGCGTCCTTCCGGCAGGGCCGACGACCGGCGTGCCCGTCCTCGATGACGAGGTGAAGATCTTCCCGCCGGGGGAGAGCTTTCCTCCGGGGACCATCTCGATCAACTTCAACAACCTCCTCTACGCGGACATCTCCGACGCGTACCTCGACGATGCTCTCCGGACGATCCGCAACCGTCCCGATGCCTACGTCCGTGGTGTGGCCACCGGAACCGAGACGTTCTTCCGACCTCCCAGTGACTTCTTCACACTCCGAGACAACCGCATGCAGATCGGAGGCTTCAACCGGATGTACAACCGCGTGATCTATGGCGTCGTCGCGAGCGGCGACCCCGTCTCCACCTTCCCGGACGTCGGTCAGCGCTACCGGCAGGGGCCGCCTCGCACCGCGTGGTTCTCCGTCCTTCTCTACGCCGTCGTCCTCGTCGGCGGAGCACGCGAGCTGTGGTCCCGGCTCCGCCGTCGGCGCCGAGCGTCTGGCCCGAGCTCGCTCCTGCTGGCCTTCCTCTGGTCGACCGTCCTCTACGTCATGCTCGTCAGCAACCTCCTCGAGGTCGGGGAGAACGAGCGCTTCCGTCTATATACCGACCCTCTCATCGTGTTGCTGGCCGCCGCCCTCGTCACGGCATGGATCGGTCGGCGCCGCGGCCACCCTCCTGTGACGGCTGACGAAGATGGTGGTCGGCCGCAGCGCGATCGGCGTCGCGACGTCGTCGGCGCCCTCAGCCAGCAACGCTGAAAAGCGCCAGATTCAGAGCTCTTCGGCGAAGTTGCCCTCGACCCTCCGGAAGAACGCCATGGCGCCCACCAGGAGGGCGACGCCGACGGCCAGCAGCGCGGTCAGGAGCAGCAGGTGGTAGCCGAGGCCGACCTCGGGGAGCAGCTTCATGTTGCCCCTCTCGACCGTGGTCCGGTTGTAGATGGCCCGCTGAAAGGTGACGACGACGGGCGTCAGAGGGTTGAGCATGAAGAGCCACTGGGGCAGGCCGTTCTCGACGAGCTTGTCGCCCGCCTGGCGGAACGGGTAGATGATCGGCGTCATCCAGAACCACGCGAGCAGGGCCAGGTCGAGCAGGTGCTGCGAGTCGCGAACGTAGACGTTCAGGGCGGCGAGGAAGATGGCCAGCGCGGAGGTGAGCACCACCAGGGCGACCATGGCGTACGGCAGGAGGGCGAGGAACGCAAGGTCGACACCGTGGCGGAAGACGAGCAGGGCTGCCAGCAGAACCGATCCCTGCAGCGCGAAGTGGACCATGCCGGCACCCACGCTGGCCAGTGGCAACACCTCGCGTGGGAACGAGACCTTCTTGATCAGCGCGCCATTGCTGACGATCGCCACCGTCGCGCTCGGCAGCACGGACGAGAAGAAGTTCCACACCAGCAGGCCGCAGAGGAGCCAGATGGGGAACAGGGGGATCCCGTTGTCCAAGATCGTGGAGAACACCAGGTAGAAGATCACCAGGTACATCACCGGGTTCAGCATCGACCACACGAACCCGACGGCCGAGCCCTTGTACTTGACCTTCAGCTCCTTGCGCACGAGGGCGACGAGCAGCTCCCGGGCACCCCAGATCTCGCGCAGGCGCCGGCCGAGGGACACCTGGGCCGTGACCACGCGCGACAATCCGTCTCCATCGGGACCGACGGCGGGCTCGCGCCTGAGGGAGAGGGTCACGCCGGCCGAGGCTACCGGCGGGCCTCTCTCGAGCAGCCATCATGGAGCCGGGATGCCACAGCCCCGCCTTCGCGTCGCCCTCGACGGGACCCCGCTGGTGACGCTCGGAGGCCAGCGCAGCGGGGTGGGGACGTTCGTGTCCGCGGCGCTCGAAGCCCTGGCGGCCCGAGGCGATCTCGACGTGGTGGCGTACGCCCTGACGTTCCGGGGCCGGGCGCGGTGGCGGGAGGTCCTGCCTGCAGGTGTCGCCCCGGTTGGCGTGGCGGTCCCGGCCCGGCTCGTGCGGGCGGCGTGGCTGCGATCGTCGCTGCCGCCCCTCGAGTGGTTCGGCGGCCGGGTCGACGTCGCCCACGGCACCTGCTTCGTGGCCCCGCCGCTGCGGCGCGGGGGGGTCGTCGTCACCGTCCACGACCTGACGCCCCTCCGCTTCCCGGAGATGGTTGAGCCGGACGCCGCCTCCTTCCCGAGCCTTGTCCGGGCCGCCGTCGACCGCGGCGCCTTCGTCCACACGCCGTCGCGCTACGTCGCCGACGAGGTGGTGGAGCTGCTGGGGGTCCCGGCCGAGCGGGTGGTGGCCGTGCCCCATGGCACCCCGGCGGCAGCCGGCGGCGACCCGCTCCGAGGCCGTGCCGCGGCTGGCGCCGACCGCTACGTCCTGGCCATCGGCACCGTCGAGCCGCGCAAGGCCTATCCCGACCTGGTGCGGGCCTTCGCACCCCTCGCCGCCGACGACCCCGAGGTGCGGCTGGTGGTGGTCGGCCGCACCGGATGGGGAGCCGAGGCGTTCACCGAGGCGCTGGCCCAGCTGCCCCCGGAGGCGAGGCGGCGGGTGCGGGTCACCGGCTGGCTGTCGAACCGGGAGCGCGACGACCTGCTGGCGGGCGCTGCCGTCCTGGCCTACCCGTCCCGCTACGAGGGGTTCGGGCTGCCGCCGCTCGAGGCCATGGCGGCTGGGGTCCCGGTGGTGGCCAGCGACGCCGGCTCGCTGCCGGAGGTGCTGGGCGCCGCCGCGACCCTGGTGCCGGTGGGTGACGTCGACGCGCTGGCGGACGCCCTGGCCGCCGCCCTGTCCCTCCAGGGCCCGGCCCGCGAGGCGGTCGCCGCCACCGGGCGGTTGCATGCCGCCTCCTTCACCTGGGAGCGTTGCGCAGCAGGTCTCGCACAGCTGTACCGCGTGGCTGGCACCTAAGGGGTCTCGACTGCCAGCATGTTCCACCACCATGGCTCCAGAAGTGACCAACGAGCTCCCTCGCGAGGTCGTCATCATCGGCGCCGGCCCCGCGGGCCTCACCGCCGCCTACGAACTCGGCAAGGCTGGCGTCGCCTCCACCATCCTCGAGGCCGACACGGTCGTCGGCGGCATCAGCCGCACGGCCAAGCGCGACGGGTGGCGCTTCGACATCGGAGGACATCGGTTCTTCACCAAGGTCGGCCGCGTCGAGAAGCTCTGGCACGAGATCCTGCCGGACGAGGACTTCCTGATGCGTCCCCGCATGAGCCGGATCTTCTACAAGGGCAAGTTCTACGACTACCCGCTGAAGCCGATGAACGCCTTGGCGAACCTCGGCATCGTGGAGGCCGTGCGCTGCGTCCTGTCGTACCTGTGGGTGCGGGTCCGCCCGCCGAAGGAGACCTCCAGCTTCGAGGGCTGGACCGCCAACGCGTTCGGCTGGCGGCTGTACCGCACGTTCTTCAAGACCTACACCGAGAAGGTGTGGGGGGTGCCGGCCGACAAGATCCAGGCCGACTGGGCCGCCCAGCGCATCAAGAACCTGAACCTGATCAGCGCCATCTTCAACGCCCTGCTGCCGAGGCGCAACCAGACGGACATCACCTCGCTGATCGAGGAGTTCCAGTACCCGAAGTACGGCCCCGGCCAGATGTGGGAGAAGTGCACCGAGCTGGTGCAGGCCCAGGGGTCCAAGGTCGTCTTCGAGACCAAGGTCGCCAAGATCCGCCACGAGGGCGGCCGGGCCACCGCGGTCGTCGGCTCGACCAAGGGCGGGGGCGAGACCGACTACCCGTGCACCGACGTCGTGTCGTCGATGCCCTTCACGGCGCTGCTCAAGGCGATGGACCCGCCGCCCCCCGCTGACGTCATGGCCGCCGTTGAGCGGCTCACCTACCGCGACTTCCTCACCGTCGCCCTGGTGGTGCCCGAGGCGTCCGGCTTCCCCGACAACTGGATCTACATCCACGCGCCCGAGGTGAAGGTGGGCCGCATCCAGAACTTCGGGTCGTGGTCGCCGTACCTGGTGAAGGACGGCCGCACCTGCCTCGGGCTCGAGTACTTCGTCTTCGAGGGCGACGAGCTGTGGACCGCCGCCGACGAGGACCTCATCGCCCGGGGCAAGCGGGAGCTGCAGCAGCTCGGCCTGGTCGACCCGTCGGTGGTCGAGGCCGGGTACGTGGTGCGGATGCCCAAGGCGTACCCCTTCTACGACGCCACCTACAAGGCCAACCTCGAGGTGATGCGGAACTGGCTGGCCGCCAACGCCTCCAACGTCCACCCGGTCGGGCGCAACGGCATGCACAAGTACAACAACCAGGACCACTCGATGCTGACCGCGATGCTGAGCGTCGAGAACATCCTCGGCCACCAGCCGCCCCACGACGTGTGGGTGGTCAACGTCGAGAAGGACTACCACGAGGAGAAGGCGGCGTCCTGAACCAGCCCGAGCCGATCGGGCGCAGACCTAGGGTCGCAAGCGATGCGCGCCCTTGTCACCGGCGCCGGCGGTTTCGTCGGCCGGCACCTCACGGCCCACCTGGCGGCCGAGGGCGACGAGGTGGCGACGCTTCCCGAGGGGGTCGACATCGGTGACGAGGCGGCGGTCGCCGCGGCCGTGGCCGAGGCGGCGCCCGACGTCGTGTACCACCTGGCCGGCTGGGCCCACGTCGGCGACTCCTGGAAGCACCCGACCGAGGTGGTCCGCGTCAACGTGGGGGGCACGGCCGTGGCGCTCGAGGCCTGTCGGGCCGCAGGCGTCGAGCGCATCCTGGTCGTCGGCTCGGCCGACGCCTACGGTGAGTTCTCCCCGGACGACCTCCCGCTGCACGAGGACGTCCCCCTCCGGCCCGTCACGCCGTACGGGGCCTCCAAGGCGGCAGCCGAGGTGCTGGCCCTCCAGGCCCACCGCTCAGGCGTGGCTGGCGTGGTGCTGACCCGGTCGTTCAACCACACCGGGCCCGGCCAGCACCCGTCGTTCGTCGTCCCCGCCCTGGCCCGCCGCATCGTGGAGGCCGAGCTGGCCGGCGGCGGCGAGGTGAGGGTCGGCAACCTGTCGGCCCAGCGCGACCTGCTGGACGTCGAGGACGTGGTCCGGGCGTACCGGCGACTGGCGCTGGCCGGTGAGGCGGGGACGGCCTACAACGTGTGCTCCGGCGTCCCGGTGGCCATCGAGGAGGTGGCTGGGCTCCTGGCTCAGATGTCCGGAACCGAGCTCGAGCTGGTGGTGGACCAGGAGCTGGTCAGGTCGGTCGACGTCCCGGTCGTGGTCGGTGACGGCTCGAAGCTGCGGGCGCTGGGCTGGCAGCCGCAGGTGACGCTGGTCGAGACCCTCCGCCGAGTCCTGGACGACCAGCGGGTCCGGCACGGGGCGGCCGCCGAGCGCTGAGGCTCAGGCCGCCAGGAGCGAGCGGACCTGCGAGGCCGCGGCCTCGGCGGCCTGGCGGGCTGACGCGACGACCGGCTCGAGCACCTCCTCGAGGTTCGACGCAGCCTTGCCCAGCTGCACCCTGACCTCGCTCAGCTGGGTCTCGAGCACGGCCGAGAGGTCGTCGACCTGGGCCTTCATCGACGCCTCGAGCCGCTCCCGGTCGGCGGCCAGGTTGGTGGCCAGCTCGCGGCGGGCAACCTGGGCGTGCTGGAAGCCGAGCACACCGAGGCCGACGGCGACGTAGGCGGTGTCCTTGAGGTTCTGGCTGAGGTTCTGGCTGACGTCCATGCGTGCAACGGTACGACGAACCGCTAACCCTTGCAAGCAGTTGAGCCCGGGGGTGTCCGCCAGGGGCGAGGACGCGAGGTCTAGCCTGGCCTACCCGTATGGACGACCTCGCCGCCGGTCAGCCGGCGCTCGAAGAGGCCCCGCCCGTCGTCGCCGTCATGGTCGTCCGGAACCCGGGCCCGTGGTTCGAGGACGCCCTGGTGGCCCTGGCCGCCCAGGACTATCCCGCCTTTTCGATCCTGGTCATCGACGCCGCCAGCAAGGACGACCCGACCGACCGGGTGGCCGCCGCGGTCCCATCGGCCTTCGTCCGCCGGCTGCACAACGACCCCGGCTACGCCGCCGCCGCCAACGAGGTCCTGAAGGTGGTGAAGGGGGCGTCGCACCTGCTCTTCGTGCACGACGACGTGGCCCCGGCCCCCGACGCCGTGCGCCTGCTGCTCGAGGCGGCGTACCGGGGCAACGCCGGCATCACCACACCGAAGCTCGTCGACTGGGACGACCCCGACGTGCTCCTCGCCGTCGGCGAGTCGGCCGACCTGCTGGGCCGGCCGGTCCCCATCGTCGACCCGGGCGAGCTGGACCAGGGCCAGCACGACGGCGAGCGCGACGTGCTGGTCGCGCCCGGCGCATGCCTCCTGGTGCGGGCCGACCTGTTCCAGCGGCTCGGGGGGTTCGACAGGGCCGCCACCCTGGGCGGCGAGGACGTCGACCTGTGCTGGCGGGCGGGCGTCGCCGGTGCCCGCACCATGACCGCGCCCGCGGCCCTGGTGCGCCACCGTGCCGCGCTGGCCAACGGGCAGCGACGCAGCGCCCGGGGGGACCTCCGCGAGCTCGAGGCCCGGCACCGGCTGCGGGCGGCCCTGGTGGCCGCCCCGAGGCTCGGCTTCCCGATCACCCTGGCCGTGGCCATCGGCACGTCCGTGCTCGAGGCGGTCGTGTCCACCGCTCTCGGCCGCAGGGCGGCCGGCCGCCTCGCTCTCGGCACCCTCACCTCCAACCTGGGCTCGATGGGCAGCATCCTGGGCTCACGCCGCCGTCTCGCCGCCTTGCGCAACGGCGGCGACGAGGTCAGCGTTCGGCGGCTGGTGGCCCGCCGGGGCAGGTTCAGCGCCTTGATGCGCAAGGCGGCCGGCGACGACGGCTCGCAGTCGGGCGCCGAGCTGCTGCGCAACGGGCTCGGCGAGTGGTGGTTCGTGGGGTTGCGCCGCCACGTCCTGGCCCTTGCCGCCCTCGCCTTCGTCCTGCTCGTGGGGAGCCGTCACCTGGTCGGGGGAGCCATGCCACAGCTCGGCACGCTGGCCGCCCTCCCCGACGACCCGCTCCACCTGCTGCGCAGCTACCTGGGCGGGGCCCGCCTCGCTGGTCTCGGCGGTGGTGGGGTCGTCCCCGCCGCCTTCCCCCTCCTCGGGCTGGCAGGCGTCGCCCTCCTCGGCGGCACCGGGCTGGTCTCCACCCTCCTGGTGCTGGGCTCCTTGGCCGCCGGGGTGATCGGGGCTGCCCGGCTGGCTCGGCCCATCGGCAACGGCCGGGCCACGGCCGCCGCCGCCATCGCCTACGCCGCCGTGCCACTGTGGCCCGACGCCCTGGCCCGAGGCCGCCTGGCCGGGCTGGTGGCCTACGGCGCCGCACCCTGGCTGCTCCTGCGCCTGTTCCGGGCCAGCCGGCTGCCCCCCTGGGGCGCCGCCGCACCCCCCGAGGACGGGGGCACCACCGACGTCGGTATGGCGGAGGCGGCCCGCCGGGCCCGCCGGCGGGCGGAGGTGCGCCAGCCGGCTCCGGCCCTGGTGGGCGCTGGTGTGGGGGGTGGCGGAGCGCTTCCGTTCGAACCCTTCGCGCCGGGCGAGCTCGAGGGCCTCGACGGAGCGCCCCTCAGCGCCCTCGACCGGGGCACGACCAGCGGTGAGGCCCTCACGGAGGTGGGGGCCCAGCACGCCCTCGACGAGATCGGAGCCTTCGAGGACGACGTGGAGCTCGACGACCTCTCGCGGGCCCGGGTCCGCCACCGGGGTGCGGTCGCCCGCCGTCTCGATCCTCCGCCCGCGCCCGTCCGCACGCCCCTCCACCAGGCGGCTGCGCTGGCGATCGTGCTGGCCGTCTGCACCGCCCTGGCCCCGTCGATCCTGCCGGCCGCCGCCGTCGCCACCCTGGGGCTGCTGGCCAGCGTGGCCCTCGCGGGCGGGGCGCCCGCCATGCTCCGAGCCGCCCGCACGGCGGCGCTGGGAGCGCTCGGGGCCCTGGTGCTGCTCGCCCCGTGGAGCCTCGGCCTGCTCGGCTCGGGCCAGTGGTCGGCGCTGACCGGCCCCGGCGGTCCTGCGGCCGACGCCCCCCGGGCCGTCGACCTGTTGCGCTTCTCGACGGGTCCCCTGCCCGTCGGCCCGCTGCCGCTCCTGCTCCTGGGGGCGGCCCTCCTGCCCCTGGCCACCGCCAAGTCGTGGCGGGCCACGTGGGCCATCCGCTGCTGGGTGGTGGCCCTGGCGTGCCTCGCCGTCGCCTACGTCAGCGGCCGGGGGTGGCTGGCCGTCAGCCCGCTCGAGCCAGGCGTGCTGCTGCCGTTCGCCGCCGCCGCCGTGGCGCTGGCCATCGCCCTGGGTGTCGCGGCCTTCGAGGTCGACCTGCGGGGCCATGCCTTTGGGTGGCGCCAGCTGGCCTCGTTGACGGCCGCCGGCGCCGTCGCGCTGGCCTGCGTCCCCATGCTGATCGGCACCCACGGCGGGCGGTGGGGGGCACCCAGCCGCAGCCACGCCGACGTCCTGTCCTGGATGTCGGACAAGGTGGGCGAGGGGCCGTTCCGCGTGCTCTGGCTGGGCGATCCGGCCGCCCTTCCCCTGACCGGCTGGGCGCTGGGCGACGGGTTGGCCTTCGCCACCTCCCGCAACGGCCCCCCGACCGCCGCCGACCAGTGGGCCGGCCCGCGCCACGACATCGACGACCGGCTCGCTGCCCCCGTCCGCGGCGCCCGCAGCAGCGAGGTCGTCGACCTCGGCCACCGCCTCGCTCCGCTCGGGGTGCGCTACGTCGTCGTCCCGCTGCAGGCTGCCCCGGGCGGAGGCCCCGAGCGACCGGTGCCGGCCGATCTGCCCGCCGCCCTCCGGGCTCAGATCGACCTCCGCCAGATCGACACCAACCGCTCGCTGCTCGTGTTCGAGAACGCGGCCTGGGTCCCGGCCCGGGCCCAGCTGCCCGGCCAGGCGGCCGAAGCGGCCCGTCGGGGCGGCGACGCGGCCACCGCCGACCTCAGCGGGGCCAAGGCGGTGCTGGCCCCCACCAAGCCCGGGTCGTCCCGCTTCCGCGGCGACGTCGAGGCCGGCGAGGTCCTCCTGGCCGAGGCGCCGGGCTCGAGGTGGCAGCTGAGGGTCGCCGGACAGCGCGCTGACCACCATCCGGCCTTTGGTGTCACCGGGTTCACGGTGGCGTCATCGGGCTCGGGGACGCTGCGCTTCGGGACCCCCCTCCTGCACCGGGCCGCCGTGCTCGGCCAGGCGCTGCTGTGGCTGGCCGCCCTCGCCCTGGTCGCCCGCGGACGCCTCAGGCGGGACCAGCCGTCGGCCCCGTCCCCGAGCCGCCGACCGGCCGACCCGGTGGCTGCGGGTGACCCCGGCCGCTCCGGCGTCGTGCTCCTCGAGCCGGTCGGTGCGACGCAGGGGGATCCGGCCCCGGCCGCCGACCTGCCGGCGCCGGACCTTGGCGTGGCCGAGGGGCCCGATGGCGGCGAGCCGGCCGGCGCCAGGCAAGCCACGATCGGGGTCGAGGACGACAGCGAGCGTTCGGCCCAGCCCGAGACGGCCGAGGCCGAGGCGACCGCCTCCCGCCGGGGCGACGTGGGCGACGTCGCCGCCGACGGCGAGGGCGGCCACTGATGGCACGCCGGCGCCTGCTGGTGCTGGTCCTCGCGGTGGCCGCGCTCGCGGCCGGGATCGCCGTCGACCGGCTCGACCGGCCTCCGCGACCGACGGCCTTGGCCGCGGCCGACCCACCCCAGGCGCCGACCATGGCGCCGGCAGATGCCGCCTCGGCCGCCTGGTACTGCCCCGGGGGGCCGCTCGCCCGGATCGACCAGGCCGACGTCAGCGTGTCCCTGGCCAACACCACCGCTCGCCCCGTCGAGGCCCAGGTCACGGCGCTGCCGCTCGCCGGGGTCGCCGACCCGGTCGAGCGACGGGTGCGGGTGCCGGCCCTGGGCTCGATGGCCGTCCGGCTCTCCGACCTCCTCGGCGGGTCCAAGCCGGCCGGGGCCAGTGTCCTCGGCCCTGGCGGGCTCGTGGCCCAGCAGAGCATCAGGACGCCCGAGGGCACCTCCGTCGGCCCCTGCGCCTCGACGGCCTCGGACCGCTGGTACACCGCGGTCGGGTCCACCGCCGCCGGGTCCAGCCTGCTGCTGACGCTGCTCAACCCGTTCCCCGACGAGGCCATCGTCGGCCTCGCCTTTTCCACCGATCAGGGGCGAACCGTGCCCGGCGGGCTCCAGGGCGTCGTGGTGCCGGGGCGGTCGCTGCTGGTGGTGGACGTCGACGACCACGCACGCCGACGCGAGGCCGTGGCCGCGGAGGTCGTGGCCCGCCGGGGCCGGCTGATCGTGGGTCGGAACTTCCGCAAGGGCACCGGCAGCAGCACCTCGCTGGCTGCCCCCTCGCCGGCGCCGACGTGGTACCTGCCGGGCGGGGTGCGGGCCGACGGGGTGGCCAACCGACTGGTGGTGGCCAACCCGTCCGACCAGGACGCCGAGCTCAGCGTCGAGCTGCGCCTGCAGGAGGGGGCGGTCGAGCCCTTCACGCTGGCCGTGCCGGCGCAGGAGCGGGCCGAGCTGAACCTCGACGACGGGCGGGTGCCGAAGGGTGTGCCCTACTCGGTCGCCGTCCGGTCGCTCGAGGAGGTGCCGATCGTCGCCGAGCGCTCCATCGAGAGCCGGTCAGGCAGGAGCGACGTCCTGGGCGGACGGACCCCCGACAGGGCGTGGGTGGCCGGCCCGGTCGGGTCGGGCCAGGACGCCCTCGCCATCTACAACGCCGGTGAGGGCCAAGCCGAGGTCACCGTCACCCCCCTCGACGGGGAGGGCGTCGCCCTGGCCGGCAGCGCCCTGCGCGTCGAGCCCGGCGCTCGTGGCACGTTGCGCCTCGACGACAAGCCACCCACCAGGACCAAGGCGGTGCTGGTCGAGTCGAACCAGCTCCTCGTCGTCGAGCGCCACAGCGGCGAAGGCGCCTCCGCCCAGGGTGGCGCCGTGGCCGTCGCCCTCGGGCGTCGCTGACCGGGATCGCGATGCAGCGGCTGCTGGTGGCGGCGGCGCTCGTGGCGTTGGTCGCCGTCGTGGCCCTCGCGGTCGGGCGCCGCCAGCGAGCGGACGCCCCCTCGCAGCCGCGTCGCTGGCCGGTGCCGGCCCAGCTCGACCGCAGCGACTTCGAGGGGGCCTCCGCCGCCTGGCTCGGCGCGCTCTTCACCTCGGCCACGTGCGACTCGTGCGCACGCATGGAGCAGATGGTGCGGCCGCTCGCCTCGCCGAACCTGGCCGTCACGGTGCTGCCCTGGCAGGACCACAAGGCGCTCCACGACCGGTACGGGATCCAGGCCGTGCCGTGCTTCGTCCTGGCCGACGAGCAGGGCGTCGTGCGCTACGGCGCCGTCGGCCGTGACGTGACCGCCACCGACCTCTGGGCGGCCGTGGCCGAGGCCCGCTCGCCCGGCTCGACCCCCGGGGATCCCGGCCTCAGCTCGGCGTAGTCAGTGGGCGGCCGGCCACGCCGGGTCCCGCTCGGCGTCGTAGGGACCGGAGGGCCGCGACACCGGCGCCGGCGCCGGCGCCTGGGCCGGCGTCGGGTAGCCGTGCTCGGGGCGGCCGTCGTGCCGCTTCCCGTCCGCCGGCGCCGGGGCGAACCGGGGGACCTGGAGCGGCTTGGAGCCGGCCGGGTGGACGGGCCGGCCGGCGGCGGCGTCGACCAGGCGGGCCACCTCGGCCCCGTCGATGGTCTCCTTCTCGAGCAGGGCGGCGGCCACGGCGTCGAGACCGGCCCGGTGCTCGCTGAGCAGCCGCAGCGAGCGCTCCTCGGCCGTCCGCAGGATCTTCTCGACCTCCTGGTCGATCACCCGGCTGGTGTCGTCCGAGTAGTCCTTGGTGTGGAGCAGGTCCTCACCGAGGAACACCTGGTCCTGCGACCCCCAGGCCATCGGGCCGATCCGCTCGCTCATCCCGAACTCGCGCACCATCCTCCTGGCCATCTCGGTGGCCTTCTGCAGGTCGTTGCCCGCTCCGGTCGACAGCGACCCGATCACCAGACGCTCGGCGCAGCGGCCGCCCATCATCACGGCCAGCGAGTCCTCCAGGTGCTCGATCCAGTAGGTGTGGCGCTCCTCGAGCGGCAGCTGCTGGGTGGCGCCGAGGGCCATGCCGGTCGGCAGGATCGTGACCTTGTGGACCGGGTCGGCGTCGGCCAGGACGTAGGCGGTGACCGCATGGCCCCCCTCGTGGAAGGCGGTGGCCTCCTTCTCCTTGTCGCTCAGCATCACCGACTCGCGGCGCTGGCCCATCAGCACCCGGTCGCGGGCGGCCTCGAAGTCGGCCATGGCCACCTCGGAGGCCCCGCGGCGCACGGCGTGGAGCGCCGCCTCGTTGACGAGGTTGGCCAGGTCGGCGCCGGCCATGCCCGGGGTGCCCCGGGCCACGACGGCCAGGTCCACGTCGGGCCCGATGCGCTTGCCCTTGCAGTGGACCTCGAGGATCGGGAGCCGCTCGTTGAGGTCGGGCAGCGGCACCACGATCTGGCGGTCGAAACGGCCGGGCCGGAGCAGGGCCGGGTCGAGCACGTCGGGCCGGTTCGTGGCGGCCAGGATCACGACGCCCTCGGACGTCTCGAAGCCGTCCATCTCGGAGAGCATCTGGTTCAGCGTCTGCTCGCGCTCGTCGTGGCCGCCGCCCAGGCCGGCGCCCCGCTTGCGCCCGATCGAGTCGATCTCGTCGAGGAAGATGATCGAAGGCGCCTGCTTGCGGGCCGTCTGGAACAGGTCCCGCACCCGCGAGGCGCCGACCCCCACGAACATCTCCATGAAGTCGGAGCCGGTCACCGACAGGAACGGCACCCCGGCCTCGCCAGCCACGGCCCGGGCCAGCAGCGTCTTGCCCGTGCCCGGCGGCCCCACCAGCAGCACGCCCTTCGGGATCTTCGCCCCGATCTCCTTGAACGTGCTCGAGTTGCGCAGGAAGTCGACGACCTCGGTGATCTCCTGCTTGACGCCGGTGTAGCCGGCGACGTCGCCGAAGGTCGTCTTCGGCCGCTCGGTCGTGTACACCTTCGCCCGGCTCCGCCCGATCGACATCACCCCGCCCATCTGGCTCTGGGCCTTGCGGCCCATCCACACGTACAGGCCGATGACGGCGCCGAGCATCAGCCCCAGCGGCAGGAGGGACAGCAGCGGGTTGGGGGAGGTGGTCCGGAACGAGACGTCGGCGCCGGAGTCGCGCAGCGCCTTGACGTCGCCCTCGATCGCCGGCTGCGGCCCGTCGCTGGCGAAGCGGGTCCCGTCGGCCAGCTCGCCCGTGATGCGACCGGACCCGTTGTTGACGACGGCCTTGGCCACCTGGCGCTCGGGCACGAGCCGCCCGAGCAGCTCCGAGTAGCCGATGGTGCGGCGCCCGCCGTCGCCACCGCCCCTGGCCAGGAGGAGGGCCACCACGACCAGCAGCCCCAGGGCGACCGCGGCCCAGCGCCAGCCGGTCGACCGGGCCGGCGTGGACCCGAGCGGAGGTGGCCGGCTCGGGCGCAGGTCGTTGGGGACTCGGGCCACGGGCCGATGTTAGGCGCCGCCCCCTGCGCCAAAGGCGTCTTCGGCGGCGCCGCAACCATCCACGGCCGCCGGCCGGCCGCCGGCCTATCGTGAGGATCGTGGCCGACCCGATGCGGTGCTGCAAGCCCGGTTGCGGGGGTCCCACCGCGGCCCGGCTCACCTACGACCACGCTGGCGCCACCGCCTGGGTCGACGATCCCGGCGGCGACGGCGGATGGTCGCTCTGCGCCCGCCACGCCGACCGGCTGGGCCTGCCCAAGGGCTGGACGATGGTCGATCGGCGGGTCGCGCGCCCCGCTCGCGCCCTGATGGCCTCCTGAGGTTCCCCCACCCGGGGCCATACCCTGAGGTGATGGTCGCACCAGCCGATGCCGGGGCCGAGGTCGCGCCTGCGCCCGAGCCCGAGCCCGAGCTCCGGGGTCCTGCGGCTCGCCGGCTCGGGTGGGCCGGCCTGGGCGTCTTCGCCGGCTCCTTCCTCGTCGCCCTGCTGGCCGCCTCCAGCCTCGGCCTGGCCTGGGCCGGGGCCCGGGGGCTCGATCAGGCCGAGGTGCCACGGGACCTCGGCTTCGCCGTCCTCACCTCGGTGGGGCTGTGGGTCGGGTTCCTCGGCCTGCCCCTCCTGTGGTCCCGGTGGGCGGGCGGCCCCGTGCGCCTCCTCGGCCTGCGGGCCCGATGGGTCGACCTCCCCCTGGGGCTGGCCGTCGGGCTCGGCTCGACCCTCGTGACGTTCGTCGTCTCGTCCATCGCCCTCAGCGACCAGGAGCTGGAGGCGCTCGAGTCCAAGGCCCGCGAGACCGTCGACCGGGCCTCCGGGCCGGCGGCAGCCGCCCTCCTCGTCCTGGTGCTGTGCGTGGCGACCCCCCTCGCCGAGGAGGTCTTCTTCCGCGGCCTGCTGTTCCGGTCGCTCCACCGCGTTGCCGGCCTCGTCGTTGCCGTGCCGCTGGCCGGCCTGGTCTTCGGGCTGGT
This sequence comes from Acidimicrobiales bacterium, assembly GCA_030448245.1. GTDB lineage: Bacteria > Actinomycetota > Acidimicrobiia > Acidimicrobiales > JAUJNH01 > JAUJNH01. Next base: position 280,491 of record JAUJNH010000004.1, read on the forward strand.
GCACTACGACCCCGACCCGGTCCCTGCGGTCGTCGTGGCGGTCCAGCTCGGCCTCCTGGCCCTGTTCGGCATGGCCCTGTGCGTCCTCGTCCACCGCACCGGCCGGCTGGCAGCCGGCATCGTGGCCCACGCGGCCTTCAACTCGGTGACCGTTCTCAGCATCCTCGCCCAGCGTTGAGCGGCGCTGACACCGCCAGAGCGGCGGCGGTGCGCCAGGATGGGCCGGTGCCCCGCAGGACCCGCGGCCTGCAGCCGCCCACGACCCGGCAGCTCGTCACGCTCGCCAACGTCGCCGTCGTCGTCTGCTGCTGCGTCTTCGTCTGGCTGCACCTGGAGCCCCACCTGCTGCTGCGCAACACCACGCCGGCTGGCGGCGACATGGGCGCCCACGTCTGGGGCCCGGCCTACCTGCGCGACACGCTGCTGGCCGATGGCCGGCTCACGGGCTGGACCATGGACTGGTACGCAGGCTTCCCGGCGCTCACCTTCTACTTCCCCCTGCCGAGCCTGTTCATCGCCCTCCTGAGCTACCTGGTGCCCTACGGCATCGCCTTCAAGCTCGTCACCGTCCTGGGCCTCGTCAGCCTGCCGGCGGCGGCGGCGGCCTTCGGGGCCCTCAGCGGGATGCGCAGGCCCTACCCGGCCTGCCTGGCCGTGGCCACCGTCCCCTTCCTGTTCGACCGGGGCTGGACGATCTACGGCGGGAACGTGGGCAGCACCCTGGCCGGCGAGTTCTCGTTCTCGATCAGCCTGTCGTTCGCCCTGCTCTTCCTCGGCGTGCTGGCCAGGAGCCTCGACACCGGCAAGCACCGGGGCTGGGCCATCGTGCTGCTCGGCTTCACGGTCCTCTGCCACATCCTCCCGACGATCTTCGCCATCGTCGCAGCCGTCGTGATGGTGCTCATCAAGCCGCAGGTGAAGCGCTTCGCCGTGGCCGCCACCGTGGGGGTGCTCGGCATGGCCCTGGCCGGGTTCTGGCTGTTGCCGTTCGCCGTGCGGCTCCCGTTCACGAACGACATGGGCTGGGAGAAGATCGAGCGGTACGGGCTGCCGCTGTTCGGGCGGTCGCTGGGCGGCGTCGAGGAGGCGCTCCTCTGGCTGTCGGTGCCGGTGGCGGTCGCCATCGCCACCTTCACCGCCGCGGTCCTGCGCTACCGCTGGTACCTGGCCGTCAGTGCCGCCCTGGGGGTTGGGGCGTTGATGGCCGGGCTGGGGACCAGCGACCCCATCGTCCAGGCCCTCGACCAGACCGGGACCGATGCCGACCTGACGGCGGTGGGCCAGAGCGGCCTCGACCCGCTGGCCCTGCGCTGGCTGTTCTATGCCGCCGTCGCCGGCGCCCTCGTCTCGCTCCTGCGGGGCCGGCGGATCGGGACCATCCTCACCTACACCGCGGCGATGGCCGCCCTCGGCTTCCGGTTCATGCCGGGCCCCAGCGCGGTCGACCCCAACGCCGCGGGCAAGCTGTGGAACGCCCGGATGCTGCCGTTCTGGTACCTGTGCCTCTACCTCCTCGCCGCCTGCCTGGTGGCCGAGATCGCCCTCGGGCTCATCGCGCTGTGGCGACGGTTCAACCCCTCCCTCGGCCCGGCTTCCACCGCGCAGGCCCAGGAGCACGCCCGGCAGGCTCGGATGCTCGCCTACCTCAGCACGGCCATGGGGCTGCGGGGTGGTCCGAGCCTGCACCTCGTGGCCGACTCGCTCGACCTGCGGGCCGACGACGTGCGCGAACGGGCCGCGAGCTACCGCGCCGTCCCCCAGATCCTGGTCCCCACCATCGCCGCCTTTGTTGTGCTGGGCTGGGTGGCCCTCCCGTTCGGTCACTCCTGGCTCGACCAGCCCAGGCTCGGGCTCGACCTGAACGCGACCTCCACCTACATCGACGACTGGGCCAAGTGGAACTACGTCGGCTACGAGGGGACCGGTGACGGTCCGGAGCGGACCGGCGAAAAGGCGCGCAAGGCCGAGTACTTCGACGTCGTCAACACCATGAAGCGGGTGGGCCTCGATCGGGGCTGCGGCCGGGCCATGTGGGAGTACGAACCCGAGCTCGACGCCATGGGGACGCCGATGGCCCTCATGCTCCTGCCGTACTGGACCGACAGCTGCATCGGGTCCTCGGAGGGGCTCTACTTCGAGTCGTCCCCCACCACCGCCGCCCACTTCATGAAAGCAGGATCGGTGTCGAAGACGCCCTCGAACCCGCAGCGCGGCCTGCCCTACACCGCGCTCGACCTGAAGGGGGTCGGGATCCCGCGCATGCAGCTGATGGGCGACCGGTACTACATGGCGATCTCACCTGAGGCCCAGGCCCAGGCCGACGCCGACGACCGCCTCGACCTGGTCGTCGAGACCCAGCCCCACCAGGTGCGCTACGGCGACGTCGTCGAGGACCGCACCTGGAAGGTGTACGAGGTGCAGGGGTCGGACCTGGTCCAGCCGCTCACCACCAACCCCGTGGTGCTGCGGGGCGTGCCCAACGCGGAGCGGGCGTGGAAGGCGCTGGCCATGCGGGGCTGGTTCGCCGACCCGGCCCGCAGCGACGTCCTGCTCGCCACCGACGGCCCGGCGGGCTGGGCCCGGGTCTCGCCCCCGCCGGCCGACCCCGCCGACCCCGATCCCGAGGAGCGCTTCCGCCGCCTGGGCGCCGAGACCCCGCTGCCCACCCAGCCCGTCGAGCGGCCGCCGGTGGTCACCGGGGTCCGCACCGACCACAGCTCGCTCGAGTTCGACGTCGACCAGGTCGGCAAGCCGGTCCTCGTCAAGGTGTCGTACTTCCCCAACTGGAGGGTGAAGGGTGCCGACGGGCCCTACCGGGTCACCCCCAACCTCATGGTCGTGATCCCGACCAGCAACCACGTCGAGCTGTCCTACGGCTACACCTGGGCGGAAGGCCTGGGCTGGGCGCTCACGCTGGGGGCGCTGGCCGGCGCCGTGGCGCTCAACCGGCGCCGGGCCGACACCGGACCGCTGGCCTGGCGCCCGCGGTGGCGACTGTCGCCGGCCGGTGGCGACGAGCCGCCCGGCCCGGCCCCGGAGCCGGCGCTGGCCCCGGGAAGCGACGGTGCCGAGCAGGAGCGGGAGCTGGTGCCCGTGGGCTCAGGGCCGCTCGAGCCACAGGGCGACCCGGAGGCGCACGAGCCCCGCGAGCGTCCGGGGGATGCGGCGGGCGATCGGGGTCCGTGACGGGCGCAGCTCCTCTACCGTGACCGGGAGCTCGGCGGTGGGCAGCCCGGCCCGCTCGGCCCGGAGCACCAGCTCGGTGTCGAACAGGTCCGTCCCGAATCTGCAGGCGGCGACCAGCGGGAGGAGGGGCAGCCGCCGCATGGCCTTCATCCCGTGGGTGTCGCTGACCCGGAGCCGGAAGCCGTAGCGGAGGACCAGCGAGAAGACGGCCGTCACCAGGCGCCGGGGGATGGCCCGCTCGTCCTGGGCTCCCGCCCCCCGCTTGGAGCCCACCACGATGACGGGGCCGGCGTCGGCGGTCACCGCGGCGACGGCTGCGTCGAGGAAGTCGAGGTCGGTGTAGTCGACGTCGAAGTTGACGACGACCGTCCCGGTGGCGGCCAGGAAGCCGCCGCGCAGGGCCCGCCCGTAGTCCGCTTCGGGAGCGCTGAGGAAGCGGACCTCGTCCACGTCCTCGGCCAGAGCGTCGGCGATGGCGGCCGTCCGGTCACTGCTTCCGTTCTCGGCGATGATCACCTCGAACGGGAGCGACCGGTCGCGGAGGCCGTCGACCACGGCGTGCACCGCCTTGTCGAGGAGGTCCTCCTCGTTGTGCGCGGGCATCACGATCGACAGCTCGGCTTCCGGCACTGGTGCTCCATCCTTGCCGACCAACCTGGCCAACAGCCAGCGGTCGGCACCCGATCGGAGCGGCCGGCCTCGCTCGCCGTCCTGCCCGCTGACTAGGGTCAACACCGAGATGCTGCCCCTCGATCCGATCTTCAAGGCCTACGACATCCGGGGGACGGTGCCAGAGCAGCTCGACGCCGAGGTGGCCCGTGCCGTCGGCGCTGCGTTCGCCGCCTTCACCGCGGCGTCCCGGGTCGTCGTCGGCCGTGACATGCGGCCGTCGGGCACAGATCTCGTCGAAGCGTTCACCGACGGCGTGCTCGACCAGGGCGTCGACGTCGTCGACCTGGGCCTGGCCTCCACCGACTACCTGTACTACGCGGCGGGCAACCTCGACGCCCCCGGCGCCATGTTCACGGCCAGCCACAACCCCGCGAAGTACAACGGCATCAAGCTGTGCCTGTCGGGAGCCCGCCCGGTCGGCCAGGACACCGGACTGGCCGACATCAAGGAGTCGGCGGCCGACGGCGGACCGCCCTCCTCCGGCAGGCGGGGCAGCCGCACCGAGCAGGACCTCCTGCCGGCGTTCGGCGATCACGTCCGCGGGTTCTTCGGCTCCGGCCCGATCCGTCCCCTCAAGATCGTGGCCGACTGCGCCAACGGCATGGGCGGGCTCATCGCCCCGATGGTGTTCGGCGAGCTGTCCTTCGAGGTCGAGTACCTGTACCCCGAGCTCGACGGCACCTTCCCGAACCACCCCGCCGACCCGATCAACCCGGAAAACATCGTCGACCTGCAGGCGCGGGTCAGGCAGACGGGCGCCGACCTGGGGCTCGCCTTTGACGGTGACGCCGACCGCGTCTTCCTGGTGGACGACGAGGGGGTCGGGGTCAGCGGCTCCACCACCACCGCCCTGGTGGCCGCCGCGCTCCTCGACCGCAACGGTGGCAGCGGCACCGTGATCTACAACCTGATCTGCTCGAAGTCGGTGCCCGAGGTGATCGAGGAGCACGGCGGCACGCCCCTGCGCAGCCGGGTGGGCCACAGCTTCATCAAGACGACGATGGCCGACAGCGGCGCCATCTTCGGGGGTGAGCACTCAGGCCACTACTACTTCGCCGACAACTACCGGGCCGACTCGGGGATCATCGCGACGATGGTCATCCTCGGGGTGCTCTGCGAGGGCGACGTCCCGATGTCCCAGCTGCGCAAGCCCTTCGAGCGCTACGCCTCCAGCGGCGAGATCAACAGCGAGGTCGACGACCCGAAGGCCACCCTGGAGGCGGTCGAGCCCAAGCTGGCCGAGCTGCCGGACGCCACCGTCGACCACCTGGACGGCCTCACCGTCGACTGCGGCGAGTGGTGGGTCAACCTGCGCCCGTCGAACACCGAGCCCCTCCTGCGCTGCAACCTCGAGGCCGCCGACGAGGCCATGTGCAAGGAGAAGACCGAGCTCGTCCTCAACTTGGTCAAGGAGGCGTGATGGCGCTCGACCCGCTGCTCCTCGACATCCTGGCCTGTCCCGAGGACAAGGGCCCTCTCCTCTACTTCGAGGACGAGGACAGCCTCTACAACCCGCGGCTCAAGCGCCGCTACCCGATACGGAGCGGCATCCCGGTCATGCTCCTCGACGAGGCCGAGCAGGTCGACGACGCCGAGCACGAGCGCCTGATGGCCAAGGCCGAGACCGAGGGCGTCCCGCCCACCTTCGAAGCCTGACGCCTGTGCCCCGCCTCGACACCCTGGGCCTGTGGGACGCCACGCTGGGCCTGCCCGAGCAGGTGGCCGAGGCCATCATCCCGCCCGACAGCCTCGACCTCCCCTCGGCCGAGAGCATCGAGCACGTCGTCGTCGTCGGCTCTGGCCCCGGCGGGCTCGCCGGTGATGCCGTCATCGCCGCTGCGGGGGCGCTCCTGCCGCTGCCGGTGGTGGTGGTCCGCTCGTATGTCATGCCGCCGTTCGTGAGCCGGGCCACGCTCGTCTTCGCCCTCTCGGTCGACGGTGAGACCGAAGAGGTGCTGGAGGCGGCGCAGGAGGCCGCCCTGGCCGGCGGGACCGTCGTCGGCGTCAGCGGCCCGGGCCGCCTGGCCGCCCTGTGCCGCGAGTGGGGCTCGCCGCTGGTGTCCCTGCCGCCGGACCTGCCGCCGGCTCGCGCCGTCATCGGGGACCTGCTCGTCCCCACGCTCTGCCTGCTCGAGGACGTCGGCCTGTTCCCCGGCGCCCGGTCGTGGGTGTACAGCGCCGTCGAGCAGCTGCTGCGCCGCCGGGACAAGCTCGCCCGGCCGGGCAACGACATGGAGGCGCTGGCCCGCCGCATCGGCCGCACCTTCCCGGTGGCCCACGGGGGCGGCAACATCGGTGACGTGGCCGCCCACCGGTTCAAGAGCCAGGTGAACGCCAACGCCAAGTCGCCGGCCTTCTTCGCCACCCACCCCGACCTGGCCTACGACGAGCTTCTCGGCTGGGGCCAGCACGGCGACGTCACCCGCCAGCTCCTCACGCTGGTCGACTTCCGCCACGACGAGGAGCACCCCCAGGTGGCCCGCCGGTTCGACCTGGTGGCCGAGCACATGGGCGAGGTGGTGGCCGGGATGGAGGAGGTGCGGGCCGAGGGCGAAGGCGACCTGGCCCAGCTCCTGGACCTCGTGTTCCAGGGCGACGTGTGCTCGCTGCACCTGGCCCAGCAGGAGGGGCTCGACCCCGGGCCGGCGCCGGCGGTCGACCACCTGGTGACGGCCCTGCGGGCCTGAGCCTGCAGGTTCGCGGCCCCCGGAGGCGCTCAGCCCGGGTGGGGTGGCGGGTCCGGTGGACGGGTGCCGCGGCCACGGACGAGGCGGGTGCACCAGACCAGCCCCTGTTGGATCACCGGGCCGACCAGCACGGCCCAGACCACCGTCCCGGCGCCGACCGTGCCGCCCAGCAGGAGGCCGAGGGCCAGCGCCGTGAGCTCGATGCACGTCCGCACCAGCCGGACGCTCGGGCCTCGGGCCGCGAGCGCGGTCATGAGGCCGTCACGCGGCCCGGCCCCCAGGCGCGGCACCAGGTAGAGGGCGGTGCCCAGGCCGCCAAAGGCGACACCGCCGAGGAGCAGCGCCCACCGCAGCCCGATGGGCTCCACGTCGGGCACCAGGGCGAGCGTCGACTCGATGACCAGCCCGACGAAGACGACGTTGACCAGGGTCACCACCCCGATCCGAGCACCGAGCGGGTAGGAGATGGCCATCACGACGAAGCCCACCAGGATCCCGGCGATGCCGATGCCGATCCCCGCCCGCTCGGCGACGCCCTGGTGGAGGACGTCCCACGGACCCAGGCCCAGCCGGGCCCGGACCGTCAGCGCGACCCCGAAGCCGAGGCCGACCATGCCGAGCACGGCCCACGGCAGGCCCCGCCGCAGCGGCATCGGCGCCAAGCTGGCAAGGGCGGGCGTCGGCAGCGTCGGCACGCGGGGCCACGGTACGCGGCGGTCGCCGTCACGCCCACCGAGATGATGGCGGCATGCTCCTGCTGCCCGCCCGGTGCGGGGCCTGCCACCGGCCCAGTGCGTCGCCCTGCCCGGGGTGCCTGCCGGGCCTGCCCGTGGCGCCACCGATCGAGGCGCCGGCGCCGCTGTCCGGCCTGGCGGCCCTGCTCGCCTACGAGGGGGCCGCCCGGCCCATCGTGGCCGGGCTGAAGGTGCGCCACAACCGCGGCGCCCAGAGGTGGCTGGCCGACGGCCTTGCCCTGCTGGTGCCAGCCGGCACCGACCTCGTCACCTGGGCGCCCACGTCAGCGGCCCGCGTCGCCGCCCGGGGCGTCGACCACGCCCGGCTGCTGGCCGAGGCGACCGCTCGGGCCGCCGGGGTCCGTGGCCACGGCACCCTCACCCGCCTGCCCGGACCGCCGCAGACCGGCCGCACCCGGGCGGCCCGAGTGGGCGACGGGCCGTCCTTCACCGCCCGCTACGACCTGGCGGGGCTCGACGTGGTGGTCGTCGACGACGTCACCACCACGGGCGCCACGTTGGCCGCCGCCGGCCGGGCCCTGGTGGCCGCCGGGGCGGCGTCGGTCGTGGGCCTGGCTGCCGCCGTCACCCTCGCGCCACCGGCCCCCCGATCGTCCGGCGATCGTGCCGCGACCTCCCGTCTGGCCGGTTGAGGCCGATATGCTCCCGCGGGACTGTGAGTGACCAGCCTGCCCCCAGCCCCCCCGGCACGCCGGTCAGGGTCCTCATCGCCGACGACCAGCCCCTGTTCCGCCGGGGACTCTGGGTGGTGCTCGGCACCGATGAGCGCATCGAGGTGGTGGCCGAGGCCGAGAACGGCGAGGAGGCCATCGCCCGGGCGGTCGAGCTCGTGCCCGACGTGGTGCTGATGGACGTGCGCATGCCCAAGGTCAACGGGATCGAGGCGGCGCGGGTCATCAGCCAGCAGGTCCCGACCACCAAGATCATCATGCTGACCGTCTCCGACGAGGAGGACGACCTCTACGAGGCCATCAAGGCGGGCGCCACCGGCTACCTCCTGAAGGAGATCTCGGTCGAGGAGGTGGCCGAGGCCATCCAGGCGGTGGTGCAGGGCCAGAGCCTCATCACCCCGTCCATGGCCTCGAAGCTGCTCTCCGAGTTCCAGAAGCTGTCGACCCGCACCGAGGAGACGGCCCAGTTCCCCTCGCCGACGCTCACGCCCCGTGAGCTCGAGGTGCTGAAGCTGGTGGCCAAGGGCATGTCGAACCGAGAGATCGGCGACGAGCTGTTCATCAGCGAGAACACGGTCAAGAACCACGTCCGGAACATCCTCGAGAAGCTGCACCTCCACTCCCGCATGGAAGCCGTGATCTATGCCGTGCGCGAGCGCCTCCTCGACATCCGGGGCGACGGCTGATCAGCGCTGCAGGCGCCCCAAGGTGAGGGCGCCGGTAGGCTGGATGGCGCCATGAGCGTCTTCTCGAAGATCCTGCGCGCCGGTGAGGGAAAGAAGGTCAGGGCGCTGTCGTCCCTGGTCCCCGAGATCGGGGCTCTCGAGCCGGAGATCGAGCCGCTGTCCGACGAGGACCTGCAGCACAAGACCGTCGAGTTCCGCGAGCAGCTCGACCGGGCCGGTCGCGAGGGCGAGGCCGACGCCCTGAACGACCTCCTGGTCGAGGCCTTCGCCGTCACCCGCGAGGCCGCCCGCCGCACCCTCGGCCAGCGCCACTTCGACGTGCAGCTCATGGGCGGCGCCGCCCTGCACTTCGGGTGGATCGCCGAGATGAAGACCGGTGAGGGCAAGACCCTCACCTCCACCCTGCCGCTCTACCTGAACGGGCTCACCGGGCGGGGCTGCCACCTCGTCACCGTGAACGACTACCTGGCTGGCTACCACGCCGAGCTGATGGGGCGGCTCTACACGTGGATGGGCCTGACCGTCGGCCTCGTCGGCCCAAACACCGACGACCCCGTGCTGAAGAAGGCGGCCTACGAAGCCGACATCACCTACGGCACGAACACCGAGTTCGGGTTCGACTACCTGCGCGACAACATGGCGTACAGCAGGGACCGCATGGCCCAGCGCGGCTTCGTCTACGGCATCGTCGACGAGGTCGACTCGATCCTCATCGACGAGGCCCGCACCCCGCTCATCATCTCGGGCCCGGCCATGGAGTCGGCCAAGCTCTACCAGCAGTTCTCGGCCGTGGTGCGCTCGCTGAAGCGCGACGTCGACTACGAGGTCGACGAGGAGAAGCGCACGATCGCCCCCAGCGAGGAGGGCATCGAGCGGGTCGAGAAGATGCTGGGGGTCGACAACCTCTACGACCTGGTGTCACAGAACCTGGTGCACCAGCTCACCCAGGCGCTGCGGGCCAAGGAGCTGTACAAGCGGGACAAGGACTACATCGTCGCCGACGGCGAGGTGAAGATCGTCGACGAGTTCACCGGTCGCATCCTCGACGGCCGGCGCTGGTCGGACGGGCTCCACCAGGCGGTCGAGGCCAAGGAGCGGGTCCGGATCAAGGAGGAGAACCACACCTGGGCCACGGTCACCCTCCAGAACTACTTCCGCATGTACGAGAAGCTCGCCGGGATGACGGGCACGGCCGAGACCGAGGCCAGCGAGTTCGCCAACACCTACAACCTGCCAGTCGTCCCCATCCCGACGCACAAGCCGATGATCCGGGTCGACGAGGCCGACCTCATCTACAAGACCGAGATGGCGAAGTTCGAGGCGGCCATCGAGGACATCAAGCAGCGCCACGACGACGGCCAGCCCGTCCTCGTGGGCACGGCCAGCGTCGAGAAGTCCGAGGTGCTGTCCTCGATGCTGCACAAGGAGGGCATCCCCCACACCGTCCTCAACGCCAAGCAGCACGCCAGGGAGGCCCTGGTCATCGCCCAGGCCGGCCGGCTCCACGCCGTCACCGTGGCCACCAACATGGCCGGTCGCGGCGTCGACATCATCCTCGGCGGCAACCCCGAGCTGCTTGCCGACCAGGAGGTGGCCTCACAGGGCCTCGACCTCGAGTCGGAGGAGGGGCAGGCCACCCGCACGCGGCTGCAGGAGAAGTTCGAGGAGGAGTGCGCGGGCGAGGGCAAGAAGGTCGTCGAGCTGGGCGGGCTCTACGTGCTCGGGTCCGAGCGCCACGAGTCTCGCCGCATCGACAACCAGCTGCGGGGCCGCTCTGGCCGCCAGGGCGACCCGGGGGAGAGTCGGTTCTTCCTCTCGCTCGAGGACGAGCTGATGCGGCTGTTCGCCACCGGGGCCATGTCGTGGGTGATGAGCCGGGCCCTTCCCGACGACGAGGCCATCGAGGCGAAGATGGTCACCAAGGCCATCGAGAAGGCCCAGAACACCGTCGAGACCCGCAACGCCGAGATCCGCAAGGACGTCCTCAAGTACGACGAGGTGATGAACTCCCAGCGCAAGGTCATCTACGCCAAGCGCATGCGGGTCATCGACGGCGAGGACCTGCGCCAGCACCTGCTCGAGGTGCTCGAGTCGGCGCTGTCGGACGTCGTCGAGTCCTACTGCCCCGAAGACATCGAGGACTGGAACCTCGAGGGGCTGCTGGCCGAGACCAAGCTCTACTACCCCTCCAAGTTCACGGTCGAGGACCTGGCCGAGGCGGTCGGTCCCGGCCAGATCCACGAGAGCCTGCTGGCCGAGGCCACCGAGTACTACGAGCAGCGCGAGGCCTCGGTCGAGGGCGGCGTCGAGACCATGCGCGAGGTCGAGCGCCAGGTGATGCTCCAGCTCATCGACCAGAAGTGGCGCGAGCACCTGTCCGAGATGGACTACCTGCGCGAGGGCATCGGCCTGCGGGCCATGGGCCAGCAGGACCCGCTGGTGGCGTGGCAGAAGGAGGGCTACGCCATGTTCGGGAACCTCATGTCCAGCATCGACGACGACTTCGTGAAGTACGCCATGCACGTCGACGTGGTGGTCGAGAAGCCCGACGAGCCCGACCTGTCAAAGGCGTCGCTCGAGGGCCCGGCCGAGCCCGTGCAGTCACTGGGCGGCTCGGAGGCCGCCCACCGGGAAGCCGCCCAGGTGGCCCAGGAGGAGGGAGCGCCGCTGCCGGTGGCCGATCCCGAGGGCGGCGAGGGCTCGCAGCCCAAGGTCAGGTCGGAGCACGAGAAGGTGGGCCGCAACGAGGCGTGCTGGTGCGGCAGCGGCAAGAAGTACAAGCACTGCCACGGCCGCTAGCGCCGGGGCCTAACCTGGGTCGGCGGAACGAGGTTGCACCGCGTCGGGCCTGCTGGTCCCAGCCTCGTCAGGACCACACCCATCAACCAAGGAGCAGCAGTGCCCGACTTCAAGGTGAAGGACCTGTCCCTGGCCGCGTTCGGCCGCAAGGAGATCGAGCTGGCCGAAGTGGAGATGCCCGGCCTCATGGCCCTCCGGGCCGAGTACGCCGACGAGCAGCCGCTGGCCGGCGCCCGGATCACCGGCAGCCTGCACATGACCATCCAGACGGCGGTGCTCATCGAGACCCTGACGGCGCTCGGCGCCCAGGTCCGCTGGTGCAGCTGCAACATCTTCTCCACCCAGGACCACGCGGCGGCGGCCGTGGCCGTCGGCCCCGCCGGCACCCCGGACGACCCCCGGGGCGTTCCGGTCTTCGCCTGGAAGGGCGAGAGCCTGGACGAGTACTGGGACTGCACCGAGCAGGTGCTGCGCTGGCCCGACGGCGGCGGCCCCAACCTGATCCTCGACGACGGCGGCGACGCCACCCTCCTCGTCCACAAGGGCGCCGAGTACGAGGCCACCGGGGCGGTGCCCGAGCCCACCGAGGACGACAGCGACGAGTGGAAAGTGGTGCTGGCCCTCCTGCAGCGCACCGCGGCCGAGGACCCCAAGCTGTGGACGGGCATCGGCCAGGGGATCCGGGGCGTCTCCGAGGAGACCACCACCGGCGTCCACCGGCTGTACCAGATGAAGGAGGCCGGCCAGCTGCTCTTCCCGGCCATCAACGTCAACGACTCGGTCACCAAGTCGAAGTTCGACAACCTCTACGGCTGCCGCCACTCACTGGTCGACGGCCTCAACCGGGCCGTCGACGTGATGCTCGGCGGCAAGATGGTCCTGGTCTGCGGCTTCGGCGACGTCGGCAAGGGCTGCGCCCAGAGCCTGCGGGGCCAGGGCGCCCGTGTGGTGGTCACCGAGATCGACCCCATCAACGCCCTGCAGGCGGCGATGGAGGGCTACGAGGTGGTGCGCCTCGAGGACGTCATCGACCGGGTCGACATCGTCATCACGGCCACCGGCAACAAGGGCATCCTCCTGGCCGACCACATGAAGCGGATGAAGCACAACGCCATTGTCGGGAACATCGGCCACTTCGACAACGAGATCGACATGGCCGGCCTGGCCCGCATGAGCGACGTGACCCGCACCACCGTCAAGCCCCAGGTCGACGAGTACACCTTCCCCGACGGCCACTCGGTCATCATCCTGAGCGAGGGCCGGCTGCTGAACCTCGGCAACGCCACCGGCCACCCCAGCTTCGTGATGAGCTGCTCGTTCACCAACCAGGTCCTGGCCCAGATCGAACTGCACAAGCGGGCCGAGGACTACGGCCTCGACGTGGTGCGCCTCCCGAAGCTGCTGGACGAGAAGGTGGCCCGCCTCCACCTCGACGCCTTGGGCGTCCGCCTCACCCGCCTCAGCCCCGACCAGGCCTCGTACCTCGGCATCCCCGCCGACGGCCCGTACAAGTCCGACCACTACAAGTACTAGTCCGGGAACGCGCACCCGGCACGACGGGCGGAGGCCGGCTAGAGGTCGGTGATGAGGCGGGTGACGCGGTCGATGACCGGCCTGGGCAGGACTCGGTCGGCCAGGTTCCAGGCCTGGGCGTCGAGGCCGACCAAGTAGCGGTCCCGGGGATTGCGGGCGTCGAGGGCGCCCCCCACCACCCTGGCCACCTGCTCGGGGTTGCCCATGAGCGGGTGGGCCAGCCGCAGGATCTGAGCGAAGCGTTCGTGGCTGGTCTCGTAGACGCTCTCGTCCCGGCCGGTCATGGCCTCCCGGGCCTGGGTGAAGATGTCGGTGCGGAAGGCGCCGGGCTCGACCAGCACGACGGCGATCTTGTCGCGGGCCACCTCCATGCGCAGGGCGTCGCTGACGCCCTCGAGCCCCTGCTTGGCGGCCTGGTACCAGCCCGTGAGGGGAGTCGACAGCCGCCCGTAGATGCTGGACATGTTGACGATCCGGCCCCGCCCCTGCGTGCGCATGGCGGGGAGCGCCAGGCGGGCCAGGCGCATCGGCGCCACCAGCATCGTCTCCAGCACCTCCCGCAGCTCGTCGTCCCCGACGTCCTCGACCGCTCCCATGCGGCCCACGCCCGCGTTGTTCACGAGCCCGGTGAGGGGCCCCACCTGCTTGATCACCTCGGCGCAGCGCGCCGCGTCGGTGACGTCGAGCAGCACGTGGTCGACCTCCACCCCGGCGTCGGCGGCCGCCTTGTGCAGCACATCGGCCTTCTCGTCGCTCCGCACGCTGCCGATCGCGGCGTAGCCCCGCCGGGCCGCCTCGATGGTGGTGGCCAGCCCGATCCCGCTGTTCGCGCCCGTCACCAGGACGGTTCCCTTGGTCATGGCCGGTAGCCTTACCCACCCGGTGCGCAACTTCGCCGACGATCTCGCCACGCTGGGCCTCCGGCTGAAGGAGGCCGAGGACTACCTCGGGCTCGAGTCGCTGCGCGCCCGCCTGGCCGACCTCGAGCAGCAGGCCGGGGCCCCCGATCTCTGGGAGGACCAGGACAGGGGGCGACGGGTCACCGCCGAGTACGCCGAGGTCAAGGGAGACGTCGAGGTCCTCGAGTCGCTGCGGGCCCGGTTCGAGGACGTCGAGGTGCTGCACGAGATGGCGCGCGAGGTCGACGACGAGACCCAGGAGGCCGAGATCGGCGCCGAGATGGTCGGCCTGTCGATCGCCCTGAACGAGCTCGAGCTCCGCAGCCTGTTCACCGGCGAGCACGACCAGCACGACGCCGTGTTGTCGATCAGCGCCAAGGACGGCGGCACCGACGCCCAGGACTGGGCCGAGATGCTGGAGCGGATGTACCTGCGGTGGGCCGAGCGCCGCGGCTTCACCGTCGAGCCGGTCGATCGTTCCGAGGGCACCGAGGCCGGCATCCTCTCGACCGAGTTCATCGTGCGGGGCCGCTACGCCTACGGGCTCCTGACCAGCGAGAAGGGCGTGCACCGCCTGGTGCGCAACAGCCCCTTCGACTCCCAGCACCGCCGCCAGACCTCGTTCGCCCTCGTCCAGGTGGTCCCGTTCCTCGAGGACGCCCTGAAGGTCGTCGACATCGACGACAAGGACATCCGCCTCGACACCTACCGCTCGTCGGGGGCCGGGGGCCAGCACGTCAACAAGACCAGCTCGGCCATCCGGATCACCCACTTCCCGAGCGGGATCGTCGTGCAGTGCCAGGACGAGCGCTCCCAGCTGCAGAACAAGGAGCGCGCCTTCCAGCTGCTGGCCGTCAAGCTGCTGGAGCTGCGCGAGGAGGAGCGGCGCCAGGAGCTGGCCCGGCTCAACGGTGAGGTGGCCAAGACCCAGGCCTGGGGCAGCCAGATCCGGAACTACGTCACCAGCCAGTACAACCTGGTGAAGGACGACCGCACCAAGCACGAGACCAGCAACGTCCGAGCCGTCTTCGACGGCGACCTCGACGACTTCGTCGAGGCCTACCTCCGCTGGCGGCGCGCCGCGAACTAGCCAACGTGCCGGGGATGCCCTGGTGCGGCAGGGGTCACTGGTACCCTGTCACGGTCCCTCGGCAGGCTCGGCCCGCTCGGCGATCCCCCTCCTCATGATCAGACTCGAGAACGTCACCAAGACCTACAAGAACGGCACCGTTGCCCTGCGGAACACCTCCGTGGACATCGCCAAGGGCGAGTTCGTCTTCATGGTCGGGTCCTCCGGGTCCGGCAAGTCGACGTTCCTGCGCCTCGTCACCATGGAGGAGCAGCCGGAGGTCGGCCAGATCTGGGTGGCCGGCAAGGACCTCTCCACCCTCACCCCGTGGAAGGTCCCGTTCCTGCGCCGCAACGTCGGCTGCATCTACCAGGACTTCAAGCTGCTGCCCAACAAGACCGTGGCCGAGAACGTCGCCTTCGCCCTCGAGGTCATCGGGCGGCCGAAGTCCGTCGTGCGCACCCAGGTGCCCCAGATCCTCGACCTGGTCGGCCTCGGCAAGAAGGCCCAGAACCTGCCGACCGAGCTGTCGGGCGGCGAGCAGCAGCGCGTTTCCATCGCTCGCGCCTTTGTCAACCGGCCCCTGATCCTGCTGGCCGACGAGCCCACCGGGAACCTCGACCCCACCACCACCATCGGCATCATGCGCCTGCTCGACCGCATCAACCGGACGGGCACCACGGTTGTCATGGCCACCCACGACCAGGGCATCGTCGACCAGATGCGCCGCCGGGTCATCGAGCTCGACCGGGGCACCGTCATCCGCGACCAGGCCCGCGGCGTCTACGGCTACGACGCCAGCGCCGGCCACTAAGGAGAACCCCTTCGCATGGCACTGTCCGCCGGCTACGTCTCGCGTGAGACCGCCACCAACCTCAGCCGCAACGGCTTGATGAGCGTGGCCGCCATCGTCACCATCGCCGTCGGGCTCCTGTTCTTCGGCGCTGCGATCATGTGGCAGCAGGGCGTCGACCGCCAGACCGCCCGGTGGCGGGGAGGCATCGAGCTCAGCGTGTTCATGCAGCCGTCGGCCGCCGACCAGCAGATCGAAGCGGTGAACCAGGAGCTGAACAGCGCCCCCGAGGTGAAGAAGGCCACCTTCGTCGACAAGGCGTCGGCCTACGCCGAGATGAAGGAGCTGTTCGCCGCCCAGCCCGAGGTGGTCGACGCCGTCGGCGAGCAGGACGCGCCGCCGTCGTTCCGGGTCGTCCCGAACAAGGCCGAGCAGGTCGAGGACGTCGGGGCCCGCTTCAAGGACAAGCCCGGCGTCCTCAACGTCGTCTACGCCAAGGAGACGGTCGACGTGCTCATCAAGAGCACCGCCAAGAAGCGCAACCTCTCGCTCGGCGTCGCCTTCCTGGCCGGGGCGTCGGCCCTGCTGGTGATCCTGAACACGGTGCGCATGGCCATCTTCAGCCGCCGGAGGGAGGTGGCGATCATGAAGCTCGTCGGCGCCACCAACTGGTTCATCCGGGTCCCCTTCATGCTCGAGGGCATGGTGCAGGGGATCCTCGGGGCGGCCGCCGCCTTCCTGCTCATCTTCGTGGCCCGCGACCAGATCATGAGCTTCGTGAACGACGCCGCCATCAACCAGTTCACCAACCTCTACGCCACGACCGGCGAGACCGTGAAGACCGGCATCCTGCTGCTCGTCGTCGGCGCAGGCATGGGCGCGGTCAGCTCGGCCGTCGCCGTCCGCCGCTTCCTCGACGTGTAGTCGCCAGGGGGAGGCGCGAGCGCCTCCCCCCGGACCCCCCTCCTGGCGCGGCTCCTCCTGCGTCCCGGTTGTCGGGCCGGCGAAGCCGGCCCTCGGGCGGCCACGGTGCCTGCCAACTGCTACGTCGTCGGGGAGTCGCCTTCGCCAGGCGTGGAGGCGGGGGATGCTGGGCCTTCAGTGGCGGTCTGCTCGAGGTTCTTCAGGGCTTCCTTCAGGCGGGACAGCCAGGCCTCCTCGTTCTGGCGGACGAGGTCGACGCACCAGGCCAGCGCCTGGCCGCGGTGCTCGGCGATGCCGGCCGCCACCAGGTGGTCGAGGACCTTGCGCTGGTCGAGGTCGAGGCGGGCGGCCACCGTGGCCCGGACGGTGGTGAAGCGCCGGGTGGTGGCGCCGGCGGTGGCGCCCCAGCTGATGGTGCGGCCGTAGCGGGCCTCGGCCTGCTGGGCCACCGCGATCCTCCGCTGGCGGGTCTCCTCGCGGAAGCGGGCGATCCTCGCCTGCTCGGCGGCTGCGATTCCCTCGGCATCGAGTCCCTCGGGCACCTCGGGAACGCCGATGTCGCCGATCACGAGGATCTCGTTCCGGTCGACCTCGATGGTCGGCACGGCGCTGAACAGGTTGGGGGGCAGGGCGCCGCTGACCCAGCCGGTGATCTCACTGGACGAAGCGCCGGCGCCAGGGCTGCGGCGGTGGTGGTCGGTTCCATGCATGGAGCCAGTCTGCATCTGCGTAATGACAATTACAA
Organism: Acidimicrobiales bacterium; assembly: GCA_030448245.1. GTDB lineage: Bacteria > Actinomycetota > Acidimicrobiia > Acidimicrobiales > JAUJNH01 > JAUJNH01. Next base: position 297,910 of record JAUJNH010000004.1, read on the forward strand.
GCCCTCTACTTCGTCAACCCCGTGCACCCCCGCAGCGACTCCCAGGCGGCCCGCGCCGTCCGGGCGGCCTCGCCACTCAGCGGCCGGGGCGACTGGCCGACGAGGCGGGCGGGCGCCCACGTGTAGCCGTCGACGTCGCGGCCGGTGACCGTGACGGTGAGGACGCCGGTCTCGACGCCCGGTCCGGTGTCGGAGTAGAAGACGAAGTTGCCGAGGCCGTACGCCACAAAGGCCGCCCCCAGGCGCCCCGCGCCCTGCAGGCGGTGGGCGTGGCCCCCGACGATCACGTCGGCGCCGGCCTCAACCAGGGCGCGGGCCAGGACCGGCTGGGCCTCGTTGGGGCAGGTCTGGCCCTCGGTGCCCCAGTGCAGGAACACGACCACGGTGTCCGCCTGCTCGCGAGCGGTGCGCACGGCGGCGGTCAGCCGGGCGACGTCCTTGGCCGAGGCCAGACCGGGCTGGCTGTCGGTCGCCGTCCAGGCCGCCCGCAGGTCGTCGTCCAGCACCTGGGTGGCGCCGATCACGGCGATGCGCTGGCCCTTGACCTCGCGCACGAAGGGGCGGTAGGCCTCGGCGGCGTTCCGGCCGATGCCGACGACCGGCACACCCCCGGATGCTGCCGCCTCGAGGCTGTCCTCGAGGCCCACGCGTCCGTAGTCCATGCCGTGGTTGTTGGCCATGCTCGCCACGTCGACGCCGCCGGCGCGCAGGGCCGCGAAGGCCGACGGCGGCGCCCGGAAGGCGTACTGCTTGGTCGGCGGCTTGGTGCCGCGGGTGGTGACCGCGGTCTCGAGGTTGACGACGGCGATGTCAGCGCTGCTCAGCAGAGGGGCCACCCCAGCCATCACGCTGGCCGGGTCGGCCTGCAGGCGGGCACGGATCTGGCCTTCGAAGTGGACGTCACCGCCAAACGCGAGCGTGATGGCCTGCCCGCTGCCGCGCCGCCCCCCATCCCGGCTCGTCGGCGCGGCCGCCACCGTGGTTTCGCCGGTTGCGCCGGTGGTCGGCGGGCTCGTGCTCCCAGCACGGTCCCCACCTCCCAGCGCAACCGTGGTCGCTGGCTCGCCCGGGCCGGTGGCGGCCACCCGCTCGTTCCGGCTGCCCGTCACCAGGGTCAGCACGAGGGCGAGGACGCCCACGGCCACCACCACGGCGCCGCCGGCGACGACCCGGTTGCGCCGGACCCGGCTGCTCGCAGGTCGGGGGGCGAGATGAGCGGCGCGGCGACGACCCATGGCTCCGGCCATCGTCGCACGGCTGCGCGCCGCAGCGAAGGCATGACCCGCAGCCCGCCGCCCGAGTCCGGCTCTGGGATCATCTTCCGCTTGACGCCTCAGTCCGGCTGCTGGTCCTTGCGTGGTAGCAGCCGGTGTGCCCGATCGACCATCCGAGGAAGCGGAGGCCGGTGGCGTGCTTGCCGGTTGCATCGAACATCAGGCCGTTGACGATCGCCTCGAGACCCTTGAGGACTGGCTCGAACCGGCGCTGCCACGGTCCGGGTTGGCGGGCACTGGTGTCGCGGAAAGCGTGGAGAGCCTCGGTCTGGGCAGGCTGGTCTACCAGTGATAGGAAGAAGATGGCCTGCCGCCACGCGTATGCAGGGCGGCTGGGGCCAGCAGAGCGAAGCGGCGCCGCACGGTCAGTCCACGGCCGGGGTCCGGGGCGGCCGGCCGGGCCGCCGATCCCACTCCTCGAGGGAACCTGGTGAGGGTGGCAGCTGACCAGACGGGCCCGGACGCGAGACTCGGCGAGCGGGGGGCAGGCCACGCCGCTGGCGGCCAGGGCCGAAACCCGCTGCCGGCTCGTGCCACACGCGGCGGCCAGCTCGGCGACCCCCATGAGCTTGGGGTAGGTCGGCGCCGCCAGCTCGGCCTCGACCTCGGTCATGGCCTCGGCCCGCACGACAGGCCAGGCAGCCACTGAGACGTGTGCGGTCTGGGGTCTCAGTGACAGAAACATGCATTCTCTGTGAACATCGGCCTAGTCGTGATCACGTCCGCGCGGAACGCGCTCGGTAGCGCGAGAACAGGAGGACGCTGGCGGCCGCCGAGACGTTGAGCGACTCGACCGTCGGGGTCATGGGTATCCGACACCGGAGGGCAGCAGCGGCATTCAATTCCGGGCTACACCCGCGCGACTCGCTTCCGAGCACGATGGCGAGCCGCTCCGGGGATGCGACCACCTCATCGAACGTCTCTTCACGGGCATGCGACGATGTCGTGACGATGCGCGTTCCGGTGGCCTGGCAGAAGCGAAAGAATTCCGCGTTCTTTGCCGCCACGATCGGCAGCGCGAACATGGTGCCGGCCGTCGCCCGCACGATGCCTCGCCGATAGATGTCGTTGTGGTGCTGGTTGAGGGCCACGATGCCCCCAGCACCGAAAGCCGTCGCCACTCGAATGATGGACCCGATGTTTCCCGGTCCATCGACCCCGTCCAGCACGACGATGTCACCGGTTGTCGCTGCGAAGGCACGGAACCGCTTCTTCTCTGGCAGGCGGGCGATGGCGAAGACGTCGGGAACCCGCGAACGCTGAAAAGCCTGCGCCCGAACCTCGTCGGAGATGACGGCGACGGAAGTGGAGCCGACGACGTCTTGGACGAGACCCTGCTCGATGAGCTTCGGCGACACGACGAGGTGCAGCAGCTCGACACCGGCCGCCCGCGCGGCCACGATGTTGACTTCGTTCTCGATGATGATTTCGTCGCGACCGCGGCGATGCTCGCCCTCCGCCACCGTGCGGATCCGAACGGCCAACGGATCCTCCGGCGTGGAGATGACCTCCATCTCCGACATGACACCGCCCGGTCCGTCCATGGACCGGTCAGGCTACCAGCGGCCTGTCACGTGTCCCGCCGACGCTCCGCCCCTATCCCGGCTCGGAGTTGATCCCAAGAGGCTGTCGGCGGCGGGATGACCCGCTACCGGGTAGCCGAGTGCGTGCGCACCAACTGGGACCGGTTAGTGGCGGCTCCGCAACGCAACGGGCGCTGCCGCCGCCGCTGCCTGACTGACCGAAGCACTGGCTTGGGTCCGAGGGGAACCGTTCGGCGGGCGAGGTCCTGCCCTGCGTGCTGGCGAACATCAGAGATGGGATGCGCCACCGATGATGCCACCCACCGCCTGCCCAGCCTCCGCCTCGAGTCGGGTGATGGGGGTGTCGACCTCGGGGTTCCACGCCTGGCGGGCCGACCCGGTCTCGGACCGGGAGTGGGCGGACGGGCTGACCAACGAGATCGTCGCCATCCACCGCTCCTCCCGCCGTTCCTACGGTCGCCGAGGGTGCACGCCGATCTCCGCCTCGGTGAGGGGATCCGCTGCTCCCGCAAGACCGCCAGCAGCAACGGCATGTGGACTCCGCGCCGGGAGCTTGCTTCTGCGAGATAGGCGGCCAGCCAACCCACAGCGTCCAGCGACCATTCGGCAAGCGTGCCGTCGAGACTGCGCGGTGCTGAGGTGACCAGGGCCTCATTGCAAGAAAGTTCCAACCGAAGAAGTGGCAGCCGCAATCCCTTCTTTCGTTGCGTGGTCGTCTTTTCGGAAGCTGGGCGACCGGCATCTCCAAACTCCATCACGGTCCGGGAACAGGGCCAGCCAGGCACCACGGATCGCAGCTCCCCTGAAGAACGGTGCCGGGCAGCGCGTAACAGTTCACGTCGTCCTGACCGCCAAGGCTTTTGCCGCGCGGCCCAACCCGTGCGTCCTGGGGTGGACCTGTCGGCAAACGACGGGTTGAGGCAAGTTCGCCCTCTCGACTTCGGCTGGCGCGGCACGGCCGCCCGGTATGCAGCGATATGTGGGTGGCCTGGCTGCGGCTTCGGCTCATAAGGAGGCGACCATAAAGTCGGCCTGGCGCGTATGGGTGGTGCTGAGGTGGGGCGCGTCGCGCACACCCGGGTGCCACGTCGCGCTGCACATCCGGGTCTTGAGGGTCCAGTCAGTCCTGCTTGGGGGCCCCGGCGAAACTCTGGGTGCTTCGGGTTTGGACCTGGCGCGCACCGCATCTGACCTGCATGTATGTGGTGGTGGTGGAGGTGCCGGGATTCGAACCCGGGTCCTTCAGCGTGTTGACGGGTCTTCTCCGGGCGCAGCCGGTGGAAGGTCTCGGACCCGCCTTCGCCACCGGCGCCGGTGGCGGGTCCCAGCCCGCTGTTGGTGTTCCCGGCTAGCCCGTGGGCTCGGCTAGCAGGGTGAGCCCTCTTGATGACGCCCAGACCCGGCCCAAGGGGCGGAGACCGGAAGGACGTGGCTATGCAGCCAGGGTGAGCTTAGGCTCGGCAATTATTTTGGTTCCGGCTCTTTAACGTGGTTCCGGAGACCACGACCCGCTTCATCCGTCTCGACGTCCAAAGTCGAAACCAGATCACCCCCGTGAGCGTGCAGGGGGCGGTGCGTGTCAAGCGATGTCAAGGAGCAGGGAGTCAACCCTAGCTTCGGGTCCGGTGTTCCCGGGCGGCTTCACGCTCGACGTCGCGCTTGGCGATGGCGTGGCGCTTGTCGTAGGTCTTGCGGCCCCGGCAGAGGGCGATCTCGACCTTGGCCCGGCCGTCGGCGTTGAAGTAGATGCTGAGGGGCACCAGGGTCAAGCCGTCCTGGGCCACCCGGGCGCCCAGCCGCCGGATCTCGTTGGCGTGGAGGAGCAGCTTGCGGGCCCGGTCGGGGTCGGGCCGGTCGAAGCTGTTGGCGTGCTCGTAGGGGTTCAGGTGGACCCCGTGCAACCAGCACTCCGACCCCTGCACCCGGGCGTGAGCGTCGCGCAGCTGCACCTCGCCCGCCCGCAGCGACTTCACCTCCGCGCCGGCCAGCACGATGCCAGCCTCGACCGATTCGAGGATCTCGAAGTCGTGGCGGGCCTTGCGGTTCGAGGCCACCACCTTGGATCCCGCCGACAGCGCGTGCTTCTTCGGCGGCATGGGAGGGCGACGCTATCGCTAGGTGGCCCAGCGGAGGAGGCCGGCGCCCGAGTCGTACGTGATCGACTCGATGTGGCCCTCGCCGGCCACCAGGTAGGCCACCGAGCCCTCCACGCACGTGCTGGCCGCCACCGCGGTGCCGGCGACCAGGGGTCCCGGGGCCAGGGCCGGGGCCTCGGGGGTCGGGGCCACGTAGCCCTGGCCCGGCACCTCGACCCGGAAGCGGCCCGGGTCGACGAGGCTCCCGTCGATCGGGCTCTCGGCGCCGGCGCAGAACCGCACGTTGAGCACGGCCCAGGCCTGGCCGGCGGGCGGCGGGGCCACCCCCCGCGGGGGCCGCACGCCCACCCGTGGGTACGAGGCGGCCAGGGTGCCGCCGGGGAGCGGGTGCTTCATCCCGGGCGACAGGTACGCCGAAGCCGTGGTGGCCGGCCCCCCGGTGGTGACCGCCCCTGCGGTGGTGGTGACCAGGCTGTCGGCGACGGGGGGCACGGTCTGGAGCGGCGGGGCCGGGTCGACGCTCGCCGGCAGCTCGGTCCGCACCGAACCGCACGCCCCGAGGGAGGCGGCGGCGGCCAGCGCAGCCGTGACGACTCCGAGCCTGGGCACCGTCGACGAGTGTGGCACGCACGCACCTGGGCGGCCGGGAACCCCCTCCACAGGCGGCCGCTACGGTCGCGGGCCCATGACGGGGCCGCTGCTGCTGGACCGGGACGCGTACCTGCAGCTGGTGGCCCACAGCTACGACGGCCTCCCCCTCGAGGCCTGCGGTCTGCTGGCCGCCGAGCCGGCCACCGGGCGGGTCTCCCGCTGCTACCCCACCGAGAACGAGGCGGCCTCGGCCCGGATCTACACCGTCCCGTCGAAGGCGATGCTGCTGGCCGACCGAGACGCCGAGGAGCGCGGCCTCGTCCTGGCCGGCGTCTTCCACTCCCACACCCACACCACCGCCTACCCGTCGCCCACCGACGTGGCCCAGGCCCCCGACCCGGCGTGGCACTACGTCCTGGTCGGGCTGGGTGAGGGAGCGCCGGTCGTGCGGTCGTACCGGATCGTCGGGGTCACGGTCGAGGAGGAGCCGATCGTCCTCGTGTGAGGGGCGGGAATCGGCTGGTGCGGGGCGGGGTTAGGATTCCTGACGAGTCCAGTCGCCTTTGAGGAGCTCCGCCGTGCCCGCTGTCCGCCTGCCCACCGTGCTCCGCTCCCACGCCGGAGGCGCCGCCGTCGTCGTGGCGGAGGGCGAGACGGTGGCCGACGTCCTGTCCTGGCTCGAGGCCACCTACCCCGGCATGGCCGGTCAGCTTCGAGCGCCGGGCGGCGAGGCCCACCGGTTCGTCAACGTGTACGTGGACGACGACGACGTCCGGTACCTCGACGGCCTGGCCACCAAGGTGGGGGAGGGCACCGAGGTGACCATCCTCCCTGCGGTCGCCGGGGGCTGACGTGGCTGTCTACGAGTCGGCCCTCGACCTCATCGGGAACACCCCCATCGTCGACGTGTCGGCCCTGTCACCCAACCCGCGGGTGCGGATCCTGGCCAAGCTGGAGGGCCAGAACCCCGGCGGCAGCGTCAAGGACCGGGCTGCGAAGTACATGATCGAGGAGGCCGAGAAGGACGGCCGGCTGCGGCCAGGCTCGGTGCTCATCGAGTCGTCCTCGGGCAACACCGGCATCGCCCTCGCCATGATCTGCAAGGTCCGGGGCTACCACCTGAAGGTGGTGCTGCCCGAGAACGTGTCGATCGAGCGGCGCCAGCTGCTCGAGGTGTGGGGAGCCGAGATCATCCCGTCGCCGGGCGGGGAGGGCTCGAACGGGGCCATGCGCCGGGCCATCGAGCTGGCCGGCGAGCACCCCGAGTGGGTCTTCCTGCACCAGTACTCGAACCAGGCCAACGCCAAGGCGCACTACGAGGGCACCGGGCCCGAGATCTGGCGCGACTGCCCCGAGCTCACCCACTTCATCGCCGGCCTCGGCACCAGCGGCACCCTGATGGGGGCGGGCCGGTTCCTGAAGGAGCAGAACGCCGCCGTGCAGGTGTGGGCGGTCGAGCCTCCGGTCGGCGAGATGGTGGACGGGCTCAAGAACCTCGACGAGGGCTACGTCCCCGAGCTGTTCACCGCCAACGACGGCTTCGACCTGCTCGACCGCAAGATGATCGTGCGACCCCGGGAGTCGATCGAGTGGACCCGCCGCCTCACCGAGGTCGGGGTGTTCTCGGGGATCTCGTCGGGAGCGATCATGGCGGCGGCGGTAAAGGCGGCCAAGCTGCTCGACGAGGGCACCCTGGTCACGATCGTCTGCGACGGCGGCTGGAAGTACCTCTCCACCGGTGCCTGGACCGACGGCCTCGACGAGGTCGAGGCCCGGGCCAAGGGGATCATCTACTTCTGACGGCGGCGGCTACGGTGCCGCCGCGTGGGGCTCTCGGTCACCGTGCTCGGCTGTGACGGCAGCTACCCAGGGCCCGGTGGCGCCGGCAGCGGCTACCTCATCCGGGGCGGTGGGGCCACCGTCTGGCTCGACTGCGGTCCCGGGGCCCTGGCCGCCCTGCAGACCCACGTCGGGCTCGACGAGGTCGACGCCGTCGTCGTCAGCCACGAGCACCCCGACCACCGCAGCGACCTCGAGGGCTTCTCGGTGGCCTGCACCTACGTGGTCCGCCGCCACGGCGTTCCCGTCCACGCGCCGGCCGGGGTGCGCGAGCACGGCTACCACACGGGCCCGCCGGCCCTGGCCTTCTGTGACCTGGTCGACGGCAGCCGCTTCGCCGTCGGTGCGATGGCGTTTCGCGCCAGCCGCACCGACCACGACCCGCACACGCTGGCCCTGCGGGTCGAGGCCGAGGGCCGCAGCCTGGGCTACACCGCCGACACCGGACCCGAGTGGTCACCGCTCCAGCTGGGGCCGCCCGTCGACCTGCTCCTGAGCGAGGCCACCTACACCGCCGAGCACGAGGGGGAGGCGCAGCACCTGTCCGGCCGCCAGGCTGGCCGCCTGGCGCACGACGCCGGCGCCCGCCGGCTGCTGCTCACCCACCTGTGGCCGGTCACCGACCGGGTGGCGCTTCAAGCCGAGGCCGAGGCCGCCTTTGGTGCGCCCGTCGAGATGGCCGACCCCGGCCGCACGTACCAGGTCTGAACTGAACGGGATCAGCCGATCTTCAACGACGATCGGCCTCGTCGGTCGCCGTACCCTTGACCGCGCCAGCCGCGCCCTTGATGACCTGGGACAGGTCGGCCTGGATCCCGCCGGGGAGGTCGGTGTAGCCGACGGTGTAGGCCTTGTTCTTGCTCTCGCTCGTGTACAGCACGAGGGTGAGCGGACCGGCTGCGGACTGGGCGGTCTCCGTCGACCGCTTCGGCGAGCCGGGCATGCGCACCGAGAACCCTTCGCCCTGGAAGGGGGCCAGGGCCTTGTCGGCTCACCTCCCGAGCACGAGGGCAGGGCCAAGCCGACGAGGAGGGGGAGGAGGAGGAAGGCCAGGAGGTGGGGTCACCGCATGGCAAAGGATGCCATGACCGCAGCGAGCCGGGCTGAGGCCACGAAGCGCAGGTCGGGCCCCGGCTACCGTCGCCGGCCATGACCGCCCGCTCCTTTGCGAGGAGCTCCGACGAGCTTCGGCCGGTGGAGCTGCTCCGCGACTGGACCGAGCTTCCCCTCGGTTCGTGCCTGGTGTCGTTCGGGCGCACCCGGGTGCTGTGCACGGCTTCCCTTGAAGAGCGGGTGCCCGGATGGTTGAAGGGGCAGGGGCGGGGGTGGGTCACCGCCGAGTACTCGCTGCTCCCCGGCTCGACCGCCGACCGGGCCAGCCGCGAGGCGGCCAAGGGGCGCCAGGGCGGGCGCACCCACGAGATCCAGCGGCTCATCGGGCGGTCGCTGCGCGCCGTGGTCGACCTCGAGGCCCTCGGCGAGCAGCTGATCACCCTCGACTGCGACGTGCTGCAGGCCGACGGCGGCACCCGCACCGCGTCGATCTGCGGCGCCTACGTCGCCCTCCACGACGCCTGCACCCGCCTGCAGCAGCGGGGCGCAGTCGGCACCCACCCGCTGGTCGACGCGGTGGCCGCGGTCAGCGTCGGCGTGGTGGCCGGGGCGCCGATGCTCGACCTCGACTACGTCGAGGACGCCGGCGCCGACGTCGACATGAACGTGGTCATGACCGGCGCCGGCGGCTTCGTCGAGGTGCAGGGCACGGCCGAGCGCTCGCCGTTCGACCGGGCTGCCCTCGACGCCCTCCTCGGCCTGGCGGCCACGGGGATCACCCGGCTGCTCGACCTCCAGCGGGCCGTGCTGGCCGAGCCGCCGGCGCCCCGCTGAGGCCCGGGCCCGTGGAGGTGGTCCTGGCCTCGGCCAACCCGCACAAGGCCGCCGAGATCCATGCCATCCTCGCCGCCGCCGTCCCCGGGCTGGTCGTCCACCCCCGGCCGGCCGACGTGCCCGACGTCGAGGAGGACGCCCCCGACCTGGTCGGCAACGCCCGCCTCAAGGCGGTGGCCCTGGTGGAGGCCACGGGCCTGCCGGCCGTGGCCGACGACACCGGGCTCGAGGTCGACGCCCTCGGCGGCGCCCCCGGGGTCATCAGCGCCCGGTGGGCGGGGGAGGGGGCGACCTACGCCGACAACGTCGCCAAGCTCCTGGCCGAGCTCGCCCGGCGCGACGGCGCCGCCCGAGCCGCCCGGTTCCGCACCGTGGCCCTGTGCCGGTTCCCCGACGGGCGCGAGCTCGCCGCCGAGGGCGCCTGCACGGGGACCGTGCCCCTCGAGCCGGCGGGCGCCGGCGGCTTCGGCTATGACCCGGTGTTCGTGCCCGACGAGGGGGACGGCCGCACCTTCGCCCAGATGTCGGCCGAGGAGAAGCACGACGTCTCCCACCGCGGCCGGGCCTTCCGCGCCCTTGGCGAGCGCCTGGCCGGGTTCTGCCGGGAGTAGGCCTGGCCAGGCGACGCTGACCCCCGACAGGAACGTGGGGGTCAGGGGGGTGTGACCGCGCGGGCCAGCTCGTCGACGACTGGCCGGTGGGCCGGCGGGACCAAAAAGGCGAGGTCCAGCTCGGGGTGCAGGGCCCGGGCGACGTCCTCGTCGGACGGCCAGGTACCGTCGGCCCGCAGCCGGTCGGCGATGGTGGCCAGGGCGCGGGCGTCGGCCCAGCCCGGCCGCTCACCGGCCAGCCGCACGGCCACCCGGCTCTCGGCCACCTCGCCGACGCACTCGAACGGCTTGGGCTGGCCCGCCTCGACCAGCCCCGCCAGCCCGTCCACCTGACGCAGGTCGTCCAGCACGTCACCGCCCTGGATCCCCAAGACCTCGTCCCGGTCCAGCCAGGGGGCCAGAGCGAGGGCGACGAAGCGGCACTTGGGGCAGTCGCGGTCCCATCCGTCGACCCGCCGGCTGTCGTCGAGGCGGAAGGCGGCGTTGCACGAGGAGAAGTCGCCGAAGAAGCGGCGTCCCCGGTCGGCGAACAGGCGGCAGATGGCCAGCTCGCTGAACGGCCGCAGCAGGCTGAACCACGACAGCTGGGGCCCGACGGCCGAGGCCAGGACGCCGGCCAGCAGCTCCTCGGCGGCCAGCGACTTCGACCACTGGTGGTTGACGGCCGCGCCCCGCCAGTTCCGGGTGGCCTCGGAGGCCGACCGTTCGTTGGACATGACGACGCTGTCGCAGCCGGCCCGCACGGCCACCAGGCACAGGACCAGGCTGACGAACGCGGTGACCGGGACGTGGCCGTTGCGGGCCCCCCGGCCGTTCAGCTCGAGCAGCTGGGGGTCGAGGGTCCGCCCGACGCGGACGGCGTCGCCACCGGCGCGAGAGAGCACGGCGTCGATCACCGGGAAGCGGCGCACGCTCGCCAGGAGAGGGTCCTCACCGGCTTCCTGCAGCGCCTCGATCGTGACGCACGAGTCCTTGCCGCCGCCGACCGGGACCAGGCTGCGGCGGTCGAGGCCCAGGTCGGCCACGGGCCCGTCGGCCCGCTCGGCGGCCTCGACCGCAGGCCCGGCGGGATCGAGGCCGTTGACGAAGTACAGCTCGCCCAGCCCCGGCCCGAGCAGGGCGTCGAGCAGGCGCCGCTCCGGGCGGCTCAGACCGCCGACGACGGCGACGCTGGGTGGGGTCGCCGCCTTGTAGTACGACGGCGCGGCCGCCAGCCACAGCAGCCGCAGCAGGGCCTCGTCGGCGGCCGTCGCCTGGCCCGGGGGCAGCTGGACCAGCTCGGTCAGGGCCAGGTCGTCGAGGGCGTACGACAGCCGCACCGTGCCCGTGGCGGCGTCCAGGTCGAACCCGGTCAGCGAGAACACCTCGACCCGCTCGGGGAGGAAGACCTCGGGCACGGGCACGGCGCCGTGGACCCTACCGCCCGGGTCCTGCCGGCTTTGCCATGCTGACCGGCGTGCGGGGCCTGGTGCAGCGGGTCACCGAGGCGTCGGTGACGGTGGGCGACGAGGTGGTCGGCGCCATCGGTCCCGGCCTGTGCCTCCTGGTCGGCGTCACCCACGACGACACCCTGGCCACCGCCACAACCCTCGCCGAGAAGGCGTACCACCTCCGGGTGCTCGACGACGGTGCCGGGAGGGCCGACCGCTCCCTGGCCGAAGCCCCGCACCCGGCCGTGCTGGTCGTGAGCCAGTTCACCCTGTACGCCGACACCAGCCGGGGCCGGCGGCCGTCGTGGCTGGCCGCGGCCCCGGGGCCCGTGGCCGAGCCCCTGGTGGAGGCGGTGGCCCGGCGCCTGGCCGAGCTGGGCTGCACCGTCGCCACCGGCCGCTTCGGGGCCCACATGCTGGTCCGGCTGGTGGGGGACGGGCCGGTCACGGTGCTGCTGGAGGTGTGACACGCCGGGCCCCGGCTCGCGGGAACCTCAGACGGTCGGGCCGCCGCCGCCCCCGCCGCCGCCGCAGTTGCACGCCCCGCCGGCGGTGACCGCGATCGCTCCCCAGGGGTCCAGCTCGAACGGGAACCTGACCGGCTCGGCGGTGGCCAGGCGCACGCCCACCAGCTCGGCCGGGCCGAGGCGGGTGAACGCCCAGCGGCCCTGGGCGTCGGTCGCCATCGGGGGCGGACCGGCCTCGGGCGGTAGGTCGACCATCACGTCCTTCACCTCGCCGCTGGTCAGGTCGAGGACGTAGAGGTGGCGGGGCCCGCCGGCCTGGCGCCCGACGAAGAGCACGGCCGAGCTGGCCACCGCAGCCGCACCCGCTTCGGGCCTCAGGCCGGCGGCGAGCGGGAAGGTCCGGTCGCCGGCGGGGCCCGCCACGAGCACCGAGCAGGCGGTCGGGCAGGCCGCGTCGGCGACGACCACGGCCCGCTGCCCGTCGGCCCCGAGGAAGGTGCCGTTGGCCGCCAGCGTCCTCGTCGTCGACCCCCGCACCGGGTCGACCAGGTCGATGCGGCCTCCCGGCTCGGCCGGGGCCACCACCAGGCTCCCGGCGCCGAAGCCGGCGAGGGAGCGGCCCGGCACCAGCTGCTGGCGCAGCGGCGGGACCTCCTTGCCCAGGTCGACGCGCCGCACCTCGGACACCGCGTCGGGGGCGCCGGCGCTGGCCACCCAGGCCTCGCCGACCGCACCGCCGGCGATCGCTCGGACGCCGGTGCCGAGGCTGCGGGGAAGGTGCTCGTTGTCGTTGAGCACGTACACGGCGCCGGCGTCCTGGGGCAGCGGGCCGCGGACCAGGACCATCGCCCCGTGCGCCCGGTCGAGGAGGCCGACCACCTCGAGTCCGTTCTCCAGCCGGGGGTTCGGGATGTCGGTCGGCTGGCCGCTGGCCAGCTCGACCGACGTGAGCTTCGCCCCGCCGAGGAGCACGGCCCTGGGCAGGTCCTCCGGGAGGGGTGCGGCGCCGGGCCGGTTGGGCGCGCCTGGCGCGTTCCCCCGAGCGGTGGTGGTCGTGGAGCCGCGGGCGGTGGTCGTGCTGGTCGAGCCCCGGCGGGTGCCGCCATCCTGCGGGCAGCCGGCCAGGACGAGGGCGGCCACGAGGGCGAGGAGGAGCGAGAGGGGCCGCCGCATCCCGCAGAGCCTGCCAGCCGCAGCCGCCAAGCCGGGCGCGCCGGGCCTGCCCTCGGGTAGCCGAACGCCCTCACTAGCCTGAGCCGGGCGATGTCCGCTCCTTGGCCGCCCCCGCCGCCGGTGGCACCCGCTCTGGCCTGCTACCGCCACCCCAAGCTCCCCGCCCCGGTCACCTGCACCCGCTGCGACCGCCCGATCTGCACCGACTGCATGGTCAGCGCACCCGTCGGCTGGCAGTGCCCGGGCTGCCTCAAGGGCGCGCCGGCGGTACGGCGGATGCGCGACGTCCAGGGTGGCGGCCTGGCCGGCGGCACCCCGTACGCCACCTACGCCCTCCTGGCCAGCTGCGTGGCCCTCTACGTCGGCCAGCAGGTGTCGAACCTCACCGAGCGGGGCGTGGTGGTGGCCACCATGGTCTCCCAGGGCGAGCTGTGGCGGGTGGTCACCTCCGGCTTCCTGCACGGCAGCCCGATCCACCTGCTGTTCAACATGCTGATCCTGTACCAGCTCGGCACGGCCGTCGAGGGGCGCCTGGGGCGGGCCCGCTACCTGGGCGTCTACTTCCTCTCCCTCGTCGGCGGCTCGATCGGCGCCCTGCTCCTCCAGCCCCCGGCCACCGCTTCGCTCGGTGCCTCGGGCGCGGTGTTCGGACTGATGGGCGCCGTGGTCGTGCTCTCCAAGCGTGGCCGCTCGCCCGTCGAGTCGGGCGTGGCCGGGCTGCTCGTCGTCAACCTGTTCATCACCTTCCTCTTCCCGGGCATCTCCATCGGCGGCCACCTGGGTGGACTGGCCGCCGGCGTGCTGGCCGGCCTCGTCATCCGGGCCTTCGGCGAGGGCGCCGACCAGCGGCGGGTCGTGCTGACAGCAGTCGTGCTGGTCGTCCTCACCGTCGGGCTGTTCGCGGCGTCGGCTCCCGTGGCCCGGTGGCGGTGCAGCACCCAGAGCTCGTCGGCCCTGAGCCGCGACCGGAACCCGGCCCGGCCGTTCGACCCCGAGGTGCTCCAGGCCTTCCGAGACCGGGCGGAGCAGCTCTGCGAGTGAGCCCTCGCCGAGCGGGCCCGGACGTCCCGGCGCGCGCACGGCAGGCCGGCGTAGCCCAATCGGCAGGAGGCAGATGGTTTAGGGCCATCCCAGTGCGGGTTCGAATCCCGCCGCCGGCACCCAACTTCCAGGTATGACGGGATGGCCACGAAGGATCGCCGGCACCGAGCGTCCAGCGCCGTCACCCCGACAGGCCTTCAAGGCAGCTCCTGGCTAGTGACGTCCCGTGTTCTGGGGCGGTTCTGCCTTGCTCCGTCCAGCCTGCGCACAACTTTGGTGGCAGTGGCCTCAGCCCTCGGGGCCGTCCCCGGAAGCCCCGGGGCCTTCGGAGGCTTGGGCACCATCAGGGCCCGCGAGCCGGCGGAGGGCCTCGTGCTGACGGAAGTTCAGCCTGCTTTCCAAGCGCGAGACGCGTCCCAGGTGGTCCGACGCTCAGCCTCGTCAAGCAGGATCGACAGGCCTATCAGGGCTCGATTGGCTGAACCTTCATCGCCCATCTCGGCCGCCCGACGGGCAGAGGCCAGAACCACGGCGGCCTCAATCGTCGTCTGAGAGGTTTCGGCTCCGGTCCGCGAAGTCGGCAACGGTGGCCTCCTCCTTGGAACGGTGAGACCGCTGCGGTCGTTCGGATCTCCTCAGGCATGTCACGCCTCCGAACATCAGGCTGCAGTTCGCCTGGCGGCAGCGGGGTACTCCGCTGCGGCAAGACCCGCTGCCTCACATGTACCGGTGCCGCCTCGTGACCGCGGTGCCACTGACGTCGCTTCAGGTGCCTACACCTGGCCGGCCACGTGCATCGCTGTACTTGGTAGTTACGAGGCCCGCAGCGATCATCGCGGCGCCAAGCCCGAGGTGCAGCCAGTTATCAGCAGTGTTGACCGGAACGAAGTTGGCGGTCGAGTCCTTGTCGATAACGAGCCCGTACAGCCAGAGACCCAGGTAGACCAACCCGCCCCCAAGGAGGAACGCCTTGGCCGCGGCGCCGGATCGGGAGGCCGCTAAACCCACGACGCCGAACAGGAGGTGAACGATGTTGTGGAGCACGCTGACCTTGAAGAGACCGAGCAGCTTTGCGTCGGACTCATTGCCCGCCAACTTCAGCTGGTCGAAGTTGCCCGTGATCCCGGGGATGAAGCCGAGGATGCCGACGAGGAGGAACGTCGCCCCCACGGCTGCCGCAGCCAACTCGACCTTCGACCGGTCGCCCAGACGTAGCGCTTGCATCTTGAGCCTCCCCCCACGTTCGGGCGATGTCCTACCCCGGTGACGCCTCGATCCAACACCCATCTTGCTCACACTCAGAGGTCACGCCGGCAGTGGTACACCGGCAGTGGTACAGCAGACCGGATCTATGGGCAGCAGCGCCGGAGGAAGGTCTGGATGCGGGCGGCCAGCTCGTCGGGTCGCTGCTCGGCGACCCAGTGGTCGGCGCCGTCGATCACGTCACCGGTCACGTCCTCAGCGACGCGGCGGAGCTGCTCGGTGGGGAGGGTCCCCAGACCGCGCTCGCCGCCCAACGCCAGCACCGGCTGTTTCAGCTTGGGACCGGCTCCGGCCCGGTTGGCGTCGGCGTCTGTTGGCAGGGCCCGGTAGTACTCGAGTGCGGCGCTCAGCCGTCCCGGGCGCGAGTAGGCGCGTACGTACTCGTCGACCAGGGACGGTTCGATCGACGCCTTCTCGCAGTCCCGTTCGGGACCGCAGACGAAACGGGTCAGGTAGTAGCGCTCGTTCCCGTCTATCAACCGCTCGGGGAGCTCGGGCACCATGTGGAAGAGGAAGTGGTAGGAGCCGGTGTAGAGCATCTCGCCGCCGAACCCGGGCAGCGCCGCCTCGATCACGACGAGGCTTCGCACCTCTTCGCGGTGCATCCTCGCGTAGGCGTAGGCCACCTGGCCGCCGAAGTCGGCGCCGACCACCGACACCTCGCCGAGGCCGAGCCGGTTGACCAGCTGGTGGATGTCGGTGGCCAACGTCTCCTTGTCGTAGCCGTCCTTCTCGAGGGCCGAGCGGCCCACGCCTCGAAGGTCGACGGCGATGACGGTGTGCTCGCCGGCGAGCCTCGGCATCACCTTCCGCCAAGCCATCCACGTCTGGGGGAAGCCGTGGAGGAAGAGGACGGGTCGTCCGCGGCCGCCGGAGACGTAGTGCAGTCTCGTCCCGTTCACCTGAGCCGTCGCCGAGCGGAACCCGGTGGGCGGTGGGTTCGGCTCGGCCCCTCCGGAGCAGGCGGCGGCGATCAGGGCAACGGCGACGGCGACGGCAGCCAGCCTCCTGGCCGGTGCCGTCGAGGCTGGTGGGCTCGCCGGGGTCGGGGACGTCGACGGACGACGCCCGCAGGTTGGCGGCGTTAGAGCGTGACGCCCGGGAGCTGCGCCGGGCCAACGCGATCCTCCGCGAAGTATCAACTTCTCTGCGACTGGTTGCAGCAGCCACACGATTCAGCCCTGCGACCTGGCTCGCTGCAGCACGTCCCACGCGGCTGGCGTGGTGGTACCGACGTCGTAAACGGACCAGCCAATGGCTCCCGTCTCCTGGGCCGCTCGGATGAATCCCTCGTAGTCCGCGACGCTGGACGCGTCAGCCACACCTCCAACCGGATGCACCGCCGCGAACGGGAGGCCAAGCCTCGCTCGAAGGGACCGCACGCTGTCAGCGGTGTACCGGTAGGCGTCCCTGTAACCGGAGCCGGCTGTCGTCTCGCTCCAGTAGGCCATGGGCAGCCAAGCGTCATAGTTGCCGGCGAGCTCCGCCCACGGAAACTCTGGCCAGTGCCTGGGGTAGACGGCCTCCAGCAGCACAGGAGGGTAGACGATCGCGGCGAGGCCGTTCCCGGGTGTCTCTTGGCGGAAGCGCTGGGACAGCTCAACCAGGCGCCGGCTTCGCTCGCCATGATCTTGCACGTCGCGCCGGAACTCGATGTCGACCCCGATACCGTCGAATCGGTGGCCTCCGATGTCAAAGTCGCGCGTCAATCGCAGGTTGGCGAGGTCGGCCTCGACATCGGCGAACTTCGGCAAGTACCAACCCACCACCCGCAGACCGCGTTCATGGGACCGCTGGAGGAATCGGCCGACGAGCGGCGCGTCGACGATGCCCTGAGGTGAGCGTGGATCCAGCCGGGTCGCCTGAAGGAACAACGTGCGCACGCCTCGGTCGGCGAGCCCGTCGATGTCCTCGGGGACAAGGAGACGACCATCTCGCGGCCGGTGGTACGCCGGGGAGTAGTCGAAGACGTCGATCCACGCACCGAGACCCTCGTAGACCGAAACGGTCGGCACCGACGCCGGAACCGCGATGATGGGCGGACCCAGCGATCGAGGAACGGCCGCTTCCGCATTGGGCTCCACCACTCCGATGGACATCAAGCCGGCGACCAGCAGGGTGACCACCAACACGAACAGCACGGCCCTGGTGGCGCGTTCCCTCACCCGTTCACCGTACGCGGCCACCGTCTACGCAACCAAGTTCGGCCTCACCGTCGACCACGTATCGGAACAGGATCAGGTCGAGTGATGGATCGGTTCCCGGGGTTTGGTGGCGGACGAGCGCTTCATGCTGCGCAGCACGACAGCTTCTTGATATCGCCCTTGAACGACTGGGCACCAGCTTCAGGCTCTCGCTCGTCGCCAGGTAGGCGGCCCCAGGTGTCGGCCATTCCGGCGTCTTGGAGCGACTCCGCCCGTACCCTGGCATGTGATGGCATCTGCGTGGCACCGATCAGCACAGGTATCGGCCAGGTCCTCGGCGCTGACGTTCCACAGGGTGGCGTCGCCGGCGGTCGTCCTGGCCGGGGCCTGGTTCCACTAACAGGGAGCGGCCATCGCGTCGCGGTCCAGAAGGCGGCAGCGGGGGAGCGGGAGGGCGGACCATCTGGGTGGTGCCGCCTACAGCCTTCCTCGGCCGGCCCGTGCACGCCCGAGCGTTAGCACCGGCTCGGGGTTGGCCGTCTACCACCGGCCTCGTTCCCGATCCGCAGCCCGGTTGACACGCGCGGCCCACGCGTGTCGGTGCATCATGACGCCGTGACGAATTACCGATCGTCGCTGGGGGACGCCGAGCTGATCGGAGGGCCGGAACAGCGTGACGTCGTCCTCATCCCCTACGACCCGCGGTGGCCGACAATTCTTCGAGGAACACACTGAACGGATCCTTGCCGCGCTCAGGGGCCAGGCGAGGCAGGTCGAACACGTTGGCTCCACCTCGGTTCCCAGCCTCGTCGCGAAGCCAATCATTGACATCCAGGTCAGCGTTACCGACCCGGAGCACGAACCGTCGTACGTTCCTCCGCTGAGAGACGCCGGCTACATCCTCCGTGTCCGGGAACCCGAGCATCGGATGCTGCGGACACCGGATCTCGACGTGCACGTCCACGTGTGCGGTGTTGGAAGTGACTGGGAGCGTCGCCACCTGCTCTTCCGAGACTGGCTGAGGCAATCCGACGGCGACCGGGTTCCTTACGCGAGCACGAAGACGACCCTTGCGCAGAGGTCTTGGCCGACGACGGATCACTACGCGGACGCGAAGACGACCGTGATTAGCGAGATCATGCAGCGCTCGGAGGCGTGGGCAGCATCCGGCGCATGGTCGATGATCACCACTAGCGCCGCGTTAGCGAGGTATCCTCGCCTGGCTGGTGGTGGTGTGGGATAATGGTGTGTGGCGTTGAACATCACGGTGGAGCCGGCAGATCGGGCGGTGTTGGAGGGGTGGCTGCGGTCGCCGTCGATCCGCTCGGGGTTGGCGCAGCGGGCCCGGATCGTGCTGCTGGCCGCCGATGGCGTCGGCACCAACGAGATCGTCGAGCGGGTCGGGGTGTCGAAGCCGACGGTGATCTGGTGGAAGAAGCGGTACGCGGCGGAAGGGGTGGCCGGCTTGGAGGACCGCCCGAAACCGGGGGCGGCCCCAGCAGATCGATGAGGTGGCGATCGTCCTGCGGACTCTGGAGCCGCCTCCGGAGCGTCTGGGGGTGACGCATTGGTCGTCTCGGTTGCTGGGGGGCGAGTTGGGCTTGTCGAACGTGACGATCGCCAAGGTGTGGAAGAAGTGGGGGCTGCAGCCGTGGCGGGTCGAGACGTTCAAGTTCTCGACCGATCCTGAGCTGGAGGCCAAGGTCCGGGACATCGTGGCCCTCTACCTGCATCCGCCGGACAGGGCGATCGTGCTGTGCATCGACGAGAAGTCCCAGATCCAGGCGTTGGACCGCACCGCCCCGATCCTGCCGTTGCGGCCGGGGCTGCCGGCCAAGCAGACCCATGACTACAAGCGCAACGGCACGACCACGCTGTTCGCGGCGTTGGAGGTAGCCACGGGCCGGGTCACCCAGGCCTGCTACGACCAGCACCGACACGAGGAGTTCCTCCGGTTCCTCAAGCTGGTGGCCAAGACCTACCCCCGTCGGAAGCTCCACGTCGTCTGCGACAACTACGGCACCCACAAGCACCCGGTGGTCCGGGACTGGCTCGAGCGGAACCCGAGGATCACCCTCCACTTCACGCCGACGTCCGGGTCGTGGCTGAACATGGTGGAGATCTTCTTCGGGATCATCACCCGCCAAGCGATCCGCCGAGGCACCTTCCGCAGCGTCAAGGACCTCATCGGTGCCATCACCAGGTTCATCGACGGATGGAACGACCGGTGCGAGCCGTTCGTGTGGACCAAGACCACCGACCAGATCCTCAGCCACAGCAGAAGTCAGAAGACCTCATTCACGAGACACTAGCGACGAGTTGAGGTCACCGTCCAGGACTCGGAGCGCCTGTGGCCCGCCGCCGGTGGACGCTGTAGGCGGTGGTGGCGCCGATTGCTGTGCCGAGGGCGACTCCGGCTAGGACGTCGGTGGGGTAGTGACGGACGGCGTAGGCGCGCGACAGCCCGACGCCGAGAGCGGCCGGGACGAGGACCGGGGCAGCGGGCGGGTACTGGGCGGACGCGGCGACGGCGAAGGCGACGGCTGTGGCGGTGTGGGAGGACGGGAACGACGATGTGGAGGGTGGCCGGTCTCGTCGGGGAGGTCGGCCAGGCGGGTACCGCCGGGTCGATCGCGGCGCACGAACCATTTGGCGGGGCCGTTGGCGACGGCAGAGGCCGTTCCGCCGGCGAGGAGGCCGCCGGCTGCGCGCGTCTCCCGGACGGCCCGAGAAGCGAGAGCGCCCCGGCCAATGCCAGCCACAGGGTGCCGCCTCGGGCGGTCTTCCCTAGGCCCGTGACCCCGGTCCCGACGGACGGCGGTAGGCGTCGCACGATCCGGCGGAGGGCGGCCTGATCGGCGATGACGATCAACCTGCGCGTCGGGCCTGCTCCTTGCATCGGGGATTACGACTTAGCGCGCACGGTGGTGCGCTTGGCCGGGGCTGAGGCTTCGCTTGGCGACGTGGCCTTCTTCACGGTCGTTGCCTTGGCCGCTCGGGCGGTTGTCGCCTTCTCGTTCTTGGCCCGCCGGGCTTGGGCCTTGACGGCCCCAGCTGACCGTTTGGTGGTGGACTTCACCTGCTGGGAAGCCGTGGCCGTTTCGGTCTTGACCTCGGCGGTGGCGTCGTTGGCTTGAGCCTTCACAGCTTCGGCTCGGGCCTCGGCCTCCTGCTTGACCCGCTGGGCGGCCTGGGTGGCGGTTTCCTTGAACTGTTCGAGGCTCTGCTGAGCTGACTGCTGGAGGTCGCCGACCATGCCGCGTCCGGTCTCGGTCAGCTGGTCCTTCATCGGATCGAGCTCTGTTTTGGCCCTGGCGGCCAGCTGGCGTTCCCGTTCGGTCGGGGGCAGAAGCGACCCGGCGAAGAAGCCAGCAGCGATCACGAGCAGCCCGGCGGCCACCGGATTGCCCTCCGCACGCTCACGGACCACCTGGGGGCCGAACGGGCCCCCTCGGCCACGGTCCCCGCCGCCGACCCGGCCCGCCCCGCCAACGCCTGGCCTCGGGACTGAGCAGACCCGGTTGGCTCCGACGCCCGCATGTCGGGCGTGTACCCGCGGCGCACGCCGAGCGGTTGCACGTCTTGGGCTTCGGTGTCTTCCCGCCCTACCACTCGGCCGAGGGTGTCCCGGAGGCTCATGGTCCTCCTGCGAACGATCCGGCTTGGGCTGACCTTGTCGCGGACCTCCTCAACCTTGTCGGTCACGTTCTCCTTGGCTCGGTTCACCACCTTCTTGGGGGCGACCCGGTCACCTATGGCTTCCAGCGCCTCGCCGACGCCGGCCCTGGCCTGCTCGATGTCCCGGCGCAACTCCTCGGCCGTTGCCATGTCAGCGCCCGTTCCACGGCGCGGGCTGGGCCTGTGAGCCCGGCCTCCGTGAGACCCGTGCCGACTGTGCGTCCGGCTTGACGGCTCGGGCCACCTGCTGTCCCTGAGGCTGGTAGGCCACGTAGGTCTGGGTCGCCATCATCGGCCTCCTCGTGTCGTGCCGGTCCGCCGGGGCAGGACCGGAGGTTTGGTTGTCTCTGGGTCCTCGGCCTTGGCGGCCCGCACTGCCCGACCGGCGACCACGCCAACGGCGGCTGCTCCGAGGAGGAACGCGCCGGGGCGGCGCCGTGCGAAGGTCTGCACGTCTGATAGCACTCCTGCGATCCCCGGGTCTGGACGTCGTCGGAGAGGCCGTAGGCGCGGTCGGCGGCGTCGAGCACGCTGTCGGCGGCCCGGTGGTGGCCACCCGTTGGCTCTGCTGCTTGGCGGTGGAGGCCGCCTGTTGGGACTGGTCGACGGCGGTGGAGGCGACCTGGCGGCCCTGTTCCTTGGCCGTCGACGCCGTCTCGGACACCGGTCGGGAACCGCCGGCGAAGTAGGCGGTGAGCTGCTCCTTCTTTGGCTCTGGGTCAGGTCTTCCGGCAGCGCCCGCTGCTGGAGGGGCGCGCCGTGGACCTGGGCGGCGGTGAAGGGAAGGTCGAGGCTGTCCTCGTAGATGTCGGCGTCGGCCAACGGGACGAGGACGTACCGGCCGGTCGGGAGCAGCAGGACCGCCCAGTCCGGCTCCTCCGGCCCCATGAAGACCCCCTCGACCTCACCGACCTCCTCACCGTCGCGGTCGAAGACGACGAAACCGATGATGGCCATCGGATCGGTCACGGCCATCGTCATGTCCGGCCCTCCTCCTCTGACGGGCGCTGGCTGCCTCTTGGTTCTTCATGAGTTGCACCTTCCTTGGCTCGTCTTTCGGCCGGGATGTGGCGGCCGACGACGTGGTCGCGAACCTGGCCCCCTGGCAGCTGGTGCTGTCACTCCTTCTTGCCGAACATGCCGCCGAGGCCTCCGAGGTTGCCCAGGAGCTCTTGGGGGTTCACCCCGAACTTGTCGAGGAGCCCGGCGTGCTCGTTGGCGTCGACCTTGTCGGGCAGCTCCTGCTCGGCCTCGGCCGCCTTGTCATGATCGCCCCGTGAGCGGAGCAGGCTCAGGATCGTGTCCTTGTCGATCTGCATGTGGTTCCTCCAGTGGGATCGGTTCGGGGGAACAGGCACGTCGTCGTGCCTGACCGGTTGCTATCGCTTCATCTTTCTGGTGTCGCGGGGCTCGAGGAACGGTTCCTCGTCGGCTGGGTGTCCCGCTTGGATCTGGCGGCCTCGTTCGAGTTCGGCGTTGAACTCGGCCCCCAGCAGGACAGCGATGTTGGACAGCCACAGCCACACCAGGAAGATGATCACGCCGCCGAGAGCGCCGTAGGTCTTGTTGTAGGAGCCGAAGTTGGCCACGTAGAACGCGAACGCGGCCGGCGCGATGACCCACACGATGACGGCCAGGAGCCCGCCGGGGCTGAGCCAGCGGAAGCCGGGCTGCTTCACGTTGGGCGACGCCCAGTACAGGATCGCGAACATCAGGCTGACGATCACCAGGAGCACCGGCCACTTGGCGATGTCCCACACCGTGACGGCGGTGCTGCCGATGCCGAGGAGCTCGCCCACCCGGCGGGCCAAGCCGCCGGTGACCACCACGGCCAGGGCGCTGACGGCCAGCAGGACCACGAGGACGATGGTCACGCCGACTCGTACCGGGCCCTTCTTCCAGATGGGCCGTCCCTCCTCGATCTCGTAGATGGCGTTGGAGGCCCGCATGAACGCAGCGACGTACCCGGAGGCCGACCAAAGGGCGGTGGCCAACCCGATGACGAACAGGACCCCGCCCGCCCCCTGGCTCTTCTGCAGGTTCTGGATGGCAGTGGTGAAGATGTCCTTGGCCGGCCCGGGTGCCACCTGACCCAGGTTGTCGATCAGCGGCTGGGTGGCCGACTGGCCGACCAGACCGAGGACGGACACCAGGGCCAGGATGGCCGGGAAGATCGCCAGCACCCCGTAGTAGGTCAGGGCCGCAGCCCGGTCGACCAGCTCGTCCTCCTTGAACTCACGGATCGTCCGCTTCAACACCCCCGCCAGCGCAGGCTTCTTCAGGTCAGTCGGTCCGTCTGGCGACCGGCCCCCTCCCCCGCCGCCATCGGGCCGGGCCTCGACACGATCCTCCGCACCCCGAGACGCCGAGCCCTCCTGGCGGCGGGCGGCAAGGCGAAGCGGCAGGGAGGAGTCCGGCGAGGCGGGCTCCGGCCGCGTTTCGACCTTGGATGGTTCCTGGCTGCCTCGGCGTTCGTCGTCACCGCCCCGACTGCTGGCTGGGTACCAGTTCATGGGTGCCTCCATGAGGGGATCGCCACGCCTACGCCTCTTCGGTCTCGATCTGTTCCTTGCGGACGTCGGCTGACACCTGCTCGTCGGTGGTCACCGTCTCCTTCGACAGGCGGACCCGTTCCTTGGGCACGGCCCGGGTGGTGACCACCGGCTCCTCCTCGTGCAGCACCACCTCGTGCTCGTCCTCGGAGATCGCCCGTCCGGCCGTGGCCGCGCCGACGTTGGCCTCGGTGATCGGCTCACGCTCGAGGCGTACCTCTTCACGTTGCACCGGGACCGTGGTGGTCACGTTCTCGGTGACGACGTACTTCCGCAGCCGGGCCCGCCCCGCCTCTCGCCGCACCTTGCCCACCTGCAGCTCCTCCTCCGAGCGCGTCATCGCATCATCGCCGCCCGCCGGAGCTGGCGTTGACCTTCCGGCTGGCAGTCCGGTGTCCGACTGGGACTCTGAGTAGGCGAGCCCGTAGTGCTCGAACAGCGGCACCTCCTCCGCCTCGGTCAGGTCCATGTCCAGGTCAAGCTCGGGTGCCTCTTTGATCTGGGCCTTGCCGAAGGCCAGATGGAGGCCGTCGTCGGTCATGGTGGCGTCCATCAGCGGGACCAGCCGCGTCTTCCCCGTGAGCTTCCCGGTCTTGACGGCGACCCATTCGGGCAGGTCGGTGTCAAGGTCGAGGTAGCAGTACTCGACCTCCCCGACCTTGTCGCCGTCGACGTCGAAGGCTGTCTTGCCGACGATGTCTTGGTGGTTGAGCTGGCTTGCATCGGTCATGGTCTCTTCCTCTCGATCGTGTCTGCGGGTCCTCAGCGGTTCCTCTGCCTGTCGTTGCGGTCAGCGTGCGGCCCGAGCCCGCGGCTTCAGCGAGGTGTTGCCCTCGACTTCGACGTGCTCCTTGCGGAGGTCAGCGGCGATCTGCTGCTCTTTGGTGACGACGTCCTTCTCGGCTCGGATGCGCTCCTTCGGAACGACGCGGTGTTGGCGACCGCCTCTTCCTGGGTGAGCACGATCTCGTGCTCGGCTTCGGTGATCTCGGCGCCGGCCATGGCTTGGGCGAGGTTGCCGTGTGATCGGTTCCCGCTCTGTGCACTTCTTCGTGGGCGACGGGCACGGTGGTCTCGACCCGCTCGACGTCGACCCACTTGCGCAGCTTGACTCGCCCGGCCTCCCGGGTGGTCTTGGCCACCTCGAGCTCTTCCTCGGAGCGGGTCATGGCATCGTCGGTGCTCCCTGCGGCCGGTGCCGGGGCGGGGTCGCCTTTGGGGAGGCCGCTGTCGGAGCGCTGCTCGCTGTAGTCGATGCCGTAGTGGGTGTAGAGGCGGGTCTCTTCGTCCTGGGCGAGCTGACCGTCGGCCTCGGCGTTCGGCGCCTCCTTGACCTGTCCTTTGTAGAACTGGCTTCGGACGTCATCGCCGGCGGGGGCGGTGGCTCCGGTGATGGGCGCGAAGCTGACCTTGGACCCGAAGAGGCCGGTGGTGACGGCCAGCCACTCGGGCTGGCCGGTGTCGTCGTCCATGTAGATGTCGGCGATCTTGCCGATCTTGTCGCCGGATGGGTCCACCAGGGTCCGGCCGATCCAACCCTTGAGCTGGTCGTTGGTGAGATTGGGCATGGTTGTTCCTCCTGGAGGTGACGGTGTGCGGCGAGCGGGTTGGTTAGGTGGTGAGCTGGACGTTGGTGGCCTCGACGAAGTGGCCTTGGCGCCGCAGCTCGTCGGCGCCCTCGTTCCTGTCGACGCCGAAGGGGGTCACGTCGGCCGGGACCGGCCGGACCGTGCCGGCCAGGTTGATCCGCTGCCCGGGCTGCACCTGGAAGGGCGACTCGCCGGCCCGGGTGCGGGCTTGGGGGGTGAGGAACACGAACACGCGGCGTCCGGGCTGGCCCACCCAGAACCCCTCGTCGGCGACCACCGACTCAACGGTCACGCCTCGCCCTTGGGCCCGTTGACCGGCGCGGGATGCGAGGCCGCTGCCGGAAGCCAGCTGGAACAGGTCCTGTCCGCCGGCGTTCAGCTGAGCCTGCTGGCCACCGGCCGGACCCGCCGCAGCAGCTGGAGCCGCTGTGGTGGCGGTGGCGGCTGCCGGGTCGTTGCTGGCGTCGACGCCGGGCTGGTCGCCGTCGTCGGCCAGGTTGCGGATGACGAGGAACATCACCACGGCCAACAGGGCGAGGAGGGCCAGACGGCCCATGGGAGCCACCCGAGCCCGTACTTGCGGCGCCCGGTGAGGCTACGGGATCCGACGGCAGTCGTCTGCGTCATGGGATCCTCAGCTCCCGGTGCGGACAGAGCGCGACCCGCTGCTGGACCCGTCGGAGGCCTTGCTCTTCAGCTCCTGGGCCCGCTGGGCGATCCGGTCCGAGGCGCCCTTGGTCTGCTGTTGCATCTTGGGCTTCTCTTCGTCGTAGCGCTGCATGGTCTGCTCCCAGCGCTGCTGCATCGGCTTGATGCCGCCGCCGCCGATGGCGATGATCGCCGAGCCGGCCACGATGGCCAGAACGGCGTAGAACAGGCCGTTCACGATCGCCGGGGCGACCTGGAGCTGGTTGAGAGCGGCAAAGGCGCCGACGGCGACGATGGCGATGCCGGCCACGCTGGCCAGGGTCTTGCCGTAGCTGAGGCCGCCCAGGCTGGCCTGGATCAGCTCCTTGGCGGCGGCGGCGATGGCTGAAGCCACAACCACGATGAGGATGGCGGCCAACACCTTGGGCAGGTAGGCGATGACACCGGCCAGCAGGTCACTCACCGGGTTGGTCCCGAAGACGCCGAACGCCATCTGGAGGACCACCAGGAACAGGCCGTAGAAGACGATCTTGCCGACGAGGTCGCTGGCGTCGTACTTGGACTTGGCCAACGCCTGCTTCACACCGCCCCGCTCGACGGCCTTGTCGAAGCCGACCCGCTCGAGGACCGCGTTGACCGCCTTGGCCAGCAGCTTCGCCACGAAGTACCCGATGACGAGAATAAGCAGGAAACCCACCAGTTTCGGGACGAAAGCCGCGACCTTCGCCCAGGCGTCTTCCACCCCACGGCTCCACTCGACTGCAGCAACAACAGATGCGCTCAAGGTTCACTCCTTCTGTCGGGACCTGCCGCGCCTACCCGGGGCAGCACGACGGGAAACGGAATTCGCACTAAATCCTGCTGAGACCCTCGGGGCGCGCCGATGTCGGGCTCTGCTTGGCCTTCGACGCTGAGGGGACGTGCCGCATGCGGACGCGTTGGACACGGACTGTCGGTGCCACTTCAGGATGGGATGACGCGTGAGCCGGCGTTGCGTTACGTCGCAGTCGGTCGTGAGGCGTCAGGGGTGAACGATCAAGGCGGTAGCGGCAGCGCAGCCTCCGAGCTGGTCGGGCGGATCGGTCAGCCGGTCGCCGGACGAAGCGTGCTCGTCGAGTCGGTCCCGTCCAACGAAGGCTTCTGGGTCCGTGCGGCCCGCTGCGACTCTGGGTGCAGCTCGTCGGGCAGGGCGAGTCGGATTCGACCGTCCAGGCGGGCACCCGTGTCACCTTCAACGGCACCATCGTCGGCCACGACGCCTCGTTCCCCGATCGGGTCGGCGTGACCCCGGCCGAGGGCGCCGGCCAGCTCGCCAGCGACAGGATCCACGCCGAGACCGCGGCGTCGGGAGCCGCACCCGCCGATCGCTGAGCATGTACTCGACCCGCAGGCGGGCTCTCGACCGCGACAGCCGGACGGCCAGGGCCCCTGGGGTGCTCGCAGCTTCATCGGCCAGGGTGGCGAGACCGGTGCCGTCGACGTCATGCCGCACGAGGGTGTCCCGGTCGGCGGCGGGGAGGGGGTCGGCCACCCGTCGACGTAATGGACGGACGACTGGCGCGTCATCTCTCGCGCGGCCATCTCGAAGTCGGAGGTCTCCCGGATCTGCTCTGGCTTGGACGAGCGGGTAGCCGCGTTCCGCAACCGCCCCTTGGACATGTCGGGTTCCCCTACGTGTTCCTCGACGCCACCTACGTCCATGTGCGCGACGACGCTCTCGGCCAGGTCGTGTCCCGGGCCGTTGTCGTGGCCACCGGAGTGTCCGCTCTCTAGGGGGCCGTGAGGTCCTGGGCGTCGACATCGGCGACTCCGAGGACGAGACTTTCTGGACTGGCTTCCTGCGGTCCCTGAAGGCGTGAGGGCTGACCGGGGTGCGGCTGGTGATCAGCGACGCCCACGCCGGCCTGAAGGCGGCGATCGCTAAGGTTTTCGAGGGCGCGTCGTGGCAACGGTGCCGGGTTCACTACGCCCGGAACCTGCTGACGACGGTTTCTCGGGCCAGCCCCGAGATGGTGGCTGCCGCCTTCCGCACCGTGTTCGCCCAGCTCACCCCGGCCGAGGTCGAGTCCCGCTACGACGAGGTCGCCGGGCAGCTCGAGGCCAGGTTCCCGAAGGCCGCCGCCTCCATGCGCGCCGCAAAGCAAGACGTGCTCGCGTTCACGCCGTTCCCGTTCGATCACTGGCGGAAGGTGTGCTCGAACAACCCGCAACGGCACGAGCGGCCGAGGCCAAGGCCGCTGCCGCACGCGCCCTCGTCACTGATGGCCACCTCTCAATGAGGGATGCCGCCGAGGTGCTCGGCGTGTCCCACCAGCGGGTCCAGCAGCTTCTCGCCGGCTAGCCTCCCTGGTCGTGACCGACGACACCGTCCTTGGCCAGAACCGCAGCGGCAGCGGCGACCCGCTGGGCGATGTCTACCAGCAGCTGCTCAAGAACCGCATCGTCTTCCTCGGCAGCGAGGTCTCCGACGTCAGCGCCAACCTCGTCTGCGCCCAGCTGCTGCTGCTGGCGGCCGAGGACGGCGACCGCGACATCAACCTCTACATCAACAGCCCGGGCGGCTCGGTCACCGCCGGCCTCGCCATCTACGACACGATGCAGCTGGTGCCCTGCGACGTGTCGACCACCTGCATGGGCCTGGCCGCCTCGATGGGCCAGTTCCTCCTCTGCGCCGGCGCCCCGGGCAAGCGCTACGCCCTCCCGCACAGCCGCATCCTCATGCACCAGCCGTCGGCCGGCTTCCAGGGATCGGCCGCCGACATCGCCATCCAGGCCGAGCAGATCATCTACATGAAGCGCCAGCTGGCCGAGCGCATCGCCCACCACACCGGCCAGAGCCTCGAGCGCATCACCGAGGACTCCGACCGGGACCGCTGGTTCACCGCCGAGGCCGCTCAGGAGTACGGGTTCATCGACAAGGTCATCGAGAAGACCAAGAGCGTCGCCCCCGCCGAGTAGCCGGGGCCACGGGCCGGCCCCGCCCGGTTCCCCCCGGCCGGCCAGCGACGTGCGAGCCTGCACCCATGAGCACCTGGCCGCCCCCGCCGAACCCCCAGGACGGGCCGGGGGGCGATCCTGCGGGGCCGCCCCCCTGGCCGCCGCCGCCCCCGCCGGGGCAGTACGGGGGTTGGGCCCCCTACCGCGGCCAGGGGTACAGCGCCGGGGCGGGCTCCGGCACGAACCCGGTGTGCGTCGCCAGCCTGGTCGCCGGCATGGTCGGCATCCTCACCTCGGCCTTCTGCTTCTTCTTCTCCGTGCCGATCGGCGTCGTCGCGGTGGTCACCGGGATCATCGGCCTGGTGCAGATACGGTCACCGGGCGAGGGCCGGGGGATGGCCATCGCCGGGTTGTGCTGCGGGGGCCTCGCCATCGTCCTGCCCGTCGCCTTCGCCCTGCTCTCGTTCGGCTTCGCCTTCTACTGAGCGGGACCAGCCGGGTCGCCGGCGGGCTCCTCGGCCGCCGACGTCTCCAGGACGAGGGCGCCCGGACGAGGGAAGCAGACGCGCGGCCCGTCGAGCCGGGCCGACGGGGTGGCCGCCAGCACCGTCCAGCCAGGGCCCACCTCGTGCTCGACCTCCTCGGGTCGCAGGTGGGCCACCACCAGGACCCGGCCCCTGCGCAGCACGACCGTGCCGCGCTCGGAGGCCAGCGCCTCGGCGTCGTCGGGCGGACCGGCCCCGAGGTCGGGATGGGTGGCGAGGAGGGCCAGCAGCCGACGGTAGAAGGCCAGGGTGACGGCGTGCTCGTCGCGGGCCACCTCGCTCCAGCGCAGCACGGCCGACTCGAAGGTGGCCAGGTCCACCGGGTCCGGGATGTCCTCGGGCGCCCAGCCGAACTCGGCGAACTCGCGGCGCCGACCGGTGCGGATCGCCGCAGCCAGGTCTCGGTCCTTCGGGTTGGCGAAGAACGGCCACGGCGTCGACGCGGCCCACTCCTCGCCCATCCAGAGCAGCGGCACCTGGGGCGAGCAGATCACGAGGGCGGCGGCCGCCATGGCCGCCTCGTTGCCGACGAGGTGGTGCAGCCGCTCGCCGCGGGCCCGGTTGCCGACCTGGTCGTGGTTCTGGGTGCACACGACGAACCGGTCCCCGGGCGCCTCGCCGGCAGTGCCGGGAGACCGCCCGGTGTAGGGGTCGATGAGGGTGTCCGCCACCTGCTGCGGGGTGCCGTAGGGGGCGTAGTAGGCGGCCGACTCGCCGGTGAGCACCGTGTGGATCGTGTGGTGGAGGTCGTCGGCCCACGAGGCGTGGAGGCCCAGCCCTCCCGCCTCTCGGGGCAGCACCTCCTCGGACGTGCGGTGCTCGCTCTCGGCGGTCAGCCACAACGGTCGCCCCAGCTCGCCGGCCAGCCGGTCAACGGCGGCCGACAGCTCGGTCAGCAGGTGGACGGGGGAGTGGTCGACGATGGCATGCACGGCGTCGAGGCGCAGGCCGTCCAGGTGGTAGCGGCGCAGCCACCCCAGCGCGTTGTCGATGATCAGGCGCCGGATGCCCTCGCTCTGCTCGCCGTCGACGTTGATGGCATCACCCCAGGGCGTCTGGTGGCTGGGGTTCTTGATCGGCCACAGCGCCCACGTCGTGTCGCCTTCGGGGCCCAGGTGGTTGTAGACGACGTCTAGCAGGACGGCCAGGCCGTGGTCGTGGGCGGCGTCAACGAAGCGCTTCATGCCGGCGACCCCGCCGTAGGCGTGGTGGGGCGCCCACCACATGACGGCGTCGTAGCCCCAGCCCCGGTTGCCCATGAAGCTGGCGCAGGGCAGAAGCTCGATGTGGGTGACGCCGAGCTCGACGAGGTGGCCGAGCCTGGCGACGGCGCCGTCGAAGTTGCCGAGCGCGGTGAACGTGCCCACGTGGAGCTCGTAGATCACGGCGCGGCGCCGATCGGCGCCGCGGCCACCGTCCCAGGCGGCGTCGGTCCACCGGAAGGCGTCGTGGTCGACGGCCTGGCCGGCCCCGAACACCCCGTCGGGCAAGGAGTGGGTGGCAGGGTCGGTGATGGTGCGCCCGTCCGCCGGCCCCCCGTGGACCCGCAGCCGGTAGCGGATGCCGGGCGCCAGGCGCGGGCCGACGAACCATCCATCGTTGGCGGCCTCGAGCGGCTGCATTCCACCCGGCTCGAGGACCAGGTCGAGCGCGTCGGCCACGGGGGCCCACACCCGCAGCGGCTGGGCGGCTTCCATCAGCTCCGCTCGAGGACGGCGACGGGCCGCCCGCCGAGCACGTGGTCCACCAGGCACCCGGTGCCGGCGTCGACCTCGTGGCCGGCCACCACGTCCCGCCAGGTGCCGTGGGGCAGGTCGACGGTGGCCTCCTCGGTGGCACCGGACAGGTGCCGGTGGGCGAAGCGGGGGGCCACGACCACGACGTCGCCGCCGCGGCCGAACGCCACCACGTCCGGTGACGAGCTGGGGTAGGGGCGGTAGGCGCCGCGAAGCCCGGGGCCAAAGGCGTCGCTCCGGCGCCGCCGCAGGTCGAGCACGGCGCGCACCAGCGCCAGCTTCGGGTCGCGGCCGTTGGCCAGGCGGCGCCGGCGCTCGTCGAAGTCGACCGGCGACCGGTTGTCGGGGTCGACCAGGCGGAGGTCGACCAGCTCGGCGCCCTGGTAGACGTCGGGCACCCCCGGGACCGTGAGGGCCAAGCCCTTCTGCACCAGGGTCTGCGCAGAGAAGGCCGGTCCCAGGAACTCGTGGAGCGAGGCCACCGCCGCCTGCGTGGCCCCGTCGGTGGCGAGCGCTCGGGCCAGGGAACGGATGTCGTGCTCGACCTCGGCATCCGGGTCGATCCAGGTGGTGACGATCTTCGCCTCGCGCGCCGCCTTCAGCGCGTACGCCTCCAGCCGGTCGGGCGAGATCGGGTGGGCGGCCACCACGACCTGGGCCAGGAGCCAGGCCAGGCGGGGGTCGGGGCCCTGGCCGTGCCGTTCGACCACGTCGTCCCAGAAGCCGAGGAAGGCGGCGGGCTCCTGGCTCAGCACGGCCAGCCGGGCCCGCACGTCCTCGCTCCGCTTGGTGTCGTGGGTGGTGAGCGGGACCAGCGCCCGAGGCCACTCCTCCTGGGCGTGCACGGCCCACTCGTGGAACGACTGCACGTCGAGGGCAGGCCTGCCGATCGGGTGGCCGACCTCGGCCGCGGCGGCGAACGCCGTCCACCGGTAGGAGAGGGTGTCCTCGTCACCTTTGGCCGCCACCGGGCCGCACAGCTGCTGGAACCGCACGGCCAGCTCGTGCCCTGGTCCCGGCACCTCGAACAGCAGGACCGAGCGCAGGAACTTCCAGAGGTCGTCGTCGACGCTGGGGTCGCAGGTGGCGGCCCGGGTCAGGCACCGGTCGACGAAGTCGACGTCGCCCGGCCCGATCTCGACCTGGCCCCCGTTCGCCCGGCCGTAGCACCGGTAGGCGGGCGCCGCGGTGGCGGCGGCCACCAGGGCCGCCTGCAGCTCGCGCCGGGTGAAGTCGCGGTAGTCGGGCGTGACCTCGCAGGTGCGGACCAGCAGCCCGGTCAGCCGGGCCACCTCGGCGTGCAGGCTGGTCGAGAGGACCAGGCGGCGGCAGACCACCTCCTCCTCCTCGACGCTGTGGTCCACCGCCGTCACCTTGCGCCAGGCCGCCTCGAGCTCGGCCGCCCCCGCCGGTTCGACCTGCACGCCGGTGATGCGGGCCATGGCGTCGTAGCCCGTGGTGCCAGCCACGGGCCAAGCCTCGGTGAGCCGCTCGTCCTCGATCAGGATCTTCTCGACCAGGATCCAGGCGTCGGGGGCCTGCTGGGCCAGGCGGCGGAGGGCGCCGGTCGGGTCGGCGAGGCCGTCGACGTGGTCGAGCCGGAACCCGTCGACCAGCCCCTCGAGGTGCAGGCGGACGGGCAGCCCCAGCACGTCGTCGAACACGGCCGGGTCCTCGAGCCGCAGGCCCACCAGGTTGGACACGTCGAAGAAGCGGCGGTGGACGAGGTCGTCGGCGCTGCGCTGCCAGCGCATCAGCTCGTAGTGCTGGCCTTCGAGCACGGTGTGAAGGCGGGAGCGGTCGGCGTTGACGGCCTCGAGCTGCTGGCACAGCGCTTCCCGGCATGCGGGCCGCTCGGCCAGGAGGCGGGCGAGCAGGCGGTTGGCGGCGGCGGCGTCGGCCGCCACGTCCGGGCCGGTGCCGTTGCAGCGGGACAGGGCCCGCCCGGCAAAGGCGAGGTCGTCGTCGCCGGTGGAGGCGGCGGCGGCCTCGACCAGGGCACCCACCGTGTGCGGCGAGAGCGGGAAGCGGCCTCCTGGCCAGCGCAGCACCGTGCGCTCGCCGTCCAGCTCGAGGCGCAGGACGCGGCGCGCCAGCACCCGCCCGTAGTGGTCGTCGAGCACCCCGAGCGCCAGCTGGCCGCGCAGGCGGCGCTCGGGCGGGTCCCAGTCGACGTCGAAGTGGCCGGCGTGGGGAGCGGCCCGGCCCAGCTCGAGGACCTCGCCCCACCAGGGGTTGGCCTCGTCGGCCGCCACGTGGTTCGGCACCACGTCGAGGAGCAGGCCGAGCCCCGCCGCCGCCGCGGCCGCGGCCAGCGACCGGAAGCCGGCTTCACCGCCGAGCTCGTGGCGCAGGCGGCCGGGGTCGGTGGCGTCGTAGCCGTGCCGGCTGCCCGGGACGGCTTCGGACACCGGGGAGAGGTAGAGGTGCGAGACCCCGAGGTCGGCCAGGTAGGGGAGCAGCGCCTCGGCCTCGGCGAAGCCGAAGTCGGGGGTCAGCTGCAGCCGGTAGGTGGCGACGGGCTCGATCACGCGGCGTCCCGGGGCTTGGCCAGCACGCCAAGCGAGCGGGCGAGGACAGCGATCTCCTGGCCCGCCTTGAACTCGCGCCAGCCGCCCTCGCCGGTCGGGTGAACCGTGTCGAGCACCACGTCCCAGGTGCCGCCGAGGCGCTCCGGGATGGTGAACGGCATGTCCATGTCGGACGCGTTCACGAGCACGAGGAAGTCGTCGTCCTCCAGCGGCTGGCCGCGGCCGTCGGTGTCGAAGCGCTCGCCGTTCAGGTAGACCGCCAGGCTCCGCACGTGGCCCTTGGTCCACTCCTCGTCGCCCATGTCCTGGCCGTCGGGCCGGAACCACAGGATGTCGCTGACCTCGTTGCCGTGGATGGGCCGCCCGCCGAAGAACTTGCGGCGGCAGAACGTGCGGTGCCGGGTGCGCAGGGCGACGAGGGAGCGGGTGAAGGTCAGGAGGTGGTCGTCGACCGCGTCCCAGTCGAGCCACGAGACCACGTTGTCCTGGCAGTAGGCGTTGTTGTTGCCTCCCTGCGTGCGGCCCATCTCGTCGCCGGCGACGAGCATCGGCACGCCCTGGGAGAGCAGGAGCGTGGCCAGGAGGTTCCGGCGCTGGCGGGCCCGCAGGGCGAGGACGTCGGGGTCGTCGGTCTGTCCCTCCACGCCGCAGTTCCACGAGCGGTTGTCGTCGCTCCCGTCTCGGTTGCCCTCGCCGTTCGCCTCGTTGTGCTTCTCGTTGTACGACACCAGGTCGTTCAGCGTGAACCCGTCGTGGGCGGTGATGAAGTTGACGCTGGCGAACGGCCGACGGCCGCTGCGCTCGTACAGGTCGGACGACCCGGTGAACCGGTAGCCGAAGTCGTCGATGGTGTGGCTGGCGCCCCGCCAGAGGTCGCGGATCGAGTCGCGGTACCTGCCGTTCCACTCCACCCACACCGGCGGGAAGTTACCCACCTGGTAGCCGCCTTCACCGATGTCCCACGGCTCGGCGATCAGCTTCACCTGGTTGACGATCGGGTCCTGCTGGATGAGGTCGAAGAACGCCGACAGCCGGTCGACCTCGTGGAGGCCACGGGCCAAGGTGGAGGCCAGGTCGAAGCGGAAGCCGTCGACGTGGCACTCGCTGACCCAGTACCTGAGGCTGTCCATGACCAGCTGCAGCGTGTGGGGGTGGCGCATGTTCAGGCTGTTGCCCGTGCCCGTGTAGTCCATGTAGTAGCGGGGGTCGTCGTGCATGAGCCGGTAGTAGGCAGCGTTGTCGAGGCCCTTCATCGACAGGGTCGGCCCCAGGTGGTTGCCCTCGGCGGTGTGGTTGTAGACCACGTCGAGGATCACCTCGAGACCGGCCCGGTGCAACTCTTTCACCATGGCCTTGAACTCCTGCAGCTGCTCGCCCCGGCTGCTGCGGTGGGCGTACTCGGCGTGCGGCGCGAAGTACCCGATGGTGTTGTAGCCCCAGTAGTTGCGCAGTCCCTTGTCGAGGAGGTGGGCGTCGTGGACGAACGCGTGGACCGGGAGCAGCTCGACGGCCGTGACGCCCAGCGAGGTGAGGTGCTCCACGAACGCCGGGTCGGCCAGACCCGTGTAGGTGCCCCGCAGCTCGGGCTCGATCTCGCGGTGGCGCATGGTGGCGCCCTTCACGTGGACCTCGTAGATGACCGTGTCGTTCCACGGCTTGTGGAGGAGGACGTCGCCCTCCCAGTCGAAGTACGGGTTCGAGACCACCGACTTCGGCATCGACGACGCCGAGTCGGTGGTGTCGATGCGGTCCGGGTGGCCGAAGGGGTAGGAGAACACGGCCTGGCCCCACTGGACCTCGCCCTCCAGCGCCTTGGCGTAGGGGTCGATCAGCAGCTTCGCCGGGTTGCACCGGTGCGGCCCGCCGTTGGGGCCGTGCACCCGGAACCCGTAGCGGGTGCCGGGCCCGATGTCGGGGAGGTAGCCGTGCCACACGTGGCCGGTGGTCTCGTTCAGCGGGACCCGGGTCTCACTGCCGTCGTCGCCGAACAGGCACACCTCGACCTGCTCCGCCACCTCGGAGAACACGGCGACGTTGGTGCCGATCCCGTCGAAGGTGGCGCCGAGGGGACTGGGCCGTCCGGGCCAGATGCGAACCATGACCCCTCAGCCTCCTCACCGCCGCCCGCGGGGACGATTTCCCCGCAGCCTGGCCGGCCCCGGGGTGCCGACCGGCGCCGTACCGGTCCCGCCACTCCGTCAGCGGGCTGCCGCTCCTCCCGAGCCTCGCGGCTGGAGCTGCGACGGAGTCTCTGGAGTGGCAGGCAGCGGCGCCTGCCGCTCAGCCATGGCGGCGCCACTGCCCGTCTCTGTTCTACGCGCTCGCGAACGCTACGTTGACCACTCGGCGGCGGATGCACCGGGCACACCTGGAGGTGATCGACGGACCACCACGCGAGCCCGCCCTCGATGGGCGTTCCCTGCGGTCCAGCGTGGTGCGCCCCCTGGGATTCGAACCCAGAACCTGTGGATTAAGAGTCCATTGCTCTGCCGTTGAGCTAGAGGCGCGTGACCGCTGGCGGGCGGCCCTGGGACGCTACCCGGGGCTGCCGTGGGGTGGCTAACGGGGATCGAACCCGCGACCTTCGGCACCACAAGCCGACGCTCTAACCAGACTGAGCTATAGCCACCAGGGCGGGGGACGATGCTGGCACAGCCCCCGGTCAACCGCCAACGTGATCGGCATGCCGGCGGGCCAGAAGCTGGGCGTCGGCCTCGGACCGCTCCGGGCCCGCCGCGGGACTGCGCACCAGCTGCTCGAAGCAGCGGTCGCCTCGGGCGAACAGGGCGCCGTAGGTCACGTAGGGCTCACCGTCCTCCCCGGCCCCCTGCTCCCTGTACCCGGTGCCGCCGGGGACCGGCACCTCGAAGAGGAACGAGCCGTTGCTCACGAGCGAGC
Source organism: Acidimicrobiales bacterium (assembly GCA_030448245.1). Classification (GTDB taxonomy): domain Bacteria; phylum Actinomycetota; class Acidimicrobiia; order Acidimicrobiales; family JAUJNH01; genus JAUJNH01. The sequence goes on from JAUJNH010000004.1 coordinate 334,384, forward strand.
TCTCGATCGTGTCCTGGAGGTAGGCGGTGGCGTCGGCCGGCGAGCCGAACCTCAGGACGGTCACGATCATCTCCTCGCCGCCCTTGGCGAAGCCGCGGGCGTAGCCGTCAAGGAAGCGGAAGCGGTTGAGGGCCTCACGCTCGCGGGCATCGCCGTCCGAGGCCGTGCCCACGTCCAGCGGCCCGACACCTGGCCCGGTGGGGATCTCGGTGAACCCCTCGAGAGGCGGGATGCTGGTGGCCGCGGCCAGGTCGGCGGGAGGCGTCGCCGGCGCCGGCACCTGCGTGGCGGGCAGCGGTGCCGCGGTCGTCGGCGCCAGGTCCGGCAGGGCGTAGGTGGCCGCCGTGCCGGGCCCGCCCCGGATCGCCGCATCGGATGCCGGCGGGCTCGGCTCGACGGCGGGATCCGGTGGGTTGGAGCCGCGGCCACAGGCGACGGGGAGGACGGCGGCCAGCCCGGCAGCGAGGACCACAGCCGCAACCCGGGTAAGGCGGCGGCGTCGGAGCAGACCGAGGCCGCACACACCGAACGGTACCGCCCCGTCTGCCAGCATGGTCACGAGAGCGCGGCCCCTGTAGCTCAGCTGGATAGAGCAGTGGACTTCTAATCCGCCGGTCGCAGGTTCGAATCCTGCCGGGGGCACCCCTTCTGACCTGGGAGAACATGGCAGGAGGGGGTTGCTGGAGAGCCTCCGGAGCGGCCACATCCAACATCCATCCAACATCTTGGCGTAGGCATCGGCGCCGTGGCCACACCGCTGCCGCTCCGCACCGCACCCGGCATGCGCGAGCGTGCCCCGGGCGTGTGGGAGCTGATCGTCGAGGGTGGGAGCGACCCGGTCACCGGCAAGCGCCGGCAGGTGAGCCGGGTCTTCCGGGGCAACCTCCGCGACGCGAAGAAGGCCAGGGCCGAGCTGCTCGTCGAGGTGGGCAAGGGGCGCCACACCGGGACCGGCGCCACGGTCGACGACCTGTTCGACGACTGGCTGGTGGAGCTGCGCCGCAAGGGCCGATCGCCCAACACCATCCGCCGCTACGAGCAGGTCTACCGCCACAACGTCCAGGCCCGCCTCGGGTCCAGGCTGGTCCGGACCATCACGACGAAGATGCTGACCGACCTCTACGGCGCCCACCAGGACCGCGGCCTGGCGCCTCGCAGCGTCTACCAGATCCACGCCTGCCTGTCGTCGATGTTCACCCAGGGCTGCAAGTGGGGCTGGCGCGACACGAACCCGGCGCAGTGGGCCGACCCGCCGGCCATCCCGAACACCACACCCGTCGTTCCGGACCCCGAGCAGGTCCAGCGGCTCATGGAGGCGGCGAAGAGGTCTCGTCGCCCCGAGTACGCCCGGGCCCTGTTCATCACCGCCACCACCGGGGTCCGCAGGGCCGAGCTCTGCGCCCTCCGCCGCCGGCGAGACGTCGACTGGAAGCGGGGTGTGATGACGGTGACGTGGAGCATCCTCGAGCTGCCCCGCGAGCCGCTGCGGGAGATCCCGACGAAGAACCGCCGGGCCCGGCCGGTGGCCCTCGATGAGGCGACCCTTGCCGCGCTGCGGGAGCAGGTCGAGTTCATGGAGCAGCGGGCAGCCCACGCCGGCGTCTCGCTCCACGAGGACGCCTACCTGTTCTCCGACGCGGCTGACGGGACCGTGCCGTGGAAGCCCGGCGCCATCACTCGCTACTTCGACCGGCTGCGCCGGCGCGTCGGGCTCGAAGACGTCGACTTCCACCACCTGCGCAAGTTCATGGAGACCTACGGCCAGAACCTGGGGTTCTCCGCCGTCCAGGTGGCCCTGCGAGCCGGTCACGACCCCTCGGTGGCAGCGAAGCACTACACCGGCAGTGTCGCCAAGGCCGACCGTGCGCTGGCCTCGGCGGTGGCGGCGCTCCTGCTGGAGCCAGCGCAACGCGCCGAGTGATGGGCAAGACGACGTCGTAGAGGCGCCAACGCAGGCCTGGGCGAGGCAGAGCTTCACGAGCTGCAGCGGCTGGTCGCCCATGGACGCTCCTGCTGTCCATGACCCATCCGGCCACGAGTTCGCACGCCGAACGCCAGCGAGCAGGTGAAGGCGGTGGTGCAGCCGATCGGCGGCGCTGAGGCCGGGCGGGCTGCGCAATGCTGACGCTGCAGCGTCAAGACGGCTAACCGGCAGCGGGCCGGCCGCCGAGCTGGGAAGCGAGCCGGCGAACAGATGCCCTCGGTCCAAGCCGCTTCAGGCGCTTGCGAGCCGTGGTCAGCCCTGCGTCGTCGTGGTCAGCCCGTGGTCAGGTCTGACCACGGCGACTACCGCAAATCTGACCACTGGAAAGGCCTGTTTGGTCAGGTTTTTGGTCAGGGGGTCGTGATACCACGCCCTGGTGCCAGCTCCCGCGCTCCCCTTCCAGAGACGAAGTTGCCATCTGCGGGCGCGTTTTCGGAGCGGGCTGCACCTAGGGGAGAGGTAGGAGGTGGAGGGCATGGCTGTGGCTGAGACGCCGGATCTGTTGACGGTGGAGGAGGCGGCGCGGATCCTGCGGATCGGCCGGACGACGGCGTACAAGGAGGTGCGCCGGTACCTGGCGACCGGCGGCCGGGAGGGGATCCCGGTGATCGTGGTCGGCGGCTTGCTCCGGGTCCCCAGGGTCCTCCTCGAGGCGATGATCGGCGGCCCGGTCCACCTGCCGCCCCCGGCCGTTCGTGCAGCCGCGGATCCAGCTGACGTGGTCGACCTCCGACGGCCTCGGACCACCAACCCTGCGAAGCGTGCCCGACGAACGACGACCGGTTCTTCGTCTGAGCTCCCGATCGACATCGGCTGATCCCACGATGCCCGACGATCCGAGCGTCCTGTTGACCATGGCCCAGATCACTGACGCACTTGCACTTGGAGTGCCCGGGCGGTCGCGCCGCCTGGTCGAGGGGGTGGTCAGACCGTGTTGAGCCTGGGGAAGCTCGCTGCCGGCCAGCAGCAGTACTACGAGGCGGAGGTGGCCAGGGGCCTGGAGGAGTACTACTCGGGTGACAAGGAAGCACCCGGGCAGTGGATCGGGCAGGCGGCTGGCCGGCTGGGTTTGGAGGGCAAGGTCGGCTCAGTAACACTGGAGCGGGTTCTGGCCCATCAGCACCCGGCCACGGGAGAGCTGCTGGCGGACGGGCGGGTGCAGCCCAGGGTCGTCGGGTTCGACGCCACGTTTTCGGCGCCCAAGTCGGTGTCGCTGCTCTACGCCGTCGGGTCACCTGAGATGTCGAACCAGGTCCGCAACGCCCACGACGCGTCGGTGGCCGCGGCCTTCCGGTTCCTGGAGCAGCACGCGGCGCTGGGCCGGCGGGGCGCGGCCGGGTGCTTGTCGGTGGCGGGGGAGGGGCTGGCCGGAGCGGCTTTTCGGCACCGGACGTCCCGGGCCGGTGACCCGCAGCTCCACACCCACGTCGTGGTCCCCAACCTGGTCCGGGCCGTGTCCGACGGCCGATGGTCAGCGTTGGACGCCGCTCGAGGCCTGTACCCGTGGGCCCGCCCGGTCGGGCACCTGTACGAGGCCCAGCTGCGGTGGGAGCTGACCCGGCGGCTGGGGATGGAGTGGGGCCCGGTCCGCAAGGGCATCGCCGAGCTGCAGGGCATCCCGAAGCCGGTGCTGGAGGCGTTCTCGACCCGCCGCCGCGAGATCACCGCCCAACTGACCGAGCGAGGCCTGTCGTCGGCCCGCTCGGCGCAGATCGCCACCTACGCCACCCGCCGCCCCAAGAACAACAGCACGTCGGCCGGCACCCTGTTCGACCGGTGGCGAGCCCAGGCGGCCGCTCTCGGAGTGACCGCCGCCACCCTCAACTGCCTGGCGGACCGGGTCGTCGCGGAGCCACCCCGACCGGGTACGCCGGAGGCCGCCAGCCTGTTCGAGGCGCTGGCTGCCCCGGACGGGATCACGGTCGACCGGTCAACGTTCAGCTACGGGCGCCTTCTCGAAGCGGTCTGCGACCGGCTCCCCGGCGGCGGCCGGGTCGAGGACGTGGTGGCGCTGGCCGACGCGTTCGTGGCCTCGGACCATGTCGTCGAGCTGGACCCGGGTGCGGCCGCCGCCGCCTACCGGGCCGACGGCCGCCCCATCCCCGGCCGCAACAGCGAGACGCGGTGGACGACCCGGGAGATGGTGGCCACCGAGCAGCACCTCCTCCACCGGGTCGCCAGCCGCTCGGGCGGACAAGCCGGCACCGTCCGGCACGAGCTGGTGGAGGCGGCCATCGCCCGCCACCCCGAATTGGCCTGCGAGCAGTTGGCCATGATCCGCCACCTGTGCGAGTCCGGGAACGGCGTCGACGTCGTCATCGGGCTGGCCGGTTCCGGCAAGACCACCGCGCTGGCCACCGCCACCGAAGCGTGGCGCCACGACGGCTACAGGGTGACCGGCACGGCTCTCGCCGCCCGCACCGCCCTCCGGTTGCAGGAGGCCACCGGCATCCCGTCCCTGACCACGGCCAGGCTCCTGGGCCGCCTGGACCGAGCCGAACTCGTCCTCACCGGCCGGCACGTGGTCGTACTCGACGAAGCCGGGATGGTCGGCACCCGCCACCTCGCCCGCCTCCTCGATCACGCCGACACAGCCGGGGCGAAGGTCGTGCTGATCGGGGATCCCCACCAGCTCCCCGAGCTCGACGCCGGCGGCACCCTCCGGGCCCTCGAGCACCGCACGGGCGCCGTCCCACTCACCGCCAACCGCCGCCAGCGCCAACCGTGGGAGCGGGACGCCCTGGCCGGCGTCCGCCACGGCAACCCCACCCACGCCCTCGCCGCCTATCAAGCCCATGACCGCATCCACGTCGGCGGCACTGACGAGAGGGATCGGCTGGTCGCCGCCTGGGCCCACGACCGCCGAGGCGGCGAGGCTCTGATGGTCGCCGGCACCCGGGCTGAGGTCGAGGACCTGAACCGTCGGGCCCGGAACCTGCTGCAGACCACCGGCGAGGTCGGCGCCGACCAGGTGGTCCTCGGCGGCCGCAACTTCGCCCCTGGCGACACCGTGCTGGCTCTCCGCAACGACCCGGCCACCGGCCTGCTCAACGGCACCCGCGGCCGCCTCGAGCAGATCGACACCCGGCGCCGCGTGCTCGTCCTGCGCACCGAGCACGACCGTGGGGTCGTCGGCGTCCCGTTCCGCTACGCCGAAGATGGCAACCTCACCCACGGCTACGCCATGACGATCCACAAAGGGCAAGGCGCAACCGTCGAAACCTGCCGCATCCTCGTCGGTGACTCGATGAGCCGCGAGCAGCTCTACACCGCCCTCAGCCGCGGCCGAACCCACAACCACCTCTACGTCGACGACCCCGACCGCCGAAGCCTGGACCGTCACACCCGAGAGCTCACTCCGACCGCCGACCAGCGCCTGCAATCGGCAGTCGCCCGCAGCGGCGCCCAGCAGATGGCCGTCGACCACGAGAGCGACGGGCTCGTGCCCATCTCGGTCCTGCGGGCCGAGCGCGACCGGCTACAACAGATCCTCGCTGGAAGACCCCATGACCCCGCAGCCGACCTCAGCAGGCTGGCCGACGAACGACGGGACGCTCAGCGCCGCGTGGCCACTGCCGGCCAAGAGCGAGCCCGAGTCCAAGATGAACTCGACCAGACGCCGCTGATCGTCAGGCTGCGCCACCGTGAGCGTCGGGTCGTTCTCGAGCACGACCTCAACCGCCTGGACCGAGAGATCGATGGGCAGAGGTATCGGCTCCACCTGCTCAGGCGGCTATGCGACGACCTGCGCACCACCGAACAGGTGTCGCGAATCTGGCAGGCAGAGCACAAGCCCGACCTCGACCGGCTCACCACCCTGAGACTCCGCATCAGCCTGGCCGAGAACCTGCGACCTGCCCTCGCGCAGGCCGAAGCTCCCGCGCCCAAGCTCGAGGTCCAGCCCGAGTCAGACGCCAGCATCGACCTCTCCATCTGACGGCGCCGACACCCGACGGCCGCCGCTGTTACCGAGCGGCCGACTGGTGCCATTCCCGGGCGGTCGTCGCCGACTGGCGCTGCGGCTCGAAGACCGCAGCCTGAGGCGTCGCTGCCCCAGAATCTGGACCGATCGGGTGTCCGACCTACCCGGGACAGGACGGCAATATCTGAACTCCTTGCGGCCCATGCTTTGCGTCTGAGTTCGCCGCGGAGAGTCCACCGCGAAATGACCCAAGGTTGGAGGCTCCTCGCTGAGCAGAGGAGGTCCTGATGGGCGAGAGCAACGGCACGCGGCGGGCGCCGCGGAAGCTGTCTGCGGAGCAGAAGTGGGAGGTGTTCTTGGAGGTCACGACCAAGGAGCTGACCCAGGCGGAGGCGCCCGCAAGTGGCGGGTGGACGTGTCGACGGTGATCGGGATCCGGCGGACGGTGAAGGACGCGGCGCTGGCCGCGCTGTCCCGAGGCCCGGGGCGGCCGGCTGTGGAGCGGAACTACGAGCTGGAGGCTGCTCGCGACGAGATCGCCGCGTTGACCGAGGCGGTCAAGGCCCAGGCCATCGAGCTGGCCGTGGTTCGGGGAAAAGCCGGCTGGGTTGCTAGGCCCACTGCCCCAGCGGGTCCCGGCCGAGGTGAAGGAGCTGGTCCTCAAGACCGTTGACGGCGCCGTGGCGCCGGGTTCTGCCACACCTGGGCGACATCGCTGTGGCAGGTGTCCGATGACAGGGTCCACCGCTGGCGGGCCCGCCGCCTCGATGTCGGCACCCTGGAGGACCTGGCCCCCGGCGGCGTCGCGCTGCACGTCCTGCTCCCATGGGAAGAGCAGGCCGTGCTCGACATCGTCGAGCGGTGGGGCACCATCGACCGCTCCCACCGCAAGCTCGCCCACCGGGGCTCCTACACCGGCCAGGTGTGGGTTCCCAAGCAACCGTCTGGCGGATCCTGTGCCGTCACCACCTGATCCTCGACCCGCCACCACCCCGCCAGCCGGCGCCCCAGGTCCTGCTGGCCGGACTGGTTGGAGTGGGCCCCGAACCGGGTGTGGTGCTGGGACGCCACCCACTTCACCCGGGCGAAGCGGGCGGCGTTCGCCATCGTCGATGTGGTGTCCCGCAAGTGGATCGCCACCGTGGTGACCGCCGAGGAGTCCTCCACGCAGGTGCAGCTGCTGTTCGCTGAGGCTCTCGACGCCGAGGGTCTCGTGCCTGGGCCCGACCCCGGCCGGGATCATCCGCTGCTGCTGGCCATGTCCGACAACGGTGGCCCGATGATCAGCCACGCCACCCGCGAGTTCTTCGCCGCCCTGGCCATCGCCCAGCGGCTGGGCCGGCCTGGCACCCCGGCGGACCAGGCGTGGATCGAATCGCTGTTCGGGCACGTCAAGGCCGACTGGCCCCACCTCGAGCAGCTCACAGACCCGGCCGTGCTCACCCTTGAGCTCGACCGGGTTCGAGACGGGCTGAAGGCCGCGATCGCCAAGGTCTTCCAAGGCGCCTCCTGGCAACGGTGCAGGGTCCACTACGCCCGGAACCTGCTGGCGACGGTCCCGCGGGCCAGCACCGAGATGGTGGCCGCCGCCTTCCGCACCGTGTTCGCCCAGCTCACCCCGGCCGAGGTCGACCAGCGCTACGACGAGGTCACCGACCAACTCGAGGCCCGGTTCCCCAAGGCCGCCGCCTCGATGCG
>JAUJNH010000012.1 GCA_030448245.1 Acidimicrobiales bacterium
GCGCCTACGCTCGGGCGGCGGTGGCCACACCAGACGTCGACGTCATCCGGTGGGGGCGTGAACGGGCCCGCACCGCCCGGTGGCGCGGCAGCCCCGAGGTCGCGCTGCTCACACCGCTGCCCGGGGCGCCGGTGCCGACGCTGGCCTTCGTCCGCCGCTGCGTGGACACCCTGTCGGCCCAGGGCTTCAGCGCCGTGGTCACGGGGGCGCTGGCCCCGGCCGAGCAGCGGGCGTTCCTGGCTGCCGGCTTCGCCGAGGCCGAGCGCCTCCACCTCCTGTCGCACAACCTCTCCGACCTTCCCGGCGCCCTCTGCGCAGGCGCCCGGCTGGCCCGCCTGCGCCGGGCCGGGCCGCGTGAGCGGGAGGCGGTCCTGCGGGTCGACACCGCCTCGTTCCCCTCGTTCTGGCAGCTGGACGACGCCGGCCTCACCGACGCCCTCACGGCCACGACCCACAGCCGGTTCACCGTGGCCGTCGACGACGCCAGCGGCGAGGTGGTGGGCTACGCCATCACCGGGCGGAGCGGGCGCAACGGCTACCTGCAGCGCCTGGCCGTCGACCCCGGCCAGCAGGGGCGGGGGCTGGGCCGGGCGCTGGTGGTCGACGGGCTGCGGTGGCTCTCGCGATGGCGGGCCGAGCAGTGCATCGTCAACACCCAGTGGGGCAACGAGGTGGCCCTCGGGCTGTACGAACGGGTGGGCTTCCGCCGGCTCCCCGAGGCGCTGGCCGTGCTGAGCAAGGGCGACAGCCCGAGCCGGCCCTCTCCCTGGGCGTCGGAGACCGTCGGCCGGGGCGCAGCCGGCCGGATCAGGCCGACCTGGTCCGCCGGAGGCGGATGACCCCGACGTAGCGGTCGGCGTCGTCCACGAAGTCGCTGACCGTGTACGGCGTCCAGGGGAGTGACCCCGCTGAGGCCCGCCGGGGCGGGTGCCGGGGTGGGCAGCACGGGCGAGGGGTACCGTCGTCGCCCCGTGGGTGGTGCGCACGACCGGCCGCGACGGGCGGGCTGCGCCTGGTGGCTGGCCCGCTGCGTCCTGGCGATGGCGTTCGTCCTCCCGGGCGTCGCCACGGTGGCCGGGGCGGCGGCGGCAGTCGGCGGCCAGATGCGGCTGGTGCGCCAGACGCCGTGGGTGGCTGCCGGTGAGAGCTTCACGCTGGCCCTGCGGGCGGTCGACGTGGCCGACCCGGCGTCGGTCGAGCTGGCCGTCACCCTCTACCCCGCGGTGAAGAGCCGGTCCGAGCTGGCCAGGACGGCCTCGGGCGACGGTCTGAAGGCACCGGTCTGGCCCCGGGCGAACACGGCGGTGCCCCTGCCCGAGGTCCCGCGGGCAGCCGACGGGACGCTGACCGTGCAGGTGCCGACCCGCGACCCGGGGGCCTCGCCCGACAGCACCCGGGCGACGCTGAGCCAGCCGGGCATCTACCCGGTGCAGGTCGAGCTGCGCGAGCTCGGGGGCGGCGACACCGTGCACCGGCTGACCACCCACCTGCTGGCCGTGAAGCCGCCGACCGAAGGGGCCCGCCTGGCTGCGACCGTCGTGCTGCCGCTGTCGGCCCCGCCCTCGAGCAACCTGGCCGAGGGCCCCGTCGGCCCGCCGGCCGGCGCCACCGCCCTGGGCGACGCCGGGATGGGGCTGGCCGCCGCGCCCGCGGTGCCGGTCACGCTGGCTCCCACGCCCGAGGTGCTGTCGTCGCTGACCACCTCGCAGCCGGTCACCGCCGAGGTGCTGCAGGAGGCACTGGCCGAGCGGGACGTGCTCGGACGGCCGTTCGTCCCCGTCCAGGTCCCGCCCCTCGGCGCTACGGCCGGCGCCCTGCTGGCCCAGCAGCTGGAGACCGGGCGCGAGGTCGTCCGCAACGCGCTGGGCCGCGACCCGATCCAGGGCACCTGGCTGGCCGACGAGCCCCTCGACGGGCCGGCGCTGAGCCAGCTGGTGGCGGCCGGATCACCCCGCCTGCTGCTGCCCCAGGCCGACCTCGGTCCGACCGGGCCCGGTGTGCCGGTGCCGCTGCGGCCCGTCACGGTCACCGGGGGCGGGGCCACCGCCACCGCCCTGGTGGCCGACGGCGCCCTGGCCGCCCACCTCGACCCACGGGTCCCGTCGGTCGAGCAGCCGCTCCTGGCCCACCGCGTCCTGGCCGACCTGGCCGCCATCGCCACCCTGCCGGCCGACCAGGCGGCCCCAGCCCCCGAGCCGCGGGCCGATCCAGGCGTGGTCACGATCGTGGCGACGCGGCGCTTCACGCCCAGCAGCGCGTTCATCACCGAGCTGCTGGCCGGCCTGGCCAGCAGCCCGGTGGTGCAGCCGGTCGACCTGGCCGCCGCCTTCGCGGTGGCCGCCGAGCCGCCTCCGCCCCCGCCCGGCCCGGCCCCCACCACCCGGGCCCGGCGGGGCACCACGTCCACCACCCGGCTTGCTCCCGCCGGCCGCACGCTCCGCCCGCTGCCGGCGGGGCCGGCGGACTCCGACATCAGCGCCGTGGTCACCGACGCCATCCAGCTGGTGTCGAGCCACACCCAGGTCCTGGGTGAGGCCGCCCCGGTCCAGGCCCAGAACGCCGCCACCCGCCCGCCGCGGCCGGGTGACCTGCCCCAGGGCGAGCTTCGACGGCGGCTCCTGGTGGCCACCTCGGCCGACCTGCCGATCGACCAGCGCCGAGCCCGCCTCAGGGGCCTGGTGGAGCGGGTCGAGGAGGACCTCGACGGCCTCAGCATGCTCGACGACCGCACCCTGCGGCTCACGGCCCGGACGGGCCAGCTCCCCATCGGCATCTTCAACCAGACGGGCCGGACGGCCCGGGTGCTGCTGCAGCTCGAGAGCGACAAGCTCGAGTTCCCGGAAGGGAACCGGTCGCCGGTCGTCCTCGACCGGGAGACCACCACGACCCGGATGCTGGTGCGGGTGCGGACCTCCGGCGCCTTCGCGGTGAAGGTGCGCCTCCTGACCCCCGACGGCAGCCGGGTGCTGCAGGAGACCGACTACGTGGTGCGGGCCGACACCTTCCCGGGCGTGGCCATCGCCGTCAGCGGGGCCGCTGCGCTGTTCCTGGCCGTCTGGTGGGGCAGGACGCTGCTGAGCGAGCGCGGCCGCCACGCCCGGCCGCGCCACGCCCCGGCGCCGGCGCCGGTGGGCAGCGGCGTGCGGCTCGGTGCCGGACCGGAGCCAGCCCCGAGCCCCGGGCGCCGCAGGCGCCACCGGGGCGGAAAGCACCGGGCCCGGCGCCGCCACCGGCGAGCGGGGTGACGGCCACCAGCGGCCGCCCGTCGCTGGCCCGGGCGACGGGCATCATGGCGGCGGGCACCGCCCTGTCACGCCTCACCGGGTTCGGCCGCAACATCGCCCTGGCCGTCGCCATCGGCCAGAACCTGCTGACCGACACCTTTAACCTGGCCAACACCACCCCCAACATCATCTACGAGCTGCTCCTCGGCGGCGTCCTGTCGGCCACGCTGGTGCCGCTCTTCGTGCAGCTGCTGGCCAAGGTCGACACCGCAGGCGAGGCGGGCGGGGCGGGCGAGGCGGGCGAGGGGGGCCGCACGGGTGAGGCCGAGGCCGCCTGGCACGACATCTCGGCCGTGGTCACCCTCGCCGTGGTGGCGTCGGTGGCGGCGGCGGTGGCCTTCCTGCTGGCTGCGCCCCTCCTGGTCAGCCTCTACTTCGGCGACCGGACGGCCGACCAGCGGGCCGTCGGCACCGGGCTGGTGCGGCTGTTCGCCCCGCAGGTGGTGGCCTATGCGGTCATCGCGCTCACCACGGCCCTGCTCAACGCCCGCCGGCGGTTCGCGGCGCCGATGTTCGCCCCGGTGGCCAACAACCTGGTGGTGATCGCCACCATCCTCCTGCTCCCGTTGGTGGCCCGCAGCCTCGACGTGGGCGCCTTCCGCCACGACACCCGGGCGCTGGCCTTCCTCGGCCTCGGCACCACCCTGGGCGTGCTGGCCATGGCCGCCGTGCAGGTGGCCCGGCTGCCGGCCGCCGGGCTCCTGGGGCGCCGCGCCGGGGCCGGCGGCCGGATGGGCCTGCGGCCGACGTGGGACCTGCGGGCTCCCTCGATCCGGCGGGTCGTGGGCCTGTCGGGCTGGACCCTGGGCGTGGTGGTCGCCAACCAGGTGGCCCTCCTCGTCGTGTACCGGCTGGCCGCCGGGCGGGAGGGCGGCGTCACCGCCTACATGACCGCGCTGGTCTTCTTCCTCCTCCCCCACGGCGTGTACGCCGTGTCGGTCATCACCGCCCTGCAGCCGGACATGGCCGAGCGGTGGGCCGCGGGTGACCCGGCCGGCCTGGGCGAGCGGGTGGCCACGGGGCTGCGCACGATCCTGGCCGTCATCGTGCCGGCCGGCGTGGGCCTGGCCCTGGTGGCCGGGCCGCTGGTCGGCACCCTGCTGCAGCACGGCCGCTTCGACGAGGGCGACGCCCGGGTGACGGCGGGCACGCTGGCCTGCTTCGCCCTGGGCCTGCCCGGCTTCTCGGCCTTCCTCTTCCTGACCCGGGTGTGGCAGTCCATGCAGGACACCAGGACGGCGTTCCTGCTCTACGTGGTCGAGAACGCCACGAACATCGCCCTGGCCGTGGCGCTGTTCCCCCGCTTCGGCGTGCCTGGGCTGGCCGCGGCCTACGGCGGCGCCTACACGGTGGGCTCGGCGGTGACCCTGGCCGTGCTGCGCCGCCGGCTGCCGGCCGGCTGGAGCAGCGGCGTCGGCACCTTCGCCCTCAGGCTGGCAGGGGCCACGGCCTCGCTGGCCGTCGCCGTGGCCCTCGCCGCCCTCGCCGTCCGGGCCGTCCTGCCCCCCGGCAGCACCCGCGCCGCGGTGCAGCTGGCGGTTGCCGTCCCGGCCGGCGGGGTCGCCTTCCTGGGCGCCTCGGCCGCCCTGGGGCTGCGCGAGTCGCTGGCCCTGTTGCGGCCCATCGTGGGCAGGCTGCGGCGCCGGCGGACAGGATGACGGCGATCCCAGGCCGGGCGTCACCAAAGCCGGCTCGAGGAAGTCGTACCTGGCAGGGCCCGCTCACTCCGAGCGCGGCTGCCCCGCCTCCGAGCACGAAGGGCTGATCCCCAATGACCGTCCGAGTGGTGTCCGACAGCGGCTGTGACCTCCCCCCCGCCCTGTGCGACGAGATGGGGATCGAGGTCGTGCCCCTCACCATCCGCTTCGGCGACGAGTCGCTCGTCGACCGCAAGGACCTGACGCCGAAGGAGTTCTGGGCCAAGTGCAAGGCGGCGCCTGCGCTGCCCGAGACGGCCGCCCCCTCCCCCGGCGCCTTCGAGGAGGCCTACCGCCGAGCCCAGGCCGGCGGCGCCGACGGCGTCGTCGTGGTCACCCTGTCCGCCAAGATGTCGGCCACCATCCAGGCGGCCCAGCTGGCCGCCGACGGCGTCGGGGCCGACCTGCCGGTGCGGATCGTGGACTCGGGCAACGCCAGCCTCGGCGAGGGCATGGTCGCCCTGGCCGCCGCCAAGGCCGCCGCCGCCGGCCACGACCTCGACGCCGTCGAGGCGGCCGCCCGCACCGCCGCCGCCAACGTCACCCTCGTCGCCGTGATCGACACGCTCGACAACCTCCGGCGGGGCGGCCGGATCGGGGGGGCGCAGGCACTGATGGGGGGCCTGCTGTCGATCAAGCCGCTGATCACCGTCAGCCCGACGACCGGGGGCGAGGTGGCCGAGGCCGGCAAGCAGCGGACCAGGGCGAAGGCGGTGAACGCCCTGCTCGACAAGGTTCGGGCCATCGGCCCGGTCGACACGCTGGGCGTGATGCACGCCGAGGCCCCCGACGTAGAGGACCTCCTGGCCCGCCTCGACGACATCGTCCCCCGCGAGGACATCACCGTGGCCGACGTCGGCGCGGTGATCGGCACCCACGTCGGCCCCGGCTGCATCGGCGTGGTGACGGTCAAGTCGGGCCGCTGACCACCCACCGGACCCGGCCGGCCGGCGGGCGGTTGCCGGGCGGTCCGCCACGACCCGGGGATCCGGAGGGCTTTCGGTAGCCTTGCCCGCAGTGTCCGATGCCGGGGGTGCCGGGACGGCCGCCGGCCACCAGGAGGTCCTGGTCGGGCGCTACCGGCTGGTGCGCCGGCTGGCCGAGGGCGGGATGGCCACCGTCTGGGAGGGCCGCGACGAGATCCTGGCCCGGCCCGTCGCCGTGAAGATCCCCCATCCGCAGCTCGCGTCGGACCCCGCCTACCGCGAGCGGTTCCGGCGCGAGGCGGTGGCAGCGGCCCGCCTGGCCCACCCCGGGATCGTGGCCACCTTCGACACGGGTGCCGACGGCCCCGTCGACTTCATCGTGATGGAGCTGGTGCCGGGCCGCACCGTGCGGGACCTGGTGGCCGGCGGGCCGGTGCCTCCGGAGGTGGCCGTGCCGATCGCCGCCCAGGTGGCCGAGGCCCTGGATGCCGCCCACGAGGCCGGGATCGTCCACCGCGACATCAAGCCGGCCAACCTGCTGCTGGTCGACGACGGGGCCGGGCCCAGGGTGAAGGTGGCCGACTTCGGCGTGGCCCGGGCCAAGGAGGTGCTCGACCAGCGGCTGAGCGAGGCCAGCGTCACCCGCGAGGGCGTGGTGCTGGGCACGGCCCGCTACCTGGCGCCGGAGCAGGTCGGCGGCCACGACATCGACGCCCGGACCGACATCTACGCGCTCGGGTGCGTCCTGCACGAGCTCCTGACCGGCCAGCCGCCCTTCACCCGGGACAACGACATGGGCACGGCGCTGGCCCACCTCACAGAGCCGCCGCCGCCCCTCAGGTCGCTCGGCGTGCACGTCGACCCGGCGCTCGAGGGCCTGGTCCTGGCCTGCCTGGCCAAGGACCCGCAGCACCGGCCGGCGTCGGCCCGCGTGCTGGCCGAAGAGCTCCGCATGCTGGCCGCACCGCAGGCCGACCCGCCGACGGCAGCCGTCGCCGCGGTCGACCTCGACGGCGGCCGCTTCCCCGCCGCATCGCGGCGAGCATCGCCGACGGTGGCGCTGCCGACGGCACAGCCGCAGCCGCAGCCGCAGCCGCAGCCGGTCCAGGCGAGGCGGCCGGCCCCCGCTCCCGGTGGGCGCGGCAGCCACGGCACCCGGTCGGTCCGCCGCCCCGCCCGGTCACGGGCCCCGATCGTGGTGGTCGGCTGCCTCGTGGTGGCTGCCCTCGCCACCGCCCTGATCGTGCTCGCCGTCCCCACCACCCTGCCGTCGGGTTCGGGTGGGCGCACCACCAGCTCGGCCGGACCCGGGCCTCCCACCGTGGCCGCCGTGCGCTCGTTCGATCCGCCGCCCGGCGACGGCCGGGAGAACGACGGCGAGCTCGGGCGGCTCACCGACCGCAACCCGAGCACGACGTGGTCCACCGACCGCTACCGCCAGCCACCGGTGTTCGGCAACCTCAAGAAGGGGGTCGGGCTCGTCGTCACCCTGCGCCAGCCGGCCCGGCTGGGCACGCTGCGGGTGCGCAGCGCCAGCCGGGCGTGGGCCGCCCAGGTCTACGTGGCCGGCGCCCCCTCCCCCACGCTGAGCGGGTGGGGCCAGCCCGTCGCCAAGGCCAGCGGCGTCGACGGCGACCTCGAGCTCGACCTCGACGCCAAGAGCGGCGGCGCCGTCCTCGTGTGGTTCACCGACCCGGGCCGCACCGGCCAGGTCGTGGTCGGCGAGCTGGAGCTCGAGGCACCGTGAGTCAGCTGCCGCCCGACACCTCGGCGCCGGCCGTCGGCCTCGACGCCGGGCCCGGCGGGCGGGAGCGGGCTCCCGATCCCGACGCCGACCTGGTGGCCGCCGCCCGGCAGGGCGACCGGCGGGCGCTCGACGACCTCCTCCGCCGCCACCAGCCGCGCCTGTGGGCGGTGTGCCGCCGGCTGACGGGCGCCGACGCCGACGCCGACGACGCCCTGCAGGAGGCCATGGTGGCCATGGTGCGGGCGCTGCCGTCGTTCGACGCCCGGGCCCGGTTCGGCACCTGGGCCTACCGGATCGCCGTCAACGCCAGCCTCGACGAGCTGCGACGGCGGCGGCGGCGGCCCGACCCGGGCCTGCCCGGCGACCCCGACGTGCCCGGGGCCGAGCCGGTGGCAGGCACGGTGGCCCCGGAGGCGGCGGCGCTGGCCGCCGACGTCGACGCCGCCCTGCGCCGCCTGCCACCCGAGTTCCGGGGCCCGGTGGTCCTGCGGGACCTCTGCGGGCTGGACTACGCCGAGATCGCCGAGGTCCTCGACCTGCCGGCGGGCACCGTGCGGTCGCGCATCAGCCGGGGCCGGGCGGCCCTGGCCCCGCTGCTGGCGGCCGGGAACCGGGTTGACCCCGCAGATCGTCCTAGGACCCGACCGTGAGCTCCGCCGAACCCCCCCTCCCCGTCCCCGAGGACGATGCCCTCGACGCGGCCGCCAGCGCCGTGGTGGACGGCGTCGCCACCCCCGACGAGGCGGCGCTGGTGGCGGCCAGGCCCGACGGGCAGGCCCGGGTCGATGCCCTGCGGGCGGTCGCCGGCGCCGTGGGCCGGCCGGTGCCCGAGCAGGACCAGGCCGCCGCGGCCCGGGCCCGGGCGGCCGCGCTCGACGCCTTTGCCGCGGCCGCCGCCGCCGCCGCTCCTGCCACCGCAACCGCCACCGCTGCGGGCGCGGACGATGGCGCCGCCCCCGCGGCTGCCCGGCCGAACGGCCTGGAGGACCGCCAGGCCAGCGTCACCAGGCTCCCGCCGCCCCCGTCGGCTGCAGGGGCACGGTGGCTGCCCCGGCTCAGCCTGGTCGCCGCCGCCCTGTTCCTGCTCCTCGCCGTCGGTGCCGTGGCCGCCGGCGTCCTCGGCGACGACGACGCCGCCGAGCGCCAGACCAGCGCCGCCGAGGTCGCCGCCGGGGCCACCACCGCACCCCCCGAGCAGCTGGCTGCACCAGCAGCCCCCGCGGCGGCCGCAGGGGCCGCCGCGGACGCGGCGGCGCCCACCTCCGTGGCGCGGGCCGTTCCCCCGCCCGCCGGCAGCCCCACCCCGCTGGCGCCCGTCGTGGACGGCGGCGACGTCGGCAGCCAGATCGAGGTCCAAGACCTGGCCCAACGAGCTGCCGCGGCCCTCGACAGCCCCCCCGACCCGGCCACGGCCGCCGCCGGCTCGGCCCTCCCCAGCGACGTCCAGGCCTGCGTGCGGGCCGGGCCCACGGCCGCCGGCCAGCCGGTGGGCGACCTCCGCTACCGGGCGGTGGGCCGCTTCCGCGCCACGCCGGCCGTCGTCCTCGCCTACGACCGCCCCGGCTCGCCCTCCCGCCTCCTCCTGGTCCTGGCCCGCAGGGACTGCACCCTCCTCGCCTCAGCCCCGTTCTGAGGCCTGGGGCGCCCGGTCAGAGGGCGATCAGCCGGATCTCGGGGTCGAGCCGGCGGAGATCACCAGGGTCCGAGGTGCCGACGGGATGACCCGACCGTCGATCGCAGACATGCACGTGGGCGTCGACCATGGCAGCGGTGCCGCCAGCAGCCTTCCGGCGTGGATCAGGCGTGGCGGGAGTGCCAGGCCCAGGCCGACGCGACGATCTCGTCGAGGCCGCGGGCGGCCTTCCAGCCGAGGAGGTCGGCCGCCCTCGAGGCGTCGGCCCAGATGGCCGCCGGGTCCCCCGCCCGGCGGGGCCCGTCCTCGGCCGGCACGGGACGGCCGGCGGCCCGCTCGGCGGCGGCGAGCACCTCGCGCACGGTCGAGCCCGTGCCGGTGCCCAGGTTGAGGGTGGCGCTGGCCCCGCCGCCGCGAAGGTGCTCGAGGGCGCGGACGTGGGCATCGGCCAGGTCGTCGACGTGGATGTAGTCGCGGATGGCCGTGCCGTCGCGGGTGGGGTAGTCGGTGCCGAAGACGGTGAGCGGCGGCCGGGCCCCGAGGAGGGCCTTCATGGCCAGCGGCACCAGGTTGAGGGTCATCGTCCAGTCCTCGCCGATCGTCCCGTCGGCGGCTGCCCCGGCCGCGTTGAAGTAGCGCAGCCGCATCGACCGGACGCCGTGGCCGGTGTCGTACCAGTCCAGCATCCGCTCGACGAGGAGCTTCGACTCGCCGTAGGGGCTCTCGGGGTGGATCGGGGTCTCCTCGCTGACCGGCAGGTGCTCGGGCGTGCCGTAGACGGCGCAGCTGCTGGAGAACACCACGGCGTCCACCCCGCCCCGCTGCAGCGCCATGAGCAGGGCGTTGGTGCCCCCCACGTTGTTGGCGAAGTAGCGGCCCGGCTGCTCCATCGACTCGCCGGCGGCCTTGTAGGCCGCGAAGTGGATGCAGCTGTCGACGCCGTGCTCGCGGACGACGGCGGCCACCAGGCCCTGGTCGGCGATGTCGCCGACGACCAGCGGGGCGTCGCCCACCAGCTCCCGGTGACCCAGCTCGAGCGAGTCCAGGACCACCACCTGGTGGCCGGCCGCCGCCAGCGCTCGGGTGGTGTGGGCGCCGATGTAGCCGGCGCCGCCGGTGACGAGGACCGTCACCGGGCGCCGGCCGCGACGGTTGGGCGGGGGGACGACGTCATGACGGGAGCTCCTCCGAGACGGTGGACGGGCGGGCCGGCCTGGCCCGGCGGCGACGGCCGGACCAGCCCCAGGCGAAGGTGGCGGCAGCAGCGGCGGCGACCATCACCCACGACAGGACCGGCGGCGACACGTCGTTGCGGAAGTGGCCGAAGGAGACCCACAGCGCCAGGTACAGCCCGGCCACGACCACCAGCGAGAGGGCGACCAGGGTGGCCGCGGCCAGCCGGCGGCCGACGGCGAGCGCCAGCTCGGCGACGGCCAGGCCGTAGAGCGGGAACCCCACGACCGCCGTGGTGCCCTGGAGGTCGTACTCGCCGAGCACCACCGCCCCCGCCAGGGCCAGAGCGGCGCCGGCCAGCAACGCCAGAGCCTGCCGCACGAGGAGGGAAGGCTAGTGTCCGACCCCATGGCGTCCCCCATCGGCCGGGCTCCTGCTCCCGACGCCGGAGGCGAGCCGCAACGGGGCACACCCGTCCTGCTGCCCGAGGGGTGGGTCGGCAAGGTCACCGAGAAGATCGTGTCGACCGTCGACGGCGTCCGGGCCAAGACGACCACCCCCGTCGAGAAGGTCGGCCGGGCCGTGATCTGGGGCCTGATGATCGCCACGGCCGGCACCGCCCTGCTCGTGGCCCTGACCATCGGCGTCCTGCGGCTGCTGTACGAGGCCACGGCCCGGATCCCCGGCATCAGCGGCCGCGAGGGTCGCAGCGTGTGGATCATCGACGTCCTGATCGGTGTTGTGCTGATCCTCTTCGGCCTTCTCCTGATCAGGCGGGGCACGAAGCCGCACCACGAGGATTGAGCGCCCGACGCGGCGCGACGAGCACGAACGAGGAGCCTGCACCATGCCAGCCACACGCGAGGTCGTGATCATCGGATCCGGGCCGGCCGGCCTCACCGCCGCCGTCTACACCGCCCGAGCCAACTTCGAGCCGCTGGTGCTCGAGGGCGAGCAGACGAGCAACACCGACGGCCCCGGCGGCCAGCTCATGCTGACCACCGAGGTGGAGAACTACCCCGGATTCCCGGACGGGATCATGGGCCCCGACCTCATGAAGGCCATGCGGGACCAGGCGGCAAGGTTCGGCGCCGAGATCGTCACCAAGCGAGCCTCGAAGGTCGACCTGTCACGCCGCCCGTTCGGGGTGTGGGTCGGCGATCCCGACGCAGCCGAGCCCACCTACCTCGCCCAGACGTTGGTGATCTCGACGGGCGCCCGCAGCCTGATGCTGGACCTGCCGTCCGAGCAGCGGCTGTTCGCCCAGGGTGGGGGCGTCTCCACCTGCGCCACCTGCGACGGGTTCTTCTACAAGGACCGCGAGATCGCCGTGGTCGGCGGCGGCGACTCGGCCATGGAGGAGGCCAACTTCCTCACCAAGTTCGCCACCAAGGTCTTCCTCATCCACCGCCGCAGCGGGTTCCGGGCCAGCAAGATCATGGTCGACCGGGCCAAGCGCAACCCGAAGATCGAGCTCCGGCTGGACACCGTGGTCGAGGAGGTCCTCGGCGACGACTCGATCACCGGCCTGCGGCTGCGCAACGTGACCACCGACGAGGTCGACGACCTGGCCGTCCAGGGACTGTTCGTGGCCATCGGCCACGCCCCCAACACCGAGCTGTTCAAGGGGCAGCTGGAGATGGACGACACCGGCTACCTGATCACCCAGCCCGGCTCGAGCCGCACCAACGTGGAGGGCGTCTTCGCCTGCGGCGACGTGCAGGACCACACCTACCGCCAGGCCGTCACCGCCGCCGGCACGGGCTGCATGGCCGCCCTCGACGCCGAGCGGTTCCTCGAGGCCACGGCCGACGACGCACCCGCGCCCCGCACCGCCACCGCCTGGTAAGGCGCGGCCAGGACGCCCTGCCCCGGAATGCCGATGACGGCGCTGGGGTTTGTCCACCCGATCACATATCCGCCGAGGAGGCCCAGCATGGGTGCCAACACGATCACCATCACCGACGACACCTTCGACGAAGAGGTCAAGGGCTCGACCGAGCCCGTGCTCGTCGACTTCTGGGCCGAGTGGTGCGGGCCGTGCCGCATGATCGCCCCGGTGCTCGAGGAGATCGCCGTCGCCCGCAAGGGCACCCTGAAGGTGGCCAAGCTCAACATCGACGACAACCTCGGCATCACCACCAGGTTCGACGTCCAGAGCATCCCGACCCTCATCCTGTTCAAGGACGGTGAGCCTGTGGCCCGCGTGGTGGGCGCTCGCGGCCGGGCCGCCCTGGAAGACGAGCTCGACCGGCACATCTAGAGGAGGGTAGCCATCATGTGACATAGGTCACATGAGCCTGTTTCTCCACCGTCTTCTCCCCACCCTGTGGAGAAGGTGCCGCGTTTGCTCCGGCTCGACCTCAGGTCCCGGTCATGGCCCGGTAGATGCGCTCGAGGTCGTCGAGGTCGGCGAACTCGACGATCATCCGGCTCTTGCCCGCCCCGAGCTCGACCACCACCCGGGTGCTGAGGAGATCCCCCAGGAGCTGCTCGAGCTCGAGGAGGCCGGGCTCCTTGGTGCGGCCCGGCGGGCCGGTGCGCCCGGCCGCTCTCGGGCGAGGCGCCGGCTTGGCCTTGCCGGACGAGGACCGGACCAGCTCCTCGGTGGCCCGCACGGAGAGGCCACCGGCCACCACCCGGGTGGCCAGCGCCTCGAGCTGGTCTCGGTCGGCCACGCCCAGCAGGGCCCGGGCGTGACCCTCGGCCAGCTGCCCGTCGCGCACCAGCTTCTGCACGGGAGGCGGCAGCTGAAGGAGCCGCAACAGGTTGGTGACGGTCGTGCGGCTCTTGCCCACCCGCTTGGCCAGCTGGTCGTGGGTGAGGCCGAAGTCCTCGAGGAGCTGCTGGTAGGCGGCAGCCTCCTCGAGCGGGTTGAGGTCGCGGCGGTGCAGGTTCTCGACGACGGCCTGCTCCATGCTGGCCAGGTCGGTGACGTCACGGACCAGCGCCGGCAGGGTGGCCAGCCCGATCCGCTTGGCCGCCCGCCACCGCCGCTCGCCGGCGATGAGCTCGAAGACCGGGTGGCCGTCCTCGTCGCCGAGAGGCCGGACGAGGACCGGCTGGAGCACGCCGACCTCGGCCATCGACGCAGCCAGCGCACCCAACGCCTCCTCGTCGAAGGCCTGGCGGGGCTGGAAGCGGTTCGGGCGGAGCGCCGCGACCGGCACCTCGACCAGGTCGCCGCCGCTCGTCGCGGGAGGCTCGGGCCTGCCGGCCTCCGCCGGGAGCAGCGCGCCCAGCCCCTTACCCAACCCGCTGCGGCGTGCCACCGGAAACCTCCTTCGCCAACTCCCGGTAGGCGATGGCGCCGCGGGAGGTCGGATCGAACACGATGATCGGCTGGCCGAAGCTGGGGGCCTCGGAAAGCCGGACGGTGCGGGGCACCAGGTGCCGGCAGACGACGTTGCCAAAGTGCTCCCGCACCTCGTCGGCCACCTGGCCGGCCAGCTTCGTCCGGGCGTCGTACATGGTGAGCACGATCGTCGACACCTCGAGCGCCTTGTTCAGGTTCGACTGGACCAGCTGGACGTTGCGGAGGAGAGCGCTGAGGCCCTCGAGGGCGTAGTACTCGCACTGCACGGGCACCACGACCTCGCCGGCTGCGGCCAGGGCGTTGACCGTGAGCAGGCCCAGCGACGGAGGGCAGTCGATGAGGGTGAAGTCGAAGTCGTCGGCCACGCCCTCGAGCGCCCGCTTGAGGCGCAGCTCCCGTGAAAAGGCGGGGACCAGCTCGATCTCGGCGCCGGCCAGATCGATCGTGGCGGGGACCACGAACAGGTTGCGCACGCTGGTGGGCTCGAGCGCGTCCTCGATCGGCACGTCCCGCATCAGCACGTCGTAGACCGAGGTTTCGAGGGCCCGGGCGTTGACGCCCAGGCCGGTGGTGGCGTTGCCCTGGGGGTCCAGGTCGACCACCAGCGTGCGGTAGCCCAGCTCGGCCAGGGCGGCCCCGAGGTTCACGGCCGTGGTCGTCTTGCCCACCCCGCCCTTCTGGTTGGCCACGGCCAGCACCCGGGGGAGCGGCCGCACCGGGCGCGGCGGGGCAGGGGGAAGGGTGGCCACCGCGGGCTCGTCGGCCTCCGGGGGCGGATCCCGCAGGTCGACCTCGTCGGGCGGAGGGGCCGGACCGGTGCCAGCCGCATTGCTCGTCCTTCCCCCGGGCGACGGGACGGCGGCGGCGTCGTCACCGGCGTCGGCCGCCGCCTGTTCCACGTGGAACTCCCCGACGGCCTCCCCTGCTGGTCTGCCGGCGGCGGCGGCGCCCGATGGTTCCACGTGGAACGCGGGCTCGGCCGGTTGGTGGTCCCCGTCCGCAGCGGCGAGATCTGACGGCGACCTCAGGCCCCCCTGTCCCGTGCCGCTCGCGGAGGGCAGAGGCGGCGGCTCCGTCGCGCCGGCGGCCACGGCACCGGCGGCAACCATGGGGTCCGGTGCGGGGGGATCCTGCTCCCCCGTCGACACCGTGCCGGTGGTCGAGGTGGCTGCGGTGCCGGCCGCCGGCCGATCCGGTGACAGCCCCGCCACCAGCGGCTGTTCAGCCTGGCTGTCATGGCGGAGGGCAGTCGTCCCCTCCCGGCCCTCGGGCCGCACCTCCCGATGGTCGGTCTCGGCCCCGCTCGCGCCGGCTCGGCCGTCCCCCATACCTGGCTCCGCAGCTTGGTCCATCCCGGTCTCTCCTCCCGCCGAAGCATGGTGCCTGCTGCTCCCCTCCGAGCCCTCCCCCGGACGCTCGTCCTGCGGTGCCGGCGCTGACGCCTCCAGGGGAACGACGTCAGGGACGGCGTCCGGTGGGGGCGTGGTCAGGCCGGTCGGGTCCTCGGGCGCCTCTGGAGGAGCAGCCACGTCGCCGCCGCCTCCGACCGAGCCAGGAGGTATCGGCGGCTCGACCCCGTCGGGGACCTGGTCGGTCGGATCCTCCAGCTCGGCGTCCGAGGAGAGCGGCGCCTCCGGTTGGGCGGCCTCCGGTTCCGCACCCTGCTGGGTCCCCCGCAGCTGGTCGA
The DNA here is from genome assembly GCA_030448245.1 of Acidimicrobiales bacterium. GTDB lineage: Bacteria > Actinomycetota > Acidimicrobiia > Acidimicrobiales > JAUJNH01 > JAUJNH01. Next base: position 15,464 of record JAUJNH010000012.1, read on the forward strand.
AGATGGATCGTCCACGAGCGGCAAGGTCGTCGTCGGGCGATCCCATCTCGGTGCATGCTCCCAAGCCAGGGCCGCACAAGCAAGGACCCTCAAGTCGACCCTACGTTTCACGTGCAACAGCCGCCCCCCGGGGGCGGTCAGAACAGGGGCTGGCGGGTCTGGCGCTTCCAGGAGCGCGGGAAGTCGGCTGGGCAGAGCCGGTCCTGGGTCAGCACCATGTAGCCGGCCCGGTCGGTGCGGACCACGCCACCCGGGCGCAGACCCAGCAGAGCCAGGCCGGACGCCGGCCACCGCCCGCCGTCGCTGTCCGGTGGCTCGGAGACGACCAGCGCGCCGCCCGGGAGCAGCAGGGGGGCGGCGGCCTCGGCTGTCACCCGGGGGGGACCGAAGCTGCGCGAGGTGACCAGGGTGCAGGCGGCCCGGAGGGGTTGGCGGGGCCGCCCGGCCTGCTCGACGCGCTCGTGAACGACCGTGACCCGGTCCTCGATCCCCAGTTCGCCCACGGCCCAGCGCAGCAGCTCGCACCGCTTGGCCATGCCCTCCAGCAGCACCCAGCGGCTCTCGGGCCACACCTCGACGGCCAGCACCAGGCCCGGGACGCCGCCGCCGCTGCCCAGGTCACAGGCCAGCTCGGCTGGTGCCGGGGCCCGGGGGGCGGCGGCGGCAAAGCCGCGGGCGTGCTCTCGCTGGTCGTCGAGCGAGCGGGGACCGAGGAAGCCGCTCGCCGCACTGCGCTCGAGGACGGCGCTGAGGCTGGCGGGTGCCGTCCCGCTCAAGCCGGGTGGAGGACCACGTGGCGGCGGGGGTCCTCGCCCTCGGAGCTGGTGGTGACGCCGTCGATGGCGTTGGCGGTGTCGTGGACGATCTTCCGGTCGGCCGAGCTCATCGGCTCGAGCGCCACCGGCGTGCCGCTGGCCACCACGTCCTGGGCCACCTTCTGGGTGAACCGCTCCAGCGCCTGCTTGCGCTTCTGGCGGTAGCCGGCCACGTCCAGCAGCAGCCGACCGGTCCGGGCCCCCGTCTTGCGCTGCACGACCGTGCGGGCCAGGTCCTGCAGGGCCAGCAACGTCGCCCCCTTCGGCCCGATCAGCAGGCCGAGGTCGCCGCCGGTGACCCGGAGCTCGGCGGTGTCGTCGTCGATGAGGGCCACGGTGGCAGTGGCGTCGTGGAGGCCCATCGTGGCCAGCAGGCCCTCGACGAAGCGCTTCGCCACCTCAGCCTGCTCGGCGACCGGCACCTCGACCCGGTCCTCGGAGATCGTCGGTTCCATCGTGGCTCCGTCCTTCGGTTCGTCGACGGCATCTCCGTCGTCAGCCACGGCCACCCGGCCCTGGCGCGTGGTCGGAGCGATTGGTGCGCTGAGTGGCGGCGCCGCCGCGGCCTGTGGCGCCGCGGGCGGTGGCGCGGCCGGCGTGGCCCCACGGCCGCCGCCGCCCCGCCGGCGCCGCCCGCTCTCGTCCTTCGACCGCGGCACCGCCGGCAGCAGGCGGGCTCGCACCCGGGCCTCCTCCCGCAACCGCCCGAACAGGCCCATCTTGGGCTCGGCCAGCACCTCGACCTCGGCGTCCTCCTCGGCCACGCCGAGGAGGTCCAGCGCTTTCTCCCGCGCCTCTTCGATCGTCCTGCCCGTGACCTCGACCCACTCCATCAGCGGCCCTTCCGTCGCTTCTTCGGCTGCTGTCTCCCAGGGTTCGGCCGCGCCGCGCCTCCGGCGCTGCCGTTCGAGCCGCTCTTGGCGCCGCCGGGCACCGACCCTGAGGCCGACCCGACCTTCGGCGCCCCGCTCGTGCTCTTCGGCTCCGCGCCCTTCGACTCCTTGGCCGCCGGCGTGGCCCCGTCCTTGGCCGGCGTGGCCCCGGCCTTGGACAGCTTGGCCCCGTCCTTGGCCGGCGTGGCTCCGGCCTTGGCCGGCTTGGCCTGCGCCTTCCCGCTGCTCGCCTGGCCCTCCCGCAGCGCCTGGCGGGGCTTCATCGGCGCCGGCTTCTTCTTGGACGACGCATCCTCCCCCTTCTTGGCGCTGGCGCCGGACCCCTTCTTCTGGCCGGTGCTGGCCTCGCGGGCCAGCTCCTCCCGCTTCTCCTTCACCGACTCGGAGAGGGTGGGGTCGAAGCGGTACAGCGCCCACTGCTGCACGATCCGCAGGGCGCTGCTCGTGGTCCAGTACAGCGTCAGCCCGGCCTGGAAGGCCCATCCCCAGATGCCGAACAGGAACGGCATCACCTTGGTGATGGTCTGCATCTGCGGGTTGGCGGCGGCCGCCGCCGGGTTGCGCCGGTTGACCTGCCGCTGGGCGAACACCTGCAGGCCGATCATCAGCACGATCAACACGAGGTAGGGGAGGAACTTGACGAAGCCCTCCGACACCATCTGGCTGGCCGACTTGGCCAGGTCGAAGCCGAAGGCCTTCACCTCGCCGGGGGCGTGGGGGAGCCGCTTCAGGCCTGACTCGGGGAACCACTGGTCGGGACCCATTCCCCGCAGCGAGTCGTAGAGCCTCGAGCCGGTCGGCAGGTGCTGCGGGTCGCCCAGACGGATGGCGTCGGCCGGGGCGTCCTTGCCCAGGTGCGGGCCCCACTCGGAGAACGGCTTGCCCACCACCGAGGCCGGGTACCTCCGCACCCGGCTCATGCCCTGCAGCACCCCGAACAGGGCGATGAAGAACGGGCTCTGGACCAGGAAGGGCAGGCAGCCACCGACCGGGCTGACCTTGTTCTCCTTGTACATGGCCATGATCGCCTCGTTGAGGGCCTGCCGGTCGTCCTTGAACTGGGCCTGGAGGCGCTTCTGCTCCGGCATCAGCTTCTGGATCTTGATGGTGGACCGCAGCCCCTTCAGCGTGAGCGGCGTCAGGATGGCCAGCACGATGCAGGTCAGGCCGAAGATGGCCACGGCGTAGTTGGGCACCACGCTGTAGATGGCGGCGAGGATGGCCGCCATCAGCTGGTAGAGCGGATCGAGCACGTTGGCGAGCAACGGGGGGACTCCTCAGCAGGGCGGCCGGCGGGGCCGCGTGGTGGGACGGGGGGTGTCGGGCACGGGGTCGGGGCCGAAGCCGCCCCACGGGTGGCAGCGGGCCAGGCGGCGGGCGGCCAGCCAGCAGCCACGGGCGGCGCCGAAGCGCTCGAGCGCGGTGGCCGCGTAGGCCGAGCAGCTGGGGTCGTAGCGGCAGGGGGACGGGCGGCCGGCTCGGGCTGCCTGGTAGAGCCGGACCAGCACCAGCGCGGCCTGGGCCGGCCGCGACACCCGCAGGGCCGCCGCGCCGGCGGCGCCGCTCATGAGCGCACCGCCAGGGCCGTGCGCAGGTGGCGGCGCAGCGCCGCGCCGTCGAGGGCGGCGGCCGCGGGGGCCAGACCGATCAGGTAGGCCCCGGGAGCCAGGAGCCCGGCCCGCCCCAGGGCGGCCAGCTCGTCGCGGAGCCGGCGGCGCAGCCGGTTGCGCACGACGGCGGTCCCCACCTTGCGGCCGATGGCAAAGGCGACGCACGGGTGGGGAGGCGCTTCGCCACCCAGAGTGGGGACAGAGGAGGCCGGGACGAAGGCCACGGTCAGCGGCCCGCTCCTGCGTCGGCTGCCGCCATGGGCCCGTGGGTGGGCCAGCGCTGCGAAGGCATCGGCGCCACGGACCCTCCACACCTCGCTCAGCGCCGGCTCTCGCTTCCCCGGACGCGTCAGGCCGACAGCCGTGTGCGGCCCTTCAGCCGGCGCGAGCGGATCACCGCGCGCCCACCGGCCGTGCTCATGCGCTTGCGGAACCCGTGGACCTTGGCCCGACGCCGGGTGTTCGGCTGAAACGTGCGCTTGGACATTGCCGCTCCTGGTGGTTGCGATGGTTCGACACCGCCACGGTGCGTGGCCCGGGGTGCAGCGATCTGGCGCGCACCACCGGGCGCGCCGGGGGCGCCCGCAACCGAGGCTACCGGACCATCCGGGCCGCGGCCAGCCGCAGGATTTTCGGCCACCGGACCTTGTCGGGCGCCAGAAGGGCGGTGCTACCGTGACCAGAACCCCCGCAGGAACGGCTTGGCTGTCACGGGGCGTGGGCGACTCGACTTCCCCCGGTCATCCACAGATGGGGACAGGGTGTGGACGGACGAGGGCGGGGAGGCAGAGGCGCCAAGTGACCGACGCACAGCGACTGTGGGACGCCTGCAAGGAATCGATCAGGGAGCAGCTCACCGAGGGGGTGTGGCAGACCACGTTCGAGGAGGCCCGCGTCGTCGCCGGCGAGCCGGGCGAGCTGGTGCTGGCCGTGCCGAACATGCTGGTGCGCGAGCGGATCCTCTACCGGTACGGGCCGCTGGTCCGCGACGCCATCGACGGCGCCGGCGGCACCGGGTGCGCCCTCCGGGTCGAGATCGTGGCCCTCCCGGCCGGCCCGCTGGGCGCAGACGGCGACGAGCGCGTCGACGTCGAGGCGGGCGCCCTGCCCGTGGCACCGGCCGCCGACGCGGCTCCCGGTCCTCGCGACGGTCAGACGGCCCTGAACCCCGACTTCACCTTCGAGGCCTTCGTCATCGGCGAGGCCAACCGGTTCGCCTACGCCGCCGCCCGGGCCGCCGCCGAGTCGCCGGCCGAGAGCTACAACCCGCTGTTCGTCTACGGGGCCAGCGGGCTCGGCAAGACCCACCTGCTCCACGCCATCGGCAACTACGTCCGGGCCCAGTTCCCGGCCCGCCAGGTGAAGTACGTCTCGACCGAGCGGTTCCTGAACGACTACGTCAACATGATCCAGCGCCGCACCGGCGACGAGTTCCGGCGTCGCTACCGCCAGGTCGACGTGCTGCTCATCGACGACGTGCAGTTCCTGGCCGGCAAGGAAGGCCTGCAGGACGAGTTCTTCCACACCTTCGACGAGCTGTTCCAGATCAACAGCCTCCTCGTCCTCACCAGTGACACGCACCCGCGCGCCATCCCGACGCTGCGTGACCGCCTGCGCAGCCGTTTCGTGTCGGGCCTGGTCACCGACGTGCAGCCGCCCGACCTCGAGACCCGCATGGCCATCCTCCGCAAGAAGTGCGAGCGCGAGCACGTCCAGCCGCCCCCCGAGGTGCTCGAGCTGATCGCCACCAACATCAAGGACAACATCCGCGAGCTCGAAGGCGCGCTGACCCACGTGATCGCCTACGAGAGCCTCGAGGGGACGCCGCTCACCCTCGAGGTGGCCAACAGCATCCTCCGCGACATCCTGTCGGCCGGCGAGGGACGGCGCATCACCCCGGCCGTCGTGCTCGACACCGCCTGCCAGATCTTCGGCATCACCCTCGAGGACATGTGCGGCCCGGCCCGCAAGCGCCCCCTGGTCGAGGCCCGCCAGATGACCATGTACGTCATGCGGGAGTTGACCGACTTCTCCTACCCGGCCATCGGCGAGCAGTTCGGCGGCCGCGACCACACCACCGTGCTGCACGCCGTGCGGAAGATCACCGACCAGATGAAGGAGAAGCGGGCGGTCTTCGACCAGGTCACCCAGCTCCGCCAGGCCATCATGAAGGGTGGATGACGGGTGGTCCACCAGTGGACGGCCAGCCGGTTGTCCACCGCCCACCCCGTGCCACCGGCCAGGCTGTGGGAGGCTGGGGACGGCAACGGGAGGGCGACACCGTCGCTGACCTGCTCGAACGCGGGGTTCTCCACAATCCACAGCCCCTACTACTGCTCCTAGATCTCCATCTAGAAAGAGAACGAAGAACATGCGGTTCCGCTGCGAACGAGATGTGCTGGTCGAGGCGCTGAGCACGGCCCAGCGCGCCGTGACCAACCGCAACGCGGCCCTGCCCGTGCTGGCCGGGGTCCGGCTCGAGCTGGCGGGCGACGTCCTCCGGGTCACCGGCACCGACCTCGACCTGTTCTCCCAGGTCCAGGTCGAGGTGGTGGGCGAGGCCGACGGTGACGCCGTCGTGCCCGCCCGGCTGGCGGCCGACATCGTGCGGGCCCTCGAGGCCGGGGTCGTCCGGGTGGACGGGGGCGAGGACGAGCTCAACATCTCGTCGGGCCGGGCCAGCTTCTCGGTGCGCACCTACGTGGCCGCCGACTTTCCCAAGGTGCCGGCGCCGGCCCAGCGGTCGGTGACCGTGCCGGCCGCGGTGCTGGGCGACGCTCTGCGCCAGGTGGTGCGGGCGGCGTCGTCCGACGAGGGCGTGCCGATCATCACCGGCGTGCTGCTGGCCGGCGAGGAGCGGGGCCTGCGGCTGGTGGCCACCGACAAGTACCGGCTGGCCGTGCGCGACCTGCCCGGCGTGCACGTCCTGTCCGAGGGCCAGCAGGTGCTGGTCCCGGCCCGGGCCCTGGCCGAGCTGCAGCGCCTGCTGCCCACGGCCGAGGGCGCCGAGGTCACGCTGCGGCTGGGCGACCACGACGCCACCTTCGAGGTGGGCCACGCCCGCCTCACCACCCGGCTGATCCCCGGCAGCTTCCCCGACTACCGCCAGCTCCTGATCTCCGGGTACAAGAACCAGCTGATCGTGGGCAAGGACCCGCTGCTCGACGCCCTCAAGCGGGTCAAGCTGCTGGTGCGCGACACCATCACCAGCGTCCGCATCCACCTCCAGCCCGAGACCATCACCCTCACCGTCGCCACCGCCGACGTGGGCACGGCCACCGAGGACGTCGACGCCAAGTACGAGGGCGAGGACCTGGTGGTGGCCTTCAACCCCGCCTACCTGATCGACGGCCTCGAGGCCATCCCCGGCGACGAGGTGCTCCTGCAGGCCCAGGACAAGATGAAACAGGTCACCCTCACCAGGAACGAGTCGGGCACCCCCGACTACCTGTACCTGTTGATGCCCGTCCGGGTCTAAGCCGGGTGGTGGCGCGGCGGTCCCTGAGGGCTCGTCCCCTCGTCCGTCGCTCAGACGGAGGACTCGCTCCTGGCTCGAGGATGCGAGCCACCCTCGAGGGTTCCTAGGAACCTGGCGGTGAGGCTGGAGCGGTTGTGGCTGACCGACTTCCGGAGCTACGGGTCGGCTGAGCTGGAGCCCGCGCCGGAGGGGCTGACGGTGATCGTCGGAGCCAACGGGCAGGGAAAGACGAACCTGCTGGAGGCCGTGGCGTGGCTGGCGACGCTGTCGTCGCTGCGGGGGGCGCCGAACGAGGCGCTGGTGCGGGTGGGGGCCGAGCGGGCGGTGGTGCGGGCCGAGGGGGAGCGCGAGGGGCGCCGGCTGCTGCTCGAGGCCGAGGTGCCGGCACGCGGTGGCCGGGTGCGGGTGCAGGTGAACCGCCAGCCGCTGGGGCGCAGCCGCGAGCTGCTCGGGGCGTTGCGGGTCAGCGTGTTCAGCCCCGACGACCTAGGGCTGGTGAAGGGTGGCCCGGATGGGCGCCGCCGGCTGCTGGACGAGGCGCTGGCCAGCGTGGGCACCCGCTACGGCGCCCTGCAGGACGACCTGGCCCGGGTGCTGAAGCAGCGAGGGGCGCTGCTCAAGGGGGTGGAGGGGGGCAGGCTGGACGAGTCGGCGGCGCTGACCCTCGACGTGTTCGACGCCCGCCTGGCCGCCGTCGGGGCGGCCGCCGCCTCCGCCCGGCGCAACCTGGTGGCCCGCCTGGCCCCCGCGGTGGCTGCCGCGTACGACTGCCTGGCCGGTCGGGCCTCGGGGGTCGGGGTGGCCTACGAGACGGCGTGGGGCGCCGGCCAGGCCGAGCTGGCCGCCGCCCTGGCCGCGGCCCGGGTCGACGACGTGCGGCGAGGCGTGTCGACGGTGGGGCCGCACCGTGACGAGCTGGGCCTGTCGATCGGCGGCCTGCCGGCCCGGACCCACACCAGCCAGGGGGAGCAGCGGACCCTGGCGCTGGCGCTCCGCCTGGCCGTGCACGAGGTGGTGACCGAGGTGGCCGACTCGGCTCCCATCCTCCTGCTCGACGACGTGTTCTCGGAGCTGGACCCGGCCCGCATCGAGGCGCTGGTGGCCAGCCTCCCCACCGGCCAGGCCCTGCTCACGACCGCCGGTGAGGTCCCCGCCGGGATCACCGCGGCCGCCACCGTCCGGATCGAGGGGGGGCAGCTGGTGGGCTGAGGCCCGGCCGTGTTGCCAGATCGGGGCGGGCCGGCGAAGGTGGTGCGGTGGCCGACGACCCTCGCCCGGCTGGCGCACCCTCGGGCGACCGGGGCGGTGCTGACGCCGCGCCCGGCGACGGGAAGCCCGGGTGGCCGCACCAGCCTGCCGACTTCGGGCCGGCGCCGCCTGGAGCGGCGCCCCAGCCGCCTCCGTGGAGCCATCGGCCGGCGCCCCCTGTCATCGGGCCTGCGGCTGTGCCCCCCGCGGGGGCCCGGGCCGTGCCGCCCCCGGGTCCGGCGGGGACGCCGCCGCCGCCGCCGGACGGGTCCCGTCGCTGGCTGGGGATCGTCGCCGTCGCCGTGGTGCTGGTGGGGGCGACGGCTGCGGCCGTGATGGCCTCTCGCCTCGACGGCCGCGACGGTGGTCCTGGCGGGGGTGGCAGCCAGGCTGTCAGCACCACCCGGGCGCCTGTCCCAACGCAGACCCCTCCGAGGGGCGGGGGGAGCGAGCTCACCCTGCTGGCCGGCCGGGTGGTGGTGGCCGCCGGGTCGGGGTGGCAGCCGCTGGATGGCACCGACCAGACGGCATCCGTGCGCCTGCCCCTGCGGGATCCCACGGGGCGGGAGCTCCTGAGCATCCTGGGCATCGCCACGCTGTCGAGTCCCCGATCGCTCGACACCACGCTGCTGCTCGACGGCGGCACCGCCTTTGAGGTCAGGGGCACCGACGGGCCCCTGCGGGTGACGGCCCAGCCGGGGCCCGCGGCCCGGATCGTGGCCGGCGCCGTCCGGCCTCGGGGCACCTTCTTCCTGAACGTCAGCATCTTCGCACGGGACGGCCGGGAGGTCGACGTGGCCACGCTGCGCGCGCTCTTCACCGACCAGATCGCCCCTGCCCTGCGCTTCCCCTGATCCGCGGCGGGCCGATCGCCGTGGCCTGTCAGGGTGGTGGACCCGCGGCAGGCCACAGCTGGTAGAACGGCGGGGTGAGCACCTGGCGGGCGGATGCGGACGCCGAACCGCAGCGGGTCGGGGCGAGCCTCGACTCGGTGGCCGCCCGGCTCGGGGGCGGGTCGGCCCAGGGCCTGACCGCGCTGTACGAGCGGTGGGAGGCCATCGTGGGGGCGGCGGCCGCCGGGCACGCCCGCCCGGGCGCGCTGCGGCACGGCCGCCTGGTCATCGAGGTCGACCACCCGGCGTGGGCCACCAGCCTCGCCCACCTCGAAGCCACCATCCTGCGCCGGGCCGCCGACGTCGTCGGGCCCGGGGTCGTGCGGGGCGTCCACGTGCGGGTCCGCCCCCGCTGAGGGTCTGCGGCGGCCCGGCTGAGGGTCGCTGGAAGCCGATCGCACCCGGTGTGGGCCGAACGACCCCACCGCGACCTGAGATAGGGCCGCAGCGGCGCCCACACCGGCCACAGCGAGCCCGTGGGGCATCGCCACGCTGTCCCCCCAGACGGGTACACTTGTTCTACCGGCTCCCGGCCCGCCACGGGTCCGCGATCCTCCCTCGACGTCTGGAAAGGCGCGCCCGCCCGCATGCCCGAAGCCTCAGCCGCTCCGCCGGCCTCCACGGCCTACAGCGCCAACCAGATGACGGTCCTGTCCGGGCTCGACCCGGTGCGCAAGCGGCCGGGCATGTACATCGGCTCGACCGGGCTCAACGGGCTCCACCACCTCATCTGGGAGGTCGTCGACAACGCGGTCGACGAGGCCATGGCCGGCTTCGCCAGCCGCATCGAGGTGACGCTGCAGGCGGATGGCGGCTGCCAGGTCGAGGACAACGGCCGGGGCATCCCCACCGACCTCAACACCCGGGAGAAGCTGACCGGGGTCGAGATCGCCCTCACCAAGCTGCACGGCGGCGGCAAGTTCGAGGGCAAGGCCTACCAGGTGTCCGGCGGGCTCCACGGGGTGGGCGTCAGCGTCGTCAACGCCCTGTCCATCCGCACCGTCGTCGAGGTGTACCAGTACGGCAAGCACCACCGGATCGAGTTCCGCAACGGCGGCCGGCCGGCCACCAAGCTCGAGGTCGTTGGCAACGCGCCGGTCCGGCGGGGTCAGCCGGCCACCGGCACTCTCGTCACCTTCTGGCCCGACCCCACGGTCTTCGCCTCGGAGGGCACCGAGTTCCGGGCCACCACCGTCCTCGAGCGCCTCGAGACGATGGCGTTCCTCAACAAGGGCCTGGAGATCCGCTTCGTCGACGAGCGGCCCGACCGCCAGGACAGCCGGGTCTTCAAGTACGACCGGGGCATCGTCGACTACGTCGGCCACATCAACGCCTCCAAGGAGGCCCTGTTCAAGCGGGTGGGCCACTACTCGATGGCGGAGAGCGACATGGAGTGCGAGATCGCCTTCCAGTGGAACACCGGCTACCACGAGGGGATCTACAGCTACGCCAACGGGATCTCCACCACCGAGGGCGGGATGCACGAGGAGGGCTTCAAGAAGGCCCTGACCAACGTTGCCAACAAGTACGCCCGGGGGCGGGGCCTGCTCAAGGACAAGGACGACAACCTGGGCGGCGAGGACGTGCGCGAGGGTCTCACCGCCATCATCTCGGTCAAGCTGCGCGAGCCGCAGTTCGAGGGCCAGACCAAGGCCAAGCTGGGCAACGTCCCGGTGCGGTCGATGGTCGAGAAGGCCACCAACGACAAGCTGTTCGAGTGGCTCCAGGAGCACCCCAACGAGGGCAGGGCCATCATCGCAAAGGCGCGTGACGCGGCCCAGGCCCGCCAGGCGGCCAAAAAGGCGCGCGAGGCGGTGCGGCGCAAGAGCGCCCTCGAGGGGGCCGGCATGCCCGACAAGCTGGCCGACTGCGCCCGGGGCACCAAGCCCGACGACGCCGAGCTGTTCATCGTCGAGGGCGACTCGGCCGGCGGCTCGGCCAAGCAGGCCCGCAACCCCACCAACCAGGCCATCCTGCCGATCCGGGGCAAGATCCTGAACGTCGAAAAGGCGCGAATCGACCGGATGCTCAAGAACAACGAGATCCAGGCGCTCATCCAGGCCATCGGCGCCGGCCTGGGCGACGACTTCGACGCCAGCAAGGCCCGCTACCACAAGATCTGCATTCTGGCCGACGCCGATGTCGACGGCAGCCACATCCGCACCCTGCTCCTCACGTTCTTCTTCCGCTACATGAGGCCCCTGTTCGAGCGGGGCTACATCTACATCTGCCAGCCGCCGCTGTTCTCCACCCTGGTGGGCAAGGAGCGGGTGTACCTGAAGGACGAGGCTGCCCGGGCCGCCTTCCTGGCCGCCAACCCGAACCACAAGAACCCGTTCGACCGGCTGAAGGGCCTGGGCGAGATGGACTTCGGCGAGCTCAAGACCACCACCATGGAGGACGGCCAGCGAACCCTCCTGCAGGTGTCGGTCGAGCAGGCCAGCCTGGCCGACGAGGTGATGAGCATCCTCATGGGCGAGGACGTGGAGAGCCGCAAGCACTTCATCACGAGCAACGCCAAGGACGTGAGGTTCCTGGATGTCTGACACCAACGGCGACGGCGGCGGCCCGCCCGAGATCCCGGCGATCGCCGAAGGAGAGGTGCCGCCCCGCCTGGGCATCGAGCCGATCGAGATCCAGGAGGAGATGGAGCGGTCGTTCCTCGACTACGCCATGTCGGTCATCGTGGCCCGGGCCCTGCCCGACGCCCGGGACGGGCTCAAGCCGGTGCACCGGCGGATCCTCTACGGGATGTGGTCCATGGGGGCCCGGTCGGACCGCACCCGGCTCAAGTGCGCCAAGATCTGCGGCGAGGTCATGGGGAACTTCCACCCCCACGGCGACGGCGCCATCTACGACGCCCTGGTGCGCATGGCCCAGCCGTTCTCGCTGCGCCACCCGCTCATCGACTTCCACGGCAACTACGGGTCGATGGACGACGGGCCGGCCGCCTCGCGCTACACCGAGAGCCGCCTGGCCACCCTGGCCAACGTCCTGCTCGAGGGCATCGACGAGGACACCGTCGACTTCGTTGCCAACTACTCCAACACCGACGAGGAGCCGTCGGTCCTGCCGGCCCGGTTCCCCAACCTGCTGGTCAACGGCAGCCAGGGCATCGCGGTGGGCATGGCCACCAACATCCCGCCCCACAACCTGGGCGAGGTCATCGACGCCACCGTCCACCTGATCGACAACCCGGAGGCCACGCCGACCGACCTGATGCACTTCGTGCACGGCCCCGACTTCCCGACGGGTGGGTTCATCCTGGGACGCCAGGGGATCATCGACGCCTACACGACCGGACGGGGCTCCATCAAGATGCGGGGCCGGGCCACCATCGAGGACACCAGGCGGGGCTTCGAGATCGTCGTCACCGAGCTGCCCTACCAGGTCGGCCCCAAGGCGGTGCTGGCCAAGGTGGCCGAGCTGGCCAACGAGAAGCTGCTCGACGGCATCGCCGACGCCATCGACCAGTCGGCCGGCGGCAAGGTGAAGCTCGTCATCCCGTTGAAGCGCGACGCCAACCCGCAGGTGGTGCTCAACAACCTCTACAAGCTGACCCCGCTGCAGACCAGCTTCGGCGTGAACATGGTGGCGCTGGTCGGGGCCTCGGGCGGCACCCCGGGCGTCCCCCGCACCCTCAACCTGAAGACGGCGCTCGAGGCCTACATCGCCCACCAGGTCGAGGTGCTCACACGCCGCTCGCAGCACCGGCTGGACAAGGCGAGGCGCGACGAGCACCTGCGCGAGGGCCGGCTGAAGGCCGTCAACGTGATCGACGCCATCATCGCCCTCATCCGGGCCAGCGACGACCGGCGGGCGGCCAAGGCCGCGCTGATGGCCGAGCCCTACGAGTTCTCCGAGGTGCAGGCCGACGACATCCTCGAGATGCGCCTGGGCCAGCTGACCCGCCTGGCCCGGGTCGAGCTGGAGCAGCAGCTCGAGGAGCTGCGGGCCCAGATCGCCGAGCTCCGGCGGATCCTGTCCGACCCGATCGCCCTGCGCCAGGTCATCAAGGACGAGCTGGGGACGGTGCGGGCGAAGTACGCCGACCACCGGCGCACCGAGCTCACCCACGACGACGGCGAGATCGTCGACCTCGACCTGATCGACGACGAGCCCCTGGTCATCACCATGACCCGGGCCGGCTGGGTCAAGTCGCTCGAGGCGGGCGCCTTCCGCAACCAGGCCCGCGGCGGCAAGGGGGTGACCGGGGCCAAGCTCAAGGAGGAGGACCTGGTGGCCCAGGTGCTGCACACCAGCGCCCACGCCTACCTGCTGTGCTTCTCCAACCGGGGCAAGGTCTACCGGCTGCGGGCCCACGAGATCCCGATCCGGGAGCGGGCGGCCAAAGGCACCCCGATCGTTAACCTGCTGCCCCTGGCCCCGGAGGAGCGGATCCAGACGATCATCGACACCCGCGACTTCGACGGTGGCGGCCACCTGTTCTTCGCTACCAGGTGCGGCCAGGTGAAGAAGACGCTGCTGGCCGAGTACGACAAGTCCCGGCGGGACGGGTTCATCGCCATCAAGCTGCTCGACGCCGACGAGCTGGTGCGGGTCATCAAGACGGCCGGCGACGAGGACATCCTGATGGTCAGCCGCAAGGGCATGGCCATCCGCTTCGCCGAGTCCGACGTGCGCACGATGGGCCGCGACAGCCAGGGCGTCCGGGGGATGGGCCTGCGCGAGGGCGACGAGCTGGTCTCGTGCGACGTGTGCCGTGACGACCGGTCGCTGCTGCTCATCACCGACGCCGGCTACGGCAAGCGCACCCAGCTGACCCACTTCCGGTCCCAGACCCGGGGTGGCGTGGGCCTCATCGCCATCCGCCTCTCGGCGAAGAAGGGGAAGGTCGTGGCCGCGTTCATGGTCCATCTCGACGACGAGGTCGTCCTGATGTCCTCGGGCGGCGTGGTCATCCGCACCTCGGTCCGCGACATCTCCAGCCAGGGCCGCGACGCCACCGGCGTCCGGGTCATGAACATGGACGCCGGCGACCAGGTCGCTGCCGTGGCGCCCATCGAAGCCGTCCTCGACCCCGACTCGGCGGCTGGCTGAGCTTCACGAACCGGGCGCAGCTTTGATCGCGGGTGCTGGCTCCTGCCGAGCCCGGTTCAGCGGTGGGGTCGCTACTGCTTGCGCATCGAGGCCACGGCGGCGACGAGGGCTTCGGCTTCCAGCACCTCGGCCATGACGCCGATCTGGTCGTCCCAGACGTCGTCAGGCACCTCAGCCTTCACGTCGTCGTCGAGGACGTGGTACACGTCGAGACCCAACTGGGTCCCGGCCAGGGCACCTGCGAACGCCGGGTCTCCCGACACCACGGTCTCTGCGGTGATCTCTGCTGCCTCCGGGTCGGGGGCGCCGATCAGCACGACGAGGTCCTTGGGGTCGTGAGCCTGGCTGAGCCGGAGGATCTTCTCCTGGCTCTCGAGGTCCATGGCACCGGAGGCCGTTCAGACGAAGCACTCCGTGGCCGTGAAGGCCACCGTGGCCCCAGCGGCCTTGGCGACGGCGGCGATGGCGGGACCGGACACGCCGTCCCGTTCGCCGAGGGCGATGACCTGTTTGTCCTTCAGCACGCTCACGCGGACTCCTTGTTGTCGCTCGGTGGGGCCGCTTTGGCCTCAGTCTTCTCGTTGAGCCAGTTGGTCAGGGCTTCTTCGGTGACCTGAGGACCGTTGATGCGGGCCACCTCCTCGCCGTCGCGGAAGAGCAGGAAGGCGGGCAGACCCATCACCTTCAGCTCCATGCACAGCCGGCGCGCCTTTGGCGCCTCCAGCTTCACCACCCGCATCGAGCCGCCGCTCTCCTCGGCCAGCTTCTCGACGTGCGGCATCATGCGCAGGCACGGCTGGCAGTCGGGGCCCCACACGTCGACGAGGACCTGACCCTCGGCGACGAGGTCGCGGAAGGTCTCCTTGGTGGCCTCGGTGACGAGGTCGGTGCTCACTGTGCCTCCCGCGGTGCATCAGGACTCGCTGACCGCCTGTCTTCCCTCGTCGCTTCCCTCGGCTCGCCTCCTCCGCTCCTCAGTCCAGACAGGCGACGCTCGTCCTTCGCCCGCTCATTCGCTGCGCTCATTGGTCCTCCTTGTGGTTGCGTTCCAGCAGGACGCTCATGCCGTCGGACAGCTGGCACATGCGGCCCAGGAACAGGCTGCCCTTGGCGATGAGCATCACCCGTTCGGCGTCGCCGCCCGTGAGCCGATCCACCGCGTGGGGCAGGTAGCACAGCGACGACGCCAGGTGGCCCTGGGTCGGGGCGAAGCCGGGCATGCCCCGCTCGGCGGCGAAGGCGGCGATGTCGGCCTTGTCGATGTCGCCCCGTCGGGCGGCCAGGGCGGCGATGGTCTTGTAGTTGCGCTCGGGCACGTTGCCCGAGCCCTGCGGCTCGGTGATCTCGGGGTTGTGCAGCTCGGTGGCGTAGTCGTCGACGTCGGTGAGGGCGATGCCGTTGCGGGCCAGCGGCTCGATGGCCAGCGCCTCCATGACCGCCCCGGCCGACCCGCCGTGCGACACCTTGTGGCGGCCGACGACGTCGAGCCGGATGCGGGGCGACACCCCGTCGTCGGCCTGCACGATGGACGCGGTGCCGCCGAGGACGTCCTCCATGATGGGCAGGTCGTTCTTCAGGTGGCCCTGGAACTTCATGCCCAGCTTGGCCATCGAGCCGCCGGCCACCACGGCGACGCGGTTGAACACGCCCGAGGCGACCAGGCTGGCCGCCACCACCAGGGCGGGAACCGGGGCGGCGCAGAAGTTCTTGACGTCGGCCCCGGAGGCCTCGGTGAGCCCGGCGGCCTCGGCCACGGCCTTGGCCAGATTGCCGCCGCCCCGCTGGTAGCGGTCGCCGATGGCCTCCTCGCCGCAGCCCAGCACGTAGTCGATGGACGTGGGGTCGATCCCGTGCTTGTCGAGCAGGTGGAGCAGGGCCAGGGTGGCCGTGGCCTTGGCGGCCAGGTTGTCGACGAGGACGCTGGCGGCCAGCGACTCGTCGTGCTCCTCGCCCATGCGCATCACGGCGCCGGGCAGCAGGGCCAGGCTGCCGGGGGCGGCCGCCGCGGCCTCGACGTCGCCGGCCGCCTTGGCCAGGCGGTCGAGGTCGAAGCCCTTGGCCAGCGGGTGCTGCGAGAGGGCCTCGGTGGCCTGCTCGACCCGCTCGGGCGACAGGACGAGGAGGTCGAACTGGTCGACCGACGCCATCAGGCCCAGGAACTCGTCCTCGGGCATCAGCTCGCCGGCGGGGGTCCAGCGGGAGGCATCGGCCAGGGGCTGCCACGGGCGGGGGCCCAGGTCGCGCGGGTGCAGGGCGTTGAGGTAGGCCTGGTGGGGCGGGTAGGCGACGGCTTCGTCGAAGGTGCGCAGGGCGGCGGAAAAGGCGTCGGCCACCGCCTGGTCCTTGGGCAGCTCGCGGCGGGGCTTCGAGCCGTGGGGGGCCAGGTTCGGGGTGTGGGCCAGGACCTGGGTGGCCGCCAGGATCACGCTGTCAGGCACGGGTGGGCTCCGATGCTGTCTCGGTCGAGCTGGTCTCGTCCTCTGCATCCCCGTTCGAGCCCGATGTCATCCCTTCCGGGGAGCTCCGCTCGCTGGGGTCGAAGATGGTGGGCTCGGTGACGGCGGTGCTAACGGCTTCCAGCGCCTTTTCCAGGAGCTGGCGGCGCCAGGCCCGTTCGGCCGCGGGGTCGAGCGACGGGTCGCCGGTCGGGTAGGGGATGCCGCGAGTCGGCACGATGCGCGGCGCCCCCACCCGCTGGGCGATCGAGGTCAGGTTGCACAGGAGCGCGGTGGGGATCCCCGCCCGCTCGAGCTCCTTCGCCAGCGTTGCCCCGCAACGCGTGCCCGTGCCTCACGTGGCGGTGAGGATGGCGGCCCGGGCCTCGGACTTGCGCATGTCGGTGGCCCACTCGATGCCGAAGCGGCGGGCGTTGGCCACCGAGGTGCCGTTGCCGGTGGTGACGAAGTACTCGCCGACCAGCTGGCCGATGGCCCCTTCGGCCTCGAGCTCGCGGGCCACGTCGAGGGGGACGATGCGGTGGGGGTCGTCGTTGGCGTGCACCGACGAGAAGCCGCCGTGGACCGAGCGGTAGCTGCCGGAGGCCAGGGTGTCGCCCTCGAGCGGGTAGCGCAGCCAGCGGGTGGCCCGGGCCGACTCGAGGTTGCCGGGGTTGTCGTCGGGGACCAGGCCGCCCTCGGTGACCAGGGCGACGGTGGCCTGGCTGACGTCGTCCACCGGGGCGGCGGGGGTCACCGAGTCGAACCGGGGGAGGGGGATCTCGGTGGCGTCGCGGTCGCCGGCGAGGCGGGTGAGGACCAGGTCGACGGCCCGCTGGGCCGCCGGGGCGTCGGCCATCACCGACCGGCGGGCCACCTTGCCGATGCGGCCGTCGTCGGCGGTGAGCTCCTCGCCGGCCAGCAGCTTTGCCGCGGCCGCACCCAGCCTCTCGAGCGAGGGGCCCATCCTCCGAGCGACCTCGCCGCTGGCCACCACCGGCGCGGCGCCCGCCTCGTCGAGGCCCGGGTTGTCCTCGTGCATCGAGGCCAGGGCGGCCAGGCCCGCCTCGGCGGCGGCGGCGGCCACCCGGGCGCAGGCCAGGCCGTAGCGGCCGCTGGTGAAGGCGGGCCCGGCCACCACCAGGTCGGGCTCGGCGCCCTGGATCAGCTCGACGATCTCGTCGGCCGCATCGGGGGCCTTGTCGTCGCCGCACCAGACCGTGGACACGATCTCGTGCTCGTCGCCCAGCAGCTCGGCCAGCTTCTTCCCCGGCCCGACGGGCCCGTCCATCAGCGTGGGTCCCTGCCCGGCCGAGTCCTCTCCACCCACGCCAGCGAAGAACTGGTTGATGTAGTGAACGACGCGAGCCATGGACTCAGTGTGCCCCCCGGTCCTCCCCCCAACAACCCCGGTGGCGCCGGCGGGGTCAGGAGGCGTTGGCGGTGGCGGTGTAGCGGCCCCAGCCGAGGGGGCTGAGGGAGCAGTAGACGACGGCGGCGGGCAGGTCGAGCTCGTCGGTGGCCGGGACGCCCAGCAGGCGCATGTCCTCCCCGCCGAGCGCCTGCTCGACGGCTGGGAGCACCAGCCGGCTGTCGTAGTTGCCGGTGCTGACCATGGCCGTGGCCCGCTCGGGGGGCACGACCAGCGACGGCCCGGTCCCGTCGGCGCCGGCCAGCTCGCCGAACAGCCCGACGGCGGCAACGCCCATGTCCTCGAGGGCGTCCATCTTGAGGGCCATGTCGGCGTCGGCGTTGCCGCCCCCCTCCTTGGTGACCACGGCGGCGTCGAACCCGGCGGCGGCGCAGACCCGGGCCGCGAAGGTCGAGATCAGCTGCTTGTCGGCCATGTTGACCGGCTCGGGCGAGATCACCAGGCCGGCGAACTGCAGGTCCTGGCCCGAGCGGCGGCGCAGCTCGTTCACGACGGGGTTGTTCTGGTGGACGAAGGTGGGGTTCTTCAGCGCGGGGTGGCCGTACTGGCCGCTGACGATGGCGCCGTCGTCGATCTCGCCGGGGTCGAGCAGGGTGGGCAGCCCGCCGCTGAAGCTGCGCCCGTAGACGAAGACGTCCTTGAACGCCCCCTGGGTCTGGAGGTTGATGACGGCGCCGACGCGCGGCAGGTCACCCGGCTGGGTGCTGGGGTCGGGCAGCTCCTCGACCTCGTCGGCGTCCGCCCCGGCGGCGGCGTCGGCGAGGTGGACGGCCAGGGCCAGGACCCCCTTGCGCAGGGCCACCTCGACCGCCTCCCACGGGGCGTCGTCGGCCGGCGTGAACTCGACCACCAGGTTGGAGGTGGCGCCCAGCGGGGAGAGCTCGGCGGCGGGGCCGCTCATGTCGACCACCGCCTCCTGGGCCCGGGGCAGGAACCCGGCGGCCACGACGGCCGCCCCCCGAAGGACGTGGGTCTCGCCGTGACCCTGGGGGGCAGGGGGGCCGAGGAGGCCGGGGAAGATCCCGCCCCCGCCCGGCCCCTTGGTGCGGGGCTCGACGGCGTCCAGCACCTTGACGATCCGCATCGACTGGCCGGGCGACGCCCACGTCAGCGTGACGCCGCCGAGGGCGGGATCGTCGAACAGGGCGGCGGCGGCGTCGCTCGAAACGGTCAGGACGCCGGCTTCGTAGCTCGTGCGGCGCCCGAGCGCCACCTCCTGCACGCGGTGGACCAGACGGGTCAGCATCCCCCGATGCTGCCACCCCGGCACCAGGCCCCGGGCTGGGACGGCGCGGTGCCGCTGATCCGGCTACCGTGCGGGTCAGTCGGCCGTGTCCTCGGCCCGGTCTCGGTGCGCCCTCGGCACCCCCGCTCGCCTCCCCCTGCTGTGCGGCCCTCGTCCCGAGGGAGGAAGCATCGATGCGACAGCGCGGGCAGGTGCTCCCGCTGATGGCGGTGGTGGTGGCGCTCGCCGCCCTGGTCGTGCTCGGCCTGGGCCGGCTGGGGGAGGTCGTGGTGGCCAGGGCCGAGGCCCAGACCGCCGCCGACGCCGCCGCCCTCAGCGGCGCCGTCCATGGGCGGACCAGCGCCGAAGACCTGGCCCGGGCCAACGGCGGGCGGCTCGTGTCGTGGGCGGCCGCCGGCCGGGAGGTCGAGGTGGTGGCCGAGGTCGGGGGCGAACGGGCCCGCGCCCGAGCCCGTCGCCGGTGACTGACCAGGTAGCCTGCGCCTCCATGGCACAGGGCCGCCGAGTACGCCGCGTCCTTCGCAAGATCGACACGTTCTCGCTGGCCAAGATGGCCTTCCTCTTCCATCTGTGCCTGGCGCTCGTGGTGGTGGTGGCCGGCGTGCTGCTGTGGACCGTGGCCGACGGCCAGGGGATGATCGACCAGCTCGAGACGACCATCTCGACCAACCTGCAGCTGGACGCGTTCACGATCGAGGGCAAGGTGCTGTTCCGCTCGGCGGTGGCGCTGGCCGTGCTGTTCGCCCTCCTCGGCACCGGCATGTGGATCCTCGGCGCCTTCCTCTTCAACCTCCTGTCCGACCTCGTCGGCGGCGTCCAGGTCTGGGTGCTCGAGGAGGTCCTGTTCGACCAGGAGCAGGAGGAGGAGGACGCCCTCGTCACCGACCGCCCCGAGCCTCCCGGCCTGGAGCCGGCCGAGCCCGACGAGGCCGGCGCCGACGCCCAGCCCCAGCCCACGAACGGCGCGGCGGCCAAGGAACCGGCTGGCCGGGAGACCGCCCACGTGGGTTAACGTGGCCTCCCCTCCCGGGGCTATAGCTCAGTCGGTTAGAGCGCAGCACTGATAATGCTGAGGTCGATGGTTCGATTCCATCTAGCCCCACCCAGCAAACAAGCGAAAAGCCCAGGTCAGGGACCCTTTCGGGGGTCCCTTCGTCGTTCCCGGCTAAGACCGTTCACGACCGTTCAGGACCCTTTAAGACCAGTTCGAGTGGGCACGCTCTTGGCACGGAGTGGGCACGAAACCGGCCCGGGAAGGCCCCACGGGGAGCCCGCAGGAGATGAATGTAGACATCACGAGGAACGCTCAATAGCCTGTGTAGGCATCGACCTGCACTGGACAGCAAACTGATGCGCCAGTTTGGCTCCCTTCGGCGCCTGCCCTCCGGGCGCTGGCAGGCGCGGTACCTGCATCCCTACACGGGGGAACGCGTCAGCGCTCCGGTCACCTTCGAGCGCAAGACAGACGCCACCAGGTGGCTCTCGACGGTCGAGGCTGATCTCGCCCGTGGCCCGTGGATCAGCTCAAGCGCAGGGCGGAAGGTGACCGTCCAGGCTTGGAGTGAGCAGTGGCTGGCGTCGGACCCCAACAAGCGGACGTCGACGCTGTCTCGTGACCGTCAGGCGTTGGGCCACTTCCTACCCGAGCTCGGAGGGAAGCCCCTGAACGCGGTCACCCCCGCCGACGTGCAGGGGATCGTCGCTCGCCTCGTGGCTTCCCAGGCGCCGGCCACGGTGCGGCGGAACGTGGCCAGCTTCACCAGCCTCATGAATGCCGCTGTCGAGGCCGACCTGATCGCTCGCAGCCCGGTGCGAGGGCTCAAGCTGCCGAGAGTGCAGGCGAAGGAGCATCCCCGGCTCGGTCCCGACGACCTCGCTCGCCTGGTCGAGGCGACCCCGGACCGCTACCGCGGCCTCGTCCTCACCGCCGGCGTGCTCGGCCTGCGCTGGGGCGAGCTGGCCGGCCTGCGCATCGAAGACGTCGACTTCCTCCGCGGCGAGGTCCGCGTCGCCCGACAGCTCGCCGAGCTCGCAGGGCAGCTGACCGTCGAGGCGCCCCAGACCGGCCATGGCGTGCGCACCCTGGCCGTGCCGCCCTTCCTGACCCGAGCGCTCGCCGAGCACATCCGGCGGTTCCGGGCCGACGCTGCGCTCGAGGACCCCGCTCTTCACGGGGCCGCGGGGAGGGCTCCTCCGTCGTCACTTCGTGAGACGGATCCTCCAGCCCGCGGCCGAGCGTGCCGGCCTCTCGGATGCTCTCACGGCTCACGGGCTGCGGCATGTTGCCACCGCGCTCATGGTCGAGGTCGGCCAGCACCCGAAGGTCATGCAGCGCCGGTTTGGCATGCCGATCCCAGGCTGACCCTCGCCGTCTACGCCCACGCATCCGATGACGCTGACCGGTCTGCCGCTCAACGCATGGAGCGGCTGTTCACCTCACCTGTGGATCGGCCAAGCACCGACGGCTGAGCCGGTAGCCGCTCAGGCTACGGAAGCCCACTGCTCAGCCTTGGCGATCAGCTGGCCGTGCCGCCGCGAGACGGTGCTGGGATGGATGCCTTCGGCCCGGGCGATCTCCTCGATGTTCTCGTCGAGGACGTTGCGGCGAAACAGGATGCGGGCACTCGCCGCCGTCAGCCGACCGGTCCGGTAGCCGTCCCGGATCGCGCCCGCAGCGAGCTCGGGACCGGTGCGGCAGTCCCCCGTAACGGCGATGTCAGCACTTCGGGGCACGTGCGGGGCACGGCGGAGTCGGTCGGGCGGGTTGTCGGTTCAAAGCGGCCTTCGTCGTGACCTGCGATGCCCCCGCTACCAGAGCGGCCGTGCCTGCTACACCTCGGTGCAGCTCCTCATGCCGTCGCTGCTGTTGTACACGAGGACGTTCCTGCCGTCGCGGTCGATGCTCGCCGGCCAGAAGCACACCGTCGCCGACTCGGCTACGAAGTCCAGGTCGCACATGCTGTGGCTGCCCTCGCCGTACGGGTTGTAGCACGCACCGCTGCGCCCGGTGCCCTCACCTCGAAGTAAGACGCCGCGGACCAGCCGTCGGCCTTCTTGTCCTTGACGTAGAAGCGGTCGTTGTAGCTGGCGTAGCAGGTGAGGGTGAAGGTGTCGGCGGTGCAGTTCTCGCCGAACGGGCCATAGGGGATCTGAACGGCCCGGTACAGGCGGACGCCGTTGGCGCTCTCGAGGGCCGCGGCCGGGGTCGCTGTGACCAACCCGAGGCTGAGCAGCGCCAGGCTGCCGACGGCGGTCGTGGCGGTGCGGCTCAGCCTCATGGCCGCGACGCTAGCGCTCGCTCGTACATCTGTCCGGAGGCCGCCGTAGCACGCACGACCCGTCACCCTTCTGGCATCGGGCGCAGTGACGTGCTGGCCGCGTTGGACGAGCCTCGGGGCCTGTGGCCCGATGCTGGTCGTTTGACGCTTCATGCCTCACGAGGTCGTGGCCGACACCGCCCGCGGCGAGCCTCGATCCGCGCCTGGGACGGGTTCTACGTTGCCCTCGCCGATGTCCTTCAAGCCACCCTGGTCACGGCCGACGGGCGGCTGGCCGCGGCGGCCGGTCCTCGCTGCAGATCGACGTCCTGTGAGGATCCACATCGGACAGCGATCTGGCTGGGCACGTGCGGGGCACGACGTGCGAGAGGGAACCCGTCGGCCTTCATCTCCCCAGGTCAGCGTCGGTGTCGGCTTGGCGCGCGCCGGCAGCACTGATAATGCTGAGGTCGATGGTTCGATTCCTTCTAGCCCCACCACGAGCCCGGAGATTGGCAGGACCGGCTCCAAGGGTCGTGGCCGATGGCCCGCCCACCGAGATGGCAACGATCGGCGCTGGGCGTCGGGGGACCGCCGTCGAGGCCTGGTGCAGGCGACGTGCGCCATCCCGGGGAACCTCCTGGCCGAAGGCCCCATCCACGTCGACGTCCACATCGTCTCGTAGGACCCGAAGATCGTGCACACCACCGAGGGCCCCAGGCGGTGTCGATCCACGTCGTCGAGCGAAGCGAATCGGAGGACGGCGCCAGGGGCATCGTCGCCGAGGCGTGGCCGGGTGTGCTGCGGCCCCTGCTCTCGTAGCACGTCACCGAGGTGGCATCGACCGAGCTGCCCCTGGGAGAGCACGCCCCTTGAACGGGGAGCCGGCTGGGCGGAGGCCCCTGGCCCTGATCGGTCCGACGGCGGCATATCCGAGGGCCTGCGCCCGAGATGCCCGAGTTCGTCCCGGTTGTCGGCGATATCGCACAATGCCGCAGTATGCCTTCTTGTTGTGGTTCTTCCCGCCAGATGGTCCATTCGGATCATTGACGAAACGGGAGGCGGCGGTTGAGGGTGTGATCGCACCGGGGCCAACGGCCGACGTGTGGCTGCCCTCTGGCAGGGGGGCTGGCGGGCTGTTCGGACGATGAGGAAGAGGTACGGAAAGATGCGTAACGCGGCGGAGAAGAGCGTCAGGGCAGCACTGGCCCGCATCCTGGGAAGCAACCGGAGGAACCGCTCTGTGCGGCTGGGTGGGCTGGCGGTCGTGGCCGTCACCCTCCTCGGTGGGGGGATGACCGTGCTGGCAGCCGGGACGGCACCGGTGCTGCAGTCGACCTCACCGGCCAGTGGAGCGAGCGTCCAGTCGGCGCCGAACGTGGCCGCGACCTACGACCAGCCCCTGCACGCCAGCTCCACCCTGGTGGTCAAGGACGCCACGAACGTGGCCATCGCCGGGGCGACGACGTTCGCCTCGGGCGGCTCCACCGTCGTCTTCACGCCGGGCTCGGCGCTGACCCCGGCCGGGAGCCCGTACACGGCCACCGCGACGGCCAAAAACGCCGGGAACGATCAGCAGACCGAGTCCACGTGGAGCTTCTCGATCGACGCCGCCGCCCCGGCCGCCCCCGGCATCGGGTCGGTCGGCGGCGACAGCACCTCACCCGCCACCGGGAGCGACACCAGCCCGGAGATCGTGGTGTCGGGTCTCGTCGCGGGTGACACCGCCCGCGTTCTGGTGGCGGGCGTGGAGCGTGCCGCCGCAGTGGTGCCCGAGGACGCCACCACGGTCACGTTCAACGCTGGGGCAGAGGAGGACGTGGTCCTCGCCGGCGAGGTCGACCACAGCCTGAGGGCCACGGCAGTCGACCCGGCCGGCAACGTCTCGGCCCCGTCGGCCGTGTTCGTGTACACCCTCGACACGTCGGCGCCGGCCAAGCCCACCATCGCCTCGGTCAACGGCTCGGCGAGCAGCCCGGTCACCGGCAGCGATCCCACCCCGGCCATCGTGGTGTCGGGGGTCATGGGCGGTGACACCGTCCGGATACTGGAGGGGGCAACCGTGAAGGGCACCAAGGTCGTCCCGGCCCCCGCGGTTCCTGGTGCCACCTCGGTCACCTTCAACCCCACCGCCGCCAGCACCGACGTCACCCTCGACGCCGACGGCGACCACACGCTGATCGCCGAGGCGGTCGACGCAGCCGGCAACGCATCACCCACCTCCACGGCCTTCGTCTACACCCTCGACACCGGCTCGCCGACCTCCCCGACCATCTCCTCGGTGCACGGTGTGAACGCCACGCCGGCCGTCGGAAACGACCTGACGCCGGCCATCGTCGTCTCCGGGGTCGAGGCGGGCGACGAGGTCCGGGTGTTCGAAGGGGCGACGCTCAAGGCCACCAAGACGGTGGCCGCCGGCGCCTCCAGCGTCACCTTCAACGGGGGCGTGCTCGATGTCGACGTGGTCCTCACAGGCGACGGTGACCACACGCTCACCGCCACCAGCACCGACCCGCAGGGCAACGAGTCGGGCACCTCGCCTGGCTTCGTGTACACCATCGACACCGGGCTCACCGCACCGGCGCTCGTCTCGACGTCCCCGGCCAGCTCGTCAACCGGACAGCCGCCGGTGACGGTCAGCGCCACCTACGACGAGCGCCTCGACCGGGCCCGCTCGACGTTCTCGCTGACCAACAGCCTGGGCAACTCGGTGGGCGGGACGATCGGCTTCTCCGCCGACGCCAGGACCATCGTCTTCACACCGGCCTCCACGCTCACCGAAGGCGGCAACGCCTACACGGCCCGGGCCGTGGTTCGCGACGGGAACGGGAACGAAACCACGTCGACGTGGACGTTCACCGTCGACGCCACCGCCCCGGCCGCGCCGACCATCACGTCGGTCAACGGCACCCCCGACAGCCCGGTGGGGGGCAACGACCCGACCCCGACCATCACCGTCTCCGGCGCCGAGGCCGGCCACACCGTCCGCATCCTCGAAGGCACCACCGAGCGGGGCGCCAAGGTCGTCCCGGGCGGCGCGACCTCGGTGACCTTCAACGCCGGCCCGGCTGACGCCGAGGTCGTCGTCTCGGGCGACGGCCCCCACTCGCTGACGGCCACCAGCACGGACCCGTCCGGCAACACCTCGCCGGCGTCAGCGGCCTTCGTCTACGCCCTGACCACGACCTTCCCCGGCGAGTTCCACAGCCTCGTCCCGTCCCGTGTGCTTGACACTCGCGACGGAACCGGGGGCTTCAACGCCCCGGTCGGGCCGTCCGGCACGATCTCGCCGAAGGTCACCGGCGTCGGCGGCGTCCCGGCGACCGGTGTGGCTGCGGTGGTACTGAACGTCACGGTCACCCAGCCGACCGCGCCGGCCAGCTACCTGACCGTGTTCCCCAACGGCGCCACCCGCCCCGAAGCGGCCAGCCTCACCTTCGCCGCCGGCCAGACGGTCCCCAACCTGGTGGTGGCCAAGGTGGGCGCCGACGGCAGGGTCTCGGTGTACAACCTGGCTGGCACCAGTCACGTGATCTTCGACGTGACCGGCTGGTTCGCCGACGCCGCCGCGGGGCCACCCGGCGCCTTCTTCAACCCGCTGACGCCGGCCCGCGTCCTCGACACCCGCAACGGCACCGGCGGCTTCAGCGCCCCCGTGGGCGCCGGCGGCACCATCGCACCCGTCGTCACCGGCGTGGGCGGTGTCCCGGCCTCCGGCGTCTCGGCCGTCGTGCTGAACGTCACCGTCACCCAGCCGACCGCCGCGGCCAGCTACCTCACCGCCTTCCCGACCGGCGCGGCCCGGCCCAACACGGCCAACCTCACGTTCGTGGCCGGCCAGACCGTCTCGAACCTGGTGGTGGCCAAGGTCGGCACCGGCGGGAAGGTGTCGGTGTACAACCTGGCCGGCACCAGCCACGTGATCTTCGACGTGGTGGGCTGGTTCGGCACCGACCGGGACGAACCCGCGGCCCGCTACACGGCCCTGACCCCGGCCCGCACCCTGGACACCCGCAACGGCACCGGCGGCGTCACCGGGCCCGTCGGCCCGGGCGGCACCGTCTCGCCGGTGGTGACCGGTGTGGGCGGCGTGCCGGTCAGCGGGGTCTCGGCGGTGGTGCTGAACGTCAGCGTCACCCAGCCGACGGCGGCCGGGAGCTACCTGACCGTCTTCCCGGCCGGGGCTGCCCGGCCCAACACGGCCAACCTCACCTTCACCGCCGGCCAGACCGTCACCAACCTGGTGATGGCCAAGGTGGGGGCCGACGGGAAGGTGTCGGTGTACAACCTGGCGGGCACCAGCCACGTGATCTTCGACGTGGTCGGCTGGTACTCCGAGTAGTGCAGGGGGTCGCCCGGCCCCCGTCACCGGATCTCGATGCGGCGGGGCGTCTCGCGCTCGGGCGCCTGACGCCCGGCAGCTCGATCTCGACCAGGTCCGCCTCGCCGTCGCATCTCCAGGCTCAGCCAACTGACACCGACCCGCGCAGGGCAATTCCCGGCTGCCCAATCCAGGTGTCAGACGGGGCCAGACCGGCAAGAAGCAGGCCCATGAGCGACCAGCAGGCCACCGGCACCTCCGATCCCACCTACAACGTGATCAGCGTCGTGTACCACGCCCTCCAGGGCGCCGAGACGATCCAGAAGTACCTCGACGACGCCGGCACCGAGGACGAGCTGCGGACCTTCTTCGAGCAGGTCCAGAAGGGCTACCAGCGCGCCGCCGACCAGGGCAAGCAGCTGCTGGTAAGCCGCATCGAGCACGAGCACTAGGCGGACCCGGCCCCGGGGTGGTGCGGCCCCAGGGTCCCACCACCGCCGGGGTGTGAGGCCCGGCACTCCGGCCGGGACAGAATGGCCGTCGTGAGCATCGTGGCGAGGACGTTCGAGACGGACGGCACGTCGCACCTGCACGACCCGGCCGAGATCGCCACGATCGTCGAGCGCAAGGGCGAGCTGGTCTGGGTCGACGTGCTCGACCCGAACGACGACGACTTCGCCTGCATCGCCGAAGAGTTCGGGCTCCACCCCTTGGCCGTCGAAGACGCCCGCAAGCACGGCCAGCGGCCCAAGCTCGAGCACTACGCCAACCACTCGTTCGTCGTCGCCTACAGCCGGGAGATGGCCGAGGTCGACCTGTTCATCGGCCCCGGCTGGCTCGTCACCGTCCGGGAGCGCAGCCCCGAGGGCCACACCTGCCGCATCGACGCCATCCGCAACCGGTTCCAGCGAGAGAGCCCCCACCAGACCACCGTCGGCCACCTCGTCTACGTGGTGCTCGACGAGGTGGTCGACGGGTACCTGGACCGGGCCGACCTCATCGAGGACGAGGTGGAGCAGATCGAGGAGTGCATCATCCTCGACCAGATCGACGACCCCCAGAGGATCCAGACCCAGCTCCTCGGCATGCGCCGTGAGCTCCTCCGCTTCCGCAAGGTCGTGCTGCCCCTGCGCGACGTGCTCGTCCGCATCCAACGCGGCGAGGTCGAGTCGATCGACGCCGTGGCCCGAGAGCAGCTGCAGGACGTGGTCGACCACGCCTACCGGGTCGTCGACCAGCTCGACCAGGAGCGCGAGCTGATCGCCAACGCCGTCGACGCCCACCAGTCCCTCATCGCCAACCGGATGAACCAGGTGATGAAGCGGATGACGTCGGTGGGCGCCATCCTCATCGCCTCCACCCTGATCGCCGGGATCTACGGCATGAACTTCGAGCACATGCCCGAGCTCGGCTGGAAGTACGGCTACGCCTGGGCGCTCGGCCTGATGGCCGTCACCACCGTGCTCGGCTACCGCCACTTCAAGAAGAAGGACTGGCTCTGACGCAGGCCGCCAGGCGCCTAGGGTTGCGCACGTGATCCGGCTTCTGCGGCGAGCGTCCCTGGCGGTCGGGATCATGGGGCTCGTCGCCGCTGTGCTCCGCCTCCGCGGCACCGGCGGCACGCCGCCCCAGTCGGGCGGCTGGCGGGAGCTGTCCGGGCCCGACCTGCGGTGAGGCTGGCCGTCCTCGGGGCGGGCGCCGTCGGCAGCCGGGCTGCCCGCCAGCTGGCCTCCACCCCCGGCGTCCGCGCCCTCACCGTCGCCGACCCCGACGCCCGGCTGGTCGCCTCCGTGTGCGCCTCGCTCGGCCCCATGGCCACGCCCTCCACCTCGCCCGAGGTCGACCTGGCCGGCCACGACGTCGCCGTCCTCGCCGGACCCGGCAAGCACCACCGCGCCCAGGCCGAGCGGGCGCTCGATGCCGGCGTCTCGGTCGTCTCGTGCACCAACGAGCTGGCGCCCGCCCGCCAGCTCCTCGCCCTCGACGACGAGGCCCGGGTCCGGGGCAAGACGGTGGCTGTCGGCGCCGGCTTCGCCCCCGGCCTGTCGGACCTGCTGGCCGCCCACGCCGGGCGCCTGCTCGACGAGGTCCACGAGGTGCACGTCGCCCGCTACGGCACCGGCGGGCCGGCGTGCGCCCGAGCCCACCACGCCTCGCTGCGGGGGCTGGCCCTCGACTGGCGAGACGGCGCCTGGATCAGCCGCCAGGGCGGATCCGGCCGCGAGCTGGCCTGGTTCCCCGACCCGGTCGCCGGCCAGGACTGCTACCGGGCCTCGCTCCCCGACGCCCTGCTCTTCGGGCCCGCCTTCCCCGGCCTCCAGCGCGCCACCTCACGGGTCGCGGCCACCCGCCGGGACCGGCTCACCGCTCCGCTGCCGATGCTCCGCCAGCCTCACCCGGAAGGCCTGGTCGGAGCCGTCCGCGTCGAGGTCCGCGGCCGGCGAGGCCAGTCGTTCGAGACGGTCGTCTACGGCGCCGTCGACCGGCCCGGCCTGGCCGCCGGCGCGGTGGCGGCCGTGGTCGCGGTGGCCGCCGGCACCGGCCTCGCCCGGCCCGGCGCCGCCGGCCTGGCCGTCCTCCTCCCCGACCCCCTGCCCCTCCTCCACGAGCTCGCCAACCGCGGCATCCGCTGCGCGACCTTCGCCGGCTCCGCGTAGCGCCGGCGCGCCGCGCCTCGCTCGGTTGCTTCGCTCCCTCCGCTCGGGCGGGGTTCTGTCGTCGGCCTCCGGCCGGCTCGTTGCTTCCGGCCTCGGGAGCAAGCTCCCTTCCGGCCGGCTGACGAGGGGGGCTCCGCAGGCTGCGCCCCCCTCGAGCTCCCCCCGGGGGGTTCCGCCGGCTCCCCCGCTCGCTCTCGCTCGGACCTCCTCCCGGCTGCCACAGAGCGGTGGGGTCAGGGGCGGGATTCGTGGGCTTTGTGGCCTCTTGTGCGGCGAGACTCCTTGAGCTCGGACTCGAGGACGTGGCGGCGGCCCTCGACCAGCTGCTGGCGCACCCGGCGCTCCACCTCCCGGACCGGCTCCCAGTAGGTGTCCTCGAACTCCTCGACCACCGCGAACGTCCAGCGGCCGGGCAGCACGTTGCGGCCCACCACCTCGCGGTCCACCAGGTCAGCCTGCTCCTCGTGGCCGGCCTCCCGGAGCAGCTCGACGGCGTCGCCGAACGTCAGGTCGGCGTGACCGAGCAGCTGGTGGAGCTCGTAGAGCGCGCCGCGGGCCCGCTCCACCCACTCGAGCGCCTCCGACACCTTGCCGACCGCCTGGACCGTGGCGTCGCTGGTGCCGGCCGGCCGCCGGTGGAGGTCGTCTTCGGGGAGATCGTCCTGCACCAGGTGCGGCTACCCCGTCGGGGCCGGGTTCCACCTGCCACCGCACGTGCGGGTAGCCTCCTGCCGTGCCCACGCTCGGTCGAGGCGGACCGCGGCGGCCGGCGCGTCCGACCCACGGTGAGCCGCTTGCGCCTTGTCGTTGCAGGCGATCCGCCGCCCGGCGGCTCCCGCAGGTCGCGCTCGTGCTCGTCCTCGCCGCCGGCTGCGGGACGGACGGCACCTCCTCCGCACCTGCGGAGGCCGGCGATGCGGCCACGATCACCGTCTTCGCTGCCGCTTCGCTGACCGAGGCCTTCACCTCGGCCGCCTCGTCCGTCCCGCACGTGCGGGCAAGGTTCAGCTTCGGTGGGTCGCAGCAGCTGGTGACCCAGCTGCTGCAGGGGGCCGAGGCCGACGTCGTCGCCACCGCCGACGGCCCGTCGATGGAGCGGCTGGTCGCCGCCTCCCTGGTCGAGGCGCCCGTCACCTTCGCCCGCACCGCCCTGGTCATCGCCGTGCGGCCCGGCAACCCACGCGGCGTCGTCGGGCTCGACGACCTCGCCCGGCCCGACCTGGCCGTCGTGCTCGCCGACCCCTCGGTCCCCGCCGGCCGCTACGCCCGGCAGGTGCTCGACGAGGCGTCGGTGCGGGTGGCCCCCCGGTCGCTCGAGTTGGACGTGAAGGCGGCGTTGGCCAAGGTCACGGCCGGCGAGGCCGACGCGGCCCTGGTCTACGCGACCGACGTGCGTGGCAGCGCCGGAAGAGCCGAGGCCGTGGCGCTCCCGCAGGCAACCGCGGCCGGGGCCGCCGTCAGCTACCGCATCGCCGTCGTGCGGTCCACCCGGCAACGCCAGGCCGCCGAGGCGTTCGTCGTCGCCGCCACCTCGGGGCCCGTGCGCGACGCCCTCCTCGCCGCCGGGTTCACCACGTGACCCCCGGTCCCGTTGGCCGCCGGGCGCACGGCATCACCACCTACCGGCTGGCTGAGGCCGCCGGCCTGGTCGGCGTCAGCGACGACACGCTCCGCCGCTGGGCCGACGCCGGCCGCCTCACCACCACCAGCGACGCAGAGGGGCGGCGGGTGGTGGCCGGGGCCGAGCTGGCCCGCCTTGCCGTCGAGCTGGGCGACCCCGACCGCACCGCCGGGCTGGCCGGCACCCGCAGCGCCCGGAACCGCTTCCCGGGGATCGTCACCCGGGTCGAGGTGGACGGGCTCGTCGCCGTGGTCGAGGTGCAGGCCGGGCCCTACCGGGTCGTGTCGATGATGACCAGCGAGGCGGCCCGCGACCTCGACCTGCAGCCGGGCGACCGGGCCGTCGGCGTGGTGAAGTCGACCCAGGTCGTCGTCGAGCGGCCGTGAGGCTGGGCGCCCGGGTTCCCGACCCCGACCGGAGGCCAGGGCCGCCGTGGCCGATCGTGGCCGGCGGTGCCTTCGCCGCCGCCCTCCTCACCCTGCCGCTGGCTGCGCTGCTGATCGAGGCGCCGTGGTCGTCGGCCGTCGACCAGCTCCGCGCCCCCGCGGCGATACAGGCGCTGCGGCTGTCGCTCACCACCTCGCTGCTGGCCGTTGCGGCCGCCTTTGTGCTGGGCGTGCCCCTGGCCTGGGTTCAGGCCCGGCTCGACTACCCCGGACGGAGCCTGGTCCGGGCCCTCACCACCCTGCCGCTGGTGCTGCCGCCGGTGGTGGGCGGCATCGCCCTGCTCCTGGCCTTCGGGCGGCGCGGGCTGGTCGGTCCGGCCCTCGGGGCGGCCGGGGTGCGGCTGCCGTTCACCATGGCTGGGGCGGTGGCCGCCGAGGCCTTCGTGGCGCTGCCGTTCCTCACGCTGACCGTCGAGGGTGGGCTCCGCCAGGTGGACCGGCGCATCGAGGACGCCGCCCGCACCCTGGGCGCCACCCGGTGGGAGGTGTTCCGCACCGTCACCCTCCCGCTGATCCGCCCGTCGCTCACCGCCGGAGCGGTGCTCGCCTGGGCCCGGGCGCTGGGCGAGTTCGGGGCCACCATCACCTTCGCCGGCAACCTTCCCGGCACCACCCAGACGTTGCCCCTGTTCGTCTACGTGACCCTGAACGGCCGCGACCCGGACGGGGCGATCATCCTCAGCCTCGTCCTGCTCGCCGTGTCGGTGGTCGTCCTGGCCGCCCTCCGCGACCGGTGGCTGCGCGCCCTGTGAGCAGCGGCGGGCCGGAAGCGGGTCTCGAGGCCCGGGTCGTGGTGCGGCGGGGCGACCTGGCCCTCGACGTCTCCCTCACCGCCGCGGCCGGGGAGACGGCGGTGGTGGTGGGGCCCAACGGCGCCGGGAAGACGACGGTCCTGCGGGTGCTGGCCGGCCTCACCGCCAACGCCCCGGAAGGCCACGTATCGCTGGCGCAGGCCCGTCTCGACCACCTTCCGGTGGAGCACCGCCCGATCGGCGTGGTCTTCCAGGACCACCTGCTCCTGCCCCACCTCAGCGCCCTCGACAACGTGGCCTACGGCCTGCGCCACCGCCGGGGCCTGGGCCGGTCGGCGGCCCGGGGCGTGGCCGGCGACTGGCTGGAGCGGGTCGGTCTGACCGGCCGAGCCGGCGCCCGCCCCCGCCAGCTCTCGGGCGGCGAGGCCCAGCGGGTGGCGCTGGCCCGGGCCCTGGCCCTCGAGCCGGCCCTGCTGCTGCTCGACGAGCCGCTCGCCGCCGTCGATGCCGCCGCCCGGACCGAGCTGCGGGCCGAGCTCCATCGCCACCTGGCCACCGTGGCCGGCGTCCGGGTGCTGGTGACCCACGATCCCGTCGATGCGGCCAGCCTGGGCGACCGGGCGGTGGTCCTCGAGGCGGGCCGGGTGGTGCAGGTGGGCGCAATGGCCGACCTCGCCCTGCGGCCCGCCACCTCCTACGTGGCCCAGCTGGTCGGCACCAACCGGTGGGTCGGCCGGGGTGACGGTCGTGGCGGCGTGGTGGTGGGCGGCGTCCACCTCGATGTGCCCGTCGCTCCGGCCGGCCCCACTGTGCTCGTGGTCGACCCCAGGGCCGTGACGCTGGCCCACCACCGCCCCACCGGCAGCGCCCGCAACGTCTGGCGGGGCAGCATCGAGGCGGTCGAGACCGGCGCCGGCGTGGCCCGGGTGCGGGTGGGTGGCCTGCTGCCCGTGGTGGCCGAGGTGACCACCGCCGCCGCCGCCGAGCTGGCGCTGGTTCCCGGGACCGACATCTGGGTGGCCGTGAAGGCCGTCGCCATCACCGCCGTCTGACGGCGGAGGCGGCCGCCCGGGTCAACGCCGCCGCGTGCTCGTGGTCGCCGCGGCCGGCGCCGGGGTGGGGGGAGGAGCGACCGTCGGCCGGGCCGTGATCGACGGGGGCACCGCCTGGACCGCCGATCTCGTCGTCGTGGTGGGGTCGTAGGCGGGCACGTCCTCACCCGGACGGGTCCGGGTCAAGCCGAGCAGCAGCAGCAGCAGGATGACGAGCGCGCCCAGTGCTCCGAGGGCGAGGGCCCGCCGGGATCTCGGCATGCGCTGCGGCGCCAGACCTGCCACCAGCGCCGCCGGCGACGCGCCGTCCGCCGTCCGGGGCTGCCTCCGGCAGGAGATCAGGCGTCGTAGACGTGGTGGCTGCCTGCCGTCACCGGCAGCGGTTCACCATCGTCCCGATGTGCTCGATGGTGGAGACGAGCACGTCACCCGGCTGCAACCAGCGGGGCGGGGTGCGCCCCATCCCCACCCCCGAAGGCGTGCCGGTGAACACCAGGTCGCCCGGCCGCAGGTCGCAGACCCCGCCGAGGTGGGCCAGCAGCTCGTCGGGCCCGAACACCATGTCGCTGGTGCGGCTGGCCTGCACCACCTCGCCGTTGAGCGCGCACGAGATGGCCAGGTCGCGGGGGTCGGCCTCGTCGGTGACCCACGGACCGATCGGGCCGAAGCCGCGGTGGCTCTTGGCCAGCGAGAACTGGGGCGGCCGCCCGGCCCGCTGCAGCTGGCGCTCGCTGACGTCCTGGCCCACGGTGCAGCCGGCGCCCACCACCAGCACCAGCTCGACCTCCCAGTCGACCGAGCCCGGCACCAGCGGGATGTCGTCGCGCGGGCCCGCCAGGCACGACGGGAACTTGGTGAAGGTGAGCGGCACCGACGGCACCTCGGCCCCGGTCTCCTCGGCGTGGGCCCGGTAGTTGAGGCCGATGGCGAACACCTGGGTGGGGCGCGGCACCGGGCAGGTGAGCCGGGCTTCGACCAGCGGTGCCGTGGCCGCCGGTTCGGTGGCCGCCGCCCAGGCGGCCAGCTCGCCCCAGCGGGCCAGGCAGGCCATGGGTTCGTCGGGGAAGCCGTGGCTGGCCAGGTCCACCACCCCTCCGGCCACGACCAGGCAGGAACGCCCGTCGACCGCGGCCAGCCTCACGCCACTGGCCTCGTCCGCCGGTCGCCGGGCCCCGTCATTCGGCTCTCGCCGCGAGGAGGGAGAAGAGCGCCGAGCCGCCGGCGAACGGCAGGTTGCGGGCGGCCGCCGGTCGCAGCGCCGGGTCGCCGACGGCACCCACCGCAACCGCGGCCACGTCACCCAGGTCGACGAAGCCGGCGATCCGCATCACCCGCTTGTGGCTGGCCGGGTGCGTCGCCGTGGCCAGCAGGGCCAGCGCCATCGAGAGGTCGCGCACGCCCAGCATCCGGGCAAAGGCGCAGGCGGTCGAGGATCGTTCCGGGAAGCCGAGGAGCCGCAGGACGAGGCGGGGTGCGGCCAGGCAGGCCGCGGCCAGGGCCAGCCGCCCGCCGACCATCAGCCACGACCGGGTGGAGAGGGGGAGCACGGGCGGCATCCTCGCGCCGGGACCGCCGTAGCCTTGACGTCGTGGAACGGCCGCCGGTGGAGCTGTGCGACGTGGCTGCCCGCGACGGGCTGCAGAGCGGCGAGGTGGTGTGGCCCACCGAGCACAAGCTCGAGCTGATCCGCCGCCTCGTGGTGGCCGGGGTGCGCCGCCTCGAGGTGGCGTCGTTCGTCAACCCCGAGCGGGTGCCGGCCATGGCCGACGCCGACGCCGTCTGCGCCGGCCTGCCCCCTGACGAGGCGGTGCGCTACGTCGGGCTCGTCCTCAACGACCGGGGCATGGACCGGGCCGTCGCCGCCGGCGTCGACGAGGTCAACTTCGTGGTGGCGTGCACCGACACCTTCGCCGACCGCAACCAGGGCACCACGGCCGCCGGCTCGCTCGAGCGGTGGCGGCGGGTGGCCGAGCGGGCCCGCCACGAGGGGGTTCCCGCCCAGGTCGTGCTGTCCACTGCGTTCGGCTGCCCCTACGAGGGCGAGGTCCCGGTCGACCGGGTGGTGCAGATGGCGCAGGCCTGCGCCGACACCGGACCGGTGCGGTTGACGCTGGCCGACACGATCGGCTCGGCCGCCCCCGCCGACATCGACGAGCGGGTCGAGGCCGTGCTCGGTCGCCTGCCCGCCGGGGTCCAGCTGGGCCTCCACCTCCACGACAGCCGCGGCACCGCGGTGGCCAACGCCTGGGTGGCCTACGGGATGGGGGTGCGCAGCTTCGACGCCAGCCTGGCCGGGATCGGCGGGTGCCCCTACGCCCCCGGGGCCACCGGCAACGTCTGCACCGAGGACCTGGCCTACCTGTTCGAGCGCAGCGGGGTGCCCACCGGGCTCGACCTCGACGGGCTGCTCCGGGCCAGCCGCTGGCTCACCGACCGCCTGGGCCAGCCCACCCCCGGCAACTACGCCAGGGCCGGCCCCTTCCCCCGCCGCGACGTGGCCTGACCGCCGTCGCCCGGTCGCGCCGCCCGCCGCGGCCGCTCACGAGGCGGGGGGCGACGTGACCTCCAGGAGGCCGGCGTCGGCCACCAGGGCCCGGTCGAGCTGCTTGTAGCCGGCGTCGTCGAAGACCACGGTCAGCACCTCGTCCTCGACCCCGAGGACCTCGCCGTCACCAAAGGCGCCGTGGCGGACCCGGGCGCCGGGTGCCAGCTCGCCGGCGGGTGCGCCGTCGACCACGACCTGCTCGCCCAGCTCGGCCAGCTCGGAGGTCCGCGGGCCTCCCGCCCGGCAGCACACGTCGCAGGCGTCGCAGGGTCCCTCGTACGCCTCGCCCAGGTAGCCCAGCAGAAAGGCGCGGCGGCAGGTGCGGGCCTCGAAAAAGGCGCGCACCATGTCGACCCGGGAGGTCTGGAACCGGCTGCGCCGATCGGCCCGCTCGTCGAGCCGGGCCAGCACCTCCTCGACGCCGGGCCGGTCAGGGGCCAGCCGGCTGCGGCCGCGCCGGTCGGTGCCGGTGGCGCCCACGGCCTCCAGCTCGTTCAGCACCCGGGCCACCCTCGACGAGCCGAGCCCGGTGGCCGACCTGAGCGCAGCCCGCGAGCTCGGCCCCTGGCGCAGGGCATCGAGCACCCCCAGCACGTCGGCCACGGGCGGGGCGCCGGAGGCGGCCTGGTAGCGGCGGAGCCCCAGGTCCTCCTGGCGGTAGACGAGGGTGACGACCGAGGCCAGCCCATCCCGACCAGCCCGCCCGACCTCCTGGTAGTAGGCCTCGAGCGAGCCCGGCGGGTCGTGGTGGACCACGGCGCGCACGTCGGCCTTGTCGACACCCATGCCAAAGGCCCTGGTGGCCACCACCACCTGGAGCTCCCCCGCCATGAACCGGTCCTGGACCTCGGTGCGGACCCTCCCGGCCAGGCCGGCGTGGTAGGCCGCGGCCCGCCGGCCCTCGGCGACCAGGGCACCGGCCAGCTCCTCGGTGGCCTTCTTCGTCGCCGCGTACACGATGGCGGGACCACCGGCGTGGCGCACGGCGTCGAGCACCCGCCGGCGCTTGTCGGCCGCCTGGTGGGCCCGTTCGACCGACAGGAACAGGTTGGGCCGGTCGTAGCCCCGCACGACCACCAGCGGGTCGCGCAGGCCCAGCCGGGCGACCACCTCCTCTTGCACTGGTCGGGGCGCGGTGGCGGTCAGGGCGATGACCGGGGGTCGTCCGAGGCCGTCGAGGGCGACACCGAGGCGCAGGTACTCGGGCCGGAAGTCGTGGCCCCACTCGCTGACGCAGTGGGCCTCGTCGACCACGAACAGCGACGGCCGGGCCCGTCGCAGGGCCTCCACGACATCCTCGGACGCCAGCTGCTCCGGTGACAGGAAGGCGAACTCGAGGCTTTCCTCGGCAAGGCCCCCGAGCGTGCGGCGCCGCTGCCCGTCGGTGACCGCGGAGCTGATCGAGCCGGCTCCGGCGTTGGTGGCCGCGTCGAGCCCGGCCACCTGGTCCCGCTGGAGGGCGAGCAGGGGCGACACCACCACGGTGGGCCCCGGCACCAGGAGGGCGGCCACCTGGTAGATGGCCGACTTCCCCACCCGGTGGGCAGGACCGCCAGCACGTCACGCCCGGCGGCCGCCGCCTCGATCGCCTCGCCCTGACCCGGTCGCAGCGTGGTGATGCCCAGCGCAGCGGCGGCTTCGGCGGTGGAGACCGGAGGGGTCGCCGGCAGGCTCACCCCTCGTCGCCGGGATCGGCCGCCGGCTCGTCGGCGGCCGACGCCAGCGGGCCGGCCTCGTCGCCGGCCTCCTCCGGGAGGAGGTCTCGGCCCGTGCCGGCGGCTCCCTGGCCGCGGTGGGTGGTCAGGTGCTCGGCGGCCTCGGGGTCGGCGGGGGTCAGCTGGTCGCGGTCCTTCGGCATGGCGTCCCGGTACCCGGCGAGCTGGCTCGGCAAGCGGCGTGGAGCGGGGCGAGGTCGGGTACGGGTTCGGCATGGAGCGGGAGACCACCAAGCACAGCCCCCGGATCGACGACCAGATGGTCCACGAGAGCGCCGCCATGCTGCAGGGCCTCAGCTTCGACGAGGGCCGGGAAGAGGGCTTCACCCACGAGGCACCCGAGGACCCGGGCGTCGGCCGGCGCGCCGACGTCGAGATCCCGAACAGCCCGGTCCAGCCGGACGAGGCCGACATGCGGGCCGAGCTGGCCGCGTCACTGCGACCGTCGGCCTTCCCGGGGAGCGCCGACGAACTCCGGGCCGTGG
This sequence comes from Acidimicrobiales bacterium, assembly GCA_030448245.1. Lineage (GTDB taxonomy): Bacteria > Actinomycetota > Acidimicrobiia > Acidimicrobiales > JAUJNH01 > JAUJNH01. The sequence continues at coordinate 53,426 of JAUJNH010000012.1, forward strand.
CCCGGGAGGAGTTCGCCCGCCAGCCGGTGCTCGACCTGCTCGACGCCCTGCCCGATGGCACCTACGCCACGGTGGCCGAGGTGTGGGAGGCCACCGGCGGCGAGACCGAGCGGCGCGAGGGCACCTACGGGCGGTAGCGCCCTCTCGAGAGCTCAGCGCGGCGGCGCCGAGCCCCTGCAGAAGAAGCTGGCTTCTCGCCGCTCTTGGCGGGAGTGACCTACAGGGCCCCGCTGCCGTCGAGCGGGCGGTGGGGGCAGTCAGGGACGTGGTTGCCGCGCTCGTAGCAGGTGAGGCCGTCGCCGGGACCTGAGGCCGCGACGGTCGGGGCCGGGCCGGCAGCCGGCACGGGAGCGCCCCCGGCAGGCGAGACGCCGGCGCCGGCCAGGGCGGCGTGGAGCGCCTCGAACGTGCGGCGGGGGCCCGGCAGCTTGCGCAGCTGCTCGAAGACGGTGCGGAGCCGCACGGGGTCGGCCTGGGCCAGCTCGCGGCGGGCCCGGGCGGCGACACGCGAGGCCCAGACGACCTGACCCAGGATCACCAGCAGGTTGATGGCGCCGACGACCGACCCGGCCGGGCGGGGTAGGGCGAGGGAGCCCAGGATCAGCACCCAGGTCCCGATGCGCAGCCCACGGGTCTCGGCGCGCGCCACCCAGCGGGCGGTGACCAGGGCCTGCGCCTTGATCGCCTGGTCGGGGGTGGGCTGCTGCACGGGGGAACCTCCTTGGGAGCGGGCGGCCACCTGCTGCCATCCGTCGCTACCGGATACAACAGCCGGCGGCCCTCGGAACGTTCCCGGCCGGGCGCCCGGGCAACCGCTACGCGATGGTCCGCCGGACGCCGCTGGGCGAACGGGTGGTGCACGTGGTGAACCTGCGCCACCCCGGCGACGTTGGACGGCGCCATCGCCGACCTCCTGCTCGAGGCTGGGAGGACGCCGGCCGAGCGATGGCAGCCGAACGCTCCGCTCGTCGGCCCGGCCCGGCCCGTCCGTCGGCGGGCCGTAGTGTGCGCGGGTGGCACCGTCCTGGCCCTGGTCCCGGTCGACTGGTGGCCGGGTTCGGGGCGAGCCCGGCTCCGCCAACGGGGCGTCGTCGTTCCACCTCAATTGGCTCCTCGACCCTGACGAGCCCGTGGTGGAGGTGGCGGCGGTGCTCGAGGTGGTCGTGCCCCCGGCCGTCGACCGCCTCTACTTCTGGGCGCTGCAGGCCTCCTTCCGGGACGGCAGCCGCGACTGCGGCGCGGCCCACGTGGGGCTGCAGTGGAACCGGAACCACCCGGGCGGCCGGGCCGTGAACTGGGGCGGGTACAGCCCGGACGGCCAGATCCTGGCCGGTACGCCATCGCCCCTTTCCAGCGCCCCCCACGACCCGAACACCCGCGACTACCCGTGGGAACCGGGGCGCCGGTACCGGCTGCGCATCGCGCGTGCTCCGGCGCGGCCGGGCCTGTGGCAGGGCGAGGTGACCGACCTGGCGACGGGCCGGCCGAGCGTGATCCGCCACCTGGAAGCCGGTGGCGACCGGCTGGACGCGCCGACGGTGTGGTCGGAGGTCTTCGCCCGCTGCGACCACCCGTCGGTGACGGTCCGCTGGAGCGGCCTCGAGGCGGTCGGCCTGTCGGGGCGGCGGCTGGCGCCGCGGGGCCTGATCGTCAGCTACGAGCCGGGGCGGGCGGGCGGCTGCGACAACACCACGGTCGCGGCCGACGACCTCGGCATCAGCCAGGTGACCAACACCCGGCGCGCCGTTCCCGCCGGCGCCACGATCGACCTCCCCCGCTAGCCGGTGGCCGCATGACGGTCGCCCCCGGGCACGCAGCGAATCCCAGAGCAGTAGCCGGGGACGGCCTCCCGCCGCCGGGCTCGCCTCCGCGGCCAGCAACCTCGGGCCGGCGCCCGGCGCCGCCGATGGCACGGGGGCGAGGCCCGGCGGCTACACCGGCCGGGGTGGGCCGAACCGGGCGTCGACGCCTGGTGCGTAGTGGACGAGCGGCTCACCCTCGGGCGGCGGGAGCCCGGCCGCGTCGGTGATCGACTGCTCGAGCTCGATCACGGTCGCCGAGTGCACCGGCCACGGCTCGTGCTGCACCGGGATCTGGACGAGCCGGCCCCCGGGCTGGGCGTAGGCCCGCCAGCGGCCGATGAGCTGCGCGTCCCGCTCCGACAGCGTGTCGCCCATCGGCGTCCCGGGTTGGACCGAGATGCGGTGGGAGGCCGACCCGCCGGTGATGCGCCGGCTCTCGTAGAGGACGGTGGCGGGCGGCCCGTCCCGTCCGGTCGCCTCGTCTCCGGCGCCGGTGGCCTCGACCCGCATCCGGGCCGCCAGGTACGGGATGCCGAGGCCGAGGCGGCCGGCGCCGAACGTGGCCAGGCTCTCGACGTCGAGCGACAGGAACCACAGGCCGTCGCCGCCCTTCGGGTCGCGCACGTAGGTGCGCAGGTTCGTCTCGGGGAATGACGAGAGCCCGGCGACAGCCGGGGCCCCGGACACCCGGAAGTCCTCGACGAGAAACGGGGTGAGGCCGATCCAGGCGGCGCCGTCGACGACGTCGACCGTGAGCGCCGGCGGCAGCAGGGCCTGGACCACGTCCGGCTCGTACCGCCAGTGCAGGAACGTGACGTGCCGCCAGCCCTGGTAGACGACCGGGCCCGGAACCTCCTCCTCGGGGCGGTTGCCGGCCATGCCTCCATCATCCCCGGATCCTGAGGCGGTGAGCGACCTCACGCTCTTCCGGTTGCTGGGGCGCCGGGCTTTGATGGTCTCATGATCGTCCGCCCACCCACCCAGGAGGCCCGCATGCCGGCTCAGCTCCTGTCGAACCGTTGACCGCGCTGTCGCCCAAGCAGGACGAGCTGTGCCAGCAGAGCAGCTGGGACTTCAGCGACCTGCGGGCGCTCGTCGTCAACTGCACCTTGAAGCGCTCGCCGGAGCCGTCGCACACCCAGGGCCTGGCCGACCGGTCCATCGAGATCATGCGCCGCCAAGGAGTCACCGTCGACGTGATCCGGGCCGTCGACCACGACATCGCCACCGGCCTCTGGCCCGACATGACCGAGCACGGCTGGGACCGCGACGAGTGGCCGGAGATCTTCGAACAGGTGATGGCGGCCGACATCCTCGTGCTGACCTCGGCCATCTGGCTGGGCGAGAAGACCTCGGTCTGCACCCGGGTCATCGAGCGCCTGTACGGCAACTCGAGCCTGCTCAACAGCGCCGGGCAGTACGCCTACTACGGCAGGGTGGGGGGCTGCCTCATCACGGGCAACGAGGACGGCGTCAAGCACTGCGCCATGAACATCCTGTACTCGCTCCAGCACCTCGGCTACGCCATCCCGCCACAGGCCGATGCCGGCTGGGTCGGCGAGGCCGGCCCGGGGCCCTCCTACTTGGACCCCGACTCGGGCGGTCCCGAGAACGACTTCACCAACCGCAACCTCACGTTCATGACGTGGAACCTGCTCCACCTCGCCCGGATGCTGAAGGACGCCGGCGGGATCCCCGCGCACGGCAACCAGCGCTCCGAGTGGGACGCCGGCTGCCGCTTCGACTTCTCCAACCCCGAGCACCGCTGAGGACTGCAGCAGCAGGTGATTCCCAGGGGTCGAGACGGCACGGAGGCGCCGGCACCTCCTCCGGCCTCAGTCGTAGGTGCGGATGGCCCGGACGTTCGCGGCCACCAGAAGAGCCCCGGCGACGGCGACGACGTCTTGTCGAAGTAGCCACCCTCGATGTCTCGACCAGGAAGAGGGCGGCGCTCCCGAACGACGACGCCAGGAGCAGGCGCTGGGCAGCTGGAAGCGGGCGTTAGCCCTGGCCCCGCAGGTGTCGATCCGGCGAGGCCGTCCGAACCGGTCAAGCCGCGGGAGGCGCCGGCATCAGCAGCAGCGGGCGGCGGCTTCGGGCACCGAGGCGCAGCGCAGGGGGTCGTCGGTCTGGTCGTCGACCTTGGCCGAGCTCTGGCCGAAGGCGTCGGTGTCGACGAGGACGGTGTAGATCTCCCATGCGCCGTCGGGGCCGTCCACCCACACCTTGTCCTGCTTCGCGAAGCAACAGGTGCCGGACTCCTCCAGGGAGCCGACGCCCTCGTCGCGGAGGCGCTGCTGGTGCTGCCACACCGTGTCGCTGTCCTCGACCTCGACGCCGAGGTGGTTGAGACGGGCGCTCGCCTCGGCCTTCTCGAACAGGACGAGCTTGAGGGGCGGGTCGGCGATCGCGAAGTTGGCGTACCCGGGCCGGCGCTTGGCCGGCTCGGTGGCGAAGAGCTTGGTGTAGAAGTCGACGGCCTGGTCGATGTCGGGGACGTTGAGGGCGAGCTGGACTCGGGACACGGGATGACCTCCGGATCGGCTAACGTATGGATACTGGTCAATGTATCGACAGCTGTCGATGGAGTCAAGAGGTTCGATGAAGAGGATCGCCACCATCGAGGAGTGCTGCCCTCCGCTCCTGTCGGCGGCGCTGGATGAGCCCGACGCCGAGGTGCTGGCATCGGCGTTCAAGGCGCTGGCAGACCCCGTCCGTCTTCGGCTCCTGTCGCTCATCGCCGCGGCGCCCGAGGGGACGGCCTGCAGCTGTGATCTGGAGGAGCCGGTGGGCAAGTCCCAGCCCACCGTGTCGCACCACCTCTCGGTACTGGCCGACGCCGGCCTGATCACCAAGGTGAAGGTCGGCCGATGGGTCAACTGCACGGTCGTGCCGGCGCGACTGGAGCAGCTCAGGAACGTCTTGCGCGCCTGACCGCACGACGTTCGAGGTGACACGGCGGCCCTCAGGTCTGCGGAGACGTTGGCGGGAGGCCGACGGCACGGCCGGAGTGGGTTCATGGCCGCCGCCGGTTCACGAACTGTGCGCTTGACGACCAAGATCTTCATCGAGCAGTATCCATACTGATGGGGGTGCATGTGGACCGGCCGACCCTCCATCACGTGAAGGCCCTCGCCGAGCCGCTGCGGTGGCGGATCGTGCAGCTGCTGGCCGCTGAGGAGCTGTGCGTCTGTCACCTCGTCGACGAGCTCGGCGTTCCGCAACCGCTTGTCAGCCATCACCTCAAGGTCCTTCGCCAGGCTGGTCTGGTCGAGTCGTCGAAGTACCGGTACTGGACCTACTACCGGCTGCGCGCCGAGGCGCTCGCCGGCGCTGGCCGCACGCTGCTCGAGCTCGCCGAGGCTGCACCGCCAGCCGACAGCCGGCGCCGGCCGTGCTGTTGACCCTGTCTCCGGCCTTGGCCCGCAAGGCCGGCGCAGAAGCGGTCGGCACCGGGCTCCTCGTCGCCGTCGTCGTCGGCTCGGGGATCTTCGCCTCCCGGCTCTCCGAGGACCCGGGGCTGCAGCTGCTCGAGAACTCGATCGCCACCGCCGGTGGGCTCCTCGCCCTGATCCTCGCCTTTGGCTCGGTCTCCGGCGCCCACTTCAACCCCGTGGTGTCCCTCGCCGACCGGATCCTCGGCGGCCTGACCACGCGTGAGCTCGCCGCCTACGTCGCGGCCCAGGTCGTCGGGGCCTGCGCCGGGGCCATCGTCGCCAACCTCATGTTCGACCTCGATGCCGTCACCCTGTCCACCCGAGCGCGGGACACGAGCGGACTGCTCCTGGGGGAGGTGGTCGCCACCTTCGGGCTCGTGATGGTCATCCTCGGCGTCGTCCGCTCCGGCCGGTCGGCTGCGGCGCCCTTCGCCGTCGCCGGGTACATCGCCGCGGCCTACTGGTTCACCTCGTCCACAAGCTTCGCCAACCCCGCCGTCACCATCGGTCGCACCCTCAGCAACACCTTTGCGGGCATCCAGCCCGCCTCGGCCCCCGGGTTCGTCGCCGCCCAGCTCGCCGGCGGGCTGGTGGCCGTGGCCCTGGCCCGCCTCCTGTTCCCCGACGCCCCCGCCCGCGACCTCGTCGTCCCCCACGAGCACTCCACCGCCGCCTGAAGGAGCCCCAGGATGTCATCGATCGAAGACCGCTCCGCCGACCAACGCCTCGCCCTTCGCTCCGCCGCCACCAAGCTGCACCAGGAGTTCGAGGGCATCTTCGGCACCGAGACCATCGAGCGGTTCCTCGCCACCAGCTACGACCAGTTCGCCGGCAGCGCCCGCGTCGCCACGTTCCTGCCGCTCCTGGCCGAACGGTTCGCCCGTCAGCGGCTCACCGCCCTCGCCAGGGTCGAGGGCAAGGCCAGCGACGGCCTCCCCACCGTCCTGTTCCTCTGCGTCCACAACGCCGGCCGCTCCCAGATGGCCCTCGGGTGGTTCAACCACCTCGCCAGCGGACGAGCCGTCGCCTGGTCCGGCGGCTCGGAACCGGGCAAGGAGGTCAACCCCTCCGCAGTCCTCGCCATGGCCGAGATCGGCATCGACATCGCCCAGGAGTTCCCCAAGCCCTGGACCGACGAGATCGTCCAAGCCGCCGACGTCGTCATCACCATGGGCTGCGGCGACGCCTGCCCCCTCTTTCCCGGCACGCGCTACGCGGACTGGGAGCTCGCTGACCCGGCCGGACAGGACGTCGAAGCCGTCCGGCCCATCCGCGACGAGATCGAACGGCGCGTGCGCCACCTCCTCGACTCGCTCGGGGTCGCCCCGGCCCGCTGAGGCCATGGCACTCGCTGAGTCCAATCGGCTCGACCTCTTGCGTCTCGCTGCGAAGTTGGTCCTGGGTGACGGGTTCCGCCCTGATGCCGCGGTCACCAAGGCCGTCGATCTCGTCGCGAAGGGTGTCGAGGGCGAGGCGACTCTTGCGCTGGCGATCCTGCCAGCGGACCCGCGCAGACTTGACAGCAGCGAGGTTGAAGCCCTCTTCCAAGCGATGCTGGACGAACACGGGCTGCGGGTGGTTGCGCCGGCAGAGGACGGATGGCTGAGGGCTCGCTGGCTTGCAGAACTCATGCTGGCGGGCGTCATCGAGCCTTCTACGGGCGCCTGGCATCTCTGGCAGCTCTGGGAGGCGGCGGACGACGAGTTGACATGGATGCTTCAACTCCACGAAAAGTGGGAGTCGTCGGTCGGAAGTGCTCGGCTGCAGATCGAACGGGAGATGCTGGCCTTCGCGCCCACCGTCATCGAGGGGGCCGACCGACGACTCAGTGACCGCCAATAGGACCCGCAACTCCGGCAGCCGGATCTGCC
>JAUJNH010000013.1:0-8932 GCA_030448245.1 Acidimicrobiales bacterium
CGGCCGGCCGTGCCGCGGGGGAGGCGCCCGCCATCCGTATCCTCTCGGCCGTGCTCGCCCTCCGGAGCCCCGACCGTCGCCGGGCGGCGCGTCGCGGTCTGGTGGCCCTGACGGCGGCCACGCTCGGGTTGTTGGTGCTGGCCACGGCCGCCGCTGCCCGCGTCGGCGCCCGGCAGGCTCAGGCCCTCGTCACCGCGGCGCCTGCCCCCACCGAGGATCCCGGCTTCCCGCTGCCGATCACGCCCCCTGAAGCTGTCGCGCCCGTCCCGGCGGAGGCGCCGCCCGCCGCCCCGGTGGCCGACGTCGCCCCCGCCGTGGCGACCCGGCACCTCAGGGTCGTGTTCCTGGGCGACTCCGTCTCGAAGACGACCGCCGCCGCCCTGCAACCGTTCAGCTCGGCCTACGGCATGTCGGTCCACAACCGCGGCATCCTCGGGTGCGGGGTGGTGCGCACGGCCCCTTTCCGGTACTTCGGCCGCCGGTACGAGGCCGTGCCAGCGGGCTGTGAGTCGTGGCCGCAGACGTGGCGGGCGGGCGTCGAGCAGGACCGGCCCGACCTCGCCGTGGTCCTCGTCGGCCGCTGGGAGCTGATGGACCGGATGGTGGGAAGCCGCTGGCTGTCCATCGGCACGCCGGAGTTCGACGCCGACGTGGCCGGCTCACTCGACACCGCGATCGCGTCCGCCGGCGTCCTCGGCGGTCGGGTGGTCCTGGCCACGACGCCCTATTTCCGTCGGGGGCCGGGCCCGGGAGGGGGGACCTGGCCGGAGGACGAGCCCGCTCGCGTCGACCGCTTCAACGCACTCCTGCGGGAAGCCGCCGCTCGCCACCCGGGCGTCGCCGTGGTCGAGCTCGGTGACCGCCTGTCGGTCGACGGCCACCTGGCCCTCACGATCCAGGGCCTGCGGGTGCGGACCGACGGCGTCCACGTGGCCCCCGAGGCAGGCGGGTTGCTGGCCCCGTGGCTCCTGCCCCAGCTGCGGACCCTCGCCGCCGCCTGATCAGCCCACCCCGGGGCGGCGCTCTCCGGCAGCCGCCTCCGCTCGGGCCGCCGGGCCCCCGACCGCTGGGCCGAGCGCTTCGAGCTGGGGGAGCAGCCAGGGCGCCAGCCAGCGGGCGCCCACCGGGGTGAAGTGGACGCCGTCGTAGCGCAGCTGCACCCCCTCGAGCGAGCGGGTGTAGCCGCCGTCCTTGGCCGTCTTGGCGCCCAGGTCGATGAAGCTCACCTGGTCGGGGTGGCGGCCGGCGACGCTGCGCACGAGCTCGTTCAGGCGGTCCACCCGGCGCGGGTCGTCCTCCGGCCAGAGCCCGCCGTCGCGCCGTTCACCCCTCCAGTAGTAGGGAGCCGAGGCCAGCGCCACCCGGGCGCCCCGTGACGAAGCCGCCGCCACCGCCTGATCCAGCTCGGCCTCGATGTACTGGTCGAAGTCGGGCTCACCCAGGTGGGCCCACCGGCCGTTCCAGAACCGGTCGACCACCTCCCACCGGCCGACCACGACCAGCGCCACGTCGGGGTCCTGCCGGTCCACGGCATCCGACCAGTGGGTCGGCCAGGTCGCACACGGGGGCGGCTCGGCCTGCTCCTGGCCCACGTAGCGGAGGGGCCCGCCCCGGGCCACCCCGCAGCCGAGGAGGGCCGCCTCGGTCAGGGCCACGCCGGCCCTGGGGCCCTGGGACGTCATCCCCCGGGCCAGCGTGAGGGCCACCGAATCGCCGAGCACCAGGGTGCTGACCGGCTCGCCGGCGCTCCTGGTCCGGGTCGGTGCCCCCACCGCCGGGGTGGCCGGCTGGGCCAGGTCCGGCGCCGCCGTCTCGGCGACCGGCTGGGCCAGGTCCGGCGCAGCCGTCTCGGCGACCGGCCGGGCCAGGTCCGGCGCCGCCGTCTCGGCGGCCAGGACGGTGGTCGGGCCGTGCCCGCTCGGGACCTGCGCCCCGACGGTGGCGGCGACGACCACGGCCGTCATGGTGGCGGCGGCGACCGGGCCGGCCAGGCCCGCCCTCGGCCTGCGCAGCCGACCGGCTCGGATGGGCCGCTCGAGCAGCCTTTCGGTGACGAGGGCCAAGGCGAAGGTGGCGCCGAGCCGTCCGGCCAGGAGGGACCCGCCGGACAGGCCGGTCCGGGCTGCGGTGAGGAGGAGGTAGAGCGGCCAGTGCCACAGGTAGAGGCCGTAGGAGAGCCGGCCGATGCGGCAGAGCGGGCCGACCTTGAGCAACGAGCCCAGCACGCCATCGGGGAGAAGCACGGCGTGGCCGACGAGGATCGCCGCGGCCAGCGACAGCAGGGGCAGGCCGCCGTCGTAGAGCCAAGGCTCACCGCCCTGGACAAGGGCCACGCCGGCCACCAGTGCGGCGGCGGCGCCCGTCCCGGCCACCCCGAGCAGAAGGCGGCCCGCCCGGGGCCAGAGGGCGGCGGTGGCCGACGACCCGTCCGCTCTCGGATCGAGCAGTGCGGCCAGCGTGGCGCCGATGAGGACCGTGTGGGCCCGGGTGTCGGTGCCGTAGTACACCCGGTCGGCGCCGGCCCCGGCACGGTGGAGCAGCACCATGGCCGTGGCCGAGGCGGCGGCGCCGGTAAGGGCGATGGCGCCCACCCATGCCCTGGCCCGGCGCCGGCGGGCCACCGCCAGGACGACCAGCGGCCAGGCCAGGTAGAACTGCTCCTCGATGGCCAGGGACCAGAGGTGGTTGAGCGGCGAGTCGGCTGCGGTGCGGCCGAAGTAGTCGGCGCCCTGGAGCACGAAGCGCCAGTTGGCCACGTAGGCCAGCGCGGCCAGCGCGTCGCCCCGCAGCCCCACCTGGGCCGACGGGTCGAAAAACGGTGCCGCCGCCGCCACCGCGGCCACCACCAGCAAGAGCGCGGGCAGCAGGCGCCGAGCCCGGCGCGACCAGAACCGGCGGAGCGAGATGGTCCCGGTGGATCCCCGCTCGGCCAGCAGCAGGCTGGTTATCAGGAACCCGCTCAGCACGAAGAAGACGTCGACCCCGAGGAACCCGCCCCTGGCGCCGGCCCAGCCGCCGTGGAAGAGCAGCACGGCCACGACGGCAAGCCCCCGGAGCCCGTCCAGCGCCGGCATGTGCTGCAGGCGAGGACGTGCGTCCGGTTCCGTGGCCATGCAGCCCCAGGTTGGCAGCCACGTGAGGGTCGTCCGGTGCCGGGCACGGGCGGACCGGGGTCGGCCGCCTCGCTAGGGTGAGCACGCCCTGCGGGTCCAGCGCTGGCCGAGCCGCCGCTAAGCGTGGTTGCCGTCGTGCTGGGTCAGCCCCCGACAGGGCCCTGCCGCGGCGGCCGAGGCGCCGCCCGCCCCTGAGACGGGGAGGTTCGGCTCCTCCGGGGTCGTCCGAGCGATACCGCTCGTGGTTGCCGAAGAGGATTCGCACGGGCAGCCCGAGGGCGTTGCACACGTCTGAGCCCTTCCAGCGACAGACGGGACAGTGAATGGCGACATTCATCGGACCGAACCCGTGGTAGGGCTTCACGTCAATGCAGAGGCTCGCCTCTGAGTCGGGATGGTCGGGGTTGGGACACTGCGATTGCCAGTGCGTGCGGCGGGTCTTCTCGACTGCCAGCCCTCGCTCTTCCAGGGCTTGGACGACCACCAGGACACCGGGCAGTTCGTCCGTGGCGGTCATCGCCCGACCGGCTCTTGCGTGTGCTTCGCCAACCAGCGGTCGAGGTCGGTTGTCCAGAAGCCCAGCGGGCCTCCTGGTGCGTGCTGCACGACCGGCACCTCGTACCGCAAGACACGTCGCACGAAGTTGAGAGACCGGCCGGTGTGCTTAGCGGCCTCTTTGGCGTTGAGAACTCGGCGGGGTTCGTGCTGCTCGTTGGGTAGGGCTGCGGACACTTGGACACCTCACGTCGGAAGAGAAACGACGTAGGCGCCCGCTGCGAAGCCCGTGAGGGGAGCAACGACGACTTCCGCATCCTGCCTACTTCGGGATGCGTAGTTTCCGAGCACGAGGGTTACCCCTCGGACAAGAGCACCGACCTGCGATTCAGTCTCGTCTGCCACGTGCGGTTACCCAGGTGGCCGGTACTGCTCACCAGACTACAGCGGCGCCGCCCTAGTTACAAGGCGGTAGTTTTCGATGAGGCGCCGCCAGCCGGGGCCATCTCTCGGGCGCTTGGTTGCAAGGTGGTTGCAACGGCCATTCTGGATGACCAGCAGGCCGAGACCGAAAGGGCCTCTGACCTGGGCTTTTGTCGGTGGAGACGATGGGATTCGAACCCACGACCCCCGCCTTGCAAAGGCGGTGCTCTAGCCAGCTGAGCTACGTCCCCCGGGGCTCGGCCAGCGTAGACGCCGGCTGGTCGTCCCAGACGTCCCGTTTCGCAGGTCGATTCGTGCCGGCCGTGTGGCGCTGACGGCGGGACTCGGGTAGACGTGCCGGGTGGATCCCGCTTGTGACCTGGCGCGGCGACGGTGAGGTGGCGGCGGGCCGCCCGTCCCGAGGAGGCCGGGCAGCAGCCTCGGTTCCGGCACGGGGTGGCCAGCTTCGACCCGCACCACGACCGGGTGCTGCTGTGGACCCTGGCCGGGGGCGGCGGCCCGGTGCGCTGGGTGGTGGGCCGCGACCCGGAGGTGATCGAGGTCGTGGCGAGCGGCGAGGTCGACGTGGATCCCGACCCCGGAACGGTCACGATCGACCTCGACGGCCTGGAGGCCGGGCGGACGTACTGGTACCGGTTCGAGGCCGGTGGCGAGCTCTCGCCGGTCGGGCGCACCCGCACCCTGCCCGGCGTCACCGCCGAGCGGCTGCGGCTCGGCGCCACCTGCTGCGCCCGGTACTCAGCCTCGACCTTCGCCGTCTACCGGGCGTTGGCCGCCGCTGACATCGACCTGGTCCTGCACCTGGGCGACTACACCTACGAGGACGTCAAGGCCGGCCTGCCCGGCCGGGAAGCCGACCCGCCGCACGAGGCCGTAACCCTGGCCGACTACCGGACCCGCCAGGCCCAGGCCCGCCTCGATCCCGACCTCCAGGCCCTGCACGCCGCCCACCCCTTCATCGTGCTGTGGGACGACCACGACTTCGCCGACAACGCCTGCCGGGACGGCGCCAAGTCGCACGACCCTGAGACCCAGGGGCCGTGGTCAGAGCGGCGGGCCGCCGCCCTCCGGGCCCACCAGGACTTCCTGCCGAAGCGGCTGGCCCACCCCGAGGACCCGAGCAGCGCCTGGCGCTCGTTCGACGCCGGCCCGCTGGCCCGGATCGTCTTCACCGAGTCCCGGGTCGGCCACCGCGACCCTCAGGCCGGGCTGGACGACTCCAAGCCGGCCGACGACCCTGACCGGTCCCTCCTGGGCGACGAGCAGCGCCAGTGGCTGGCTGACCAGGTCGAGGGCGCGCCGGCGTGGCTGCTCCTGGCCAGCGGCACCGTGGTCAGCCAGCTGACGATCGAGGCTCCCCAGGCCCTGAACCGGGCGCTGCCCGAGAAGTACGCCGTCGTCGCCGGGCGGGCCACCAACACCGACCAGTGGGACGGCTACCTGGCCGAGCAGCGCCGCCTCGTCGAGATGCTGGGCCGGCGCGGCCGAGGTTCGGTGATCCTCTCCGGCGACATCCACTCGGCGTGGGCCATCGAGGGGCCGATCGATGCCGAGGACCGCCCCGTCGCGGTCGAGCTGGTGGCCCCGCCGGCGGCCACCAAGCCCCTCGGCCAGCTGCTCCCCATGGGTGGCGGACTGCTCGAGCGCGCCTTCACCACCCGGCTCCCGCACGTCCGCTGGGTCGAGACCGACCACAACGGCTACCTCACGCTGGACATCGCCGTCGACCGGATGGCGGCCACCTTCTGGTGGGTCGACCCGGCGGGCAGCGGCGCCGCTACCCGGGGCCGCGGCTTCGACGTCTTCCCCACCGGCCGGCCCCGCCTGCACGCCGTGCCCGCCGATGGGCTGGGCCCGCCCGAGCCGAGCCGCGCGCTCCGCGGCCGGCTCCCCCTGCTCGCCGGCGCCGCCGCCGTCGTCGGCCTCGCCGCCGCAGTCCGCGCGCGCCGCCGCTGACCCAGCCCTGCCCGGCCACCACTCCCGTGTACGGGCGGCAGGTCGTGTGCAGTGCGACCGGTCGCCCGGGCCGCCAGTCGTGCCGGCGGAAGGGCGCGCGCCGGTGCGACCGTGACCCGGGCCGCGGGTCGTGCGGGCTGCAGATCGTGCGGGCGGTATGACGGGTGACCCAGCCGGCGGTCGCTCAGCCGGTCGGCTCGCCGCCGGGCCACGGGTCCCGCCGTGGTGAACGGGTTTGGCGGGCCGTCGTTCCCGGCAAGCATCAGTCGGTGGACGCCATCACGTTGCTCAAGCAGGACCACAAGACGGTCAACGCCCTGTTCCGCAAGTACGAGAAGCTCGGCGACGAGGCGTACACGGCCAAGCGCGAGGTGGTGGACCAGATCATCGAAGAGCTCTCGGTGCACGCCGTCATCGAGGAGCAGGTCTTCTACCCGGCCGTCAAGGGGATCTCCGAGGACCTGAAGGACCACGTCCTCGAGAGCCTCGAGGAGCACCACGTCGTCAAGTGGCTGCTCGACGAGCTCGTCGGCCTCGACCCCGAGCACGAGCGGTTCGACGCCAAGGTCACCGTCCTGATCGAGAACGTCCGCCACCACGTCGAGGAGGAGGAGACGGAGTTCTTCCCCGAGGTGCGCCAGTCCCTCGGGCGCAAGGTGCTGGGCGAGATCGGCGAGGCCCTCGAGAAGTCGAAGTCGACGGCGCCGACGCGGCCCCATCCCAAGGCCGCCGACGAGCCGCCCGGCAACGTCGCCGCGGGGGCGGTCGCCGGCATCATCGACCGGGCCCGCTCCGCCGGCAAGGGCGTGGCGAAGGACGTCAAGAAGAAGGCCAAGGCCACCCGCAGCTAGCCCCCGACCGCTGGTCGGGCGGGAACCGGGCTAGGCAGGCCTGGTGCTCGTCCTGTCGGTGGCCGGCCTCGTGCCGCTGGTCGTGGCGGCCCTCGTCGTGCTGGTCGCCGCCCGCTGGCCCCACGCCGATCCGACCGCCCCCTCCGGCCGCTCGGTCACCGCCGCGCTGGCCGACTACCCCGAGGCCGCCGACGACGCCGGGCTCCTGCGCCCTGGCAGCACCACCGTGCTCGGCCTCAGCGCGGCCGCCCTGGCCGTTGCGGCCAGCGCCGTCGCCGTCGGCGTGCTCTTCCTGCTCGTCCGCAGCCGGGCGGGCTTCGCCGGGATCGACCTGCGTGCCGCCCGGTGGGCGGGCGCGAACGCCACCGCCACCTCGACCTCGGTGCTGCGGGGCGTGACCTACCTCGGGTCGGTCGTCGTCGCCCTGCCCCTCGCCGCCGCCGTGGGCCTGGCCGAGGCTCGTCGGGTGCCGAACCGCTCGCTCCCGGCCTTTTTGATCCTGGTCGAGGCCGGCCAGCTGCTCCTGGTCAACCTCGTCAAGGTGCTCGTCGACCGGGCCCGTCCCGCCGTCAACCCGCTGGCCCACTTCTCCGCGGCGTCGTTCCCCTCGGGGCATGCGGCCACGGCGGCGGCGACCTTCGCCGCCCTCGCCCTCCTCCTCGGGCGTCGACGGAGCGCCCGGACCCGGGTGGCGCTGGCCGGCGCCGCCGCCGGCCTCACCGCCCTCGTCGCCTGCACCAGGGTGCTGCTCGGCGTCCACTGGGCCACCGACGTCCTGGCCGGCTCGGCGCTCGGCTGGGGGTGGGCGGCGCTGTGCTCGATCGCCTTTGGCGGCCGGCTCCTGCGCTTCGCCGCCCCGGTCCGGCAGGTGCCGACCGCGGGCGCTCCTCCCGGCAGCTGAGCCCCAGCGGCCGGCGAGCTGTGGCGCCCGCTCGGCCGTCGGGTTCACCCGGGCGGTCGAGGGGTAACCCGCGCGGCATGGGAAAGCCTGTGGTGAGGCGAGAGCCGGTCGGGGTGGGCGCCGACCACCATTGGGCCTGGCAGCGCGACGGTCAGGAGGACGGGGCGAATGGCCGCGGGGACGACGGCGCCGATGACCAGGGCAGGGCCGCCGCTCTCGACGCGTGCGAGCCCAAGGCTGGCTCTTCGGGCCCGGGGTCAAAGGCGGTGGACCCCCGGGAGGCGGCCGAGGCCGAGGGTGCGGCCCGGGGTCGGTTCGCCACCTCGCCGACCGAGCTGCCCAAGGCCGGCTGGAAGGACGTGCTCCGCCGCACCCTGCAGGAGATCAAGGCCGACAACGTCCCGATCACCGCCGCAGGCGTGGCGTTCTACGGGATGCTGGCCCTGGTCCCGGCCATGGTGGCCATCGTCTCGGTGTACGGCCTGGTGGTCACGCCCGAGGAGTCGGCCAGGCAGGTCGAGGGCTTCACCCGGGCGTTGCCGGGCGAGGCGGCCCGCCTGCTCGTCGACCAGCTCAAGTCGATCACCGGCGGCGACTCGGGCGGGCTCGGGATCAAGCTGGCGGTGTCGCTGGCCGGCCTGCTGTGGTCGGCGTCCAGCGGCACCACCGCCCTGATCCGCGGCCTGGGCGTCGCCTACGACGAGCCCGAGGGTCGAGGCTTCGTCAAGCTCCGGTCGCGGGCCCTCATCCTGACCGTGGCCGCCGTGCTCGGCGCCGTCGTCGTCCTCGGCCTCACCGTCGCCCTGCCGGCGATCCTGGATGCCGCCCGGCTCGGCTCGGTCGGCAAGACCATCGGCCTGGTGCTGCGCTGGCCGATCCTCGGCGTGCTCTTCATCCTCGGCCTCTCGGCGCTGTACCGCTACGGCCCCGACCGGGACAAGCCCAAGTGGCGCTGGGTGTCGCTGGGGTCGCTGGTGGCCACCCTCCTGTGGGTCGTCGGCACGGCGCTGTTCGGCCTCTACGCCGGCCGCTTCGGCAGCTACAACGAGACCTACGGCACGCTGGCCGGCGCCGTCGTCCTCCTGCTCTGGCTCTACCTCACCTCGCTCGTCATCCTCGTCGGCGCCGAGCTCAACTCCGAGATGGAGCGCCAGACCCTCGAGGACTCGACC
>JAUJNH010000013.1:9032-61145 GCA_030448245.1 Acidimicrobiales bacterium
GATCGAGCGGCTCAGGCGGGGGCGGGCGCCTCGACCGGGGCGTGGCCGTCGCCTGGGGGCAGCCCGGGATCAGGGGGCGGGTGCTCGGCCTCGTCGGAATCGGGCTCCGGGTCGGGAGAGCGGAGGGCGCCGGTGACGGCCACGAAGACCGCCGCCAGCGGCACGGCGAGGAACGTGCCGGCGATCCCGGCCAGCGTGGCCCCGGCGGCGATCGAGAGCAGGATCACCAGCGGGTGCAGCTGCATCGACCGGCCGTAGACGTAGGGGGCCAGGAGGTCGCTGTCGAGCTGCTGCACGACCAGGGCCACCACGGCGATGATGAGCGCCTCTTTGGGCCCGGCGGTGACCAGGGTGACGAGCACGGCCACCACGCCGCTCAGGGCGGCACCGACCACGGGGACGAAGGCCCCGACGAAGGTGAGGAGCAGCACGGGGATGGCGAGGCGGCCGCCGACGAGGGCGATGGCGATGGCGATGATCGCCCCTTCGAGGGCTCCGAGCGCCGCCGCGCCCCGCAGGTAGCCGCCCAGGGCCCGCCGGGCCGCCCGCCCAGCGCGCTGTGCCTTGCCCCGCTGGGCCTCGGGCAGCCGTCGCAGCGCCGCCCGCTCCAGCTTCGGCCCGTCCTTCACCAGGAAGAACGACGAGACGAGGGCGAGCAGGGTGCCGGCCAGCACCTCGACGATCGCGACGGCCGGGGCGATCAGGCCGGGACCGGCCCTGCGCAGCGAGCCGCCGGCCTGCTCGCGGAACTCGTCGATCTGGGCCTGCTCGAGGCTGAGGGGCCCGGTCACCAGCCAGCGCTGCACGTCGTCGACGCCCTTGGTGACGGTCGGTCCCAGCTCCTTCACCTCGTCGGCCAGCGGGCGGGCCACGAGCGTGCCGATGCCGCCCAGGAGGGCGAAGAAGCCGAGGAACGTGACGAGCGTGGCCAGTCCGGCCGGCAGGCCGCGCTGCTCGAGGAAGCGGGCCGGGGGCCGCAGGGCCGTGGCCAGCAGCAGCGCAGCGAAGACGGGCAGCACGACGAGGCGCAGCCGGGCCAGCAGCAGCACCGTGGCCAGGATCGCGGCGCTCACCACGAGCAGGCGCCAGGACCATGCAGCGGCGGTGTCGAGAGATCGGGGGGGAGCGGCCACGACCGCAGCCCTACCCGGAGACGACCACAACCCACCCGGGTGGCGGCGGCGCCGCAGGATCAGGGCTTCGAGAGCGTGAGCCCGGGTGGCTGCGGCAGGGGTGCGGCCCGGGGCTGGCGCCGCTCCCGTTGGGCCGTGGCCGCGTAGGTGACCAGGAAGGCGGCCGTCCCGACGAGGACGATCGTGGCGCCCGAGGAGACGTCGGCGAAGTAGCTGGCGTACATCCCGATCCCGCCGGCGGCCGCCCCGATGAGCGTCGAGAGCCACAGCATCGTGCTGAACGAGCTGGTGAGCAGCCTGGCCACCACCGCCGGGATCACGAGGGTGGCGGCGATCAGGGTGACCCCCAGGACGTTCATGCAGGCGAGGATGGCGGCGGCCAACAGCACCATGAGCAGCGTGTCGGCCCGGCCGGTGCTGATCCCCGAGGCGTGGGCCACCTCCGGGTCGAAGGTCGTGAACAGCAGGGCTCGGTAGCGCAGGAACACGGTGGCGCCGACGAGCGCGCAGGTGCCGGCGACGATCAGCACGTCGGCTGGCGACACGCCCAGGATCGACCCGAAGAGCAGGGCCTCGGTGCTCTTGCCCGACTGCGGGAGGCGGTTCTTGAGCGCGATGCCAAGGGCGAACGAGGCGGTGGTGACGACGCCGATGGCCGCGTCCGCCCCGATCGCCCGGCGGCGGGTGACCCGGCCGATGGCCAGGGCCGACACCAGCCCCCAGGCGCCCGCCGCCACGAAGTAGCTCACGCCGGCCACGGCGCCGAGGGCGGCGCCGCCGAAGATGGCGTGCGACAGCCCGTGGCCGATGTAGCTCATCGACCTGAGGGTGACGTACACGCCCAGCAGCCCGCACAGCCCACCGGCCAGCACGGCCACCACCATCCCGTTGCGCACGAACCCGTAGCGGAACGGCTCGAGGAGGTCGGCAGCCACCAGGGCAGCGACCAGGTTCACGCCGACCCCCGATCCCGGCCCCAGCCCAGCGCGCCCCGGGTGCTGCGGTCGACGACGAGGGGCAGCCCCATGTGGTCGAGCACCTCCAGCGGCGCCCCGAAGGTCCGCTCGAGGACAGGAGGGACCAGGACGTCGTGGGGGCGCCCGCGAGCGAGGATGGTGCGGTTCAGGCAGATCAGGTCGGGCAGGTGGGCGGCCATGCCGTTGAGGTCGTGGGTGGTGAGCAGCACCGTGGTGCCGTCGCCGTGCACCTCGGCCAAGAGGTGGAGGATCTCGTGGCGGGTGCGGATGTCGACACCGGAGGTGGGCTCGTCGAGCAGCAGCAGCGGCGGCGAGTCCAGCAGGGCCCGGGCCAGGAACACCCGTTGCTGCTGGCCCCCCGACAGGTCCCGGATGTGGCGCCGGCCCAGCCCGACCATGCCCAGCCGCTCCAGCAGGGCGGCCACGTCCCGCCGCTCACCGGCTGAGGCCCACGGGAGCCGGCGGCCCTGGCGGGCCATCAGCACGACCTGCTCGACCGTGACCGGGAACGACCAGCTGACCGAGTCGACCTGGGGCACGTAGCCGATGCGCACGCCGGTTCCCCGGGTGGCCGAGCCGGCCACCGGCCGGACCGTCCCGAGGATCCCCTTCAGCAGCGTGGTCTTGCCCGAGCCGGACGGGCCGACCACCCCGACCAGCTGGCCCGGCTGCAGTGTGAGGTCGACGTCGACCACCACCGGCGACCGGCCGTAGGCGAACGTGGCCCGCTCGAGCCGGACCAGGGCGCCACCGCCCTCGACGCCGGTGCCGGTCACTGCCGGTACGACGCCTGGGTCGGGACCACGTCGCTCACGTCCAGCGCCTCGAGCGCCGCCGGGTCGCCGCCGAGGCTGCGGACCATGGTGACGAAGTCGAGCTGCAGGAGGCCGAGCAGGCTGTGGCCGGGATCGCCCGGCTCGCCGGGCAGGTCGTCGTCCCGCAGCTCGTCGACGTAGCGGACGCCGGCCTCGATGCCGATGCGCTCGAGCACCGGGCTCGGGAACACCTCCGACCCGAAGATGGCGGGCACGCCCTCGCTGCGCACCTGGTCGATGAGCGCAGCCACCTCGCGAGGCGTCGGGTCCTCGAAGTCGGACACCTGGATGGCGCCGATGACGGTCCAGCCGTACTCCCGGGCGAAGTAGGCGTAGGCGTCGTGGTAGGTCAGCAGCTTGCGTCGCTCAGCCGGCAGCGTGGCCGTGGCGGCGCGCAGTGCCGTGCCGAGGGCGTCCACCCTGGCCAGGTAGCGGTCAGTCCGCTCCCGGTAGCCGGCAGCGCCGGCCGGGTCGAGCCGGGCCAGGGTGTCGCGCACGATCTCGGCGTACCGGCGGACCATCGGCGGGTTCGTCCACAGGTGCGGGTTGGGCTTGCCGCCCTCCCTCGGGAACGAGAAGTCGTAGATCTCCTCGGCCGGGGCCAGGGCCAGGCGGCCCAGCTCCACCGTCTCGCTCCCCGGCCGCCGGCTGCGGGCGGCCAGGTCGCCGATCGGGTCCTCGAGCTGCAGGCCGTTCAGGAACAGCACATCCGCCTCGGCCAGCACCTTGGCGGCGCTCGGCGGTGGCTCGAACGTGTGCGAGTTGGTGCCCTCCGGCACGATCCCGGCGACCGTGGCCCGGTCGCCGGCCACGTTGGCCACGATCGAGGTCAGCGGCGAGACGGTGGTGACGACGCGGATCTGCCCGCTGCGGGAGGCGGCAGTCCCGCCCTGTTCGGCGGCGCAGCCGGCGACCCCTGCGACGAGGACGAAGGGGAGCAGGAGCCTGGAGAGCCGCCGGGGGTACACCACGCAGCCGCGAGGCTATTGCAATCAGATCGCAACAGTGAAGCACGGGCCGGAGGTGGCCCGCTGGTCAGCGGGGTTGCGGTGCCGGAGGGTGCAGGAGCCCCAGCGCGGTGGCCAGGCCGAACGCGGCCACCAGGCCAGCAGCCAGGGCGACGGGCAGGGCCAGGGGCCCGGCTGGAGCCTTGAGGAACGAGGCGGCGACGGCGGCGGTCGCGCCGACCGGCGCGGCGACCATCGCGCCCGTCCGCCAGGCGAGCACCGAGACGAGGCACAGCCCCGACAGCACCAGCAGCATCGTCGTCACCGCCCACCTCCTTCTCGAGTCGCCGCATCTCTCGGCAGGCATCCGACTGATCTGACGCCTTGAACGCCAGTTTCGTTCCGGATGTTCCCATCACCACCCCGAATTGTTCCGCCACGGGTGTCGCGGAGCCGAGCCCTGCGGTGACGGATCGGCTGCCGGCTCCGACCGCTCCTTCACCCGCGACCTGACCGAGCCGTTCGGCCCGGACGGCCTCCCCGCCGGCCGTAGCGTGCGGGCATGGGCACCGACCCGATCGACCTTGCCGCCGCGCTCGCCTCGTTCACCGACACTTGGTCTCCGCGCACGGTGGCCACGGTCAACGAGTACGACGTCCGAGTCGTCAGGGCTCATGGTGAGTTCACCGAGCATGCCCATCCCGACACCGACGAGCTCTTCCTCGTGCTCGAGGGCGAGCTGACGATCCGCCTCGAGGGGGGAGACGTCGTGCTCGGCCCGGGCCAGGCCTACGTCGTGCCGAAGGGGGTGCGGCACCAGCCCGCCTCGGCGAGCGGGGCGCAGCTCCTGCTCTTCGAACCCAGCCAGACGGTCAACACCGGTGACACCCCGAGCGAGCTGACGGCGGACCGCCGCCCGGCGGGCCGGGCCGGCTAGGCCAGCGCCTGGCTGAGGTCGGCGACGAGGTCGGACGCCGCCTCGATGCCCACGCTGAGGCGGACCAGGTTCGACGGCACCTCGTTGGTGGTGCCCGCCACCGAGGCGTGGGTCATGCGGCCGGGGTGCTCGATCAGGCTCTCGACCGCTCCGAGGCTCTCGGCCAGGGTGAAGACCTCGGTGCGCCGGCAGACCTCGAGGGCCGCCGCCTCACCGCCCTTCACCGTGAACGACACCATCCCGCCGAAGCCCCGCATCTGGCGGGCCGCGACCGCGTGGCCGGGTGCATCCGGCAGCCCCGGCCACAGGACCCGGTCGACCGCCGGGTGCCCGTCGAGGAGCCCGACCACGGCGGCGGCGTTGGCGCAGTGCCGGTCCATGCGCACGGCGAGCGTCTTGGCCCCCCGCTGCACCAGGAAGCAGTCCATCGGTCCCGGCACGGCCCCCACCGCGTTCTGCAGAAAGGCGAGACGGGTGGCCAGGGCCTCGTTGCTGGTGGCCACGAACCCCCCGACCACGTCGCTGTGGCCGCCGAGGTACTTGGTGGTGGAGTGCACGGCGAGATCGGCGCCCAGGGTGAGCGGCCGTTGCAGCGCCGGCGTGGCGAAGGTGCTGTCGACCGCCACCAGCACGCCGGCTCCGGCCGCCACCGCCGCCACCCCTTCGATGTCGACGATCCGGAGCAGCGGGTTGGTGGGCGTCTCGACCCACACCAGGCGCGTGGTGGGGCGCAGCGCGCCGCGGACGGCGTCGAGGTCGGTGAGGTCGACGGTCTCGACCTCGAGGCCCGCCGGGGCGTGCACCCGCAGGGCCAGCCGGATGGTGCCGCCGTAGGCGTCGTCGGGCAGGAGGACGTGGTCGCCGGGCGAGAGGAGGCGCAGCACGGCGTCGGTCGCAGCCAGGCCACTGGAAAAGGCGTGGCCGTACGCCGCACCCTCGAGGGCGGCCAGGTGGCGCTCCAGGGCCAGCCGGCTGGGGTTCTGCGTGCGCGAGTACTCGAAGCCGGCGTGCTGGCCCACCTCGGGCTGCACGTAGGTGGACGTGAGGTAGACGGGGGTCACCACCGCCCCGGTGGCGGGCTCCGGGCCCACCCCGGCGTGCACGCACTCGGTCTCAAAGGCGCGGCTCACCGGGTGCCCGACCCCAGGTAGGCGAGCACGTCGGTGCGGGTGACGACGCCCACGGGGTGGCCCCGGTCGAGCACGAGCAGGGCTGGGGCCGACTCCAGGGCGGCCACCGCGTCGGTGACCGGCTCGCCGACGCCGATGGCGGGCAGCGGGGGCGACAGCACCTCGCCCACGGGCCGGTCGAGCGACGAAGCGTCCGCCATCACCCGCTCGAGGAGCGCCCGCTCGGTGACCGAGCCCACCACCTCGCCCAGCACCACCGGCGGCTCGTGCTTGACCACCGGCAGCTGGCTGACGCCGTACTCGCGCAGGATGTTGATGGCGGTGCGGACCGCCTCTTCAGGGTGGGTGTGCACGAGCCGCGGCAGGTTCGGGTCGCGGGCCTCCAGCAGGTCGCCGACCGTCGCCCCCACGGCCCGGAGGAAGCCGTGGTCGGCCATCCAGCCGTCGTCGTAGAGCTTCGACAGGTACCCGCGCCCCGAGTCGGGGATGTGCACGACGATGACGTCGTCCGGGCCCAGCTCGGCGCCCACGGTGAGGGCGGCGGCCACGGCCGTCCCGCCGCTGCCCCCGAGCAGCAGGCCCTCCTCGCGGGTCACCCGGCGAGCGGTGCCGAAGCTGACGGCGTCGCTGATCGGGATGATCCGGTCGACCACCGACGGGTCGTAGGTGCCAGGCCAGAAGTCCTCGCCGATGCCCTCGACCAGGTAGGGCCGGCCGGTGCCCCCCGAGTACACGCTGCCCTCGGGGTCGGCCCCGACCACCTGCACCGACGGCTTCACCCGCTTGAGGAACCGGCCGACGCCGCTGATGGTGCCGCCCGTGCCGACACCGGCCACGAAGTGGGTGATGCGCCCCCGCGTCTGCTGCCAGATCTCCGGTGCCGTCGTCTCCTCCTGGGCTCGCGGGTTCTCGGGGTTGTGGTACTGGTCCGGCTTCCAGCCGCCGGGGATCTCGCGGGCCAGGCGGTCGCTGACCGAGTAGTAGCTGTCGGGGTGGTCGGGGTCTACGGCGGTGGGGCAGACGATGACCTCGGCGCCGTAGGCCCGCAGCAGGGCGATCTTGTCGGGGGCCACCTTGTCGGGGCACACGAACGTGCACCGGTAGCCCCTGCGGGCGGCGACGATGGCCAGGCCGACGCCGGTGTTCCCGCTGGTCGGCTCGACGATCGTGCCGCCCGGCTGCAGGCGCCCGTCCCGCTCGGCCGCCTCGACCATGGCCAGGGCGGGACGGTCCTTCGCCGACCCGCCCGGGTTGAACGTCTCCAGCTTGGCCAGCAGGTGGCACTCGAGGTCGCGAGCCGTGCGGTCGAGCCGGAGCAGCGGCGTGCGCCCGATCAGGTCGAGGAGGCTGTCGGCCGCCTCCATCGGCTCGCCGGGATCGGCGAGGGGGCGGACCTCGATGCCCGCCAGCCGGAGGTCGGCCGCATCGGCGCCGTCGGTCAGCAGCTCGACCGGCAGCCCGGCCCGGTGCAGGCCGACCGCCAGCGTGGTGGCCGGGCCCTCGGCCCCGGTGACGCCGACGACCCGAGGGAGGTGGGCCCGGAGGTCGGCGATCATCGGCACGGGATCGGCATCGGCGCCGACGCGGAGGGTGCGGCGCGCCCTCGCCGCTATGCGTTCGGGGACCGGTTCGTCACCCACGACGACCAGGACGTCCATGGCAGCGGTCTACACCCGGCGGGCGAGGAGCGGCAGGCCCATCGACCTCCGGTCGGGGCGGTCGAGCCACACCGCCCGCCGAAGGATCGCCCCGCAGGACCCCAGCACGCCGATGCCCTGCACCCGCGCCGGATGCCAGCGCGCCATGACACCCCGGCCTGCGCCCTCGACCCTTGCGGACCCGGCCCGGCTGAGGCGCCGACGCAGGCGCTGGTGGCAGGGCTCATGGGTCGGGCGCCTCGGCGAGGGCGGCTCGCAGGGCGCCCCGGTCGGCCTCGTCGAGCTGGGCGGCAAGGTCGGCCAGGGCGTCGGCCCGTGACGAGGAGTGGGCCAGCAGCTCGAGGATGCGGGTGACGGTCAGGGCCGGGCTCATCAGGACCGGGCGGTAGGCGTGGCCCCGGCCCCGGGGTTCGCGTGACACCAAGCCCTTCGCGTGAAGGCGGGACAGGATCGTCAGCACCGTGGTGTACGCGAGGTCGGCGCTGGTCGCGTCCCGCACCTCGGCAGGTGTGCACGCGGTCCCCGAGGACCACAGGTGGGCCAGGACGGCCTGCTCGAGCGCACCCTTCGGACGCCGGTCGGAAGCCACCGGTGTGGTTCCTACATCATGTCGTGGCTATCGTGCGACCGATGGGGACCGCACCGCGCCGCTTCGTCGCGCTCGTCGCTGCGCTCGTGTTCGTCGGGCCGGTCGCCCCCGGGTACGCGGCCGAGGGCGAGGTCGAGCGGGCCGAGGCCGCGGTGCAGGACGCCCAGCGCAAGGCCAACGCGGCGAACCAGGGCCTCCAGGCGGCCGAAGCGGCGCTGGACGACGCCGAGGGCGCGGTGGTCAAGGGCACGGCCGAGCTGAAGGTGGCCCGCCGCCGGCTCGACGAGGCGGCCGCCGCCGTCCGGGCTTCGGCCGTCCGCGAGTACACCAGCGGCCGGGCCGCGACGTCGCTGAAGTCCGACGACATCGTCAAGATCACCCGGAGCCGGGCCTACCTCGGCGTCGCCACCGGCGCGTCCGCCGACCAGGTCGACCAGCTGCGGGCGCTGGCGTCCGACCTCGAGGACCGGGAGCGCAACCTCAACAAGCAGGTCAGCAACCAGCGGGCCAAGCTCGCCGCCTTCCAGCGGCTGGAGGGCCAGCTGGCGTCCAGCCTCGACCGCCTCGGCACCGAGCTCGACGCGGCGCGCCGCCGCGAGGCCGAGGCCAAGGCCGCCGCCGCCGCCGCCGTGGAGGCGGCGGAAAAGGCGCGGCTGGAGGCCGAGGCCCGAGCGGCCGAGGCCGCCCGCAGGCTGCTCGAGGAGACGCGGGACCGCGAGGCGAGGGCGGCCCGTCCCGCCCCGAGTGCGGGACCCGGCCCCCAGGCCGCCCCGGTGAACAAGGGGCCGTGGGTGTGCCCGGTGCAGGGCGGAGCCACCTTCACCAACGACTGGGGCTTCCCCCGATCGGGCGGCCGGCGCCACCAGGGCAACGACCTCTTCGCCGCCCGGGGCACCCCCGTGGTGGCCAGCGTGGGAGGCAGCTACCGGCGCAGCGCCAACGGCCTCGGTGGCATCAGCTACTACCTGCAGGGCGACGACGGCAACACCTACTACGGCACCCACATGTCCGGCTACGGCCCGGTGGGCCCAGGCCGGGTGCCCCAGGGGGCCGTGCTCGGCTTCGTGGGGAACAGCGGCAACGCCCGCGGGACCAGCCCCCACCTCCACTTCGAGATCCGCCCGGGAGGCGGAGGACCGGTCAACCCCTACCCCACCGTGTCCAGGGCGTGCTGAGCGCCCGAGCCACCTGGTGGGGCGCCGGCCCCCCTCGGTAGCCTGTCACCGATGGCGGCCGAGCAGGACCCCGCGGGTCCGCCCTGATGGCCCTGCCGACGCGGCGGTCCGCCCCGATGCTCGGGCCGCGCCGGGGGCCGATGCGACCGGTGGTCGTCGTCCTCGTCCTGCTCACCATCCTGGTCGTCGCCACCGGCGCCCTCAGCGCCAACCACACCTCGCCCGGCGAGGCCCGCACCGAGGCGCTGGCCTACCTCGACCGGGTCAGGCCCGTCATCGAGCGCTCGTCGGCCACCGGCCGCGACCTCGCAGCGCTGCGAGACCGAGCCGTGGGGCTCGAGCGCGACCTCCTCGACCGTCAGCTGGCGCGGATCCAGGCCGACAGCGACGACGCGCTGGCCGAGGCCCGGGCCATGACCTCCTCCCAGGGCCGGGAGCTGGCCCAGGAGCTGCTGATCGGCGCGCTCGGCGGCCGGGCCACGGCCGTCAAGGCCCTGCGAGCCGCCTTTGGCCAGGCGCTCGACACCAAGGCGCCGCTCCTCCCGGCCGTTCAGGCGCTGAGCGAGGTCGGCCGTGACCTCCAGGCGGCCGACGGCGCCTACCGGTTGTTCGGCCGGAACCTCCCGCCCGGGGGAACGCCGCCGCCGGAGAGCCGGTGGGTGCCCGACCCGCAGGAGTGGTCGGCCCCGGTCCTCGGGGCCTTCGTCACCGCCATCCGGAACAGCAAGAACCTGGCCCCGGTCCGCGACCTCGCCGTGCTGGTGGCCAGCCCCGACCCGGGCCCGGTCGGTGAGGAGAACGGCAAGGTCCAGGTGCTGGCCCAGGTGTCGGCCATCCGGCTCCAGGTGGTGGTGGCCAACCAGGGCAACCAGCCGGAGACGGCCGTGCCGGTGGTGGCCTCGACCCAGCCGTTCGACGGGTCCCCGGCGTCGTCCGACCGGGTCACGGTCAACCTCGAGCCCGGGCAGCGCCGCGCCCTCAACAACCTCGAGCTGACGCCACCGGCCCCGGGCGTCACGTTCGGGGTGATCGTCCGCGTCGGCACGTCCTCAGACGGCAACCCGACCGACGACGAGTTCCCGGTCCGCCAGTACGTCCTGCGGTAGCCGCCACCAGCCTCGCCGCTCGTGCGGCCGGGCCCGGCGCGTAGAGTTCGCCCGCCGCACGCCTTGGAAGAGGAGGAGCTCGGCTGTGCCTGTGGTGGCGGGTGAGGTCGGAGGTCAGCACTTCGACGTCGTCGTGGTCGGATCCGGCTTCGGCGGGTCGGTCTGCGCCCACCGCCTGGCCGATGGGGGCCGGTCGGTGTGCGTCCTCGAGCGGGGCCAGGCCTACGCCCCGCACTCGTTCCCCCGGTCGCCGCTCGGCATCGCCGACAACCTGTGGGACCCGAGCAAGGGCCTCCACGGCATGTTCGACGTGTGGTCGTTCAAGGGCATCGACGCCCTGGTCGGCAGCGGGCTGGGCGGCGGGTCGCTCATCTACGCCAACGTGCTGATCCGCAAGGACCCGTCGTGGTTCGTGCAGGACCACCCGTACCGGCCGGGGACCACCGAGCGGTGGGCGGTGCAGTACGACGACCTCGAGACCTCGTACACCGAGGTCGAGAAGTTCCTCGACGTCCAGACCCTTCCCGAGGGGGTGGCCTTCGACCTCGCCAAGACCAGGGCCATGCGGGATGCCGCCGGCGTCATCGGCGACGAGGTCGAGTGGAAGCTGGCCCCCCTCGGCGTCCGCTTCCGGGGGGGCGAGGGCGGCGGGGTGGTGGGCGGCCCGTTGGCCGAGAGCCTCTACCCCAACCTGCACGGCGAGGGCGGCCGGCGCACGTGCCGGCTGTGCGGCGAGTGCGACATCGGCTGCAACGACGGCGCCAAGAGCACCCTCGACCACACCTACCTGTCGGCGGCGTCGAAGCGCGGCGCGGTGCTGAGCACCCGGTCCGAGGTGCGGGCCCTGCGCCGCACAGACGAAGGCTTCGAGGTCGACTTCGTGGTCCACGGCCCGGACGCCGCCGGCCAGCCGGTCGACACCGCCTCGCTGCCCCTGAGCACCGTGCGGGCCAAGGAGGTGGTGCTCGCCGCCGGCACCCTCGGCTCGACCTACCTCGCCCTGCGCAACCGCCGCTCGCTGGGGCTCACCAGCCCCGCTCTCGGCACCCGCTTCTGCGGCAACGGCGACCTGCTCGGCTTCATCCTCGGCGCCAACCGGCCGCTGGAGGGGTCCCAGGGACCCGTCATCACCTCCTACATCCGGTCGCCGGACGCCGTCGACACCGGCAACCCGGCCGATCTCGGCAGCTACCTCGAGGACGCCGGCTACCCGGCGTTCCTCGAGTGGCTGGTCGAGGCCTCGCAGGTGCGGGGGGTGGCCTCCCGCGCCGCCCGCTTCGCCTGGGATCGGGTGCGGGAGAAGGTCACCGGTCGCACCTCGAGCAACCTCTCAGGCGCGGTCAGCCGGCTGCTCGGCCGCAACCGCCTCAGCACCAACTCGATGCCGATGCTCGGGATGGGCCGCGACGTCCCCGACGGCCTGCTCTACCTCAACGGGTCGATGCTCGACAGCACGTGGACCACGGCCACCTCCGAGGCCTACTTCGCCACCCTCGAGCACCGCATGAGGCAGGTGGCCAGCGCCGTCGGCGGCCGCTATCAGCGGAACCCGCTCGGCATGCTGCGCCGGGTGATCACCGTCCACCCGCTCGGGGGCCTGCCGATGGCCAAGCACCCGAACGAGGGGGTCGTCGACGGCCTGGGCCGGGTCCACGGCGTCCCGGGGCTGTACGTGGCCGACGGGTCGGTGATGCCGGGGCCGGTGGGGCCCAACCCGTCGCTCACGATCGCCGCGTTCGCCGACCGGATGTGCGGCTCGATGCTGGGATCGTGATGGCCGCTCCGCCGGCCGAACGACGAGACGCGGGCCGCTCGGTCCACTTCACCGAGGAGATGGCGGGCTTCTTCTGCCTCGGCGCCCCGGACTACGCGGCCGGCTTCCACAACGGCAGGGAGGCGGGCACCCCACTCGGGTTCCACCTCACCATCGGCACCCACGACCTCGACGCCTTCCTGGCCGACCCCGAGCACCGCTGCGACGCCATGGGGTACGTCGACGCCCCGGTGTTCGGCGGCGGGCACCTCCCGGTCGTCGAGGGCTGGTTCAACCTCTTCGCCCCCGGCCAGCGGCCCGGCCGCACGGTGATGCGCTACCGCCTGTGGTTCTTCGCGGGGGGGACGGGCGAGCCGCTCACCCTGGTGGGCCTCAAGGACGTGGGCAACGACCCGGGTCTCGACGCCTGGCGCGACACCACCTGCCTGTTCACCCGCATCCTGGAGGGTCACGTGGAGGCTGACGAGGACGAGAACGTCCCCGAGCGGGCCCGGGGGCTCGTGATGATCGAGCCGGCGATGTTCGCCCGTCAGCTCACCACCTTCCGAGGCCGCCCGTCGGCCGTGGCCCGGTTCGGGTGGATGTTCGCCCGCTCCCTGGCCACCGTCTACTGGAGGCGTCCCCGCCCCCACGGCCCGTCGTGACCGAGGACGAGTTCCGGCCCCGGCCCCGGGTGCGCTGGCTGGCGCCGACCGTGCTGGCCCAGGGCGTCAGGCCCATCCTGCTGTCCGGTCTCTTCGCCCGCTTCAGCGACCGGCGCGAGGTCGAGGCCGTGCTCGACCAGTCGACGGTCGTCGACCTCTCCGAGCAGGACGAGGCGTGGGTCGACTACGTGGCCGACACGGGCGACGGCTTCGACGCCACCGCCACCGTGGCCAGCCTGCTGGCCCCGGAGGAGCTGCCCGTCGAGGGTCATCAGACAAAAGCCGGCGCCCTCCTCGTGCTGGGCGGCGACGAGGTCTACCCCTACGCGTCGCAGCGCGAGTACCGGGACCGGTTCGTCGGGCCGTTCCGGGCGATGCTGCCGTGGTCGGAGCCCGAGCGGCAGCTGGTCGCCGTGCCCGGCAACCACGACTGGTACGACGGGCTCACCGCCTTCCTCCAGGTGTTCTGCGGCCGCCGGTGGATCGGCGGGTGGCGGACCGTGCAGCGGCGCAGCTACTTCTCCTGCAAGCTTCCGAACGGGTGGTGGCTGTGGGGCATCGACATCCAGCTCGACACCTACATCGACCACCCGCAGCTCGAGTACTTCAAGGCCGAGGCGGCCAAGGTCGAGCCCGGCGACAGCATCATCCTCTGCTGGGCCAAGCCCAGCTGGGTCAAGCTGGGCGAGAGGACCCCGCAGGCCTACGACACGCTCGACTACTTCCAGCGCAAGGTGGTGCCCGACCACGCGCACCTGCGCCTGTCGCTCACCGGCGACTCGCACCACTACGCCCGCTACGAGGGCCCGGACGGCGAGCACAAGATCACCGCCGGCCTGGGCGGCGCCTTCCTGTCGGCCACCCACCACCTGCCCCCCCAGCTGCTGCTGCCGGCGCAGGTGAAGGGCGATCCGGCGATCCCCTTCCACCGCCGGGTCGAGTACCCGTCGTGCGCCCTGTCCCAAGGGCGGCGGTGGACGGTGCTGAGGACGATGCACGCCAACGACCGCTTCGCCCTGTTGCCGGCCGCGGCCTACGCGGCGATCGCCCTGGGCCTCACCCGCCGCCGGCACCGCCCGCGGACCACGCTCGCCACCGCGGCCACCATCACCGCGGCCTGCGTCGGGTTCTCCAAGCCCGACAAGCACCGCGACTGCTGGGTGGGCGTCCTGCACGGAGCCGCCCACACCGCCGCCGCCGTCGCGGCCGCCGCCGTGCTCGGGAGGGGCGGCGCCAGCCGCCGCCGGGTGGTGGCGGGGACGGCCGCGGCCGGCGCTGCGCTGGGCCCCCTGCTGTTCGGGCTGTACCTGGTGGCGGCCGACCGCATCGGGGTCTTCGGACGGAACACCAACGAGCTGTTCGCGGCGCAGGCCATCGAGGACTTCAAGGGCTTCCTGCGCCTGCACTTCCGGCCCGACGGCGGGCTCACGATCTATCCCATCAAGGTCGACCGCGTCTCCCGCTGGGTGCGCGACGGCCAGTGGGACAAGCCGGCCGGCGCCCCCCGGTTCAAGCCGCGCACGCCGCCGGTTCCGACGTTGATCGAGCCCCCGATCGAGGTGACCCGCAAGCCATGACACCCGAACCCCAGGCGCCCGAGCTCGAGACGGACGTCGTCCCGTTCAGGGCCGGGGACGGCATGGCCCTCAACCTGCACCACGTGACCGGTCCCCGTCCGCCGACCAGGGGCCCGGTCCTGCTCGTCCACGGCGCCGGCGTTCGCGCCAACATCTTCCGGCCGCCGGGGCAGACGACGCTGGTCGACGCGCTCGTGGCCGAGGGGTGGGACGTGTGGCTCGAGAACTGGCGGGCCAGCATCGACCTGCCGCCGACCGAGTGGGACCTGGACCAGGCGGCCGTCCACGACCACCCGGCGGCGGTCGACACCGTCCTGCGGCACACGGGCGCCGACTCGGTGAAGGCGGTGGTCCACTGCCAGGGGTCGTCCAGCTTCGTGCTGTCCTCGGTGGCCGGCCTGCTCCCCAAGGTCGACACGATCGTCTCGAACGCCATGTCGCTCCACCCGGTGATCTCCCGGTACGCCCGGTTCAAGATCCAGGTGGTGGTCCCCCGCTTCGCCAAGCTGATGCCCTTCCTCAGCCCCCGGTGGGGCCTCGACCCGCCGGTCGACCTGCGGGCCAGGGCCGTGGTCGGCTTCGTCCGCCTCACCCACCACGAGTGCGACCACATCGTGTGCCGCATGGTGAGCTTCACCTACGGCGCCGGGTTCCCGGCGCTGTGGTCGCACGAGAACATCTCGGACGCCACCCACGACTGGATCGACCGGGAGTTCGCCGACGTCCCCTTCTCGTTCTTCCTCCAGATGGGCCGCTCGGTGCACCGGGGCCACCTGGTGACCTCCGACCGCTTCCCCCAGCTGCCCGCCTCCATCGTGGCCCAGCCGCCCCAGACCGACGCCCGGTTCACGCTGCTGGCCGGCCGGAACAACCGGTGCTTCCTGCCCGAGAGCCAGCGGCGGACCTTCGCCTTCCTCGACACCCACCGGCCCGGCTTCCACGACCTGCGGATCGTGCCCGGCTACGGCCACCTCGACGTGCTGTTCGGCCGCAACGCCGCCCGCGACACCTATCCGGCGATCGTGGAGGCGCTCAGCCGCTGAGGCCCCGCGCACCCGGGTAGCGGCCCGCAAGGGGCAAGATCGGGGCATGGCTGACCAGGCGCACAAGGTCGAGAAGAGCGACGAGGAGTGGAGGCAGCAGCTCTCGCCCGAGGCCTACCAGGTGCTGCGGCGGGCCGGCACCGAACGGGCGTGGAGCGGCGAGTACGTCGACTGGCACGGCGACGGCACCTTCACCTGCCGGGCCTGCGGCAACCCGCTCTTCGCCTCGACCACCAAGTACGAGTCCGGCTCGGGCTGGCCCAGCTTCTGGGAGCCCCTCTCGTCGGACGCCGTCGAGCTGGTCGAGGACCGCAGCCACGGCATGGTGCGGGTCGAGGTGCGCTGCGCCCGGTGCGGGTCGCACCTCGGGCACCTCTTCGACGACGGCCCGGCCCCGACAGGACAGCGCTTCTGCATGAACTCGCTGGCCCTGCAGGTCGAGGAGCCGCCGGCCGAGTAGTCGCGCCAGCGCGGTACAGTTCGGTGTTCGCGGCGTTCGAGGAGGGCTTCCGATGTCTGACGAAACCGAAGCACCTGGTCGCAGCGCCCTGCAGGCCATGTACTGGCGCAGCGAGATCCTCCAGGTGATGGTGTGGATGCGGGGTGAGGGCTTCGGCGAGGAGGTCGACACCAACATCCTCCAGCGGTTCCTCGGCGTCGACGCCGCCACCGGGCTCGAGCACCTCGACGGGATGGTCAACGACGGCTACGTCGTCCGGGTCGGCGACCGCTACCGGCTGTCGGAGATGGGCCAGAAGGAGGGGGCGCTCGACTTCGTCAGCTCGTTCGAGGAGCTGCAGAAGCAAGCCCACGGCGAGTGCGGCCCCGACTGCCCCCACTGCTTCCCGCCCGAGGGCGTCGACAGCGACTGCACCGAGGCGTGCCCCGCCTACGAGTTGGCCATGGAAGGCCGCCCGGCCGTCTAGGACGGTTCGCTCTCCCGGGCCCGCTGGCCTCGGGGTCGAGCCGCCAGCAGGCGCAGGGCCATGGGCCCTGCGGGTTCAGCCGGCCTCGGGCGGAGGCGCCGGCGTTCCCGCGGGTCGCTCCGAGGCTTGGCGGCGCCAAACCTCCTCGGCCAGCTGGACGATCTCGCGGGCCGGGCGGCCCAGGATCCGGCCGGCCCGGGCGGCGTCGTCGAACTCGGCCTTGGCCCGGCTCGGGCTCACCTTCACCCGCACGGTCTGGCCTTCCACGTCCACCTGGTCGAGGTGACGCTGGGCGGCCAGCCGGTCGACGCGGGTCGACCGCACGCCCAGGCTGCCGGTCTCGCCGGCCATGGCCGCCGCCACCGGGACGGCCAGCGCCGGGTCGCACAGGGCGCTGACGACGTGGCCGGGGCGGCCCTTCTTCATGGTCACGGGCGTGATCCAGGCGTCGACGGCACCGGCCTCGAGCAGGGTGCCCAGCGCGTGCCCCAGCGCCTCGCCGGTGGCGTCGTCGACGTTCGCCTCGACCACCACCAGGGGCTGGCCCTCGAGGACGGGTCGGTCCTCCTCGACCGTGCCCAGCACTACCTGGGTGACGTTGGGGGTGCCGTCGATCTCTCGGGTGCCGGCGCCGTAGCCGACGGCCGTCGGCACGAGGTCCGGCAGCGGGCCGTAGCCGCCCGGGGGCACCAGGGCGGCCAGCAGGGCGGCACCCGTCGGCGTGGTCAGCTCGACGGTGGTGTTCCGGCCCTGGGTCGGAGCGCCAGCTCGGGCCAGCAGGGCGACCGTGGCCGGCGCCGGGTTGGGGAGCAGGCCGTGGGCCGACCGCACCATGCCCGTGCCGGTGGCCACCGGCGACGCCCGCACCTCGTCGACGCCGAGGACCTCGAGGGCGGCGCACGTGCCGACGACATCGACGATGGCGTCGAGGCTCCCGACCTCGTGGAAGTGGACCTTCGCCGCCGGGCGCCGGTGCAGGGCCCCTTCGACCTCGGCGAGAGCGACAAAGGCGGCCAGGCTCCGCTCGTGCACCCGGGAGGGCAGGTTCGCCTCGGCCAGCATCGCCTCGATGGCGCTGAAGGTGCGGTGGACCTGGTCGTCGGTGATGCGCACGCCGGCCTGGGTGGCGGCCAGCCCGCCGCGCAGCACCGGCTCGGGCTCGATCGACCAGCCCACCACCTCGAGGCGGCGCAGGATGCCCAGGACCTCGCCGAGGTCGGCGCCGGCGTCGAGCAGCGACCCGAGGGCCATGTCGCCCGAGATCCCGGAGAAGCAGTGGAACCAGGCCGTGCGCTTGGTCATCGGGGGCGCAGGGCGCGCGCCACGGCGCAGGCGGCGCCGTAGCCGTTGTCGATGCCGACGACCGTGACGCCGGGGGCGCACGACGACGTCATCGCCAGCAGGGCGGTGACGCCCTCGAGGGCCGACCCGTAGCCGACCGAGGTGGGGACGGCCACGACCGGGGCGGCGACCAGCCCGGCGACGACCGACGGGAGGGCGCCCTCCATGCCCGCCACCACGACGAGGGCGTCGGCCCCGGTGAGGTCGTCGAGGTGGTCGAGGAGGCGGTGGACGCCGGCGACCCCGCAGTCGGCCAGCAGCTTGGCCCCGACGCCGTAGGCACTCAGGACGGCCACCGCCTCCTCGGCGACCGGCAGGTCGGCGGTGCCGGCGGTGATCACGACGACGACGTCCCCCCGCGGGGCGGCCGGCCGCCACACCAGGGTGCGGCCGGTGACGAGCGCGCCGGGGTGCAGGTCGAGCACCGCCGCCCGCTGGGCGTCGTCGGTGCGGGTCAGGACGACCGGGCCGGCCCCGTGGTCCAGCAGCTCGGCGACCACGGCCGCGCACGCAGCCGGCGACTTCCCGGGCCCGTACACGGCCTCGGGCATCCCCTGGCGCAGCGCCCGGTGGTGGTCGACGCGGGCCACGCCGAGGTCGGCGTAGGGGAGGCGGGCGAGGCGCACGGCGGCGTCGGTCGGCTCGACCCGCCCGGCGGCGACATCGGCCAGCAGGGCGTCGAGGGCGGCGCGGTCCATGGCGGGAAAAGGTTAGGTGCCCCCTGCGCACGCGGTGCCTAGGATCCCGCCGGGATGGCCACCATCGCCTACCTGGGCCCCCCTGGAACGTTCTCGGAGGAGGCGCTGCTCAGCGAGGCCGACCTGGCCGAGCACGAGCTGGTCGACCTGCCGACGTTCCCCGACGTGCTGGCCGCCGTGGCCGGCGGCCGCACCGACCTGGGCTTCGTGGCCGTCGAGAACGCCATCGAGGGCACGGTGAACGTGACCGTCGACGCCCTGGTGTTCGAGCACGACCTGCTGATCCAGCGCGAGGTGGTCCTGCCGATCCACCAGCACCTCCTGGCCCCGGCGGGCCTGGGCCTCGACCAGGTCGAGCACGTCGTCTCGTTTCCCGTGGCGCTGGCCCAGTGCCGCCGGTTCTTCGGCGAGCGCCTCTCCGGGGCGCGCGAGGTGGCGGCACCGTCCACCTCCGACGCCGCCCGCATGGTGGCGGCGGGCGAGTGCCCGCCCCGCTCGGCGGCCATCGGCACCCGCCTGGCGGCCAAGCTCTACGACCTCGAGGTGCTGACCGACTCGATCGAGGACCACCCCGAGAACGCCACCCGCTTCGTCCTGGTGGCCCGGCCCGAAGCCGGCCTCCCGGCGCCCACCGGCCACGACCGCACCTCCATCGTGCTGTTCCAGCGCCACAACGCCCCGGGCTCGCTGCACGCCATCCTCGGCGAGTTCGCCGCCCGCGGCCTCGACCTGACCAAGCTGGAGAGCCGGCCCCGCAAGCAGGCCCTGGGCCAGTACTGCTTTCTGATCGACGTGGTGGGCCACATCGCCGACGAGGTCGTCGCCGACTGCCTGCGCCAGGTCCACGCCTCACTGGCCGAGGTCAAGCTGCTGGGCTGCTATCCCGCCACCGGTGAGGGCAGCGACGCCCGCCGGGCCGAGGCCACCCAGGCCTTTCGTGACGCCGCGGCGTGGGTCGACGCCTGGCGTCAGCGCATCCGCCCCGAGCCTCGCCACCCGTAGACGGCTGCGACTCGGGGTGCCTCAGCGTCCTGCCTCGCCCCGCCCGTGGAGGAGGTCGTGCCAGGCCGCCATCTCGGCCTCGGCTTCCTGGGCCGTGGCGCAGGCGGTGTACTCGAACCCGTCCGAGACCAGTGCGTCCTGGTCGGCGACCGGGCCCCCGGCGTCGGCCGGCCGGTGCAGCGCCTCGACGAACTCGGCCAGGGTTCCACCGGCCCTGACCGACCGGGCCGCGAGCCCGGCCAGAGAAGGGTCGAACACCATCGTGGTCCGCCGGGACGCGGCTGCGAATCGGGCGATCATCGCCTCGGCCTCCTCCCGGATCTCCTCGGCGGTGGCCGGTGCCGCGGGCCCGGTGGCGGCGCTGGTTGCGCCGGCGGGGCCGGCCATGTCGCCCGGAGTCTCCTCGACCACGGCGGGAAGTCTACGGCTGAACCGGTCGAATCGTGGCCGTGGCGACGGCCGCAGCATGCTGCTACGTCTCGTCCTTCACCGGGTCGGCGACAGCCTCGGCCTGCCGGGCTCGGACGAGGAACTCGGCCACCTTGGCGGTCACGATGGCGAAGGTGGAGATCCCGACGACCATCGTGAACACGCCGATGATCCGGCCAGCCGCGGTGACCGGGTAGACGTCGCCGTAGCCGACCGTGGTGATCGTCGTCGACGACCACCAGAGGGCGTCGAAGAACGAGTGGAGCCGACCGTCGGTGCCCACGTCCTCGGCCAGGGTGAAGCCGACGGCGGCGCTGAGCCAGGTGAGGCCGGCGGTTCCGAGGGCGAAGCCGGCCGCGTGCCTGCGCAGGGTCTGCTTGCCGTCGGCGGCCACCGCGCCGCCGATGGCGGCCAGCCGGGCGAGCACGGCAAGGAAGCGCCACACCCGGCCCGCACGCAGCACCCGGAAGACCCCCACGCCGGCCAGCCCCGGGAGCAGGGCGAGCGTCTGGGCGAGGACGATCACCAGGCTGGTCCACTCCGACCGGATGAAACTGAGCGTTGGCCGGGACAGCCTGGCCTCGACGACGTAGTCGACGGCGAAGGCGACGAGGACGACCACGTTGACGATGTCGAGGAACACCCGGTCGGCGTGGCTCAGCCTGTTCCGAGCGAGCTCGAGGAGCAGGAGCGGCAGGCTTCCGACGGCCAGGACGATCAACGGCCCGTCGGTGTACCGCCGCCACCGCTCGAGGCTCGGCGTGACGTAGTCGGCCATGGTCGAGAGAGCGTCGCGCGCCGGCCGGGTGGCGGTGGACGATCGGCGTCCAGCGCGCCCCCGGCGGGGACCTTGCGGCGGGAGGCCGCTTCCGACAGCTCTCGTCAGGGTTCCGGGTGTGGACGCTCGGGGCGGCACCGCCGTGGGCCCGAAGAGCGGATGTGGTGGTGAGGCCAGCTGTGGCCACCTTCGACAACCTCGCCGCCGTGCCGAGATCCGTCCTCACCGTCGGCTCGGACCTTGGTGACAGCGGACGGCGAAATTGGTCTGCTCCGCCCTCGACGCCTTGCGA
Source organism: Acidimicrobiales bacterium (assembly GCA_030448245.1). Taxonomy (GTDB): domain Bacteria; phylum Actinomycetota; class Acidimicrobiia; order Acidimicrobiales; family JAUJNH01; genus JAUJNH01. The sequence goes on from JAUJNH010000013.1 coordinate 30,004, forward strand.
ACTGTTGACCGCGACCCGGCGTTGGGAGGCGGGTCGCCGCTTGGGTTTGCCGGCCGTCATTAGGGGCGAGGAGCCCGCGGCCCGGTAGCGCCAGAACCGTCGTTCGGTGCGTCGCACGACCGGCCGGGCGTCGAGGCTGTCCCAGGGCAGGTCCGTCGATCGGCGTTCTAGAGGGTGTCATGTACGTCACCAATCGATGCTCGCGATGGTGGGTCCTCAACCCGGCACCTGCCTGGGCACCTCACATCCTGGCCGTTCTCCCTGATCACCGGATGGACCAGAGCGGCGTGGCTCAACCGGACGATCGGCCACGCTGCAATGGGCTCAGCTCCGCGTCAAAGGGACGATTCCAGCTCCGCGAGGACCTGCTCGGTCACCACAGCGCGCTCGAACGGAGGTGCTGAAGAACGTCAGCAGCTATAATCTGGCGGCGGTTAGGTATCGATCGCAGAGTTGATCGACGGCATCTCTGGCCGACGCCGGTCCGTCCACACCTCAGCCTTGAACACGCAGTCACCAGGACCAGTGTTGCAGTGGTGACCACACGGATATCAGTCTTGCCCCTCTTCGAGAATAGCGTCTCACCGGTCCCATGCCAGGGCAGCGCCCACATTCAGAAGGAGCAGCTCGATGTCGCGCATTCCATTCTCGTAAAGCGAGTAGACAGCGGGGTGCTCAACGATGAAATGCGCCCCGCGCTGCATCCTCGTTGAGGACGTGACCGAAGTCTGCGGGCGGTAAGAACATTCGGCCAGCGAGGGTTCGTACCTCGGCCTCCGGTAGCCGCGGCCGGGGCCGAGGGCGAAGGCGCATGGGCACGGCACAGGCTCGCTCGACGCAACGACTCGTAGACCGAGTGCTCGTTTCCGTGAGTCAAGCGACTCACGGGCTAGGCGCTTTCCCTCACGATCGCCGCCCGGCAGCGCTCTGGGACAGCCTGGGTCCACGCAGCGAGTTCAGCGTTTGTAGCGGCGACGTACCTTCTCAGCTCCGCTAGCTGGGCGTGGAGGAAACTTCGTGCCGCACGGCCGTCAGGGTCGTCCCGGGGATCATCCGAGACTCGGATGACCACGACTACGGCCCGAGTCGTAGACGACTCGCTCATCGAGTGGAACGAAGGACCCGCTAGGCCGATGTGAGAACCACACAGGCGATCCGCCCAGAGAGGCACTCGGACCACGAAGACATCAATGGTGCTTGGGCGACCTTGGCAGATCGGCCCGACGGCATTGCATTCCGTTCGGCCAGTTGGATCTACCTCGCCCACTCCTCATCGGTGCCTCAACGCCGAGATCCGAGTAACTCGAATGTGAAGGCATCGATCAGATCGTCGAGCAGCTCCGGTTCAAGGTCGAGACGAAGAGAATCTTCTCGTCCGGAAGGTCCTGCGCGCGCGTCAATGGACCTTTCTCGTGAATCGAGCTCACCCTTGAGACTGTTGTCCAAGCCCAGGTTGGGAGGCGGAAAGACCTGGCTCATCGATGCACCTCTACCACAAACACACTCCATCGCGGCCAGTGTCCCTCAGCTCAGTTGGTCCGACGTTCGCCACCCCGCCTGGGAACAAGCCTATGGCATCGTCAACCAGCTGCGAGCCGCTCCCCTGCAAGCGCTCCGGTCACGCGATCGGTTGGAGCGCCGGACCGGGCGAGCGAGCCGGCGCGCCCCACCCAGAACGTCGAGACGTCAGCGACACACCACCGGCTCGGAGGCCTTTGCGCGGGCGATTGGGCTTCACCACTAGGCCGCCAAGAGAACCGGCGTCCTGAACGGGTCCACCACCGGAACTCGTCAGGAACAAACATCTTCCATACAATCGTTGCTCTACTAGCTCGACGGTGCGGCACGATCCATCCAGCTCAGTGGAGGCAGGCGCGTAGGCTCCCCTCATGGGTCGTAGTGGTCGCGACGACTTCTGGCGCGCCGACGATTGCTGCGCTGGCGAAGCGAGCGGGCTACCGATGCTCAAGCCTGACTGTCGGGCTGCGACATCAGGGCCAGGTCTGACGTTAACCGATACGGTGAATGTAGGTGTCGCCGCACACATAACTGCGGCGGCACCGGCTGCGACCCCGACCAGACCCTCACTAACGCCTGGCGCAGCGCCATATCCAGAACGGCGTATGGCTATGTGGCGTCTGCGCAAGACTTGTTGATTCAGACATCTCACGCTGAAGCAGAAGATCTTCGCCAGTGGAAGCACTCTGCCGAGATGGCTGCTCGGCGAGAGCTAGGTCTTCAAGCGGCGCTCGAAGCGGTTTCGCCCACTTCTTGAGCGGGTACTGGTCGGTCACACGAACTACGTATGGGACGTTGTCGTAACTCCCGACGGACGGCGCGCCGTTTCGGCCTCGAACGATCGATCGGCTGCCCTCTGGGACCTTGCCAGTGATCTGAGGCTGTGCACCTATCGGGGCGCCGGAACCGAGGTGTCCTGAGTATTGCTGTCTCCGTTGATGGCACTGAAGTCGCAGGGGGCTGCCTGAATGGGGAGTGTTTCTCTGGCGAGTCGATGATCCAGAGCCGCATATGCGGTTAGAGCATGAATTGCACCGGACGCAAAGGTTGCATGGTTCGGTAGTTCAATCCTGCGGCCAGGCGAGATGGCTGTCTTCGGCTGTGGACGGACGGCCAACTTCGCCAGGAGGACGCAGTTCATGACGCAGCCATCCTTAAGGTGACGAGCCTGGAGGCGGAAGCGGTTGCAACGGCGTCAGAGGATCGAACCGCATGTGTGTGGTCCATCCCCTCAAAGGTACAGCTAGCCGAGTTCGTCGGTCATTCGAACCCAGGTGAACTCGGTCGCTATTATGATCTGCACAGATGCTTGTTAGTGGCTCAAGTGACGGAACCGTCCGGATGTGGGATCTGAGCTCCGGCCGGCTTCTAAGGACGCTCGATGGTCATTCCAATACCGTGTGGCTCCGCGTTGCGATAGATAGTCGTGAGAAGTTGATTGCCTCTGGCTCGGAGGACAACACTGTGCGTCTATGGGACACCAGCACCGGGCTGCAGCTCACGGCGGCAAGCGCGCCCGATTCGGCGTTAGGTGCTGGCAGGTGGTGTCGGCCCCCAAGGCGCAGGACGGCATAATGTCCGGCCGTTGACCTCGGCGGCGTCGCCCATAGGTGCCCGGTCCGGGGCGCCCGATGTGGTCTGGTTGGCAGCGGCTGGGGGTCACGTGTGTGGGAGCCGGCCAAGGCGTCACCGATCGCTCCGTCGTCCAGGCTGCGGCGTCCCGAGTAGTGGCGGAGGGAGTGACGTCGGCCGGGCCGATGTCGTCCCGGTAGCCTCGCCGGACGGAGGGATGGCCGAGCGGCCGAAGGCGGCAGTCTTGAAAACTGCAGTCCGGCAACGGACCGGGGGTTCGAATCCCCCTCCCTCCGCTCAGGAGCGCTGGCGGAGGACGTAGGCGGCGGCTTGGGCGCGGTTCTTCACGCCGACCTTGCGGTAGGCGTTGCGGAGGTGGGTCTTGACGGTGTTCACGCCGAGGTGCAGCAGCTGGCCCACTTCGACGTTGGAGAGGCCGCCGGCGACGAGCGCCAGCACCTCGCTCTCCCGCTCGGTGAGGTCGTGGTCGCGCCCGGGCCACAGCCTGTCGCGGGTGCGGGCGGGCCGGCCGGTGCCCGGCTCGACCACGGACTGGCCCTCGGCCACCCTGGTCAGGGCCGCGGCCAGCTGGCTCGCCGGGAGGGTCTTCGACAGCACGGCGTCGGCGCCGCTGCGCAGGGCGGCGCCCACCAGCTCTTCGTCCCACGAGAGCGTGTAGACGGCGACCCGGTTGACGCTGCGCATGTTCCGCAGCTGGCGGACCCGGTCGAGGCCCATCTCGGCCCGACCGTAGGTGTCGAAGAGCACGACGTCGACCGGCTCGGTGATCTCGTCGCGCCCGACGATCAGCTCGGTCACCTCGAGCCCGGGGCTGAACGGGGCGAGCAGGGTGGCCACACCGGCCACCACCAGGTCGAAGTCGTTGGCCACAGCCACCCGAACGGTGCGACTCGCCGCCAGCGTCGTCGTCATGGGCCCCATCGTTCCCCCAAAGCCGCTCCGCCTCACCCCTGTGGGTGACCCGAGGAGGAGGACCAGCCACCTCCGGCCGTTCCCGGCCGCCGGGTCAGGCCGTCAGCGTGCGGGCGGCTTCGAGCGCCTCGTCTGGGCTCATCCCGGTCCGGCCGACCAGCCAGCAGGCCAGCGGGGCGGCGATCCGCTCGCTGGAGTGGGCCGCGACGGCGGCCAGCTCGAGGAGCGTGTCGACCTCGGCAGGGGTCGGCGGGTCGACGCCCAGCAGGCCGGCGTACAAGGCCACCCAGTCGGTGGCTGAGGGCTGAGGGTCGTTCACGGGGGGAGCGTACGGGCCAGCATCAGGCGCTCAGCCCTCCGGCGCCGGCTCGACCCGGCGCAGGGCCGGCCGGGCCCAGGGGCGGCGGAGACGCGTCCCGCCGGTGAGCTCGCCGGCCAGCGCCGCCTCGACCCTGGCCTTGTCGCCGGGGCCGAGCTTGTCGGTGCTGCGGTTCGTCACCTCGAACAGGTCGCGGGCGATCCCCTCGCGGGTGGTGGTGACCCGGGCGGTCTGCACCTGCGCTCCGGCGGCGGCGAAGGCGGCGCTGAACGAGGCCAGCAGCCCGTGGCGGTCGGGAGCTTCGATCGTGCACACCGTCGCCCAGGGTGACGACTCGTCGTCCCAGCTGACCTTCGCACCGGCGGCGTGGGCCGGCGGCGGTGGTGAGCGGAGCGCCCGAGCCAGCCGGTCCTTCACGTCGTCGAGGTCGGGCGGGTCGTCGCTGCGCAGCAGGAACGACTGCACGGCCCGGCGGCGGCCCCACAGGGTGGCGCCGGCCTCGACCACGTCGAAGCCGGCGTCGGCCAGGGCGGCGGCCGAGCGGGCCAGCAGGCCGGGGGCGTCGGAGGCGCTGAGCTCGATCCGGTACAGGCCGGGTCCCGCCTCGTCCGTTTCCGCTGGCCCGGTGCGGCGCGGCCTCCGGGCGCCGGCAGGGGCAGTGGCTCCCCGCCCTGCCGCGGGTCGGTTCTCGGCGGCGACGGCGACGCGGAGGTCGTCGGAGGCCCCCCGGCCGACGAACAGCACCGCCTGGCGGGCCAGGGCCGCGGGCTCGTTGGTGACGATCCAGCTGCGGGGCGCGTCGGCCAGGGCGGCTGCTGCCGGGTCGTCACCGAGGAGGCGGAGGGCGGCCTGCCGCCGACCCTCGACCAGGTTCCTGGCCTCGAGGCCCGTGAGGTCGGGTCGGGCGAGGGCGCGCTGGACCAGATCGTGGAGGCGGTCCAGGCGCTCGCGCTCCCACGGCTCGAGCTCGCCAAAGGCGACCGACAGGAGGTAGAGGGCCCGGGCCCGCTCCGGCTTGTCGAGGTGGGTGGCGATCCTCAGCACGTGCTCCTCGGCCAGGCCGTCGGCGCGGCGGATGGCGGCCAGCAGCAGCCGGTGCTCGCCCACCAGCAGGGCCACCTCCTCCTCGGCGTCGGCTCCGAGGCCGAGCCGCAGGACGAGGCGCCGAGCGGCCGCGACCGGCTCCTCCGGGCCATCGCCGGCGGTGTCGACGAGCAGGGCGGCGAGCAGCAGCCAGTCGGGGTGGGCCAGGCGCTCGTGCTGGGCGGCGGCGGCCCGGTCGCCCTCCTCGACGGTCAGCTCGTGGAGGCGTTCGACCAGGGTCCAGCGCAGGCTGCGGCTGGTGTCCAGCTCGAAGGGGTCGTCCTGGCGGTGGCGGACGATCACGGCCAGCTCGGGCAGGGCCCGCTCGAGCACGCCGCTGGTGTCGAGGAGCCGCCACGAGCGGGTCGAGCCCGTGCGGAGGAGGCCCAGCAGCTCGTCGGTGGCGTCTTTGTCCCAGCGCAGCGGCACGTCGCCCAGCCCGCCCAGCCAGTCGAGCAGCTCGGGCCCCGGCCGGGCCCTGGTGACCAGCTGCGCCGCCTGCAGGGCCACGTGGAGGGCGGCGAAGTCGGGGGGCACGGCCTGCAGCGTGACCACGCCGTCGTCGACTGCGAGCCAGCCCCCGGCGGGCTTGGGCCGGGCCGCGGGTGATGCCCGCCGGTCGCGCACCACCTGCAGGCGGGCCCGCAGCAGCGGGGGCGTGGCCAGGGTGGTGGCCAGCACCACGAGCAGGAGGGCGGCGTAGAGGTTCCCGCCCAGCACGCCTTCGCGCAGGCCGATGCCGGCGAAGATCAGGCCGACCTCGCCCCGGGGCAGCATGCCCAGGCCGACGAGCCATCGGTCGCCGGGGCTGCCGACCATCCCGGCCACCGAGGCCAGCTTGCCCACCACGGCCACGACGAGGAGCACGCCGGCGGTACCCAGCACCGCCGGCTTCGCCATCGCCGCCAAGTCCGCATCGATGCCGATCTGGAGGAAGAAGACGGGGATGAACAGGTGGCCCACGGGCTTCAGCTCGCGCGAGATGCGCTCGCCCTCGCGGCCCCGCCCCAGGGCCAGGCCGGCGACAAAGGCGCCGATGATGGGGGCCAGCTTGGCCACCTGGGCCAGCTCGGCGAAGGCCAGGGTGAACGCCAGGGCGGCGGCCACCAGCGTGCCGGGTGACCGGCTGAAGCGGCGCATCCCCGAGAACAGGCGGGGCGCGAGGGTCAGGCCGGCAGCCGTGGTGGCGACGAGGAAGACGACGGCCATCACCACGGTCTGGGCGATGATCCCGACGCCCACCGAGCCTTCGGTGACCAGGCGGACCACGACGGTGAGGATGACCAGCCCCAGCACGTCGTCGGCGACGGCCGCGCCCAGGACCGTGCGCGACTCGATGCTGGCCAGGGCCTTCAGGTCGCCGAAGACGCGGGCGGTGATGCCCACGCTGGTCGCGGTGAGGGCAGCTCCGAGGAAGATCGCCGTCTTCCCGGGCTCGCCGAGCGCCAGCGCGGCGCCGGCGCCGAGGACGAACGGCACCACGACGCCCCCGATCGCGACGAGGAGGCTGGCCCGGCCCACGGCGCCGAGCTCGCCCAGGTCCATCTCCATGCCCACCTCGAGGAGGAGGAGGATCACGCCGATCTCGGCCAGGACCCGCAGGGCCCCGCTGCCCGGACCGGTGGCCTCGACCAGTCCCAGCACCGAGGGCCCGATGAGCACGCCGGCGACGATCTCGCCGAGGACGGCCGGGACCCTGATGCGCTCGGCCAGCTCGGCGGCAGCCTTGGCGGCGATGAGGATCACGAGGATCTCGAGCAGCACCCGGCGCACGTCCACCCCCCCGGCGGCCTCGGCCGCGCTGGCCAGGAGCGGTGCGATCACGCCCCGGACGGTACGGACGCCCGGTTGCCGAACCGTCTCCGCTTCGTGAACCCAGCGTGACGCGCCGCCTGGGAGCCCCGCCCCGGTGGGGCACCAGATCGACACGATCACGAAACAGCTGCCGCACCAGTGCGAAACAGTCGGTCCGTACCGTCACGCTCCGAGGCCGCCACCCGCGCCTCTTGCCCGAACCACGGACCCGAGGAGGACCTCTTGCGGTACCCACTTCGTCGCCTGGCGGCGGTCTCCACCCTCGCCACCGCCGGCGTTCTTCTCCTGACGACGGGCGTGGCGTCAGCCGACCCGTCGATCGGTGAGGGCGTCGGCAGCTTCGGCAAGGACGTCACCCCCGCCGAGATCTCGATCAACATCCTGTGGGTGGTCATCGGGGCCGCCCTCGTCATCTTCATGCAGGCCGGCTTCGCCCTGGTCGAGACCGGGTTCTGCCGGGCCAAGCACGCGGCCCACGTCGTCTCCACCAACTTCGCCATCTTCGGCCTGGGGTTCGTGGCCTTCTTCCTGGTCGGCTTCGGCATCGCCTTTGGCGGCTACACCCACACCATCGGCGCTGACGCCGTCCCGATCTTCGGCGGGCTGGCCGACGGCTCGGTCAGCAACTTCACCACCGCCATCGGCAAGAGCGTCGTCAACATCGAGGGCTTCGGCGGCCTGTTCTCGTTCGCCCCGCCGGCCCTCGGCTCCCGGGGCTACGACGTGGCCGTCGTCGCCTTCTTCCTGTACCTGGCCGCCTTCATGGACACCGTCGCCACCATCCCCACCGGGTCGATGGCCGAGCGGTGGAAGTGGAAGTCGTTCATGGGCTGGGGCCTGTTCTGCGGCGCCATCTACTTCCCGATCTTCGCCTGTTGGACCTGGGGTGGAGGCTGGCTGAACCAGCTGGGGAACAACTTCGACCTGGGCAACGGCTACGTCGACTTTGCCGGTTCCGGGGTGGTACACGCCGTCGGCGGGGTGGCCGCCCTTGCCGGTGCCATCGTCATCGGGCCCCGCAAGGGCAAGTACGGGCCCAACGGCGAGGTGAACACCCTGCCCGGCCACCACATCCCCATGGCCATGCTGGGCACGTTCATCCTGCTGTTCGGCTGGTTCGGGTTCAACGCCGCCTCCACCTTCGCCGCCACCGATCCCCGGTTCAGCGTCGTGGCCGTGAACACCGCCCTGGCCGCCGCCTTTGGCGCCGTGTCGTCGATCCTCTACATCATGTTCAAGACCGGCAAGCCCGACCCGGGGATGATGGCCAACGGCATGCTGGCCGGCTTGGTCGCCATCACGGCGCCCTGCGCCTTTGTCCAGCCCTGGGCCGCCGCCGTCATCGGCACCATCGCCGGCGTCCTCGTGGTGGTGTCGATCGGGTTCGTCGATAAGAGGCTGAAGATCGACGATCCGGTGGGCGCCTTTTCGGTGCACGGGGTGAACGGGCTCTTCGGCGTGCTGTGCGTCGGCCTCTTCGCCGACGGCCGCTACGGCGCCGGCTGGAACGGGACGGGCAACGCCCTGGCCGAGCCGCTCGGGCCGGCCCCCACGGGGCTCCTGTACGGCGAGACCGGCCAGCTCATCGCCCAGCTCATCGGAGCGGCGGTGATCTGCACGGTCATGTTCGGCTTGGCGTTCGCCTTCTTCAAGATCCAGAACGCCGTGACCAAGGGCGGGATCCGCAGCGACGAGGCCGACGAGATCGCTGGCCTGGACCTGCCGGAGATGGGCGTGCTGGCCTACCCCGAGTTCGCGCCGTTCGACTCGGTCGTGCCGAGCTACGGGCACGCGGCGGCCGGGACGGGCACGAGGCCTGGGGAGGGGGCGGCGGCGCCGACGGCCGTGCCCGCCTCGGTGGGCGGCCCGACCGGGGCGCCCGAGGCACCCCCCGAGACGCCGGCCGGCAGGAAGTAGTGGCTGCTGCCCCCGGGGCCGCGGTGGGGGCCGGTCGCCGGCCGGCCCCCATGGACGATCCCGACGCCGTCGCCTTCAACGCTCTGCCGAGGCTCGAGCAGAAGGTGCTGCGTCGCACCGTGCGCATGGGTCGGCCCCTCGACACGCCCGAGGAAGCGCGGATGGCCGTCGCCTTCGCCCGCTACCAGCGGAGCCAGCCGTGGTACAAGCTGTTCTGGGTCCTGTTCGTGCCCGGTGTGGTCGTGTCGATGGCGGTGGCCTCGACGCTGCACCTGGCCGGAATGGGCGTGGTGCTCGCCCTCGCCGCCCAAGGGGCCTGGGGGTGGATCAGCCTCTGCCGGGTGGAGAAGGTCAACCGGCACCTCCTCACGGTCCCGGCCTGACGGCGGTGCGCTAGGTTCCTCGCCCGTCGCACCGCTTGGGGAAATCGGTGCAAGTCCGATGCGGTCCCGCCACTGTGACCGGAGCGATCCGGGAGCCAGGACACCAGGTGCGACGAGCGTGGACCGCACCGGTCCACTCCACGAGGATGGAGGAAGACCAATGCACGAGATCGAGGCATCCGCCCCGCAGGCGATCACGCTCCCGGCCTGGGGGTGGCTCGCCGCCACCTTGGCCCTCGCCTTGTTCTGGGCCGTGATGATGGAGGCCGGGGCCGTGTCCGCCGCCCTCGGCCAGACCGGGCCCTTCCTGCACGAGCTGTTCCACGACGCCCGCCACCTCGTCGGCGTCCCCTGCCACTGACCCGGCGGCGTCCCCAGCTGATGCTCCGCCGGTTCGACCCGGCGCGGCTGCGCCCGGTGCTCGGTACCGCCATGCTGGTCGGTCTGCTCGCCGGGCTGGCCAGCGCCGCGCTCCTCAGCGTCATGGGCGAGCCGTTGGTGCGTGAGGCCGTCGCCATCGAGGAGGCCCGCCGCTCGATGTCCGGGACGCCGGGGCCGGCCGAGGGCGAGCTCGTCTCGCGCTCGGTGCAGAGCGGGGTTGGGCTGTTCACCGGGCTCGGTCTCTCTGGCGCCGTTCTCGGGCTCGTGTTCGCCCTGGCCTTTTGGGGCTTGCGCAACGCCCAACCCCAGCCCTTCCGCCGGTCGCTGTGGGCAGGGGTGATCCTGTTCAGTTCGATCACCCTGGCGCCGTGGCTCAAGTACCCGCCCAACCCGCCGGCCGTGGGGGATCCCGCCACGCTCGGGCGGCGCCAGGCCCTCTACGTCTCCCTGATCGCCCTCACCCTCGCCCTCGCCCTGGTCGGGGCGGCACTGGCGGGACGGCTGCGACGGGAGGGGTGGCCCGAGCAGCGGCGACTTCCGGCGACCGCAGCCGTCATCGCTCTGGCCTTTGGCATCGTCCTCGCCGTGCTGCCCGCCGCTCCTGACCAGGTCGAGGTTCCGGCCACGCTGATCTGGCGCTTCCGCCTTGCCTCGCTGGCTGGCAACGCCGTTCTGTGGGCCGTGCTGAGCAGCGGCTTCGGCCTCCTGGCGGCCGAGGCGGTTCGTCGTTCGAACGACGCCGCCCGGGCGGCTTGATCAGCCGGTCAGCCTCGGGTTGGATCGTCGGCCCCACCACGCGCCGGCCGCACCTCCGCCCAGAAGAGCAGCGATCTGCAGCAACCATGCCGCCGCGCCGGATGATCCCTCGAACGATCCTCCGGACGTGAGGGCGACCAGCACCAGCGCGGCTCCGAGGGGGGTGCCCGCGGCGATGAGCAGTCCTGGGGTGCCTTGCGCCGCGGCCGCGGGCAGCCGGCGGCCGACGATGTAGGCCGCCAGGGATGAGACCCTTCATGGACGACATGTCGGGCGTGACGCTGCTCGACGAAGTGGCCCAGCGGCGGTACCTGCCGCTGCAGGACGCCACTGGCTACTGCCTGTGCAGTCGCAACCTGGGCCTCGGAGGCTTGGTCGAGCCGGGTACGACCCCTGTCTACTGGGCCACCTTCCCGCTCCCCCCTCGACCACGAAGTCGATCCAGGTCGAAGTGCGCGCCGGTGACGAGGAGCCACGCCGGGGGGAGCCACCGTCCAGATCGCCAGGCTCGTCAGCAGCCAGCCGAGAACTCGGGCCCCTCGACGGATGGGAGCCATCCGTCGACTCTCGCGCGGGCGTTGGTCAGCCGGCCCCCGGGTCAGAGGCCGGGTTGCGAGGATGGCGGCTGCTGCTCCACCGTGCGGAGGGCGGCGGGCCACTCGGCGGCGGCGGCGGCTTCGGTGTGGCGCTGGAGCGCGGTGGCCAGGGCGGCGGCGACCGCCTCGGTGGCCAGGGGTCGCTGGCGCTGGAGCGCCTCGGTGATGCGGGGCAGCTCGCCGGGCGGCATGCCGGCATCGACGAACGGCTGCCAGACGTGATCTCGGAACAGGGCCACGAACCGCTCGGCCAAGGCGTCGGTGGCGGCCAGGATCGCCTCGGCGGTGGCAAGCACGGCGTCCAGCGGGACTCCGTCGGCAACCAGCTGGACGCCGGCGTCGAACAGGCCGGCGCTCGGCGCGGTGAACCGGTCGTCGTCGGGGACGACGATGCCGAGCTCGATCGAACGGAGCAGGAACGCCGGCCCGCCGTCGGGGAACAGGGTGGCCAGCTCGGCCAACGTCACCTCCCGGGGCGGGGTGTCGGTGAAAGGGGCGGCCAGGGCCTCCTCGAACCCGAGGACGTCGGCCACGCTGCGGCGGTCCTCCCAGGCTTCGAGCAGCTCGCGGATGGCCGTCAGCGGGTAGCCGCGCCCCAGCATGGTGAGCACGAGGCGCAGGCGGCGGAGGTGGTCGGGGCCGTAGCGGCCGCGGCGGCCCTCCCGGCGGGGCGGCGGCAGCAGCCCCCGCTCCTGGTACAGGCGGATGTTGCGCACCGTGGTGCCGGCCGCACGAGCCAGCTCGTCGATCGACCACTCCGGTGACGGGTGCTCGCCGTCCATCCGCCCAAACCTACCTGCTTTGATTGTGCCATTCGTTGATGGCATGATGACCTCCTCGATGCCGGGAGGGCCTGACCATGCGCAGCAGCTCGTTCGACCAGTGGGTGTACGTCGCCGCCCCCCTCTTCACCTATGGGCTCATCGTGCTCGGCCTGGCCGCCTGGGGCTGGGTGGCGGGCGGGGCTGAAGGAGGCAACCCGCTCTCCACGTTCTTCCGGGCCATCTCGTTCACGCTCCACCGGCTCACGGGCGTCGCAGGCTGGGCCATGGCGGGTGCCTTGACGGGCCTCACCGCCGCCGGCTTCGCCGCGGTCGGCGTGTACTGGGACGTGGCCTGGCACATCGACTACGGCCGCGACGACGAGCTGTTCACCCCGGCCCACACCATGATCCTCATCGGGCTCAACGGCCTCGTCTTCGCCGCGGGCGTCGCCGTGCTGTTCGCCACGCTGGACCGGCCGAAGGACGGAAGCGGGTCGCGGAGCCGGCTGCGGGTGCCGTGGTCGGCGCTCGTGCTGGGCGCCCTCGGGTTCGGGGCCTCGGCCGCCTTTCCCCTCGACGACCTCTGGCACAAGGCCTACGGCGTCGACGTCACGCTGTGGAGCCCCACCCACCTGCAGCTCATCATCGGTGGCTCGCTCAGCCCGATCGCCATCTGGCTGATGATCCGAGAGGGGCGGCAGGAGACGGACTCGGGGCCCACCGGCCTGGGCCGGGCCATCGAGGTGCTCACCTTCGGCGCCATCCTCACCGGCCTGTCGATCGTGCAGGGCGAGTTCGACTTCGGCGTCCCCCAGTTCCAGGTGCTGTACCAGCCGATCCTGATCGTGGCGGCGGCCGGCTTGGCTCTGGTGGCGGCCCGGACCGTCCTCGGGGCCGGCGGTGCCCTGCTGACGGTGCTGGCCTTCCTCGTCCTGCGCGGCACGTTCACCTTCCTGGTCGGAGGTGCGCTGAACCACACGGCCCCGCGCTTCCCGCTGTACCTCGTGGCCGCGGTGGCGGTCGAGGTCGCCGCGCTGGTGCTGGGCACCGAGGGGCGTCTGCGGTTCGCCGCCGCGTCGGGGGTGGCGGTGGCCACCATCGGTCTGGCTGCCGAGCTGGTGTGGATCAGGCTGTCGGGTTGGGGGTCGCCGTCGGCCAACGGCCTGCCCCTGGCGGTCGTGCTGAGCGTGGCGGCCGGCGTGGCCGCCGCCATCCTCGGTGCGGCCCTGGTGCAGCGGGCGGTCCCCTCGGCCGCGGCCGGTCTGCGGCCGGTGGTGGTCGCCGCCGCCGGCGTGGCCCTGCTCGCCGTGCTGGCCGTCCCGCTGCCCCGCAACGTCGGCGACGTGACAGCCGTGATCAGCCTGGACCGGCTCGACGGCGAGGCCACCGTGACGGTGCAGCTCGATCCGGCGTCCGCGGCCGAGGACGCCACCGTGTTCGGGGTGCTCGCCTGGCAGGGCGGGGGCCGGGTCCTGGCCGAGCTCGACGAGGTCGGCCCCGGCCGCTACGTGTCGTCCCGGCCGGTGCCCGTCAGCGGCGAGTGGAAGTCGATGGTCGGGCTCCAGCGCGGCGACGAGGTGATGGCCGCTCCCATCTACCTCCCGGCCGACCCGGAGATCGGCGCCTCGGCCATCCCGGCCCAGGCTGAGCGCCGCGTCCCCTTCTCCCTCAACACCGACATCCTCCTGCGAGAGGCCAAGGACGGGCCGGCCTGGCCCGCCCTGGCCAGCTACGCCGGCGTCACCCTCGTCCTGGCCGTGTGGCTGGCGCTCTTCACGCGGGCGGCGTCCCGGGTGCGCCCACCGTCGCGGCCCCCGGGCGGCCGGCTCGGCCTGGGGGGCGGGCCGGCGCTGACCGCCACCCGCTGAGCGCCGCCGCCGCCCGGCTGGGAGCATGCGGGCCGCCATGGGCAGCGGGTACGTGCACGGCTACGATGACCGAGAGCGTGACCGCCTCGCCGACCAGGCGGGCACCCTGGTCGACCTGCTGCACGAGGGCACCGTCTACCCGCCCGGCAGCCGGGTTCTCGAGGCCGGGTGCGGGGTGGGAGCGCAGACCGTGCCGCTCGCGTCCAGGAGCCCGGAGGCCCGCCTGGTGTCGATCGACGTGTCGGCCGGCTCCCTTGCCGAGGCCCGGTCGAAAGCGAAGGCCTCCGGTGTCGCCAACGTGGAGCTCCTGCAGGCGGACATCTTCGACCTCCCGTTCCGAGCGGCTTCGTTCGACCACGTCTTCGTCTGCTTCGTGCTCGAGCACGTGGCGCGGCCGGTCGAGGCGCTGCGAGCGCTGAAGGAGGTGCTCAGGCCGGGCGGCACGATCACCGTCATCGAGGGTGACCACGGGTCGGCCTACTTCCATCCCGACAGCCCCGCCGCCCACGAGGTCATCCGGTGCCTGGTGGCGCTGCAGGAGATGTCTGGCGGCAACGCGCTGATCGGGAGGCAGCTGCACCCGCTGCTGCTGGCGGCCGACTTCGACAGCGTCGCCGTCGCACCTCGGATGGTCTACGTCGACTCGAGCAGGCCGGATCTCGTCGAGGGCTTCACGAGGAGGACCTTCACGGCGATGGTCGAGGGCGTCCGCGGCGAGGCCGTCGGGAGGGGCATGGTGGATCCTGCCGCGTTCGAAGCCGGGATCAGTGCGCTCTCTAGGACGGCGGCCGACGACGGGGTGTTCTGCTACACGTTCTTCAAGGGCACGGCTCGCAAGGGGCCGGAGCCGGCGGCCGGCTCGTCCGCCTGAGGTCCCGGGAGCGAGCGCCGGCACTGCGCAGTTGGGCCTCAGGCGACGAGGTGGAGGCGCTGGTTCGACACGCGCACGGTGGCCCGCTGGCCCCAGGTCAGGCTCAGGGCGTCGGACTCGATGCCGTCGCCGAAGATCACCAGGTCCGACTCGGCCGTGACGACAAGCTCCCGGTCCGCCTCGACGACGCCCTCGGTCTGGTCGGTGCCGGTGGCCGGCGACGGCCACGCCTCTCGGACGAACCAGCACAGGCGGGCCTCCTCGGGCGTGGGCAGCCGCAGCCGGCTGCCACGTTCCAGCCAGACCGATCGGCACCACCCGGTGGCGCCCGTCCCGGTGCCGACCAGCACCCCTGACGACGACTGCCGCTCGGTCGCGCCGGCGCCGGCCCCGATGCGGTAGCGGGCCGACTGGTGGCCGGGGTGGCCGACGTACACCTCGTTGAGGGCCCGCAGGGCCTGTCCGTCGTCGACGGTGGCCTCGACCATGACCCGGGCCTCGGTGCGGAGCCGCGCCGGGTGGTCGGCGCCGGCCGATGCGAGCAGCTGCAGCAGTGGGCCGGCGGCCTCGGCCCGGTGGGGGACGAGCACGCCGGGGTTGCGGCCCGGTTCGGGGTTGATGCCGACCACGGGCTGCCCAGCCAGGTACTTGGCGACGTTCGCCACCAGCCCGTCCTGGCCCACCGCCACGACCACGTCCTCGGGCCCGAAGAGGAAGCGATCGAGGTCGGACCGCTCGACCTGGCCCCGGCGCCAGTCCAGCGGGATGGCCCCCGCCGCCAGCGTCAAGGCCGCGTGCTGGGCGGCGTGGCGGGCCTGGACCTCCTCGAGGGTCCGGCCGCGGCTCGTCAGGAAGAAGGCCGCCTGTTGGCGGGTGCCGTGGCGGGCGACGAGCTCATCGAGCTCGGTGCGGCGGTGCACGAGGACGGCCCTCGGGGTGAGGCTCACGCGGCTTCCTGCGCCTCGCCGCTCCCGAGGCGGGCAAGCAGGGGGGTCAGGACGTCCGGTGTCAGGTTGAGGGTGCCGATCGACGGCAGGTGGCCAGCCAGCTCCTTGACCGCCAGCCCGAGGATCGTCGCCGCCTCGAGCTCACGGTAGGCGGCGATCCGGGCGGCCTCGGCGTCGGCCTCGGCCAGCCCCACGACCCGGGTTGCGTCGGCCTGGGCGTCGGCGAGCAACCGCTGGGCGGCAGCCTTGGCGTGGGTGTGGATCCGCCCGGCCGCCGCCTGCTCTGCGGCCCGACGTCGTTCGTTCTGGCCCTTCTGCTCGACCAGCTGCTCTTCACGCCGAGCCAGCTCGATCTGGTTCTGCAGCTCGTTCTCGCTGATGGCCCCCTCGCGCTCGACGGCCAGCGCCCGCCGCTCGAAGGTGGCCTTGTCGGCGTCCTGCTGCACCCGCTCGCGCATCGGCGTCTGCAGCGCCCGCTCGATCTCGGGTTCGGCCCGGACGGCCACGACGCGGACGTCCACGATGCCGAGGCCGTCGCCGGCGATCCGGGGGTCCGCGGCCAGGCCTGCGCCGACGCGCTCGCGAACTGCGGCCATGCCCGTGGCGAGCGCCTGAGGCAAGGTCATCTGGGCGAGGAGGTCGAGCGCGTGCTGCTGGGCGAGCTCGGTGAGGAGGCTGCCCAGCTGCTCGAGCGGCGTCGCCCGCCACGTGCCCAGATCGGGATCGATGCCGAAGTCGACGCGGGCGGCCGCCGTGGCCGGGTCGACCACCCTGTAGGTGATCGTGGCCTGGACGGTGACGTCCTGGAAGTCGATCGTCCGGGCGTGGAACAGCAGGGGCTGCTCTCGATCGTCGACCGGGACCTCGCTGAGCGCGGCCGTCAGCGGCCGGAACCAGAAGGCCTGGCCGGGGCCGGCGTGGGCGAGACGGCCCTTCCGGAGGTGCTGGACGTGTGCGGTGGGGTTGGCTCGCAGGTGCCTGACGAAGCCGAACCTGGTGATGTCTGCCATCGTGCACTCCTTCTCGTCAGTGCGACGATAACCGGGGAACCCGGTTCTCGTCAAGGTGACGAGTAGTGTGGCTTCCGTGCCGAGCCCACCCCTTCGGATGACTGCGGCGCTCACCGTCGACCTGGTCGTGCTCACGGTCCGGGACGACCGACTGACCGTGCTGGTCGTCAAGCGCGGCGCTCCGCCCTTTCGGGGGCGATGGGCTCTCCCCGGCGGGTTCGTCGCCGAGGGTGAGGGGCTGCTCGACGCAGCCGTTCGGGAGCTGCGGGAGGAGACGGGCGTCCACACCATCGGCGGCCACCTCGAGCAGCTGGCGACGTACGGTGACCCCAAGCGGGACCCACGGGGGCGGGTGGTGACCGTCGCCCACCTGGCGCTCGTGCCAGACCTGCCCCCGCCCACAGCAGGCACCGACGCCGCCGAGGCCCGATGGGTGGAGGTGGCTGGGCTCCTCGAGCAGTCCAGGGTGCTCGCCTTCGACCACCACCGGATCCTGGTCGACGGGGTCGAGCGGGCCCGGGCGAAGCTCGAGTACTCGCCGCTGGCCACGGCGTTCTGCGGTGACGGGTTCACCATCGCCGAGCTACGCCACGTGTACGAGGTCGTGTGGGGCACGACGCTCGACCCCCGCAACTTCCACCGGAAGGTCACCAGCACACCCGGCTTCCTGCAGCCGACGGGCAGCTCGACCACGCGAGACGGCGGCCGACCCGCCCAGATCTACCGCCGCGGCCACGCCCGCCTGCTCCACCCGGCGATGCTCCGCCCTGCGGAGCCGGGCTGCCCCTGATCGATCGGCGTCGGTAGGTTCATCGATACGGCCACGTCTTCGCGCGGGGCCCGCGGCAAGACGATGCGGGCTCGAGCGGGAGCCGTCCCCGCCATGCCCTACCTTGTGCCCTATGTGGGCGGCCCGGGGGCCTCGGTGAAGAAGACGAGCGTCTACCTGCCGGAGGGGCTCAAGGCGCGGCTGGCGGCGGCGGCGCTGCGCAGCGGGCGGTCGGAGGCGCAGCTCGTGCGCCTGGCCGTCGAGCGTCTGGTCGATGCAGAGCCGCCCCCGGGGCCCGTGGGCCGGGCCGAGGATCCGGTGGTTCGGCGCCACCGGCGGGGGGCGTCCCTGGTCGGCCTGGGGATGGGGCCGGGCGACCCCGGGCTGGTGACCGCTCGGGCGGTGGCCGAGCTGCGGGCCGCCGACCGGGTGCTGGCGCCGAGCACGGACCTGGCGTCGGTGGGCCGGGCCGAGATCATCGTGCGGGAGGTGGCGCCTGACGTCGTCGTCGAGCGGGTCGGGTTCGTGATGGAGCTGGGTGGCGGAGCCCGGTCCAAGGCCCTGGCCGCGGCTGCCGAGCGGGTGGTGTCCGCCCTCGACGCGGGGGAGCGGGTGGCGTTCGTCACGCTGGGCGACCCGAACGTCTACAGCACCTTCTCGTCACTGGCCGAGGAGGTGCTGGCCCGCCGGCCGAGCGTGCCGGTCGAGACCGTGCCCGGGATCATGGCCTTCCAGGACCTCGCCGCTCGCGCTGGCACCGTCCTGGTCGACGGCGACGAGCGACTCGTCCTGGTGCCGGCCCGGGCCGGCGGCGACCGGAGCGCCCTGGCCGCGGCCGCGGCCGACCCGTCGGCGGCTCTCGTGGTCTACAAGGGAGGGGCCCGGCTGCCCGAGGTGGCTCGGGTGCTGGCCGAGGCGGGGCGGCTCGAAGGTGCCGTCCTCGGCGAGCTGCTCGGCCTCCCCGGCGGCCGGGTGGCCGCGGTGGCCGACGTGGCCGACCAGCCCGCCACCTACCTGGCGACCGTCGTGGTGCCGCCGGTCCGACCCGGCGCCGCCGCTCCGCCGGCTGGCGCTGACCCCGAGCCGCCGGTGGCGCCGCGGCGGCGGCGAAGGGCCGCATCGTGATCTCGTTCGTGGGCGCCGGTCCGGGGGCGGCCGACCTGCTGACCCTCCGTGGTGCCGATCGCCTCGCTCGGGCCGACGTGGTGGTGTGGGCGTCGTCGCTCGTCAGTGAGGACGTCCTCGACCACGCCCCGGCCGGCGCCGTCGTCCACGACTCGGCCGGCATGACCTTCGAGGACGTCGTCGCCGTCTACCAGGCCTCCCCCGAGGCCCGGGTGGTGCGCCTCCACTCCGGCGATGTGTCGCTCTACTCAGCCGTCCAGGAGCAGGTGGACTGGTGCGAGGCCAACGGCCGGTCGTGGGAGGTGGTGCCCGGGGTCGGCTCGCTGGCGGCCGCGTCGGCGGTGGTGGGCCGTGAGCTCACCGTGCCCGGCGTGTCGCAGTCGGTCATCGCCACCCGGCTGGCGGGTCGCACGGCGACGTCGATGCCGGCGGGGGAGACGGTGGCGGCCTTCGCCCGCCACCGGACCACGCTGGCTGTGTACCTCTCGGCCGCTCGACCCGAGGAGCTTCAGGACGAGCTGCTGGCCGGCGGCGACGGCTACCCGCCCGAGACCCCTGCGGTGCTGGTGGTGCGGGCGTCATGGCCGGACGAGCGGGTGCACCGGACCACGGTCGGCCAGCTGGCGGAGACGATGCGAGCCGACGGCGCCCGGGTCACGGCGCTGGTCCTCGTGGGCCCTGCCCTCGCCGGCGCCGCCGCCCGCTGCCACCTGTACGACCCCGGCTACGCCCACGCCCACCGGCGCCGGTCGCACCCCGGCTCGACCAAGGGGCGCCCCACCGTCCCCCGGAGCACGTCGTGAGGGCGGCGCGCCCCGGCGCCCCCCCGTGCCCTGCGCCCTTCGCGTCGGCCCACCGCCGCTCCTCCACCGACGTTGGCGGTCCTGGGCGAGGTGGGCGGGGGCGGAGGGTCGAGCCGCGCGCCCAGCCGGTGCCGTCGTGACCGGCCGGGTGGTGCTCGTCGGGGCCGGCCCGGGGGATCCCGACCTGGTGACGCTTCGGGCCGAGGCCGAGCTGGCGGCTGCAGCCATCGTCGTGAGCGATGGGACGGTCCAGCACCTGGCCCGGCGGTTCGCCTACCGGGCCGAGGTCGTGGTCGTGCCTGACGGGGTTGCCGCCGTCGCGGCCCTCCTCGCCGCGATGTCGAGCCTCGGAGGGAAGGTCGTCCGCCTCTATGCCGGCGACCCGTGGCTCCACCCCGCACACGCCGAGGAGCTGGCCGCGCTGCAGCGGGAAGCGATCACCACCGAACCGGTCGCCGGCGTCGCCATAGAGGTGGCTGTTCCGGCGCAGGCCGGGATTGCCGTGCACGTGCGCCACCTCGCAGTGGCGTGCACGCTGGGGCCGGTCGAGGCGGTGCCACCGCCGGTCGACCCAGCCCGCACGCTCGTCGTCTCGTGCGAGGAGGGCGCGGCCGCAGCCGGGCGGCTGGTGGCGGGCGGCGGAGGACGTGACCTCCCCGCCGCCCTCTTCCCGAGTGCAGCCGGGCTGGGCGTGCTCCGAGGCTCGTTGGGCGAGCTGGCCGCCGGCACCGGCCAGGTGCAGGAGGCCGCGGGTGACGTTCTGGCGGCAGCTGACCCCGGCGCCGCCCAGGCCGGCGCTGGTCCGCCTGCTGGTCACGGTGGCCCGGCTCCAGCTGGCACGCCCGACGGCAACCCGGTCGGCCACCGGGGGCTCGGCGGTCCTGGGATCGGCGGCGCCTCGCTCCTCGTCGTCGGGGCCGTCGCTGACCCGCGACCGACCGCGGCGGCCGGCGGAGGGCGGGCATCGGCGCCGGTCCCGGGCGGACCCGGGTGATGGCGGGGACCGTCGAGCCGCCGCTGGCCCCCGAGGTGGCAGCCGCCGGTGGGCTCCGGACGGGCTGGACCACCGGGACCTGCGCCGCCGCGGCCGCCAAGGCCGCGCTCGTCGGACTGGCAGCCGGTGTGGCGCCGGTCGAGGTGGAGGTAGGCCTGCCGGGCGGTCGCCGGGTCAGGTTCCCCGTCGAGGCCGAGGCCCCCAACCGGTGCGTGGTGGTGAAGGACGCCGGCGACGACCCGGACTGCACCGACGGCGCCCGGATGACCGCCGAGGTGACCTGGGCCGCGGCCCCGCTGCTGCGGGCCGGGGACGGCATCGGGGTGGTCACCCAGCCGGGGCTGGGGCTCGCCGTGGGAGAGCCGTCGATCACCTCCGTGCCCCGCCGGATGATCGCCGCCGCCCTGGCCGAGGTCGACGCGCGACCGGTCGCCGTCACGTTCTCGGTCCCCGGCGGCCAGGCCATGGCAGCCAAGACGTCGAACGCCCGGCTCGGGATCGTGGGTGGGATCTCGATCCTCGGGACGACCGGGGTGGTGAAGCCCTTCTCGACCGCGGCCTACCGGGCGTCGGTGGTGCAGCAGATCGACGTCGCCGCCGCCCAGGGCGCCGAGGTGATCGTGCTCTGCACCGGCACCCGCTCCGACGCCTTCGCCCAGAGGGCGCTGCCCCACCTGCCGGCGGTCTGCTTCGTCGAGGTCGGTGACTTCACCGGCATCGCCCTGCGCCGTGCCGCCCGCGAGGGCTTCCGGCGGGTCGTGTGGGTGGGCATGGTCGGCAAGATCACCAAGCTGGCGGCCGGCGTGATGATGACCCACTTCCGGCGCAGCGCGGTCGACACCGAGCTCCTCGCCGGGGTGGCCCGCGAGGCCGGGGCACCGGCCGAGGTGGTGGCGGCGGCCACCGAGACCAACACGGCCCGCCACTTCTACGAGGCGTGCGCGGCGGCCGGTGCGACCGAGCCGCTGCGGGTCCTGTGCCGGAGGGCGGCGGCCGCGTGCCGGGCCCATGTCGACGGCGCGCTCGAGGTCGAGGTCGTCTGCGTCGACTTCGACGGGACGGTCGAGGTGGCCCGTGGCTGAGGGCGCCGTGGTCGACGTCGTGGGGCTCCTGGGCGGGCGACCGGTGGGGGCGGCGGCCGAGGACGCCGTGCGGCGGGCCACGCTCGTGGCCGGCGGTTCCGACCAGCTGGCCGGCGTGGCCGACCTGGTGGCGCCGGGAGCCCGGACGGTCGTCGTCGGTGCCGGCCTCGGCGCCCTCGACGAGGTCGCAGCATCGCGGGGGCCGACCTGCGTGCTGGCCTCGGGCGACCCCGGCTGCTTCGGGATCCTCCGGCCGCTGGCCGCCCGCATCGGCGCCGACCGGATCGAGGTCCACCCGGCACCGTCGTCGGTGAGCCTGGCCTTCGCCCGGCTCGGCCTGCCGTGGGACCACGCCGCCGTCAGCTCGTGCCACCGCGGGGATGCGGCGCGGGCGGCGGCAGAGGTGGCCGGCCGTCCGAGGGCCGCCGTCCTGTGCGGGCCCGACGCTCCGCCCGAGGCCGTGGGAGCCGCCCTGCTGGCGCTGGGCGCGTCGCACCGGCTGGTGGCCGTCGCCACCCGCCTGGGCGAGCCGGGCGAGAACGTGCAGCGCTGCCCCGACGTGGCCTCGCTGGCCGCCGGAAGGTTCGACCCCCGCTCGGTCGTCGTCCTCGCCCACCCGGCGCCGGGCCCGGACCGCCCCGCGGCGCGCCTCTCGTCACGTCCCGTCGCAGCCTTCGCCCACCGGGCGTCGATGATCACCAAGCCTGAGGTCCGCTCGGTCGTGCTCGGCAAGCTCGACCTGCCGAGCCACGGCGTGCTGTGGGACGTCGGCGCCGGGAGCGGGAGCGTGGGCATCGAGGCGGCGCTGGCCGCCCCGGGGCTGCGGGTCGTCGCCGTGGAGCGCCGGGCCGACGACGCCGCCCGGGTGCTGGCCAACGCCGCCGCCCTCGGTGCTGTCGTCGAGGTGATCGAGGGGGCCGCCCCCGACATCCTCACGTCGCTGCCGGCCCCGGACCGGGTGTTCGTGGGCGGCGGCGGCCTGGACGTGCTCGACGCCTGCCGCACCGCCCTTCGGCCCGGCGGTCGGCTGGTGGCCACCTTCGCCGCCGTCGACCGGGCCGCCGAGGCCCACCGCCGCCTCGGCTCCCTCGTCCAGGTGGCGGTTGACCGGGCCGAGACCCTGCCCGACGGCGGGGTCCGGTTCGTGGCCGACAACCCCGTCTTCGTGGCCTGGGGCGACCGCGCCGCCGAGGCTGGGCCGCCCACCGGTCGCATCGCCGTCGGCGTCGGCTGCTCGTCGACCGCCACCGCCGACGAGGTCACCGCCGTCGTCGCCGGGGCCCTGGCTGCCACCGGCTCAGCCACCGAAGCGGCCGGCGCCGGCGCCGACGCCCTCGACGACCTGGTCGTCGCCACGATCGACCGGCGCGGCGACCATCCGGCGGTGCTGGCCGTGGCCGAGGGCCGGCCGCTGGTCGTCTTCCCGCCGTCGCTGCTCGGCGTGGTCGACGTCCCGGAGCCCAGCGAAGCGGTCGAGGCCTTCGTCGGCACGGCGAGCGTGGCCGAGGCGGCTGCCCTCCTGGCGGCCGGACCCGGGGCCCGGCTGGCGGTGGGCAAGCAGCGCGGCCCGACGGCGACGGCTGCGGTGGCCGTGGGAGGACGTGGGCCCCAGGGAGGCCGGGTGCAGATCGTGGGCCTCGGTCCGGGCCACCCGCGGCACTGCACGCCGGCCGCCGCCGCCGCCGTGCGCGCCGCCGACGCCGTGCTGGGGTACGGGCCGTACGTCGACGCCGCCGCCGCCCTGCTCGGGCCCGAGCAGCTGGTCGTGCGGTCGCCCATGGGGGCCGAGGCCGAGCGTGCCTCGGCCGCCCTGGCCCTGGCCCGGGCCGGCTGGAGGGTCGCCGTGGTGTCGTCGGGGGACCCCGGGGTGTTCGCCATGGCGTCGGTCACCCTCGAGCTGGCCGCCGAGCCTGGGCCCGAGCGGCCCCTCGGAGCGGGAGGAACCGGGCCCGAGCGGCCCCTCGGAGCGGGAGGAACCGGGCCCGAGCGGCCCCTCGGAGCGGGAGGAACTGGGCCCGAGCGGCCCCTCGGAGCGGGAGGAACTGGGCCCGAGCGGCCCCACGCACCCGGGTTCCCCGTCGAGGTGGTGCCTGGCGTCACCGCGTCCAGCGCCGCCGCTGCCGCGGCTGGGGCGCCGCTGGCCGGGCCGCACGCCGTGCTCACCCTGTCCGACCTCCTCCTGCCGTGGGCGAGCATCGAGGCGCAGCTGCGGGCGGCGGCGGCGGCGGGGCTGGCGCTGGCCCTGTACAACCCGCGCTCGGCCGGTCGCCCCGACCACCTGGCCCGGGCCCGGGCCGTCCTGCTGGAGGAGCTCGACCCTGCCACCCCGGTGGCCGTCGTCACCGCCGCCTCCGAGGCCGAGGAGCGGGTCGACCTCACCACCCTCGGCGGCCTCGACCCGACCGTGGCCGGGATGCGGTCGCTGGTCCTGGTCGGCACGGCCGACACCGTCGTCGCCGGCGGCCGCCTGGTCACCCGACGGCACCACCCGCGGCCCGAGCGGGCCCGATGACCCGGCCCGGGATCGCCCCCGCAGCTGCCGGCCCGGAATCGGTCCGCATCACCGCGGCGTGCACGGCCTGCGGGGCGTGCCTGGCGACCTGCCCGGAGCACGCCCTGCGCCGGGCCCCCAAGCGGCCGACGGTAGACCTCGCCGCCTGCACGGCGTGCTGGGCCTGCATCGAGATCTGCCCGGCCGGAGCGATCGTGGAGCTGCGGTGATCCCCGTCCACCCGATCGAGGCCGAGAGCTACCGCATCCTGGCCGAGCGGGTCGACCTCGACCGCTGGCCACCGCTCTCCCGGGCGGTCGTGGCGCGGGTGATCCACGCGGCCGCCGACGTCGGCTACGCCGAGACCCTGGTCGTCGACGAGCCGGCCTGCGCGGCGGGGCTGGCCGCTCTCGAGGCGGGGGCGCCCATCGTCGCCGATGTCGAGATGGTCGCCGTCGCCACCCGCCGGTGCGGCACCCGCTGCCTGCTGGACGAGGGCCGGGCCCTGCAGCCCAGCCTCAGGCAGGCCGAGCCCGGCCTCACCGCGACGGCGGCGGCGATGCGGGTGGCCGCCGAGCGATGGCCGCAAGGGGCCGTCGTGGTCGTGGGGAACGCACCCACCGCGCTGGCCGAGGTGGTGGCGCTCGCCGCCGCCGGCCGGTTCGCCCCGGCGCTGGTGATCGGGCTGCCCGTCGGCTTCGTCGGCGCCGCCGACGCCAAGGCGGCCCTCCGCGCCTCGGGGCTGCCGTCGGTGTCGAACGTCGGCGAGCGCGGCGGCAGCGCCGTCGCCGCCGCCGCCCTCAACGCCCTGTGGCGCCTGCGACGAGCCGAGGCAACGCCCACAGCCGAGTCACCACCGGCGGAGCCCGCCCGATGACCGCGCTCGTCCACCTCGTCGGCGCCGGCCCCGGCGACCCGCTGCTGCTGACGCGGCGGGCCGCCCGGCTCCTGGCCGAGGCCGACGTCGTCGTCCTCGACCGTCGCTCGCTCGACGCCGTGGCCGCCCTTGCGCCTGCGGCCGCCGAGCGTTGCTACGTGGGGCGCAGCGCCGACGGGGCCCCGTGGTCGACCGAGCGCATCGTCGACCTCCTCGCCGAGCGCGCCGCCGCCGGGATGCACGTGGTTCGGCTGAAGGGCGGCGACCCGTTCATCTGCTCGCGTGGGGGCGAGGAGCGCCTCGCCCTGGTCGAGCGGGGCGTGGCCTGCGCCGTGGTGCCGGGCGTGTCGGCGGCCACCGCCGCGCCGCTGGCCGGGGGACTGACCAGAGGGCGGACCGTCACGATCGTGGCCGGCAACGACGACCCCTGCTATCCCGACCTCGACCTGGCCCGGCTGGCCGACCCTTCGGCCTCGCTCGTGATCCTGACCGGCCGGGCCCGGCAGGGCCTGTTCGCCCGCACCCTCGTCGCCGCCGGATCGGACCCGTCCACGCCAGCGGCCGTCGTCCACGCCGCCACCACGCCCTCCCAGCGCACGGTCGCCACCACCCTGGCCGAGCTGGCCACCTGCCGCCTCCCGCCGCCGGCCACCGTCGTCATCGGTCCTGCGGTGGCGCCAGAGGGGGGTCCGGTTGCACATCCCTGACGGCTGGGTCGACCTTCCCACCTCGGCTGGCGCGGGGGCCGCCGCCGCAGCAGCCGTGGCCGTGGCCGGCCGGCGGACCGCGGCCCGGCTGAAGGAGCGGGCCACGACCCTGCCGGCGGTGCTCGCCGCCTACCTGCTCGTGGCGCAGCTGCCGGCGCTGCCCCTGGGGGTCGGGACCAGCGCCCACCTCGTCGGCACCGGCCTGGCGACGGCGCTCGTCGGCCCGTCGATCGCCATCGTGTGCGTCACGTCGGTGGTCGTCGTTCAGGCGCTCGTGCTGGCCGACGGGGGGGTCACCGCCATCGGGCTGAACCTGCTGGCCAACGGCGTGGTACCGGCCCTGGTGGCGGCCGCGGTGCTGGGGGTGGGCCGAAGATGGGCGGCCGCCGCCAGCCGGGTGCACGCCACCGCCGGTGTCGCCGCTGCCCTGGCCACCATGGCCGCGGCCGCCACCACCGCAGCCGAGCTGGCCGCCGGCGGCACCGACGTCATCCCGGCCGGAACCGTCGCCGCCGTCGTCGGCGGTGCCCACGTCGTCGTCGCCGTCGGCGAGGGCCTGCTGACGGCGGCCGTCATCGGCGTCGTGGCCCGGCTCCGGCCCGACCTCGTGCCCCGCCGCCCCGGCCGCCGTCCCGACGCTCTGACCGGACCCGCGGCCTCATGACCGGCTCGATCGCCCGCTCCGGGTCGCCCCGCCACCAGCCATGCGCCTCAGTGGTGGCCACGGTCCCGGCGGCTGTCCGGCGGGAGCCCGGGCCGTGAGCGCCGCCCACGGGAGGGCAGTCCGGGTGGGCGAGCGGGTCGTCGGACCGTTGGACCGGGCGGCCCCCGAGGCCAAGCTGGTCGGGCTCCTCGGCTTCCTGCTGGTCACGGCCGTCACCCCGGCCCGGCAGCCGGGCGTCCTGGCCCTCCAGGGTGCCCTGGCGCTGCTGGTGGCCGCGGTGGCGTCGGTCGAGGCCAGGGTCGTGCTGCGCCGGCTGGTGCTGGACGCCCCGATCCTCGTCCTCGCCGTCACGTACGCCATCGCCGGCCACGGCCCCCGCACGTCGGTGCTGGGCATGTCGCTCTCGGCCCCCGGCCTGCAGGTGGGGCTGGCCGTGCTGGCCAAGGCGACCATCGGGATCGTCGCCGTCTCGGCGCTGTCGGCGACCACCCCGGTCAGCGAGGTGGTGGTCGGCATGCGGCGCCTGCGCCTGCCCGGCTGGTTCTGTGACCTGGTCGCCCTGTCGGCCCGCCAGACCGCGGTGCTGGGCGATGACCTCGAGCGCCTCCGGCTGGCTGTCGCGGTGCGGTGCGGCGGCAGGGGCCGGCGGGCCCAGTGGTCCGGGCTGGCGCGGGCGCTCGGCGCCTCGTTCGTCCGGGCCACCGAGCGGGTGGACCGGCTGCAGGTGGCCGCACACGCCCGCGGGGGCACGGCGCTCGGGTCGATGGTCGTCCCGGGCCCGGCCGTCGCCGCTGCCACCGCCTCCACCTGGGCGCTGGCGGCCCTGCCCGCGGCCGCGGCGCTCACCGCCCGGCTGGCCCTGTGACGCCGGTGGCCGCGCGCCCTCCCGCCCGCCCGCCGGCACGACCAGACCGTGCCGGCCCGCCCGAGGCGGGCGTCGCCCGTGCCTGACGCCCCCGGGCCTGGCTCCCCCCCGGCCCCCCCGGCGCCAAGCCGACCGGCCGACGGGCGGCGGGTCGTGGCGCCGCTACCGCCGCCGGCCCTGCTCGTGATCGGCCACGGCAGCCGAGATCCCCGGGCCGGCGCCGAGCTCGAGCGCCTGGTTGCCATGGTCCGGGGCCTGCTGCCCGGCACGGCCGTGGGCGCTGGCTGCCTCGAGCTGGCCGAGCCGCACATCGACGCGGCCCTGGACGAGCTCGTCGCCGGCGGGGCCACCGACATCGTGGCCGTGCCCGTCGTGCTGTTCGGCGCCGGCCACCTGAAGGACGACGGGCCGGCCGTGCTGGGCCGGGCCCGGCGGCGCCACCCCGGTGTGCGCTTCCGCCTGGCCCGCGACCTCGGGATCCACCCGGCCGTGCTGGCGGTGGCCGAGGAGCGGGCCCGCAGCGCCCTGACCGGCCCCGGCCAGGGGTCCACCGGAGCGGCGCCGGCCGGCGAGCACGAGGCCGACGAAGCGGCCGTGGTGCTGGTGGGCCGTGGGTCCACCGATCCCGACGCCTGCGCCGACCTCGTCAAGCTGGCCCGCCTCCTCGAGGACGGCAGGGGGCTCGGCTCGGTGGTGGCCGCCTTCGCCGGCATGAGCCGGCCCGATGTCGACGGGGCGCTCGAGCGGTGCCGTCGACTCGGGGCCAGGCGCATCGCGGTGGTCCCGCTGTTCCTCTTCGGCGGCGTGCTGGTCGACAAGGTCGGGGAACGGGCCCAGCGGTGGGCGGCCGCCCAGAACGACGTCGAGGTGGAGGTGGCCGACCACCTCGGGCCCGACCTCCGCCTGGCCGAGCTCGTGGTCGAACGCCACCGCGAGGCCTCCTCCGGCGACGTGCGCATGAACTGCGACCTGTGCGTCTACCGGGTGCGCCTCCCCGGCTTCGAGGAGAAGGTGGGCACACCCCTGTCATTGAGCCCGCCCGAGCGCGCCGCCCGCGGCTGGCGAGCCCGACGAGCGGCCAACCAGAGCGCCGAGCGGGCCGCGGCCCAGCGCGAGCGCCCCCGTCGCGGCCTGGGCCGGCGCACCGGCCTCGCCGCGGTGCCTCACGGGTCGGGCCCGGCCGTCCGCGTCGCCGGCCTCGCCCACACCTTCCCCGACGGCACGCGGGCGCTGGCCGGCGTCGACCTCGTGGTCGAGCCGAGCGAGCGGGTGGCGATCCTCGGACCCAACGGCAGCGGCAAGACCACGCTGGCCCTTCACCTCATCGGCGCCCTCGACCGCCAGGCCGGCGCGGTCACCGTCGCCGGGCTCGACGTCGGCGGCGCCACGCTCCCCGAGGTCCGGCGTCGGGTCGGCTTCGTCTTCCAGGACCCCGACGACCAGCTGCTGCTGCCGACGGTGGCGGCCGACGTCGCCTTTGGCCCCAGCAACCTCGGGCTGCCCGACGCCGACATCACGGCCCGAGTCAGAGCCGCCCTCGACGTCGTCGGCCTCACCGACCTCGCCGACCGAGCGCCCCAGCACCTCAGCCTCGGCGAGCGCCGCCGGGCCGCCCTGGCCGGTGTCCTGGCCGTCGACCCGGAGGTGCTGGTCCTCGACGAGCCCAGCGCCAACCTCGACCCACGGTCCCGGCGCGACCTGGTCGAGATCGTCCGCGGGCTCGACGTCA
The DNA here is from genome assembly GCA_030448245.1 of Acidimicrobiales bacterium. Classification (GTDB taxonomy): domain Bacteria; phylum Actinomycetota; class Acidimicrobiia; order Acidimicrobiales; family JAUJNH01; genus JAUJNH01. The sequence goes on from JAUJNH010000013.1 coordinate 58,843, forward strand.
CCACCCTCGTCGTCACCCACGACCTGTCGCTGGCCCTCGAGCTCTGCCCCCGGGCGGTGGTCCTCGACAACGGCGTGGTCGCCGCCGACGGCCCCACCCGCCTCCTCCTGGCGAACCCCGGCCTGATGGCCGCCCACGGCCTCGACCTGCCCTACGGGCTGGTGGTCCCGGCTGACCCGACCGCGTCTGCCTCCCCCCTTCGAACCCACCGGGCGGGGGAGGCTCCGGACAGGTCGGATCACTAACCTGATCGGGATGACCGACCTCCATGCTGTCGCCACGGACCTGCTGGCCAACGGACGCGGGATCCTCGCCATCGACGAGACCCCTGGCACCATCGGAGGCCGCTTCGAGAAGCTCGGCATCGAGTCGACGCCCGAGAACCGGTCGGCCTATCGCGAGCTCCTGATCACCACCCCGGATCTCGGCTCCTGGATCGGCGGGGCCATCCTCCAGGACGAGACCTTCTCGCAGAAGACCACGTCCGGCACCACGTTCCCCGAGGAGCTGGCCAAGCGGAACATCGCAGCCGGCATCAAGGTCGACACGGGGGCCAAGCCGCTCGCCGGCCACCCCAACGAGAAGGTCACCGAAGGCCTCGACGGCCTGCGTGACCGGCTGGCTGCCTACAAGGAGAAGGGCGCCGTCTTCGCCAAGTGGCGTGCCGTCTACACCATCGACGACGAGGTCGCCCCCACCCCCGGCGCCAGCCAGGCCAACGCCCACGCCCTGGCCCGCTACGCCGCCCTCTGCCAGGAGGCCGGCATCGTCCCCATCGTCGAGCCCGAGGTCATGCTCGAGGGCGCCCACTCCATCGAGCGGTGCGCGGAGGTAACCGCCAACACGCTGCGGGGTGTCTTCAACGAGCTGGCCGCCCAGCGGGTCGACCTGCGGGGCATCGTCCTGAAGCCCAGCATGGTCGTCTCCGGCAAGGCCGGCGAGGCCAAAGCCGGCCCCGACGAGGTGGCCGACACCACGCTCCGGGTCTTCGCCGAGGTCGTGCCCGCCGCCGTGCCGTCGATCGCCTTTCTGTCCGGTGGCCAGACGCCGGTGCAGGCCACGGAGCACCTGCAGGCCATGAACTCACGGGGGCAGCAGCCCTGGCAGGTCGGCTTCTCCTACGGGCGGGCCCTGCAGGACGACCCGCTCTCCATCTGGAAGGGCGACTCGGCCAACACCGAAAAGGCGCAGGAGGCCCTGGCCGTGCGGGCCAAGGCCAACGCGGCAGCCAGCAAGGGCGAGTACGACGCCAGCTACGAGCCGGCATCCTGAGCGTGGCTGACCAGGGCGCCGACGGCGCCTCGACCGCGCCGCTCGACGGCGTGGTGCTCGACCTGCTCGTCGCCTCGCAGCAAGCCGCCCATGCCTGCCAGGCCTGGGTGGGGCGGGGCGACAAGGAAGCGGCCGACGATGCTGCCGTCGCCGCCATGCGCGAGTCGCTGGCCTCGGCCGGGGGCCAGGGCGAGGTGGCGATCGGCGAGGGGGTCAAGGACGACGCCCCGATGCTGTACGTCGGCGAGAAGTTCGGCGTGGGCCCCGGCCCGGTGTACGAGATCGCCGTCGACCCCCTCGAGGGCACCACCCTGTGCGCCCGGGGCGCCACCGGCGCCATCGCGGTGATCGCCGCCGCTCCGGCCGGCACGCTGTACCGCACCGAGGGCCACTACATGGACAAGCTCGTCGTGGGCCCGGAGGCTGCCGGCGCCATCGACATCGACGACCCGACCGAGGAGAACCTGAGGCGGATCGCCGGCGCCCTCGACCGCTCGGTCGAGTCGCTCCAGGTCGGGGTGCTCGACAAGCCTCGCCACAAGGAGCTGATCCTCCGCCTGCGCGACCTCGGCGTCGGGGTGGTCCTCGTCACCGACGGCGACGTGATGACGGCGCTGTCGGCCATGGTTCCGAGCGGGGCCCTCGACGTCGCTCTCGGCATCGGCGGCGCCCCGGAGGGCGTCATCACCGCCTGCGCGGCCCGTGCCCTGGGCGCCGGCATGCAGGGGCGGCTGGTGCCCCAGAGCGACGACGAGCGCAAGGCGCTCGACGACCTCGAGCCGGCATGGGACCGGACCCTGCGGCTCGACGACATGGTCGGCGCCGACGAGGCCGTGCTCGTGGCCACCGCCGTCACCTCGGCCTGGCCCTTGAACGCCCCCGAGCTGGCGGCGAACGGCGGCACCTGGCTCTCCTCACTGCTGTGCGCCCGCCGGGTCGGCCTGGCCTTCGTGCGAGCCGAGGTCTACCGCCACGAGGCCACCTCGTAGACCGAGACGTCAGGCCCTGGTCCCGTTGCCGCCCGCGCCCGA
>JAUJNH010000020.1 GCA_030448245.1 Acidimicrobiales bacterium
GTGCTGCAGCCTCCCGCTCCTCCTCGGCGCCGGCGTCACCCTGGGCGCCGCCGGAGCGGCGCTGGGCAGCGGCCTCGCCGTCGTCGCCGGCGCCGTCCTCGCCGTCTGGGGTTGGCGCCGGCACCGGGCAGCACGCAGCTGCGAGGTCGGCCCGTCGGCGGGCAGGCAGCCTGAGCCCGCCGACCACACCCCGTCGCGATGACCAGGTCCCCCCGGAACCGGCCCACCCGCACCGACGGGACGGCAAGGCCACAGGCGGATGCGGCCGCCACCCGGACCGCGGATGCGGGCCGTGGCCGCAAGCGGTGGTACGCCGGCGGTGCCATCGCCTTGGCGGCGATCGCCCTCGCCCTCGTCGTGGCCACCGGCGGAACCGGCACCACCAAGCAGGCCTCGCCCGGCCCGGCAGACAAGGCTGGGTCGTTCGAGCTCCTCAACGGGGGCAGCGGCACCTTCGACACCTACCGGGGCAAGCCGCTGGTGGTGAACTTCTTCGCCTCGTGGTGCACGCCGTGCCTGGCTGAGCTGCCCGGGTTCGAGCGTGTCGGACAGGACCTCCAAGGTCAGGTCGGGTTCTTGGGCGTCAACCTCAAGGACGGTGTCCGCGCCGGCCAGCGGGTCGTCGAGCAGACCGGCATCACCTACACCGTCGCCCGCGACCCCGACGGGAAGCTGTTCCAGTCCTTCGGGGCGGTGGCCATGCCCACCACCGTGTTCATCGACGCCGGCGGCAACATCGTCGACCTCAACAGTGGCGAACTGTCCGCCGGCGAGCTCCGGGACCGGATCGACAAGGTCCTGCTGTCATGATCGACGCCCCTCTGGCGTTGGCGTTCACCGCCGGGCTGGTGGCCACGGTCAACCCGTGCGGGTTCGCAATGCTCCCCGCCTACCTGTCCTGGTACATCGGCGCCGAAGGCGGCCCCGGCGACCAGCCGGCAACCCTGGCCGTCCGCTTGGGCCGAGCGCTGCTGGTCGGGGCTGCGGTGTCGGTCGGGTTCCTGATCGTGTTTGTGGCCACCGGCGTCCTCGTCACCGCCGGGGTCCGCAGCTTCATCGACTACGTCCCGTGGGTGGCCATGGTCATCGGCGTGGCCCTGGGCGGCCTCGGCATCGCCCTCCTGGCCGGACGGGAGGTGACCGTCGCCCTCCCCAAGCCGCAGGCGGCGACCCGGACACGCCGGCTGCGTTCCATGGTCGTTTTTGGCGCCTCCTACGCCGTGGCGTCGCTGTCGTGCACCCTGCCCGTCTTTCTGGTCGTGGTCGCCTCCACCTTCACCCGCAGCGACGTGGCCTCAGGCGTCGCCACCTTCGCCGTCTATGCCGCCGGGATGAGCGTCGTTCTGTTGGCCGTCACCGTCGCCGTCGCCGTCGCCCACCACTCGCTGGTGCGACGCATCCGCGGGTTCGCCCGCTACCTCAACCGGATCGCCGGCGGCCTGCTTGTCCTGGCCGGCGGGTACATCGTCTACTACTGGGCGGTCAACCTGGGCACCGACCCCGGCGAGACCGCCGGGGCCGCCCCGGCCCGCTTCATCGAGGGCCTCTCCGCCGACGCCACCGGCTGGATCCAGGACCTCAGCTGGCCTCGCACCCTGGTGCTCTTCGGGGGTGTCATCGGCGCCGCAGCCACCACCGCAGCTCTCGGACGAGGCCCCCGGACCCCCAGCGCCACGGGATGCGCTCCAGGCGACGTTCCGGCACCTGACGCCTCGCCGACGCGGGTCGGACGTTGAGCGGCCCGAATGTCGGGATGGCCGTGTCGGAGCACGAAGCCCAGCCCGGTACCGGTCCCATGGGGATCGGTGAGCTCGGGGTCGTGGCCGGTCTTCTCAGCGCCATCCCCCTCATCGGCCCGGCACTGGTCGCCGGTTGCCTGGGCTGTCTCGGCCTGGGCGCCGCCGCCGGAGTGGGGTCGGTCGCGGCCCTGCCGCCGGCATGGTGGCTGACCGGTCTCGGGGTCGCCGCCGGCGTCACCTCGCTGTTCGAACGCCGCCGCGCCCGCCGCTGCCACCGGACACCGGCGCCGCTGCGAGCGGCCACGGCCCTGGTGGTAGTGGCCGCCGGCGCCTGGCTCGTCACCCGTTTCGGTCTGCTGCCCGCCCTCGACTGGGCCACCGGCGCCGGCGGCAGCGGCGTCTCGCCCACCGAATCACGGCTGCCATGAACGCCCCCACATCGCTCGCCGCCTCGGCCGGAGCCGACCGGTCGATCGCGGACCGGGAAGCCGGGAGGGGCCCACCTCGGCAACACCCCGCAGGCCTTCACCCACATCGGCCTCATCAACGCCGCCCACCGCCTCAGCACCCAAACCGCAACGAGAGGAACTTGATGCCCACCGACATCGATCGCCACGAGGTCCAACGCCTCCTCGGCGCCGGCGCCCAACTCGTCGACGTCATGCCCAAAGCCGAGTGGGACCACTCCCACATCGTCGGCTCGGTCCACCTGCCCCTCAAGAAGCTGGCCGAGCTGGCCCCCGAGCGTCTCGATCCCAGCCGCGCGGTGATCACCTCCTGCTACGACTCGCTCTGAGACATGAGCCCACGAGCCGCGTGGCGGCTCGAGCGCCTTGGCTTCACCGACACCTATGACTACGTCGGCTCCAAGATGGACTGGATCGGCGACGGCCTCCCCTTCGAGGGCACCCTCGCCGAACAGCCCCGCCTGTCAACCCTCGCCGATCCTGACGTCCCCACCTGCGGCATCGACGAGACGGTGGCCGACGCCCGTAGCCGCCTCGGCCAATGGGACCTGACCCTGGTGGTAGCCGGCCCACAACGGGTTGTGCTGGGCCTGGTTCGCGCCGAAGCCCTCGGCCTGGAGGACACCCGCCCTCTCGTCGGGGTCATGCAGGAGGGACCAAGCACCTACCGGCCACACGTCACCGCCGAGGAGATGTCGAAGAACCTGAAGAACAGGCCCGCCCCGTACGTCGTGGTCACCACCCTCTCCGGCCAGCTCCTCGGCGTGGCCAGACCCGACGCCATCCACGCCGCGGCACGAGGCAACGGTGGCTGACACGCCGCGTCCCCTCCTCGAGCTCGGCTACTGGCTGTCCAGCGAAGAGCACGACCCCAACACTCTCGTCCGCAACGCCGCGCAGGCCGAAGAAGCCGGCTTCCGCCTGGCCGCCATCTCCGACCACTTCCACCCCTGGGTCCCCGAACAAGGCCACAGCCCGTTCGTGTGGTCGGTGCTCGGCGGCATCGCCCAAACCACCGAGCACCTGCGCGTCGGCACCGGCGTCACCGCCCCCCTCATCCGCATGCACCCGGTCATCGTCGCCCACGCCGCCGCCACCGCCGCCGTCATGCTCGACGGCCGGTTCTTCCTGGGCGTCGGCACCGGCGAACGCCTCAACGAACACATCACCGGCGTCCACTGGCCCCGGCCCGACGTCCGCCGAGAGATGCTGGAGGAAGCCGTCGCCATCATCCGCCGCCTCTGGGACGGCGGGCCCGTCGACCACCACGGCGCCCACTACAACGTGGAACAGGCCCAGCTCTACACGCGTCCCCAGCACCCACCGCCCGTCATCGTCGCCGGCTCCTCAACCAAGAGCACCCAGTTGGCCGGCCGGATCGGCGACGGGTTCTTCGGCGTCGTGCCGTCCAACCTCCACGTGGACACCTTCGAAGGCGCCGGCGGCGCCGGCAAGCCCCGGCTCGCCCAGATCCACGTGTGCTGGGCCGACAACGAAGGCCAGGCACGCCGCACGGCCGCCCAGTGGTGGCCCAACGGCGCCCTCAAGGGATCGGCTCTCACCGAGCTGGCCCACCCCAAAGACTTCGCCCAGGTCCTCTCGCTGGCCCGCCCCGACGACATCGTCGAGACCATCGCCCTGGGACCTGACCCGCAGCGGCACCTCGATCTCATCGCCACGTACGCTAAAGCAGGGTTCAACCAGATCCTCATCCATCAGATCGGACCCGACCAGGAAGGCTTCCTGAGGTTCTATGAAAAGGAAGTTTTCACGGTCCTCCGAGGTCCTCTCCATGAGCTGGAGCAAGCGGGTGGACGCGTCTGCCAAACGGCCGACGGCGACGCCTTGGCATCACCCTAAGCTAAGCGTCTCGCCGCTCAGACCGCTCCTTCGACGTCCGCTTCCCGGTAGACCAGGTGGACCGACGATCGGGGTCCGGTCACCGTTCTTGCCGTCGGTCCGCTCGCACGGCGCGGGAACTCGCGACCCGACTACGTCGCGTTCGCGTCGTCTCGGAAGCGGCGACGGTCAGATGGTTCCCGGGCCCGTCGGATCGATCGGTCCAGCCGGTTTGTCGGCGAGAGGACCGTCCTGGCGCCGCGGGTCGACCTCCTTCATCAGGTAGTCCGGCACGAAGTCGAGGTTCCGCTTGCCAGCGATCTGCTGCACCGGGTACACGCAGTAGATGCCGTCGCCCAGCAGCTCTCCGTCCTCGTTCCGACGAAGGTTGCCGGTCGATCCTGAGAAGATGAAGCCGGGTTCGGGCTCATGCACATGCTCTGCGTCCTCCGGCTCCCCAGCGTCGCCGAGGAGCGGGATCGAATACTGGGTATAAATTTCGATCCCCAAGAACCCTGGAAGCTCGCACTTCGCGTGCGGCAGGAGCACGCGGAGCTCAAGGACGGCCTTCGCAGGGTGAAACACGCGGATGACCGGACGGCCCTTGGCATCCGGTCGGATGAACCGGCGCCAGAGCGGCGGAAAGTAGTACGCCTCAAGCGATACGACGTCGGCATCGTCAAGGCGCGACACGTCGGCGTCGTCGAACACGACGGTGTCCGCGCTTTCTGTCGTCTCAGGCACGAAGTCCTCGGGCCTCGTCAGCGCCAACCCGAACGCAGGCCCGCGGATTGGGTCCCATAGTGGCCAGGTCATCACCCCCATGCCGCGGATGGTGCCGTCCGCTTCTCGGCCAGAGACGAGTCCTGCACCGGAGAACTGCATGAAGCCGTCGGGGTGGTGCGAGAGCTTGAGCTCCTTGTCCTCGCCTTCCGCCCCGGCAAGGTCGACCGCCTCCTCCAGCGGAACTTCCATGTGCTGCTTGGCGTAGTTCACCGTCATCATGACGAACTGCGCCTTCTCTTCGGGATGTGCTGGTGCCGTGACGTAGTAGGAGCCGTCCGTGCCGTACACGATGCGGGTAAGCCGGTAGAGCTTGCCTTCGTGTCGGTATGCGACCCGATACGAGTTCCTGCCAGGCATGGCACACCAGACTCGCACACCATGGATGAGACCGTCCGTCTTGTTCTATCAGCCCCGGCGTTGCCGTGCTGCGGTGCGGCGTCGAATGACGGTGTCACCAGAATCGGC
>JAUJNH010000021.1 GCA_030448245.1 Acidimicrobiales bacterium
AGGTTAAGCCGTTTGCCGCCTCCGCTTGACAGAGGGGTGCCAATCTGTGCGGGTGCCTGCGCGTTGCCCCGTCTGCGGTTGGCCTGAGCTAGAAGAGCCGCCCCGCTCTCGGTCGGGCGGCGGTTCGCACGAGATCTGCGCGTCATGCGGCTACCAGTTCGGCGTCACGGACGATGACGAGGGCATCACCTACGACGCATGGCGCGCACGTTGGATTTCGGGGGGGATGCCCTGGTCGAGCGTCGGGATCGAGCCGCCGCCTTTGACCTGGGACCCAGCAGGGCAGCTGCGGGACGCCGGGATGCGGAGCACCGAAGTGCCGGTCGGCGTGGGCCCGACCGCGGGAGCGGGGAGCGATGTCGGCGGGGCCGAGGAGTACCAAACATTCCTTCGCGTTGGCCTCGGACGCTGACGACCTGGAATTTGGGAAGCAGAGTGACGACCAGCACGACCTTCGACAAAGCCGAAGCGCAGGAGATCAGCCGCCCGGCCGTCCGCATCCTGGCCGCCATCAAGTCCGCTCGTAAGCTGCCCGCGCCTCATCGAGGACACGGGCGACGACCGCCTCGTGGGCTGCGGTATCCGTGGAAATGGAGACGCTAGTTCCGGAGTCGTGGAATACGACCTCGACGAGCCCGCTGCCGTCGCGCAGCTCGGCATGGATGGAGTACGGAGCGAACTTCTCCACGGCGTACCGACCTGGTGCACTGAGAGGGAACTCGACTGCCATGTTCGTGGGACCCTTGCGCCGCAGCCACCAGTGCCAGCGCGACCTTGTCGCATCTCGCTCGTGGTCCTCGCTCGCAACTTCTTCCAGACGGGCAAGCGCCTTCACAGCGTCGAACGGCAAGTCGCGACAGTCGCTGAAGCCGTCGACTGTCGCGCGCGTGAGCGCCAGTTCATCTATGAGCTTCGCCGTCAGTGCGACGAGTCCAGCGAGATCGGTCATCCGGCCAGTGGTTCGATGAGGGCAACTCGACCAGACGACGCGTCCCGTCCGCCAACGTCCAACCTCCACCCGGACGGTTAGACCAGGTCCTCCGCCGCCTCCGGCTCCAAACCCTCCGCCAGGTCGACGGGCGAGCGGCCCATCTCGACCCGCCAGATGCTGAACGCAGCGGTCGACGCCGCCAGCCAAGCCAGGCCGAGCACGAACCCGCCGGCGACGTCGGTGATGTAGTGGACACCCAGGGCCAAGCGGGAGAACCCGATGGCCAGGACCAGGAGCACCGCCCCGCCGATGACGACGGGCCGGTAGCGCCGGCCGATCACCGGCAGGAAAACGAGCACCAGCGCCCCGTAGACGAACGTCGACGACATCGCGTGCCCCGACGGGAAGCTTTTGCCGTAGGCGGTGGCCACCGGATCGACGAGCGACGGTCGGGGCCGGTCGACCGCCTCCTTGACCACGGTGTCCAGCAGCCCCCCGCCCAGGGCGGTCACGACCAGGAAGATGGCCAGCCGGGCGTGCCCCCGACGCCACACCCAGATCGCCGCCGGCGTCACGAGCACGTAGAACCACAGCGGCGACCCGAAGAACGTCAGGATCTTGAGGTACTGGACCAGGTTCTCCGAGCCGAGGACCCAGCCATGCAGGTAGTTGGCCGCAGAGGTGTCGAGCCGGATCAGCGAGCGGTCATTCTCCACCTGGTCGAGGAGCATGCCAAACGGGATGGCGACCATGAGGAAGGCCACTGCGAAGAGGGTGACCCGCAGGCCGTAGCGGGCGTCGGGGTCCAGCCGCCGGCGCAGACGGTCCTTCATGGCTTGCTGCGCCGCCCGCCGGCCCTCAGGACCTCTCCGATGGGGCCTACGCTGCGTTGCAGCGAGGCCGGCGGGCCCGGCCGCCGTAGTCCGGTCACGGCGCCGGCACGTAGACGAGCAGGGGCTCGTCGGCCTTGGCGATGGTGAACTCCTCCGGCCCGTCGAAGGTCTCGCCGTCGCGGGCCAGGCGGAGGCGCCCGGACAGGGACCTGACCGTCATCGACCGGGTGTAGCGCTGTTCGTAGGCGCCGCAGCGCGCCAGGCGGCCGGTCATGACCGACAGCAGGAGGCGGGCCCGGGACCAGGGGCGGGTCCCGTCGATGATGCGGATGTCGAGCTGGCCGTCGTCGAGGCGCTCCCGCCAGCTGGGGGCGAAGCCGGACGGCAGGTAGCGGCAGTTGCCGATGAAGATCATCCACACCTTGCGGCGTTGACCGTCGAGCTCCAGCTCGATCGGCTCCGACCGCCGCAGCACGTTGCCGAGGGCCACCAGCACCGCCGACCACTTGCCGATGGTGTCTTCCAACCGCTCCCGGGCATCCACCAGGTCGACGTAGCTCCCGATGCTGGCGGTGTTGACGAACGTGTGCCCGTCGATCATGGCTCGGTCCACCGAGACCGCTCGCCCCTCGCGTACGGCCCGGGCGGCATCGGCGATCGACTCCAGACCGAGCGCGTAGGCGAAGTGGTTCAGCGTCCCGCCGGGCACCACGAACAGCGGCTTCCCGGACTCGGCGGCGAGCGCCGCCGCGGCGTTGACCGAACCGTCGCCCCCCGCCACGCCCACCGCGCAGCCCCGGCCGGCAGCCTCCTTGAGGGCGGCCAAGAGGTCGTCGCCCTCGCCCAGCTCCACCACGTCGGCCTCTGGCAGCTCCTCCCGCAGCTTTCGGGCCGCCCGCTGGCTGGAGCCGGCGGAGGGGTTGACCACCACCACCAGGCCGCCACCCTTTGGTGAGGGCTCCACCTCGGCTGGCTCCAGGGCGGTGCGGGCGTGCGCCGGCTCGTGGGGGGCCACCGGCCAGAGCCGGCGGGTGAGCAGGGCGGCGCCGGCCCCGACCGCCGCGCCGGTGGCCACGTCGGAGAGGCGGTGGGCGCCCACCCGGACCCGGGAGTAGCCGACGAGCCCGGCCACGCCCAGGAGCGGCGCGGCTAGCGCCGGCACCTCCTGCGCGGCGCCCGCGGCGAAGGCGAAGCCGGAGGCGGTGTGGCCCGACGGGAAGGACGAAGTCGACGGCTTGGGCAAGAGCGGAAGGTGTGCGGTCAGCCGGCCTCGCGCCGGCCGCTGGCGCCGGACCGCCAGTTTGAGCGGGCCGTTGGCGACCGCCGATGCCAGGCCGGTGGCGAAGAGCCCCCGCAGGGCTGCCCGGCGCCGGAACCGTCCCTTGCTGACCGCTAGGACGGCGGCGATCGCCAGCCACAGCTTGGAGTTGTCGGCCGTCCGTCCGAGCAGCAGCAGCCCGGCGTCCGCTCCAGTGGAGCCGGGCCTGCTCAATGCCCGCCGACTCGGCGGTAGCGGGCCTCGGCGAAGGAGTAGACGCCGTAGGCGGCCAGCCCGGTCGCCACCAGCACCAACAGGGTGGGCCCGTAGGGCCGCTCGGCCAGACGCCGGAGGGCCCCGTCGATGCCCACGGCCTGCTCCGGGTCGTGGCTCCGGGCTGCGGCGATCAGGAAGGCGCCGATCAGCAGGGCTATCAGCATGCGGGCGACGTTGCCCACCGTCCCGACGCCGCAGACCCACACCCGCACAGCCGGCCCCATCTCCAGCGCCTTGAGCCGCTTGCGGAACTTCCCCGACACCGCCCGCCAGCCGATGTATAGGCCGGCGCCGATCGCGCCGAGGCCCACGGCCTGGACCAGCCACATCCCGCCGGGCCAGTCGAGCACCCGGGCCGTCCAGTCCGCCTCCGCCGTCTTTGAGGTGGCCATGCTGTTGGACCAGATGAACAGCCTCACCGCGCTTGCGAACAACAAGGTGTAGAGCCCGCCCCGCAGGAAGTAGCCGACCCGCTTGAGCCGGGCCTTCGCCGTGTCCTCCACCTCGTCGGCCGGGCCGACGGCAGCCTCGACGAAGCGCCACATCGCGTAGCCGGCGAACCCCACGGCCAGGAGCAGGACCAGCAGGCGCCCGAACGGCTGGCGCACCACGGCCTGGAGCGCCCCCTGCTTGTCGGCCCGGGTCTCGTCGTGGCCGGCGGCCACCTGACTGGCCAGGACGCCCACCACCACGTACAGCAGCCCCCGGGCGACGAGGCCGGCACGGGCCAGCCGCTGCAGCCAGAGGCTGTCGGCGGCGTCCTCCAGGGCGTCCTCGGCTCTGTCTTTGACCTCGTCGACGTCAACACCCAGTCTCCGACCCCGCGGGAATATCGGTCCGGGCACTTTCGCGTCATCGTCCGGAAACAGCGTGGGCTTGAGCACTTCATCTGGCAGACGAGCACGAACGGCATCCGTGGCCGAGCAAGAGCGCGGTGGCCACGCGTGCCCAACCGGTCTCGCGCGGGTACCTCGGCAATGCCAGTGCGGCACGCAGCGCCCACGTCGCCGAGCTCGTGGACCGGGTGGCCGCCGGCGGGCCGGTCGACCTCTGGGGCTTCAGCCTGGGCGCTCTGACCGCGACGGGCGTCGCGGTGCGGCACCTCTCGAAGGTCCGGCGTCTCGTGCTCGCCGCCGTCAACATCCGGCCCGATGGCTACCACCCGGAGATCACGGCACCGGAGCAGGATGATCCCCGCCTCCCCACCGAGCAGGAGTTCGCGGCCTGGCAAGCCGCCTACGAGGCGGTGGCGCCCGACCCCGACGACTTCCTCCCATTCCTCGAGCGGATGCAGCCGGTCGTCCACGGTTGGTCCGGCTGGTCCGACGACGAGATCCGCTCGATCGCCGCCCCCACGTCGGCGGCGGTGGTGAAGTAGCCGCGGCCGCCGAGCGACGCCTACTCCTCGGTGCGTGCCAGCGGGTGGACCGCTCGGTGGAACCCGCTCGTGCTGCACCACATCTGCACCACAAGAAGCGGCAAAACAGGGTGTTGTGCGGTCACGAGCGGTCACCAGGAAAGGGCTATTCACCTGCAGTTCTCGCAAACAGGCAGGTCGGTGTACCGCCGTACCATGATCTCCCAGACGTCGTCGTCAGCCAGCAGGGGCTGCAAC
>JAUJNH010000005.1:0-2019 GCA_030448245.1 Acidimicrobiales bacterium
GGTGCTGGCCCCGCAGCTTCTCGAGGCTGGCGGCGTCGGTCGAGAAGCCGGTCTTGGTGCGCTTCGAGGGGGCGAGCCCAAGCTCGTCGAACAGGACGGTGCGCAGCTGCGGGGTGGAGCCCACCGTGAAGGGGTGGCCGGCCAGCTCCTGGATGACGCGCTCCTTCTCACGGGCCTCCTCACCAAAGGCGTTGAACATGGCCCGCAGGTGCTCGACGTCGACGGCCACGCCGACGACCTCCATGCGGGCCAGCACGCGCACCAGGGGCCGCTCGATGTCGTCGTGCAGCGACGTGAGCCCGCGAGCGTCGAGAGCGGCGCGCAGCGGGGCGACCAGGCGGCCCACGGCCACGGCGTCCCTCCCCTCCTGCTCGCCGGCCGCCTGCGCCGTCCCGAGCAGGTCGAGCTCGCCGGGCGGCGGGGCGTCGGGCGAGCGGACCTCGAGGTTGGCGTACTTGGCCGCCACCTCCTCGAGGGGGTAGGCGTCGCGGGCCGGGTCGAGCAGGTACGACGCCACGGCCGTGTCGAGGTCGAGCGTGCGGACGTCCACACCGAGGGGCAGGAGGCTGCGCAGCAGCGGCTTGGCCTGGTGGGCGCTGACGGGGACGCCGGCCGGGCCGACCAGGTTGGCCAGGGCGGCCACCACCGCGGTCTCGGCGAGCAGGTCGGCGGCCAGCCAGGTCGGCTCGTCCGAGCCCAGCGGCGCCAGCCCCACCCCCAGCAGCGGTGACCGGCCGGGTCGTCCCTCCCAGCTGGCGGCCAGCCCCAGCGGGGTGCCGGCGTGGAGCATGCCCCCCAGCGCCTCGGCCGCTGCGGGGGCCGTGGCCGGTCGCCGCACCTCGACCGAGAAAGCCTCGGTCTCCGGCTCGGGCTCGTCGAGCGTGCCGCCCACCGCTTCGCGGAGGCGGTCCCACAGGGTGCGGAACTCGAGGAACTGGAACAGCTGGCGCACCTCGTCGTGGTCCCAGCCGCCCATCTTCAGGTCGTCGAGCTCCACCTCGAGCGGCACGTCGCGCACGAGGGGGGTGGCCACGGCGTTGGACCGGACCTGCTCCTCGCCGGCCGTGAGGTTCTGGCGGATCCTGGGCGTCAGCTGGTCGAGGTGGGCGAAGATCCCGTCGAGGTCGCCGTAGTCGTTGACCAGCTTCGCGGCCGTCTTCTCGCCCACGCCGGGGACCCCGGGCAGGTTGTCGCTCGGGTCGCCGCGCAGCGATGCGTACGTCGGGTACTGGGCGGGCGTCACGCCGGTGCGGTCCTTGATCCCCGCCTCGTCGTAGAGGACGTAGTCGCTGACCCCGCGCCGGTTGTACAGCACCTTGACGTGGGGATCCTCGACGAGCTGGTAGGCGTCGCGGTCACCGGTCACCACGATCACGTCGTCGCCCCGGTCCCGGGCCTGGGTGGCCAGGGTGGCGATCACGTCGTCGGCCTCGAACCCGACCGCTTCGACCATGGGGATGTGCAGCGCCTCGACCACCTGGCGGACGAGGCCGAACTGCTGGCGCAGGATGTCGGGCGTCTCGGCCCGGCCGGCCTTGTAGTCCTTCACCGTCCGGTGGCGGAAGGTGGGCTCGGGACGATCCCAGGCCACGGCGATGGCGTCCGGCTTGTGGTCCTTCAGCAGGTTGATCAGCATCGACGTGAACCCGAACACGGCGTTGGTCACCTGCCCGGACGCCGTGGCCATGTCGGTGGGCAGGGCGTGGAAGGCCCGGTAGGTCAGCGAGTTGCCGTCGAGCAGCAGGAGGCGGGCCATCGGGCCCGCAAGCCTAGAAGCGAACGACCTCCGCTTCCGTAGGTCAGGCCGTGTCCCGATGCGCATGCGTTGCGTGGGGGACGGGGTGGCCGACCGGAACCCCGACTCCGCTGCTGGTCGCCGCTCGCCCCGGCCTCAGGTGGAAACGGCATCCTGGCCTCGGAACCTCCGACCCGACCGGCACGAGCAGAGCGCTCGGCAACTGGGCGGGGTCTGCCTCGGTGGGCTGACCGTGTTTGCGGCAGGCTTGGCGTGCCGCGTCT
>JAUJNH010000005.1:2119-61390 GCA_030448245.1 Acidimicrobiales bacterium
GGGGTCTGCCTCGGTGGGCTGACCGTGTTTGCGGCAGGCTTGGCGTGCCGCGTCTCTCCGTCGCGGATGAACACCACCCCCAGGAGCGACTCGTCGGCGTACGCGCGTGCGTTGGTGTGTGATGGCCGTCGTAAGGACCGACCTTGCACAAGCTGAGGCCCTGCTCGAAGACCAGTTGTAGGCCATGTTCAGCCTCCCACGACACCTCCCCCTCGAGGAGATGTAGGAGCGGCCGAGCAAGCCGCCCGTCGCCCAGCGCCAAGGTGGGTGGCGATCGAAAGTCCACCTCGTTCCCGGTGTCATCTGACGCGCTGATCTCGGGAATGCCGTAGTTCGCACGCCCGGCGGGGCGGAACTCCGAGGCGATGCTCCAGTAGTAGGCCCACACGAACTCGGTTGCCTCGTCAAGGTGAGGACCGCGTTCACTGAAGTTGCGGATCGCCTAATTGAGCACGGTCAGCTCCTCATGGAAGGATCGCCGTCGATGTCAGGTTCACGCAGCGATTCGTCGAGTGCTCGCTTCAGCTCGATGACGCGTCGAGATGGCATGCGGTCGGCATGCTGCCTGCGTGGCCGCACAGACAAGAGTGACGCGGTACGTGCCTCGGCATGCCCGCCATGGCCAGCAGCTCAGCGCCGGCGGCCCTTGTCGGGGTCGAGCCGGTCGGCCTTGTCGTGGAGGTTCGCGGCTTCCTCGCGAGCCCGCTCGGCATCGAGCGCTTGCTGCTCGGCCGCCAGCTGGTCCTTCCTGGCCCGAGCAGCCCGCTCCTCGGCCTCGGCGGCCCGGTGGTCGGCCTCCAGCTGGGCCGCCTGAGCCAGGTTGCGGTGCTCCTCGGCCTGGCCCCGTCGAACCTCCTTGGACTTGGCGGCCTTGCGCCTGCTCAGCACCACGAGCAGGGCGATGACCACGAGGGCGGCGACCACGATTGCGACGATCACTGGGGTGTCCACGACACGACCCTGCCCCGTCCGACCCGGACCGACACCCGCGCCGTCCGGTTCACTCCTTTCGGACCTAGCCGCTCCTCGATCGTGGGCCGCACCACCCGCACCGCCAGCGCCGATCCGTGGCAGGCCCTGCGCATCCGCGACCGTGGATGCACCTGGCCGGGCTGCGACCGGCCTCCCGGCTGGGGCCAGGCCCACCACATCGTGTGGTGGCAGCACGGCCGCGCGACCGACCTGGAGAACCTCTCCCTGCTGTGCTCACACCACCACCACCGCATCCACGACAGCGGATGGCACCTCGAACGGCTCGACGACGGCACCCTCCGCTTCACCGGACCAGACGGACGCACCCTCACCCGACCACCCCCACCACCACCCACGCCGCTGCGACCCCCGCCGGTGAGCAGCCCGCTCGATCGCGCCGCCATCCGACAACGCGCCCGCGCCTGGCCGCGTAGCGGGCCGCCTGAAGAGGAGGCGCCCCCCACGGCCGCGTCCGCCGCTTGGATCGGGTGCGGAGCGCGCCCAGTGCCAGGCGCCGCCGTCGGCGGGCTCGGCCGAAAGCGCGGCACGAGCCACAGACCGGCACCCCTCTGCCGTCATCGGCCCGGTCCGCAGGGGTCCGCGTCGCCATCGCGACGACGGTCGTGACGCGCATCACCAACGCTCTGACATCGAACGTGACGGCGCCCAACTTCGCCTGCCGGTATCGAAAGCCCCCGGCCACCTCGGCGGCGTCATCGCGGTCCTTGAGGTACCTGGGCAGCAGCTCGGCCGAGGCTCCACCGAAGGAGGCGTCTACCGCTCGCTGCGGCTCCCCTGCCAGGCCCTGTTGGTTCCGTCGGCGCTGTGGCGCGCCTCGCCCGTCGCCCACCATCGGGTCCGGTGCGGCCCCCCGGAGATGGCCGTACCCGCGGACGTGCCGCCACCCGCGAGCGCTACGAAGCTCTCGAGCTACGGGGTCGGGCGCAGCCCGTTCTCGATGACCTGGAGGGCGATCTCCTTCATGGTGCGGCGGTCGCGCATGGCGGTGCGCTGCACCCAGGTGAAGGCCTCGTGCTCCTTCAGGCCGCACTCGTCCATCAGGATGCCCTTGGCCCGGTCGACTGTGCGGCGGGTCTCGATCTGCTGCTCGAGGCCCTTCACCTCCTTGGACAAGGCGACGATCTCGCGGTGACGCCCGAGCGCGACCTCGATCTGGGGCACCAGGTCGTTCCGGTCGAACGGCTTGACCAGGTAGGCCAGAGCACCGGCGTCGCGGGCCTGCTCGATGAGGTCACGCTGGCTGAAGGCCGTCAGCATCAGGACGGCGGCCAGGCGCTCCCCCGCGATCTCCTTGGCGGCCTGGAGGCCGTCGGTGCCAGGCATCCGGATGTCGAGGATCACCACGTCGGGGCTGTGCTGCTTGACCAGCTCGAGCGCCTCGTCGCCACGACCCGTCTCGGCGACGACCTCGTAGCCCTCCTCTTCCAGGATCTCCCGGAGATCCAGGCGGATGATGGCCTCGTCCTCGGCAATGACGACGCGGGTGGGCATGGCAGGCTCCTGGGGCGCGTTCTCAGCGGGTCGGCAGGCGGTCGAGCAGTGCGTCCTGCTCGCGCCCGAGGTCGATGATCTGCTGCTGCAGCCGGTGCTGGGCCTGAGCCAGGCGCTCGACGTGGCGGGCGGCCTCGGCAGCTGCCCGCTTGGCCTCACCCCCCCGCACCAGGGCGTCGCTCATGGCGTCGTCGGCGTCCGAGCGCAGGGCTGCCAGCTGCTCCGTGACCTGAGCCAGCTCCTCACGAGCGCGCCGCAGCCTGCCGCTGGTGGCGGTCAGCTGGCGCTCGACGGAGAACATGCCCATGGGAGCGGCGATGCTACGCCGACCGGCGGCGCCGCCCGCAGGTCCCTGACCTACCGGGCCGGCCACCCGACCTGGGCAGCCAGGAAGGCCAGCACCTCGGCCCGCTCGTCCAGGCTGCGGGACACGGTGCGCAAGCCGTGGCCCACGGCCTCCTCGTGGCGCAGCAGCACCGGCCGCTCGTCGGGATCGGCCGCCGTGGCCTGCTGCAGGGCGGCGCACAGCTTGCGGGCGTGCAGGGGGTCGACCCTGGTGTCGCCGCCGAACGTGGTGAAGAGGACCGCTGGGTAGGTGGTGCCGTCCACCACCCGGTGGTACGGCGAGTACGACAGGAGCCAGCCGAGCTCGTCCGGGTCGGCGGCGGTCCCGTACTCGTCGTTCCAGGTGATGCCCAGGCCGAACCGCTCGTAGCGCACCATGTCCAGCAGCGGGGCCGAGCAGTGGACGGCTCGGAACAGCTGCGGCGCCTGCGTGAGCGCGGCTCCGACCAGCAGGCCGCCGTTGCTGCCGCCCGCCACCGCCAGGTGCTCCGGCGAGGTGTGCCCGCTGCCGGTCAGCCATCTGGCGCAGGCCAGGAAGTCGTCGAAGACGTGCTGCTTGGCCTCTCGCATGCCGTCGCGGTGCCAGGCCTCGCCGTACTCACCGCCGCCCCGGAGGCAGGCGGTGGCGTAGACGCCGCCGCCCTCGACCCAGGCCCGGGCGGCGGCGTTGTAGGCGGGGGTCAGCGACACCTGGAACCCGCCGTAGCCGTAGAGGATGGCGGGAGCAGTCCCGTCGAGTGGCCGGTCCTTCCGGCGGGCCACGAACAGCGGGACGTTCGTCCCGTCCGGCGAGGTGGCAAAGGCGCGCACCACCTCGAGGTCGTCGTCGGTCGGCGGGGCGCCTGGCGCCTCGGCCCACACGTCGGTGGCGCCCGTCGAGGGTCGGTGGTGGAGCACGTGGGTCGGGGTCAGCTCGTCGGTGTAGGCGAGCCACAGGTCGTCGCCTCCCCCGCCAGGCCGGGCCGCCAGCGAGACCGAGCCAAGCCCCGGGAGCGCCACCTCGCCGACCTGCCGGCCGGTGGCCCGGTCGTGCCTGGTGACGGCGGACGCCACGTCCCGCTGCCAGGCCACGAAGAGGGCGGTGTCGGTCAGCGCCCAGTCGCTCAGCACGTCGGGCCCCTCGGGCACGACCTCGTCCCACGACGACGGCCTCCGCGGGTCGGCGGTCACGAGCCGCCCCCGGGGGGCGTCGAGGTTGGTCCAGAGCCACAGCCGGCCGTCGGCGGCCACCTGGCCACCGGCCTGGGCGTCGACCGCCTCGAGGACCGGCTCGAAGGCCAGCTGGGCCTGGTCCAGGTCGCACAGGTACAGGTCGTTGCGGGGCGCGGTGCCGAGGCTGCACGACACGGTCAGCCAGCGCCCGTCGGCGCTGACCCCGACACCGAAGTAGGTGGTCCGGTCGCGGCCCTCGCCGAAGATGAGCTCGGCGTCCTCCTGCCTGGCGCCCAGGGGCAAGCGCCAGACCCGCCGGTGGAACGCGGCCTCCTCCTCGGGCAGGTCGGGCAAGGTGGCGACCAGCACCAGGCCGTCGTCACCGCCCAGCCAGGCGAGGTCGCCCCCCCGGCCCAGGCGCAGCGGAGGACCGACGTCGGCGCCACCCTCCACCTCGAGGACCCGCACGATCACCTCCTCCCGGCCGCCCTCGTCGACGGCGTAGGCCAGGTGGCGCCCGTCGGCCGAGGGGGAGGCCCACTGCAGGACGACCGTGCCGTCCTCGGACAGCCGGGCCGGGTCGAGGACGACCCGCTCGGCCCCATCGGGATCGGCCACCACCCACATGGCCTGGTCCTGGCCCTTCCCGCGGCGTGGGAAGAAGGTCCGCTCCCCCCGCATCCGGGGCAGTCCCACGACGCCGGGCGTCAGCTCCTCGAGCCGCCGGCGGATCCGGTCGCCAGCCGTCCAGCGGGTGAGGTGGTCGGCGTACAGCTGGGCCTGCTCGGCCAGCCACCGCCGCACGTCGGGGTCGTCGGGATCCTCCAGCCACCGGTACGGGTCGGCCACCCGGTGGCCGCCGAGCTCCTCGACGATGTCCAGCCTCGAGGCGGCCGGGTAGCTCGCGGCCGCGTCGCCCATGGGGTGGGCAGAGTAGGGGCATGCGGATCTGGGAGCTCTCGCTGTGGCTGGCCGAGACGAACTCCTACGTGGTGGCGGCCGACGGCCCAGGAGGCGAGTGCGTGCTCGTCGACGCCCCTCCCGATCCCCGGGCGATCCTCGA
The DNA here is from genome assembly GCA_030448245.1 of Acidimicrobiales bacterium. Classification (GTDB taxonomy): domain Bacteria; phylum Actinomycetota; class Acidimicrobiia; order Acidimicrobiales; family JAUJNH01; genus JAUJNH01. The sequence goes on from JAUJNH010000005.1 coordinate 7,164, forward strand.
ACTCCTGGGCCGCAACGGGCTGCGGCTGGTGGCCCTGCTCAGCACCCACGGCCACGTCGACCACATCGGCGGGGTCTCCTCGGTGGTGCGCGGCGTGGCCGCTGACGGCAGCCCGGCGGTCCCCGTGCACATCCACGACGAAGACCGCCACATGCTGCTCGACCCCATCGGCACCAGCGGCGCCTTTGGCGGCTACCTGGCCCAGGAGAGCCTCGACGTTCGGCCCCCCGAGCGCATCGAAGGTCTGGACGACGGGCAGGTGGTGCGGGGCGCCGGACTGGCGTTCACCGCCATCCACACGCCGGGTCACACCCGGGGTTCGGTCTGCTTCCGGCTCGCCGTCGACGGCGAGGCCCCGATGCTGTTCTCCGGCGATCACCTCTTCGCCGGCTCGATCGGCCGCACCGACCTGCCCGGTGGCAGCTACGAGGCGCTCGTCGCCTCGATGCACGAGAAGGTGCTCCCCCTGGAGGACGAGCTCGTCGTGCTGCCCGGCCACGGCCGCCGCACCACCCTGGGCCACGAGCGCCGCACCAACCCCTTCATCCTCCAGATGCTGGGCTGACCGGGCTGCCCAGCTGGGCCGCCGGCGGGCGCACTCACGAGCGGCAGCCCGCTGCCGATGGGGGGACGTGAAGCCTCGCGTGCGGGCCGGCGAGCCCGAGACCGTGGGGCGACCATCCGAGGCGGTCGACACCGGCCTCCTCCGGTCACCTGGCGCGAGCGCCTACCTCCCGGCGGCCGCCCTCGCCGCTGCCGGCATCGGTCTCGGCGGGGCCGGGGCGGCCCTGCCGCTCGAGACCACGCCCCGCGTGATCCTCCTGGCCACCGCACTTCTGGCCGCGGCCGCGGCCGTGGCCGCAGCGTCGGCGGCCGCGGTGCGGCACCGCCTGCTCCGCCCGCTCAACCACCTCGCCGACATCGCCGGGTCGGCGGCTGCCGGCAAGGATCCCCAGGCCAGCTTCGACGTGGACGTCGACGCCCTCGAACCGCTGTCCGGGGCCGTCGCTGAGCTGGTCGCCGAGGTCGGGCGGGGCCGGGGTGCAGTGCGCGCGAACGCGATCCTGGAGGGATCGTCGGACCTGACGGTGATCCTGGACCCGCAGGGACGGGTGCGCCACGCCTCATCGGCGGCCGACACCATGCTGGGCCGGCCAGCCAGCTGGCTCACCGGCCAGATGCTGGCCGGCCTCTCGCACCCGGATGACAGCGCCCGCCTGGAGGACCTTCGCCGTCGGGTCGAGGAGGGGGCCCAGCCCGAGCGGGTCGAGGTGCGGTTCTCCCATCGGCTGGGCCAGGAGGTGGCCACCGAGGTCGGCGCCGCGGACCTGCGGGGCGACCCGCAGGTCAAGGGCGTCGTCCTCAACATCCGCGACGTCACCACCCGCATGGCTCAGGAGCAGGACCTGCTGCGACGGGCGCTGTACGACCCGCTCACCGGGCTGGCCAACCGCGCCCTCTTCCGGGAGCACGTCGAAAGGGCGCTGGCCCGCCTGCGCCGCACCACGGCCCGGCCGCACGCGGTGCTCCTGGTCGACCTCGACGGCTTCAAGCGGGTCAACGACAGCCTGGGCCACGCCGCCGGCGACGAGGTCCTGGTGGAGGTCGCGAAGCGCCTGAGCAGCCTGCTGCGCCCGGGCGACACGGCGGCCCGCCTCGGGGCCGACGAGTTCGCCGTGCTGCTGGAGAACCCCTCGGAGGCCGAGGCCGCCGAGCTGGCCGAGCAGATCCTGAAGGTGCTGCTCTTCCCCATCGTCGTCCAGGGCAAGGAGGTCGTCCTCAGCGGCAGCATCGGGATCGCCCTCGGCGAGCTGGGGGACGACGCCGAAGAGCTGCTCCGCAACGCCGATGTCGCCATGTACACGGCCAAGGCGGCCGGGAAGAGGCAGTTCAGGACGTTCGAGGCGGCGATGCACCACGCCGCGCTGCGGCGCCTGGACCTCGAGTCAGACCTCCGCCGGGCCATCGACTCGCACGAGCTGTTCCTCACCTACCAGCCCATCTTCGAGCTGGCGGCGAACCGGATGGTCGGGGTCGAGGTGCTGGTCCGCTGGCAGCACCCCGAGCGTGGGCTGATCCAGCCGCTGGACTTCATCCCGCTGGCCGAGGACAGCGGCCTGATCCGCCCGTTGGGGCGGTTCATCCTCGAGGAGGCGTGCCGGCAGGGGCAGGACTGGTGGCACCGCTTCCCGGGCCACCGGCCCCTGCGGCTGTGCGTGAACGCGTCGGTGCGCCAGATCGAGGACCCGAGGTTCTACGACGAGGTGGCCGCCGCGCTGGACCGCTCTGGCTTCGAGGGAGCCAACCTGACCCTCGAGATCACCGAGAGCCTGTTCATGGACGACGTCGAAGCCGCGGTCCAGAAGCTGTGCCGGCTGAAGGAGCTCGGCCTGAAGCTGGCGGTCGACGACTTCGGCACCGGGTACTCGTCGCTCAGCTACCTGCGGTCGCTCCCGGTCGACGTCCTGAAGATCGACAAGTCGTTCGTCGCCGGCGTCACGTTCGGCGTCGAGCAGTCGGCGGTGGCCCACGCCGTGGTGAAGCTGGCCCGCACCTTCAACCTCCAGACGGTTGCCGAGGGCATCGAGCAGCCCGAGCAGGCGGCCGAGCTGCAGGCGATCGGCGCCGACCTGGGCCAGGGCTACTGGTTCTCCCGCCCCCTCACGGCGCAGATGATGGACACGTTCCTGACCGACGAGCTCTCCCGGCACCAGCCCGTGCCGCCTCTGGCCGAGGCCCGGTCGTAGGCGTCGAACCGGCGCGGGTCAGTCGGAGGAGGGGGCCGGCAGGTCGAGGCACCGCCGGATCGCCGCTTGGACCTGATCGACGGTCTGGGTGGCATCGACGTGGTGCACGACCTCTTTGCGGTCGAACAGCTCGATGATGGGCCGCGTCTTCTCGTGGTAGTCGGACAGTCGCGCCGCCAGCGCCTCCGGGTTGTCGTCAGGGCGGGGGACGAGTTCGCCGCCGCACCGCTCGCACGCCTCCTTCTCGCCCTTCGTCGCGGCCCGCACCGTCTGGTCGAGCCCGCACCGCGAGCACAGGCGCCGGGTGGCCACCCTCGCCTGCACCTCCTCGTCGGGCATGTCCAGGACGACGACCCCGTCGATGTCGTAGCCCTCGAGGAAGAACTCGGCCTGGCGCGCGTTGCGGGGGAAGCCGTCGATGATGAACCCGTAGTTCCAGTCGTGGAGGGCGAGGCGCTCGCGCACGATCGACTCGACCAGCTCGTCCTCGACGAGTGCCCCACCGGCAACGGCCCGCTGGACCTGCGCACCGACCTTGGTGTGGTCCTCGACGTGCCACCTGAGGATGTCACCCACGCCGATGTGGACGAGGTCGAGGTCGGCGGCCAGGAGCTTGGCCTGGGTGCCCTTGCCGCTGCCCTGGACCCCCATGATCACGTACTTGCGCATCGGCCTCGCTCCTGGCGGCCGCGCTCGCGGCTGTCGGCCCCGAATGGCTCGTCCGCGCCGCCCCCCGGTTCGAGCGGTTCGAGCGGTCATGGTCGAACCCTAGGCGGGGCCGGGGCGCCCGCTCACCTCGTAGGCGCCTCGCGAGATCGAGCCGTGGAGCACCACCGAGGGGAGGAGGCCTCGGTGCCTGGGCGCCCGACCCGGGCGGCCGTCAACGTCGAGGACCGCGCCGAGGACGGGGCCGACGCCGCGGCACCACCGGGCGGCAACCGTCAAAGAGCGTCCGGCGATGGCTGCTAGGACGGGTCCTCGTCCACGTAGCCCGGGCTCTCGTCCCAGTTCAGCCCGGGTGCGTCGTCTTCGCTGGTCACGTAGACGGCGGACTCCTCTGCCGACAGCGACCCGACGTCCCCCACGGCTTCGGTGGCCACGGCCGTCGGCTCGTCGTCCTCGATCCAGCCCTGGTCCGGCTCGACCAGGGGGGCGGCCGGGCCGCCGACGCCGAGGCCGTCGTCGAAGTCGACGCTGGCCTGCTGGTCGAGGTGGGCGGCGGGGTCCGGGCCGAGATCTGCCATGAGCGCTCACCTACCCCCCTTCCGCCCGCGATTCACGGATACGGGCCCGGCATGAGCCGGGTGCCCGGGGCGGGACTTGAACCCGCACGCCCTCACGGGCAGAGGATTTTGAGTCCTCCGTGTCTGCCGATTCCACCACCCGGGCTGCCCGCGCCCAGCCTATCCGGCAGTAGCGTCGGCGGGATGGGGGCCGTGGTCTCCCGCCGGTGGCTGCGGAGGCTCGTCGTCCTGGCGGCCGTGGCTGGCGCCGTCGCCGCCTTCCGGGAGTGGAAGCTGGCCCAGAACGCCGAGCGGTACGAGCTGCCCAGCTGACGGACCGGGCCTTCCGAGGCGCTGTCGCCCGACACCGGCTGTTCACGTAACGGTGGGCACCCTGCGAAGGTCACATCCTCAACCAGGCCCGCCGCCAACGACGGAGGACCCCTTCGATGCTCGTCTTCACCTTCCCCGGCCAGGGGAGCCAGCGACCCGGCATGGGCGCACCGTGGGTCGACCACCCCAGCTGGGAGCTGGTGGCCGACGCCAGCGACGCCGTCGACCGTGACGTGGCCGGTCTGCTGCTCGACGCCGACCAGGACGAGCTGACGCAGACCCGCAACGCCCAGCTGGCCTGCTTCACCCTCTCCATGGTCGTCCTCGACGCCATCGAGCGGACCGGGCTGGCCCCGGTGGCCACCGCCGGCCACAGCCTCGGGGAGTACTCGGCGCTGGTGGCCGTCGGCGCCCTCGCCTTTGACGAAGGGGTCCGCCTGGTCGCCGAGCGGGGTGAGGCCATGCAGATGGCCGCCGAGGACCAGCCCGGGACGATGGCCGCCGTGCTGGGCCTGGAGGTCGAGCAGTGCTGGGTGGCCTGCCGCCGGGCCGACGCCGACGTGTGGGTGGCCAACGACAACGCGCCGGGGCAGGTCGTGATCGCCGGCGACCCCGACGGGGTAACCCGAGCAGGTGAGATCGCCCGCGAGCTGGGAGCCAAGAAGGTCATGAGGTTCCCGGTGGGCGGCGCCTTCCACACCCCGCTGATGGCTTCCGCCCGCACCCGGCTGCGCAAGGCGATCGCCAACTGCCGCTTCACCGACTGCGAGGTGCCAGTGGTGGCCAACGTCGACGCCACCGCCCACCGCGACGCCGAGGACTGGCCGGCGCTGCTCAGCGCCCAGCTCTCCAGCCCGGTGCTGTGGCGCCAGACCCTGTCGGAGCTGGGTGCCCTCGGTGCCACCCACGTGGTCGAGGTCGGTCCCGGCGGCGTGCTCACCGGCATGGCCAAGCGCGGCCTGGCCGGCGTCACCACGCTGCCGGTGGGCACGCCCGACGACGTCGACAGGCTCCTGGAGGCGATGGCGCCCACCGCCCACATCTCCTCGCACCCGCTGCTCAACGACGGCGAGCACCTCTTCGTCCGGGAGCGCCTCGTCGTCGCCCCCGCCGCCGGGGTGTTCACGCCCGACCCCGACGTGCCGGCCGAGGGCGGCCAGCTGCAGGTCGGAGGCCTGCTCGGCACCGTCAACGGCACCGAGGTCCGCAGCCCCTTCTCCGGGGCACTGCAGGGCATGCTGGCCGTAGGTGGCGAGAGGGTCGTCGACGGCCAGCCCATCGCCTGGCTGCTGGCCGGATGACCTCGACGCGAGGGATGGCCGTCACCGGCCTCGGCACGGCGCTGCCGCCCACCGTCCTCACGAACGCCGACCTCGAGCAGACCCTCGACACCAGCGACGCCTGGATCACCGAGCGCACCGGGATCCGCGAGCGACGGGTCGACGGCAGCACCGGAGAGCTGGCCGTGCAGGCGGCTCGGGCCGCGCTGGCCGACGCCGGGGTCGAGGCGGAGTCGGTCGACCTGCTCATCCTCGCCACCGAAACCCCCGACGCGCTGATGCCCGCCACCAGCGCGTCGGTCGCCGGAGAGCTGGGCCTGCGCTGCGGGTCGTTCGACCTCAACGCCGCCTGCGCCGGCTTCACCTACGGCCTGGTCATCGCCGAGCGGCTGGTGGCCGGTGGCCTCGACCGAATCCTGCTGGTGGGCTCGGACAGCATGTGGTCGATCACCGACCACGACGACCGGAACACGGCCGTGCTGTTCGGCGACGGCGCCGGGGCGCTGGTGCTCGAGGCCACCGCCGACGACAGCGCCGGCGTGCTGGGCTGGGACGCCGGGACCGACGGGACGCTGGGCAGCGTCCTGGCCTGCGACATCGGCGGCACCATCAGAATGGACGGCCAGACCGTGTTCAAAAAGGCGGTGCGGGTCGTCGTCGAGTCCTGTGCCGCCGCCCTCGAGAAGGCCAAGCTGGCGGGTGACGACGTCGACGTGTTCGCCCCCCACCAGGCCAACGTCCGCATCATCGACGCCTCGGCGCGACGACTGGGCATCCCGGGCGACCGCTGCGCGGTCGTGCTCGACCGCACGGGCAACACCAGCGCCGGGTCGATCCCGCTCGCCCTGGCCGACGCCAGGGAGCGAGGGCGCCTCCACGACGGCGCCATCGTGCTGGTCAGCGGCTTCGGCGCGGGCATGACCTGGGCCAGTGCCGTGCTTCGCTGGGCCTCTCAACCCATCCCCTAGGCTTGGTTGGACCCTCGGCAAAGGAGACCGCAACGATGGATCGCGAAGAGGCGTTCACGAACTTCCGCAAGGCGGCGGTCGAGGTGCTTCGCGTGGAGGAGGACAAGGTCGTGCCCGAGGCCAGCTTCGCTGACGATCTCGACGCCGACAGTCTCGACCTGGTCGAGTTCGTCATGAAGCTCGAGGAGGAGTTCGACGTCGACATCGACGAGAGCGAGCTCGAGGGCGTCACCAAGGTCGAGCAGGCCTTCGACCTCCTGCTGTCGAAGCTGGGCTGATGCTGGTCGCCCCCGGCACCCAGGGTCAGCGAGTCGCCGTCACCGGCATCGGCGTCGCAGGGCCGGGCGGCGTGGGCTGCGAAGCGTTCTGGGCGGGCCTGCACACGCCGGCACGCGAGGGGTTCGAGCGGCGGGTCGAGGGCTTCGACGCCACCCACCTCTACGGCGAGAAGGAGATCCGCCGCGTCGACCGGTTCAACCAGCTGGCCATGCACGCCGCCACGGAGGCGCTCGAGCAGGCCGGTGAGCTGCGAGCCGATCCCGACCGGATCGGCACGATGGTCGGCACCGGGGTCGGCGGCCTCCAGACCCTCGAGGACCAGATCATCAACGGCCACGAGAAGGGCTTGAAGCGGGTCTCGCCGTTCCTCGTGCCCAGCATGATGAACAACGCCGGGGCGGCGGGCATCTCGATGCGCTTCGGGTTCCGGGGGCCGTGCGAGACCGTCGTCACGGCCTGCGCCGCCGGTACCCACTCGGTCATCAACGGTGCCCGCCTGGTGGCCTCTGGCCGCTGCGACGTGGTCGTCGCTGGGTCGTCCGAGGCCCCCCTGTCCCCCACCGGCGTCGCCGCCTTCACGAACATGACAGCCATCACCAAGAGCGGCTGGAGCCGGCCCTTCGACGCTCGCCGCGACGGCTTCGTCATCGCCGAGGGTGCCGGCATCCTGGTGCTCGAGGCCTGGGACCAGGCGGTGGCCAGGGGCGCCACCATCCTGGCCGAGGTCATGGGAGGCGCCTCCACCGCCGACGCCCACCACATCACCGCTCCCGCGCCCGGGGGCAGCGGGGCGCTCACCTGCATGCAGCAGGCGATCGAGGACGCCGGGATCAGCCCCGACGCCGTCCGCCACGTCAACGCCCACGGCACCTCGACCACCCTGAACGACGCCGCCGAGGCCGAGGCGCTGGGCAAGCTCTTCGGCACGCCCGGGCCTCCCGTCACCTCCACCAAGGGCGTCACCGGTCACGCCCTGGGCGCGGCCGGGAGCATGGAGGCGGTGATCGCGGTGCTGACCATCCTCAAGCGGTCGATCCCGCCCACGGTCGGCACCGACGCGCTCGACCCCGAGCTCACCCCCATCGACCTCGTGCTGGGCGAGGACCGCCCGTGGGAGCCGGGGCCGGTCATGTCGAACTCGTTCGGGTTCGGCGGCCACAACGGCACGCTGGTCATCGGCCCCGCCTGACCCCGGGTCGAGGTCAGGCGGGCGAAAGCCGGTCTAGGCGTCGGCGATCTGGCGGAAGGCCTCGGCCTTCATCCGCCGCTCGGCCATGCGGCGCTTCCAGAACGGCTGCTTCCAGTGACGGCGCCCCCGGCGGGCCGAGCTGCCGGCAACCGGCTTCTCCGACCGGTGGGCGTGGAGGTGGTCATGGCCCTGGAAGGGCAGCACGGCCTCGTCGCCCTCGGCGAGGAGGACCTGCCGCGCCACCCGCCGCTTCCGCCGATGCTCCTTCAGCCGCTCATCCTTGTGCAGGATGTCTTGCCGTCCCTCTCGGTGTCGTCTGCTCACAGGCAGATCTCCTCTCGGTGGGGTTGTCTGAGCATCGCTGAACGGGCTCGGAAAGGCAAGGATCGCCTCGTCCCGTTTGCGCCTTCTGGTAGCAACGACTGTCTTCCTCGTCCTTGTACTCACCGTACTTCGGGATCGGCGTCCAGCCCGACGTCTCGTACAGGCGCAGCGCCTCGGGCTGGGCCGTGCCCGTCTCCAGCCACAGCGTCCCGTAGCCGAGGCGGTCCGCTGCGGCCTCGAGCCCGGCGAGCAGCACCCGGCCCAGCCCTCGTCCCCGGTGGGCCGGCTCGACGTACATCCGCTTGATCTCGCCGACGCCCGGTGGCGCCTCGGCGCAGCGCCGGATCCCGCCGCAGGCGACCGCCACCCCGTCGACCTCGCCCACGAGGAAGGTGCCGTCGGGCGGGATGAACGAGCCCGTGGGTAGGGCCTCGGTCTCGCCGCACGGGGCCGGGCTGCCGTAGCGCTGGCAGATCTCGCTCCAGCACCGGAAGACCAGGGAGCTGGCCACCGGATCGTCGAGCCCGGTGGCCCGCAGCAGCATCACCCGGCGACGGACTCGACCAGCCGCAGCGGGGTGTCCTTGGGGCTGATCTTGTACCAGGCGCCCGACAGCGTCCCGTCCTCGTCGACCAGGAACGCCGACCGCTCGATGCCCAGGTAGGTCCGGCCGTACATCGACTTCTCCTTCCACACCTCGTACGCCTCGGCCACGGTGTGGTCCTCGTCGGACAGCAGGGGGAAGCCGATGTCGTACTTGTCCTGGAACCGCTTCAGCTTCCTGGGCGGGTCGGGGCTGATGCCGAGCACCGCGGCGTCGCCGATGTCGGGGAGGACCTTGGTGAGCTCGCACGCCTGGGTGGTGCAGCCCGGCGTGTCCGCCTTCGGGTAGAAGTACACGAGCACCTTGCGCCCCGAGAGGCCGCTCAGCTCCACCACGTTCCCGTCCTGGTCGGGGAGCGAGAAGGTCGGAGCGGTATCACCTGCCGAAAGCGCCATGCGGGCGAACCTAACCCCCGGGTACGGCAACGACGACCACTAGGTTCGCCGTCGATGGAGGAGCGCTCGGCCGACCAGGACATCGGGTCGTTCACGAGCAACGGGCCGTGGGTGGTGGTGCCCGACGAGCTCCGGTGGCGGCAGGGCCTCGCCGCCGTGCGCAGGACCACCCACGAGGAGGTGCCCAGGCTCATCCGCCACCGGCGCCTGCCGCCGGGGGCTCGGGTCGTGTACGTCGCCCGGCTGCTCGGGTCGGCCCTGCTCGCGTGGTACGCCCTGGAGCGGCGGCGGGCGCCCGGCACCCCGGCCAGCCGCACCGGGCTGTCCCGGCGCCTGCGCAAGGCGTTCGAGCGCCTGGGGCCGACCTACATCAAGCTCGGCCAGATCATCAGCTCGGGCGAGGGGATCTTCCCCGAGGAGCTCGTCCGCGAGTTCCGCCTGCTGCGTGACCGTGTTCCCGCCGAGGCCTACGAGGACGTGGTGAAGATCGTCGAGGCCGACCTCGGCCGGCCGCTCGACGCGGTGTTCTCGGACTTCACCACCGAGCCCATCGCCGCCGCCTCGATCGCCCAGGTCCACGCCGCCCACCTCATCGACGGCACCCCCGTGGTCGTCAAGGTGCAGCGGCCCGCCGTGGCCGACATGGTGCGGCGTGACCTCGCCGCCATGAGCTGGATCGCTCCCTGGCTCATCGGCCGCATCCCGGTCTCCGCGCTGGCCAACCCGCCGGCCCTCGTCGAGCTCTTCGCCGAGACCATCGTCGAGGAGCTCGACTTCCGGCTTGAGGCCGAGAACATGCTCGACATCGCCCGGGTGCTGGGGCGGGCCGAGGAGCGGGCCGTCGTCGTGCCCCGCCCCCACCCGACCCTGGTCACCAAGCGGGTGCTGGTCATGGAGCGCCTCTCCGGGTTCTCCTTCGACGACGTCGAGGGCATGAGAGCGGCGGGCGTCGACACCCGAGCCGTCGTCCGGGCCTGCATGATCACGCTGCTCGAGGGCTGCATGCTGCACGGCGTCTTCCACGGTGACCTGCACGGCGGCAACCTGCTCGTGCGGGCCGACGGCAAGGTGGCGCTCCTCGACTACGGCATCACCGGCCGGCTCACCGAGGCTCGCCGGCTGGCCTTCCTCCGCCTGCTCGTGGGGGGGACGCTCAACGACGTGCGGATCCAGCTGAGCGCCCTGATCGACCTCGGCGCCCTGCCCGTCGGCATCGACCTCGAGGCCGTCATCACCGACCTCGAGCTCGAGGGGCCGATCAAGGATCCGACGAACATGTCCAGCGACGAGCTGACGCGCGAGCTGCAGCAGCTGGTCAAGAAGCTGCTCGGGTACGGCGCCAAGATGCCCAAGGAGCTGATGCTGTTCGTCAAGGACATGCTCTTCATCGACGGGGCGCTGGCCACCCTCGCCCCCGACGTCGACCTGTTCGCCGAGATCACCTGGATCGCCATGTGGTTCGCCGAGCAGCACGGCGAGAAGATCGCCGCCGAGATGGGGATTGACCTGTCGACGGCCGCGGTCGACCTCGACGGCCTGCGGGCGTCCATCGGCGTCGACTCGAGCGTGCAGACCCTGACCCACCGCGAGCTGCAGCAGCGGCGCGAGATCATCCGCAAGCGCTTCGAGGAGGACAAGCCCACGCTGCGCTCCTGGCGCCGGCGGGCGCGCGCCAAGTCGTGAGCCGGCGCCAGCTCAGGCGGTGAAGAGGCGAGGAACGCCAGGGCGCTCGACCGGGTTCGGCGAGATCGAGAACCGCCGGGGGAACCGGCGCTCGTAGGGCAGCAGGGCCACCCGGGCATCACCCGAGGTGTCCTCCAGGTCGACCCGTATGACCAGGCCCAGCTCGGCGTCGCCGCGCACGTCGACGCAGGTCCCGGCGGCCCGGAGCCGGCCGCCGGAGGCCTCCTCGCGCAGCTCGGCCACCAAGGCGTCGAGCAGGCCGCCCGGATCCGCCGCGTCGGCCTTCTCCGGCGGAGCCGCCACCAGTTGCTCGGTGCCGTCCTCCAGCCAGATCACCCCACCGAAGGGGAAGAAGCGGCCCTTCCGGCGCAGGAGCACGATGGCCATGCCGAACAGGAGCCGGGCTAGACGCTCGAGGTCGTCGGCGGTGTCGTCGGGGTCGAGCTCGGTAGGGCTTTCGATGGGACAAGCGTAGGATCGCTCTCTTGTGGCCAGCCGCCAGGACATCCGCAACGTCGCCATCATCGCCCACGTCGACCACGGCAAGACCACGCTGGTCGACAAGATGCTGTGGCAGTCCGGGGCCTTTCGCGCCAACCAGGACGTCGCCGAGCGGGTGATGGACTCGATGGACCTCGAGCGGGAGAAGGGCATCACCATCCTGGCCAAGAACACCGCGTTCACCTACGAGGGGGTGAAGCTGAACATCGTCGACACCCCCGGCCACGCCGACTTCGGCGGCGAGGTCGAGCGGGGCCTGTCGATGGTCGACGGCGTGCTGCTGCTGGTCGACTCGTCCGAGGGCCCGCTCCCCCAGACCCGCTTCGTGCTGCGCAAGGCCCTCGAGTCCGGGCTCCCGGTCATCCTGGTCATCAACAAGGTCGACCGGCCCGACTCGCGGGTGGCCGAGGTCATCAGCGAGGTCGAGACGCTGTTCCTCGACCTGGCCGAGCACGCCGACCAGGTCGACTTCCCCGTCGTCTACTGCATCGCCAGGCAGGGGGTGGCCAGCCTCGAGCCTCCGGCCGCCGACGGCACGCTGCAGGGGACCGACCTGCGCCCGCTGCTCGACCTCCTCCTCGAGCGCATCCCGGCGCCCACCTACGACGTGGAGATGCCGCTGCAGGCCCTGGTCACCAACCTCGACTCGTCGCCCTACCTCGGGCGGCTCGCCCTGTGCCGGGTGGTGAACGGCACCATCAAGAAGGCCCAGCAGGTGGCCTGGTGCCGGGCCGACGGCTCGATCGAGCGGGCCAGGGTCACCGACCTGTTCGTGACCGAGAACCTCGAACGGGTGGACGCCGAGGCGGCGGGCCCCGGCGAGATCATCGCCATCGCCGGCCTGCCCGAGATCACGATCGGCGAGACGCTCGCTGACCCCGACGACCCGCGGCCCCTGCCGGTGATCACCATCGACGACCCGAGCCTGTCGATGACCATCGGCATCAACACCTCACCCCTGGCCGGCACCGAGGGCAAGAAGCTCACCGCCCGCCAGGTCAAGGCCCGCCTCGACGCCGAGCTCATCGGCAACGTCAGCATCCGGGTGCTGCCCACCGAGCGGCCGGACACCTGGGAGGTCCAGGGCCGGGGCGAGCTGCAGCTCGCCGTCCTGGTCGAGATGATGCGGCGGGAGGGCTTCGAGCTGACCGTCGGCAAGCCCCAGGTGCTCACCCGGGAGATCGACGGGAAGGTGCACGAGCCGGTGGACCACCTCACCATCGACGTCCCCGAGGAGTACTTCGGGGTGGTCAGCCAGCTCCTGGCCTTGCGCAAGGGCCGGATGGAGCAGATGGTGAACCACGGCAGCGGGTGGGTGCGCCTCGAGTACCGCATCCCGGCCCGCGGCCTCATCGGCTTCCGGACCGAGTTCATGACCGAGACCAGGGGCACCGGGATGCTGCACCACGTCTTCGACCGCTGGGAGCCGTGGGCCGGCGAGATCCGCCACCGGGCGAACGGGTCGCTGGTGGCCGACCGGCGGGGCCCCACCACGGGCTACGCCCTGGTGGCCCTGCAGGACCGCGGCGTGATGTTCCTCGGCCCTGGCGTCGAGGTCTACGAGGGCATGATCGTCGGAGCCAACTCGCGCAGCGAGGACATGGACATCAACCCGACGAAGGAGAAGAAGCTCACCAACATGCGAGCGTCCTCGTCGGACAACTTCGAGAAGCTGATCCCCCACCGCCAGCTCTCGCTCGAGCAGGCCCTCGAGCTGATCGCCGACGACGAGTGCGTCGAGGTGACGCCCACCAGCGTCCGGGTCCGCAAGGCCGTCCTCGACGCCCAGACCCGCGGCCGCACCCGCAAGCGCGAAAAGGCCCTCGACTAGCCAGCAGCCGGCCGGCCGGACATAGGAAGCGCAGGGTGAGCGAGCACGTCCGCCTCCTGGGCCCGGGCCCTTCCCGAACCGACGTTCGGTACCCGCCACAAGCCGTCGTGGCGTCGAACGCTCGCGTACGCGAGCGCCCTCGATCGGCACTCTGGGCGCTCCTTGGCGGTTGACGCCCGAGCTATTGGGCGCACGTTATGGGGCGGGATGGCACGCACTACGCCGGATATAGAGCGTTCCGAGGTGCGCCGTGACCCGGCGATGGAGACAGGCTCACCAGGGGACCAGTCGTCCTGGATGGCGTGATCGCTCCTGCTCTCCGACTGGGTGGAGCGAAGGCACGTGAGGCACGACGTGAAGTCTCGCGGCAGCGTAGGCACCGGGGCGGCGTCCGGGACGTCCGGTTCTATCCTTCAGCGTTCAGAGTCGCCCGATGGCCGGGGGCCGCGAGCGACGCCCACAGCCGCCCGGCAGCCCAACCCGCACCGGCCTGGGCCGCCGACAGGACCTCGTCGAACGACTCAGCGACCCGATCAGGCACCCGGCCACCCTGTCCCCTCACGACCTCCCGCATCGGCCGCATGTCCCACTTCCTGAGCAATCACCCCCAATGTCACCCCCAGGCTGGCGCCCGTCGTCTCCCGGCGGAGCTTCAGGCCTCGCGGGTGGTTGCCGATGAGGAACCGAACCGATGTGCGGTCGACTGCTTCAACGCACCCCACACCATCCCGCAGTTGCGCTTCACCCAGCCCCGGAGGGCCCGTTGTCCCGTCTGTCCCTGCTTCGCCCCCTCGTCTGCCTCACCACCGGCGCCGCCGCCCTCGGCGCCTCTCCGGCCGCCGCGACCCCAAGCGTCCCGCCGGCGAACCTTCAGGGGGCCGAGCGGGCGTCGTTCATCGTCACCTTGCGGACCGGTGCCGACGCCGCCGTCACCGCCGCGGATTTTCGGGGTCGGGGCGCCGAGATCTCCCACGTCTACAGCCACGCCCTGTCTGGCTTCGCCGCCCGGGTCGGCCCGGACCTCGCCGAACAGATCCGGGGTGACGGCCGGGTGCAATGGGTGGAGCGAGACGGGCCCGTGCGGGCCAGCGGCACCCAGACCAACCCCACCTGGGGCCTGGACCGCGTCGACCAACACAGCCGTCCCCTCGACAGCTCCTACACCTATGACCACACCGGCTCCGGCGTGACCGTCTACATCATCGACACCGGAGTCCGGGCCACCCACATCGACCTCGCCGGCCGGGTCGCTCCCGGCTACACCGCCATCAACGACGGCTACGGGACCAGCGACTGCAACGGCCACGGCACCCACGTTGCCGGCACCGTCGCCGGCACCACCTACGGCGCCGCCAAAGCGGTCACCGTGGTCCCTGTGCGGGTCCTCGACTGCACCGGCGCCGGCAGCATGTCCGGTGTCATCGCCGGCGTCGACTGGGTCACCTCCCACCACCAGCCCGGCACGCCCGCCGCCGCCAACATGAGCCTCGGTGGCGGCGCCAGCAGCTCCCTCGACACTGCCATGCGCAACTCGATCACCGATGGCGTCACCTATACCGTCGCCGCCGGCAACGAGAACATCGACGCTTGCACCACCTCCCCCGCCCGGGTCGCCGAAGCGCTCACCGTGGCCGCATCCACCTCCACCGACGCCAGAGCCTCCTACTCCAACTGGGGCAGCTGCGTCGACCTGTTCGCCCCCGGCACGGGCGTCACCTCCGCCTCCCACAGCTCCGACACCGCCACCGCCACCATGAGCGGCACCTCCAGTGCCGCCCCCCACACAGCCGGCACCGCCGCCCTCTACCTGTCAGCCTCCCCCACCGCCACCCCCGGCACCGTCAGCAGCGCCATCATCAACGGCGCCACCACCAACGTCATCACCGACACCGCAGGCTCCCCTGACCGCCTCGCCTACTCCCGCCTCACCCCCACCGCCACCACCGCTGCTCCGACCCTCACGTCGGTCGACGGCCAGACCACCAGCCCCGCCGCAGGCAGCGACGCCACCCCGGCCATCGTGGTCTCCGGCGTCGAGGGCGGCCACACCGTGCGGATCCTCGACGACGGCGCGGTGGTTGGCACCAAGATCGTCCCCGGCGGCGCCACCTCCGTCACCTTCAACGCGGCGGCAACCGACACCGAGGTCCTCCTCGAGGGCCACGGCTCCCACCCGCTGACCGCCACCGCCACCGACCCCGCCGGGAACCCGTCGGCGGCGTCGGCAGCCTTCGACTACACCCTCACCACCACCTTCCCGGCGCCCGACCCGCCGACCATCACCACCGTCGACGGCCGGAGCACCAGCCCCGCCGCCGGGACCGATCCGACGCCGACCATCGTCGTCTCCGGGGTCCAGGCCGGGCACACCGTCAGCGTCCTGGACGCCACCGTCGTCCGCGGCACCAAGGTCGTGCCGTCGGGGGCCACGTCGGTCACCTTCAACGCGGCGCCGGCCGACAGCGAGGTCGTGCTGGCCGGTGACGGAGCGCACTCGTTGACGGCCACGGCCACCAACACCTCCGGAAGCACATCGGCGCCCTCGGCGGTCTTCGAGTACGCCCTGACCACGACCTTCCCCGGCGAGCTCCACAGCCTGGTCCCCGCCCGCGTCCTCGACACCCGCGACGGCACCGGCGGCTTCAGCGCCCCCGTGGGCCGGGCCGCCACCATCTCCCCGACTGTCGTCGGCAAGGGCGGCGTCCCAGCCGCCGGGGTGTCGGCGGTCGTGCTCAACGTGACCGTCACCCAGCCGAGCATGGCGAGCTACCTGACCGTCTTCCCCAGCGGCACCGTGCGGCCCGACACGGCCAACCTCACCTTCGTCGCCGGGCAGACGGTGCCGAACCTGGTGGTGGCCAGCGTCGGCGCCGACGGCAAGGTGTCGGTGTACAACCACGCCGGCTCCAGTCATGTGATCTTCGACGTGCTCGGATGGTTCTCCGACGCCTCCGGGCCGGCCGGAGGGCGCTTCAACCCGCTGGCTGCCGCCCGCATCCTCGACACCCGCACCGGCACCGGTGGGTTCAGCGCGCCGGTCGGGGCAGGCGCCACCATCGCGCCCACGGTCGCGGGCAGGGGCGGCATCCCCTCTGGGGCCTCCGCCGTTGTGCTCAACGTCAGCGTCACCGAGCCGACCGCCGCCAGCTACCTGACGGTCTTCCCGACCGGCGCGGCCCGGCCCAACACCGCCAACCTCACCTTCGTCGCCGGTCAGACGGCCACGAACCTTGTGGTGGCCAAGGTCGGCACCGACGGGAAGGTGTCGGTGTACAACTTCGCCGGCAGCAGCCACGTCATCTTCGACGTGGTCGGCTGGTTCAGCACCACGGACCGCAACGACCCCGGCGCCCGCTACAGCCCGCTGCGGCCGTCCCGCATCCTCGACACCCGCACCGGCACCGGCGGCTTCAACGCCCCCGTCGGCGCCGGCGCCACCATCTCCCCCAAGGTCACTGGCGTGGGCGGCATCCCGGCCACCGGTGTCTCGACCGTCGTGCTCAACGTGAGCGCCACTCAGCCGACCTCCCCCAGCTACCTGACGGTCTTCCCGGCCGGGGCGGCCCGACCGAACACGGCCAACCTCACCTTCGGCGCCGGGCAGACCGTCACCAACCTCGTGATGGCCAAGGTCGGCGCCGACGGAAAGGTGTCGGTCTACAACCACGCCGGCACCAGCCACGTGACCTTCGACGTCGTCGGCTGGTACGGCCCATAGCCGCCACCGACCCAGGCTGGCTGGACGAGATCGGCCGGGGCCGTGCCGTCCAAAGAGCAGGGGTGGCGTCAGATCGGCTGACCTGGCGGGCCGCCTGGCCCCGCGAGCGGGCCGGTAGAACGCCCGGGTACGGCACCACCCGCTCGCCCGGTAACCACGTCAGGGACGATCGTCTTCGGGGTACGTCGGCGTCTGGCCCGGTGGGAACCGCTCGTACCCCGGTGGCGGTTCCTGGCCATTGGGGACGCAGGTGCGGCCGGTTTCGGGCGCTGCGGTCGCCCGAACCGCGTACTCCCCCTTCTCGCAGACCCGCTCGTTGAACGTCGTGCACCCAGCCATCAATCCCACGACCCCTAGCGCCGCCAAGCTGGACGTCAGCAGTCTCACGCAGCCCGCCGTCAGCGTCCCCATGCGATCCAGGGTGCCCGGACTCTGGTGTTCAAACCATCCAGGGTTGCCCCCACGATGGCCCAGGTCACTGCAAGGGCTCAACGGCCTCCACCAGATCCGGCGGGGATGCCGTGGCGTCACGGCTGACCGCCCGGGATCGGCACATCGGGTGCGCGCAGTACGGTCGTCCTGGCCAGACCTGCGGTGGGCTGCGTTCAGGTGAGCGGGAACGGCGGCTGCCACCACCACGGCCGGTCGTCGACCTCGATCTCGCTCACCCACTTGACCCACCAGAACCCCCGCCGGTTGGGGGCGACCAGGCGGGCCGGAGAGCCGTGCCCGGCGGACAGCGGCTTGCCCTCGACGGTCGTGGCGAGGACCAGCACCCCGGCATCACGCCGCGGGAACCGGCGGCTGTACCCGGTCACCGAGCGCACCACGACGCTGCCACCGAGGGGATCGCCGGAGGCGGCCAGCAGCTGATCCAGTCGCACGCCGCCCCACCGCTGGTGGGCGTACCAGCCCCCGGTGCAATCGAGCATGGCGCCCACCTGGTCGTGACCGAGCCGCTCGAGCTCCTCCCGTGACCACAGCCGGTCGCCCACCCGCACTCGCCAGTCGTCGCCGCTGATCGCCGGGACCCCATCGGTGAGCCACTGGGTGACGGGCATGGCCAAAGGCTCGAACGAACCCCGCTCGAGTGAGCCCGTCACGGATCGGCCGGCATGGGGAAGGGCGACCGTGACGGCCGCTGACCCGGCTGCGCCGAGGGCGCCCCGCAGCAGGGTCCGCCGGCTCAGGTCTGCCGCCCGCGGCCGAACGGGACGGGAGACCACGTGCCACAGCGCCAAGGGGACAGCGACCAGGGCGGCACCGACGTGGACCTGCATGACCAGCACCGGTCCGGCGTCTCGGCCCCCGGCCCGGTGGACGAAGCCGCTGGCCAGGGCGACCACGACCATCGACGCCAGCCCAAGGGCGGGAAGCGCCGCCGCCGCTCCCCGTCGCCTGATCCCCCGACGGCTGACGGCGGACTTCCACGGGGCCATCACCACGACGGCGACCCCGGCGGCGCCGTGCACGATCGTCGGCCATCGGCCCCACCCCGACCCCACGGCCCACATCAGCACCCCACTGGCGAACGCGGCCACGATCAGCAGGAGCAGGGCGAGATTCGTGCGCCGGCCGGACACCCCCCAATCACACCATGGGCCCTACGCCGGGGGCGGGTGCCGGGCACAGGCCTCGCTGGACGAGAGGGGGTAACCGGGAGCGACTCTCGACGGCGTTCAACAACCGGACGGGCGCGGGCTTGGAGCGCTGGTGCGGTCAGAGGACGGGTTGAGCTGCCAGCCGCGAGCCGAGGCGGTCGAGCAGCTGGTGGTCGTGGCTCTCGTCTGCGTTCAGCGTGGTGAGCAGCGTGTCTCCGAGGAAGATGCTGTTGGCTCCGGCGTGCAGGCACAGCGCCTGGAGCTCGTCGCTCATCGACGCCCTTCCAGCCGAGAGCCTCACCACCGAGCCGGGCATCAGGATCCGGGCTGCGGCCACGGTTCGCACCAGTTCGAGGGCATCGAGCTCCTCAACGTCGCCGAGTGGCGTGCCGGGCACCCGCACCAGCAGGTTGATGGGGACGCTCTCAGGGTGTGGGTCGAGGATTGCCAGCTGGTGGAGCAGGCCGGCCCGGTCGGCTCGTGTCTCACCCATACCGACTATGCCGCCGCAGCACAGACGCACCCCGGCTTGGCGCACGTTGGCCAGCGTCTCGAGGCGGTCCTGGTAGGAGCGGGTCGTGATGATCTCGCCGTAGAACTCTGGCGAGGTGTCGAGGTTGTGGTTGTAGTAGTCGAGCCCGGCCGCAGCGAGTACCTCCGCCTGCGCCAAGCTCAGCATCCCCAGCGTCGCGCAGGTCTCCAGGCCCAACGCTCCAACCTCGCCAACCGCGGCGGCCACTGCTTCGACCTGCCGGTCCGTCGGTGCCCGCCACGCTGCCCCCATGCAGAACCGGGTGGCGCCGGCCTCCCTGGCCGAGCTGGCTGCCGCCACGATGATCTCGGTGGAGAGCAGCCCCTGGGCCTGCAACCCCGTCTGGTACCGGGAGGACTGCGGGCAGTAAGCGCAGTCCTCCGGACAGCCCCCGTCTTGATCGACAGGAGCACGGCGCCCTCAACCTCGGTTGCGTCGAACCGGTTCCGGTGCACCGCCTGCGCCCGGGCCAGCAGATCATGGAAAGGTCGCCCGAGGACATCGGCGACCTCTGCAAGGGCCCAGTCGTGCCTGATCGGTTCTTCATCCACCTGGCTGAGGTACTCCGGGTCGTGCTGTCGGTAGGTCAATCGTCTGACCTCATCCCAGCCTCGCATGCCATGGCGACGGGATCGGGACCTGTCGGCTACCTGCAGCCTGCGATGCTGCCGTGCCTGGCGCTCGATGGGTCCGGCAATGCGCGAGTTCGGCACCTGCCGAGCGCTCGGTAAGGCTCCCGATCGCATGGGACCCACGGCAAACCGATCCCGAGCAGAACCCAAGGTCGCCGCCTCTGGCGCCACGCCGGCGGTGGCCCGAGCTCGAGGACCGTCCTATGCTCCTTCGGGCCGTGACTGAACGCCCAGCCGCCGTCTCCAGCACGAAAACCGGGTCCTGATCGCCGACGACCGGACAGAGTTCCTCCGAGGTCTCGGTGTGGTGCTGAGCACCGATGAGCGGATCGAAGTGGTCGGTCTGGCGGAGAACGGTGAAGAGGCCATCGCCCGAGCGCTCGAGTTGGTCCCGACGTCGTGCTCATGGACGTCCGTATGCCTGGCGTCAGCGGGATCGAAGCCACCCGGGTCATCAGCCAGCTAGTTCCCATCGCCCAGATCGTCATGCTCACCTCCTCCGATGAGGAGGACGACCTCTACGACGCCATCAAGGGGGCGCTAGCGGCTACCTGCTGAAAGAGACCTCGATCCAGCAGGTCGCCAAGGCCATCCAAGCGATCGCCGGAGGTAGCAGCCTCGTCACCCCCTCCGTGGCATCCAAGCTGCTGACGGAGTTCCAGAAGGTCTCGAACCGTGGCTCCGAGATGATGCATTACCGGGTCCCCAGGGAGCTTGAGGTCCTCAAGCTTGTGGCCCAGGGCATGTCGAACCGCCAGATCGCCCAGGAGCTGTCCATCAGCGAGAACACGGCGAACAACCACATGCGCAACATCATCGAGAAGCTGCACCGCGGCACACGGTAATCGGTCTCTCTGCGAGGGCCAGCGGCCCGCAGCGGCCGGTGTGCGGGATCGGCACCAGCCAACCGCTCGGCAAGCCCCGGGTGGTTCGCATCTCGGGTAGATCTGGCCTCGTCCCATGGACCCTCGGGGGTGCCGCTACTGCGGGCGTTCGCCGGTGCGGTGGGAGACAGTTGGTCGTCATCGCCACTCGACGCGAACGAAGAGGTGCCATCCGACCCAGAGCCAGCCGGCCTGCAGGAGCAGCCGCACCGGCCATCGACGAAGGGCGAGAGTCAGCACTTGGCCGAACGTCGCGAACCGCTGTGACCGTCGGGCCTCAAGCTCGAGCCCGACGGACAACAGGACGAGCAGCACGTAGCCGAGCACGGTGACGAAGCGGGTCAACGGCGCGCGAGCTCCACGGTCGTCAGCAGCCAGAGGACGAATGCGGCGGTTCTCGCCGGGTGGGAGTCGAGCAGTGCGTTCGCAAGCGAGCTGAGGGTGGGGTGGTCGTACCGAGGCTGTCGCAGGTAGGCCTGAAGTTCCCAAGCGCAGGTCGCCACGGCCAGTATCAGCCAGGGGGCTGCCGCAGATTTGGGAGCCTGCCGCGGTTTCGGGCGACGCCTG
Organism: Acidimicrobiales bacterium; assembly: GCA_030448245.1. Taxonomy (GTDB): domain Bacteria; phylum Actinomycetota; class Acidimicrobiia; order Acidimicrobiales; family JAUJNH01; genus JAUJNH01. The sequence goes on from JAUJNH010000005.1 coordinate 28,455, forward strand.
GCCGAGCCGGCGATGACGCCCCCAGCCCAGCCACCAGGACGGCAGCGGTCGCCAGCCCGGAGAATGACGGGAGCGAAACGGCCCACCAACCGTATACCAGGACCGCCAGGGAAGCGGCGGCACGACGGCCGAGTTTGCGCCGATCGACACCGGCGCCGGGCGTACCGTCTGGCCCGGAGGCCTCATGCACTACCGCATCCTCGCCGAGGCTGTCATGTTCGTCCACTTCGGGCGCATCCTGTTCGTGGCGGCGGGGCTCCGCTGGCATGGCGGTGGCGGCGAGTGGCGTGGTTCCACGTACCGGTGGCGTGGGGTCCACGTACCGCTCCCGGTAGGAGCGCCCGACGATGCATCGGTTGACCCCCTGGCTGATCATCGAGGACCCTCTTCCACCTGATGATCACAGAGATCAGCGCCTGCTGCGAGCGGCACGAGTGGCTCGTCGCCCAGGACGTCAACACCTGGTCGTCGATCGCGTACGTCGTCGCCGGTGCCGTCATGGTGCTCCTTGTCATCTGCTCTCGGCTTCCCCGCGCCGTGCTCGCACTGGCAGTGGCGAGCATGCTCGAAGGCATCGGCAGCGCGCTGTTCCACGGCGGATCAAGCGATCTGGGCCAATACCTGCATGACGTGCCGCTCGGCGCAACGACGGGGTTCATGGCGGGCTGGCAGGTTGCGCTGCTGGTGTGGCCAGGGCGCGATCGTGAAGGCAAGGCGGCGCTGCTCGGATGGACGGCAGGTGTGATCGTGAGCTCGGTCGCCACGTCCTACGCCGCCACGAATGTGGCGGTGGGCGTGATCACGACGGTCATCGTCGCCTCCGAAGTGATGACCCGCCGTCGCGGCGCGACGGCGGTGTGGACTGGCGGGTTGGTCGGCCTGGGCGCCCTAGCCATCGGCATGTGGATGGTCGGACGATCCAGAAGCACACTGTGCTATTCGCAGGCCTGGCTGCAGCCCCATGGCGCCTGGCACGTCTTGTCGGCGATGCTGCTCCTCGCTTGGATCGATCGGGCGGTGGAGGTCACCTCGCAGCTGGCACCGCCGCAGCGTCGAGAACCCGGCGGCAGGCGGCATCGGCTCAGTCGGGATCCCACCGATTGACCAGCCTGAGCCGGCGGATTCCACCGGCAGCAAGCGCTTGAGCATGCGGATGATCTCGAGCTTCGAGCAGCCCTCGGGCCGAGGCTCGAGAACGCCCGGGTTCGGCACCACCCGGGCGCCCGGTATCAGGCGCCTCTGTCGAGCATCACCAGCCGACGTCTACGTTGCGGAGTCGGGCATCGAGCCGTCGGACGGCGGGAGCGACCGGGAGCAGGTTTCTCCTGACTGGCCGATCAGAGAGTTGAGGCGCGCCGTCAACCTCTCCGTGGGGACGCCCGTAGAGGCCCCAGAACGACCTGGGTGGGTACCTGGGTGCCGACGAATGCGGTGCCATCAGGCCCAGCGCCTGGCGATGAGTCCAACGACCGGTCGAATCAGATGCAAGTCCACCTCGGTCGGCCTGACCGGTGGAGTGACGTGTTCGACCGGGACGAGTTGATGCGGAAGGTTCGCTGCTCGGCGTCTAATGGCAGACGGCGTGGGAGGAACCGGTTCCTAGGATGCCGCCGTGGGCCTCGGGCGGCGGTACTGGACCCTGTGGTCGTCTTCGGCCATGGCGAACCTGGCCGACGGTGTGTTCGTGTTGGCGGTGGCCTTGGTCGCCGTGAAGCTGACCGACTCGCCCGGCCTGGTGGCGGGGGTGTCGGTCGCCGCACGCCTGCCGTGGCTGTTGCTGGCGCTGCCGGCAGGAGCGCTGGCCGACCGCCTCGACCGGCGCAAGACGATGCTGGGCGCGAACGCCTCACGGGTGACGTTGCTGTCGGCGCTGGCGGCCGCGGTCGCCGCGGACGTGGCCACGATCTGGCTGCTGTACGCCATCTCCCTCGCCCTCGGTATCGCCGAGGTCCTGTTCGACACCTCGTCGCAGAGCCTGTTGCCGGCCGTCGTCGAGAAGGACCAGCTGAGCAAGGCCAACGGGAACCTCTTCGCCGCCGAGGTGGTGATGAACCAGTTCGCCGGACCTCCGCTGGGCGGCGTGTTGGTGGCCGTGTCGGCGGCGCTGGCGCTGGCCACCGGAGCCGGCCTCTACGCGGTGGCCGCCGTCGGCCTGGCCATGCTGCCGGGCACCTACCGGACGACGCGCGCCGGCCCGCCCTCCAAGATGCGGAACGACGTCGCCGAAGGCCTCCGGTACCTCATCGCCTCCCGCGTCCTGCGCACGCTCGGGCTGCTGCTCGGCGCCCTGAACCTGGTCTTCATGGCCCAGACGGCGGTCTTCGTGCTGTACGCCACGTCGGACGAGTACGGCCTCGGGCTCAGCGACGCAGGCGTGGGCGTGCTCTTGTCGGTGGGCGCCTTGGGCTGGCTCCTCGGGTCACTCGTGGCGGGTCCCGTCGAGGCGAAGCTCGGCCGAAGCCGGGTGCTCGCCGTGTCCGTGGCCTTTGGCAGCGTCGCTCTGCTCGTGCCCGGGCTCACCCGCAACGCCGTCCTGGTCGCGGCCTCGGGGCTGCTCACGGGGGCGTTCTCCATCTGGAACGTGATCACCGTCTCGCTGCGCCAGCGGACCATCCCCGACCACCTGCTCGGCCGGGTCAACTCGGCCTACCGACTCCTCGGCTGGGGCTCGATGCCCATCGGCGCCGCCCTCGGCGGAGCGGTCGCCGAGTGGTTGGGCGTCCGCGCCGTGTTCCTGCTCGCTGGAGCCATCACCCTCCTGCTGCTCGTCCCGCTGCGCCTCGTCATCACCGACAAGGCCATCGAAGAGGCGGAGGCCGCTGTGCCTTCCACCGATGCACCGACCGCCCTATAGCGGCACCAGCCGGGCGCTCGGTAACGGCCGGAGGCGTCATGCCACGACGGGAACCTGTCGTGGGCGCACGCACCGAGACGGTCCGCACTTGCATGACGACGGTGACGCGGCCGGCTGGGCATCCTGTTCGCGTGGAGAACGATGAACTGCGGCGGCTGAGGGAGGCACACATGGCGTCACCGCTCTCTCCCGACGCGCAGGGCAGAACGGTCCGTGATGTTGACCTCGTCTACCTCACGGGTTTTTCTTCAACCGCTCGCCAGCCCGGGTACGACTCCCTCACCGAGGCGTCGCTACATTGAGGTCGTGGGCCCATTAGGTGACAGGGGACCTGTGGCGGTGCGCTACGACGAGGCCAACTGGCTGCAGCGGCGTCTGCGGGCGCTGCCGGGGATCGGCTGGGCCATCTGGTTCTTCTCCCGGGCGCTGCGTCCCCTCGACCGGGCTGTCTTCAGGATCTCCGGCAGTCGCCACACGTTGGTGAGCCTGATGTCCGGCCTGCCCGTCGTCATGCTGACGACGACGGGCGCCCGAAGCGGCCAACCACGGACGCTTCCCGTGCTCGGCATTCCCGACGGCGACCGGACCGTGGTGCTGGCCTCCAACTGGGGCAAGCAGCACCATCCCTCCTGGTACTACAACCTCCGTGCCGATCCCGAAGCCTCCGTGATCGCCAGAGGGTTCACGACGCCAGTTCGGGCGTCGGAGGCGACCGGGGAGGAGCGGGATCGGTTGTGGTCGCGGGCGCTCGAGTACTACCCGGCCTGGCGCATCTACCAGGCCCGCGCCGGAACCCGGAGGATCCCTCTCGTCGTCCTGAGGCCTGACGACCGGGTCCGACCTACCAGCAGCGGTTGACCATCAGGTCGATGGGACGGAGGAGGTTCGCGACTGAAGCGTTCCGCCGGGCGCCCATGTGCGCAACCTCGTCACCAGCCGAGCGCTCGGTAACGCTACGACGGCGCCCGGGCATCGTGACCGGGCATCCTTCAGGCGTGGCTGAGGATGTAGTCCTGGTTGATCCATGGTGGGATCTCCGTGGTAGCGAGCCACGTGAGGCGACCCAGCGGGCTGCAATCCTCGGCCAATTTGGCCCTTGAGGTCGCGCCCACGCACGCCCTTACGGCCATCGGATCGAGGTGATCGGCTCCCACCGCCCTCTGCATCTTCGGTGACGGCACCCGCACCATGGTGCCGACCGAGACAGGCTTGCCCTGCTCGTCGACGACGACATCGACGACCGAGCCGTCGCATAGCATCGCCGCACCGTGGCATCGGCGATAGGGCGGCCGTCGATGGTGCCACCACGGCCAGCTTCCAGATCAGCCAACGGGACGGCGACATGCACCAGCGGCCGCTCCCGCACCGGTGACGACACGGGCACCGTCGGCCACCAGCTCGACCAGGGCCGACGCCCGCCGGGCCTCCCACGGCACCTCGACCGGGGGTCCCATCCTCTTCACCCGCTCCTCGACCGCGGCGGTGACCACCGCGGCATCATCGACCGGGAGACGCACCCGGATGGTGGCCGTGCCATCCTCACCCCACCTGGTGCACATCGAAACCAGGTCGGCGACGCCCGAGTCGGTCTGGTCGTCGAGGCCCCGCAGTAACCGGCACATCCGCTCGAGCTGGTCCGCGTTCATCTCCTGGGCCAAGCGAACCCAGCTCGGCCTCGTTGGTGGCGTCGGCCACCGGCACAACGCCCGCACCTGCGAGTACGACAACCGGCCAGCCGAGAACTCCTCGGTGACCAACGGCAACCCGCCAGAGCATGCGCCACCCGCAGCTGCGCCCGGGCCATGGACGGCGAGATGGTCAATCGGATCGACAGCCAGTGCACACACGAGCGGATCCCCCGCCCCGCCCACCCCTCCCGTCGGTCGAACTCGCCCAGCACCAGCAACCACCGGCACAACCCCGACGACAGCTGCCCCGCCAACCCGACCAGCTCCTCCTCCACCCCCCCCGATCGGCACCTCAGTCAACCCCACCGCCATGCACCAACAATACGCACCGCCGTGACATCAGCAAAAACGTTTCATCGCGCGAGGCTTCGCCGCCACCAGCTCGTTGGCTGCGCGTCCTGCACGACCGGCTCGTCGAGCACGTCTTCACGCGCTTGGCGAGCTTTCGTGAACCGGTTGGAGATGAGGATCGGGGCACGAGGTCGTCCCACGTGGGCGTCGTTGCAGGCCGTTGGACCGGAGGCCCTGCGCTGCCAATTCCTGCCCTAAAGGTCGGCACCAACGGTGGCTCTGCGGGCGCAACCCGATCTCAAGACCGGCGGCGAGCTCCCCGTGGGTCAGCGGATGTCGATGCCGTGGTCTACCGCTGGACTCCGGGGCGCTCACCACAGCCCTCGCCGGCCGCGGTGAGCAGCTCGGGCACCAGCCACGGCCCGGGTCCCTAGAGTCGTGGCCGTGTCGTGGCCGCGTCCGGTGCCGCTGGTCGGTGACGCCACCTCGGCCAGCCAACGGTTGCGGGATCCCCGGGGCTGGGTGCTGCCCACCGATCAGCGGGAGGCGCTCCACGCCGTGCTCGCGGCGCGGCGCGATGTTCGCCGGTTCCGGCCCGAGACGGTGCCCGACGACGTCCTGAACCGGGTGCTGGCCGCTGCCCACTTGGCACCGTCTGTCGGGCACAGCCAGCCGTGGCGGTTCATCGTCGTGCAGAGTCCAGAGACGCGGCAACGAGCCGCCATGATCGCTGACCGGGAGCGCCTCGCCCAGGCCTCGCAGCTCAACGCCGAGTCCGCCCGTCGCCTGCTGGACCTGCAACTCGAGGGCATACGTGAGGCTCCCCTAGGCGTCGTCGTCTGCTGCGACCGCCGCACCCCACCCTCCGGCGTCCTCGGGCGAGCCACGTTCCGCGACGCCGACGTGTGGTCGTGCGCCTGCGCCATTCAGAACATGTGGCTGGCAGCTCGCGCCGACGGCCTCGGCATGGGCTGGGTCACGCTGTTCCCACCAGGCGAGCTGACCCGGCTGCTCCACCTCCCCGACGGCGTCGAGACGCTTGGCTGGCTCTGCCTCGGCTGGCCTGACGAGCGACCACCGGCCCCGGGACTCGAGCGGGCGGGCTGGTCGCGGCGTAGCCCCCTGGCCGACGTCGTGCTCCACGAGAGGTGGCCGGACGCGGAGAGCGCCAAGGGGCCACCGCCTCCGCCGTCACATCTCCGAGCTCCCGATCAGCACTCGGTCGTCGCGGTTCGTGACGGCGCCGACACGCTGTTGACGCCACCGTCCTCGCTCGGGGCTCTGGACCGAGCCGTCGACCGGGTCCTGGCCTTGGGCCACCGCGAGCTCATCGGTGGCCGCCTCTTCCTCGTCGGCGCCGACCATCCCGTCTGCTCGCACCGCATCTCGGCCTACGACCAGCGCGTCACCGCCGATGTCATGGCCGCCGCCGCCGCCGGCCAGTCCTTCGGCGTCGTGGCCGCCCGGATGGAAGGGCTGCAGGTCACCCTCGTCGATGCCGGCGTCGGCCAGGAGCCACCTCGGGGCCTGGTGCAGGCACGGCCCCGCCAACCCCGCGGCGACCTGGTCAACACCGACGGCCTGGGTGAGGAAGACGTCGAGCATCTGCTCGCGGTCGGCCAGCAGCTGGGGGCTGAAGCCGCCCACGACGGGCTGGTCGCCCTCGGCGAGGTCGGGGTCGGCAACACCACCGTCGCTGCTGCACTCGGCGCGGCCCTGCTCGGAGTCGAGGCGGCCGCTGTGGTTGGCCTGGGCGCGGGAGCGGACAGCGAGATGATCGACCGCAAGGTGGCTACCGTCGCGGCCGCCCTCGCCCGTGCCAGCGAGAGCTGCGGCGACGAGCTGAGCAACCCACGAATCCTGTTGAGGGCACTCGGCGGCCCTGAGTTCGCCGTGCTCGCCGGCGTGACGCTCGGCGCCGCCGCCGGCGGCGCGGTCGTCGTCCTCGACGGTCTCGCCACCTCGGTCGCCGCCCTGCTGGCCACCATGGTGGAGCCAGCGGTCGCCGCCCACCTCGTTGCCGGTCAGCGCAGCCGGGAGGCCGCACACGCCGCGGTCCTTCAGCAGCTCGGGCTCGAGCCGCTCCTCGACCTGCGGATCCGGGCCGGTGAGGGGGTCGGCGCCTGCCTTGCCACCGGGCTTCTGCGGACCGCGTTCAGCCTGCGGCACAGCACCGCTCGAACCGGCGACGATCCCGGCTGAGGTCGTCGCCGCGAAAAGGCTCAGGCCACCGATTCGGCGGCTTCGGCCTCCCAGCCGGCCAGGTCGGCCAGCCGCGGGTCGTTCGAGAACACCTCGACCATCGGCAGGTCGAGGCCCAGGCGCTTCTGCAGCTTCTGGATCTCGAGCACCTGGTCCCACAGCACCAGGGTGGCAGCGACGCCGCTGGCGCCGGCCCGGGCCGTGCGCCCCGACCGGTGCAGGTAGGTCTTGTGGTCCTCGGGCGGGTCGAAGTGCAGAACGGTGTCGACCGCGTCGATGTGCAGGCCCCGGGCGGCGACGTCGGTGGCCACCAGCACCGGCACGGTGCCGTCGGTGAACTGCTTCAGCGCCTTCTCCCGGGCCTGCTGGCGCAGGTCGCCGTGGATGGCACCGGCCCGCACGCCCTCTTTGTAGAGCTGCTCGACCAGCCGGTCGGCGCCCCGCTTGGTGCGGGTGAAGACGAGCGTGCGCTTGCCGCCCCGCCCGATCGCCGCCACCACCTTCGGCTTGTCCATCTGGTGGACGTAGAGGAAGCGGTGCTTCATCTCGGTGACCGTGGCGATGCTGCTGACGATCTCGTGGCGGATCGGGTCGACCTGGTACCGGGTGACGAGGTGGTCGACGTCACCGTCGAGGGTGGCCGAGAACAGCAGGGTCTGGTGGGGGGCGGTGATGCGGCGCAGCAGCCACTCGACCTGGGGCATGAAGCCCATGTCGGCCATGCGGTCGGCCTCGTCGAGCACGACGACCGAGACGGCGTCGAGGTCGACGACCTCCTGCTGGCACAGGTCGATCAGCCGGCCGGGCGTGCAGATGGCCACGTCAACCCGCTCACCGAGTGCCTTCAGGTCCTTCTCGAGCGACGTGCCGCCGTAGAAGGTGCGGGCGGTGAGGGCCGGGCCGCGGCCAGCGGCAGCAGCACCTCGGCCACCTGGACGGCCAGCTCGCGCGTCGGCACGAGCACGAGGGCGGTGGGATGCCCGGGCTCCGACGCCGGGCAGCGCATCAGCATGGGAAGGCCAAGCGCAGGGTCTTGCCCGACCCGGTCTTGGCCTTGCCGCACAGGTCACGCCCGGTGAGGGCGTCGGCGATGGTCACGGCCTGGATCGGGAAGGGCTCGCGGATGCCGCCGGCATCCAGCACGCCGACGAGGTCGGCGTCGACGCCGAGCTCAGCGAAGGTGGTCATGTTCGGGGGTTCTCCTGGCTTCGAGGTGGCGGTGTTGGGCCACCGCGGCCCGAGCTTGGAGACCCGGCGGGCGGCCCCGCATCCGGGCCGCCGAGTGCGACCCGCTCGGTTCCCACGGTAGCCGGCCGGCCGCTCAAGATGGCGGCTCCGTCACCACCGCCCGCGGTGGACGACGTCGTCGGGCCCCCGCCGGCCCCGGTCCAGTGAGGGCGACGGCCGGTCGCGGGCGATGGCCGACGGCGATGGCGATGGCCGACGGCGATGGCCCCGACGTGCTCGGCGAAGAACAGAAGGCAGCCGGCGACGCCAAAGGCGGGCCCGGGAAGGCGTCGACGTGCTCGCCGAAGATGCCGACGAGAACAGCGCTCCCAGCCCCTCATCGACGGCCGTCAGGGGTCGATGAGCATCGACGCCATGGCGGCGTCGAGGTCCCAGTACGGCACCGGCCAGCGGCTCTCGTCCCGGTCGGCCCACCCCTTGTCCGGCTCGGCGTACCGGTCGAGGTAGGCCTGCTTGTGCGACAGCGGGACGACGAGGCAGCCGGCGTTGAACAGGCCCGGATAGCCGAACGAGCCGCGACGGTCGGGAAGACGGCGTCCCAGAACCGGGGTCCGCTCGCCGGCTCGGTGCGCTCGCCTGGCTCGGTCAGCCGGACGAGAACGCCGGTCCTGGGTGAAGCCGGCCGACGAGGGCGTGCAGGGCGTGCTCGAGCAGCCGGTCGACGACGCACCTGTCCTCGAACGTCCCGCACCGCCGCCGCAGGATCGCCTCGCGCACCTCCACCCGGCCACGTTAGGAGCAGGGGGCGTCGAGGGCGGCGCGGACGTCGGCGACCAGTTGGGCCACGTCGGCGGGCTTGTCGCCGTCCAGGCGGCCGAGTAGACGCGCATGAGGGCGCTGGCGATGACGACGCCGTCGGCGTGAGGGCGGGACGTCGGCGACCAGTTGGGCCTGCTTGGGCGCCTGCTGGCGAATGACGACGCCGTCGGCGTGCCGGGAGGGCAGCTGCCTGCTCGGGGCGCTCACCCCGAAGCCCATGAGGCACGGGCAGGTCGGTGGCCGCCTTGAGGCGGTCTCCCAGGACCGAGGCCGTCGCCCCCAGGTCGGAGCGTGCACCGGTGACACCCATGACGGTGACGCCGTAGACGAACCCGCGGCTGCGCTGGCAGATGCGGGCCAAGCGATCGTCCGGCGAGTTGGGGGCGGCCAGCAGCACGGTGGCGACGCCGGCGTCGCGGGCCGCCGCCTCCCAGGCCGGCGACTCCTCGAGGGGCAGGTCGGGCAGGATGGCCCCGGTGATGGCGGCCCGGGCCAGGTCGGTGGCGAAGCGGGGCCAGCCTGCCTTGTGGGCCAGGTTGGCGTAGGTCATGGCGACGAGTGGCACCAACGACTCGACCTCACGCAGCTCCTCCAGGATGCACTGCGGGGTGGCGCCGGCTTCGAGGGCCCGCTGGCTCGCCTCCTGGATGGTGGGCCCGTCCATCACCGGGTCACTGAAGGGGATGCCGATCTCGATGGCGTCGGCGCCCGCGTCGGCGTAGGCGAGCAGCACCTCGGTCCAGCCCGGCAGCCCCCGGTCACGTAGGGCACGACCAGCTTCGCACCATGGTCGCGGCGGGCCCGAAGGTGCGCCTCGAGCGGGATGCCCCTCACGTGGTTTCGCGCAGGTGGCCGAGGTCGCGGGCGATCGCCCGGGCCGAGCCCTTGCCCACCTTGTCGCCCAGGAGGTGCATCACCTGCTCGGCGTCCTTGTCGCCCCGGCCGCACAGGTTCACCAGGACGGTGTCGCCCTCGGGGATGGTCCGGCCGGCCTCGGCCATCAGCCAGGCCAGGGCGTGGGCGGGCTCCAGGGCCGGGACGATCCCCTCCAGCCGGCTGCACAGGTGGACGGCCTCGAGCACGGCGGCGTCGCCGACCTGCACGTACTCGGCCCGTCCGAGGGCGGCCAGGTGGCTGTGCTCGGGCCCCACGCCCGGGTAGTCGAGCCCGGCCGAGATCGACTCGGCCTCGACCACCTGGCCCTGCTCGTCCTGCAGCAGCTGGCTGCGCGAGCCGTGAACGATGCCGGGGGCGCCCTTGCCGATGGCCGCCCCGCCCGTCGGCTGCACGCCGATGAGCCGGGCATCGGTGTCGACGAAGCCGGCGAAGATCCCCGACGCATTCGAGCCGCCGCCGATGCAGGCCAGCACCCACTGCGGGTCGGTGCCGAGGAGGGCCTGGCACTGGGCTCGGGCCTCGGTGCCGATGACCCGCTGCAGCTCGCGCACCATCCACGGGTACGGGTGGGGCCCCATCACCGAGCCAAGCAGGTAGTGCGTGGTCTCGACCGACGCCACCCAGTCGCGGATGGCCTCGTTCACGGCGTCCTTCAGCGTGCGGCTGCCGCTGGTGACGGGGCGGACCTCGGCGCCGAGGAGCTCCATCTTGAACACGTTCAGGGCCTGGCGCTGGACGTCGACCTCGCCCATGTAGATGGTGCACTCGAGCCCGTGGCGGGCCGCGATGGTGGCGCTGGCGACACCGTGCTGGCCGGCGCCGGTCTCGGCCACGATCCGGCGCTTTCCCATCCGCTCGACCAGCAGGGCCTGGCCCACGACGTTGTTGATCTTGTGCGAGCCGGTGTGGTTCAGCTCGTCCCGCTTGAACAGCACCCTGACCCCGAGGTGCTCGCTGAGGCGCGGGCACTCGGTGGTGGGCGACGGCCGGCCGGCGTAGTCGCGCAGCTCGGCGTCGAGCTGGGCGTGGAAGGCAGGATCGGCCCACGCGGTCCGGAACGCCTCCTCCAGCTCGAGGCAGGCCGGCACCAGCGACTCGGGCAGGAAGCGCCCGCCGAAGTCGCCGAAGTAGCCATCGGGACCCGGGCTGCCCATCAACGACGATGCCATCCTGGCCATCCTTACCCGGGCCGGCGCGGCTTGCGCACCCCCGGTGCTACAGCCCGTCCTCCTCCCAGTCGTAGAACGAGCCCGGCGGCGCCGGCTCCTGGCCAGGGGCCTCGGGCCGCGGCTCGGCCAGCGGCTCGGAGGCAGGCACCTGGACCCCGTCACGCAGCTCCTTGCCGGCGGCGTGGGCCTTGGCGATGAAGGCCCGAAGCTTCACGGGGTCCTTGCGCCCGGGGGAGGACTCGACGCCCGAGACGACGTCGACGCCCCAGGGGCGGACGGTGCGGATGACGTCGACCACGTTGTCGGTCGTCAAGCCCCCCGCGACGATCAGCCTCAGCTCGGGCGGGACGTCGTCGGCCAGCGCCCAATCGAAGGTCTGGCCGCTCCCCGGGCGAGCCCCGTCCAGCAGCACGGCGTAGGGCTCGTACTCGTGCGCCTGCTCGACGCGGGGGTCGCCGGCCGTGAACGACACGAAGGTGTGGAAGATGGCCCGCCGGACGGCGACCGAGTCGTCGGCGGTGAAGCTGCCGTGGATCTGGGCGCCCTTCAGGCCCGTGGACCGCACGATGTGGACGATGCGCTCGGGCACGTCGTCCTTGAAGACGCCGATGGTGAGGATCTCCGGCGGCAGGCGCTTCACGATGTCGGCGACCTCCTGAGGCCGCATCTGCCGGGGCGACGGGGCGAACACGAACCCGAGTGCCTCGGCGCCCATGGCCACGGCCAGGAGGGCGTCCTCCTCGCTGGTCGTGCCGCAGATCTTGACGAACACCGGCTCAGGCCTCGATCAGCGAGCGGAGGGCGGCCACGGGATCGTTGGACCGCATCAGGTGCTCGCCCACCAGCACGGTCGAGAAGCCGGCGTCGGCCAGGCGGCGGCAGGCGGCAGGGCCGTCGATGCCCGACTCGGCGACCTTCAGGACGCCGTCGGGCAGGACCTTCGCCAGCCGCTCGGCGCGCTGGCCGTCGACCTCGAAGGTGGTCAGGTCGCGCTGGTTGACCCCGACCATCGACGCCCCCGCCTCGAGGGCCCGCTCCACCTCGGCCTCGTCGTGGCACTCCACCAGCCCGTCGAGGTCGAGCTCCTGGGCCAGGGCCAGGAGGTCGACCAGCTGGGACTGGTCGAGGGCGGCGACGATGAGCAGGACGGCGTCGGCGCCCATCATGCGGGCGTCGGCCACGTCCCCCTCCCACACGGTGAAGTCCTTGCGCAGGACCGGGAGGGACGTGGCGGCCCGGGCCTCCATCAGGTCGACCGAGGAGCCACCGAAGTGGACGCCGTCGGTGAGGATGCTGAGGCACGACGCCCCGCCCCGCTCATAGGCCTGGGCCATCGGGGCAGCCACGAGGTCGGGCACCAGCTCGCCCTTCGATGGCGAGCGCCGCTTGATCTCGGCGATCACGGCCACGCCGGGCCGCTCGCTCGCCGCGGACCGGAGGGTCGCCTCGAAGCTGCGGCCGGGTGGCATCTCCCGGGCCCGTTCGAGCAGGGCTTCGAGCGGCCGGTCGTCGTTCCCGGCCCGCTCCCGGTGCCACTCCAGGATCGAGTCGAGGTACGTCGCCACCGATGGCAGACGGTAGCGGAACGTTTCGCTGAGAAGCAGGACCTACGGGCCTCCTGCGCCGTTCCCCGGGGTGGTGCTGCTCGTGCTGGAGGATGCCCCGGGGGTCGGTGTGGTGCTCGAGGGACCGGTCGGATCGAAGAAGGTGGGGCTGGTGGTCGTGGTCGGCGCCGGCGCCACGCACGGCCGGATCGGCACGGTGAAGGTCTCCGCCTGGTTCACGATGAGCTCGGCCTGGCTGGCGCCGAGCGTCACGCACCGGGTCTGGAACGCCGCTCGGCCCTGGCCGTTGGTGGCGGTGGGGGCGCCGATGAACTCGAAGCCCGCCCCCACGTTGAGCGTCACCTCCACCCCGGCCGCCGGTGCCGAACGCACGACGCCCTCGCCGTCGACGGTGACGTTGGTGACGACCGCCGTGATGTTCAGCGGCGAGTTCAGCACCGGCGGGTCCGGCGAGCTGAGGGCGCTCACGGTCGTCCCGGTGTAGCGGGAGAGCTGGAGGGGCAGCTGCTTGTTCTGCTTGGCCTCGACGAACAGGATCTGGGGGGTGGTCAGGGCAAGGTCCGGCGAGCGCCAGGCCCGCACCCGATAGCGCCCGCCGAGGATGCCCTGCGGCCCGACCGGCGGCCTCGTGACCACGGGCGGCGGGGTGGTCGGAGGCGCGGTCACCTGCCCGGGAACCGTCTGGAAGGTGGGGACGGTCGGAGGCCGGGGCGGCTGGGGTGCCTTCCACGTGCCGTCGCCGCTGCTGATGACGTCGATCCGGCCGACGGCGTCGCCGACGAAGCGCTCGAGCCGCACGGTGGCCCCGGCCACGGGGCCGTCGGGCCCGAGGATGACGCCGCCCAGGACCGAGTCGCCACCCAGCACCTCGACCTTCGGCTCGGTGACCCGACCCTGCACCGGCTCGAGCGGAACACCGGTGAAGTCGCTCCCCGGCGGCGCCGTGGTGATCTTGGCGATGGAGGCCGGTGGCGGCGGGATGAAGCGCCGGTCCTTGCTGCCTGAGCAGGCGGAAACGGCCAGGAGGGCCAGGGCCAGCGCGGCCGAAAAGGCGGAGAGCGCAGCCGGCCGAGATCTCACCGCTGCACCCGGCCGGGGGCACCGGCCACGTCGACCTCGTCGCCGACCGCAACGGCCCGGGGGACCAGGGCCAGGCCCGACCACCCGGTGGCGGTGGGGACGACGGTGGTGAGGGCGCCGGCCGACTTGCCGGTGGCCGGCACCGTCATCGACGTCCGAGCCTCGGGCGGGGAGCCGTCGCCGGCCACCTGCCGCAGCGTGCGCGGCGCGCTGCCCGCTCTGCTGTCCATGCGGGCCACCAGCTCCTGGCCCGTGTAGCACCCCTTGGTGAACGACGCCGCCGCGTCGACGAGGCCGGTCTCCGCCGGGATGGTCCGCTCGTCCAGGTCCTGCGCCGCCGGGACGACCGCCGCCACCCGGACCCCGTCGAGGGCGCCCTCGGCCACCACGTGGCCGCCGGGGAGGGCTCTGGCGCCGCCGTCGATCGGAAGGTCCCAGCCCTCGAGGCCCGGCCAGGGGAGCCCGAGCGCTCCCTCGGGCGGCGGCAAGGAGGCCGAGCGTGCCGCCGCGTGCCAGGCACCCTCGACGAGGTCGAGCTCCGCCTTTGTGCGCAGCCGGTAGCGAGTGAGCCGGGCGAGGACGGCCGCTCCGGTGCCCGCGTCACCGTCGAGGCGGAACCGGTCAGGGCCGGCGCGGACCACCCGCAGGATGGCCACGATCCGGCCCTGGGGCTCGAGGAGGAAGGTGAGGGCGGCGGTGCCCACGGCGAGGGCGGCCACGTCCTGGCTCAGCTGGCCCTGGAGGAAGGTGGCGGCGTCGGGGCCCTCGACCGTGACCACGTCGCGGGCCACGGTGGTGATCGCGGTGCCGTTCAGGAGGGCGGCGACGGCAACGGGGGTCGTGGCCACCTAGGAGATCGTCGCGCGCGGCGCCGCCAGCCGCGCGTCGGTGATGCGGCGGGCGGCGGGGACGGCGCTCAGGAGGGCGGCCGCCTTGTTGCGGCACTCGAGGTCTTCGTCGGCCGGATCACTGTCGGCCACGATCCCGGCGCCGGCCTGGACGCTGGCCGTGCCGTCCGGCTGGACGACCATCGTCCGGATGGTGATGGCCGTGTCGAGGTTGCCAGAGAAGTCGACGTAGCCGACCACGCCGGCGTAGGGGCCGCGCTTGGTCGGCTCGAGGTCGTCGATGATCTCCATGGCCCGCACCTTGGGTGCGCCGCTCACGGTGCCGGCCGGCATCGTGGCCCGCAGCACGTCGATGGGGCCGAGCCCGGCCCGCAGCCGGCCCGACACCTGGGAGGTCAGGTGCATGACGTGGCTGTAGCGCTCGAGGGTCATCAGCTCGTCGACCACCTCCGTGCCGAACTCGACGACCCGGCCCACGTCGTTGCGGGCGAGGTCGACGAGCATGACGTGCTCGGCCACCTCCTTCGGGTGCTCGATCAGCTCGGCCGCCATCCGCCGGTCCTCCTCGTCGCCCCGACCCCGCTTGCGGGTGCCGGCGATCGGCCGGCTGACGACCCGCCCCTCGAGCAGCTGGACCATCGGCTCGGGCGAGCTGCCCACGAGCGTCACCTCGGGGTGGCGCAGGAAGTACATGTACGGGCTCGGGTTCACCTGGCGCAAGGCCCGGTAGACGTCGAAGGAGTCGGCCTCGAGCTCGAGGTCGAACCGTTGCGACAGGACCACCTGGAAGATGTCGCCGGCGACGATCAGCTCCTTGGCCGCCTCCACGGCCCGGGTCCACGCCGGGAGCTGGACGGTGCGACGGACCTCAGGCACGGCGCCGTCGCGCTGGGGGGGCTCGACCAGCGGCTCGTCGGCCGGCCGGGCGCCGCAGGTGGCCACCTCCTCGATCCGGTCGAGGGCCTCGTCGTGCAGCGCGTCCAGCTCGGCGTCGGTGGCGCCGGCCGGCACCTCGACCGACTCGACGATGGTGACCCGCTGGCGCCAGTGGTCGTAGGCCACCAGCGAGCCGATGACCGACACCACCGCCTCGGGGAGGCCCTGGTCGTCAGGCGGGACGTCGGGAAGGCGCTCGACCTCGCGCACCACGTCGTAGCCGAGGTAGCCCACCAGCCCGCCGTGCAGGGGAGGCAGCTCGGGCAGCACCGGCGCCCGGTGCCGGGCGAGGATGGCCTCGACGGCGGCCAGGATCCCGCGATCGGTCGGGACGTCTTCGGGGAGGACCCCCTCCACCTCGAGGCGGCCGGCCCGCAGGAGCAGGGTGGCCCGCGGCCGTCGCCCCATGAACGACCAGCGGCTCCACCGCTCGCCGTGCTCGACCGACTCGAGGAGGAAGCCGGGCTCCTCCCCCACCACGCGGGCGAACGCGGCCACCGGCGTGGTGAGATCGGCCAGCAGCTCTCGCCACACCGGGACGACGGTGTTCCCGGCCCGGGCCAGCTCCCGGAAGCCGGCTCGACCGGGAGAGCCCCTCAAGCGCCGAACCGCCGGAAGAAACAGGAGTGGGCACCCGTGTGGCATGCCCCGCCACCCTCCTGCTCCACCTTGAACAGCAGCGTGTCGCCGTCGCAGTCGTAGAAGGCTTCGCGCACCCACTGGCGCTCGCCGCTGGTCTCGCCCTTGACCCACACCTCCTGCCGGCTGCGGGACCAGTACGTCATCCGACCGGTCTCGAGCGTGAGGCGCAACGTGTCGCTGGTCATCCACGCCACCATCAGCACGTCGCCCGTCAGCAGTTCCTGGCACACCACGGGGACCAGCCCGTTGGCGTCGTACCTGACCTCAGCCAGCTGCTCGGCCGTGACGTGGACGGGGGTGGCGGTGACCATGGAAGGCGCAGGCTACAAGTGGGACGCCGCTCACCGGCCAGCGGGCGGAAAGGCTTGGGTAGCGTCGCCCGGTGCCGTTCGTGCCTCCGCCTCCCGCGGACCCAGCGCCACCACCTCCGAGCGGCAGGAGGTCCCGTCGAGGCATCGTCGTCGGCGCGGCAGCCGGCCTGGCGCTCCTCCTGCTCGTGTTCGGGGCGGCGTCGCTGGCCAGCAGGGCCACCAGCGGCACGTCGATCGGTGATCTTCGCCGCGGCGACTGCTTCAACCTCGCGAAGGGGTTGTTCGGCGAGAAGGCCCACCGGGTCAGGTGCTCGGCTGGTCACACCGACGAGGTGGCCGGGGTCCTCACCTTCCCGGCCGGCGCCGGTGCGGCCTACCCCGGCCGCGAGAGCATCCTCGAGGTCGGCCGGCGGGACTGCCCGGCCCTGGTGAGCGAGTTCTACGGCGAGAGGACGCCGGCCGACGCCGACACCTTCGTGTTCGGCCCCGACGAGGCTGCGTGGGACAAGGGAGAGCGAGCCGTGGTGTGCAGCCTGCGATCGCGCGATGCCGCGAAGAGGACGGGCTCCTACCTCGGCGGCTGAGGTTCCCCTTGACATTCTCCTTGACTTGAGGGTTTACCGTCAGCGTGTGGCTCGTGCAGGTTCAGCGACGCGTGAAGCAACCCAGCGCGGGGAATACGAGCACGGCACCTTGGCCAGCTACTGCCACGGCGCCTGCCGGTGCGACGACTGCCGCCGGGCCAACACCCTCTACCACCGGGAACTGCGCAAGCGGCTCCGGGCCCGCATCGGAACGCCGTACGAGGCCGTGCCCCACGGCACCGCCGGCGGCTACGCCAACCACGGCTGCCGCTGCCGGGACTGCAGCGAGGCCCACCGCCAGGCGATGGTCAGCTCCTACGCCAAGCGCAAGGCCCGCAGCGGGGCGCAGAGGAAGAATTCGCGCTGAGCAGCGAAGAATGCCGGGCGGTTTCACCCTGATTTGACTCCCGGGGGTCCGCGTGGAAGCCGGGCGAGACGTTTATGATTCGCCCGATTCATGCCGACTCGAACAAGGGGGAACGATGGCTCAGCGCACCCAGGTGCTCTTGACCTGCGACGTCCACGATGGTGATGCCGAAGCCGCCGAGACCGTGACCTTCACGGTCGAAGGCCAGACCTACGAGTGCGAGCTCTGCGAGGCCCACCTGGCCGAGTTCCGCGAGGCGATGGAGATCTGGTCCTCCCACTCGCGGCTCGCGGGCCGGGGCCGTGGGGCCCCGGCTTCGGTCCGCTCCGCCCGCAGCGGCCGGGGGGGCCGGGCCCGTGCCACCCTCGGCGGCGACGGCCCCTCGGCGGCCGAGGTGCGCGAGTGGGCGCGGGCCCAGGGCATGCAGGTCAGCGCACGGGGCCGGGTCCCGGCCGAGCTGCACGACGCCTACGCGGCCGCCCACTGACGGCCAGGCCCACCGGGTCGGCCGCGCCGGGCCACGTCATTCGAGCTCGTCGGCCAGGCGCAGCAGCCACTCCCTCCCCTTCAGGGCGGCCGAGAGCCGGTCCTCTGCGCTCGGCACGCCCAGCATCGTCCGCATCGGCCTGGCCCGCTCGGTCTCCTCCGCCGACTCGAGCGGTGGCTGCGGCATCTCGGTGATGGCTGCCGCGGCCGCCCGGAACACCGCCGACGTGCACAGGCCGAGCTGATCCGAGAGGTCCCGCAGGTAGCCCAGGGCGTTGGTCTCCCGCTCGTCCCGCTCGGCCAGCGTCACCGCCGTTCTGGCCAGCCCCTCGACCGCCGCCCGCAGCTCCTCGTCCGACACGGCCGCCCCGCCGAGGCTCAGAGGTAGAGGCCGGTGGAGCCGTCGATGCGAGCGGCGGCGACGGCGTGGACGTCGCGCTCGCGCAAGATCACGTACTCGTCGCCCTGGACCTCGACCTCGTAGCGGTCCTCCGGGTTGAACAGCACCCGGTCGCCGGGCTCGACCGTGCGGACGCTGGGCCCGACCGCCACCACCTCGGCCCACGCCAGGCGCTTCGACACCTGCGCGGTGGCCGGGATGAGCAGGCCCGCCTTGGACGTCCGCTCCCCCTCGGAGCCGGGCACCTGGACGAGCAGCCGGTCGGCGAGCATGCGGATGGCCTGCTTGGCCTCGAACCCGTCCGGCATGAGCGCCGACCATAGGGCCGCGCTCGACCAGGTGGAGGGCCTACAGGGGAGCTGCGGCCAGGGCCGAGGTGGCGTCGGCGGCGATGGCCTCGAGCCAGCGCCGGTCGGCGGGGCCAGGCGGCTCTTCGCACAGCGATCGCAGGAGCGCCACCTCCGCCTCGAGGTCGGCGACGAGAACCGACTCGGCGGTCGGCCCGGACGAGCCTGGGTCGTCCGGCTGGTTGTGGTAGCCGGCCAGCGGCAGGGCCAGACCGCTGGAGCGGAGCCCTCGGGCGCAGAAGGCGGTGGCCTCGCACGAGCCGCCGTCCATGAGCCGCCGCTGGGCCACCACGCCGAGGGCCTGGGCCCGCTGCCACAGCACGTCGGTGAGGTCCGGGTCGAAGGTGGTGCGACGGTCGCCCACCCGCACGATCACGCCGCCGCCCTGGGGGGCGTGGGGCAGCATGGGCGAGCACTCGAGGGAGAGGACGGCGGCGTGGGGCGGGATCGTGCCGAGGCGCACGGCCTCGAGGGCGCCGAACCACCCGACCTCCTCGGCCCGGGTGCAGAGCAGGCTGGCCCTGCTCGCCCCGGCCTCGGCCAGCGCGGCGAGACCGGCGGCGACGCCGACCAGGTCGTCGCAGGCCCGACCCGTCATGCGGCCCTCGGCCACCTCGTACGGGGTCACGTCCCACACGGCAAGACCTGGCTCGGGGGCCTCTCCCTCGACGACCTCGGCGACGGCCGCGGCCAGCCGGCCGCCGCGCTCGTCGACCGTGCCCAGGATGGCGCGGCCCACCGGATCGGGCACCCCCACGCGGTGGAGCACGACGGCCGAGCCGGCGACGGCCACGCCCGCCCGCACGCCGCCCCGGAACGACAGCCGCACCAGGCGCCCCTCGACCGACTCGACGGCGAAGCCCGGGTGGTCGAGGTGGGCCACGAGCACCAGGTCGGTGCCCCCACCGACGAGCAGGTTCCCGACGGCGTCGCGGCGCGTCGGCAGCCCGGCGTCGGCGGCCAGGCGCTCGACCGCTGCGAGCGGCAGGTGCTCGACCAGCGGCACGGCCGGCTGGCCGACGATGGCGGCGGCCGCCTCGAGCACCGACTGGCTCATGCCGGCCGGACCGTCACGCCGGCGGACGCCAGCACCGACTTGGCCTCGGCCACGGTGTGCTCGCCGAAGTGGAAGATCGAGGCGGCCAGCACGGCGTCGGCACCGCCGGCCACCACGCCGTCCACGAGGTGCTGGAGCGTGCCGACCCCGCCGCTGGCCACCACCGGCACGGCCACGGCGTCGCTGACGGCCCGGGTCAGCTCGAGGTCGAAGCCGTCCCTGGTGCCGTCGCGGTCCATCGAGGTGAGGAGGATCTCGCCCGCCCCGAGGGCGACGACCTCCTTGGCCCACTCCACGGCGTCGAGACCGGTGGGGGTTCGTCCCCCGTGGGTGAACACCTCCCAGCCTCCAGCGGCCCGGCGGGCGTCGATGGCCACCACGGTGCACTGGGCCCCGAACTCGGCGCTGACCTCGGCCACCAGGCCCGGGCGGGCCACCGCCGCCGTGTTCAGGCTGACCTTGTCGGCCCCGGCCCGCAGCAGGACGCGGGCGTCCTCGACGCTGCGCACGCCCCCACCCACGGTGAGGGGGATGAACACCTGCTCGGCCGTGCGCCGGACGGCATCGAGCAGGGTGTCCCGGGCGTCGGCCGATGCCGTGATGTCGAGGAAGATCACCTCGTCGGCTCCCTCGGCGTCGTAGCGGGCGGCCAGCTCGGCCGGGTCACCGGCGTCCCGCAGACCCACGAAGTTCACGCCCTTCACCACCCGGCCCCCTTCACGTCGAGGCAGGGCACCACCCGGATCACCCGCTGCGCGGCCACCGCCTCCTCGACGCTGAAGCGGCCCTCGAACAGCGCGCGGCCCACGATGGCGCCGGCCACCCCGAGATCAGCCAGCGCCCGCAGGTCGTCGAGGCGGCCCACGCCGCCGCTGGCCACCACGGGCACGTCGGTCGCCTCCAGGGCCAGCCGGAGGATGCCCAGGTCGGGGCCCTCGAGGGTCCCGTCCTGGCGGACGGAGGTGACCACGAAGGCTGCGACCCCCGAGTCGCTGAAACGTTCCAGAGCCTGCTCGAAGGGCTCGTCGACCGTCTCCTGCCACCCCTGCACGACCACCCTCCCGTCCGCCGCCACCCCCACGTCCACGGCCACCCGCCCGGGGTGGCGGGCGCACAGCTGGCCGACGAACCCGGGGACCCGGAACGCGGCCGTCCCGACGACCACCCGCTGCACACCGGCGGCCACGAGCGCATCGGCGTCGGCCGCGGTGCGGACCCCACCGCCGCTCTGCACCGGCACGTCGACGGCGGCGGCCACGGCGGCCACCAGCCTGCGGTTGTCGCCGCGAGCGGACGCGCAGCGTCGAGGTCGACCACGTGGATCCAGTCGGCGCCGGCCGCCTGGTAGGAGCGGGCCACCGCCACCGGATCGCGCCCGTAGACCGTCTCCTCGGCGTAGTCGCCCCGGTGGAGGCGGACGACCTGGGCGGCGCGCAGGTCGATGGCGGGGTAGAGCAGCACGACTCCCACCTAGCAGAGGTCGGCGAAGCGGCGCAGGATGGCCAGGCCGGTGCGGCCCGACTTCTCCGGGTGGAACTGGGTGGCCCACAGCTGGCCCCGCTGCACGATGGCGGTGATGGGACCGCCGTAGTCGCAGGTGGCCACCACGTCGTGGGTGAGGTCGGCTGCGTAGGAGTGCACGAAGTAGCCCCACGGGTCGTCGAGGCCGTCGAGCAGCGGGCACGGCCCCGTCGGCACCAGCCGGTTCCACTGCATCTGGGGCCGCTTCACGCCGTCGGGCAGGAGCCGCACCGTGGCCCCCAGGACGCCCAGACCCGGAACGCCGGGCGCCTCCTCGGACCCCTCGTACAGCAGCTGCATCCCGATGCACACGCCGAGGAAGGGCACGTCGGCCCCGGCGGCGGCCTTGGCGGCCACGTCGAGCCCGCTCTCGCGCAGCGCCTCGGCACAGCGCCGGAAGTGGCCAACGCCGGGGAGGACCACGCCGGACGCGGCCTCGGCCTCGGCCGACGTGGTGACGAGCCGGGCGTCGGCCCCGACCCGCTCGAAGGCCTTCTGGGCGCTGTGCAGGTTGCCGATGCCGTAGTCGAGCACCGCGATGCGCGGGCTGGGCACTACAGCACGCCCTTGGTCGACGGCAGGTCCTCGCCCTCCACCCGCACGGCCGCCCGCAGGCAGCGCGACACCCCCTTGAAGGCGGCCTCGATCACGTGGTGGGTGTTGTCCCCCGCCGCTTGGTGACGTGCAGGGTGATGCCCGCCGCGGTGGCGAACGACTGCCAGAAGTGGCCGGCCATCTCGGGGTTGAACGCTGGCGACCCCAGCGGCAGCACCTCGCCGAACGGCACGTCCCACTGGCACCGCGAAGGGCCGGCCCGACAGGTCGAGGGCCACCTCGATCAGCGCCTCGTCGAGCGGGAACAGGCCGCTGGCGAACCGGGCCACGCCGGCCTTGTCGCCGAGCGCCTGGCGGAAGGCGTCGCCGACAGCGATGCCGGTGTCCTCGACCGTGTGGTGCCCGTCGACGTGCAGGTCACCCACCGCCTCGACCGCCAGGCCGAACCCGCCGTGACGCCCCAGCTGGTCGAGCATGTGGTCGAAGAACGGCAGGCCCGTCGAGACGGTGACCGGCCCACCCCCGAGGTCGACCGAGACGGAGATCTTGGTCTCCTTGGTGGTGCGGCTGACGGTGGCGAACCTCGGAATCACAGGACGGCCTCCAGGGCGGTCAGGAAGGCGTCGTTCTCCTCGGGCGTGCCGACGGTGACCCGAAGGCACCCGGCCAGGCGGGGCCACGACGAGCAGTCGCGCACCAGCACCGAACGGTCGACCAGGTCCTGCCACACCTCGCGACCGGCGCGGGCCCGGGGCCGGAACAGCAGGAAGTTGGCGTCCGACGGCCACGTGTCGAGGGGCAGGAGGGCGAGGGCGGCGGCGATGCGCTCGCGCTCGCTGACGAGCAGCGCCACCCGGTCCTCCATCTCGTCGGTGAACCGCAGGGCCAGCCGCCCGGCCGCCTGTTTCACGGCGTCGACGTGGTACGGCAGCGCCGCCTTCTCCCAGAGGGCGGCGACGACCTGCGCCGGGCCCAGGAGGTAGCCGAGGCGGGCACCCGCCATCGACCACGTCTTCGAGTAGGTGCGGGTGACGACCAGCGGCACGTCGTCGCCGACCATGCCCAGCGACGACCACGAGGCGAACTGGCCGTAGGCCTCGTCGACCACGACCAGGCCGGGCGCCAGCTCCAGGACCTCCTCGACGACGTCCTTCGGCTCGGCCCGGCCCGTGGGGTTGTTGGGCGAGCACAGGAACGTGACCGACGGCGCCGCCTCGGCCAGCACCCGGCGGACCTCGACGCCCGGGAGGGTGAAGTCGTCGGCCCGTGCACCGCTGGCGACGGCCGTGCCGGTCATGCGGGCGATGGTGGCGTGCATGGCGTAGGTGGGCTCGAAGACCGCCGCGGCCCGGCCCGGCCCGCCGTAGGCCAGCAGCAGGCACTGCAGCACCTCGTTCGAGCCGTTGGCCACGAAGACCTGCTCGGGCTGCAGGCCGTGGAGGTTGGCCAGGTCGGCCCGCAGGGCCTGGCACGTCCGGTCGGGGTATCGGTGCATCGGGAAGGCGGCCACGGCTTCGGCCAGACCGGCGAGGAAGGCCGGGGGCGGGGGCAGCGGCGACTCGTTGGTGTTGAGGCGCACGTCGACCTCGACCTGGGCCGAGTGGTAGCCGGCCATCACCCCCAGGTCGTCCCGCAGGGGCGGGAAGGCGCCCATCAGCGGGGGCCGCGCAGCCGCACCGACTGGGCGTGGGCGGCCAGCCCCTCGGCGTCGGCCAGGGCGACGACGTGCGGGGCCAGGCGGGCGAACGCCTCGTGGTCGGCGCTGACGACGTGGATGACCTTGATGAAGTCGTCGACCCGCAGCCCCGACGAGAAGCGGGCCGAGCCGTGGGTGGGCAGCACGTGCGACGGCCCGGCCGCGTAGTCGCCCAGGGCGGCCGTGCCGTACATCCCGGTGAAGACGGCACCGGCGTGGCGCACGAGCGGGAGCAGGGCCTCCGGTTCGGCCACCAGGAGCTCGAGGTGCTCGGGGGCGATGAGGTTGGACACCGCCATGGCCTGCTCCCGGTCTCGGCACAGCACGGCGTGGCCGCCCTCGGCCAGCGTCGCCTCGATCTCGGCCCGCCTGGGCTGGTCGACCAGGAGGCGGTCGACGGCGTCGCTGACGGCCACCAGCGCCTCCTCCTCCCACGTGACGAGCCAGGCCAGCCCGTCGGGGCCGTGCTCGGCCTGCACCAGGACGTCGATCGCCGCCCACGTGGGGTCGGTGGTGGCGTCGGCCACGACGACCACCTCGCTGGGGCCGGCGAACGCGCTGGGCACGCCGACCACCCCCTCCCCCGCCACCTCGCGCTGGGCCACGGCCACGTACACGTTGCCGGGGCCGACGATCACGTCGACCGGGGGGATACTGGCGGTGCCGTAGGCCAGGGCCCCGATGGCCTGCGCCCCGCCCACCCGGTACACCTCTTCGACGCCCGCCACCGCACAGGCGGCCAGCGTCTCGACCGGCAGCCGCCCGTCGGCCCCGGGAGGGCACACCACCACCACCTCGTCGACGCCGGCGACCGAAGCGGGGCCGGCCGTCATCAGGACGGTGCTGGGGTACCTGGCCTTGCCGCCGGGGACGTAGCAGCCGGCCCGCGCCACCGGCCGGCGCAGCTCGCGCAGCACCAGGCCGGCCTCGTCGGTCCTGGCATCGGGCTGCAGCTGGCGGCGGTGGTGGTCGACGACGTTGGCCCACGCCACCTCGAGCGCCTCGCGCAGCACCGCCGGCACGGCCTCGAGAGCGGCCTTCAGCTCGACCTGCGGGACCCGGATCGGGTCGGGCCGCACGCCGTCGAATCGCTCGGTCAGCTCGAGGAGGGCGTCGTCGCCGCGGGCCCGGACGTCGTCGAGGATGGCCCGCACCGCCGCCACCGGCGCGTCCCCGCCCACCTCGGGCCGGGGCAGCAGGGGGCGGAGGTCGCCTGTGGCGGACCGCAGGTCGAGTCGGTTGAGCATGGCGTTGCGAGCCTACCGGCGACCCTGGCGGCGCTCTGCCAGCATTCGGCCGTGCCCGAGGTCCCCTCCACCGCCGTCCTGACGAGCATCGCCGCCACCCTCGACGACCTGCGGACCAGGCTGGTCGAGGCGGCCGAGGCGTTCGGCCAGGCCGGTGACGAGGCCCGGGCCGGCGAGCTGTACGAGGTCGAGCGCCACCTGCTCCAGGCCACCCGGCGCATGACCAGGCTGCTCCGCACCTGAGGCGGAACCGGACCCTCCCTCAGACTCGCGACGAGGGGCAGATGTCGTGCAGCACGCAAGCGTGGCAGGCGGGCGACCGGGCCACGCACACCCGGCGGCCGTGCAGGATGAGCCGCAACGAGAACAGGCCGCGCTCCCCGGCCGGCACCATCGGGTTGAGGTCGGCCTCGACCTTCACCGGGTCGTCCTCGCCGGTCAGCCCCAGTCGCTTCGACAGGCGCAGCACGTGGGTGTCGACGGCCAGGCCCGGCTTGCCGAACGCCACGCTCAGCACCACGTTGGCCGTCTTGCGACCGACGCCGGGCAGGGTGACGAGGTCGGCCATCCGGTCGGGCACCTCGCCGCCGAACCGCTCGACCAGCGCCGTGGCCATCCCGATCAGGCTGCGGGCCTTGGCGTTGAAGAACCCGGTGGGCCGGATGAGGTCCTGGAGCTCCACCGGGCCGGCCGCGGCGAGCGCCGCCGCATCGGGGTAGCGGGCGAACAGGGCGGGCGTGACCGAGTTGACCGTGCGGTCGGTGCTCTGCGCCGAGAGGATGGTGGCCGCGAGCAGCTCGAAGGGGTTCCGGAAGTCGAGCTCGCACAGCTCGGCGGCCGTGCCCGGATGCTCGAGGGCCAGCCGCCGGTGCGCCTCCCGAGCCCGCCCCGCCGGTGTACGGGGTCGGGCCATGGCGCGTGGGAGCCTACGGGTCGTGCACCAGCTGGAGGTGAAGCGACGGCTCGACGGCGACGAGATCGGGGCCGTGCAGGTGCTCCTCGACGCGGCCACCCACCACGACGGCCACCACGCCCTGGGCGAGCACCAGTGGCTCGACCTGGTCCACGGCGGCCGGGCCGGGTTCGCCGGCATCGTCGCCACGCTCCCGGGCCACACCCACCCGATCGGCTACGCCCAGGTCAGCCGCTCCGAGACCAAGGGAGACGACTGGTCGCTCGAGCTGGTCATCGCCCCCCATCACAGGGAGGACGAGACGATCGCCTCGCAGCTCGTCGAGGCCGCGCTGGGCCTGGTCGGCACGGAGGGCGGCGGACGGGTGAACCTGTGGGTGTCGAAGCCCCAGCCGTGGCACGACCGGGTGGCTCGCGCTCGCGGGCTGGAACGGGGCCGAGAGCTCTACCAGCTGCGGCGGCCCCTGCCCACCGGCCTCGCCTACGAGCTGGACTGGCGGCCCTTCGAGCCGGGGCGGGACGAGGAGGCCTGGCTGGAGGTGAACAACGCCGCCTTCGCCAGCCACGCCGAGCAGGGCCAGTGGTCGCGGGAGGTGCTGGCCGAACGGGAGGCGCTCGACTGGTTCGACCCCTCGGGGTTCCTGCTCCACGAGGGCGACGGCGGCCGCCTCGACGGCTTCTGCTGGACCAAGGTCCACACCGACCACGACCAACCGCTCGGAGAGATCTACGTGATCGCGGTGGCTCCCTGGGCCCAGGGCAAGGGGCTCGGCCGGCGCCTGACCCTCGCCGGCCTCGACGTCCTGGCCCAGCGGGGCATCGGCACCGGCATGCTCTACGTCGATGCCGCCAACACGCCGGCCGTCAAGCTCTACGTCGACCTCGGCTTCACCCTGGACCACGTCGACCGCGCCTACCACGCCACTCTCGGCGCCGGCTCAGCCCGCGCCCGGCCCGGAGCTGCCGGCTAGACGGTGCCGGACACCCCGAGCGACGCCCCGACGCCGAACGTGACCGCGGCGGCCAGGCTGGCCACGACCAGCTGCCGCAGCGACGACGCCACGACGCTGCGTCCGGTGAAGCCGGCCAGCAAGGCGCCGACGAGGATGGACGCCACCACGCCCAGGATCACCGAGGCCACCACGGCGCCGGTCCCCCGGCTGACGAGCCACGGCACCAGCGGCACCACCGCGCCGAGGGTGAACGCGACGAAGCTGCTCACGGCCGCCCGCACGGGCGACCCGAGCTCGTCCGGATCGATCCCCAGCTCCTCGCGAGCATGGGTCTCGAGCGCCACGTCCGGGTCGACCGACAGCTGGGCGGCCACCTCGTCGGCGACCGCCGGCTCCACCCCACGGCTGCGGTAGATGCCGGCCAGCTCGCGCCGCTCCATCTCGGGCCGCAGCTCCAGCTCCCTCCGCTCCACCTCGAGCTCGCGCTCCAGCAGCTCGCGCTGGGCCTGCACCGACACGTACTCGCCCGCCGCCATCGAGCAGGCACCCGCGATCAGCCCGGCCAGGCCCGCCAGCCGGACGACGCCCGGAGCTGGACTGGCGCCAGCCACGCCCAGGATCAGGCTGACGTTCGACACCAGGCCGTCGCTGACGCCGAAGATCGCCGCCCTGGCGCTGCCCCCCTTCACGTCGCGGTGGGTGTGGTCGTCGTGAGCCTCGCCCGTCGGGGCTGGACGCTGGAACAGCTGGGTGAGGCCCATGCCCGAGAGGCTAGGCGGCATCTCGACGCTGCCCGTGCCCTCACTCGGACGGTAGGTGGACCGAACGGCCGTAGCCTGGGCAGCCGTGGTCTCCCGGTTCGACCTCGACGCCGGAGGCCTCGCCGGGCTCCTGCCGGACGAGCCGCCCTACCGCGTCCGGCAGCTCCGCCACGGCCTGCTGCAGGGGCGTGAGCCGGGCGAGCTCACCGACCTCCCCAAGCCCCTCAGGGCCCGGCTGGCCGAGATGCACGAGCTGCAGCCCGGGCTCCGCCTGGTGCACGAGGCGGCGGCCGACGGCGGCGACACCGTCAAGTGGCTGTGGGAGGTGGCCTCCGCCGGTTCCGGCGCCCCGCCGCGGGTGGAGACGGTCCTCATGCACTACCCGGGCCGCACCACGGTCTGCGTGTCCAGCCAGGCCGGCTGCGCCATGGCCTGCTCGTTCTGCGCCACCGGCCAGCTGGGCTTCGAGCGCCACCTCACCACGGGCGAGATCGTGGAGCAGGTGGTCCGAGCCAGCTCGACCGCTGCCGCCGGCGGCCGCCGCCTCGGCAACGTCGTGTTCATGGGCATGGGCGAGCCGCTCGCCAACCTCGACCGGGTGTGGCAGGCCGTCCACGTCCTCCACGACGACCTCGGCATCTCGGCCCGCCACCTGACCATCTCCACCGTCGGCGTCGTGCCGGGCATCGACCGCCTCGCCGCCGCCGACCTGCCCGTCAACCTCGCCGTCTCCCTCCACGCCGCCACCGACGACCTGCGCGACGAGCTGGTGCCGCTCGGCAAGCGCTACCCGCTGGGCGAGC
Organism: Acidimicrobiales bacterium; assembly: GCA_030448245.1. Lineage (GTDB taxonomy): Bacteria > Actinomycetota > Acidimicrobiia > Acidimicrobiales > JAUJNH01 > JAUJNH01. Next base: position 56,634 of record JAUJNH010000005.1, read on the forward strand.
TGGTCGAGGCCTGCGCCCGCTACGTGCAGACGACCCGCCGGCGCCTGTCGTTCGAGTGGGCGCTGATCGCCGGCACCAACGACACCCCGCAGCAGGCCGCCGCCCTGGCCCCCATCGCCAGGGAGCTCCGGGCCCACGTCAACCTCATCCCCCTCAACCCCACGCCCGGCTACCCGGCCACCGGGTCCTCACCCGCCGCGGTGCGCGCCTTTCGCGACCGGCTCGTGCAGCTGGGCGTCAACGCCACCATCCGCCGCAACCGCGGCACGGACATCGACGCCGCCTGCGGCCAGCTGCGCGCCTCGATGGCCGCATCACCCGTTCAGATCAGCCGGCGCTGACAGACTGCGGCGGTGGAACGCCGGTTCTTCAACCCGTCCCAGCCCCAGACCATGCAGGTGGCGGTCTTCCTCCTGTACGCCAACGTCGTCGTCGCCCTGCTCTTCCGCAGTGGCGGCGAAGGCCTCTTCGCCGCCGCCGCCAACTCCGTCCTGCGAGGAGACGCCCCGTACGACGCCGCAACCCTCCTCGGCAACCTCATCGCCGTCCTCTTCGTCATCGGCTCGGCCGGCGCCGCCTACCTCATCGCCAACGAGAAGCGGATCGGCTGGAGGCTCGGCGTCGTCGTCGCCGCCGCACCCCTCGTGGCCACCCTCGTCGTCCTCACCATCGGCTACCCCAGGCGGGCCAGCCTGTCCAACGTCATCGACATCGGCTTCCTGTTCGACGTGGCCCTGCTCGCCCTCCTGCTGCACAAGCAGACCCGCGACTACGAGAAGATCTGGTTCAAGTAGCCCGCCGGCTAGAAAGCCGCCATGACCACCGTCGTGCAGGGCATCGACGGCCTGAAGGAGCTGGTGGGCACCGAGCTCGGCACCTCACCGCCAATGCGGATCACCCAGGAAGCGGTCAACCTGTTCGCCGACGCCACCGGCGACCACCAGTGGATCCACGTCGACGTCGAGCGGGCACGAGCCGGACCCTTCGGCGGGCCCATCGCCCACGGCTACCTCACCCTGTCCCTCCTCCCCTCACTCCTCCCCACGGTGCTCCAGGTCGACGGCATCTCGATGGGCGTCAACTACGGCCTGAACCGCCTCCGCTTCCCGAGCCCCGTCCCCGTCGGATCCGAGGTCGCCTGCACCGCCACCCTCGTGGCCGTCGACGACGTCCCCGGCGGCGCCCAGGTCACCCTGGCCACCACCATCACCGTGACCGGCGCAGCCAAGCCCTCCTGCGTCGCCGAGGTCGTCTTCCGCTACTACGTCTGATTGCTCGTTCCGGGCCATCCTGGCCCTGCGCGCAACGGGCGGCGGCCACCCTGCGGGGCCCGGCCGCCCACGGCCGTCCCGGACCGCCGCGGCCGCGCCAGGGCGGCTGCTGCCGCCAAACGAGTTGTCGTCGCGCCGGTTGTTGGCAGCTGGTCAGGGGACCGTGGGGGCGGGCTCGGGGGGTGTCGTGGAGGGGGGCGCGGTGGTCGTGGCCGTGGTCGTGGTCGTGGTCGTGGTGGGGGGCTTGGCGGGGCCGAAGTCGCGTCGGGGCGGAGGTCGTCGGCGAGGCGGGCGGCCGCCGCCGCGTCGACGTAGACCACCGACTGGGCGCCGGCCATGCCACCCCTGCCGGCGAGCACGAGGTTGGTGACGTCGCTCGGATCGGTGCGGCGGGCAACGGACAGCAGCTGCAGCGCCTGCTCGGCCTCCAGGTCGAGGGCCAGGTGACGGAAGGCGACGCCGAGCCAGCGACGCAGGCCTCCTTCGTCCCCCACATCGCTCCGGAGCTTGGCCAGCGTGGCGACGATGAGGCGCCCCTGGTTCCGCGAGCGGGAGAGGTCACCGTCGACGAACTCGTGCCGATCCCGGCTGAAGGCCAGAGCCCGAGCCCCGTCGAAGTGGTGGTAGCCGGGCTTGAAGTGGGCGCCGCTGTCCCAGTCGTCCATCGGCTGCACCACCTCGACGTCGATCCCTCCCAGCTCGTCGACCACCCGCGTGAACGCCTCGAAGCCCGCCACCGCCCAGAGCTGCACGGGCAGGCCCATGAACCGGTTGACCGTCCTGGCCAGCAGCTCGGGCCCGCCCAGGACGAGCGCCGTGTTGATCTTCCCGGGGCCGTGCCCGGGATCTCGACGAACGAGTCGCCGGGGGAAGCCCACGACGGTCGCCTGGCCCGTCGCCGGGTTGGCCGCGAGCAGGTGGATGCTGTCGGCCCGGGACCGCAACGGATCCTGCCCGGGGCGGGCGTCGCTTCCCACCAGGAGCACCCAGACGAGTCCCTCGGGCACCGGGATCGACGCGTTGAACGGGACCGCCGCGCCGTACGGGCGGCCCGAGGGGTCGAGGAGCCGCTTGCCGCTGGGGCGCCGCCCTGCGGCGGGGGCGGCGGGACGGGAGTCCGGATGCCGGGCCCGTCCTCGGCTCCGGCTTCGGCGCCGCCATCGGCTCTCGCACCTCCCGGGCCCTCGCCCCGGCCGGCTTCGACCCCGTAGGTCGTGGCCTGGCCGGAGATCGAGGCCGGGATGGTCGTGCGGACGCCTCGCACCGCCCCGACCCGCACGTCGGGGTCACGGGAGGCGACGACGCGGACCAGGCCGACGGAGAAGACTGCGACACCGACGGCGAGCACCAGGAGGGCAGCCAGGCGGCCCTCCACCAGGTGCCGCACCGCACCCGCGCCGCCACCCGCGCCCCCACCTGGGCAAACCGTACGATGCCGACCATGCACCGTGCCGCGGGACAGCAGTGGCGGGCCGAGCCGGGCGCGCCCGTGCACCTGGGAGACACGGCGGCCAGGGCCACCCCCGGCGCCCCCGGGGGGCGCGAGGCCACCCGGGCGGCCACGTCGGTCCTGCACGACGGGCTGATCGACCTGCAGGCCCGCTTCTGGGCCGACCACGGCACGGCCCTGCTCGTGGTCTTCCAGGCCATCGACGCCGGCGGGAAGGACGGCACCATCCGTCGGGTCTTCAGTGGCGTCAACCCCGCCGGCATCCGGGTGGCCTCGTTCAAGAAGCCGAGCGCGACCGAGGCCGCCCACGACTTCCTGTGGCGGGTCCACGCCCAGTGCCCGTCGAAGGGTGAGATCAGCATCTTCAACCGATCGCACTACGAGGACGTCCTCGTGACCCGTGTCCACGGCCTCATCGACCAGCCCACCGCGACCCGCCGCCACGCCCAGATCCGGGCCTTCGAGGAGCACCTCGTGGCCGAAGGCACGCTCGTCGTGAAGTTCTTCCTGCACATCTCGAAGGAGGAGCAGCGCGAGCGCCTGCAGGACCGCCTCGACTCGGCCGACGAGCGGTGGAAGTTCTCGGCGTCCGACCTTCCCGAGCGGGCCCGGTGGGACGACTACCAGACGGCGTTCGCCGACACCATCGCGGCCACCTCGACCGACACGGCGCCCTGGTACGTGATCCCGGCCGACCACAAGTGGTACCGCGACTGGGCGGTCACCTCGACGCTGCACGAGCTGCTCACGGCCCTCGACCCGCAGTACCCCCCCGCCGAGCATGGCATCGAAGGCATCGTCGTCACCTGATGGCGGGGCGCGACCGCATCGCCGCGTTGGTGCGCCGCCACCTGGAGCCGTCGGCGGTGACGGGCCTCGGGCCCGCCCTGGCCGTCGCCGGCGACCTCGACATGGACGTCATCGCCCTGACGGCGGCCTTCGCCGACCGCCCCGGGCTCCTGCTGCTCACCTCGTCGGAGCTGCGCTTCGTGACCGCCAAAGGCGACGACCACGCGCTGGCCTTCCTCGACCGGGTGGCCACGGTCGAGGTCGCCACCTTCGAGGCCAGGCCAGTGCTGATCGTGCTCGGCTCCGACAGCCGCCGCACCATGTTCCACGTAGGCGACCCCACCTGGACCCGCACGTTCGCCGGCTGGGTCAACCTGGCCCTCGACGACCCGGCGGCGGCCGTCGTGGCGGTCGACCACCAGGCAGGGGCCGCCGAGGCCTCCGCCCCCCGCCCTCCCGGCCCCCGGCCGGCACGGGAGCGGCTGCGCGAGCTCGACGAGCTTCGCCGTGAGGGGCTCCTGACCAGTCGGAGTACGCCGCCCAGCGGGCGGCCATCATCAGCTAGGTCTGAGGGCCCCCGGGTCGGCACGCAGGTCAGGGTCGGTAGGGCGGGGCCAGGTCGGCGGGACGGCGGCGGCCCACCACGATCTCGTTGTCCAGCGGCCAGGGGTTCGGGAGGCAGCCATCCAGCTCGGTCGACTGCTGAGCCATCAACGGGGCCGGACGGCCGGGAGCCGGGCACTGGGTGCGAGGGTGGTGCAGCCCCAGGAGGTGGCCGACCTCGTGGCCCACCAGGTAGCGGCGGTAGTCGTCCAGCGTGCCGGTCCACTTCGGGGTGGCGGTGCGCCAGCGGTCGGCGTTCAGCGCCACCATCGGGCCGTTCTGGCACGAGTACAGGCCGTAGGTCTCGTACGGCAGGCACAGGGCGTCGACCTCGGGGCCCTCGGCCAGCACGAGGGTGAAGCGGGCGTCGGCTCGCGGCACCAGCCGGAACCCCGCCCTCCCCCACCCCCGAGGGTCGGCCAAGGTGGCCTGGGCGAACGCCTCGAAGCCGGCGGTGGCCGGGTCGCTGGTGCGCCGCTCGAGGCGGTACGCCACCTCGACGGGCGTGCCGGCCGGGAGCGTGGTCGGCGGGGGCGGCGGCGGTCGAGCGGCGACGGTCGTCGGAGTCCCGGGCGGAATCGCCGCCCGCGACGTGGGGGCGGCGGGGAGGGGCTGGGCCTCGCCGACGATGCCCGCCGGCGCGG
>JAUJNH010000005.1:61490-111092 GCA_030448245.1 Acidimicrobiales bacterium
GGTGCCGGCTCCGGCGCCGGGGCCCCCACGGGGCCGCCGGGGGAGGTCACGTTCGAGCTGGCCGCCACGCCGAGCACGCCGGCTGCGGTGACCAGCACGACCGCGGCAGCGCGCTTCGCCCGGCCTCCGACCACCCCACCAGCCTGCCCGAGCCGGCCCGCGTCGCAGGGCGCGTCCCCGACGCCCCTTCGACTATCGGAGCGGATGCTCGTACGATGCGAGTGTGGAGCTGCGGGTGGACGAGCTGGCCGAGCGGGCTGGCGTCTCGGTCGACACCATCCGGTACTACCAGGGCCGGGGCCTCCTCCCCGCCCCGGCCCGGCGGGGCCGCATCGCCCACTACGGGTCGGAGCACCTCGAGCGCCTCGAGCGGATCCGGGGGCTGCAGGGCCAGGGCCTGTCGCTGGCGGCCATCGGCCGCCTCCTGTCGGGCGAGCTGGACCCGAGGGACGAGCCCCTGCTCGCCGCGGTGGCAGGTGCCGGCAGCGCAGGGAGGGGGCCGGCGCTCAGCCTGGCCGAGCTGGCGGACCGCAGCGGCATCCCCCTCGGCCTGCTGCAGGCGGCCGAGCGCGAGGGCCTCATCTCGCCGGTGGGCGGCGGGTACTCGCCGGCCGACGCCGAGGCCGCCCGCGCCGGCCTTCGACTGCTGGAGCTGGGCCTGCCCCTGCCCGAGCTGCTCGTCCTGTCCCGCCGCCACCACGAGCACGTGCGGTCGGTGGCCGAAGAGGCCGTGGGCCTGTTCGACGACCACATCCGCCGCCCCCTCCGCGGCGGCGACGAGACGGCCGAAGAGGCCGCCCGGCAGCTCGTCGAGGCGTTCCAGGCCATCCTGCCGGCCACGGTGGCGCTGGTCGCCCACCACTTCGAGCGCACGCTGCTGGCCGTCGCCACCGAGCACATCGAGAAGGTCGGGGGCCCGGACGAGCTGGCCGCCATCGCCGCCGCCACCGACCCCGGCAGCGCGGCGTGACCGCGGCCGGCGACGCCCTCCCGCAGGGGGAAGACAAGCGCAAGGCCGTCCAGGCCATGTTCGACACGATCGCCCCCCGCTACGACCTGGTGAACCGGGTGATGACCTTCCGGATGGACGTGGGGTGGCGCCGGCGCACCGTTCGCGAGCTGGGCTTGGCGCCGGGCTCGCTCGTCGTCGACCTGGCCTCGGGGACCGGCGACCTGTGCCACGACCTCGACCGGGCGTCGCTGCGCCCGCTCGCCGTCGACCTGTCGCTCGGGATGCTGCAGCACGCCACCCACGGCTTCCCCCGGGTGCAGGGCGACGGCATGGCCCTCCCCTTCACCACGGGCTCGGTCGACGGTGTCGTGTGCGGCTTCGCCCTCAGGAACTTCGTCGCCCTCCCGCCGGTGCTGGCCGAGCTGGCCCGGGTCCTGCGCCCCGGCGGCCGCATCGCCCTGCTCGACGTCAGCGTCCCGGCCAACCCGCTGCTGCGGTTCGGCCACCGCGCCTACTTCGGCCGGGTGGTGCCGTTGATCGGCGGGCTGCTCTCCGACGCGAACGCCTACGCCTACCTGCCGAAGTCGGTCGCCTACCTGCCGGCGTCGGCCGACCTGCTGGTCATGGTGCGCGACGCCGGGTTCACCACGGTCGAGCGGTCCCAGCTGTCCACCGGCATCAGCCAGCTCATCTGCGCCACCCGCGACCACGACCGTCCCCCCCTCCCGTGAGCGAAGCGAACGAGCCGGTGAGGACCGAGCGTCGCCTGCCTGGACCGACGAGCGGGGGAGGCGAGCACCCCGGGCTCGCCGGAGGAGCGACGAGGCAAGGCAGGCGGACAGCCAGGGACGACATGCGGCGGGAGGCGCAGGCGACTGCGCCGGTCACCGCGCTCCGGGCCGTCACCCGCCGGGTGGCGCCGGGCACCTGGGCCTCGCACCCGTGGCGGGTCGATCCCGACGTGCTGTTCGAGCGCGACGGGTGGGGGTTCGCCGGTCGGGGTGCTGCCGTGCGGGTGCCGGCGGCGGTCGTGGCGTCGGCGCTGGCCTCGTTCGACGTGGACGACGAGGTGGGACGGCCCGGCGCCGGGCCGGTCGCCTTTGCCGCCCTGCCCTTCGCCGCCGACGCTCCCGCCGAGTTCGTCGTGCCCGCCGGCCTGGTCGTGCGCAGCCCCGACGGCACCGAGTGGGCGACGCTCATCGACGGGGTCGACGTCCGGCCCGACCGAGCCTGGGGCCCCGAACCCGACGGCTTCAGCCTTCGGTCACCGGTGCCCCACGAGCAGTGGGAGGCGGCCGTCGCGGCCGCCATGGCCCGCATCGACGCCGGCGAGGTCACCAAGGTGGTGCTGGCCCGGGAGGTGGTGGTCGAGGCCAACCGTCCGATCGTGGTGCCGACGGTGCTGCGCCGCCTCCGGGCCCTCTACCCGTCGTGCACGACGTTCCTGGTCGACGGGTTCCTGGGGGCGAGCCCCGAGGTGCTGGTGGCCCGCTCGGGCTCCGCCGTGCGCAGCCGGCCGCTGGGCGGCACCCGGCCCCACAGCGGCGACCCCGCGGTCGACGCCGACCAGGCGGCCCAGCTGCTGGCCAGCGACAAGGAACGGCGCGAGCACGCAGTCATCGTCGAGGCGGTGGCTGCCGCCCTGGCCCCCCGCTGCGACCACCTCGACGTCCCCGCAACCCCGTCGATCGTGCAGCTTCGCAACGTCCTCCACCTGGGGACGCCGATCGAGGGGCGCTTGACGGACCCGGCGCCGACGGTGCTCGAGCTGGGCCGGCTGCTGCACCCCACGCCGGCCGTCGGCGGCGCCCCCCGAGAGGCGGCGCTCACGCTGATCGACGAGCTGGAGCAGGCCGACCGGGGCCGCTACGCCGGTCCCGTGGGCTGGGTCGACCGCCACGGCGACGGCGAGCTCGTCCTCGGCATCCGGTCGGCGGCCGTCGACGGCAGCCGGGCCTCGATGTGGGCCGGCGTCGGCGTCGTCGTCGGCTCTGAGACGGCCGCCGAGCTGGCCGAGACGCAGTTCAAGCTCCAGGCGCTCCTCGCCGCCATCGTCCGCCCCTGACCGAGGCGTTCAACCGCGGTGGGGCCGGAGGCACCTGCCGCGCTGCTGCGCCGCTGGACGCGGCTCAGGCCGTGAAGCCGAGGATGCCCGTCTCGACGATCGCCCGGCTGAACGGCCGGACCAGGGCTCGCAGGCGGGTGCAGCCGTCCTCGCCCAGCGGGAGCCAGGCCGGCAGCGCCAGCTCGTCGGTGCGCTCCTCGATGCCGTCGCGCAGGGCTCGGCCGGCGTCGGTCGAGCCGCCGTCGGGCGCCACCAGGCCCCGCTCGGCCAGGCCGGCGGTGGCCGCCTGCCACGCTTCATCCGACCAGCCCCGGTTCGCCTGGAGGAACCGGCGGCCGACCTCGCCCTGTGAGGCGTGGAGGACGAGCGACTCGAGGGGCCCGACGCCGGCGGCCAGCAGGCAGGCGACATGGCCGTCGCCGCGGTGCTCGCGCAGCAGCGTGACGGCGTGCCACAGCACGAGGTGTGGCTCGTCGGGCCAGGCCAGCGAGGCATGGCCGGCGAACAGGGGGCGGCCGGCAGCCGGAGCCGCCTCGGCCGCCACCCGGGCCAGAGCCGCCGCCTCCTGCACCTCTGGGCCTGCCAGCGCCGTACCGAACAGGCGGTGGAGGGCCACGTCGATGCCGGCGAGGCGGGCCGCCACCACCTGCTCCGGGCTCACCACCGACCACACGCCGGCCAGCGCCTGGTGCACCAGCGCAGGGTCGAAGCCGTAGAACGTGGCCACGACCACCTCGGCCGGCACCGTGCCCATGGCCGCCGAACGGGACGCCAGGTAGCCGGCCGACCTCGACAGGCCCAGGGCCGCGTAGCAGTCCTCGGGCTCGGCCGCGAAGTTCACCAGGCTGTGGAAGGGCTCGAGGGTCCTCCAGGTCTTGCGGGCGACGATCGGGAGCACGAGGCGACGCTAGGGGCGCCCGGCCAGGGCTTGGCCTACGGCGTCCGCCAGCTCCTGGTGCAGCTGCACGTTGGCGGCCCGGTCGGTGCGGGCCACCAGCAGCCGCACCCCTCCCGCGGCGGTCGCCTCGTCCAGGCGTGCGCCAAGCTCGGCCGCGGTCGTCACGTCGACCGACGGGATCCCGTGCGCCCCGGCCAGGGCGTGCAGGTCGACGGGTTGGGGCGTGCCGAACAGCAGCTCGAACCGCTCGGGGGGCAGCGAGGCGGCCTGGGGCAGGAACGAGAAGATGCCGCCGCCGTGGTTGTCGATCACGACCAGGGCCAGCGAGCAGGGGCGGTCGGTGAGGCCGACGAGGCCCGCGCCGTCGTGCAGGAGGGCCAGGTCGCCCACGAGCGCGGCGGTGGTCTGGCCGCCTCGGCCCAGAGCGACCCCCAGGGCGGTGGAGGTGACGCCGTCGATGCCGTTGGCTCCCCGGTTGGCGTGGAACCGGAGGCCCTGGCGGGGCTCGGCGAACCACTCGACGTCTCGGATCGGCATCGACGACGAGACGAAGAGGGCGGCCCCATCGGGCAGCTGGGCAGCCAGGCTCCGGGCCAGGCCCGGCTCGGTCACCTCGGGATGGTCGGCCAGGACCTTGGTGATGGCCTGCTGGGCAGTGGCCTCCGCCTGCTGCCAGCCGGCCAGCCAGCCGGGGTCGGGCGGGGCGAGGAGACCCTGCCACCTCCGCAGCACGGCGTCCGGACGGCCGGGGAGGAAGGCGCCGGCCCGGCGGGCAGGGTCGAGCCAGCGCCCGCCCTCGTCGACCAGCACGTGCAGGGCGTCGCCCCGGTCGAACCACTGGCCCAGCGCCCGGGAGGAGGGCGGCCGGCCCAGGTGGAGGACCAGGTCCGGCCCCAGCTCGCCGACGGCCGGCATGTGCCGGGTTATGGCGTCAAAGGCGGCGACGGTGGCCGGACCCGGCACCCTCCAGCCCGAGAGCGGGTCGGCCAGGACGGGCCACCGGCCGGCCGAGGCTGCCTCGGCCGCCGCGGGGGCGCACCCCTCGCCGGCCACCACCAGGACCCTGCGGCGGCCGGCGACGTCGAGGTCCTCCCCCAGCCCCGGCTCGTCCGCGGCCGCCAGCCGCTGGTGCCAGGGCCGGCCGCCGCTGCGGGCCAGCGGGAGCTCGCCGGCCTCTTCGAGGAGCGGCTCGCGGAACCGGAGGTTGAGGTGCACCGGTCCCCGCTGCGCTTCGACGGCGCCACGGCTGCCGAGGCTGCGCCAGGAGCTCGCCGGCCACGCCAGCGGGTCGATGTCGGCGGCCCACACGGGCGAGACGCCGTACAGCCCGACCTGCTCGATGGCCTGGGGGGCGCCGACCCGGTGCAGCTCGGGGGGCCGGTCGGCCGTGCACACCAGCAGGGGCACGTGGGACAGGCCGGCCTCGGCGACGGCGGGGTGGAAGTTGGCCGCAGCCGTGCCGCTCGTGCACAGGAGCACCGCCGGGGTGCCGGTGGCCCGCCCGATGCCGACGGCCACGAACGCCGCCGACCGCTCGTCGAGCACCACGTGGAGGGCCAGCTCCGGCCGGGCGGCCAGGGCCAGGGCCAGCGGGGTCGAGCGCGACCCCGGCGCCACCACGGCGTGAGCCGTCCCGTGGCGCACCCACTCGTCGACCAGCGCGGCACACAGGCCGGCCTGCGCGCTCATGGGGCGGCCCGTCGCATCCCCGTCGGGGGGTGTCGCGGGGCCGGAGGAGTGCCTCCCTGCGGGCTCCTATGGTCGCGGTCGTGCTGGCGAGCGAGGTGGTGGGGGGGGATCGGCTGGATTCGGGACCACCGCTGGCCCTGGTGCACGGCTTCACCCAGACCCGGAGGTCCTGGGCGCCGCTGGCCGAGCGGCTGGCCGCCACCCGCCCGGTGGTGCTGGTGGACGCCCCGGGGCACGGAGGATCGGCCGACCAGCGCCTGAACCTGTGGAGCGCCGGGCGGGAGCTGGTGCGCACCGTGGGCGAGGCCGACCTGCTGGGCTACTCGATGGGCGCCCGCATCTGCCTGCACGCAGCCCTGGGGTCGCCCGACCAGGTCCGCCGGCTCGTCCTGGTGGGCGCCACGGCCGGGATCCCCGACCCCGGGGCTCGGGCCCGGCGGCGGGCCGACGACCTGGCCCTGGCCGACTCGATCGAGCAAGGGGGTGACCGGGCGCTCCCGGCGTTCTTCGAGCGCTGGCTGGCCGGCCCGCTGTTCGAGGGCCTGAGCGCCGACGCCGCCGGCGTGGAGGAGCGGCTGGCCAACACCGCCGCCGGCCTCGCCGCCTCGCTGCGGCTGTGCGGCACCGGCACCCAGGACCCGCTGGACGAGCGGCTGGGCCAGCTGGCGATGCCGGTGCTGCTGGTGGCGGGCGAGCGCGATGCCAAGTTCCGAGCCGAGGCCGAGCGCCTCGCCGCTGGCATCCCCGGGGCCGAGACGGTGGTGGTCGAGGACGCCGGTCACGCCTGCCACCTCGAGCAGCCCGACGCCTTCTTCCACCTGGTCGACGCCTGGCTCACGAGGACAGCACCAGCCCCAGCGTGAGCAGGGCGCCAAAGGCGAGCTGCACCTTTCCCGTGGCCCCCAGCACGGGGATGAGGCCCGGTCCCTGGGCGCCGCTGCGCACGGCCCGGAGGGCAGGCAGGCTGGCGGCGACCGCAACGACCGCCACGACCGGCACCACGCTGCGGGCCACGACCGCCACCACCGCGGCCAGGGCGCAGGCCCCGACGACGAGGACCGCGAACAGCACCCGGGTCGACCGGTCGCCCAGGCGCACGGCCAGCGTGCGCTTGCCGGCCACGGTGTCGCTGGGGATGTCACGCAGGTTGTTCACTACCAGGAGGGCGCAGGCGAGCATGCCGACGGGAATCGACGTCACCAGGGCCAGCGCCGTCAGGTCCTCCGTCTGGACGAACGCCGTGCCGGCCGTGGCCACCAGGCCGAAGAAGACGAAGACGAACAGCTCGCCGAGGCCGGCGTAGCCGTAGGGCCTCGGGCCCCCGGTGTAGAACCAGGCGGCCAGGACGGCGGCGGCGCCGACCGGGACGAGCCAGAGCGTCGTGGTGAAGGTGAGCACCAGGCCGGCGGCGGCCGCCACTGCGAACGAGAGCAGGGCAGCCCGCTTCACGGCTTCGGCCGGCCTCACCCCGCCCCCCACCAGCCGGGCCGGGCCGACCCTGTCGTCGTCGGTGCCCCGCACCCCGTCGGAGTAGTCGTTGGCGTAGTTCACCCCCACCTGCAGTGCGAGCGAGACCACCAGCGCCAGCGCCGCCTTCCACCAGACGGCACCGTGCTCGTGGACGGCCACCCCGGTGCCCACCGCGACGGGCACGATCGCTGCGGGCAGCGTCCGGGGCCGGGCCCCCGCCACCCACGGGCTGGTTCCTCGGCTCACGGCCGCCGCGGGAACGTTTCGGTGTCGGCGTAGGGGAGGCCGGCCTTTTGGACAAAGGCGTCGCGGCCGGCCTGCGCCTCCTCGGACAGGTAGAAGAGCAGGGTGGCGTCGCCGGCCAGCTGCTGGATCCCGGCCAGCCCGTCGTCGGCCGCGTTGTGCGAGGCCTTCAGCAGCCGCAGGGCCAGCGGCGACAGCTGCAGCATCTCCCGGGACCACTGCACGGCCTCGGCTTCGAGCCGCTCGACCGGCACCACGGTGTTGACCAGGCCCATGGCCAGGGCCTCCTCGGCGTCGTACTGGCGGCACAGGAACCAGATCTCCCGCGCCTTTTTCTGGCCCACCATGCGGGCCAGCAGCCCCGAGCCGTAGCCGCCGTCGAAGCTGCCGACCTTGGGCCCGGTCTGGCCGAAGCGGGCGTTCTCGGCGGCGATCGTGAGGTCGCAGACGACGTGCAGCACGTGGCCGCCGCCGATGGCGTACCCGGCGACGGCGGCCACCACGGGCTTGGGGCAGCGGCGGATCTGGATCTGCAGGTCGAGGACGTTGAGGCGGCCCACACCCTTCTGCGCCACCTCGTCGTCGCCGAGATAGCCGTCGTTGCCACGGATGCGCTGGTCACCACCCGAGCAGAAGGCCAGCTCGCCCTGCCCCGTGAAGATGATCACGCCGACGGTCGTGTCGTCCTGGGCCCGGCGGAAGGCGTCCTGCAGCTCGAACAGCGTCTGGGGGCGGAAGGCGTTGCGCACCTCGGGCCGGTCGATGGTGATCTTGGCGATGCGCGGGCTGCGCTCGACGGCGAACGCCGGAGCCGTCTCGAAGCGGATGTCGCCGTAGGCCGTGACCTGCTCCCAGGCGGGCACCGGGGGGAGGTCGGAGAAGTCGGGGACGGGCTTCGGCTTCATCTCCGGCGTCGGCACCAACGGCTCCCATCGTGTGAGTGATCACTCGAACGGTCCTACGCTACCCAGGGTGCCGGCGCTGGTTGCAGTCCCGATCAGGGGCCCGGCCTTCGTCGACGCCCTCCGCCGGCTCTGGGACGAGGGTGCTGCCGTGTTCCCCCTCGACCCCCGGCACCCGCCGGCCGTGCAGGCCGCCCTGCTGGCCCGGGTGCGGCCCACCGAGGTGGAGGACGAGGGCGGGCGTCGACCGCTACCGGGTGGTGAGCCCGCGGCCGACGGGGACGCCCTGGTGCTGGCCACGAGCGGCACCACCGCCGAGCCGAAGGGCGTGGTCCTGACCGAGGCGGCCCTCCAGGCCGCCGCCCGGATGACCAGTGATGCGGTGGCCGTCGACCCGGCGTCAGATACCTGGCTGTGCTGCTCGCCCGTGGCCCACGCCGGCGGTTTCGGGGTGGTGAACCGGGCGCTTCGCACCGGCACCGCGCTGGTCGTCCACGAGGTGTTCGACGCCGCCGCCGTGACGGCCAGCGGAGCCACGCTCACCGCACTCGTGCCCACCATGCTGCACCGGGTCGACGCCTCCGCCTTCCGCCTGATCGTGCTGGGAGGCATGGGCATGCCGGCCCACCGGCCAGCCAACGCGGTGGCCACCTACGGGCTCACCGAGACGATGGGCGGCGTCGTCTACGACGGCCGGCCGCTGCCCGGCGTCGAGGTGCGCTGCGGCGCCGGCGGCGCCATCGAGGTCCGCTCCCCCACGGCCCTGCGCTGCTACCGCACGGAGGACGGCGAGCACGACCCGCGAGACCCCGGCGGCTGGCTGGCCACCGGCGACCTGGGCGAGGTCGACGCCTCCGGCCTCGTCACGATCCACGGCCGGGCCGACGAGGTGATCGTCACCGGCGGCGAGAAGGTCTGGCCCGAGGCGGTCGAAGCAGTCCTCCGGCGCTTGCCCGGCGTCGCTGACGTGGCGGTGATCGGCCGCCGTGACCCCGAGTGGGGCCAGCAGGTCGTGGCGGTGGTCGAGGCGGCGCCCGGGGAGGTCCCACCGACGCTGGACGCAGCCCGAGCCGCGGTGAAGGAGGTCCTCCCCCCGTGGTGCGCGCCGCGCGCCCTCGAGCTGGTCAGGACGCTCCCCCGCACCCCATCCGGCAAGGTCCGCCGAGCGGCGCTGACCGGCCAGGTGGACGATCCCGGCTCCTGAGCGTCACGGGCGGCAGCGGGATCCGCGGCGAGCGCCCGGGCGTCCACCGGGGGTCTTCGACGTCACGCGGACGAGCTTGCTGAGCCGACGCAGCGACGCTGCTGCGGGGCTGAACCTCGACGGCAGGGTCCGTCGACCGGCGCCCAGGCCGGCGTCTCGTCGAGCCCGAGTGGAGCTTCCACCCGATCAGACGCCGTAGCGGATGGCGGTGAACGGCCACGCTTCGGCCAGCCACCGGGCCAGAGGCGACGCTTCATGGCTCGTCGGGGAAGACTGCTCGAACGCCGGGTTCGCGTACTCCCAGTGGAGGTTCGCGTCGGTGAGGCGGGACGAGACGGCGTCGAGCGATACCAAGGGCGGAACGCTGATCGAGATCAACCTCCTGTTGGCACCCTCGTAGTCGCAGCCCATCTCGCGAGCGGTTCGAGGACGGTCTCGATCTGTGACTCGTCGTCGAGGATCACGCGCACGAGGCGGTTGCCCGATGGTCGCACCACCCGCACGAACTCGAAGATCCCGTCGTCGGCGGTCGGGTCAGCCTCGACGACATCATCGAGGGAGATCCCGTAGGCGAACCATGGAAGGTTGTCGAGTCGGAGCTCACGCTCGCCGACCCGCTCGGCCCACGGCGTCTCCACCTCGCCATCAGGACCCCGAAGCACCAGCTTCACCAAGTTGCCCTCATCCGACACACCTCCATCTTGGCCAACCGGAAAGGGCGTCGATCACTCCCGTGGATCGAGCGCTGGGGGATGCCGTGGCCGAGCACGCAGTGCGACGCGGCGGCTCGGCTTGGTGCCGCAGGACGATGTGCTCAAGCACCAGAGGCTTAGCCTTGCCTGCTCACCACGTCTCAATTCTCGGCCATTCCCGTTGCTTTTCCTAGGTTTGAAGGGTATGCTGCGAACATGTGTTCGACGGTCTCGGCTGCGGTCGAAGGGGTGGCTGCCGCAGCCGGTGGGCCGGCCGAGGAGATCCTCGCCCTGGTCGAGCTGGCCGACCGAGCGCAGGCGGCGCTCGTCGAACGCGTTGCTGCATTCGACGCCGCCGAGGGATGGGCGGCCGACGGAGACTTCTCCTTTCCCTGCTGGTTGCGAGCCCGGGCCGATGTCACCCGGGCCGAGTCGTTGCAGCTCGGCCGTTTCGCCCGCACCATGCCGATAGCGGAGGAGGCGGTCCGTCGGGGAGAGCTGTCGGTGGCAAAGGCGCGGCTGCTGGCCGGGGTGATCAACGAGCGCACCGAGGAGAAGTTCGCCGAGCAGGAGGCCTTCCTGGTCGACCAGGTGCAACGCCTGCCGGTCGATGCCGCCAGGACGGCGTTGGACTACTGGAAGCGGCTGGCCGACAGCGACGGCCCTGACCCGTCCGACCCCACGGAGAACTGGGCCCGGATGACCGAGGGCTACCGGGGCCGCTGGCATCTCGAAGGCAGTCTCGACCAGGTCAGCGGCACGATGCTGAAGGCCGTGCTCGACTCCATCGTCGACCGGATGCACCAGGACGGCCGGTTCAGCGACCTGCCCCGCTCGTGCAACACCGCCTCCCACCGCACCGCCCAGGCGGTGGTGGAGATGGCGCACCGGGCCTCCGGCGCCCGCCCCGACCAGCCGGCCGTGCACCCGGACATCGTCGTGGTCGTCCCCCACCACACCCTCACCGACCCGGACCCGAACCCCTTCGACCCGCCCACCGTGTTGGGCGGCGGCCCGCTCACCCTGACCGAGGTGTGCCGGCTGGCGCTGCTCGGCACCGTGTCCACCATGACCGTCGACGAAACCGGCCGCCCCCTGCGCCTCGGCCGCAAGCAGCGCCTCGCCACCCCTGACCAGTGGATCGCCGCCAGCGTCCGCGACCGCGGCTGTGTCGTCCCCGGCTGCGGCCGCCCCGCCTCCTGGTGCCAGGTTCACCACCTCCGCTGGTGGGAGCGCGACGGCGGGTTGACCGACCTGGAGAACCTGGCGCTGGTCTGCAGCCACCACCACCACCTCATCCACGACGCCGGCTGGGTGCTGGAACCACTGGCCGACGGCGCCTGGCAGCTCACCCGCCCCAACGGGACCACGGTGGCGAACCCCCGCTATCCCGGCAACCAACGACCACCACCCCGACAGTCCGGCCAGCAGCCTGAGCATCCAAGCCAGAGCAAACCGGATCCTCCCGAAGCGGCTGCCGCGCGGGCGGCTGCCTGACCGGGGAACCTCGGGCACGCTCTAAGCGAGCTGTTGCCGTGTCCCGCGCCGACGTGGCTCGAACCGGCAGACGCAGGTGGTCAACCTCACACGTTGCTCGTGGTCCGTCGCGGATTTGGCTCCGGGCCAGCCGACAGGATCCGCAGCCCAAACGGGCTGAACCTACGGCGTGCGGCCCGACCTAAATGGCAGACGGACCACTAGCCCGCTCCGGCGTGGGCACAGAGCTGCAGAGCATCGGGACGAGGGTCGTGCACGGAAAGAGGTCGTGCTGTCGAGGAAGCCTCGGCATCATGGGGCGATGGCCGTGGTCAGGGTGGCGACGTGCCAGTTCCCTGTCAGCTCCGACGTCGGCGCCAACCTTCGCTTCGTCCTGCGGCAGGCGCGGACAGCGAAGGCTCGGGGGGCCGACGTTGCTCACTTCGCAGAGGGAGCGTTGTCGGGATATGCAGGGAGCGACTTCGACTCGTTCGAAGGCTTCGACTGGGATGCCCTCCGCCACGCTGTCCACCAAGTCCGGCGGGTCGCTGGGGAGCTCAGGATGTGGGTCGTCGTGGGCTCGGCACATCCGCTGAGCAACGGCACCAAGCCGCACAACAGCCTGTACGTCATCAACGATGTCGGCCAGGTCGTCGACCGGTACGACAAGCGATTCTGCTCAGGTGATCCAGAGGGGCGAGCGGGGGAGCTGGCCAACTACAGCCCCGGCGACCACTCGAGCGTCTGGGAGATCAACGGCGTCCGCTGCGGCGCCCTCATCTGCTACGAGTTCCGCTACCCCGAGCTGCACCGCGAGTACAAGCGCCACGGCGTGCAGCTGGTGTTCCATTCCTTCCACGCCGCCCACGCCAGCGCCGAGCAGCTGGCAGCCATCGGTGCCAGGATCGGCCCTGACCTCGAGAGAGTGAATGCAGGATCGACGTTCACCTACCCGGGGATCACCATGCCGGCGGCGATGACGACGGCTGGCGCATCGAGCCATCTGTGGATCAGCTGCCCGAACTCCTCGGCGCCCGAGAGTCTTTGGCCGTCGTTCTTCGTTCGAGCGGACGGCATCACCCTCGGGCGACTGCGTCGCAACCGTCCGGGGGTCCTGGTGTCCACCGTCGACACCGAGGAGGAGCTCTACGACTCCACAGCGGCGTGGCGTGATCGAGCTCTGGCCGGCATCTTCCACAGCGGGACCCTCGTCAGCGACCCGAGGTCGACGAATCGGACTGAGCTGTAGCGGTTCCCTGCCGACCAGCCACGAGTGTCGTCAACCTCGCCCTTGCTCTGTCGTCTCATGAGGGCCGACAAGCACGTGACGAAGCCAACCGATCAGGAGGAGGTCAGGCCCCAGGTCATGGTGTGGCTCTCGCCCGGCTCCAGGATGACGAGGCCGTCGCCGGAGTTGAGGGCGTTCGGGGCGCACGTCATCGGCTCCAGGGCCAGGGTGGCGCGGCGCCACGGGTCGGCGAGGGCGTCGCCGGTGAACAGCTGCCACCAGCGGACGGTCTCGTCTCCCCACAGGACGGTGCGGTGGCCGTCGGGGGTGGTCAGGGTGGCCTCGACCCGGCCGTTCGGGCCGACGGGGAGGTCGGTGAAGGCGGTGTCGGCTCGGCGGCTGCCGATGGGGGTGCCGTCGGTGAAGTCGTGGTCGGTTCCCGCGGTGGGCTGGCGGGTCGTCGGGCTGAGGCGGTCGTCGGTGGCCAGCCAGGTGGCCGCCGGCAGGTGCAGGACGGCGTCGTCCACCATCCGGCCGGGGACGGCCAGGTACGGGTGGACGGCCGCACCGTAGGGGCAGGCCAGGCGGCCGACGTTGGTGGACATGAGGCTCGACGTCAGGCCGCCGGGGCCGACGGCGTAGGTGACGGTGCAGTGGAGGGGGAACGGCCAGCCGGGGTGGGCCAGGAGCAGGATGGCGAGCCGGATGAGGTCCGCGCGGTGCTCGACCACCGTCCACGTGAGGGTGCGGACGAGGCCGTGGAGCGCATGGCCCCGGTCGGGCTCGGTGATCGAGAGCTGGTGGAGCTCGCCTCGCCAGGTCCAGCGGCCGTCGACGACGCGGTTGGGCCAGGGAGCCAGGACCTCGCCCTGGCACCCGACGACCGGCGACTCGGGGCCGTGGAACGCCTCGACGATCGGGCGCTCGTCGACCGTGTAGGCGCGCAGCGTCGCCCCCGACTCGCTGACCACGGCCCGCTCACCGCCGGCGGCGATCTCGAAGGTGCGGCCCGGCGGCGCCAGCCCCACCGGCAGGTCGGGGCGGCTGCCGGCAGGCTCGTCGGCCATCGGGTCGGAGGCCACGGGGTCAGCTCTCGAGGAGCTGGTCGAGGAGCTCGGGCAGGCGCACCAGCTCGTGCTTCGGGAGGAGCCAGCGCACACCAGGCGGCGTGCCTTCGGCGGTCAGGCGCCCGTCGATCGCCGCCGAGCACAGCACCACCGCGAGACCCGGTTGGAGGGCGGCGAGGTCGGCCACCACGCTCAGCCCGTCCCCACCCGGCATCCTCTGGTCGACCACGGCCAGGTCGGGCCGCTCCCGCTCGGCCGCCGCCACCGCGGCCAGCCGGTCGGCGGCCTCCACCACCCGGACCGGGTGGCCGCTCACCTCCAGCACGATCCTGGCCAGCGCCCGCACCTCGGGCTCGTCGTCGACCACGAGGACCACGATCTCGCCTCCCGCCACCGTCAGCCCAGCTTCGGCCCGAGGAGGGCGCCGCCGTCGACCACGAGGCTGGCGCCGGTCATCCAGCTGGCCGCGTCCGACACGAGGAAGAGCGCGGCGCTGGCGATGTCCTCGGGCTCGCCGAGGCGGCCGAGCGGGGTGCGGGCGGCGATGGTGTCGCCGTGCTCCTCCCACAGGGCCCGGGCCAGGTCGGTCTTCACCAGGCCGGGGGCGATGGCGTTGACGCGGACGGCCGGCGCCAGCTCGGCGGCCAGCTGGCGGGTCAGGTGCAGCACGGCCGCCTTGGTGACGTTGTAGTAGCCGATCCCGCTCTCCACGCTGAGGCCGCCGATGCTGGCAATGTTGACGACGGAGGCACCGGGGTGCCGGCCGAGGCCCACCGCCACCGCCTCGCGGGTCCAGGTGACCAGCGCGCGCTGGTTCACCTGCACCGTCTTGTCCATCTGCGACTCGGTGATCCCGAGCACCGGCCCGAGGTACGGGTTTGTGGCGGCGTTGTTGACCAGCACGTCAAGCCCGCCGAAGCGATCGACCGCGAAGGCGAGCGCGGCCCGGGCCGAATCGGGCTCGCCGGCGTGGGCGGCGAAGCCGACGGTGTCACCGCCGATCTCGGCGGCGGCGGCGTCGAGCAGGTGCTGCTTGCGGCTGGTGAGCACGACCTTCGCGCCGGCGCCGGCCAGGGCGGCGCCGATGGCCCTGCCGATCCCCTTCGACCCGCCGGTGACGAGCGCCACCTTGCCGTCCACCCGCAGGTCCACGCGGCCCATTCTGGCCCCGTCCTCACAGCGGCAGAGCCGGAACGCGGTCCGTCGCCAGCACGGGCAGCGCAATCGAGCCGATCGGAGCCGCCAACGCGCCGCTGCCAGCCCCCGGGGCACCCGACGAGGCAGGGCTCAGGGCGCAGGACCCCGCTACCGCCGGCCACAGCCGGGTAGGACCAGACGAGGAGGATCCACCATGAACCGCCTGGCCCACGAGACCAGCCCGTACCTGCGCCAGCACGCCGACAACCCGGTGGACTGGTGGCCGTGGGGACCCGAGGCGTTCGCCGAGGCGGCGCGCCGGGACGTGCCGGTGCTGCTGTCGGTCGGCTACTCGGCGTGCCACTGGTGCCACGTGATGGCCCACGAGTCGTTCGAGGACGAGGCCAGCGCCGAGGTGGTGAACGAGCTGTTCGTGTGCGTGAAGGTCGACCGGGAGGAGCGTCCCGACGTCGACGCCGTCTACATGGAGGCCGTCACTGCCGTCAGCGGCTCCGGGGGCTGGCCCATGACGGTGTGGTGCACGCCGGACGGCCGGCCGTTCCTGGCCGGGACCTACTTCCCCCGGGAGCGGGCCCATGGGCGTGCCTCGTTCGTCGAGGTGTGCCGGGCCGTGGCCGACGCCTGGCGCGACCAGCGGGACGCCCTCGAGCGCCAGGCCGATCAGCTGCGCGACGCGGTGCGGGAACGTTCCAGCCTCGAGGGTCTGGCCCTCCGCGTGCCCGAGGGTGGGCTGGAGGCGAGGGGTGCGGTCGCCGCCGCGCTCGCCGCGGTGGCCGACAGCTTCGACGCCCAGGAGGGCGGCTTCGGCCGCGCCCCCAAGTTTCCCCAGCCGTCGTGGCTCGAGCTGGCTCTGCGCGGAGCGGCCACCGGCGACACCCGGCTCGAGGTGGCCGTGCGCACCACCCTGGACGCCATGGCGTCCGGCGGCATCTACGACCACCTCGGCGGCGGGTTCGCCCGCTACGCCACCGACCGGGCGTGGCTGGTGCCCCACTTCGAGAAGATGCTCTACGACCAGGCGGGTCTGCTCCGGGCCTACCTCCACGGCTGGCAGCTGTACGGCCAGCCGGCGTGGCGCCAGGTGTGCGAGGAGGTGGTGGCCTACGTCGAGCGCGACCTGGCCCAGCCCGAGGGAGGCATCTCCTCGGCCGAGGACGCCGACTCAGAGGGCGAGGAGGGCCGCTTCTACGTGTGGTCCCACGACGAGCTGCGGCAGGTGGGAGGCGACGCTGCCGTGGCCTGGTACGGGGCGTCGCCGGGCGGCAACTGGGAGGGGACCAACATCCTGTGGCGGCCCCAGCGAGGCGACCTGCTGCGCCCGCCCGAGGTGGAGGAGGCTCGGGCCCGGCTGTTCGAGCACCGGTCGCACCGGGTGCGGCCTGGCCTCGACGACAAGGTCCTGACCGAGTGGAACGCCATGTGGGCGGCGGCGCTGGCCGAGGCCGGGCTGGTGTTCGGCCGGACCGACTGGGTGGCCTCGGCCGATCGCACGACGTCGTTCCTCCACGACGCCCTGCGGCGGGACGACGGCCGCTGGCTGCGGGCGTGGCAGCGTGACGGCGGCGCCCGCCACCTCGGCGTGGCCAACGACGTGGCCTGGGTGGTCGAGGCCTGCGTCCGCATGGCCGAGGCCACCGGCGCGGTCCGGTGGGTCACCCGGGCCACCGACGCCGCCGCCCAGCTGCTCGAGCACCACGAGGACCCGGCCGGGGGCGGGGTGTTCACGGTGGCATCCGACGGTGAGCAGCTGCTGGCCCGCCAGAAGGACGTCTACGACGGCGCCACTCCCTCGGCCAACAGCGTGGCCGCCGCCGCCCTGCTGCGCCTCGGCGCCCTCACCGGGGACAGCCGGTGGACCGATGGCGGGCGCAGGGTGCTCGACGCCCTGACCCCGCTGCTGGCTGTGGCCCCGACCGCCGCCACCGGGGTCGCCGGTGCGCTGCTGTCGGTGCTCGAAGGGCCGATCGAGGTGGTGGTCACCGGGTCGCGCCCCGACCTGGTGGCGGCCGCCGTGCAGCCCTTCAAGCCGGACCGGGTGGTGGCCTGGGGCGAGCGCTACCCCGGCCCGCTGTGGGAGGGACGGGACCAGGAGGGCGTGGCCTACGTCTGCCGGGCCTATGCGTGCGAGCGCCCCGTCGCCACCGCCGACGAGCTCACCGCCCTGCTCTGACCGGGAGAGCGTGAAGCGCTCCGCTTCACCTGGGCGGCGACGACGAACAGATGGATGCGATGGAGCGCGCTTTTGGTCCCAGCGCCCACTGGTGTGGAGGCTTCATGGGCCGGGTCCGCCGCTGATCAGTGGAGGGATCGCACTGGTTCCGGTGGCGGGCTGAACCGCGAGCATCCACCACTCGGAGCGCGGGAGACGAGACGATGTGCGCCGTGCGCACCTTGGTCGAGCAGCCGCGGCGGGCCGGTGACGCGGGAGTGGAGCTGACGCTGATGGTGCTGAGCGTGTCGACGCTCGGCCTCACCGCCGTCGACCTGGCCTCCGGGGCCGTGGTGCGGGCCGGCGGCGGCCAGCTCGACGACCTCTCACTGCGCCCGTTCGACGTCGTCAGCGCCCAGCTGGCCGATCGGGCCGAGCCCGGCGACCCCACCCAGCCAGAGGCGGTCGCCCTCGCCGGGCCGCCCCGGCCGCTGCGCCGCCTCGCCCCCCGCCGGGCCGAGCGGTTGCTGCGCCCCCTCCTCCACCCGGAGTGGACGCACCTCCTCGGCTTCGTCGGCCCGTCGATCCCGTTCTGGGAGCTCGACGGCACCCGGCCGTCCGTCGCCGTCGTCGCCGCCCCGGCGATGCTGGGTGCCGACGACGACGGGCGCCTCCGCTGCCGCTTCGTGTGGCGCACCCTCGTCCACGACCTGCCGGTGGCCACGGCCCGCAGCACCGGTCTCCCGAACGAGGCGACGCGCGTCGTGGTGGCCCTCACGCCCCCGCTCGAGGGCCACTGCTACAAGGTCGTCACCGGCCTCCTCTGAGCACGGCTGGTCCACCGGTGGCAGATCCGGATCCGGAAGGCCGCCCCGATGCGCCGCCGCGGCTCGACCCCGTTCGACATGACCGAGCCGCCGCGCCGGCCGCTCAACCCGGCAGGTCGGAGGGGAACGTGACGTTGCGGAGCTCGGCGGCCGTGGCCGGGACCGGTGCCGCCCGCAGGATCTCGAGGAGGGGCAGCAGGCGCCGCGTCCCCACCGCCAGCAGGCCGTCGGCCGCGGCGAGCGCCGCCGCCCTCGGGTAGCGGGCGCAGAGCGGCTGGGCCCGCCCCTGCGGGTCGACGGCCACCGCCGGGGCCGACAGCAGCCTCGCCAGCACCGGGGCGGCACCCGGGAGGTCACAGGCCAGCACGAGCACCTCGTCGGCGTCACAGGCGGCCAGCCCGGTGGCCAGCGCGTTTAGGGGGCAGTCGGGACCGGGGCGGTCGTCGATCGAGGCGACGGGCAGCGGGACCTCCGCGCGGCCCACCACGACGACCCGCTGGCAGTGGGCGGCGAGAGCGTCGACGGCCCGCTCGACGAGCGTCTGGCCCTCGAGCAGCACCGTGGCCTTCGGGCGGCCGAAGCGGGAGCCGGCCCCGCCGGCCAGGACCAGCCCGTCGGGGCGCACCCCCACCGGGCCCTACAGCGGAGCCGGCGAGTAGACGTTCATGCGCGAGCCGCGGGCGAAGCCGACGAGGGTCAGCCCGGCAGCCTTGGCCGTGCGCACGGCCAAGGCGCTGGGCCCGCTCACGGCCACCAGCAGGCGGAACCCTCCGGCCCACGCCTTTTGCACCAGCTCGAAGCTGGCCCGGCCGCTCACGTACAGGCCGAAGCTCCCGGCGGGAAGGCGGCCGTCGAGCAGCAGCCGGCCGTTCACCTTGTCGACGGCGTTGTGGCGGCCGATGTCCTCGCGCACCACCTCGAGGCGGCCGGTGGGCAGGTGGAAGGCCGCAGCGGCGTGCACGGCGCCGGTCCGGGCGAAGACGGGCGCGGCGTCGGCCGCGGCGGCGACCACCGCCGCCACCAGGGCCGGGTCGACCTCGCCCAGCGGGTCGAGAGGGGCCAGCCGCAAGCACAGGTCGTCGATCGCGGTCGACCCGCAGGCCCCGCAGGACGAGGAGACGACCCCGAGCCGCGGCGACGGCACCGGCGCACGGCCACCGGTGCGCACGTCGACCGTGTTGTAGGTGGTGTCACCCGGGCCGCACGGGCCGTCGCAGTACCGGACCCCCTGGACGGAGGCCCCAGCCAGCAGCCCGTCGGCCAGGCAGAACCCGGCGGCCAGCTCGAAGTCGTGCCCGGGCGTGCGCATGGTGGTGGCCACCGGATGGCCGTCGAGCCGGATCTCCAGGGGCTCCTCGACCACGAGGTCGTCGGGCGCCGAGTGGGATGCATCGGGCCCGACGTGGCGCACCAGCGCCTGGGCCACCGGCCCCCGCGTCACCGCGTCGGTCCAGGGCGAGAGGAAGCGGGGTGCTCCACCCCCGCCAGGCTAGATCTTCGGAGTCAGGTCCCCGGGCGGCCTGGTGGGGGGCGGCGGGCTCTTGCGGACCGGTGTCCTGGTCCCGCTCTTCGACGCCGCCCTCGCCTCGCTCTTGGCGGTGGCCGCGCTGGTCGTCTCCGCCTTTGGTGCCGCCTTTTTCGGAGCCGAGACCTTTGGCGCAGCCGAGGCCGCCTTGCTCACGAGCTTCTTCGCCGTGCTCTTGGCGCCGCCCTTCTTGCCCGCCTTTTTGGCCGCCTTCCTCGCCGCCTCGGCATCGGCCCACTGCGCGGTGGTGGTGTCCTCGACCTCGGCGGTGGCGGCGTTCTTCTGCACCGAGCGGATGCCGGCGAGGGCACTCGCCTTGCGCTCGTACGACTCACTGGTGGCCACCACCTGGCCGTTGGTGGAGAGCAGCACGAACCGGAACTTGCCGGTGCTTCCCTTCTTCAGCTGGAACTTTGCGGGCACAGCGACTCCTTCGTGGACGGACGACGCCCATCATCTTCCTCGCCGGGGGTCGCCGGAAGGGGGATGGTCAGGTGGCGCTGCTCCGGTTGCCGCCCCGCCGTCGCCGGTGGCGGCCATCCAGCGCCGAGCGGAACCGGTCGGTGGCCAGCGCGACCGCGGTCGACTGGTAGGCCGACTCGGCGATCTCGGCCCACCTGTCGCGGCGCAGGAAGTTCAGGCCGTGCAGCCCGACCTCGGCCGCGGTGGGCCGGAGCAGGAGGACCTCGACGTCCCGGGCCCGGGCGTACGCGGTCTCGCGTGCGGTCCAGCGGGTCGGCATCCGGCGCAGCAGCTGGTGGGCGACGTCCGGAGGGTCGTCCGGTGAGAAGGCCATGGGGACGACGGCGATCACCAGCGTGCAGCTGGCCTTCACCGCCAGGTCGAGGTGGGTGGTCGAGGCGATCCCGCCGTCGACGAGGAGCCGGCGGCCGATGCGCACCGGGGCGAACACGCCGGGGACTGCGCAGGACGCCAGCACGGCCTGGTGCAGGGTGGCCCGTGGCGACCCCGGTCGGCCGAAGACCACGCGCCGGCCGCTGATCGTGTCGACCGCCGTCAGGAACACCTCGCGCTGGGGCCAGGTGTCGGCCAGGCTCTCGGCGAACACGTCGTTGGCAGACGACATCTTCAGCAGGCCGCTGGGCAGGGCGAGGGTGAGGCCGGGGACCTGCGGCATCGGCCAGCGCACCAGCGACCGGCCCAGGATCCAGCCCGAGCCCACCACCCGCAGCAGGGCGTCGACCGGCGAGGCGAAGGCGGGCGGCAGCAGCTCGTCGCGGCGGCGGGCGGCCTCCTCGTCGGTGGCCCCCAGCAGGTTCGGCTGCTCGCCCCGGGCCGAGCGCCACAGGTCCTCGACCGTCCACCCGCTGCGCAGGTGGGCGGCGACGATCGATCCGGCCGACGTGCCGACGAGGAGATCGGCTTCGGCGGCATCGACGCCGCCCAGCTCCTTCAGCGCCATGAGCACTCCGGCCTCGTAGGCGAGGCCGGGGGTGCCGCCCGCGCCGAGGACGACCCCCAGCTTCACCCGGTTGACGCCGGGGTCAGGGTCAGCGAGGCCCGTGCTTGGCCGCGAGCTGCTCGGCCATGGCCCACCCAAAGGCGACGAGCACGTCGCCGCGCTCGACGTCGAGGGGGGCCAGGAAGCTGGCCACGTCCTCGCCGACCGCATCCGGCTTGGCCGCTTCGAAGTCGAAGACTCCGACCGGCGAGCCGTTGCCGGTGATGACGAACGAGCGGTCGTCGATGCGCCCCTCGGCGCCGAACCGCTTGGCCAGCCGACGGCTCCAAGCCCGCTCCTCGCCGGTGAGCTTGTGGCCCGGCCGGGGGCAGATGTCCTCGAGCCCCTTGAAGGCGACAAAGGCCGACGGGGAGATCATCCGGGTGCCCACCAGCACGTCCTCGTCGGGGAAGGCCAGGACGGCCCGCCGGTACTGGTCTCCGATGACGGCCCGCAGCACCGTGTCGCGCTTGGCCGTGCGCCGGAACGACGCCAGCCCCCACAGGCACGACGGCGTGCCGCCGATGCGCTCGAGGGTGCAGAACCCGAAGCCGCACAGCTTGCCGTTGTCGCGGGCCTGGGTGATGAGCACCCACTCCTCCCGCGCCTTTGACAGGAGCCCGATGTCGTAGCCGGCAGGGCCGCCAACGCAGATGTCCGCCATCTCCGACAGCTCACCGTCGGAGAGGGCGGTGCAGTCCTTGGTCTCGACCTCTGTCGCCATCGTCCCGTTGTCACTCCTTGTCTTGACTGCCCGGTCAATGATAGACGCGCCCGAGATGCCTCGGCGGGAAGCCACCAGGCGCGGTCAGACCAGGCAGTCCGGGCCGAAGAGCACGCGCAGCTCGCCGAGGAGGGAGCCGGCCAGGTCGACGGCGAAGGTCGGCGGCAGCCGCAGCACGAGGGTGTCGACGTGGAGGTACACGGCCGAGTCACCGGGGTGCTCGAGCAGCAGGGCCTTGAGCCGGTCGACGCCGTCCTCGCTGAGCTGGCCGGCTGGCACCCGCACCCGGAGGGGCGGCCCGCCGTCCAGCACGAGGTCGGGGACCCTGACCTCGAGGCAGATCATCGAGGGCTCGTCGTCGCGGGTGTCGATGCGGCCCTTCACGCACACGACGGCGTCGTCGACGAGCAGGTGCCCGACGTCGTGCATGGTGCGGGGGAAGACCAGGACCGGGATGGCCGACTGCAGGTCCTCGAGGCAGAACGTGGCCATCTGCTCGCCCTTGCGGGTGTACTTGCGGGCCAGGCCGGTGATCACGCCGCCCACCCAGCGGCTGTCGCCGCCTCGCCCGCCGTAGCCGCCGGCGTCGACCGGCGGCTGCTCGCGCAGGTCGGCGATCGTGCAGTCGGTGGCCCGCTTCAGCGCCGCCTCGCACCCGAGGAGCGGGTGGTCGGACAGGTACAGGCCCAGCATCTCCTTCTCGTGGGCCAGGCGCTCCTTCTTGTCGAACTCGACGTCGGGGATCGGCACCCGGGTGTCGTCGAAGCCGCCACCGGCGCCGCCGAGGTCGCCGAACAGGCTCATGATCCCCTGGTCGGCCTCCTTGCGCTGCTGGAGCGTGCGGTCGACGACCTGCTCGAACACCTGCAGCAGGCCCTTGCGGGGGTGGCCGACCTTGTCGAAGGCGCCGGCCTTGATGAGCGACTCGATGGTTCGCTTGTTGAGGGCGAGCGGGTCGACCCGCTGGCAGAAGTCGTAGAAGTCGCTGAAGCCGCCGTGCCGCTCCCGCTCCTCGACCACC
Organism: Acidimicrobiales bacterium; assembly: GCA_030448245.1. Taxonomy (GTDB): domain Bacteria; phylum Actinomycetota; class Acidimicrobiia; order Acidimicrobiales; family JAUJNH01; genus JAUJNH01. The sequence continues at coordinate 84,243 of JAUJNH010000005.1, forward strand.
TTTGCGGTCAGCCCCTCGCCGACGTTGCGGATGGCCGACAGCCCGAAGGGGATGGTGCCGGTGCCGCCCGGGATCGGAGCGCCCACCGTGGACGGGTCGACGTTGGCCACGAAGTCGGACGCCGACGCGCTGATGTCGGGCACCTCGACCTCGATCCCCATCGTGCGGCACTCCGACAGGTACACCGCGGTCTTGTCCTTGTCGTCCTTGACCGAGGTGAGCAGGGCGGCGAAGTACTGCACCGGGTAGTTCGCCTTGAGCCACGCCGTCTGGTAGGCGACGAAGCCGTAGCCGACTGAGTGGCTCTTGTTGAACGCGTAGTCGGCGAACGGCTCGATCATGTCGAACAGGTCGTTGCCGAGCTGGGCGCCGTACCCGGTGGCATCGCAGCCGGCCACGAACTTGGCCCGCTCCCGGGCCATGATGTCGCGCTTCTTCTTGCCGGCCGCCTTGCGGAGGTTGTCGGCCTCCTCCATCGTGAACCCGGCGAAGAGCCGGGCCAGCTGCATCATCTGCTCCTGGTAGACGCACAGGCCGTAGGTGGCGCCCAGGACCTTCTCGGCATCCGGGTGGAAGTACTGGACGGGCTTGCGGCCGTTCTTGCGGTCGGCGTAGTCGTTGTGCATGTTGGCCGCCATCGGACCGGGCCGGTACAGGGCGGTGAGGGCGGCGATGTCGTCGAAGCTCGTGGGGGCCAGCGCCCGCATCAGCGCCCGCATCGGCGCCCCCTCGAACTGGAACACCCCGATCGACTCGCCCCGGCGCAGCATCTCGAAGGTGCGCTCGTCGTCGAGGGGCAGCCCGTCGACGTCGGGCCGGTGGCCGAGGGTGCGCTCGCACTGGTCGAGGGTCATCTCGATCACGTCGAGGTTGCGCAGCCCCAGGAAGTCCATCTTGAGCAGGCCCAGCTCCTCGACCCCGCCCATCTCGTACTGGGTGACGATCGGGGCCTGCTCGAGCGGGGTGGAGGCATCGGGCTTGCGCTGGATGGGGAGGTGCTCGGTGAGGGGCCGGTTGGTGATGACGACGGCGGCGGCGTGGATCGAGTCGCCCCGGCGCAGGCCCTCGAGCCCCCGGGCGACGTCGACCACCTTCTGCACGTCCGGGTCGGCCTCGTACATGCCCCGCAGCTCGCCGGCCGCCTTGTAGCCGTCGGCGAACTTCTCGTGCCGGTCGAAGCACGCCCACAGCGGCGTGTCCCGGCCCATCACCAGCGGCGGCATGGCCTTGGCCACCCGGTCGCCGACCGAGTACGGGAAGCCCAGCACCCGAGCCGCGTCGCGCACCGCGGCCCGCGCCTTTATCGTCGAGAAGGTGATGATCTGAGCCACGTGGTCCCAGCCGTAGCGCTCGGCCGCGTAGCGGATCATCTCACCCCGGTAGCGCGAGTCGAAGTCCATGTCGATGTCCGGCATCTGCTTGCGGGCCGGGTTGAGGAAGCGCTCGAACAGCAGGTCGTAGCGGATCGGGTCGAGGTCGACGATCTTGAGGCAGTACGAGACGCACGACCCGGCGGCCGATCCCCGCCCCGGCCCGACCCGGATCCCTGACGCCCGGGCGTGGCGGATGAGGTCCCACACCACCAGGAAGTAGGCGGAGAAGCCCATGTCCTCGATGACGCCGAGCTCGTGGTCGACGCGCTGCTGCACCTCGTTCCCGTACGCCGCCCCGTACCGGTCGCGGGCGCCCTCCTCGACCAGGTGGCGGAGGTAGGCGGCCTGGCTGGTGAACCCGGCGGGCAGCGGGAACGCGGGCAGCTGCGGCTTGCCGAACTCGATCTCGACGTCGGCCCGCTCGGCGATCCACAGCGTGTTGTCGCACGCCTCCGGCAGCTCGGAGAACAGTGAGCGCATCTCGGCCGCCGACTTCAGGTAGTGCTGGTCGCCCGAGAAGCGGAAGCGGTTGTCGTCGGCGATCAGCGCGCCGGTCTGCACGCACAGCAGGGCGTCGTGGCCGAGGGCGTCGGCCTGGTGGACGTAGTGGCCGTCGTTGGTGGCCAGCAGCGGCGCCTTGATGCGGCGGGCCAGGCGGACGAGCTGGGGGTTGGTGCGGCGCTGGTCGGGGATCCCGTGGTCCTGCAGCTCGACGAACAGCGAGTCGCGACCGAAGATGTCCTGCAGCCGGGCGGCCCGGGTGGCCGCCAGCTCCTCGTCGCCCTGCAGCAGCGCCTGGAGGACCACGCCGCCCAGGCATCCGGTGGTGGCGATGATCCCCCGGTGGTGCTGCTCGAGCAGCTCCCAGTCGGCCCGGGGCTTGTAGTAGTACCCGGACAGATAGGCCTCGCTCGAGAGCTTCATGAGGTTCCGGTAGCCCTCGTTGGTCTCGGCGAGCGCGGTGAGGTGGTAGTAGAGCTTGTTCCCGCCCTCGGCGTCGCCGCCCGAGTCGTCGACCCTGCCGCCGCTGCGCCGGGGCCGCTCGTGGCGGCTCTCGGCGGCCTGGTACAGCTCGGTGCCGATGACGGGCTTGATGCCCTGGGCCCGGCACTCCTTGTAGAAGTCGAGGACCCCGTACATCACGCCGTGGTCGGTGATGCCCAGCGCGGGCTGGCCGTCGGCCACCGCGGCGGCGACGACCGCCTGCACCCGGGACGCACCGTCGAGCATCGAGTACTCGGTGTGCTGGTGCAGGTGGGTGAAGGACCCGGCCACGACCCTCTTCCTGTGGACAACCTGTGGGTGGACTACATGGGTGTGATTCCCCCCTGACGGTAGCGTACGGGGGGAGGCCAGGCCCTCCCCCCGACCCCCTCCCACGCGGCCTGCGCGGCACTCGGGTTGTCGGGCCGGCAGAGCCGGCCCTCTACCGTGCCGAGCCTTCGACGAGTCCCAAAGCCCAGCCCAGCGACGAGGAGGTGCTCAGGGCCTGAGGGCTACCCTGCGACGATGTCCACCGCGCCCGGCCCGGACAACGTCGGCCCGGCGAAAGGTGAGGCGGAGCTGGCGGCGTGGGCGGACCGCTTCGCCCATGACCTCCGCTCCCCGCTGGCGGTGATCAGCGGAATGGCGGAGACCCTCGAACGGGCCTGGGACCGCCTGTCCGAGCCGGACCGAGCCGAGATGCTGTCCTCGATCCGCACCCAAGCAGCCAAAGCAGCCGCGCTCCTGGACGACCGCCTGTCCCTGCTTCGCACGTCAACCCAAGCCGAGAAGGAGAAGTAGGCCCGCCAGCAGCGCTTGAGGGCCGGCTCCGCCGGCCCGACAACCAAGGCGCCGCGCCGGCCGCGGGGAGGGGGCCGACGGGGGGGCTCGCCCTCCCCCGTCAGAGATACGTGCCCGTGCGGTCCTCGGCGGGAGCGGGGAGGCTGCGCCGGCGCATCTCGGCCATCTGCTTCTCGGCGGCCTGCTGGGCGAAGAGGGTGGCCTGGATGCCGTGGAACAGGCCTTCGAGCCAGCCGACCAGCTGGGCCTGGGCCACCCGGAGCTCGGCGTCGGACGGGGCTCCGTCGGTGAAGGGGGTGGTGAGCGTGGCCAGCTCGTCGCTCAGGTCGGGGGAGAGGCCCTCGGAGAGCTCGCGGATCGAGGTCTCGTAGATCTCCTTGAGGCGGGTACGGCTCTTCTCGTCGAGCGGGGCCGAGCGGACCTCCTCGAGCAGCTGCTTGACCATCGAGCCGATCCGCATCACCTTGGCCGGGTGCTCGACGAACTCGCCGGCCCGGTCGCCCTCCGGCTCCTCCTGCGGGATTGGCGGGGCCGGCTCAGCGGCTACGGGCAGGACCGGCTCGGTGACGTCGCTCATCCGCCGTAGCATCGCGCTTGGTGAAGGTGTCGACGCGCGGGGACTACGCCAGCCGTGCCTTGCTGTCGCTGGCGCTGCACGCGAACGGGGGCACGCCGACCTCCGTGCGGGACATCGCCGACCGCACCGGCCTGCCGCAGCCGTACCTCGAGCAGATCCTGCTGGCCCTGAAGGGGGCGGGGCTGGTGCGGTCGAAGCGGGGGGTGGGCGGAGGCTACGTGCTGGCCCGCTCGCCCAGCGAGATCACCCTGGCGGCCATCGTCAGCGCGGTCGACGGGCCGATCGTGGCCGGCGACTTCGGCAACCCCCACGAGGGCGGGGCGTGCGAGCACGAGGGCCAGTGCGCCCTCCTCGAGGTGTGGGCCGACGTGGGCAGCCACCTCCGCCGCCACCTGGACTCGCTCACCCTGGCCGACATGGTGATGCGGGCCAAGGGGCTCCGGCCGGCGCCGACCATGCTGGGATGAGTTCCGCCCAGTCGCACATCCTTGTGGTTCGTGGTGCTGGTGTTGCTAGTGTTGTCGGCGCGGAGAGGGGTGGGCCTGCAGGAGCTCGGACCGGGTGCGACGACGAACGAGATGGATGGCCGGGGTGGCCGCCGCTGTCCTGCTCGCCCCGAGCGTGGCCGGATCCGCCCCGCAGGCCGGCGCCAGCGCCGCCCCGCCCCTCCACGCCACCCGCCTGCGTGGACCCACGCTCTCCCTCGGTGACCAGGGCGAGCACGTCAAGGTGCTCCAGCGCCGCCTCAGCGTGCCGGTGGACGGCCGCTTCGGGTCGAGGACCCGCCAGGCCGTGCAACGCCTGCAGGCGCAGGCCGGCCTGACGCCCGACGGCGTGGTCGGCCCCCTCACGTGGGCCGCCCTGGGGGCGAGGGGCGGCACCGCCCCGCCCGTTCCGGCCAGACAGACGGGCCGACCCGAGCTGAGCATCGGGGCCACGGGCCCTGCGGTCGCCGAGGCCCAGCGGCTCCTGACCAGGCGCGGGTTCCGGACCGCCGCCGACGGCCGGTTCGGCTCCGGCACGGCCAGGGCCGTCATCGCCTTCCAGCGCCAGCGGGGCTTGCGCCCCGACGGCGTCGTCGGCCCCCGCACGTGGGCGGCCCTCGACTCGGCCGTCCACGAGCTGCGCCTCGTGGTCGCGGTCTCGGACGTCTGGCGGAGCATCGGTTCCCGCTCGTACTCGGTGCGCGCCGGTGACACCTGGGCCTCGATCGCGGCCGCCAAGGGGAGCACGGCTGCCGGGCTGGCCGCCGCCAACAGGATGACCCTGTCCCGACGACCCGTGGCCGGGACCACCATCCAGGTGCCGGGCAGCTGGCAGTGCCCCACGCCGAGCGGAAGGTTCATCAACGACTTCGGCTTCCCCCGGCCCGCCGGGCGCGTCCACCAGGGCAACGACCTGTTCGCGGCCCGGGGCACGCCGGTCCGGGCACCGGTCGGTGGGCGGGCCGAGCGCTTCCCCAACCCGATCGGCGGCAACGCCGTCCAGCTCCACGGCAACGACGGCAACCGCTACTACTTCGCCCACCTGAACAGCTACGGAGCGGCCGGCACCGTCGCAGCCGGCGAGACGATCGGCTACGTCGGCAACTCGGGCAACGCCATAACCACCCCGCCGCACCTGCACTTCGAGGTGCACCCGAACGGCGGCCAGGCCATCAACCCGTTCCCCACGATCACCCTCGCCTGCCGACGCTGACAAGATCGGGGTCACCCGACGACGACCGGAGAGACCCGATGCCCACACGCAGTGCACGGACCGCCTGGCAGGGCGGCCTCACCGACGGCCACGGCCAGGTCGAGCTGACCAGCTCGGGCGCCGGCACGTTCGACGTGTCCTGGCCCAAGCGGACCGCCGACCAGGCGGACGGCACGACCAGCCCCGAGGAGCTGGTGGCCGCCGCCCACGCCTCGTGCTTCTCGATGCAGCTGTCCCACGACCTGGCCGAGGCCGGGGGCACGCCTCGGTCGCTGGAGGTCACCGCTGAGGTGGCCTTCGATCCCGACCCGAAGGGTGGCTGGATGGTGAGCGGCATCACCCTCAGCGTGCGGGGTGAGGTCGACGGCCTCGATGGCGACGGCTTCGCCCAAGCGGCCGAGAAGGCCAAGGCGGGATGCCCGATCAGCAAGGCGCTGGCCGTGCCGATCTCGCTCGAGGTGCTCCAGGACTGACGGGCGCAGCCCGAGGTCAGCCCGGCGGCCGCGTCGCCGGCGGCAGCTGGACCGGCTGCTCGCCTGCCCCCGATCCGTAGCTGTCACGGACCACGAAGATCCCGGCGATGCTGCCGCAGAGCAGGCAGAAGATGGCGGCGGCGACCACCAGCATCACCTGGCGAAGGATGGTTGCGTCATCGTCGCGCATCGGCCTCTACCAGGTCGGGGGGAACAGGGCTTTCGAAGGCTACCCGCTCGCGGGTCGCCGGGTGGTGGAAGGCGAGCCGGAAGGCGTGCAGGTAGGGCCGGGTGAGCCCCAGGTCCGGGTGGCCCCCGTAGAGCACGTCGCCGACGACGGGGTGGCCGATCCCGGCGAGGTGGACCCGGATCTGGTGGGTGCGGCCGGTCTCGAGGCGACAGGCCAGCAGGGTCGTGTCGCTCCCCCGGTCGACGACCTCGTAGTGGGTGCGGGCCTGCTTGCCTCCGGCGACGACGGCGTGGCGGGTCGGGTCGCGCGGGTCCCGCCCGATGGGGCCGTCGACGACGCCTGCCGGTGCCGCCACCCGGCCGTGCACCAGGGTCCGGTACCGCCGCTCGACGGTCCTGGCCCCCAGCTGGGCCACCAGGTGGTGGAAGGCCTCCCCGGTCCGGGCGACGACGAGGAGGCCGCTGGTGCCGGCGTCGAGCCGGTGCACCACGCCGGGCCGGGTGCCGTCGCCGCCGACGCCGGCCAGCTCCGGGTAGCGGGCGAGCAGGCCGTGCACCATGGTCCCGGTCTGGTTGCCGGCGCCGGGGTGCACGACCAGCCCGGCCGGCTTGTCGACGACGACGACGTGGTCGTCCTCGAAGACGACGGGCACCTCGACCGACGGATCGGGGACGAGGCTAGGGTCGCCCGCCGCGGGCACGTCGACGTCCAGGACCTCGCCGGCCACCAGCCGGCGGGACCGGGTGGCCACCGGATGACCGTCGACCCGCACCGCGCCGGCCTCGACGAGGTGGTTGACCTGGCTGCGGGCCAGCCCGCTCAGCAGGGCGACCGCCTTGTCGACCCGTTCCCCCCCGAGTGAGCCCGGGACGGTCAGCTGCACCCGGCACCCCGGCCCGGCTCGGCCGGGGGCCGGCGCACCGAGGTGAGGGCGAGGAGCGCCCCGCCGACCACGATGCAGGCGTCCGCCACGTTGAAGACCGGCCACCACTGCAGGTCGATGAAGTCGACGACCGCCCCGTCGTGGCTGCGGACCAGGCGGTCGATGAGGTTGCCGACGGCGCCTCCCACCACCAGCCCCACCGCCGTGGCCGGCAGGCGGCCCCCCAGGTTGCGGGCCGCGAAGACGACGAGCACGACCACCGCGACGGCGAGGGGCACGATCGTGAGCCCAGATCCCCGGCCCAGGCTGAAGGCGACCCCCGAGTTGAACGACAGCGCCAGCTGCAGGCTGCCCAGGACCTGCACGGGCTCGCGCCCGGAGAGGCTCTCCAGGGCCCAGGTCTTCGAGATCTGGTCGAGCGCCGCGACGACGAGCGAGACGACCGAGACGCCGGCCGCGGACAGCCGGGCGCGACCGGGCGTCACCGCCGGGCGGACAGGCCCCCGCTCTTGCAGTTCACGCACAGGGCAGCCCACGGTATGACCTCCAGCCGAGCCTTCGGGATCGGCCTGCCGCACTTGTCGCACGTCCCGTAGCTCGCCTCGTCGATCTTGTCGAGGGCCACGTCGATCTCGACCACCTCGGCCCTGGCCTGGGCCGACAGCGCCAGGTCGCGCTCGCGGTCCACTGCGGCGGTCGATCCCTCGCCCGACTCGTCGTCGAACTGGGTGTCCCCCGGCTCGGCGTCGAGCGCCATCTGGTCGGCCTCGGCCTTCAACGCCTCGGCGCCCTCGATCCGCTCGGCCCGGGCGGCGTAGAGCAGCTGCTGCTGCTTGGCGAGCCATTTGTCCTTGGGCACCCGGTGGCTCTGCCCCTCGACGGTGGAGGCCTGCGTGGCGTTCGCCTCTACCGCTGCGGCCGTCGCCTTCGCCTTGGGCGTCGTGGCCTTCTTGGCAGCGGGCATGGCAGCTCCTGTCCGGGGGGCGCCGGAAGGTACCACGACCCGGACCGGTGTCGAGGAAGGCCATCCAAACCAGTCCGACGGAACCAGGTGAGCCCCGTAGGCTAGGCCGGCCATGGCCCCGGACGCGCCCCCCTCTGCCGCCCGCTCCGAGGGGCCGCTCCGACCGTTCGCCGAGCTCGATCCGAGCCCTGACCTGCCGGCCCTGGAGCGGGCCGTCCTCGACCGGTGGGACGACGAGCAGACCTTCTATGCGTCCCTGCACCAGCGCGAGGCGGCGCCCGAGTTCGTGTTCTACGACGGACCCCCCTTCGCCAACGGCCTCCCCCACTACGGCCACCTCCTGACCGGCTACGTGAAGGACGCCGTGCCCCGGTACCAGACGATGCGGGGCCGCCACGTGGCTCGCCGCTTCGGGTGGGACTGCCACGGCCTCCCCCCGGAGATGGAGGCTGAGCGCGAGCTGCAGCTGAGCGGGCGGGCCGCCATCCAGGCCTTTGGCGTGGCCCGCTTCAACGACCACTGCCGGGCGTCGGTGCAGCGCTACACCAAGGAGTGGGAGCGCTACGTCACCCGCCAGGCCCGCTGGGTCGACTTCGAGGACGACTACCGCACCATGGACCTCCCGTACATGGAGAGCGTCCTGTGGGCCTTCAAGGCCCTGCACGACAAGGGCCTGCTGTACGAGGGCTACCGGGTGCTGCCCTACTGCTGGGAGTGCGAGACGCCCCTGTCCAACTTCGAGACGAAGATGGACGACGCCTACCGGGACCGCCAGGACCCGGCGATCACCGTGCGCTTCCGGCTGCGCGACGGCTTGGGCGGGGTGCCCACCGACGTGCTGGCCTGGACCACCACGCCGTGGACCCTGCCGTCGAACCTGGCGCTGGTCGTGGGCCCCGAGATCGACTACGCCGTCGTCGAGCACGAGGGAGGCCAGGTCGTGGTGGCGGCCTCGCGCGTCGCCGCGTACGAACGTGAGCTGGGCGGCCACGTGGTCCGGACGCTCCCGGGCGCCGACCTGGTCGGGCTGGAGTACGAGCCCCTCTTCCCGTACTTCGCCGGGACGCCCGGGGCCTTCCGGGTCTTGGCCGGCGGCTTCGTCACCGACGAGGACGGCACGGGCGTCGTCCACACCGCTCCGGGGTTCGGTGAGGACGACAAGGCGGTGGGCGACGCCAACGGGATCCCCGTGATCGTGCCGGTCGACGACACCGGGCGGTTCACGCCCGAGGTGGCCGACTTCGCCGGTCTCCAGGTGTTCGAGGCCAACCGACCGATCATCCGGGCGCTGGGCGAGCGCAGGCTGGTCGTGCGCGAGGACTCGTACGTGCACAGCTACCCGCACTGCTGGCGCACCGACACCCCCCTCATCTACCGGGCCGTGTCCTCGTGGTTCGTGGCCGTCACCAAGATCAAAGAGCGCCTCCTCGAGCTGAACCAGGAGATCACCTGGGTGCCCGAGAACGTGCGCGACGGCGCCTTTGGGTCGTGGCTCGAGGGCGCCCGCGACTGGGCCATCAGCCGCAACCGCTTCTGGGGCGCGCCCATCCCGGTGTGGAAGAGCGACGACCCGGCCTACCCGAGGATCGACGTGTACGGCAGCCTGGACGAGCTCGAGCGCGACTTCGGGGTTCGCCCTGACGACCTGCACCGGCCCGGCATCGACGAGCTCACGAGGCCGAACCCCGACGACCCCAGCGGCCGAGCCACGATGCGCCGCGTCAGCGACGTCCTGGACTGCTGGTTCGAGTCCGGGTCGATGCCCTACGCCCAGGTCCACTACCCGTTCGAGAACAAGGACTGGTTCGAGGACAACTTCCCGGCCGACTTCATCGTCGAGTACGTCGGCCAGACCCGGGGCTGGTTCTACACGCTGCACGTGCTGTCGGTGGCGCTGTTCGACCGTCCGCCGTTCCGGGCCTGCGTGGCCCACGGCATCGTGCTCGGCAGCGACCGGCGGAAGCTGTCGAAGCGGCTGCGCAACTACCCGGACCCGCTCGAGGCGTTCGAGCGGGTCGGCTCGGACGCCGTCCGCTGGTCGCTCCTGTCGTCGTCGATCCTCAGAGGCGGGAACCTGGTGGCCAAGGACGCGGCCATGGAGGCGGCGCTTCGCGAGGCCGTCCTGCCGCTGTGGCACGCCTGCCGGACCCTCACGCTGTACGCCGAGCACCGCCCACGCCTGGTCACCAGCGCCGACGACGTCCTCGACCGCTACGCGCTGGCCAAGGCCGGGGACCTCGTCGTCCAGGCCACCGCCGCCTTTGAGACCCACGACCTCTCAGGGGCGTGCTGGGCCGTCTCACGCTTCCTGGACGCCCTGAACAACTGGTACGTGCGCCGCAGCCGCGACCGCCTGTGGGCCGGCGACGAGGCCGCCGTCGACACCCTGTTCACTGTCCTGCACACCCTGCTCCGGGTGGCCGCGCCGCTGCTGCCCCTGACGGTCGACCACCTGTGGGCCGTGCTCGACCCGGACAGCGGCTCGGTGCACCTTCAGGACTGGCCGGTGGCCGACGAGCTGGCAGCCGACCCGAGCCTGGTCGAGGCCATGGACCGGGTGCGCGAGGTGTGCTCGGCCGGCCACGCCATCCGCAAGAGCCACGCGCCCGTGCTGCGGACCCGCCTGCCCCTCCCGGCGGCCACCGTCGCCGGCACGGGTGCCGAGGCCCTGCAGCCGTTCCGGCCGCTCATCGCCGACGAGCTGAACGTGCGCGACGTGCGCCTGACCGGCTCGGTCGACGAGGCGGGGGACCTGGTGCTGACCGTGAACCCACGGGTCGCAGGCCCCCGGCTCGGCACGCAGGTGCAGCAGGTGATCCGGGCGGCCAAGGCCGGGGACTGGTCGCGGGCCGCCGGCACCGTGGTCGCCGGCGGCGTGGCGCTCGAGCCCGGCGAGTTCGACCTTCGTCTCCTGCCCCGGGACGAGGCCACCAGCCGAGCCCTGCCGGGCGACGACGCCGTCGTGGTCCTCGACGTGGCCGTCACCCCCGAGCTCGAGGCCGAGGGCGTGGCCCGTGACGTCGTGCGCCTGGTGCAGGAGGCCCGCAAGGCGGCCGGCCTCGACGTCCGGGACCGCATCGAGCTGAGCATCGAGGTGCCGCCGTCGGCACGCGACGCCGTCGACGCCAACCGGGCGGTGATCGCCACCGAGGTCCTGGCCACCGAGGTGGCCGTGGTGGAGCAGGCTGGCGCCAGGGCCGTCGACGCCGAGCTGGCCGGGCATGGGCCCGTGCGCATCAGCCTCCGGCGGGCGGCCGGCTGAGCGCCGGCCGCGGCCTCAGCGCTTCGAGGCCCTCTTGGTGGTCTTCGCCGCGGGCGTCGAGCTGGCCCCGGCGGCGCCCTTCTGGGCCTTCTTGGCCGGCACGACCTTGACCGCCGGCGCCTTTTCGGCCGCCGCCTTCTTCCTCGGTCCGGGGGCCGGCGCCTTTTGGGCCGGCAGCTTCTGAATCGGTGCCTTGGCCACCCTGACCGGGGTCGCTGCCTTCCCCACCTTGACCGGTGCCTTGGCCGCCTTGGGCGGCACCTTCGTGACCTTGGTGGCCCTCGCGGCCGGCGGCTTGGCGGGGGGCTTGGCCGGTGCCTTCGCGCCCTTGACCGCCGGCGCCATGGCCGACACCACCTCGACCGGGGCAGCCTTGGCGGCACCGGCCTTGGACGAACGTCCAGACGTCGCCTTGGCCGCCCTGGCCCGCTTCGCGGGGGGGGCCGGGAGCGGAGCGCTGCTCAGCACCGGCTCCGGCTCCGGCTCGGGCTCGACGGCCACCTCCGGCTCCGGCGCCGGTGACGGGGTCACCGGAGGCGGCGCGGACTGGCTGTCGAGGAGCGCCTCGATCCTGTGCAGGATGGACGCCCGGCCCATCTCGGCGCTCTCCCGGCGCCGCACCATCTCGAGCTCGTCGTCGTCCAGCTCGGGCAGCAACGGGAGGATCTCGCTGGCCCGAAGGTCGTCGTAGTCCTCGATCGGGAAGTAGTCGTCGTCGTCGTCGACGTCGTCCTCGGGCAGGGCAGCCACGCTGACGGTCGGGGGGGCCGCAGCCGCAGGGGGCGCCGGCGGCTCGTCGACCTCGTCGGCGGCGTCGAAACGGTGCGCGGCCTCCTCACGGTCCTCGGACTCGAGCTCGTCGATGAGCTGGTCGATGCGGGCGAGCACGGTGGCTCGACCCTTGCCCCGCTCCTCGTGCTCGCGCACGAGGTCGAGCTCGTCGACGTCCAGCTCGGCCAGGAGCGGAAGGATCTCGCCCACCCGCCTCGAGTCGTAGCGCTCGATCGGGAAGTCGTCGTCGACGGGCTCGTCGTCAGCCTCGTCGGCGCCGGCCCCGTAGCCGGACGCCGGCTCGGCGTCGCGATCGGGTTCAGGGGCGAACGTCTCGCTGGAAGACGAGCGACCGAGCGTTCCGGCGCCCGCCATGGCCGGTGCCGGCTGCGGGCGTTCCGCCGCCTGGGGCCGGTCGAAGTCGAGTGGCGCAGGCCCAGCCGCGGCCGCGCCGCCCTTGGACCTGGCGCTCATGCGGGCGAAGATCAGCAACACCCCGAAGGCGACCACGCTGCAGGCGATGGACAGGTAGATCGGTGGCAGCGATGACTGCACGTAGCCGATCACGAGGCTGATCGCGCCAACCACGACGAGGAGGATGGTCACGAGGAGGAGCACGGGTACACCTTCTGCTTTGGGACGAGTGGCCGCGGAACACTAGTCCCGCGACGCGGAGGATCCGCGTATGTGTGAGCAGCCGACATGATCAGGTCGAGCGATCCTGGTCAGGAGCGCCGAGCGGCAGGTCGTTGGCGGTGGACGCCGCCTTCTTCAGCTCGGCGAGGAACTCCTCGTCGGGCAGGTCGGGGAACCCCTGGGGCGGCGCCTCGTCGGTCTCGGCCGCCGGCACCGGGGGCCACGGCCGAGGTTCGGCATCGACCGCGGCACCGACCTCGGGTGGTGCCTGGCTCGCCCCGGCCGGCGGCGCGGCGGATGGCGGCTCGGCCGGGGCCGACGCCGCCGCCGTCACGACGGGGTGGCCACCGAGGCGGACGGTCGTGTCCACGTCGGTCACCGGAGGCGGGTCCTCGGCCGGGCCGGAGCGGTCGATGGCGGCGAGGGTCTCGACCAGCACGCCGCGCACCGACAGGCGCTGGTCGTGCATCCAGCTGGTGAGGATGGCGACGTCCAGCTGCAGGGCTTGGCGCACGCTGCGCAGCCGCTCGACCTCGGCCAGGAGGTCGGCGTCGATGCCTTTGGCGGCCTCGGCCAGCATGGCGTCGAGCTGGGTCCTGACGACAGCCCGCTCGGCGTCTCCCTCGGCCCGGGCGGCGCGGCGCAGCTCCTCGGCCTCGGCCCGGGCGGCTGCCCGCACCGCTTCCGCCTCGGCCCGCGACGCGGTCCTTTCGCTGTCCGCCTCGCGCCGCAGGCGATCCGCCTCCGCCCGGGCCTGCTCCAGGACCTGCTGCCCGTTGGCCGCCTCCTCCTGGGCGCCGGCACGGAGGGCGGCCGCCGCCTGGCGGGCCTCCTCGCCGATCCTGACCGCCTCCTTCCGGGCGTCGGCCACCAACGAGCCGGCCAGCTTCTGGGCGTGGCCCAGCGTGCGCTTCATGGCCTCCTGGGAGCTGGCCACCTCCTTGGCCCGCCGCTCGGCCCCGGCGGCCCGCTCCGAGGCGAGGCGGACCTGCTCGAGAAGCTCGCCGACTCCCACCGACACCCGCTCGACGAACTCGTCGACGTCGTCGACGTTGTAGCCCCGCAAGGCGGCGCGGAACGTCGCCTCCCGCAGGGCATCCGGCGTCAGGTCCATCTTCGACAGCCTAGGTGCGACGCCCGCCGCGGCGGCGGCTCACAAGATGAAGCGCGGGCACCCCAGGAGCCCCAGGACGACCTGCAGGACGATCAGCAGCACGAGGAACGACAGGTCGAACATGCCGAGGGGCGGGATGACCCGCCGCAGCGGGCCGAGGACCGGTTCGGTCAGCTTGTACAGGACCTCCACGACCTGCCCGAAAGCGGTGCCGGGAGTGACCGGGAAGAAGGAGGTGATCGCTCGGGCGATGAGCACCAACCGATAGATGCTGAGGATGGCGCAGATGATCGTCACGGGGTTCGGATGGTAGGCGGCGGTGGCCGGACGGCCCCTCGCCGCCGGTCAGATCTCGAGCTTGTAGAGGCCCTGGTCCTGCAGGCGCCGCTTCTCGCTGTCGCTGATCTCGACGTTCGCAGGTGTGAGGAGGAACACGCTCTTGGCCACGCGCTGCATCCGCCCGTCCACCATGTACACACAGGCCGAGCAGAAGTCGATGATGCGCCGGCCCACCACCGGGTCGGTGTCGACCACCGAGACCACGACCGGTGCGCCCTGCTTGATGCGGTCGCCGATCTCCTGGCCCGCCGAGAACTCCTGCGGCCTGACGACGTGCACCCGCTGCTCCTTGACCTGCTGCACCGTGCGGGCGGGCCGCGGGATCGGCGTGACGCTGGTGGCACCGCCCATCGGCTCGCCGGCCGACGGGTCGCGGGGCAGGGGCCGGATGGTGCCCATGCCCTCGTCCACCGGCCGGGTCCGGGGCGGCGGCTGGACCTGCTGCGGCGGGGGCTGGGCCTCGTAGCCGTAGCCGTAGCCGTCTTCGTACTCCGGGGGATCGACCAGCCCGAGGTGCTCCATGATCCTGCGCATACCACCTGCCATCTGTGAGTCGTCCTCCTACGGGCCCCATGCTCGCACTGCGGCACGCGCTGGTCGAGGACCGAAGAGCGCGGCACCGACTCGGACCACCGTCGCACCCTCGGCCACGGCGACCGCCAGGTCGTCCGACATGCCCATCGAGACGGTCTCGAGGCCGAGGTCGGCCGCGGTACGGGCGAGCTCGCGGAAGCGGGGCCGGGCCGCCTCGGCGCCGCCCTCGGTGGGGCCCACGCCCATCAGGCCCTCGACCAGCAGACCGGCGCGAGCGGCCTCGGCCACCAGGCCCGGCACCTCGGACGGGTCGCACCCGGCCTTGCCCGGCTCGTCGGAAAGGCGCACCTGCACGAGCACGCGGGCACCGGGCGCCCACCGGGCCACCTCGTGCACCAGCTTCGGGCGGTCGATCGACTGCCACAGGTGGACCAGCGCGGCGACCGAGCGCACCTTCCTGGCCTGCAGCCCGCCGATGAAGTGCCACCGCACCCCCCGCAGCCGCTCGTCGGCCGCCTTGACCGCGAGCTCCTGGGCGTAGCTCTCGCCCAGGTCGGTGAGCCCGGCGGCGATCGCCGCCGCGCCGACCTCCGGTCCGTGGCCCTTGGTCACGCCGACGATCCGCACCGAGGCCGGGTCGCGTCCCAAGTCCTCGATCAGCCGACGGAGGTCAGCCAGCCGGGCCGCAACCTGCTGGGTCCGGTCGGCGGTGGTCACGCCAGGCACGCCACCACCCTCTTGGCGCAACCGCTACTTGAGGAACGACGGGACGTCGAAGTCGTCGTCTCCGAAGTCGTCCTCGGCCGCCGCGTACGGATCCTTGCGGGGCTGGAAGAGGCCGCGGTCCGGCTCGCGCGTCGTCCGGCCGGCCGGGCGGCCGACCGTCCCGGCGTCGAAGCGGTCGAAGCCGGCGGCGACGACGGTCACCCGCATCTCGTCGCCGAGGGCGTCGTCGACCACCGAGCCCAGGATGATGTTCGCGTCCGGGTGAGCCACGCCCTGGATGATCTCGGCGGCCTGGCTGAACTCGAACAGGCCGAGGTCGCTGCCGCCGGAGATGAGGAGCAGGATGCCGCGGGCGCCCTCGATCGAGGACTCGAGCAGCGGGCTGGTGATGGCGGCGCGTGCGGCGGCCTCAGCCCGCCCTTCACCGCTGGCGTAGCCGATGC
Organism: Acidimicrobiales bacterium; assembly: GCA_030448245.1. Lineage (GTDB taxonomy): Bacteria > Actinomycetota > Acidimicrobiia > Acidimicrobiales > JAUJNH01 > JAUJNH01. The sequence continues at coordinate 100,011 of JAUJNH010000005.1, forward strand.
CCATCATCGCGGTGCCGGCGTCCTTCAGGATCGCCTTGACGTCGGCGAAGTCGGTGTTGATGAGGCCGGGCGTGGTGATCAGGTCGCTGATCCCCTGCACCCCCTGGAGCAGCACCTCGTCGGCCATCTTGAAGGCGCTGACCATCGAGGTCTTCTCGTTCGACGCAGTCAGGAGGCGGTCGTTGGGGATGACGATGAGCGTGTCGACCGAGTCGGCCAGGCGGCCGATTCCGTCCTCGGCCTGCATCGCCCGCCGCTTGCCCTCGAAGCTGAACGGCTTGGTGACGACCCCGATGGTCAGGGCGCCGATGCTGCGGGCCACCTCGGCCACGACGGGGGCGGCTCCGGTGCCGGTGCCACCACCCTCGCCGGCGGTGACGAAGACCATGTCGGCGCCCTTGATCGCCTCCTCGATCTCCTCCCGGTGCTCGTCGGCGGCGGCCTTGCCCACCTCGGGGTCGGCGCCGGCGCCGAGGCCGCGGGTCAGCTGGCGGCCGATGTCGAGCTTGGTGTCGGCGTCGCTCATCAGGAGCGCCTGGGCATCGGTGTTGACGGCGATGAACTCGACGCCCTTCAAGCCGGCGTCGATCATCCGGTTGACGGCGTTGACGCCGCCACCTCCAACCCCGATCACCTTGATGACCACCAGATAGGTCACGGACGCCATGCGGTCTTGCTCCTTGATGGTCGAATGCATTTCTGTCGCGGCGACGAGGCTCGAACCGCAGAACGCCGAGGATCCCGGGTGATCAGGCCAAACTCTCGACCTCAACTAGACATGTAGTGTTATGTAAACCTCGATCAGACGGGCAGAAGTTACCGGAATGGATCAGCGGTGGCAAGGCCGGGGATTTCACTACCGCTTCACGCGCGTCAGCGCCGGGGATTCCGGGACCCGCACGTCGAGCACGGCCAAGCCGTTCACCGACGTCCGGGCCAGGACGGTGGCAGCCGCCGTGAGCTTGTCCTCGATGCGGTCGGGGGGCCCCAGCCGGACGACGGGCGGGCTCCCGTCGCGGCCCGGAGCCCGCAGGTCGAGCACCACGTCAGGCCCGTCGCCCCGCACCCCGAGCACGAGGGGCCGCAGCGCGCTGGGCAGGTTGACGGCGACGGCGAGGGCGCCGGAGGCAGGTGCGGGCAGCATCGACCCGGGCTCCCCCGCCGCCGGCACGCCTTCCAGGCGCGGGAGCCCGCCGGCGAGCCGCGGGTCCTGCGATGCGGGCGCCAGCACCCGCCCGCTGCCATCGACCAGGCACCCCGCCGCGGCGCCCGCGTCGCAGGGGGCGACCGCCGCGGGCTGGCGCTCCTCGACGGTCAGCACCACGGTGCTGGGCCACCGCCGCTCGACGGTGGCGCTCCGCACCCACGCGAGGCCTTGCACCCTGGCGATCACCTGGCGCGTGTCGACGCGCAGGAGCGGAGGCCCCTCCTCGAGCCCGCTGGCCGTGCGCACGGCGGCCGGCGCAGTCCGCTGCGCCCCGACCACCTCGACGCGGCGGACGCTGGCGAGAGGGCTGAGCGCAGCCAGCGCGGCACCGGCGGCGGCGAGCACGACGACGACCAGGACCAGCGCCCCCCGCCGGCGGTGCCGGACCAGGGCCGTCCCCGCATCGGCCTCGACGCGGGCGCGGCGGGCGGCAATCCGGGGATCGACCATCAGGCCCGCCTGCGGTCCCGGCCGCAGCCGCTCGGCCCGCGCTCGCGCCCGGGTCCGGCGGCCACCCTCGACCAGGGCGGGCTCCTCGCCGGCGGCCTCGGACACCGGCGCGGCGGTTGCCTGCGGCGACCGAGCCAGGCGTAGCGACCGCGACGACCCGTCGCGCCCCGGTTCCCGGCGACTGTTCATCCCTGCACCTCGCCGACCACGCCAGCCAGCTCGTCCTCGTCGAAGCCGGCGAGCCGGAGCTCCGGGTGCAGCGTCACGCCCCCATGCTCGTGCACCAGGCGGCGGGCGGCGCGGATGAGGGCGATGACGTCGGCCGCCGACCCGCCCTCGTCGGCCTGGATGAAGTTGGCGTGCTTCTCCGAGATCCGGGCCGTCCCCATCCTGAGCCCCCGGCCAACGGCAAGGTCGACGAGCCGGCCGGCGGAGTCGCCGGGCGGGTTGGTGAAGACGCTGCCCGCGTTCTGGCCCCCTGGCTGGTGCTCGCGCCTCCAGCGGACGATCGCGTCGATCTCGGCCCTGGCCGCGGCGGCGTCGCCCTCGGCCAGCTGGAGCCGGGCGCGAGCGACGACGTGTCCGGCACCCACCGCGCTCGTCCGGTACCCGAGGGCGAGCTCGTCCCGCGGCACCGTCCGCACGCCACCGGCGACCAGGTCGACCACGTCGGCGGCGACGAGGGTGGCGGCCATGTCGGAGCCGTGGCCGCCCGCGTTCATCCGGACGGCGCCGCCCACCGACCCCGGCACGCCCACCGCCCACCCGAAGCCGGTCAGGCCGGCGGACGCGCACTGGCGGGCCAGGGCCGGGAGGGCGACGGCGCCGCCGGCGATCACCCCGGGCCGCGACGAGGTGAGGTCGACCGCTTCGAAGGCGCCGGTCAGCGACACCACCAGGCCGGGGAAGCCACGGTCGGCCACCAGCAGGTTCGAGCCGCGGCCGAGCACCAGGGTGGGCACGCCGGTGGCGGCCACGGCACCGGCCACGGCCTCCAGCTCGGCCGTGCCGGCGCACGTAGCCAGCAGGGCCGCCGGCCCTCCGACCCGGTAGGTGGTGCGCTGGCCCAAGGGGGCGTCCCGGCGGGCCAGCGGCCCGAGCCGGGCCGCCACCTCGTCGATGGCCGCGTCGATGTCGGCCTCCCTCACCCGAGCAGCTCGTCGGCGAGCGAGGTGATGTCACCGGCACCCAGGCTGAGGCACAGGTCGCCCGGGCGGAGCAGCGTGCGGACCGTGGCGGCCACGGCGCCTCGGTCTTCGACGTAGGTGACGCCCGGGTGGCCGCTGGCCTCGGCCACCAGCCGGCCGGTGATCCCCCGCCGTGGCTCCTCGCCCGCCCCGTAGATGCCGGTGACGACGAGGACGTCGGCGTCGGCGAAGGCCTGGGCGAACTGCTCGTGCACCTCTTGGGTGCGGCTGAAGCGGTGGGGCTGGAAGACGGCCACCACCCGGTCCCACCCGCCCTGGCGGGCGGCGGCCAGGACGGCCCGCACCTCGCCCGGGAGGTGGGCGTAGTCGTCGACGAAGGTGACGCCGCCGCCCTCGCCCCGCGGCTCGAAGCGTCGGTGCACGCCCCCGTAGGCGGCGAGGGCGGCGGCGGCCCGCTGGGGGTCGGCGCCCAGGGCCGCCGCGGCGGCCAGGGCGGCCGCCGCGTTGCGGGCGTTGTGCAGGCCCGGAGCGGGCAGGTCGACCGTGCAGGCGCCGCCGGCGTAGCGCAGCGTGAAGTGCGAGCGCATCCCCTCGAACGACAGGTCGGTGATGCGGAACGAGGCGCTCTCGTCGGTGCCGAAGGTCACGGCATCGGGACGGGACCGCCGCAGGGCGGCGGCGCCGGGGTCGTCGGAGCCGAGGATCACCGGGCCGGGCGTCTCGAGGGCGAAGCGGGAAAAGGCGTCGCGAAGTCCCTCGATGGTGCCGCCGTAGGTGGCGAGGTGGTCGGCCTCGACGCTGGTGACCACGGCCAGGGAGCGGGGAAGCTCGAGGAACGTGCCGTCGCTCTCGTCGGCCTCGGCGACGAGGAGGTCGTCCTCGTCGTCCCAGTGGGCGCCGTGGCCCAGGGAGGGGACATCGGCTCCCACCACGAACGAGGGCCGCCGCCCGGCGCCCCGGAGGGCGTGGACCAAGAAGGTGGTGGTGGTGGTCTTGCCGTGGGTCCCCGACACCGCCAGCGTGCGGCGAAGAGCGCAGAGCGAGGCGAGCAGGTCGGCCCGCCGCAGGACGGGCACGCCCCGGTCACGGGCCTCGGCCAGCTCCGGGTTGCGGGGCGGGATGGCGGTCGAGGCGGCCACCACCTCGGCGTCGACGGGGACGTTCCCCCGGTCGTGGCCGGCGTGCACGAGCACGCCAGCGGCGCGGAGCCGCTCGGCGACGGCCGGGTCGGGTGCCGCGTCGCTGCCCGTCACCTGGTGGCCCGCCGCGGCCAGGACCGAGGCGTAGGCGCTCATGCCCGTGCCAGTGACGCCGACGATGTGCACCCGACGCGGCCTCGCCAGGTCGAGGGGCGGGGTCATCCGGCGTGCTCGAGGAGCAGGGCTGCGACCCGCTCGGCGGCGTCGGGGTGCCCGGTGGTGCGAGCCGCCGACGCCATCGCCTCCCGCCGGTCGGCGTCGACGAGCAGAGGCTCGAGGACCTCGGCCAGACGGGCACCGGTGCAGTCGGCGTCGGCCAGCACCACGGCGGCGCCGGCGCTGGCCATGGCCCGGGCGTTCGCGGTCTGGTGGTCGCCGGGGGCGCCCGGCAGGGGCACCAGCACGGCGGGGACCCCGGCCACGCCCAGCTCGGCGCACGTCGATCCGCCCGCTCGTCCCACCCACAGGTCGGCCGCGGTGAGCACCAGGTCCATGCGGTCCTCGTACTCGACGGCCCGGTAGTGCAGCCGGCCGGGAGCCGGGCTGGTGAAGGACGACCAGTCGCGGCGTCCGACGGCGTGGTGGATGGCGACGTCGGTGCGCTCGGACCACGCCTCGGCCAGGTCACGCACCGCGCCGTTCAGCCGGCGGGCACCGAGGCTCCCACCGCTGACGCCGATCACCACCCGCTCCAGGGGGAGGCCGAGGGCGGCCTTCGCGGCCGCCCGGCCCGCGGGGCTCCGGTCGACGGCCAGGACCTCGGCCCGGACCGGGTTGCCCGTGAGCACGGCCCGAGGCAGCGGGGTCCCAAGGAAGGACACGGCCGCGGCACGGGCGAAGCGGGCGGCCAGCCGGTTGGCCGCCCCCGGGACCGCGTTGGCCTCGGCCACCACCAGCCGCCGGCGGAACAGCGCCGCGGCCAGCGCGACGGGGACGCCGGCGTAGCCGCCGACGCTGAGGACGGCGCGAGGTCGGGTGCGCAGCACCAGCCCCAGCGCCTGGACCAGGGCGACGGCGAGGCCGCCGACGGCACCCACGTTGGCGGGCGTCAGCCGCCGCTGGATGCCCCGGCCCGGGAGCAGCGTGATGGCGAAGCCGGCCTCGGGGACCAGCCGGCCCTCGCTGCCCCGCCGGGCCCCGACGAACAGGATCGAGTCGGGGTCGACCCCGGCGGCCACCAGCGCCCGGCCGACGGCGATGGCCGGCACGGTGTGCCCGGCCGTGCCGCCCCCGGCGAGGAGGAAGCGGTGCTTGGCCGTCATCGCCGGCTCGGGCCGGCGGACCGGCGCGCCGTCACGGCCGTGCGCCGACGGCGGTGGGGGCGACGGGCGACTCGGCGGCGTCCTCGCGCTCGCCGCTGCGGGCGATGTTGACGAGGACGCCCGCCGCCACCATCGAGATCACCAGCGCCGACCCGCCGAACGACACGAAGGGCATTGGGACCCCGGTGACCGGGGCCAGCCCGACGACCGTGCAGATGTTGACCAGGCCCTGGCCGACCAGCCACGTGGTGATGCCGGCCGCCAGCAGGGTGCCGAAGCGGTCGGGGGCCCGGAGGGCGGCCCGCACGCCGAGCCAGGCCAGGGCGACGAACAGCCCGACGACGAACAGCGTGCCGGCCAGTCCGCCCTCCTCGCCGATCACCGCGAAGATGAAGTCGGTGTGGGCGTTGGGGAGGAAGCCCCACTTCACCCTGCTCTGGCCGAAGCCGACGCCGCGCACCCCTCCGGAGCCGAGGCCCATCAGCGACTGGGCCAGCTGGTAGCCGTCGCCGTCGTACTGGTCGAACGGGTGGCGGAACGACAGCATCCGGGCCCTGCGGTACGGCTCGAGCCAACCGGCCAGGCCCCCCAGCGCGGCCAGGGCGGCCGCGCTCGTGAGCAGATGGCGGGTGGGCACGCCGCTGACGAACGTGCAGCCGGCAGCCACGAGGACGATGCACACCGACGTGCCCATGTCCGGCTGCTTCATGACCAGGGCGACCAGGAGGAGCGTGGCCAGGCCGACCGCCAGGAGGCCCGCCCGCCAGTCGCCCAGGCGCGCCTCGCGGCGGGCCAGGAGGTCGGCGCAGAACAGCGCGAGCGCCAGCTTGCCCAGCTCCGAGGGCTGGAGGTTGAGCGGGCCGACCGAGATCCAGCGGGTCGAGCCCGAGACCGTGGTGCCGATACCCGGCACCAGGACCAGCAGGAGAAGGAACACGGTCACGCCCATGGCCAGCAGGGCGAGGGGCCGGAGCCGGCGGTGGTCGACGCGGCTGGCGGCGAGCAGGGCGACGACCCCGAGCGTCGCCCACAGCGACTGCTTCGCCACGAAGTACCAGGCCGACCCGTGGCCCCGGATGGAGAGGACCGACGACGCCGACAGGATCATCACGAGACCGACCACGTTGAGGGCGGCGACGACGAGGAAGATGCCGGTGGCGGTGGAGGAGCTCGAGGCTCGGGCCGCGGCCCGAATCGCCGCCATCAGCCCTCGGCCTCCGCGGGCACCGGCGGGGGCGCGGCGCACGATCGGGAGCCCGGCGTGCCGGGACAGCGGAGGAGGTAGTCGTAGTAGAAGACGCCGAGGGTGGCTGCGGTCAGAGCGCCGGCGATCAGCCAGAAGCGGATGATGACCGTGGTCTCCGGCCACCCCTTCTGCTCGAAGTGGTGGTGGATCGGCGCCATCCGGAAGACCCGGCGCCGGAACACCCGGAAGGCGAAGACCTGGATGATGACCGACAGCGTCTCGGCCACGAACAGGCCGCCGACCAGCGGGAGCAGCAGGGGCGTCCGAGTGAACAGGGCGAGGCCGGCGAGGCCGGCGCCGATGGCCAGGCTGCCCGTGTCGCCCATGAAGATCCGGGCCGGCGCTGCGTTCCACCACAGGAAGCCGACGCAGCCCCCGAGCATGGCCACCGACAGGATGGCGAGGTCGAGAGCCTGGGGCACCTCGTACACGGGAACGTGGCGGAACTGCCAAAAGGCGATCAGCGCGAAGGCCGAGAAGGCGAAGGCGGCCGAGCCGGCGGCGAGGCCGTCGAGCCCGTCGGTGAGGTTCACGGCGTTGGACGCCCCGATGACGAGCAGGATGACGAACAGCACCCAGCCCACGACGCCCGGGTCGACGTGGAAGCCGTCGGCCCGCACGATCGAGATGGTGGTCGGCGACTTGGCTGCGGCGTACGCCAGCCACGCGAACACCAGGGCGAGCACCAGCTGGCTCCCGCTCTTGGCCCGCTTGTTGAGCCCCAGGCTGCGCTCGCGGCTGACCTTCAGGAAGTCGTCGAGGCCCCCGATGACCGCGCCGCCGATGATGAGGAGCACGATCAGGAGGCCGGCCCGGGTGAAGATCACCCGCTCCTGCTCCTTGCGCAGGTGGGCCACGGCGTAACCGGCGACGCCGCCGGCCACGATCATCACCCCGCCCATCGTGGGGGTGCCGGCCTTGGTGAAGTGGCCCTCGGGGCCGTCCTCTCGGATCTGCTGGCCGATCCCGTGGCGGCGGAAGTAGCGGATGACGAGCGGGGTGCCGAACACCGAGACGAGGGTGCTGACCGCGACGGCGATCAGGAGGCTGATCACGAGGACCGGCCACCCGGGAGGCGCAGGATGGCTCGCCGCACCTCGTCTCGGTCGTCGAACGGCTCGCGGCGCCCCGCCACCTCCTGCTCCACCTCGTGGCCCTTGCCGGCCACCAGCAGGACGTCGCCCGGCCGGGCCTGGCGGACGGCCAGCTCGATGGCCCGCCGCCGGTCGGGCTCGACGTGCACCTCGGCCCGCCCCCGCCCGTCGATCCCGCCGAGCACGTCGCCGATGATGGCCATCGGGTCCTCGCTCCTCGGGTTGTCGCTGGTCAGGATGGCGACGTCGGCCAGCCCGGAGGCCAGCCGGCCCATCTCCGGGCGCTTGGACCGGTCCCGCTCGCCGCCGCACCCGAACACGACGATCACCCGCTCGCCCATCCGCCGGGCCGCTTGGAGCACGGCCTCGAGCGCACCGGGCTTGTGGGCGTAGTCGACGTAGGCCGCGAAGGGCTGCCCCGCATCGACCGGCTCCATCCGCCCCGGCACCACGGGCACCCCGGCCAGGGCCTCGACGGCGGACTTTGGGCTGACCCCCAGGACGCGGCCCACGGCCACCGCGCACAGGGCGTTGCGGCGGTTGTGGTCGCCGGGCAGTGGGAGGGGCCACTCGTCGGGCCAGTCGGCCAGGGTCACCCGGGTCACCCGGACGCGGCCGGCCGCCTCGACGTCCATGGCCAGCCGGGCCCCCCACGGGTCGTCGACCGTGATGACCGCGTGACCGACCTGGTGGTCGGTGAACAGCCTCGACTTGGCCGCGAAGTACTCCTCCATCGAGCCGTGCTCGTCGAGGTGGTCCTGGGACAGCCCGGTGAAGACGGCGACGGCGAAGGCGGTGGCGTCGACCCGGTGGCGCACCAGGGCGTGGCTGGACACCTCGAGGGCGACCGCGGCGTCGCCCCGGGCGACCGCGGTGGCCAGCGCCCACTGCAGGAGCGGAGCCTCGGGCGTGGTGGGCGTCGAGAACCCGCCGGTCAGCGTGCCCAGCGTCGAGCAGCGCCGGCCCGCGGCCGAGAGCACGTGCGCCACGAGGTGGGCCGTGGTCGTCTTCCCGTTGGTCCCGGTGATGCCGACCACGGCCAGCGAGCGGCTGGGGTGGCCGTAGAAGGCGGCGGCCACCGGGGCCATGGCCGCCCGGGGATCGTCGACGAGCACCCGGCTGACCGGGAGCTCGACGTCGTGCCGGAGCAGCAGCGACCTGGCGCCCGCGGCCACCGCGTCACCCGCGAAGCAGTGGCCGTCCTGCTGGCCGCCCGGGAGGCAGCAGTGCAGGGCCCCGGGGCGCACGGCCCGGGAGTCGAAGGTGATGGCGGTCACCTCGACCGCCGGATCGCCGATGATGTCGAGCACCCGGACACCGTCGAGGAGCTGGTCGAGCCGCACCGGGCTCACCTCCGGGTCGAATCGGTCACGGGACGGCGGGCCACCGTACCCGCGCTGCTGGTGCGGCCCGACGTGGCGGCGCCGCGTCGGTCGGTGGTCGTCGAGGTGCTGGTTGGGGTGGAGGAGCCCGGCGCCGCCGCAGCCGAGGTGCTGGTCGGCGCCGACGGGCGCTGCGGGGTGAGCGTGCTGGGCGCCCTGGCGTCGCCCAGGTCGCCGACCCCCTTCGCCGACTCGGCGTCGGCCGCCCGGGCCGTCGTCGGCCGCTGGGCCCCGACCTGGGGCGGGATGCGGAGCTCGCGCAGCGCATAGCGGGACAGGTCGGCGAACACCGGGGCGGCGACCAGGCCCCCGAAGATCGGCGTCGGCTGGTCGAGGATGACCATCGCCGTGAGCTGCGGCTTCTCGGCGGGGACGAAGCCGGCGAAGGACGAGACGTACGCACCCTCCTCGTAGCCCCGCTCGCCGACCAGGGGCTTGCGGGCCGTGCCCGTCTTGCCGGCCACCGTGTAGCCGTCGACGCCGGCCAGGATGCCGGTCCCCACCCGCACCACCTCGGTCAGCATCTTCGTCATCTCGGCCGCCGTCTGGGGGCTGATGACCTGGCGGGGCTCCGGCCCAGCCGACGGTCGCTGCGTCCCGTCCGGCCCGACCGTGGCCTTGACCAGGCGGGGGGCCACGTAGGCGCCGCCGTTCGCAACCGCGTTGTAGGCGGCGAGCATCTGCACGGCGGTGACGGCGATGCCCTGGCCGATGGGGAACGACCCCATCGAGGTCGAGTTGTACCTGCCGGGGTCGAGCAGGATCCCCGGGCTCTCCCCCGGGTCCCCGAGGCCGGTCCTGGTCCCGAAGCCGAAGGAGCGGAGGTAGGAGTCGAAGCGCTCCTTCCCGAGCTCCTGGCCGATCATGATCGTGCCGACGTTCGACGAGTTGGCGACGATGTCGGTCACGCTCCACGCCTTTGTCGGGTGCGGGTCGTGCTCGGTGTAGGTGTGGTCGCCCACCTGGATCACGTTCGGCACCGACAGGGTCTCGTCGGCCCGCACCTTGCCGTCCTCGATGGCCCCGGCGACGGTGATCAGCTTGGCCACCGACCCGGGCTCGTACACGTTGGTGACGGCCTCGTTCTTGTCGGCGGGCAGGACCTGCGGGACCTCGCCCCTGCGGGCGGTGGCGGGCAGCACCTCGGTCACCAGGTTGGCGACCGCCAGCAGGTCGCCCGAGGCCGTGTCCATCACGAGGGCGATGCCGCCCTTGGCCGAGGTGGCCGTGATCTGGGCGGCCAGGCGCCGCTCGGTCTCGTGCTGGAGCGACCGGTCGATGGTGAGCACCAGGTCGTCGCCCCGGGCCGACGGGTCGAGCTCGATGCGGCCGCCGGGGATCTCGCGCCCCTGCTGGTCCCGCTCGGTCACCAGCTTGCCGGGCGAGCCGCCCAGCACGTCCCGGAACTGGTACTCGAGCCCGCTCAGCCCTTCGCCCTCGTGGCTCACCTTGCCCAGGACGGGCAGAGCGAGCGAGTCGGCCGGCAGGAACCGCTTCGGCTCGAGGAAGCTGAACACGCCGGGAAGCTCGGCCGACCGCTCGGCCACCCGCCTGGCCGTCTGCTCGTCCACCTTGCGGGCCAGGTAGGCGAACTTGGAGCCCTTGCGGGACAGCCGCTCCTCGAGCAGGTCCTGGTCGACGTCGAGGAGGGGGGCCAGCACCTGCGCCTGCCGGGCGGGGTCGGTCACCAGGCGAGGATCGACGGCGATGGTGGGGACCTGCACCGAGATGGCCAGGTCGCGCCCCGTCCGGTCGAAGATGGACCCCCGCTGGGCCGGCAGGAGGTCGGTGCGAACCAGCTGCCGGCGGGCCCGCTCGGCCAGCTCGGGAGCCTGCTGGACCTGCAGGACGACGAGACGGCCCACGATCCCGACGGCGGCCAGCACGCACAGGAGCAGCAGGAGGTGCAGGCGGGCCGGCGCCACCCGCGAGGTGTCGACGGCCGGGATCGCCGCGGCCCGCTCGATCGTCCGGCGCCGGCGCTCGGCCGGCGAGGGCAGCAGGGTGGGGCGAGGCGAGGGGCGCCGGCGCTCGGCCGGCGAGGGCAGCAGGGTGGGGCGAGGCGAGGGGCGCCGGCGCTCGGCCGGCGAGGGC
>JAUJNH010000005.1:111192-114234 GCA_030448245.1 Acidimicrobiales bacterium
CGAGGGCAGCAGGGTGGGGCGAGGCGAGGGGCGCCGGCGCTCGGCCGGCGAGGGCCGCAGGGCGGGGCGATGCGGGCTGCCGACTCGGAGGTTCGGCCCGCCGGCCTGCGGTCGGGCACCCCGGCGGCCGGAGGGGGGCGCCGGGCCGTTCGTGAGGGCACGAAGCACCGGTCTCGCGGGGGCGGCGGGGCTCGGCCGCACCGCTTCGCGCCACCCGGCCTGGACGGCGCCCCGGCCTGCGGCGGCGACGACCCGCAGCCCGGTCGCGGCTGCACGGCCGCCTCCAGGACCCCCGGAGCGGCCTCTGCCTCCGGCGCCCGCGGGCCCGGCCCAGCCTCCCGCGACGGCGGGGCGTGCTCGGGCTCGCGCCGCGGCGGGCCCGGCGCTGCGGCCAGCGGCGGCCCGGCGGCGGGAGGGACGCAGCTCCTCGCTCGAGAGCCGGCGCGGCTGCGGGCGCGGTGGCACCGGCGGGATCGGCGCCGCCCGGCCACGCCGGGACGGCCGGAGCTCCTCGGCCGACAGCGGCCGGGGCGGCTGGCGGATCCGCCTCACCGGCGGCCGTCGAGGTGCGGCTTGACCCGGCCCCAGCTCTGGGCGGCCTCGGTCCGCGGCTCCGAGGCGCCGGACGGCTGCTCGCTGCTCGAGGTCCTCGTCGTCGGGGTGAGGTAGGTGACCTTCGCGGGCTCGACCATCCCCATCTGCCGGGCCCGCTCGACGATGCGCTCCGGCGCCTCGGCCTCGGCCACCTGCAGGCGGAGCTGCTGGTAGGCGGCCTCCCGCTCGCCCGCCCGATCCTGCAGGCGCTCGAGCTCGAACTGGCCCTGGGTGATCGAGGCGTGGACGGTGACGTTGCCGACCAGGACGACCGTGAAGAGCAGCCCGCTGGCCAGCAGACCGAGGCGCCTGCGGTCGCGCCGGGCCCCAGCCGGGACGGCGGGACGGGTGCCCGCTCGGGGGGTCGCCGCCCGCAGCCGGCGTGGAGGCGGCGGCTGGGGCCGGGGCCGGGCCGGTGCGCGGAGCAGTGCGGTCATCGGGGGCCCGATCCCCCGCTCGTGCGCTCCACCGCTCGCAGGCGCACCGACGCGGCACGCCGGTTGCGGGCCACCTCGTCGGCCGGCGCCGTGCGGGGCAGGCCCCGGAGGCGGCGGAACGCGGCCGTGGCCGTGCCTGCGGGAACGGGGAGCCCTCGGGGGGGCTTCGCCTCGTCGGTGACGCCGGCCAGGACCCGCTTCACGATCCGGTCCTCACCCGAGTGGTACGACAGCACCACCAGCCGCCCGCCTGGAGCGAGGAGGTCGAGCGCCTGGGCCAGCGCCGGCTCGAGCTGGTCGAGCTCGTCGTTGACGGCGATGCGCAGAGCCTGGAAGGCGCGGTTCGCCGGGTCGCCGCCCCGGCGGCGGGCGGGGGCGGGGATGGCGGCTCTGACCAGCTCGGCCAGGTGGTCGGTGGTCTCGACCGGGCGGGCCGCCACCACTGCCCGGGCGATGCGGCGGGCGAACCTGTCCTCCCCACCCGCGGCGAGCACGGCGGCGAGCTCGACCTCGGTGAGCCCGTTCACCAGGTCGGCTGCGGTCCGACCGCCCGACCGGTCCATCCGCATGTCCAGCGGCCCCGCCCCGCGGTGGCTGAAGCCCCGGTCGAGCCGGTCCAGCTGGGGGCTGGAGACGCCGAGGTCGAACAGGGCCCCGCTCAGGCTGGTGACGCCGGCGGCGTCGCAGAGGCGGCGCAGGTCGGCGAACCGGCCGGCGACGATCCTGACCCGGTCGCCGAAGGGCGCGAGCCGCCCGGCGGCGACCTCCCGCGCCTCGACGTCGCGGTCGAGGCCCAGGACCGACAGGTGGGGGGCCGCCTGGAGGAGGGCGGCGGCGTGGCCGGCGCCGCCCAACGTGGCGTCGAGCGACCAGCCCGGCGGCCCGGCGGCCAGCACGGCCACCACGGTCGCCAGGAGCACGGGCTCGTGCTGGAACGCGGGGCTCATGTGCCACTCTCCGGGCCGGGACGCGCTCCGGGGAGGTACCCCGGAACCGACGCGCCAGGCCCTTGCGGAGAGGGGTGTGCCCATGAGCCGGCCCGGAGGGTGGCGCATGAGCCCAGCGTTCCAGGCGGCACCACTCACGATGCCTCCTGCTCGTCGCCGAGGAGGTCCTGCTCGGCGATCGCTTCCAGCCGCTCCCAGCGCTCGGGGTTCCACAGCTGGACCGTCTTGTTGGCCCCCCGGACGAGGATTCTGGCCGGGTCGAGGCCGGCGAACGCCACCAGGTATGGAGCGATCGGGATGCGCCCCTGGACGTCGGGCGTGACGTGCTCCGCAGCCGCGAACACCCGCTCGCGGGCCCGAGCCCGCCGGTCGTCGGCCTCGGCCGCCTCCGCCTCGAGCTCGGCCAGCTTGGCTTGGAACCGCTCGTGGGGCCACAGGTCGACGCAGCCCTCGGGACCCTTGGTCAGGTACCCCCCGGACTGCTCGAAGGCCGGCCGCAGGCGCGCCGGGAGCACCAGCCTTCCCTTGGTGTCGAGCGAGTGCTCGTACCTCCCGACGAACCGGTCCATGCCCTCTTCCTTGACCGTCGTGGTGTGCCGCGGAGCCCCCTCAGGCCCCACCTGGGTGATCTGCTACCCCACGAGGCCCCACCTTACCGCTCTGATCACCCACCGGCAACCTCGGACGGTCCCTGCGGCCGCTCACAGCACCCAAACGGTGCGAACAACAGGCCCGCTCCCGCAGTCGTCGGGGCGCGCCCGTGCCACCGCAGGCGCGCGAGGCCGCCCGCGGCAGTGGGCAACAGGCGGCCGGGCCGACGTCGGGATCGCCGTCTCGAACCGGGACTCCCCGTCGGCTCAGCGACGGGTGGCCGCGATCGGCGACGCGCTACGGTGATGCCGCTCGTGCGGGAGCCGGAAGCTCCTCGTCCTGGCAGGGCGGCATCACGCCTGCCAGACCCAGCGGAGGGGCGCAGGGCCCCCCCGCTGGCAGCGGTGCGCTACAGGCGGGCGGTGACGGTGGGGGTCGTCCGCTTCGCCGGGGCCTTCTTGGCGGCCGGCGCC
>JAUJNH010000005.1:114334-164727 GCA_030448245.1 Acidimicrobiales bacterium
GGCGGTGACGGTGGGGGTCGTCCGCTTCGCCGGGGCCTTCTTGGCGGCCGGCGCCTTGCTGGCGGCCGGCGCCGTCTTGGCAGCCGGGGCCTTTTTGGCGGCCGGGGCCTTCTTCACCGAGTCCTTGGCGGCGCTGGTCGTCGCCTTGGTCCCGCTCTTGGCCTGCTTGGCCTGCGCCTTGACCGCCTCCGTGGACCGCTTGGCGCCCGACTTGACCCGCTGGGACGCCGAGGTCGTCTCGTCCTTGACCTCGGCGGTGGCCTCCTGCGCCTGCGACTTCACGGCCTCGGTTCGCGCCTCGGCCTCCTGCTTGACCCGCTGGGCGGCCTGCGTCGCCGTGTCCTTGACCTGCTCGAGGCTCTGCTGGGCCGACTGCTGCAGCTCGCCGGCGATGCTCTTGCCGGTCTCGGTCAGCTTCTCCTTCAGCGGCTCCATCTCGGCCTGGGCCCGGCGGGTCAGCTCACGCTCCCGGTCGGAGGCCGGCAGGATCGAGCCGACGAAGAAGCCGGCGGCGAGGACGAACAGCCCTGCCGCCACCGGGTTCCCCTCGGCCTGCTCGCGCACCGCCCGCGGGGCCGAGCGGGCCCCGTCGGCGGCCGAGCCCGCCCGCCGGGACAACCCGCCGGCCTGATCCCGGCCCGAGCCGAGCAGCTCCGAGGACCTGCTGCCGGACCTTCCGTTGCTGGGCTGCATCCCGAGCTCCTTCACCGTCTCCGTCTCCATCTCCATGTCTGGCTCCATGTCCCCGTCGTCGTGGCCGACCACCCGGCCGAGGGCGTTCCGCATGGTCATCGTGCGCCGCCGGACGATCCGCCCGGGGCTCACCTTGTCCTTGACCTCCTCGACCTTCTCGGCCACGTTGTCCTTGGCCCGCTCGACGACCTTCTTGGGGGCCACCCGGTCGCCGATCGCCTCGAGGGCCTCGCCGACGCCGCGACGCGACTCCTCGATCTCCCGCCGCAGCTGCTCTGCGTCGGTTGCCATCAAGTCCCCTTCCCCGACGGCGCGTCAGCCTGCAGGCCGCGCTTCAGCGAGGTCTGCGCCACCTGCACGTCCTGCTTGATGGTCTGCACCGTCTGCTTGGGCGGGCTGATGGCGGCCGCCTTCTTCTTCGCCGACATCCCGAGGGCGCCGGCCACGGCCAGGGTGACGATCCCGACGACCAGGAAGGCCAGACCGTCCGGGATGACGGCCGCCAGGCCCCACGAGGCGGCGAAGAACAGCAGGAGGAGGCCGATGAAGCCGAACACGGCCGTGACCGCGAACAGGGCGCCCGCCTTGCCGGCCCGCTTGGCCTGCTCGGTGGCCTCGAGCTTGGCCAGCTCGACCTCCTTGCGGAGGAGGGTCTGGACGTTGCCCGACAGCTCCGAGAACAGCTCGCCGAGCGGCTGCTCCTCGGCCTCGTCCTCGGCGTAGCGGTAGCTGGCCATCACCGGACCGGCCTGGCCGCGGTGGTGCGACGGGGCAGCGCCGGCGGCTCGTCGGGTTCCTGGCCGTCGTCCTTCGTGGCCCGGACGGCCCTACCGGCCACCAGGCCCAGCCCTGCCGCGCTGATCAGGAAAACGCCCGGCCGGCGGCGGGCGAAGGTCTGCACGTCGGTCAGCACCCCGCCGATGCCCCGGGTCTGGATGTCGTTCGACACGCCGTAGGCCCGGTCGGCCGTCTCGAGCAGCGTGTTGGCAGCCCGCTTCACGTAGCCCTGGACCGTGGGCGCCTCCTCGGGCCGTCCCTCGGACAGCGCCAGCGCCTCCTCACCCAGCCGCTGGAGCTGCTCGCCCAGCCGGTGGGCGCCGGTGGCGGTCTGCTCCTCGAGCCGGGTGCGGGTCTCCTCGAGGAGGTTGCGGGCTTGCTCGGTGGCCTGCTCGGCGACCTCGGCGGCCTGCTCCTTGGCCGCCACGACGACCTCACTGGCCTGGTCGGCGGTGGAGCGCAGCACCTGCTGGCCCTGCGCCTTTGCGGTCGAGGCGACGCGCTGGCCCTCCTGCTTGGCGGTGGACGCCACCTCCTGGGAGTGCTCGACTGCGGTCGAGGCGACCTGGCTGCCCTGCTCCTTGGCGGTGGACGCCACGTCGGTGGCCGGGCTGGCCGGGATGCCCGACGCGCCGCTGAAGTAGTCCGTGAGCAGGGCCTCCTGCTCCTCGGTCAGGTCCTCGAGCAGGTCTTCCTGCAGGAGCGGCGCGCTGGCGACCTCGGCTGCGGTGTAGGGGAGCTCGATGCTGTCCTCGTAGATCTCGGCGTCGAGGAGCGGCACGATCGCGTACTGGCCCGTCGGGAGAAGGAGCGCGGCCCACTCCGGTTCGTCGGCGCCCATGTAGACGCCTTCCACCTCGCCCAGCTCGACGCCGTCGCTGTCAAAGGCGACGAAGCCCACCATCGCCATCGGATCGGTCATGGTCATCGTCATGCTCTACGCACCTCCTGCCGTCCGGTCCCAGCTGCCTCTGCCTTCTCCACTCCACGCACCTCTCTCATTCGTTCCTCGGCTCGGTGTCGCATCGCCGCCCGCCCTCTGTCGGGGCCTGTGTGGGGCGGCCAGATGTGACACCTGCCTCTACCCGTCGACACCCCCCGTCTAACGGGAGCCGGGCGGAAGAAGAAGTGGCTCCGGGCCGGCGTCAGGCCGTGAGCCAGCCCTCGAGGGTGGCCCAGACGGCGTGCCCCAGGTCCGGCACCTCGACCCGCAGCGTGCCGTCGGCGTCGTCGTTCGCCTCCACGTGCTGGGCCGCCCCGAGGAGGGCCCGGAGGTCGGCCGCCCGGGCCCCGGCGACGAAGCGCAGGGTGGCGCCGGCACCGAGGTCGAGCTCGACCGGCCCGTCGTCGGGCTCGGCGGCCACCTCGGCCAGCGCCGCCTGCAGCTCGTCGGGGGTGACCCCGAGGGAGCTGAGCGCCCGGTGCAGCCGTGACCCCGGGTCGCTGGCCAGCTGCACCAGGTCGTCGTCGCCCGGGGGCGGTGGCGGTGCCGCCGCTGCGTCCCGGGCCCGCTCGTGCGGGGTGGGCGCCTCGACGATCCGCCCCGTGCGGCGGGGGCGTCGCCGGCCGCCGAGCTTGACCCCCTCGCTGCGCTGGCGCACCGCGGCGCGAGCGCCTTCCAGGGTGAGGCCGTGGCCGGCGAGGAGCGTGGCCGGCGTCCCCTCGCCGAGGCGGAGCAGCCCGAGCAGCAGGTGACCCGAGCCGATGTGCCCGTGGGCCAGGTTCAGCGCCTCGCGCAGCGACAGCTCGAGCGCCTTTTTGGTGCTGGCCGTGAAGGGCGGCGTCTGGGCGCCGGGGCCGCCGGCCGGCGGGTCCATGGCTGCCTCGACGGCGTCACGACCGAGCCCGGCCTCGGCCAGCAGGGCGGCGGCGAGCCCCGAGGCCGGGTCGGCCAGGGCGGCCAGCAGGTGGTCGGGGCCGACGGCGGCGTCTCCTCGACCCGTGGCCAGGCGGGACGCCAGCTCCAGGCTCCGACGGGCCTCAGAGGTGAACCGGTCGAACATGAACCAGACGTTCCCACCCGGGAGCTACCCTGTCAAGGGCCTATGGCTGTTAGGGTCCTGACATGGTCGAGCCGAGTAGATGGGTGAGCGTGGCCGAAGCTGCCGCGGCCGCCGGCGTGAGCCGGTCGACGCTGCGGGCCTGGTACCGGGACGGGCGGCTGGCCAGCCGGCTGGTGCCCGGCCGCAACGGGCCGATGCGCGAGGTACCGCTCGAACCGGTGCTCGAGCGGGCCCAGCTGGGGGAGCGGCTGGCTGCGGCGGCCCGGCCGGGGCCGGCCGAGGAGCCGGGCGGCGACCGGTCGGCGGTCGCCGCCCTCGAAGCGGCCCTGCTGCGGGCCGAGCAGCGGGCCGAGCGGGCCGAGGCCGCCCTGCGCACCGCCCTGCAGCGAGCCGCCCGCGCCGAGGCCGCCCTCCTCCGCGCCTCGCCCGGCACCGCCGCTGACCGCGGCGACGCCCGTTCAGGGAGGTAGGGCGGCGACCACGGCATCCACCACGTCGGCGGCCCGGACGAGGCGCACCAGCTCGCCGAGTCCGATGCCGGCGCCGGCCACGGCGGCCGCCGCCTCGGCGGGGAGGCCAAGGAGGTCGACCAGCGTGCCCGGCGCCCACACCAGCGCCACCGCCACCTGGAACACGGCGCCCTCCCGGGACCGGCGCTGGCTGGTGCCGACCACCTTGCGCTCCCGCACCAGCACCTCACCCGGCGCCCGCCCGGCGAAGCACACCTGGTGGGACCACCCGCTCGGCTCGAAGGGTCCGTCGTGGGTCTCGGCTCCGGCGGCCCCCAGCTCGACGAGACCGGCCGCCAGGGCACCGCCGAGCCACCGGCCGGACCGGCCGACGTCGTCGTCCCACAGCGGGTCCTCCCGGGGCAGGCAGACGTCGAGCCACACCTGGTGCCCCGGCCACAGCAGCACCGCGCCGCCGCCGCTGCGCCGACGGGCCACCTCGATGCCCCGGGCCGCGGCGCCCTCGACGTCGAGCCGCCCCGCGATCTGCGACGATCCGAGGACCAAAGCGGGCCCGTCCGTGGTGGCCACCCGGACCAGCCGACGATCCGGCGTCGGCAGCTGCTCACCGTGCAGCGCTGCAGCCGACCCGTGCTCCTCGACCACCTCCCACCTCCCGCGCCCCCCCGACGTCCTCACCGGCAACCACCGGACAGGCCCGGCTGAGGCATGCCGGGCCGTGGCCTGGTCGCGGCAGGGCGAAGACGCGCTCCGCAGGCGGCTCCGCCGCCGAGGAGGACAACGAGCGCCCCAGGTCGAAGAACCCGCCTGAACGGAGCGAGCGCAGCGATCGAGTGAGGGCGGCTCAAATCCGGTCCTGCACCCGGCACCACTCGAGGAAGGCCACCACGTCGGCCGGGTCCACCGGGCCGCGGCCGTCGCCGCCGTACTGGGTCTCGAGGCGGAAGCGCAGCCAGCCCCGGTCGGGCACCGGGAGGAAGGGGGGTGAGGACCACCAGCGGCGCGGCACCAGCCGCCACGCCTGGCGGGCCGCCGCCGGCCACAGATCGGGTCGCCGGGCCACGGCCGAGGCCACCGCCAGGAGCCGGCCAGGCCGGTCAGCTGGCATGCCGGCTCCGCCGGGCGACGGCAGCGGCGCCGAGGAGGGGCCCGTCGGGGCCGAGGCCTGCGGGGCGGACCACGGCTCCGGTGGAAAAGGCGAGCCGGGCGCACGCGTCGAGCTCGGCCTGGGCGGCCGCGAAGAACGGCTCGCCGAAGCCGAGGGCGACCGACCCGGCGACCAGGCCCAGCCGCAGGTCGAGGAGGTTGCAGACCGACGCCACCGCCCGGCCCACCAGCCGCCCGGTGCGGGCTACGACCTCGGGCGGCGCCTCGGCGGCCGGCCGGCCCAGGCGCCGCCCCAGGTGGAGCCCGGAGCACTCGGCCTCGAGGCAGCCGCGGGCCCCGCAGCCGCACTCGGCCCCTCCAGGCTCGACGATGACGTGGCCGATGTGCCCGGCGTTGCCCAGGGCCCCGCCGAGGAGGCGGCCGTCCAGCACGATCCCCCCGCCCACGCCGGTCGACACCACCATGGCCAGGTAGTCCGACACGTCGACGGCGGCTCCGAGCCACCCCTCGCCCAGTGCCAGGGCCTTGGCGTCGTTGTCGACCGAGACCGGGAGCCCGAGCCCGGCCTCGAGGTGGGCCCGGAGCGGGAACCCCTGCCACACCGGGATGTTCAGCGGCGACACGAGGTCGCCCTCCATGGGGCCGCCACAGCCGACCCCCACGGACTGCACCGTGCCGCCCGCCGCGCTGAGGGCGCCCCGGCACAGCGTCACCAGCGCGTCGCCCAGCGCCGGACCGCCCCCCTCGGCCGCGGCCGCCGTCGCCGCCCGCCGGCGGCCGACGACGCGGCCGGTGCCGTCGACCACCCCCACGTCGAGCTTGGTGCCCCCGACGTCGACGGCCAGCCAGCGCTCCTCGACCCCCGGCACGCCCGCCACGTTGGCACGCCCAACCGGGTTCGGGCTGGGCCACATGGTGACGGGAGGGTCGGTACCCTCTGAGACCCGAAGCGCCTCGCTGGCGCGCCGCTGCTGACAGGAGGCACACCGTGGGGCTGTTCAGGGAGGCCAGGCAGGACATCGGCGGTCTGCGGATCGCCATGCCGGACGAGATGATCACGGCCAACCGGCTCGTCTACAAGTGGCCGGAGAAGTCGATCCGCAAGTTCACCAAGGCCTTCGTGCCCGAGGGGTACTGCGCGGTGTTCGTGAACTCCGGCCAGGTCATCGGCCAGCTGGGCCCGGGCCAGTACACGATCGACGCCCAGGAGCTGCCGGTCATCGGCGTGCTCATCGACCGCCTCTTCTACGACAACGCCTACCGCTGCGAGCTGATCTTCCTCCGCACGGCCGAGACGCGGGGCCTGCGCTTCGGCGGCCCGTTCGACACCATCAAGGAACCCGACTTCAACATGCCCGTGTCGATCCGGGTCTACGGCGACTACTCGCTGCGGGTGTTCGACGGTGGCCTGCTCATCAAGTCGGTGATCGGCACGGCGGACCAGCCCGACAACGAGATCATCACCACCTTCATCGGCCGCCAGCTCCTGAACGCCATGGGCGAGCTGGTGAGCGAGGGGATCCTCGACCACACGATCCCGGTCCTCGGCATCAAGTCCCAGGCCAGCGAGATCACCGAGGCCACGATGGGCAAGCTGAACCCGGTCCTGGCCGAGAACGGCATGCAGCTGGTCCGCTTCGGCGACTTCACGATCAACCTGAAGGAGGAGGACGAGGCCCGCCTCAAGGACCTCTCCGACAAGGTGGCGTCGAAGCGGGCGATGATCGGCCTGGCCAGCGACCCGAACTACCTCCAGTACGCCCAGGGCCAGGTGCTCGAGGGTGCCGGCGAGGGGCTGGCCCAGGGCGGGGCCGCGAACCAGACCGCCTTCCTGGGCATGGGCCTCGGCCTCGGCGGGGCGGTCAACGCGCCCTTCCAGCAGGGCATGGCCGGCCAGGGGATGGGCCAGCCGGCGTCGCCGCCTCCGGCGACGGCCCCGTGCCCCGAGTGCGGGGAGCAGAACCGGGAGGGCTCCAAGTTCTGCCACGGGTGCGGCACGTCGCTCGGGCCGCCCGCGGTGGCGTGTCCCAGCTGCGGGGCGGCCAACACCCCCAACGCCAAGTTCTGCTTCGACTGCGGCACGAAGATGAAGGCGTCGTGCCGCAGCTGCAACGCCGACCTGCTGCCGGCCGCCAAGTTCTGCCCGGAGTGCGGCACCTCCACGGCGCCCGCGGCGGCGCCCGCCGATGAGGAGCCGGCCGGGGAAGGCGAGCGGTGACGTCGCTGGTCCGCGTCGACCTCGGCCAGAACCTGGCGGCGGTCGGCGCGTTGCCGGCGCGCGCCGGTGGGGGCCAATCGTCGAACTCGGGGAGCAGGGGGTCCAGCTCGCGCAGCTCCGGCGGGTCGAGCTCGGGCTACGGCGGCGGCTTCGGCGGCGGGTACGGCGGCGGGTACGGCGGCGGGTACAGCACCGGGTACAACTCGAGATCCGGGGGCGCCGGATCGGCGTTCGGCGGCCTGGTCTGCATCCTGCTGATCGTCGTGGTCGTGGTGGCCCTGTTCGTGATGTTCAAGCGGCAGGGGCTCACCACCGCGACCTCCGACATCCCGCCCCCGCCGCCGCCGCCGCCGCTGCCCCGCAACCCCGAGGTGGACGAGGCGCTGGAGCGCATCCGCCAGCGCGACCCCGCCTTTGACGAGGCCGGGTTCCTGAACGGGGTGACGATCTCGTTCAACCTGGTGCAGCGGGCGTGGTGCGAGCAGCTGCCGGCCGAGTCGCGCAAGGTGATGGCCGACGGCATCTGGCTGCGCCACCGCACCCAGATCGAGGAGATGGCGGGCGCCGGCCGGAAGAACGTCCTCGAGGACCTGCACATCGGGCGCAGCGAGATCGTCGACTGCGTCACCGATGCCGACTCCGACTCGATCACCGCCCGCATCCACGCCTACTGCCGCGACTACGACGTCGACGCCCAGAGCGGCGAGGTCGTCCGTGGTGACCGGGTGGTGCGGCTGTGGACCGAGGACTGGACCTTCACCCGGTCGTCGAGCGCAACCACCAAGACCGGATCCGGCACCCGCCAGACCTGCCCGAACTGCGGCGCCCCGCTCGACCTCGACGCCTCCGGGACCTGCGCCTACTGCAAGGAGATGGTGATGGCCGGGGCCTACGACTGGGTGCTGTCTCGGATCGAGCAGGTCTACTCGAACGTCTGAGTCGAGGGTCGAGGTCGGAGCGCTGAGGCAGCCGCTCGTCAGTCGACGAGCTCTTCGACCCGCTCCTCGGCGGCCGCGGCGGCGGCTGCGGTCTCGGCCACCTTCTTGACCGACCGGCGTCGCGCCTTTGCCGCCTGCTTCTCGGCCCCCGCCTTTGCCGCCCTGGCCTGGGCCTCGGCCTGCTTGCGGGCCTCGGTGGCCCGCTTGCGGGCCCGGGCAGCCTCGGCCTCGGCCCGGGCTCGCGCCTTTTTGGCCCGCCGGCCGGCGCTGGCGACGGCCTCCTCGAGGCCCGGGCGCACCCGGTCGCCGGCGGCGCCCACCGACGAGCTCACCGACGAGGCGGCCTTGCCGGCGGCGGCCGCGGCCGCGGTGGCCGCCGCGCTCTGGGCCAGCCGGCGCTTGCGTTGCTTGCGGGCCCGGCGCCCCTTCGGCTCCTCGGCCTTGCGCTCCTTGCGAGCCGCCTTTGACGCCTCCCCCGCCGCCTTGAGGGCCAGCAGCTCTGCCTCGCGGGCCTTCTTCTCGGCCTTGGCCACCCGCTCCTCGGCCTGCTCCCGGGCCTTGTGCTCTCGCAGCAGCTCGGCGCTGGCCAGCTCGCGCTCGGCCTCGGCCCTGCGCAGCTTCTCCTTCTTGCTCCGGAACGACACCAGCCCCAACGTGCTGATCGACGCCGTCTTGCGAATCAAGCCCACCGGATCCTCCTCCTCTTGGACGCGGAGGAGGGTACCCGCGAGGCCGTCGGGCCACCCCTGGCCACCGGCCGGCGGGGCCGGACCCGGGAACCACCCCGCCTCGCCGTTCGTCACTCAACCCCGATGGTCGAAACTGGCGTGGCCCCCGGTAACCTCGAATCGGTGGCGTCACGGATGCGCGGGCGGGGCAGCATGACGATCGACGCCTTTGCCGCGAACGTGCAGGCGATCGTCGGCAACGTCGAGCAGGTCATCCAAGGCAAGAGCGACGCCATCTTGATGGCCGCCCTGTGCCTGCTGGCCGAGGGCCACCTGCTGATCGAGGACGTGCCCGGCACCGGCAAGACCAGCCTCGCCAAAGCACTGGCCGCCAGCCTCGGCGGGAAGTGGAACCGGATCCAGTTCACCCCCGACCTGCTGCCGTCCGACGTGACGGGCGTCACCGTCTTCAGCAGGGTCACCAGCAGCTTCGAGTTCCGGCCGGGGGGCATCTTCGCCAACGTCGTGCTGGGCGACGAGATCAACCGGGCCAGCCCGAAGACCCAGTCGGCGCTGCTCGAGGCGATGGAGGAGCGGACCGTCACCGTCGACGCCACGTCGTACGTGCTCCCCAGCCCGTTCATGGTGATCGCCACCCAGAACCCGGTGGAGCACGAGGGCACCTACCCGCTGCCCGAGGCCCAGCTCGACCGCTTCCTCCTCAAGATCGCCATGGGCTACCCGAGCCGGACCGCCGAGATCGAGATGCTCGACACCCATGCCGGCGCCAACCCGATGGCCAACGTCGAGCCCGTCATGGCGACCGACGACATCGAGGCCATGATCGACCTGTGCCGAGGCGTGCACATGGCGCCGTCGCTGAAGGGCTACGTCGTCGACCTGGCCGCGGCCACCCGGCGCCATCCCGCCCTGGCCCTCGGCATGTCGCCGCGGGCCTGCCTCAGCCTGCAGCGGGCGGCCCGGGCCAGGGCCGCCTCCCTCGGGCGGGAGTACGTGGTCCCCGACGACCTCAAGGCCCTGGCCGGCCCCGTGCTCGAGCACCGGCTGGTCCTCACCCCCGAAGCCAGCCTCGGCGGCCAGACCAGCAGCGACCTGCTCGGCCAGTGCCTGGCCGGCATCCCCGTGCCCACCACCCGCGCATGAGGGCGGCCATGCGGGGGGCCAGCCTCACCCGCAGGGGCTGGACCCTGGTCACGGTGGCCGTCGTGCTCCCCGTCCTCGGGCGGGTCCTCGGCTTGCGCGAGCTCACCTCCCTCGGGCTCACCGCCCTCTTCCTGTGCGGGGCGAGCATCCTGCTCGTCGCCTACGGGCCGGTCGAGCTGGAAGCCGTGCGCCGGGTGGTCCCGAACCGGGTGCACGCCGGCTCGCCCTGCCGGGTCGACCTGCACGTGCGCAACGTCGGCATCCGCCGCAGCCCGGTGGTCACCGCCCGCGACCCGTTCGACGGGGGCCGCCGCTGGGCCCGCTTCCGGCTGGCGCCCCTCCGGCCGGGCGAGGGGTGCACGGCCGCCTACCGGGTGCCCAGCGACCGCCGCGGGCTGTTCAACCTGGGGCCCTTGCAGGTCGTGCGCACCGATCCGCTCGGCCTGGTCGCCCGGTCGGCCGACCTGGCCGAGCAGGACAGCCTCACCGTCTACCCGCGCATCGACCGGATCGCCGCGCTCCCCCACACCAGGGGTGCCGATCCCCGGGGCGGATCCGTGACCCAGCCATCGTTCGGCCCGAGCGGCGAGGAGTTCCACGCCCTCCGCCCCTACGTCATGGGCGACGACATGCGCCGGGTCCACTGGAAGTCGTCGGCCCGAACCGAGGACCTCCTGATCCGCCAGGACGAGCTGCCGTGGCAGGGCCGGGCCACGGTCGTTGTCGACCTGCGGGCCTCGGTCCACGACGAGGCGTCGTTCGAGGCGGCGATGTCGGCCGCGGGGTCGATCGCAACCGCCTGCCTGTCGGCGGGCATCGAGCTGCGGCTCGTCGGGACCGACGGCGTCGACACCGAGCACGGGGTCGGCCGGGGCCACCTCGACCGGGTCCTCGAGCGGCTGGCGGCGTGGGAGCCGGACCCCGACCCGGAGCACGAGCTGGTCCGGACGTTGAGCGGGGTCGCCCTGGCCAAGGACAGCTCGCTGGCCACCATCACCACCGGCCGGGCCGGACCCGCGGCCATCGACACCGCAGCCCGGGCCCGCCGGGGCCGGCGCGGGGCGGTGGTGGTGGTGTTCGACGACCGGCTCATGGGTTCGGCGCCGGCACCGACCGGCACCACGGTCGTGCGCTGCGCCGGCCAGAACGGGTTCGCGGCCGCCTGGACGGCCGCGGTCGGGCCGGTCAAGGTGACCGCGTGAGCACCCTGGCCCCGCCTCGGTCGCCGGGCGTGTCGCCGGCGCCGGCGTCCCAGCCCACACCGGTTCCCGCCTGGCGCCGGCTCCCGTGGCGGAGCCCCGAGGCGAAGGCGGCCCCGCGCGACGACCTGGCCACGTTCTGCGCGTTCCTCATCTCCCTGGCCGTTGCGCTGTCGCTCGGTCGGCTGTTCCGGGGCACCACGTGGCTGCCCTACGGGGTGGCGGCCGCCGTCCTGGGCCACGTCCTGGCGTGGGGCCTTCGCCGGCTCGGCGCCGGCCTCACCGTGGCGTCGGTGGCCTCGCCGCTGTTCAGCCTGCTGGTCGCCCTCGAGCTGGTGTTCCCGCAGGCCACCACCTACGGCATCCCGACGCCGTTCACGGTGCAGGTGATGGGCCAGGCCCTGACCGACGCCCAGAGCGCCTTCCGCACCGCCGTCGCCCCCGTGGTCCCGGCCCCCGGGTTCCTGGTCGCGGCGGTGGTCGGTGTCTGCATGTGCGCTTTCCTGGCCGACTGGGCGGCCTTTCGGATGCGCACCTCGTTCGAGGCCTGCGCACCTGGTCTGGCCCTGTTCGTGTTCGCAGCTGCGCTCGGCGCCAAGTCCCACCGGGGAATCGCTGTGGCCGCCTTCGCCGCCGCGGCGCTGGTCTTCCTGATCGTGCAGCGGGCCAACCTCGACGGCACCCAGACCGCCTGGTTCGGTGGCCGCGACCGGGGGG
This sequence comes from Acidimicrobiales bacterium, assembly GCA_030448245.1. GTDB lineage: Bacteria > Actinomycetota > Acidimicrobiia > Acidimicrobiales > JAUJNH01 > JAUJNH01. The sequence goes on from JAUJNH010000005.1 coordinate 126,289, forward strand.
CGCTGCCCAGCCTGCTCGCCACCGGCGCCGTGCTCGGCGCCGTTGCCGTGCTCGGTGCGCTCGTGGTCGCCCCGCGGGTGCCCGGAGCCACGTCGAAGCCGATGCTGTCGTTCAAGAAGGGAGCCGGCGGGTCGGGGACCGGCAACCGGTCGACGGTCAGCCCGCTGGTGGACATCCAGACCCGCCTGCGCCAGTACGCCAACGTCGACGTCTTCACCGTGAGGTCGGACCGGCCCGCCTACTGGCGGCTCACCAGCCTGGACCAGTTCAACGGGACGATCTGGTCGTCGAACGAGCGGTACGCCGCCACCCGGGGCCAGCTCGGCCGGGACGACGGCGGGCCGGGCGCGCCGGGGGGCGGAGCGCTCGTCCAGGAGGTGACGGTGAGCGGCCTGTCGTCGATCTGGCTCCCCGGTGCCTACCGCCCCACCGCGGTCGACGGTGTCACCGGCCTGTCGTACAGCCCGGGGTCGGCCAGCCTGATCTCGAAGAAGGACACCAGCAACGGCCTCACCTACACCATCACGTCGGAGGTCCAGAACCTGGACCCCGAGGCGCTGCGCAGGGCACCTCCGTCGGTGCCCGGCCGCAGCGGGCTCGAGGAGGACCTGCGGCGCTACACCAGCATCGGCGGCGAGGTGACCGCTCGTGTCCGCCAGCTGGCGTCGCGGATCGGCGACGGCCAGACGACGCCCTACGGCAAGGCGCTGGCCATCCAGGAGCACCTCCGCTCCAACCGGTTCACCTACAGCCTGTCGGCGCCCGCCGGGCACTCCGGGAACGCGCTGGACCGGTTCCTCTTCGTGACCAGGACCGGCTACTGCGAGCAGTTCGCCGGCTCGTACGCCCTGCTGGCCCGGCTGATGGGCCTGCCGGCGCGGGTGGCCGTCGGCTTCCAGCCGGGCGCCCAGGCCGACGGGACGTTCGCCGTGAAGGACAAGGACGCCCACGCCTGGCCCGAGGTCTACCTCGAAGGCGTCGGCTGGACCGCGTTCGAGCCGACGCCCAGCGCCGGCAACCCCCAGGCCCAGAGCTACACGGGCGTGCCGTACACGCCGGCCGCCCCGGCCGGTCCGGACTCGGCGACCCCTGCCACCGTGGCTCCTGCCGCGCCGGCCCCGGGTGAGGCCACGCCGGACCCGTCGGGGGGCGCAGAGGCCGAGGCCGAGGCCCAGGCCGACCCGACCACCGGGCCGGCCGAGGACCGGTGGGCGGGGTTGGTCGGAGCCGTGCGGGCGGCGGCACCGTACCTCGCCGCGTTGGCGGCGCTCGCGGCCCTGGCCGGAGGCTCGGCCGCCCTGGTGGCCTGGGACCGGCGCAGCCGCCGCCGCCAGGCCGGCGGCTCGGCCGAGGGCCGGGTCCACGTGGCCTGGGAGGAGGCGATGCAGGCGCTGGCCACCACCGGGGTCCGCCGGCGACCGGCCGAGACGGTCGACGAGCTGCTGCGCCGGCTCAGCCTGCCAGCCGGCGGGGCCGCCCTGGCGGGCATCGAGCGGGGCACCGAGGCCCACGAGGCGCTGCGCCGCCTGGGGGCGGCGGTGGTCCAAACCGCCTACACGGGCCGCTCGGCCCCGGCCCGCCTGGCCGAAGCCGCCGAGGCCGACCGCGCCACCGTCGTCGGGGCCTGCCGGCGGTCGTTGCGCCGCGGGGCCCGCCTGCGCAGCGACCTCGACCCCCGCCCGGCCCTGGCCCGGCTCCGGGCCGGCCGCAGCCGCCGCAACCGTCCCGCGCCTCTCGAGACCTGATCAGCGCTTTCGGCCCACCGGTCGCTCGCCGAGCGGGAGCTGGGCCGCCCGGCCGTTCCTGCTGGTGGAGCGACCGGTGTCAGTCCTCGTCGCGCTTCATGCGGTTGCGCATGCGCTGGCGGGCCTCGTCGAGGGTCTCGCGGCGATCCTTGACCACGTCGTTCAGCGACTGCAGGCCGATCTTGCCGGCCTTGCGGGCGCTGTCGACGAACAGCAGGGCGGAGGCGACCATCAGGGCGAAGCCGAGGAACGAGAAGATCGGCCCGACGGGGAGGAGGGCGACCACGGCGACGATCCCGACGACGAGCCCGACGGCGGCCAGCTTCATGTTCCGGGCGGCGTGGCCGACCACGTCGGGGCTGTTGGCCACCCTGCGGGCGAACTCCGGGTCGGACTCGTAGAAGGAGTTCTCGATGTCCCGGAAGATCCGCTGGTCGTCCTCGGAGAGGGGCACGGCACCCGACCTTCTTCTAGAGCTCGTGGCGGCTTGGCTGCCCATCTTTGCACGGTGCTCAACCGCTCCGCCACGCGGAGGAGCAGGTTTCATGCCCCTTCGTCCCGAGGGCCCCACTGGGTGTCTCCCTTGCGCTTCACCCGCAGGCCGCGGGCGGTGGCGAGGGTGGCCGGTCCGACCGCTTCGTCCCCGAACCGGCGCCGGATGCCTTCGATGGCGTCGGCGGCGAGGCGGTGGGGGTCGGTCGGTGCGGCGCCGGCCTCGAGGAGCTCGAGCTGGCGGGCCGGCGGCGGTCCGAGGTGGCTGCACGACACCCCGAGCAGCCGGACCCCGGCCGAGGTGTCGACCCCCTCGAGCAGGGCGGCGGCAACGTCGGCCACGTCGTGGCCGACGTCGGTGGCGTCCGCCAAGCTGCGGCTGCGGGTGATGGTCCGGAAGTCGGGGAAGCGCACCTTGAGGGTGACGGTGCGGGCGGCCACGCCGCTGCGGCGCAGGCGGGTGGCCACGGCGTCGGAGAGCCGGACCACCTCGCGGCGCAGCTCGTCGGTGCCGGCCAGGTCGCGGCCGTAGGTCTCCTCGTGGCCGATGGACTTGGCGGCCTGGTCGGGGACCACGGCCCGCGGATCGCGCGCCCACGCCAGGTCGTGGAGGTGGCGGCCCAGGCCCGGGCCGAGCGCTCCCACCATGGTCTCGAGCGGCAGGGCGGCCAGCTCCCCGATGGTCCGGACGCCGTAGCGGGCGAGGCGCTTCTCGGTGGCCGGGCCCACCCCCCACAGGGCCCGCACCGGGTGCGGGTGCAGGAACTCCAGCTCGTGGGCCGGCTCGACCACGACCACCCCGGCACCCGCCTCGACCTCACCGGTGGGCCGGACCCGGGGCTTGGCCGCCTCGGACGCCAGCTTGGCCAGCAGCTTCACCCGCGCCACCCCCACGCTGGCGGTGAGGCCCAGCGCCTGGTGGATGCGGGCCCGGATGCTGGCCGCGATGGCGGCCGGCGGGCCGAACAGGCGCCGGGCACCGGCCACGTCCAGGAAGGCCTCGTCCAGGGCGATCCCCTCGACCAGGGGCGTCACCTCGGCGAACAGCTCGTGGAGCTCGCGGCTCACCTCGACGTAGCGGTCGTACCGGCCGGGAAGCCAGATGGCGTGCGGGCACAGCCGCCGGGCCCGGGCCGACGGCATGGCCGAGCGGATGCCGTGCACCCTGGCCTCGTACGAGGCGGCGGCCACCACCCCCCGGTCACCGCTCCCACCGACGACGACCGGCCGCCCCGCCAGCGCCGGGTCGTCCCGGATCTCCACCGAGGCGAAAAAGGCGTCCATGTCGACATGGAGGATCGATGCCTCCTCGTCCCGCCGGTGCGGCGAAGCGGCGGAGTCGCTCACAGTCGGGTGACGGTTGCGAGGGCGAGGCGCTCCCCGTCGAGGTGGTAGCGCCACAGCGGCTCGGCGGCGCCGGCCAGCCACGCCCCCATCGGCTCGCAGACCCAGCGGGCGGCGCCGTGCAGCCGGTCGCCGCACTCCTCGACGGCGACGAAGCCGGCGTCGACGACGATGCCGTCCGGGTCGTCGCCCACCCGCACCTCGCCCTCCCAGGCGACGGCCCGGTGGACCTCGACCCGAAGGTGCCAGCCCAGCCCGGGCGCCGCCGCCTCGACGCGCCAGAGGGGCCCGTCCCAGGCGGTGACGGTGATGCCGGTCTCCTCCTCGACCTCGCGGGTCAGCCCGTCGACGACCGCCTCGCCGTCGCCGACCTCGACCACGCCTCCCGGCGGTGACCAGTCGAGCGAGCCGTCGGGCCGCCGGTTCTGGACCAGCAGGACCCGGCCGTCGGGCCGCTCCACCAGACCCCCTGCGACGAGCCACTCCCGCACGGTGCGAGCCTACGGCCACCTGCCGCCGGAGCGACGCCCGCCGTCGGGGCCCAGCGCCGGCCGGACCGCGGTCAGGGGGCCGGCGGCGGGTCGGGAGGGACCTCCGGGGCCGGGCGGGCCGCGGGGGTGGACCTCCGCCGGCGCCGGTCCCGGCACCTGAACACGATCCGCGGCTCGAGCCGCTCCCGGCACGCCCACCAGGTGACGAGGACCCAGGCTTCGAGCACGATCCGCCCGGACATCTTCGACGCCCCGGCGACCCGCTCGTGGAAGGCGATCGGCACCTCGTCGATCCGGCCGCCCGCCCGGTGGACCCGGTACGCCGTCTCGATCTGGAAGCCGTAGCCGTCGGCCCGGAAGGCGCTGGTGTCGAGGAGCCTGAGGGCGTTCGCGTGGTAGGCCCGGTACCCGCTGGTGGCGTCGGTCACGGGCAGCCCCAGGACGAAGGCGGCATAGCGGTTGCCGTAGCGGGACAGCGCCCGCCGGTGCCACGACCACGCCGGGATCGAGCCGCCCTCGACGTAGCGGCTGCCGATGACCAGGTCGGCACCCTCCTCGATCCGGTGCAGCAGGCTGGGCAGGGCGGCGGGATCGTGCTGGAGGTCGGCGTCCATCTCGACCAGCACCTCGAAGCCCCGCTCGATGCCCCACGAGAAGCCGGCCCGGTACGCAGCGCCGAGGCCGTCCTTGCTCCGCCGGCGCAGCACCGAGACGCACCCCAGCTCCCGGGCCAGCTCCTCGGCCCGGTCGGCGGTGCCGTCGGGGCTGGCGTCGTCGACGATCAGCACCTCACCTCCGGGCAGGGCCACCCGGCACCGGCGGAGGAGCTCGTCGACGTTCCCCACCTCCTGGTAGGTGGGGACCACGACCAGGCAACGCACCGGTGCATCCTACGATCGCCCGGATGCCAGCTCCCGAGGACGCCCGGCGCTCGGCCCTCCCGTCGGTGCGGGCCCGGGTGCTGGCGTTCGCCGCCATCGCCATCGGCGGCGGCTGTGGCGGCCTCATCGGCTGGGCCTTCGTCAACCTGCAGTGCACCGGCGCGTGCGAGGTGCCAAAGGCCATCGGAGCAGTCACCGGATCCCTCGCCAGCTCGATCGGCGTCGCCGTCATCGCCGTCCTCGGCCTGCGGGCCATGGGCGAGTGGAAGGTAGGGGGGAGGGCCAAAGCCCCTCCCCCCTAGCCCCCCACCGCCGAGACGTGCGGCCTCCGGCCGCGCGCAGGCTCCTCGCCGGCGGAGCCGGCTGCGGGCCTTCTGTGGGGGGCACCGCCCCCACACCCCCAGGGACTCCTTTTGGGGGTCAGGTGAGGAGCATGCGGCGGAAGGACTCGGCGTAGCGGACGCCCGCGGCGCGGCCGGCGTCTTCGGCTCGCTGCTCGACCACCGAGCGCAGGAGCTCGCCCGGCAGGTCGACCTGGGTGCGGTGACAGGCCAGGGCGGCTGCCTTGACGGCCAGAACGGGCTCGACGTCGACGTGGGCGTCGGGCTCGAACGTGCCGGACAGCCACAGCTCGGGCACCGACCACGCCGTCCCGCGTCCCGGGAAGTAGTGGGGCATGGCCGCGGCCGGGGCGACCGCGTCGAGCGTCGCCTCGCCCACCATGCGGTGGTCGCGGTGGTTCACGTAACGCCGGCCGAACAGCAGGGCGGTGGGGTCGGGGGCGACCACGACCTCGGCCCGGACGGCCCGCACCGCCGCGACCAGGTCGCCCAGGAGCTGCGCGGTCACCGCCACCTCGCCGTCGGGGATGCCCAGCATCCGGTGCGACGCCAGCCCGAGGACGTCGGCTGCCGCCGCCACCTCCTCGGCCCGGGTGGCGGCCAGGGCGGCGGGGTCGGCGTCGGGGTCGGTGGTGCCCTTGTCGCCCTGGCACACCACGACGAGGTGGGCCGCGCAGCCGGCTCGCGCCCAGCGGGCCAGGGTGCCGCCACAGGCCACCTCGACATCGTCGGGGTGGGCGTACACCGCGAGGGCGCGGGCGGGGACCGCGTCCACCAGGTGCGCCGCCACGCCACCGACGGTAGCGGGGGCGGCGCAGGGGCCCCCTGCGGGCGCGTGCTTCGATGGGCGCCGTGCCCGACCCCGATCTCGCCCCGCTGCTCGAGCTGGCGGTCGCGGTGGCCAACGAGGCGGGGGGGCTGATCGAAGCCGCCGCCCGGCTCGACCCGGAGGAGGTGACCACCAAGACCTCGGCCACCGACCTGGTGACGGCCACCGATCGGGCGGCCGAGTCGCTCATCGCCGAGCGGCTCCTGGCCGCCCGCCCCGACGACGGGTTCGTGGGCGAGGAGGGGTCGCCGGTGACGAGCGGCTCCGGCCTCACGTGGGTCGTCGATCCAATCGACGGCACCACCAACTTCGCCTACGGCTACCCGGCCTTTTGCACCTCCATCGCCGCCGAGCTGGACGGCGTGCCCGTCCTCGGCGTCGTGCACGACCCGGTGCGGGGCCAGACCTTCGCGGCATCCAAGGGCGGTGGCGCCACGTTGAACCGCCGGCCGATGGGGGTCCGACCGGCCGGGCCGCCTCTGGCCCACGCCCTGGTGGGCACCGGGTTCGGCTACGCCCCGGAGCGGCGGGCGGCCCAGGGGGCGGTTCTGGCCGCGGTCCTGCCCGCGGTGCGCGACGTCCGGCGGGCCGGGTCGGCCGCTCTCGACCTGTGCACCGTGGCGTGCGGGCGCCTCGACGCCTACTACGAGCGAGGCCTGCAGCACTGGGACCACGCCGCCGGCGCCCTCATCGCCACCGAGGCCGGCGCCTGGGTGGGCACCCTCGAGGGCGGTCCGCTCGACGCCGAGCGCACCGTGGTGGCGGCCCGGCCCGACCTGGTCGAGCCGCTCCTCGACCTCCTCCGGGCCGCCGGAGCCGACCAGATGCCGTGACCGCCGCCTCGCCTCGCGACCGGTTCGTCACCGTCTACGGGCGGATGCCGGTCCTCGAGGCGCTGCTGGACGAGTCCCTCGTCGTCGACAAGGTCGTCCTGGCCCGCTCCGCCCACGGCCCGTCGGTGGACGAGCTGGTGGCCGCCGCCCGTGGTCGGGGCGTGCCGGTCGAGCGGGCCGACCCCACCCGGGTCACCCGGCTCTCCCGCAACGGCCGCCACGACCAGGGGGTGGTGGCCGACGTCGTGGCCCCCGGCCTGGCCGACCTCGACGGCTGGCTGGCCGCCGCCACCACCGGCTCCCGGGCCACGGACGTCGTCGTCCTCGACGGGGTCACCAACCCGGCGAACGTGGGCATGGTGCTGCGGGTCGCCACGGCCGCCGGGATGGCGGTGGCGCTGCCCCGGCAGGGCTCTCCCGACCTGGGCCCCCTCGTGGTGAAGGCGTCGGCCGGGGTGGCCTTCCGGGCCCGGGTCCTGCGCTGCGCCACGGCCGTGGCCGGCTGCCGGGCGCTGGCCGCCGCCGGCTGGTCGCTGGTTGCCCTCGACGCCGCCGCGCCCACCACCATCTGGGAGCCCCTGGGATCCCCGGTCGCGCTGGTCCTGGGCGGCGAGACCGGCGGCATCGACCCGCACGTGGCCGCCCTGGCTCTCGAACGACGGGCCATCCCGCTCGACGCCGGCGTCGAGTCGCTCAACGTGGCCACCGCCGCCGCCGTCGCTGCCTTCGAGGTGCGCCGCCAGCGCCGACGCTGAGCCGGCGTCAGCCGAAGAAGACCTCGGCCACGTCGACCAGGTCGGCAGCCACCGTCTTGAGCTCGCCGGTGCCCTCGGCCAGGGGCACCCGCTCGATCCGGTCGGACCGCAAGGCCACCATGGTGCCGAAGTCGCCGTCGTGCACGGCGTCGATGGCGCCGATGCCGAAGCGGGTGGAGAGCACCCGGTCGAAGGCCGTGGGCGTGCCGCCCCGCTGGATGTGCCCGAGCACGGTGACCCGGGTCTCGAAGCCGGTCCGCGACTCGATCTCCTCGGCCACCTGCTGGCCGATCCCGCCGAGGCGGACGTGGCCAAAGGCGTCGACCCCCTTGTCGGACACCGTGAAGGAGCCCTCCTTCGGCGTGGCGCCCTCGGCGACCACCACGATCGAGGCGAAGCGGCCCTTGGCGTGGCGGGCGCTGAGCTTGTCGCAGATCTCCTCGATGTCGAACGGGGTCTCGGGCACCATCAGCTCGGCCGCACCCCCGGCGATCGCCGCGTAGGTGGCGATCCAGCCGGCGTGGCGGCCCATCACCTCGCAGACCAGGACCCGGTCGTGGCTCTCGGCCGTCGTGTGCAGCCGGTCGATGGCGTCGACCGCCACCTGCACCGCCGTGTGGAAGCCGAACGTCACCTCGGTGGCCGACAGGTCGTTGTCGATGGTCTTCGGGACGCCGACGACGTGGACGCCGGCGGCAGCCAGCTTGGTGGCCACGCCGAGGGTGTCCTCGCCGCCGATGGCGATGAGGGCGTCGACGCCGAGGTCGGACAGGGTGGCCTGCACCTGGGCCTCCCCGTCGTCGACCTTGTACGGGTTGGTCCGCGAGCTGCCGAGGATGGTCCCGCCTCGCGGCAGGATGCCCCGGCACGACGCGACCGACAGCGGCATGGTGGTGCCGTCGAGCACGCCGCGCCAGCCGTCGCGGAAGCCGACCAGCTCGTCGCCGTAGCGGACCTCGCCCTTGCGCACGACGGCCCGGATCACGGCGTTCAGCCCGGGGCAGTCACCCCCACCGGTCAACAGGCCGACCTTCACCCTGGCTCCCCTCGCGTCGCCCGAAGCGCCGATGTTAGACAGCCAGCCGGATGCGCTGGCCGGGGACGAGGGCGCCTCCGCCCGCCCCGGCCCGCAGCCTTGCCACCAGCGGCCGGACGTCGCCCTCGGGCTGCAGCCTCCGGGCCAGGGACCACAGCGTGTCGCCCGGCTGGACTACGTGGAGGCCGGCGTCCACGGCCCTGCCCTGGTCCGCGGGCGTCGGTGCGCCCGGGTCGGGGGCCTGCTCGGCGCCGGCGAGGGCGCCGGCGCCGAGCAGGGTTCCGACGGCGGCGACGGCCAGGACGGCCACCGCAGCTCGGAGCCGGCGGGCCGCAGCCGAGGGCTGGCTTCGGCCCGCCGGTCTTCCGGTGGGGAGGCGGCGTGGGAGGGGGGCTGTGGTCGGGTGGGCAACGGCGGGAGCCACAGGATCCTCCTCCTCGGGCGCCTCGAGGGCGACAAGCGTGCGAACGTCCGTTCGCTGCCCCCAGTCACCCACGAACGGGTGTTCGTTGTCAAGGGGGTGCAGCACGGACGCCATGGCACCATCCTCCTCACCGGTGTGACAGCGGGGCGGTGCGGGCCTGAACGTTCCAGCGAACAGGTGTTTGCCACCGGCGCGGTGACGTGGTAGAACAGGCGTTCGAGAGCGGGATGCCAGCATCCGGCTCGACCTGGAGCCCGACCGGAGGGAGCGCCCGTGGCTGAGGTCTTGAGCGGCAAGCGGCGACAGATCTTGGACGTGATCGCCACCTACCAGCGGAGCCGGGGCTACCCGCCCTCGGTCCGTGAGATCGGCGAGGCCGTTGGCCTGGCCTCCTCCTCGACCGTGCACGCGCACCTCTCGACCCTGCAGCGCGAGGGCTTCCTGCGCCGCGACCCCACCAAGCCCCGGGCCCTCGAGGTCACCTACGACCCCCACTCCGGCGTCACCGCCGAGCGGCGCCCCGTGCGTCACGTCCCGGTGGTCGGCGACGTGGCCGCCGGCACCGGGGTGCTGGCCGACGAGCGGGTCGATGAGCTCGTCCCCCTCCCCGAGGACTTCACCGGGCCGGGCGACCTCTTCCTCCTGCGGGTGCGGGGCGAGTCGATGGTCGACCTCGGCATCCTCGACGGTGACCACGTGGTCGTGCGCAGCGACGTCGAGCCGGCCAAGGGTGACGTCGTCGTGGCCGGGATCCCGGGCGGCGAGGCCACGGTGAAGACCTGGAGCCGCCGGCAGGGCAAGGTCGTGCTCCTCCCCCACAACGAGGCCCGCGGCGATCAGCCGATGGTCTTCGAGCCCGACGAGGTGCAGGTCTACGGCAAGGTCGTCACCATCGTGCGGCGGCTCTGAGCCGTCGCCAGCTCACCAGGGCGGTGGCGGCCGTCACCGTCAGCAGCGCGGCGCCGGCGGCGGCGAGCGACCAGGCCACCAGGTTGCTGCGGCCCGGAGGCTCGTCGACCGGGAGCTCCACCACCTCCACCGGGGCCAGCGCCACCCGGCCCGGGCCCAGGTCGACCGCGCCACCCGGGCCCACCACCGACGGGTTCGGCGCCGACGTGACCGGGACGGGGACGGGCCGGGCGGCGGGCACCGCGGGTGGGACGGCGGTGGCAGCCCGAGCCGGCTCCGACGGAGGGGGGGCGGGAGCCGCCGGCTGCTGCGGCCGGAGCGGGCCGCCGACCGCGGCAGCGGCGTCGACGAGGCCGCGGCAGCCGGTCCCGCACGACTTGGCCGAGGCGGTGCCGAGCAGCTGGTCGACGGCTGCCTGGCCCCGGACCCCCCGGGCGGCCAGCAGCGCGGCCACCCCGGCGACGTGGGGCGTGGCCATCGACGTGCCGGCGCTCCAGGCGTAGGAGTTGCGGCGGCCGGCGAACCAGTAGGTCGAGATCACGTCGCCCTCGACGGCCCCCTCGCCGCTGCCACCCGGAGCCACCAGGCCCCAGCGGACTCTGCCGTCGAGCGGGCGGCTGTACGGCGCCATCCGACCGTTGCGGTCGGTGGCCCCGACGACGATGGCGGGCATGTCGAAGGCGACGCCGGCCCGCGTCGTCTCGGTGGAGTTGCCGGCGGCCATCACCACGACCGCCCCGGCCCTGGAGGCCCGCTCGATCGACGCCTCGAGCGCGGCGCCGCCCGCTCGGCGCAGCGTCGAGGTCTCGGACAGGCTGAGGTTCACCACGTGCACGCCCTGACCGAGCAGCCAGTCGATCCCGGCCGCCACGTCGGCCGCCTCGCCCGACCCCCCGGCATCCAGGGCCTTCACCACCAGCAGCGAGGCGTCCGGTGCCACCCCGGCCATCCCGGACCGGTTCAGCGGGGCGGCCACGATCCCGGCCACGTGGGTCCCGTGGCCGCCGTCGTCCTGGGCCGAGCCGGCGCAGCGCGCCGCCACGCCTCCGGTCCCGATGCAGCGGGTCGACGCCACGACCCGTCCGGCGAGCTCGGCGTGGCCGAGGTCGACGCCGGTGTCGATGATGCCCACCCGGGCCCCCCGGCCGCGCGACAGGTCCCAGGCCCGCTCGGCCCCGATCTGGCGCAGGCCCCACTGCGAGCCGGCGAAGGGCTCGGCGTTGGCCAGAGCCCCGGCCGGGGCCGCGCCCAGGATCGCGGCTGCCGCGGCGAGGACCGAGGCGGCCAGCGCCGGACTCGGGCGGCGCCTGCGCCGAGGCCGCAGTCCCATGCCGTCATCTTGCCCTCCCCCGCCGGACTAGAAGCTCCGCGCCGCCTGCGGTGCCCGCCTCGCGGGGGAACGGGCAGACTGCGGAGGTGACCATCGACGCACCGCCCACCGCCGCCGGCGCCTGGGGCGCCGGGCTGGCGACGCTGGACGCCTCGGGCCAGCTGCTCGACGCCTGGTACCCCACCCCCCACCTCGGCTTGGAGCCACCGCCGCCGGTGGAGGCCTCAACCACCCTGGGCGACGACGAGGCGGCCGACCTCCTCGACCCCGGCATCGCCGCCACCCTGGGACCCGACGAGGGCCGGGGGGTGCGGGTCGAGGCGATCGTCACCGTCATCGACGACCTGGCCGCTCCCCCGGCGGACGCCGCCGACGCCTACCTCCGCCTGCACCTCCTGTCGTCGAGGCTGATCGCCCCCCACGGCTGCAACCTGGACGACCTCTTCGGGCTGCTGGCCAACGTGGTGTGGACCAGCGCAGGGCCCTGCCCGATCGAGGGGTTCGCAGAGACCAGGCTGCGCCTGCGGGCCGCCGGCCGGCCGATGACGGTGTGGAGCATCGACAAGTTCCCCCGGATGGTCGACTACGTCGTGCCGACCGGCGTGCGCATCGCCGACGCCGACCGGGTCCGCCTCGGAGCCCACCTGGCCGAGGGCACGACCGTCATGCACGAGGGCTTCGTCAACTTCAACGCCGGCACGCTCGGGGTGTCCATGGTCGAGGGCCGCATCTCGGCCGGCGTGGTCGTCGGCGACGGCTCGGACATCGGCGGGAGCGCGTCGATCATGGGCACGCTGTCCGGCGGGGGCAAGGAGGTCATCAGGATCGGGGCCGGCTGCCTGCTCGGCGCCAACAGCGGCACGGGCATCAGCCTGGGCGACGGCAGCGTGGTCGAGGCGGGCTGCTACATCACCGCTGGCAGCAAGATCACGATGCCCGACGGCACGGTGGTGAAGGCGAGGGAGCTGTCCGGGCGCAGGGGCCTGCTCTTCCGCCGCAACTCGACCTCGGGCGCCCTCGAAGCCGTCCACCGCAAGGGTGACTGGGGCGGCCTCAACGAGGACCTCCACGACAACTGACGAGCGGGCCGAGCGCCCGCGGCCCGTCAGCCCGTGAAGAGGAGCCGGTTGACCGAGGCGGGCCGGCAGCCCCGCAGCAGGCCGCACTGGCTCTGGGCGCCCACCACCCGGCCCATGGTCGCGGCGGCCAGCACCCGGCTCTGCGCCTGCTGAGCGGTCGTGGCGCCCCTGCCGTACTCACGGGCCAGCGCTCCGGCCACGAACGGGGATGCCATCGACGTGCCCGAGATGACGCGGCTGCCGTTCGAGCGGGAATCGGTCGACACGATGCGCACGCCCGGGGCGAACAGGTCGACGCAGGGCCCGCCGTTCGAGAAGCCGGCCATGGCGTCGCTCACGTCGGTGGCGGCGACGGTGAGCACCTGCGGCACCCGGGCGGGCGAGTCGCCGCAGGCGTCGGCCGACTCGTTGCCGGCGGCCACCGCCACGGCAACGCCGTCGTTGGACAGGGCGGTCACCGCCCGGTCGAGGGCCGTGCTCCTCAGCCCGGTCAGGCTCAGGTTGGCGACGGCGGCCTGGCCCGGTCGGTGGTCGGCGGCGGACCAGTCGACGCCGGCGAGGATCGCCGACAGGCTGGTGGTGTCGGCGCAGCCGAAGATCTTGACCGGCACGATCGTGACTCCCTTGGCCACGCCGTACGTCGAGCTGCCCAGGATGCCGGCCACGTGGGTGCCGTGGCCGTTGCAGTCAAAGGCGTTGCTGGTGCCGTCGAAGACGTTGTAGCCGGGCGCCACGCGGTTCAGGAACTCGGGGTGGTCACGCCTGGTGCCGGTGTCGATGACGTACGCCCTGACGCCGGTGCCGGCCGTGCTGTAGGTGTAGCTGCGGCTGAGCGGGAGGTCGCGCTGGTCGACCCGGTCGACGCCGTAGGGCGGATCGAACTGGGTGGCCGACAGCTTCACGCTGACATCCGGCTCGACCGAGCTCACGGATGGGTCGGCCAGGAGGCGGGACAGCAGGGCCTGCGGCAACGAGGCGCTGTAGCCCTTGAGGGCCGAGTTGAACACCCGGTCGACGGTGCCGCCGAGCAGGCCGGTCTGGCTGCGGGCCGCGGCGGCAGGATCGGCGACCGAGTCGTTCAGGGTGACGACGTACCGGCCGAGGAGCCCGTCGAGGAGCGAAGCCCGGTGGGCGCGGGCCGGCGCCAGCGCCAGGCCGCCCAAGGCGAGAAGGACGGCGGCGGCGACGGCGAGGCACAGGCGCGTGGTACGACTCGACATGGGTGGTGCTCCCCCGGGTTCGGCGTCCGTTTCCTCCCAGACCGTACAAGGGCCGGGGCTCCCCTGCGCGTTTGGCCTAGCCGGCGAGGCGTTCGGCGACGACGGCCAGGCGATCGTCGGGCTGGACGACGGCGACCCGCACGTGCCCGGCGCCGGCCGGCCCGTAGAAGTCGCCGGGCGACACCAGGCAGCCGGCCCGCTCGGCCAGGTCGGCGGTCATGGCCCAGCCGTCGCCGCCGGGGGCCGGCACCCACAGGTAGAACGAGCCGGCGGGGGTCGGCGCCCCGAGGGCGCCGCCCAGCAGGTCCAGCCGCCTGCGGTACCGGGCGCGCTGGGCCTCGACGTGCTCGTCGTCGTCGAAGGCCACGGCGGCGGCGGCCTGCACCGGTCCGGGCACCATGAACCCGGCGTGCTTGCGCACCTCGGAGAGGTAGGCGACGAGATCCCCGTCACCTGCGTAGAAGCCGGCCCGCACGCCGGCCAGGTTCGAGCGCTTCGACAGCGAGTGGGCGGCCAGGACCCCGTCCGGCCCGTGCTCGAGGATCGTGCGGGGCGGGCCGTCCCAGGTGAACTCGGCGTAGCACTCGTCGGACAGCACGGGAACCCCCTGGGCCCGGCCCCAGGCCGCCGCCGCGCCCAGGTCGGCCAGCTCGCCGGTCGGGTTCGACGGGCTGTTGACCCACAGGCACAGCGCCCGAGCGGCGTCGTCGTCGGCCACCGCCCCCAGGTCGGCGTAGGGCACGGCCCGGCAGCCGGCCAGCGTGGCCCCCATGGCGTAGGTGGGGTAGCTGGTGGCGGGGAAGAGGACGGTGTCCCGGTCGGGGTGGCGCAGCCGCAGCCACTGGGGGGTGGTGGCCACCCACTCCTTCGTGCCGACGCACGCCGCCAGCTGCGCCGGCTCGACCTGCACGCCGAACCGCCGGGCCAGCCAGCCCGCCGCCGCATCCCGGAGGCGGCGGCTGCCGATGCTGGTCGGGTAGCCCCGCTCGGCCCCGCTCGTGGCGAGGGCGGCCACCACGCTCGGCGGGGGCGGGTCGCAGGGCGTGCCGATCGCCAGGTCGACGAGCCCGCGGCCGTCGGGGTGGGAGGCGGCCGTGGCCTTCAGCCCGTCGAGGCGGTCGTGGGGGTAGGGCGGCGGCACGAACCCGGTGGTCACGGGTGGCAGTCTCCCGGATCGGGGGCCAGGGGCCGGCGGGCCCCTCACCGCAGAGGCGTCCCGCCCAGGGTCCTGGCGGTGGGTGACACGGGCACGTCGGCCCCCCGGGGGCAGGTGCCGAGGAGCACGTCGCCGACGGCGGTGGTGACGCCGAACCACGAGCCCTCGTTGCGGTAGTGGTGCAGCCGGTGGTGGCGCCACAGGTGGCGGTAGTAGCGGCTCCGGGGCCGGTAGCTGGTGTGGATGAGGTAGTGCGTCCACTCGTACGCGAGGAGGGAGGCCGCTCCCGTGGCCAGCAGGGTGGCGGCCAGGTGGGCCGGCACCAGGAGGAACAGCCCGACGGTGACGGCCGGGGCGAACCAGACCAGCACCCAGCCGGGGACGAAGACGAGGTCCAGGTCGAGCGGGTCCTCGTGGTGCCGCCGGTGGCCGCGGGTGGCCGACAGCTCGAAGGTGCGGCCCAGCACCCGCCACGGCCGGGCGTGGAGGACCCACGAGTGCACGACCCACTCGATCAGCGGCTCGACGGCGAGGAAGGCGGCGGCCACGGCCAGGTCGCTCCACCGGAGCGGCCCCAGCGTGGCCCGGGCCACCGAGAAGGCCGCCACCAGGGCGGCGATGGCCCACGGCGTCAGGTGCGCCGAGAACCTGCGGGCGTGCCAGCCCAGCGATCCGCCCCGCACCCCCGCCGCCTCCGCCGCCGCGACCACGGGCAGAGCATGGCGCCGCTCCGGCGCTCTGCCAACCCGGGTCGGTCGATCACGAGGGCAGCGACAGGGCGAACTCGCCGAAGCGGGCCGAGGCGACCTCGTCGAGCCGGGCCCGGATGCGGGCGCCCGCCTCCTCGTGGGCCTCCGACAGCACCTCGCCCTCGCGGTGCACGGCGGCGATGACGTCGCCCCGGTCCCAGGGCACGAGCAGCTCGACCGGTGCCGTCAGCGCCCGCAGCCCCTCGCCGACCGCCCGCAGCAGCAGGCCGATCCCCTCCCCCGTGACCGCGCTGACGACCACCGAGCCGGGGTGGTGCTTGGCGATGCGGCTGGCCGCCTCCGGGTCGAGGTCGGCCTTGTTGACGCAGACGAGCTGCGGCACCTCGCCCGCCCCGATGTCGGTGAGCACGGTGCGGACCGCGTCCATCTGGGCCGCCGGGTCGGCGGCGACGGCGTCGACGACGTGGACCAGGAGGTCGGCTTCGGCCACGACCTCCAGGGTCGACCGGAACGCCTGCACCAGCTGGGTGGGCAGCTTCTGCACGAAGCCGACGGTGTCGCTGAGCAGCACCACCTCGCCGCCGGGCAGGTCGAGGCGGCGGGTCCGGGGGTCGAGGGTGGCGAAGAGCCGGTTCTCGGCCAGGACGCCGGCGTCGGTGAGCCGGTTCAGCAGGGTCGACTTGCCGGTGTTGGTGTACCCGACCAGCGAGACCGACCGCTGGCGCCCGCGGTGGCGGGCCTTGCGCTGGGTGCGGCGGGTGCGGCTCAGCTGCTCCAGGTTGCGCTCGAGGCGGGTGATCCGCTCGAGCATGCGCCGGCGGTCGGTCTCGAGCGCCGTCTCGCCGGGGCCACGGTTGGCCAGCCCGCCCTGGCGCTGCTGGTCGAGGCCCTGGCGGCGACCCCGCAGGCGCGGCAGCCGGTAGCGGAGGAGGGCCAGCTCGACCTGGTCCTTGCCCTCCTGGGTGCGGGCGTTCTGGGCGAAGATGTCGAGGATCACCGCCGTCCGGTCGATGGCCGTGCGGCCCAGGATCTTCTCGAGGTTGCGCTGCTGGGCCGGGCTCAGCTCGTCGTCGAACACCACGGTGTCGGCGTCCACCTCCAGCGACAGCAGGTGGAGCTCCTCGGCCTTGCCCGACCCGATGTAGGTGGCCGGGTCGGGCCGGTCCCGCTGCTGCACCACCCGGGCCAGCACGTCGGCGCCGGCCGTGTCGATCAGCTGGGCCAGCTCGTCGAGGTTCGCCTCGACGTCGTCCTCGCCCTGGCCCGGGTGAACGACCCCGACGAGGATGATCCGCTCCCGAAAGGTGCGTTCGATGAGGGTCACGGACGACCTCCGGCGGCGGCGCCGACCGGTTCACCGGCGCCGGCCGGCTCGGCAGCCACCTCGACAGTGGCGACGAACGACGCCGGGCCGATGAGCCCTGCCTCGGGCTCGGACAGGTCGACCTGCACAGGTCCTCCAGGGTTGTGCACGGTCACCATTCGGCCGACCCACCCCTGCTGGTGGGCGGCCCACGCGGCCGCCACCGACCCGGTGCCACAGGCGGAGGTCCAGCCCGCACCCCGCTCGTGGACGACCATCGTCAGCGCCCCTACCTCCGGCCCCCGCACCACGAACTCGTAGTTGCACTCGGCCGGGCCCGGGCCCCCGACCCGCCCGGGGGCCAGGGCCGCCGCCAGCTCCTCAGGAGACGGCATCGGGCCTTCCAGGAGCACCACGGTGTGGGGATTGCCGACGTCCACCATCCACCTCCAGCGGCCCTCGCCCTCCGCCACGACACGGCCTCCGGCGTCCAAGGGCTCCTCCAACGGCTTCACCTCGCCCATCGACACCCGCAGCGAGGCGTCCTCGAGGTCGCCGGCCTGCCAGTCGACCCGGCGCTCGCCGGCCGGGGTGCGCAGGGCCAGCGGCCGCGACCGGTCCTCCCACCAGCCTTCCCGGGCGGCGGCCAGGCCCAGGCACCTGGCCCCGTTCCCGCTCATCTCGGCCGCGCTGCCGTCGGCGTTCACCAGCTCGAACGAGATGGCGGCCCCGTCCAGCCGCTCGGACCGGATCAGGCCGTCGGCCCCCACGCCGGTGCGCCGCTGGCACAGCGCCCGGGCGCGCTCGGGCGCCACGGGCCCGACGGACCCGTCGTCGAGGAGCACGAGGAAGTCGTTGCCCAGGCCGTGGAGCTTGGAGAGGCGCATGCGGGTCCCATGCTTGCACCGCGGCCGGCGAAACGGCACGACTTCCACCGTCGGCCGCCGCCGACGGTGGTGCAACAGGACGGACGCCCTGGCCAGCCGCTGGTCACCAGCGCCAGGAGGCCCGGGCGGCGGGGACGGCGGCCAGGGGGTCGTCGCCGACGTCGAGCCAGTGGATCCTGGGGTCGCGGCGGAACCAGGCCTTCTGGCGGCGGGCGTAGCGGCGGGTGTTGACGATGTCGAGGGCCAGCGCCTCGTCCAGGGGGAGGCCGTGCTCCAGGTGGAGCAGCACCTCCTTGTAGCCCAACCCCTGCCGGCAGGTGCGGGACAGGCCGCCCGGGGTAGCCAGCAGGCTGGCCGTCTCCTCCACCAGGCCGGCCACCGCCTGCTCGTGCACCCGGCGCTCGATCCGGGCCTCGAGCTCGCCCGGATCGGGGCGCAGGCCGACCAGCACGTAGCGATCCGTGGGCGGGAAGGCCGCCACGCCGGGGCCGAAGGACGAGAACGGCCGGCCGCTGCCCAGGCAGACCTCGAGGGCCCGCAGCACCCGGCGCCGGTTGCCGGGCTCCATCCGGCTGGCCGCCAGCGGGTCGAGGCCGGCGAGGCGGGCGTGCAGCCGGTCGGTGGGCTCGTCCGAGCGCTCCAGCTCGGCCCGCACCTCCGGGAACGCCCCCGGCAGCTCGAAGTCGTCGACGAGCGCGTGGACGTAGAGGCCAGTCCCCCCGACCACCACGGCCGGCACGCCCCGGGCCTCGCACGACGCCACGGCCCCCCGGGCCGCGGCCAGCCAGCCGGCCAGGTCGGCCTCCTCGGACGGCCCGATCAGGTCGATGGCGTGGTGGGGCACCCCCCGGCGCTCCTCGGCCGTCGGCTTGGCCGTGCCGATGTCGGCCCCCCGGTAGACCATCAGGGCGTCGGCGCTCACCACCTCGGCGCCGGCCTCGACGGCCAGCTCGATGGCCAGGGCCGTCTTGCCCGACGCCGTGGGGCCCACGACGGCCAGGTGCGGGCCTGCGGGCACGGACGGACCGTAGGGGTAGATCAGCGAAAGGGGGGTGTCGGGAGCAGCGGCCGGGTAGAGAGGCTCCCGTGGCCTGCAACCAGCGCACCATCGACGCGACCCCCGACCAGATCTGGGCCGTTCTGGCCGACCCGATGTCCTACGACCGGTGGGTGGTCGGGGCCAAGGACATCCGCACGGCCGACGACACCTGGCCGGAGGTGGGCAGCAGGTTCCACCACACCAGCGGCTTCGGGCCTCTGCAGCTGAAGGACAACACCAAGGTGCTCGAGAGCGAGCCGCCCCACCGCCTCGTCATGGAGGCGCGGGGGCGACCGCTGGGCATCGCCCGCATCGAGATGCGGCTGGAGCCCGAGGGTTCGGGCACCAAGGTCACGATGACCGAGAAGGCCGTGCGCCCGGACCCGGTGAAGCTGTTGAACCCGGCGCTCGATCCGCTGATCCACTCCCGCAACACCGAGACCCTCCGCCGACTCGAGGAGGCCACCCACGAGCGCCTGAAGGCCGGCACCGCCTGACCTGGCTCAACCGACGGCCAGCGGCAGCCTTGTCTTGTGGCGCGGCTCGGCCGTCACCTCGACGAGCCGGCCCCGCAGCCAGGTGGGGGCGGCGGCCGTCACCTCGATCAGCGCGTAGCTGCCGGGCCGGGGAGGCGCCGCTGGGCCCGCCGCGGGGAAGTGGACCAGCTTGGCCTGGCGGGTGCGGCCCGTGAGCACCGCCGGGTCCTTCTTCGACGGTCCTTCCACCACGACCTCCTCGGTGCGGCCGACCCGGGCCTCGTTGCGGCGGAGGGCGGCCCGGTCGATCACGTGGCGCAGGCGCTCGAAGCGGGCCGCCACCACGTCGGCCGGGACGAACCGGCCGACCAGGGCGGCCGCTTCGGTCCCGGGACGGGGGCTGAAGATGAAGGTGAACGCGCTGTCGTACTCGGCGGCGGCGGCCACCTCGAGGGTCCGTTCGGCGTCGTCGTCGCTCTCACCGGGGAAGCCCACGATGATGTCGGTGGTGACGGCCAGATCGGCGACGGCGGCCCGGGCGGCGGCCAGCTGGCGCAGGTACCGCTCGGCCGTGTAGCCGCGGTGCATGGCGGCCAGCATCCGGTCGCTCCCGGACTGCAGCGGGTAGTGGAGGTGCTCGCACACCGCCGGCACCTCCGCCATCGCGGCGATCGTCTCCGGGCGCAGGTCCTTCGGGTGCGGGCTGGTGTAGCGGACCCGCCGGATCCCCTCGACGGCACCGACCTGGCGCAGCAGCTCGGCGAAGAGCGGCCGGCGGTGGGTGAGGTCGCGCCCGTAGGAGTTGACGTTCTGGCCCAGCAGGGTGACCTCGGTGACGCCGGCGGCGGCCAGCCGGATGACGTCGGCCACCAGGTCCTCGGGCGGGCGGCTCACCTCCGGCCCCCGCACCGCCGGGACGATGCAGAAGGCGCAGCTGTTGTTGCACCCGGTCTGGATGCTGACCCACGCCGACCAGGGCACGTCGCGGCTCGCCGGCAGCTCCCAGGCCCCACCCTCGGGATCGGGCCCGTCCAGCACCTCGAGCTGGGGCCGCCCGGTGGCCCGGGCCTCGGCCAGGAGGTGGCCGACGGCGCCGACGTTGTGGGTGCCGAAGACGGCGTCGACGAAGGGCGCCCGGTCGAGGATGGCCTGGCCGTCGCGCTGCGCGGTGCACCCGCCGACGGCGATCTGCATCCCCGGCCGGCGCTCCTTCAGCGACTTCAGGTGGCCGAGCGTGCCGTACAGCTTGTTGTCCGCGTTCTCCCTGATCGTGCAGGTGGTGAGGACGACGACGTCGGCGTCACCGGCCGTGGCCACCGGCTGCAGCCCCTGGGCCTCGAGCAGCCCGCTGATGCGCTCGCCGTCGTGCTCGTTCATCTGGCACCCGAAGGTGCGCACGTGGAAGGTGCGGCCCACGGGGTCGGTCGTGCCCACGGCTCAGCGAGGCTACCGGTGCTCATCGCCACACGGCAGAGCCGACGGAGTCCCCGTCGGTTCGGGCTCTCCCATCGGCACCGGCGGCATTGGCGCCGAGCCGTCACGGTTCTGGGTGGCCATCGGCTGAGATCGGCGGGCTCGGAGGGCGAGCCGGGCGCAGGTCCGCACCAGCTGGAGGGACAGCCAGGTGCACACCAGGTAGACGGGGAGCCCGATGGCCACCTGGAGCAGGCCCTCCGACACCGGCGAGTGGGCCATGGGCATCTCGTGCATCGCGTGCATGGCAGCCTGCTCGTCCTCACCGAAGACACGGGTCGCCAGGTTGGCGAGGGGGGTCCCGCCGCCGGCGATCGTGTTGTGGAGCAGCGGGCCTGGCCCGGTGAAGAGGGTGAACACGGTCGTGACGGCGATGACGTACACCCAGAGCCGGGGGCGGGTCTGGTCCCGGCCGCCGGCGTGCCAGACGGCGAGCGGCAGGATGACGGCGAGGATCGGCGTCAGCGCCACGAAGCCGAGCGTGGAGTCCAGCAGCCAGTGGTGGGAGTCGGCGATCGCCGGCCCGGCCTCCTTGCGCAGGATGGCGTGGACCCAGAACATCACTGCGCCTCCGCCGTAGGTGAGGAAGGCCGCGCTGACGAGCAGCGAGACCCAGGCGACCGGCTGCAGGTAGTACGAGCGGACCACGTCGATCCAGAGGCGGAGGGCGCCCACCGGGTGCGTCGGCCGCTGGCCGCTCGGATCGGCCCTCACGCGGCGACGAGCAGGACCGCGCATGGTGCTCGCTCCACCAGCGACGTGGACGCCCGGCGGGAGAGCAGCGCACCCCGTCGGCCGGTCCGCCCCTGGCCGACGATGATCAGGTCGGGCTGCTCGTCCCGGGCCAGGTCGGACATGGCGCGCAGCGGGTGGCCTCGAGCCTCGTTCACCCGGACCCGCAGCTCCGGGTGGTCGCGGCGCAGACGCCGGACAGAGCTGGGCCGGTCGTTGACGCTGTCGGGGGTGAAGACCCGCCGGGCGTCGACCAGCGGCTCCAGCTCGAGCACCACCAGCTCGGCGTCGGTGGAGGCGGCCAGCCGGGCGGCCAGCTGCACGATGGGGTCGGGCTCGTCCGACGCCAACGCGCCGACGAGGATTCTCTTGATCATCGTGGACCTCGCTTCGTCTCGGTGTGGGCGCGGCGGCCCGCCGACCGCCGCGCCCGAGGGTGGTGCACCACACGCGGTCAGACGCTCGACTTCCTCAAGCCGTTCGCCTGCCCGCCGTTGAAGATGTCCCTGGCGATCCGAAGCCCGAGGGGGACTCCGCCGATGTTCGCGCTCAGGTCCATGCCGCCGCCGGGCTTGGGCTGGAAACCGTCGTAGACCCAGTGCACGCCCAGGAACACCCGGCTGAGGCTGTTCTCCCGGATCATGCCCCAGAGCCCATCGGAGAACCTCCGGACGTGCCGGGGCCGCACGGCACCGGTGTTGTCCCGATTGACGCCGTTCAGCTCCTCGGAGACGAAGCTCAGGTCGGCCGCCAGGTCGTCGGGCCCCTCGGTGGTCACGCCGTAGAAGAGGCGGGTGACCTCAAAGGCCGCTGCGCCAAAGGTGGCGTGCCCGGAGGGGTAGGCCGGGAACGGCGGTGTCACGTTCTTCTTGAGCTCGTTGGTCCTGGGCGCTCCCAACGGCAGCCAGCCGGGGTCGGTCCCGTCCGACAGGTCCTGGCCCGGTGTGCCTTCGGGGCCCATCGAGTGGTCGTCCTCGCGGATGCCCACCACTGGTCGCCACAGGTCGTGCACGAACTTCTGCTCCCAGGAAAGGATGCCCGCATCGGCCATGGCCGTGTTGACCAGGGCGAACAGCCGGGCGTTCTGGGCCACCGTGTTGTTCCTGGCCACCGCCACCTGGCGGATGATCTGGTTGTAGAGGCGGGGTGGGGTGCCCAGCCCGTGGGCCCCGTCGTAGGCCCAGAACAGGCCCATGACGGTCTCGTCGGGGGTCCGCCTGGAGATCCCGGAGGGCACGGTGCCCATCAGCTGCGGAGCGATCCCCTTCCCCCGAACCTGACGCAGTGCCCTGCGGTGGGCGGGATCCCCCTGTTCGGGCGGCTTGTCGACGGCGTGGCGGCTTGTCACCGCGAAGCACGTCGATCGGGCCCCGAAGAAGGGGGCGTGGATCCCCTGGCCCGGGTTGTCAGGGTCGACCCGGTGGTGCGCGGGTGCCGTCGAGAAGACGTAGCCGGTGCCGTCGACACCCGGGTCGCCGGCCCGATCGGCCAGCAGGGCCGCAGCGACGGTGCGGCCAAAGGCGGCCCCGGCGTCGAGCTGAGCTGCGGTGCCCATCAGGCCGGCCTGGGCCAGCCTGGCGGCGAAGGTCCCCTGCTGGCTCGGGTAGAGCGCCGAGAGCATGGTGTGGGCGGCGGCGGCGACGGCGGCGTCGACCGACGCATCCGGCGGCGCAACCGGAAGACCCGGCAGGTAGGGCGGGAGCGCCGGCGGGTTCTGGGACGCTCCGGCCAAGGCGTCGTACATGGCCAGGTGCACCATGGCGAGAGCTCGAGCGCTCAGCGGCGGCCCCGTCTGCTCACCGCTGTCGGGGGTGTGGCTCACCCGGTTCGCCTCGAGTGCGACGTCGTTCCAGTACAGGATCGGATCCATTGGGACAAGCTCCTCGTTCGCCGATGTTTGCGCCGGCGTCCGCCGGTGTGTGAAGGAGAGGCTGCGAGGGCGGCGGTGATACGACATTTGTCGGATCGGGAACCGTCCTGCTCTAGCCTCCGCGCCGTGGAGGCGGACGACCAGGTGGTCGCGCTCGTGGCCCGGGCCGCCGGCGGCGATCAAGCGGCCTACGAGGCGCTGGTCGACCGCTTCGGACGGCTCGTGTGGCACATCGCCCGGAGCTGCGGCCTGGACGGTGACGATGCCGCAGACGTCAGCCAGACCGTCTGGTTGCGCTTCGTCGAGCAGCTGCCCCGGCTGCGCGAACCGGCACGGGCGGGAGCCTGGCTGGCCACCACGGCCCGGCGTGAGGCGATGGCCGTAGCCCACCGCCGGGTACGGCCGATCGACCTCGTCGAGCTCGAAGATCGTGGTGGTCTCCCACCCGTCCCCCCGCTCGACGCATCGACCCTCGAAGCCGATGAGCGGGCGAGCGCCGTCCGCCAGGCCTTCTCCGACCTGCCGCAGTGGTGCCGAGCGCTCCTCCGGCTGCTCTGCGCCGATCCGCCGACGCCGTACAGGGTCGTCGCCGTGGCCCTCGACATGGCCGTCGGCAGCATCGGCCCCAGCCGGCAGCGGTGCCTTGCCCAGCTCAGCAGACACCCGGCGATGGCATGCATCAGCGAGGGTGGCCGTCGCTCTGGTGGGGGCATGGGGCGGCCGTCATGACTGAGGAGCCCCCGGTGGAAGCGGACGCCGAGCAGCTGCCTGAGCACCTGCGGCACCTCGAGGCCGAGCTTCGCCAGCACCTCGCAGCCGACGACGTGCCTCACCAGGTGCTCGACGGCGCCCGGGGCGCCTGGACGTGGCGGCTGATCGACGGTGAGCTGGCCGAGCTGTCCGACCAGGAGGAGGCCGTCCTGCGGGCGGACCTCCACACGCTCGTGACGTTCGCCACCGACGAGGTGTTCATCGACGTCGACCGAGTGATCGACCCCTCTGGGAGCTCTGTGGTGCTGGTCGGCCAGGTCACCGCTCCGAGCCGGGTGACGGCGGTCGAGGTCGAGCTGGCTGGCGATCCTCCCAGGACGGTGGTCGCCGAGCTCGACGAAGCCGGAGGCTTCCGGGTCACGCTCGACGCCGATGCTCCGGCGCGGCTGGTGGTGCACCCGGCCGGCGGCCGGCGGGTCGTGAGCAGCTGGATGCGCTGAGGCGGGTCAGCTGACCTTCACACCGAGGCCCAGCTCGGGCGCCAGCGGCACTCCTCTGGCCAGCACGGTGGCGGCCGCCAGCCGGGCCGAGGTGGTTCCGGCCGCGATGGTGGCGGCGACCAGACCGGCTACGTAGGGGGCCGCGAACGACGTCCCGCTCCACCTGGCCCATCCCTTGAACGCCGGTTGGGCGCCGTCGGGCAGCGGACCACCGGCCCCGGTCACGTAGGGGCCGAAGACCCCCTCGCCGAGGGTGGCGCAGTCGACCCACGGGCCGAAGTTGCTGAAGCGGGCCCGACCCGTCCCCCGGGCGTCCAGCGCGCCGACGCCGACGACGCCCTTCAGCGCCGCCGGGTACCTGGGGACGGAGGTCGCCTCGTTGCCGGCAGCGGCGACGAGCACTGCGTCGTCGGTGCACGCATCGCCCCTGCGTCGGGCCTGGGCGGAGCCCGCCGTTCGCCCGAGCACGAGGCCCGTGGCGATCGTGTCGTAGTCGGCGGCGGTGGGGCCGCTGAGAGACAGGTTGATGACCCGGCAGCCAGCGGAGAGGGCACGGGCGACCGCCACCGCGACCCGGGTGTCGGAGACCAGCGGCACCGGCAGCCCGCTCTCCTCGAGCACGGCGAAGTGCAGGATCGACGCGTGTCCCTCGGCAGCCGCGGCGAGCACGCCGGCGACGTGGGTGCCGTGGCCACCCTCCCAGTGCAGCAGCTGGGCGCCGTCCCACAGCGGGTCGGGCTCGATCACCACGCCGGCCGTCGAGGTGGTGAGCCCGGCACCGAGCAGGGGATCCGCCAGCTCGCCCGCCACCAGACCCGAGTCGATGACGGCCACCGGCACCGAGGGCACGACCTCGGCCAGCGCCGAACGCTTGGCCAAGACGCCCCGCCCCGGACGAGCCGGCCGCGGAGGAGCGCCCGGGCCGAGCACGCCGCCCTGTGACGGCGACAGCAAGTGGTCAGGCCCGGCTCGCAGCGGACGGCGGCCTTCGATCGTCCGGAGGTACCCGGCGGCGGCCACCGCGTCGACGTTGCTCCCGAGCGACAGGACGGCGAAGCCGACGCCGGTGCGCTCGATCCCCTGGTCCGGCTCGTACCGGGATCCTTCGGCGACCGAGCGGCGGATGCCCAGGTCGTCGAGGTTCGCCACCAGCCGCTCGTCCTCGACGTCTTCCTCGGCCACCACCAGGACCCCGCGCCGATGAAGGCTGTACCGGCCGCCGGCATCGGTGTGCAGCCCGATGTCCGGGTGCTCGAGCACCGCCTGCCAGTCGTTCCGCGCCAACCGCTCGCGTTCCTCGTCGTCCCACTCCTCGCCGCCGTGCTCACCGAAGACCGCGCCGTGCGTCATGACCCGCCTCATTTCTCCGTCAGCCGCCAGCGCTGACCGGTACCTTCCTCCGACAATGCCACGAAACGACCTGGGGGTGCCGGCCGACACCCGCCTGAGAGCCCGCGCCGCTCACCTGGTGCTGTTCGACGGGCCCGACAAGGTGGCGCTGGCGCTGGCCCTGGGGTCGGAGGCCCGGGCCGGCGGTGACGTGGTGGCCGAGTCGATGGCGGCTCAGGCGCTCGGGGTGGCCTGGCGGGATCGGGGGGAGCTGCACCGCAGCCAGGAGGCGCTCGACCGGGCCGTGAGCCTGGCCGAGCAGGTCGGTGAGACGGACCAGGCGGTCCGGGCGCGGGTCAGCCTGGTAGGGCTCCACCTGATCCGGGGTGACATCGCTGCGGCCGAGGCGCTCGGACGCAGCACCCGTGAGGACGCTCGTGGGGTGGACGCCGCCCGCCTCGACGTGCAGATGGCGCACGTCGCCTCGAGAGTCGGGCGGCTCTCGGACGCCCTCGAGGCGTTCGACCGGTCTGAACCCGTGCTCGAGGCGGCGGGTGACACGGTGTGGGTGGCCCGGCTGCGCGTGAACCGGGCCATCGTGCTGGGTCAGCTGGGGCGTCTCGCCGCCGCGGAGCGCGACCTGGAGCGGGCGGCGAGCGTCCTGCGCGACGGGACGCCGGCAGCCATGATCGCCCTCAACCGCGCCTGGCTGGCCGCGCTGAGCGCGGACGTCCCCCGGGCGCTGGCGCGCTACGACGACGCCCTGGCCGCGGCCCGAGCATCCGGCGCCCCAGCCGGTCTGGTGCTGCGCGATCGGGCCGAGCTGCTCAGCGCGGTCGGTCTGTGGGAGGAGGCATGTGACGTGGCCGAGGCCGCCGTCGCCGAGCTCGAGCGGGCCAGTCCCACCGACGCAGCCGACACCCGCCTCGTGCTGGCCGACGCCCTCCTCGGCAGTGGGCGGCCTGGCATGGCCGCGGTTGCCGCCGCGGCCGCCGCGGCCACCTTCGCGGCGCAGGGCCGCCCAGCATGGGTGGCTCGGGCCCAGGTCACCCGGTGGCGCGCCGCGTTGCTCACCGGAGCTCCGGTGCCGGTGGCCGAGGTCCTCGAGGCCGTAGCGGTGCTCGAGCGCGCCGGTCTGCGGACCGAAGCCCGGCAGGCCCGCTCGCTGGCTGCTCGTCTCGCTGTCGCCTCCGGGCTGCCCGTCCCGGGGTCACTCCTTCCGCTCGCGCCGGTGCCCGGCCCACCCTGGGTGCGGGCCGAGGCCTGGCTCGCCGAAGCCGAGCGCCGACGCGCCGCCGGTGACCGCTCCGGGGCCCGCCGAGCCGTGCTAGCCGGGCTGCGACCGCTCGAGCAGCTGCGGCGCATGCTGGGCTCGATCGAGCTGCGGGCCGGGGTGGCCGCCACCGCCCTCGAGCTGGCCGACCTGGGGGTGGGTTTGGCTGCCGAGCGCGGACCGGCGCCGGATCTCCTGGCGTGGGCGGAACGGCGGTCGGCGGCGGTGCTGCCCCAGCGCGCCGAGCGGATCGACGACCGCCTGGCCGCCGCCCTGGCCGCCCTCCGGGCCGCCGGCCGGACCCTGGCTGCGGTCCAGCTCGGCGACGACGGAGACCACCAGGACCGTGAGGTCGTGGCGATCCGTGCCGTGGCCCGGGCCGAGACCACCGTGCGAGCACTGGCCCAGCAGGTCGAGGTGACGGCCGAGGACCGGCCCACCAGGCGAGGCGACCCGGCGTCCGGCCGGCGCCTCGTCTCTCAGCTCGTCGAGGCGACCGACCAATGGGCGGTCGCCCGCTTCGTCTCCTGCGGGCGACATCTCGCCGCGGTCGTGGTGGCGGGCGGCCGCACCTCCCGGCACGAGCTGGAAGCAGGCACAGAGCTGGCGGGGGCAGCCGATCGGCTCCGGTTCGGCGTGAGCCGGATGGCGTGCGGGGGCGGTGTCGGAGCCCGGGCCCGGCGTGCTGTCGAGTGTGCGGCGGCGACCCTCGACGAGGGGCTGTTCGGGCCGCTGCGGCGGAGCATCGGCCACCGCCCGCTGGTGATCGTGCCCGACGGCCCACTCGGCTCGGTGCCCTGGCGGGCGCTGCCGTCCCTGGCCGGTGTGCCCGTGTGCATCTCGCCCTCGGCCCAAGCCTGGATGCTGGCCCAGCACCGGTCCGCCCTACCGGGGCCGGCCGTCTTCGTCGCCGGGCCGTGCCTTCCGCGGGCCGAAGCCGAGGCGCGTGCCGCGGCTGCCGCTTGGCAGGCCTCGCCCACCCGCCTCCTGGTCGGTGCCTCGGCCACCGGGGACCTCGTCCGGGCCGCCCTGAACGGCGCCGCGCACGCCCACCTGGCCTGCCATGGCCGCTTCCGGGCCGACAACCCGCTCTTCTCGTCCCTGACCCTGGCCGACGGGCCGCTCACGGTGGTCGACCTGGATCTCGTGGGCCGGGCTCCTGCCGTCGTGGTTCTCGCCTCGTGCAACGCCGGCCTGGCCCGGAGCGGGTGCGGCGGGGAGGCTCTCGGCCTCGCCGCCGGCTTCCTGGCCGCTGGCGCCCGCACCGCCATGGCCAGCGTGGTGCCGGTCGCCGACACCGCGGTGGCGCCCCTGGCTGTGGCCCTGACCGGCCGCATCGGGTCGGGAGCTGCGCCCGCGACCGCCTTGGCCGAGGTCACCGCTCCTGCACTTGTCTCCGACGATCCTTCGGTGGCCGCGGCGGCTGCGGGGTTGTGCTGTTTCGGAGCTGGCTGACGCCTTCGGCGTCCTCGAGGGCAGGAGGAGCGTGAGCCTCATTCGAGACCGACAGGCCCTACGCTCACGTCGTGTGATCCCAGCTTCGGTCACCGGGTAAGGGCGGCACGTGGAAGGGTTGGCCGAGGGCGACGTTCTGGCCGACCGCTATCGGCTGGGCCCCGCCGCCGGCCACGGCGCCATGGGAGAGGTGCACCTGGCCGAGGACCTGAGGCTGGCGCGGCCCGTGGCCATCAAGTCGCTCCGCCCCGAGTTGGCCCGCTACCCCGACGTGCGCCAGCGGTTCAGCCAGGAAGCCAGGGCCGCCGCCCGCATCAGCCACCCGAACGTCGTCCGCATCTACGACACGGGCGAACAGGGGCGGATCCCCTACCTGGTGATGGAGTGCCTGCCCGGCACCAGCCTGGTCGACGAGCTGGCCTGGGGCACCCTCGAACCGCGACGGGCCCGACGGGTGGGCCTCGACGTCCTCAGCGCCCTCGACGCCGCCCACCGCCTCGGTGTCGTCCACCGCGACGTGAAGCCGGGCAACATCCTCCTGAGCGCCGCCCTCGACGGCCCGGTCAAGGTCAGCGACTTCGGCATCGCCAAGAGCACCGACGAGCACAGCATCACCGACTCCGGCGCCCTCGTCGGCACGCCCGCCTACCTGGCCCCCGAGCGGGTGGCCGGCGAGCCGGCCCGGCCCGCCTCCGACCTCTACAGCCTCGGCGTCGTCCTCTACGAAGGCCTGGCCGGCCGCCGGCCCTACGAGGGCGAGACCTCCCTGGCCCTGGCCCTCGCCATCCACATGGGCGACGGGCCCGAGCTCCTCGAGCTGCGGCCGGACCTTGACCCCGCCCTGGTCGCCATCGTGGACAAGGCGCTGGCCCGCGACCCCGCCGACCGCTGGCCCTCGGCCGCGGCGATGGCCGAGGCCCTCCACGCCTGGCGGCCCCGGGTGACCACCCGCCCGCTGGCGGTCGTCGAAGGCCCGGCCGCAGCCGCGGCCGCCGCCCTGGCCGCGGCGCCGGCCGGTGCTGCTCCGACCGTTGCCCTGCCGGCCGGCGACCTGCCCGCGGCGCCGGCCGCCGCAGCTCCGACGGTTGCCCTGTCCCGGGGCGACCTCCCCCCCGCCGTCGGGGCGGCAGCCGCCCCCGACCGGCAGGCCGAGCCGGCCGGTGCGGTCGACGGAGGCGGCTTCCACCTCGACGACGGGTCGGCGCAGGCGAACCAGCGCCGCCGCCGACGGATCGGCGTCCTGTGCGCGGGAGCAGCCGGACTGGCGCTGCTGGGCCTGCTCGGGCTGACCGTCCTCAAGAGCCCGGGCCGGGCCGAGCCCGACGCGCCACCGACCTCCACGGTGCCGGTGGCCGAAGGCCCGGCGGTCGCTCCGCCCGACACCAGCGTGCTGGCATCGCCACCCTCCTCGGCTCCCCTGCCGACCCGAGCGCCCGCCCGGCGGGCCCGGACCCCGGCGACCACGGCGGCACCCGTCACCCGTCCCGCCACCACCGCCCCCGTGCGGGCCACGACCACCACCCGCCGGACGACGACGACCGTTCGGCCGACGACCACGACGACGGCGGCACCCGTGGGGCAGCCGCCCGTGGTCCAGACGCCCGCCGTCGCGGCCTGAGGCGCCGGCCGGCCGCTACTCGAGGGAGATCGGCTCGTCGTCCAGTGGGTTGGTGCCCAGCGGATCGTCGGGCGGGACGCCGATGCCCACGGCCCGGCGGATGCGGTCGTCGATCTCGACCATCAGCTCGACGTTGGCGATCAGGAACGCCTTGGCGTTCTCCCGGCCCTGGCCCAGCTGCTCGCCCTCGTAGGTGTACCAGGCCCCCGACTTCTTGACGATGCCGAGGTCGACCCCGATGTCGATGAGCGATCCCTCCCGGCTGATGCCCTTGCCGTACATGATGTCGAACTCGGCCTGCTTGAACGGCGAGCTGCACTTGTTCTTCACGACCTTGACCCGGGTGCGGTTGCCGACCACCTCGGCCCCGTCCTTCAAGGACTCGATGCGGCGGATGTCGAGCCGGACCGAGGAGTAGAACTTGAGGGCCCGGCCTCCGGGGGTGGTCTCGGGCGAGCCGAACATCACCCCGATCTTCTCCCGCAGCTGGTTGATGAAGATGCAGATGGTGTTCGACTTGTTGAGCGTGCCCGTGAGCTTGCGGAGGGCCTGGCTCATGAGGCGGGCCTGGAGCCCGACGTGGGTGTCGCCCATCTCGCCCTCGATCTCGGCCCGGGGGGTGAGGGCCGCCACCGAGTCGACCACGATCACGTCGATGGCACCCGAGCGGATCAGCATGTCGGTGATCTCGAGGGCCTGCTCGCCTGTGTCGGGCTGGCTGATGAGCAGCTCGTCGACGTTCACCCCGATGGCCCTGGCGTAGATCGGGTCCATGGCGTGCTCGGCGTCGACGTAGGCGCAGATGCCGCCGTTGCGCTGGGCCTCGGCCACCACGTGCATGGCCAAGGTGGACTTGCCCGACGACTCGGGGCCGAAGATCTCGGTGACCCGGCCGCGGGCAGCCCACCGATGCCCAGGGCGAGGTCGAGGAGAGGGCGCCGGTGGAGACGCTGTCGATCTCCATCGACGTCTTGTCGCCCATCTTCATGACGGCGCCCTTGCCGTACTGCTTCTCGATGCCAGCCATCGCCAGATCGAGCGCCTTCAACCGGTCGTTCGGTGCCATGAGCTTCGGTGTCCCTTTCGCATGCTTCGTGGAGGCGACCCTACGGAGACGGTGTGACAGCGAAGCACACCGGTGTTGTTCTGCCCACCATAGGCGAACGCACGTTCGCCGTGGTGGACCGAAGGAGCCTCCGCAAAGGCGAGGACCGGGCGGCCGAGGCGCCACCCGAGGTGACGCTGCTCGAACGATATCGACAGCCGTGACAACCCCGGCGCCGTCTCCTCCGCCATGGCGGGGATCACCCGCTCGCCCTCAGTCGCCGACCTCGATTTCGGCCAGGCCCGTCTCGGTGACGCGCACCACCGCGCCGTCCTCGACCTCGACGAGGTCCTGGCCGGCCAGCTGCTCGACGACCGAGCCGACCTCCTCCAGGCTCAGGCCGGTGGCCGTGGCCAGCTCGTCCAGCGCCAGCCTCCCGCCGGTGGTCAGCTCGGTGGCGGCGTGCAGCAGCACGGTGCGTTCCAGGTCGGCGTCCATGGCCCTCCCCTACCGCTCTCAGGCGTCCAGGGCCGCCAGCCGGCGGCGCAGGAGGTCGAAGACGGAGATGGCGGCGAGCTGGCGGACGCGGACCCGGTCGCCGGGGAGGCGGAGGTGCACGGCCTCGGAGCCGCCGGGCAGGGCGACGCCGAGCCAGGTCGTGCCCACCGGCTGGTCCTCCTGGCGTCCTGGCCCCGCCACCCCGGTCACCGACAGGCCGACATCGGTGTCGAGGAGCTTGCGCCCCCTCCGCCATCTGGACGGCGCACTCCTCGCTGATCACCGGGCCCTCACGCACGCCGAGCACGTCGAACTTCACCTGGCTGGCGTAGGTCACGACACCGCCCTTGAACCACGTTGACGCCTCGGGCGCGTCGACGATGCGGGACGACACCAGGCCGCCCGTCATCGACTCGGCCACCGCCAGCGTCCAGTGGTGCTGCCCCAGCAGCTCGCCCACGACGTGCTCCATCGTCTCGTCGTCGACGCCGAAGACGACCTCGCCGAGGATCGACCGCAGCACCTGCTCCTCGGCGTCGAGGGCGGCGACCGCCTCCTCCTCGGTCGGCGTCTTCACGGTCGCCCGCACCTTGATGCCCTCGATCCCCGAGGCCAAAAAGGCGATGGTGGGCCCGCCGGGCGCGGCGTCGAGCTGCTCGATCCGGGGGCCAGCCGCTCGGCCAGCGCCGACTCGGCCAGCCCCCAGGTGCGGAGGGTGCGGCTGCGGATGGTGGCCGGCTGGCCCGACCGGGCCTGCAGGTCGGGGAGCACGGCCCGCTCGACCATCTCCTTCAGCTCATGGGGCACGCCCGGGACGGCGTAGAGCACCTTCTGGCCGATCGGGCACAGCAGGCCGGGAGCCGTGCCGAGGGTCTGGTGGAGGAACGACGCACCGGCCGGCCGGTCGGCCTGGCGGGCGTTCGACGGCGAAAAGGCGCGGCCCCGCCCGGTGAAGATCGCCTCGATCACGGCCACCATGTCGGGGTCGCGCTCGAGGGGCACGTTCATCACCTGGGCGACGGCCTCGCGGGTGATGTCGTCCTGGGTGGGGCCGAGGCCCCCGCAGCAGATGACGGCTTCGCTGCGGGCGAGGGCCGTGCGCAGGGCCAGCACGATGCGCTCGAGGTTGTCGCCCACCTTGACCTGGAAGTGGCTGTCGATCCCGGCCTCGGCCAGCCTCTCGCCGATCCACGCCGAGTTCGAGTCGACGACCTGGCCCAGCAGCAGCTCGGTGCCGACGGCGACGACCTCGCAGCGCATGGCGGCGGACCCTACCCAGCCCGTCCCGCTCCGAGACCGCTGGTTCAGGTAGAAGCCGCGGCGGGCAGCGCCATCGCCAGCCGCCGGCCCTCGACCGCGTACTGCACCCCCGTCGAGAGGGTGAGGGCCACCGCCAGCCACACCACCGACCCGGTCACGACCGGCCGGTCGGCGGTGAGCGGGAGGAGCACCAGGCCGATCGCGACGCACTGCACCCACGTCTTCACCTTGGCCATGCGGTTCGCCGGCACCGACACGCCCCGGCGGCCGATCCAGCTGCGGTACCAGCTCATGCCGACCTCGCGGGCCGCGATGAGCAGCGCCGGCAGCCACCACACCCGGTCGGTGGCTACCAGGACGGCGAAGGCCCCGAGGACGAGGACCTTGTCGGCGAGGGGGTCCAAAAAGGCGCCCGAACGGGTGGCGCCGTGCCGGCGGGCCAGCTTCCCGTCGACGAGGTCGGTGGCGCACAGGACGAACCAGACGGCCCAGGTGGCCCACTCGACGGGATGGCGGGTGAGCTGCCACAGGAACGGCGGGGTGGCGGCGATGCGGGCCAGGGTCAGGAGGTTGGCGGGAGTGAGGAGCGCCCCCGGGCCGAACGCGGAGGCGACGCGGGTGCCGGCGGCCTGCGAGCCCGAGACGCTGGTCACGCCGCCACCACCGCGAACAGGTCGGGGCCCTCCACCCCCACCACCTCGACCTTGGCGAACGCGCCGACCGCCAGCTCCTCGGGCACGTGGATGACGCCGTCGATCTCAGGAGCCTCGCGGGCGCTGCGGGCGACGCCGGGGGCGTCGACCAGCACCTCGACCACCTCGCCGACCCGCTGGTGGCGCAGGACCGCCGTCTGCCCGTCGACCAGGGCGCGGGCCTCGGCCAGCCGCTCGGCGGCCAGCTCGTCCGGGACGGTGCCGTCGAGGCCTGCGGCCGAGGTGCCCTCCTCCCGTGAGTAGGCGAAGAGGCCGACCCAGTCGAGGCGGGCCTCGGCCAGGAACGACAGCAGCAGGTCGTGGTCGGCCTCGGTCTCGCGGGGGTAGCCGACGATGAAGCTGGACCGCAGGGCCGCACCCGGGTAGCGGTGCCGGATGTCGCCGATGCGGTCGAGGAAGCGCTCGCCGTCGCCCCAGCGCCGCATGCTGCGCAGCAGCGGCTTCGACACGTGCTGCAGGGACAGGTCGAAGTAGGGCACACCCGTCCGGGAGCCGATCACGTCGATCAGACCATCGGAGAGGTCAGAGGGATACAGGTACAGCAGGCGGGTCCACGGCACCCGGCTGGCCACCTGCTCGACGAGCGGGACGATGCGCTCCTCGGCCGGGAGGGGGCCCGAGCGGTCCCGCCCGTAGGCGGCCAGGTCCTGGGCCACCAGCACCACCTCCTGCACCCCGGCGGCGGCCAGCGCCTCGACCTCGGCGGCGATGGCGCGGACGGTGCGGCTGCGCTGGGCGCCCCGGAAGCTGGGGATGGCGCAGAAGCCGCACGAGCGGTCGCACCCCTCGGCGATCTTGACGTAGGCCCACGGGGCGGTGGGCGCCGGCCGGGGCAGGTTCAGCAGGTCGAGCCGGGGGGCAGCCGGGCCCCCTCTGGTGGGCGAGAGCGTGATCGGCACCCCGAAGCCGGCGACCTGGTCGACCTCGGGGAGGGCGGCGGCGAGCTCGTCGCCGTAGCGCTCGGCCATGCAGCCGGTGACCACCAGCCGGGCGCCGGGCCGGCGGGCGTCGGACAGCTCGAGAACCGTCTCGACCGACTCCTCGCGGGCCGACTCGATGAACGCGCAGGTGTTCACGACGACGAGGTCGGCGTCTGCCGGCGTGGCCGACCGGTGGTAGCCCCCGGCCACGAGGGTGCCCTCGAGCTTGTCCGAGTCGACCTGGTTCTTCGGGCAGCCGAGGGTGACCACGGCGTAGGACCGGCCGCCTGGCTCGCCGGGCGCGACGGCGTCAGCCGTGACCGCGCCCTCCTCCCGGCCCATGCTCCAGCCCCCACGTGCTCCGACCCTCGTGGTCGGCAGCGTAGACCGGCCCTGCGTGGAGAGTCGTCCGCCGCGGTGCCGCGGGTGCGGCTGGCAGGGAGGCGTCGCCACCCGACCACGATTGGGGCCCCGATCATCGGGAGGTGCGCCCGGTTGCGGTCAGGCGAGGGTGAGGTCCTCGTAGAGGGCGGTGAAGACCTCGTGGACCCGGCGGCTGTGGGCCCGGTCGCCGCACATGCCGGTGCAGGCCAGGGCGGCGACCAGGCCGACCTCGGGATCGCACAGCAGGCCCGCCGACTGGCTGCCGCCGTGACCGAAGGTGCGGGACGAGGCGGCAGCGCCGAACCCGTAGGGGACGAGGTCGCGGCCGTGGACCTTGGCGTCGACGATGACGCCCAGGCCCCAGTCGAGGACGGCGCCGAAGGTCCGGTCCAGCAGGCCGGCGCGGTGGCGGGCGGTCACGGCCTCGGCGGCCGCCGCCGACAGGAGCCCGCCGCCGCCCAGGTAGAGCACCTCCAGGAGGCGGGGCAGCTCCTCGACCGGGCCCCGGCCACTCGAGCCGGGCACGCACGTGGCCGCCAGCGCCGGGTCGTCGTCGACCGCTCGGGGCTCTGGCGAGGCCGGCGGCGTGGCCCAGTAGGCGGCCGAACGGGGAGCGAGGGCGGCGAAGGTGGCTGCGTCGGCGGCGAGGAGGCTGCCCGCCATCCCCAGGGGCGTCAGCACGTCGTCGGCCACGATCCGCTCCCAGGGCCTGTCGTCGCCCAGGGCCCGGCGCACCACCTCGGCCAGCACGAGGAAGCCGGCCCGGGTCGAGTAGCCGGCGTGGCGGCCGGGCCGCCACCCCTCCTCCTGGGGCTCGGCGCAGATGCGAGCCACCTCGTCGTCCCAGGCGGGGAGGGTCGGGTGGTCGTCGGCGCCGCGGAACCCGGCGGTGTGGGTGAGGAGGTGGCGGACGGTCACGTCACCCTTGCCGCCGGCGGCGAAGTCGGGCAGGTGGAGCTGGACCGGGTCGTCGAGGCTGAGCACGCCAGCCTCCCAGGCCATGGCGGCCCGCAGGGCCGTGGCCAGCTTGGTCATCGAGAGCCAGCGCACCACCGTCGACGGCGCCATCGGCACACCCGGGCGGGCCTCGCCCACGACCACCAGGCCGGCGGGCTCGGCGTCGAGGGTGGCCACCAGGCACGCGCCCGGGTGCAGCCCCTGGCCCCGCTGGCGCTCGAGGACCGCCTCGGCCCGGGGGAGGCTGCCGGCCGCTCCGGTCACGGGCCGCCGGCCTAGCACAGGGACCACGGCGGTCCGGTCGGGACCGGCCGGCTCGGCACCGGGTGCCCGGCGGAGGCGGCGGCGAGGGCGCCGCCGGGGCGACGCGGCCCAGGCGGCGGCACCCAGCCGCGCTCGGGCTCACCTCATGCGGGCTCCACCGTCACGGGGACGCTCACGGTCTTCTGGTCTGCGTAGGGCGATCCGCAGTCACCCGTCTGCAGATGGACGCTGACCGTGTACTCGCCCGGGCTCGGGAACGTCGCCGAGTACTGCTTCGTCTCGCCTTGCGCGACCTGGGCCGGAGGCGTCCAGGGGCCGTAGCGGGGCGCCGGCGAGCAGGCGACGTACTCCATGCGGCCGTCGGTGGAGAAGTAGTCGTACGAGACGCCGGCATCGTCGGACCAGGTCACCGCGAACGTGACCGCCTGGCCGGCCTTTGGGTTGGCTGGGACGGAGGTGAAGCTGATCTCCAAGGCCTGGTTGGCCGGCGGAGCCGGATCCCACCGGAACTCCCCGCAGGCGGGGTTGTCCGAGTTGCGGCACACCCGCTGCGTCGTCGGCGTCGTCTGGGGCACGACGGGCCCATCCGTCTTCACGGTCGTCGTCGGAGCGACCGCTGGTCGCCCGGCCGCCGCCGTCGTGGTCGTCGAGGCGGGTGCCACGGTGGTACCGGGACTGCCGCTCGTCCCCGGAGCCGCCGCCAACGCCGTGGTGGGGACGGGCTCGAGGGGCGGGAGCGCCACCGGATCGGAGACGACACCGGGGTCCGACCCGCCGTCGGTGGCCACGTTCACCTCACGGCGAGGCCCGTCTTCACCCGCCTGCAGGGCCACGACCGGGGCGCCCACGAGCAGAAGCCCGGCCAGGGCCAGGCCGGCGGTGCGGCAGTGCCGGACGGTGCGGCGGCGGCCTCCCTCGGCCTTCACGGCGTGCAGGACCTGCGCCGGCGGCTCCGGCTCGGGGATGCCGTCGTCGTGCTCGAGGAGATCAAGGAGCGAGGGCAAGGCTGGCCTCCGGGTCGTTTCCTTCGCGGGCGCGGAGCTTCTCGAGCCCGCGCTTGAGGTGGGTCTTGACGGTCCCCGGGCTGATCTTCATCGAGGCGGCGATGTCCTCCTCGACGCAGCCGCCGAGGTAGCGCAAGGCCACGGCGTCGCGCTGCTTCTCGGGCAGCTCGCGAAGCGCGGCGCACAGGGCCAGCCGGACGATGGTGGCCCCGTCGAAGCCGTCGACCACGCCGCCCACTCGGTCGTGGGTTGAGAGCTGGACCGGGCCGCCCACGCGGGCCTGGTGCCGGACCCGGTCGAGCGAGAGGTTGATGGTGACCCGCAGCACCCAGGCCTCGGGGGCCGGGTGGCGGCGCACCGACGGCCACCGGTCGTACGCCCCGGTCAGCGCCTCGGCGGCGAGGCCCTCCGGATCACCCTCGGGGGCCGACGACCCGCCTGGCGGCCAGGACCGCCTGGGGCCACGCGGCTCGGAAGAGCTCGTCGAAGTCCGTGTCGGTCGCGTCGCCACCGGAACCGCCGTTCGTCCGCCTCATCGCCATGTACACGCTCCTGGCCGCCCGTGCGAGGACAACCGGGACCAGTCTGGCTCGATCCAGCCGAGCCCGCTGGAAACCCGGTTGGGGCCCGGGCGCGCCGGAGCGGGCGGGTCAGCTGTGACCCGCCCGCTCCTCAGCGGTCCGTTGGCGTCAGCGGCCGGCGCGCTTGGCCCCGCCCTGCGAGCCAGGGTCGGCGGGCTTGCCGCCCTTGGCCCCGGCCGCCCCGGCGGGCGTGTCGCCGTCGGTGTCGTCGTCAGCGTCATCGGTGCCGTCAGTCGGCACCGGGGGCGTCGTCGTGCCATTGCGGAGGTCCGTGGCGCAGGAAGGCTCGGTGCCGTTGCGGGCGACGAAGGAGACGTACTTGCCGTGGTTGCCGCAGGCCTCGTCAAAGGCGTGGATCTTGGCCGCCTCGGAGACGCTGGTGGGCGCCGTCGGCAGCGGGGCGTCGTCGGTGGGGGCGGTGGGGCTGTCGTCGGTCGGGTCGGTCACGTCCTCGACCGGGTCGGTCACGTCCTCGACCGGGTCGGTCACGTCCTCCACCGGGTCGGTCACGTCCTCCACCGGGTCGGTCACGTCCTCGACCGGGTCGGTCACGTCCTCGACCGGGTCGGTGA
>JAUJNH010000005.1:164827-272682 GCA_030448245.1 Acidimicrobiales bacterium
ACCGGGTCGGTCACGTCCTCGACCGGGTCGGTCACGTCCTCGACCGGGTCGGTGATGACATCGACCGGGTCGGTGCTGACGGGCGTGTCACCGTCGACGATCTCGGCGGCGAGCTGGATCGGGGTCGGGAGCCCCGCGGCGGCGGCGATGCCGGTGCCGGCGAAGGTGAGGCCCGCGGCCAGGGCGAGCCTCGCGGGGAGGCCGGACAGGTTTGCGCGCATGGTGGATCTCCTGGTTGGTCGCTGAGCGGGTGCTGGCAGGGCCGGGGCCGGGAGGCCCTCGGCCAGGAGCACGGCGAGCTCCGGCCCCGGGGTGGGCGGGTTCGCCGGCAGGGCGTCCGCCGCCTGCCGGAGGAACCAGGCCACCTCGGCCGTCGGTGCGTCCTCGTGCATCATGCCGTTGTGAACGTCACGGGGGCCGGGGAGGATGCGGGCCTCGACGCAGGATCTTCGAGAATGCGCCGCAGGCGGGCCAGGCCGCGGTGCTGCAGCGCCTTGACCGCCGGCAGGGAGTGGCCGGTGATGGTGGCCACGTCGGCCAGCGGCAGGTCGGCCAGGAACCGCAGGACCACCACCTCGCGCTGGTCGGGAGGGAGTGAGTCGAGGACCTCCCGCACCTGTCGGGCATCGAGCCCGGCGACGACGTCGTCCTCGGCCCCGGGCACGGTCCCCTCGGGCGCCGGCACGTCGGCCGTCTGGGGACGGCGGGCCGCGGCCCGGCGCTCGTCGACCAGCAGGTTCCGGGCGACCGTGAACACCCACGACCGCAGGTGCTCGGCGTCGCCGTCGAAGCGGTCGAGGCCCCGGAAGACCCGGAGGAAGACCTCCTGGGTGCTGGCGTCCGCATCGGGCGCACCCTGGGCCGCCAGGAAGCGGCGGACGTGGCCGGCGAGGGTCGTGTAGATGCGCTCGAACGCCCACCCCTGCCCCTGCCTGGCCGCGTCGAGTGCGTCGGCGGCCACGGTCGGCGTCATCCGCCTTACCTTCGGCGCACTCTGCCGTCAATGAACCGTCGAAGGTCGGAAATGTGCCGGCGATCCAGCAGACGGGCGGATTGTCAGCCGCCGGCCCCGAGCCCGAGGCCCGCTCAGGGCCCGACGAGCAGGCCGTCCAGGTCGGGGACCAGGAGGAGGCTGCGGCCCGACAGGCCGGCGTCGGCGAGCAGCCGCGGACCGGCCGCCTGGACCTGGGCGCCGGCCTCGGTCCCGTCGCACACGGCCAGCAGCGACGGCCCCGCCCCCGACCAGCACGACCCCACCGCACCGGCGGCCACCAGCCCTTCGAGCAGCCGGGGCGCCTGTGGGTAGAGGGCGGCCGAGCGGAAGGCCTGGTGGAGGCGGTCCTCGAACAGCTCGGCGCTCAGGAGCCGCCGGTCGGCCAGGGCGGCGACGAGCATGGACGTGCGGGAGAGGTTGAAGGCGGCGTCGGCCAGCGGCACCTCGGCCGGGAGCGCCTGGCGGGCCAGCGTGGTGGGCAGCTCGTGGTTCGGGACGAGGACGACGAAGGAGAGCGCCGGGTCGAGCGGCAGGCGCGCCGCCACCGGCCCTTCGGCTCCG
The DNA here is from genome assembly GCA_030448245.1 of Acidimicrobiales bacterium. Taxonomy (GTDB): domain Bacteria; phylum Actinomycetota; class Acidimicrobiia; order Acidimicrobiales; family JAUJNH01; genus JAUJNH01. The sequence continues at coordinate 166,383 of JAUJNH010000005.1, forward strand.
ACCGTGGCCGCCACCAGCCCGCCCAGCACGGAGGCGGCGGCGTTCTCGGGATGGCCGTCAACCAGATGCCCCCACACCATCGGGTCGGCGGCGCCGGCCGCGGCGGCGGCCGCCACGGCCAGGGCGGCCGAGCTCCCCAGCCCCCGCCCCACCGGCACCGTGCTCGTGACGTGGACCCGCAGGCGGTCGTGGCCGCACACCTCGGCCGCCACCCGGGCAGCCAGGTGGGTGGCGTCGCGCGGCAGCCCGGCCCCCTCCCCCTCGCTCGTCACCTCCAGCCGGTCAGCCGGCTCGACGACGACCTCGACGTGCAGGGAGAGCCCCAGGGCGAGCGCGTCGAACGCCGGACCGAGGTTGGCCGAGGAGGCGGGGGCCCGGGCGCGCACGCCGGAGACGGTAGCCAGGAGGCAGCCGGAGGAGGCTGGGCCGGAGTCGACGTCGTGGCCGCCAGCGGGCACGATGTCGGTGTGCAACCGGCGGCGGGTCTCGAGCTGAAGGCCGAGTACTCCCCGATGGCGTTCGCCCTCGCGATCGTCCGGCCCCGGGTCCGGCTGGACGGCGGCCCGCCCCTGCGCTGGCAGTGGGGAGCAGCCACCGTCCCGGTGAGCCCCGGCCGCCACCGGGTGGAGTGCTCGTTCCGGTGGCTGTTCTTCGCGAACGCAGGAAAGGGCGCGCTCGACGTCGACGTGCCGGCTGGCGCCCTGGTCCGGCTGCGCTACGTCGCCCCCACCTGGTTCGTGTTCAGCCCCGGCAAGCTGACCCACGAGGCGACGGTGGCGGTGGAAGCTCCCGCCGCCGGCTGGCACCCCGACCCCAGCGGCCGGCACGCCCTCCGCTACTGGGACGGGTCGAGATGGACGTCCCACGTGTCGACCAACGACGTCGTCACGACCGACGCCCTGGGCTGACGCCACCTGCTCAGCCCGGGACGGCGAGCGTCGTGACGACGAAGTCGACCGTGACCGGGACCGTCGTCGCCGTGCGCAGCCGCTCGACCCCTTCGGCCGGAGCGTTCCAACGGTACGGCGTCATGGCCCACAGCAGCTCGGCCTCCTCGCGGTCCAGCACCTGTTCGGACCGCAGCCGCGCCGAGCCCACGACCGGCAGGGCGCCGGCCAGCGGCACCTCGCCGTCGTGGGGCCGGTAGTCGGCGTAGAGCAGCCGGCGGAGGCCGTCGAGGTGGTCCGGCCCCGGTGAGACCACCACCACGTGGCCGCCGCGACGGGCCACCCGGAGGAACTCGGGCTCCGAGGTGGGCGACATCACGCTGACCACCACGTCGCAGGACCGGTCTGTGGCCGGCATCTCGGTCACGCCGGCGACGCAGCAGGTGGCGGCCGGCCCGAGGCGGCGGGCGGCCAGCCGCACGGCCGGCTTCGAGAGGTCGAAGGCGACGACCTCCCGGCCCGCCCGGACCAGAGCCGCGGTGATCGTCCCCTCCCCGCACCCGACGTCGAGCACGGTGCGGGGCTGCAGGCGGTCGACGATCTGCCCGAGCCCATCGATCAGCACGGCGTAGCGCCCCCGGTCGAGGAAGGACCGGCGAGCCTGGACCATCCCGCCGTCGTCGCCGGTCTCCCGCCGGGGCCGTCCCGGCCGCAGAAGGTCGAGGCTGCCGTCGCGGGCCCGGTCGAAGCGGTGGCCGGCGGCGCAGCCGAACGTGCGGCCATCGAGGTCCTCGAGCGCGGCCCGGCACAGCGGGCAGGCCAGCACGTGGCGGACGCTACCGGCACGACCGCAACCCCTGGCCGGCGCCGACGGGTGGTGAGCCCACGGCGCCCCGGCCATGGAGGACGATGGCGCATGCGCCCGCGCGCCGCCCAGGTGGTGGTCCTCGCCCTGCTCGTCGTCGCCGGCTGCCGGGGCGGTGGCGACGCGGCGGGGCCGGCGGCGGCGCCGACCGCAGGGGACCCCGGTGCCACGGGGGCGGCCACGACGGCCGCCGCCCCCTCCGCCTCGACCACGGTGCCCACCACGACGGCTACCACGCCGCCCACGACGATCGCCCCGGGCACGTGCCCACCCGAGCGGCCCCGGGCCCAGCCCGATCCGAGGCGCCCCTCCTACGAGGTCAGCGTCACCATCGACGCCGCGGCCCGCACCGCGAGTGGGACCTCCTCGGTCCGCTTCACCCCCGACCTCGGTGTCGACCGGCTGGTGCTCCGGCTCTGGCCGAACAGCCCGGCGGCCCGTTCGGCGGGCGGATCCATGCAGCTGGAGCGGGTGGAGGTCGACGGCCGCCCGGTGACGGCGGCACGGCCCGACCCGACGATCGCCCTGCTGCCCGTGCCGGTCACCGCCGGCACCACGGTGACGATCTCCACGTCGTGGACGATCACCCTGGCCGACCGGTTGAGCGAGCGGTGGGCGGTGGCCGGCTCGGGGGTTCGGCTCGGCTCGTTCGTGCCGCTGCTGCCCTGGGAGCCGGGGCGAGGCTGGGCCACCGACCCGGCCACGGTGGTGCACGGCGAGGCCACCACCTCACCGGTCGCCGACTGGACCGTCACCGTCGCCGCCGGAGACCTCGACGTGGTGGCCACCGGGACGCCGGCCGGTCCCGGTCGGTGGAGGGCCACCGCCGTGCGCGACGTGGCGGTGAGCGCCGGCCGGTTCCGTCGGGTGGAGGGGTCGGCGCCGGCGGGCCCAGGGGGCGCCGCAGTGCCGATCGTGGTGGTGGCTGACGCCGGCGTGGCCGAGGACCCCGCCGCCTACCTGGCCCGGCTGGTGGCCGTGCTGCCGAGCATGGCCCGCCGGTTCGGCCCCTATCCCCACCCGTCGTACACGCTCGCCCTGACCGCCTCGCTGCGGGGCGGCATCGAGAACCCGATGCTGGTGTTCCAGGGCCCCGGCACCCTGGGCCGCTCGACCAGCCACGAGGTGGCGCACATGTGGTTCTACTCGCTGGTCGGCAACGACCAGGGTCGCGACCCGTGGCTCGACGAGGGCCTGGCCACCTGGGCCGAGGCCGGCTTCGAGGGCACTCTCCCGTCGATCCGCGCCCGCCGCATGCCGGCCGGCGTCGGCGGCCAGGCCGGCCGGCCCACCTCGTACTTCGACGCCCGGGTCAGCCAGTACTACGTCGGCGTCTACGTGCAGGGAGCCCAGGCGGTCGCCGCCCTGGGCCCGCCACCGCTCGTCGACTGCGCCCTGCGCGCCTTTGTCGACCGCCACGCGCACACCATCGCCACGAACGCCGACCTCCTCGCTGCCCTCACCCCCACCTTTCCCGACGCAGCCGCCGTCCTGGGGCGCTACGGCATCAAGCCCTGACCGTGGCCGCGGCTGGTCAGCCCGCCTGGCGCTTGCTCTGCAGGTCCTCGAGCTCGTCGACGGTCATCAGCACGGCCCGCGCCTTTGACCCCTCGTTGGGGCCGACGACGCCCTTCTGCTCGAGCAGGTCCATCAGGCGACCGGCCCGGGCGAAGCCGACGCGGAGCTTGCGCTGGAGCATCGAGGTCGAGCCGAGCTGGCTGCGGACCACCAGCTCCATCGCCGCCTCGAGGGCCTGCTCGTCGTCGGGCTCGGCCCCGGACCCGCTGGCGCCGAACAGCGACGGCCCGGCTCCGTCGTTCTCGGGGCCCAGGATCTCGGCCTCGGGCACGGTGGCGTCGACGTGCAGCAGCGTCGCCTGCTTCTTCCAGTGGCCGACGAGGGCGGCGGTCTCCTTGGCCTCGATCCACGCCCCCTGGATGCGGGCCGCAATCGAGGAGGCGGCGCCGAGCAGCAGCATGTCGCCCTTGCCCACCAGCTTCTCGGCCCCGATCTGGTCGAGGATGACCCGGCTGTCGGTGGCCGTCGAGACCGAAAAGGCGATCCGGGACGGGACGTTCGCCTTTATGAGCCCGGTGATGACGTCGACCGACGGCCGCTGGGTGGCGATGACCAGGTGGATGCCGACGGCCCGGGCCATCTGGGCCAGCCGGCAGATCGACTCCTCGACGTCGCGGGCAGCCACCATCATGAGGTCGGCCAGCTCGTCGATCACCACCACGATGAACGGCAAGCGGGAGAACTGCACCGGCTCGTGGCCCTCGTAGGCCGGCTCCTGGCGCAGGTCGCCCCTGTCCCACGCCTCGTTGTAGGCGCTGATGTCGCGGCAGCCGACCTCGGACAGCAGGTCGTAGCGGCGCTCCATCTCGGTGACCGCCCACGACAGGGCGTTCGCCGCCTTCTTCGGGTTGGTGACCACTTGGGTCAGCAGGTGGGGCACGCCGTTGTACTGGCCCAGCTCGACCCGCTTGGGGTCGATCAGGATGAGGCGCACCTGCTCGGGCGTGGCCCGGGCCAGGATCGAGGCGAGCAGCACGTTGATCCCGCTCGACTTGCCGGCCCCGGTCTGGCCGGCGATGAGCACGTGGGGGAACGTGGCCAGGTTGGCCAGCGTGGGGCGACCGGCGATGTCCCGGCCCAGGGCCACGGTCAGCACGGAGGTGTCGCGGTGGGCCTCGGGGCTGGCGAGCACGTCGCCGACCCGGACCACCTGGCGCCGGGAGTTCGGCACCTCGACGCCGATGGCCGACTTGCCGGGGATGGGGGCCTGGATGCGGACGTCGGGGGCGGCCATGGCGTAGGCGATGTCCTTGTGCAGGCTGGTGACGCGCGCCACCTTGACCCCGGGTCCCAGCTCGAGCTCGTAGCGGGTGACGGTGGGGCCGGCCGTCATGTTCACCAGCCGGGTGGCCACGCCGTGCTGGGCCAGGGCGTCCTCGAGCACCCGGCCCCGCCGCTCGATCTCGGCGGTGTCGACCGTCTCGTTCCTGGACAGCTGGAGCAGCGACAGCGGCGGCAGCTTCCAGGCGCCAGGTTCGGCGGCCGGGCCGAGGTCGATGGCGAGCTGGCTGCCGGCAGTGGTCGCCGCATCGGGCAGGGCCACGTCGACCTCCGGCTGGCTGGCGCCGTCTCCGTGGCCGGCTCCGGACGGTGGCGCGGCCCGGCGCCGCCTGGGCGCCCCCGGCAGCTCGGCCTCGTCGGCGGCCGGCCCGTCGGCGTCCTGGTCGTACAGGGCCACGGGGGCGGCAGCCCGCCGCCAGCGAGGCCGCCGGGCCAGGGCCGCGCGCCCCAGGGCGCCCAGGCGGTGGATGGCCGAGGCGACCGGGGTGCCGGTGAGCGTGAGCAGGCCACCCGCCAGCAGGACGACGAGGACGAGGCTGCCGCCCCACGCCGAGAGGGCGGCCCGCAGAGGGGCACCCAGGCCGGCGCCGACCAGCCCACCGGCCGACCGCAGCTCGCCCACCGGCGCGCCGGCCTCGCGGCCCGAGGCCAGGTGGGCCAGGCCGGCAACGGCGACGATGACGAGCGCGCCCCCGCACGCCAGCCGGGCGGCCACCTGGCGGCTCCGGCCCCGGGCCAGCACCCAGCCGCAGGCGGCGAGCACGATCGGGACGGCGATGGCGCTCCACCCGACGGCCGCGGCGAGGCCGGCCCGCGAGGCGCGGCCGACGGGCCCGGTGAGGTCGACCCACGTGCCGAGGGCGATGACGGCCGCGACCACCAGGAGCACCAGGCCCCAGGTGTCGTCGGAGATGCGGGCCAGCAGCCCCGGCCCCTCGAGCGAGACCGGGTCGGGCGCCGGCGTCGGGCGGGCTGCCCGCGGCGTGGGCGCCCGCTTGGCCCGGGTCGGCGCCTGCTTGGCCGCAGCCTTCGCCGTCGCCTTGGCCTTGACCGGGGCCGGCGGCGTGCGCCGTCCCGCCTTTGTCACCGCCCGGGTCTTGGAGGGCGTGGGGGCCGTCTTCGTGGACGAGCGGGTCGTAGCCACTATGGCCCCAACGGTAGCACCAGCCACATCAGCCACAGGTTTGACCGCAGGCCCGGCAGGAGGTAGCACCGCGGCATGAGCTTCGTCACCCGCGTCCTCCCCACCGAGCCGGTCGCCGACCTCCAGGCCGCCATCGCCGCCGGCTGCGGGCAGGCGCTCGAGGCGGCCCGGGCCGCGGGCGGCGACGCCGTGCTGTCGACCCTGCTCGACTCCGGGCTGCGGGGCCGGGGCGGCGCCGGCTTCCCCACCGGCGAGAAGTGGAAGACGGTGCTGACCAACAAGCCGCCCGGCGAGCCTCTCACGGTCGTGGTCAACGCGGCCGAGGGCGAGCCCGGGACCTGGAAGGACCACGCCATCCTGCGGGCCGACCCGTACCGGGTGCTCGAGGGGGCGCTGGTCGCCGCCCTCACCGTGGGGGCCGACCGGGTGGTGGTCGCCACCAAGGCCGCGTTCACCGAGGAGCTGAGCCGGATCCGCTCGGCCGTCGAGGAGCTGGCGGCCAGCGAGCTGCCCGGCGGCATCGCCCTGGAGGTGGTCGAGGGCCCGTCGTCCTACCTGTTCGGCGAGGAGACCGGCCTTCTCGAGGTCGTGCAGGGCCGCCCCCCGCTCCCCCGCGTGTCCGTGCCGTGGCAGCAGGGCGTCGAGGAGAACGAGCCCACCCTCATCAACAACGTCGAGACCCTGGCCAACGTGCCGGGCATCGTGCTGCACGGGCCCGACTGGTTCCGCGAGCACGGCACGAAGGACTCGCCGGGGACGCTGCTGGCCACGCTCACCGGCCAGGTGAACAAGGCCGGGGTCTTCGAGGTGGCCCTCGGGACCACCCTCCGGTGGCTGATCGAGGAGGGCGGCGGCGGCGTCCAGGGCGACCACGTCGTCGCCGTCCTCAACGGGGCCGCCAGCGCACCGATCGCCGTCACCGACCTCGACACGCCGCTGACCTACGAGGACATGAAGGGGATCGGCTCGGCGCTGGGCAGCGCCAGCTTCATCGTCCTCGACGACACCACCGACGTCGCCGCGGTGGCTGCGGGCGTGGCCCGCTTCCTCGCCGTCGAGTCGTGCGGCCAGTGCACCCCGTGCAAGACCGAGGGCCTGGCGCTGGCCGCCCTGCTCGAGCGCATCCGCTCCGGCGACCCCGACGAGCGCGACCTCGAGCGGGTGCACGACCACCTCAGCCGGGTGGCCGACCGGGCCCGCTGCCCGCTGGCCGGCCAGCAGGAGACGGTGGTGGGCCGGCTCGTCGAGCTGTTCCCCGGGTCGTTCACCTCCCACCTGGAGGGCCGGGTGCCCGCGTCCGGGCTCTACCCGGTCCTCCCCGTCGTCGGGTTCGAGGGCGAAAAGGCGATCCTGGACGAGCACCAGCTCGAGAAGCAGCCCGACTGGACCTACGACGAGGTCGACTCCGGTTCGTACCCGGCCGCCCGGTTCTCGGATCCGGACGCGGCCAAGGCGACGGCGTCACCGACCGACGAGGTGGCGGACCGGCTCGACCCCGACGCCGACCGCATCGCCTGAAACCCGCCGAACCGTCGCCCCCAGCCGGGTGTAGCCGCGGCGCGAACGTACGCTGCGCGCCGTCGAGGCCTCCGCCGCTCCCTCTGTCCCGCCCTCGCGGCCGACACCCCGCCCGTCGGCCGCGCCCGCTCGAGGCCTGTCGGCCGCCGAGGTGGCCGACCGGGTCGCCAAGGGGCAGGTCAACCAGGCCGACACCCGGACCAGCCGCACCGTGGGGGAGATCCTGCGGGCCAACGTCTTCACCCGCTTCAACGCCCTGCTCGCCGTTCTCGCCGTGGTGACCCTGGCCACCGGCCGCTACGAGGACGTCGCCTTTTTCGGGGTCGTCGTCACCAACGCCCTCGTCGGCATCGTCCAGGAAACCAGGGCCAAGCGCACCCTCGACCGGCTGGCGGTCCTGAACGCACCCACCGCACGAGTCGTGCGAGACGGTGCCAGCACCGAGCTGGCCGTGGGCGCGATCGTCCTCGACGACCTCGTCGAGGTGCGAGCCGGTGACCAGGTCGCCGCCGACGGCTCGCTCGTCGCCAGCGACGGCCTCGAGGTCGACGAGTCCATGCTCACCGGCGAGAGCGACCCCGTGGCCAAGGAGGAGGGTGACGGGGTCCTCTCCGGGGCGATCGTCGTTGCGGGGTCGGGCCGCTTCACGGCCGACGCCGTCGGCGAGGACGCGTACGCCCGCCGCATCACCAGCGAAGCCAAGCGCTTCACCCGCACCCGCAGCGAGCTGCAGGACGCCATCGACAGGCTCGTGACCTACGCCACCTGGGTGATCGTGGCGACGACGCCGCTCCTGCTCTGGTCGCAGTTCAGGACCACCGACGACTGGCGGGACGCGCTCAGCGGCAGCGTCGCCGCGCTGGTCGGCATGGTGCCCGAGGGCCTCGTGCTCCTCACCAGCCTCTCGTTCCTGCTGGCCGCGGTCACGCTCGCCCGCCACCAGGTGCTGGTGCAGGAGCTTCCCGCGGTCGAGGGCCTGGCCCGCGTCGACGTGGTCTGCCTCGACAAGACCGGCACCCTGACCGAGGGCGACATCACCTTCGAGGCCATCCACCCCCTGGGCGACCATCAGGCTGGCGACGCCCTGGCCGCCCTCGGGGCGGTCGCCGCCGATCCCGAGGGGAACGCCACCGCCCGGGCCATCTCGCAGGCCGTCCCGCCACCCGAGGGGTGGCCGCGGGCCGGCGCGGTCCCCTTCTCGTCGGCCCGCAAGTGGTCAGCCACGGCCTTCTCCAACCGTGGCTCGTGGGTGCTGGGAGCCCCCGACGTGCTGCTCGGCGCCGACGAGGCGGTGCGAGCGCAGGTGGAAGCGCTGGCCGGATCCGGCCGCCGGGTGGTGCTGCTGGCCTGTTCCCCCGCCCCTCTCGACGGCGACTCGCTGCCGGGCCCGCTCGAGCCGGTCGCCCTCGTCACCCTGGAGGAGCGCATCCGGCCGGACGCCGCCGAGACCCTGCGGTTCTTCGCCGGGCAGGGGGTCGTCATCAAGGTCCTGTCGGGCGACAACCCCCGCACCGTCGGCCACGTCGCCGCCGAGGTCGGCCTCGACGTCGGCGAGGCGATCGACGCTCGCACCCTTCCCGAGGATCCCGAGGGGCTGGCCGGAGCCATCGAGGCGCACACGGTGTTCGGGCGGGTGTCACCGCAGCAGAAGCGGTCCTTCGTGAAGGCCCTGCAAGCGGGCGGCCACACGGTGGCCATGACCGGCGACGGCGTCAACGACGCCCTCGCGCTCAAGGACGCCGACATCGGCGTGGCCATGGGATCGGGCGCACCGGCAACGCGCGGCGTGGCCCAGCTGGTCCTGCTCGACAGCCACTTCTCGCACCTGCCGTCGGTGCTGGGTGAGGGGAGGCGGGTCATCGCCAACATCGAGCGGGTGGCCAGCCTGTTCGTCACGAAGAACGTCTACGCCTGCCTCCTCGTGCTGGCGACGGCGGCGGCCAGCTTCCCAATCCCCTTCCTCCCCCGCCACCTGACCCTGATCAGCACCTTCACCATCGGCGTCCCGGCCTTCTTCCTGGCCCTCGGCCCCAGCGCCGAGCGTCACCGGCCGGGCTTCCTGCGCCGGGTGATGCGCCTGGCGGTGCCGTCGGGGGTGGCCATCGGCGCGGCCATCTTCGCCGCCTACCTGGTGGCCACCATCGAGGGGGTGCCCCAGAACCAGCGGCAGACGGCGGCGACCATCAGCGCCACCGTCGCCGCCCTGTGGCTCCTCGGTGTGCTGGCCCGGCCGTGGGCCGTGTGGAAGGTGGCCCTCATCGCCGCGATGGCGGCCTCGACGGTGTTCGTCCTCGTCGTCCCCGGCCTGCGCGACTACTACGCCCTCGACATCCCGTGGAGGCTCCTGCTCCCGACCCTGGTCATCGGGTCGCTCGGTGCGCTGGCCGTCGAGCTCGTCGCCCGCTGGGCCCGCTCGTCGGCCTAGCCGGCCGCTGCTGGCCGTTCGGGAGCGAAGGCGCCCACCGGCGGTGAGCAGTGGCATCCGCACCGATCCTGTTGCCGGGAGGTCACAGGACCCTCACCACGGCTGGCCGTGGCCGTGCCGAGAAGGTGATGCGCCGGCAACTCCGGCGAAACGGACAGGGTGAACCCCTTTCCTAGGTTCTGCCTCCGTGGACGAGGTCAGCCGCCGGAGCTTCCTGCGGGTGGCCGGCGCGGCGGCAGCAGTGCCGGCGGTGGCCCGCCTCCTCGCCGCCTGCGGGGGCACCCCGGAGCGGGCGGGGACCGGGCGGCAGCCAAGCTCTCTGCCGACGCCACCAAGGTGAAGGTGGGTTTCATCGCCCTCACCGACAACGCCTCGGTCGTGATGGCCAAGGAGCTCGGCTACTTCGCCGAGCGCGACCTCGACGTCACCCTCGAGAAGCAGGCGTCGTGGCCGGTCACCCGCGACAACCTGCTCAACGGCCAGATCGACGCGGCCCACTGCCTGTACTCGATGCCGGCGTCGGTGGCGGCCGGCGTCGGAGGCAAGGGCGAGCGCAGCCTGAAGGTCGCCATGGGCCTCAACTCGAACGGGCAGGCCATCACGCTGGCCAAGTCGCTGAGGGGCGCGGGCTACGGCGACCTCGAGCGGGCCAGGGCCGAGCTGCAGAAGAGCCAGCCGACGGTGGCCATGACCTTCCCCGGTGGCACCCACGACCTCTGGGTCCGCTACTGGCTGAAGGCGATGGGCCTCGACGGCCGGACGACCAAGATCATCCCGATCCCCCCACCGCAGATGGTGGCCAACATGGAGACCGGCAGCTGCCAGGCGTACTGCGTTGGCGAGCCGTGGGGGGCGGTGGCCGTGCAGAAGGGCATCGGCTTCACCCACCTGACCAGCCAGGACATCTGGTCCCACCACCCCGAAAAGGCGCTGGTGGTCAGCGAGCGGTTCGCCACCCAGCAGCCCGAGGCGCTGCAACGGATGATCGGCGCCATCCTGCAGTCCTCGAAGTGGCTCGACAACCTGCCCAACCGGTCGCAGGCGGCGCAGGTGCTGGGCGCCCCGTCGTACGTGAACGCTCCGCCCGCCGACATCGAGAGCCGCCTCCTGGGCCGGTACACGATCGGCGAGGGGCTGCCCAACAAGTCCTACGTCGACGACGCCATGCGCTTCCACCGCGAGGGCAGGGTCAACGCTCCCCAGCGGGCCCACACCATCTGGGCCCTCAGCCAGTTCCAGCGCCTCGGGCTCACCACCGCCGAGGTGCCGGCGCAGGAGGTCGCCGACCAGCTGGTCCTGCGCGACGTCTACGAGAAGGCCGCCGACGCCGAGGGCGTCGACGTGCCCGACGACATGCAGCCGTTCGAGATCCGCCTCGACCGCGCCACCTTCGACCCCCGCAACCCAAACGAGGAGACCACCCGCCTGTGAGCGTCGCCCAGGAATCGCCCGTCCTCACCAGGCTCCCCCGGCTCCTGCTGGGAGGGCGCGCCGGCCGTGGCCGTGACCTGGCCCGCAACACAGCCTGGGCCGCCGTCGGCGCCGCCGGAGCGCTGCTCGTCTGGCAGGCGGCGGCTGCCGCCACGCCCGTGCCAGGCCCCGTCGAGGGCCTCCGGAAGCTGGGCACGCTGCTGTGGTACCCGTTCTACGACCTCGGCCCGAACGACAAGGGCATCGCCCGCCAGCTCGGCATCTCGCTGCAGCGGGTGGGGTTCGGCTTCCTCCTGGCCGCCCTCGTCGGCATCCCGCTCGGCCTGTTCATCGGGGCCAGCCGGCGGGCGTGGATGGCCATCAACCCGGTGGTGCAGATGCTCCGGCCGGTCAGCCCGCTGGCGTGGTTCCCGATCTGGCTCGTGGTGTTCCGGGACACCAGCCAGGCCGCCATCTGGGTGATCTTCATGACGGCGCTGTGGCCGACCGTGCTGAACACGGCGGCCGGGGCCGGGTCGATCCCCGAGGACCAGCGCCGGGTGGCCGCCGTCTTCCGCTTCGGGAAGCTGGCCTACATCCGTCACATCCTCGTGCCGAACGCCCTGCCCAGCGTCGTCACCGGGCTGCGCCTGTCGATGGGGATCGCCTGGATGGTGATCGTCGCCGTCGAGATGCTGTCGGGCGGGACCGGGATCGGGTTCTTCGTCTGGAACTCCTACAACGCGGACGACATGCCGTCGGTGCTGGCTTCAGTGCTCATCATCGGCGCCGTCGGCCTCCTGCTCGACTTCGGGTTCCTCCGCCTGGCCAAGGCCGTCTCGATCGAGAAGAGCTCCTGATGCTGCGGGTCACCGACGTCCACAAGAGCTTCACCGACCCGAAGCGGCGCACGATCTCACACGTGCTGCGGGGCGTGGACCTCGAGGTCCACCCCGGGCAGTTCGCCTGCCTCATCGGCCACTCGGGCTGCGGCAAGTCGACCCTCCTGAACATCATGGGCGGCCTGCTCGCCCCCGACCGCGGCCGCGTCACCCTCGACGGGGCGGTCGTCACGGGACCGGGACCGGACCGGCCATGGTGTTCCAGGGCTACTCGCTCCTCCCCCGCCTGTCGTTGCTGGCCAACGTCCGCGAGGCCGCGCGCGCGGCGCGGCCCAAGCGGAGCCAGGCCGAGAACGACTCGGTGGTCGAGCGCTACCTGCGGGCGTGGGCCTGTGGGAGGCCAAGGACAAGAAGCCGGGTCAGGTCTCGGGCGGGATGGCCCAGCGCGCCGCGGTGGCCCGCGCCTTTGCCGTGCAGCCCCGGGTGCTGCTGCTGGACGAGCCCTTCGGTGCCCTCGACGCCCTCACCCGGCGCAGGCTGCAGGCCGAGCTGATGGACCTCTGGCAGCACGAGGACGTGGACACCGAGATGGTGGTGATGGTCACCCACGGCATCGAGGAGGCGGTCAGCCTGGCCGACCAGATCGTGGTCCTCGGCAACCCCCCGGGCCCCTCCGTGGTGGCGGTGATGGACGTCGACCTCCCCCGGCCCCGCATCACGCTGGAAGGCGCGGAGGGCATGGCCCACCGGGCCGCGCAGCAGGACCTCCTGTCCTACCTGGAGATCCCGGCCGCCTGACCCGCCCGCACCCGCCCGGGATGCTCAGCGGCCGAGGGCGGAGCGGACGGTGGCGTCGAGGGCGCCGGCCGAGAGGTCGGGGAGGCGCAGGTGGCGGGCGCCCATCACCTCGGCCAGGCGGGCCGCCAGCCCCAGCGGGATGGGGCTCTCCTCGACGTCGACCACCACCGACGAGATGTCGCGGCGCCGCACGAGGGCGGCCTCGGTCTCGGCCGCCGCCACCGGGTCCTGGTTCTCCGGGCCGGCGGTGGCCCGGCCGTCCGTCACGACCACGAGCAGCGGGGCCCGGCCGCCCTTCGGCTCGGCGCACAGGGAGGCACCCAGGCGCAGGCCGGCGGCCAGGTTGGTGCGGCCGCCGGTGGGCAGCCGCTCGAGGCGGGCCCGGGCCACCTCGACCGAGCCGGTGGGCCGAAGGACGATGTCGGCCCCGCCCGCGCCGATCGCCACCAGGGCCACCTGGTCGCGGCGCTGGTAGGCGTCGAGCAGGAGCGAGAGGACGGCCCCCTTGGCCGCCGCCATGCGCCCGCCCATCGAGCCCGAGGCATCGACCACCAGCACGACCAGCGCCCCCGTGCGCTGCTCCCGAACGGGGGCTCGCAGGTCCTCGACCCGCACGAGCGGCTCGCCCGCGGCCGGCGGTGTCCCCGCCCGGTTGGCGGCCGCGGCCCGAGCCGTCGGGCCGACGGCGACCGCTCCCGGGCCCTCGCCGGCCGGCCGATCGCCGACGAGGCGCCCCCGGACCCCCTCGGCGGTGGAGCGGCGGCCGGGGGGACTGGCGGCGTGGCGGGCCACGGTGAGCGACACGATCCGCTCGGGCCCGTCGGGGGCGACGGGAGGCCGGGGCGGGGCCCCCCCTCCCGGGCCGGCGCCGGCCTCGGTGCTGTTGCCCGCTGGGGCCTCCTCGGTGGCGTCGCCGTCGGGTGGCCGGTCGCCCAGGGCGGCGTCGAGGGCCTGGCCGAGGTCGTCGGAGCCGGTGCCGTGATCGTCGAGGGGCGACCGGCGCCGGCGGTGGACCAGGGCCAGCGCGGCGACCCGGCGCACGTCGTCGGCCGTCGCCTCCTCCCGCCCCTCCCAGCCGGCCAGCGCGCCGGCCGCCCGGCAGATGGTGAGGTCGGCCCGGAGCCCCTCGGCTCCCAGCGACGCGCACAGGGCGGCCACCTTGCCCACCAGGCCAGGGGCGAGGGGGGCGGGCCGGACGTGGCCCAGACGCCGGCGCATCTGGTTGTGGGGCTTGGCCCAGCGGGTGGCGACCGCGTCGGGCTGGTCGTCGAACTCAAGGCGGGCGGCCAGCGCCTCGGCCCGGACGCCCGGATCGCCGTGGCTGGTGACGTCGACGCAGAGGCCGAAGCGGTCCAGCAGCTGGGGCCGCAGCTCGCCCTCCTCCGGGTTCATCGAGCCGACGAGCACGAAGCGGGCGTCGTGGGTGTGCGAGATGCCTTCGCGCTCCACCCGGTTGCGGCCGGCGGCGGCCACGTCGAGGAGCACGTCGACCAGATGGTCGGGCAGGAGGTTGACCTCGTCGACGTAGAGGACGCCGCCGTGGGCCGACGCCAGGAGACCCGGGCTGAACTTCACCACGCCGCCAGTCAGAGCGGCGGTGACGTCGATCGACCCGACGACCCGGTCCTCGGTGGCCCCCACCGGCAGCTCGACAAAGGCGGCGGCGCCGGGCAGCAGCCCGGCCACGCCCCGGGCCAGCGTCGACTTGGCGGTCCCCTTCTCGCCCCGCAGCAGCACCCCGCCGATCGAGGGCTCGAGGGCGGCCAGGAGCAGCGCCAGCTTGGCCTCCTCCTGGCCGACCACGGCAAGGAACGGGTACGGCGTCACGAGCGTGCCTCCTCCCAGCCCTCGGCCTCGAGCACCGCCGCGCGGAGGGTGGCCAGGGCACCGGGGCTGGCGTGCCACAGGCCGCGCTCGCCGGCCTCGAGCAGCTTCTCGGCCATCGAGCGCAGTGCCCACGGGTTCGACGATTCGAGGAACTTGCGGACCTCCGGGTCGGCCACGTAGGCCTCGGTGACCTTCTCGTACATCCAGTCCTCCAGGACGTGGGCGGTGGCGTCGTAGCCGAACAGGTAGTCGACGGTGGCGGCCAGCTCGAAGGCACCCTTGTAGCCGTGGCGGCGCATGGCCTCGATCCACTTGGGGTTCAGCACGCGGGTCCTCACCACCCGGGCCGCCTCCTCCTGCAGCGATCTGACCCGGGGGCGGGCCGGATCGGCCGAGTCGCCGAACCACGCCTTTGGCTGGCGGCCGGTGAGCGAGCGGATGGTGGCCACCATCCCGCCGTGGTCCTGCAGGTAGTCGTCCGAGTCGAAGATGTCGTGCTCGCGGTTGTCCTGGTTCTTGACCGCCACCTCGATGGCGGCGAAGCGGCGGCGCAGGGCTTCGGGGGCGGCCCGGCCGCTGATGCCCACGCCGGTGGGGTGGCGACCGTACGCCCAGCCGCCCCAGGCCACGTAGACCTCGGCCAGGTCGTCGTCGCTGCGCCACCCCCCGCTCTCGAGGAGCGGCAGGAGCCCGCTGCCGTAGCCGCCCGGCCTGGCCCCGAAGACGCGGGGGTCGCCGTCGGCCGAGAAGCCGGCCAGCTCGACCGCCTCGTCGAGCAGCGCCACCAGGTGGGGGAAGGCGTCGCGGAAGAAGCCGCTGATGCGCACGACCACGTCGACCCGGGGCCGGCCCAGGGCTGCCTCGGGGATCAGGCGCAGGCCGCCAACCCGTCCCGACTCCTCCCACACCGGCGCCACCCCGAGCAGGGCGAGCGCCTCGGCCACGTCGTCCCCCCCCGTCCGCATGGCCGCCGTGCCCCACACCACGAGGCCGACGCTTCCGGGTGGCCGGCCCTCCTCGCGGACGTGGCGCTCGACCAGCCGGTCGGCCAGGGCCCGTCCCACCTCCCACGCCAGCGGCGTGGGCAGCGACCCGGGGTCGACCGAGTAGAAGTTCCGGCCGGTGGGCAGCACGTGGGCCATGCCCCGGGTGGGGGCCCCGCTCGGACCGGGGGCGACGAACCGGCCGTCGAGGCTGGCCAGGATCGAGCCCAGCTCGTCGGGCGTCCGCCGCAGCGCCGGCACCAGGCGCTCGCCCACGTAGCGAAGGGTCGGGTCGGTCTCCCCCTCTGAAACGTTCCACGACGCCCCGGCCAGCCCCTCGACCATGCGGCGGCAGTCGGCCTCGACGGCATCGATCCCGTGGCGGTCGGCCACCTCGGCGTCGAGGTCGACCCCGAGCCGGGCCGCGGCCGTGGCCCGCAGGCTCGGCACCCGGCCCTGGGGCTGGCGGGTGATGCCCAGCACCAGGTCGACCAGGGCCTCACCCTCGGGGGCCAGGCCCAGGGTGTGGAGGCCGCCGCGCACCTGGGCGTCCTTCAGCTCGCACAGGTACCCGTCGACGTGGAGGAGGACGTCGCCGAAAACGTCGTCCTCGGGCGCGGCCTCGAGGCCGAGGTCACGGGTGATCTGCGACTCGACGAGCAGGTCCCAGACCTGGCGCCGGATGGCCGGCAGCTTCGACGGGTCGAGGCTCTCGATGCGGGCATGCTCGTCGAGGAGCGACTCGAGCCGGGCCAGGTCGTCGTAGGTCTCGGCCCGGGTCATGGGGGGCAGGAGGTGGTCGACGATGGTGGCGTGGGCCCGGCGCTTGGCCTGGGTGCCCTCACCCGGGTCGTTCACGACGAACGGGTAGACGAACGGCAGGTCGCCCAGGGCGGCGTCGGGGGCGCAGCCGGCCGAGAGGGCCAGCGACTTGCCGGGCAGCCACTCGAGCGTGCCGTGCTTGCCCACGTGCACGGCGGCGTCGGCGCCCCACACCTGGTCGAGCCAGCGGTAGAAGCCGAGGTACTGGTGGGGAGGCGGCAGGTCGGAGGCGTGATACACCGCGACGGGGTCGTCGCCGAACCCGCGAGGCGGCTGCACGGCCACCAGGACGTTGCCGAGGGTGAGGCCGGCGAAGACCAGCTCGCCGGTGGCGGGGTCGGTGTGCACCGTGCCGGGCGCCTGGCCCCACCGGCCCTCGACGTCGTCCCGCAGCCCCTCCGGGAGGGTGGCGAACCAGGCCCGGTAGGCCTCCCCCGACCAGCGGCCCACCGCCGAGTCCAGGGCGGCCGGCGTCAGCGCCTCACGGTCGTAGACCAGGCCGTCGGCCAGCTCGGCCATCAGCTCGTCGCCACCGGCCGGGATGCGGTCGACCGAGTAGCCGGCGCGGCGCAGCTCGTGGAGGAGGCCGATGATCGACGCCGGCGTGTCGAGGGCCACGGCGTTGCCGAGGCGGCTGCGCTTGGTGGGGTAGGCCGACAGCACCAGGGCGATGCGGCGCTCGGCCGGCGGTGTTCGGCCGAGCCGGGCCAGGCGGCAGGCGGTGCCTGCCACCCGCTCGATCCGGTCGGGCACGGTGCGGTAGGCGCTGACCGGGGCCCCCAGCTCGTCGCCCTCGTCCACCTGCTCCTTGAAGGAAAAGGCCGGCCCGACGATCCGGCCGTCGAACTCGGGGATCGCCACCTGCATGGCCACGTCGACCGGCGGCAGCCCCGTGGCCCGGTCCGCCCAGGCCGTGGCCGACGCCGTCGAGGCGAGCGCTTGGAGGACGGGGACGTCGAGGGAGGCCAGGCTGCTCGGCTCCCACTGGTCGCCGTCGGCCCGGCCGGCGGCGAGCACCGTGGTGACCACCACCCCCACCTGGTGCTCGGCCAGCACGGCCACCGCGGCGTCGCCCGGCTCGCCCCGCAGCGAGTAGGTCCACACGGGCACCGGATCGCAGCCCCGGGCCAGCACGGCCTGGCAGAGGTCGTCGACGAACTGGGTGTTGCCCGACAGGACGTGGGCCCGGTAGAAGCAGATGCCGACCCCGGGGCGGTCGGGGTGGCGCTCGTAGGAGCCCCACACGCCGCTGGCCGCCACCTCGACGGGAGGGTCGAAGCCCCATCCGCCCATGAGCGTTGTGTCGGCCACGAACCGCAGGAGGTGCTCGACGTTGTGCAGGCCACCGGCCGACCAGTAGGCGAAGGCCTGGGCCACGGTGGCGCTGGGCACGCTGGACAGCCCGGCCAGCTCGGCGTCGGGCACCGCCTCGCCTCCCAGGGCCAGCAGTGGGATGCCGCGCCCGGCGGCGTCGGCCCGCAGGGCGTCGAAGGGCCCGGGCCAGGCCCGGCGCCCCCCCAGCAGCCGCACCAGCACGCAGGCCACCCCGTCCAGGTCGGGTGGGCCCTCGAGGTGGTGGGGGTTGGCGGCCCGCACGCCGGGGAAGCCGTCGGGCAGCCCCTCGACCACCGAGCGCAGGGCGAGCAGGTCGGTGTCGGCGTTGGTGAGGACGAGCAGCGTCACCGGGGCGCCCCCGACTCGATCAGCGGCAGCAGGCGGTCGAGGTCGGCGTGGGCCTCGAGCAGGTCGGCCAGGCGGTCGATCTGCGCCTCGCGAGCCGCCCGGAACGAGGTGCCGGCCGGGACGAACGCCTTCCCCCGGCGCCGGCCGACCTCGGTGAGGAAGCTGGCCCGGAGGGCGTCAGCCTCGAACAGCCCGTGCAGCGAGGTGCCAAGCACCGCGGCCCGCTCCGGCTCGACCGCCCCCTCCTCCTCGAAGCCGGAGGTGTCGTCGAGGTGAACCCAGGCGGGGGTCCCGCTTCCCCGCTCGACCCGGCCGTGGTGGATCTCGTAGCCCTCGACCGGCTGGCCCATGGCGACGCCACGCCGGCGGCGCACCACCTTCGCCGGGGCGAAGCGGGTGGTGACGTCGAGCAGTCCGAGCGCAGGCACCTCACCCGACGCCTCGACGCCGTCGTAGTCGACGATCGAGCGGCCCAGCTGCTGGTAGCCGCCGCAGATCCCGAGGACGAGCGCCGGCTCGTCCCGCTCGACCAGCCGGGCCAGGGCCCGGTCGAAGCCGCGGGCCCGCAGCCAGGCCAGGTCGGCGACCGTCGACTTCGACCCGGGGAGGACGACGAGGTCGGGGTCGCCGAGGCCGGCCGGGTCGGCCACCAGGCGCACGCCGACACCGGGCTCGATCGACAGGGCGTCGACGTCGGTGACGTTCGACAGGTGCGGCACCCGGACCACCGCCACGTCGAGCCCGTCGCCGAGGCCGGGGCGGTCGGGGGCTGGGCGGGGGCCGGCGAGGGCGAGGGAGTCCTCGGCGTCGAGGCCCAGGTCGGCCAGCCAGGGCAGCACGCCGAGGGTGGGGACGCCGCAGGCGGCTTCGAGCTGCTGGCACCCGTCGAGGAGCAGGCCCGGGTCGCCCCGCAGCTTGTTGACGAGGAAGCCCTTGACCAGGGCCCGGTACTGGTCGGGCAGCAGGGCCACGGTGCCGAACAGGGCGGCGAAGACCCCGCCCCGGTCGATGTCGCCCACCACGATGGCGGGCAGCCCGGCCTCAAAGGCGATGCGCAGGTTGACGATGTCGTGGTCGAGCAGGTTGATCTCGGCCGGGCTGCCGGCGCCCTCGCAGACCACCACGTCGTAGCGCGAGCGCAGGTCGGCCAGGTCCTCCAGCACGAGGCGCAGCAGCTCGGGCTTGCGGGCGTGGTACTCGGCGGCGCTCAGGTGGGCCCACGGCTCGCCCCGCACCACCACCTGGCTCGTCCGGTCGCTGGTGGGCTTCAGCAGGATCGGGTTCATGGCGACCTCGGGCTCGACCCGGGCGGCCAGCGCCTGCACGCCCTGGGCCCGGCCGATCTCGTGGCCGGTCGAGGTGACGAACGAGTTGAGGGCCATGTTCTGGGCCTTGAACGGCGCCACCTTTGTGCCTCGGCGGGCCAAGAGCCGGCACAGGCCGGCGGTCACGTGCGACTTGCCGGCGTCGCTGGCGGTGCCGCACACCATCAGCCCGCCTCTCACCGCGGCACCCCGAGGGCGGCGCGCAGGCGGGGCAGCTCGTGGGCGGGCGGCACGGCGATCCGGAAGGTGCCGGGCAGGCCGAACGAGGTGCAGTCGCGGACGACCACGCCGCGGGAGGCGAGGCGGGTCCGGAGGTCGGGATCACCGTCGATGAGGACCCAGTTGGCGGTGGCGCCCGGCCGGACCCGCAGGCCGGCGGCCGCGAGGACGGCCGTCAGCTCGGCCCGCAGGGCGCCGACGGCGGCGGCCCACGCCTGCAGGTCGGCGGTGCTCAGCAGGTCGGCCAGAGCGGCGCAGGCCAAGCCGTTGACGGCCCACCGGGGCTGGCGGGCGGCCAGCCGCTCCCGCGCCGCCCGGTCGGGGCACACCACGTAGCCCACCCGCAGGCCGGGGCAGGCCAGGAGCTTGGTGAGCGAACCCAGCGTGAAACCGCCGCGCCCCGCCGTCCACCGGCCCGTGGCCAGCGGGTAGAAGGCCTCGTCCCACACGTCGGCCGTCACCTCGGGGCCGGCCCGCGTCCCCAGCGGGTTGTGGGGGTCGCTCCGCCACCGGGGGCCGGCGGGATCGAGGGCCGCCAGGTGGCGCCGGTAGAGCGAGAAGTCGCAGGCATCGGCCCAGCCCGGCCCGGTCTCGGCCGCCACCAGGGCGATGGCCTCGGCGCCGCCGTTGGTCAGGAGCAGGCGCTCGATGTCGACACCCATCACCGCGGCCAACGCCGCCGTGGCAGGGCCGGCGTCGGGGTAGCGACCCAGCGCGTCGAGGTGACGGGCCACCACCGGCCCGGGATCCGGGGCCACCGGGTTCATCGACGCCGAGAGGTCGAGCACGTCGGCCACGTCCACCCCGAGGGCGGCGGCCACCCGGGCCCCGTCGCCACCGTGCGGGCCGGCGCCGGGGATGGCCGGGGCCGGCGGCGCATCGTGGCTCGCGGCGCGCACGGTCATCGCAGGATCCGCCGGGCCCAGTGCAGGGCAAGTGGGGTGACCAGGAGGGCGGCCACGGCCAGGGCGACGTCCTCGAGCAGCCGGCAGGCGGGCTCGATGTCGGCCGGCGTCGGGGGCCTGCCCTCGCCCAGGGGCGGGCGCATCTCCATCCGGTCGCCGTAGCGGCTCGGTCCGCCGAGGCGCAGGTCGAGGGCGGCCGCGAAGGCGGCCTCGGCCACCCCGGCCGACGGCGACGGGTGGGCCGGAGCGTCGCGCCGGACGGTGCGCAGGACCGACACGGCGGCAGCGGGGCGGACGAACGCCACCAGCCCCGCGGTGACCCGCGCCGGGACCCATGCAGCCACGTCGTCGGCGCGGGCCGACGCCCACCCGAAGCGCTCGTAGCGGCCGCCGCGGTGGCCCACCATGGAGTCGAGGGTGTTCGTGGCCCGGTGGGCCAGCGCACCCGTCGCCCCCGCCGCCGCTCCCCACAGCGCCGGGGCGACCACGGCGTCGACGGCGTTCTCGGCCACCGACTCGACCACGGCCCGGGCGACCTCGTCGGCGCTGAGACCGGACGGGTCGCGACCGACGAGGGCGGGCAGCGCCGCTCTGGCCGCGTCGAGGTCGCCGGCGGCGAGCAGGGCGGCGACGGCCCGGGCCTCGTCGGCCAGCGATCGGCCGGCCACCGCCAGGTAGGTGCCGGCCGCGGTGGACCGCACGACGCCTCCGGCCACCACCGCCGCCCCCACGCCCGCCCCCAGGTAGGCCGTCCCCTGCAGGCGATCGTCCAGGTAGAGGGTCTTCTCGAGCCGCTGCATGGCCCAGCCGAACGCGGCCACCGGGTGGGGCCTGACCAGCGGCTCGCCCAGGAGCCGGTCGAGGACGACGCCGGCGCCGGCCGCCGCCGCGCGGTTCCGGAGCTTCGTCATCGGACGGTTGCCACCACGAGGCCGACGGTCTCGCACACGAACCCGCACGCGCCCAGGACGTCGCCGGTGAACCCACCGATGCGGCGGCGAGCCAGCAGGGCCACGCCGAGGGCGGCGACCAGCCCGGCCGCCACCGCCAGCGGCCCCCTGACGCCGGCGCCGGCGGCCGCGGCCACGGCGAGCAGGGCCCCGGGGATCCCGATGACCAGCGCCTCGGGCATGCCGTCGAGGAAGGCCGAGGCGAGCCCGCCCTCGGGCCGGGCGTAGGGCAGGGCCGCGGCGACGCACGCCATCACCGTGCGGCTGGCGCACCACAGGCCGATGAGCAGCAACGGGCGAGGGGCGAGCTGGGCGAAGCAGGCCACCCGCAGCAGCAGGCCGACGAGGCCGGCGGCCAGCCCAAAGGCTCCGACCTCCGGCGCGGCCATGATCACCAGGCGCCGGGCCCGCTCGACCGGCGCCAGCAGCCCGTCGGCCGAGTCGACCAGACCGTCGAAGTGCAGGGCGCCGGTCAGGGCCAGGTCGGCGGCCACGACCAGGGTGGCCACCAGCAGCCCCTGGCCCCGGGTCAGCCGGTCGAGCCCCCGCCAGGCCAGGCCGAGCACCCCGCCGAGCAGAGCCCCGACCACCGGGAACCACAGGAGCGTGCGCCCGCTGGGCCGGCGGCCGGCACCCACCGGCAGCGGCGTCAGAAAGGCGAGTGCGGCGAGCACCGGCTACAGCCTCAGCGTCCTGCCGGCGATCACCAGCAGCACCTCGTCGGCCGCGTCGGCCACCTCGCGGTTCACCCGGCCGAGCTCGTCACGGAAGTGGCGGCCGGCGTGGGTCTCGGGGTGGACGCCCAGGCCCACCTCGTCGCTCACCACCACGGCGGAGCCGTCACGCCTGCGCAGGACGCCGGCGAGCTCGATCCCGTCGGCCCGGAAGCCGCCCACCTGGGCCACCCACGTCCCGAGACCGTCGATCAGCAGGCTGCCCTCCACGCTGGCCACCGCGGCGGCGAGGTCGGCGTCGTCCACCTCGATCAGCCCCCAGTCGCCGGGCCGGCGCTCACGGTGCTGGGCCACCCGTTCGGCCATGTCCTCGTCAGCCGGGTCCCACGCCCACGTGGCCACGAACGTGCGGGGCGCCGGCAGACCCGAGACCACGCGCTCCCCCACCTCGGACTTCCCCGACCGGGCGCCGCCCAGCACGAGCGTGATCACCGTCGGCCGCCCGACGGCCTGCGGCAGCGGTCCTGGATGCCCATGAGGCCTGTGTCCTCGCACGACGGTCCACCGGCCGACGATCGGCTGGCGGGCGGGGAGGTTCCTGGCTCCCGGATCACGACCCGGTCACAGTTGCGGGACAGCCCCGGACTCCCACCGGGTTCCCTCGACCACCGCCGCCGGAGGCTAGCCGGGGCGGGGGTCAGCGCCTACGGTCCCCGCATGGCCAGAGCCGCTTCGATCGTCCTGCTCAACACCGGCCAGGGCAAGGGCAAGTCGTCGGCCGCCTTTGGTGTGATGGGGCGAGGCTGGGCCCGCGGGTGGCGGGTCGGGGTCGTCCAGTTCGTGAAGGGCGGCAAGTGGAAGACCGGTGAGCGCAAGCTGGCCGACCACCTCGGCATCGAGTGGCACACCCTCGGCGACGGCTTCACCTGGGAGTCGACCGACCTCGACGAGACCGCGGCCAGGGGGCGGCACGCCTGGGAGGTGGCCGAGGCCAAGCTCCGCTCCGGCGACTACGACCTCCTCATCCTCGACGAGCTGACCTACGCCGTGACCTACGGGTGGGTCCCGGCCGAGGCCGTGGTGGCCGGCATCCGCAGCCGGTCCCCGAAGACGAACGTCGTCATGACCGGCCGAGGCGCCGCGCCGGAGCTGATCGAGGTGGCCGACACCGTCACCGAGATGACCAAGGTGAAGCACGCCTACGACCAGGGCATCGGCGCCATGAAGGGCATCGAGTACTAGCGGGGGGAGGGCAGGCCCTCCCCCCGGACCCCCTCCCAACTGCCGCTGCCACCGCGGCTCGCTGGGCTGTCGGGCCGGCGGAGCCGCCCCTCGGGCGCACCCAGCGCCGCGGCTCTCACGGGAAGGGGCGGCGCCTCCTCCCGGCTTCCCCCTCTGCCACATCCTCGGCTCGCGGGTTGTCGGCCGGCGGTGCTGGGCTCGGGCGGCGCGTCTTGCGCGGGATTCCCTCCCACAGGGGCTCCGTGGATTGGGGTGGGAGGATCCACGGCGTGCCCTCCTTGCCGCCGCGGGTTGTCATCGCTGGCACGCACTCCGGGGTTGGGAAGACGACGGTGGCTGCGGGGCTTCTGGCGGCCTTGACCGCTCGGGGGGTCCGGGTGGGGGCGGCGAAGGTGGGGCCGGACTTCATCGATCCCGGGTACCACGCCATGGCCTGCGGGCGCGCGAGCCGGAACCTCGACGTGCGCCTGTGCGGCGAGGACACGGTGCGGGCGGTGGCGGCGCGGGCGGGTGCCGGCTGCGACCTGCTCGTCGTCGAAGGCGTGATGGGGCTGTTCGACGGATCCGGAAGCGGAACCGAGGCGTCGACCGCCCACGTCGCCCGGCTGCTCGACGCGCCGGTGGTGCTCGTCGTCGACGCCGCCGCCATGAGCGGCTCGATCGCCGCCCTGGTCCACGGCTTCCGGTCGTTCGACCCGGCGCTCCGGCTGGGCGGGGTCGTGCTCAACCAGGTCGGCTCGGACGGCCACGAGACCCTCCTGCGGGACGCGCTCGCGCCCGTGGGCGTCCCGGTGGTGGGCGCCCTGCATCGTGACGAGCGGGTCGAGTGGCGCGACCGCCATCTGGGCCTCGTCCCGGTGGCCGAGCGACCGGGCGAAGTGCGGGCCGCGCTCACCGCACTGGCCGCGGCCGTCGCCGCCGCCGTCGACCTCGACGCCGTCATCGCCCTGGCCCGGTCAGCGCCGGCGGCCACGGCGGGCGAGGTGCCGACGCCGGCACGCTGGGACCAGCCGGCCGCGCCCACCGGGCCGTCGTCGCGGCGAGTCGTCTCCGACGCAGGCGGTCGGCGGCCAGTTGTGGCCCTGGCCGGGGGGCCCGCCTTCTCCTTCACCTACCCGGAGCTGCCCGAGGCGCTCGTTGCCGCCGGGGCCGAGGTGGTCCCCTTCGACCCCCGCCACGACCCTGCCCTCCCCGCGCAGGCGACCGGCTTGATCGCCGGCGGCGGGTTCCCCGAGGTGTTCGCCGCCGAGCTGGCTGCCAACCGGCCCCTCCTCGACGACGTGCGGCGCAGGCTGGGTGACGGGCTGCCGACGTGGGCCGAGTGCGGCGGCCTGCTGTGGTTGGCCCGGTCGCTCGACGGGGCGCCGCTGGCCGGGGTCGTGCCAGCCGACGGCCGGATGACCGACCGGCTGACCCTCGGCTACCGGACGGCGACGACGCGGTGCCCGTCGCCCCTGGGACCGACCGGCACCACCCTCTCCGGTCACGAGTTCCGCTACTCCGAGCTGGACCCCCCGGGCGATGCCCTCGAGCTGCTCGGCCGCTTCGGCCGGCGCAAAGGCGGGTACGCCAGCCCCATCCTCTTCGCCACCTACCTCCACGTCCACCCGTCGGGCGAGCCCGGCGCGGTCGCTGCGTTCGTCCACTCCGCGGCGACGATCGGCTCCGGCAGATGAGCCGGAGCACGCGGTTCGCGCCGCCGTTTCGTCCGGTGCGCCCCGACATGGTCGCTGCGTGCGCCATCATGGGCCCGGTGGAACGGGGCAGGCGGGTCGCATTGGTGTCGTTGGCTGCGGGCGCGATGCTGCTCGCGGGCTGCTCGGGCGCGAAGAAGCCGGCCCAGGTCTCGCCGGTCGACGCCAGCGGCCCCGGGGTCGAGGATCCGCCGGCATCACTGGCGCCCACCACGACAGCCGTGCCGCCCACCCTGCCCGTCACGATCCCCAGCACCACCACCACCCTGCCGCCGCCCATCGGAGCGGCGGGCAACCTCAACATCGTGCGCGAGCTGTCGAGCGGGATGACCGGCGACGACGTGAGGGCGGTCGAGCAGCGCCTCACCGACCTCAAGTTCTCCCCGGGATCCGTCGACGGCAAGTTCGACGCCAAGACCGGCCAGGCGGTCCTGTCCTTCCAGAAGCAGACGGGCCTGCCCCGCACGAGCAAGGTGAACGCCGACACGGCCACCCGCATGAACACCGCCGGGTTCGGCCCGCCCATGGTTTCGGACGGCAACCCTGACCGGGTCGAAGTCGACCTGTCGCGCCAGGTCCTGCAGATCTGGCGGGGTGGCCAGCTGTTCCGGGTCCTCGGCGTCTCCACCGGCACCGGCAAGAGGTACTGCGACACCACCGACACCGGCAAGCGGGTGTGCGGCATCGCCACCACCCCCACCGGCCGGTTCGACTTCGGACGCCGGATCGAGGGCAAGCGCAAGAGCGAGCTGGGTGTCCTGTTCGACCCCATGTACTTCACGGGGGGCTACGCAGTCCACGGATCGCCGTCGGTGCCCGCCTCGCCGGCCAGCCACGGCTGCGTGCGCATCCCGATGTGGGAGTCGAAGTTCTTCTTCAACGAGGTGCCCCTCAAGACCCAGATGATCGTCATCAAGGACGGCGCTCCCCCGGTTCCGACGCTGGCCGCTCCGGTCGTCGGCCCGCCGCCCACGTCCACCACGCTGGCACCGGTCACCGTCCCGACCACCCTGCCGCCGGCCACGACGACCACGCGGCCGCCGCTGCTGGGCACCACGACGACCACCCGGCCGGCCAACACCACCACCACCCGGCGCGGCCTCCTCGGCGGCTGAGGGACCTACAGCTGCAGGCTCTTCACCTCGAGGAACTCCTCGAGCCCGTGCCGGCCGAGCTCCCGGCCGATGCCCGACTGCTTGAACCCGCCGAAGGGCGCCAGGGTGTTGAAGGCGCCGCCGTTGATCTCCACCTGCCCCGTGCGGATCTGCCTGGCGACGTCGATGGCGTGCTCCGGCGATGCCGACCAGACACCACCGGCCAGGCCGTAGATCGAGTCGTTGGCGATCTCGACGGCCTCCGCCTCGCTGTCGTAGGGCAGGATCGAGAGCACCGGGCCGAAGATCTCCTCCTGGGCGATCGTCATGTCGGTGCGCACCTCGGAGAAGATCGTGGGCTGCACGTAGTAGCCGCGCTCCAGCCCGTCTGGACGGCCGAGGCCGCCGGCGACGACGGTGGCGCCCTCGTCGATGCCCGTCTGGATGTACCCCTGCACGCGGTCCCACTGAGCCTGTGAGACGAGCGGGCCGAGCCGGCTGTCCTCGCCGAAGGGATCACCAGGAGCGAACCGCTCGGCCGTGCGCCGGGCCACCTCCTCGGCCTCGGCCAGCCTCGAACGGGGGACGAGCATCCGGGTGAGGGCCGAGCAGGTCTGCCCCGAGTTGAGGAAGCACTTGCCCACGCCGTCGCTCACGGCCCGCTCGAGGTCGGCGTCCTCGAGGATCACGTTGGCGCTCTTGCCGCCCAGCTCGAGCGCCACCCGGGCCACCCGCTGGCTGGCCAGCTCGGCCACCCGCTTGCCAGCCCGGGTGGACCCGGTGAACGAGACCATGTCGACGTCGGGATGGCCGGCCAGCGCCTCGCCGACCACGGACCCGGTGCCGGTCACCAGGTTGAACAGGCCCGGCGGAAGACCGATCTGTTCGATAATCTCGGCCAGGACGAAGGCGTTGAGCGGAGCGACCTCCGACGGCTTCACCACGACGGTGCAGCCGGCGCCCAGGGCGAGCGCAACCTTGGCCGAGATCTGGTGGAGCGGGTAGTTCCACGGCGTGATGCACCCCACCACGCCGACGGGCTCGCGCACCACCAGCGAGCTCCCGATCCGCTCCTCGAACGGGAACCCGTCGACCACTCCGGCGACCGAGCTGAACGAGGCGTAGGGCAGTCCGGCCTGGATGAGCATGCTGTGCTGCTTCACCATCCCCACCTCCCGGCTCACGAGGGTGGCCAGCTCGTCCATCCGGCCCCCGATGCCCTCGGCGATGCGGGTGCACCACTTCGCCCGCTCCTCGGCCGGGGTTCGTGCCCACCCGGGGAACGCGGCCCGCGCCGCGGCGACGGCGCGGTCGACGTCGTCAGCCGTCCCCTCGGGGACCGAGCCCATCACCTCCTCGGTCGCCGCCTCGACGACCTCGATCGTGCCCGTCCCGGCGCTGGCGACCCACTCCCCGCCCACGTAGATCCTGTCCCGCGCGATCACTGCGTCTCCCGCCGGGCATCGGGCTTCGCTGTCCGCCTGCCTTCCCTCGTCGCTCCCCCGACCCGCCCACAGGGCTCGCCTCCTCCACTCCTCAGTCCAGACAGGCGACACTCAGCCCTCGCCGGCTCGTACGCTGCGCTCACCCTCACCGTCTCCCGCCGGGCATCGGGCTTCGCTGTCCGCCTAGGGCCCTCGTGGCTCCCCCGACTCGCCCACAGGGCTCGCCTCCTCCACTCCTCAGTCCAGACAGGCGACACTCAGCCCTCGCCTGTACGCGGAGTCCCCTCTCAGCCCCAGATGGCTCCGATGACGATAGGGCCCTCTGGCAGGAACAGCGTCGAGCGGGCTGGCGGAGGCGGTCGAGCAACGGCCGGCGTCAGCCGCCGGCGAGGCGCTGGCGGCGAGGCGCTGGCGGAGGCGGTCGGCCGAACGATGGGTCTCGGCCCGCAGGACCGGCTCGAGCATGCTGGTCAGCGGCGAGGAGCCGCCGTAGAGGAGTCGGAGCCGCAGCGTGCACGGCCCGTCGCCGGTGGCCGGCTCGACCGTGCCCTGCAGCTCCCAGCGCCCGTAGTCGGTGCGGCCCCGCTCCTCCCGGACGAACCGCACCTGCCCCGGGACACTGCTCTCGGCCCGCACCAGCCGGACCCGCTTCTTCTGGCTGAAGGGCCCGAGCTTGCCCTTGAGGTCGACCATCCAGCCGTCGCCGTCGGGCTCCACCCGGCTCACCATCCCGTGCCACGACGGGTAGCCCGGCAGGTCGGCCACCTCCGCCAGCACCGCGGCGGGCGGGGCGTCCATCTTGGCTCCCAGGGTGACGTCCACCGTCAGGCCGGCTTGACCACCATCAGGATCAGCACGACCAGGAGCAGCACGGTGGCGATGCCACCGCCCAGCTGCACCTTCGACGCCGCCCCAGGCTCCCCCTCCGCCACGCCGCGCTCCCCTGGCAGCACCAGGGCGCTGATCACCCCACCGATCACCAGCCACAGCAGGAGGGAGATGGCGATCCAGGCGTCGCTGAACTCGTAGGCGCCGTCGGACACGCCGACGAGGCCGATGCCCAGCACCCCGACGGCCACGAGCGCCGGCAGGTGCACCGCTCGGGTGTTGTTGCTCGCCGCGCCGGAGAACCGCCGCAACGCCCCCTCGTCGCCGACCAGCCGCCGGCCCACGAGAGGATGGACCACCGCAGGGGCGAAGGCCACGACCACCGCCAGGATGTGCAGGATGAGGAGCATGTTGTAGACGCCACTGCCGACCTGAGCCAGGATGAACATGGCCGGAGGCTACCGACCTGGCCGGCGGCCGGCGGAAGCTGCCGGCGGCTACGCTTCCCCGGCCCGGGCGTATGGCTCAGTTGGTTAGAGCGCTGCCTTCACACGGCAGAGGTCACAGGTTCGAGTCCTGTTACGCCCACTTGGAAACCCCCAGGTCGGAGGGGGTGCGGGAGTCGGGACTACCGCCAGACTGACCGTCGTGGTGATGACAATGGTGATGAGGAGCCCCGAGACTCATTACCCTTGGTGATGTGCGAGGCAGCATCAGCCGGCGGGGCGACTCCTGGCGCGTGCACGTCTACCTGGGCCTGGACAGCCAGACCGGCAAGCAGCGCTACCTGACCAGGACGGTGCACGGCACCAAGCGGGACGCCGAGCGGGTCTGCACCGAGCTGGTAACCGAGGCAGACCGGGGCGGCTTCGGGGACACCTCGGCCGTGACCTTCGCCGAGCTGGTAGAGCGCTGGCTGGAGCATCTGAAGCCTAACGTCTCGCCCGCGACCCTCGCCGCCTACAAGAACTACATGCGGAAGTGGATCCTTCCCGCCCTCGGGACCAGGAAGCTCGACCGCATCCGTCCCGTGGACCTCGATCTGTTCTACGCCTCGCTGCGCCCGCACCTGGCGGGAGCCAGCGTGCGCAAGGTCCACACCATCCTCCACTCGGTGCTCGGCCAGGCCACCCGATGGCAGCTGATCGGCACCAACCCGGCGGCAGCGGCCACCCCGCCCCGGTTCGACAAGCCGGCCATCAACCCTCCGACACCAGAGGAGGTCGGCCGCCTTCTCGCCGCCGCCGACGAGCGCGACCCCGAGTTCGGGCTGTTCCTCCGCCTCGCCGCCGTCACCGGCGCCCGACGTGGCGAGCTGTGCGGCCTCCGCTGGACCGACTACGACCCGGCGGCGGGCGAGATCGTCCTGCGCCGATCCATCGTCCAGGGCGAGGACGGCGTCGAGGTGAAGAAGACCAAGACGAACCGCGACCGCCGTCTGGCCGTCGACGCCACCACCGTCGCCGCCCTCGACCGCCACCACGGGATGGTCGAGAGGCGAGCCAAGGACTGCGGAGGCCGGCTGGCCAGCGGCGCCTACATCTTCTCCAGGGACGTCGAAGGCCTCGAGCCGTGGCGCCCCGACTCCGGCGTCACCGGTCGGTTTGCCGCCCTCCGCTCGAGCATCGGCCTCCCGCATGTCCGCCTCCACGACCTCCGCCACTACGTGGCCACCCGCCTCCTCGACGCCGGCGTCCCCGTCCGCTCCGTCAGCGAGCGCCTCGGCCACGCCAGCGCCACGACGACCCTGACCATCTACGCCGCCCCCGTCCCAGCCACCGACCGCCGAGCGGCCGAGATCCTGGGGAACCTGCTGGCAAGTGAAGACGTCGCGACGCCCCCGAGCGACTCCTGACGACTGTGACGTCGAGAACCAGCGAACCAGCCCGTTCACGCTCCGTCCGGCCCGAGTTCGGCGTACGCGACGGTGCCCATGTGCCCGCGCGTTATAGAGCGATTAGCGCCGGCATATCGCCGGATATAGAGCGCGTGGTGGGTGGGAGTCGTCTCTTCGCGACCCGATCCGTTTGCACCTCTGGCGCCGGTGGCTGTGGGAGAACTTGCTCGGAAGGGAGGGGGACCTGCAACAGGTCGGGTCATGGGAGGCCAAGGCCGATGTTGACTGCGGGAGCCGGTCTCGGTGGCTGCGGTTGCCGGAGGTCAGCGTGTGGCGGTTGCGTTGTTCGATGCGGTTGACCAGGAGCTGGAGCCGATGGTGTTGGTGGCCTGGACCGTGGCGTAGTAGGTGGTCCCGGCGCTGAGGCCGCCGATGGTGGTTTTGAGCGTGGATCCGCTGACCGTTGCGGTCTTGACGACGGTTCCGTCGGAGGATCGGTGGATGCGGATGCTGTAGCCGGTGATTGGGCTGCCACCGTCGGCGGGGGCGGTCCAGGCGGCGGTGACGGCTCGCTTGGCGCCGGTGGCGGTGGGGGCGTTCGGGGTGGCTGGTGCAGTGGCGGTGGCGGTGGGGGTGAGGCGGGAGTAGGCGAGGCGGTTGGGGGTGCCTGCGGTGTCGGTGATGACGTTGGTGGTGGCGCCGTTGATGATGGCGCTGCTGACGGTGCCGGGGGTGGCGGTGGGGGAGGCTGACAGGTAGAGGGCGGCGGTGCCGGCTGTGTGGGGGGCGGCACTGGAGGTGCCGCTCATGGTGGCGGTGGCGGTGTCGGAGCTGTGGGAGGCGGAGGTGACGCCCGTGCCGGGGGCGAACAGGTCGACGCAGCTGCCCCAGTTGGAGTAGGAGGCTCTGGCGTCGGTGGAGGTGGATGCGGCCACGGTGAGCGCTTCGGCGACCCGGGCGGGGGAGGTGGTGCAAGCGTCGATGTTCTCGTTGCCGGCGGCGACGGTATAGGTGACGCCATCGGTGATCGAGTTGCGCATGGCAGTGTCGAGGGAGCTGCTGGCGCCGCCACCGAGGCTCATGTTGGCGGCGGCGGGCGTGCCGGGCTGGTGGTGGGAGGTGACCCAGTCGACGCCGGCGATGACACCGGACATGCTGCCGGCGCCGGTGCAGTCGAGGACCCGCACAGGGACCACGGTGACCGCTTTGGCGGCGCCGTAGGTGGTGCCGGCGACGGTGCCGGCAACGTGGGTGCCGTGGCCGTTGCAGTCGCTGGTCCCGTAGCCGTCGTTGATGGCGGTGTAGCCGGGAGCGACCCGGCCGGCGAGGTCGATGTGGGTGGCCCGGACTCCGGTGTCGATGATGTAGACGGTCACGCCGGAGCCGGTGTGGTCATAGGTGTAGGAGCTGTCGAGGGGACGGCTGTGTTGGTCGACGCGGTCCAGGCCCCAGGTGGGGTTGGTCTGGGTGCCGCTGGCCCGCACGGGCCCGTCTCGCTCCACCCATTGCACCCGGCCGTCGCCGCGGATCTGTTCGGCCAGGTCCGGGCCGACCCGGGCGGCGAAGCCAGACAGGGCGTGGCTGTAGACGTGGGAGATCTCGGCGCCCCGACCCCGGAACTCCGCGGCGGTGGCGGCGGCGTCTGCACCGGGCCGCAAGGTGACGATGAACGAAGCCCGCTCGGCGGCTTGGAGGTTCGCCGGTGGGGCGCTGGGAGCAGCGGCCGCAGGAGAGGCGCCGAGGGCGGCGGCGCCGGTGGTGAGGCAGACGAGGGGGCGAAGCAGGGACAGACGGGACAACGGGCCCTCCGGGGCTGGGTGAAGCGCAACTGCGGGATGGTGTGGGGTGCGTTGAAGCAGGCGAACACACACCGGCTCGGTTGCTGATCGGCATCCTCGGCCAAGACCTGAAGCTTTTCGGGCGACGACGGGCACCGCCGCCGAGACATGCCTTTGCGTGAGCTCAGGAAGTGGCACATGCCGTCGATGGTTGAGGTCGTGGGGGGACGGGGTGGCAGGGTGTCCGACTGGGCCGGCGAGTCGTTCGACGAGTTCCTGTCGGCGACCCAGTCCGGTGCAGGCTGGGCCGCCGAGCGGCTGTGGACACCGCTGGCGCCGGCACTCGCCGGTTACCTGGCGGCCCGGGGAGCAGCGAAGCCGGATGACCTGACCACTGAGGTGTTCCTCGGGGTGTTCCCGAGCCTGGGCACGTTCTCGGGCTCAGAGGAGCAGTTCCGGTCTTGGATGTTCACCATCGCCAACCGCCGCCTGACCAACGAGCGGCGTCGGACCAGGTGTCGCCCTCCGCCGGCTGGTGGGTTGGAGGCGGAGGACGGGCCGCCCAGTCCGACCGCCGAGCACGTAGCCCTCCACCGGCTGAGCGTGGAGCGGGTCCTGACGCTGTGCGACCGGCTGGTCCCCGACCAGCGTGATGTGAAGAACGGAGCCACCCGGCGTGCCTTCGTACCACCTCGGTGGGTGCTCGATGTCTGAGGACCTCTCTTCTGGAGCCGATGCCGGGGTCCCCGGCCGTGCCGGATTGCTCATCATCCGAGTGTGGATCGAGGAGGGGTCCTCCGACTCACTTCGAGCCAACGTTCGGATCGCGAGCGACGTCTCCGTCGGGTTCGATCGGGAGTTGACGCTCACCGAGCCCGGTGCCGTGTGCACCACGGTCGCCGAGTGGCTGGACGCCTTCACGGCACAGCCAGAGCAGGGGAGCTGAGCTGGCCAGGAGGTAGCCGGTAGCGTCGGCGACGGCCCGGTCGGCGAGGCTTGCACCCGGATCACCGCGACGCATCCGGAAGCTGGCCGAGGTCCTTCGGGTCGAGGTGTCGGACCTCATGCGCTACGCCGGCTACCTCCCCGAGGGCGAGCCGCCGGGCGCCCATCGGCCGCTGGCCAGGTGAGCGACCTGACCACCAGCTGATCGTTCTCATCGACTGTGATGAGAGGAGTACCGGGGGGCGTCCCGGGCTTCGGCTGGAGGACCCGCGTCGACTGTTAGACGGCGACTGGTTCGCGAGCGCGCCTGATAGGGCTAAGGTGCCCTTTGAAGGCTAGAACCTTCGGCACAGGCGGCGGGTTGCTGCGGAAGGCGGGTGGTGCAGTGGACGAGGCTGAATTGATCTGCGGACGGCAGGCGCCGCCGACCTCGGCGGGCTCCGGATCCCGGCGATCTCGGTGATGGAGGGCGACCGGGCGGAGGACGCTGCTGGGGAGGCCTCGGCCGACGGGTCTGGTGGAGATCCGCACAAGATGCTCGAGAACCAGCGGGCGCGGATGACCGGTGACAACAGGCTGGGGCTGTTGGGCGGCTTTGTCTTCTCGGTGGGGGGTGACGTTCTGCTTGGGGTCTCGACCGGTTCGCAGCGGCTGCTCGCCTTTTTGGCCGTGCGTGACCGGTTGACGATGCGTGACCATGTGGCTGGGACGCTGTGGCCGGAGTCGTCCGATGAGCGTGCCGGAGCCAGCCTACGATCCGCGTGTCGCGCCTGGACGGTCCGATCCGCCAGGCATTGGAAGTGACCGCGTCGGATCTGAGCCTGTCCGAGGGTGTGGCCGTTGATGTGCACAGCTCCCGGGCCTTGGCTCACCGGCTGATCGACCGAGGGGTCGCCCGTTCTGAGGGGGACATCGGGGCCGGGGCGGTCTCGTCCCTGTTGGACGATCTGCTGCCGGGGTGGTACGACGACTGGGCCATCATTGCCGCTGAGGACTGGCGCCAGCTGCGGTTGCACGCTCTTGAGGCGGTGGCGGCCCGGCTGACCGAAGCCGACCGCTTGGCCGAGGCAGCCGTTGCC
Organism: Acidimicrobiales bacterium; assembly: GCA_030448245.1. Taxonomy (GTDB): domain Bacteria; phylum Actinomycetota; class Acidimicrobiia; order Acidimicrobiales; family JAUJNH01; genus JAUJNH01. Next base: position 200,461 of record JAUJNH010000005.1, read on the forward strand.
GCGATGGCTGCGGTGCGAGCCGAACCGTTGCGGGAGAGCGCTCGCGCCGCGCTCATACGGGTCCACCTGGCCGAGGGGAACCAGTCGAACGCCCATGGGGAGTTCGAGCGCTACCGGGTGCTGCTCCGCGCTGAGCTGGGCGTGGCACCGACGCCGCGCCTGCGCCAGCTCCTCGACGCGTAGTCGGGCAAAGGGAGATCTTCCTGGGGGCGGCCCGCTCCGCCCGCATCTCGTCGGTAGCGCAACTCCATGTCGTCCCGAGGGTGTCTTCGGTGAAGCCGCCGGCAGAGCACCAAGTCCCAGCGGAGGAGCCCGAAGGTGCCGGAGATGATCAGGTTCCGCGGCGTGCAGTCGCGCCAGCCCTAGCTCAAGGGCGCGTCTGCCCCCTCGGTTACCCTGCGGGCGTCCGGTGAGGTCTGATCGGGCCGACGCGACACGAACGGGCTTCGAGCCACGCCCAAGCCTCTGCGAGCCGGTCGGCCATTCCAGGCGTGGCGAGATGATCTGCGTGCCAGGACTGGTTCTCCACGTGCCAGCTATGGACGTTCCACCCGTTGCGGTCCCGGAAGTCGGCTAGCACCAGTAGCGCGAGGTGGGGATGGGAAGCTGTAACAGCTCCTGCGACGTGTGCTCCCACAACTTCACGCCTTCACGCTAGGACCTAGGGCTGCCTGGGGCCCCCTCAGGACCAGACCCATGCGGCGCCCGGGATCGGCACCTCCTGCTCGCTCGGTAACGCGGGCTGCTCGAGGCGAGCGTTGTGTTGCGGCGCCAGACCTGCCTCTCCCTCCATGGTCCGTCCGTCACGGCACGTGGATAGGCTCCGCTGGTGGCAAGACCGTGGTGGCTCGAGCCGACGGGCCTTCCTCCGGCTGACCGGAGGAAGCTGGCCGCCGGGCCGACGGAGGCCGACATCCGTCGCAGCCGCTGGCTGCGAAGCCACCGCGTCCTGGTTTCCATCGTGAGCGGGACCCTATGGGGGTTGGTCTGCGGCCTGGTTTTCTGGCTGCTCCTGGATCACAACCTGATGGTCCTCATCGGTTGGCTGGTCGCTGGATTGGTAGTGCAGGGTCCGATATCCACGATGATGCTGATGCGGCAGTTGGACAGGTCGTCGCAGCGCAACCAGTAGTGATCGTCCGGCAGGACTTCACCGGAGGCACTCTCGCTGACGAGACCGGTCACTTGTCGTTCAACACCGTGGCTCCTCACCCGCCCGGGATCGGCACGTGCCGAGCGTCCGGTAACGCTCCACGTGGAGAGGCTGCCGCCCGAGGCGCGTTACAACGCCCTCGGCGTTGCCAGCAGCACTGGTTACCGCCGGGTCGAGTTCCTGGTCACGCTTGTGGAGATGCCCTGAACGTGGCCGGCACCAACCTCGAGCTCGGCCTGCACCAGTCTGGCGGTCCTCGGTCCCAGACCGAGGACCGCTTCTTCTCCCGCCAGTCGGTGGCGATCGACGTCCCGCTCAGCTTCTACCAGCTGGCCGCCCTGTTCCCCTACGACCCCGGTCATCTGACAGGAGCTCGGCATCTTCCTGGGTGAACAGCTCCCTGGCGCGTCCGGGAGATCAGGGGGTGCGGGGCGTGAACGAGACGGTGACCCGGCGGTTCTTCGCCCGACCCACCGGGTCGTCCTCCCCGCCGCTCGACGTTCGGGGCCACCGGTTCCCGGGCGGCTCGGCCCTCGGTGGCGATCTGGGTGCCGGGCGGCAGGCTCGCCCGGGGGTAGCACCGCCCCGGCGGCCTGGGCCCGCTGGTTCGACAGGACGGCATTGGACGCGCCGTCACCGATCGAGTCGGTGTGCCCGACGACCGTCACCGGTTGGGTCGTGCCGCCGATCCGGCCCGCCAGCTCCTTGAGTTTGGCCGTGGCCTCACTTGTGAGCGTTGCGCTGGCGAAGTCGAACAGCACGTCCGAGCTGATGGTCACGACCGTCTGCTCGCCCTTCTTGGCCTCAGTGCGAAGCACGGTGACACTGTTCCGGGTCTCATAGACCGTCACCGATCCACGGGGGTCGTAGATGGTGACCGAGGCCGCCAGCTCGCTGGTGGAGGGCTCCCGGTGGAGGGCCTGGGCCGGCACGGCGAACGGGACAGCCAGGAGCGACACGACGGCGAGGACGAGGCTCACCGCTGGATCGTCGACACCGCCTTGAAGGCGGGCCACCAGTCGGAGGCGTGGACGTCGACGGTGGTGATGGGGTCCTCGGGGGCCGCGAAGACGGCGAACGCGCTCATTGACGTGCCGTTGACCGTCCTCGTGTCGACGGAGTCGGAGGCAAAGCGCGACCCGCTCCCCTTGACGACGTCGTAGCGCTTCAGGTTGCCCAGGTCCAGCAGGTAGGGATTGAAGCCGCTCCCCTCGTAGATGTCGAAGATCTGGATGGTTTCGGCCGCCGGCTTGGACTTGAACCGCGGGGTCAGCACCAGCTGCAGCGTGGCGATCTTGCCCGACACCGTCAGGGAGACCAGGCCAACCTCGACGGTGTCCTCCGGCTTCTTCCGCAGCTTGAAGGTTTGGCGGGCCACGACCTTGTCCGGGTCGACCGTAGCCACCTGCGAGGGGGCAGCGGACCCGCCGGCGCCCTTCGCCGCCTTCTCCGTGACCGGCGTGGGCCCCGTCGCCGACCCCTCCTTCTCGCCGGAGCACCCGCCGAGCAGAGCGATCGACAGCGCAATGGTGGACGCCAGCGAGGCTCTATGGGATCGGTGAGATCGTTTCACACTGGCGTCTCCTCGTCGGCGGACCTGCCGACCCTACTTGTCGGCAGCTTCGCAGCCGCTCCAGTCGGCGCCTCGCCAGCGGCAACGTTGGCCAGATGGGGGCTCCTGGTCGTATGCGGTTTCCGCTCTGGGCGACTGCCCACTTCGCCCGGCCTCCCGGGCCACAAGTGGGCCATGGTGGCGTCGCGTCAGCCAGCGGCGCGGATCTCGGGGTTGGCGGCGAAGCTGGCAGCGGTGGCGGGGCCGGCAGCCCAGCGTAGTCGGTAATCTTCGGCTGCCCCTTCGAGGCGGTCGCCGAACACGACTCGAGAACGCCCGACTTCGGCACGAGGTGAGCGCTCGGTAACTCCGCTCGACCACTCGGTCGACCGCGCTCAAGTGCTCTGCGGTGTGAGAGCGACGCTGACCGTCTGGGAGGGCCGTCGGCGACTTCCTCGCCGCAGCTAGGATCAGGACGCTGTCGACCTGGAGTGGATGTGTCTGCAAGGCAGGGCATGTGATGGCGGCGGTTCGGACGAATCTGCTGGCCTTGAGGCCTTCACGAAAGGCGCCTCGAGCAGGCGACGTATTCGCCATGCAGCTGCCCGATGAGCGGTTCTTGTTCGGACGGGTCGTGAGCACCGAAGCCATGGCGGGACCGTCGATGCCGGGAGCGATCCTGATCTACGTGTGTCGGCCCCGGTTCGACTCGATGACGGCGCCGGACCGCTCCGAGCTCTCACGACGAAGTTGCTCGTACCGCCCATGATGACGAACAAGCTGCCTTGGTCGAAGGGCTACTTCCAGACCGTCGACCACTGGCCGCTGGAACCAGGCGACCTGCTCCGTCAGCACTGCTTCCTCAGTGGAGCACGGGCGCGCTACTTCGACGAAGCGGGCAACGAACTACCGGGTCCGGTCGAGCCGGTCGGTGATTACGGGCTTCACAGCTTTCGGACCATCGACGATGCCGTGAGCGACGCGCTAGGAATCGACCGCGCGCCATGACGAGCCCCGCTATGCCGCGGGCACCGAGTAACCAGCACCGCATCGCCACTAGCACGGCGGAGCAGGGCCCATCGTCGGGATTTCGTTCGTCCTGGGTGCCCGCGACCCCCTACCCCTGAGGCGCCAACGGACCGAAGGGGTCGAAGGGTCGGCGCCTCCACCTGGCCCTCGGGTCGCCTCGCGAACGTCCCACTTCGGCACCTCCGGCGCGCTGCATAACAGCTGCCCGGGGTGCACGCCAGACTCGGCTGGTGGACGTCGACCAGCACGCAGTCCTCCAAGCGGCACTCGAGCGCGCCAAGGCACTCGCCTCGTCGGATGAGGAGGCCCTTCGTGACCTGCATGCGCCGAGCCTTCGTTGGACGACCCACACGGGCCAGGTCCTTGATCGGGAGAGCTACATAGCCGGCAACGTCGGCGACTCGCTGATCTGGCGGAGCCAGATCCTCGAGGACGTCCACATCCAGGTGTACGGCGACTTTGGAGTCTTGACGGGAGTGGTCGTCGACGAAGTCGAGCGAGATGGGCGAGCGTCGACCTTCAGGCTGCGGCTGACGCAGGTCTGGGCCCGAGATCGTGGCGGCACGTGGCGATGCGTGGCCGGGCATGCCGGACCGAAGCTCGGACGACGACGTGCCGTCGGAGCGTCGTTTCAGCGTCGGCAGGTCGGGGCGACCCGCCCGGATTTGCGAGAGCGACGTCTTAGGCCGCGCCTTCCCGAGCGTGGCACCCAGTCGGCGCGCCCGCCCGGGAACGGCACCAGTCGGGCGCCCGGTAAACGCAGCCCTACGGGCCCTTGGATGGGCTGGAGCCCTTGCTTGTCAGCTGCGGACAGGGCTGCGTCGCAGCGTTGACCGGCCGGCGCTCGGTGAGGTCGATCGCTCAACGGACCTCGTCAGCGGGTGATGACGATAGGCATGTCGGCCGTGCCACCCCCGACAGCAGCGGCTTCGACGGGGACCGGCCGGCCGGCGGCGTCGAGACGGACGACGGGCAGGATGGAGATGCGGTCGGCGTCGACTTCAAGGAGCAGCAGGTGCGGCTCAGCCGCCCAACTCCGGAGGCCGGCGGCATCGACTCCATCGGGCTCCCCGGCCGCAACTTCCCCCGGCGCCCGACACGAGGTAGTGGATGCCGTCGTTGACCGCGTGCTGGAAGTTGTGCTCGTGCCCGGAGAGCACCACCCGCACGCCCCCGCCCTGGTAGCGCGGTACGAGTGAGCGGATCTGGGCCTCGTCGTTGTGGTGCTTCGGGCCCGCACAGTACGGCGGGTGGTGGCCGAAGGGGATCAACCAGCGGCTGCGGTCGGCGCGGGTGAGGTCGAAGGCCTCGTTGAGGAACGGCTGGTGCTCTGGGTCGTCGAAGTAGCGGTCTACCTCGAAGGCGCTGGCTTCGGAGGTGTCTATGCAGAGGAGCTCGACCAGGCGCCCGAACGACACCCGGTAGAACAGCCCGGGAAGCTCTTTGCCCTCGATCTCCACGATGTCCCGGTCCTCCTCGACCGAGGGGTTGAAGCGCAGGTCGGTGAAGTGGTTGTCGGCGAGTTGGCCCCGGTCGTCGCTGTGCTCGGTCTCTGCCACGTCGTGATTGCCGACACAGGGGTATACCGGAACCTTACGGCTTAACACGAACCGGTAGGGCTCGTAGTAGCTGAAGTACCAGTCGTCATCCTCACGACCACTGCCGCCGGCGCTGTCGTCGCCGTGATAGATGTTGTCGCCCAGGGTCACGACGAAGTCAATGCCCGGGTCCTCTACGAGGTGCTCGAGGACCGGCGCGATATGGCGCTGGTGGCGGCCGGCGTCGTCCCCGGTCTGGATTCCGATGCCGTAGTCGCCGAACGCAGCAAAGCGGGCCGTGGTGGCGGCCCCTGGTTCGGGGAACGTGCGGAACCGGCAGTCGTAGGTTCGACCAGCCGGGCGGAGCTCGCCCCGGTCGCCGTCGATCGGCTGCCAACGCATGCAGCTGTCGGGCACCCACGGACGGCCGTCGACGGTGATCTCGTAGCGGTACTCGGTGTCGGAGTGGAGGCCCGTGACCCAGACGTGGTTGGTCTCGCTCGTTCGCGCCTCGCCGGCGAGGCGACCATCGCCGTCGAAGACCTGTACCCGCGCGTCGCCATAGGGCTCGGAGCGGGCGCCGATGCTCTCGGTGCGCCCCGGGTCGACCTCGTGGAGCTCCTCGTCGTCGACGGTCCGCCAGCCCCGCCCGTCGGGGAAAGGGCGGAACCAGAAGCCACCCCAGGCGATGAGCACCTGGTCGTCGTCCAGATCGGCAAGGTGCACGAAGGGCTCGAAGTGCAGGCCGTCCTCCATGAGCCCATCCTGGCAGGCACAGAAGGGACCCGCATCGAGGCGTCCGGGCCGCGCCGTTACCCTATGCGGCGCCTTGAGAGCGGGCCCGGCTCACCGCGCCGAGGGGCCTGTTGAGGCTCAGCCGGCCCGTGGCAGAAACGCCCCACTTCGGCACCACCTTCGCGCTCGGTAACGTCGGCCGGCCAGACGTTGACCTGACCTACTTCATCCGCCCGGACGACGTAGTGGCGGAGTTGGAAGACCGCCTGAGACCCTTTGGTCGGTGGCGCCCCCACGGGCCCACGCTCAAGGGTGCTGCTTGCGCCTTCACCGGGGCGGGTACGTCTCCGAAATGGGCAGCCCCACACCTGACGGCCGGCCGTGGTGGCGCCGGCCCGAGGGGATGCCTGCGTGGATGCAGCGTCGAGCGGATGCCGCCCGCAATCGTGACCTTACGCGGGGGAGGATTCTCTTCCTCCGCTTGTACGTACTAACTGTTCTCTGCGCTTTTGGCATCGCAGTAGTCTTACGCTCCTGGGCGCTTGCGCTCGTTTTCTATCGAGCCCGTTCACGACGATTGCTATGTGGCCCGCTGAGACACGCAAAGCCGTCCTCAGGGGACTCCTTCATGGGAGCGAGAGGCACGCGAGGATAACGGACTGAAGTCCTGACGCCACGCCGAGACGTTCCAGGTTCTCCACCGACCCCGAGCTCGACGCTAAGGCTCCGCGAGTTGGACGTGGTTGCAGGTGCGCCCTGCGGAAGGCATCGGGGTCAACCCCCATGGCTTGTCCCTTCCGGATAGGATACACGGGTGAGGGCTCGGCCTCTACATGTTGCGCGCCGTCGACGCCGGCTAGCGGCGCAGCCCGGCACCTACTCGTCAGAGGAAGGGCTGCCTGGTCGGCCGCCGCGCCGAAGCGGATTGACCCGACCGGATCAGCGGCGTGTCCCGCAACTCGTACCAACCACGTCTCTGCTATAACGCCGTCGTCCCTGTTCGGCTTGGCTCGATCGCCTTGGAAGGCGCCCGGGCTCGGCACCTGTCGAGCGCTCGTAACGCGTCGACCGTCAGGCCCCGCCGTGGCGCCTTGAAGGCGCGTCGACGTGCGCTGCAGCCCGACATGCCGAGCCTTCGCGGCCTCCCCGATCGGCAGATCGGTGACGGTGCCGAGGAAGCGGTGGAGGAGCGACGAGGGGGCTCGAGCAGCTCGATGTTCACAGCGCTTGGCCTTGCTGCATACTGCGGGGATGGCCGAGGAAGTGGAACTCATCAGCGACGGCGAAGGGCTGGCGGTGGTTGGGAGCCCGACGGCTGTCGAACGCTTCATGGAGTCAGCGGGTCTGTCGTTGAACGCTGGATCCACTCATCGCCGCCGCCTCGGTCCAGCGCGACGAGGTTGCCGAGAGTTCTTCCTGAGACCACTTGTCGCGATCGGCGTCGTGGAGGGGCCGTATAGAGGGTGAAGTCACCATCCGGACGAGGAGGACCCATGACGGACACCACGAGAACCCCTGCCCCTGGCGGCGGCCGGCCGTATCCGCCGGATGCCTCTCTCGCCGGCCTCCCGCTGATGCTCACCGTCGACGAGGCCGCCGGTCTCCTTCGGATCAGTCGAACCAGCGCCTACAAGCTCGCCCACGAGTGGCGGTGCACGGCCGGCGCCACCGGCCTGCCGACAGTTCGCCTGGGCAGCCGGATCATGGTGCGCCGTGTCGACCTGGCCGTCATCGTCGGCCTCAGCCGGCCGAATGATCTCTCGTGATGACATTGTCCACAGACCAGGGTTGCGAGCTCGCCAGAGGTCAGCGGTCCGGCCGGAGCTCGTGAAGGCGACGCAGTGCCACCGGTGGGACGTGACTCGGCTTCACCGAGACGATGGTGCCCAACCCAGCAAACTGTGGGTGGTTCCGTACTACGATTGCCCTGTGTGGATTTCCGTCCTTCGGCGTTCAAACACGGCGTCCAGGTCGAGGACATCGAGCACTCAGTACGATCCGATGGTGATCGAGGAGCTAGACGAAAACCTCCGCCTCTACCTGGGCCCGAGCCGCAGCGGGGCCCTCCTCGAGGTGGTCGTCGTCGTCCGCGGTGAGGCTCAGCCGGAGCTGGCTATCCACGCCATGACTGCTCGACAGAAGTATCGACGGCTGCTACCGGGAGGAGACTGAGCGATGCCCAGCAAGGACCATGGACGGACTCGCAGCGGTCAGCCGGTCACCGAGGAGCTTCTGGAGACCTGGGTCGCCAAGGCTGAAGAGGGCTTTGATGTCGACGAGATCATCCGTCGCCGAGGTGGACGGCCGCTCATGGGCTCGTCCGCGGCCACGGTCGAGTCGGTGCGGCTTGATCCTGAGCTGAGCGAGGCTCTGCACCAGCGGGCCGAGGACGAGGGGCGCACGACCTCGGATCTGCTCCGGGATGCCCTCCGCCGCTACCTCCAAGCCAGTTAGAGCGGGCCCGGGCGGTGGCAGACGATGGTCAGGCCTCCTTCACCGCCTAGGGCATCGTGGAGTCTCCACGTCCCCTACGGGCGCCGACCAGGTGCGACCGCTGTATCGAGGAGGAGAGTCAAATCAGGACGGCTTCAGTGGTCATGCCGCTCATGATGCGGACCTCGACCGCAGATGTTCAGTGGCTGGGCAAACTCTCGATGTACCAGGGGAGATGTCGCTAGAAGCCGCTGGGAGAAGGGAGAGGGCTGGCTGCTGATCCGTGCCTCCCTCACCCCCAGCGGCGACCGTGTGGACTCTCCGGTATACGTCAGAATGGCGCATGCCCACGCCGCGGTCCGGGTATGCACGCGGGGCACATGACCACACGGCGAACGGAGGACCAGATGGATCCGTACTGCACGAGTCGCACGGTTGGCGAGACCAACAGGCAACGGCAGCTGGCCGGCGCAGGGTTGATCGCGCTCACGGCAGTTGCCTGTGCCGTCACCACCTTGGCGGGGTGGCCTCTGTACCAGACCCTGTTCGTGCTCGGCGCCGGTGCCACGCTCGCGTGGCTGGCAGACGGCAGCAGCCGGCGGTTCATGGGGCCGGGCCTCGCCGCGGTGGCGATTGGCGGTGGGATCACCGCCTACAGGGCTCTTGAGATGGAGGCCGGGAAGGGCGAGCACACGATCGTCTACCCGGCCTTGGGCGTAGCGCTGCTCATCGCCTCGCTGTTCAACCCGATGGCCATCCGGGGGGCTGGCACCTTCCTCGTCGTCGTCGGCTCCGTCGCGCTGGTCGACACCCCGTGGAACCCCGGCTGGAGCTTGGTCGGGCTGCTTCTCATCTGGAGCGCCATTGCCTTTGGCGTCATCTCGCGTGGCCAGGACGACGCCACCCACGACGGCCGCAGCCAGCCTGCGACCGAGCGCGGTACGCGTGAACCCGTCCAGGCGGGCAGCCGATAGGCACGAGCTGCCAAGCCGCTCCTCGCCACCGGCGACGTTTGACCGCCGGTGGTGAGGCTTCGGCTCCCTAGCAAGTTCCCCCCCATCGCCGCCAGCGATGGGGGCGTGCCGCGGGTGGCTACCTACTCGACGGTGAACTCGGCGAACATGCCCTCGGCGATGCGCCTGTCATTTCGCGATGGCATGACTAGGATTCTGGTCATGCCAGAGACATTGCCGCTTGCGGAGATCAAAGCCCACCTCTCGGAGATCGTGGATCGGGTCGAGCGAGAGCACGAGCGGGTTGTCCTGACCCGCAATGGCCGTCCGGCGGCCGTGATCATGAGCCCCGCTGATCTGGAAGCCCTCGAGGACACCCTCGACCTGTTGTCCGATCCGCGAGCGCTGAAGGAGATCAAGGCGGCACGTGACGACCTCGCCAAGGGCCGAGTGGTCACCGCCGACGAGCTGCGCGCCAAGTACATGCAGAGGTGACGGCGCCGAAATACCGGCTGGTCCTTGCGGCGACCGCTGAACGCTCCCTCGCTCGGCTGCCTGAGGGCGTGGCTGCTGCGATCGTCGAGTTCATGCTCGGAGCCCTCGTCGATGCACCTCGCCGCGTCGGTCACCCCCTGCAACGAGAGCTCGCTGGCCTATGGTCAGCCCGCCGCGGGCCCTACTGGGTCGTGTACGACATCGAGGACGACCGACCCGCAGTGATGGTCGTCCGAATCGACCATCGCGCGGACGTCTACCGCCACCGCTGAGCAGCGGGGCACCACGCCGCCGAGCAACCCGCTGTGGCGGTGGTCCGAGGTCGACGCCTGGTTCGGGGGCCTACGAGCCGGGAGCCGGCGACCAAGCGCCTGCTCGTACCGGGCGCAGCTCATCACCACTCATCACCACCACGCGGAACTCTGCCGTCAGGGCAGGAGACCATCCTTCTATGCCGCGGTGAGGTGCTGATGGGATCACGAACCGGGACGGTGGCGCGGCTGCCTCGAGACTGTGGCGGCCCTTGTGATGGTGTGGTGATGAGATGGTGATGAACTGGCCGGACGGGACCCATCACGGCCGGACTAGCGCGGGACGAGGAAGGCCCTGACCTGCATGAACGTGACGGACGAGAACGCCCGAACGCCCTCCGGGACCTTCACACGGCAGAGGTCACAGGTTCGAGTCCTGTTACGCCCACGGACCGACAAACCTCAAGTCGGAGGGGGCGGCGGGTTCCGAGGGCCGGTCACACCGACCATCGTGGTGATGAGGAGCCGAGGACTCGTGACCCTTGGTGATGTGCGAGGCAGCATCAGCCCGGGCAGCTCCTGGCGCGTCCACGCCTACCTGGGCCTCGACAACCAGACCGGCAAGGACCGCTACCTGACCAGGACGGTGCAGGACACTGGGGTCGACCCGGTCGCGGACATTCACGATCAGGCCCGTAGCAGTGGTGCCGGGCGGCGGCGGTGACGCTGGTTGACGGGGGGTCGGGTGAACTGCCGGGGCCGATGTTCCCCAGGGGCCATGGCGCAACGACTCCTCAGCCCGCAAGCGGCTAGCCCGGCGAGGGTGCTCACGTCGGTTCGTCAGGCTGCGGCCTGAGGGCCTGCGCGGAGGCAGCCAACGCCGCCGCCTCGGCCCGGGTTCGGACGCCGAGCTTGACGAAGAGGTTGCTGACGTGGCGCTCGACGGTCTTGGTGGACAGGAAGAGCCGAGCAGCGATGGCGGCATTGGCCTCGCCCCTCCGAAGTCCGCCCAGGATCTCGGCCTCCCGGGGCGACAGCTCCTTCAGCGCGGTGCGCGCTGGGATGGCCCGTGGAGGGCACGCGCCGAACCCTCGCAGCACTGCGGCGCTCCGGTCGCGGAGCTGGTCGGCTCCCAGTCGAACGGCAGCCGCGTGGGCGGCCCGGGCGGCGATGACCGCGTCATCGGGGGCGGTTCCGGCGAGGGTCTCGGCCATCGCCAGCTGCACCTGCGCGACGTGGAGGGGCTGCTCGGCGGCGAGAAAGGCCTTTCTGGCTTGCTCGAGCCCGCCCAGGGCTTCGGCGGCGGCTCCTCGTGCCGCCGCGACCCTGGCGTCGGCCAGCGCCGCCAGTCCCTCGACGACGGGCGCGTCGGCGGCCTGCGCGATCTCGCGCAGGCTGGCTGCGGCCGCGACCGCCGAGCCGCGATCGTCACACGCGAGCTCCGCCTCGACGATCAGGGAGAGCACGGCGGCTCTCCGTAGGACCTCCCCGACGAGGCATCGAGCCCGCGCCGCGCCGCAGCCGCCGCCAGGCGCGGCTGCCCCCGGCTCATGAGGATCAGCGCACGGGGCCAAGCCGCCGAGTGGTGGTCTTCGATCGACGCGACCAGTTCCTCTGCCTCATCAACTCGGCCGGCGTGGACGCACAGCTCGGCGAGCCGCGAGGTGGCCTCGATCCGCTGAGCGGTGGTGGCCCCGCTCGCGGGATCGAGCGGCTGCCGGATCGCCTGCTCCGCCTCCGGCCACCGACCGGCCGAGCAGAGCACACCGCCGAGCCGGACATGGCGGTGCTCGGTCGCCGGCTCGGCCGCGCAACGCCGACGACCTCGACCTCGCCCTCGACGTGCGAAGCCGTCCGCGCCGGCCCTGGGGACGAGCGCCCCGAGTCGGCAACGGCGTGGCGACTCGGCGGCAATGCCGGCGCGCTCTGCTGGGGCCGGACGCCGGCCGGTCCGACTACCGGGATCGCCGTCTAGCAGGCGGTGGCTCGACGACCCCGCCTGCCCGGTGGACGCCGGCGCCGGCTGAGGCGCCCGCCTCCGTGCTGACCAGCGCCGTCGCCAGGCCTGCGCTCAGCCCGCTGAGCGGTGCCCGCATCGACGACGACGCCCGGCCGGTGGAGCGATCAGTCACCGCTGCCCCGGCGGGAGGCGGGGCCGCTGTTCGAGCGCCTCTTCGCCGACCGTCGGTGGCGCCTGGAGGGCGCAGGGCCGACGACGCCACTGGAACCACCTCAACGAGCACCGGCACCAGCTTCGCCCGCCCCGATGGGCACGGTTCTTCGAGTCCTTCGACGCCGTGGGCTGACCCCGGTCCTCGCCCGTAGCCACCGATCGCCCACGACACCGCCGGCCCACAACACCGGCGCCCCGACGATCGTGCCCCGCACGATCGCCGTCGTGAACGGCGCCGAGCGCTGTCCGACTACACCGACCAGTCCGTACTGACCGTGGACAGCGCTCCCTTGCCGACGACGCCCGGCCGGTGGAGCTGTACCTGTTCGAGCGCCTTGCTGCGGTGCGCGCCGACTGGTCAACGAGCACCGGGGCTCACGGTTCTTCGAGGCGGCCCGGTCTCGCCCGTCGGGATGCAGGTGATGGACAGGCCTTGCGCCCGTACCTCGAGGACCCGAGGCGGCCTGCCCGTCGCACCGCCATCGACGTGGTCCGGCAGATCGAGCGAACCGTCGGCGGCTTCCAGGCACCGCACGTCGGTTGAGATGGCTGGAAGTGCGGCGGAGCGGCCTCGCCCACTCCGCCGCCGTCTCGCGTGGCGTGGGCGGCTGCACCTCTCGTCGTCATCTTCGCTCGTCAAAAGCCGTGGCCTGCCGGGGGCAGTGAGCGAACGCCAGTAAGCGGAAACGTGCTGTTCGAGGCACGGTCGCGCACCGCCAGAGACCGGATTGCTTCGCCCTTCTGGAAGGTTCCTACGACACTTCCGCGGCCAGGGGCACCGGAGCCTTCTCGTCCAGGGGTTCCGACTCGTCCACCTTCTCCTGGTCCTGCGGCTCAGGTTCGTCGCTCCTGACTGCTTCGAGCTGGGCGGCAACGGCCGCACCGTAGATCAGGACCGTCGACGACAGCACCGCCCACATCATCAGCGCCACCATCCCCGCCAGCGGGCCGTAGGTCTCGCCGAACGAGTGCGAGACCCGGAAGAACAGGCCGAGCGCAATGGTCACCGCGGCCCAGCCCACCACGGCGATGCCCGACCCGAACGCCAACCACGACAGCTGCGGCTGGGACCGGCGAGGGCACGTGCGCAGCAGCCCCGTCACCACCGCGCCGATCAGGATCAACCCCATCGGCCAGCGAGCCACGTTCCACGTGGTCGACGCCGCTGCACTGGTGACACCGGCGAGGAGGTTCTTCCCGAGGGCGAGCGACACAAAGGCGAGCGTTGCCACGGTGCCGTGGGTCACGGCCATCACCAAGGCCCTCCCGTACTTCGGCAGCGGCGGACGGTCCTGTTCGATGCCGTAGAGCCGGTTGAAGGCCCGTTCGAGCTGGCCGAACGCCAAGGTGGCGGTGAGCAACGTGCCGATCGTCCCGAGGACCAGGCCGCCGTAGCCGTGCTCGGCGCCATTGTCTTGCGCGTGGGAGATGGCGGATGTCAAGGCCTCACCCGCTGGGCCTGGCACGGCCCGCGGACGGTGGCGGCGATCACCGAGGAGAAGCCGTTGCCGCCGTTGGAGGCGGCTAGGCCAACCACGGCGATCACGCCCTCGACGGCGACGAGCGAGGTGAGGAAGGCGAGTGAGCGGGCGTGGCTGAAGCCGTCGGAGACCCGCATGCGCAGGAAGGCGTCGACCAGCAGGCGGCGCCGTCCCGTGCGTCGCAGCGTCGTCCAGGCGTGCTCGCCCGACAACCCCTGGTCTCCGGGACGGCGGCGGCGGTGCTCACGCTGCCCCTGCCGCCGCCACGGTGGTCACCGCCAGCGATGTCATCGGGCTTCCTCCTGGGGTAGCCGGCCGCCAAATGCGAGAGCTGCGATGCACGAATCGTAGGACGCCGCCGCCGGGCCTCGGGCAGCACCGTGAGCACCGGATGGACCGTGTCGTGCTCGACCTGTCTCAGAAGGCGGACAAGCCGGGGCCCCACTCGACATGGGCGGGCTCAGCCTCGCTGTCAGCCAAGCCAACAAGCCGCTTGTCGTCGCTGCCTGGCGCCGGGGCGTACCGATGGAGCGTCTTGAACTGCTCCGGCTGCTTCCGGGTGGGCACGTGTCGGCCCCGGCGGGTCAGGTGGCCCGCCGGGGCGTCGGCTTCAGCGGTGGGGGCCTCGCGTCCGGCGTCGACCTGCGGTCCGAATGCCTGGGCGTCGGTGCGCTGGTCGCCGTAGGGGGCGTTGTCGTCGGCGTTGCGGCGCCCTTCGGGCGGCAGGCCAGCGTTGGCCTGCCGCTCAGGTTCCATCTGGTCGCCACCCATCGTGGCCCGCTGCCCGCTGTCGTCGCTGAGCGGGTCTCCTGTGTCCCGAGCCCCACCGTGAGCCATGGGCGCGGCCTTGGTGCCCTCGGCCTCGACCCACCTCTGCAGCCGCACCGCTCCTCGTCGTAGTCCAGCCCGTAGTGGCCGTAGAGGTGGGCCTCCTCCTCCTGCGAGAGCTGCCCGTCGGCGCCAGCGTTGGGCGCATCCTTGACCTGCTCCTTCGGGAAGGGCACCATCACGTCGTCGCCTGCCAGCGACGCTCCGGCGACCGGGACGAAGCTCACGTTCGAGCCGAAGAGCCCTGTCGTGACCGCGATCCACTCGGGCTGGCCCGTGTCGTCATCGGTGTAGATGTCTTCGATCTTGCCGACCTTGTGGCCGGATGCGTCGTGAAGGATGCGACCGATCCAGCTCTCGTGCTGTTCGGTGAGCTGCTGAGACATGGAAGTCCTCCGTAGGTCGTGTCGTGGCTGGGAAACGCTGGCGCCCGAGTGATCGGTCCCTTCTCGTCGAGCTCCGGCGCTGACCGTCGAGTGTCCGAGAGAGGAAAAGGCGCTGCGCCAACGCTTCCCTGCCCTCCTCCGGCAAACGAGCAGGTCCGAACACGACACCGTTGGGATGATTTGGAGCGGTCACCCAGGTTTTGCGTCAGCACCCGAGGAACATCGTCACCGACACGGTGCGGCTGTCTTCTGACCTTCTCGCCGATCCCGACATTCTCCTGGAGCATCGATGCCGCGGACGACGGTTGCCCCGACCCGTAGCGAAGACGACGATCCAGGCGCCGACGAGACTCGAGAAGAGCGCGGATTCGGTTCCGTCCCGAGGCGAGCTTGGCCTGGCCCGGCATGCTGCATGATGGCGACATGGCCGGCACACCCGGAGGTCCCGCTGACGACCGCTCGCCGCTCGCCGGCCGCCCTCCTGCGAAGCCGACCTTGGCTTCGTGCGGCGCCCAATGGTGCGCTGGTTCGATCCGCACCAGCTCCTCGATACCGCCGTGCGTGTGGTCGTCTCGGGCATCTTCAGTTCGTACGCCGACAAGCGCGACTCCAGGCGCGGCTCCCGGCTGAGGTGCCCGACCGCTCCGGGGCCGGCGAGCTGTGGTTCGACTACGTGGCCGACCTGGGCGACGGGTGGAACTCGACCTACACCGTAGCCAGGCTCCTGGCCGCCGAGGAGTTGAAGCTCGACTGGAACGGCCAGGCCCACGTTACCGAGCGGGGGCGGATCCTCGTCATGGGGGGCGACCAGGTGTACCCGGTGCCCAAGGCGGTCGAGTACGAGAACCGCACGATCGGTCCCTACCGGGCGGCGCTGCCCTGTGCCCCCGGAGAGGCGCCCGAGCTGTTCGCCATCCCCGGAAGCCACGACTGGTACGACGGGCTGGTCAACTTCACCAGCATCTTCTGCCGCAGCCACGACATCGGCGGCTGGAGGACGAGCCAGGCCCGGAGCTACTTCGCCCTGAAGCTCCCGAACGGCTGGTGGCTCTGGGGCGTCGACATCCAGTTCGGCGCCTGCCTCGACGAGGTCCAGTTGCAGTACTTCGCGACGTCGTCGCCAACCAGCTGCAGCCCGGCGACCGGATCATCGTCTGCATGGGCAAGGAGGTCGAGAGCGGCAGGAAGGAGGTCGAGGTCCACTCCGATTGGAACGTGGTGTACCTGGAGCGTGAGGTCATCCAGCCCACTGGTGCCCAGGTGGTCCTGTTCCTCAGGAGCGGGAAGCACTACTACGCCCGCTACGAGGAGGAGGAAGGCTCCCGCCAGCACATCGCCTCGGGCGGCGGCGGCGCCTTTTTGCATCCCACCCACGACCTCCCCGAGCGGGTGGACCTCCCGGCGCGGACGGGATGGTGACGTGCCGCCGGGCCGCCACCTATCCCTCAGGGGCGGTGTCGAAGGGGTTCCGCAAGAGGATCTGGCTGCTGGCCCCCTTCAACATCCCTCTGGCCGCGGTGTTCGGCACGGTCCAGGTGCTGCTGGCCTTCATGATGGGGCTCCACCTGGAAGGACCGGCACGTCTCGCTCGGCCCGGTCGATCTGCGGCGGGCGCTGTGGGAGAGCCCCACGGCCTTCCTCCTCATCCTGCTCATGATCGTGTCCCTGGCCCTGATGGTGCGCTTCGCCCACGACGCCAGTGGCCTCGCACGATGGCTGCTGGGCCTGGTGCACTCGACGCTGCAGCTGGTCAGCGTGGCCGCGGTCATGATGATCGCTTCCCGGCTCTCCTCCACGTCGGGGCTCCGGGGCGGGTGGTCGCTCGTCGTCTTCCTCGGCGTGATCGGGGTTCTGGGCGGCATCGGGGGGATGGTGGGGATGTCGGGCTACCTGTGGGCCACCAACTGCCTCGGCTTCCACGGAAACGAGGGGTTCGCCCCCTCCACCACCAGGACCAGAAGCACTTCCTCCGGCTCCACATCGACGCCCAGGGTGCCCTGACCGTGTTCCCGATGGGAGTCGACCGGGTGGGCCGGAAGTGGCAACTGCGCCCCGATGCGCCCCCGCATGCGCCGTGGTTCGATCCGAGCGGCCCTGAGCCCGAGCCGCACCTCATCGAGGGCCCGATCAGGATCGAGGGCCGGGCAACCTCAGCTGCGCTCTAGCCAAGCTCGGCCAGCCGGGCCTCATGCGCGGTAGCGGTCGAGCCACGGGCAGAGCTCGGGAGGTCGTGTCCCGTTCGTCGCTCGCGAGACCCGACGCAAGGTGATGGCCGTCGTGATCCCCCAGGGAGGGGATGGGCTGCTCTGGGGCCTGCCTGAACATCGCGCCCGTCGGAGGGCTTCAGCGGGGGCGGTGCGGGGTACGAACCGGTTACCTTCTACAGCGAGGGTTCGTGGGCGGCCTGGCTGCCCGATGCAAGCCTTTGGAGCTACGAGCTCATGCTCATCAACTCGCTGCTGTCGAGACCGGACCCACTGTGCCTGACAGGGGGGCCTCTGCGGTCTGCGGCGTCTCCGTGTGCTTCCGTGCGGACTCAACCGAGTCCGGAAGATCACGTGACGTCACGTGAAGAAGCCGACGCATGGATAGGGCGGACCGGCCTCGACAGCGGCGGCCGGAAGATCGGCAAGATCACACGGGTCTGGATCGATGACTACTCCGGACTGCCGACGTGGGTCACGCTCGAGCGCGGGCGGCTTCCCCGTCGCGAGGGGATCGCGCGCCGTTCTTGGATGTGACAGCCACAGGAGGCCGCCCGCAGCTCGCCTGTACCAAAGCCGAGGTCATGAGCGCTCCATCAATCGACGACGACGGACACCTTGGACTGGATGACGAGTGGCGGCTGATCAACCACTACAAGCTCGCCGGCACGCCCGACCCGACCAGACCAGTTCCCGCAGGTGAGCGGTCTGGCAGGATGCCCCGGATCGCAGCGAGCACCCGCACCCACCTCGGGTCACGCCCTCCTGGTCCGCGAAACGCAAGCAGCAGCGGAGCTAAGGAGCAGGACCAACGGGCCGAGCAAGCTGAACGGTCCGGTCGCCTGCACCTCCCCGGCATGCGCCGGCGACTCGGGCTGGGCTAGCTGTTCCCCAACCTCCGGGCATATCGCTCGGCCCGCCCCGACGCCGCGAGGCGCATCACGAACATCGACGCCTCCACCAGACCCCAGCCGGGTAGACGCTGATCGTCCCGAAGTCGACCTCCGCTCACCGAGTGGGCGGTGCTGAAACCATCCACCCTCGACCAGCGGCAGCCCCCAGCCGGCATCCACTGCACACGTTCGTTCCGAAAGAGGTTCTTCGTCAATGCTTCGCTACCGGGCCGATCGGTCATCACTGGGTTGTGTCATCGCGAGCGCCACGGGCCAGGTGGCGTGGCTTGCCACCGGGAAGGTCGCCTTCCTTCTGCCCATGTTCGCAGCGCTGCGTTGGACCGCCCTCGTCCAGCACAACCAGTCGCACTTGACCATGTTCAGGCACCGATGGGCCAACCGGCTCCTCGAGCTGACGCTCGGCACCGTGACCGGCACGCCGATGGAGCTCTACCGGGAAGCGCATGCCCGCACGCACCACCCTCACGTCGGTACTGCCAAGGACTGGACCCAGCCGACGCAGCTGCGTGACGGGCAGGCTCTCCAGTGCCAGCCGCTCTCCCGGTGGCGGTACCTGTACGTGTTCGCGCCGCGAAGCTGGTTCGTCGGATGCTCCGCAGTGAGACGAGTCCGTTCCCAGATGCGGTGCCTCATCGCCGAGGGTGCGGCGATGGCCGTTCTCGCCGCCCTGCCCGTCCTCCTGGGCTCACCCGTCAGGCTCCTCCCCATCGTCTTCCAGTGGACCCTCGTGGCGGTCTTCTCCGCCCACGCCAACTACGAGCACCACAACGGCTACCTGGAGGCTGACCGGCCCACCGACTTCGCCAACGACACCGCCTCCCGGTTGCACACCTCCCTCGGCTTCAACATCGGGTACCACACCGCGCACCACCGCAGGCCGAACGCACACTGGACGAAGCTTCCAGATCTGGAGGCGAAGCGAGCTCCGCAGCCGGCGATGCGCAGCGTGGCCCCCGCCGACATGGCGAGACCCGGCAGCAGCCCTTCTAGCTCCGTGGCACAGGGAAGGGAGCTCCCGGAGGGGCCGGTCAGTGGCGTCTCCATGAGCAGCCCGCGGATGCGCCCTGGGTACGGCACCACTCGGGCGCGGTGACGCACCCCCACTCACGCACGCAGCGATGGCTACGGGACCGAGGCGCGCCAGGCGTCACAGACCCAGGGGACCTTGAACCGCCCCTCCGGGACGGCGGCACGCACGGAACGCAGGAGGGCCAGGCGCTGCTCGGCCTCCTGCACGATGACGACGCTGCGGGAGGCCATGTTCGCGACCACGAGGTCGGGGTCCGCCGCCTGCCAGTGGGGGAACAGCTGCCGCGACCACGGCCGCCACACCTCGCACCCCACAGCCGGGGAGGTGGCTGCCCTGTCAACGAGCGACAGCCGGTCCTCCAGGCCCAGCATCTCCGCCACCTCCAGCGCCCACCCCCCGCTGTCGTCGAGGACGTTCCAGAGAAGCCCGAGGGTGCCCCCCGGCCGCAGCACCCGGCCGACCTCCGCGAGCGCCTCGGCTGTGTCGAACCAGTGCCACGCCTGCCCGGCGACGACCGCGTCGACCGAGCGGTCCGGCAGCGGCACCTGTTCTGCCGTACCGGCCAGGGGCACGGCCCGTGTGTCGACGTGGGCGCGCATGGCGTCGTCCGGCTCGACGGCGACGACCTCCAGGCCCAGGTCAAGCAACCCGGTGGTCACCTTGCCCGTGCCGGCTCCGAGGTCTAGAACCCGACCGGCTCCCGGGGGCACGACAAAACGCAGCGCCTCCGGCGGGTAGGTCGGGCGGGCCAGCGCGTAGGCGTCCGCGACGGCCCCGAACGAGCGCGCACGGCGGGGATCCACGCCCGCCAGTGCAGCACAGCGCCATCACGGTCCGCCGCGGCACCCAGCGACGAGCGGAAGGCCCTGCTTCACCTCCAGCAGGATCGGGGGGATGCTGTCTGCCCTCGGCAGATGGCGTGTTGCTGGCCGGGAGCCGGAAGACCCGGTTCCCACATGGTCTCCCTCCTGTGAACCCGGCTGGGACACGCCGAGCGGCCCCAGGGCCGCCCGTCCGCCCGCGCCTCGCCGGGCCGCGTCGCCCGCCCGGCGTCCGCGTCAGGCCGTGGAGAAGACGATCGATCCGTCGCGGCGGCCGGCGTCGGCCAGCCAGCGGAAGGTGGCGAGCGACAGCAGAAGCCAGCCTCCGCCGACCAGGGCCTCGAGGCCGGCGTCGCCGAGGATGTCTGACGCGCCGGCGCCCGCGAACAGCTCGCGGATGGCCTTCAGGCCATGGGTGAGGGGCAGGACCTGCGCCACGGCCCGGACGACCTCCGGGTAGACCGACAGCGGCACGCTGACGCCGCAGAAGGCCATCATCACGAGGCGGGCCACGTTGCTGACCGTGCGCCGGGTGCCCGGTGAGCGGAGGACGAACCCCGCCAGGAAGGTGGCGGTCATGTACGTGCTCACCGTCACCAGGGTGAGGAGGGCGAGGAGCGCGGGCAGACGGGCCCATGGCAGGGAGACGTCGTACAGGGGGGCCACGATGGCCAGGGCGCCGAGGGAGGTGATGAGGCCGTTGGGGACGAAGCTGGCGCCACGGCCCATCAGCGCCACGAGCGGGCTGGTGGGCGAGGCGACGAGGAGGGGCAGGGTGCCGGCGTCGCGCTCGCCGACGGTGGCGACCGTCACCGTGAAGCTGGAGGAGGTCGACACCATGATGGCGTTGCCGATCAGGAGGAACTCGACGTCGGCCTGCCGGCCGAGGAGCTGGCCCAGCGAGGCGAAGAACGCCACTTGCGCCACCATGCGCACGAACAGACCCAGCACCCAGCTCTGGACGGTGTAGACGGCGCCCAGGGTGTCGCGGAAGCCGACCAGGGCGGCCCACCCCAGCACCCGCAGCATGTGGCCCAGGCGGCTCACTCTTGGCCGATCGTTCCGAGGTGGCGGACGCGGTGGAGGACCAGTCGGAGGATGATCGAGCCGATCAGGAAGCCTCCGGCCCCGAGCAGCAGGACCGCCGACAACCGCCGCAGGACGTCCTGAGCCGGCTCGGGCTGCAGCGAGTCGCGCAGCAGGTCGGCGCTCCAGGAGAGGAAGATCAGCCGGCTCATCGGACGGAGCCACCCGGGCAGGTACGAGATTGGCACCAGGACGCCGGCCAGCAGGTAGATGGGGTAGTTCATCGTGTTCTGGAACGTCCGGGCGCCGCCGGCGAGCACAAAGGCGCCGGCCATGACCAGCGCGGTGCCCGTCATGGCCAGGGCGGTGGCCGCCAGGGCGCCCGCCAGCACGCCGGGGTGGTGGACGCTGACCTCGACGCCGAACCCGATGCGGGCCACGAGCCAGGTCTCGACGACGCCCACGGTGCCGAGCAGCGTGACGGCGAGGACGCGCCCGAAGACGACGGTCTGGAACCGGGTCGGCGTGGCCACCACCAGCTCGAGGATCCCGACCCCGCGGTCGGCGGAGACGACGTTCCCGGAGATCTCGAGCGACAGCGCCCACAGGGTCATGAGCACCGGGGCCACGATGGCGAAGGTCGTGAGGTCGCGGCGGCCGGCGGCCCGGACCACGCCGAGGAAGATGACGGCGAAGAACGGGTTGGTGAGGATCTCGTTCAGGTAGCCGCGGTCGGCCACGACGATCTGCAGCTGGAGGCGGATGGCCCCGATGAGCGCCCGCACCGCTCTCTCCTAGACGTCCATGCCACGCCGGCCGACGAGGTCGAGGTAGACCTCCTCCAGGGTGGGGCGGGTCACCCGGACCGATGTGACGCCGGCCGCCACGAGCCTGCGCATGACCTCGGGCACGACGCCGTCGGAATCGACCTCGATCCGCGTCGACAACCCGAGCGCGCTGACGCTGCTCACCCCTCGGAGGGCCGACAGGTCCGCCACCACCTCGTCGGTCGCCCCGTCGCACTCCACCCGCTCGTAGCGAGACAGCATCTCCGACAGCGCCCTCGGCGTCTCGGTGGCGAGGATGCGGCCGCGGTCGATGAGCGTCACCCGTTGGCACAGCGCCTCGGCCTCGGCCATGTCGTGGGTCGTCAGGAAGATCGTGCGCCGCTCCCCGGCCAGCTCGCCGACGATCGCCCGGAGCTCGCGGGCGGCCAGCGGGTCGAGCCCGGTGGTCGGCTCGTCGAGGAACAGCACCGGTGGGTCGTGCATCAGCGCCCGGGCCAGGTGCAGGCGCTGCCGCATGCCGCGCGAGTACGTCTGCACCCGGTCGTCGGCCCGCTTGGTGAGGCCCATCCGCTCGAGGAGGGCGTCGACCCGCCGCCGGCCGGCACCTGGCTCGAGCTTGTGGAGCGCCGCCCAGTAGCGGAGGTTCTGGCGGGCGGTGAGGCGGTTGTAGAGGCCGCGGTCACCGCCGAGGACGATCCCGATCAACGGTCGCACGCTCGTGGCCTCGGCGGCGACATCGCGTCCCAGCACGGTTGCGGACCCCGAGGTGGGGAGCAGGATGGTGGCGAGGATCTTCACGAGCGTGGTCTTGCCGGCACCGTTCGGGCCCAGCAAGCCGTGCACCTCACCTTCGTCGACCCGCAGCGACACCCCCTGGAGCGCCACCACCTCGGGCCGCTTCTTCGGCTGGAAGGTGCGCACGAGATCCTCGACGACCACCGCCGGACCAGACCACGGACCGCCCATGACCCCTCCTCGCCCGTGACGCTAGTGGGACGTTGGCACCGCCCCGAGGGATTTCGTCCGCACTCCCAGTGCGTGATCGTCCATCGGATCGGCGCGATCAACCATCCGCCGGACCTCCTGGCGTGCCACAGTCGGATGTCGACCGGCTGCTCGATCGGGCACCGCCGGCGGCGTCGCTGAGGCTGTCGTGGTGCCTGACAGTGCCCTCCGAGCCTGCGTGCACCGCGCGGGCCGCGCCTGTCAGTCGGTCTTGCTGAAGCGGTGGACGGCGATGGCGAAGGTGACCAGGCCGAGGACGGCGAGGATGAGGAGCCTCGGTGGGTCCCCGTGCAGCTCCCTGCTCAGCCCGGTCCCCAGCACGAACGTCCGGAAGTCGACGTTCCCGGTCGGCGTGCCGGGCGCACCCACCGACACGACCCTGCTCAGCCCGGTCCCCAGCACGAACAGCCACAGGAGGGGCTGGACCAGGCCAGCCACCAGCCGGCGGCGGTCCTTGCCCCACCGCAGCAGCTCGCGGTGGCAGACGATGCGGACGGCCCGCAGGTCGGCCCGCACACCGGAGGGCGGCCGGCTGACCTGGGCGACCGGCAGCTGTGAGCGGAGCGTGGCCACCTACGTCCGGCCCCGGTACATGGCTGGGATCTCCGGCCCGGCGTTCTCGGCGTTGCGGATGGTGCGGCCCGTGAAGGCCATGAACACGTCGTCCAGCGTCGGCCGGGTGACGCTGACCGAGCGGACGCCCACGTCCAGATCGGTGAGGAGCCGGGGGACGAAGCGCTCGCCGTCGGGAACGTCGAGCGCCAGCCCACCGTCGACCGCGATGGCGTCCAGCCCGAACTGGCGCTTGATGTCAGCGGCGGCGGCCGCGTCGTCGGCGGTCTCCAGCCTGATGCGGTCGGTGCCGATCGCCGCCTTCAGCGCCTGGGGCGTGTTGAGGGCGACGATCTGGCCGGCGTCCATGATGGCGATCCGGTCGCAGTGCTCGGCCTCGTCCATGTAGTGGGTGGTAAGGAAGATCGTCAGGTCCTCCTGGTGACGGAGCTCGTCGAGGTACTCCCAGATCGAGGCGCGGGTCTGCGGGTCGAGGCCCACGGTCGGCTCGTCGAGGAAGAGGACCCGAGGCGAGTGCAGCAGCCCCCGGGCGATCTCGAGCCGCCGCTTCATCCCGCCCGAGAAGGTGGCGACGTCCTTGTCCCGCCGCTCCCACAGCCCGACCAGCTCCAGGACCTGGCGCATCCGAGCTTCCAGCCGCTCCGGCGGGACGCCGTAGAGCTGACCGTGGAAGCGGAGGTTCTGCGCAGCCGACAGGTAGGTGTCGAGCGTCATGTCCTGGAAGACCAGGCCGATCTCGCGCCGGACCTCGTCGCGCTGGGTCGCCACGTCCCAGCCGGCCACCTCGGCCCGGCCACCGGTGGGCAGCTGAAGGGTGCAGAGCACGTTGATGGTGGTCGACTTGCCCGCCCCGTTGGGACCCAGGAACCCGAACGTCTCGCCGGCCTCGACCTCGAAGTCCACACCTCGCACGGCCTCGACCTCACCGAAGCGCTTCTGGAGGTGCTCGACCCGTATGGCGACCTTCCGGCCGCTCACCTGCTGATCCACAGCCCACCCTCCAACCGTTGGCAGTTCCAACGATAGACGGTTCCCACTGATTGTCAAGGGGAGGTACGGTGGCGTCGTGGACGACGACGATCGCCGCACGAACGCCCTGTCGGGCGTTTTCCTCCTCGCCCGGGAGATGCGCAGACACCTCCACGAGCTCATGGCCGACGAGCCATGGGTCACCGAGGCCGGCTTCCGGCCGCCGTGCATGGGCGTGCTCCACGTCGTGGCCAAGCTGCAGCCCGTGTCCCAGCGCGAGATCGGCGACCGCCTCGGGCTCGACGCCAGCGACGTGGTGGGCGTGCTCGACGTGCTCGAGGCGGCCCGCATGGTCGAGCGCCGGCGGGACCCTCACGATCGTCGCCGCCACGCAGTCGTGCTCACCGGCCTCGGGGAGACGGCCGCCCGCCGCTCGGCCGACCTGCAAGCCAAGGCCGAAGACCGGGCGCTGGCCGACCTCGATCCCGAGGAACGCCGCCTCCTGACCGACCTCCTCAACCGGGCCACCGCCCGGTCCACGTCGGGTCCGGCACGCCGCCTGCCCGTCTGAGGCCGACACGACGTCCGGCAGGACGTCCTCGCTCGCACGGGCCTCCGGGTCGGGGAAGAGCCCCGTCAGCGCCCGACAGCCTCCTCCAGCTGGGCCTTGGTCATCTTCGAACGGCCCTTGATGCCCTTCTGGCGGGCCTCGTTGTAGAGCTGGTCCCTGGTCCGGCCGCCCGCCCCGCGGTGGGACCGCAGGCCGCCCCGTCGACCGGAGGAGATGTCGTCAGTCGAGGTGCGGCTGGCCTGCTTGGCCTCACCGGCCCGGGCCCGCTCCTTGTTGACGGTGCGGGCCGCGATCTCGGCCGCGGTCTCCTCGTCCTCACCACGGTCGAGGAGCCCGTCCTTGATGTGGTCGTACTGGCGCTCCCGCTTCTTGCTCCACCCCGGCTGCGGCACGAAGGCCTCCTACCCGCCGGACGGCCCAAACCACCCTTCCGTGGGGCCGCTGGGTCAGGCGCCTAGCAGCTCGCGCACCGAGTCGTTGGCCGTGCTGGGGTGGCGCAGCTTGCACATGGCCTTGACCTCGATCTGGCGGATGCGCTCCCTCGTGAGGTCGAAGTGGGCGGAGACGTCCTCGAGCGTCCTGGGCTCGCCACCGCCCTCCAGCCCGTAGCGCAGCATCAGGATCCGGCGCTCGCGGTCGTCCAGGCGGCTGAGCAGCTTGTCGATCTGCGGGGCGGTGTCGGCGTCGATCACCTGGCCGGCGGGATCCTGGCCGGCGTCCGGCACCCGGTCGCCGAGGGAGAGCTCGCCGTCGACCCCGATCGGCTGGTCGAGGCTGGTGGTGGACTGCATCCACCTCTGGGTCTCCTCGACCTGGGCGGGAGCCAGGCCCGACTCGTAGGCCAGCTCCTCGGTGGTCGGGCGCCGGCCGAGCCGGCCCTCGAGGCGGGCGCTGGTCTTGGTGAGCAGCGTGACCGTGTCGCCGGCGTGCACGGGGAGGCGGATGGTGCGCTCCTGGTTGGCGATGCCGCGCGTGATCGACTGCTTGATCCACCAGGTGGCGTAGGTCGAGAACTTGAAGCCCTTGCGCCAGTCGAACTTCTCGACCGCGTGCATCAGCCCCAGGTTGCCCTCCTGGATCAGGTCGGCCAGCGGCATCCCCGACGACTGGTAGCGCCGGGCGATCGAGATGACCAGCCGAAGGTTGGCGTGGATGAACTGATCGGTGGCCTCCTGGCCGGCCCGGACCTGGGCGCGGGCGGTGCGCCGCTGCTCGGCCGAGAGCGGCTCGTCGCCCTCGAGCCGAGCCGCGCCGCGGCGCCCTCCTCGATGACGGCCGCCAGCCGAGCCTCGTCGTCCTTGGTGAGGAGCTCCCAGCGCCCGAGGCCCTCCATGTACAGGCCGACCGAGTCAGCCTCGATGCCCTGATCCCGCTTGTCGTGCTTCACCTTGGCCACCAGGCTGCTCCTGTCGTTGCCTTTGCTCTTCGGAAGGGCGGGCCGCGGCGGATGCCTCCCGAGGGTGGGCGCCCGCTGCGGTCGCTGCTGAGGCCGGCCCACCGGTGCCCTGTGCCGGTCGGTCGAGCGACCGCCCTGGCCGCTTCAGGTTGAACGCACCGGCGCAGGCGCGCATTCCACCTGGCCGGCCCCTCTCGAGCAGATGCGGGGGTCCGCAGCAGCCCGCGCTGGCACCGAATGGGCTCCCGTAGGATCCAGGAGGTGAGCGCCAACCGGACCCGGCTCGACCACTGCCTGGTCCAGGCGGCCGACGAAGCCCTTCCCATCGAGGGTCGTCTGGCCGCGGTCAACATCGCCAGGCAGTACCTCGAGGCCATGACCCGGGAGATGGTCACCGAGGCGCGGGAGGCGGGGCAGTCGTGGGAGGACCTGGCCGACGTGTTCGGCACCTCGGCCCAGAACCTGAAGGCCCGGTTCGGCAGCTACCGCGAGTACGACGACTGATCGGCCGCTGGCGGCCGCCGGCGCCGGCTACTCGACGTCGAACACCTCGTCGGCCGCCGTGGCCATCAGCCGGTCGGCCAGCTCCTGCTTCATCGCCGTGAACCGCTCCAGCTCGTCAGGCGTCAGGGCGGGGTTCTGGGCCAGCGCCACGAACTCGTCGGTCACCGTGCCCTCCCGGAGGAGCAGCGACAGGGTCCGGCCCCGGTAGCCGACCCGGAAGGCGAAGGTCTCGAGGGTGTGCCCCCGCTCGGGCCGCACCACGGTCGGGTCGACGACGTAGCGCCCGTCGGTGAGGCCACGGGTCACCAGCTCGCAGGCATCCCGAGCCCCCGGGCCCCGGAAGGCGGCGTCGATGACCACCTCCCGCCGCTCCAGCGGCCCGTCCAGGTCGAGCAGGGCGAAGGCCCGCTCCATCAGCTTGAAGCCCAGCGCCACGCCGCCCGGGCTGCCCGGCCCGCTGTAGCGCAGCATCTCGTCGAAGGAGAAGGCGATCGCCTGCCCCTGTTCCTGCACCTGGATCGAGTCGCTCATCGGCCCAGGCTGTCAGCCCGGCCGCTCCTAGGATCACCCCGTGGGCTCGAAGCTGCAGGCGGTGGTGTTCGACGTCGACGGCACCCTGGTCGACAGCGAGCGCCACGGGCACCGGGTGGCCTTCAACGACGCCTTTGCAGCCGCCGGCCTGCCCTACTCCTGGGACGAGGAAACCTACGGGCACTGGCTCTCGGTGCACGGCGGGGTGCGCCGGATCGACGCCTTCCTCGAGGAGATGGGGCGGCCCGAGGCCGAGCGGGAGGAGCTGGCACCGAAGCTGCACGCCGAGAAGACCAAGCTGCTGCGGGCCATGATCGACGCGGGCCGGATCCCGCCCCGGCCGGGCATGGCCGAGCTCCTCGATCACCTGGCCGCCTCCGGGGTCAGGCTCGGCGTGGCCACCGTCGGGAGCGACGGGTGGGTCAAGCACCTCCTCGGCCGGCTCTTCCCCGAGGCGGACTTCGAGGTCGTCGTAACCGGCGCCGACGTCAGCGAGAAGAAGCCCGACCCGGGCTGCTACCTGCAGGCCCTGGAGGGCCTGGGGGTCGGGCCAGAGGCGGCGGTGGCCGTCGAGGACTCGGCCACCGGGCTGGCCTCGGCCCGCGGGTCCGGGCTGGCATGCGTGGTCGTCCGCAACGACTACACGGCCGACGAGGACATGACCGGAGCCGACCTGGTGCTCGACGGCGTCGACGCCGGCGCCCACGTCCTGGACGACCCCCACGGCGTGGCCCCGAGCCTCCCGCTCGAGCTCGACGCGCTGGAGCGCCTGCTCGGCAGCCGCTGAGGCTGGCACCTCGGTCCCTCCGGCGGGCAAGGTTGCGCATGGCCACGCGCTCCGCACTCGTGACCGGCGCCACCGGGTTCATCGGCGGCCGGCTCGTCTCGAGCCTGGGCAACCAGGGGTTCTCCGTCCGCGCCTGCGGGCGCCGACCACGGCCCCACGACCTCCCCCAGGACGTCGAGTATGAAGCCGTCGACCTCGCCGGGGGCGACGACCTCGCCCCGCTGTACGACGGGGTCACCCACGTGTTCCACCTGGCCGGCGCCTCCAGCTCGAACGCAGACGAGGCAGAGATGGAACGGGCCAACGTCCAAGCCACCCGGAACCTCGTCCGAGCCGCGCCTCCGGGCCAGGTCGAGCGGTTCGTGCACATGAGCTCGACCTCGATCTACGGCGAGGAGGAGCAGCTGCCGCTGCCGGTGCGAGAAGACGTCGGACCACACCCCAGCCGGACCTACGGCAAGGCCAAGTGGCGCACCGAGCAGGTGGTGCAGGAGGCGACCCGTGCGGGCCTGCCCACCGTCGTCCTGCGCCCGGTCTCGGTGTACGGCCCCGGCAACGTGAAGCTCCTGGCCAGCGCCATCCTCGACGTGGCCATCGAGGCCTTCGCGAAGCTCCGAACGGTGCCCGTCCCGGCCAAGCCCATCGAGCAGCGCCTGGTGCACATCGACGACCTCCTCGCCGTCACCCTGCACGTGGCCGAAGCCGACGAGGCGGTGGGGAAGGCCTTCAACGTCGTCGACGGCCTCTACCCGAGCAGCCACGACATTGCCCGGATCCTCGCCGGCCACTTCGACCTCGAGGTGGAGCTGGCCGACGACCCCGAGGCCGGCCCCAGCCACGAGGAGCGCCAGCGGTGGCACGGCGAGATGGTCGAGCAGGGGATGAAGCAGGACATCTTCCTCACCAAGGAGCGCTTCCGCTTCATGCGCAAGACCAACCGCAACAACAGGGTGAGCATCGACGCCCTGCTGGCCACCGGCTTCCACTTCGAGCACACCGACCTCGAGGCCAGCATCGGCTCGACGATCACCTGGTACCGCGACCACCGCTGGATCCTCTGATCCGGAAGGGGATCAGGGGCGTGGCGTGGTGGGGCAGGCCGAGGGGGGCGGCCCCAGGTCGAAGGTTGGGCGGCGGCTGGCCCGCCGGGGTGATCACGGCCTGGATCTCCTCGGTGCGCAGCGGCAGCTGAGCCGTGGTGGTCAGGCCGGAGAGGCTGCCGCTGTCGCCACCCAGGCTCCAACGGGCCGTCCACGCCACCGTCACCACCAGGGTGCCGACGCACCGGTCGATGTACTGGTGGACGAGCTTGCCGTCGGGGTACGGAGCGCCGGCGTACCCGCGCGGGCCTGTGGTGACGTGCCCGTCGCCCCACCTGATGGTCGGCGTACCGACCGCGGTGACGGTGAGCGGGCCGAGCGGGGTCTGGTGGGTGATGGCGGGCCGCAGATCGGCCCGGAGCGACAGGTAGGCGTCGAGCCCCGTGATCGGGTTCGTCGGGTTGAGCGCCGCTTGGGTGCGGGCAGCGGCGTGGCCCGCCAGAACTCGGTGGCCAGCGTGGAGGGTGCCGGCGTCGCCCGAGCAGCCGGCCGAGCCCGTGCCCGCCCACCCGAGCAAGGAGTGAACGTCGACACCAAACGTTCCCCCTGGCGGCCCCCACTGATAGTCCCCGACCCACAAAAGCCTGCGCCGATAGTTCCGACGAGGGTCTTTGCCGCCGCAGACCGGAGACCCGATGATCGAGGCACTGCTCTACTGGGTGGTGCTGTTCCTGCTGTGGATGGGCATCTGGTCTCATGAAGCAGCCCGCTGATGCTCGCTCTGGCCACCGTGGCACATCCATCGGCGGCGGCAGGCACGGGAAGGAGCCAGTCGGTGCCCACTAATGAAGCTATGACCGCGACCGTGGCGCTCAGCCGGTGCACAGTTCGCTGGTCTCACCTGAGGCGTCGATCACAAAGAAGTCATCGATCATCCAGGGCGTCGGGTTCACGCTGGCCCCACTCGTCTTCGTGCGGGGCATCAGCCGAAACGCGTTCATCGCTTTCGGCACGCTTGTGTTGACCCCTCCGTAATCGAGCGAAGCGGTCAGACTGACGCATCGGCTCTCGGCATTGACGATCCGATCGACAGTGGCGAGGGGATCTCCCGGAGGAATGACCAACCCGTTGGGCGGTCCACGTGTGATGTCCACCAGCGCCTTGTACTGGCCGGGGAAGACCGACGGGCCGTAGATCTGCTCAAGCGCTTCAGCTGTGGAAGGAGAGACCACTTTGGTGCTGACGACGCTACGGAAGGCGTCGCCGGCGACTCGATTGAGCGCCGCCAGGATGGCGTTCCAGTACGCG
Source organism: Acidimicrobiales bacterium (assembly GCA_030448245.1). Lineage (GTDB taxonomy): Bacteria > Actinomycetota > Acidimicrobiia > Acidimicrobiales > JAUJNH01 > JAUJNH01. The sequence goes on from JAUJNH010000005.1 coordinate 230,935, forward strand.
GGGTCTTGGAGCTGGGCTGGGGTCGGGGGTGCCGAGACGTCCAGGGTCGTGGTCGGGGCGGCGGTCGGTCCGGTGGTTGCCGGCAGGAGGGTGGTCGTCGTGGGTGGGACCGGGCTGGCCTTCTTGGGGCGGCACCCGACCAGGACCAGGGTTCCGCACAGGAAGATCACCGCCAGCCGCCGCACCGCCTCGAACCCAGCCAGCACCTGAAGATGCAGTCTAGGGTCTTTCATTGCTTGCTGTGCGCGCGCTCCGCGTTCGAAGGGTGGCAGCACGGGGACGTCCGCCAGGGGCGCCTCGGGCCCGGGTAGACAGCGACCATGACCCAGCTGACCAGCGCTCCGCCCCCCGTCCGGGCCGCCTCGCTCGAGACCAAGCGCCGCCAGCTCCAGGTGAACCGGCGGCGGGCGACCGGGTCGCTGGTGGCTGTCACGCTGGTCTTCCTGGCCGTCACCGTCGCCGGCGGCGAGCAGGGCTGGGCCGGTTACGTCCAGGCCACCGCCGAGGCCTCGATGGTCGGCGGGCTCGCCGACTGGTTCGCCGTCACCGCCCTCTTCCGGCACCCGCTCGGCATCCCCATCCCTCACACCGCGGTGGTGCCCGAGCGCAAGGAGCAGTTCGCCGCCACCCTCGGCGAGTTCGTGCAGGAGAGCTTCCTGACCCCCGAGGTGATCGCCGAGCGGGTGGCCGGGGTCGGGCTGGCCGACCGGCTGGCCCGGTGGCTCAGCGTCCCCGCCAACAGCGACCGGGTGGCCGCCCTGCTGGCCGACGCGGCCGTCGCCGCCGCCGACGTGGTCGAGGACGACGCCGTGCACCAGCTGGTCGACGACATCGTCCAGCACCTGCTGAAGGTGGCACCCCTCGCTCCGCTGGCCGGCCGGGCGCTGGGGGTGGCCATGGAGGGCGGCCGCCACCAGGCTGTGCTCGACGCCGCCCTGAAGGGCCTCGACCGCTACCTCGCCGAGCATCAGGACGAGCTGCGCCGCCGCCTGTCCGAGAAGTCGCCCTGGTGGCTGCCGGAGGCGCTCGAGGAGAAGGTCGTGAAGCGGCTGGTGGCCAAGGCCCACGGCCTGATCGCCGAGATCGCCGCCGACCCGGGTCACGAGATGCGGCGCCAGCTCGACGCCCGGCTGCACAGGCTGGCCGTCGACCTGCAGACCTCGCCCGAGCTGCGCCGCCGCGGCGAGGAGCTGGCTCGCGAGCTGCTGGCCAAGCCCGAGCTGCGGACGTGGGTGGCCTCGATGTGGACCCAGGTCAAGACCGACGTCCGCTCGCAGGCGGCCCTGCCCGGCTCACCGGTCCGCCAGCGGCTGGCCGCAGCCGTCGCCGCGGCAGGCGCCCGGCTCCAGGCGGATCCGGCCCTGGCCGAGCGCCTCGACCAGGCCGCGGTGGCCGGCGCCCGCTACGCCGCCGAGCATCTGGGCGACGAGGCCGCCAGCCTCATCACCACGACGATCGGCCGGTGGGACGCCGAGGAGACCTCCGATCGCCTCGAGCTGCTCCTCGGGCCGGACCTGCAGTACATCCGCATCAACGGCACCATCGTCGGCGGCCTGGCCGGCCTGGGGCTGCACACCGTCAGCCAGGCCCTGAGCTGATCCACCCGCGGCCGGAGGCCTCGGCGGGCGACACCTGGGAGGAGACGGCGGCCAGGAGGTCGTCGAAGGTGCGCAGCCCCTCCTGCACGGGGTCGGGGATCGAGATGGCCAGGTCGTCCTCGAGGACCAGCAGCGCCTCGGTGAGCCCCAGCGAGTCGAGGCCGAGCTCCTCAACCAGGCGAGCGGTCCCCGTGAGGCGGCTCGGGTCGACACCGAGCTGAGTGACCAGCAGGTCGCGCACCTTGTCCTCGATCAGCACGGGTCGGCGGCGACTCCCGCGGCGTGGTCGCTGGCCGGGCCGGTGGCGCCGGCGAGCACGCCGAGCCGCTGGTGCAGCTCCCGGACCTTCACGGTGTCGGCCGTGTAGCACACGAAGTTGCCCGCCCGGCGCCGGGAGACGAGGCCTGCCTCGACGAGCGCCGTCAGGTGGTGGCTGGCCAGCGACGGGGCGATGCCGAGGGCGCGCGACAGGTAGCCGGCGGACCGCGGGCCTCGACGCAGCTGGCGCAGGATCAGCAGCCGGTGCGGCTCGGCCAAGGCGGCCAGCGCGCTCGAGAGCCGCTCGGCCTGCCGCTGGGCCTGATCGCTGACCACGCAAGGCAGGCTACCGAGCCCGCTCCGCGGTGCGGCCCCACGTCGGGACGCAGCCGCTTCGGGGCAGGTTCAGCCGGCGCCGCGGGCCCGGCGGGTGCGCCATCCCCTCTGGGCGGCGGCCCGTCGCCGCCGGGCGGTCTTCTCGGCCTCCTCCACCTCGCGCCGGGCCTGGCGGGCCGCCCGGGCCAGCGCGGCCTGGGCTCGCCGCTCCTCGGCCTCGATGGCGCCGGCCGACCGCACGGGCCAGACGTAGGGGAGATCGTCCGGGTCGTCGGGGAACAGGGGCCGGTAGTGGGCGGGGTCCTTGCGCAGCAGCGCCGAGCGGTGGCTGCGGTGCAGGCCGTCGTCGCCGAGCCAGGCCGGCAGGAGGCCGGCCTCGGCCAGCTCCTCCTGGCTGCGAACGGGGCCGGGCACGCCGGCGGCGGCCAGGTCCTGGCGGACCGTGGCCTGGCAGGTGTCCTCGAAGCCGCGTGCTCGCCACTCGTCGCAGATGGCCCCGACGTAGCACTCGAGGGCCTCGGCGTGCGGCAGCCACATCAGGGTGGCGGGGTGGTTGGCCCACCCGTACCCCGGCACGAAGATGGCCCGGACGATCTGGATCACCTCCACCCGCTGCTTGCCCAGCCGGCGGTCGTCGAGCACCGCCGCGGTGGCGGCGAAGCCGGGGTACGGCAGGAACGTCTGCACCGGCCCGCCGTACCCTGCACCGGAGCCCGTGACACCCGGCCGTTCGAGCACCGGGGCCAACGGGTAACGCTCGCCCATGCAACGCAAGGCTTCGAAGCTCGTTCTCATGTCGACCGGCGCAGCGCTCGCCTGGTTCCTTGACCCGGTCTCGGGCGCCGAGCGGCGCCGCCAGCTGGCCGAGCAGCTGTCGGGGCTCACGGGCCAGGTCCGTCCACCCAGCGACCCGACCGGTGGCGCCGCACCCGCCACGGCGGCGGCGGTCCCGCCTCCTCCCTCGTCCAGCGCCGACGACCCCGCCCTGCTGCAGGCCGTCGAGGCCGCCGGTGCCGGTGAGAAGGTGCTGCGGGGACCCGAGCCCGAGGGCGGCGACACCAACCGAGCCACGCTGCGCACCACCTGGTAGCTGCCCCCAGAGGCGGGGCCTCAGCCTCCTGGGGCGGTCTCGGGCGGCGCCGTGGGGGCCAGCAGGGTCCGCAGCAACCCACTCGGCCGGCGGCTCGGCTCGAGCACCAGGCTGCGGCCGTTGACGATCCACCCGCGCCGTGAGCCGGCGAGCGAGACGAGCCCGTCGCCAGGCGGCACGGCGATCTCGACCCGGGCCCGCCGGATCCACCCGCTGAAGCGGGCCGGCACCACCACCGGCCCGTCGCTGCGCCGCTGCAGCCCCCGCAGGCCCTTGGTGAAGGGCCCGGCCCCGGGGCGGACCGCGGCCTGCACCTCGATGTCGCGCTCCGACCAGACCAGCGTGCGGTGCGGACCGACGGCCAGCCACCGGAGTGCTCCGACCTGGCGGGGCATGCCCCAGCCCAGTCGACCGGCCAGCCGGGCGTCGGCGTTGTTGACCACGCTCATGGTGATGCACAACCCAGGACGCAGGCCCAGGCGGGCCGGCACGGCCACGGCCAGCTCGCTGAACGGCCCCACCGGCGTCTGACCCCAGTGGCCGGCCCAGACGACCGCGGGCCCAGGCAGGGGCTGAAGGCCGGCGGGGAGCACGGCGGCGTCACCCCCGGGGGGTCGACGCACGAACGCCACGACCACCTCGCCCGACAGCGTCCAGGGGGCGGCAGGCAGCATCGGACGCCGAGCCTGCCCCACCGGGCCCACCCGCCGCCGGCCGGGTGGTCAGATCGACGCCAGGTGCGCTTTGATGGCCAGGGCACAGCACCCACAACACGAAGCACCACCAGGAGCCGCAACGTGGTCACCTCGCCAGGTCGGGGGGTGGAGGACCCGTTCGGCCTCTACCTGGCCGAGATCGGCAGGCACGGCCTGCTCGACAAGGCTGGTGAGGCCGAGCTGGCCAAGTGCATCCAGCGCGGCCGGGCCGCCGAGGAGCACCTCGCGGCGGGAGCGGCCGGTCCGGCGGAGCGGCAGGACCTCGAGGCGGTGGCCCGCGCTGGCCGCCTCGCCGCCAAGCGCTTCGCCGAGGCCAACCTGCGCCTCGTCGTCAGCGTGGCCCGCCGGTACGCGGCCAGCGGGGTGCCGATCGCCGACCTGGTGCAGGAGGGAAACCTCGGCCTCCTCAGGGCCGTCGAGCGCTTCGAGTGGGAGCGGGGCTTCAAGTTCTCGACCTACGGGGCGTGGTGGATCCGCCAGGCCATCACCAGGGGGATCGCCGAGTCGTCCCGCACGATCCGCCTGCCGGTCCACCTGCACGACCAGGTCGGGCGGATCCGCCGGGCCCGCCTCGACCTCGAGGCGGACCTCGGCCGGGCCCCGACCAGCGACGAGGTCGCCGCCGTGACCGGCGACGACCCGAGCGAGGTGGCGGCCAGCCTCGACTGGGACCGCGACGTGCGCAGCCTCGAGGAGCCCGTGCGGGCCGACGCCGACCTCGTCCTCGCCGACCTGGTCGCCGACGCCAGCTCGACCACCGAGGACACCGCCATCGACGGGCTGCAGGCGGGGGTGGTCGACGACCTCCTTCGGCCGCTCGACCCGCGGGAGCGGCGCATCCTGCGCCTGCGCTTCGGCGTGGACCGCGGTGAGCCCCGCACCTTCCCCGAGGTGGCGGCCGAGCTCGGCCTGTCGAAGGAGCGGATCCGCCAGCTCGAGCTGCGCGCCTTTTGCAAGCTGCGCCATCCCAGCACCGGGCTCGACAAGGAGGGCCTGCTGACGTAGCCGCTGGCCTCTAGCGTCCGCCAGCGTGCTTGGCGCCGCAGCTTTCGACCACGTGGCGCTGGCCCTCCCCAGCCGGGAGCCGTTCTGGGACGTCTTCGCCTGCGACCTCGGGGGCCGGTGGGTCGGCGGCCACGACACCGACCGGGGCTTCTCGGTCGCCCAGCTGCGGTACGCCAACGGCATGAAGGTCGAGGCGCTCGAGCCGCGGCCCGACGGCGACGACTTCCTGGTCCGCTTCCTGGCGGATCGAGGGCCGGGGCCGCATCACCTCACGTTCAAGGTCGACGACCTGCCGGCCACCATCGAGCGGGCCGAGGCGGCGGGCTACCAGGCGCTCGGGATCGCCCTCGACGGTCCCTTCTGGAAGGAGGCCTTCCTCCACCCCAGGCAGGCCAGCGGCATCGTGGTGCAGCTGGCGTGGGCCGCCGGCGAGCTCGACGATCCGCCACCTCCGGATCTCCCCGCGCCGCGGGGGGCCGAGCCGGCCGAGCTGGTCCACGTGGCTCATGCGGTCGCCGACCTCGAGGGCGCGCTCGACCTGTTCAAGGGGCTCCTCGGCGGGCACACCGTCGACGCCGGCGCCGGTGGCGGGCTCGGCTTCGTCGACCTCGCCTACCCGGGCCCGGGACGGCTGCGGCTGCTGGCCGGCGGCCCGACCGCGGCCTGGGTCGGCACCCAGCCCGGACGCCTCCACTCGCTGTGCTTCCGGCTGGGGGACCCGGGCGGTGTCGCCGGCGCCGTGGCCAGGGACGGGTGGTGGGAGGTGGCCGCCGCGGCCCCGCTCGGGGTCAGGTTGGTCCTGCTCGAGCCGGATGCCCCGGTTCCGGTGGCCGGCTGACCACCCCTCGTTCACATCCCGCACGAAGCGGGTAGGGCTAGGTCATGCCGAACAGGGACAACATCGAAGGTCGGGTCAAGGAGAGCGCCGGAGCCCTCACCGGCGACGACGAGCTGAAGACCGAGGGCAAGGGCCAGCAGGCCGCCGGCACGATCAGGGACAAGGCCGACGGGGTGGCCAACAAGGTGAAGAACCTCTTCAAGAAGCGCTGAGCTGCGGGGCCTGCCGGCGGACAGCTCCGATCCGCCGGCAGGGCGGTGGCTGAGATGGGGCGGACCGGCGCGCTCAGCGGAGCTGGCTGGAAGCCAGTCGGCGGCGGACCGCAGCCTTTGCTTCGTCCAGCGCGGCGCCGGCCACCACCTCCTGCGCCGCCGCGCCCGGGCTGCAGAAGATCAGGGCGAGCTCGACGACCGGGCGTGCGGTGACGTGCTCCAGCGCCACCGCATACGTGGCTAGCTGGAGGGCGTAGTGGCTGGCCTTGGCCCACCGATCCTCGGCCGACGCCACCTGGTCGGTCTTCCAGTCGCCGACGTGGAGGCCGGCCTCGTCCTCCCACAGCAGGTCGACGAACCCCTCGACCACGACACCCTCGATCTCGGCGGCCACGAACGCCTCGCGCCACGACCGACGGGCGCCAGCGGCGGCCCGGGCGGCGGGTGAGCGCAGGGCGGACGACGCGGCGGCGACGACCTCGACCGGGTCGACGCCCTCGGCGGTGGCCGCCGCCGCCGCCCGCCTGACCACCGCGGGATCGGCCGGATCCAGCGGCAGGCCGAGGGCGGCGTGTTCGAGCAGGGCGTGCACGGCCCGCCCGAAGGGCATGCCCCGACCAGGCGGAAGCGGTGCGCCGAGACCGGCCTCGGCGTCGCCTGCTCCGCCGGTGAAGCCGGCGAGGGGGCCGAGGTGAAGGGTCGGCGGGGCGTCCGGGGTCTCGAGGTCGGCCACGGCCGTGGCCGGGATCGCCGCCGACCGGCCGGCACCCACCAGCGCGGCACGGCGGCGCCGCTCCCACTCCTCGAGCGGGGCCGAGGGCTGTGGCGTGGCGGGCAGGGATTCGACCGAACCCGGCGGCGACCCCGCCTCGACGTAGGGCAGCCCGGGGACGAGGGCCAGGTCGTCGAGGCCGTGCACGATGCCAGGCACCTGCGCCATCCAGGCCGACAGGTCGGCTGCCGCGCTCAGCTCGTCGCGCGACGAGCCCGTGCGGTGGGCGCAGACCACCAGGTGATCACGGGCGCGGGTGCACGCCACGTACAGCAGGCGCGTCTGCTCCTGCTCGTTGCGCACCCGTTCGACCTCGGCCAGGTCGGTGAACCCGGCGGTGCGGAAGCCGCGCTGCTGCGCGCCGCACGACAGCTCGAGGCGGCCGTCCCGCCCCCACAGCACCCTGGTGGTGGGCTGCACCGAGCCGCCTCGGGGCACGTTGAGGCCGGCGAGGATCGTGATCGGGAACTCGAGCCCCTTGGCCGAGTGGATGGTGAGGACGCGCACCGCTTGGTCGTCGGGCTCCGGCACCACCGACTCGAGTGCCTGGGCCTGCTCGTCGGCCTGGCCGTCGGCCCAGTCGCAGAAGCCACGGAGGCCTGAGGTCCCGGTGGCGGCGAACGAGCGGGCCTGCTCGGCCAGGAAGCGCACCCGGTTCCAGGCCTCGCGCTGGCGTGGCTGGGCGAACGCCGCCTCGAGCACGGCCCGCTCCCGCACGACGCGGTCGAGCAGGGCTGCGGGCGTGACCCAGTGCGCCAGCTCGGCCCAGCCGGCCAGGGAGGCCATCGCGTCGGCCACCGGGTGGTGTGCATCGACGCTGGCCGGCCTGGGGCGGCCGTGGTCCCACGTCCCGCCCGCCGAGCGCCAGCGGCTGAGGTCCTCGTACGAGCAGGCCAGCACCCCCGACAGCAGGGCGGCTGCGGCGGCCACCTGATCACTCGGGTCGGCGACCGCCCTGAGCACCGACAGCAGGTCCCGCACCTCCTGGGTGGCCCACACCAGCGACCGGGCCTCGACCCGGTACGGGAGCCCGGCGTCCTCGAACGCCCGCTCGAGCGCCGGCAGGGCGGTGCGGGTGGGGATCAGCACCGTGATGTCGTCAGGCCGGGCCGGGCGCCACGCCCGGCTCCGAAGGTCGAGCACCGGCCACCGCCGCTCGAGGGCGAGGCGGGCGCACCGCACCACGTCGGCCGCCGCCGCCTCGCGGGCCTGGTGGGCCGCCGTCCCCTGCTGCACCCCGCCGACCACGGCCACCGTGCCCCGCACCCCGGCCGTGTCGCGAGCCGCCACCAGGTCGCGCCACGGCGCCTGGCCCTCGCCCTGGGCGTCGAACCACGGGCGGAAGGCCTCGTTCACCGCGTCCACCACCGCTGGCGTCGACCGGAAGCTGGAGACCAGGGGGGCCAGCTCGGCCCCGAGCCCGTCGCGCACGCGGGCGTAGAGGTCGATGTCGGCGCGGCGGAAGCGGTAGATCGACTGCTTGGGGTCGCCGACGAAGAACAGCCGGCCGGCGGCGACGGGCAGCTCGCTCCACGAGCGGTCGTCCGGGATCAGTCCCGCCTCGGTCGTGCAGGCCAGCACGGCCAGGTCGACCTGGAGGGGGTCGGTGTCCTGGAACTCGTCGACCAGCACCACCCGGTGCCGCCGCCCGACCTCGTGGCGCACCACCGGCTCCGACCGCAGCAGCTGCTTGGCCCGCACGAGGAGGTCGTGGTACTCGAGCACCCCCTCGCGCCGTCGCTCCTCGGCGCCAGCCACGGTGAAGTCGACGAGGGCGGGGAGCAGGTGCTCGAGCAGGTGCTGGCGGACGGCGCGCCGAGCCTCCTCGACTGCCTCGACGACCGCCTTGCAGGCGGCCCGCACCTCCGCAACGGGAACGTTCCAGTTGGGTGTCTTGCCGAGGTTCCCCAGCCTCGGCGGCGCCTCCTCGAGCGCCGCGGCCACGGCGGCCGCGTGCCCGCCGGCCGCCTCGATGGCCGTGGCCACCGACGCCCACCACGGCAGGACCCGCTGGTCGATGGCCGACGCCAGGCTGTCGAGCGAGATGGCGCACCGCGGTCTGAGCTCCGCCACCTCGGCCACCGCGGCGGCCACCGGGTCGCACACCCCGGCCACCGCTCGCGGGGGCTCGTGGGGCACGGCGGCGGCCAGGTCCCACGAGTCGTGAAGGGCTCGCGCCACGTCGCGCAGGTTGTCGACGGTGAGCCCCAGCGAGACGGCAGCTCGCAGCGGTGGCCCCAGGACGGGGTTCCGCTGCAGGTCGAGGAGGAACCGGCGCCAGCGGGCCTCGAACGCCACCTCGAGCTCGGTGGCGTCGCGCAGCGAGAAGCCGGGCGGCAGGCCAGCCTCGACCGGGTGCGCGGCCAGGATCCGGTGGGCGAAGCCGTGGAGGGTCTGCAGCGCCGCCTCGTCGACCTCGTCGAGGGCCTCGGCGCACCGCTGCCGCTCGTCGGCGGTCCTGGCGGGGTCGCCGGCGGCCTGCTCGAGGCTGAGCCGGATGCGCTCGCGGAGCTCGGCGGCGGCGGTCTCGGTGAAGGTGATGGCGGCCACCTGGCCCAGCCGCACCCGCCCGCACGCCACGAGGTTCGTCACCCGCCCCACCAGGGCCGAGGTCTTGCCCGTCCCTGCGCCCGCCTCGACGAAGAGGTTGGCCCCGAGGTCCGTGGCGACCCGGCCACGGGCTGCGCCGTCGACGCCCGGGGCGCGAGCGCTCACGAGGGGCTCCCGCGGCCAGGCTCGGGTTCGGGTTCGGCGACCGCTTCGCCCACCTGCCGCACGGCTCGCCAGGCGCCGAGGGCGGGGTCGCCGGCCATCCGCTGCAGTGCCCGCACCCGATCGGCGCGGCAGACGCGGTCGTACGGGCAGAACCGGCAGTTCTCCGGGCCCCGGTACCCGTCCTCACCCGGGTCGGCAGGAAAGGCGCCGGCCTCGATGCCGGCCGTGATCGCCTCGAGTGCCGCGGAGAAGCCGTCGCGGTCGAGGCGGTTCGGCACGATCGGCCCTTCCTTGCCCGTCGCCTCGAGGAGCCACCAGCCAGACGAGACCTCGGCGCCCGGGCGGGCTGCGGCGGCCGCCGCCTCGTACACGGCCAGCTGCAGGAGCCGGGCGGCCGCCGCTCCCCCGGTGGCGGCCGCCAGGTACTGCTTGCCCCGGCCGGTCTTGTAGTCGACCACCCGGACCCGGGAGACGCCCGGATCGGCGGGGTCAGCGGCCGTGTCGACCCGGTCGATGCGGCCGCGGAACCTCACGGCCCGCCCCGAGGGGAGGGCGACGCTGACGGGGCGGCCCGCATCCTCGCCGAACGCCTCCTCGACGGCGGCGGGCGCCCATCCCTCCTCGGCGCGGAGGGCGTCGTCGTGGTCGAGCGCAGCCAGCAGGGCGGCCTGCAGCTCGTCGATGCGCAGGTCGGCCAGCACGCCCGTGCCGAGGCGGCCGCGGCGGCGGAGCCCCTCGGCCCGCCGGCGCAGCTCGGCCCTGAGGAACGCCCTGTCCTCGTCGTCCCATGGCTGCAACGGTGGCCGGCCCAGGCTCCGGCCGACGACTGCCGCCAGCACCTCATGGGCCAGGCTGCCGCGGTCCCGCCCGTCGACGTCGAGGGCGTCAGCCGGCGCGGCCGTCTCGGCCACGTCGAGGACGCGGTGCAGCAGGTAGCGCTGGGGGCAGGTGGACCATTCCTCGAGCGCCGAGGCCGAGACCTCCTCTTCGAGGGTCAGGCGTCGGCTCAGGAGCCCGTCCCACGGCGTGAAACGGGCGCTGCGGCGGGCCCTTGACGCCGCGACGGCCCGTGCGAGCGCCGGATGACCGGCGACCAGCGGCGAGCGCGCCAGGTCCCATCGCGCGGGGTCGGCTGCGGCGCCGGCCAGCGCGGCCAGGCGACCCTCCTGCACCGAGCCCGTGACCGCCCCGCAGACGGCGGCCATGAACGATGGCACCACCGTGAGCCACGGGCCTTCGGCGTGCTCGATGTCGTCGGCCCCCAGAGGGATTGGGCTCCCGGCGAGGACCCCGGCCCACCGCAGGAACCAGCGGGAGGGCCGGCGCGACGCCTGGGCATCGGCCCTGTGGGCGAAGGCGACGGTGCGCCACGCGCTGCCCACGGCGGCCAGCACCGCGGCCCGCTCGGCGGCACGGCGCGCCGCTCGCTTCGGCGCACCCACCACCAGGCCGATGGCGTCCTCTGACACCAGCGGGTCGTCGGTCGTTCGAGCGGGCGCGGCACCCTCGACCACGCCGACCAGCAGCAGCAGCTCGGGCGCGGTGCCCACCAGGTCGGCAGGGTCGCTCGTGACGAGCACGCCCCGGCCCACACGCCCCCGGCGGGGGGCGGCCGTGGCCCCAAGCCTTGCCTGGAGGGCAGCCAGCAGCTCGTGCGGCCCGGGTGCGCCGGCTGGGCACCCGCCGACGAGGTCGAGGTCGGCCAGCGCGGTGATCGAGGCCCGTACGGCCTGGTGGGCGGCCGCCGCGGCCTCGGGCCACCCGGACGCCTCAGGGTCCAGGAGCTGGTCGAACACTTCGAGGGCCCACCCGGCCAGGGCCGCCCAGGTGCGCTCGGGAGGCGGGCGCAGCAGCCCGGCGAGACGGGTGGCGAAGGCGCCGAGGTCCTCGAGCTCGGCCGCTCCCGCCTCGTCACCGCGGCGTCGAGCGTGCGCGGCCAGGCGAGCGGGCCTCTGGCACCACTGCTCGCGGCCGGCCACGACGTTGGCCTGCCGGGCCAGGTCGGCCCACCGGCCGAGCGGCAGCGCACCGGGCAGGTCGCGGCTGCGGCGCAGGGGCGCGCATCCGAGGGTGGCCAGGAACCCGGCGTGCGTCCAGCCCTCGGTGTCGAGGCCGAGGAGGCCGAGGAGGGCCAGGCCCGACGGCGTGCCGGCCAGGGTGTGGCCGACCGGGCCTGACCAGGGCACGCCGGCGGCGTCGAGGAGGTCAGCCAGCCTGCCGATGGCGACCGGCCCCCCGAAGGTGACGACGCAGATGTCGTGGCCGGCGACACCACCTTCTAGAGCGGCCACCACCTCCTGCACCGCGAGGCGGCCCTCGGCCTCGGCGTCGGGGGCGACCACGAGGTTGTCGGGCACGGGCGCCGTGACCTCGGTGCCGGCGGCGACCGCTGGCCCTCCTGGGGCAGCCCACGCCGCCGGACCGTCCAGCTGGTGGGCCAGCGCCCGCACCGGTGCGTCGGCACCGGCCTCGCCGGTCACCGCCACCACCACCCGAAGCCGACCGCTGGCCGCCAGCGCCTTCAGGAGGTCGAGCTCGGCCGGGTTGGCGCCGCGGGGGCAGAAGGCCACCACCGGCCCTGGATCGAGGCCGGCCGCCAGGGCGTGGACCGCCGCACCCGTGGCGGCATGGCGGTCGTGGTACCCGGCGGTCGAGCGCTCGACGGCCTCGAGCAGGCGCACGAGGTGCTGGGCCCGGTGGCCGGCACCCCGGCCGCCGGCCAACGCCGTGCGCTCGTCGGCCGTGGCGGGGCGCAGGCGGCGGAGGGCCGCGGCCACCTTGGTGACCGAAGCGGGATGGTGAGCCACCGCTTGGAACGGTCCGGGATCGGAGGCGAGCGCCACCCGCACCGCCTCCTCCCAGCCGCCCGCCGGCAGCGGCCGGGTGCCGGCGGCGGCCCGAGCAGGGGCCGCCAGCCGGTCAGCCAGCTCGCCGGCGGTGACGACGTCGACGGCCGCGACGCCACCCAGCCGTCCGAGCGCCCTCCGCACGTGCAGACGGGCCAACGGCCCGGGGACGACCACGGTGGCGGGCGTCAGTGGATCACCGTCCCGCAGCTCGGCGAGGGCGCCGCCGAGGGCGGCGAGGCACGGGAGGCCGGGGCGGGCCAGCACGACGAACGGCACGGCTGGGCCACGGTACAGACCAGCCGTGACGCTCAGCGCGCTTTGCTCGGCGGCCAGCGCCAGCGACCCGAGAATTACCGTACAAACAAAGGCAGCGCGAACTGCACGAATCACTTGTCAAGGGCGCGTTCGTGCGATAGAACGACAACGCTCAGTCAGGCGCGGACTGTGTGGTCGAGACAGCTACCAAACGGCAATGGTGGTTCGCACGCTGCGGGCTGCACGACAAGGGGGAAGGCAGACAGAATGACGCTCCGCAAAGGTTTTGGCGCGCTCGGCGCGCTGGCCTTCACGCTTGGGACGCTGGTTGTGACGGCGACGCCGGCCTCGGCCGCGCACGTCGTGTGCGGCCAGCTGGCCACCACCGACATCACCTTGGACAGCGACCTCGGGCCCTGTCCGGGTGGCGGCCTCGTCGTGGTGGCCGACAACGTCACGATCGACCTGAACGGCTTCCGGATCTTCGCCGCCAACGGTGCGGGCGACAATGCCGGCGTCACCATCGGCCGGCTGGCCGGCCCGCCGACCACCCCAGGCGGTGCGCCCGTCGCACCGCTCGAGGTCAGCAACGTCACCGTCCAGAACGGGACCATCGAGGGCTTCGACGCCGGCGTCGTCATCGCCGGCGGCTCCGGCAGCACCGTCCAGAATCTGACCATCCGGAACAACGTCAACGACCAGCTGGCACCGCCGTGCAACCTCGGTGACGGCATCGCCATCTTCAACTCGGACGACAACAAGATCCTCAACAACACCCTCGTGGCCAACGGGCCCTTCGGTGGCATCTCGGTCATCGAGGATTCCGACCGGAATCTCATCAGCGGCAACGTGGTGCTGGGCCACAACCTCCGCAGCCGCAGCGGCAGCGGCTGCGGCAACACCAACCAGGACGAGGGCATCCGCATCGAAGGCCCCGGCGCCAACGACAACATCGTCGAGAACAACCGGGTCGAGGGCAGCGGGCTGGCAGGGATCGGCCTGCACGGCTTCGTCTGCGGCGACCCTGAGGAGAACGACGACCCCAACACCGGCACCGTCATCCGGCGCAACACCGTCGTGAACAACGAACGCGACGGCATCAGCTTCCTGCAGCAGGGCCCCGCCACCATCGTGTGCCCGGCCTACGGCAGCATCATCGAGCGGAACATCTCCTCCAACAACGGCGGGGACGGCATCTTCGTGGCCCACAACTCCCACGACAACGTCATCAGCCACAACGTGACCAGCAACAACCAGCTGGCCGGCATCCGCCTCAACGACCCGACCTTCAACAACGTGTTCACCAACGTCGGCCCGACGCTGTTCGACCTGATCCAGCCCGACCGGTTGCCCTACGTGGAGGGGAACACCGCCGACTACCGGGTCATGCCAGGGTCGGGCAGTGGTGACGTGACCGCCCGGGTGGTGCCGATCGACATCAGCATCGGTGGCTCCGGGGCGACCAACACCAACGCGGTCGACACCTCCACCAGCGGCTGCCAGCAGAGCGACTACGACGCCGCCGGCTTCCAGGCCGGCGACATCGCCCTGGTCCAGCGGGGCACCTGCACCTTCGCGGCCAAGGTCAACCTGGCCATCGCGAACGGAGCCAGCGCGGTCATCATGTTCAACGAGGGCCAGTCCGGTCGCACGACCGCCAACTTCGGCTCGGTGGGCCCGGTTCGCATCCCGGTGCTCTCGACGACCTTCGCCGTGGGCCGGGAGCTGGTCGACCTGGCTCGGGCCGGTACGGTCACCGCCCACATCGTCACCAACACGACGAACGTGGAGACGCTCGTCGCCCCGGCTCCCTACGACAACACCCTCATCGGGAACCGGGGCTCCGGCAACCGTGAGGTCGACGGCTACGACGGCAACCTCGAGCCACCGTGCGACAACAACAAGTGGCGGGCCAGCCGCTTCGGCACGGTGAACCAGCCGTGCGTCGTCGGTCCCGGTGGTTCCGGAACGGCGAAGGGCCGCACCGGCGTCCGCCCCGGCAACCCCGACCACGGCAAGGACGTGGGCACGGTCCGAGGCCGGTCGGCCGGCAGCACCGTCTAGTAGCCAACGAAGTGTTCCGAGGAGAGCCCGGCCCGTCCCACGACGGAGCCGGGCTCTCCCGCGTCCGGCCACCTGGTCGGGTTCAACCGTCGGGGGGCTTCTCTGCCGGCGGCGGCACCGATTCGCGGGCGACCGGCCAGAGGACACCGTCCGCCTGCAGCGCCTCGTGGACCCGCAGGCGCAGCTCGCGCATCAGGGCGAACTGAGCGGCCGGCTGGGTCTTCACCACCAGGCGGAGCGACACCGACTCCTTGCCGAGCAGCTCGACGCCCAGGACCTCGGGCGGCTCCAGCACCTGGGCCGCGAACCTCTCTTCGGCGCAGGTCTCCTCGGCCGTCCGCTTGATGGTGTCCTGCGTCGCCCGCAGGTCGGTGCCGTAGCCGACCTCGATGTCGACGAGGGCCCGGGACCAGTCCTGGCTCTTGTTGCCCACCCGGTTGACCTGGCCGTTGGGGACGTGCCACATGACCCCGCGGGCGTCGCGGACGCGGGTGGTGCGCAGGCCCACGCCTTCGACCGTGCCCGACGCCGGGCCGAGGTCGACGATGTCACCCACGCCGTACTGGTCCTCGACGAGCATGAACACGCCGGTCAGGAAGTCCTTGACGAGGCTCTGGGCGCCGAAGCCGAGGGCGACGCCGGCGACGCCGGCGCTGGCCACCAGCGGCCCGAGGTTGATGCCGACCTCCCCGAGGATGGTGAGCAGGGCGAGGCCGTAGATGGTGGCGGTCGACAGGCTCCGCAGGACGTCGCCGAGGGTCGCGGCCCGGCCCGCCGCCCGAAGGTCGGGCTGGCCCGCCTCGAGCATCGTCTTCAGCCGGCCGCTGGAGCCGGCCGACGCCACCAGGCGGGAGGTGAACCGGCGGATGGCCCGGCGGGCCAGCCGGTTCAGGATGAAGGCCAGGGCCAGGATCAGGAGGATCCTGAGCGGGGCGGTGACCAGGAAGTCGATGGCGCCGGCCAACCCGTCGTTTCCCGTGGCCTCGTAGACCTGGCGGCACACGAAGCCGGGCTTCGCCCCGCACGCCTTTGCCAGGTCGTCCGAGAGCACCTGGGTGGCCACCACGGGTCCCGGACCCTACCGGCCGCCGCTCGACGCCCGAGGCGCTCTGAGCGTCGGGCCGGAACCTCGAGGTGGTTGGGCCGTCACCGCGAGACGTCCCGGGCACGGGCCAGGCGCCCTGCGCCCCGAGCCGTTCGATCCGCCATGCTGGAGGACGTGGAGCGGGCCGTTGCGGGAACCGAGCCAGTGCACGTCCGGCGGGACGTGGAGGTCGAGCGGCTGTGGCTGGACGCGACGTCGTGGGTTGACGTCGCCCGAGGCTGGCTGGCCGGTGCCGACGAGATGTTCGAAGCGCTCCGAACGGGTGTGGCGTGGCAGGCGAGCCAGCTGTTCCGCTACGACCATTGGGTCGAGGAGCGGCGCCTGGCCGCGTTCTGGCGGCCGGGACGGCCGCTCCCCCACCCCGGGGTCGCCGTGGCGCAGCGGGCACTGCAGGCTCGCTACCGGGTCACCTTCGACGGCTGCGGGCTGATCCACTACCGCGACGGGCGCGACGGCCAGGCGTTCCACCGAGACACCGACATGCGCTGGCTCGACGAAACGGTGATCGCCGTCCTCACCCTCGGGGCCCAGCGCCCGTGGCTGCTGCGCCCGAGGACCAGCCACCACGACCACTCCCCCGGCCGGGGTGCCACCCACGACCTGTCGCCCCGCTCCGGTGACCTGCTGGTCATGGGCGGCCGCTGCCAGGCCGACTGGGAGCACTCGGTCGCCTACCGCCCCCGAGAGCACGTGGGCGCCCGGATCTCCCTGCAGTGGCGCCACGCCCACCGGCGGGGCCGCCCCTTCGCCGGCGCCTCCTATCGCGCACCGCTGAATTACGGCACCAGCCGCTGAACGTCCAGCGAGCCGGCGGCCTGCGACCCACCACCAGCCATCCGGTACCGGGACCGCCACCGCCTCCCCGCCGTTCGTGCCCACCATCTCGACCGGCGGGCGACAGCGAGGCGGCCATCTCCGAGCTCCTCGCGGCAGCCTCCCGCACCACGAACCTCTGTGAGCAGCAGCACCTCACGGGTGACGGCCTCCCGCCTCCGCAGCGATGTCGAGGACTAGGGGAGCAGCCAGTCGGCCTCGGCGGCGCCGAAGAAGGGGAGGCAGGGCTCGAGGCCGACGAGCTCGATGTCGTGCCGCCGGCGCTGAGCCCACCGCTCGCGGGTGAGGACCAGGCGGATCTCCCGGTCGGGCTCGTCGCCGCGCAGGAGCCACTCGTCGCCGTTCTCGACGTACCCGAGCCTGCGGCTGACCGCCAGTGAGGCGGCGTTGTCGTGCCAGGCGCCGCTCTCGGCGCGGATGGCGTCGAGCCCGGAAAAGGCCAGGTGGAGCACCGCGGCCCGCATCTCGGTGCCGTAGCCCCTGCCCTGATGGGCCTGCCCCAGCCACGATCCGGTCTTGACGGTGCGGCGGGTGGCGAAGCTCTTGGCCAGCACGGTCTGAAGGCCGATCGCCTGCCCGTGGGCCACGACGACCAGCCCGCACTTCCACGATGTCGGGCTCCACGAGCCCCGCATGCTCCAGAGGTGCTGGAGCGTGTTGCGCTGCTGGTGCGGCGGGGGCACCTCGTCCCAGGCGCTGAGGAAGGGGCGGAAGCCGGGTTCGTGGATGCCCTGCACCGCCACCTCGGCCACCTCGGCCACCAGGTCGTCGTCGGGGTAGCGCAGCTCCAGCCGGGGCGTGCGAACGCACAGACCGAACAGGGGCCAGTGGTCCACGAGCGCCATGAGGCATGCTCCCAGCCGAGGCCGTTGGCGGCCACCGAGATTCTTCGCTCCCAGCGGCCGGGCTGAGGCAGGTGACGGCGTTCCCCGGGGGACAGCTGCGGGAACAGGTCGCCGGCGCACGACGACCAGGTCGAGGTCGACCAGGTCGGCCGGCCATACGGGCCGGTGGCCCGCCGCCGCCGGCGGGGCCGTTGGCGTTCATCGCATCGCGGAGGCGGACGGTACCGTGGCACGGTGGACGACGAGCCGACCGGCGCCGCCGGCGAGGACGGGCCAGGCGCCGGAGCAGACCGCCCGGCCACCACCCCCCCGGCCAACGGCGGCCTCGGACACGGCGGGTCCCCGTCCGGGATCGACGACGGGCGGGCGACCGCTGATCCGCCCGTCCTGGCGTGGGACGACGACCTCCCGCTGGCCCTCGGCGAGGAGACCGACGTCGTCGACTGGCGCCACGATGACGACCAGCCGGCGGCTGCCGCCGCGCCGGCTGCGGCCGAGGAGGACGAGGTCGCCGGGAGCCGTGCCACCGCCGAAACCGACCTCGACGACGGCGCGGTCGAGGCCCCCGCCGGCCACGACGGGTTTGGCTTCGACGAAGGCGACGACCTCGGTGACCTGTCGGACGACCAGGTGGGCGGCCGGCGCAACGCGCTCCCCCCGCGGGTCGAGTCGTGGCGGACGCGCAGTGCCACGGGCGCCATCGCCACCGCCCTCGCCATGGGCCTGCAGCAGGTCTTCGAGCCCGAGAAGCGGCGCCCGGCGGCCGTGGCCGAGGCGCCCAGCGACCCGTACTCCGACGACGACCCCGTCACCGTCGACTACCTCCCTGATGACGCCGAGGGCACGACCGTCCACGTGAAGCCGTGGCTGCTGCAGAAGGGCGACCCGGCATGAGCGACGAGGGCGGAGCCGAGCCGGCCGATCGGGCGCCCCTCGTGGAGCGCCTCCTCCCCCCCGTGGACCAGCACGGCGAGGACGGCATGCCCAAGCCGTCCCGCATGACCCCCCGCGAGCAGCTGGTGGCGGCCGGCCTCGGGTTCGCCAACGTCGCCGTCAGCGCCGGGATCGCCACCGTCGTCACGGGCAACCAGGCCCTCGTCCTGCTCACCGGTCTGCTGGCGTCGGTGCTGATGGTGGTCGGCGCCAGGGTCGGCAACCGCCTGGTGGCCCTGGCCGGGCTCTTCACCAGCACCCTGATCAGCGGTCAGATCTTCTTCCTCCTGACCCTGCCCTTCTACGCCGGCGCCTTCTGGATCTTCCTCAAGTACAACCGCATGGCGAAGGACCTCGGCGCCCTCCGGCGCCAGCAGCGGGCCGAGCAGCGGGGCGCCATCGCGGCCAAGCCCGGAGCCGGCAGGACGCGGGGCAAGCCGGGCGCCGCCAAGGGAGGGGCGGGGCCGACCGCGGCCAAGGCGCCGCCGCCGAAGTCGAAGCGCTACACCCCGCCGACGGCCAAGAAGAAGCCGCGCTCGAACCCGCCGGCCAAGCCGCTGAAGGACCGGAGCATCGTCGACTGACGAGGATCAGCCCCTCGACCAGATCCTCCCGGACGTCAGCGAACGGCGAGGGCCTGGCGGAGGAAGAACAGCAGCTCGGTGCGGCGGAGGGCGACCGAGCGGGCGGTGGGCGGGTAGCCGAGGGCGCGGAGGACCTCGACCTCGGTGGCGGCACCGATCACGGTCGAGTAGGCGGCCAGCAGGACGAGGCGGGGATCCTGGGTGCGGATGCGGCCCGCCGTCATCTCGGCGTCGAGGAAGCCGGCCGCCCGCTGCACGAGGGGCTCGAGGGTGGTGGTGAGGCGGGCTGCGGGCGCGCCGCCGAGGCGGCTCACCTCGCGGACCAGGCCCAGGAGGGCGGGGCGCTTGGCGGCCAGCCGGAAGGTGGCCCGGACGACCGCCTCGACCCGCTCCCAGCCCACGAGCCCGGGCCGGGCCAGGCCTCGCTCGAGGGCGGCGGCGAGGTCGGCGGCCGACCGGTCGATGACTGCGCCCAGCAGGCCCTCCTTGTCGCCGAAGTGGTACAGCACGGTCTGCTTGCGGACGCCGCTGGCCTCGGCCACCTGGTCGAGCGAGGTCGCCTCGTAGCCCCGCGTGCCGAACAGGGAGACGGCCGCGTCCAGCACCCGGGTGCGGGTGGGGAGCACGGCCGGGGCTGCGGAGGGCACTGACCAGATGGTAGACAAAAGGACCGCATGATCAGGGAAGCCCTCGACGGGAAGCGGATCGTCCTCAGCGGTGCCACCGGCTTCCTCGGCACCGCCCTGGTCGAGCGGCTCCTCCGCCAGGTGCCAGGCTGCACCATCGGGGTCCTGGTCCGGCCCGGGCGCCGGGGGGCCGCCGACCGGGTCCGGCGCGAGGTCCTGAAGAACGAAGCCTTCGACCGGCTGCGGGGAGAGCTGGGTGACGCCTTCGCCGACACGGTGGCGGGTCGGCTGGTGGCCATCGCCGGCGACGTGGGCGTCGACGGCCTCGGCCTCGACGAGGACGGGCAGCGCTTCCTGGCCGGCGCCGACGTCTTCATCCACTCGGCCGCCGCCGTCTCGTTCGACTCGCCGCTCGACCAGGCCGTCGAGATCAACCTTCTGGGCCCCGTGCGGGTGGTCGAGGCCATGAAGGAGCACTGCCCCGCCGCCCACCTGGTGGCCGTGTCCACCTCCTATGTGGCGGGGACCCGGCGGGGCAAGGCGCTGGAGACGACCCTCGACGCCACCCCCTACGCGCCCGACGTCGACTGGCGGGCCGAGGTGGCCGCGGCCCGCCGGACCAGGGCCGACCTCGACTCGGCCAGCCGCAGCCCCCAGATGCTGGCCGAGCTGCACAAGCGGGCCCGCCAGGAGCTGGGCGGGGCCGGGGTGCCGCTCCTGGCCGAGCGCACCGAGCGGCTGCGCCTGGAGTGGGTGAAGGACGGCCTGGTCGACGCCGGGGTGGCCCGGGCCTCGTCGCTCGGCTGGCCCGACGCCTACCCCTACACCAAGGCCCTCGGCGAGCGGGCGCTGCTCCAGCACCGTGGCGACGTGCCCGTCAGCATCGTCCGCCCATCGATCATCGAGTCGGCGCTCGCCGACCCCCGACCCGGCTGGATCCGCGGGTTCCGGATGGCCGACCCGATCATCATCAGCTACGCCCGGGGCCTGCTGAAGGAGTTCCCCGGCATCCCCGAGGGCATCGTCGACGTCATCCCGGTCGACCTCGTCGTGGCGGCGATCATCGACGTGGCCGCCACCGGCCCGGACCCGGCCGGCCCCAGCGTGTACCAGGTGGCGTCGGGCAGCCGGAACCCGCTGCGCTACGGCCAGCTGGTCGACCACGTCCGCACGTTCTTCACGGCCAACCCGATCCACGATGCCGAGGGCCAGCCCATCGAGGTGCCCGAGTGGAGCTTCCCCGGCCGAGGCCGGGTGCAGGCCCAGCTGAAGCGGGCCGAGAAGCTGCTGACGGCGGGTGAGCGGGCCCTCCAGGCCCTGCCGCTGCGGGGCTCGCAGGCCGAGTACGCGGCTCGCCTGGAGGAGCGCCGGGACCAGGTCGAGCGGGCGCTCGAGTACGTCGAGCTGTACGGCCACTACACCGAGACCGAGGCCATCTTCCAGGTCGACCGCCTCCTGGCCCTCCACCGGTCGCTGCCCGAGGAGGACCAGCGCGACTTCGGCTGCGACCCCGCGGTGGTCGACTGGGCCAGCTACATCGGCGACACCTACCTGCCCGCCGTGGTCGACCACTCCCGGGTGAAGATGACCCCGGGCAAGAAGACGGGGCTGAGCCGGGCCGACCGGGGTCGCAAGGCCATCCTGTCGCCCGACCGCCACCTGGCCGCCTTCGACCTCGAGAACACCCTCATCGCCTCGAACGTCGTCGACTCGTTCAGCTGGCTGGCCACCCGCCGCCTCGACGGGCGTGACCGCGTGCGGTTCGTGGCCAAGACGCTGCGGGAGGCGCCGGGCCTGCTGGCGCTCGACCGCAAGGACCGGGGCGACTTCCTGCGCCACTTCTACCGGCGCTACGGGGGTGCGCCGGTGGCGGCCGTCGAGGCGGACGTGTGGGACCTGTGGGCCGAGCACCTGATGAACAACGCCTTCCCGGCTGGACTGCGCCGGGTGCGCCGCCACCGTGAGCTGGGCCACCGCACGATCCTCATCACCGGCGCCCTCGACATGCTGGTCGAGCCGGTGAAGCCGCTGTTCGACGAGGTGGTGGCGGCGCACATGCGCCAGGACGGGGGGCGCTACACCGGTGAGTTGGTCGAGGCCCCCAGCACCGGCGAGGCCCGGGCCCTGGCCATCCGCGAGTACTGCGCAGCCGAGGGCCTCGAGCTCGACCAGTGCGTGGCCTACGCCGACTCGGCCAGTGACCTGCCGATGCTCGAGGTCGTGGGCCATCCAGTCGCCGTGAACGCCGAGGCCAAGCTGGCGGCCATCGCCCGCAAGCGGGGGTGGCACACCGAGGGGTGGAAGCGCGACCCGGGGGCGCCTCGGACCGGCCCGATCAGCCGCCGGGCCAGCTTCCTGCTGGCCGGCCAGCGCAAGGCGGGGGTCTGATGCGGGCGCTGGTCGTCGAGCGCAAGCCGCTCCGCTTCGCCGCCGCCCGGTTGGCGTCGGAGGTGGCGCCCGGTCGCGGCGCCCGGGTCGGCCCGCTGAAGCTCTCGGAGGTGGACGAGCCGAGGGTTCCCGGGCCGGGGTGGCTGCGGGTGCGGCCCCGCCTGGCCGGCATCTGCGGCAGCGACCTGGCCACCGTGGACGGCCGCAGCAGCCGCTGGTTCGAGTCGGTGGTCTCGTTCCCCTTCACCCCGGGCCACGAGATCGTCGGCGACACCGACGACGGCCGGCGGGTCGTGGTGGAGGCCGTCCTCGGGTGTGAGGCCCGGGGCGTCGAGCCCCGCTGCCGGGGCTGCGCCGGCGGCGCCTCCGACCGGTGCGAGCGGCTTCACGTGGGTGGCCTCGAGCCGGGCCTGCAGACCGGCTTCTGCTGCAGCACCGGCGGCGGCTGGAGCCAGGTCATGGTGGCCTCGGAGGACCAGCTCCACGAGGTTCCGGCCGAGCTGTCCGACGAGGCGGCCGTCATGGTCGAGCCCACGGCCTGTGCGCTCCACGCCGCGCTGTCCACGCCTACCGCCGGCGCGGTCGTCGCCGTGCTCGGCGCCGGCACCCTCGGGCTGTGCACAATCGCAGCAGTGGCCACCCACGGCGCTCCCTCACGCCTGCTGGCCGGGGCCAAGCACCCCGAGCAGCGGCGGCTGGCCCGGGCGCTCGGCGCCACGGACGTCGTCACGGGGGGCGCACTGAAGCGGGCCGTTCGCCGGGCCACCGGATCGTTCGACTACGACGACGGCACGCTCACCGGCGGTGCCGACGTCACCTACGACTGCGTGGGCTCGTCCGACTCGATCGCCACCAGCATCGCCATGACCCGGCCAGGCGGCACCGTCGTCCTGGTCGGCATGCCCGCCACCGTCACCGTCGACCTGACGCCGCTGTGGCAGCAGCAGGTGCGGCTGCAGGGCGCCTACGCCTACGGAGTCGAGCCGGCGCTGAGCGATGCCTCCGGAGCCGGCGGGCTCGGCCACGTCCGCACCTTCGCGGCCGCCATCGACCTGGTGGCCCGCCTCGACCTGGGCCGCCTGGTGTCCGCCCGCTACCCCCTTGGCCGCTTCACCGAGGCAATCGACCACGCCGCCCACGCCGGGGCTCGCGGTGCGGTCAAGATCGCTTTTTCCCCGCAGGAGAAGACCCGCTGATGCCCAGGCCCGGCTACGTCCTCGACGTCGACCGCTCCACCCCCCCGACGTTGTTCTGGCACGGGGAGACCTTCCGCCTCGAGAAGCTGCCGGTGGGCAGCCGGGTGCTCTACGCCCCCGAGCCGGTCGAACCGCTCACCGACCCGGACGCCGCCGTGGCCCACGCCCTCGACCACCCCGACGGGGACAGCCCGCCGCTCGACGACCTGCTGTTCCCCGGCATGCGGCTCACGATCTGCTTCGACGACATCTCGCTGCCCCTCCCCCCGATGCAGCGGCCCGACAACCGCCAGCGGGTCATCGAGGCCGTCCTCGACAAGGCGGCCGCCGCGGGCGTCGACGACGTCGTGCTGATCGCCGCCCTCGCCCTCCACCGGCGGATGACCGAGGACGAGCTGCGCCACGCCCTGGGCAACCGGGTCTACGACGCCTTCGCTCCCACCGGCCGGCTGCAGCAGCACGACGCCGAGGACCCGGCCGCCCTCCTCCACATCGGCCACACCGACCGCGGCGAGGACGTGGAGATCAACCGGCGGGCGGCCGAGAGCGACCTGATCGTCTACGTCAACATCAACCTCGTCGCCATGGACGGCGGATGGAAATCCACGGCCACCGGCCTCGCGTCGTACAAGAGCCTTCGCCACCACCACAACGTGGCCACGATGCAGAAGAGCCGGTCGTTCATGGACCGGCACAGGAGCGAGCTGCACTCCTCGAACTGGCGGATGGGCAAGGTGCTGCGTGACGCCGGCCTCAAGATCTTCCAGATCGAGACCACGCTGAACAACGACGCCTTCCCGGCGGCCGCCGCCTTCCTGCAGAAGCGCGAGTGGGAGTGGACGGCCCGCGACAGGGTGTCGTTCCTGGCCGCCCAGAAGGGCCTCGACGCCCTGTCACCCCGCCGCCGCCGCCAGCTGCTGCACTCGACGAACGCACCCCACGCCATGACCGGCGTGCACGCCGGCGAGGTGGGGGCCGTGCACGAGCTGGTCACGGCCAAGGTGCACGAGCAGCAGCTGGTGCCGGTGTCGGGCCAGACCGACGTCCTGACGATGGGCCTGCCGTACATCTGCCCGTACAACGTGAACTCGGTGATGAACCCGATCCTGGTGATGTGCCTGGGCCTCGGGTACTTCTTCAACCTGTACCGGGGCCGGCCCCTGGTGCGCGAGGGCGGGGTGCTGATCATGAGCCACCCCACGCCGTGGGAGTTCCACCCCGTGCACCACCCCAGCTACATCGACTTCTTCGAGGAGTGCCTGGCCGAGACCACCGACCCGGTGGTGCTCGAGCGCGACTTCGAGAAGCGCTTCGCCGAGGACGAGTGGTACCGCCACCTGTACCGCACCAGCCACGCCTACCACGGCGTCCACCCGTTCTACATGTGGTACTGGGGCGCCCACGCTCTCCAGCACCTCGGCAAGGTTGTGATCGTCGGCGGTGACCCAAAGGCGGTCCGCCGCCTCGGCTTCTCGCCCGCCTCCACCCTCCGGGACGCGCTCGAGATGTCGGAGGACGTCGTCGGCCGCTCGCCCAGCATCACCCACATCCACAACCCGCCGATCTTCCTGGCCGACGTCAGCTGAGCCCTGCTCGGAATCAGGCCTCGGCGGCCTTTGCCGCGATCCACTCGTCGAGGTGGGGGGCCTCGGCGCCGATGGTGGTCGAGGGGCCGTGACCGGTGTGGACCACCGTGCCGTCGGGGAGCGGGAGCAGCCGGGAGCGGATCGACTCGATGATCGTGGGGAAGTCGCTGAAGCTGCGGCCGGTGGCGCCCGGGCCGCCCTCGAACAGGGTGTCGCCGCTGAACACCACGCCGCCGGCGGCGTCGTGCAGGCTGACGCCGCCGGGCGAGTGCCCGGGGGTGTGCAGCACCTCGAGGAAGACGTGGCCCCCGGTGAGCAGCTGCCCGTCGTGCAGCTCGCCGTCCGGTGAGCGGCTCGGGTACACGTGGTCCCACAGCATGCGGTCCCCCGGGTGCAGCAGGACCGGGGCGCCCGTCGCCTCGCCCAGGGCGACCGCGGCGTTGATGTGGTCGTTGTGGCCGTGGGTGCAGATGACGGCCAGCACCCGCCGGCCGCGAATGCCCTCGAGGATTGGCTCGTGGTCGTGGGCGGCGTCGACGACGAACACCTCGGACTCGTCGCCCACCAGCCAGATGTTGTTGTCGACGTCGAAGTCGGCGCCGTCGAGGGAGAACGTCCCGCTCGTCACGACCTGGTCGATCACAGGACCACCACCGAGCGCAGCACCTCGCCCCGCCCCATCTTGGCGAACGCCTCCTCGACCTGGTCGAGGTCGATCGTCTCGCTGACGAACCGGTCGAGCGGCAGCCGGCCCTGGAGGTGGAGGTCGACCAGCATCGGGAAGTCGCGGCTGGGCAGGCAGTCGCCGTACCAGCTGGGCTTGATGCGCCCGCCCCGGCCGAACATCTCCTGGAAGGGCAGGTCGAGGCGCATCTCCGGCGACGGCACCCCGACCTGCACCAGGGTGCCGGCGAGGTCCCTGGCGTTGAACGCCTGCTCGAACACCACGGGATGGCCGACCGCCTCGATGCAGACGTCGGCCCCGTGGCCGTCGGTCAGCGCCCTGATGGCCTCGACCGGGTCGCCGTCCGACACCAGCACGGTGTGGGTCGCCCCCATCTGCCGAGCCCAGTCCAGCTTCTTGGCGTCGAGGTCGACGCCGATCACCGTGGTGGCGCCGGCCAGCACGGCACCGGCGATGGCGGCGTCGCCGACCCCGCCGCAGCCGAACACGGCCACGCTGTCGCCCCGCTGCACCTCGCCCGTGTAGAGGGCGGCCCCGATGCCGGCCATCACCCCGCAGCCGAGCAGGCCCGCCACCTCGGGCCGGACGTCAGCCCGCACCTTCGTGCACTGCCCGGCGGCGACGAGGGTGAGCTCGGCGAAGGCGCCGATGCCGAGCGCCGGGCTGAGGGGCTGGCCGTCGAGAGTCATCTTCTGGGTGGCGTTGAAGGTGTCGAAGCAGTACTGGGGCCGGCCTCGCCGGCACGAGCGGCACCGGCCGCACACCGCCCGCCAGTTCAGGATGACGAAGTCCCCGGGCCCTACCTCCTGCACGCCCTCGCCGACGGCTTCGACGACACCGGCGGCCTCGTGGCCGAGCAGGAACGGGAAGTCCTGGCCGATGGCCCCCTCGCGGTAGTGGAGGTCGGTGTGGCACACGCCGCATGCCTGCACCCGCACCAACGTCTCGCCCGGGCCCGGATCGGGCACCTCGATCACCGCGACCGCCACCGGGTCCTTGGCCGCTCGGGCCACCACCGCCCGCACCTCGTGAGCCACGTCGTCCCCCTCCTGCCGTGCCGTCGGCCTGACCGTACTGCCACCCCGGTGCTGTGGGAGCCTGGCCAGCCGTGCCTCCCGCCCGGCTGTGGATCCTCGTGGCAACCGCCCTGGCCGGGATGGCGGCGGCGTGCTCGCCGACCGCCACGTCGACCGGGCCGCCATCGGGGCAGGAGCCGGCGGCGGCGCCGACCCTGGCGGCCGACGCCGCCCCCGCGCCCGATCCGACCACCAGCACCGCCACGCCGGGTCCGGCGGCGTCGGTGACCGCGCCGGCGCCTCCGGGCGCCCCCGCGTGGGTGCTGGGTGCCACGCCGCTGCCGAAGGGGCCCGACGGCACGCCTCTCGTCCTCCCGACCCCGCCGGCCCTGCGCGACCGGCGGCTGCCGACGGTCGACCACCTGCCGCCACCCCCACCCGACGCCCCCTACCGTTCGACGAAGGCAGCGATCGACGCCGCCGTCGCCGAGCGGATGGGCACCACCTGGCAGCCGGGCTGCCCCGTCCCGTTGAGCGACCTGCGCTACCTGACCATGTCGTTCTGGGGCTTCGACGGTCGGCCCCACACCGGCGAGATGGTGGTGAGCACACGGGTGGCCGACGACGTCCAGAAGGTCTTCGGCCGCCTGTTCGACGCCCGCTTCCCCCTGGAGGAGATGCGGATCGTGGCGCCCGGCGACCTGGCCGCCGAGCCGACCGGCGACGGCAACACCACCGCGGCCTTCGTGTGCCGGGCCGTCCGCGGGTCCACCTCCACTCCCTCGGCCCACTCCTCCGGGGTGGCCGTCGACATCAACCCCTTCCAGAACCCGTACAAGAAGGGCGCCAGCGTCCTGCCCGAGCTGGCCGGCGCCTACCTCGACCGGGGCTGGAGCCGTCCGGGGATGATCAGGAAGGGTGACGTCGTGACACGCGCCTTCGCCGAGGTGGGGTGGAGCTGGGGCGGCACCTGGACCTCGAGCAAGGACTACATGCACTTCTCGGCCAACGGGCGGTAGGTGATGGCCGGGGGTGACCTCGGAGGTGACGGCGAGCCGATCGGGGTGCAGCGCGCACGGCTCGAAGGCGAGGCTCGGGATGGTCGACGAGCGCAGCGGGCCGGACTGCCGGCAGGATCAGTTCAGCGGATCCGGGCGGGTCATGATCCCGGGAGCTCAGCCGATGGCGCGGCGGGGCGCAGGCGGCGGGATCTGACGGGAGCTCGATGAGCGTGGTCCGGGGTGGTGCGGCGCGGCCCGGCCCGGCGGGGTGAACGGCGAGTCCTCGACCTCGACCATCGGCCTGGAAATTTGACTCGCTCGACGCGGGGGTCGTGGTGATGCGCTGTTCGTGGACCCGGGTAGCGGTGGCACCGGCGGGTCCATGTGCCGGGATCAGGCTGATCTGGCCATGCGGACAGCGCCGAGCACGGTGCGGCTCGACTTGGTGCAACGAGCATCGAGCATGCGGGGCCCCTCAGGCCGCGGTGAGGGCGCGCACCCGCTGCAGGATGGCGGCGCGGTCGAGGGGGCTGACCCGGGGCCGGCACCGCAACGGGATGGAGGGTGGTGGGGGTGGTCGACTGACGGTGCGGCCGCCGGGGTCGGTGAACTGCAGGCTGCGGTCGTCGAGCCGTTCCACCCGCCAGCCGCCGTCATGGACCCGGTGGTGGTGGTGCGAGCACAGCAGGGTCAGGTTCTCCAGATCGGTGGCGCCGCCGTCCTGCCACCACACGATGTGATGAGCCTGGCACCAGCCCGGCGGCCGCTCACACCCCGGCCAGCTGCACCCACCATCCCGGATCCGCAGCGCCCGCCACTGATCCGCCGACGCGGTGCGGGTCGTGCGACCCAGCTCGAGCATCGCCCCGTCCGGCCCAACCAGCAACCGGCTGACATCGGCATCACACGCCAACCGCCGCGCCGCCTCGGCCGTCACCAACCCACCACCGTCAACCTCGGCCGGACGGCCAGCCCGGCCCTCCAGCGTGTCGAGATCGACCACCACGGTCAGCAACGGCCGGGCTCCCGTCCGCCCCGGATCCGCCGCCCCCACCCGGCGGGCCATCTCCACCAGCGCCTCCGCCCGTAGCCGCTCGTTCCGGTTCACCGGACGAGCCTCCACCTGACCCGGTTCCCGCTCGGCCCGCCACAGCTGATCGGAGATCGCCTCCAACATCGACCGCACGATCGCCCCACCCTCCACACCCAACACACCGGTCAGATGGGTGGTCCCGTCCCCGGCCACGCTCCAGCGCAACCCCAGCGGCCGTTCTCCCGGCTCCGCCCCATCCACGTCCGCCGTCCGCTGCCACCACCGGGCCAGCTTGCGGGTCTCGTCCACCCCCAACCGGCCCACCGCCTCCACCAGCAGCTCCTGGTCCCGAACGAACGCCTGCGCGGTCCGCACTGTCACCACCGCCGCCAGCACCTCCGCCTTGGCCACCGGCACCACCCCCTCCTGGACCGCGGCCGCCACCACCGGCGCCGACGCCACCACCTCGGCGGTGTGCAGCACGCTGGACGCCTCCCGGCGGGACAGTCCGCAGTTGGCGGTCAGCCAGCACCGGCCGTTGTAGGCGCCGTCATTGGCCCACGCCTGCCGCCGGTCCCACTCCGCGGCGATCGCCAACCGGCGAACCTGGGCCCGATTCACCTCCGCCGACGCCTCCCGCAGCAGCTCCGACAGCGTGTCGTCATCCACCGCCGCCAAGTCACCGCAGCGATCGAACATGTGTTCGAGTATACGCCGCAGCTCGCCCGGTGTACAGGAAGAATCGCCGACAGGAACGACACAAACGACGCGGTAGGTGGACGGTTCCGGCGCCATGCCGGCTGTGCAGAAGAAAGCTGCTCATCCGTCGCTCTGCCACCGACCAGATCGAGCGCGAAGGCGGTCGGCCTTCGGGGCGCGGAGACCTGACGGCGGGAGTTGTGGGCGCAGCGTATCGGTCCCCCGAGCGGGCGCTTCAGCAGCGCATCGGCAAGCCGTGCCCCGACCCCGGCTCCAAAGGTGGCCGCACAAGGGCGGACGTGATCGACCCGAACGGGCTTGCCAGCCCCACGCCGAGCGGTCGACCCGCTGACGCCGGCCCGGCCATGGCGCGTTCTGGCGCGGGCCGGACGTGCGCGTAGCCGTCCTTCGGAGCGGCACCATGTCGGGCGGGGCGACCGGATGCTCGCGTACACGAGCCGGAGCGCCATCCAACGGCACATCGGTGACGGTGCCAGGGGCCGCCGACTTCAATGCGGCGCTCACTGGCCTAATCGTGGCGCGGAAGAGTCACCCTTGGACCGACGGCGGCTCGGTCTTGTCCCAGGCGCTCTCGAACTCGTCGGCGACCTCATGCCAGATCCGCTGACGACCTTCCTCAAGCGAGTTTATTCTATCGGCCCAGCGCCCGAAGAGGACAAAGTCGTGTGGGATGACTCTGCCAGACCCGTCTCGCCTTCCATCAGGATCCGGGAAGCGCAACGCCACCTTGTCGCCGACCCGACGCCACGCTTCCGGCTGATCCCCGACATTCGAGAAGGTGTCTTCGTACACGCGCAGCGGGTCCGGGAGTCCTCCGCTATGAAGAAACCGGAAGCCCCAGGTTCGCCCCCGGCTGGCCCAGATGAACGTGGCGTTCTCGGCTGTCGGATCCAACGTCACTTCTTGCTCGTGAGTAGGACCTTCTTCGCTTCGGCGTCCTCCAGGTCCAGTCGGAAGCGGGTCAGGACAGCCGCCATGTAGTCCTTCTTGGCCAACGCCTCGGCGTTCATCTTCTCGAGTTGGTCGGACGCAGCGTCGGCGATGCTCGAGGCCTTTCTACCGATCAACGCCAGCAGTTGAGCTTTCGGGTTCTTGTACTTGAGCTTGCCAAGCCAACTGGCCACCGCCCCGACGCCTTCCAGCAACTCCTCTGCGACCTTTCCGGCGACGTGCTTCTTCCCGGCCCACCTGATGTGTCGCTCGAAGGGGAGCATGGCGGCCAGTGGCAGCACCAGGTCCAGGCCGATGCGCTCGGTCACCTCGATCCGGTCCGGCTCGAACTTCGCCGAGGAGAATCTCACGAAGTCCTCTCCAACAGCGAGGGCCTCAGGGGAATCCACGAGACCCTCGATTACCTTGCGCAGCTCACCGAGGTCAGCGGCAGCCTTCCTGATGACGAGGTCTCTGAACCCGAAGACGTCGAGGTCGGGCAGCAGATCAGCCTTCGACAACGCCAAGACCCAGATCCGCGGAAACCTGACGAGCGGCTTGCCGTCCTCCAGAAGCTGATCCTCGAGCCTCAGCAGTCCCGTGCGGAAGCTGCTGAGCAGTGACTTCAGGTAACGCTCCTCCTCTCCCGCGTTGTCCAGCAAGCGTTGACAATCGACGAGCAAAAACGCAACATCAGAGCCGAGGAGGGCCTTGAACGTAGCAACCCTGCGTTCGGCGATCTCAGCGTCGCTGACGTCCCCTCGAACCACTCGCCGGGGTAGTCGTGCCAAACGAGGCGCAGGGCATCGAACGGCTTGGGACTGTTCGCCTTGGCGCCCTTGTCCCTCAGCTTCAAGGAGAACGCATACGGCGTAGCTGAGAACCGGGTCGGACTTGGGCGACGAGAATCCTTCATCCCCAGGTAGTTGGCGTGCAGTTGGTGGCCCTGACCAGTGTCGTCCGCCGTCACGTTGAAGAGACTCGACTGCAGGAACTGTGGCTCCTGCGTCGCTCCGTAGAAGGAGGAGACCAGGACGGTCTTACCGCTGCCGCTCTCGCCGAAAACTGCGATCTGCTGCTCAAGCACTCTGGGTTTGACCTGCACGAAAGGAAGCGTACTTCGGGTGGGCTGATGCTCGACTGTGTCGTGTCGAGCCAACGCTGGCAGCTCTCGGAGATGGCCCTGCCGGGTGCAAGCGCGGCACTACCGGACGCGCACGCCTGGGCCGCATCACGCTCGCGTTCGGCCGCCGGCTCTCGAGCACCCGATCCGTGCCAATGAGCGCAGCCGAAGGTCCACAACCCGCACGCGATCGGCGATCGGCCCCTGTCCCCAAACGCCGGCTCGGCGATCCTGTGGACGCCTCAAGCGGCCTGGCGAGGGAAGAGGCCTGGCGAGGGAAGACCTGGCAGTGTCCGACCGACTCTCATGACGGAGATCCTCGTGGCCGCGTGGACTACGTCGGCTCCGGGCTCCACGGCGTCGCGAACTGGAAGTAGTTGCCGTCGGGGTCGGCGAAGGTGCACATCTGCATCCCGCCTCCACCAGGTTCGTACGGCTCGGCCACGACGTCAGCGCCGGCGGCCTTGACACGGTCGAACTCGCCGTTGACGTCGGGCGTCTCGAAGTTGAGCATGACGCGGGCGGGCTCCTGGCTCTTCCCCGTCACCTCGCTGTGAGGTCCAATGGCCATGCTTCCAACGCCCGCCTGGAAGCCGAACCAGCCGTTGGCCTCGTCGCTCCAGTCTGGATTCGGGGGGCCCAGGACCTTGGTGTAGAAGTCGGCCAACCTCTTGGGGTCCTCCGAACCCAGCATGATGCTGTTCAGGTTCAACGCCATCGCTCCTCCTAGGGTCTTCGGCTACGCCCGGGTCGCCCCGGATGCTCGAGGCTGGTCGTGGCGAGGCCGGCGTGACTGGAAAGCCCGACGCTAGGCGTGGGTCCCGAAGAGGAGGTTGTCCCCGAGCGCGTGCGTCGCAGTTCCGGGGGTGCCCCCGCACACCGGGTCGCGGTCAACAGTTCGCAAGGGCGTCGAGCGCCGAGCAGATCATTCGCCGTCCGCTCGCACCGAGATCGTCGAGCCTCACGGCGAGCAGTACGGACGGTAGATCGCGCGCAGTCGCCGCCGCCCCGTGATGCCCCTCCGCAGTCAGCGGTCCTGACCATCTGGTAGACGCCGTCACGGCGGCTGCGCGAGGCTGCCTCGATGGTTCAGCTGCCCCCCGTGAAGAAGGTGCTGCGCCGGCTGCCCACCACCCCGAAGTCCCTGGCCCCGGCGGCCCGCTTCGCCTACCGGCTCCGGCCCCGGTCAGCCGGGTTCCCGTTCGTGGCGCCGACCTGGCCGTCGTCCGTGCCGCGAGAGCCCAAAGAGGACACGCTGGGCGCCGCCTACGACACGGCCTGGGCCCGTCGCTACGGCGTCCGCCTCGCCCGGGCGCTCGTCGTCGACGAGGTCGAGCGGCCCCTGCTGCGCCTCCTCGCCCGTCCATCCATCGACGGGTGGGAACGGATCGCCGCCGTCGAAGGCCCTGTCGTCTTCGCCGCCAACCACGCCAGCCACCTCGACACCCCGCTGGTGCTCACGTCGCTCCCCGACCGGTTCCGCCACCAGACGGTGGTGGCTGCCGGCGCCGACTACTTCTTCGACACCAGGCTGAAGGCCCACCTGTCGGCCTTCCTCATCGGCGCGGTCCCCATCGACCGGCACAAGGTGAGCCGGGCCTCGGCCGAGCAGCCGGCGCGGCTGCTCGGCGACGGCTGGAACCTGCTGATCTTCCCCGAGGGGGGCCGCAGCCCCGACGGCTGGGGGCATGCCCACCGGGGCGGCGCCGCCTACCTGGGCACCAGGACGGGACGGCCCGTCGTGCCCGTCTACCTCCAGGGGACGCGCAAGGTGCTGAAGCGAGGGGCCACGGTGCCGACACCTTCGTCCACCCGCGTGCTCTTCGGCGCCCCGCTGCACCCGTCCGAGGGCGAGTCGAGCCGGGCGTTCGCGGCCAGGATCGAGCGGGCCATCGAGGTGCTGGCTGACGAGGCCGCCCACGGGTTCTGGGACGCCCGTCGCCGGGCCGCGGCGGGCACAACGCCCAGCCTCCGGGGGCCCGAGGCGACCTCGTGGCGGCGCTCGTGGGCGCTGGGCGAGGGGCGCCGCAAGCCCCGACCTCCCACGTCGTGGCCGCAGCTGTGACCGACCGCCGGCCTCCAGGACCGTCAGCCTGTCCGGCCTGAGGCAGGCGGCCGCGGTGGCACCGCCGGTCCGGCAGTCGAAGTGGCTAGGATCCGTCGTTCGGCCGGCGAGGGCAATGAGGCCCGCGAGCCAGGGTGTCGGTCGCCAGCAGCACGCAAGAACCAGACCCAGCAGCACCCGGGTGGGCAATGGCGCCCCTCAACGGAGAGGCACCCGGTCCCGACAGCCGCCCCCAAGCCCGGAGGACCCTCATGCAGTACCAGCGCGACCGTGAGCTCGACGCCTGCGGGATCGGCTTCGTCGCCGACGCCCAGGGTCGTCCGAGCCGTCACATCGTGAGCGCCGCCCTCGCCGGGCTGGCCCGGGTGATCCACCGTGGCGCGCTGGCGGCTGACGCCAAGTCGGCCGACGGGTCGGGCGTGCTGACGCCCATCCCGGCCGCCCTCTACGGGGGTCACGGCGTCGCCCAGCTGTTCGTGCGCGGCGACGTCACGGACGTGCAGACCGCCGTCAAGAGCGCCGCCTCGGCCGAGGGGATCGAGGTGGCCGGCTGGCGGGAACCGCCCGTCGACGACACCGCGCTCGGCGAGCAGGCGCTCGCCTCGAAGCCGGTGCTGCTGCAGGCTCTCCTCGTCCTGCCCGAAGGGTGCGAGCCCAGCGGCGCGGCAGCCGAACGGGCTGCGCTCCGGCTGCGGCGGCGGCTCGAGCAGGGCCATCCCGAGGCCTACGTCGCCTCCTGCTCGTTCCGCACGATCGTCCACAAGGGCCTGGTCGCCGCGAACCGGCTCGGTGACTTCTGGCTCGACCTCCAGGACGAGCGGTTCGAGGCGGCGTTCACGGTGTTCCACCAGCGCTTCTCCACCAACACCCTCCCCACGTGGGAGCGGGCCCAGCCCTTCCGCACCCTGTGCCACAACGGCGAGATCAACGCCATCGCCGGCAACCTCAACCGGATGCGGGCCCGGGCCACGCTGGGCACCGAGGCCGCGGGCCTGGGGCCGGAAGAGCTCTTCAGGCCTGTGCTCGACGTGGACGGCTCCGACTCGGCCATGCTCGACAACGCCGTCGAGCTGCTCACCCGCGGCGGCCGCGACATCCGCCACGCGGTGGCCATGCTCATCCCCGAGGCATGGGAGGGCGTGAAGGACCTCGACCGCCCCCTCAGCGGCTTCTACCGCTACCACGCCAGCCTGGTCGAGCCGTGGGACGGCCCGGCCGGCCTGGTCTTCTCTGACGGGCTCGGTGTCGGCGCGTCGCTCGACCGCAACGGCCTGCGCCCCCTGCGCTACGCCATCTGCGAGGACGGCCTCGTCTCGTGCTGCTCCGAGGCCGGCGCCATCGACGTCTCGGGTCACGGCACCGTCACCCGGGGCCGGCTCGGCCCGGGCGAGATGCTCTTCGTCGACCCCAGCCGGGGAGTCCTCATCGACCACGACTGCAAGCAGCGCCTGGCTGCCGCCGGGCCCTACGCCCGGTGGGCCTCGGACGGTCTGGTCCGGCTGAGCTCTGGCCAGCCCACCCTCGAGACCCCGGACCCGCAGGACCTGGTCCGCCGCCAGGCCGCCCACGGCTACACGGTCGAAGAGCTGCGCATGGTCCTGAAGCCCATGGCCGCGGACGCCAAGGAGCCGGTCTTCTCGATGGGCGACGACGCGCCGTTGCCCCACCTGGCTGGTCGCCCGCGCCCGATCCACCACTACCTGCGCCAGCGCTTCGCCCAGGTCACCAACCCGCCCATCGACCACCTGCGAGAGCGACCGGTGATGAGCCTGCGAACCCTGCTCGGCCCCCGGGGGCCGTTGCTGGTCGAGGGCCCGGACGCCTGCCGCCAAGCCGAGCTGCCCAGCTTCTTCCTGTTCCCTGAGGGGGTGGCCGCCCTGAGCGTGGGCGAGGGCAGCACCGCCACGGTCGACGCCTGCTACCCCGTCAGCGGTGGCCCGGCCGGCCTGCGCGCCGCCATCGAGCGGGTCGCCGCCGACGCCGAGCGGGAGGTGGCCATGGGGGCGACGGTCGTGGTGCTCGACGACTGCGGCCTCTCCAGCGAGATGGCGCCGATCCCGTCGCTCCTCGCCCTCGGCGCCACCCAGTCCCGCCTCATCGAGGCGGGACTGCGCGACGGCGCCAGCCTGGTGGTGCTGGCCGACGACGTGCGCGACGTGCACCACGTCGCCTGCCTCCTCGGCTACGGCGCCGACGCCATCTGCCCCCGCCTGGCCCTGGCCACGGTGGCCAGCGAGGCCGACGCCAGCGAGGACTCGGACGTGCTGTCGCCCGAGGCCCAGGAGCGCTACCAGGCGGCCGTCGAGGACGGCGTGCTGAAGGTGATGTCGAAGATGGGCATCTCCACCGTCGACTCGTACCGGGGCGCCCAGATCTTCGAGGCCATCGGGCTCGGGCCCGAGGTGGTCGACGTGTGCTTCCCGGGGACGCCCTCGACCACCGGCGGCCTCGGGTGGGACGCCCTGGGCGAGGACGTCCTGGTCCGCCACGCCGCCGCCGAGCTCACCAACCCGGGCTACTACCGCGACCTCAAGCGGGGCGGCGAGCACCACACCCACAACAAGTCGGTGGTAGACGCCCTCCAGGCCGCGGCCCGGGCCGACGGCGCGGCCGAGGCCCTGAAGCAGATGGCCGCGGCCCACCAGCTGCAGCAGGCCATCCGCACCGGATCGACCGAGCGCTACGACGCCTACGCGGCCCTGGTCAACGGGAGGCCGCCCACCGAGCTGCGCGACCTCCTCGAGCTGGTGCCGGCCGGCGATCCCGTGCCCCTCGAGGAGGTCGAGCCCGCCACCTCCATCCTGCAACGCTTCAGCACCGGGGCCATGAGCCACGGGTCGCTGTCACGCGAGGCGCACGAGACCCTGGCCATGGCCATGAACCTCGTGGGCGGCAAGTCGAACTGCGGCGAGGGGGCGAGGACCCCAGCCGGTTCCGCACCCGCGGCCACACCGCCGCCCAGGGGTACGACAAGAACTCGAAGATCAAGCAGATCGCCAGCGGGAGGTTCGGGGTCACCCCCAGTACTGCGCCAACGCCGACGAGCTGCAGATCAAGATCGCCCAGGGGTCGAAGCCGGGCGAGGGCGGCCAGCTGCCCGGCCACAAGGTGTCGGACGAGATCGCCAAGCTGCGCCACACCCAGCCCGGCGTCACCCTCATCAGCCCGCCGCCCCACCACGACATCTACTCGATCGAGGACCTGGCCCAGCTCATCTACGACCTGAAGCAGGTCAACACCTTCGCCGACGTGGGCGTCAAGCTCGTGGCCGAGGACGGGGTCGGCACGATCGCCGCCGGGGTGGTGAAGGCGCTGGCCGACGTGGTCATGATCTCGGGCGCCAACGGGGGCACCGGTGCGTCACCGCTCTCGTCCATCAAGCACGCTGGCCTGCCGTGGGAGCTGGGGCTGGCCGACACCCAGCAGGCCCTGGTCGAGAACCGGCTGCGGGACCGTGTGCGGGTGCGGGTCGACGGCGGCTTCCTCACCGGCCGGGACGTGTTCGTCGCCGCCCTCCTGGGCGCCGACGAGTTCAGCTTCGGCACCGGCGCGATGATCGCCGAGGGCTGCATCATGCTGCGGGCCTGCCACAAGGACACCTGTTCGACCGGGGTCGCCACCCAGCGGCCCCACCTGCGGGCCAAGTTCGCCGGCACGCCCGAGGGTGTGGCCGCCTACTTCATCTTCGTGGCCGAGGAGGTCCGGAGCCTGCTGGCCTCGCTGGGGCTGCGCAGCCTCGACGACGCCATCGGCCGGGTCGAGCTCCTCCGCCAGCGCGCCGTCGACGACCCCCGGGCCGGCGCGACCGACCTCAGCCCGCTGCTGCGGGCACCGGACGACCCGGCCGCCGCCCGGCGGTACGTGGCCGGCATCCCCCTGCAGCGGCCCCGCAGCGACCTGGGTGACCGCTTGGTGACCGACGCCTACCGGGGCCTCTGGGAGGGCGAGGAGCTGCACCTGTCCTACCCCATCGCCAACGGGGACCGCTCGATCGGGGGCCGCCCTCGGCGGTGCCTCTCCCTCGAGTTCGGCGAGGGGCCGCCCCCGGGACGGCGTTCCTGCACTTCGACGGCTCGGCCGGCCAGAGCTTCGGCGCCTTCCTCACGGCCGGCGTCACCCTCGAACTGGTGGGCGAGGCCAACGACTACGTGGGCAAGGGCATGGGGGGCGGCACCGTCGTCGTCCGGCCACCGGTCGACGACGCCTCGCTCGCCGCCGGCGCCGATGCCCTGCGGGGCCACCGTCCCGCCCTGGCAGGCAACACCTGCCTCTACGGCGCGACCGGCGGTGAGCTCTTCGTGGCCGGGATCGTGGGTGAGCGGTTCGCCATCCGCAACAGCGGGGCCACCACGGTGGTCGAGGGCGCCGGTGACCACGCCTGCGAGTACATGACAGGCGGCACCGTCGTGATCCTGGGACGGGTCGGCTACAACCTCGGCGCCGGCATGACCGGCGGGTCCTGCTACGTCTGGGACCCGTCCGGCACCATGATCGGCAGGGTCAATCCCAGCCTCGTCGACTTCGAGCGGCCCGACGAGGCCCACGGCGAGGAGCTGCGCGAGCTCGTCACCCGCCACGCCCGGCTGACCGCCAGCCCGCGCCGCCGCCCTGCTGGACAGCTGGGACCAGACGGTGCACCAGTGCTGGTACGTGGCCCCGGTCGACAAGGTGAAGCGCATGCGCAGCCAGGCCGCCGCGGTTATCGGCGCCAACGTCTAGACCACCGCGGCTACGTTGCCTCCGTGGCCTCCTACCCGCCCCCGCCGCCCCAGGGCTACGGCCCCCCTCCAGGCCAGTACGGACCATCGCGCTCGACCAACGGCAAGGCGATCGCGCCCTGATCTGCGCCATCGCTGGCTTCGTCGTCTGCCCGCTCACCTTCATCGCGGCGGTGATCCTGGCCCCGCAGGCGAAGCGGGAGATCGCCGCTGAACCCGGCCGCTACGAAGGCGAGGGCCTGGCCAAGGCCGGCCAGATCATCGGGTGGATCTGGGTGGCCCTGATGGTCGCCGCCTTCCTCATCATCCTCGTGGCGATCTTCATCGTCGCCGCCGCCACCGAGTCGGACTCCAGCTTCGAGTCGCTCGCCCTGCTCGCACGCTGACCTCGGGCCGCTCGACGAGCCGGCGCCGCCGAGCGGCGTAGCGTTGCCGGCTTCACCAGCCCGCACCCACGAGAAGGACAGCCGTGGCCGTCACCGCCAGCACCCCGTTGGAGCTCGTCGAGACCCTCTACGCCGCGCTGCCCGAGCGAGTGGCCGTCGCACGGCGGCGCCTGGGCCGGCCGCTCACCCTCACCGAGAAGGTCCTCTTCGCCCACCTGACCGACGCCGGCCGGCAGCCGGTGAAGCGGGGGAGAGCTACGCCGACCTGTGCCCCGACCGGGTGGCCATGCAGGACGCCACGGCCCAGATGGCCCTGCTCCAGTTCATGACGGCGGGTGTGCCCGAGGTCCAGGTGCCGTCCACCGTGCACTGCGACCACCTCATCCAGGCCCGGGTCGACGGCAGGACCGACCTGCGGGCGGCCGAGGACAGCAACGCCGAGGTCTACGACTTCCTCCGCACCGTGTCGGCCCGCCACGGCCTCGGCTTCTGGAAGCCGGGGAGCGGCATCATCCACCAGGTCGTGCTCGAGCAGTACGCGTTCCCCGGCGGGATGATGATCGGCACCGACAGCCACACCCCCAACGCCGGCGGGCTGAGCATGATCGCCATCGGCGTCGGCGGGGCCGACGCCGTCGACGTGATGGTCGGCCAGCCCTTCAACGTGCGCTGGCCGAAGGTGATCGGGGTCAAGCTCACCGGCCGGCTGTCGGGCTGGTCGTCGCCGAAGGACGTGATCCTGAAGGTGGCGCAGCGCCTGACGGTCAAGGGCGGCACGGGCGCCGTCGTCGAGTACTTCGGGCCCGGCGTCGAGTCGATCTCAGCCACCGGGCGGGCCACCATCTGCAACATGGGCGCCGAGGTGGGCGCCACCACCTCGATCTTCCCGTACGACGGCCGGGCCGCCGCCTACCTCAAGGCCACCGGGCGCGAGGCCATCGCCGCCGCAGCCGACGGCGTCGCCGAGCACCTGGCTGCCGATCCCGACGTGGACATCGGCTTCCGCTGCTTCGACCAGCTGATCGAGATCAACCTCGACACGCTGACCCCCCTCATCAACGGCCCCCACACCCCTGACCTGGCCCACTCGGTCGCCACCGTCGGCGCCGCGGCCCGAGAGCAGGGGTGGCCGCTCGAGATCTCGTCGGCGCTGATCGGCAGCTGCACCAACTCGTCCTACGAGGACATCACCCGCACGGCCTCGATCGCCCGGCAGGCCGCGGCCGAGGGGCTCCGGGTCAAGACGCAGCTGCTGGTCACACCCGGCTCGGAGCGGGTGCGGGCCACCATCGAGCGCGACGGCCTGCTGGCCGACCTCGAGGCCATCGGCGCCACCGTCCTGGCCAACGCCTGCGGCCCGTGCATCGGCCAGTGGAAGCGCGACGACGTCGATCCCGCCACCACCAACACGATCGTCACGTCCTACAACCGGAACTTCCCGAGGCGAAACGACGGCAGCGCCAACACCCTCGCGTTTGTCACCTCGCCGGAGACCGTCATGGCCTTCGCCCTGGCCGGCACCCTCGACTTCGACCCCCGCTCGGGCACGGTCGACGGCGTGAAGCTGGCCGAGCCGGTGGGCGAGGAGCTCCCTTCCCGGGGCTTCGAGTCCGGCCTCGGGGGCTTCGTCAGCCCGCCCGACGACCGCTCGACCGTCGAAGTCGTCGTCCGCCCCGACAGCGACCGCCTCCAGCTGCTCGAGCCCTTCCCGGCGTGGGACGGCCAGGACCTCGTCGAGCTGCCACTGCTGCTCAAGGCGAAGGGCAAGTGCACCACCGACCACATCTCGGCCGCCGGGAAGTGGCTGCGGTACCGGGGCCACCTCGAGAACATCTCGGGCAACCTCTACCTCGGCGCCGTGAACGCCTTTTCCGGTGCCGTGGGCGAGGGCCGTGACCCCGTTGACGGGACCGTGAAGCCGTTCCCGGACGTGGCCAAGAGCCTCAAGGCGGCCGGCCGGAGGTGGGTGATGGTGGGCGACGAGAACTACGGCGAGGGCAGCTCGCGCGAGCACGCGGCCATGGAGCCCCGGTTCATGGGCGGCGCCGCCATCCTGGCCCGATCGTTTGCCCGCATCGCCGAGACCAACCTCAAGAAGCAGGGTCTGCTCCCCCTGTGGTTCGCCGATCCCGCCACCTACGACGAGATCCGCGAGGACGACACCGTCAGCGTCCTCGGGCTGGCCGATCTCGCCCCGGGGACGACCGTCGCCTGCCGGCTGCACCACGCCGACGGCACCACGTCCGACTTCACGTGCACCCACACCCTCTCGCCCGGGCACATCGCCTGGCTCCAGGCTGGCGGTGCCCTCAACGTCATCCGCCAGCGGTTCGCCGGAAGCTGACCAGGGGCCGACCGGCGGGTGCGCACTCCGGCCCGCTAGCCTCGCCCGGCCGTGATCGGAAGGTCGTCCCGGGGTCTCGTCGTGGTTCTGGGCGCATGCATCGCCGTGCTGCTGGGCGCGGGGGTGGTGGGAGCGCTGACCGTGGAGGAAGGCGAGGCTTCCGGCGGCGGTGTGGGCCTGAACGGGTCCCCGCCGATCACCGAGCCGGGCCCGCCCGCGCCTCCCATCGACCTGGCCACCGTCATCGTCGCCGGTCCGTCCGGCTTCGACCAGATCCCCGACACCCGCCTGCTGGTGGGCGGCCCGGTGGACATCGACCGCCTGGCCGCTGAGCGGGGCGATCAGACCAGGGTGGTGTTCCAGGAGACCCGGCTCGTGAACGGCTTCGTCCGGGCGTGGCAGAAGCCCGCTTCAGCCGAGCTGGTCACCGTGCGGCTCTACCAGTTCGCCGACGAGGCCGGGGCGGCGTCCTACGCCAAGCGGGTCGTGCAGGCCATGTCCAAGGACCCGGCCACCACCTTCGTGGTGCCGGCCACCAACGACACGGTCGGGATCGACACCCACGTGGACCAGGGCGCCAACCGCCTGGCCTACGTCTTCTCCCGCAAGGGCCGGGTGGTGGCGGCGATCGCCGCGACCACCGTCCCACCGGTCGAAGCCGGCTTCCTCGCCCCCTTCGCACGAGCCCAGCAGAGCCTCCTGCCCTAACACCCCCACCGGGACTCCGCCCTCTGACCCCTCGCTTCCTCCCCCGGCCGGCGGCTCGTTCCTCGCCGGCCGGCCTCCTCCGTCCAGCGAGGGGACGGGCTTCGTCCCGGCGGGGCCCGCTCGCACGCCAAGCACCCGGCGCGCACCATCCCGCCCGACACTCCGCCCTCTGACCCCTCGCTTCCTCCCCCGGCCGGCGGCTCGTTCCTCGCCG
>JAUJNH010000005.1:272782-294848 GCA_030448245.1 Acidimicrobiales bacterium
CGGCCGGCCTCCTCCGTCCAGCGAGGGGACGGGCTTCGTCCCGGCGGGGCCCGCTGGGGCACCAGGTCTAGCCAGCAGCCTCGCGACCTACGGCGAGGCCTTGCGCAGCTCTTCACCGGTCGGTTGGCGGCGGCTGCGGGCATCCGGCGGGAGGAGGGCCTCGATGGACCGCATGATCGTCTCGGTGTCGGCCCGGGCGTCGGTGCGCTCGAGCGGGACCGGGGGCCCGGTCCGCACCTCGACGGTGGGCGGGCGGACGAGGTTCCAGATGTAGGGCACCTTCGAGGAGCGGGGCCACACCGCCTCGGTGCCCCACAGTCCGACGGGGATCACCGGCGCCCCGGTACGGGCGGCGAGGCGGGCCGCCCCTGGGCGCCCCACCAGCTCTGCCTCGTAGAACTGCTCGCCGCGGGGGATGGTGCCCTGGGGGAGGATGCACGTCAGCTCGCCGGCCGCCAGGGCGGCGGCGGCGGCGTCGAGCGGCGCGTCCGAGCCGGTGCCGCGGTCGACGCGGATGTGGCCGAGGCTGCGAACCAGCGGCCCGACGACGGGAGCCTCGAACACCTCCTTCTTGCCCAGGAAGCGCAGCGCCCGCCCTCTTCGGGCGGCGAGCACGACGAGGGCCGCGGGATCGAAGTAGGACCGGTGGTTGGCGACGACGATCCCCGGGCCCTCCCGGGGGATGTGCTCGGCGCCGTCGATGCGGAGCCGGGCGTAGGGGACCGCCGCAGGGCGGGCCAGCTGCTTCAGCACGTCGTAGGGCTCCAGCCCCAGCAGCTTCGGCACGCCGGCCGGCGCGTCGAGGTGCCGCACGGGCCAACGGGCGACCGTGGCCACGGCCAGCAGGCGGGGGTCGGGATTCACGGCGCAGGGGTGCCCGACGGCGAGGAGCAGGGGCAGGTCGTAGACGCTGTCGGAGTAGGCGTACGAGGAGGCCAGGTCGACGTCGTTGGCCCGGGCCCAGGCCGCCACCGCGGCCCGCTTTCCGGTGGCCCACACGAACTCGCCCTCGAGCTGGCCCGTGAAGGCTCCGTCGGCCTCGCCGTAGCGGGTGGCGACGACATCGTCGAACCCGAGCCGCTCGGCCAGCGGCCGGACGAGGTGGTCGGGCGTGGTGGTGGTCAGCACCACGGGCCGCCCTTGCGCCTGGTGCTCTCCGATGAGCGGCAGGGCGTAGGGGGCCACGTCACGGGCCAGCTCCTCGGCCGCCTCCACCCCGGCCGCCCGCACCTGCTCGGCGTCCCATCCCTTGGCCAGCAGCGCCGCCCCCCGGGCCAGGAGCATCACCGGCAGGGTCTCGCCGACGGCGTCGAACAGGGCGTACATGGCGCTCTCGCCCGGAAGCGACCGCTCGGACACCACACCCGCCGACCGCAGCGCCCGGGAGATGACCGGGCCGCTGGCCCCCTTCAGGAGGGTGCGGTCCATGTCGAAGAAGGCGGCCCCGCGTCCCACGAACCAACCCTACGGCTGACGCGACGAAGGACCGACCTGGGGGGGAGGGCCGGTCCTTCGACTGCGCCGAGCGGCGGGGGGGAACCGCTCGTCGACTTGGTTCATCATGCTCCTCGACCCGTCCATCTGTCCAACTGTTTCTAGCGATCCTTGCTATCGTTTGTAGCGATGGATCTCCGGCAGCTCGCCGCCCTGGTGGCCGTGGCCGACCACGGGACGTTCTCGGCGGCGGCCGACGCCCTGCACACCGTGCAGTCCAACGTCAGCTCGCACATCGCCAACCTCGAGAAGGAGCTCGGCGCTGCGCTCGTCGACCGGGCGGCAGGGCGCCTCACGGCCGAGGGCACGGCCGTGGTCGAGCGGGCCCGCCGGGTGCAGAACGAGCTGGACGCGCTGGTCGCCGACGTCGGCGCTCTGCGCTCGGACGTGCGGGGCCGGGTCCACCTCGGTGTCCTGGGCACGACCGGTCGGTGGCTGGTGCCGAGCCTCGTCTCCCGGCTGGCCAGCGCCCATCCCGGCATCGCCCTGATCGTCGCCGAGGGCACGTCGGCCACCCTGGAGCCGCAGCTGGTGGCGGGCACGCTCGACCTGGCCCTCCTGACGCTGCCCCTCCCCTCCCAGGAGCTGGCGGCCGAAGCCTTGTTCGACGAGGAGCTGCTGCTCGTCGCCCCCTCGTCGAGCCCGCTGGCCGAGCACGACCGCATACCGCTTGCCGCCCTCGACGGTGCCGAGCTGCTCCTCCCGGCGCCCGGCACGAACTTCCGCCGGGAGCTGGACCAGGTGGCGGCCGACGCCGGGATCACGCTGCGGGCCAAGGCCGAGCTCGACGGCGTCCGCCTCCTCGCTTCGCTGTGCTTCGAGGGGTGGGCGTGCGGCATCGTGCCGGCCAGCGCGGTGCCGTCCTGGCTGGTGGGGCCGTGGCGGGCCGTGGGGGTCGACGGCCTCCCCCTGCGGCAGATCGGGCTGGCCGCCCGGGCCCGCGGGCTGCCGTCGGCCCCGACCAAGGCCGTCGCCGCGGTCCTGACCGAGGCGATCGCCGAGGGTGCCGTCACCGAGCCGGGGATCCACCTGGTCTGGCGGTAGCGCCGCCACTCCGGAGCGAGAGCACGGCAGAGAACAGTTGACAGTGCAAACGGCGCCAGGGGTGGGGCTCTTCCCCGTCCGCCACGGGTTCACAGGTCGTCATCTGAGGACCACGAGGCGGAGGACGTCGGTGGTGGCCGTCGAGTCATTCGGGTTGCC
Organism: Acidimicrobiales bacterium; assembly: GCA_030448245.1. GTDB lineage: Bacteria > Actinomycetota > Acidimicrobiia > Acidimicrobiales > JAUJNH01 > JAUJNH01. The sequence goes on from JAUJNH010000005.1 coordinate 275,480, forward strand.
GGCCAGCACGGCCACGATGTCACCAGCCTTCACGTAGCCGGCGTGGACCGACGCCTCGATTGCGCACCACACAATGTCGTCCGTGGTGGCCAGCTCGGTGACGACGAGCGGGGTGACGCCCCAGGCCATCGACAGCTGGCGGGCGGTGGTCAGGTTCGGAGTGACCCCGAGGAGCAGGCAGGCGGGGCGGAACCGGCTGATGGCCTTGGCCGTCCAGCCGCTGCGGGTGCAGGCGATGACGGCCGCAGGCTCGACGTCGACCGAGGCCTGCCAGGCCGCCGCCGTGATGGCCGAGGTGATCCTCGACGCCGCCGACACCTCGCCCAGTCGGGCCTGGTGCTGGCGGCCGAGCCGCTTGCCCCAACCCACGTGGTCGAACTCGCGCTCGGCCCGGACGATGATCCGGGCCATGGCCTCGACGACGGCGACCGGGTCCCGGCCGACGGCGGTCTCGGCCGACAGCATGACGGCGCTGGTGCCCTGGGACACGGCGTTGGCCACGTCGGTCACCTCGGCCCGGGTGGGCGTCGGGGCGGTGATCATCGACTCGAGCATCTGGGTGGCCGTGATCACCGGCTTGCCGTAGGAGACGCCGGCCTGGATCAGGCGGCGCTGGATGTGGGGCACGTCCTCGAGGGGGACCCGCACGCCCAGGTCTCCCCTCGCCACCATCACGCCGTCCGCCATCTCGATGATGGCCTCGAGGTCGTCGACCGCGGCTTGGGTCTCGACCTTGGCGATGACGAGAGGGCCGCTGGCGCCGCCTGCCCGCTGCACGGCCTGCACGTCGGCCGCGGTCTGCACGAAGGAGACGGCGACGTAGTCGATGCCGACCTCGAGGAGTCGCTCGAGCATGGCCAGGTCGTCGGCCGTGGGCGAGGTGAGGGGGATCCGGTCCTCGGGGAGGACGACACCCGGCCGCCCCCGGAGCTTCCCGCCGCTTCGCACCTCGACCAGCACCGTCTCCGCCCCCGGTTCGACGACAACCAGCTGGACCCCGCCGTCGCCCAGGCCCACGATGTCGCCCGGCTCCAGCAGGCTGACCGCTCCTTGCAGGGCGATGGCGATGACCGAGGCGTCTGAGGTGACCGACGCCCCGGGCCGGGCGTCCACCAGGTGGAGCCGCTGGGAGGGAGCCACCTCCACCCCCTCGGCGAACGCGGTGGTGCGGACCTTCGGCCCAGGCAGGTCGCAGAGGACACCGATGTGACGGCCCGCCCGCTCGGCCGCCCGCCGTACGGCGGCGACCCGGCCCAGCGACGTCTCGATGGGGCCGTGCGACAGGTTGACCCGGCAGGTGTCGGTGCCGGCGGCCAGCAGGGCGTCGAGCACCTGGGGGTCGTCGGTCGCCGGGCCCAGTGTGGCGACGATCTTGGTCCGGCGTCCGACGGTCACCACCCGAGCGTTCCACGCGGCCCCGCCCGTGATCCAGACGGCTAACCTCAGCCGCCGCACGGGCGTGTGGCTCAGTTGGTAGAGCATCTCCATGACGCGGAGAGGGTCGGGGGTTCGATTCCCTCCACGCCCACCGGATGAGCGGCACCGGACGGGCCCGTGTCGGGTGCTCGGGCTTCGTGTACCGGGACTGGCGGGGAATCGTCTACCCCGAGAAGCTGCCCCAGCGCCGGTGGTTCGAGCACTACGCCACGCTGTTCGACACCGTCGAGCTGAACACCACCTTCTACCGCCTCCCGCCGCCTGAGACCGTCGAGGGATGGGCGGCCAAGGCCCCGGCCGGGTTCACCTACGCAGCCAAGCTCGGCGCCTTTGGCTCGCACCGCATGAAGCTGCGCGACTCCGCCTCGTGGCTGCCGAACCACCTCGACCGGGTGCAGCGGCTGGGGCCGTCGATGGGCCCGACGCTCGTGCAGCTGCCGCCGACGTGGAAGCGCAACGTGGAGCGGCTCGACGAGTTCCTGACCGTCGCCCAACCGTCGGGCCTGCGGTGGGCGGTCGAGCTGCGGGAGCCGTCGTGGGCCTCCGACGACGTCTTCGAGGTGCTCCGTCGCCACCGGGCCGCCCTGTGCATCCACGACCTGCTCGAGCACCACCCGTGGGAGCTGACGACCGACTGGACCTACGTCCGCTTCCACGGGCCCGACGCCCTGCGCAGCAAGTACTGGGGCCTGTACGGGCCAGAGCGGCTCGAGAGCACGGCGCAGCGGTTGGCCGGGTGGCTCGACCAGGAGCACGACGTCTACGCCTACTTCAACAACGACCACCAGGGCCACGCGGTCACCGACGCCTCGTGGCTCAAGGACCGCCTGGGCCAGCTCGTGGCCCCGGGTTAATCGGCGCCGACGTCCGGAGCGGTCAGCACCGTGAGGGCCCGGGGCTCGATGCGGAGCCGCAGCGGGGTGCAGAGGCGGAAGACGTCCCCGTCGACGGCCACGTCCATGGCGCCGCAGCCGGGGGTCTCGACCTCGACGCGGGGGGCGCAGAGCTGCTCCATGACCGGCGTGCGGTGGAGGCGGCCGCCGAGGAGCGCGCCGAGGAGCCGGAGGCGGGCCACCTTCTGGTTGGCCAGGATGATGCGCACGTCGAGGAGCCCGTCGTCGAGCGCCTCGCGTGCGAGGTCGCCGATGCTGTCGCCGTAGCAGCTGTTCCCGATGAAGACGGCCCACGTGGTGACCGGCCGGCCGTCGATCACGAGGCGGAGCCGGTGGCCCCGGGTCGCCTCACGGACGATGCCGATGGCGTCCGCGGCCCGCTTCGGCAGCTTGCCCTTCTGGCGGATCCTCTCCTTCACGATGGCCGTGTACATGCCGAGGTTGCAGGTGTTGAGGAAGCACTCCTCCCCCACCCACGCCAGGTCGACGGCCCGGGTGCGGTCGCCCTCCTTGGCTGCGGCCACCGCCGCCTCGACGGTGTCGAGGCCCAGGTCCTTGGCGAAGTGGTTGCGGGTGCCGCACGGCACCGGGAGCAGGGGGCGCTGGGCGGCGGCCAGGACCGGAGCCGCGACCCGCTGCGAGCCGTCACCTCCGGCCACGCCGACCCACGGCGCGCCGCCGTCGACGGCCCGGGCGACGTCGATGGCCAAGCCCTGCCCGGTGGTGGCCCGCACCTCGGCCAGGTCGCCGAACGCCGTGGTCAGGTCGGCCACCGGGGTCTCCCGCGGGCCCGACCCGGGGTTGACCAGCACGATCGGACCGCTCACCCGACCCGTCCCCTCGTATCCCTCACCAGCGCATCCTGGCAGGCCGCCGCCCCGCCCGCCGCTGCCGGGGGGTGCTTTGGTCGTGGCCGGTGGGGATCAGCCCGGTTCGGGCAGGAGGGGGATGGTGCGCAGGAGGATGCGACGGGTGAGCTCGACGTTCTGGGCCAGCACCCGGAACACCTCCTCCATCGTGACGGGCTCGACGTCGGACGAGTCGTCGACGCCGCTGTCGTAGTCGGTGACCAGCGCCATGGCTGCGTAGCCCATCCCGAGCTCCCGGCAGAGCGCCACCTCGGGGTGCTGGGTCATGTTGACCAGGTCCCACCCCATGCGGCGGAACCACTGGCTCTCGGCCCGGGTGGAGAACCGGGGCCCCTGGATCACCACGACGGTGCCGCCGTCGTGGACCCGGCCGGGATCGTGCTCCTGGCGGGCGGCGGCCAGGACGACCTGGCGGAGCTCGTCGGTGTAGGGGTCGGCGAAGCTCAGGTGCTGCACCGGCGCGGCGTCGGCGAAGGTGTCGGGCCGGCCCCAGGTGCGATCGACCAGCTGGTCGGGGACGACGAGGTCGCCGGGGCGGCGGTCGACCCGTAGCGACCCGACGGCGCAGGGCCCGATGACCGAGCGCACTCCCAGGCTGTGGAGGGCCCAGGCGTTGGCCCGGAAGTCGACCCGGTGGGGCGGCAGCTGGTGCTCCTTGCCGTGGCGGGGAAGGAAGGCGACCCGCCGGCCGGCGATGGTGCCCACGGCCACCGGAGCCGACGGCGGGCCGTAGGGGGTGGCCACCTCGACCTCGGCCACGTCGTCGAGGAAGGCGTAGAAGCCCGAGCCGCCGAAGACGCCCACCTCGGCGCCGGCGGTCACGGGGCCACGGCCAGGGGCTCGGCCGCGGCGCCGTGGGCACGCGGCGCCGGGCCGGTGCCCGACCGCCCGCCCCTCCGCTCGTGGAGGCGGCGGGCCAGCGTGGCCCCGAGAACGGCGGCCAGCGCCAACGCGTAGCCCGCCCGCCCGAGTGACGGGGCGTCCGGGTCGTCCAGGACCACCGCCGCGTAGTAGGGCCAGGCCACCATGGCCAGCACGGCCCACCACCACGCCCGGTCGAGCACACCCAGCGCGGCCACCGACACGGCGTACCACGGCTGCACCGGCGTCGCCACGAGCAGCAGGGCGCCGAGGAGCAGGGGGGCGGCCCGCCAGGCGGGCAGGTCGGCCAGCCACACGAGGGCGGCCGCGGCGAGCACCACGGCGGCGGCGAGCAGGGGGAGAAGGTCGGGCGGCAGGCGGGTCAGCGAGAGGAGGAGGAAGCGGCCGCCCTGGTCGTAGCGCTCCTCCTGCAGGTAGCCGGGGAGGTAGCCCAGGACCTTGGGCCCCACGGCGAGGACGTGGGGCAGGTAGGCCACGGCGCAGACGGCCGCGAACGCACCGCCGGCCACGAGCGGTCGCCGGCGGGCCACCGCCACGATCAGGAGAGCCGGGTACAGCTTCACCATGGCGGCCGCGCCCACCAGCCCACCCGCCAGCCCGGGCCGGCGGCGGGCCACCAGCACGGCCGCCGCTGCGAGGGCCACGGCCACGCCGTCGACGTGGGCGTTGTTGACCAGCTCGACGGCCGCCACCGGGGAGAGGCACCACCAGGCGGCGAGGCGCGGGTCGTGCCCGAGCCGGCGCAGGCCGGCGGCCAGCAGGCCGCACAGGCCGAGGTCGACGACGGCGGCGGCGGCCTGCCAGGGCCGCTCCCCCGCGGCGCCGCCGGTCACCACCCGCACGGCCACGAACCAGGCCTGGGCCAGCGGCGGGTAGATCGTGCGGACGCTGGGCCGGTTGATGCGGGTGGCGTCGCTCTCCGCCAGGTCAGGGAACAGCCAGCGCTCCCGCAGGGGAGCCAGGTCGGGATCGAGGGGCGCCTGGCCGTAGGGGTCGACGCCGGACAGCTGGACCTTGGCGTCCCAGGCGTAGCGATACACGTCGTCCGACATGTTCGGCGGGCCGGCGAGGGCGGCGCCCCGGATGGCCACGGCCGCGACGGCACAGCCGACCAGCGCCCAGCGGTGGGGCAGCCGCAGGACGAGCAGGACCCCGGCCACCCACACGGGGAGCCAGGCCAAGACGAGCTCGACGAATGTCCACCCGCTGTCGCGGCGGTCCAGGATGCTGAGCCGGGCGGCGGCGGCCGACAGCGCCGTCGCAGCCACCGTGCAGGCGGCAAAACCCCCCGCGGCCAGCCAGGGCCGACCCGGGGCCGACCGCGCCAGGCGCGGACGGCTCACGGTCGTGCGCTGCTGGGAACGCCGGCGAGCTCGGCCAGGCCCTCGTCGAGGCCGACCCGGGCCCGGAACCCGAGCACCCGGGTGGCCGCGCTCGGGTCGGCGACGACGTGGCGGACGTCACCGGGGCGCCAGCGGCCGCTGACCACCGGTTCCGGCCCGTTGACCGCGCGGCTGAGCGACTCGGCCACCTCGCGGATCGTCACGGCCCGCCCGCTGCACACGTTGAGCGGCACCAGCTCGCCGGGCTCGGCCGCCGTCGGGTGCGAGAGGGCCAGGAGGTTGGCGGCGGCCACGTCGGCGACGTGCACGAAGTCGCGGGCCTGGCCCCCGTCCTCGAAGACGGTGGGAGGCTCACCCCGCAGGAGGGAGGAGAGGAAGATGGCGGCGACGCCGGCATAGGGGGTGTCGCGGGGCAGGCCGGGGCCGTACACGTTGTGGTAGCGCAGCGCCACCACCGAGGCGCCCACCTCTCGGGCCCAGGCCGACGTGAGGTGCTCCTGGGCCGCCTTGGTGGCGGCGTAGCCGGACCGAGGGTCGAACGGCGCCGCTTCGGGCACCCGCTCCCAGGCCATCGGGCTGCCGCACTCGGGGCACGGCACCTCGAAGAGGCCGGCGTCGAGGTCGTCCGGCCGCCGTCCCGGGGGACGGGCCTCGCCGTGGTGGGGGCAGCGGTAGCGGCCCTCGCCGTAGACCACCATCGACGACGCCAGGACCAGGCGGCCGCAGAAGCCGGCCTCCCACAGGGCGCTGAGGAGCCGGGCCGTGCCGAGGTCGTTGTCGGCGGCGTAGAGAGGGAGGTCGGATGGGTCCTTGCCCAATCCCACCCGGGCCGCCTGGTGGCTGACGACGTCGACGCCGCGCACCGCCTCCGCGCAGACCGCCGGGTCGGCCAGGTCGCCGTGCACCAGCTCCGCCCTCGGGTCGACGCGTTCGGCCTCGCGGTCGAGCACCACCACCTCGTCGCCCTGGTCGCACAGCCGGGCCACCAGCTGCCGGCCGATGAAGCCGGCGCCCCCGGTCACCAGGACGCGCGTCATCCCGCCACCCGCCCCCGGGAACAGGACGATCGGGTCGTCACGCCACTGCGCCCTCGGCCAGAGGCAGGGAGACGGTGAAGCGGCAGCCGGGGCCGGCGTTGGCCACGGCGATGCTGCCGTGGTGGGCCTCGACCAGGCCCTTGGCGATGGCCAGGCCCAGCCCGGCCCGGCCGTCGCCGGGCGTGCGGGCCTCGTCGCCGCGGTAGGCCAGGTCGAAGACCCGGTCGAGATCGTGGCCGGCCAGGCCGCCGCAGGCGTCGGCCACGACCACCACCGCCCGGGCGCCGTCGACCCCGGCGACGACCTCGACCCGACCCCCGGCCGGGGTGTGGCGGATGGCGTTGTCGAGCAGGTTCCGGACGACCCGGGCCATCTCGGGGGTGGACAGCTCGACGAGCGGCGACGGCTCGTCGGCCCGGCCCTCGAGCACGACACCCTTGGCCACCGCCGCCACCGAGGCACCGGCCACGGCGTCGCCGACCACGTCGACCAGCGGGACCCGCTCGGGCTTCAAGGTGAGGGCGCCGGCGTGGATCCGGCTCAGCTCGAACAGGTCGTCGACCAGCCCGGCCAGCCGGTCGGCCTCCTGCCGGATGGTGCGGTGGTAGCGGGCGACCGTCACGGCATCGTCGACCACACCGTCCTCCAGCGCCTCGCTCATGGCCCGGATGCCGGCCAGCGGGGTGCGCAGGTCGTGGCTGACCCACGCCACCAGCTCGCGGCGGCTGACGTCCATGGCCTCCTCACGGGCCGCCGCCTCGACCAGGCGCTGGCTGGCGTCCTCGAGCTCGTCGGCCACCGCCTGCAGCTCGCCGGGCAGGCGGCGGCCCGACAGGCGCACCGGACCTTCGTCGACGGCACGGGCCAGGTCGGCCACGGCGGCCGTGCCCTGGGCCAGCCGGTCCGAGAGGACGACGGCCATGGCGATGCCGACGCCGCCGCTGACCACGAGCACCACGAACAGTGCCCGCAGGTCGTGCTCGGACAGGAACATCAGCCAGGAGGCCGTCGCTGCGCTCACCACGGTGGCGATGACCGGCACCAGGGCGGCGAGGACGAGCAGCCCCCGAACCGAGCCGAGGGAGCGCCAGGCCAGCCCGGTGGCGGCGGCCACCAGCGCGGCCCCGCCGACGGCAAGGCCCACGAGCTGCACGGTGTCCGTCAGCGGCAGGCCGATGAGGAACAGGACGACGGCGACCAGGCCGGCGCCGGTGGCGGCCAGCGCGAGGCGGCGGGGGCGCGAACCGGTGGGGCGGGGGGTTATCACGGTGGTCACGGTCGTCACGGCTTCGCCTCGAATCGGTAGCCGACGCCCCAGACGGTCTGGAGGTGGCGTGGGGTTGCTGGATCTTCCTCCACCTTCTCGCGGAGGCGGCGGATGTGGACGGTGACGGTCGAGGTGTCGCCGTAGGTCCAGCCCCAGACGTGCTCGAGGAGCTCCTCGCGCCGCCAAGCCCGGCCCGGCGAGCGGAGGAGGAAGGCCAGGAGGTCGAGCTCCTTGGTGGTGAGCTGGACGAGCGTGCCGCCGACCCAGCAGCGGCGGCTGGCGGTGTCGAGCCGGATGCGGCCGGCCTCCAGCAGCGACGGCTGCTGCTGGTCGACGGCGGCGGCCCGGCGCAGCACGGCGCCCACGCGGGCCGTCAGCTCGCGAGGCGAGAAGGGCTTGGTCACGTAGTCGTCGGCACCCACCTCGAGCCCGGTCACCCGGTCGTCCACGTCACCCCTGGCCGTCAGCATGATGACGGGGACGGGGTGGGACTGGCGCAGGCGCCGGCACACCTCGATGCCGTCGATCCCGGGCAGCATGAGGTCGAGCACCATGAGGTCGGGTGGGTGGGCGAGGGCCTGCCGCAGGGCGGTGACGCCGTCGTAGGCGGTGTCGACGGCATAGCCGTCCCGTTCGAGGTAGCGGCGCACGACCTCGCTGACCGTCTCGTCGTCGTCGACGACGAGGACGCGCGAGGTGGGGGTGGTCGCCACGCCGAAGATGGTGCCCGTGCCGTGGCCGCTCGGCACAACCGGGCCGTCGTTGTTTCGCAGTCCGTAAGGTTCTGGGCTGTGTCTTCGGGGGCGGCCGGGGGGATTGTGGAGGCCGTGCCCCCGCCTGCCCAGGTCGACGTCGTGCTGCCCGTCCTCGACGAGCGCGCCGCACTGCCCGGGGTTCTCGCCGGCCTGCCTGACGGCTTCCGAGCCGTCGTGGTGGACAACGGCAGCACCGACGGCTCGGGCGACGTGGCCCGCTCGCTCGGTGCCACCGTGGTCGTCGAGCCGCAGCGGGGCTTCGGTTCGGCCTGCTTCGCCGGGCTGCAAGCCGCAACGGCACCGGTCGTCGCCTTTTGCGACGCCGACGGCTCGTTCGACCTGAGCCAGCTCCCCCTCGTCTCCGGTCCGGTGATGGCCGGCGAGGCCGACCTGGTCCTGGGCGCCCGCCGGCCCTCGGCCGCCGGTGCCTGGCCCCTGCACGCCCGCCTGGCCAACCGGGTGCTGGCGTTCGAGCTGCGCCGCCGCACCGGGCTTCGCCTCACCGACCTCGGGCCGATGCGAGCGGCCTCGCGTGAGGGGCTGCTGGGCCTCGGGCTGGTCGACCGCCGCTCGGGGTGGCCGCTCGAGATGGTGCTGAAGGCCGTGGCGGGCGGATGGCGGGTGTCGGAGGTCGAGGTGGCGTATGCGCCGCGGATCGGTCGCTCGAAGGTGACAGGGACGGTGCGGGGCACGGCCCAGGCCGTGCGGGACATGGCGGGAGCGCTGCGGTGAGCGCCCGGTCCGCGACGGTGGCGATCGTGATGGCCAAGGCCCCCGTGCCCGGGCGGGTGAAGACCCGCCTGTGCCCCCCGCTGTCACCGGACGAAGCGGCGGCCGTGGCCGAGGCGGCGCTCTCCGACACCTGCGAGGCGGTGTCCCGCTGCTCGGCCGACCGTCTGGTTGTCGCCCTCGACGGCGCCCCCGGGGCGTGGCTGCCGCCCGGCTTCGAGGTGGTGCCCCAGCGGGGGGACGGTCTCGACCAGCGCCTGGCCGCAGCCTGGGACGACGCCGGCGCCGCCGGTGTGCAGGTGGGGATGGACACGCCGCAGCTGCAGCCGTCCGACCTCGACGCCGCCCTCTCCCTCCTCGACGGCCATGACGCTGCGCTTGGCCTGGCTGACGACGGGGGTTGGTGGGTCGTCGCCCTCCGGCGACCTGATCCGGCCTGCTTCCTCGGTGTCCCGATGAGCACCGACCGCACGGGCCGCCTGCAGCGTGACCGCCTGGTCGAGCTCGGCCTGTCCGTCGGCCCGCTCCCCACCCTGCGCGACATCGACGACGCCGCCGACCTGGCCGCCATCGCCCACGCCCACCCCCACCTGCGGGTGAGCGCGACCGCCTCCCGCTTCCTCGGGACGCCGGCGTCATGACCAACCTCGTCCTGCGGGCCGAGGGCGGCGAGGTGCTCGGCGAGAGCGCGTCCCGCTGGTTCGGTGCCGCCACCGCCGAGGAGCGGTCGCTGCTGACCCTGCTTCCCGGCCCGGTGCTCGACGTCGGCTGCGGGCCGGGCCGGCTGGTCGTTGCCCTCCTCGAGCTGGGTGTGCCCGCGCTGGGCGTCGACACCGCGCCGGGGGCCGTGGCGCTGGCTCGCGAGCAGGGCGCCGTCGTCCTGGCCCGCTCCGTCTTCGACCGCCTCCCGGCCGAGGGCCGCTGGGGCAGCGCCGTGCTGGCCGACGGCAACATCGGCATCGGCGGCGAGCCCACCAGGCTGCTGGCCCGCCTCCGCCAGGTGGTGCGACCGGGCGGCTCCGTGGCCGTCGAGGCCGACGCGAGGGCCAGCGGCGTCCGGCAGGGACGGGCTCGGCTGGAGCGGGGCGACGAGGTGGGCGCCTGGTTCCCCTGGGCAGTGGTCGGGCCCGACGCTTTGCCGGCGTTGGCGCTGGCGGCTGGGCTGGTGCACCGGGGCACCCGCCGGGTCGAGGGGCGGCCGGTCGGGATCCTGGCCCGCCCGCACGAGCGGGTGAGCTGATGGCCGTCCGCCTCCGGTGGCCCGAGCCGCCGCCCGCCGTCCGTCGCTGGCTGCCCGAGCCTGGTGAACCGATCGCTCCACCGGCGACCAGCAGCAAGCTGCACGACGACCGGATCGCCGCCCGGCTGGGCATCGCCCTGGCCGTCACGTTCACCGTCTGCTTCCTCACGGGCCTGTGGAGCCACGTCCAGCAGGACCCGCCCACCTGGCTCGCCATCCCGGCCCGGCCGGCCGGCCTCTACCGGATCACCCAGGGCGTGCACGTCATCACCGGCCTGGCGGCGATACCGCTCCTGCTGGCCAAGCTGTGGGCCGTCTGGCCCCGGTTCGTCCAGTGGCCGCCGTTCCGCACCGTCCGAGAGGCGCTGTGGCGGGCCGCCCTCCTCCCCCTCGTCGGTGGCAGCCTGTTCCTGCTGGGCACCGGGACGGCCAACATCGCCGGCTGGTACCCGTGGAAGTTCGACTTCCGCAAGGCCCACTTCGCCGCCTCCTGGCTCACCATGGGAGGTCTGCTCATCCACGTCGCCGCCGTGGCCGGGATCACGGCGGCAGCCCTCCGGCGTTCTCTGAAGGAGGACGATGCCACCGACGGCCGGCTGTCGCGCCGGGGCTTCCTCGGCGTCGTGGGCGCCGCCGCCGGCGTCGTCACCGTCACCACGGCAGGCGCCACGGTCCGGCCGCTCCGGGCGCTGTCGGTGCTCGCCACCCGCGATCCCGGCAGCGGGCCGCAGGGGGTGCCGGTCAACCGCAGCGCGGCCGACGCCGGCACCCGCGGCGTCGACCTCGGCGCCTACCGCCTCCGGGTCGAGGGGCGGGTGGCCACCCCGCTCGTGCTGACCTACGACGAGGTGCTGGCCATGTCCACCCGCACGGCCTCGCTGCCGATCACCTGCGTCGAGGGGTGGAGCGCGTCGGCCGACTGGCGGGGCGTGCCGCTGCGCGACCTGCTCAGAAGGGCAGGGGCCGAGCCGGGCGCCGAGGTGGTGCTCTCCTCGCTCGAGCAGCGCGGCGCCTACCGCACCTCCAAAGTGGGCCAGGACCACGCCGCCGACGCGGACACCCTGCTCGCCACCCACCTGGACGGCCAGCCCCTCGATCCCGACCACGGCTTCCCGCTGCGGCTGATCGCCCCCAACCGGCCCGGGGTGCTGCAGACCAAGTGGGTGACGACCGTGGAGGTCCGATGAGAGCCGGGACGGCGGCCCGGGTGCTTGCGGCGGTGGCCGGCGTGGCCATGTTCGCCGTCACGGTCCGCTACGCCGTGCTCCGCAGCATCGACGTCCGCCCGGCGGTGTGGGTGCGCTGGTGGGTCACTGCGGCGGTCGTCCACGACGTGGTGGTGGCCCCAGCGGCGATAGCCGTCGGATGGCTCGTGGTGCGGTTCGCGCCCCGGTGGCTGAAGGCGCCCCTTCAGACGGCGCTGCTCCTCAGCGCCGTCATCGTCGCCGTCTCGTGGCCGGCCCTGCGGGGCTACGGGCGGATGCCGTCGAACCCCACCTACCTGCCCCGCGACTACGCCGGTGGGCTCACGCTGACCCTGGCCGTCGTGTGGATCGCCTGCGCAGGTTGGGCCGCCGCCCGCCTGGTCAGGAGGCGTCAGGCGGCTCCCCTCGGGCCGTCGGTCGCCGCCGCGCCGCGCTGAGAAGACCCGGTCGCCGGCCGGCGCCGGGGCGCTCTGCCCTAGGTTGCACGCGTGCCCAGCGGTCGCATGCGCCTCCGGCGCCGGGTGCAGATCCTGGTCCTCGCCTTTGTCGCCCTCATCGGCGTGGACGTCGCCTTCGCGGTGGGGCTCACCGTCGTCCGTGACAGCACCGCCGAGGTCGTCGAGAAGCGGCTCAACCCGGCGCGCGCCGAGGTGGCGGCCCTCCTCAACGCGTTCATCAGCCAGGAGACCGGCCAGCGGGGCTACATCATCACGGGCCAGGACGAGCAGCTCGAGGTGTACGTCAACGGCCGGCGGGCGGCGGCTCGGGCCTTGGACGAGCTGCGCCGGCTCCTCGCCACCGAGCCCGCCCTCCTCGCCGGCGTCGAGGCCAGCCAGACGGCCATCACGCAGTGGCAGGAGCAGGTGGCCGAGCCGGAGATCGCGGCCAAGCGGAACGGGCGGGTGGGCGAGGCCGAGGTGCTGGTCGAAGCAGAGAGCACCCTCCGGCTGTTCGACCAGGCGACGGCGCGCATCGACGAGGTCAGGCGCGGCGTCAACCTCGAGCTGATGCAGGCCGAGGACGACCGCGACCGGGCCCGCTCGCTCACCACCCGGGTGCTGGTGGCGTCGCTCGTCATCGGGCTCGGCATCGCCGTCGTGACCCGCATGCTGATCACCCGGTGGTTCACCGTGCCCCTCGACGACCTGCGCCGCAGCGTCGCCCAGGTGGCCGGCGGCGACCTCGACCATGTCATCGAACCCGTCGGGCCGCCCGAGCTGGAGGAGGTGGCCGACGGCGTCGAGGCCATGCGCCGCCGCATCCTCACCGAGCTCGGCGACGCCGACCGGGCCCGGGGGGCGTTGGCCCGACGCGGCCTCGTCGTGCTCACCCTGCGCGACGAGCTGGCCGCCTCCAAGGTCCCGCTGGCCCCGGGCTGGGCGGTGGCAGGCCGGTTCGAGCCGGCCGAGGGCGTCATCGCCGGTGACTGGTGGGACGTCGTCGACCTGGGTGACGGCCGCACCGCCCTCGCCCTGGTCGACGTGGCCGGCCACGGCGCGGCCACCGGCGTGTACGCCCTGCGCACCAAGCAGCTGGTGATGGCGGCGCTCCACGAGGGCTACGGGCCCGCCGAGGTGTGGTCGTGGGTGCAGCGGGCCATGGGCGACACCGGCGAGCAGTTCCTGACCGGGGCCCTGGTCGTCCTCGACCCCACCACCGGCCGCTGCCGGTGGTCGTCGGCCGGCCACCCCGACCTGCTGCTCGTCGGCCCGAAGGCCACCGTCAAGCGCCTCGAGGCCAGCGGCCCCGTGTGCGGCTGGGTGATCCCCGGCCCATGGGCCGAGTCGGAGGCGGTGGTCGAGCCCGGCGGGTTTCTCGTCGTCTTCACCGACGGGGTGGTCGAGCCGCGCGACGCCGCCGGGGAGGAGTTCGGCGTGGACCGCCTCATCGCCGTCGTCAGGGGCGCGGCAACCGGCGGCACCGCCGACGCGGTCGCCGACGCCTGCATCGCCGCCGCCCGCCGCCATGCCGCCGGCGGCTTCACCGACGACGTCACCCTGGTGGTCCTCGGCCGCACCCGCTGAGCTGCAACCGCTCCGGACCCGCTGGCGGCACCGGCTACGCTGCCGGACCGGAGACAAGGGCGGCGTGGCCGAGTGGCTTAGGCAAGGGCCTGCAAAGCCCTGTACCCGGGTTCGATTCCCGGCGCCGCCTCTACCGGCAGGGCCGCTGATCTGCGAGAACGTCCTCAGGTCAGCAGCGCTGTCACGGCGATCGTGCGTACCGCAGTCTGAGGGACCGCTCCTGCTCGACGTCACACCAGGAACCTGCTCGTCGTGCCGACGAGAGGTGGCGATGGAGCGGGCTGCGTCGTCGGCCGTGGAGCGTCACCGGGGTGACGGCCGGCCGGCGCGGCAAGACTGGGAGTCACGACGAGGACAGGAGCGCCGCGATGGTGGACGACATCGAAGACCCCCGCCGCCAGGAGCCTCCGTTCGTGCTGGACGAGCGTCCAATGCTCGAGGCGTGGCTCGAGTTCCACCGCACCACCCTGCTGCTCAAGTGCGAGGGGCTCGACGACGCCGGCCGCAAGGCCAGGCCGGTGCCCACCTCGAAGCTGTCGCTCCACGGCCTGGTCCGCCACATGGCCGAGGTCGAGCGCAACTGGTTCCGCCGCGTCCTGCTCCGCGAGGCTGACGCACCCCCATCTGGTACGACCCCGCCATCGACGACAGCGAGCTGGTCCCCCTCGACGACGCCGACTGGGAGTCCGACCTGGCGGCCTGGAACGCCGAGTGCGACGCCGCCCGGCGGGCCGCGGCCGGACACCGCTTGGACGACACCGGGCTCCGGCGCGGGAAGCCGTGCTCGCTGCGGTGGATCTACACCCACATGATCGAGGAGTACGCCCGCCACAACGGCCACGCCGACCTCATCCGCGAGCTCGTCGACGGACGGGTCGGCTGCTGACGAACGTCGGGCTCAAGGGTCCGCCACGCCCACCACCGAGGGACCCCCCGCCCCCTACTGAGAGATCCCCGGGTGCCTGTACGGTTGGCTCGATGACCTACTTCGTCGGTGCAGAGCGGGTGAAGCTGGTGCGGCTCAAGACGTTGCGGCCGGGGACGCGGGTCGTCGACAACGAGGTGGTGCCGTCAGGGCGCTACCACGCCGTTGCCGACATGGAGGCCGCCACCGGCCTGTGCGGAGCAACGGTCGTGGACACCTTCGAGCAGAGCTTCACCGAGTCCGAGGGCCTGAAGTGCGAGGAGTGCGAGGAGCTGGCCAAGGTCCCATGAGGATCAGAGGTGGCCTTCGATCGGCTCCGCCCGCACCATGGTGGCGGCCTGCGTGAGGGCGGCGGCGCGCGTCGGCCTCGTCGGGGTCAGGATGCACTCGCGGGGGCTGGCGATGAGGCGGACGACCGGGGCCCAGCCCGGCTGGCAGGCCACGTCGAGGACCCCGTCGCCGATCGGCTCGCCGTTGCCGTCTGCGCCCGGCACGTGAGGCTCGTGTCGATGCTGGACCAGATGCCATGCCCGCAGTCTCTCACCGGGCCGCCGGCCCCGCCCCGGTCTCGGTTTCCAGGCCACCGATGATGGAGGCCAGCTCGTCGGGGTACCGCTCGACGAAGTAGGCGAAGATCGGCGGGATCTCGTCGAACAGGTTGGTGTCACGGGCCAGGGTGGTCGCGAACCCGTTCAGGTACAGCAGGTTCTTGAAGAAGAGCACCAGCTCCTTCGGCAGCGAGAACCCGCTCTCGCTGAGCACGCGGATCACCGCGCCTAGGGCCTGGCCGAGCATGGTGACGCTCATCGGCTGGTCCCGGGCCAGGAGTGACGGGTCGATGGCGTTCAGCCGGTCCTCGATCGTGCGGGCCAGCGCGGTGAGGTCGTGGCCTGGAGGCACCGCACCGAAGCGCTGCAACCCGCGCAGCTGCACCACCGTGTCGTTCTGGGCGAAGCCGTAGAGGAAGGTGAAGAGGGCGGCCCGCTGCTCGTCGTCCACCCGGCCGGCGATCCCGAAGTCGATGATGGAGAACTGGCCGGTGGGCGAGATGAAGACGTTGCCGGCGTGGAGGTCGCCGTGGAAGACGCCGTAGGCGAGCGTGTGCTCGAGCACGCCGGTGATGGCCAGGCGGAGCAGCCGCTCGCCGTCGACCTGGTCCGGGAAGGCCTCCCGGGCACGGGTGTAGGGGACGCCCGGCACCCGGGTCATCACGAGCACGTCCTCGGCCACGAGCGACGGCACCGGCCGCGGGAGGATGAGGAAGTCGTGGCCCGCGTCCTCTGACGCCAGCGCCAGCTCGACCTGGGTGACGGCCTCGAAGCGGAAGTCGATCTCCTCCAGCAGCAGCGTGGCGAACAGCTCGACGAAGCCGGTGACGTTGGCCAGCCGGGCGTGCCGTGACACCCGCTCGCCGCCGGCGGCGGCCACGGCCATGGCCCGGAGGTCCCGCTCGAGCTGGCGACGCAGCCCGGGCCGGCGCACCTTGACCACCACCTCGGTGCCGTCGGGCAGGCGGGCCGCGTGGACCTGGGCGATGGAGGCCGCCCCCAGCGGGACGGGGTCGAAGTCGCGCAGCACCCGGTCGAGCGGGACGCCGAACGCCTCCTCGACGATCCGCTCGGCCACGCCGGCGGGGAGCGGTGCGACTGCGTCCCGGCACCAGGCGAAGGCGTCGACCCACTCGTCGGGCAGCAGCCCTCGGGCCGTCGAGATGAACTGGCCCAGCTTCACGTAGGTGGGGCCGCCGAGCTTCACCACCTCCTGCACGTGGCGGACGGAAGCGCCCGGCGCACGGCCGCCACCGTCGAGGCGGCGGCGAACGTCTCGAGCGAGGCTCGAGGCGACGCCGCTGGTGATGGTCCTCCCCGTGCGGCCGACGGCGCGGACCGTGGCCGGCCGGAGCGAGGGCCGGGCCAGCGCCAGGGCCTCGGCGGCCACCTGGCCTCGGGCCGCGGGCGCCCACGCCAGCCACAAGCGGGCGAACTCCCGCAGCCCCGGCCGTTCGTCCACGCCGGTCGTCCGGTCGAGGACGTCGACCATGTCCGGCAGCGGCGGGTTCGCCACGTGCGGCCGGCTAGACCGCCTTGAGCTTCTCGTTGACGAAGTCCCAGTTGACCAGGCTGGACAGGAACGTCTCGACGTACTTGGGCCGGGCGTTGCGGTAGTCGATGTAGTACGCGTGCTCCCACACGTCACAGGTGAGGAGTGCCTGCTGGCTGTGGTTGAGAGGCAGGTCGGCGTTGGCCGTCTTCACGATCTTCAGCTCGCCCCCCTCGGTGGCCAGCCACGCCCACCCCGAGCCGAACTGGGTCAGCGCCGCCTCGGTGAACTGCTTGGAGAACTCGTCGTAGCTGCCAAAGGCGCTGTTGATGGCGTCGGCCACCTCACCGGTGGGCTCGCCCCCGCCGTCGGGCTTCATGCAGCTCCAGTAGAAGGTGTGGTTCCAGGTCTGCGCTGCGTTGTTGAAGAGCGGGCTCGGGTTGTCGGCCTCGAGGATGACGCCTTCGAGATCGGTGTCGGACTTCTCGCCGCCGGTCAGCTCGTTGAGCTTGTCGACGTAGGTCTTGTGGTGCTTGCCGTGGTGGTACTCGAGCGTCTCCTGGCTGATGTGGGGCGCCAGGGCGTCGATGGGATACGGCAGGTCGGGCAGGGTGAAGGCCACGAGCTCGTCCTTTCAGGCGTCCGTTCGGTGACGGCCGCACCCTACCTGCCGAGTCTCCAGCGGCAAGCTGGCTCGGACCTTGCGTCCAAGCCGGAGCACGCCGCGCACGGGGCGAGCGGCGGGAGCTCAGGGGCCGGCGACAGCGGCTGGCGCGGTGGCGCCGCTGGCGCCGACGGGGTCACCGACCCCGACCATTCCCACCAGCAGCAGGAGGGTCAGCACGGTGGCGGCGAAGGCGGCGATCATGAGCCGGGCCAGCGCCCTTGCTGGAGTGACGTTCGCTCGTGCGGCCATGGTCACAGCGGTTGCCGCAGAGCGCGGCTGGCAAACCTGATCAGGCCAAGAGGCGCACAACCGTCATCAGGGCCAGAGTGGCGGACACTGCGGCAGCCACCAGGTTGACGACGCCGAGGGGCACCCGGGCCACGAGCTGGCGGCCCGCGATGACTGCGAGGGCCGATACAGAGGACAGCGCCAGCAGGGCGCCGAGGGCCACGCCCAGCGGGCTGGAGCCCCGGGCCGTGAGGCTGCCGTCGTCAGCTGGGTCAGGTCTCCCGACTCTGCCGCCACGACCAGGGTGAAGCTGCAGCGACCGCCGAGCCCGCGCGGGCCGGTCTGGTGCGGCGCGGTCAGGCTGGTGCGCAGCGCCGCTGCGGGCCGACCGGAACAGGAGGACCGAGCCCGCCGCAAAGAGCGCCCCCACCACCAGCTGCACCGGGGTCTCGGGTAGCACGCTCACGAGCCGGCCGGCGAGCACGGCCACCGCCACGGCCACCGCGAAGGCCAGCGTGGCGCCTGCCCAAACCGCCGCGGGCCGGCGATACCGGGTGACGAGGACGATTCGACGCCACCATGGTCTTGTCCGGCAGCTCGGCCAGGAAGACCGTGACCAAGGCCTGGAGGAACGTCCCAGGTCCATGCCCCCCGCCCGCGCAGCGGGGCGGGGGTGAAGGCCCCCACCCCGCCGGCCGGTCCTGCGGAGCGACGTCAGGCGCTACTCGTCGGCGCCCATGTCCCCAATCTGGGTGTCGCCCTTCTCGGCATCGGCCTTCGCACTTGCCGTGTCGGCACCGACGCCCTGGGCGGGCTGACCCTGCTCGTTCGTGGACAGCACCACGACGCGCTCGTTGCCCTTGCCGTCGAAGCTGGAGTACTGCGGCGGGGCGTCGCTCTTCTCCGCCAGCGGCGCCCGGAACCCGTCTCCTGCGGGAGCCCGGTGCTGGGGATCCTGGCCCGTCCCCATCACGCCTTGGCCATCCGGCTCATCGAGGGCGTCGGTGTAGTTGGCGTTGCGGGCGTCGGCCTGCTCGTCGCCCTTGCCCTCGCTGTTGAGCATCCCGGCCACGGGGTCTCGTTCGTCTGCCACGGCTTCCTCCTTGGCTTGTGGACGCCGTGCACCTACCCGCCAGATGTTGGCGGGAAACGGCCGCAACCGCCCGGAGTCGGACCCCGCAGCGTCTGCGAAGGGCTCTCCCCGAACCGGGCTCGGTATTCGGTCGCGAACCGGCCGAGGTGGCTGATGCCCCAACGGGTGGCGATCCCGGTGACGGTGGCCGCACCGCAGTACGAGGCGGAGGCCAGATCGGCCCGCGCCCGCTCGAGCCGCCGGCCGCGGATGTACGCCGTCGGCGTGGTCTGCAGCTCGGACCGGGAGGCGACCTGGAGGGTGCGGGCGCTGAGCCCGGCGGCCGAGGCGACGGCCGAGGCGCTCAACGGCTGGTCGAGGTGGGACTCGATGAAGTCGGTTGCCGTGCGGGTGGCCAGGTGCGGGGCAGCCGATGCGCTGAGGCGGAGGGCGGTCGAGTAGGTCGAGCGGTGGCCGTACAGCAGCGAGCCCATCAGGAACTCGTCGAGCTGGCAGGCGCCGATCCCGTGGCGGAGCAGCGACCGCGGCTCTGAGGGCCGCCGAGGACCAGGACGCGGAGCCGGCCGGGACGACCGGGCTGGTCAACCGGGCCGCCGGCTCCTCAGGCGTCGCTGACGCTGCGGGCACCTCGGGCGGTTTTGGGTGACCCGCGGCGGGGCACCTCCAGCCCGACGTCCCACCGGTGGTGCCGCCGGGAGCTCTCGTTTGGCCACGGACCGCCACGCTCCGACGTGA
>JAUJNH010000006.1:0-7502 GCA_030448245.1 Acidimicrobiales bacterium
AACCGGGACTGGTGGCCCAACCAGCCTGACCTGCAGGTGCTCGCCCAGAACGGGCCCCAGCCGAACCCGCTGGGGGAGGACTTCGACTACGCCAAGCAGGTCGAGGCGCTCGACGTCGAGGCGCTGAAGCGGGACGTCTTCGACGTGATGACCAACTCGCAGGACTGGTGGCCGGCCGACTGGGGCCACTACGGCGGGCTGTTCATCCGGATGTCGTGGCACGCCGCAGGCACGTACCGCATCGCCGACGGCCGGGGCGGTGCCGGCACCGGCCAGCAGCGGTTCGCCCCCCTCAACAGCTGGCCCGACAACGCCAACCTCGACAAGGCCCGCCGCTTGCTGTGGCCGATCAAGCAGAAGTACGGCCGGCGGATCTCGTGGGCCGACCTGCTGGTGTTCGCCGGCAACTGCGCGATCGAGTCGATGGGGCTCAAGACGTTCGGCTTCGGCTTTGGTCGCGAGGACGTCTGGGAGCCCGACGAGATCTTCTGGGGCCCCGAGGACACCTGGCTGGGCGACGAGCGCTACAGCGGCGACCGCGAGCTGACCGGTCCCGTCGGCGCCGTGCAGATGGGCCTGATCTACGTGAACCCGGAGGGGCCGAACGGCAACCCGGATCCGCTGGCCTCCGCCCGCGACATCCGCGAGACCTTCCGCCGCATGGCGATGAACGACGAGGAGACGGTGGCGCTCATCGCCGGCGGCCACACCTTCGGCAAGTGCCACGGCGCCGTCAGCCCCGAGTACATCGGCCCCGAGCCCGAGGCCTGCCCGGTCGAGCACCAGGGCCTGGGCTGGCACAACAGCCACGGCACCGGCAAGGGCCCCGACACCCTCACCAGCGGGCTGGAGGGCGCATGGACCAACGAGCCGACGAAGTGGGACAACGGCTACTTCGACAACCTGTTCGGCCACGACTGGGAGCTGACGGAGAGCCCGGCGGGTGCGAAGCAGTGGACCCCGAAGGACCCCGCGGCCAAGGACACCGTGCCGGACGCCCATGACCCGTCGAAGCGGCACGCCCCGATGATGCTGACGTCCGACCTGGCGCTGAAGCTGGACCCGATCTACGGGCCGATCTCGAAGCGCTACCACGAGAACCCCGACGAGTTCGCCCAAGCGTTCGCCAAGGCCTGGTACAAGCTGCTGCACCGTGACATGGGCCCCCTGTCGCGCTACCGCGGCCCGTGGATCCCGGAGCCGCAGCTGTGGCAGGACCCCGTCCCGGTGGTCGATTCCGAGCTGATCGGGGACGACGACATCGCCGCCCTCAAGGGCAAGATCCTCGAGTCGGGGCTGTCCATCTCGCGGCTGGTCGCCACTGCGTGGTCGTCGGCGGCGAGCTTCCGAGCCACTGACAAGCGCGGCGGGGCCAACGGGGCGAGGGTCCGCCTGGCGCCGCAGCGGGGCTGGGAGGTCAACGAGCCGGCCGAGCTGGCCACGGCGCTGCAGGCGCTCGAGCAGGTCCAGCAGGACTTCAACAGCTCGCAGTCCGGCGGGAAGAAGGTGTCGCTCGCCGACCTGATCGTCCTGGGCGGCTGCGCGGCCGTCGAGCAGGCGGCGAGGAACGGCGGCCACGACGTCACCGTCCCGTTCGTGCCGGGTCGCACCGACGCCTCCCAGGAGCAGACCGACATCGAGGCGTTCTCGGTGCTCGAGCCGCAGGCCGACGGGTTCCGCAACCACCTGCAGCCCGGGGAGAAGCTGCCAGCCGAGCACCTGCTGGTGGACCGGGCGAACCTGTTGTCGCTCACCGCACCCGAGATGGCGGTGCTCGTCGGCGGCATGCGCGCCCTGAACGCCAACGTGGGGCAGTCCCAGCACGGCGTCTTCACCGACCGGCCCGAGACGTTGACCAACGACTTCTTCGTGCACCTGCTCGACATGGACACCGAGTGGAAGCCGTCCGAGTCGGCCGAGAACGTGTACGAGGGCCGCGATCGGGCCAGTGGCGAGGTCAGGTGGACGGCCACCGCCGCCGACCTCGTGTTCGGCTCGAACTCCCAGCTGCGAGCCATCACCGAGGTCTACGCAGGTGACGACGCCAAGGAGAAGCTCGTGCAGGACTTCGTGGCCGCGTGGGACAAGGTCATGACGCTCGACCGGTACGACCTCACCTGATCGAGCCGGTCTGGTGGCCGGTTCTTTGCGAACCGGTCACCGGTCCAGCAAACAACCTGCTTCCCCCCTTGTCAAGGTTGCTGCCAAGGCGTATCGTGGTCGCCGTCAGGTTCGTGTGGAAGTCCCACAGGAGGTGGCAGCAGATGCTGATGAGGTTCGATCCGTTCCGTGAGCTCGATCGACTGGCCCAGCAGACCGTCGGCACCGGCCGACCGCCCGTCATGGCGATGGACGCCTACCGGCACGAGGACTCGTTCGTCGTGCACTTCGACCTCCCGGGGGTCGACGCGGCGTCGATCGACCTGACGGTCGAGAAGAACGTCCTGACCGTGTCGGCCGAGCGGCGCTGGCAGCCGACGAACGGCGACGAGATCGTCGTGACCGAGCGGCCTCAGGGCTCGTTCAGCCGCCAGCTGTTCCTCGGCGAGGGGCTCGACCCCGAGCGCATCGAGGCCAGCTACGACAACGGCGTCCTGACGGTCAGGGTCCCGGTAGCCGAGCGGGCCAAGCCCCGCAAGGTCGAGATCAGCTCGGGCCAGGGCAAGCCCACGTCGATCGACACGGCCTCCTCGGCCGCCTGAGCTCTCCTGCGACCCCGGCCCGGGACCGCCCGGGCCGGGGTTGGCGGCGCGTCTCGTCTCGGAAATGCCGCCGCGGGAAATCCGGGATTGGCCACATCGAGAGGGGGAACACGCCCGCAAGAGCTTGACCGAGCTTGATTCGAGACACGAAAGGGGCATTTCGCCGTGGCACGAGGAATTTCCGGTGACCGGCCCGTGGCGGTTGGCACCGACGACATCGTCAACGAGACGGCGGCTGTCGACGATGGCCGCCAGCACCCCCGGGGCGACCGGGTCCGCTGGGGCCCGCTGTGGGCTGGTCTCATCACCACCCTGTCCACCTTCACGCTCCTGCAGCTGGTCTTCCTCGCCACAAAGGCGGTCGACATCGACCTCGGCCAGGGCGACACCAGCTTTTCTTTCTGGACAGCCGTGTCCGCGCTGCTCGCCTTCTTCCTCGGCGGCTTGGTGACCGGCGCCACCACCAAGTGGGACCGGGCCGACGACGGGGCGTTGCAGGGCTTCCTGCACTGGGCCCTGGCCACCGTCGCCCTGCTGATCCTGGGTGGCATCAGCGCCAAGGCCCTCGCCGGGCCCTTGGGCGGCTTCCTGAACAGCGCCAGCGGCGCCAGCGGCATCCCCGCCGGACCGCAGCGCGACGCGGCCCTCGAGGCAGCCCAGGACCGGGCGGCCCAGGCGCTTCTCTCGCTGTTCCTGGCCCTCGCCGCGTCGGTGGCCGGCGCCGTCGTGGGCAGCAAGCTGTGGCCCCGCCGCCACACCTACGGGACCCGCCGCAGGCCGGGCTGGGGCAGCGGCACGGCGTAGCGCCGCATCGCGGCGGCGGGGATCAGGCCTCCAGCACGAAGGCGAAGCTGGCCTGCTTCCCGCCGCCGGGCCCGTCGCTCATGGTCACCTCGCACTCCTTGCGGTAGATGCTGTCCCGGCCGTTGGCGGCCTCGCCGGGGAAGTACAGCTGGGTGGTCAGGGGCCGGCCTCCGGGAGCCTGGGCCTTGACGTGGATGTGGCGGGTGCGGCCCGGGTACAGGCCGGGCATCACGGTGGTGATCTGGTAGCGGCCCTGATCGTCGGTGAAGACGTGGCCACGGAGGCGGAAGCCGCTGTTGTCGTACTCGCCCTCGTCGTCGGCCTGCCAGAAGTCGAGCTTGGCCCGCTTCACCGGATCGCACCGGGTGGTGAGGACGGTGCCGCTCAGCGAGAGCCTGGTGCCCGAGCCGACGCCGGCAGCCAGGTCGGCGTTCGCTGGTGATCCCGACGTGAAGAACGGCCCCTCGGTCTGGGCCAGGGTGGGACCGTCGTCGTCGCCGCAGGCGGGGGTGGCCGCCAGCGTCGTGGCCCCGGCCGTGCCAGGCGTCGCAGCCGCGCCGGTGGACGAGGGGCTGCCAGAGGGACCCGAAGCGGCGCGCTCGTCACTCGAGCAGGCGGCCAGGAGCGTGGGGAGGCCGGCGGCGGCCATGCCGCTCAGGATCAGGTCGCGTCGCGAGATCGGCATGGCACCCACGATCCTCCCCCATCCTGTGGGTCTTCTGGGAACACCCTTCGGATGTGCTGACAGGATCCGGCACGTGGGCGGTCAACGGTCGGGGAAGGGCTGGAACACCTGCTCCAGGATCCAGCCGGTCAGGCCCAGCGGGTTCTGCGCCGTCGCCGCCGGAGCCGGAGCCGTGGCCGGCGGCCTCGCCGCGGTCGTCGGCGGGGTGACGGGCGCCGTCGTCGGCGGCGGTGGCGGCGTGGTCGGCCGCGGGGTGGCGGGGACACGGGCGGCGGCGGCCCGGGCCGGTGCGGCCGTGCTGGGAGGTGCTGTCACGGCCGGGACGCGGGCGGGAGCGGGGGCCGGCGCGGGCGCCACCGCGGCTGGCACCACCGGCGGGGCCGTGGGAACGGGGGCGGGGGCGGGGGCGGGGGACGGTGACGGCAGCGCCACCTGCGCCACGGTCACGGGGCGCGCGCCACCGGTGCCGCTGCGCCCGACGGTGCCGACGCCGGCGGCCAGCGCCAGCAGCCCGGCAAGGCCGACCGGGACGAGGCGGGCTCTGGGCGGCGACGCCGTGGCCAGCCGGTTGCCAAAGGCGTCGAGGCTGCGGGTGACCGGGACGCTGGCGGGCGAGGCGGAGCGCCGCAGCAGCAGCAGGGCGGCGGCCAGCATGAGGACGACCAGCCCGGCCAGGCAGGCCACGGCTAGCCACCAGCTGCCGGCGTCGCCGGCGACGGTTGCCTGCACGGCCACCGCGGCCCAGCGGGCCGGGACCAGGTCGCGGACGAACGCCATCACCGGGCCCCGCCCCTCGGCCCACGGCCCGGCGAGGGCCAGCTGGGTGATCAGGACCACGGGGAGTGCGGTCATGGCCTTCTCGGAGGACGACGCCCAGCTCGAGACGAGCAGGCCGGTCGACACGGCGGCGATCCCGACCAGGATCCCGACGACCACGATCTCCAGGAGGCTCGACCCGAGGGCGGGGCTCCGGCCCGGCGCCTGCTGGCGCAGGAGCGCGACGGCGGTGAGGGGCACCACCTGGACCGCCGTGAAGGCCGACAGGAAGAGCGCCTTGCCCATCAGGTAGCTCGACAGGGACACCCCGGCCAGCCGCTCGCGCCGGATGATGTGCCGCTCCTTCACCACCTCTCGGGCGGCGCCGGCGGCTGCCAGCCAGGTGATGGTCATGGCCAGGAAGAAGGCGAAGGTCCCGGCCGGTCGACCTGAGTCGGGCTGGCCGTCCGGGCCGACGGAGCGCTGCAGGGTGCCGCCGGGGAGGACGGCCCACAGCAGGAACCCCAGCACGGGGCCGGCGGCCAGGGACAGCACCAGGGCTCGGCGGTCGGACGAGGTCACGTCCCACGCCCGCCGCAGCAGGGTGCGCAGGTGGCCGCCTGCGGGCGGGGCCGCCGGCGAAGAGGGGATGGGCCGGTCGTCGGCGGGCTGCCACGCCGGTGCCGGCGGGCGGCTGGCCTGCTGGGTGGAGAAGCGGTCCCGCCAGGCCTCAGGGGCGGTGGAGACGGCGGCGTAGGCGTCAGCCGGCTCGTTCCAGTCGAAGAACGCCTGGGCTTCGGCGGCGGTCCCGAAGAAGGCGACGCTGCCGCCCGGCGCGAGGAACAGCACCCGGTCGCAGACCGACAGCACCTGCATGCTGTGGGTGATGGCCACGATGGTGCGGCCGGCGTCGGCGAGCGAGCGGAGGTTGCCGAAGACCGTCCGCTCGAAGGCCGGGTCGAGGCCGGCGGTGGGTTCGTCCAGCACGAGCAGGTCCGGCTCGCCGAGCAGCTCGACGGCCACGTTGGCTCGCTTGCGCTCGCCCCCGGAGAGGTGGGCCAGGCGGGTGGACGCCCGGCTGGTGAGGCCCAGCTCGGCCAGCACGCTGTCCACGTGCCGGCGCCGCTCGCCCGGGGTGGCACCCAGCCGCAGGGCCGCGGCGTGGTCGAGGGTGCGCCGCAGGGTCAGCTGCGCGTGGGTGCCGTCGTCCTGGGGGACGCCGGCGACCCGCCCCGGGCCCCGCCGCCCCCTGACCCGCACCGTGCCGGCGTCGAGCCGCAGCTGGCCGAGGAGGGCCTTGGCCAAGGAGGTCTTGCCGGCGCCGGTGGGGCCGATCACGGCTACCAGCGAGCCGGCCTCGACGGCGAAGCTGACGTCGTCGAGGAGCGGGGTGCCGTCGGCGGCCCGGCTGGTGGCGCCGGTCACCTCGAGGACGGGGGTCGTGGTCATCGGGGCCTCGTGCTGGTCAGGGTGGCGGTGATGTCGCTCACGATGTGGGTGGAGAACAGGCCGAGGAACGTCGCCCTCACGTCGAGCACCTGGCGCTGGACCAGCGGGAGCCGGTCGGCCTGGGAGACGGTGGAGATGAGCTGCAGCGTCCCCTGCACCGCCCCGGAGGCGGTGAGGACCCGGCTCACGGTGACGGCCGGGATCGAGGCCCCGGCCACCGACACAGGGCCGACGCTCGTGACGGTGGCGGTCTGGCTGACCGAGACGCTGCCGTCGGTCGAGCGGGCCGTCCAGCTCCAGGACGTGCCGACGGGGGCGTCGGTGCGGACGAAGGGGAGCGGCGAGGGGGGCGAGAACGTGAGGGTGCGGCCCGAGGCGGAGAGGCTGAAGGCCAGCAGGTCGAGGCCGCTGGGGGTGGCCCGCTGGGTGATGACGAGGCCCCCGGGGAGGCCGTCGGTGCGCTGGACCTGGTCGGTGCCGCCGCGCTGCTGGACGACCAGGGTGGCCGATGACGGCAGCGAGGCCGACTTGCCGTCGACCGCGCTGGTGCCGGTGACCCGCAAGGGGTAGCTGCCGGCATCGGGCTGCAGCCGCAGCGCGGGGGCCGGCGCGGCAGCCGCTGCGGGCGGCGGTGCCTTGGCCTTCGCCTTTGCGGCGGCGGCGGCGGCGGTGGTGGGGCTGGTGGCCTTCTTGGCCGTCGAGGCCGTCGGCGCCGGTGCCGCCGGGGCCGGCGCCGCGCTGGTGGTGGTGGCGGCCGTTTCGGCCACCGAGGCACCGGGGGCCAGCGGTCCGGCCTCAGCCAGGCCTCCTGCCGCGTCGACCGCCGGGCCCAGCGCCCCCGCGGCCTCCAGGTCCTGACCGGAGTCCGCAGGGGTGACCGCCAGGGCGCTGACCGAGCCGAGGAACACGACCGCGATCGACCAGCCCACTGCTCGCAGCACCGGCTGTCGGTCGCCCGTGCCACTGCGTGTCGGAGCTCCTTGCATGCTGCACCTCTGCCCTCTGGGAGTCGGGAACCTTCGCTCCCCATCGGTGCGGTGCGCGGCTTGCTGCATGGCCCGGGTGAGCCATCGCGCGGACTAGTCAGGCAGCCCGCTGCGACTAGT
>JAUJNH010000006.1:7602-203991 GCA_030448245.1 Acidimicrobiales bacterium
GCATGGCCCGGGTGAGCCATCGCGCGGACTAGTCAGGCAGCCCGCTGCGACTAGTTAGGCGGTGGTTAGACCGTCGTTAGCCGACGGGCGCGGGATCAGCCGAGGAGGCCGTACAGGCCGGGAAGGTCGACCAGCGCGAACGAGATCTGCTTGTCGCCGAAGCCGTAGGGCAGCACCACCGTGTCGCCGTGGCGCATCCCCCCACAGGAGTAGACGACGTTGGGCACGTAGCCGTCCTGCTCGTCGTCGTCGGCCACGAGGATGGGCAGCTCGCTGGTGGCCAGGACCTTCCGGGGGTCGTCGAGGTCGAGCAGCATGGCGCCCAGCCCGTAGGTCCGCATGGCCCCCACGCCGTGGGTGAGCACCAGCCACCCGCGTTCGGTCTCGATGGGCGGCCCGCAGTTGCCGGTCTGGACCAGCTCCCACGCCCGCAGCGGCGTGTCGAGGGTCACGGCGTCGCTCCAGCACCTGAGGTCGTCCGACGACGTGATCGAGGTGCGCTCGCGGTCGTAGCGCGAGAGCGCCAGGTACCGCCCGCCCACCCTTCGGGGGAACAGGGCCAACCCCTTGTTCTTCGCGGCGGGACCGGTGAGCTGGGTGACCCGGAAGGTGAGGAAGTCGGAGGTCTCGACCAGCTGGGGGGCCACGTGCCACCCGTCGTACGCCGTGTAGGTGGCGCAGTAGCGGACGAGGCCGTCGTCGTCGACGAGGCGGGTGATCCGGGCGTCCTCCATCCCGTGGCTCTCGCTCGGGCCGACCGGGTGGAGCACCCGCTCGCTGATGCTGCTGGTCCCGGGGAAGGTGACCTCGTAGCTGTCGAGGGCGATCCGCTCGAGCCGCTCGATCGTGTCCCGCGACCCGACCCGCCGCGCGATCTCGGGGCGGATGCCGGCGATGGCCGTGTCGAGCTCGGCCTTGGTGAACGGGTCACCGAGGCCGTCCAGGACGAACGAGGCGGTCTCGTCGGCGGCCCCCTGATCGACCACGATGGCCCGGAAGGCGGCCTGGTCGAACCGGGTGGGCTGGGGCACGCCGACGTCCAGGTGGCGGCCGGGGTCGTCCAGCCGCACGCCTGCCGCGGCGTCCACCACGCCGGTGCGGAGCTCGATGCTGGACAGGTGGCCCTCGCCGACCGAGCGCACGGTCATCACGAACCGCTGCTCGCCGGGGCGCAGGCCCGCCTGGTCGGGGTGGGGGACCATCGACGGGTTGGTGAGGGCGGCTCCCTCGACGGTGTACTCGCTGGTGAAGTAGGCCCCGATCAGCAGCCGCCGCTCCCGGGCCGGCGTGTCCCCGCCGAGCCGGTGGGCCATCAGCTCGAAGTGGTGGAGGAAGATCCCGTCGACGTCGCGATGGCGCGGGCTGAAGCGGCGGTGCAGGTCGTCGAGTGCCGCGGCGACGTCGTCGTCGGTGAGCGCCTGCACCCGTTGCAGCACCGTGGTGGCCCGCGAGTGGTGGCCGGGGAGCTCCTCGCCGGGGACGAAGAGGCGGGCGATGACGCGGCTCGGGTCGGGCGACAGGCGCGGCCCGACCCGGCTGACGGGCGACGGGCTCATCGGGCGACGGGGAGGAGGCGACGGGCCTGCTGGATCGTGGACAGGAAGGCGAGGGTGGACTCGGTGCCCTGGTTGGCGTTCCGCCCCCCGCGCTCGAGGCCGTCGTAGCCGCCGCCGGTGAGCGGGTCGAACAGGGCCACGCCGAGGTCGTTGGCGCCCAGGAACCAGCCGGCGGCCAGGCCCACGACGTCCAGCCAGCGCCCCTGGCCGGTGACGGCGTGGGCGCGGGCGGCGGCGTCGGCCAGGGCGGCGGCCTCGATGGGCTGCTGGTCGAAGGCGGGGCGGGGCTCACCCGGCGCCCAGCCGGCCACCGGCGTCAGCGACAGGTGGTCGCCGATCGTCTCGATGCCCACGAGCCACTCGAGGAGGACGAGGCCGTCGCGGACGAGGTCGGCATCACCCAGGGCTGCGCCACCAGCCAGCAGGGCCTCGGCCAGGGTGGCGTTCCCGTAGGTGAGGCAGGGCTCGGGCCACGGCCAGGCCGGGTCGGCACCGGGCCGCCCGACGTGGTCGACGGCAGCCCGGAGGAGCCGGCGGGCCCCCAGGTGCTCGGATCGGGCACCGAGCACGGCGGCGGCGCCCAGGGCGGCGAACGCCATGGCTCGCGGATCGGGCGAGCGCACCTGGCAGCCGAGCTCGAAGCTGGCCAGCGCCTCGTCGCGGACCCACGGCGTGGGGCTGGTGGCGGCCGCGGTGCCCAGCCCCCACAGGGCCCGGCCCCACCAGTCGCCCACGCCCGGGTCGTCCTCGAAGCGGCGGTCGTAGCCCAGCCGGTTGTGGAACCGGCCGTCCGGCGCCTGCGCATGGGCCAGGAAGGTCAGGCAGCGCTCGCCGAGTCGGGCCACCTCGGCCGGGGGCACCGGTTCGCGGGTGATCACGACCAGGGCGCGGGCCACGTCGTCGACGCAGTACCCGTGGCTCCGGCGCGGCATCGCGCCCCGGGCGTGCTCGAGCACGCCGGTGTCGTCGCTCAGGCGCAGGAGGTGCTGGAACGACAGGACGGGTAGCGGGCCCGGCACGACCCGCGCCGCCGCCGGCGCTCCGGCGGCCGCCGTCATGCGACGGCCGAGGCTCGCCCGCCCAGGAGCTTGTCGGCCAGCGACCGGTACTGGCCGCCGACCGCGGTCCAGCTGAGGCTGGGGGCGACGGCCGCCGCGCCGGCGACCATCCGCTCGTGGAGGGACGGCTCGGACAGGACCCGGCGGAGCGCGGCGGCGATGGCGTCCGGGTCCTGGCGGGGGACGAGCAGGCCGATCCCGCCGCCCAGCAGCTCGACGGCGTGGGGGAAGCTGGACGAGATGACGGCCTTGCTGGCCGCGACCGCCTCGATCAGCACCCCAGAGGTGACCTGGTCCTCGGAGTCGTAGGGGAGGATGACGACGTGGGCGGCCGCGATCGTGCGCTGCAGCTCGGCCCGGTCCGAGTAGCTGTCGTCGAACTCGACGAGGTCGGCGACGCCCAGCTCGGCCGCCCGCTCCTGGAGCGTGCTGCGGTACGCCTCGCCGTCCTGCTCGAGGACCTTGGGGTGGGTCTTGCCGACCACCTGGTAGCGAGGCTGGGGGTCGAGGTCCTTCAGCTGGGCCATGGCCTCGACGACCCACTCGATGCCCTTGCCGGGCCCGAGCAGGCCCCAGGTCAGGATCGTCGGCCGCTCCAGGTCCTGGTCGACCTCGACCTCGGAGGCAGGCGGGTGGGCGCCGTGGGGGATGACCGAGACCTTGGCCATGTCGACGTCGTAGTCGCGCAGGCGGCGCTGGGCCGTGCGGGTCATGGTGACCAGGGCGTCGACCGACCCGGCCATCGACTCGAGGATGCGGCGCTGGTTGGGGGTGGGGTCGTCGAGGACCGTGTGCAGCACGGCGATGGTCGGGCCTTCGATGCCCTTGACGATGTCGAGCACCTCCTCGCCGTCGTCGCCGCCGTAGATGCCGTACTCGTGCTGCACGATCGTGACGTCGAGCTGGCTGAGGGTTTCCTGGGCCGCGCAGATGCTCGTCGGCGAGCCGCGCTGCAGCTC
This sequence comes from Acidimicrobiales bacterium, assembly GCA_030448245.1. Taxonomy (GTDB): domain Bacteria; phylum Actinomycetota; class Acidimicrobiia; order Acidimicrobiales; family JAUJNH01; genus JAUJNH01. The sequence continues at coordinate 11,176 of JAUJNH010000006.1, forward strand.
GACCAGCACCTCGGGACCGCCGTCGCCCTCGGGCTCGTCGACCACGCGGACGACCCGGCACTCCTGCTGGTCGCCGTCGCGACGGCACATGCCCTTGCGCAGGGCAGCGCTGAAGGTGGCGATCCCGCACTCGGTGGGCGGGTAGGTGCCGACGATGCCGAAGGTCCGCTCCGACGAGCCGGGGCCCTTGTGCACCGATGTCTGGTTCGAGGTCATGCTGTGCTCCTGCCTGTTGCTCAAGCGTGGGGCGGCAGCCTTCGCGGCGCCGCACCCGCGTGCTGTGGCGGCCGAACGTCTCCCCGGACGGTGTTCCCCCGATGCCCAGACGGCAACCCCCGCTCCGGCCCCCGACCGCCCTTCAGCGGCCTCGCACGACCCGGTCGTAGGCGGCCAGGTACTCGTCGACCATCCGGTCCTTCCCGAACCGGCGCACGGCCTGAGCCTGGATCGCCGGGCGGTCCAGCTGGCCGGCCCGCTCGACTGCGGCTGCCGCGTCCTCGGCCCCGTCGACCAGGAACCCGGTGGCCCCGTGGTCGATCAGCTCGGGCATCGACCCCCGCCGGGTGGCGATGACCGGCGTGCCCGATGCCATCGCCTCGACCACGCTCAGCCCGAACGGCTCCTCGAACTCGATGAGGTGGAGCAGGGCCACCGCACCGCCGAGGAGGGCGCTCCGCTCGTCCGGCCCGACCGGTCCCAGGTAGCGGACCCGGTCGTCGTCGAGGTGGGGCGCCACCTCCCGGTCGAAGTAGGCCTGGTTCTGGACGATGCCGGCCAGGAGCAGGGGCAGCCCGACTCGCCGGGCCAGGGCGATGGCCTGGGCCGCGCCCTTGTCGGGGTGGATGCGGCCGTAGAAGAGCAGGTACCCGCCGGGGTCCGGGTGCAGCGAGAAGGCGTCGGTGTCGATCCCGTGGTGGATCGTGGCCAGGTAGTCGAGGTCGGGGTGGCGGTCGGCGTCGCTGATCGACACGTAGGCGCCGAGCCGGTTGTACCTGGCGTACACCGGCACGATCCGGGGCGACGAGAAGCCGTGGATCGTGGTGAGGACCGGGGTCTCCACCAGGCCCGAGTACGTGAGCGGCAGGAAGTCGAACCCGTTGTGGATGAGGTCGAACTCGCCCGCCCGCTCGAACACCGAGGCGATGTGCAGGCACTCGGCCACCTTGGGGTCGACCTGGTCGTCCTCGGACCAGCTGCGGGGGACGACCGACGACAGGCGGGCCGCGGTCAGCGAGTCGCCGGTGGCGAAGAGGGTGACGTCGACGCCGCGGGCCACCAGCCCCTCGGTCAGCAGCGACGCGAACAGCTCCCACGGCCCGTAGTGGCGGGGGGGCACCCGCCACGAGATGGGGGCCAGCACCGCCACCCTGAGGTCCACCCCGCCGCGGTCTAGAGGGGCCGGCTCTCGGGTGTCAACAAACCGGGAGGCGGCGGTACGATCAGGACAGATGTCGGTCGACGCTGCAGCAGTCCCAGAAGGGGGGGCATTCAGATGACCGATCCCGCTGAGAGCACCCCGACCTGGGCCGTCGAGGGGGCCGACGACGCCGACGACCTGGCAGCCGCATCCCTGGCGCTGGCCCGCCGCTTCAACGCGGGGGCGACGATGTGGTGCGTTGCCCCCCAGTGGCCGGAGCAGGCCCGGCACGTGGCCGTCGAGTTCGTCCACCCGGTGATCGTCGGCTCGCGGGCGCTGCCGGCCGTGCACGTCGGCGGTCCGGGCCTGGTCGACGCCCTCCGGGCGCTGGTGCGCCCCGGCGACGTGCTCTGCGCGGTCAGCCCTGCCGACGACCGAGAGGTGGCCGACGCCTTCCGCCGGGCTCCGGCCTGGGGTGCGCTCACCATGTGGATCGGCGCCGGGCCGCGGCCGGCGGTGGGAGCGGCCGACCACGTCCTGTGGAGCGACCCGGAGTCAGACCCCGCCCTGGCCCCCTATGACGGGTCCCTCTCGCTGCGCTACCACATGCTCTGGGAGCTGACCCACGTCTGCTTCGACCACCCCGGCCTGCTCACCGAGCCCGAGGGCGAGGTGTGCGAGGGGCCGGTGTGCATCACCTGCTCGGACGAGGGCCGCCTGGCCGAGGTGGTCGCCGCCACCGGCGAGCTCGACGCCGAGGCCACGGTCCGCACCGGCGACGGCATCGAGACCGTCGACACCACCCTCGTCGGGCCCCTCCCGGCCGGCGCCCTGGTGCTCGTCCACGCCGGGTCGGCCATCACCGTGGTCGACGAGGGTTCACACGCCTCGCCCGACCTGCTGGGGTCGACGTGAGCGAACCGAACGAGCCGGCTGGGGCCTCCGATGCACCGGCGGAGAACACTGCGTTCCTGTACCCGTTCATCGACAGCGAGGAGCGCGACCCGGGGCCGCTGCTGGTCGACCTGGCCGCCTCGGCCCGAGCCAAGGCGGTGCTCAGCAAGAGCCTGGCCGCGGCCACGATCGAGGCCACTTCCGGCGCCGTGTCGGCCGCCGCCCGGGCCATGTCGGAGCGGTTCCAGCGGGGTGGGGTGCTCTACACCTTCGGCAACGGCGGCAGCTCGAGCGACGCCGCGTCGGTGGCCGCCCTGTTCTCCCGCCCGCCGTCGGGCCAGGCGCTCCCGGCCCGTTGCCTCACCGAGGACCCGGCCATCCTCACCGCCCTGGGCAACGACGTCGGCTTCGAGCTGGTCTTCGCCCGCCAGCTCATCGCCCACGCTCGCTCCGGTGACATGTGCATCGCCATGTCCACCAGCGGCGGCTCGAAGAACCTCCTGGTGGCGGCCGACGAGGCCCGCAAGCGGGGTGTGCTGGTGGTGGCCATGGCCGGCTACGACGGCGGCACGCTGGCCCGCAGCCCCTCGGTCGACCACTCGCTGGTGGTGCGGTCCGACAGCGTGCACCGCATCCAGGAGAGCCAGGCTGCCCTGGCCATGCAGCTGTGGCGCACCGTCCAGCTCGAGCTCACGAGGAAGGCGGCCTGATGGCTGACCACGACACCGTCCAGGAGAAGGATTACCGAGAGGCGATGATGCTCGACCGCATCGAGGCCTTCCGGCGCCGCAAGCCGCGCCTGACCGACGAGGTCATCACCTCGGCCCACGGCGCCGGTGGCAAGTCGTCGGCCGCCCTGATCGAGAACGTCTTCCTGGCCGCCTTCTCCGACCCCGACCGGGGCCCGCAGGCCGACGCGGCCACGCTGACCATGCCGAACGGGGACCGCCTGGGCTTCACCACCGACTCGTTCGTGGTGAAGCCGTACCGGTTCCCGGGCGGTTCGATCGGCCACCTGGCCGTGCACGGCACCGTGAACGACCTGGCCGTCGAGGGGGCCACGCCGACGTGGCTGTCGTGCGCCTTTGTCATCGAGGAAGGCCTCGCGGTGGCCGAGCTGCAGGCGGTCGTGGCCGACATGGCCGAGGCCGCCACCGAGGCCGGCGTCACCATCGTCACCGGCGACACCAAGGTGGTGGGCCGGGGCGCGGCCGACGGCCTCTACATCACCACGGCAGGCGTGGGCCTCATCCCGGCGGAGCGCCGGCTGGGCCCCGACCTGGTGAAGCCGGGCGACGTGATCCTGGTGTCGGGCACCATCGCCGACCACGGGATGTCGGTGATGCTGGCCCGCGGCGACCTGGCCATCGAGGCCGACATCCGCTCCGACACCGCGCCGCTGGGCGGCCTGATCGAGGACCTCCTCGCCGCCGCGCCGAACACGCGGTGGATGCGCGACCCGACCCGCGGCGGCGTGGCCACGGTGGCCAACGAGCTGGCCCGCGACGCCGACCTGGGGGTGGTGCTCGACGAGTCGCTGCTGCCGGTCGACCCGGCGGTGCGGGGCGCGTGCGACATGCTGGGCATCGACGAGATGTACGTGGCGAACGAGGGCAAGGTCGTCGCCATCGTCCCGCCGGAGGAGGAGGCGGCGGCGCTCGCCGCCATGCGGGCCCACCCCCTGGGGAAGAGGGCCAGCCGGATCGGTGAGATCGTCGCCGACCCGACGGGGATCGTGGTGCTGCGCACGTCGTTCGGCGGCACCCGAATCGTCGACATGCTCGTCGGCGACCCCCTGCCCCGGATCTGCTGACGGTCGTGCGCGCCCGGTTGCGGGTCACCGGGACGGTGCAGGGCGTTGGCTTCCGGCCCTTCGTGTACCGCCACGCCCGGGCCCTCGGGCTGTCGGGCTTCGTGCGCAACGACAGCGCCGGCGTGCTCATCGAGGTGGAGGGCGGCGACGACGCCGTAGCCGAGCTGGCCCATCTGATCGAGCACAGCGCTCCGCCGCTGGCCCGGGTGGCGGCGGTGACGGCCGAGCCGGTGGCGCCCCTCGGCAACGGTGCCGCCGGGGGCTTCACGATCGAGGCCAGCGACCACGCGGGGGCCGAGGCGGCGGCCGTGAGCGTCGACACCGCCACCTGCGCCGAGTGCCTGGCCGAGGTCGACGACCCGGGGGATCGCCGCCACCGCTACCCCTTCACCAACTGCACGAACTGCGGGCCCCGGTACACGATCGTGCTGGGCGTCCCCTACGACCGGCCGGCCACCACGATGGCCGGGTTCGCCATGTGCCCGGCCTGCCAGGCCGAGTACGACGACCCCGGCGACCGCCGCTTCCACGCCCAGCCCAACGCCTGCCCGGTGTGCGGGCCCCGCCTGGCCTGGCGGGACCCGTCGGGGAACGCCCTGGCCGAGGGGGACGAGGCGCTGGCCGCCACCGTCGCCGCCCTCTGCGCCGGGGCGGTGGTGGGGGTGAAGGGGCTGGGCGGCTACCACCTGGCCGCCGACGCCACCAGCGAGGCAGCCGTGGCCGAGCTGCGGCGGCGCAAGGCGCGCGACGACAAGCCGTTTGCGGTGATGGCGGCCGACCTGGACGAGGCCGGCCGGCTGGTCGTCCTCGACGAGCGGGCTGTGACCGCCCTGTGCTCGCCCCGGCGCCCGATCGTCCTGGCCCCCCGCCGGGGCGGGTCGCCGGTGGTCGACGCGGTGGCCCCCGGACTCCCCGAGCTGGGGGTGTTCCTGCCCTACAGCGCCCTGCACCACCTGCTGCTCGCCGACGTCGGCCGGCCGCTCGTCCTGACCAGCGGGAACCTGAGCGACGACCCCATCGCCCATCAGGACGACGACGCGGTGGCCCGGCTCGGGCCGATGGTCGACGGCCTCCTCACCAACGACCGGCCCATCCACATCCGCTGCGACGACTCGGTCGTGCGGGCCCTCCCGACGCGCACGCAGGTGCTGCGCCGGTCGCGGGGCTACGCCCCCGAGCCGCTGCGCCTCCCGGTGCCCACGCCCCGCCACATCCTGGCCGTCGGCGCCGAGCTGAAGAACACCATCGCCGTCGCCCGTGACGGGGTGGTGGTGGCCAGCCACCACATCGGTGACCTCGAGCACCTCACCACCTACCGGTCGTTCCTGCAGGCGCTCGACCACCTGCCCCGGCTCTACGCGGTGCAGCCCGAGCTCGTGGCCTACGACCTGCACCCCGAGTACCTGTCGACCAAGGTCGCCCTCGAGCTCGGCCTGCCCACGGTCGGGGTCCAGCACCACCACGCCCACGTCGCCTCGTGCCTGGTCGAGCACGGCCGCCTCGACCCCGTGCTCGGCATCGCCTTTGACGGCACGGGGTACGGCCCCGACGCCACGCTGTGGGGCGGTGAGCTGCTGGTGGCCGACCTCAGCGGCTACGAGCGGGTCGGCCACCTCCGGCCGCTGGCCATGCCCGGGGGTGTGGCCGCCATCCGCGAGCCGTGGCGGATGGCGCTGGCCTGGCTGGCCGCCGCCGAGGGCATCGAGGCCGCCATCGCCGACCGGCTCGTGCCTGCCGGCCTCGACGCCCCGCACCGCGCCGCCATGGCCGACCTCGTCGCTCGGGGAGCGGGACCGGTCACCAGCAGCGTCGGCCGCCTGTTCGACGCCGCCGCAGCCCTCCTCGGGATCCGCTCGCGGGTCACCTACGAGGCCCAGGCGGCCATCGAGCTCGAAGCCCTGGCCGCCACCGTCGACCGCTCGGAGGCGCCCCGCTACCCCGGCACGGTGGCGGTCACCGACCACGGCGGGGTGGCCGTGCTCGACCCCACCCCGCTGATCGCCACCGTGCGGGCCCAGCGCGACGCCGGCACGCCGCTCCCGCTCGTGGCGGCCGGCTTCCACGAGGCGCTGGGACGGGCCGTGGCCGCCCTCGGGGCCGACCTGGCGGCCCGGCGCTCCCTTCGCAGCGTCGTGCTGACCGGCGGGGTCTTCCAGAACGCCCGCCTCACCGAGATCGTCGCCGGGCACCTGGCCGGGGCGGGCCTCGAGGTCCTGCTCCACGGGGGGGTTCCGTGCGGCGACGGCGGCATCAGCCTCGGCCAGGCGGCCATCGCCGCCCTCTCCCCATAAGGGACAGGGGGCGGTACTGTTCGTGGACATGTACCGGGGGAGGTCCACGTGAAGTTCGTCGACGAGTACCGAGACCCTGCAGCCGCGCGCGTGCTCTTGAAGGTCATCAACGACCTGGCCGCCGGTGACGAGTTCAAGTTCATGGAGGTGTGCGGTGGCCACACCCACACCATCTACCGGCACGGGATCGAGCACATCCTGCCCGAGGGCGTCGAGCTGATCCACGGCCCGGGCTGCCCGGTGTGCGTGATCCCGATGGGCCGGGTCGACGACGCCATCGCCGTGGCCGAGCACCCCAACGTCATCTTCACGTCGTTCGGCGACATGATGCGGGTCCCCGGCAGCAAGGGCACGCTGCTGGAGGCAAAGGCGCGAGGCGCCGACGTGCGCTTCGTGTACTCGCCGCTCGACGCCCTGCGCATCGCCGTCGAGAACCCCACCAAGGAGGTGGTGTTCTTCGCCGTCGGCTTCGAGACCACCGCCCCGTCCACCGCGGTCACCGTGCTGCGGGCCCGGGAGATGGGGGTCCGCAACTTCCGGGTGTTCTCGAACCACGTGACGATCGTCCCGCCGCTCAAGGCCATCCTCGAGTCGCCTGACCTGCGCCTCGACGGCTTCCTCGGCCCAGGCCACGTGTCCACCGTGGTCGGCAACCGCCCCTACCGGTTCGTGCCCGAGCGCTACGGCAAGCCCGTGGTCACCGCCGGCTTCGAGCCGCTCGACATCCTCCAGACCATCGTGATGCTGCTCAAGCAGATCCGCGAGGGCCGCTGCGAGGTCGAGAACCAGTACAGCCGGATCGTCCGCGACGAGGGGAACCCCCGGGCCCTGAAGCTGCTGGCCGACGTGTTCGTGCTGCGCCCGCACTTCGAGTGGCGGGGGCTCGGCTTCATCGCCCAGAGCGGCCTGGCCCTGCGCCCCGACCTGTCGATGTTCGACGCCGAGGTGTACTACGAGGTGCCGGGCGTGCGGGTGGCCGACCCCAAGGCCTGCCAGTGCGGCGAGGTCCTCAAGGGCGTCATCCGGCCGTGGGAGTGCAAGGTCTTCGGCACCGCCTGCACCCCCGAGACCCCCATCGGCACCTGCATGGTGTCCAGCGAGGGCGCCTGCGCCGCCTACTACAACTTCGGCCGCATGCACCGCGAAGCCGCGGTCACCCTCGGCCGCCGCGCCTAGAACACGATCCCCTCGTCCCGTCCGGGCCGGTGACCGTGCCGCCCTAGGTCCCCGACGTCGCTGATCCGGCCCGTGCTTGATGACCGCAGGCGGGGCGGGCGCCGGTAGGGTCAGGGCGATGTTGGTCGGTCCCGTGCACGCGCTCGCGGCCTTGCTGGCGGTCGCCGCGATGGCCAAGCTCCGGGATCCGACCTCGGCCGCCGCCGCCCTGGGCCGAGCCGGTCTCCCCAACGCGCTCGTCCTCGTGCGGACGCTCGCCGTCGCCGAGATGCTGGTGGCCGCGGCGGTCCTGTTCGTCGGCGGGGTGCTGCCCGTCGTCGCCCTCGGGTTGCTGCACCTCGGCTTTGCCGCCTTTCTGGTCAGGTTGCGGCGAGCCGCGGGGGCCGGGGCCAGCTGTGGCTGCTTCGGTGGTGCCGAGGCGCCTGTCGGTCTCCTGCACGTGGTGGTGAACGCGGCTGCCGCCGGCGCCGCGGCCGTCTCGCTGACCGGGTCGCTCCCCTCGCTTCCCGCCGTGCTCGGCGATGGGGTGGGCCTCGCCGTCCCCTACGCCGCCGCGGTGGCCGTGGGGGCGTGGGCCACCGGCCTGTGCCTCACCTCGCTCCCCACCCTCTTCGCCGCCCAGCGCCAGGTGGCCGGATGACCGCACTGGTCGTCCTCCAGTCGGTGGTGCTGGTCGTGCTGGTGGTGCTCGTGAGCGGCCTGCTCCGCAGCCATGCCACCATCCTCCGCCGGCTCCACGAGCTCGGGGCGGGGACCGAGGCGCCGCCCACCTCGCGCCCCCGCCCGCCCAGCCAGCTCCCCGGCCCGACGGCCGGCCGGCCGGCGTCGCTCCCGGCTCACGACATCAGCGGGCTCGGCCTCGACGACGGAGCCGTCGCCGTCCGCGTCGTCGAGGTGGAGCACGACACGATCCTCGTCTTCCTCTCCAGCGGCTGCTCCACCTGCGGAGCCTTCTGGGAGGCGCTGGGCCAGCCGGACCTGGCCCTGCCCCAGGGAACCCGGCTCGTTCTCGTCACCCAGGGCCCCGACCGCGAACACGTCACCCTTGTGGCCGAGCTGGCACCCACCCACGTCCCGCTGATCCTCTCGAACGAGGCATGGCACGACTACGCCGTGCCCGGATCGCCCTACGTCGTGCTCGTCGACGGCCCGTCGGGACGCGTCGTCGGCGAGGGCACGGCCCCCACCTTCGAGCAGGTCCTGTCCATGCTCGGCCGTGCGGTCGACGACGCAGCCCACCGGTCGCGGCTGGCCAGCCACCGGGGCGAAAAGGCGAAGGCTGACGCCGCGCGTGAGGCGGAGATCGACGATGCCCTGATCGTCGCCGGCGTGCGTCCCGGCGACCCGAGCCTCTACCGGTCGGTCGACCAGCCGTCGGCGCCCGACGAAGGGGCTCCGCCGTGACCTCCGTCGTGGCCCTCGGGGTCGTTCTGGCTGCACTGGCCGCCGTCCGCTCGACCTGGTCGCCCTGAGGCGAGTCGATGCTGGGAAGCATCACCCCGCTCGGTGAGCAGGGGCGCGGCAACCGCTGGTGGCTGACGGCTGCCTCCTATGCCGCGGCGTCTGCCCTCGGAGGTCTGCTCGTCGGGGCCGTCGCCGGCCTTCTCGGCGCCGCGCTGCGGCTGGGTGGCCTGGCTCTGGCCCCGGCGGTTGCCCTCCTGGTCATCGCCACCGCCGCCCTCCTCGGGCTCGTGGCCGACAACCGTCTGCTCGGCCTGCGCCTGCCGACCCTCCGACGGCAGGTCGACGAGCGGTGGATCGGGCGCTACCGGGGCTGGGTCTTCGGAGCCGGCTTCGGCTTCCAGCTCGGCCTCGGGGTGGCCACCATCGTCACGGCGTCCGCCACGTGGGCCGCCCTCGCCGCCGCCGCCGCCTCGCAGTCGGTGGTCGGCGGCGCCGTCGTCGGCCTCGTCTTCGGCGGGGTGCGGGCCGTTCCCGTCCTGGCCGCTGTTCGCACCTCCACCCCCGACGCCGTCCGCCGCCTCCACCTGCGCGTGGCCGCGCTGTCGCGGCCGGTCGACCGTGCGGTCCGGGCCGCCCAAGCCGCCGTGGCCGTCCTGGCCCTCCTCCTCGCCCTGCCCGCCCTGGCCTGACCGCCAGCACCTCCCAGCACACCTCAGCACCGACGATCCGGAGCGCCCGCCATGCACCTCGCCGCCCACGGCTTCAGCATCGACCTCCCGAGGGGTTGGGAGGGGACCATCTCGCGCCGCCTCGACGCCGTTGCGGCCCGGTCCGCCGGTGCCGTCGGCGGGGCGATCCCGCTCGTCGAGGAGCAGGTCCTCCCCGTCGTCCACCTCGCCAACTTCGGCCTGCCAGGCGATCGGGGCGACTTCGGCAGCGGCGCCGTCGAGATCATGGGCCCGGACGACGTGTTCATCGCCATGCTCGAGTTCGGACCGGAGTGCGCCGGCACCGCGCTGTTCGCCGACACTCGGCTCCCTCGGCTCGACCCCTCCAAGTTCGACCGCAACCGGCTGCAGCGAACGCTCGCCGGCCAGTCTGGGCACCAGTCGTGGTACACGATCAACGGGCGAGCGCTCGGCCTGTACGCGGTCCTCGGTTCCCACGGCCTGGCTGGGAAGCTGGTGCCACGGGTCAACGAGGTCCTGGCCAACGTGCGGGTGGCCGCCTGATGGCGATTCCCCGCACCCGCGCCCGCCGCGGCGCCGGGCGCGCCCCGGGGGAGGAGCAAGACGGGGCCGGGGCGGCCGGTGCGAGCAGGCCCCTCACCGAGCGGCTCGTCGACTTGACCTCCTCCGCTCTCGACCGGCCGACCGACCGACGCAGCGTCCTCCAGAAGGCGGCCCTCGTCGGCTCGGCCGTGGCCACCGGCGGGGTCGGGTACATCCTCCGCCCTGGGACGGCCTACGCCTCGGTCTGCGGAGACGGCGCCAGCTGCTCGTCCGGGTGGACGGCCTTCTGCTGCACCGTCCACGGCTCGAACACCTGCCCGCCGAACTCGTTCCCGGCCGGGTGGTGGAAGATCGACGCGTCGCCCTTCTGCGACGGCCAGGCCCGCTACATCGTGGACTGCAACGCCACCTGTCCCACCCGGTGCAGCTGCCGCTGCGCCTCGGGCACCTGCGACGAGCGCAGGGTCTGCTGCAACCAGTTCCGGTACGGCCAGTGCAACACCCAGATCGCCTGCGCCGGCCCGGTCGTGTGCCGGGTCGCCCTCTGCACCCCGCCGTGGGTGTGGAGCTCGGCCTGCACGACTACGAGCCGCACCGACAACCGCACAGCGACCCACAACGCCCCCTGCCTGTCCTCGAGTGCCAGCCGCACCCCGGAGCTGGGTGACCCTCGCTTCCTCTCGTGGCTGCTGGAGCGGCTCCTGGGCCAGCGGGGCTCGTAGGGGATCGTCGGGGGCCGTCCCACCGCCCCGGTACGGTCGCCTCTGATGAACGCCGACGAGCACGAGCGGGCGCTGCGGCGCATCCGGGGGCTGCTCGACAAGGCCGGCTCGACCAGCTTCGGGCCCGAGGCCGACGCCCTGTACGACAAGGCGGCCGAGCTGATGGCCAAGCATCGGATCGACGCCGCCCTGCTCGAGGCCAGCCGGGCACCGGCCGACCGCAGCCCGGTGGTCGAGCGGCCGGTCGAGCTGGGCGCCGGCCAGTACGTGCGGGCCCGCCTGCAGCTGATCCACCACGTGGCCGTGAACCACGGCTGCCGCCTGCTGACCCACACCACCAGGAACGGCCGGGTGGCCACCGTGGTCGGGGTGGGGGACGACTGCGAGCGCGTCGAGCTGCTGTACACCAGCCTGCTGCTGCAGGCCACCCGCCTGGCCGGCGCCGCCTGGGTCGAGCGGGCCCGCCGGTCGAGGACCGGCCAGGTGGCGTGGAAGCGGGAGTTCATGTTCGGCTTCGGCGCCCGGGTGGGGGAGCGGCTGGCCGAGCTGTCCGAGCAGGCCGCCCGTGCGCCGGCGGCGGCCGGGGCGGGCGGTGGTTCGGTGGCTCTGGTCCTGGCCGACCGGTCCACCCGGGTCGACGAGTGGCTCCACCGGGCCTACCCGAGGGTCCGCTCGCTGGCGCCCGCTGCCGCGTTCGCCGGTCACGGTGGCCTGGCGGCCGGCCGGGCGTCGGCCGACCAGGCCGACTTAGGCGGCCGGTCGCTGGAGACGGCCCGGCGGGCCCTCCGGCGCTGACGCCGTGGCCGGCGCGGCTCGCGACGGTGAGCGCCAGAAGACCTACGACGCCGAGGACGCCGCCTTCCTCGACACCTCCTACGCCGAGCGGTTGGGGGAGTGGGGCTGTCGCTGGCTCCTCGACCGGCTGGTGGCGACGCCGTGGTGGGCGGCGGCTGCCGGCAGTCGCCCAGCACTGCGGGCGGCTCGCGTCGATAGCGCTCGGTCCACCACGGTGGTGGCCGCCGACAGGGTCGAGGTGCGCATCGGGCCCGGCATGGACCAGGCCCACGTCCTCTCCCACGAGCTGGCCCACCTCGTCTCCGGGTCGGAAGCCGGCCACGGGCCCCGGTTCCGGGCGGCCCACCTCGACGTGGCCACCGTGCTCCTCGGCGGCCACGGCGCCGGCCGCCTGGCCGACCGCTACGCCCGGGCCGGGCTGGCCCTCGATCACCGCCGCTGGCCCCCGCCTCCCGACCACGGCGAGGGTGGCCTCCTCGCCGTGTGGCAGGCCCGCCGCGCCCTCGACGCCCTCGGCCGCCCCTAGCGCGAGCCACGGCAAATCCCGAGCCTCCGAGCGGCGGCGAATCCTGGCGCGGCATCAGGCTGGGTACCCTCCGCAAGGATGGCGGGGCTCGAGCGCCGGACCGACTCGTGGGGCCGCGCGGCGCCCGCCCTGTCGCCGAAGCTGCCGCGCACCGCCTCGATGAGCAGGTTGGAGGCCTGGGTCTGGGTGGTCCTCCGCGGGTTCGTGTTCGTCCCTGGGGCGCTGATGGGCCTGGCGCTGGCCTTCGCCCTCGGCTACGGGGGTTACAACGCCGTCCTCGTCTACGCCCACCTCCTGTGGGTCCCCGCGGCGATCGTCTGCTGGGTCCAGGCCTCCTGCGGCAAGGGCGGCGACCGCTGGACGGCGGGCTTCGTCGCCCTCTGGGCCCTCGAGCTGGCCGTGATGCGGATCGGTTCCTGGATCATCTGACGCGCCTCTGGCGTGACGGCGGGTGGGCCCGGCGCCTGGCCATCTGGCTTCCCGAGGGACCGGACCTGGCAGGCGCGACGGAAGCGCCGCGTCGGATGGTGCGTTGGGACCGGGACGGGGTATCGTCTCGCCGGCGGCGGATGCCGAGGACTTGTCCCCCCGTGGGTGGGGTCGATGGGTCTCCGAACACCGCTGCGCAGAGAGCAGGACCGGAGGAGAGGCACTGGCCGAGGTAGGCACCCGCGTCGACGACCCGCACTGGGTCTCGATGGTCGAGAACGAGGCGGCGGGTGAAGCCGCGCCCGGTGACCTGGCAGCCCTGGACGGCGACCGCCTCCGGTGGCTCCGGGTGGCCCAGGCGCTGCTGCGCGACACCGAGGACGCCCTCGAGGAGGCGGGCGAGCTGCCCGAGCCGGCGCTGCGGGCCCAGGTCGGCGCCGACCTCGACGCAGAGCTGCGGCTGCTGTCCGCGGCCGTCACCCGCGCCGCCGTCGCCGCCGGCCTCGGGACGCTGTGGCAGGCGCCCCCACCGAGCCGGGCCGCGGCCAACGGGGCCGCCAGCGAGGCCGGCACCACCGACGTGGCGGCGGTCCCGGCGGGGCCGCCCCGCCTCCAGGGGTCGTGGGTCGACGGGGGGCTGGTCCTGTGGGCGGGAGGACCCGGCGCCAAGCCGCTGTCGGCCGAAGAGGTCGTGGCCCTCGCCGTGTCCATCGACAGCACGCTCGACACGGGCGGCTGGACCCGCCGCAAGCCGGTCATCGTCCCCGGCGGCGAGCAGGCCGAGGCGTGGGCGGTGCCGCTCGACCGGATCCTCGGCTGGCTGGTGGCCGTGGCCAGCACCCCGCCCGGCGAGGTCGTCGCCCCCAGCCTGCGCTGGCTGGGTGAGGTGGCGGCGTGGGCGGTCGAGCTGTCGGCGCTGGGCCGCGCCGTGCCGATCCTGCGGCGCTCGACCGGGAGCGGGCCGACGGCGCGGTGCCGGGTGCGCTGGACGCCGGCCCTGGTCGACAAGGGGCGCCTCGAGGCGGCGGCCGCCCGCCGGCCCGGCGCCGCCGTCATCACCGCCCCCGCCGAGGACGCCGTGGTCACGACCCGCTCGGTCCTCGGCTCGGTGGTCGACACGCTCTTCCGGCACGCCGCCTCGCTGGCCCGGAAGATCCCCGAGCCGCCGGCCACCACCACGGCGGCAGAAGTCGGCGAGGCGATCCTGGCGGGGCTGGCCGGTGAGCGGTTCGATGCTGCCGAGCGGGTGGCCGGGATGGTCGAGCACCGCCTGAACCGGTGGGCCAGGCCGGTCACGGCCGACGTGGGCCCCCCGCTCCTCGTCCGCCTGGCCGAGCCCGACTCGGAGGGGGTGTGGCTGCTGTCGGTCCACGTCCCCGGCGCCGGGGCGGGTGGCGGCGAGGTGCCGGTCGAGGTGGCCATGGGCACCTCGCGGGGCGAGGAGCGCCGCGCGGTCGAGGTGGCCTACGGTCGGCTGGAGCGGTTGGTGCCCCTCGTCTCCCGGCCCGGCCGGGCCCGTCGGGGCGAGGTGGCGCTGTCCGACACCGAGGCCTGGGAGCTGCTCAGCGAGGTGGGGCCGTCGCTCGAGGCCGCCGGGTTCTCCGTGCAGGTCCCGCGGCTCCAGCGCCGCAGCCCCTCGCCCGTCCTCCGCCTGTTCACCAAGGAGGGGGGCTCACCGCAGGTCGGCGCCAACCAGCTGGTCGACGTGCGCTGGTCGGTGCTGATCGGCGACCTCGAGCTGGGCGCAGCCGACATCGCCCGCCTCGCCGCCCAGGCCAAGCCCCTGGTGCGCACCGGTGGGCGCTGGGTGGCGCTCGAGCGGGCCGACCTGGCCGAGGCGGCGGCGGCCCTGGCCGAACGGTCCAAGGTGACCCAGATGACCGGTGGGGCCGTCCTGCGCGAGGCCCTCGGCCTTGAGGGCTCCGGTCCTTCCGGCGGGATCCGGGTCGATGGCGAAGGGTGGGCGGCCGACCTGCTCCGCGAGGCCGGCGCCTTCCCGCCGCCTCCGGTCGATCCCCCCGAAGCGTTCCGGGGCACGCTCCGCTCCTACCAGGCCGAGGCCCTTGGGTGGCTCACCTTCCTCGACCGGGCCGGGCTCGGCGGCTGCCTCGCCCTCGACATGGGCCTCGGCAAGACGGCCACCGTGCTGGCCCGCATCCTCTCCACGGCCGACCAGGGGCCGACCCTGGCGGTGGTCCCCCAGGCCGTGCTCACCAACTGGGCGGCCGAGGCGAACCGCTTCACCCCGCGCTTGCGGGTCGCCATCCACCACGGCGCCGCCCGCAGCGACGACGTGGTGCGGATGGCCGCCCACCATGACCTGGTGGTCACCACCTTCGGGACGGCGATCCGCGACATCGACAGCCTGGCCTCGGTGAAGTGGGACCGGATCGTCGTCGACGAGGCCCAGAACATCAAGAACCCGGCGTCCGAGACGGCCAAGAGCCTGCGCCGCCTCCCCGGCCGGTCGCGCCTGGCGCTGACGGGGACGCCGGTCGAGAACGGCCTCGGTGACCTGTGGGCCATCCTCGACTTCACCAACCCTGGCCTCGTGGGTGCCCGCGACGCGTTCGTGGCCGGGCTCTCGGGCAAGACGCTGGGCGGCCAGGGGGCCGAGGCCGCGCTGCGGGCCCTGAACGGCCTCCTGGTGTTCCGGCGCACGAAGTCGGAGCCGGAGATCGGTGCCGAACTGCCCGACAAGATCGACGAGCTCGAGCGGTGCGCCATGACCGCTGAGCAGGTCGGCCTGTACCAGGCGGTCCTCGACAAGCTGGTCGCCGACCCCCCGACCGGTGACACCAAGGTGCGCAACGGGCGGGTGCTGGCCGCCATCACCGCCCTGAAGCAGATCTGCGACCACCCGGCCGCCTACACCCACGACGACCGGCCGCTCGCCGGCCGGTCGGGCAAGCTGTCGAGGCTCGAGCAGGTGGCCGATGCGGTGCGGGCGGCCGGCGAGAAGCTGCTGATCTTCACCCACTTCGCCTCGTGGGGCGAGCGGCTGGCCGACCACCTGTCCGACCGCTACGACGAGCCCGTCGGCTGCTACCACGGCGGCCTGGCCCGCGGCGCCCGGGACAAGATGATCGCCGACTGGAAGGCCCGGCAGGGCGGCGGGATCCTCGTTCTGTCCCTAAAGGCGGGCGGCACCGGACTGAACCTCACCGAGGCCAGCCACGTCGTCCTCTACGACCGGTGGTGGAACCCGGCCGTCGAGGACCAGGCCCGTGACCGGGCCTGGCGCATCGGCCAGGAGCGCACCGTCGTCTCCCGGCGGTTCGTGTGCCCCGGCACCATCGACGAGCGGGTCGAGGAGGTCGTCGCCGGCAAGCGCCGCATCGCCGACCTCGTGCTGCCGGCCTCCTCGTCGCTGGGCGACCTCTCGGCCGAGCAGCTGCGGGTCGCCCTCGGCCTGCGCCCGGACCAGCTGGTGGCCGCCGAGGACGGCTCGACCGACGAGGAGGCTGCAGCATGAGCGGAGCAGCCGGCCGCCTCCGCCTGGACCGAGGGGCGGGGCCCGGCGCGGGACGATCCCCGAGGGAAGGCGGAGGCAGGAGGGCGGCTGCGGAGCGGCTGGAGGACACGGCATGAGCGGGCGGCGCAGGAAGAAGCCGGCAGCGGTGGCCGCGGCCGACGCGGCGAAGTTCTGGGGGTCCGACGTCGACGAGCCCATCGCCCCGTTCATCCGGCCGACCGCCGACCCCACGGCCCTGCTGCGGTCGCTCGGGCCCATCCCCCTCACCGTGCAGGACAAGCTGGCCGCGGCCCAGCTCCACGCCGTCTACGAGAAGGCCACCATGGTGGCCACGGCCGTGGCGTCGGCCGCCAGCCTGGTCGAGGTCGACGAGGGCAGTCCCGGGTCTTGACCCCGGGAGCCGGATTCGGGAGCATGCGGTCGGGGAACCACGCTTCTCCATCGACAGGACCAGGAGGGGACCACATGCAAGGGATCCTGCGCCTCACGGCCACCGCTGCGATCGGAGGCCTGGTCCTCCTCGGCTGCGGGGGTGAGGGCAGCTCCGACAGCCCCGATGACGACGTGACCGTCAACAGCTGCGCCCCCACCCCCGGCGGGGGCAAGCCCGAGGCGGGCGGGGCGATCACCAACCGCACGACCAAGGCAAGCGGCTACACCTTCCGCGTGCGGTTCCTCGACCCGTCCGGCAACGAGGTGAGCATGGGGACGACGGCCGTCGCCAGGGTCGAGCCGAACGGCACCGCCACCTGGACGCTGCAGGGCGCCACCAGCGCGAACGGCCCCCTCACCTGCAGGGTGTCGAACGTCACCCGCACCGCCATCCCCTGACGCCTGAGCGTCGGAGGCAAACTCGTGTCTTAGGGGCCCTACGATCTGATGCGGGGCAAGATCACGCGATCTACCTGACCAAGCTGGGGGGCGCGGCCGGGTGCAGCGTGGGACGCGCGTCGGCGAGACTGCTCCGGTGGTTCGGCGACCGGACGCGTCCCGATCCGTCGGAATCCTGCGGGTCCTGGTGGGCGTCATCGCCGCCGCCACCGTCGCCGGCCTCGTCGTGCTGTGGCCGAAGGGCGACGCTCCAGACCTGTCGGCCACCACCGAGGGGATCGGCTTCGTCGACGCCACCGTGACGGGCGTCGACATCGTCCCGTGCACCGACCCCTCGGAGGGCCTGCCGACCGAGTGCCAGTCGGTCGCGGTGGACATCACGTCGGGCTCCCGTCGGGGTGAGGCGGCCTCGTTCCTCAGTTCCCTGGTCGACTTCAGCGCCCCCGACTTCGCGCGAGGAGACCGGGTGGTGCTGGCCGAGAACGAGCTGGCCCCTCCCGAGTTCCGGTTCAGCTTCGTCGAGCTGCAGCGCGAGGTGCCCCTGCTCCTGCTCGGCGTGGCCTTCGTGGTGGTCGTCGTGGCGTTCGGGCGGTGGAAGGGGGTCCGGGCGCTCGCCGGTCTGGCCGCCAGCCTGGCGCTCATCGTCGGGTTCCTCCTGCCGTCGCTGCTGCGCGACAACAACCCGATTGCCGTCGCGCTGGTCACGGTCTCCGCGGTGGCCTTCGCGGCCCTCTACCTCACCCACGGCGTGTCGATTGCCACCACCGTCGCCCTGCTCGGCACGCTGGCGGCGATCGCTCTCACCACCTTCCTCGCCTGGATCGTGACCACGGCCGCGAACCTGACCGGGATCTCCGACCAGAGCTTCCAGGTGCTCCGGGTCACCGCAGAGGCGGTCGAGCCGCAGGGGATCCTGCTGGCGGGCATCGTGGTGGGGGTGCTGGGCGTGCTCGACGACGTGACCGTGACCCAGGTGTCGGCGGTCGGCGAGCTGCGACGGGCCAACCCCAGCCTGCCCCGTGCGGCCCTCTACCGTTCCGCCATCCGCATCGGCCGCGACCACGTGGCGTCGGCGGTCAACACCCTCGTCCTGGCCTACGTGGGCGCCTCACTGGCCTTGATGCTGTTCTTCCTGCAGGAGGGGCGGTCGATCTCGCAGGTGGTGAGCCGGGAGATCGTGGCCATCGAGATCGTCCGCATGCTCGTGGGGAGCATCGGCCTGATCCTCTCGGTCCCCCTGACCACGGCTCTCGCCGTGGCGACGGGCGTCGCCGGCGGCGGCGGGCACGTCCACGGCGGCCGGCGGCGTCAGCGCGAGGCGGACGACGAGCGGGCCCGGGAGCGGGCCCGTCATGATCGCCGCCGCGCCCGTCGGCGGGCCACGGGCGAGGGCGCCGAGCCGAGGGTGGATCCACCGAAGGAGGCGTGACTGCTCCCGACGACCATCGCCTCGGGCCGTGCGCGCCGGAACGGCGGAGAGCTCACCGACAGCCAGAGGTTCCCAGGGGGGAGGAGGATCAGGCCTCGCCAGCGGCTGCGGCGTCCGGCTCCCTCCTCCGTGAGGCGTCAGATGCCGTGGTCGGCGGCCCAGCGGATCAGCTCGGCCCGGCGGGAGAGGTGGAGCTTGCCCAGGATGTTGCGCACGTGGTTCTCGACCGTCTTCTCGGAGATGAACAGCTGGGCCCCCACCTGCTTGTAGGTGCAGCCGCGGGCCACCTGCTGGAGCACCTCCCGCTCGCGCTCGGAGAGCGGGTTGCGGCCCGTCTCCTTGCGGGCCACCCGCCGGAACTCGCCGAGCAGCATGGCGGCCAGCTTCGGTGAGAACGGCGGCTCGCCCTCGACGGCCAGCAGGAGGCGGCGCCGCAGCTCGGGGCCCGGCGTGTCCTTGGTGAGGTAGCCGAAGGCCCCCGAGGCGACCGCCTCCAGGAGGTCGGCCTCGTCCTCGGAGACGGTGAACATCACCACCTTCACCTGCTCGGCGAAGCGCGAGGCGACCTCCTTCACCACCCGCAGCCCGCCGCCTTCCGGCATGCGCAGGTCGCAGACGACCAGGTCGGGCCGGTGCTGCTCGATGGCGGCGATCGCCTCGGCGGCGTCGCCGGCCTCGGCCACCACCCGCAGCGGGTCACCCAGGTCGGCCCGGACGCCGGCCCGCACGGTCGGGTGGTCGTCGGCGATGACGACGGTGGTGGTGCGGACGATCTCGGTCACGCGTGGCTCCTGCTCATCGGAGGTTGGCGGGGTGGGGGATGCAGACGCGGACCTCGCAGCCGTCGCCCACCGCGGTGACCACCTCGGCCGCACCCCCGGCGTCGCGGACCCGGCCGTGCACGCTGCCCGTGAGGCCGTGGCCGGCCGGGACGAGGGCGGGGTCGAAGCCGGTCCCGTCGTCGCGCACGGTGACCAGCAGGCCGTTGGTGGCGTCGTCGAGGTCGGCCAGCACCACGGCCGAGCGGGCGGCGCCGTGCTTGGCCGCGTTCGTGAGGGCTTCTCCCACCGCCGCGGCCACGGCCCGGACGGTGGCTGGCCCCGCCTCGGCGTCGGGGGTGACCGTGACCGAGACGTGCAGGTCGCCCCAGCGCTCCTCGACCGCCACGGCGGCGGCCCGCAGGGCGGCGGGCAGGGTGCCCGGATCACGGTCGTCGCCGAAGAGGTACAGGCGCAGGTCGCGCTCGGCCGAGCGGGCCACCTTGGCCACCTCCGGGTCGGTGGTCCGGCGTTCGACCACGGCCAGGGCCTGCAGCACGGTGTCGTGCAGGTCGGCGGCCACCCGCTCGCGAGCGCGGGCCTCGGCCAGGTCGTCCTGCGCCCTGCGCAGCAGCCGGCACGTGCCTCCGGTGACCGCGCCCACGACCATCCACACGGCGATCGCCGAGAGCGACGCCAGCAGCTCGCGGCCCTCCCGTCCCACGGGAACGCCGGCGACGGCCTCGGCCGACAGCCGGGCCAGGCCGAGGGTGAAGCCGACGCCGGCGGCCCACCAGGGACCCAGAGCGGCACCGGCCACCAGCAGCACGGCGATGGGGACGGCGCCGGCCAGGTGCTGGCCGGTGGCGCGGCTCTGCAGCACGAACCCGTCGGCGGCCACCAGGGCCACGACCAGCGCCACCTCGACCGCCACCGCCTCACGCCGCAGCGCCAGCCGCCAGCCGTCCCCGGCCGCCAGCCGATGGGCGATCCCGGCCCAGACGGCCATGGCCGCCAGGAGAGCAAGCGCCACGGCCGGTTGCCTGATCCGGTCGCGGTTCCCAACGGTGACGGCGAAGGCGAAGCCGAGCACGACCCAGCGCAGCCAAGCAGCCCCGACCAGGACGCTCCGTTCCACGCCCCTACCTTGCTACGTCGCGGCGGTCCTTGCGACAGCGGGCTGCCGTCGAGCGGGTCGGCGGCAGCCGTGTCTCCCGAACTCACCGCCACCCGCGCCCGCCGGCCCAGGTCGGCGGCGGTGGCCTCGACGGCGGCTTCCCCCTCGGCGGGCCGCGGCGATCGCCGCCTCCAGCGCCGCCGTCGCGGCGGCGCGGTCGCCGGCCGCGAGGTGGTTCTCGGCCGCCCGCACCCACGCCCGCCCCTCCGGGACTGGGTGGCCGAGCGCGGCCCATGCGGTGGCGGCGGCCTCCTACGCGCCCGGGACGACGGCGCCCGAGAGCTCGGTGCGGTGGCCGATCGGGGCAGGCAGCGCCGTTCCGAGCGCGCAAGCCTGACGAGAAGTAGACATCCGTCGTGAGCCACGTGACGAGCAGCGCGCCGCTACCGGAGTCAAGGGCGTCAGCTCAGCCGAGTTCACCGGCGCCGGCATCGCCTCGCCGCAGTACCCGAAGAACGGACCGGCATCGAAGAAGGGCCCCTACCGGGCCCAGGTCGCCCAGAAGGTCAACGACCTGCGCAGCGGCACCCATGCCAACGCCACCGCTGCCTGGGCTGTCGAAGCCTTCCGAAGGATCAGCGGCACCACCCTGGCAACGGCTCACAACACGCCAGTTGCCCTCAACGCCATCCACCGACGCGCCGCACGATCAGCGTGACGGTCGACAAGAAGTCGGGGGCAATCACCCACCTCGGGTGACCCCGACGGCGCCCTTGTCTCGAGGCAGAACGTGGGACGCTCCGGAGACGTCGATGAGGACGGACACGTACGCGGGTATGTCCTCTACGATGAGCGATCCGCGTCGAGGGCTTCCGGGGTCGCCCCAGGACTGGGGGAAGCGCCTCTCTCCAGGAGCATCTCGGCCGCTGCTCGGAGCGCCATGAAGGCGCGGAAATGGCAAGGTGCGACCTTGCACACCTGAAGGCCAGGAGTACGTGCGAGGGTTGCCGCAATGGTGCACGGACGGGAGCTCGAGGCCGGCTCGGCCCGGGCCATCGAACGTCGGACGTGGCGTGGCCGGCTCCAGGCCGCTGGTCGCGGCGCGCTGGGCGACCTGCTCGACCCTGTGGCGACCCGTGCGGCCGGCGGCGACGAGGAGGCCCTCGAGGACCTCATCTGGGCGGTGGACGAGCTGCACCTGGCCCGCCCGGCGGTTCGCCGCCTGGTGGTGCAGGAGTCCGACGCCGAGGAGGTGGAGCAGGACGTGCTCGTGGCGGTGGCCGAGACCATTGCGGGGTTCCGGGGCGACGCCCGGTTCACGACGTGGCTCCACCAGCTGGCCCGCTTCAAGGCGATCGCCCAGCTCCGCCGGCGGAAGGAGTCCTTCGTGCTCGATGAAGAGATGGGAGACGCCGCCCGCATATCGTCCATCATCGCCACCCGCACCGTCCTCGACGAGGCCATCGGGGGGCTGCCCGACCTCTACCGGGCCGCCGTCGTTCTGCGGGACGTCGAGCAGCGCCCCTACGCCGAGGTGGCGGAGCGGCTCGGCGTGAACATCAACACGGTGAAGGCCCGGGTGGCCCGGGGCCGGGCCCTGGCCGCGTCCCGGTTGCGGGCCGGCCGGTGAGCCCTACCATTCCCCGGCGCCTGGGCCGCTACGAGGTCATCGAGCTGCTCGGCACCGGCGCCTTCGCCACCGTCTTCAGGGCCCGTGACGACCGGCTCGACGCCGACGTGGCCATCAAGGTGCTGGCCGAGAACCACAGCTTCGATCCCGACCTGCGGGAGCGTTTCATCAGCGAGGGCCACCTCCTGCGTCGGGTCGACAGCCCCCACGTGGTCAAGGTCTTCGACCTTGGGGAGACCGTCGCCGGCCAGCCCTTCCTGGTGCTCGACCTCGCCGCCGGGGGAGACCTGGCCGCCCGACGCCGTGGCCTGGGAGGACACAGCCCGACGCTGGCCGACCTGCTGGCCGTGGCCGCCCAGGTGGCCGCCGCGCTGGGAGCGCTCCACGGTGAACGCGTCGTCCACCGGGACGTGACGCCCGGCAACCTCCTCATCCACGGCCACGCCAACGGACGCCCTCCAACGGCCGTGTTGGGCGCCGGGGAGCGCCTGATGCTCGCCGACCTCGGGCTCTCGAAGGACCTGGCGGTTGCCTCCGGCCTCACCAAGGGGGCGGGGACGACCGGCTTCACCCCGCCCGAGCAGGGAGCGGGCAGCTGGGTGGACCCCCGGGCCGACATCTGGTCCGCCAGCGCCCTGCTCGTGTGGCTGATCCTCGGCGCTGCCCCCGACCCGGGCGGGGCTTGGCATGCCGAACTGACCGAGCGTGGCTGGCCCCCTGGCCTCCTGGACGAGCTGGGCCGGGGCTTGGCGAACGGGCCCGACGACCGCCATCAGACGGCGGAGGCGTGGGTGGCGGCCTTGCAGGAGGCGGCCCGGCCGCCGGTGGCGCCTCCACCGCCCGTCGACGGCAGCGTCCCTGCAGGCGAGAGCAGATGTGTAAGCCTTGGGCCTCCCGAGGAACGTCGTCCTCGGCGCCCTGTCCTGGTCGGCGGGCTGGGTCTGTTGGTGTTGCTCCTGGTGACCGGCGGCTGGTTGCTCGGGCGCGCCTCCGTGAGCGGCTCGCCGCCGTACGGACGGACCCGGACCGAGCGGCTGGCCGGGGGGCAGGTGAGGGCCACCGCCCGCCTGGGTCCTGCTCGTGTCGCCATCACCGGTCCGGAATCTGTTCGGGTGGGCCAGCGGGCTGAGTACCGCTCCGAGACGAGTGGCGTGGTCGGGTACCGGTGGCTGGCTCCGGACGGCCGGTCGTATGAGGATGAGCCGACCTTGATCGTCGACCCCACCTCCGAGGGGACGGCGACGGTGCGCCTCCTGGGCCAGAGCGCCGAAGGTGACGTCGTGGTGGCCGAGGTACGCGTGACCGTAGGACGACGAACCTGAGCCGCTTCCTGCAACGGGCGTGCGCAGGCCGACAGGGTGCCATGCCCCCGGTGCGCGCGGGCGCGGCCCCTCCAGCGGACCTCCCGTGGTCTCGAGCCGGTCGCTGATCCCCCTAGGCTTCGGGCTGGCGTGGAGAGGTTCTTGTCAGTGGCGGTCCTGTTGGCGCTGGCCGGCTTGGTTCTCTTGGTCACTGGTTTCCGCCGCCTGCGCCGCAGCCGGTCCTTCCGGACCCGGGCGGCGCGGGCCACCGTCGTGGTCATGGAGCAGCGCTTGCAGGCCCCGGCGGCGCTTCCGGGTCTGCCTACTTCCCGGTGGCGGTTCCAGACGGCCGACGGCGGCACCGTGACTTTCATCTCCGACATCGGCTCGATGCCGGCTCATGCTCCCGGGAGCGGCATCGGAGTCCTCTACGACCCGGACCGACCGGCTGATGCCCGCATCGACTCCCCCCTCCGGACGAGCGGACGAGCCGCTCTCGAGCTGATCCTCGCGGCGTGCATGCTCGGCGGGAGCCTGACGGTCCTCGCCGCCCGATGGGCGATCTCCCTGCTGCCTGCTCCGTGAGCTCGCCGGATGAGGCCTACGTCGTGCGCCGCCGGCTGCCGTGGCGGGTGGGCCTGCGGGGCACGGTGGGGCGTGGGTGTGATCGTGCTGGTGATCTCACCGGCGGGCGGCAACGGTGCACCAGGGTCTCAGGGCCATCGTCGAAGACCCGGCTGATCCCTGCCCGTGGCTCCCGGGCTACGACGACCGATCGTCGGCTGGACCCTGGATCACCACCAGCTCGGCTGGACCCTGGATCACCACCAGCTGGCCCAGGCGGTGCGGGCGTTCGCGCCCCAGGTCGAGGTCCTCCACCTGCAGCAGGCGCCGCGAACATGAGTTTCTTGCAACCGATCCGCCGCACGGCGCGACCAACGTGGTGAACCAGGAGGAACGCCAATGACCATGCCAACCATCTCCCACCGACTCCTCGCCCTCGGAGCGGCGCTCACCGTCGCCCTGACGGCCGGCGCCTGCTCGAACCCCTTGGAAGAGAAGGCCGACACCACGAGCGGCGTCGCCACCACCGCGGTGGTCGGGACCACCACCAAGGAGGCATCCAGCACCCAGGGATCACAACCGCCGAGCACCGCGGAACGGGCCGCCATCGCTACCAGCGGTGACCCGGCGAGCACAGGAGGGGGCATCGAGATCACCTCCCTCAAACGGGACTCCAACCAGCTCGTGACCCTTCGGTTCTTCCTGGTGAACAAGGGCACCAAGAACGTCACGGTATCCAGCCGCTTCGGGGCCGGTGGCACCCGGGATGTCTCCGAGGTCTACCTCGTCGACCCCGACGGCCTCAAGAAGTACCTCACCGTGCAGGACACCGATGGGGGCTGCCTGTGCAGCACCAACCTGTTCGACGTGAAGCCTGGTGACCGGCTCGAGCTCTTCGCCACCTTCGCGGCGCCGCCCCCGGACGTGAAAGCGGTGACGGTGGTGGTGCCCTCGTTCCAGCCCGTCAACGACGTCCCCCTGTCATGATCCGCCGGTTGCTGGCCGTTGCCGTGCTGCTCACGGTCCTTGTGCCGGGCGAGGCGTCCGCCCAACAACAGGTGAAGCCCAAGGTGCTCGACCTCAAGCTGCGGGTCGTCGACCTCCGGCTGCGGGTCGAGAGCCCACAGGGCGTGCGGGGCGAGTCTCCCTCCCAGGTCGACTTCGCCATCGCCGGCGACGTGCTCTTCGCGTTCAACGAGGCGACCCTGACGCCGGCGGCGGCGGCAATCCTGTCCGGCCTGGCCAACGAGATCCGGGCCCAGGCAGCCGGCCCGGTCAAGATCGTGGGGTACACCGACGCGGTGGGGGAGGACGCCTTCAACCTCGACCTGTCCCGGCGGCGGGCAAAGGCGGTAGAAGCGGAGTTGCGCCGCCTCCTGGCGGGCGCAGTGTCGGAGTTCACCACCGACGGCCGGGGGGAAGCCGACCCGGTGGCGCCCAACAAGAACCAAGACGGCTCCGACAACCCGCAGGGCCGGGCTCGGAACCGTCGGGTGACCGCTACCTACGCCAAACGCTCCGCTTCCTCAGCGCCGACGACGTCATCGGCGAAGGGGCCATGACGGGCGGCACCACTCGGCCGCACGGCCGAGCGTCGGAGCGGGCTTCCAGCCGGCCGCACCGGTCGCCCACCCGGGTGCCCGAGGCGGTCGAGGCCAAGATCTGCCGTGTGCGGCAAGCTGAGAAGGTCGGCGCCGACCGCCTCGCCATCCACCTGGGCGCTCCGGCCTCGACGATCCACCGCGTCCTGGTTCGCCACGACCTCAACCGGCTCGACCGGCAGACCGCCCAACCGATCCGCCGCTACGAACGGGCCCGCCCCGGCGAGTTGGTCCACGTCGACGTCAAGAAACTCGGGAAGATCCCGCCCGGCGGCGGCCACAAGATCCACGGCCGGGCCGCCACCAGCAGCGGCGGCCGGCGCCGGCTGCGGATCGGCTACGCCTACCTCCACACCGCCATCGACGACCACAGCCGCCTGGCCTACACCGAGGTCCTCGCCGACGAACAAGGCCGCACCTGCGCCGGCTTTTGGCGTCGAGCCAACGCCTGGTTCGCCGCCCGGGGCGTGATCGTCGAGCGGGTCCTGACCGACAACCACTTCTCCTACCGGGGACTGCTGTTCAACCAGGCGCTGGCCGACACCAGGATCGTGCACAAGTTCTGCCGGCCCTACCGGCCCCAGACCAACGGCAAGGTCGAGCGGTTCCACCGCACCCTCCTCGAGGAATGGGCCTACGTCCGCCCCTACACCCGAGAAGCCGACCGCACCCGCGCACTTGCGCACTGGCTCCACCGCTACAACCATCACCGAGTGCACACCGCCATCGGAGACGCCCCCATCACCCGCGTCACCAACCTCCCCGCGAAACACAGCTAGTCGGCGCAGACCGAACTGCCGATCTGCTCGGCAGCTTCTTGCGACCGGTCGAAACCGAGTCGGCACTACGTCCTGCAAGCTGGTCTGGCGGGCGAGCGAACGGGGCGCCCAGAACTTTCGGCCGCCGACCGCAACGTCGTCGCCGACGTACCTGTCGGGCGCCCGGGAACGGCACCAGCCGAGCGCTCGGTATCGATCGGGCTCTCAACTCGTGCTTGGCGCTGGCTTACCAGGGTCCGCGACGGGGCGTGGACCGTCCTCTGGGATGGGTTGTCGGTCCGGGAGCTTCGTAGCCGGCTTCCTGGGGTCGTGGCGGCGAGCGAACAGCTGGGCTTGCACGGGCTGTGGGGGAGGGCGATCGCGAGCTGCCCGCCTGCTCCAACGTCATGGCTTTGGCGCGATCCTCAGTATCCGGTCGTCGTCGCTCGCTGGGCTGCCCCGGCCGTCCCGGTTGGAGGTGGTGAGGTAGACGGCGCCGTCGGGCCCGACGGCCACGTCTCGCAGCCGCCCGTGGTCGTCCTTGTAGAGGACCTCTTCGTCGGTCACTCTGCCGTCGCCTCCCAGGGTCAGTCGGTGCAGGCTCTCGCCTCGGAGCGTGACGAACAGGAGCGAGTCCTTCCACTGGGGGATGAGGTCAGCCGAGTACACGACGCAGCCGGCAGGAGCGACCGCCGGGGTGTAGTTCCTGATCCCGTTGCCCGACGTGGCTGGCCATCCGCCGTCAAAGCCCTCTCGGAGCAGGTTGACCTCGTCCCTGCCGCTCGGTCCGTGCTCGGTGGCGAACAGCCTTCCGTCGGGTGCGAAGCACAGCCCCTGCACGTTGCGGTGGCCCTTGCTGAACACCGTCACGTTGCCTGAGTCGGGATTGACCCGTAGGACCTTGCCGTTGAGGCTGCCGACGTCGGCAGCGAGGTCAGGTTGGGCAGCGTCACCGGTGGAGGCGTAGAGCTGGCCGTCAGGACCCAGGCGAAGGCGTCCACCATCGTGGATGGCTGCTCTGGTGATGCCTTCCACCAAGACCTTCTGCGACCCGTCTGGTTCGAAGCGCACGATCCGGTTGTCGCGCTCGGTGGTGTACATCACGAACATCCGCCCCCGCTGGTCGATCTCCAGTCCCATCAGCCCACCCTCGCCCGACTCGGAAACGCCGTCGATCTGCCGCGACGTCCCGCCGGCGCGGCCCAGGCGACCGGAGCGCTCGGTGTACCAAGGGCGCCCTGAGGGTCCCAAGCCAACGACCACACCGTGTCAAGGTTGCGGGCAACCTCGGTGACGGCCAACGGCATCGGGCGCCCGGTCGCCGCGGCCGTCGTGCTTGGGAGGCCGCTCGGTTCGGCGCTCAGGCTCGTGGTCGTGTTCGTCGACACCGACGTCCGTTGGCCAGAGCCGCAGGCGGTGGCGACGACGAGGAGGGCCATCACCCAGAGGGAACGCGAAGGCATGGTCACAACATCTCACGCCGCGAGCCGGTCCGGACCGCGGCCACGTCGGGTGGCCCGAGGCTCGAGAACGCCGGGAACGTCACCAGCCGAGCGCGAGCTATCGCTCACGCTTAGTCCCCCGGAGCCATCGGCGTTCGTCGGCCGTCAGTAGGCGATAGCGATGCGGTACCCACCGTCGTACTCCTGTTGCTCCCGGAGGTGGCCGTGGCGGTCGTCCCATGCGCCGGATTCAAGGTCTGCCTTCAACTGTGCCGCGCCGCATTGGCGGTCGGTCTCCGGGAGCATCGCCAGCCACGACGTGCCGGCCTGGACCTCGGGATCTAGGTAGGCGTCCGGCCTGGCCCAGAAGCAACGGGACGTCGATACCGGTACCTTGCCGCCATGCCACTCCCCGATGGCATCGGCTTCTGGTTGCAGGCCGAGCCGGCGGATGGTGGGTCCTGGGTTCAGTTGGCGCGCCACGCCGAGGGCATCGGCTTCGAGGGCATCTGCCTCGGTGACCACCCCGGTCTCGGCGCCTCGCCGTTCGTCGCGCTGGCCGCGCTCGCCCAGTGCACGTCGACTATCCAGCTCGGCACAGCGGTGCTCAACATCGGTACGTGGAGTTCCCTTGCACCTGGCGACAGAGGTGGCCACGCTGGTCGCGCTCAGCGGAGAGCGGGTCGTCCTTGGAGTCGGTGCCGGTCACAACCCGACGGAGTGGACGGCGACCGGCCGAACCTTTCCGACTGTGAGCCAGCGGGTGGAGCACATGGTCGAGGTCGTGGACGCGGCCTGGGCCCTGCTCCGCGGCGAGGTCGTCACGCTCCAGACAGACCACGTGCGGCTCCACGAGGCTCAGCTGCGCCGGCCGCCGGGTCCCCAAGTCGCCATCCCGCTCCTCGTCGGCGGCAACGGTCGGGGCGTGCTGCGGTACGCCGCCCGGGCCGCCGACGTGATCGAGCTCACCGGGCTCGGCCGCACGCTCCCCGATGGGCAGGCCCACATGCCGGACTGGGCGCCCACGGCGGTGGATCAGCGCGTCGCGCTCATCAAGGTCCAACGCGGTGACCGCCCGTACCGCCTCAGCGCGCTCGTCCAGCGATGCACGATCACTGACTCCCGGACCGACGCCCTCCAGCCTTTCGAGCCGAGCTGACCTAGCTCATGGGGCATCAACAGGCCCCCACCATGTCAGACCTGTTGCAGACGCCCTACGTGCTCGTCGGGTCGGAGAACGAGATCCTCCACCAGTTCCGCGCCAACCGGGATCGATGGGCATCACCAGGTACACCGTCCGCACCGAGGCCCTCCATGCCCTGGCGCCGATCATCGACCGGTTGCGCCTCGAAGCAGGCGAGCGCTGACCTACCTCGCGATCGGCGAGAAGCCGCCCTTCCCACCCGGCGTGATCCGGACATGGTCGATCGACGAGGTAATGGAGGTCGACGGACTCCAAGACTCCATCAGCATGTTCTTCCACGCCGGCCCACCGACGTGAGGACAGACAGCGTCATACCATCGCCGCCTCACGTCGCTCGGAGGTGGAGCCGACTCGAGAACGCTCGGGCTCGGCATTCCTGAAGGAGCGGGTTTTGTCAAGACCGTGTCGGCCGCCAGGCCGACTCCATCTCCATCTGGGCCCCCTTCCTCTTCGCGGGGTTGTCGTTGGGGGGTTCTCGCAGCAGAGTCCGCTTCAGCGGTGGCCTCGCCGAGCTCGGGGGCCTGTCATTCCTTCGTCACGCCCAAGGGTTGGGTGACATGCTGCGATCAGGCCACAACCGGTTGGGCTCAAGCACAAAGCCGGCCGCTTCGGGCCATGCCGATAATCGAGCTCGCAACCGGTTGCGCCGAGCCGGTCAGCCCGTCTCGGCCAGGCAACGGATCTCACCGTCGCGCAGGCCGTAGTAGACGAGCGTCAAGAGCTTCCGGGCGACGGCCACACGGGCCTTGGCCGTTCCCCTCCGCTGAGCGATCCGGTGGTAGTCGGCCCGCAGCTTCGGACCGCCCCGCCGGTTGCCGGACGCCTCGATCGCCGCCCACCGCACCAGTGGTGAGCCCTGCTTGGTGATCGACCCCCGGTGCACCGTCGTGTCCGACTCGTGATGCTTGGGGGTCAGGCCCGCCCACGAGCACAGCTGCCGAGGCCCCGGGAACTCGTGCTCCGCGGATCAGGTAGACCAAGCCTTCCGTGAAGCCGAGTACGGCACGTCCTGCTCGCTCGGTAACAGCGTAAGAACTGGCCTGGATGGACAGTTGACCTGTTGGCCTTCGGTCTTCCTGTTGTCCTCCTGGCCACGATGCTCGCATTGCGAGCTGGCAGGGACAAAGGTCGGGTCGCCACCGTGCACGCACCTTCGCAGCGACGTCAAGTAGACGCTCCAGGCTCCCGATCGGGCGGACCCCTCGCCGAGGTTCATCGTCATCTTGAGGCTGCCGACACTGCCCGGTAGCGGCACCAGCCGGGCGCGAGGTAACGCACGACGGGATCTCGTGAGAGGACAGCGGGCTGGTTGGTGTCGTGAGCGGGGAGACTTCCCGTGTGAGCGTGGACACCCAGCCGATCGATACCTGGTGTCGAGAGGTGCTGGGCGCGAGTGTCTCCGCGACCATCTTCTCAAGAGGACGCCTCGCACAGGTCATCGGGGTCCAGCTCGACGACGGCCGGAAGGTGGTGGTGAAGGTTCGGCCGGCATCTCCTCGCCTGGCTGCCGTCGTCTCTACGCAGCGTCACCTCCATCAGTCCGGGGTTCCCTGTCCCCGGCCGCTCGCCGGGCCGCTGCCCTTCCGCGGTCAGGCGATCACCGCAGACTCGTACGTACCCGCGGACCAGCTGCCTGGCGGGGTTCCACCAGCAGACGCCTGCGCCGAACTCCTCGCCGCCATCGTGGCCGCCGGACCGCCGGCCTCTGCCGTGGCGGAACTCAACCCGGCGCCACCATGGGTCGGTTGGGACCACCCTGGTGACCAGACGTGGCCACCGCCTGACGATCTCGATGCCGACCTCAACCGCTCCGCAGCCAGCGACTGGCTTGACGCCGCGGCTCGCCGGGTCCGCCAGGCGCTCCTTGCGCACGCCTCGGCACCCGTCGTCGGTCACGTTGATTGGGAAGCGCACAACATGGGATGGGACGGCGAGAGCCCGATCGTGGTCTACGACTGGGACAGCCTGGCGATCCGAACCGAGCCCACGATCGTGGGGGCCGCGGCGACGGTCTTCGCCTCGACGACCGGTAGGACGGTCGCGGCATCCGTCAGCGACACAGCGACGTTCTTGGACAGCTACCAACGGCGACGCGAGCCGTTTCCAGCCGAGGACATGAAAGCTGCGTGGGCAGCAGGGCTGTGGACGCTGCTGTACAACGCGAAGAAGGAGACAGCCGGTGGGGGCGGCGGCTACCTGAAGCATCTCGAGGCTGAACTCGAGCAGCGGATGCGACTGGCCGGACTTTGAGCCGCCGCCGGACCGGGACGAGGCTCTGGGGCGGCCTCAACAGCCGCGGGTGGGCCCAGAACGCCCAACCAGAACGCCTTCATGCAGCCCAGGCGTCGCCACCAGGGCGCCGATCGGGCGCCGGGGTACCGCACGTCCCGAGGGCCCGGTAACGCTCGAGTCTCACCCCTCGTGTTCCCGACCTCGGCCTTCGTCGGCCGGGAGATCCACTTCGTGTCCGCAACCGTGGCAGAACATGCCGTCCGGGCCCCTCCACACCCGGTTCGTAGCGCAGTGCATGCACCTCAGGGAGGACTGCAGCGTCCCTCGGCACGCAGTGCATCGACGTTCGAATCGGGATCCACCGGCGATCCGGGCCAGAGCCGCTCCGCAGAGGGGACATCGACGTGGGCGGCGTCGATCGGCTCTGCTCAGCACCCGGACAGATTGCCGCATGATCGAAGCGTCGCTCGTGGCACCCCACCCACGGATCGCGGGTCGGTGACGTCGGCACGTACGCGGTGATGGCCTCAACCGTGGCACCGGACACCTCGACCAGTCACCGCTCGGGATCGGCACATCCGTGCGATTGGTGACGAACAGGCGCTTGGTGTGTCTCGCAGCGCTCCTCGCAGGCCCGGCCCCCGATCCCGAGCTGAGGCACCTGGCATGAGCGCTCCCTAACGGCGGGCTGCCGAAGTGGTTCGGCCGGAATCTGACGCATTGTGGGGCACGATCCAGACTGGCGCCACCTCAGAGGTCGTGGATGATCATCCCTTCCTCATCATCCGGGTCAGGTCGGAGGGTCTGTTCGCTCCCGGAGCTGACGGTGAGCGCTTCATCAGGACCACCCAACGACTGCGACAAGGCTGACGGCAGTCACCTCGTGGCCGTCGGCTCTGCCTGTGCCTCGAGCGTGGGGTTGAGGTCGAGCGCGCGACGGCGGGGAGCCGGGCGGCCAGCCCCGCGCACGGCGGAACGGGGTAGGCCTGGAAGAGGAGCCGGCGCCAGCGGGCGCCGGCCGCCTCGGCAGCGAACTGGGCGTGGCGCTCGGCCACCATCTGAGCGGTGAAGTTGGGGTGTCCGAGCATGGGCCATTGTTCGCACCCGAGGTAGGCACCCGCAATCGGTTAAGCGTCCGTCCGACGTCAGCCCGAGCCGCCGTGACCTGGTCACGACCAGCATCTGGCAGGCCAGGATCCGGGAGGCCTACCTGGAACAGCCCTCGTCGCCGCCTCGTCCTCGCGGCGCCGATCCGCCTACTTCTTCTCGCCCCGGGCCGCTTGGACGTCGTCCTCGACCTGTTGGACGGTCTCGTCGTCCGGCTTGTCGCCGGTCTTCTCCTCGGCCCGCCCCTCGGCTTCGACCTCGCGGTCCTCCGTGACGTTGCCGACCACCTTCTTGATGTGTCCCAAGGTCTCGCCCATGGGGCGTGGGTCTACCCCCCGCGGCGCGTGCGGAACCCCGGGCGTGGCTTTGCCAGGATGCGGCGGTGCTGCTGTCCGAGGTCGTGGCCACCTCCGCCGCCGTCACCTCGACGGCGAGCCGCTCGGCCAAGGTGGCGGCCCTGGCCGACCTGCTGCGCCGCCTCGCCCCCGACGAGGCCGAGGTGGTGGTGGCCGCCCTGGCCGGCGAGGCCCGCCAGGGGCGCATCGGCGTGGGGTGGGCCACGGTCCGGGCCCTCGACGTGCCGGCCGCAGCCGAGGCGTCGCTCACCGTCGCCAACCTCGACCAGGCCCTCGACGACTTGGCCGCCACGGTCGGCACCGGATCACAGGCTGCCCGGGCCAGCGGGCTCGACCGCCTGCTGCGGGCGGCCACCGCCGACGAGCAGGTCTTCCTGCGTCGGCTGCTGCTGGGCGAGCTGCGCCAGGGGGCGCTCGAGGGCGTGGCCGCCGATGCCGTGGCCCGAGCCGCCGGCGTGCCCCTGGCGCTGGTCAGGCGGGCCGCCATGCTGGCCGGCGACCTCCCCTCAGTGGCCGCTACCGCGCTGGCCGGCGGCGCCGAGGCCCTGGCGGGGATCGGCCTGGAGGTCGGACGGTTCGTCCAGCCGATGCTGGCCGCCCCCGGTGACGCGATCACCGACGCGCTGCCCGCCCACGGTGGCCCCGCCTCGGTCGAGCAGAAGCTGGACGGGGCCCGGCTCCAGGCCCATCGGTCGGGGGCGCTGGTCCGGCTGTTCACCCGGAACGGCAACGACGTGACCAGCCGCCTGACGGCGGTGGCCGACCTGCTCCTGGCCCTGCCCTGCACGTCGGTCGTGCTCGACGGCGAGGTCATCGGCCTGGCCGAGGACGAGCGGCCCGACCGCTTCCAGGACACCATGTCCCGATTCGGCCGCCACGTCGGCGAGCACGGCGCCACGCTTGCGGTGCGCTTCTTCGACTGCCTCCACCTCGACGGCGACGACCTGCTCGACGAGCCGCTGTCGATCCGGTCCGAAGCCCTCGAGCGGGTGGCGGGAGCCTGGCGGGTGCCTTTGGTGCGGACGGCCGAGCGGGCCGAGGCCGAGGCCTTCCTGGCCGCCTCGCTCGCCGCCGGGCACGAGGGGGTGGTGGTGAAGGACGTGGCGTCGACCTACGAGGCCGGCCGCCGGGGTGGGGCTTGGCGCAAGGTGAAGCCGGTGCGCACCCTCGACCTGGTCGTCCTGGCCGCCGAGTGGGGGAGCGGGCGGCGCCGGGGCTGGCTGTCGAACCTCCACCTGGGCGCCCGCGACCCCGAGGGCGGGCCGCCGATCATGGTGGGCAAGACCTTCAAGGGCCTGACCGACCAGCTGCTGCGCTGGCAGACCGACGCGCTGCTCGAGCGGGAGGTGCGGCGCGAGGGCCTCACCGTCGTCGTGGAGCCCGAGCTGGTGGTCGAGATCGCCCTCGACGGCGCCCAGCGCTCGACCCGCTACCCGGGCGGCGTGGCGCTGCGCTTCGCCCGGGTCCGCCGCTACCGCGATGACAAGGGACCGGCCGACGCCGACACGATCGACGCCGTCCGCGCCCTCCTGTAGATCGTCGTTCGCTGACGCCGCGGTGGCCAAGTCGAGAGCTGCCCATTGCCTGCCGGGACCCTGCTAGGCATTGACCATGGTGCGGAGGCGGGCGGCCGCGGGGTTGCTCATCGTGGCGGCCTTGGTTGGATGCAGCGGTGGGAGCCGGGATGAGGCAAAGCCCTCTCCAGGCGGTGCAAACGTCGCCCCGGCACGCGTTCCCCAGGTCGGCGACTGCCGCGGGCCTATCTCCAAGGAGATCTTCCGCTCCAGCTTCGATGCACGTCCGACGGTGCCATGCGAACAGGTGCATGGATCCGAGACGGTCTTCGTTGCTCAGCTCTCGGCTGAGCTGGCCGGGCTTCCGCACGACAGGATCTCCGCCATGTTCGATGTCAAGTACGGGACCGCGGAGCTGGATCCGGTCTTGAGCGAGTGCGAGGTCGCGTTCGAACGCTATGTCGGCGAGACCCGGTTCGCACCGGACGCGACGCTGCCCAGCAACCTTTCACTGGCTTTCTTCATGCCGTCGTTCGATGAGTGGGGCGAGGGTGCGCGGTGGGTTCGGTGTGACGCCGTCACGGCACCGTTCACTGGGCAGGAGACGAGGGGGACCACCGAGAGCCTCCGGGGCAGAGCGGCACGTGATCCACGGGCGCCGTGGCGCGTGTGCTTCAACGAAACCTCACGACCGGAGAACCTGGACGAGGGCCGTTCCGAGGGAAGCCCGTTCACGTCGTGCGACCAGCCGCACAACGTCGAGGAGATCATGCGGATCAGGGTGGCTGATCCCAAGGTCGACATGGCCGCCGATGACACGAGCGTCATCACGAGCTATCTCACCAGAGAGTTCGGCCCGCGCTGCGTCGATCGTGCTGCCGCCCACCTCGGCCTGTCCAGGAGGGCCACGGAGCAGCGCGAGGACATCGAGTTGAGTGTTTTTGCGATCGATCCAGCCGCGTGGCCGACCAGCTCCCGAGCTCGCGCCGTGGCTTGTCGTGCCACCACCCAAGAGCCCACTGTCGGCACGCTGGAGGGTCTGGGGAGCAGGCCGCTGGTTCGGTCCTAGCAGGACCCTCCGTGGCGCGCCCGGGCGGCCGCCCACCAGGGCCGGCGACCGTTGGTAGCGCCATGGTCACTCCTAGGCTGGCGGGTCATGCCCATGCCCGCTCTGCCCTTCCGGCTAACCCTGGCCGCCGCGTGCGGCCTGCTGCTCCTTGGCGGGATCGCCGCCGCGGTCACCGTCGACGGGGAGGATGGCGGGCCCACCTCCGAGGAGGCGACCCCGGCCGCCTCCGACGTGGCGCCGGCGACGACGGCGGTCGCCCCGGTCGACACCGCACCCGTGCCGGTCCCCGCCGCCCCCGAGGGAGTGACCACCACGACGGGCGCGGCAGCCGCCCCCACCACCACGGCCCGCTCGCGCCCGACGACCACGGCCGCGCCGGCCCGGACCAGGAGCGCGCCGGGCCCTCTGGTGGCCCCGAAGGTCGGCACGTACGGCTACGACGCGACGACCAGCTCGAACGGTGCAGCGCCCAGCACGAGCAGGATCACCGTCACCGTCGAAGCGGCGGGCTCCGAGGGCGCCACCACCCTGCAGGACATCTCCATCCCCACCGACCAGTTGGGCCAGCGCATCACCATCCGCAGTCGGGTTGCCTGGGGCTCGTCGGGGGCCATCGTGCGCCGCAGCCAGGCCATGGGTGCCGACTGCGGGTGGCAGCCGCCCTGGGCGCAGTACGCCGGCGGCCTGAAGGTGGGCCGGACGTGGAGCTACGACACCCGGTGCTCGGTGACGACACCGGTGCAGGCCACGGTCGAGCGCCGCGGCAGCCGCCGAGTGACGGGCACCTCGACGGTCGACGCGGCCGGCCAATCGGTGGCCACCTGGACCATCGCCGTCGACGAGACGACGGTGATCACCACGCCGCTGGGTGTCGTGTCGGTGCGCTCGGTCGGCACCGAGCAGCTCGCCCCCTCGCTCGGGGTCCCGGTCGCCAAGGACGAGTCCCTGTCCGGTACCGGCATCGCCCCGAACACCACCAGCAGCCTGAAGCTGGTGTCGTTGCCCTAGGCGCCCGAGCCGACCTCTTCGGCGCGCGGCCTCCTCGGTCACCCAGTACTCGGCGGGCGGGCCGTCCGGGCGGAGCGCCTTGAACAGGTCGACCCCGGTGGCGTTCTCGAGCTGCTCGGCCAGGCCGATGACGGCGGCGGGAAGCTGGGTCATGAAGCCGGGCACGCCGTTCCCCTGGCCGCCGCTGTCGATGATCGACACCTTGTCGATGTCGACCGCTCCCACCGTCGAGACGATCTTGTCGACGAGCTCGGGGAGCATGCGCAGCACGAAGATCGGCGCGCTGGGCGTCGGAACCGGCGGCCTGGTACTGCTCGACGAGGCGGCGGAACACCTCGACCTGGGCGTTGCCCTCCTCGATGATCTTGGCGGCGTCCGCCCGGGCGCCCAGCTGCCGGGCCTCCAGGTCGGCCCGGGCCGGT
The DNA here is from genome assembly GCA_030448245.1 of Acidimicrobiales bacterium. Classification (GTDB taxonomy): domain Bacteria; phylum Actinomycetota; class Acidimicrobiia; order Acidimicrobiales; family JAUJNH01; genus JAUJNH01. The sequence goes on from JAUJNH010000006.1 coordinate 47,633, forward strand.
GCGACCACGTCAGCCTCGAGCCGCCGGGTCTCGAGCTGGACCCGCTCGGTCTCGAGCGCCTGCTCGGCCACGACGCGCGCCTTTTCACCCGCCACCAGGGCCTCGGCCTCGGCCGCGCCGGCCAGGGCCTGGAGCTGGGCCTGGCGGACGCGGAGGTTGTTCTGCTCCTCGACGATCTTGAGGTCGGCCTGCGCCGTGGCGATCATGCCCCGCTGGCGAGACAGCGCCTCCGACTCCTCGGCCTCGGCCTTGCGCTGGGCCTCGGCCACCCTCGCCTCCTTCAGCACCTCTGCGGTCTGGCGCCGACCGACCGAGTCGAGGTAGCCCACCTCGTCGGTGACGTTCTGGATCTTGAGCACGTCGAGCTCGAGCCCCAGGGTCTTGATGTCGTCGTCGGCCTCGTCCATCAGGGTCTGGGCGAACTTCAGGCGGTCCTCGTTCACCTCCTCGGGGGTCAGGGTGGCGAGAACGCCGCGCAGGTTGGCTTCGAGCGTCTCCTTGGCGATGGCCGCGATGTGGGCCTGGGGCACGGTGAGGAAGCGCTCCACCGAGTTCTGGAGCAGGCCCTCGATGCTCGAGACCTTCACGTTGGCGATGCCCTGCACGTTCAGCGGGATGGCGCCGCGCGAGTAGGCGTTCCGCACCGCCACCTCGATCGGGATGGTGTTCAGCTCCATCCAGGCCACGCGCTCGAGGAGCGGCACCCGAAGAGTGCGGCCGCCGCGGATGGCCCGGTAGCCGACGGTGCGACCGTCGCTGAGCTGGCGCGAGCGACCGGAGATCACCGCCACCCTGTTCGGCGGGCAGATGATGAGCAGGTTGCGGACCGTGACGAGGATCACGAGCACCGCGAAGGCGAGCGTGGCGCCGATGGCGAGGGGTGTCATGGAGGGTTCGCTCCTGGGTCGTAGGCGGGCATCAGGTGAGCTCGGGATCGAGGCGGACGACGCTGGCGACGCCGTGGCTGACCTCGACCACCAGGACGGGGGCCCCCACCTCGAGCTCGGCGTCGGCCGACTGGACGGGCATGGCACGGGCGGAGAGGTAGAGCTGCTGACCGTCGACCGAGACGGCGATGCGGCCGCGGCGCTCACCAGCCACCGGCAGGACGACACGGCCGACGGTGCCAGAGAGCCGCTCATCGCTCACCGACGTGGTCGAGTCGGACCGTCGCAGGTAGGCGAACACCGAGCTGTTGAGCACGCCGGCGGCGGCGCCGGTCCCGGCGGCGCCGGCGAAGGTCGTGCCCGCCGCCGTGTCCAGTGCCGTGAGGAGCAACCCGCACAGGCCGAAGGTGGCGGTGACGATGGCGACCGTGCTGAGCGGCAGAAGGCGCAGCATGAGCCCGCCGATCCCGCTGTTCTCGCCGCCGGACTCGTCACCGCCGCTCAGCAGGAACCACGCCATCACGGGGACACCGGCAGCGGCGGCAAAGACGTACAACCCGATCATCGGATGACTGCGCCCACGCCTTTTGACGGTAGTGCTGCCTCTCCAGATCCGGTCAGGAAAGTCGCGGCGAGCGGGAGGCGCCTACCGCCCGACGTTGCGGAGGCCGGCCCAGGCCAGCTCGGCCAGGAGGTCGGCGATCTCGGCGGCCGAGGTGGTGGCCTCGCCGGCGGCCCGGGCCCGCAGCCAGTGGCGGCAGGTGGACTCGGCCATGCCGACGATGCCGTGGGCCAGGGTGAGGGTCTGCTCGGGCGGGAGCTCAGCCGTGATGAACGAGGCGATCAGCTCGGCGATGGCACCCTCGACCAGCCGGACCCGATCGGCGAAGCCCTCGTCGCGCTTGCTGCCGCCGCCGAACAGCAGGCGGAAGGCGTCCTCGCGGTGCTCGACGAACCGGAAGTAGGCGCCGAAGCCGGCCTGGACCTGGCCGTGGGGGCCGTCGGCCTCGGCGGCCGCCTTGGCGATGGCGTCCATCAGCTGGCCGCCCACGTCGTCGAGCAGCTCGACGTACAGCGCCCGCTTCGAGCCGAAGTGCTGGTACAGCACGGGCTTGGTGACGCCGGCCGCGGCCGCCACGTCGTCCATCGACGTGCCGTGGAACCCACCGGTCGAAAAGGCGGCGAGCGCGACGTCGAGCAGCTGCCGTCGACGCCGGGCGGCCGGCAGGCGGGGCGTGGGGTCGGGGGCGGCCATGACGCGTCTACTGCATGGTAACCACGCCATGTGGGGGTAACGGCCACCTCGTCCGTTTCGCCGCTTCTGCCCGGGATGCTCTCCTGGGCAGGAGGGGCGGCCGGCAGCGTCGAACCCCTGGACGTGCGACCGAAGCACCAGACCCCCCGCCGGTTCACGACCCGGCCTCCCGAGCCGCCCCGCCCCGCCCCGGCGCAGCGGCCCGCCCTCTCCCTGATCGCCGTCCAGGCCCGCCGCCGCCGGCGCCGCCCCTTCCTCCTCTAGCCCACGGCCCGCTGGCGGTCCTCCCGGGCCGCGGCCTTGACCGCGTAGCCGAGGATGATCGAGGGGACCAGGCAGGCGGTGGCCACCGCGAAGCCGCCGACGACCACCGCCACCGACCACCCCGGCAGGTCGTTGAGGACGCCGACGAAAAAGGCGACGATGGCGACGAGCAGCGCCAGGTAGCCGACCCTCGACCCGAGCGACGCGAGCCGCCGCATCCGCTCCCGCTGCACCAGCACCGGATCTCTGTTCCCCGCCGGTGCGTCGACGGCACCGCCTCGCTTGACTCGCTTCGCTCGCGCTATTTCCCGCCGGTGCGTCGGGACTCGCTTGACCCCTGTCTTCCCTCGTCGCTTCCCCCGCTCGCCTGGCGGCTCGCCTCCTCCGCTCCTCAGTCCAGACAGGGGCCGCTCGCCCCTCGCCGGCTCGCTCGCTTCGCTCGCGCGGCTTCCCGCCGGTGCGTCGGACGGCACCGCCGGCTCGCTCGCTTCGCTCGCGGTCACAGGATGGTCTCGAGGAGGGTGGCGAGGCGATCCGGGAGGGCGTGCACGTCGAAACAGTCGCGCACGATCCGCTCGTTGCGGTCGAGGACGGTCTGATCGGGGTGGTCCATGGCTCGCCGCAGGCCGGGCCCGTCGTCGACGGCCAGCCAGGCGAAGCCGTGGGTGCGCTCGAGGTGGGCGGCCACGGGGTAGCGGCGCACGGCCAGCGGCCGGCGGGCCGCCGCGGCCTCGAGGAGGGGCAGGCCGAAGCCCTCCCAGCTCGACGGCAGGACCACACCGTCGGCGGCGGCGTAGGCGTCGGCCATCGACAGGCCGTGCTGGTCGGCGCCCCGCAGCACCCGGGCGGGCGGGTCGGTCAGGATCGCCGCCAGCTCGGCGTCGAAGCCCTCCTCGACCGGGCCGGTCAGCCAGAAGGCGGCGCCGGCGGCGGCGGCCAGGGCCAGCCCTTCGCTCACCCCCTTGCGGGCAAGGGCCCGGGTGGGCTGGAGGAGGAGGCGCTCGTCTTCGGCCACCCCCATCACCTCCCTCGTCCGCCGGCGCCGGCCGCCGGCAGCCCAAACCGGGTCGATCCGCAGCGGCTCGACGGTGGCGGCGACGCCCCGCCCGGCCAGTGCCCGGGCCGCCAGGTCGTTGATCACGACATGGGCCCAGGCCCGGTCGTGGGGCGGTGTCCAGCCCGAGCCGGCGTAGCGCTCCCGCTCCCAGGGCAGGTCGTAGTGGTGCAGCACGGTGGGCCGGCCCCGACGGGCGGCGGCGACGGCGGCCGCCGCGGCCGGGTGCAGCGGCAGCGAGCACAGGTTCTCGACGACGACCACGTCACACCCCGCCAGGGCGTCGGCCACCTCGCCCGGCGCCGGCTCGGCCACCACAGGCCAGGCCAGGCCCGGCAGCACGACGTCGACCGGCCCGCGACCGGCCACCGTCCGCACCGACCACCCCAGCTGGCGCAGCGCCCACGCCCACTGGTCGGCGGCGACGCTCACGCCATCCGGCCCGCCCAGCCGGAACGAGACGAGCGCGGCGGTCGGCACGGCCCCCGGGAACGTAGCGTGCGCCCATGGGCGAGCCCGAGGTCCTCTACGGGGTCGACGGCCCGGTGGCGACGGCCACGCTGCACCGGCCCGAGCGCCGGAACGCCCTGACCTGGGCGATGCTCGCCCACCTGCGGGCCGTGCTGGCCCAGGCCAAGGCCGACCCCGACGTGCGCGTGCTGGTGCTCACCGGTGCGGGTGAGGCGGCCTTTTGCGCCGGGGCCGACCTGGAGGGGATGGCGGCCGGGGCCTCGCCGCTCGAGCTGCACGACGGCCGCGGGGCGCTGGCCCGGGTCTTCGAAGACCTCTGGTCGCTGGGCAAGCCGACCATCGCCAAGGTGCGGGGCCACTGCCTGGCCGGCGGGTTCGGGCTGGCCCTGTCGTGCGACCTCGTGCTGGCCGCCGCCGACGCCACGTTCGCCACGCCCGAGGTCGACGTCGGCCTGTGGCCCTTCATGGCCAGCGTCCCGCTGTGCCGCTCGATGCCGCCGAAGAAGGCGCTGGAGCTGATGCTGACCGGCCGGCGGGTGGGGGCCGCCGAGGCCGACCGCCTCGGCTTCGTCACCAGGGTGGTGCCGGCCGCCGACCTGGACGCGGCCACGACCGATCTGGCGGCGACGCTGGCGGCCAAGTCGCCCACGGCCGTCCGGCTCGGCCGCGACGCCTTCTACCGGGTGTGGGATGCCGGCGCCTCCGAGGCGCTCACTGCGCTGCACCCGCTGCTCAGCGTCCTGGTCGAGACCGACGACGCCCGCGAAGGCCTGGCTGCCTTCGCCGAGCGGCGCCCGCCGCGCTTCACTGGTCGGTGATGCTCGGCCTGCTCGCCATCAGCCTCCCTTCGGGGATCGCCGCCGGCCTGGCGGTGGCGTTCCTGGCCGGCGCCGTGTCGTTCCTGTCGCCGTGCGTGCTGCCGCTGGTGCCCAGCTACCTGTCGCTCATGTCGGGCGTGGGCGCCTCCGAGCTCGCCGTCGCCACCAAGGTCGACCAGCGCCGCATGCTCCGCTCGATCCTGCTGTTCGTGGCCGGCTACACCGCGGTGTTCACGGCCCTGGGCGCCGGCGCGTCGGCCGTCGGCTCGTTCCTGTTCGACCACCAGCTCGGCCTCCGCAAGCTCGCCGGCGCCCTGATCGTGGTGATGGGCCTGGCCGTGGCCGGCCTGGTCCGCCCAGCCTTTTTCGACCGGGAGCGCCGCTTCCACGTGTCCCCCGCGGCGCTCGGCTCCTACGCCCCACCCGTGATGGGGGCCGCCTTCGCCTTTGGGTGGTCGCCGTGCATCGGCCCGGTCCTCGGCGCCATCCTCGGGCTCGCCGCCCAGACCGCCAGCCTCGGCCGCGGCGTGCTGCTCCTGCTCGCCTACTCGGCGGGGCTGGCCGTGCCCTTCATCGCGTCGGGCCTGGCCCTCGGCCGGCTCACCGGCGCCTTCTCGTGGGTGAGGCGGCACTTCGGGGTGATCAACCTCGTCAGCGGGCTGCTGCTGGCCGTGTTCGGCGTCCTGCTGCTGACCAACGCGGTCACCGACGTCGTGCGCTGGCTCCAGGACGCCCTCCGGGCCCTCGGCCTCGACGCCCTCTCCAGCAGCCTGTAGCGGGACCGGTTCGGCCGCCGGCCTCGCGGGTACCCCGGGAAGGTGGTGGCGAGCTGGCCGGAGGCCTTGATCCTGGTCCGGCACGGCGAGAGCTCCGGCAACGTGGCCCGGGACGAGGCCGAGTCGGCCGGGTCCGAGATCATCGACATCGGCCTGCGCGACGTCGACGTGCCCCTCTCCGACCTGGGGCGGCGCCAGGCCCGGGCCCTGGGCCACTGGCTGGCCCGCCAGCCCGATTCCGAGCGGCCCACCACCGTCCTGTCGTCGCCGTACCTGCGGGCCCAGCAGACGGCCGACGAGGCGCTGGCGGCCGCCGGGTTCGGCGGCGACGGCGTCGAGCGGCTGCTGGACGAGCGGCTGCGCGAGCGGGAGTTCGGCGTGCTCGACCGCCTGACCCGGCCGGGTCTCGTGGCTCGCGAGCCGCAGCAGGCCGAGCTGCGGGCCTTCCTCGGGAAGTTCTACCACCGGCCTCCCGGGGGCGAGAGCTGGGCCGACGTGGGGCTGCGGGTGCGGACCGTGCTCGACACGCTGTGCCGCGAGTTCGCCGGCGAGCGGGTGCTGATCAGCACCCACCAGGTGGTCGTGCTGATGTTCCGCTACGTCCTGGAGGCCATGACCGAGGCCGACGTCCTGGGCGTCTCGCGGGCCGAGCCCGTCGCCCACTGCTCGGTCACCACCTTCGTGCACGACCCGTCGGCCCACCGGCGTGGCGGCATGGTGCTGCAGGCCTACAACAGCGTCGAGCCGCTCGACGACGAGGACGAGCCCGTCACCGAGGAGGAAGATGCCCCCGCCGCCGCCAGCTGAGGACGAGGGCGGCGCCGGCGATCCGCCCGCCGTCGAGGTCGACGCCGAGCTCCTGCGCCGGTGGGCGCTGCCGCCGCTCGAGGGGGCCAAGTCCAGCCGGGGCACCTGCCTGATCGTGGGCGGCTCGGCCCTGACTCCCGGGGCGGTGGTGCTGGCGTCGATCGGCGCCCTGCGCTCGGGCGTGGGGAAGGTGCAGGTGGCAACGGCGGCCAGCGTGGCCGCGGCGCTGGCCGTGGCCGTGCCAGAAGCCCTCGTGGTCGGCCTCGACGAGGACGCCGACGGGCACATCGTGCCGGCCTCAGTCGACGCCCTGGCCGGGCCGCTGGCCGGCGCCACGTCGGTCCTCGTCGGCCCGGGCTGCCTCGACCAGGAGGCCACCCACGAGCTGCTGGTCCGGGTGGCGACCGGCCTCGACGAAGGGGTCCTGGTGGTCGACGCCAAGGCCCTCCCCGGGCTGGGCGGCGATCCCGCCGCCCTGCGCCGCCAGCGGGGCCGCGCCATCGTCACGCCGAACGGCAAGGAGGTGGCGGCCCTGAGCGGCCGTGACGAGGTGGGCGACGACGAGCTGGCCGACGTGGGTGCCGGGCTGGCCGACAGGCTCGGCGCCGTGGTGGCCGCCAAGGCGGCCGACACGCAGGTCGCCGCACCCGACGGGCGCCGGTGGCGGGTGCGGGGCGGCGGATCCGGCCTGTCGACCTCCGGCTCGGGCGACGTGCTGGCCGGCGTCGTCGCCGGGCTGGCCGCTCGGGCCGACGAGTCGGCCCAGGCCACCGTTCACGGCGTGCACGCCCACGCCGAGGCCGGCCGCCGGCTGGCGTCCCGGGTGGGCCGGGTCGGCTTCCTGGCCCGGGAGCTGCTCGACGAGGTCCCCCGGATCCTGGACGAGCTGGCCCCCTGACGGCCCCTGCGGCCTTCCGGCCCGGGTCAGGAGGGCACGGCGCGGGCCAGGTGGGTGTAGAAGGTCCAGACCGAGGCGAGGAGCGGGAGGGCGACGAGGAGCCTGGCCGGCCACCGGCGCCACAGCCGGCCGAGGACCGACCCGGCGATGCCGAGGGCCAGGACCACGGTGCCCCACAGGGCCGACGGGACCCGCTCGGCCGGGTCGCCGCTGGCGCCCACCACCTCCTGGGCGACCGGACGGGCCTCCGTGGCGGCCACGGCCGGGTTGGGCTCGATGTCGGGTGACCTCGGGGCCGGGAGGGCCGCGGGGCCCTTCAGGTCGGCCACGACCACCAGCCGCTTGGCGGCCGAGAAGCGGGGGTGGCAGGTGGTGAGGGTGAGCTGGTTGCCGGTGGTGGGGTTGAGCACCTCGATCTCGTCCGGGTCGACGACGAACACCTTGCTGACCTCGTAGCGGAAGGCGCCCTGCACCGTGCTGACGAGGATCGGGTCGCCCGCCTCCAACTGGTCGAGCTTGAAGAAGGGTGCGCCGTAGGTGGTGCGGTGCCCGGCGATGGCGCTGTTGCCCGGCTGGCCGGGCAGCGGCGTGGTCGCGTAGTGCCCGGGTCCCTTGCGCAGGTCCGACAGGTCCACGCCCTCGACCACCGCCTTGTCGAGCCCGATGCGGGGGATCCGGAGCCTGGCCACCGCCGATCCGACAGGAGGCGGTGGCGGCGCCGGCTCCTCCGCGAGGGGCTTGCTGACGTCCAGCTCGACCGGGGGAGCCGGGACGGGCAGGTCCTCCCGCAGGGCCGTCTGGGTGCGGGCCTCGCTGACGTTGGTCCCGAGGAGCTCGAAGGCCACGAAGCCGAGGACCAGGACGCCGAGGCTGATGAGCGTGCGCCCCATGACCGACAGGACGCTGGCCAAGTCGACCCGGCGGGGTGGGGGGGCGGGCGGCGGCGCCGGCTCGACCCGCACCGCCGCGGCCTGGGCCGATGCACCGGCCAGGGCGGCGGCTGCCACCTCTGCGGGATCGGGCTGGGCGGCCGGGCGCGCAGGCGTCCGCCCCGGGGGACGGGGAGGTGCGGCACCGGGGGCGTCGAGGCCGCTGCGGAAGGCCGAGGAGAACCCGGGGCGCCTTGGTGGAACCGAAGGCCCCCCCGGTAGCCTGGGTCCGCTGGCATGAGCCTCGCCGTCCACCTCCGCTCCGCCGTCTGCCTGCTCGGACGCTTCCCTGCCCTCGCGGGCGTCGACCTCGACGTCCGGGACGGCGAGGTGGTGCTCCTGGCCGGGCCGAACGGTGCCGGGAAGACCACCTTGCTGCGCGCCTGTGCCGGCCTGGTGCCCGTCGTCGAAGGGACCGCTGTGGTCCTCGGTCACGACCTGCGGGCCGACCGGAGGCCCGTGCGCCGGCTGCTTGGGCTCGTCGGTCACGCCACCTCCCTCTACGACGACCTCTCGGTTGCCGACAACGTCCGCTTCAGCGTACGCGCCCGGGGCGGCTCGTCCGGTGCGGTCGCCCCTGCGCTCGAGCGGCTGGGCCTCGACGGGCGCCTGCGCGACGTGCCCGTGGCCCGCCTCAGCGCCGGTCAGCGGCGCCGCTGCACCCTGGCGGGCCTCGTCGCCTGCGACCCACAGCTGTGGCTGCTCGACGAGCCCCACGCCGGCCTCGACCCCGAAGGGCGCGACGTGGTCGACCGCCTGGTGGCCGATGCCGCGGCCCGGGGACGCACGGTCCTGCTGGCCAGCCACGACCTCCACCGGGCCGCCGCCGTCGCCTCGCGCCAGGTCATCATCGAAGCCGGGACCGCGCGCAAGCACCTGGCTGGTGGCCCGGGCGCCGCACCCGGCGCTCCGGTCGAGCAGGCGGCCCAGCATGTGGGCTGACGCCGGGCTGGTGGCGGGAAAGGACCTGCGCATCGAGCTGCGGAGCCGGGTCGGGGTCAACCAGGTGGTGCCGTTCTCCCTGGTCGTGCTGGTCCTGTTCGCCTTCGCCCTCAACCCCGACCGCGGCGTCCTCGACCGGGCCGCGCCGGGCTTGTTCTGGGTGGCCGTGCTCCTCTCGTCGCTGCTGGCCACCCAGCGGTCGTTCGCCGTCGAGGCCGCCGACGGGAACCGCGATGGGCTGCGCATGTCGGGGCTCGACCCGGCCGGTCTGTTCCTCGGCAAGGCTGCTGCCGTCGCCGCCCAGCTCCTGCTGCTCGAGGCCCTGCTGCTGGTCGGCATCACGGTCCTCTACGGCACGACGCTGCGCTCGTTCGGCCTGCTGGCCCTGACGTGCCTGCTCGCCACCGTCGGCCTCGCCGGGGCCGGCACCGTCTACGGCGTCATGGCCTTCGGGCTGCGCGTGCGCGAGACGCTGCTGCCCCTGCTCGTGCTCCCGGTGCTGGCCCCCGTCCTGCTGGCCGCCACCCGCAGCTTCGAGGCGGCGCTGGCCGGAGCGGCCGGCGAGGCCACCAGCTGGCTGGGCCTGCTCACGGCCTTCGCCGTCCTCTACGTCGTCGTCGGCCTGTTCGGCTTCGGCCCCCTCCTCGAGGAGTCCTGATGGCGTCCACCACCCCAGCCGCCCATCGGTCCGGGGGCCGGCTGTCGCCGCTCCTCGGTTGGGCGTCGCTCGTCCTGGTGGGGGCCACCGTCGGCCTCGGCCTGGTGCTCCCGAAGACGGCCGAGCAGGCCGAGTACAGCCGCCTGATCGCCGTCCACCCGCCCGTGGCCTGGGTGTCGTACGTCGCCGTGGGCGTGGCCTCGGTCGCCGCCATCGCCTACCTGGCCAGCCGCCGGGCCGCCTTCGACCGGGTGAACGCGGCCAGCCTCGAGGTCGGCGCGGTGTTCACCGCCCTCACCCTGGCCACCGGCTCGATCTGGAGCCGGCCGACGTGGGGCGTCTGGTGGCGGTGGGAGCCGCGGCTCACCACCGAGGCGCTGCTGCTGGCCGTGCTGGTGGGGGCCATCGCCCTTCGACGGGCCCTGCCGCCCGGCACGGGTCGGGGCGTCGTCACCTCGATCTTCTCCCTGGCCACCCTGGGGCTCCTGCCCATCGTGCACTTCTCGGTCGAGTGGTGGCGGTCGCAGCACCAGCCGGGCACCCTCCTGGCCCCCGAGCCGTCGAGCAACGCCGACACCCCCTACCTCCTCGCCATGTTCGTCGGCTTCCTGGCCTTCACGGTCCTGTACGCGTGGATGGTGGTGCAGCGGGTGCGGATCGAGCGCCTCGAGGAGCAGGCCGACGACCTCGCGCTGGGGCGGGCCATCGCCGAGCGCCGGGCCGAGCGCGCCGACCCGCCGCCGGTCGCCCCGGCCGTGACCGGTCCCGCCGTGCCCACCGGTGAGCAGGCCGTCTGATGGGCTACGTGGCCGCCGGCTACCTCACCGTCCTCGGCGGGGTCGCCGCCTACGCCGCCTGGCTCGTCCGCCGGTCGAGGCAGCTGACCGGTGACCGCAGGAGCGGGTCGGTCGGGCCGACGCGGCCCCGTGAGGCCCGGGAGGCGCCGTGAGGCCTCCCGCAGCCGACGCCCCGGTCCTCGACGACGAGGACCTGCCGCCGGTCGTCACCACCCGCCGGCCGCGCCGGGCCAAGCCGCTGCGCATCGTGGTGGCGTCGGTGGTCACCGTCGCCGCCATCGCCTTTCTGGTCTCCAAGGGCCTGGGCAGCGCCACCGTCTACTTCAAGACGGCCGACGAGGCCGTCGCCGAGCGGGCCGACCTCGGCAGCCGGCGCTTCCGCATCCAGGGAACGGTCCAGGTCGGCACGGTCCGCCAGGACGAGGGCCGGCTCCTCTTCACGATCCTGGGGGACCGGGGGGCGGTGGTGCCCGTCGTGCACACCGGCGGCCAGCCCACCGGGCTGTTCAAGGAGTCGATCCCCGTGGTGCTCGAGGGGCGGTGGGCCGAGGGCACCGACGCCTTCTCCTCGGACACGATCATCGTGAAGCACTCGGAGGACTACCGGGTCGACAACCCGGCCCGGGTCGACGACTACGCGCCGGCGCCGCCGGCCCCCTCGTCGTGAACGCCACCCTCGGCTCGATGGGGGTCCTGCTGGGCCTGGCCGGCGCCATCGCCGGCGTGGCCGCCCTCGCCGCCGGCCTGGTGACGGGCAAGGCGGCGCTGCTGCGCAGCGGCACGGTCTACGCGTGGATGGTGCTGGGCGGGGCGATCACCGCGTTCGTGGCGATGGAGCGGGCCCTGCTGGGCCACGACTTCTCCCTGCGGTACGTGGCCGAGAACCACAGCCGCTCGACACCGACGATGTACACGTTCGCCTCGCTGTGGAGCCGGCTCGAGGGGTCGATCCTGTTGTGGGCCCTGGTCCTGGCTGGGTTCGGCGCGGCCATGGCGTGGCGCTTCCGCGACCGCCGCACCGATCCGGTGGTGGCGTGGGCGACGCTCGTGGTCCTGGCCGTGTCGGTCTTCTTCTTCGGCCTCCTGGCCGGCCCGGCCGACCCGTTCGGCACCGTCAGCCCGGTGCCTGCCGACGGCCCGGGACCCAACCCGCTGCTGCAGAACCACCCGCTGATGCTCATCCATCCGCCGATCCTGTACCTCGGCTACGTCGGCTTCACCGTGCCGTTCGCCTTTGCCGTGGCCGCCCTCGCCACCGGGCGGCTGGGCGAGGGGTGGCTGGTGGAGACCCGGCGCTGGACGCTGCTGGCCTGGGGGTGCCTCACCGTGGGCATCGCCATGGGCGCCTGGTGGAGCTACGAGGTGCTGGGCTGGGGCGGCTTCTGGGCGTGGGACCCGGTCGAGAACGCCTCGTTCCTGCCCTGGCTCACCGCCACCGCCTACCTCCACTCGGTGATGGTGCAGGAGCGGCGGGGGATGCTCCGGGTCTGGAACCTGTCACTGCTGTGCGCCACGTTCGCCCTCACCATCCTGGGCACGTTCCTCACCCGCTCCGGCGTGCTCGAGAGCGTCCACGCCTTTTCCAACAGCAGCATCGGCGGGTGGATCCTCGGGTTCTTCGCCCTGATCGTGGTCGTGGTGATCGGGCTCATCGGCTGGCGAGGCGACCGGCTGCGCTCGCCCGGCACCATCGACAGCCCGGTCAGCCGCGAGGGCGCGTTCCTCGTCAACAACCTGCTGTTCGCCGGCTTCGCCTTCGTCGTCCTGCTCGGCACCGTCTTCCCCCTGGTCACCGAGGCCCTGAAGGACGACCGCATCACCGTCGGCCGCCCCTACTTCGACCGGATGGCGGCGCCGATCGCCGTGTCGCTGCTGTTCCTGATGGCGGTGGCGCCGGTGCTGCCGTGGCGCAAGGCGGCGGCCGAGACCCTGCGCGACCGGATGCAGTGGCCGTTCGCCTTTGCCGTCGTCGTCACCGTCGCCCTGGTGGCCTCGGGCCTGCGGGGCTGGTTGGCCCTCGTCGCCTTCTTCCTCGGAGGCCTCGGCGGCGGCTCGGCGGTGCGTCAGCTCATCCTGGCCACCCGCCGCAACGGGTGGCGGGGCCTCGTCGGCCGGACCAACGGCGGGATGGTGGTGCACCTCGGTGTCGTGCTGATCGCCGTCGCCTTTGCCGCCAGCGCCGCCTATGCGTCGAGAGCGGAGGTCAGCCTGGCCGAGGGGGAGAGCGCCGAGGTCGGCGGCCACCGCGTCACCTACCTGGGCACGGAGACCCGCCGCTTCGCCGAGTCCAACCCAAAGGCGGCGGTGACCACGGCCCGCCTGCGGGTCGACGGCGGCCAGGTGTACGAGCCGGCCATCACCCAGTACCGGTTCCAGGCCCAGGGGATCGGCACCCCGTCGGTGCGGACCGGGTTGTTCGAGGATGTCTACACCACCCTGGTCGAGGCGCCCTCCGAGCCAGGCGGGCGGGCCACCATCGGCGTGCTGGTCCACCCGCTCACCATCTGGCTGTGGACGGGTGCCGGGCTCATGGCCGTCGGCACGGTCCTGGCCATGGTGCGCGCCGGTGGCCGCAAGCCGGCGCCGCCGGCCCGCCGCCGGCCGCCTCCCCCTGCCGTCCGGCGACCGAACCCGCGCCCCAAGGCCGGAGGAGCCAAGCGCCAGCTCGACAAGGTCCCCGTCGGCGCCCGTGACCGCACCGCCCCGGTGGCCAAGCCCGCGCCATGACCGCAACCGACGAGGTGAGCCAGGAGAGTGAGCCGGCCGCTGCTCCTCGCCCGGCCGATGACCCTGACGTCCTGCCGAGGCGGGGCCGGCGCAGCGTCCTGCTCACCGTGCTGGTGGCGGCGGTGGTGCTGGGTGGCTTCGTCCTGCTCCTCGTCCTGGCCAAGCAGCCCGACGGTCGCAGCGCCGTCGTCGGCAGGCCGGCCCCCGCGACCGACCGCGGGTTCGCCACCCTGGACGGCGGCGACGAGGTGCGCCTGGCCGACTTCCGGGGCCGCTACGTCGTCCTCAACTTCTTCGCCTCGTGGTGCGTGCCGTGCGAGAAGGAGCACCCCGAGCTGGTGCGCTTCCAGCAGCGCCACGGTCCCGCCGGCGACGCCGCCGTCGTCCAGGTCCTCTACAACGACAAGCCCGGGCCGGCCCGGCAGTTCTTCCGCGACCGGGGCCAGGGCGGCTGGCCGGTGCTGATCGACGAGGAGGGCCAGTTCGCCCTCGACTACGGCGTCACGGGTCCGCCGGAGACCTTCCTCATCGACCCGCAGGGCAACGTCCTGTACGCGGCGAAGGGCGCCGTCGACCAGGCCCGCCTCGAGGACCTGCTGGTCCGGGCCAAGGCAGGCCGGCCGTAGTGCGCCGGTGGCTGCCGCTCGCCCTCCTGGGCGGCCTGCTGCTGGCCGCTCTCGCCGTCGCCGCCCGGCCCGAGGTGGATCGCAGCGAGGAGGCGCGGGTCGAGCGCATCGCCCGCGAGGTCCGCTGCCCCACGTGCCGGGGCCTGTCCGCCGCCGACTCCGACGCCGAGGCCGCCACCGCCGTCAAGGTCTTCATCCGCGACCGGCTGCGCCAGGGAGCCAGCGACGCTCAGGTCAAGGCCGAGCTGGCCGACCGCTTCGGCACCAGCATCCTGCTGCGACCGCCGGCCTCGGGCCTCAGCGGCCTCGTCTGGGCGGTGCCGGTCGGCGCCTTCGTCCTCGCCGCCGCCGGCCTGGGCTTCGCCTTCTGGCGGTGGCGGGCCCGGGGCCTGCGGAGGGCGACCGACGACGACGTCGTGCTGGTCGAGCGGGCCCGTCGGGCATGAGGGCCGACGAGCTGAGGACCGAGCTCGAGGAGGAGCGGGACTTCCTCCTCCGCTCGCTCGACGACCTCGAGGCCGAGCACGCGGCCGGCGACCTGGCCGACGACGACTACCGGGCGCTCGAGGAGGACTACACGGCGCGGGCCGCTGCGGTGCTGCGCCGGCTCCAGCGCCTCGACGGTCCCGAGGAGGTGGCGGTCAAGGGGAGCGACCCGGAGGCGAAGGCCACCGCCACCGCTCCCCGCCGGGCCGACACGTCCCGGCGGGCACGGTGGCCGATGCTCCTCGGCATCTTCGCCACGATCGCCCTGGCCGCCGGCTCGGGCTACCTCGTCACGCAGTCGTCCGGCGAGCGCCGGCCGGACCAGGGGGTCTCGGGAGGCCCCGACAGCTCACCCCGGTCGCTCCTGCAGCAGGCCATCGACCTCGACAACAGCGGCAAGCTGGTGGACGCGGCCAAGCTGTACGACGCCGTGCTCGCCGAGGAGCCGGAGAACGTCGTCGCCCTCACCCGGCGGGGCTGGGTGCTGGGCCGCTCCGGGCGCCAGGCCGGGAGCACCGAGCTGCTGCAGGCCGGGCTGGGCTACCTCGACCGGGCCACCGACGTCGATCCCAGCTACCCGGACGCCCACGCCTTCCGGGGCCTGGTGCTGGGCGCCCTGCGCCGGCCCGGCGAGGCCGCCTGCGAGTTCCGGCTGTGGCTGGCCATCGCTCCCATCACCGACCCGCAGCGGCCGGCCATCGAGGGCGTGCTCGACGAGGCGAGAGCCCAGGCCGGCGGCACCCTGCCCGAGTGCCCGGAGCCGCCCGTCCCGGTGCCGGTGCCGCTGCAACCCGGGGCCCCGACCCCGATGCCGTGAGGCCCGGCACGATCCCTCGTGTGTGGCCGCTCGACAGCCTGGGTACCCGCGAACCCATGCAGACGCCCACCGTCGATCGGGACCACGGGTCCACCAGAGTTGTCGACGGCGTCCGCGAGTGCGTCGAGCGTGAGCAGGAGGAGCACAGCCAGGGCGAGGAGCGGCCGCTGGGTGGCTACGCCGTCCTCCTCGCCACGTACCTGACCATGGTGCTCAGCCTGGGGTTCGTCGTCCGGCGCCGGCGCAAGCTGCCCGGTCGGCCCGCCGCCGCCGACCTGGCTCTGGTCGCCGTGGCCACCCACAAGGTCGCCCGGATGCTGTCGAAGGACTCGGTGCTCGCCACCGTCCGCATGCCCTTCACCCGGTTCGAGGGCCCGGCCGGTCTCGGCGAGGTCAACGAATCGGTGCGGGGAAGTGGCTTGCGGCACGCGGTGGGCGAGCTGCTCACCTGCCCCTTCTGCCTGGCCCAGTGGGTGGCCACCGGCTTCACGTTCGGGATGCTCCTGGCGCCGCGTGCCACCAGGCAGGTGGCGTCGGTCTTCTGCGCGGTCACGGCCAGCGACTACCTCCAGCTGGCCTACGCCGCCGCCGAGAAGAAGGCCGAATAGCAGCGAACGGGCGTTCGATTCGGGGGCTCGCTGGGTACGACCGCGGCATGAGCGACGACCAGCACGTGGTGCCCAACCCCGAGAAGGACCCCGACCGGTGGGTCACGGGCGACGAGCCCATGACCGGCCCGCAGGCCAGCTACCTCAGCACCCTGGCCACCGAAGCCGGCGAGGAGCCCCCGCCCGACGACCTGACCAAGGCCGAGGCGTCGAAGCGGATCGATGCGCTGCAGGAGGAGACGGGCCGGGGGACGTGACACCACTGGTCCTCCTGGCCGCGATCGCCTGAACGGAAGGTGGCCGGCTACCTGGCGGTCGAGGCGTCCGCCACCGCCGCGGATCGCGGCCGGCAGGCGCCTCAGGTGCGCAGGGCGCGGAGGCCGGCCAGCACCTGCGGCAGGGCGTCGAGAAAGGCGTTGACGTCGTCGTCGTCTGTGCTCCAGCCCACGCTCACGCGCAGGCTGCGGTCGCCCTCGACCCCCATCGCGGCGAGCACCGGCGAAGGCTCGAGCAGCTCGGACGAGCACGACGAACCCGAGTGGACGGCCACCCCGGCCTGGTCCAGGCCCAGCAGCACGGGCTCGGCCTCGACCCCCTCCAGGCCGAAGCAGGCGATGTGGGGCAGCCGGTCGTCCGGGGTGTAGCGGACGACGCCTTCGACCGAGGAGGCTCCCTCCAGGAGGCGCTCGGTCAGCCGGTGCTGGCGGGCCCCCTCGGCCACCGGGTCCACTCCGTCCAGGGCGGCGGCGAAGCCGACGGCGCCGGCGACGTCCTCGAGGCCGGCCCGGCGCATGCGCTCCTGCGCCCCCCCGACGAGCAGCGGCTCGACCCGCAGGCCCCGGCGCACCAGCAGGGCGCCCACACCGCGGGGGCCGCCCAACTTGTGGGCGCTCACCGACAGCAGGTCAGCGCCGAGGGCGGAGAAGTCAAAGGCCGCCCGCCCTGCGGCCTGGGCGGCGTCGACGTGGACCAGCGTGCGGGCCTTCCGGGCGGCGGCCACCACCTCGGCCACGGGCTGGACCGTCCCCACCTCGTGGTTGCCCCACTGCACGTTGACGAGGGCGGCGCCGGCCAGGTCGACGGCCTCGAGCGAGATCCGCCCGGTGGCGTCGACCGGCGGCTCGATCACGCCGCCGCCGGCGCGAGCCGCCCACTCCCGCACGCACGAGTGCTCCACGGCGGCGGCCACCACGGCCCCCTGGGGCGTGCGGCGGATCGCCCCCCAGGTGGCCATGGCCACGGCCTCGGTGGCGCCGCTGGTCAGCACCACCTCCCGGCCCGCCCGGCAGCCCAGGGCGGCGGCGATCCGCTCGCGGGCCTCTTCGAGCGCGGCCCGGGCCATCCGCCCCTCGGTGTGCACCCGCCCGGGGTCGGCGGCGCCGAGCCAGGGTGCCATGGCCTCCACCACCCCGGGCCGCAGGGGCGAGGTCGACGCGTGGTCGAGGTAGTGGCGGTTGTTCGCTCCGCTCACCTGGCCCGGGCAGTCACACGAGGGTGACGCAGGTGGCGTCGCCCCGGGCCCGGCTCTGCTCCTGCTCGGGGGAGCGGTCGACACCGAGGCCGGCGAGCATGCCGCGGACCATGCCCCGGTCGACGGCGCACAGCACGGGGTGCTGCGAGGCCGTGGTGCCGAACGGGCAGCTGTCGGCGATGACGGCGATGAGGCCGTCGCGCGACTCGGCGTGAGCAGCGAACCCGTGGGCGGTGAGGGCGTCGGCGACGGCGTGCAGCGCGGTGCGCACGTCGCGGACCGCGTCGGCACCGGCCATCGACGCAGCCAGTGCCCGGCCGTGCTCCTCGCCGACCTGCTCGGCCATGGCCTCGGCCTGCTCGCGGGGCAGCAGGGCCAGCGCCCGCCCGAGGAGGGTGACGATGAGGTCGTCGCGCCGGGCGGGGAAGCCGGTGGTGCCGGCCGAGGCGGCGGCGGCCACGTCGACCGGAACCCGGTAGCGCTTGGCCGGGCGCCCGGCGACCCGAGCCTCCGAGCGCGACACGAACACCTCGAGGTAGGTGGACGCGGCCAGCTTGTCGAGGTGGTGCCGGGCGACGTTGGGGTGCAGCCCGAGGTGCTCGGCCACCTCGGCCGCGGTGACGCCGGCGTCAGCCGCGTCGCGGGCGAAGAGCCAGGCGGACCGCCGGGTCGGGTCGCCAAAGGCGTTGCTGATGGCGGCGACGTCGGCCCCGAACTCGCGGTGCTGCTCGGGCTCGACACCGGCGGCGACCGGCTGGCTACGGACCACGAACCGATAGTGTAAATGGCCGTGCCCGTCACCGAGTCGCAGGTCATCGACGCCCTGCGGCCGGTGCAGGATCCCGAGATCGGCACGAGCATCGTCGAGCTCGAGATGGTCAGGGCAGTCATCGTCGACGGTGGCCTCGTCACCGTCCTGATCGCCCTCACCGTCGCCGGCTGCCCGATGAAGGCCGAGATCGAGAGCCGGGTCACCGAGGCGGTCGCACCCCTGCCCGGCGTCGAGCAGGTCAAGGTCGAGCTCACGGTCATGTCGCCCCAGGAGCTGGACGCGCTGAAGGCCAAGATGGGCGCCGGTGGCCACGCCGGCCACGACCACGGCGGCGGCCACACCTTCGCCCAGGGCCGGGGTGGCGAGGCGCCCGACATCAGCTTCAACCGGGCCGGCTCGAAGACCCGGGTGCTGGCCATCACCTCCGGCAAGGGCGGGGTCGGCAAGTCGTCGGTCACCGTGAACCTGTCCGTGGCGCTGGCCAACCTGGGCCACGACGTCGCCGTGCTCGACGCCGACATCTACGGGTTCTCGATCCCGAAGATGCTGGGAGCCGACGTGCAGCCCACCGTCCTCGACGAGGAGGAGAAGCTGCTGCTGCCGGTGGCAGCCCACGGCCTGCGCATCATCTCGGCCGGCAACTTCATCCCTGACGACCAGGCCATGATCTGGCGGGGGCCGATGCTCCACCAGATGCTCCGCGAGTTCCTCACCCGGGTGTGGTGGGGCGACCCCGACTTCCTCGTGGTCGACATGCCCCCCGGCACCGGCGACATCGCACTCTCGGTGGCCCAGTACCTGCCGGGGGCCGAGGTCTACGTGGTCACCACGCCGCAGCCAGCCGCCCAGCGGGTGGCGCAGCGCTCGGCGATGATGGCCCGCAACGACAAGATCAACCAGCCGGTCATGGGTGTCATCGAGAACATGAGCTGGTTCACGGCCGACGACGGCACCCGTTACCGCCTGTTCGGCGAGGGCGGCGGCCAGCAGCTGGCCGACGAGCTGGACGTGCCGCTGGTGGGCCAGATCCCGCTCGTGCCCGAGCTGCGCCAGGGTGGCGACACCGGCCTGCCGATCACCATCACCGACCCGGCCGGCGAGGTGGCCCGGGTGTTCGAGGAGATCGCCAAGCGCATCGAGGCGACCTCGCCGCCCAAGCCGACGAAGGTCTTCCGCCCCGAGCTGCGCATCCAGTAGCCAGCCCACCGGACCTAGCTGCTCCAGGCCACGACCGGCGACGGGATCGGGACGGGGGCGGCAGGTGCCACCGTCCCGTCGGCGGCTGCCCCAGGCTGCGATCCTGGAGGGCCTTGCTGTTCCCCACCATCCGCTTCGCGGCGTTCTTCGCCCTCGTCCTCCCGGTCTCGTGGGCCCTCGTGCCCTCGTCCGTCCGGTGGAAGTGGTTCATGCTCGGGGCGTCGTGGTTCTTCTACGGCTGCTGGGACTGGCGGTTCATCGCCCTCATCGCCCTCAGCACCGCCGGCAACCAGGGCTTCGCCCACCTGGTCCACCGTTCCCCCGATGGCCCGCCCCGTCGCTGGGCGGTGCGGGCCGCGGTGGCCGCCAACCTGGCCGTGCTCGGCTACTTCAAGTACACCGGGTTCCTCTTCGACAGCGGGTCGTCGGTGCTGCGGTCGTTCGGCTTCGACGTGACCCCGCCGGCCTCACGGATCGTCCTGCCCGTCGGGATCTCGTTCATCACCTTCCAGGCGCTCTCCTACGTGATCGACGTGGGGCGGGGGAAGCTGGCGCCCACGACGCTGCTGGACTTCGGGGTCTACCTGTCCTTCTTCCCCCACGTGGTGGCGGGGCCGATCGTGCGGGCGTCGGAGTTCCTCCCCCAGCTCGACGAGCGGCCCGACCCCCGCAAGGTCGACGTGGGGCCGGCGTTCTGGCTCATCGCCGCCGGGCTGTTCAAGAAGGTGGTGATCGCCAGCTTCCTGGCCGACCGCATCGTCGACCCCCTCTTCGCCAACCCCGAGCAGCACGGCGGGCTCGAGGCGCTCGTGGGCATCTACGCCTACGCCATCCAGATCTTCGCCGACTTCTCGGGGTACACCGACATGGCCATCGGCCTGGCCGTCCTCCTCGGCTTCCGGTTCCCCCAGAACTTCAACAGCCCGTACACGGCCACCTCGGTCCAGGACTTCTGGCGCCGCTGGCACATGACCCTCAGCCGCTGGCTGCGGGACTACGTCTACATCCCGCTCGGCGGGAGCCGGAAGGGGCGCAGGCGCACCTCCATCAACATCTTCCTGACGATGCTGCTGGGCGGTCTGTGGCACGGGTCGGCATGGACCTTCGTGGCGTGGGGGGCGCTGCACGGCGGCTGGCAGGTGTTCGAGCGGCTGCGCCGCGAGCGGTCTGACGACGAGGCGCCCGCCGGACCTCTCGCCCCCTGGCTCGGCCGCCTGCTCACCTTCCACATGGTCTGCCTGGGCTGGGTCTTCTTCCGGGCCGACTCGTTCCGCACCGCCGGGCTGGTCCTCAGCCGGCTCTTCCAGCCGTCGCCGACCCCGCTGAACGCCATGGTCCCCGTGGTCGTGGCCCTCATGCTGGCTGCCCAGTTCGTGCCCGCGGCCACGGTGGCCCGCGCCCGGGGCACGCTGGCCCAGGTCCACCCCGCGGTCCTGGGGGTCGGGCTCGGCATGGCCATCGCCGTCGTCGACGTCCTGGGCCCCGAGGGCATCGCCCCGTTCATCTACTTCCAGTTCTGACACCCACGACACCCATGGCGGCCACTCCCTCCCTCCCGCCCCCCGGCCCGCCGCCGCGGCCTCGGCCCGTCCCGCCTCCGGGACCGGCGGCTCCGGGGCCTCGGCAGCCTGCGGCCGGGACGCCCCTCCCCAGCGTCAGGGGCCGCGTCGAGGGGGGCCGGGTGCACCGACCCGCCGGAGGGGCCTGGCTCACGATCCTCGTCACCTGCCTCGTCGGTCTGCTGTTCAACGCCGACGGGGCGGCCCACATCGCCGACATCCAGCCCCTCGGCTGGCGGCGCGACGCCGCTCGGGCGGCCGTCGCCCCCTTCCAGGGGGTGGCGCACGCCCTGCTGCTCAACCGGCCGCGGGCCTGGCTGGCCGGCGCTGTGGGGTCGCCCGATCTGCAGGGCGCCGGTCGCGACCCCGAGCCCGCGCCTCCCCCCACCAGATCACCCGGGGCGACGACCACCACGGTCGCGCCTCTCCCCGTCCGCACCCCGACGGCCGACGACCCGCTGCGCGTCTACCTCACGGGCGACTCCTTCCTGGCCGATGTCGGCCGGGGCCTGAGCGCCACCATCGGCAAGGACGAGACGTGGGAGGCGACCACCGACGCCAGGCCCGGCACCGGCCTCACCCGGCCCGAGATCATCGACTGGCCGAAGCGGATCAAGGCCCGCCTCCCGAACGACGCCGAGGTGGTCGTCCTCGGCTTCGGCGGCAACGACGCCCAGGACATGCTGGCCGGCCGCCAGCTGGCGAAGGTGGGCGAACCGGAGTGGGAGGCCGAGTACCAGGCCCGCATCGCCCGCGTCCTCGACGTGGTGGAGCGGCCGGGCCGCACGATCGTGTGGGTGGGCATGCCCGCCGCCACCGCCAAGAACATGGAAAGGGCCCGGCCGGCCATGAACCGGGCGGCCCAGGCCGAGCTGGCCCGCCGGCCCGGCTCGCTGTTCCTCGACACCGAGGCCACGCTCTCGGGTGGCGATGGCCGGTACAAGGACGTCCTGCCCGTCGACGGCGAGGCCAAGCGGGTGCGGGCCGCCGACGGCTTCCACCTGTCGCGGGCCGGCGCCACCCTCCTCGGGCGCTCGCTGGTGCGCCTGATCGGCACTGTCTGGCCGCTCGACGACGACGCCTCCGACGGCTCCTCGACCTCGGAGCCCGACTCCACCACGACCTCGACCGCCCCGTAAGGAGGCGCTCCGTGACCCGGCCAGCTTCTCCGAGCTGCTGGCAGTCTGAAGCCCTACTGGGACAGCTGGCCCCGGAGCGCCCCCTGTTGGTGCGCCTGGCTGTGCACGTTCACGTAGAAGCCCCCCGGGTTCGCCGTCATCCGCCCGATGAGTGCAGCGTCGGCGGTCGCGCATCCCTTCGTGGTGGTGTCAGTCGCTGTCGGCGTGGTCAGCGGGACCACCACACCACCGCTCTTGCCGGTCGCTCCCTCGTGGATGTGCATCGCGGTCGGCTGGTCGATCTTCTGGGCGCTGACCTCGTAGCAGACCTCGCGCTTGGTGACGTCGATGTTCACGGTCGCCGACCCGGTCCCGTCCGGGTCACCGGGCCCGGGAATCTCCGAAGCTCCCGTGAGGGTGGCCTTCAGCCGGGTGGCGCCCTCGGCCGCCCCGGCGACGGTCGTGGCCGCCTGCCTGGCGCCGCTGACGACGGTGGTGACCGCCTCCCTCGCATCCTGCCCCACGTCGTCGGCGTCATCACCGCACCCCGCCAGCGTCGTCAAGGCGAGGCCCGTGAACAGGCACACCGTGCCCTTGCTCTGCTTGCGCATCCGATTGCTCCTTCTGCTCGGCGCTGCTGCCCTCGATCGACAGGTACCCATCGAGGCCCCGGACGATGCGAAGGCGTCAAGCGGGGCGGGGCGCTGGCCGGTGCTCGGGAACGGCGGCGGACCGAGTATCGGCGGAGGCTGCTCTGGGTTCTCGTCGCATCCGCCACCTCGGCCACGAAGAGGGCGCAGCCGCCGCGCGGTGCGGCCGCCTCGGTCAGGCCCGGATCGACACGGGGGTGCCGTTGGGCGCCAGCGCCGCCACTTCCTTGAACGCTGCGTTCAGCATGCGGATGCAGCCGTTGCTGACGTTCCCCCCGACGCTGCCCGGGCTGTTGGTGCCGTGGATGGCGATCTGGCCGATGCCGCCACCGAAGCTCTTGAGCACCTCGGAGAAGCCGCTGACGCTGAGCTGGCCGGCTCCGTACGGGCCGTTCGGCTTCTTCGAGAGGTCGACGGTGGCGTCGACGTAGAACTCGCCCAGCGGCGTCGGCGTCCGGGCCGTCCCGACCCCCACCGGGTGCTGGGCCAGCACGTCGTTCCCGTGCAACACCGTGAGCGTGCGGTCGCCGACGTCGATGACGATGCGGTTCGGCACCCGGCGCAGGGCCACCTCGTTCCGCTGGATCCACGCCGTCTTGCCGTTCGGGCGGGAGTTCACCCGAACGTGCAGCCACTCGCCCTTGTGCTCGAGGACCTGGAGCACCAGGGGCACCCCCTCCCAGGTGGGGTTCTGCAGCGTGCCGGTGGGCTTGGCGGCACCCGGCGACTCGAACAGCTTCACCCTGACGACGGTGGCGTCGGCGGCGTCGACCTCGCCCGGGACCGGCTCGGGGGGAGGGGCGGGCACCGAGACGGGGACCGGCTCCGGCACGGTGACCTCCGGCGGCGGCGGCGGCGGAGGCGGCGGCGGAGGCGGCGGGGGCGGGGCGATGGCCGCAGCCTCGGGCGCCGAGACCGTGAAGACGCCGACCAGGCCGGCGATCAGCTGGAGCACGATGAGGACCGAGGCCACCCGAAGTCCTGCCTGTCGGCCATGCCCACCCACGGCTGCCCACGCTACCGGCTCCCGGCGTGGGCTCCGGTCAGCGGCCACCCACGCCGGCCGGCAGGGCGGCCGGGTCCCAGCCCAGCAGCGTGACGGCCTGGGAGAAGGCGAAGCGGTCGGTCATGCCGGCCACGTACGACACGGCCTCGCGCACTGCGTCCTCGCTGCCCGCGACCAGGCCCCGGGGGGTGGTGCCGTCGCCGAAGGTCGGCAGCACGTTGGGCCGGTCGGCGTACAGCTCGACCAGGGCGTGGAGGACCTTGACCACCGAGGCCCCCTGCTGGACCGACGCCGGCCGCAGGTAGACGTGCTCGTAGTCAAAGGCGCGCAGGGCGGCCAGCGCCTCGGCCATCTCGGGCACCATCCCGACCCGGCCCTGCCCGGCCGACCCTTCGACCAGGCCGCGGATCAGCGCCCGCAGCTGGCTGGACCGGGTGGACCCGCACCGCTCGAGCACCACCTGGGGGACCATCTCGTAGGTGACGACGCCGGCGGCCACCGCGTCTTCGAGGTCGTGGCACACGTAGGCGATGCGGTCGGCCCACGACACGACTTCGCCCTCGGCCGTCGCCGGCGCCGGCCGGCTCCACGAGTGGTTGCGGATCCCGTCCAGCGTCTCGTCGCACAGGTTCAGCGGGGCCAGCGTGACGTCGGCGCCCCAGGTGGCGTGGTCGAACCCGTCGGGCAGGAAGGCGGCGAACGCGTCCTCGCTGGCGTGGCCACCGGGACCATGGCCGCAGTCGTGGCCCAAGGCGATGGCCTCGGCCAGCGCCACGTTCAGGCGCAGGGCTCGGGCCGCGGCGGTGGCCACCTGCGCCACCTCGAGGGCGTGGGTGAGCCGGGTGCGCTGGTGATCGTCGGGGAAGACGAACACCTGGGTCTTGCCGGCCAGCCGGCGGAAGGCGGCCGAGTGCAGGATGCGGTCGCGGTCGCGCTCGAAGCAGGTGCGCCACCCGTCGGCCGCCTCGGCCACCGCCCGCCGGCCCGCGCCGTGGGCCCGGGTGGCGCCCGGGGCCAGCGCCGCCGCCTCGGCCGCCTCGCGCTCGTCCCGCTCCAGCGGCCCCAGCCGGCCCACCACCGCACCCGAGTCGGCGTGGGCCACCCAGACGTCGTCGCCCGGATGTCCGGCCATGGTCGACGCCCACTCCTGAGCTCGCGTGGTCGTGGTCACAGGGGCGACGGTAGCGAGGGGCCGTGACGGGAACGTCGATGGCCGGAGTAGGTTCCTCGGCATGGAGGTCCGCATCGGTGTGACGCAGTCGGCCCGCGAGCTCGAGGTCGACCTCGGCGACGGCACCGATGGCGTGGCGTTGGGCGAGGAGATCGAGGCGAAGCTGGCCGCCGGCGGGGTGCTGTGGCTCACCGACCGGAAGGGCCGCCGGGTCGGGGTGCCCACCGAGAAGGTGGCCTACATCGAGCTCGGCACGGCCGACGACCACCGCCGCGTCGGCTTCGGGCTGGGCTGACCCGAAGCCCCTTGGTGGCGGCGACGACGCCTCTCCTCGACCGCCGCCTGCTCTTCGTCTCGGGGAAGGGTGGCGTCGGCCGGTCAACGGTCGCGGCCGCCCTCGCCCTCTTCGCCGCCGAGGAGGGGAAGCGGGTCCTGGTCTGCGAGGTCGACGCCAAGGGCAACCTGGCCGACTTCTACGAGACGGGCCCGCTCCGCTTCGCCGAGCGGCAGGTGTCGCCCGGCCTGTGGGCCATGGCCATGGACACCGAGGCCAGCCTGAAGCAGTACCTGTCGCTGCAGCTGAAGCTGCCGCTCGTCACCCGCATCGGCCCGATCGCCCGGATGTTCGAGTTCGTCGCGGTGGCCGGTCCCGGGGTCAAGGAGATCGTCACGATCGGCAAGTTCTGCTGGGAGGTGAAGGAGCGGCACTACGACCTGGTGGTCGTCGACGCCTCGCCCACCGGGCACATCGTCGGCCAGCTCGCATCGCCCCAGGCCATCAAGGAGCTGGTGCAGGTCGGGCTGGTCCGCACCCAGACCCAGTGGATGCTCGACATCCTGGGTGATCCGGCCAAGACCGGCCTCGTCGTCGTCACCACCCCCGAGGAGATGCCGGTGGCCGAGACGATCGAGCTGTCGCACCGGGTGCGGGACGAGACCAACGTCGACCTGGCTGCCGTGGTCGTCAACCGGGTCCTGCCCGAGCTGTTCGGCCGAGGCGAGGAGGAGGTGTTCGAGCGGCTGGCCGAGGATCCCGACGCCTTGTCGGCCGCCGTCGGGGGTGACGCCGCCCCGCTCCTGGACGCCGCCGGGCTCGCCGTCCGCCTGCGCCGCACCCGCACCGGGCACCTCGAGCACCTGCGCAAGGGCATCGACCCCGGCATCCCCCTGCTCTACGTGCCCTACCTGTTCCTGAAGCACCACGGCCTGCGGGCCACCCGCATCGTGGCCGAGGCGCTGGGCCAGGAGCTGACCACGTGACCGCCCCGCTCCAGGACCGCCGGGCCCGTGCCGGCGCCGGCCGACTCGAGGTGCTGCTCGCCGCCAAGGAGATCGTCATCACGTGCGGGTCGGGCGGCGTCGGCAAGACCACCACGGCAGCCGCGGCGGCGGCGATGGCCGCCCACCGCCAGGGCGGACGCGTGCTGGTCCTCACCGTCGACCCGGCCAAGCGCCTGGCCACCGCCCTCGGGCTCGAAGGGTTCGGCAACGAGGCGACCCGGGTGCCGGACTCCGCCTTCCGCCGCCGCGGCGGGGCACAGCCGCGAGGCGAGCTGTGGGCGGCCATGCTGGACACCAAGCAGAGCTGGGACCAGCTGGTGCGCCGCCACGCCCCCGACGCCCGCACCGCCGAGCAGATCCTCACCAACAAGCTCTACGCCAACATCAGCGGCCGGTTCGTGCAGAGCCACGAGTACATCGCCATGGAGCGCCTGTACGAGCTGCACCAGTCGGGCCGCTACGACCTGATCGTCGTCGACACCCCGCCCACCCGTAACGCCCTCGACTTCCTCGAGGCGCCGTCACGCATGGCCGACTTCTTCTCGAGCCGCTTCCTCAAGCTGCTGGCCGCCCCGTCCAGGAACCGCCTCGTCAGCGCGGCCAGCCGCCCCTTCTACTCGGTGGCCGACCGCGTCCTCGGCAGCCAGTTCCTGTCCGACATCGGCGAGTTCTTCACGCTGTTCGAGCGGATGGGCCCCGGGTTCGTCCAGCGGGCCCGCGCCGTCGAGCGGGTGCTGCACGACCGCCGCACCACCTTCCTCGTCGTCACCACCCTCGAGGCGGCGCCCGTGCACGAGGCCGAGTACTTCGTCACCAGCCTCGACCGCATGGGCTTCCACCTGGGGGCCCTGGTGCTCAACAAGGCGCTGCCGCCGTGGCTGCTCGCCGAGGCGCCGGCACGGCTGGCCGACAGCCTGCGCGAGAGCGCCGGCGACACCGCCACCCGGCTGGCCCCCGCGCTCGAGGCCGAGTCCGCCCAGGTGCAGCGGGTGCTGTGCGAGGTGGCCGACGCCTTCCTCAACTACCAGCTGGTGGCCCAGCGCGAGGCCGAGCAGAAGGCCGAGCTGTCAGCCCACGCCGAGGTTCTCGTCACCGTGCCGGCCTTTGACCAGGACATCCACGACCTGGCCGGCCTCCTCCGCCTGGGCGAGGCCCTGTTCGCCGACGGCTAGCAGGTGACCGCTTCCGGCGCGGTGATGGCCTCGGCGTTGAAGGTGTCGACGGCCCGGACCCTGAGCGTCACGTTCTGCTCCTCGGTGAATGGAGGAGGGGTGCCTGCCCGAAAGGGAAAGTCCGCGGCCCGCTACGTTGGCTCGGCGATGGAGCGCGCCGCGGTGCGGGACGAGGTGGACCGCTGGTTCGCCACCCACCTCCCGCCCGATCTGTACGCGGGCCCGCTCGAGGTCCGGGTCGACCGCGAGGAGGTGCTCGCCGTGGGGCCCGTCGCCGAGCCCGACCTCGACGCGGCCACCAGCGACGGCCTTCGCGCCGCCGCGTGCGGGGCCGCCGTCCACCGCTTCCGCGAGGCCACCCGCGAGGTGCGCACCAGGACGGCGCTCGAGGCCGAGCAGCTCTTCGGTCGCAAGGTCTCGTGGGGCGCCACGTGCGGACCCGTGCGGGTGCTCTTCACCAGCCTGTCGGTCCCGGTGATGACGCGCCTCCGCATCGCCGAGCGCGAGGTGCTCGACGTGCTGGTCGACGCCAGTGTGGCCCGCAGCCGCAGCGACGCCCTGGCCTGGTGCGTCCGGCTGGTCGGCCAGCACGAAGCCGAGTGGCTGGAGGAGCTGCAGGGGGCCCTCACCCACGTCGAGAAGGTCCGGGCCGCCGGGCCGAAGAGCAGCCAGGCCCAGGGCGAGGACGCGAGCTGATGGCCGCCCTCGGCCAGGGGATCAGCCTCGGGCGCCTCGGCCCCGTCCCGATCCGCCTCGACCCGTCGCTGTTCGTCGTCCTCGGCCTCATCGGCTACCTGCAGAAGCCGAACCCCACCGTCGACGACATCCTGGTCTGGGTCTTCGTCGCCGCCTTCTGCATCCTCATCCACGAGCTGGGCCACGCCATGGCCTTCCTGGCCTTTGGGCGCAAGCCGTCGGTGCTGCTCTACGGCTTCGGCGGGGTCACCTCGGCCGAGGGGGGGATGGGCCCGTGGGCCAGCCTCACCACCAGCCTGGCCGGCCCCTTCGCCGGCTTCGGCCTCGGCGGCCTGATCCTGCTGGCCGGGTTGACGGTCGGCCGCCCGGGCGCCGACTCGCTCGTCAGCGCGGCCTACCTGTACGGGCTGTGGGCCTGCTTCGGGTTCGGCGTCCTGAACCTGCTGCCGATCCTCCCCCTCGACGGCGGTGCCGCGGTCTCCGCCTTCCTGCGCGGCGTGCGGGGCCCGGCGGGCGAGCAGCTGGCCCGGTACATCTCGATCGCGTTCGCCCTCTTGCTGGCGCTGGTGGCGCTGCGGTTCGGGCAGATCTTCGCCACGCTGTTCGGGGCGATGTTCGCGGCGCAGAACTACCAGGAGGTGAAGCGCTACCGGGAGCGGCCCCAGCGCGAGCAGCTGCAGGCGGCCTACGACGCCTTGTACGGCCCCCGCCCGGCCGATGCCGCCGGTGCCGCCAGGCCGCTCCTGGCGACAAAGGCGTCGGCCGACCTCAAGGAGGTGGCGGCCGAGGTGCTGGTCTGGGCCGAGCTGGCCCGCGGCGACGGCGCCGGCGCCCGGGCCGCGCTGGGACAGCGGCCCGGGCGCCACCCGACCGACCACCGCCCGGTGGGACGCCTCGCCGAGGCCGCCGTCGCCCTGGCCGAGGGAGCAGGGGCGCCGGCGGTGGCCGTGCTCGCCGCCAGCCTGGACGCAGGCGAGCACGGTCCGCCCGACGTGCTGTTCCCACTGCTCGAGCGGGCCGGGGTGCTCCCCGACCTGTGGAACCGGCTGGGACCCGACGGCCGGGCGTCGCTGCAGCGCATGCACGCCGCCCGCCGGTAGCAGGACCGTGGCCACGCTCCCCGAGCTCGCCCGGCTCCACACCCGGCTGTCAGCCGACCAGCTCTCCCACCTGACCCGGCTGGTCGCCAGCTGGGGGATCCTCGCCGACCTCTGCTTCGCCGACCTGCTGCTGTTCGTGCCCGTCGCCGGCGGGGACGGCCGCTTCATCGTCCTGGGCCAGGTGCGGCCCACCACCAGCCAGACCCTGCACGGCGACGACCTGGTCGGGCGGATCATCGACGAGGCCGAGCGCCCGCTGGTGGCCCGGGCCTTCCGGGCCGGCGAGATCATGGACGGCGAGGTGGCCGTCACCAGCCGGGGCGGCGAACCGGCCCGCCTCCAGTGCATCCCAGTGCGCCACCGGGGTGAGGTCATGGCCGTGCTGACCCGTGAGGCACCGCTCATGGTCGGCCGCCGGCCGGGCGAGCTGGAGCGCTCCTACATCGAGGTCTTCGAGCGCTTCGCCCGCATGCTCGTCGCCGGCGGCTTCCCCTACCCGGTCGACGAGGGCACCACCGCCGAGTCGCCCCGGGTCGGCGACGGGGTGCTGCTGCTGGACGAGGCGGCCAGGGTGGTCTACGCCTCACCCAACGCCGTCAACGCGCTGCACCGGATGGGCGTCTACACCAACGTCGAGGGGGCCCGACTCGACGAGGTCGGGGTCGAGAGCAACGCCATCGGCGAGGCGTGGGCCGCCGCCCTGCCGGTCACCGAGGAGCTGGAGCGGCGGCCCGACGTCATCGTGCTGCTGCGGGTCCTGCCCCTGTTCGACGGGAGGGGGGGTTGGGCCGAGCCGCCCGTGGTCACCGGCGCCATCGTCCTGCTCCGCGACGTCAGCGACGTGCGCCGCCGCGACCGGCTGCTGCTCTCGAAGGACGCCACCATCCGCGAGGTCCACCACCGGGTCAAGAACAACCTGCAGACCATCGGGTCCCTGCTGCGGCTGCAGGGCCGGCGGCTGGTGCCCGGCGAGGGCCGCGAGGCGCTGGCCGAGGCCGAGCGGCGCATCCGCGCGATCGCCCTCGTCCACGAGATCCTGAGCCGCGAGGCCGGCGAGCAGGTGCCCTTCGACCAGATCATCGGCTTCCTCATCCGGATGGCCGAGGACGCCACCATCTCCCCGGACGGGCCGGTGCGGTTCACGGTCGACGGGGTCGCCGGCGAGCTGCCGGCCACGCTGGCCACGCCGCTGTCGGTGGTCCTCAGCGAGCTGCTGCAGAACGCCGTCGAGCATGGCTACCCCGACGGGTCGGCCGGTGGTCACGTGCACATCGCGCTCACCAACCACGGAAGCCGGCTCGAGGTGGTGGTGCAGGACGACGGCAGGGGGCTCCCGCCCGGGTTCACCATCGACCGCACCCGCAGCCTCGGCCTGTCCATCGCCCGCGACCTGGTCACGACCCAGATGGGCGGGACGATCACGCTGTCCGGGACCGCGGGAACCTGTGTCGTGCTGGACATCCCAGTCCCTCCACCCGAAGCCCTCCCGGGCTAGCCGCCGTCGGGCGGCGGGCGGCGTCGCCTACGCGGTGGCGCGGGAGGTGCGCTGGCGGGCCAGCCACGCCTTGCGCAGCTTGCGGCGCTCCTCCTCGGAGGTGCCACCCCAGACGCCGGACTCCTGGTTGGTGGCCAGGGCGAACTCGAGGCACTGGGGCTGGGCCTCGCAGGTGCGGCAGACGGTCTTGGCCGACTCGATCTGCTCGAGGGCGACGCCCGTCGTCCCGATGGGGAAGAACAGGTCGGGGTCGGTGTCACGGCAAGCGGCGTGGGTTCGCCAGTCGGCGATGTCCCAGTCGATTGAGCGGTGCCAGGTCAAGGTCATTGGTTGGCCTCCGATGGGCACGTTCGGGAAAGAGTGTGAAATCATTCACATGAGCCCCCCGACCCATGCAGATGGAGATGACCTCCTCGACCGAGCGTAGACGGCTTTCGCCCGAATTGCAACGGTCGTAGCGGAAATCCTCGAGCCCTGCCCGTCAGCCGTGGCTGTCGTCCGGGCGGGGGATGACGAGGTTGAGGACGTCGGGCACCCACGCCAGGTCGAGGCGCTCGGCGTCGCCGAGGTGGTCGCCGTCGACCTGGTAGGGGAACGGACCGTGGCCGGTGACGGTCAGCCGCTCGAGGTCGTGGCGTTCGACCACCCGGCTGTCCCGGACCAGGCGGTCACCGCCCAGGAGCGCCTCGGTCAGGTAGCGCAGGGTGGGCAGCAGGTCGAGGTCGCGGAAGCTGAGCATCGCGAGCGGGCGGTCGAGGCTCGCGTTGGGGTTGGTGCACAGGGGCCGGTCGCCGAGGTAGGTGTAGGGGTTGGAGTTCTGGCACAGGCCGAACACCGCGTCGTCGACCACGGTCCCGTCGGGGTGGCGCACGGCGAACCGGGGCTTGCTGCGGTCATAGGTGCTGGCCCAGCCCCGGAGGCCGCACCAGGCGAACAGCAGGTGGCCCGCCCACCGCTTCAGCTGGCCCTGCTCCTCGACGAGCCGGACCACCTCGGCGTCCAGGCCGATGCCGACGTGGAACAAGAAGTAGCGGTCGTTGACCGAGCCGAGCCCGATCCGCTGGACGGACCCGGCGGCGAGGGCGCTGAGCAGCTCGCCGGTCGCCTCGATGGGGTCGTTGACCATCCCGATGGTCCGGGCGAACACGTTGGTCGAGCCGCCCGGGAGCACGCCGAGGGTGGTGTCGCTGCCGGCCAGGCCGTTGGCCACCTCGTTCACGGTGCCGTCACCGCCGAGGGACACGACCACCTCGGTGCCGTCGGCCGCCGCTCCCTGGGCCAGCCGGGTGGCGTGCCCCCGCCGGCTGGTGGCGACGACGGTCACGTCGTGATCGGCCCCCAGCGCCTTGGCGATGACCACCCGGGCCCGGGCCGTGACCGACGACGCCGACGGGTTCCCGATCAGCAGGAGGCGAGCCAACGGCTCAGCTCGACGCTTCCCGGAGGGTGGACAGGCTCTTGGCCAGCAGGCGAGACACGTGCATCTGGCTGATGCCCAGCTCGTTGGCGATCTCGGCCTGGGTCCGGTCCTCCCAGAACCGCAGGTGCACGATGCGCCGCTCGCGGGCGGCGAGGCGGCCGAGCAGGCCGGACAGCTCGGCCCGCTGCTCGGCCGTGGCCATGGCCAGGTCGACCTGGCCGAGGCTCGAGGCCACGCTGGTCTCGCCGTCGGCCCCGGGGGCGGGGGCGTCGAGGGACGAGGACCGGTAGGCCTGGCCCGCTTCGAGCGCCTCGAGCACCTCCTCCTCGGTGACCCCGGCCGAGGAGGCCAGCTCGGCCACGGTGGGTGAGCGGCCCAGCGACTGGCTGAGCTCGTCGACCAGCCTGGTGAGCTCGAGGTAGAGCTCCTGCAGCCGTCGGGGCGCACGGACGGCCCAGCCGGCGTCACGGAAGTGGCGCTTCAGCTCGCCCAGGATCGTGTGGGCGGCGTAGGTGGCGAACTCGACACCGCGGTCGGCGTCGAAGCGCTCGACCGCCTTCAGCAGGCCGATCGACGCCACCTGGACGAGGTCGTCGAGCGGCTGGCCCCGATCGGCGAAGCGACGGGCCAGGTGGCGAGCGAGGGGGAGGTGGCCCTCGATCAGCCGGGCCGCCGACGCCTGGCTGCGCGTCTCGACGTAGTCGTCGAGGAGTCGTCGGAGCTCCTCGCGGCGGGCGGCGTCGAGCGCCACTAGCTCTGCTTGGTCCGCATGCGGAACCCCGCACCGGCGCCGTCGGTGGGCGGGAGGAGGCTGTAGTCCTCGACGAGCGTGCTGAGGATCCGCTCGGTCAGAGCGCTCAGGACGGCGCCGTCCGCCTCGGCACCGGGACCAGGCTGCAGGCGGGCCTCGACCGCGAACGCACCCTCGAGGATGACGAAGCGGACGGCGAGGGTGGAGGTGGAGTCGACTCGCGAGACGACCGTCCAGCACAGCTCGTCGACGGCCAGGCGCACGTCCTCGACGGCGTCGATCTGGAAGCCGAGGCGGCTGGCCAGACCCGACGCGACCACCCGCACCAGCCGCAGGAGGTCGGGCGTGGTGGGGACCACGAGGTGGATCTCGTCGCCTGCGCCCTTCCGCTCGGCCACGCCGTCCGAACCTACACCTCCCGAGGATGGGCCCTCACGGTGCGCGCGGCAGTTGGTCGTCCTCGAAGGATCGTACGAAGATGGCCAGCCATGCACGTCGCGGTCTGCGTGAAGCAGATTCCGGATCCTGCCGCCCCCGGGCGCCTGGACCCCGAGACCAAGACGCTCGTGCGTGAGGGGAAGTTCGTCATGGACGACTCCGACAGCTACGGCGTCGAGATGGCGCTGCAGCTGGTGCAGGCAGCCGGAGGCGGCGCCGTGACCGCCATCTCCATGGCGCCGAACAACGAGATCAAGGGAGTGAAGGACGCCCTGGCCATGGGGGCCGACAGCGCCATCGTGGTCAGCGATCCCGCCCTGAAGGGCTCGGACGCCCTGTCCACCGCCAGGGTGCTTGCCGCGGCCGTCACCCGGGCGGGCGACGGTGCTGGCCCGGTCGACCTGGTCGTGACCGCCACCGAGTCCACCGACGGGTACACCGGCACCACCCCCGTCCAGCTGGCCGCCCTGCTGGACCTGCCGGCGGTCACCTTCGTCAAGAAGGTGGTGTGCGACGGGTCGAAGGTCACGGTCGAGCGCCAGACCGACGAGGGCTACGACGAGGTCGAGAGCACGCTGCCGGCCCTGGTCACCGTCACCGCTGGTGTCGTCGAGCCGCGGTACCCGTCGTTCAAGGCGATCATGGCCGCCAAGAACAAGCCCTGCCACGTCGTCGGCCTCGCCGACCTCGGCCTCGACGCCAGCCAGGTCGGGTTCGCCGGGGCCCGCCAGGAGATCACCGAGGTGCTGGCGGCCGAGGAGCGCAAGGGTGGCGACATCGTCGAGGACGACGGCGACGCCCACCTGAGGATCGTCTCGTACCTCGAGAGCCTGAAGGTGATCTGAGGTGGCCGTCGGAACGATCTGGGCCGTGGTCGAGCCGTCCAGCGGCGGTGCCGCCACCAACGGGCTCGAGCTGCTGCGAGGCGCCCGAGAGCTGACGTCCACCATCGGGGCCGTCACCTTCGGCGACGCCAGTGGCGCGGCGGAGACCCTGGGCGACCACGGCGCCAGCACCGTGCTGACCGTGGACACGGGCAACGCCATGGCCGGGGTGCCGGTGGCGGCCGCCATCGCCGCCGCCGTCGAGGCCAGGGGCGCCGACGGGCCCACGGCGATCCTGCTCCCCCAGACCTACGAGGGCAGGGACATCGCCGGCCGCCTCTCGGTGGCGCTCGACGCGCCGGTGCTGGCCAACGTGGTGGGCCTCGAGGAGCGCGACGGCAGGCTGGTGGCCGAGCACGCCGTGTTCGGCGGGTCCACCATCGTGAAGGCCGCCTTCACCACCGACAGGGTGCAGCTGTTCGTCGTGCGGCCCAAGACGTTCGTGGCCGAGGGGGGTGCGGGGGGAGCGGGCGCGGTCGAGGCGCTGCCGATCCCCGACACGGGCCGTCCCGGGGCCACCACCGTGGTGGCCCGCCACGCCGAGGAGCGCATCGGCCCGAAGCTCGACGAGGCGCCGGTCGTGGTCTCGGGGGGCCGCGGCCTGGGCGACAAGGAGCGCTTCGCCATGATCGAGGAGCTGGCCCGGCTGCTGAAGGGTGCCCCCGGTGCCTCGAGGGCCATCGTCGACGCCGGGTGGGTGCCCTACTCGTACCAGGTGGGCCAGACCGGCAAGACGGTCAAGCCGAACGTCTACCTGGCCGTCGGCATCTCCGGCGCCACCCAGCACATGGTCGGCATGAAAGGCGCCAAGAAGATCATCGCCATCAACAAGGACCGCGAGGCGCCGATCTTCGGGATCGCCGACCTCGGCGTCGTCGGCGACGTCAACAAGGTCGTGCCCAAGCTCATCGACGCCTTGAAGAGCAGGTAGAACCTGGGTTGAGCGGGCGCCCCGCGGGGGACGTTCCGCCGCGAGGGGGAGCCATGACCGTCCGACCACCACTGCCGCCGTGTCGAGGGCCGCTGACCGCGCACCTGTTCCCCCACCTCCAGGCCGCACCCCACCACCTCCCGCCGCTTCCCGGCACCGACGAGGACGTGCTGTCCGGCGACGACTTCCAGCTGGCGCTGTACTGCTGCTACGAGCTGCACTACCAGGGCTTCGCCGACGTCGACGACCGGTGGGAGTGGGAGCCGTCGCTCCTCGCCGCTCGGCGCCAGCTCGAGGAGCGCTTCGAGCGCCGCCTGGTGGACGAGGTGGGCCCGCTGGACGAGGTGGTCGACGTCGAGGTCGGACTGCGGGCTGTCATCGACGCGGGCAGCGGCCCGTCGCTGTCGTCGTACCTGCGGGACGACGGCACGCTTGAGCAGCTCCGCGAGTTCGCCGCCCACCGCTCGGCCTACCAGCTGAAGGAGGCCGACCCCCACACGTGGGCCATCCCCCGCCTGCGGGACGGGGCCAAGGCGGCGCTGGTCGAGATCCAGGCCGACGAGTACGGCGGCGGCGTCGAGGCGCAGATGCACTCCACGCTGTTCGCCACCACGATGGACCTGCTGGGCCTCGACTGCGGCTACGGCACCTACCTCGACCTGCTCCCCGGGCCGACGCTGGCCACCACCAACCTCGTCTCGCTGTTCGGGCTGCACCGGCGGTGGCGGGGGGCGCTGGTCGGCCACCTGGCCGTCTTCGAGATGACGTCGGTCCAGCCGATGAGCCGCTACGCCGCGGCCCTGGGCCGTCACGGGCTCGACGCCGAGGCGACCCGCTTCTACGACGTCCACGTGGCCATCGACGGCCACCACGAGGTCGTCGCGAGCAAGCAGCTGGCCGGAGGGCTGGCGGCGGCCGAGCCCGAGCTGAGCGGCGACATCCTCTTCGGGGCGCTCGCGCTGATGGAGATCGAGGGCCGGTTCGCCCGCCACCTGCTGGGCGCCTGGGAGGCGGGCAGGACCTCGCTGCGGTCGCCGCTGCCGTCGGCCGGGGCGGGTGAGCGGGATCCGGGGCCATGGGCCTAGGCGACGAGCGCCTCGACCTCAGCTACGTCCTGCCCCTGCGCCGGTGGCGGTTCGAGCCGGACAACGAGCTGGCGGGCTACCTGCGCCACCTGGCCCAGCGGGTCGAGGTCCTGGTCGTCGACGGCTCCGACCCTGAGGTCTTCGCCGGGCACGGCGGCCTCTTCGCTCCGCCGATCCGCCACCTGCCGGTCGACGCCGACCTGCACGGCGCCAGCGGCAAGGCGAAGGGTGTCATCACCGGGGTCCGGGCCGCCAGTCACGAGCGGGTGGTCCTGGCCGACGACGACGTCCGCTACGACGACATCGCACTGGAGCGCATGATCGGGCTGCTCGACCAGGCCGACCTGGTGCGCCCCCAGAACTATTTCGACCCGAAGCCCTGGCACGCCCGCTGGGACACGGCGCGGTCGCTGCTCAACCGGGCCTTTGGCGCCGACTACCCGGGGACGCTGGGCGTCCGCCGCTCCCGGTTCCTCGACGTCGGCGGCTACGACGCCGACTGCCTGTTCGAGAACCTCGAGCTGATGCGCACCATCGAGGTGGCCGGCGGGACGGTCGTCGCCCCGCTCGACCTCTACGTCCGCCGCCTCCCCTCGACCACCCGCCACTTCTGGTCGCAGCGGGTGCGCCAGGCCTACGACGACTTCGCCCTGCCGGCCCGGATGGCCGCCGAGCTCGCGGTCCTGCCTGTGGCCGCGGCCCTCGTGGTGGGCCGGCGGCCGAGGGCACTGGCCACGGGCGCTGCGCTCACGGTGGCGGCGGCCGAGGTGGGTCGGCGCAAGGCCGGCGGCACCAGGGTCTTCCCCCTGTCGGCGGCGCTGCTGGCGCCGGCCTGGGTCACCGAGCGGGCGGTGTGCGCGTGGCTGGCGGTCTGGAGCCGGCTGACCCGCGGTGGCGTCCCCTACGCCGGAGCGGTGCTGGCCAAGTCGGCCAACTCCCGGCGCGAGCTGCGCCGCCGCCTGGCCACGACCCGCTGAGGCGCTAGACCAGCGGCCAGGGGTAGGGGCGGCGGCTGGGGTCGGGGTTGGGCAGCTCGCCCCGCTCGGCCAGAGCCGAAGCCCGCCGGACGACCATGGCGACCTCTCGGGGGTGCAGGAGGCGCTGCAGCGGCTCGGGGGGGTCGTCGGCCAGCCGGCGCAGGTCGTCGCGCCAGGCGTCGTCGATCCGGTCGCCGGCGAAGTCCCAGATCACGGTGCGCAGCTTCGGCTCGACGTGGAAGCACAGCCCGTTGTCGATGGCCCAGACGAGCCCGTCGTCACCCAGGAGGCAGTGTCCGGCCTTGCGGTCGGTGTTGTTGACCACGATGTCGAACACGGCCAGCTGGCGGAGGCGGTCGTGGTGGGCCGGGTCGTCGAGGATCGTGAAGTAGTGCTCCTCCTGGTCGCCCCACACGAACCGCTGCAGCGAGCCCTCACCGAGAGGGGCGTCCGGCCGCACCAGCGTCTCGGGGACGAGGTGCCAGCCCAGCGCCTCGGAGACGACCCACGCCGCCACCTCGCGCTTGTAGAGCCCGCCGGTGAAGTCCCACAGCGGCCGCTCGCCCCGGTGCGGCTTGTAGATGGCGTGGCAGCCGTCGCCGGCCAAGGTGAGCGCCACCAGGAAGGTGGCGTTCGACGACCACTGCATGCGCCCGATCAGCTCGACGTCGCCACAGGCCAGGACCTCGACGTACCGACCGGGGTCGAGGTCGACGAAGCGGCCGATGGCTACAGCCGCGGAGGACGGTGACCGTTCGTCTTCGGGCACACGTGGCCCCGGGGGTCCAGCGGATAACCGCAGAGCGGGCAGGCGGCGCGGCCAGTGGCCACCAGGGTGGCGCCGCGCATGGCCAGGGCCGCGGCCTGGCCCCGGGTGCAGCCGAAGCGGGCGACGGCGCCCTGGGGAGCGTCCTCGTCGTCCTCGTCGTCGTCCAGGTCGTCGTCGTCCACGTCGTCGTCGTCCACGTCGAGGCGGACCAGCTCCTCGCACACGATGACGACCCGGTCGTCGTCGCTGCTGAACGACAGCCCGAGCGAACCGACGACGAAGTCGGCCAGCGTGGGCTCCTCGAGATCGAGCTCGGCGGGCTCGGGGATGGGCGAGCTGGCCGGGTTCTCGTGGAGCAGGTCTCCCAGCCGCTCGGCCAGCGCCGCCACCTGGCCCTTCTCCACCTTCAGGCTCACGAGCAGCGAACCCTCCCGGGCCTGCAGGAAGAAGGTCCGGCTGCCCGGCTGGCCGACGGTCCCGACCGTGATCCGGTCCACCGACGACAGGTCGTAGCTACTGCTCATCGCGCTGCGCTCACGCAGCGCCGGGGAGCTTGTCCGTGGAGTTGACGCACAGCACGTTGGGCCCCGCCGCCGAGTAGGCGATGACCGTGATCGAGCAGGGGCTCACCCCGAAGCGCTGGAAGTGGTCGAGGTGGCTGCCCATGGCGTCGGCGACCACGACCTTGATGGGGTCGGCGTGGCTGACGCAGACGACCACCTGGCCGGGGTGGGCGGCGACGATGCGGCGGACGGCGTCGGACGTGCGGGCCTGCATCTCGAGGAACGACTCGCCCGCTGGGAAGCGGAACATCGACGGCGTCCGCTGCACCTGCTGCCACTCCGGGAGCTTGTACAGCTCCTTCAGCTCCCGACCCGTCCACTCGCCGAAGTCG
Organism: Acidimicrobiales bacterium; assembly: GCA_030448245.1. Lineage (GTDB taxonomy): Bacteria > Actinomycetota > Acidimicrobiia > Acidimicrobiales > JAUJNH01 > JAUJNH01. Next base: position 86,291 of record JAUJNH010000006.1, read on the forward strand.
CACTCGAGGAGACCCCGCTCGACGCTGACCGGCAGGCCCAAGGCCTTGGCGATCGGCGCCGCCGTCTCACGGGTCCGCTCGAGCGGCGACGCGTAGACCGCAGCGACCTTCCCGTAGGCGCCGAGCCGGTCGGCGGCCGCTTGGGCCTGGGCTCGACCCTGGTCGGCCAGGTGCAGCCCGCGGGCGCGGCCCGGCAGCACCTTGCCGGTGGTCGGGGTCTGGCCGTGACGGACGAAGGCGATCGTCGTCGGCTTCGGTGGCTTGCGGCGAGCCGGCATGTTCAGCTCTGCACCGTAGTTTGGCGCCGTGGCTAGCCCAGTGCCGTCCAACCGGCCCCGCGGCCCGGCCCGGGGCACCGGCGACCTGGCTCGGCTCGAGGCCGAGATCACCGGTTGCCGCCGCTGCCCCCGCCTGGTGGCGTGGCGGGAGCAGGTGGCCGAGGAGCGGCGGGCCTCGTTCCGCGACGAGGAGTACTGGGGCCGGCCGATCCCGGGATTCGGCGACCCGGCCGGTCGCCTGCTGGTCCTCGGGCTGGCACCGGCGGCGCACGGGGGGAACCGCACCGGCCGGGTGTTCACCGGGGACCGCAGCGGCGACTGGCTCTACGCCGCCCTGTTCCGGGCGGGCTACGCCAACCAGCCGACGTCACGCCACCGCGACGACGGCCTCCAGCTGTCGGGCTGCTGGGTCTGCGCCGCCGTGCGCTGCGCCCCGCCGGCCAACAAGCCCACCCCGGACGAGCGCGACGCATGCGCCCCGTACCTCGAGCGGGAGGTGGACCTGCTCCCCGACATCGCCGTGGTCGTGGCCCTCGGCCGCTTCGCCTGGGACGTAGCCTGGTCGGTGCTGGCCCGCGGGGTCCGCCCCCGCCCGGCGTTCACCCACCTGGCCGAGGCGGCGCTTCCTGCCGACATCGCCGGCCGCCCGCGCACGCTGGTCGGCTCGTTCCACCCGAGCCAGCAGAACACCTTCACCGGTCGCCTCACCGAGCCCATGTTCGACGCCGTCTTCGCCCGGGCCCGCGCCCTCGGCGCCTGAAGCGGTAGCCGGATGGAGCCCGGCCGATCAGGTGCAGTCGTCGCCGAGCGCCGCATCGGCAAGGGACCCGCTGCGCCGGAGCGCATCCGGGGCGGCCAGGAACTGAGCGGAACGCCACGACCAGAGCCGGCCGGGGTTCTGGTCGATGTCATCAGGCCGGTTGTTCCAGCAGGTGGTCGAGCGGAAGAGGGCTCCTTCGGCGTTGAGCGCAACGCTCCAGACGGCAGCCACGATGGCCAGAGCGACGACGGCCGGCACCCGCCGACCAGCCGACGTGGCAGCACGCCGCTTCTCGGCCAGCCAGTCGATCGTCGGCACGGCGAGCGCTGCGAAGTACACGAGCAGGTCGCTCGACAACCGCGGTCCATAGCTGTGCCCACCCCACCACGCCTCGGCCGACAACGCAGCCGTCGTGACCAGGCCCGCAGCAACCGTTGCACCCAGGACGGCGTCCAGCGCTCCCAAGCCCTCGGGACCTCGGATCGTCGTCCGGAACAGCCGGGCACCGGCAAGGATCACGATCGGACAGAAGACGAGGAGGCCTCGACTCGGGCTGACGAGGGTCCCTCCGAGCCCCTCGAGGTAGCCCGAGTCGAGGCCGAGCCTCCCGCCCGAGTAGTAGGGCGGGAGGACAGAACCCCAGGTCCGGCCGTTCACCACCAGCCATGGGAGGGCCACGAGGGCTGCGCCCCCGAGGTAGGGAAGAAGGACCTGCCGCTGCTTCCAGATCACCCATGTCGAAAAGGCGACGACGGTGAGCGCGTGGGTCGGTCGCGTCATGTAGGACACAGCCACCGCCACACCGAGCAGGGCCGCAACCCGCCTTCCGGCGGTTGGAGCCCGGGCCAGGCGCTGGGCCAGCAGCACTGCCGCTGCCGCGGCGACCAGGCCCGGTCCGTGCTGCCACAAGGAGCGGCTCACGGTCGACCAGGCAGAGGTCCCGAGGGCGAAGATCCCGGCAACGAGGAGCGCCAACCTCCGCCGACGACCGACATCTCCGGTCAACCGGTCGAAGGCGATCATGGCCACCAGCACCACGGCCAGAGCGGTCACGGGAGCCGCAACCGCCAGCTGCAACAGCGCGTTGAAGCGGGTGCCGCTCGTGAGCAGCGAGTAGCTGCCAGGACCCAGTCCGACGGCGCTGGAGAGATCGAGGACGATGATGGCTGGGACGAAGAGAACGGCGGGTAGCCACGGATAGCGATTGACATGCGCCCCCGAGGGAGTGGCCTGAGGTCCGTGATGCCCGTCGATCGCCGGGTCGCCGTGGAATGCCTCGAGCGCCAGGGAGCGATCGTGAACCATCGCCCAGGCAGTCGCCGGGTAGGCGTAGGAATCGGTGTTCTGGACCACGGGGCTCAGGCCATAGGCGACGGTGATCACGACGAACAGCCCGACGAGCGTCGCGGTGCGCACGTCCGAACCCTAACGGGGCCTCCCAACGCGGCTCATTGGGGGGCTCGAGCCGCCGTCGGCCGGACATGTGCGGGTGCACGGGGTCGACCTCGACGGGTTGTCCCCGGGCCAGATGGCGGCCCTGCGCCGCACCCAGGTGGGCTACGTCTTCCAGCGGCTGAACCTGGTGCCGAGCCTGACCGCGCTCGAGAACGTCATGTTGCCGCTCGAGCTTGACGGCATGAGCAGGAGGCTGGCCAGGGCCGAAGCCGAAGCGGCGCTGGGCGCGGCAGGCCTGGCCGGGCCCTGGGACCGCTACCCGGACGACTTCTCCGGGGGGCAGCAGCAGCGCATCGCCATCGCCCGGGCCACTGTCGGCAGCCGGTCGCTCCTCCTCGCCGACGAGCCAACGGGGTCGCTGGACACCGTCAACGCCGAGCTCGTCGTCGAGCTGTTGACCGAGCTCTGCGTGAGCCGGGGCACCGGCGGTCGTCCTCGTCACCCACGAGCCCCGGTTCGCCGCCTTCGCCGACCGGGTCGTGTTCCTGCGCGACGGCCGGGTCGCCGACCAGACCAGGGCGACCGACCGCGTCACCTCCGATCCCGTCTCGACCGCGGCTCGATGATCATGGGGGCGCGGGTGAACGTCCATCGTGCCGCGGCCCGGCTGGCGGGCCGCGAGCTGCGCCGGCGGCCGTGGCGCACGGCGCTGGTGGTGCTCCTCGTGGCCGCGCCGGTCGCCGCCATGGTGCTGGCCTCCAGCCTCCTGCGCACCGCGCGTCCTCCTTTCGACCTGGAGGAGCGATCGACCTTCGGCCTGGCCGACGCCCTCGTCAGGGTCCGACCGGCCGCCCTTCGGGCCGTCGTCCTCTGGCAGGGTGCGTGGTCGGGCCTGCTCGGCAGCGCCGTGGGTCTGGTGATGGGCGGTCTCGGCCTGGCCGCGGCATGGCCCCATTCCGACCGCTTCCTCTCCTACGAGCCGCGCTGGTTCACCGTTCGAGCTGCAGATCTCGTGCCGATCGTCATGCTCGGTGCCGTCACCGCGCTGCTCGCCTCGTCGCAGCCGGCCCGATCGGTGAGCCGGCTCAGCATCCTCACGTCGCTCGCCGGCCGGCGGCCTCTGGCCCCTGTGCGCCCGCGGGTGGTGGTCGTCGGGATCGCGGCCATGTCCACCGGCACCGCCTTCCTCGCCGTGGCCACGGTCGGTGGCGAGGGGGGCGGAGCACCCAACCTGTGCGTCGGGATCAGCGTGCTCGGCGGGCTCGGGCTGCTGTTCGGGTCATCGGCGGTGGCGCCGGCGGTCGTCGGCCTCTTCGATCCGCTGGCCCGGCGCTTCCGGGGCAGCCCACTCCTCGCCCTGCGCAGCCTGGGCCGCCAGCGGGCCCGCACCGGGGCGGTGGTCGCCGCCGTCTGCGCCGCCGCCGCCCTGGGCCGTGGCCGCCAGCGCCATCCTGGTCTCGGTGGATGAGGGCAACCAGGCCTACGTCCCGGCGAACCTCGCGCTCGTGCAGCGGCACAGCCTCGTCGAGCGAGCGACGCCGCTCGAGCCGGTACCACCGTTCGACCCGGGGCAGTCGCCATCGGACCCGCCCCTGGCCCCCCGCTCGGAGCGGCTGGCCGAGGACGACCTTGCGGCCGTTGCCGGCGTCCTCCCGGGGGCGAGGCGCGTCGAGGTGGCCTACCCCTACGGGTTCCTCATCGCCACCCCCGAGGTGCTCGACACCTTTGAGATCGACGCGGCCACCCGGCGCCTCCTGAGCCAGCACGGCGCGGTGCGAACCGGATGGCAGGACGAGACCGACCACGCGCGGCTGGCCGAGTACGGGAGTCCCTCTGGGGCCGGGCGAGGCCAGGACGGCAGCCCGTTCCAAGCCCAGGTGCAAGCGCTGGCTGAAGGTGCGGTGCGGGCACCCGCGAGCCGGTACACCTTCGTCAACCAGGCCACCCTCGTCAGCGTCGACCAGGCTGCTCGACACCAGCTGTCCGAGACCGGCCCGGCCGTCGCCTTTGTGTCCCCCCGACCCCTGACTGCCGCGCAGCGAGATCGGCTGAGCGACGTCCAGTCGGCGAACCGTGACTCCGGTCTCCGCCTCGCCTCGGCCTCGGCGCCGACGTACCCCTCCGACCGGTCCTTCGTCACCATCACGGCCGCCGACCCGGACCAGGTGCCCACCTTCGTGATCTACGCCGTGTTCGACGGGCTCGCCCTGCTGTTCACCGGCTTCGTGATCGTCGTCGGCCTGGCCCTGGCCGCAGCCGAGACCCGAGAGGAGGTCGAGGTGCTCACCGCCGTCGGCGCCTCGCCGTCGAGCCTGCGGCGCCTCGCCGCCACCAAGGCCGCCCTCCTGGCCGGCGCCGGCGTCGTGCTCGCCCTGCCCACGGGCCTCATCCCGGTCTGGGTCGTCCGCAACGCCTCCAGCGGCTCCAGCCGTTTCATCCTGCCGTGGGCCTCCCTGGGCCTCCTCGTCCTCGTCCTGCCCGCCACGCTGGCGCTCCTCGCCCTCGGCGGATCCGCGGTCCACGCCCGCTTCAGCCCGGTCACCGCCTCGACGATGACCGCCGACTGACCGGCTGGGGTCCGAGGCCGCCGGTCGAGGTCAGGCCAGGCGGGCCAGGACTGAGGCCGCCAGCTCCTTGAGGGGCCCGATGTCGCGGGCGGCGGCGCTCGTGTGGACCAGCATCACGGTGTGCAGGCCCTGGCGGGTCGTCACGTTGCAGCTCGGTCCCGCCCTTGGGAGCCGCCGTCACCAGGAAGCGGCCCATGTCACCGATGCCGTCGAGCGGCTTCTCGTCGTTCCAGTTGCGGGACTCCCACAGGGCTGCCGCGTTGCGATCGTGGAGCCGGCCCACTCGCGCTCGACCTGGCTGCGGTGAAGGGCGAAGCCGGTCGCCGCGCGTCGCGTCCGCAAGCCGGGACAACCGTGGCTCGGGGTCGAGTTCGAGTGCATGCTCGCTGCAGCTGCCCCCAACGTGATGGACGTCCCCATCGCATAGACCCGGCCTCCTACGCGTCTACAGGTGCGGCTTGAGCCGAGGCCGGATCAGACGGGTGTTCGCGAGCGTCCCTGACCGGCACTTTCGGGCGCAGGCGCTCGCTGGTGACGCCGCGTTATTGGGCGCATGTTATGGGCGGGGCGGCCACGAAGGATCGCCGGATATCGAGCGCTTGGCGCCGTCCCCCGGACCCGGCGTTCGGCGGGAAGGACAGCTGCGTACACCGGCCGGCGTCGGGGACATTGGCAGCGGCGCGGGCGACCCGACGGTGTGCCGGACGGAAGGTATGACCCAATGGCGGCTTGCTCATGCCGATCCCTGACAGAGCCTCGTCAGGGTGGCCCAGAACCCCGGAAAGGTCTTCGCGGCACACTCAGGGTCTGCGATTTGGATGCCGGATGCCCGTAAGCCCAAGAGGGCGAAGCTCATTGCCATACGGTGGTCGCCGTAGGTCTCGATGGTGGCTGGGCGTGGCCTGCCGGGATGGATCACGAAGCCGTCAGCAGTCTCTTCGGCCGTCACGCCGCAACGCTCTAGTTCGATGACGGGGTGAGCGATGCGGTTCGTCTCCTTGTGACGAATGAAGCCGATGCCTCGCACCGTCGTCGGGCTGTCGGCGTGTACGGCTACGGCGGCCAGCGTCTGGGCGGTGTCGGAGAGGTCAGCAAGGTTCACGTCGACGCCGCGAAGGGTGCCCGTTCCTCGGACGGTGATGGAGGATGGCGTTCGCTCGACCTCGGCTCCCATCTGCTCCAGGATGTCAACGAAACGAACGTCTCCCTGGACAGACGCTGCGGTCAGTCCGGGGACCGTGACCGAGCCGCCAGTGATGGCCGCCGCAGCAAAGAAGTACGCGGCAGCGGAGGCGTCCGGCTCCACTTCAAAGGCCGCTGGTTCGTATCCCGTCGGAGTGATGACGAAGCGCTGGTATCCGTCCTGTTCGACGGCGGCGCCGAAAGCTCGCATCACCGCAACGGTCATGTCCAGGTACGGTCGAGAAACGGCTTGGCCCTGCACCACGACGGTCAGCACGCCACCCGCTCGAGGTCCGGCCAGGAGGAGGCCCGACACGAACTGGCTGGATGCAGACGTGCTCACTGTGACCGACCCCCCGGCATGCCGCGAGCGTCGACAACCACCGGCAGGTGGCCTGGCTGGCCCTCGCTGCTGATGGTCACGCCCAGGGTGCGCAATGCATGAAGGCTTGGACCCATGGGACGCCCCCGCAGAGGCGGCGATCCGTCGAGTCGGTACTCGCCTTCGCCCAAGGCCAAGATCGGCAGCAGGAATCTCGCAGTCGTGCCGGACAGCCGAGCGTCCAGCTCGACAGGCCCTGGCGCGAGCCCGGCCACGCCGTCAACCGTCACACCGTTGGCCTCCGCCTGCAGGACGGCCCCGAGACGACCGAGGCAGTCGATCATCGCATCGGTGTCATCGGCTTCGAGCGCTCCACCGACGTAACTTCTGCCCGCCGCTAGGGCCGCCGCCACCAACGCCCGGTTGGTCCAGCTCTTCGAGCCCGGCAACTGCACGACTCCGCGGACCGGCCCCGAGACAGGCTGAACCTCATAGGCGTCACCCATGGGGAGATACTGACCCAACCGCGGTGGAACGAGAGCCTAGATGTCTGTCGTCCGGCCGACCTCGCGATCAGGTGGATCCGTTGACTCTCGTCGACCTGCCGGCGCACAGACGCCATAGGGGGCACGAGAGTCCATCGCCCCGGGGCGCTCGACGTGGGATGACGAGGCGCCAGAGTTCGGCACCTCCTGCGCGCTCGGTAACCGCCGACGCTGGCTCTCCTTCGCGCAGTGATGCGAGTGACTTCTCTCAGCACTGCGGCCGAGCTGAGACAGTCCATCGGCCTCAAAAAGAACCGGGATTCGACCAGCAAGTTCCAGTGGCCCATCATCGCTCGCTCGTTCCAAGAGGCTAAACGCGAGCACATGCCCGTCGCTCGGCGTGCCTCGGCTCGTGCTGCTTCACGGCTGTGATCGCAGTACAGCAATCTCGGGCATCTCCTCGAGCGGGCCGAAGCCGTGCTCGACCAGCCAGCGGACCCCAAGCAGGCATCGCAACGACCACCATGCGCGGATCAAGTCGGGGTTGACCTCGGTGCCGTAGCCGGAAACGACGTCGCCAAGGTGCTCCTCGTGTGCGAGAGTCAGGGTGGCGAGGTCGAACATTGCGTCGCCCTGGGACGCCTCGGACCAGTCGCTGATGCCGGTGACCTCGTCACCGTCGACGAAGACGTGGGTGATCTGCAGGTCGCCGTGGATGAACACCGGCGTCCGCGGCCGGAGCGCAGTCTCGGCGAACCGGCGGTTGCGAGTGACCACGTCGGTAGGAAGGAGGTCCTTGGCGACGAGCCACTCGCACTCGGCAGCGAGCTGCGATGCGAGCTCGTCTCGGCTCCGACCCGGCCATGGCGGAAGCGGCGCGTCATGCAGCGTCCGGACGGCCGCACCCGCCGCGGCCCACGCCGCTCGCGACGCGGTGGACGGCTCCTGCAGCCGGCCGAGTGGCCTCCCCGGAACGGCGGCGAGCGCCAGCACGGGCGGCTTCCGCCACAGGATCTTCGGGGTCGGGACCGGCGCCATGGCCAACGCGTCGACCTCGAGGTCGGTGCGCGTCTGATCAGCGTCGATCTTCAGGAACACGTCGCCGACGCGCAAGGTGGCGCGCTCGTTATGGGCGACGACGACTTCGACCTTGTCCACGTCGGCCATCATCGCGGCCGACCGCCGATGTCGGCGGGTCCTTTCGCCTGCCGACTCGGGATCGGCACCAGCCGAGCGCTCGATAACTGGCCGGACTCCTAACGATCATCGCCGCCGGCGAGGTCAGCGGTGCGTGTCAGTCGATCTTGTTGCACGGGCTTGGACCGGTCGGGCTTCGGCAGGCGTGGGGCACACGCAAAGCCCGGCAGTCCAGCTGGGCTACGGGACGGCTTGCCCGGGGAAGGGCCGGCGGGCCCAGGCAGAGACGTAGCCGTCGAGGGCAGAGGCGAGGTCGGCGAGGGACGCTCCGGCCTGCACTGCCTGACACCAGCGGGCGAAGGCCCCTTCCACTGGCTCCGTCTCATCATCGATTGGACGATCTGCGGCGACCCAACTGACCAGGTGCCGCGCCGTGCCGACGATGAGCGTCGGTCGGTCCGTCATGTCGCTGGCGGCGAGCGGCGATAGACGATCATCGACGGCCTGGAGATCGGCCCGCGCACGATCTCGATCAACGGCGAGCGCCTGCTGGTAGAGGAGCCGGGCTTCTTCTTGAGCGTCAGGGGACTGGACGGTCCGTCGAAGGAACGAAGTGGCGTACCAGAGGCCGCCGACGACGCCAGCGAAAAGCCCGAGGGGGCCGTCGTGGCGGCGGGCGTAGCGGAAGAGGTGGTTCTCGCTCGCGACCCCGAGCAGGTGTGGCTTGGCCATGATCGCAGCGACGGCCTCCAACTCGTTCGCGAGGCTCTGGGCCATGCGGACCATGATGACCCGTCCTTCTGCCGACGTCTACGGACGGGGCCAAGACCGCCCGGGATCGGCACGGTTGCGGCGCGAGGTATCGCGCCAGGATCCGTCCGGGAGCGGCTTCGGCGAGGGATGGGTCTGCGCGAGCCGCCCGTGGCTTCCGGTCGCTCCGCCGCAGCTGCAACTCAGGCCCAACGCCGTCAGAAGGACAACAATGGGCACATGCGAGCTCTCGCCACCTGGATTCGCGATCTCAAGAGCGAGCGGGACCCAGCACAGTTCCGTAGGATCAACCGCCGGGTGCTCGTCCCCGGGTTCGAGGCTCTTGATGTAGATGACTGCTTCGTTCGTGTAGCTGGTGTTGGCCCGGTCGGAGATCGACCGGGATCCACGCCGGAGTCACAATCCGTCATGCTCTGGATGGATACGGCTGCAGCGCAAGACCTGCAGAGGCAACATGCGGTTGCTCAGGGACTGGGCGCGCTGTTGGCTCTCATCTCAGATAGGCGCGTCGAAGTTGCAGCTTATGAAGCACCCCTAGTCATGGAAGGCCACCCTGAGCAGATCACCTTCGTCAGTTATGGGCAGGCTGCCGATCGGCGGATGTACGGCCCTATCGAGGTTGACGTGTGCTCCGCGCTGACAACCTGGCTCGGAAATCTGGCATCGCTGGAGGGGGAAATCCTCGACGTGGTTGGGTCCGCCATCGACCTGCACTACGGCGCCGCTCTCCTGTTCGAGAAGGACGTGACTGCGGCCTACGTACTCCTCGTCGCAGCATTGGAGGCGTTATCCAGGCGGTTCGGCTCACCGCCCACCGCGTGGGAAGACTGGGAGCAAAGTACAGCGTGGGACGGGTTCGCGAGTAAGGCTGGTCTGACGGAAGAGCAGGCCGAGGCACTCCGCGACCGCCTCATGAAGGACCGGAATTTGCGACTTCGAGAGACATTCGCCCGGTACGGTGCCGAGCGCATCCCCGATTCGTTCTGGAGCAAGCCCTGGCGAGAGTGGCTGTTTGGCGTGGAGATGCAGGGCAGCTCGAGTCGCTACATAGAGGGCAACTGGCAGGAGCCACGGGCGATGAGCGATTTCCTGTCGGATGACCGAGACGTACTGCGGAACAAACTCAGGCGCACATACGACGTGCGGTCAGGGTTCGTCCACGAGGGTGGCCGGTCGGTCCATTTGATGACCGAGTTCGAAGCCAGGATCGGACCCGATGATACCGAGGGACCACTGTCTTTCCCGGTACTTCGGTCAATCGTCACGGAGCTCATCAAGCTCGAGGTGGCTGAGGAAGCGTCGGCTTCCGAGCTTCCCAACATTCGACTGACCCATGTTATACATCGAGAAGAGGCGTAGCTCATCGGACTGACAGCCGGCCGCACGAGTTCGGCACCAGCCGGGCGCTCGGTAACTCATCAGGGACGATCGTCCTCGAAATACGTTGGAGTCTGACCCGGTGGGAACCGCTCGTAACCAGGCGGCGGTTCCTGGCCATTGGGGGCGCAGGTGCGTCCGGTTTCGGGCGCTTCGATCGCCCGAACCGCGTACTCCCCCCTCTCGCAGACCCGCTCCTTGAACGTCCCGCACCCAGCCATCGATCCCGCGATCCCGAGCGCCAGGCTGGACGTCAGCAGCCTCACCCAGGCCGCTTTGACCGTCCCCATGCTATCCAGCGTGCCCCCGACCTAGGTGTTCACACCATCCAGGATTGCCCCCAAGACGAACTGGGCGGGCTCAAGGCTCGGCATGGCCTCCACCAGATCCATGGGGATGCCTTGGCGTCACGGCTTGACGCGCCCGGCATCGGCACCAGCAGTGCGCTCGGTATTGACGCCACGTCGTCGCTGCCACACCCGCGCCGACGCCGACAGACAGACCCTGGTCGGGCGCGGCGTCAAGGCGAGATGTCCAGCAGCTGGCGCTATGACACCCCTCGGCTCACGCGACCACCTCTCGACGGAGTCGAAGGGCAGATCCTTCCTGAGCCGACTCCTTGGCGCCCCGGAAGCCCCAGACAAGCGCACGAGGGACAGCAGGGCCAGCACGGCGGCTGCGGCGAAGGCTACGGCCGCCGCGTGTCCGGCCTTGACGCCGAGGTCGCTGAAGCCGAACGATGTGAGCAGCAGGCCACGCGAGGTCTCGCCCTGGAACAGGACGCCGCGCTGGGCCCTGACCGCAGCCAGCTGCTTCTGCAGCCCGGGGAGGGCGGGATCGCCAGCCTTCTCGGCCTCGGCCACCCTGGCCGCCAGGGCCAGCTCGGGCTCGCGCAGCTCGGCGTAGGTCTTGCCGCCGGCCACCGACTTCACGTGCAGGCCGATGTAGTCGTTGGCATAACACTCGGCCTGCTTCCCGGTGGTGAGCTGCTGGCCGGCGTAGCGGACCAGGCACGGCGACGCCTTCTCCTCGGCGGTGAGCGCCTCGACGGGGCTGAACATGATTCGCTGCTGGCGCAGCTGGTCTCCAACGTAGGTCCTGGCGAAGTTGGAGTTGGTCGTCATGACCAACCCGACCACGACGAGGACCCCGACCAGGACCAGGCCGGCGCCGCCGGCGATGACAGGGACGCTTCTGCGCTTCATGGCTTGTCTCCTCGGGTTCATGCGAAACCCCGGCCCGACCACGACGCTGGGCCTCGGTGCCGTCGCGAGCTGCGACACGTGAATCGTCCTGCCGCCTCAGGCCGCGCCGCATCGGTCGATCCCTTAAATCTCATCCTTATCCCACTTACCTCCGCTGCGCCGATGCCTGGCGGCGAGCTTGGGTACTTGCCGAGGGAGTGACGCCTCAGCGCCGCGCCTTCCGGAGCCGCGGCGCGAGTCGGCGAGACCGCCCGGTAGCGGCACGAGCGCAGCGCGAGGTAACGCTCGCAAAGCCAGCTGGACCGCTGAGGAAGGAGGAGGCGCCGGGGGAAAGGGGCGGCCGTTCCTCGGGGTGGTGTTCGCGGCGTCGACAGGATGCTGGATATAGGTTCGTACTGGGCCCACTCGGGTCGTGACCGAGGCGGCACCAGTCGCGCACTGGGGTTGTCCCGACGTCTCGATGAGGGGAGGTGCGCCGCGCTGAAGCTCCTCGAGCGCCGCTCGGCCCTATGCCTGCTGATCGTGCTGGTGGCCGGTCCGGCACAGTCAGCGAGCTCGAGGGGGCGGTGCCGGGCGTGTCCCGGCGGATGATGACCGGACGCCTTCGCGAGCTCGAGCGGGACGGGCTGGTGCGGCGAACGATCGACCCCGGGCCACCGATCCCCAGCACCTACTCTTTGACCGCCGACGGCGAAGGCCTCGGGGAGATCCTCGACCCCGTCCGTCGCTGGGCCGACGCCCGTCCCGCCCGCGCCGCCTCCTCGGCGGCGGCGGCCGCAGCCTGCTGGGCGGCCAGGACCTCGCCCGTGGCCTCCGTCCGAAGCCGGGCCAGTCGCACACGCCAGGGATCAAACTGTGAAACTGGGACCCATGACCGACGGCGGATGGGTTGAGGACAGCGCAGCGTCCGGCGCAGAGATCCCGTTGCTCGGCGGGTCGATGACGCTCGGCGTCGTCCGTATTGGAGAGACCGTTCGCCGACCGACCGGTAAGTGGACGCCGGCCGTTCATGCCCTTCTTCGGCACCTCGATCACGCCGGTTTTGAAGGAGCTCCGCGAGTCCTCGGTATTGACGAAAAGGAAAGGGAGGTCCTCACCTACCTGCCCAGCGACGCCACGCCGGCATGGTCCGACGAGGCGCTGATTGCGACAGCCCGCCTCGTCCGACGACTGCACGAGGCGTTGGCCGACTTCGTCCCACCGCCGGGTGCGGTGTGGCGTCTTCCTGCCAGCGCCCGTCGCCCACCGAGCGGCCGCATCGGCCACAACGACCTGTGCCCCGTCAACACCGTCTACGCCAACGGGCGCCCATACGGCTTCATCGACTGGGACCTTGCCGGGCCCGCCCGGGATCTCGAGGACTTCGCCTACGCCGCCTACTCCTTCGTCTCCCTCCGTCCCGATCCCTTCTGGCCGAGGCCCGGCTGCCCGGCGCCGCCCGACCGCCCCGCCCGCCTCCGGTTGTTCTGCGACGCCTACGGCGTCGACGACCGCCTGACTCTCCTCGATGCCGTAGAGGCGCTCCTGCGGGACGCGCTCTCCGAGACCGTCGAACTCGGCCAGCAAGGCGTCTCGCCGTACGGGATGCTCCTTGCTCGCGGCGAAGACCAATTCAGGCGCATGGAGCTCGCATGGCTCGCGGAGAATCGATCGACCCTTGAGCGGGCCTTGCGGTGACCGGCGCCCGAGAACGCGTTGGCGACGATTCCGGGAGTAGGCGTGCCGGCTCAAGACCCACTTGGCGCACATCTTCACCAAGCTGGGTGTGGACGACCGGACCGCGCGGTCACGGTCGCTCGGGATCGAGGCATCATCCGGTTGAAAGGGTGAGCACGAGCGGTACTGCCTTGGCTCCGTCTCGCTCGTCGACAATGCGACGTGGTCCAGTAAGACCACCTCCCCCGTTGATCGGCCCGGGAGGGCGCGCGCCTCACCGACGATCACCGGTCTCCCCCCAGCGTCAATGAGGCGTCCCCTCGACCGGCTTCGCCGGACCGAGGCCTGTAGCGCCGGATCCGGTTCCGATGTTCCGTGCGGGCGGCGCCTCAGGCCACGCCTCCGAGGGGCAGCGCGAGTCCTTGCGACAGCCCGGAAACAGCACCTACTTCCCGTCCCATAACGATGCACCGCAACCGTCGCAGAGCCCTCGCCGATCGCCGGCCGTTGGACGGGAGGATGAACAGTCAAGGGATTCCCGGTGCTGGCACCGGCGGCTTCCTAGACGTCAGCCGCCACCTACGTCGAGGTGGACGACAGAAGGTCGAAGAGTGACGAACGTCAGGGCGTCCCTGAACGCCGGCTCCGTGACGACGACGGGACCATGATGATGGCGTGGTCGACCTCGACTTGCGTCCCGAGCGGCGAGCTGCTCTGGTCAACAACCTTACTGAAGCCCTGCGCATGGCCGTGGCCGGCAGCGAAATCAGTCTCCGCGGATCGCTTGCCACGGGCGAGGCCGATGAGTTCAGTGACATAGACCTGCTTTGGGTCGTCCCCAGCCACCGTTTCACCGCTGCCGTCGCATGTGTGCAGGAAACCCTCGCCGCGATTTCCCCGGTCAGCTCGACCCGGTCCGATCCCGAGTTTGAGAAGTCGAGCAACCGGCGCTTGCTCTTCATCCAGTTGGCGAAGGTGCCCCTCTTCTGGCGCATCGATCTGGAGGTGCGATCCTCATCCGAACATGAGCCGGAGAAGCCTCTACCTGTCGAGGCTCCCCTGTCGGAGGCGGAGTGGTCGGCGGCTGCCTCGGCGGCGGCCAATGCTGCCGCAACCATCAAGGCGGTCTTGCGGGGACGCCTGGCTGAGGCGAGAGGACTTCTTGAGCGGGGCTTCTACCGGATCGGAGAGACGTTCGATCCGGCCGAGAGCTGGACAGCGGCGGTGGTCCGACTCGCCCGCAGCTCGGAGGCGGTCGATCCCAACGTGGCCCCCTTCGGGCAGGAAGTTGCGGACTTGGCGGTCGTGCTCCTGTCGACGAGTGGAAGCCCCCGTAGTCCGCACCAGTGAGCTCAGCAGCGTTCCTCCTCACGCCAGGCAGGTGGGACACCTGATCGGCTTCAATCTCGCGACAGGGCGCTTCAGGCCGCGCCTCCGAGCGGTGACGCAGGTCCGTGCAACCGCCCGGGAACGGCACCTCCTGCTCGCTCGGTAATGGCGCGGTCCTTGGGTCGGCAGCGGTCCGCTCCTGATGCAGACTCGAGAGATGGCCGTCACGTTCCAGTGCAAGACGACGATCGAGGCAAGCCAGACCGCCGTCTTCGGCCTGTCGCTCAGCGTGGATGCTCACCTGGAGGCGATGGCGGGCTCCAAGGAGCGGGCCATCGCTGGGGTAACGGCCGGCTCGATCGGGCTCGGCGAGGAGTGATGTGGCTCGCGGTCCACTTCGGCCTCCGTTCCGGATGACCAGCAGGGTCACCCGAGCTGGAGAGACCGACGCGGTTCGTGGACAAGCAAGTTCGCGGGCCTTCCGCTGGTTCCGGCACGAGCACCTGTTCGAAGCCAACGATGCTGGAACGCTCATGACTGACCGGGTCAGCTTCCGAGCCCCGGCCGTTGGTCTGGGGTGGGCGGTGGAGTGACTCCTCCTCGGCGGTTACATGAAGAAGCTCATCGAGGAACGCGGCATTGACCTGAAGCGGGCAGCCGAAGACGGAACCTACGGCACCGCCCACCTGAGGCCGCCTCCTGCGCAGGGGAGCGCGCGCAGGGCACTGGCGCGGCGCCCGGGATCGGCACGAGCCGAGCGCTCCCGGTTACGCTCATAGCTCGGAGGCTCAGGTGCGAGCCTGGTGTTCCCAGGCACTCAACGCCGCCGACTACGAGGCGGGGATGATGACGGGATCGGGGGGGCTGCCACGAGCTGCGGTGCGGCCCGGACCAACCTTCGGCTCGCCGTCGGCGACACCCACCTCTGGCTTGAGGCCGCGCGCAGCGATTGCGAGCCCATGGCTCGGCGCCTCTAGGCCCGGCCAGAGTGTTCGGTCGTGGCGGCGCAGTAGCGGACCCAGCGGGCACCGTCCATGGCCCTTCGCCGGGGGCCGAGGCACTTATGGCCTGCTGCTTGCCAGAAGCTCGCCAAGGGCGACGAGCTGTCGTTCGTCGAGGCCGTCGACGAAACCGGTCGACAGTTCCACCGGCCCAGTCGGGGTGTCCACCCAGGCGTTGAGAGGCGGCCCGGCGCCCCGGTCGACCTCGTCGGTGAACAGGAGCACGTTGGCGGTCGTGGCCGCCGACGGATGCTTCCGCTCCTCGTACTTGATCCTCGGGTAGCCGCCGGCTTCGACCACGGAGAACCACCATCGAGAGTCGATCCTCGCCTGAACCGGCAGCCAGGTCGAGGGGGGCGTGTACGGGTGCTGCTCGTAGTCGCATCCGCCTCGACCAAACTCCGGTCCTCTAGGTTTCGCCACGGTCACGTCCGGAACGATCTGGCGTGCACGGTCGACGGGCAGGAGAGCGCAGATCTCGGTCGACGTCCGGGCCGGACCGGGACGGACCTTGAAGGCCGGATCCTCGGGATCGATGGAGCGGAGGCATCCGATGTCACCGAGAGGTGATTCCAGGGGGCCCAGCTCGCCGAGGCCGTCCTGGGCCGTCAGGGTCAGCGTGAGCACTGGAGCGGGGGTGGTGGCGGCGCCCGGCGCCGGCCCGCCTCCCGTCGGGGCTCCGGCCAGCACAGTCCCGACGGTCAACACGGCCGGGATGGGGGTGCTCTTGGTGAGACTGAGCGTTGCGTCACGCCGGTACCGGGAGCACTGTGAACGAACGAATCGCCAACCCTCCGCCTCGGCGCGTTCCCGATACGCCTCCAGGGCCGCCAGTGGGTCGCCCTCCACCTCGAAGTCCTGCTTGACCGCAGCTGGCTCATACTGCCGGCCGGGGGATCCTGCGTAGCGGCGCTGCTTCACCGTCTGACGGAGCGTGGTTCCGGGGGCCCGGAAGGCCAACACCCCATCGCGCTCCAGAACTTTGAGGTCGTCGCGACCAGTGACACGATCGAAGCGGTCTCCGATCCTCCTGACCGCCAAAGGCGCGGCCCAGGCCGCAGTCACGACCAACGATCCAAGAACGACCACTCCTGCGACCAGCACTCGACGATCCATGTCGGGGATCGTCTCACCCAGAGCCAGCCGGCAACAGGGGGCTTCGCCCCCACCCACCGGCGTGGTCCCCCAGGATCCCCCTTGGGCCCTGAGGGCCTGATGACGCTCGCCGAAGTTCCCCAGGGTCGCTCACCGAAAGTCCCCAGGTGAGGTGCTGTGGTGGCGTGGTGGATGGTAGCCACGCTGGGTGCGGCTGCGGCCGGCAGAACCGTCCGAGCGTCGCTGGGAGCTGTTCGTCATCGGGTTCGTCGGCCAGCTGGTTGGTGCGGGCTTGGTGCTCCTGGAGCCGGTAGCTGTCGCCGGTGATGTTGAACACGATGCTGCGGTGGAGGAGCCGGTCGAATCCTTGAGTCGACCAGGGAAGGGCGCTGAGAATCGTCTGAGAGGCAGGGCGCGCAGGACCCGATCATCCGGTGCCACGGGACGGGCTCCTCTTAGGGGCAGGGGGCTTTGACGCACTGGATAGGGCCGCTGAGCTGGATGGGGTAGCCGGCTTGGGCGCAGGCGCCGGAGGCGACCCGCCTGGCCGCCACGTAGGCCTCAGCATCGCCGTTCACCCCAGCTCGGAGCATGCTGCGCGCCGCCGCCACCACCGCCGGGTCCGCAGCCTTCTCGTTGGCCGTGATCCCTCCGCTCAGACGGAGCCCGCCGCCGAGGAAGTTGCCCCGCTGGACCTGCTCGTCGGCCGCGGCCACCGCCGTGCACAACCGCGAGGTGGCCTCGGCCCGGGAGAGCGGACGGGTCGTGGTCACGGGCTGAGCGGTGGTGGTCGTGGTGGCCCGCGGCCTGGAGACCGTGGTCGTGGCCCGGGCCGGCACGGGCGAGGGAGGCGGGGTGGTGGGCACGGCCACGCTGGTAGGCACGGCCGTCAACGCCGGGGACGAGCTGGGCGTGCTGGTCGGGTCCTCCTCCATCGACACCTGCCCGCAGCCGGCGAGGCCGAGGGTGGCGAGCAGGAGCACGAGACTTGGTGTACGCATGGTTCCTCCGTTCCACCCCCTTGGACGTCGGCAGACGGGCATGAGGTTCCCAGCAGGACGATTCGGACGATCTCGCTCCGAGGTCCCCCGGTGTCCGACGAGACGGCGAGCGGGAACGGGCGCCGTCCGCAGACAGCCGCGCTCCGGGTGCAAGCCAAAGATGCTCGCCATGGTTGCCTTCTTCACGCCGTTCTCCTTCTCCTCCAAGGCCGCCTGCCAACGGTTCATCCGGCTCCCCACCCTCGTGCCGGCAGGGCGGCGACGGCGAACGCGCCGCCCTCCCGAGAGCACCGCTGCGCTCGCGTCGTCGGCGCCAACCTCGCTCCCGCCACAGCTCACCTCCTAACCCACCAACCCCAATGCTGCCCTACAAGCCGGCGGCAGGCCAGGGCTGCGACCGGATGCTGCCCGAAGGGGCAGGATGCGCCGAGGGCCTGGTAAGCACCGCCTGGTTCGTCGGCTCCGTTAGGTCTCAGGTCATGCGCTCTACCGTTGCCACTTACGCCCGAGTCTGACGAAGAGACCGACTAAGGAGAGGATGTCCGATCTCGACCCCCGCCCCGACCTCGCCAGGACGAGCAGTCGATCGGCGATGGCCCGTGCGTGCTGGAGCTCTGCGAGCCCGTCCGTCGCAAGAAGCTCGGCCGTGCTCGAGATCAACGCCGAGCTGGGCGACGGGAACCCGCTCCGGTCCGGGCCGACCGTGCTCCGCACCGAGCGCGTCGTCCGAGGCTGAGTCACCTTCATCTCTCGAGGTTGTGACGTTCGGGGGCGGCCCGCCATAGAGAGCCCTGAACGAACCAGCCACGGGAGACACCAATGCGCCTCACCAAGCAGATCGCACTCGCCACCGCCGCTGCCGGCATGCTGGCCCTGACCGGCGGAACCGCGGTCCAGGCCAACGTGTCCTTCGGAGATGGCGATCGGGACTCCCGCGGCTCAGGACGGGCCTCGTCCTACATCAACCCTGACATCGGGGCGCCCACGGCCAACCCCGACGTCAACCGCCGCTCGAGCTGCTTCTCGCCCGACCGGTTCGACCGTCAGGCCTTCAGCCCGGCGGGCACCGTCACCAACAACGTGCACAACGACGCCTGCTTCCTCAAGGGCGGGTTGAAGGTCGACGGCCCCGCCTCGTTCGAGTCGCGTGGCGTCGGCTTCATCTCGGCCTGCCCCGACCCCGACGGTGCCGGCGCCAAGGTCGCCGTCCTGTCCGACCGGAACGGCGACGGACGCGACGACCTCTGCTTCCAGAGCGGCTACCAGGAGAAGGGTACCGCCGGTGACGAGGAGTTCCACGCCCGCCTGAACAACAACACCGGCACCGCCGGCACCCAGATCGTCACCTGGTGCTCCGACGGCGACCGCGACGGCTGCTCCGACGAGCGGAACAAGTCCAGCATCCGCATCGACTGGAGCGCCGACGGCACCGCCACCTACAGCGGCTTACTGACCCGCATCTTCAGCGGCTTCAGCCGCTAACAGGAACATGAGCTCGGAACAGCTCCCGGGCTAACCCGGCCCGTGACGCCTCAGGCCGCGCCTTCCCTAGCGCAGGCGGGTCGCGCGCGAGCGCCCGGGATCGGCACCACCAGCGCACCAGTATCGGCGAGGGCGACAACGATGAGAGGCACAACCTCACCTCAACTGCGCGTCTTGGCTTCTGCTGCATGCCGAGTGCCGAGTGCCGAGTACCGAGTGCCGAGGGTCTTCGTTGCGGGCCGCGCAGGTCGTTGATCGCCGGCACCCCCGGGTGGCGCCTGCGCCGATCCGTTGGGCCCTCGGCGCTGCGGAAGGCGATCTACCAGGCAGTAGGTTTCGGCTGTGCCGGCTGGCCCCTCCACTGAGATCCTCGCCGGCCGCTACCAGTTGGGCGCGGTGATCGGGCGGGGAGGCATGGGTGTGGTGCGGCGCGGCGTGGATCTGCGCCTGAGGCGCGACGTGGCCGTCAAGCTCCTGCATCCAGACCTCGGGGCCCCAGCTGATGTTCGCCATCGCTTCGAAGACGAGGCCCGGGCGGCTGCCCAGCTGTCGCATCCGGCGGCGGTGACGGTGTTCGACAGCGGTGAGGACGGAGACGTCGCCTACCTCGTGATGGAGTGCCTTCCGGGGCGTACGCTGGCCGACGAGCTCATGGACGGGCCCTTGGCCCCCGAGCGCGTGCATGCGCTCGCCGTGGACCTGCTCGGGGCGCTGCATGCGGCCCACAGCCTTGGCATCCTGCACCGGGACGTGAAGCCGGCGAACGTGCTGATCACCGCGGACGGCCGCCCCAAGCTCGCCGACTTCGGGATCGCGAAGATGGCAGAGGGCACCGACCACACCCTGGCCGGTCTGATCATCGGCACCCCCGCCTATCTCGCCCCTGAGCGCCTGGCGGGCGGCGCAGCGACTCCGGGAACCGACCTCTACTCGCTCGCGGTGATGTTGTACGAGGCGCTGAGCGGCGAGAAGCCGTTCTCCGGCGACACGCCGCTGGCGCTGGCCTACTCCCTCCAGACGTCCACGCCAACCCCGATCGCCACACGCTGCCCGGGAGTCGACCCGCGGCTGGCGGCGGCCATCGACCGTGCCATGGCTCGCGAGCCGTCGGACCGCTTCGGCTCGGCGACCGAGATGCTCGACGTGCTCAGCTCCGATCCAGCGCCAACTGGGGTGACGCAGACGGTCCTCGCGCCGCACGTGACCGTTCCGCTGACACCGCCACCCACCGCCAACACGAGCGTGGCGGCTCCGAGGCCGGATCAGCGGTGGTGGATACGCCCGGACCACACGCGGCGGACATGGCTCGCCGTCGGGGCCGGCGCCGTGATCGTTCTGCTCTTCATCGTGGCTGTTGCGCTTGCGCAGGAGCCCGACGCACCGGCTCCTCCCACCTCCGCCACCAGCCAGCCCGCTGCGAACGGACTCCCCCCGCCCCTCGATGACGCGATCCGCCAGCTCGAGGACGCGGCGCGCCCATGAGACGTCTGCTGCTGCTGGTCGTCGCCGCCGTCAGCGTGTTCAGCGGGTGCGGCGGCACGGGCCGGGGCATCGGCGCCACCGCGTCACGCTCCCTGGAACCGACGATCGCCGAGGTGCGAGCCGCAGCCGAAGCCCGCCAACCCGACACCGTCAGGGCCAAGCTGGGGGAGCTCCGGGAGCAGGTGAAGGCACTGCGGGAGCAAGGAACCCTCGACGAGGTGGAGGCGGCCCGCCTACTCGCCGCCGCCGGAGACGTCGAAGAGAACCTCACGCTGATCACCACGACGACGGCCCAGCCTCGACCGCCCACCACGGTCCCCCGCCCAGCCACCACGAGGCAGCCAGCCAAGAAGGACCAAGAGGAGAAGCCAGACGACGACGGCAATAGGAAGGACGAGGAGAACAAGGAGGACAAGGACTAGCGGCCCCGGCCCTCAGCAGCGTCGACGCAGTCGGCGATACGGCGCGGGGTTGCCAACAGGGTCCGTGGCACACTGCAAGTGATGGACCGTCTCCGCCGGCATCTGGAGAGGCCGCCATCCCTGCTGCAGAAGGTGTTCCTTCCCATGATGGCGGTCCTGTCCGCGATCCTCCTCTACAGCAAGCGTGGGTGGATGGTTGCAGCTGTGGGCGCACTCGTCTTGGGCGCTCTGGCGGCTTCCTCGTTCATCGACCCGGGTCGGCTCAGGGGGTGGAGCAGCAAGCACTGGGTCTTGGACGGTGCAATGTTCGGCCCCCTCCTGTTCGTGGGTCTTGCCTTCATCACCAACATGCCGACCCTTGTCTGCGTCACGATCGCCAGCGTCGGCTGCGCCCTCGTCCTTGCCCTCGGGCAGTTGCTCCGTGCTGGCAGGACGTAGGACTCGCTGTGGCTGTCCCATCGCCGACGTGCGACCGTGCCGACTGCCGAGGGCCAGGGTAGAGCGCTCGGGAACGGCACCAGCAGAGCGCTCGGGAACGGCGCCCGGGGGAGGCATATCGTCGGCCTATGACCACTGACCGAGCAGAGGGGCTCCGTACGGCACCCGAAGTGGCCGACGCGTTGGGGATTGAGGCAAAGGCTCTACGGGCGTGGCTGCGTGACACCTACAAGCGGGCGGACGACGACCACGGCGCTCGCTGGTACCTGACGCGCGACATGGTGGAGGCTGCTCAACGCCGGTTCGATCGCTGAGCCAGGCGGCTGATAGCGGCACGTATCTAGCGCTCAGTAGCACCCCGATGATCCTCGGAGCCCAGCAGGGCGAGACGGCCATCGGCCGATGGGCACTTGGGTCCCCGTACTGTGAAGGCGTGGTCTGCCAGGACTGCGGCGATCCCGCGGCCTCCACGAGGCTGGGCGACGTGGTGGTCTGTGACCGTTGCTGCGACGTGCGGATCGCCGAGTACACCGGACTTCCCCGGCTGCCCGATCCGCCCCCGCCCTTCCTAGTCCGCGGCCCGGATGGAAGGGATCATCGCCTCCGGTTCAAGATCTGGCGGGCTCCCACGGGGGTGGAAGTGCAGCTGGATGAGATGGGGTTACCGGTCGGCGAGGGGTACCGGTTTGCCGTTCTCGGCGACCACGATGCCGACATCGAGGACTTGGTGGCGCGGGTGCGGTCGCTGGCTGAGTACGAGGTCGGCCGGCTCTATCTGGAACCGGCCCGCCACCGCGAGGGTTGGGTCCTCCGCGACGACGAAGTGGCGGGGCAGCTCGTCTGGAACGACCAGGCCGGCGACGGCAGGCCCTACAGCGTGGTCATCGACGGTCGCACCCTGAGCTGGCAGGAGCTCGGGACGGCGCTCGAGTCGTACGAGGGCTGGAGGTTCCGCCTGGTCATCGAAGACTCGATCGAGGACGTTCGCCGCGGTGCCGACATCATCGAGCTGCCAGTCGGCGACGACAGGCTGGGGCCACCCGGTGGGTGAGCGACGTCGGAGCCTCGAGGTGCGGGTCGTGTCGGCGGCGGAGGCGGCGCTGGCCGAGCAGAACTATGTCAGCCCCATCGACGTGCTCGTCGGCGTGGGTTGGCTGACGCCACAGGCCCTCGATGTCTGGCGCCAGGGGCGGGCCGAGGACCTGGAGGGGCTGGCTCAAGCGAACCTCGAGAAGCTGTCGGCAGCGATGGTCATCCTTGATCGATGGGCTTCAGATCGGGGCCTGCATTCGAGTCAGACCGCCTACATCGCTCGGACCCGGGATCGTCGTCAGCTCCGGTTCAGCCGCAGCGGCGACGCCAACGTCGAGGCGGCCTACCGGACGCACTGGGTCTCGTCCGAGCTGTCCGAGGTCGAGCGCCGCAGGATGGAGGAGAAGCAGAACGCGGCTCCCGACCTCGTTGTCATCGCCGCCCTCAACGACTGGAGGTGCACGGCCTGCTCGGGTACCGGTGAGCTGCTGATCATGGAGAGCCCAGGACCGGTGTGCCTGGTCTGTGCAGACCTTGATCACCTGGTACTCCTGCCCGCCGGCGACGCTGCCCTGACCCGCCGGGCCAAGAAGGCGAGTGGACTGTCGGCGGTCGTGGTGCGCTTCAGCCGGTCTCGGCACCACTACGAGCGCATTGGCCTTCTCGTCGAGGAAGCCGCACTGGACCAGGCCGAGCAGGACTGTCTGGCTGACGAAGAGGCCCGCGGCCGGCGCCGCCAACGCGAGGAGCAGCGACGGATCGAACAGGACCTCGAGTTCGAGGCCGAGCTCGCCCGCGAGGTCAGACGTCTGTTTCCCGGATGCCCGCCACAGCGGGCCGAGGCCATCGCGCAGCACGCCGGCGCACGGCGCTCCGGCCGGATCGGTCGGAGCGCCGCAGGCCGTGCTCTCGACCCCGTGGCCATCACCCTCGCGGTGGTCGCTTCCGTGCGCCACGTCGACACCCCATACGACGCCCTGCTGATGTCCGGGGCTGCCCGGGCGGATGCTCGTGCTCAGGTCGCCGCTCAGATCGAGACCGTCCTGGACTCCTGGAGGGTCGCGATCGTGGGCTGAGGGACTCGCACCACGACGGCCGCGCGAGGCCGACCTGGCTCAGCCAGCCTCCGGAGGGGAGCGCCCGTGTAACAGCACTCGCATCGCTAGCGGCGCCATGCCGGTCCGGCGATCCGTCCCCCGCGTATCATGGCTCGGACCGTGGAGCGCCCACCCGACCTACCTGACATCAAGGCTCCCCCTGTTCGCGAGGTCGCCGTCGCCGTGCAGTTCGAGCGCATCGAAGCCCTGTCGCAAGCGCATGTCGGGCTGTTCTGGTCGACGATCAGGAACGACTACCCGGTGACGCAGGACCAAGAACCCTGCCGCCGCAGCTTGAGGACCTCAGCGGTACACCGATGGCTCCGCTGTTCAGGATCGAATTTGGTCCGACGCCTCCGCTCCACCGTGCGTGGTTCCTGAGCCCCGATGGATCGCGGCTCGTGCAGCTCCAGCAGGACCGACTGGTCCACAACTGGCGCTACCAGGGCGAGCCGTACCCGCGCTTTGAGCCTTTGGCCGAAGCGTTCCAGGGGTACCAGAAGTCCTTCTTCGGCCTGCTGGAGACGCTCCGCCTGCCGGTGCCGAGGGTCGAGCAGGTCGAGGTGACCTACATCAACTGGATTCCGGCTTCGTGGATGAACGAGGTCGTGACGTTCGTAACCACGCCGTCTCTACCGAACGGGCTTGGCACTCCCGACAGCGGCGCCTTGTCGAAGCGGTTCCTCGTCGTAGATGAAGGCTCTCCTGTGGGCCGCCTCTACCTGGAAGCAAGGTCAGCTGTCAGCCAGGAGAGCGGAGCGCTCGAAGCAGGCTTCCTGCTGAACCTGACGTTCCGAGCACCCCACCAAGGCGTTGACGACCCCGGGGAGACAACGCGGCTGATGCTTCGAGGTCGGGAGGCCATCGTTCAAGCCTTTACCGCTTCACGCCCGAAGACCTCCACGAGACTTGGGAGCGCCAACAATGAGCATGCTCGAAGAACTTCATCAAGTCGGGCGACCCCGACCCACCGGACAGATTCCTGTCGGCCTGCTCGGCCAACCGGAGCGGACGGCGAAGGTGCATGTGCAGGCGTCAGTCGGACCGCATTGGCTCCGTGAGGTCGTGACGCGCTTGGAGCGCCTCCGACCTGGCCGTTGTGAAGAGGCCGTGCCCGAGCAGGTACTCGTTGAGGCCCTCCAAGCGCTGATGCGGTTCCTGCCTGCCGATGCAACCACTCCCGCCGTTGCGACGACCGGAAACGGCGGCGTCCAGTTCGAGTGGCACCGCGGGGGCTGGGACGTCGAGGTCGAGTTTCATCAGGGCGACGCCCACGCCTGGATGGAGAACTGCAGTACCGGCGAACGCTGGTCCGGCGCGCTCTCCGACCGGCTCCACGACCTCCGGGCCACCATGAGGGCCGTCAGCTCGCCCTGAGTGCATGGCACCTGATGACCGCGACGCCGTAAGCGACGACGCGTGATCCACCGGAGGGTGCTACATCGGCCCGGCGACATGGTGGACTACGACGAGAACCAGCAGCGCTGGCTGCCCTTGGCCGCAGCAGTCCGCTTTGATCCCGACCTCTCGGTGAGCTTGGAGAGCAGGCTCGTGGCCCGCGGACTCGGGGCGGACAGTGTCGCGGCATCCAAGCCCGGTGCCGTCGCCTTTGGTTGTCCCGTCGCCAACGCTCGGGCCATCGAGTTTGGCGTGACCTACACGCCCGTGACCCCCAGCTTGACCGTTCTCGACGATTGCCACGGCTCCGTGTGGGCCGACCATCAGTGGGACCGCGGCGGTTCAAGTCTCGCCGGAACCGGCTCCGGATCGCCTTCGCCCAGACGGGCGGACCGCCGCTCCCATGAACGCGTGGGGCGAGCGCCGTCGGCGGCCCACAGGTGTGCGGTAGGCCACTCGTCGACCTTCGATGCAGTCACCGCGCGCTAGCGCTGCTCTTCGAGAAGTCATCGGTCGAGCCCACCATCGCTCGCCGCATCCGTCGGGCGGTAGAGCGCTCGATAACGGCATTCCTGAAGGAGCGGGTTTTGTCAAGGCTGTGTCGGCCGCCAGGCCGACTCGATTTGGGTGGTTCGTCCGGTGGCCGCCGGCGGTGAGCTCGAGGCCGGACGCGGCGAGGTAGAGCTCGAAGGACCTGCCGGCTGATGGGGAGGGCAGTCAAGGCCGGGCGAAGCCCGCCCGGAGGGGAAGCCTTGACGGCCCGGTCATCGTGATCGACATCATCGATGAGGAAGGCCGTCAGGCCTTCCTGTCCGCGGGTTGTCGTTCTTGGTTGTCGCAGCAGGGTCCGTCTTCAGCGGTGGCCTCGCCGAGCTCGGGGGCCTGTCATTCCTCCGTCGCGCCCGGATGGGGCGACATGCTGCGATCAGGCCACAACCGGTTGGGCCCAAGCACAAGCCCGGCCCGCTCTTGGGGCCATGCCGATAATCGGGCTCGCAACCGGTTGCGCCGAGCTGGTCAGCCCGCCTCGGCCAGGCAGCGGATCTCGCCGTCGCGCAGGCCGTAGTAGACGAGCGTCAGGAGCTTGCGGGCGATGGCGACCCGGGCCTTGGCCGTGCCTCGCCGCTCGGCGATCCGAACGAAATCGGCTCGCCGCTTGGGGTCCTTGCGGCCGCAGGTGGCCTCGATGGCCGCCCACCGCACCAGCGTGGATCCCTGCTTGGTGATCGACCCCCGGTGCACGGTGGTGTCCGACTCGTGATGCTTGGGGTCAACCCGGCCCACGAGCACAGCTGCTTGGGCCCGGCGAACCGGGTGACATCACCGATCTCGGCCACGAAGATCGCCGCGAACCTCCGCCCAACCCCGTCGATCGCCT
Organism: Acidimicrobiales bacterium; assembly: GCA_030448245.1. Taxonomy (GTDB): domain Bacteria; phylum Actinomycetota; class Acidimicrobiia; order Acidimicrobiales; family JAUJNH01; genus JAUJNH01. Next base: position 112,581 of record JAUJNH010000006.1, read on the forward strand.
GGACGGCCTGGTAGCCGGCGTGGTCCTTCAACAGGTCGTGGACGAGGATCTCGAGGGCAACGATCTCCTCGTCGAACGCGCTGATCAGATCGCGGAGCGAGTCGATCCGCAACCGGTAGCAGTCGCCCAGGCGCATCTCGTCGAGCTGGGCCTGGCCGCCCGGGCCGAACATGTCGACTCGCTCCGGCAGCACACCCTCCTTGGCCATCACCGCATGCACCTGGGCCTTCAACCCGCTGCGGATCTGGACGAGCTTGACCCGGTAGCGGACCAGCTCCCCGCAGCTCCCGCAACCCTGGTGGCGCCACCCACGCCTCGGGCAAGCTGCCCAGCCGCAACAGGTCAGCGAGGAGGACGGCGTCCTTCACGTCGTTCTTGACCCGCCGGTTCGACATGATGCCCTTCATCCCCAAGGGGTGGGCCAGCCCGGTGGAGCTCGCGCCGCACTCCTCGAGGACGTCCGCCGCCCAATACCACCCGTAGGTGGCTTCAACTACCACCTTCGGGTTCGGGCCCGCCGGGGCGATCGCCGCCGCCAACGACCTCGGGTCGTTGTCGATCTTCTCCGTCGACAGTCGCTCACCGTCAGGGCTCATCCGCACGATCACCGACCGGCGGCGGTGCAGGTCGATGCCAACATATTCTGGTTCCACAGGGACCTTCTTTCGTCGTGGTGGTACTGCTTTCGACGGCCCGAGTTTCTCAACGCTCGGACCCTCACGGCGAGAGGAGGTCCCTCTTGCTGCAGCCATCCCTGCACCTCCACGACACTCGTCACCAGCGCCACCAAGCCCGGACGCCCCACCAGACCATCCGCGAGAGCGGGCGACCCGCTCCTTCATCGCAGCACCTACTTCGCGCCCGATAACAGCGAACTTCAACTGATGGGCAAACACCCCCGATCGAGGCGCGTGGTCGCGCCCTCTCGTCCCCTGCATCGGCCTCCGGAGTCGGTGGCGTGGTGCGTCTGACGCTGGATGTTCTGGGCAAGGGTGCAGCGCTCGGCTGCTCTCGAGCCCGCACGGAGCGACAGGGAATCCCGCGAATCATGCGTCCGAGGCTGAGTGCGCTGAACGCCTGCGGTAGTCGCGTCGAACTGCGCCTCCGGCGCGTTGAAAGCCGAGGGCTTCGTAGAACGGCAGAACGTCGTCGTTGCACATGACGTCGACCATGTAGAGCTCGCCGACCTGGTCCAGCAGCATCCGAACGAGCTTCGACCCGGTGCCCTGTCTTCGGTACGGCGGCAGTACCTCGAGAAGCGGGATGTAGGCGGAGAGGATCCCGTCGCTCAGCGCGTTGGCGAAGCCGACGACGCGATCGTCATCGAGCGCGAGGGCGACGTGGCTTGAGCCGCGCAGCAGCGCCACATGCTCGTCGAGGGAGGGCGGGGAACCCCAACCGTCGAAGAAGCCGCCCGCGAGCGACGCCTGGTCTATCCCGTCAACCGAGGTGGTGAAGGTGAGGGCCGCTGCCATGGGTACATGGTGGCTCGCCACAGGAGGGTCGGGGCGACCATGCCATCGCTCAAACTGCTGCATCGTCATCTGTCCTGCGACGGACCGGCGGCTCGAGCGCTGGCAGGCCCCCTCTCGGTCCACTGGGGTGGTCGCCCATAAGATCCACCGCCGACGGACGGCTACCTGTCCCGGAACGCCGGCTCGGTGTCCCCTGCCGAGCCGGTCACCGGCGGGGTGCTCGCGGCCGCAAGTGCGCCGGCATCGGCGTTCTGCGGCTTTGGCTCCTGCACGAGGGATCTCAGGAGAGCCTCAACTATGAAGCAGTCCATCCGGCTCGGCAGCGCTTCATGTGCCGCCAGCGGAGATCCGTCCGACGGGGGAGTTCTGGATGCGGGGCGCCGACAACGTCAGCGTGGTCTGAGACGTACGCGACGAGGGACGGCGCTCAGCGGAGGAGGAGGCTGGTCTCGGCGAGGACGCGGAGGGAGTCGTCGAGGGCTTCGGGGCCGGCCGGGGTGCCGTCGGGCTGGGAGGCCACCTGGGCCAGCTCCTCCGTCAGCGCCGCCCGGTCGCGGGTGCCGTCGCAGAGGCCGAGGACCAGGCGGATCACCGGGTCGAGGTCGATGGTCTCGGCGCGGAGGTTGGCCACGCCGCCGCCGAGCCCGGCCTGCTGCCGGGCCAGCGGGCTGCCAAACGGGCGCTCGGCCACCTGCTCGAGCCGGCAGGGCCACGACGGCCGGTGGCGCCGCAGCTCGACCACCCGGGCGCCCTGCACGCGCACGAGGAACTTGGCCAGCTCCTCGCCGTCCTCCGGGTGGCCGCGGCCCCGCCACCGCTCGGTCGCCTCCCTGGCCGCGGCCAGCAGCTCGGGGAAGGGCACGGCCGCCGGCCAGCGCTGGCCGAGGAGGTGGAGGGCGGCCTTGCCCAGCGCCAGGTCGGTCCCCGCCACCAAGCCCGGGGCCGCTGCGAAGTCGACGTGCACGCCCGGGGTGAGGTCGGGCTCCTCGGCCCCGACGACCCGGGCCGAGGCGGCGACGTCGAGGCCCTGGAGGCGGCCCGGCGGCACCGGACGGTCGAGGAGCCGCTCGCCGTGGCACAGCAGCGTCTGACGGAAGCGGCGGGCCAGGAGGAAGTCGAGGTACTGCTCGCGGTCCTCGGGCTCGTCCTCGAGCGCCTTGAGCAGCGACACCACGTGCTCGGGCCACAGCGCGTCCTGCACACCCAGGTCGTCGGCCTCCGAGAGGAAGCGCAGGCCGTGCTCTGCCGCCATCTCCAGCACCTCGTAGAGCCAGAACGGCGTGTTGACCTCGGCCAGCTCGTCGTGGACCAGGGAGGAAGGCAGCCTGCGCTCGAGGTGGTCGATCTCGCTCTTCAGCAGCTCCCGCCACGGGTCACCCTCGTTGCGGGCCGTCGTGAGGAAGCCGAGGAAGGCGTGGGCCTCCTGCAGCTTCTCCTCGGGCGTGCGAACCCCCCGCCTGAGGTGGAAGCGCAGCATCTGCCGGGTCATCTCACGGAGCAGGCCGGAAGGGTTGGCGTTGTAGCTGACGTAGGCCACCCCCTGCGGCCGAAGCTGCTGGCGGCAGGCGCGCAGGATCCCCTGGCGGGCGGCCTCGGGCACCCACGAGAGCACGCCGTGGCACACGACGTAGTCGAACTGGCCGAGGTCCGGCAGGTCGGCCACGTCGGCCTCGACCAGGTTGAGGTTGCCGATCCCGACCTGCTCGCACACGCCGCGACCCCGCTGCAGCGCCGTCGTGGCCAGGTCGACGCCCACCAGCTCGCTGCCCGGCAGGGCCACGGCCAGGGCGCAGAGGGTGCCACCGTCGCCACAGCCGAGCTCGAGGTAGCGGCACGAGTCGGCCGGCGCCGGGTCCAGCCCGAACAGCAGCGCGGGGATGGCCAGCCGGTCGGGGTGGAGCTGGGCGTGGCTGAACGTCGGGTAGCGGACCTCGTCGTATGGGGTGGTCATGGTCGCGACCGACCGGGCGCTCAGGCTGGGGCGGGCTGCTTCGGGGGCAGCGGCGGCATCCGCCGAGGAGCCTCGACCGCCACCTCGGGCCACCGCTTGCGGCTGACCCGCGACAGCTTGCGCATGAGGGCGATGGCGCCGGGGTCGTCGTCGCCCGGGCGGGTCTCGATCACCCCGTCGGCCACCAGCCGGCCCATGATCTCGCGCCCCCGGTCGGTGCGGACGACCGTCAGGGTCCAGTCGTTGAAGGCGCCGATCCCGCCGGTCGAGATGTCGGCGTGCTCGGCTGCGAAGTCTGGGCACAGCTTGCAGCCGTCGCGGGTCCAGGCGTGGCACTCCTTCAGGGGCACCTCGTGGTAGCTGCCGTCGCGCATCCAGATCTGGAAGACGCCCTTGATGTTCATCTTGACCATGTCCTGCTTGCGCAGGCCGTACTTGGCCTCGAACAGCTCCTCGAAGATGGCGTCGTCGAAGGTCTTCGAGCAGAGCAGGCCGATGTTCAGCGAGAGCCGGCGAGCCACCTTGCCCGCCTTGCGGGCCGCCATGATCGGCGGCACCGACGACATGCACGACATGCCGACCAGGGCGATCTTCTCGGCCCCGCTGGCCACGGCGTCGCCGTAGGCCATGGTGTTGGCCGAGTAGGTGTAGCGGCTGCCGGCGCTGGACAGCACCTCGTCGCGGGTGCGGGCCACCCCGGGGATCGCCTTCCACGACGTGCCGTCGCCCTCGAGGTAGGACACCAGGGCGGCGTCGATCTCGCCCTTCTCGAGCGCCCAGATGAGGATGGCCGACACCAGACCGCCGTCCTGGCCCTGCTCGTGCACGGTCGCGTCGCTGGCCCGGCACAGCAGGACGTCCTTGGCGATGCCCGACACCTCGTGCTCCTCGCGGGCCCGGCCGAACAGGTGGGTGTCGGCCTGGGGCTCCCAGTCACGGAAGCGCGGGCAGGCCCGGGTGCACGACGTGCAGCCCTTCTGCCCGTGGATGCAGTCGGACTGGCCCAGCTCCTCCTCGAGGTGCAGCGGCTTGTACACGCCGTTGGTGTCGTCGTAGCCGAGCACGTCGTGGGGGCAGGCGATGACGCAGCCGGCGCAGCCCGTGCAGAGCCCCGAGGTGACGACCTCGTCGAACAGTTCCTTCCACTGGAACTTCTCGCGAACGACCGGCGCCACGGCCTCGAACCTACCTGCCGCGACCGCCAACGTCGGCGGGCGGCCAGCCGGCGAAGGTGCCGGCGGATCGTAGGCTCGGGCGGTGCCGGAGCTGCCGGAGGTCGAGGCGTACCGGCGCCTGGCCGAGCGGGCGGCGCTGGGCCGGCGCATCCGCGCGGTCGACGCCGCCGACCCCTGGTTCCTGAAGGGCGGCGTCGGCGCCTCCCACGTCGAGGCCGCCCTCGCCGGCTGCCGCCTGGTGGGCGCCCGCCGTCGAGGAAAGCTGCTGCTGCTCGACACCGACCACGGCCGGACGCTCGGGCTGCGCTTCGGGATGACGGGCCGCCTGGTGGTGGACGGGCTCGCCGGCGTCGACCGGCTCCTCTACACGAGCAGCCGCGACGACCCGGCTTGGGACCGGTTCAGCCTGCATTTGGAGGGGGGTGGGCACCTGCGGGTCAGTGACCCGAGGAGGCTGGGCGGGGTCTTTCTCGATCCGGACGAGGAGGCCCTCGGGCCGGATGCACGGGCCGCCACCGCCGGGCAGCTGGCGCGGGCCCTAGGCCGGTCGGCGGCACCCCTCAAGGCCCGTCTGCTCGACCAGGCCCACCTGGCCGGGGTGGGAAACCTGATGGCCGACGAGGTGCTGTGGCGGGCCGGGCTGGCGCCCACCCGTCCGGCCGGGTCGCTGGCGCCCCCGGAGCTGCGGCGCCTCCACCGCCACCTGCGGCGCACCGTCGACGTGCTCATCGAGCGGGGCGGCTCGCACCTCGGCGACCTGACGCCGCACCGCCTCCCTGGCGGCACCTGCCCTCGCGACGGGACGCCCCTGCAACGGGGCACCGTCGGCGGCCGCACGACCTGGTGGTGCCCCAGCCACCAGCGCTGACCGGCCGGCGGGGGGTCAGGACACCGCAGCCCTGATGAGGTTGGCGTAGCACTCGGCGCCGGCGGGCTTGAGGTGGATGCCGTCGTCGTAGAAGATCTCGCCGCCCTTGCAGCTGCCGGAGGACCGCTTCCAGTCGACGATCCGGACGTTGGGCTGGTCGGCTGTTCCCCTCGTGATGGCCGAGTTGCTGGTCCCCTCCCAGCGCCGAGGCACCTTCACGGTGACGAAGACGACGCGCCGGCCGCCGGCCGCCTCGATGATGTCGACCACCTCGGAGCTGCCTGCGCCCCCGTTCGAGCCGAGGTGGACCACGATGCTCTCCAGCGCCGGGTACCTGGCGGTCACCGACGCGACAACGGCGGCGCCCTGCTTCATGTACCGCCCGAGCTTGGCGTCGACGATGACCTCCGGGATGGCGTCGGCCAGCGCCGGCTGGGCGCCCAGCATGACCGAGTCCCCGATGGCGTAGACCCTGACCTCGCCGGCGGTGCTCGACCCGCTGCCGGCACCGCTGGCCGAGCCGCCGATCGTCGGGTTGGCCCCGCCTCCGGTCGGCGCTGGATCGGGTGAGGGGACCGCCGTGGTCGCGGCTCCACCGCCGCCGGCGGGCGCCGGGACCAGCGGGTCGCTCGCCCCCCCGGGCTCCTCGGCGGGTGCCGCCGGGGTGCCCCCGGTGGCCAGGAGGGAGTCGAGGGGCGGCGGCGGTTCGGCCCGCACGACGGCGATGCCGAGGACGAGGAGGAGGCACAGCGAACCGGCGGCGAGGGCCGACCACGACCGGCGCACCTGGCGGCGCCGCTCCGGGCTGCCCAGCTTCATGTTCGCCCTGACCCGCCGCACGGCGCGGCTCAGGGCGCCCTGGCGCACCGGCACCTCGACGAAGCGGTACGACAGCTCGGCCAGCGCCGCCGAGAGGACGAGGCGCAGGACGAGCGTCGGCCCCGACGACCAGGGAACGTCGAGGCCGGGGCGGGTGACCACGAAGACCGGCCAGTGCCACAGGTAGAGGCTGTAGGAGCGGCGCCCCAGCGCGACCAGGGGCCGGGCCCCCAGGAAGCGGGTCAGGGGCGTTGCGCGCCCGGTGGTGCCGGCGATCACCAGCGCAGTGGCGACGGCCACCAGCTGCAGCCCGCCCAGGTACACGAACGGCAGGTCGTTGCTCAGCCGCCAGAAGCACACGAGGAGGATGGCGAGCCCTGCCATCCCGGCGGCGGCGCCGGCCCAGCTGGGCAGCCGCACGCCGCCCACCGCCAGCCGGCCTCCATCGGTCCGCTCCCAGGGCCGCCAGACGAGCGCCAGGGCGCAGCCCAGCAGGAGCCCTCCCGCTCGGGTGTCGAGGCCGTAGTAGAGCCTGGAGGGGTCGTAGGGGACCGGGGCGCTGGGGTCGTGGCGGATGGCGAAGGTGACGGCCATGGCCAGGCCCGACGCCGCCGCCAGGGCCACGACCGTGAGGGCGATCCGCACCCGGTCTCCCCGCCACAGCAGGACCAGCCCCAGCAGCAGCAGGGGCCACAGCAGGTAGAACTGCTCCTCCACCGCCAGCGACCACAGGTGCTTGAAGGGCGACGGCCGGCCCGTCTCGGCGAAGTAGCTCTGGTTGGAGAGCAGCTGGTACCAGTTCGACACGTAGACGGCGGCCGCCGCCGCGTCGCCCCGGGCCCGGGCGACCAGGTCCCGCCAGCCGACCACCAGCGCGGCCAGCACCACGACCAGCAGGAGGTAGAGGGCGGGGAGGAGGCGTCGGGCCCGGCGAACCCAGAAGCCCCGCAGGCTGGTGCGGCCGGTGGTCTTGCGCTCGGTCCAGAGCAGGGCGGTGATGAGGTAGCCCGAGACGACGAAGAACGACTCGACGCCGAGGAACCCGCCCCGCACCACGCCCACCTCGGCGTGCCAGAGGAGCACGGCCACGACCGCGACGGCTCGCAACCCGTCGAGGGCGGGCAGCTGGGGGATGCGTGCGGCGCTGACGGCCGAGCGAGGGGGGGAAGTGGTGCGGGTGGCCACGGCACTGGACCACAGGACGAGCGGCCTGCGGGGGTGCCCTCGGCAGGATTCGAACCTGCGCACACGGCTCCGGAGGCCGATGCTCTATCCCCTGAGCTACGAGGGCGGCTCGGATCGGACGATAGTGCCTGGCGTCCGGAGCCCGGTGGCAAGTAACCCTGGGGGATGGCCGATCCCGCCCTGCCCCTCGAGGCCGCGCTCCGCCGGGCCATCGCCGAGGCGTTCCCCGAGGCCGCGGCCGCCGATCCGGTCGTCCGCCCGTCGAGCGATCCCCGCTTCGGGGACTACCAGGCCAACGGGGCCATGGCCCTCGGCAAGCGGCTCGACCGGCCGCCCCGCGAGGTGGCGCAGGCCCTGGCCGCCCGCTTCGACGCCGCCGCCGCCGGCGTCGAGCCGCCCGAGGTGGCGGGCCCCGGCTTCCTCAACCTGCGCCTCACCCCGGCGTGGCTGTCGGACCGGCTCGACGAGCTCGCAGCCGATCCACGACTCGGGATCACCACCGTCGAGCGGCCCGAGCGGGTGGTCGTCGACTACTCGGCGCCCAACGTGGCCAAGGAGATGCACGTCGGCCACCTCCGCTCGACCATCATCGGCGACGCCCTCGTGCGCATCCTCTCCTACCAGGGCCACGCCGTGGTCCGGCAGAACCACGTGGGCGACTGGGGCACCCCGTTCGGCATGCTGATCGAGCACCTCCTGGACCTCGGCGAGGAGGAGGCGGCCGACGAGCTGTCGGTGGGGGACCTCACCGGCTTCTACCAGGAGGCCCGGAAGAAGTTCGACGCCGACGCGGGCTTCGCCGCCCGGGCCCGGCAGCGGGTGGTGCTGCTGCAGGCGGGTGACGCCGAGACCCTGCGCCTGTGGCACCTGCTGGTCGACGAGTCGAAGCGCTACTTCAACCTGGTGTACCGCCGCCTCGGCGTGCTGCTGACCGACGACGACCTGGCCGGCGAGTCGTTCTACAACGACCGGTTGGGCCCGACCTGCCAGGAGCTCGAGGAGCTGGGCATCGCCGTGCCGTCGGAGGGCGCCCTGTGCGTGTTCCCTCCTGGCTTTCCCGGCCGCGACGGCGGCCCGATGCCCCTGATGGTCAGGAAGTCGGACGGCGGGTTCGGCTACGACGCCACCGACCTGGCCGCCGTGCGCTACCGCACCCGCGACCTGGGAGCCACCCTCCTGGTCTACGTGGTCGGGGCCCCGCAGGCCCAGCACCTGGCCCTCGTCTTCGCCGGCGCCGTCCTGGCCGGCTGGCTCGGCGGCGTCACCGGCCGGCGGGTCGTGCACGTGGCCTTCGGGTCGGTCCTCGGCCCGGACGGGAAGATGCTGAAGACCCGCACCGGCGACAGCGCCAAGCTGATCGACCTGCTCGACGAGGCGGTGGAGCGGGCGGCGGCGATCGTGGCAGAGCGCAGCGAGCTGTCGCCCGAGGAGCAGGCCGCCGTGGCCGAGGCGGTGGGCATCGGCGGCGTCAAGTACGCCGACCTGTCGAACGACCGGACCCGTGACTACACCTTCGACTACGACCGGATGCTGGCCACCGACGGCAACACCGGCGCCTACCTGCAGTACGCGGTGGCCCGGTGCCGCTCGATCCTGCGCAAGGGCGAAGCCTCGGGCGGCGCCCCGGGCGGGGTGGTCGTGGTCGAGCCGGCCGAGCGGGCGCTGGCCCTCGCCCTGCTGCGGCTGGATGCCGCCGTCCGGGGCGCAGCCGAGGACTTCGCGCCCCACAAGCTGAGCGGGCACCTCTTCGACCTGGCGCAGACCTTCACCTCGTTCTACGACGCGTGCCCCGTCCTCAAAGCGCCGGACGAGGCCACCAGCGCCAGCCGCCTCACCCTGTGCCGCCTGACCGCCGATGCCCTGGCCCTCGGCCTCAGCCTCCTCGGCATCGACGCCCCGGACCGCATGTGAGCGCAGCGAGCGAGCCGGTGAGGGGGGAGCGTCGGCTGCCTGGAGTGAGGAGCGGAGGAGGCTCGCCTCTTGGGCGAGCCGGGGGAGCGACGAGGGAAGGCAGCCGGACAGCGAGTCCCGACATCCGGCGGGAAACATTGCGAGGATGCCGGGGGTGACCAAGGTGCTGGTCGTCGACGACGACCCCGTGATCGTGCGGCTCCTTCGGGTGAACTTCGAGATGGAGGGCTACGAGGTGGCCACCGCCGGCGACGGCCAGGAGGGGCTGCGCTCCGTCCGAGCCGATCGCCCCGACGTCATCGTCTCCGACGTGATGATGCCGAAGCTGGACGGCCTTGAGTTCGCCGCCGCCCTGAAGGCCGACCCGATGCTGGCCTCGGTGCCCATCATCCTGCTGTCGGCCAAGGCCCAGACCGCCGACATCGACGCCGGCCTGGACATCGCCGACGACTACGTCACCAAGCCGTTCGACCCCCTCGAGCTCCTCGACCGGGTCGCCGCGCTCCTCTGATGGCCGGCCCGCTGCCCCGGCACCTCCTGCCCGACACGGCCGAGGTCGGCGCCGACGGCCGCTGTTCGATCGGGGGCTGTGACCTCCTCGACCTGGCCGCGCTGTTCGGCACGCCCCTCTTCGTGTACGACGAGGCCCAGCTGCGGGCCCGCTGCCGCGAGGCGGTGGCCGCCTGGGGCGACGGCGTCGCCTATGCCACCAAGGCCTTCCTCTGCGTGGCCATGGCCCGCCTGGCCACCGAGGAGGGGATGCACCTGGACGTGTCGACCGGCGGCGAGCTGCACGTGTCGCTGGCCGCCGGCGTGCCCCCGGACCGCCTGGTCCTCCACGGCAACAACAAGTCGGAGGCCGAGCTGCGGGCCGCCCTGTCGCTCGGCGTTGGCCGCATCGTCGTCGACTCGTTCGACGAGATCGAACGCCTCGAGCGGATCGCGCCCGCCGTCGGCGCCCGCCCCCGGGTGCTGGCCCGCATCACCCCGGGCATCGAGGCCCACACCCACGAGTTCGTGCGCACCGGCCAGGACGACTCGAAGTTCGGCTTCACGGTGGCCACCGGGCTGGCCGACGAGGCGGTGGAGCGGCTCCGCCGCCTCGACCGGGCCGGGATCGTCGAGCTCGTCGGCATCCACGCCCACATCGGCTCGAACGTGTTCACCCTCCGGTCGTTCGAGGAAGCGGCCCGGGTGCTGGCCGCCCTGGCCTCCCCCCTGGGGCTGCCCGAGCTCGTCGTCGGAGGCGGGCTGGGCGTGCCCTACGTGCAGGGCGAGGAGGCGCCGAGCATCGCCTCGTGGGCCAAGGTCACCAGGGACGCCCTCGTCGCGGGCGGCCTCGACCCGGCCGTGCGGGTGACGGCCGAGCCGGGCCGGGCGCTGGTGGCCGGCGCCGCCGTCACCCTCTACACGGTCGGCACCATCAAGCCCCTGCCCGGCATCCGCACCTACGTGGCGGTCGACGGCGGCATGAGCGACAACCCCCGCCCCGTCCTGTACGGCAGCGGCTACGAGTCGTTCCTGCCCCGGTCCACCGACGCCGAGCGGCCCGTGGCGGTGCGCGTCGTCGGCAAGCACTGCGAGTCGGGAGACGTGCTGGTCGCCTCGGCCTTCGTGCCGGACGACCTGGCCGTGGGCGACGTGCTGGCCACGCCGGTGACCGGCGCCTACGGCCACTCGATGGCCAGCACCTACAACAAGGTGACCCGGCCCCCGGTCGTCTTCGTGGCCGGCGGCACCCCCCGCCTGGTCGTGCGCCGCGAGACCCTCGACGACCTCCTGGCCCAGGACGTCTGCTGAGCCACCCGGAGGCGGGGGGCGTGGCAGGCAGCCGGCGGCGTTCCTCTACCCTCGCGGGGATGACGCCAGAGGGGCATGCCAGCGCGCCGGTGCGGGTGGGGCTGCTCGGCTGCGGGAACGTCGGCGGTGCCCTGGCCGAGGTGCTGGCCGAGGATCCCGAGGGGCTGTTCGCCCGCACGGGGCTCCGCCTCGAGCTGACCCGGGTGGCCGTGCGCAACACGGCAAAGGCGCGTGGGCCCAGCGTGCCCGAGCACCTGCTCACCAGCGACGCGGCGGCGGTGGTGACGGCGGACGACGTCGATGTCGTGGTCGAGCTGATCGGCGGGATCGAGCCGGCCCGCTCGCTGATCCTCGACGCCCTAAAGGCGGGCAAGCCGGTGGTCACCGGCAACAAGGAGCTGGTGGCCGACCTGGGCGACGAGCTGTTCCAGGCCGCCGCCGCCGCCGGGGTCGACCTGCTGTTCGAGGCGGCGGTGGCCGGCGGCATCCCCATCGTGCGACCCCTGCGCGAGTCGCTGGCCGGCGAGCGGCTGACCCGGGTGATGGGGATCGTGAACGGCACCACCAACTACATCCTCACGAAGATGGAGGCTGGCGAGAGCTACGGCGAGGCGCTGGCCGAGGCCCAGTCGCTGGGCTACGCCGAGCGCGACCCCACGGCCGACGTCGAGGGGTTCGACGCCTCGGCCAAGGCGGCCATCATCGCCACGCTCGCGTTCGGCCAGAAGGTGGTCGGCGGCGACGTCGCCCGGGAGGGCATCAGCGGCCTCACCCCGGCCGACTTCGCGTTCGCCCGGCGCATGGGCTTCGTCGTCAAGCTGCTGGCCGTGGCCGAGTGCCACGGCGACGGCTCGGTCTCGGCCCGGGTCCACCCGTCGCTGGTGGCGGCCGACCACCCGCTGGCCAGCGTGCGCGACAGCTTCAACGCCGTCTTCGTCGAGGGCGAGGCCGTCGGCCAGCTGATGTTCTTCGGGCGAGGGGCGGGGGGCCGGCCGACGGCCAGCGCCGTCCTCGGCGACCTGCTCGACGCCGCCCACTCGCTGCGCGGCGGTGCGTGCGGCCGCCTGCCCCAGCCGGGCCGGGCCCGGATCCGCCCCTTCGAGGACCTGGCCTCGCCCTACTACGTCAGCCTGCTGGTGCGCGACCAGCCGGGTGTGCTCGCCACCGTGGCCGGTGCCTTTGGCCGCAACGGCGTCAGCATCCGCTCGATGGAGCAGGAGGGGGCGCCGGGGGGCGACGCCCGGATCGACTTCATCACCCACACCGCCACCGAGCGCGACGTGCAGGCCACCCTGACCGAGCTGCGCGAGCTCGAGGTCGTCGACGCCATCGGCGGGCTCATCCGCGTGGTGGCGTGACCGTGGGCGCCGCCCTGGGGTGGCGGGGCCTCATCGAGGAGTACCGCGAGCACCTGCCCGTCTCGCCGGCCACCCCGGTGGTCACCCTGCTCGAGGGGGCCACCCCCCTGCTGCGCGCAGACCGGCTCTCGGAGCGGGTGGGCGCCCACGTCTGGCTCAAGGTCGAGGGCGCCAACCCCACCGGGTCGTTCAAGGACCGGGGCATGACCCTGGCGATCACCAAGGCGGTCGAGGAGGGGGCCAAGGCCGTGGTGTGCGCCAGCACGGGCAACACCAGCGCCTCGGCCGCCGCCTACGCGGCGCGCGCCGGCCTGACCTGCGCCGTGCTCATCCCCGACGGCTACATCGCCCTGGGCAAGCTGACCCAGGCGCTGGTCCACGGGGCCAGGGTCCTGCAGATCCGCGGGAACTTCGACCGGGCCCTCGCCATCGTCCGCGAGCTGGGTGAGCGGGCCCCGCTCACCATCGTGAACTCGGTGAACCCCTTCCGCATCGAGGGCCAGAAGACGGGCGCCTTTGAGATCGTCGACGTGCTGGGCGACGCACCCGACGTCCACTGCATCCCGGTCGGCAACGCCGGCAACATCACGGCGTACTGGCGGGGCTACCTCGAGTACCGGGAGGCCGGGCGCTCCACCCGCCTGCCGCGGATGCTGGGCTTCCAGGCCGCCGGCGCCGCGCCGATCGTGGCCGGGCATCCCATCGAGGAGCCCGACACCGTGGCCACCGCCATCCGGATCGGCAACCCGGCCAGCTGGTACGGGGCGACGGCGGCCGCCACCGAGTCCGGCGGCGGGATCGGCGCGGTGACCGACGAGGAGATCCTCGACGCCTACCGCTTCCTCGCGGCCGAGGAGAGCGTGTACTGCGAGCCGGCGTCGGCCGCCTCGGTGGCCGGTCTGCTGAAGGCGGGCGTGGAGCCGGGCTGCAGCGTGGTGTGCGTGCTCACGGGCAACGGCCTGAAGGACCCCGACACGGCCGTCGGGCAGATCTCACCGCCGGCGCCCATCGCCGCCGACTACGCAGCCATCGTCGAGCAGCTGGGGCTGTAGGGCCGCCGCCCCCGGGCGGGGCGTTGCCGGTACCCTCCGCGACATGGAGGCGGCCATCTGGGGAGGGCTGGTGGTGGTCTTCCTGGTGGCCGAGGTGGCCACGGCCGGCGCGCTGTTCTCGCTGCCGTTCGCCATCGGCGCCGCCGGCGGCGGGCTGGCCGCCCTGGCCGGGGCCCCGGTGTGGCTGCAGGCCTGCCTGTTCCTGATCGTGTCGGCCGCCAGCCTGGCCGGCCTGCGGCCGCTGGCCCGCCGCCTCGACCGGAGGGCACCCAAGCTCGAGGTCGGTGCGGGCCGCTGGGTCGGCCGTCAGGGCGTGGTGACCGAGGCCATCCCCGCCGGCCCCGGCCAAACCGGGATGATCCGCCTCGACCGTGAGGTCTGGCGGGCCGAGTCGTCCCTCGAAGTCCCGATCACCGTGGGCTCCACGGTGCTCGTCACCCGCGTCGACGGCGTCCGCCTCGTCGTCCTGCCCATCACGGAGGTGGAGTCGTGATCCAGGTCCTGTTCGCCGTCGTCGCCTTTGGCGCCCTGATCATCCTGCTGCTGGTGCTGTCGGGCATCAAGATCATCCGGCCCTACGAGAAGGGCCTGGTCGAGCGGCTCGGCAAGTACCACGCCACGGTCGAGCCCGGCTTGCGGCTCATCGTCCCCTTCATGGACCGCATCGTGAAGGTCGACATGCGCGAGTCGGTCGTCGACGTGCCGCCCCAGGAGGTCATCACCAAGGACAACGTCGTGGTCTCGGTCGACGCCGTCGTCTACTACGAGGCCACCGACCCCCAGCGCCTCGTCTACAACGTCGTCAACTTCTACCTGGCCATGGTCAAGCTGGCCCAGACGAACCTGCGCAACGTGGTGGGCGACATGCAGCTCGACGAGGCGCTCACCAGCCGCGACACGATCAACACCCAGCTGCGGTCGATCCTCGACGAGGCCACGGACAAGTGGGGCAGCCGTGTCGTGCGGGTCGAGATCCAGCGCATCGACCCGCCGGCCGACGTCATGCACGCCATGCACGAGCAGATGAAGGCCGAGCGGACCCGGCGGGCCCAGGTCACCACGGCCAGCGGCGACCGCGAGGCGGCGATCGCCCGGGCCGAGGGCCAGAAGCAGGCGGCGATCCTCGAGGCCGAGGGCCGCAAGACGGCGAACGTCCTCGACGCCCAAGGCCAGGCCGAGGCGACGAAGGCCGGGGCCGAGGCCGAGCGGTTCCGCCAGCTGACGGTGGCCCAGGGCGAGGCCGAGGCCATCCGGAACGTCTACGCCGCCCTCCACGAGGGGCGGCCGACGGCCGACATCCTCGCCGTCAAGTACCTCGAGGCGCTGTCCATCATGGCGAACGGCACGGCCACCAAGATCGTGGTGCCGGTCGAGTCGGCCGGGCTGGTCGGAGCGCTGTCGGGCATCGCCGAGGTCCTGCACTCGAGCTCCGACGGGAAGGCGCCTCGGGCTCGCGCCTGACGTCGTGCCCTGCCGGGCACGTTGCCGTTCGGCAGGCGAGGCGCTACGTTCGGCCCCGGTTCCGCCGGTGCGGGCCCGCGCCTCAACCACGTGGCCGGCCCCACGGTCGTCGACCAGCCCCCTTCCTGGCGCTCCGGCGCCGACGAGCGCTGGCCTGCGCCGCTGCCCGACCCGGGCGGACCGCCAGGGAAAGACCCTCGGCCACCCACGACGCCGTGCAAGGAAGGTGACGATGAGCGGAGAGCCGCAGCTTGAACGCTCGGTCCTCGAGGCCAAGGAGCGGGAAGAGCTCCATGCCATCGCTGACGCCCTGGGCCTGAAGCCCGCGTCCCGGGCGAAGAAGGGCGACCTGATCGACGGCATCCTGCGGGCGACCGGCATCGACGTCGGCCCGCCCGAGGCCACCGCCGCCGAGGCAGAGAAGCCCAAGCGGGTCACCCGCAAGCGGGCGGTCGCGCCTGCGCCACCGAGCAACGGCGACGCCCCGGTGATCGCCGCCGGCGCCGTCGAACCGCCCCCGGCCGACCCCGCCCCTTCGGCTCCCGCGGCCGGGCCGCCCCCAGGGGCCGGCGAGGCAGAGGACCCGCAAGCGCCCCCGGCTGCCGGCGAGCAGGGGACGCGTGGTTCACGCGCATCCGGCGCCGCCGCCGAGCCGCGGCCCGGCGCCGGCCCGCCGGCCGGGGTCGAGGTGCCCGCAGCCAGCCCCCCTCCAGCGCAGGCGGCCCCCGAGCCGAGGCCCCAGCCCCAGCGCGAGCCCCTGCAGCCGGTGGGGCCTCCGGGTCCCGGCAACCAGGCGGCGCCTCCGCCGGGGGCCCTCGGCGGCCAGGGCCAGCCCGCTCAGCACGGTCCCGCCACCCAGCACGCCCCGGCCAGCCAGCAGGGCCAGCAGCACCAGCCGGGCCAGCCAGGAGGCGGCGAGGGCGAGGGCCGGCGCAACCGGCGCCGGCGGGGCCGTGACCGGGACCGCATGGCCGGTGGGTACGACCAGCAGGCCCTCCAGGCCGACCAGGCCTACTCGGGCGACCCCTCGCCCTGCGACGGCCTGCTCGACCTGCGGCCCGAGGGGTACGGGTTCCTCCGCACCAGCGGCTACCTCCCCGGGCCCGACGACGTGTACGTGTCCACCAGCCAGGTGCGGAAGTTCGCCCTCCGGGCCGGCGACCGGATCGTGGGGGCCACCCGCCCTCCGACCACCCAGGAGCGATTCGGCGCCCTGCTCCGCATCGACACCGTGGGCGACCAGAGCCCGGACGAGGCCCGCCGCCGGCCCCGGTTCGACGACCTGACACCGCTCTTCCCCGACGAGCGGCTCACCCTGGAGATCGGCGACCCCTCGGCCCCCGCCAACACCACCGGGCGGATCATCGACCTGCTCTCGCCGATCGGCAAGGGCCAGCGGGGCATGATCGTCTCGCCCCCAAAGGCCGGCAAGACCACGGTGATGAAGCACATCGCCTCGGCCATCGAGGCGAACCACCCGGACGTCGACCTCATGGTGCTCCTCGTCGACGAGCGCCCCGAGGAGGTCACCGACATGCGTCGCAGCGTGAAGGGCGAGGTGATCGGCTCGACCTTCGACCGGCCGGCAGAGGAGCACGCCCAGGTCGCCGAGCTGACCATCGAGGTGGCCAAGCGGCGGGTCGAGCTGGGCCGTGACGTGGTGATCATCCTCGACGGCATCACCCGCCTGGCCCGGGCCTACAACCTGGCCGCCCCGGCCAGCGGCCGGGTGATGTCGGGCGGGCTCGACTCGGCCGCCCTCTACCCGCCGAAGCGGTTCTTCGGCGCAGCCCGCAACGTCGAAGAGGGAGGCTCGCTCACGATCCTGGCCACCGCGCTGGTGGAGACCGGGTCCACCATGGACACGGTGATCTTCGAGGAGTTCAAGGGCACCGGGAACATGGAGCTGCGCCTCGACCGCCGGCTGGCCGAGCGCCGCATGTACCCGGCGATCGACGTCACCGGCTCGTCCACCAGGCACGAGGAGCTGCTGCTCACCAAGGACGAGCTGCACCACGTGTGGCAGCTGCGCCGGGTGCTCGTCGCCCTCGGCCAGGACAGCTCGGGGCACAAGGGCTACGAGCTCCTCCTCGACAAGCTGAAGCACTCCCGCAGCAACGCCGACTTCCTGGCCGACCTGGCCCGCACGCCCTCGTAGGTGGCGGGAACACCACCCCGCCCCGTACCGTTGGAAGGCTCCCTATGAAGACCGACATCCACCCCACGTACGTCGAGGCCAGCGTCTCCTGCTCCTGCGGGAACAAGTTCACGACGAAGTCCACCAAGCCCGAGCTGCGCGTCGAGCTCTGCAACGAGTGCCACCCCTTCTACACCGGCAAGCAGAAGCTGGTGGACACCGGTGGCCGGGTCGAGCGGTTCGAGCGCCGCTACGGGCGCCGCAAGAAGTAGACGCACCCCGCTCCGGGCTGCTGTGCCGCCTGCGGCTCGTGGCCGGACCGCCGCGCTCCCATGACCCGCGTCCTGCTCCTGTGCACGGCAAACCAGTGCCGGTCGCCGATGGCCGAGGTGCTGCTGCGCGCCCGTCGCCCCACGCTGGAGGTGCAGTCGGCGGGCCGGCTGCCTGGCGGCGCCCCGGCCAGCGCCACCGCCGTGCAGGTGGTGGCGGCGCGGGGCCTCGACCTCTCGAAGCACATCAGCCAGACGGCCACCCCCGAGCTGGTGGGCCAGAGCGACCTGATCCTGGGCATGGCCCGAGAGCACGTCCGTGACGCCGTGCTGCTGCGGCCCGACGTGCGAGGCCGCGCCTTTTCCCTGAAGGACCTCGTGCGCCGGGGTGAGGCGGTGGGCCGGCGCCCCGGCGGCCAGTCGCTCGACAGCTGGCTCGCTCTGGCCGGGGCCGACCGGACGACGAACGACCTGCTGGGCGCTTCCCCCGCCGACGACGTCTCCGACCCGATCGGCCAGGCCCCGGCCCGCTACCGGGCCTGCGCCGACGAGCTGGACGACCTCCTCGCCCGCCTCACCGCCCTCGCCTTTCCTGCCGGGTCGTGACTCTCCTGGACGAGGAGAGGCGGAGACGGCTGCTGGCTTCCAAGGCGGTCGGGGTCGCGCGGTCGCAGGGAGCGGTGCCGGTGGGCGAGCCCCATCCGCTGCTGGGCGGAGCCGCCACCATGGTCGAGGGGGGCGCGGCGTGGGTGCTGGTCCAGCGCGAGCCCGAGCGGGCGCTGGGTTCGGCGCTCGCCTGGTCGATGCGCCAGGGCGCCACCGCCACCACCTGCGTGGTCGACGTGGGCCCCGACGGCCGGCCCCAGCGGGCGGCGGCCGAGCTGGTGGCGGCCAAGGCCGCCGCGCTGGCCCAACCGCCGCGGGTCCTGGCCGTGCACCGGACGTCCGTCGAGGACGTGCCGCCGGCCGTGCCGCCCTCGGGCGAGCCACCGGTGCCGTCGGCGCTGGCCGGCCTCCGCCTGGAAGACGCCGCCGCCGCCCGCGTCGACGCCGTGGCGCACGCCGACGGGGGCCTGACCTTCGAGGTCCTGGGCCTCGAGGTGGCCCGGGTCGCTCCCGACGGGTCGCTGCTGGTGGGTGCGGGCAAGCACGACCGCGACGCCACCAACGAGCTGTACGCCGGCGAGCCGACGAGGGAGGCGCTGGTGCGGGCGGCCGAGGTGGTGCGCCAGGAGCGCCGGCCGGGGGCCCAGGTGGGGCCGGCCAACCTCCTGCAGCGCGAGCGGTGGCTGCGCCACGCCCTGGTCGCCGACCCGGCGCCGCTGAGCCACGCCGGGGTCACCGGCCCGCTCGTCCCGGTGCCCGACCCCGCCCCCCCGGTCGACCTGCGCCGGCCCCGGCCGGCGGCGGCCACGGCGGAGGAGGGCCTTGTGCTGGTGGTCTGCTCGGCCGGGGTCGACCTCGACCTCGTGCCGACCGCCGCGTGGCTGCGAAGCTGGGCGGCGCCGTCGGCCGAGCGCATCGTGCTGGCCGTCCCGGTGGGCGCCGACCAGCCGATCCTGACCGACCTGGCGCCCCTCCTGCCGGTGCCGGCCGAGGTCGTGGCCGTGGTGCCTCCGTGGGAGGATGCGCGGCCGTGATGGACGACGGCGGGCTGGCGGCGCTGGTCGAGGAGTACGAGCAGGCCTTGAGCCGCATGGGCGACCCGGCGGCCCTGTCGGACCAGCGCGAGCTGCAAAAGGCGGGGCGGCGGGCCAAGCAGCTCGAGCCGATGGCCGAGGTGGCCAGTCGGCTCCTGGCCGCCCGCCAGGACCGCGACGCCGCCCGGGAGCTGCTGGTGGGGGCCGAAGGCGAGGACCGGTGGTCGCTCGAGGCCGAGCTGGCCGGCTCGGAGGCGCTGATCTCCCAGCTCGACGAGGAGCTGAACGTGCTCCTCCTGCCTCGCGACCCGAACGAGGACCGCGACGTGCTGATCGAGATCCGGGGCGCCGAGGGCGGCGAGGAGGCGAACCTCTGGGCCCGCGACCTGTACGAGATGTACACCCGCTTCGCCGACCGCCGGGGCTGGAAGCTGGAGGTGCTGTCGCTCACCGAGTCGGACATGGGCGGCATCGGCGAGGCCACCTTCCGCCTGGCCGGCGACGGCGTCTGGGCCCGCATGAAGCACGAGGCCGGCCCCCACCGGGTGCAGCGGGTGCCGACCACCGAGAGCCAGGGCCGCATCCACACGAGCTCGGCCACCGTCACGGCCCTTCCCGAGGCCGAGGAGGTCGATGTCCGGCTGGACGAGAAGGACCTGAAGGTCGACGTGTACCGCTCGTCGGGGCCGGGCGGCCAGAGCGTCAACACCACCGACTCGGCGGTTCGGGTCACCCACCTGCCCACGGGCGTGGTGGTGTCGATGCAGGACCAGAAGAGCCAGCTGCAGAACAAGGCGAAGGCTCTGCTCGTGCTGCGCAGCCGGCTGCTGAAGCTGCAGCAGGACGAGCAGGCGGCCGAGTCGTCGGCCACCCGGCGCTCGCAGGTGGGCGGCGGCGGGCGGGGCGAGAAGATCCGCACCTATAACTACAAGGAGAACCGGGTCACCGACCACCGCATCGGCCTCACCACCTACACGCTGAACAAGGTGCTCGAGGGGGAGCTGGACGAGATCAGCGACGCCCTCGTCGCCGACGAGCGGGCCCGGCTCCTGGGCGCGGCCGGGGCCTGAGGCGCGGCGGTGCCCACCTGGCGCCAGCTCGAGCACCAGGTGCGTGAGCGCCTGGCCGACGGGCAGGAGGCCCGCTGGGTGGTGCAGCAGGTGGCGGGCCGTACCGGCGCCCAGTGGCTGGCCGATCTCGACCACCCGGCCCCGACCCGCTGCCTCGACTTCCTCGAGGGCCTGGTGCGGCGGCGGGAGGCCGGCGAGCCCCTCCAGTACGTGCTCGGCAGCTGGGGCTTCCGCCGGCTCGACCTGGCCATCGACCGTCGGGTGCTGATCCCCCGGCCCGAGACCGAGCAGGTGGTCGAGCACGCCATCGCCGAGCTCACCCGGCTGCGCCTGGCCACCGGCAAGCCGCCGCGGGTCGTTGACCTGGGCACCGGCTCGGGGGCCGTCGCCCTGTCGATCGCCGTCGAGGTGGCCGGGGCCGAGGTGTGGGCCACCGACGCCTCGGCCGACGCGGTGGCCGTGGCCCGGGCGAACGTGGCCGGCACCGGCGGCATGGCCGCCACCCGGGTCAGGGTCGTGGCCGGCAGCTGGTACGACGCCCTCCCACCCGAGCTGGCGGGCCGGGTCGACCTGGTCGTGTCGAACCCGCCCTACCTGGCCGCCGCCGAGCTGGCCGACCTCGACCCGGCCGTGGCGTCGTGGGAGCCCACCGAGGCGCTGGTCGCCGGGCCCACCGGCCTCGAGGCCATCGAGGCCGTGGTCGGAGGCGCGCGGCGCTGGCTGCGCCACCCCGGGGCACTGGTGGTCGAGCTGGCCCCCGCCCAGGCCGCGGCGGCGGTGGCGCTCGCCCTCGGCGCCGGCTTCGACCGTGCCGTCGTGCGGCCCGACCTTGCACAGCGCCCTCGCGCCCTGGTGGCCAGCATCGGCTGACGGCCGCTGCCCCGTTCGGCTCGGGCGCGACCGGCGGCCGGTGCCGCTACGGGCGCTCGCCGACGCCGGTGGCCGCTTCGTGGAGGCGGCCGGCGGGGCTGTCGGGAGCCAGCGGCGGCGTCGAACCGCCGGCGCCCTCGACCAGTCCGTGCAGCATCTCGGCCAGGGCGTCCGACGCCGACCACTGAGGGGTCCAGCCGAGGAGGGTGCGGGCCCGGGTGGTGTCCAGCAGGGGCAGGCCGAGCACCAGGTCGAACAGCTTCGGGTCGGCCGGCAGGAGGTGGGCGTGCCAGGCGGCGGCGAGGGCCGCCCGCACCAGGAGGCTGGGCACCGGCACGAACCGGGCCTTGAGGACCTCGGCCAGCGCGGGCCCGTCCAGGATCGGCTCGGCGGCCAGGTTGAACGCGCCCCGCACGTCCGAGGCGACGGCCAGCCGGTAGGCCTCGGCGGCGTCCTCGGTGTGCAGCGCCTGGAAGCGCAGCTCGGAGGGGAGCGGCAGGACCGGGAGGAGTCCGGGGCGGGCCAGCGACCCGGGGGCCAGCGGGCCGAGGAACAGCCGCCGCTGGGCCGTGGCCGCCTCGGCCTTGAAGATGAAGGCCGGGCGCAGGCGGACCACCCGCATCTCCGGCTGGCGGGCCTCGACCGTGTCCAGCAGCCGCTCGACGTACGCCTTCTCCCGCCCGTAGCCGGCGCTCGGCATGCTGTGGGTGGGCCAGCTCTCGTCCACCATGCGACCGGAGGCAGGCGAGTACGCCCCCACCGAGCTGGCGTAGACGAGGGCGGGGACGAGGGCGGCGGCGGCGGCGTCGAACAGCCGGCTGCTGCCGATGACGTTCGCCCGCCACGTCGTCATCGGGTCGTGGGTCGGCTGGAACAGCCAGGCCAGGTGGACGACGGCGTCGGCCCCCCGCAGGTGCGGCCCGAGGTCGTCCTCGGCCAGGTCGGCGGCCACGTGGTGGACGCCGGGCACGGCCTGTTCGGGCAGGCGCCGGGCGATCCCCACCACCTCGCTCACCTCGGGATCGGCCAGCAGCTTGGCCACCACGCTGGTGCCCACGTTCCCGGTCGCGCCTGTCACCACCACCCGCATGGACCGCTTCTTCCCACTGGAGACCTCCGGAAACGCCTCAGGACCTGCCCGGTAGGCTCGGGGGCGATGGCGCATCCCTTCACCGCGGCCGATCCCGAGGTGTTCAGCGTCGTCGACGCCGAGCGCGAGCGGCAGAACACCACGCTGCAGCTGATCGCCTCCGAGAACTTCACCTCGCCGGCCGTGATGGCCGCCACCGGGTCGGTGCTCACCAACAAGTACTCCGAGGGCTACCCCGGCAAGCGCTACTACGGCGGCAACCAGGAGGTCGACCGGGTCGAGAACATCGCCATCGAGCGGGTCAAGCGGCTGTTCGGTGCGGAGCACGCCAACGTGCAGCCCCACTCGGGCGCCAACGCCAACACCGCGGCCTACCTCGCCGTGCTCGAACCCGGCGACACCGCCCTCGGCCTTCGCCTCGACCAGGGCGGCCACATCACCCACGGCCTGCCCGTCAGCTTGTCCGGCCGCTTCTACAACTTCGTCTCTTACGGCGTGTCCCCGTCGGACGAGCGCATCGACCTCGACCAGGTGCGCGACCTCGCCCTCGAGCACCGGCCCAAGCTGATCGTCGCCGGCGCCACCGCCTACCCCCGCACGATCCACCCCGAGCCGTTCCGGCAGATCGCCGACGAGGTCGGGGCCCTGCTCCTGTTCGACGCCGCCCACATCGCCGGCCTCGTCGCCGGCGGCGCCCACCCCAGCCCGGTGCCGCTGGCCGACATCGTCACCTTCACCACCCACAAGACCCTCCGGGGGCCGCGAGGCGGCTGCATCCTGTCCAAGGCGGCGCTGGGCACGGCGATCGACAAGGGCATCTTCCCGGGCAGCCAGGGCGGGCCGCTCGACCACGTCGTGGCGGCCAAGGCGGTGGCCTTCGGCGAGGCGCTCCAGCCCCCGTTCGCCGCCTACGCCGCCCAGGTCGTGGCCAACGCCCAGGCGCTGGCCCGTGCACTGGCCGGCGAGGGGTTCCGCCTCGTGTCGGGAGGCACCGACAATCACCTGGTCCTGGTCGACCTCCAGCCGTTCGACCCCGACCTGACCGGCAAGGTCGCGCAGGAGGTCCTGGACCGGGCCGGGATCACGTGCAACAAGAACACCATCCCGAACGACCCCCGCTCGGCCTTCGTCACCAGCGGCCTGCGCCTCGGCACCGCCGCGCAGACCACGGCCGGCATGGGCGAGCCCGAGATGGTTGAGGTGGCCGGCCTCATCGGCCGGGCCCTGCGCAGCCGCGACGACGAGCACGAGCTGGCCGCCACCCGCCACCAGGTGGTCACCCTCTGCTCGAAGTTCACCCCCTACCCCGAGCCGTTCGGGTAGCCGCCCCAGGTGTTCCGCACGTACGGCCCGGTCCTGCTGGTGGCCACGGCCACCACCTGGCTGGCAACGTTCCTCTGGCGGTCGTACGCCTCCCGTCGGCCATCCCTCGTGGTCCAGCCCGACGACCGCCGCATCCACGACCGGACCACGCCCACCGGCGGGGGGTTCGCCATGTGGCTCGCCTTTTTGGTGTCGATGGCCGTGGCGTCCCGCCTGCCCCGGCTGCGTGACCTGTTCGAGGCCAGCAGCGAGGTGCTGGGCATCCTCCTCGGGGCCACGATCCTGTTCGCCATCGGACTGCTCGACGACATCCGCGAGGTCTCCCCGCCGGCGAAGCTGGCCGGCACCATCCTCGGCGCCTCGGTCATGGCCAGCCAGGGGGTGCAGATGCTGTACTTCCGGGTGCCCTTCTGGGACACGGTGGTGCTCGACCAGAGCACGGGCTTCCTCATCACGGTGGTCTGGGTGGTGCTGGTCACCGAGGCCGTGAACCTGATCGACGGGCTCGACGGCCTGGCCGCCGGGGTGGCGCTCATCGCCGGCCTCGCCTTCTTCCTCTACGCCAGCCGGCAGGTCGAGGCCGGCCTGCTCACCGGCGACTCCATCGGCCCGCTCCTCGCCGTGGTGGTGGTCGGCGTCTGCCTCGGCTTCCTCCCGCACAACTTCCACCCGGCCAGGGTCTTCATGGGGGACGCCGGGGCGCTGTTCCTCGGTCTGCTGCTCGCCACCTCGACGCTCGTGGTCGGCGGCCGCACCAACGACGAGTTCAGCGGCCAGACGTTCTTCTTCTTCGCTCCCGTCCTGATCCCGTTCGTGATCCTCGGGGTCCCCCTGCTCGACACGGCCTTCGCCTTCCTGCGGCGCGCCGTGCAGCGCCGGGGCATCACCGTGGCCGACAAGGAACACCTCCACCACCGCCTGGTGCGGCTGGGCCATGGCCACCGCCGCGCCGTGCTCATCCTGTGGGCGTGGACGGCGGTGCTGGCCACCCTCGTGCTGGTGCCGACCTACGCCCAGGGAGCCAACGGGCTCGTCCTGCCGGGGGTGCTGGCGTTGGGCGTCGTGCTCTACACCGTGCTCCACCCCGAGGTGCGGGCGGGCCGGCGGCTGGCCCCGGACCCGCCGCCGGCGACGGCTCCAGCCGGGCCCGTCAAGGTGCGCAGGCAGCGCTGATCCAGCCGCCGCTCGAAGGTTTCGGCTAGGTTCCCTGTCGGATTTGCCCGCCCCGAAACCTAGGTCGTAGATTGCGAAGCAATTCACAAGCGAGGATGCCAAACCTGGTGAGGAGGGTCGTGCGTGGACGAGCGTGAGCAGGAGCAGCGCCGTCAGCTCAACCAGGGCTTCGGAGCGTCGCTCAACAACGCGTTCGAGATCGCCGTGGTCCCGGTGGTCTTCGCCGGCCTCGGCTGGCTGCTCGATGCGGCGCTCGGGACGGGGATCGTCTTCACGGCCATCCTCGCGGTGCTCGCCTTGGCCGGCACCTTCGTCAAGCTCTACTACGGCTACAGCCGCAAGATGCTGACCCTCGAGCAGGCCGGCACCTGGAACCGGCCGCCGAAGGCGCCGCGGTGAGCGTGGCCGCGGTCACCGCGTCCACGCCCGTGGACGGCCCGCCGGTCGAGCGGATGATCGTGAAGGACATGCTCAGGCGCGGGTGGCCGGCCCTGCTGGCCCTGGTGGCTCTCGGCGGGCTGTGGGGCGTCGACGGCGCCCTCTCGGCGGGCTTCGGCGCCGGCCTCGCCGTGGCCAACGCCATGCTGGCCGCCGCCCTCGTGTCGGGCGCCGCCCGCGTCAGCCTGGGGCTGCTGTACGCCGCCGCACTGGGCGGCTACCTGGTGCGGCTCGGGCTCATCACGGTCGCGGTGCTCGCGGTCGTGCGCCAGTCCTGGGTCGAGGTGATCCCACTCGGCGCCGCCCTGGTGATCGCCCACCTCGGCCTGTTCGTGTGGGAGGCCCGCTTCGTGTCGACCCAGCTGGCCTTCCCCGGCCTCAAGCCCGATCCCAAGAGCCAGCGCCCTCGCGTTGAGAAAGGCGCGCCGTGAACCTCGCGATCGTGTTCCCGCCCATCGACGAGATCCTCCGCTGGAAGCCGCTGTTCGGCGACGGGACCTTCGCGTTCAACAAGATCGCGCTGATCGCTTTTTTCGCTGCTTTCGCCACCCTCGCCCTGTTCTACGTGGCCGGCCGGAAGCCGAAGCTGGTGCCGACCGGCGTCCAGAACCTCGCCGAGATGTCGATCGACTTCATCCAGGACGGGATCATCGCCCAGACGATGGGCACCAAGAAGGACGACCTCAAGTGGACCAGCTACCTGACGATGCTGTTCTTCTTCCTCCTGTTCTGCAACGTCACCGGCATCCTCCCGTTCATCCAGATGCCGGCCACGGCCCGCATGGGCATCCCGGCGATGCTGGCCATCGTCTCCTGGCTCCTCTTCATCTTCATGGGCTTCAAGAAGAACGGCATCGGCTACATCAAGGCCGCGGTCGTGCCTCCCCAGGTGCCGTTCGCGCTCCTGTTCCTCGTCGTCCCGATCGAGATCATCTCGACCTTCCTGGTCCGGCCCTTCTCCCTGGCGGTGCGGCTCTTCGCCAACATGCTGGCCGGGCACCTGCTCCTCGTGACCTTCTCGGTCATGGGCCACGGCCTCCTCTTCGCCGAGACGGCCAAGGTCTTCTTCATCCCGATGACGATCCTGCCCCTCATCCTCTTCGTCGCGATCACGCTCTTCGAGGTGCTCGTGGTGTTCCTGCAGGCCTACATCTTCACGATCCTCACCGCCGTCTACCTCGGCGGCGCAATGCACCCCGAGCACTAGGAGACACGTAGAAATGAGCATCCTCGCCCAGGCCGCAGAGCCGCTGACCTCGCCCGAGTTCAAGACGGCGATGTCGGCTGTCGGCGCCGGCTTCGCCTACGGCCTGGCCGCCATCGGCCCGGGCGTCGGCATCGGCATCGTGGTCGGCAACGCCGTGCAGGCCATGGCCCGCCAGCCCGAGGCCGCCGGCCTCGTGCGCACCACCATGTTCCTCGGCATCGCCTTCACCGAAGCCCTGGCCCTCATCGGCTTCGTGGTCTTCATCCTCCTCAAGTTCGCCTGATCCAGGGAGCTCCGCATGATCAACGCCTTCCTGCTCGCCGCCGAAGGCGGCGCGCCCGCCACCGAGAGCCACAACCCGATCATCCCCGAGCTGAACGAGCTCGTCTACAGCCTCATCGCCTTCGCCGTGCTGGCGCTGCTGTTCAAGAAGTTCGCCTTCCAGCCGGTCAAGAAGGGGATGGAATCCCGGACCGAGCGGATCCGCAAGGACCTCGACCAGGCCGAGAAGGCCAAGTCGGAGGCCGAGTCGATCCTGGAGGACTACAAGAAGCAGCTGGCCAACGCCAAGTCCGAGTCGAACCGCATCATCGACGAGGCTCGCCAGCAGGCCGAGAAGGTCAAGGCCGACATCACCGAGAGCGCCAACCGCGAGGTGGCCGAGCAGAAGGCGAAGGCCACCGAGGACATCGAGGCGGCCCGCAACGCCGCCATCGCCTCGCTGCAGACCTCGGTGGCGTCCATGGCCATCGAGCTGGCCGAGAAGGTGGTCGAGAAGAACCTCGACCGCGAGACGAACCAGCGCCTGATCGACAGCTTCATCGACAAGGTCGGGAGCTGACGCCTGCATATGGCTGACGACCGCATCGCCGCCTACGCGGCCGCGCTGTTCGAGGTGGCCCAGGGCGAGCAGGACCTGGCCAGGGTGGAGGACGAGCTGTTCACCGTGGCCACCCGGGTGCGCACCAACGACGCCCTGCGCGAGGCCCTCACCGACCAGTCCCTCCCCGTCGACCTGCGCCAGGGGATCGTCGAGGACCTGCTCGGCGGCCGGGCCAGCCCGACCACCACCAACCTCGTGTCGATGATCGTCGGCGCCGGCCGGGCCAAGGACCTGCCGGCCATCATCGAGGGCTTCCTCGAGAAGTCGGCCGGATCCCGCAGCGAGACCCTGGCCGAGGTCACCTCGGCCGTCCCCCTCGACGGAGACCAGCAGACGCGCCTGGCCGAGGCGCTGTCCAAGCGCGTCGGCCACCGCGTGTCGCTCAAGGTCACCGTCGACCCGTCCATCAAGGGCGGCCTGATCGCCCAGGTCGGTGACACCGTCATCGACGGCTCCATCCGCAGCCGCCTCGAACAGCTCAAGACCTCGCTCCAGGAGTCACGTTGACCACCTTCGACCTCAACCCCGACGAGATCACCGCCGCCCTGCGCAAGCGCCTGGAGGGCTTCTCGCCCACCATGGCGGCCAACCAGGTCGGCCGGGTCACCGAGGTCGGTGACGGCATCGCCCGCGTCGGCGGCCTCCCGGGCGCCTCGGTGAACGAGCTGCTCGAGTTCGAGGGCGGCAAGATCGGCATCGCCCTCAACCTCGACGAGGACTCGATCGGCGCCGTGATCCTCGGCGAGGTCGCCGGCATCGAGGAGGGCCAGCCCGTCAAGTCGACCGGCCGGATCATCCAGGTGCCGGTCGGCGACGGCCTGCTCGGACGCGTCGTCAACCCGCTCGGCGTGCCCATCGACGGCAAGGGCCCCCTGTCGGGCGACGTCCAGCAGCGCCGGGTCGAGATCCAGGCGCCCGGCATCGTCGACCGCCAGCCCGTGAAGGAGCCCCTCCAGACCGGCATCAAGGTGATCGACGCCATGACCCCCATCGGGCGGGGCCAGCGCGAGCTGATCATCGGCGACCGCAAGACCGGCAAGACGTCGGTGGCCATCGACACCGTGATCAACCAGAAGGGCCTGGGCGTCAACTGCATCTACGTCGCCATCGGCCAAAAGGCGTCGACGGTGGCCGAGATCGTCCGCGTCCTCGAGGAGAACGGCGCCCTCGACTACACGGTCGTGGTGAACGCACCGGCATCCGACCCCAGCCCGTTCAAGTGGCTCGCCCCCTACTCGGGCTGCGCCATCGGCCAGCACTGGATGGAGAACGGCAAGCACGGCCTGATCATCTACGACGACCTGTCCAAGCAGGCCGAGGCGTACCGCCAGATGTCCCTGCTGCTGCGGCGGCCGCCAGGCCGCGAGGCCTACCCGGGTGACGTGTTCTACCTGCACAGCCGGCTGCTCGAGCGGGCGGCCAAGCTGTCCGACGACCTCGGCGGCGGCTCGCTGACGGCCCTGCCGGTCATCGAGACCAAGGCCGGCGACATCTCGGCCTACATCCCCACCAACGTCATCTCCATCACCGACGGCCAGATCTTCCTCGACTACGACCTGTTCAACTCGGGTGTCCGCCCCGCCATGAACGTGGGCACGTCGGTCTCCCGGGTGGGCGGCTCGGCCCAGATCAAGGGCATGAAGCAGGCCTCCGGTGGCCTCAAGCTCGACCTGGCCAACTTCCGCGAGCTCGAGTCGTTCGCCTCGTTCGGCTCGGAGTCGCTCGACAAGTCCAGCCAGAACATGCTCCGCAAGGGCCAGCGCCTGATCGAGCTGCTGAAGCAGCCGAACGGCGCGCCGATGAACATCGAGGAGCAGGTCGTCTCGATCTTCGCCGGCTCCCGCGGCTACCTCGACGACCTCGAGGTCAGCGACGTTCGGCGCTTCGAGAAGGAGCTGCTGGAGGACGTGCGGTCCCGCCAGTCGGGCCTCCTCGACCAGATCGTCGACAAGAAGTGGCCGGAGGACGAGCTGAAGGCAGCCGTCGAGGACTTCAAGGGTCGCTTCTCGCCGACGAAGTCGGACTGACGCATGCCGGGCGGCGAGGAGCGCACCCTCCGGCGGCGGATCAAGTCGGTGGAGTCCACCAAGAAGATCACTCGAGCCATGGAGCTGATCTCGGCCAGCCGGATCGTCAAGGCCCAGCAGAAGGTGGCCGCCGCCCGCCCCTACGCCGAGCAGATCACCGAGGTGATCGGCAACCTGGCCGCCGCCGGCGCCGGCTCCGGCCAGCCGCTGCTGACCCCCCGCGAGAACGTCACCAACGTCGGCGTCATCGTCCTGGCCGCCGACCGCGGCCTGGCCGGCGGGTACAACTCGGCGGTCATCCGCAAGGCCGAGCAGGCGCTCGGCGCCGCCGAGGGCGAGGGCCACGGCACGCAGCTGTTCGCCGTTGGCCGCAAGGCGCTCAGCTACTTCCGCTACCGGGGCCGGGAGATCGACGCCGAGCACACCGGCTTCACCGACTCGCCGTCCTACGAGAACGCCCGGAAGATCGCCGAGGACGTGGTCAGCCGCTTCGAGGCTGGCGACCTCGATCGGGTCGACCTGGCCTACACCGAGTTCGTCTCGGTGGCGATCCAGCGCCCGAAGCTGGTGCGCTTCATCCCCCTCGAGCCCGAGGAGCTGGCCGACGACGACGACTCCTCTGACGGTCCCGATGCCGAGTACGAGTACGAGCCCGGGCCCGACGCCATCCTCGAACGCCTCTTGCCCCGCTACGTCGAGAGCCGGCTGTTCGCCGCTCTGCTCGAGGCTGCCGCGTCGGAGCACGCCGCCCGGCAGAAGGCCATGAAGGCGGCCACCGACAACGCCACCGAGCTGATCAAGAAGCTGGACCGGCAGATGAACCGGGCCCGCCAGGACTCGATCACCACCGAGATCATCGAGATCGCCTCGGGGGCCGAAGCCCTCAACCAGATGGGCGACGACAGCGGCAACACGTCCGGCGACTACTTCACCGAGCGCGACGCCACCCCCTACGACAGCCAACGCAGCGAGAGCCGGAGCACGCCATGACCAACATCGATCCTGCCCCGTCCGACGCCGCGCCCCAGGGCAAGGACGGGGGCGAGCCGAAGGACGAGACGCAAGCCCTGAAGGCCGAGAACGAGGCCTTGAAGGACGAGAACGAAGCCCTCAAGGACGAGGGTGACGAGAAGGGCCAGCACGGCAAGGAGGCCAAGGAGGCTCCCGAGCTCAAGGACGGCAAGGTCGTCGCCGTCGCCGGTCCGGTCGTCGACATCGAGTTCCCGCCCGACGGCCTCCCCGAGCTGAACTACGCCGTCGAGTTCGAGGTCGAGGTCGAGGGCGACTCGTCGACGGTCACCGCCGAGGTGGCCCAGCACATCGGCGACCGCCGGGTCCGGGCCATCTGCATGGAGCCCACCGACGGCCTGAAGCGGGGCACCACCGTGAAGAACCTGGGCCGCGGCATCAGCGTGCCGGTCGGCAACGCCGTCCTCGGCCACATCTTCAACGTCCTCGGCCGGCCGCTCGACACCAAGGGCGGGCCGCTGCCCGAGGAGCCCAGCGACTATTGGCAGATCCACCGCCCGGCACCGAACTTCGACACGCTCGACCCGGCCACCAAGGTGCTGGTCACCGGGCTCAAGGTGGTCGACCTCCTCGAGCCCTACGCCGTCGGCGGCAAGATCGGCCTGTTCGGCGGCGCCGGCGTGGGCAAGACCGTGCTGATCCTCGAGATGATCACCCGGGTCGCCAAGGCCTACAAGGGCGCCTCGGTGTTCGCCGGCGTCGGCGAGCGCACCCGAGAGGGGACCGACCTGTGGCTCGAGATGGAGGAGTCGGGCGTGCTCCCCAACTGCGCGCTGGTCTACGGCCAGATGGACGAGCCGCCCGGGGTGCGCCTGCGCGTCGCCCTGTCGGCGCTCACCATGGCCGAGTACTTCCGCGACGTCCAGGGCCAGGACGTGCTCCTGTTCGTCGACAACATCTTCCGCTTCACCCAGGCCGGCTCCGAGGTGTCCACCCTCCTCGGGCGCATGGCCTCAGCCGTGGGCTACCAGCCCACGCTGGCCGACGAGATGGGCCAGCTGCAGGAGCGGATCACCTCGGTGAAGGGCAAGTCGATCACCTCGGTCCAGGCCGTGTACGTGCCCGCCGACGACTACACCGACCCGGCGCCGTTCACCGCCTTCACCCACTTCGACGCCACCACCAACCTGTCCCGCGACGTGTTCGCCAAGGGCATCTTCCCCGCCGTCGACCCGCTGGCCGTCTCCAGCCGCATCCTCCAGCCCGACATCGTCGGCGAGCGCCACTACAAGGTCGCCCGTGACGTCGTCGGGATCCTCCAGCGCTACAAGGAGCTGCAGGACATCATCGCCATCCTCGGCGTCGACGAGCTGGCCGAGGACGACAAGCAGCTGGTGGCCCGGGCCCGCAAGTGCGAGAAGTTCCTGGGCCAGCCCATGTACGCGGCCGAGCAGTTCACTGGCCAGGAGGGCGCCTTCGTCCCCCTCGAGGAGACGATCGACGCGTTCGAGAAGCTCATCAGCGGCGAGTTCGACGACATCCCCGAGCAGGCCTTCATCGCCGTCGGCGGCATCGACGACCTCAAGGCCAAGGCCAAGACGGTCGACGAGTGACGCTCAACGTCGAGGTCGTCTCGCCCGAGCGGGTCCAGTACTCCGGCGAGGCGCGCGTCGTCATCTGCCGCACCACCGAGGGCGAGCTGGCCTTCCTCACCGACCACGCGCCGCTCATCGGCGCGCTCGGCATCGGCGAGGTCCGCATCGGCCAGGAGTCCGGCGAGGACGAGGTTGCTGCCGTCCACGGCGGGTTCGTCGAGGTGCGCAACAACAAGGTCGTGATCCTCTCCGACGTGGCCGAGCTCAAGTCGCAGATCGACGTGAACCGGGCTCAGGAGGCAAAGAAGCGGGCCCAGAGCGCCCTGCAGGCCGACCCCGACGACGAGGACGCCAAAGCCGCCCTCCGCCGGGCCGAAGTACGCCTCGAAGTCAGCTCGGACTGACGTCCGTCCAGGGGAGGGGCGGAGCCCCTCCCCCGGAGGCCCCCTCCCCTCGCGGCTCGGTGGTCTCCACCGTTGTCGGGCCGGGGGACCCGGCCCTCAAGCGATCCAGCCGGCGCGGCGGCTCTGCAGGAGGTCCGCTATGCCGTGGGCCTCATGCTCCTCTGCCACCACCGGGCCGTCTTCGCTGGTCGCGCCTACGACGTTCCAGCGGTGGCGGGCTACGACATAAGGGGGGTCGCCCGGATCCGCTCCTTGGGTGACCAGGAACTGTGAGGCTTCGGGGTCGAGGATCTCGGTGGTCGTCAGCTCCACCTCGAAGCCGCCTCGGCCGACCAGGTCGGCGGGGCCGAGAGGGCAGTCCGCGATCGCGGCCCAGGTGCGATCGGTGGCTTCCTCGAGGAGGTGGATGCGGTCGAAGTCGACGTCGAGGGTGAAGTCGACCAGGGCCGCCAGCGCGGCGGTGATGCGGGCCGGCTCGGCACCGTCGGCCACCGTGACGTGCGGGACGAACGGCCACGTCAGCTTCCGCTCCAGCGGGTACGCGAACACCGTGTCGCGGAGGCGGTGGAGGGCCGGCAGGCCCGATCCACCCACCTCGAGGTAGAGGACCGGGTTTCCGGGCAGGAACGTGGCCGGTGGTCCGATCGCCACCTCGATGGGCTCCCGGACGGCGGCGGCGGCCGCCCGCAGGCGGGTCAGCGCCGCCGGCAGGTCGTCCTCCCGCACGTTGACGGGTGGCACCAGGGTGATGTGGGCGGGCACCCGCCCCAGCGCCGGGTCTCCGCACGCTCGGCGCAGCCCGTCGACCTCAGCAGCGTGCCGGCCGCCGAGCAGCAGGGCGACGCCGAGCCGGCGGCGGGGCACGGCCGGGGTGGCAGCCTCGGCTAGAAGGGGACCGCCGAGAACTCGACGAGCTTGTCGATCGAGTGGCGGGCGTCGATGCGGCGGACGGTGCCCGACCTGGACCGCATGACCAGGCTCTGGGTGGTGGCGCCTCGCGCGTCGAAGTGGACGCCCTTCATCAGCTCCCCGTCGGTGATGCCGGTGGCCGCGAAGAAGCAGTTCTCGCTGGCCACCAGGTCGTTCTCGGTGAGGACCCGATCGAGGTCGTAGCCGGCGTCGAGGGCCCGCCGCCGCTCGTCGTCGTTGCGCACGTAGAGCCGCCCCAGCTGCTCGCCACCCAGGCTCTTGAGCGCGCACGCGGTGATGACCCCCTCGGGCGTGCCGCCGATGCCGAGCAGGATGTCGGCGCCCGTGTCCGGGAAGCACGTGGTGAGGGCCCCGACCACGTCGCCGTCCGGGATCAGCCGGATGCGGGCGCCGGCCGCCCTGACCTCCTCGATGAGGTCGGTGTGGCGCGGCCGGTCGAGGATCACCGCCGTGAGGTCGCGCACCCGCTCGCCCTTGGCCTTGGCCACGGCCTGCAGGTTCTCGGTGGGCGAGGCGTTGAGGTCGACCACGCCACGGCACTCCGGGCCCACCGCGATCTTGTCCATGTAGACGCACGGACCCGGGTTGAACATCGTGTCGCGCTCGCTGACCGCGATGACGGCGATGGCGTTGCCCCGCCCGAGGGCGGTGAGCGTGGTGCCGTCCACCGGGTCGACGGCGATGTCGGCGGGCGGCCCCTGCCGGTCGCCCACCTCCTCGCCGTTGAACAGCATCGGCGCCTCGTCCTTCTCGCCCTCGCCGATGACGATCACGCCGGTCATCCCGACGGTCCCGAGCATCACCCGCATGGCGTCGACCGCCGCCCCGTCGGCCCCGTTCTTGTCGCCCCGCCCCATCCAGCGCGACGCCGCCAGAGCCGCCGCCTCAGTGACCCGGACCAGCTCGAGCGCGAGGTTGCGGTCGGGCGGCTGCGGCGTCGTCATGGGCCGAAACCTAGTCCGCGCCGGGAACCCCCGGCTGGCCCGCCTGAGTTGCAGGTCGGTGGCCGAGTCCGCCAGCGTGGCGCAATCGTGATCCCCACGACCGCTGTCGCCGCGCGCCCGAGCCGCGGCTCGTCGCGGCTCGTCGCGGGAGCAGCGCTCCTGGTGGCGGGCGGGCTGTTCCTGCGGCTGTTCACCATCTCCGACCTCTGGCTGGACGAGGCGCTCAGCGTCACCATCGCCAAGCTGCCGCTCGCCGACATCCCCGCCGCCCTCCGCCGCGACGGGGCGCCACCGCTCTACTACTGGCTGCTGCACCTGTGGATGTCGCTGTTCGGCGACAGCGACCTGGCCGTGCGGGGCCTGTCTGCGCTCGCCTCCGCCCTGACCCTCCCGGTGGTGTGGCTGGTCGGCGACCGGCTCGGTGGCAGGCGGGCCGCGTGGGGGGCTGCCTTCGTGCTCGCCGTCAACCCCTTCGCCATCCGCTACGCCACCGAGAGCCGCATGTACTCCCTCGTCGCCTTTGAGGCTGCGCTCGGGCTGCTCGCCGCCCTTCGAGCCCTCGAGCGCCCGACCGTCGGGCGACTGGCCTGGGTGGCCGCGGCGGCCGCAGCCGTCCTCTACACCCACTACTGGGGGCTCTACCTGCTGATCGCCGCCGGCATCGTCCTGGTGGTGCGAGCCTGGCGGCGGGCGCCTTCGCCCGCTGACCCGGACAGCCCGGCCGGCGCGTTCTGGCGCCAGCGGCTCGTGGGGCCCGAGGGGCGCCTCCTCGCCGCACTGGCCGTGGGGGCCGCCGCCTGGGCGCCCTGGGTGCCGATCTTCCTCGAGCAGGCAGCCCACACCGGCACCCCCTGGGCCACCCCGGTTGGCCCGTCGGCCCTCATCACCGTGCTGGGCGAGTTCGGCGGCGGGAACAGCGAAGGGGCCCGGGTGCTGTCGCTGCTCCTGGCCACCCTCGTCCTGCTGGGGCTGCTCGGCCGCTCGCTTGGCAGCAGCAAGGTCGAGCTCGACCTGCGGGGCCGGCCAGCCGCCCGCCCGCTGTTCGCCATCTTCCTCGGGTGCCCGGCGATCGCGGTCGTCCTCGGCCTCGCGTCCGGCTCGGCGTTCGTGGGCCGCTACACGTCGGTCGTGCTGCCCTTCTTCGCCGTCCTCGCCGGCCTCGGCGTCGCCGCCGTCGGCGACCGGGCCAGGATCGCCGTGACGCTCGGCGCCGTCGGCCTGATCGGGTTGGCGCTCGCCGGCCAGAACGCCTTCAAGAACCGGACCCAGGCCGGCGACCTGGCCGGCTACGTGGCCACCGCCGCTCGGCCCGGCGACATCATCGCCTTCTGCCCTGACCAGCTGGGTCCCGCCACCCTCCGGCTCCTGGGCGACAGCTTCCCCAGCATCGGGTTCCCCCGGGCCGACGACGCCCGCCGCATCGACTGGTACGACTACGAGGACGTGAACAAAGCGACCAGCCCCGCCGTCTTCGCCAAGCTGGTCGACCAGCGGGCCGGCCCCTCCCACGACGTCTGGCTCGTCTCGAGCCACGGCTACCGCACTGCCGAGAAGGCCTGCACCGAGCTGGAGAACGGGCTCCTCACCCTGCGCCCCAACGGGCGGCAGGTCGTGCGGGCCAAGCCAGGCCGCTACTTCGAGGACGCCGCCCTCATCCGCTACCCGGCTTGAGGCTCGCTGCGGGCCATCCATGGCCCTCCGCTCGTGCCGGCGGTCACCCCTGCGGGGACCCCGCTCGCTGCTTGACTCCACGTGTGGGGGGGTGGAAGGAGGATCTGCGAGCGGCGCTGCCCGGGTGGGTCGCCGCCCGGGTGCTCACGCTGGCCGCCTTGGCCCTCGCCGCCTTCCTCCGGCCCCGCTGGCCCGTCGCGCTGCCCGGCACGGCCCGGTTCGCCGAGGCCGGTCTGCTGGGCTGGGACGCCGACTGGTACCGCCGCATCGCCCTCCACGGCTACGACGGGGTGCCCGAGCAGGGGCTGCGCTTCTTCCCGCTCCTGCCGGAGGTCGCCCGCGTCCTCGGCTTCGGCACCAGCCTCGGCGTCGGGATCGCCCTCCTCGCACTCGCCAACGGCCCAGCCCTCGGCGTCGGCGCCCTGGTCTCGCGGCTGGTGCGCATCGAGGGCGGCGACGACGGGCTGGCCCGCCTGGCCGCCACCCTGATGGCGCTGGCGCCCCCGGCCTTCGTCCTCGTCATGGGCTACACCGAGGCGATCGCCCTCTGCGCCCTGCTGGGCGCCATCCTCGCGGCCAGGGCGGGCCAGGGGAGGGGGCGGTGGGGCGTCGCCGCCGGCTGCGGGCTCGTGGCAGGGATCGCCCGGCCCACCGGCGTCCTCGCGGCTGTCCCGCTCGCCATCCTGGCCGTCGACGGCATCCGGCACGTCGGCTGGACAGCTCGGGCCCGGCGGCTGGCGGCCGTCGTGAGCCCCGCCCTCGGCGCTGCGCCCTACCTGCTGTGGGCCCAGCTCGACCGGGGAGACTGGTACGCCCCCTACCGGGTGCAGTCGATCCCCGGCCTGCGGGGCGACTTCGTCGACCCCTTCACCAGACTGGGGCGGGCCGTCGCCACCATCGTCGGCGGGGGCGTCGGCGCCAAGGGCCACGACCTCGTGGTTCCCGTCGCCGTCCTCCTCCTCGTGCCCGCCGTCCTGCGCTGGTCCAAGACGCTCGCCGCCCTGAGCATCGTCAGCACGACCGTCGCCCTCTCAGCAGAGAACCTCGGCTCGTTCGAGCGCTACCTGTGGGCCAGCGTCGTGCCCGTCCTCACCGTCGCCTGGCTGTGCCGCGGCCCCATCGCCGCCCGGGTGGCACCCTTCGTCGCCGGCGCCGGCCTGACCGTGCTCGCCACCCTCGCCTTCCTCGGCTACTACGTGCCGTAAAACCCCCACCAGGACGCCGCCCTTCCCGCCTCGCTTCCCTCCTGCGGTGCTCGGCCGCCTGGCGGCGGCCTGCGCTCCTCGTCAGTCCAGGCGGGTGACGTGCAGCGTCCTGGCGGGGCCCGTGGAAAGCGCGACATCTGCACCCTGCTGCCGCTGCCTTCGAGTGGCGTCGCGGCGGGACGGTCCGGAACACGGGAACTAGGTTGGGGGGGTGGCTGAGGAGCGGAAGAGCGGAGAGCCGCCGGGGGTCGTGCCGCTCATCATCGGGGGGTCGAGCGGGGGCGCTGGGGCCGGCGGTCGGCACCGGTCACTGCAGACGCTGTCACTGAAGGGCATCCCCGAGGCCAAGCAGGAGGGGTTCGCGGCGTCCCTCCAGGCGCTCGGCTTCCGGGTCACCCGCTCGGGCGGCAAGCTGGTGGTGCCGGCTCGCGACCGGGGCGCCATCCAGGGCATCATCGACCTCGAGCGGCTGCAGTCGGACGAGGTCGTCAAGCGCTCCGACCACCGCTGGTGGTACGGGTTGGTCGACGCCGCGGCCGACCTTGCCGAGGCCGACCCCGACGGCCTCGCCGACGAGCCCGACCGCTTCCTGGCCGCCCTCGACTCGTTCGTCAGGCGGGGCGTCCACGCCAGCTTCCGCGCCGACGTGCACGGGCAGGTGCTCGGCCTCGCCGACGCCACCGCCACCCACCTCCGGACCGGGCGGCCCGACCGGGCCGTCCGCTGCGCCGCCCGCCTCCACGACAGCGCCCGGCGGCTCAAGTGACGAACTCGGCCCCGCCGCCCGGCGGTTCGCGCTAGCGCCGGCCGAGACCGTACCTTCACCGCGGTGCTCCTGGCCGAGCTCGAGATCCGGCACTCCCGGCCGATCGCGCCCACGCGGCGGGTGGCGCTCGGCGACGACCTGTTCCTCCCCACCGAGCCCCCGCCGGGCTTCGGGGGGATCCTCCTGGCCTGCGTCATCGCCACCTTCAGCCAGCAGCTGGACGAGGAGATGGCCGACGAGCTCGACGACCTCCTCGACGACCTCGAGCAGGGGCGGCGCATCAGCCAGCCCCAGCTGCGCCACCGGTTCCAGGTCGACGTGATCGGGCTCGACCGCTCGCACCACCGGCTCTACGGCGCCGGAGGCTCCTACCACCTCGACATCGAGCTGAAGGGCCACCCCATGCCGCAAGTCCTCGGGGCCGCCTACGCCGCAGGGATGCTCAGCCGAGACGCCAAGGCGTCGGTGTTCCGGCTGCTGCGCAAGGCGACCCTGTGGGCCGGCGAGCCAGGGCCCAGGCTGCTGGCCTTCCTCCTCGGCACCGAGGCCGCCTCGAGGTCGTGGACCACGGCGGCGAACGACGAGCGGTGGGCCATGGCGGTGCTGGGCTTCGACGCCGCCGACCTGCCCGATGCCGACGACGTGGGGCGCCGCTACCGCGACCTCGTCCGCCTGGCCCACCCCGACGCCGGCGGCGACGCCAGCGTCGCCGGCCACCGCATCACCGAGCTGAACGAAGCCAGGCGCGTCCTCCTGCGCACGGGCTAGGGATGCCACCGCCCTTCGCGCTGCTCCTGGCCCCCGGGGCGGGCGCCGACCGAACGCAGTCGCAGCTGGTCGCCATCGACGACGCCATCCGAGCGCTGGGCTGGCCCGTCGAGCGCATGGACTTCCCGTACCGGCTCGCCGGCCGCCGCGCCCCCGATCGCCCGCCCGTGCTCCTGGACGCCGTGGGCAGCGCCGCCGCCGGCCTCGTCGAGCGAGCCGGCATACCCGCCGGGCGGCTCGTCCTCGGGGGGCGGTCGATGGGCGGCCGGATCTGCTCGATGGCCGTGTCCGCCGGCGTTCCCGCCGCCGGCCTCGTCCTGGTCAGCTACCCGCTGCACCCGCCCGGCCGGCTCGACAAGCAGGCCGAGCGCACGGCCCACTTCCCCCGCCTCGCCGTGCCGTGCCTCTTCGTCTCGGGAACGAAGGATGCATTTGGGACGCCGGCCGAGCTCGAGGCCGCCACAGCCGCGATCCCCGGCCAGGTCACCCACGAGTGGCTCGAGGGCGGCGCCCATGACCTGGATGGGAGGGACGCCCAGGTGGCCCAGACGATCGCAGGATGGGGCGACTCGCTCGTCTCGTAGCGGGCCCCGGCGGAGCCCCACGGGAGGGTCGAAAGCGGCGCCGATCGGACTCCTCGGCATAGGCCATACGGCCCCATTCGCTACGGCCGCAGCGGTCTCATCACCACGGCCGGCTCCCGCCCCGCTACTATGCGCAGCGTTCAGCCGCTCCCCGGCGCAGTCGCGCCGCGTGGAGACCATGGAGAGGGAGCCATTTTGATGAAGAAGGTTCGACTTGCGGCCTGTGCGGTTGCGCTCAGCGTCGGGGGCCTGAGCCCCTTGGGTCTGTCACCGGCGGCCGCTGACACGGCTAGCACCGCCGGGGCGAGGGCCTTTGGCCTGACCCTGGACCTCGCCGGGACTCCCGTCGTCGACGCGGATCAAAGTGAGGCGATCTCCGTTCTGCCGCCTGGCGGGGACGTCATCGAGGACCTCGCCAACATCCCGGTGAACCCCGTCGTTGAGACGGGACTGATCAGAGGCCAGGCCACCACCAGCTTCGAGTCCACCATCCCGTCGCTCCTCGAGGAGGAGGTGCAGGCGGTGCCCGGGCCCTACAACGCCCGCGCTGTGGGTCAGGTGGACGACCTGGCCGTCATCCAGGACCTCGACCCCACCAGCGATGATCCCAACTTGGAGCTGGCGCTGGTCAGCGCCGACACCGTGCGAGCCGAGGCCGTCGGCGTGTGCCGCGCCGGCCGGGCCGTCTACTCGGGCCAGTCCGAGCTCATCAACGCCGAGATCGACGAGGAGCCGCTTGATCTGAACGACCCGGTCACGGATCTGTTCGATACCGTCAACGACCTGCTCGAGCCGCTGAATCAGATCGCCGACATTGAGCGCGACATTGTGACCGTCACCGATCAGGGCGTCGTCGTCACCGCCCTGCGGGTGACCGTCCTTGGCGCCATCGAGGACGCGACCGGCGGCCTCATCCCGGACCCCGCACAGCCGGAACCACTCGTCGACCTCGTCGTGGGCCGGGCCGAGGTGGGGGGCCTGCAGTGCCCGCCCGCCGACCGTCCCGAGTGCTCGGACACCCAGGACAACGACGGTGACGGCAGGATCGACGCCAACGACCCGGGTTGCATCAACAACGGCGTCTTCGACCCCAACGACGATGACGAGCGCGACCTGCCCCGGACCGTCGACACCGGCCCCGAGCTGCCCCGCACCGGTGGTGATTCGTCGACCACCCTGCCGTTGGCCGGCGGCTTCGCCGTGCTGGCGTTGGGTGCCCTCGCCCTGCGCCGCAGGAGCCAGTCCTCGAGCTGAGCTCGCTCATCCCCGGCCGGTCCTCGTGACCATCGTCGGGTAGCAGTCTGAAGGCAGAGCCCGGACCTCAGGTCCGGGCTCTGTCGCGTCCGGGCGCTGTCGCGTCTGACAACCCACAGGGATCGACCGCTCGCCGGCAGGACCGGTCGTGGAGCAACTCGATCCAGCCTGCGGCAGTGCTCACTGCGCTGGCGGCGGCGGGGCGGGGCGGTCCTCGGGGTTGAGGTCCTCGAGCGAGCGCGACGCCGTCTCGGGGTAGCACCCGAGCACCAGGACGGCCAGCAGGAGGGGGCCGGCGGCGAGGACGGCCAGGGCTGGACCCAGGCCGCCCAGCCGGGTCGAGAGCACACCGGCGGCAAGGAGGCCGGTGACCGCGCCCACCCGGGAGGCGATGCTGATGAACCCGTTGGCCCGGCCCCGGACCGCTGTCGGGAACAGCTCGGGGCCGTAGACGCCGAGGGCCGGCACGGTGGCGGCTGCGAAGATCCCGGCCGCGGTGGCCAGCGCCCACAGCGGCCAGCCGACCGCCAGGTAGGCGAG
The DNA here is from genome assembly GCA_030448245.1 of Acidimicrobiales bacterium. Taxonomy (GTDB): domain Bacteria; phylum Actinomycetota; class Acidimicrobiia; order Acidimicrobiales; family JAUJNH01; genus JAUJNH01. Next base: position 153,393 of record JAUJNH010000006.1, read on the forward strand.
GACGGCCAGGATGGTGCCGACGACGAGCCCGATGGCGCCGACGGCCCGGCGGCTGCGTTCGGCCAGGCGCCCGCCGGCCACCACCCCGATGCCCGCCGGGGTTGCCGTCAGGAGCGTGAACACCGTGATCTTCAGGGCCGAGAAGCCCCGCTCGTCGCGCAGGAAGGTGTTCTGCAGCTGGGCGGCCGGGTTGACGAAGACCGCCGCGAGGAACCCCGAAGCAGCCAGCATGGCCAGCCGCCCCCCGTGGCCCCGCAGCCCCGGGACGCCGTCCTCCCCACCGGCGCCTCGCGGCCTGCGGGGCGACCCGCCCCGGCTCCCGTCGGTCTGGAACCGGACGAACCTCCGGCTCTCGGGCAGCCGGCGGGCGGCAAGCAGCACCAGAGGGAGGAACAGCAGCGGGATCGCGTACGACAGCCGCCACCCCTGGAGGCCGAGGTCGGCGAGTGGCAGGGTCATCACGCACAGCCCGGAGCCGAGGGCCGAGATGAGGGTGAGCACGCCGGCCGTCCACGCCCGGGCGTGGGCCGGCACCTCCTCGGCGGCCTGGACCCCGATCACGAGGTTCATGGCTGCCGCCAGGCCGCGGGCCGGCACCTGCGAGGCGATCAGCAGCGGCAGGGTGGGGGCCAGGGCGCCGGCGGCGGTGAAGGCGACGGCGGTGAGCACGGCGGCGACCACCACCGGGCGCCGCCCGACCCGGTCGGCCAGGGCAACGGCCGAAAAGGCGATGACCAGGTCCACCCGGCTGACGGCCAGCGCCACCCCTTGGCCCCCGGACCCCACCCCGAACTCCTCGCCGGCAAAGGCGATGGTCTGGGTCAGGAGGGTGCCCAGGTACCCCGACGCCATCGACAGGACGCACAGGGCGCAGACGGCTCGGGCTGCCTGCCGGTCGAGCGCCTGGGTCGGCGCCCACCACGGCGGTGACCGCCGCAGTGGCACGCGGCGCAGCTCGCGGCGGGTGGGAAGCGCGAACAGCCAGGCGAAGAAGGGCAGGTCGAGCTGGTAGGTGGTGCGCTGGGTGACCCGGTGGCGGCCCGGGCCGAGCTCCTCCACGTCGAGGCGTCGGTCCCACCCGGACACCGGCCCGGCCTCGCAGCCCCAGGCGTCGGGGCCGGCAGCCCCTTCCTCGACCAGGCCGGCCCACGGCTGGCGCGCCGCCGCCAAGCCCTCGTCGTCGACGACCGCGACGGCAACGGCGGTCGGCACGAGCGGCGGCGCCGGCCTACGCCGCGGCGTACAGCGTGGCGAAGGCGGCGGCGGCGTCGACCAGCCGGTCGACCGCCACCCACTCGTCGTGCACGTGGGCCTGGGCGATGCCCCCGGGGCCGCAGACCACCGCCGGCACCCCGGCGCCGTTGCGCACGAAGCGGGCGTCGGTCGTGAATGGCATCCCGATGACCTCGGGCTGGCGGCCGGTCGCCTCGGCGACGCAGCGGCCGACCAGGCCGGCGAACGGGTGGTCGGCCTCGAGCTCGCTGGCCTCACCGAAGACCTCGACCTCGACCTCGTAGCGCAGGTCGGCGTCGCCGATCTCCCGCAGCTTCGCTTCGACGACGGCCAGAGTCGACTCGAGGGTGGCCCCGGGCAGCACCCGCCGGTCGAGGGTCACCTGGCACGTCTCGGCCACGGTGTTGTGGCCGCTGCCGCCTGCGATCTGCCCGATGTTCGCGGTGGGCCGCCCGAGCAGCGGGTGGGCCTCGTCGCCGAAGTCGGCGGCATGGAGGGCCAGCACCACCTTGGCCGCCGTCTCGATGGCGCTGATGCCCTGCCGGGGCGCCGAGCCGTGGGCCGGGTGCCCGAGCGTGGTGAGGTGGGCCACGAGCAGCCCCCGCTCGGCCACGCACACCCCGAGGTCGGTCGGCTCCGGCACCAAGCAGGCGGCGACGCCCTGGCAGAAGCCCTCCTCCACCAGCACCTGGGTCCCCCAGCGCCCCCCTCGCTCCTCGTCGGCCACCAGGTGGAAGACCAGGTCCCACGCCGGCTCCCGCCCGCTGCGGCGCAGGGCGGCCACCGCCTCGATCGCCGCCGCGATCCCGCCCTTCATGTCGGCGGTCCCCCGGCCCCACACCCGGCCGTCGGCGACCTCGGCCCCGAACGGGTCGACCGTCCAGTCGGCAGCGTTGATCGGCACGACGTCGAGGTGGCCGTTCACCACCAGCACGGGCTTGCCCGACCGGGGGAGCGCGGCCACCACGCTGGCCCGCCCCGGCCGGGGCTCGACCACCTCCACGGCTGCGCCCAGCGGGTCCAGCAGCTCGCGGCAGGCGGCCACCACCCTGGCCTCGTCCCCCGGCGGGTTCCTGGTGTCGACCCGCACCAGCGCCTGGGTGGCCGCCACCACCGCGTCGGCGTCGACGTGCTCCCGCATGGTTCGCCGACCGTAGTGCCCAGCGCAGGGGAAGAGAGGGGCCCGGAGGGGGGTTGTAGGGTGCGTGGTAATGCGTACAGCCGTCCTCGAGACCCTCGAGCTCATCCGTCCGGCCCTGCAGGCCGACGGTGGCGACATCCGGGTCCTCGACCTGCGCGAGGACACCGGCGTCCTCGACGTCGAGCTGCTGGGCGCCTGCGGCAGCTGCCCGATGAGCACCATGACGCTGAAGGCCGGGGTGGAGCGGATCCTGAAGGACAGGGTCGAGGGGCTCACCGAGGTGCGGGCGCTGGGCATCGACTTCGGTGAGGGCGTCGACGACCTCGTTCCGGGCGCCGGGGTCGGCGGCGACGACGTCGAGAGCAACGTCAGCTTCACGTCACGCGCCTCGTAGCGCCGCGCCGTCGGGTGCGAGGACGCCAGCCCGCTGCGCTGTTCGAGCAGGCGGTCGACGGCGACAGGGCGGCATTGGGGCGCCTGCTGACGCTCGTCGAGCGGGGTGGGGACGAAGCCAGGCAGGTCGCTCGGCTGGCCCACCAGCGGGCCGGCGCCGCCGCCACCATCGGCATCACGGGAGCGCCCGGAGCCGGCAAGTCGACCCTCACCCACGCCCTCGTCCACCACCTGCGCCAGGCCGACCACGAGGTCGGGGTGCTGGCCGTCGATCCCTCGTCGCCCGTCACCGGCGGTGCCATCCTCGGTGACCGGGTGCGGATGACCGGCCACGCCGGCGACGACGCCGTGTTCATCCGCTCGATGGCCAGCCGTGGCCACCTGGGCGGGCTGGCCCTGGCCACCCGCGACGCCATCCGGGTGCTGGACGCCGCCGGGTTCGGCCTGGTGGTCGTGGAGACGGTCGGGGTGGGTCAGGTCGAGGTGGCGATCGCCGGGGCGGCCGACACGACCGTCGTGGTCGTGAACCCCGGGTGGGGTGACGCCGTGCAGGCCAGCAAGGCGGGCCTGATCGAGATCGCCGACGTGCTGGTGGTCAACAAGGCCGACCTGGGCGGGGCCGAGGCGGCCGTGCGCGACCTCGAGGACGTCCTCCAGCTGGTAGGGCGGCCCGCCGACGGCTGGTGCCCCCCGGTGGTCCTGACGAGCGCTCCCGATGGCACCGGCATCGGTCGGCTCTGGCAGGCCGTCACCGCCCACCGCGCTTTCCTCGAGGCCAGCGGCGAGCTCGGCCGCCGCCGCCGGCGGCAGCTCACCGCCGAGCTGCGGGAGATCGTCCTGCGCCGCCTCGAGGAGCGGGCGGCCACCGCCACCGGCCCCGGCGGGTTCGAGGCCGTGGTCGACGAGATCGCCGCCGGACGCGCCGACCCCTGGACGGCTGCCGACGCCCTCCTCGACGCCGACCGACCAACGGCCGGCGAGCGTTCGGACCAGCGCCCGGCCGGGTAGGGCTGGCCGATGCCTGAGGACCGCCCCTCCATCCTCGTCGACGTCGACGGCACGCTGGTCGACACCAACTACTTCCACACCGTCGCCTGGTGGCACGCCTTCCAGGACATCGGCGAGGACGTCCCGATGAGCAAGATCCACCCCCTCATCGGCATGGGCTCGGACCAGCTCGTGCACCGCCTCATCGGGCGCGAGAGCGAGGAGGCGAGCGACGGCCACTCCAGCCACTACGAGCCCTTGAAGAAGGACATCAAGGCGTTCCCCAAGGCGGCCGACTTCTTGTCCGAGCTCTCCGGCCGGGGAGCACGGGTCATCCTGGCCACGTCGTCGGACGAGGAGGACCTCGAGCGGCTCCGTGAGGCGATCGACGCCGAGGACGCCATCCACGACGCCGTTTCGAAGGGCGACGTCTCCCACAGCAAGCCGGCCCCGGACATCTTCGACGCCGCACTGAAGAAGTTCGACCTCGACCCGGGCCGGACGATGGTGGTGGGCGACACGGCATGGGACGTGGAGGCAGCCAGCAAGCTCGAGCTGCAGGTGGTCTGCGTCCTCACCGGCGGCTCGACCCGGGCCCAGCTCGAGAAAGCGGGGGCGGTCGCCGTCTACGACGACGTGGCCCAGCTCCTGGCCCAGCTGGACGACAGCCCCCTCGCCAAGCTCTTCGACCGCTGAGCTGGTCGGGCTCGACGCCGGCCTAGGAGGCGAGCTCAGCCCGCTCGAGGACGTCGGCCAGGGCCAGCTCCTCGAGCGTGCTCACCACGAGGGTGGCGGCCGACAGGTCGAGGTCGGCGGTCAGGCCGTGGGGGACGGCGACCGTGAAGAGCCCTGCTGCCGAGGCGGCGGCGACACCGGCGGGGGAGTCCTCGACGGCGACCGACGCCGACGGCGCCGCGGCGAGCCGTTCGCACGCCAGGCGGTACGACGTCGGGTCGGGCTTGGCCGGAACGACGCCGTCGCAGCAGACCAGGCACGTGAACCGCTGGCGCAGACCGAGCCGGTCGAGATGGCCCTCGACCCACGCCGGCGGTGACGAGGAGGCGATGCCGACCGGCACCCCGAGCTCCTCGGCTTCCTCCAGCCAGCTCGTCACCCCCGGCCGGGGCCCCTGGCCGGCGAGCAGCTCGTCTCGCCGGGCCTGCCGACGCACCCGCAGGGCCGGGTCGAGCGGACGGCCCACCAGGACCTCGAGTTCGCCCCACGGGTCGAACGGGTCATCGGTCCCGATCACGGCCTGCCACCGAGCCAGCACGAGCTCGTGCCCGTGAACCTCCCAGAGCTCGGCCCACGAGCGGTACACGGGCTCCTCGGTGTCGAGGATCGTCCCGTCGAAGTCGAGGACCAGGCACCTGCCGCTCACCACAGGAGCATGGCGCGCCAGGAAGAGGCGGGCGGCCCGGCCAGCCCGACACCGTGTCCGAGCTTGCGAGATCCGGCGGGGCGGCGCGCAGGCCGGGGGTTAGGGTCGCGGCGGTGGCCGACGAAGAGCTCGTGCGGGTCGAGCGGGGGGCTGACGGTGTGGCCGTGGTGCGCATCGACCGGCCCAGGGCGAACGCCCTGTCCACCCAGGTGGTGCGCCAGCTCACGGTGGCGGCCGAGGCGCTGACGGAGGATCCGCCCGGCGCGGTGGTGGTGTGGGGCGGGCGCCTGCTGTTCGCCGCCGGCGCCGACATCACCGAGCTGACCACCGACGACGGCGGCGTCATCGCCGCCGAACGGGCCATGGCCATCAGCGACGGGTTCCGAGCCGCCTACGACGCGGTGGCGGCCATCCCGCGCCTCACCATCGCGGCCGTCGCCGGCTACGCCCTGGGTGGCGGGTGCGAGCTGGCGCTGGCCTGCGACCTGCGGGTGTGCGCCGACAACGCCAGGCTCGGCCAGCCCGAGATCCTCCTCGGCATCATCCCGGGCGGCGGGGGAACGCAGCGGCTGGCCCGCCTCGTCGGCCCGGCCCGGGCCAAGGACCTCATCCTCACGGGTCGAGCGGTCGGAGCCGACGAGGCCCTCAGGATCGGCCTGGTCGACCGGGTGGTGCCTCGCGAGGACGTCCTGGCTGCCGCCAGCGCGCTCGCCGCCGAGGCGGCCCGGGGCGCCCTGGTGGCCCAGGCGCTGGCCAAGCGGGCCATCGACGACGGGCTCGAGGCCACCCTGGACGACGGTCTGGCTCTGGAGGCCGAGCTGTTCGGGCAGGTGTTCCGCACGGCCGACGCGGCCGCCGGCGTGCGATCCTTCCTGACCAACGGCCCCGGCAAGGCGACCTTCGAAGGCCGGTGATCCGGGCGCCGTCGTACGAGCTCCGCGAGGGCATCCCAGGTAGAGGTGCCCCCGGTCACGACCCCCAGGCGACGCAGCCCATCTCGGCGGGGACCGGGAGGTCGCGGTGCTTGGGGACCACCCGGACGGTGAAGCCGTGGCGGCCCGTGCGCTCGCAGGTGAAGGTGCCGGCGAAGCGGTGCTGGCCCGACTCGTCGGCGAGCCCGAGCCGCTCCATCTCGATCACGTCGGTGTTCGCCAGCTCGTCGCTGGGCCCGACCTGCCCGTGGGCCAGCTGCACGGCCACGTCGTCGGGTGACAGGTCGCCGAGGAAGACGATGGCGTTGACGCTGCGGGCGGCTCCCACCTCGAGGGTCGAGGTGTCGCTGTCGACGGCGGCGACGCTGACCGCGGCCCACGACTGGGCCACCCGCCGCTTCCAGGCGGCCAGCGCCCGTGCCTTCTCCCACGAGCCGGCGGCCATGGTGTCGGCCCGGGTGGCGGCGGGCTCGTACATCTGCTCCACGTAGTCGCGGACCATCCGGCTGGCCTCGACCTGCGGCCCGAGGGTCCGCAGGCTCGACTTCACCCGGCGCACCCATGGCCGGGGCACCGGCCCGCCCGGGCCCCGGTCGTAGAACAGGGGCAGGATCTGCTGCTCGAGCAGGTCGAACAGCGACTCGGCCTCGAAGTGGTCGCGGCGATCGAGGTCGCGCTCGGCCGTGGCCGAGGCGATGGCCCACCCGTTGGTGCCGTCGTACATCTCGTCCCACCAGCCGTCGAGGATCGAGCAGTTGAGGGCCCCGTTCAGGGCGGCCTTCTCGCCCGACGTGCCGCAGGCCTCGAGGGGCCGGCGGGGGTTGTTGAGCCAGACGTCGCTGCCCTGCAGCAGCAGCCGGGCAACCGCGATGTCGTAGTCCTCGAGGAAGGCGAACCGGTGGCGCACCTCGGGGCGGCGGGCGAACTGGGCGATCCGGCGGATCAGCTCCTTGCCGTTGTCGTCGGCCGGGTGGGCCTTGCCGGCGAACACCAGCTGCAGCGGCTGGTCGGCGGAGAGCAGGAGCCGCTCGAGGCGCTCGGGCTGGGAGAGCAGCAGGTCGGCCCGCTTGTACGTGGCGAAGCGGCGGGCGAAGCCGATGGTGAGGATGCGCGGATCGAGCGCCTCATCGCACCACGACACGTCGGCGTCGAGGCCCTTGGCCAGCGCCTGGCGGCGCAGCCGGCCGCGGACGAACGACACCAGGCGACTGCGGCCCTGCTCCTTCACCCGCCACAGCTCGTCGTCGGCCACCCCGTCGATCTGGGCCCACGTCGCCGCGTCGGCCTCGGGCCACGACGGCACCAGGTGGCGGGTGAACAGGTCGTTGATCTCGGGGCTCACCCAGGTGAAACCGTGGACCCCGTTGGTCACCGAGCCGATGGGCGTCTCGTCCGAGCCGATGCCCGGGAAGAGGTGGGAGAACATCTCCCGGCTCACCGCTCCGTGCAGCTTCGAGACGCCGTTGCTGCGGCCGGCCAGGCGCAGCCCCATCACCGCCATGTTGAAGGGCCGGTCGGGGGTCTCGGTCACGGCGTGGCCGAGGGACATGAGGGCGTCGATGGTGACCCCGCAGTCGCGGGCCCACTCGTCGAAGTACTTCTCCATGAGCTGGCGGGGGAACAGGTCGATCCCGGCCGGCACGGGGGTGTGGGTGGTGAAGACCGTGCCTGCCCGCGAGGCCTCGACCGCCTCGTCGAAGCCGAGCCCGTCGTCGTTCACGAACCGCCGGATGCGCTCGAGGCCCAGGAAGCCGGCATGCCCCTCGTTCGTGTGGAAGACCTGCGACTCCAGGCCCATCGCGGCCAGGGCCCGGACGCCGCCGACGCCCAGCAGGATCTCCTGGCGCAGCCGGTGCTCGGTGCCGCCCCCGTACAGACGGTCCGTCACCGCCCGCCCCTCCAGCGCGTTGTCCTCGACGTCGCTGTCCAGCAGGTAGAGCCGCACCCGGCCGACGTCGGCCCGCCACACCTGGGCGGTCAGCGACTCGCCGGCGAGGTCGACCGTGACCTTCACGTCGTCCAGCAGGGTCAGGGCCATCGAGAACGGGTCGAGGATCGGGAACGTCTCCTGCTGCCACCCGTCGGTGTTGAGCGACTGGCGGAAGTAGCCCTGCTTGTAGAACAGGCCGACCCCCACCAGCGGCACCCCCAGCCCGCTGGCGGCCTTCAGGTGGTCTCCAGCCAGCACCCCCAGGCCGCCCGAGTACTGGGGGAGCGCCTCGGCGATGCCGAACTCGGGTGAGAAGTAGGCGATCGTGCGCAGCGGCGACCCGCCCTTGTTCTGGAACCAGCGGGGCCGCTCGAGGTAGCGGGTGAGCTCGTCGTGGACCTCGCCGAGGAACGACATGAAGGCCGGGTCGCCGGCCAGCTGCTGGAAGCGCTCCGGCCGCACCCGGCCGAGCAGGCCCACCGGGTCGTGGCCGGTGTCCTCCCACACGCCGGGGTCCACCCAGCGGAAGATGTCACGGGTCCGCTCGTCCCACGACCAGCGGAGGTTCATGGCCAGGGCCCCGAGGGGCGCCAGCGGCTCCGGGAGACGGGTGCGGACCGTGAAGCTTCGGAGCGCCTTCATATGGTCGGCCAACCTACCGAGTCGGGGCCCACCCTCCCACGGGCGCTCTCGGGGACGATCCGTCCGTGGTAACCCGGAGGGTGTGATCCCCTTCGGCCGCATCGCCATCGACGACGTCCGACCCTCCACGCCGAGCGGTGAACCGGCCAAAGCCGTCGTGGACGAAGAGCTCGAGGTGTCGTGCGACCTCGTCACGGACGGCCACGACCTGCTCGGCGGTCGGCTGCGCTGGCGTCACGCCGACGAGGACGAGTGGTCGCAGTCGCCCCTGGCGCCGATCGGGAACGACCGCTGGGAGACCGTGATCCGGCCTGCTCGCATGGGCCCGCACCAGCTGGCCGTCGAGGCGTGGACGGACCGGTGGGCCACCTGGCTCCACGGCATCGAGAAGAAGCTCGACGCCGGCCAGGACGTCGCGATCGAGCTGGAGGACGGCGCCCTCCTGCTCGAGGAGCGCGACGACCCCGAGCTGGCCCAGGCGGTCGAAGCCCTGCGCGACCGGGTCCTCGCCCAGCGCGAGCGCTTCGAGCGGGTCGAGCACCCCGCGGTCGCAGCCAGGATGGTCGGCCCCCAGCGGAGCTCCGACCTCGTCACCTCCCGCGCCTACCCCCTCTGGGTCGACCGCGAGCGGGCCGCCGTGGGCGCCTGGTACGAGTTCTTCCCCCGGTCCGAAGGTGGCCTCGTCGGCTCGACCAAGCGGCTCCACGACGTGGCCGCCATGGGCTTCGACGTCGTCTACTTCCCGCCCGTCCACCCCATCGGCCGCTCGCACCGCAAGGGTCCGGGCAACACGCTGGTGGCGGGCCCCGACGACCCCGGCAGCCCGTGGGCCATCGGCTCGGAGGAGGGAGGCCACACCGAGCTGCACGCCGAGCTCGGCACGCTCAAGGACTTCGCCAACCTGGTCGAGGAGGCGCAGTCGCTGGGCCTCGAGCTGGCCCTCGACTACGCCCTGCAGTGCAGCCCCGACCACCCGTGGGTCGCAGCCCACCCGGAGTGGTTCCACCGCCGGTCCGACGGGAGCATCGCCTACGCCGAGAACCCGCCGAAGAAGTATCAGGACATCTACCCCATCAACTTCTGGCCGGAGCACGAGGAGGATCGGCTGGCGCTGTGGACGGCCTGCCGGGACATCCTCGAGACCTGGATCGGCCGAGGGGTCACGATGTTCCGGGTCGACAACCCCCACACCAAGCCGCTGGCCTTCTGGCAGTGGGTGCTGGCCGACGTCCGCAGCCGCCACCCCGAGACCGTGTTCCTGGCCGAGGCGTTCACCCGGCCGAAGGTGATGGCCCGGCTGGCCGAGGTCGGGTTCAGCCAGAGCTACACCTACTTCACCTGGCGCACCGAGGCGTGGGAGCTGGGCGAGTACCTGGAGGAGGTCAGCGAGGGTCGCACCGCCGACTACATGCGACCGGCCTTCTGGACGAACACGCCGGACATCCTGTCGGGCCCCCTGCGGGACGGCCCGCCCGCCGCCTTCCGCATGCGGGCCATGCTGGCCGCCACCATGGTCCCCACCTGGGGCGTGTACTCCGGCTTCGAGTTCTGCGAGAACGTTCCCGCCAGCCCTGACAACGAGGAGTACTTCGCCTCCGAGAAGTTCGAGCTGAAGCGCCGCGAGTGGGGCAGCCCGGCCTCGCTCGCCCCCTTCCTCGGCACGCTCAACGCCGTCCGGCGCCGCCACCCGGCTCTGCGCCGGCTCCGCGGCGCCCGGGTCCACACCGCAGACAACCCGAGGCTGTTCGCCTTCTCCCGCATGAACCGGTCGAAGGACGACGTGGTGCTCGTGGTCGTCAACCTCGACCCCTGGAACGTGCACTCGGGCTTCCTCCAGCTCGACCTGGCCGAGCTCGGCCTCCCGCTCGACGGGCCGTACGTCGCCATCGACGCCCTGAGCGGCGAGTCCTACGAGTGGGCCGGGCCCAACCCGTGGGTTCGCCTCGACCCCGCCGTCGGTCCCGGTCACATCCTGTCCCTGCGCCGCATCGGCGCCTGAGCGGGCCGGCGGAGGGCTGGACTGGCCTTGCCCCCCCTGGCGGCAGGTACCTTCGAGATCGATGCGGGACGGCCACGCCAGCTTCACCGACAACCCGGCCGCCCCGGGCCGCGACCGGGCCGCCGACAGCTGGTTCCAGCACGCAGTCTTCTACGAGGTCCTGACCCGCGGGTTCGCCGACCACAACGACGACGGCACCGGCGACCTCCAAGGCCTCGTCTCCAAGCTCGACTACCTGCAGTGGCTCGGCGTCGACTGCCTGTGGCTGCTCCCGTTCTACAGCTCGCCCCTGCGCGACGGCGGCTACGACATCAGCGACTTCTTCACGATCCTGCCCGAGTACGGCCACCTCGGTGACGCCGCCATGCTCATCGAGGAGGCCCACAAGCGGGGACTGCGGGTCGTCGCCGACATCGTGATGAACCACAGCTCGGACGAGCACCCGTGGTTCCAGGAGAGCCGCCAGGACCGCACGAACCCCAGGGCCGACTGGTACGTCTGGAGCGACGACGACAAGCGCTGGAACGAGGCCCGGATCATCTTCGTCGACACCGAGAAGTCGAACTGGACCTGGGACCCGGTGCGAGGCCAGTACTACTGGCACCGGTTCTTCAGCCACCAGCCCGACCTGAACTACGAGAACCCCGACGTCCAAGCGGCCATGCTCGACGTCGTCCGGTTCTGGCTGGACCTCGGCCTCGACGGCTTCCGGCTCGACGCCGTCCCCTACCTGTACGAGCGCGACGGCACCAACGGCGAGAACCTGCCCGAGACCCACGCCTACCTGAAGCGCCTGCGCAAGGAGGTCGACGCCACCCACCCCGGCAAGGTGCTGCTGGCCGAGGCCAACCAGTGGCCCGCCGACGTCGTCGACTACTTCGGCGAGGGCGACGAGTGCCACATGTGCTTCCACTTCCCCCTGATGCCCCGGATGTTCATGTCGGTGCGCAAGGAGGACCGCCACCCGATCGTCGACATCCTCAACCAGACCCCCGAGATCCCCGCCGGCTGCCAGTGGGGGATCTTCCTCCGCAACCACGACGAGCTGACGCTCGAGATGGTCACCGACGAGGAGCGGGACTACATGTACGCCGAGTACGCCAAGGACCCCCGCATGAAGCGGAACGTGGGGATCTCCCGACGCCTCGCCCCGCTCATCGACAACGACCGCCGCGTCGCCGAGCTGCTGCACGCCATGCTGTTCAGCTTCCCGGGCAGCCCGATCCTGTACTACGGCGACGAGATCATGATGGGCGACAACATCTACCTGGGCGACCGTGACGGGGTGCGCACCCCGATGCAGTGGACGCCCGACCGCAACGGCGGCTTCTCGAAGTCCGACTTCGCCCAGCTCTACCTGCCACCCCTCATGGACCCCGTCTACGGCTTCGCGGCTGTGAACGTCGAGGGTCAGCGCCGCAACCCGTCGTCGTTCCTCCACTGGGTGCGGCGCATCCTCGAGGTGCGCCGCCAGCACGAGGTGTTCGGCGTCGGCTCGTTCGAGGTCCTCCACCCGGCCAACTCGTCCGTCCTCGCCTTCGTCCGCCAGCAGCACGAGGACCGGGTCCTGTGCGTCAACAACCTGTCCAAGCGGGCCCAGCCGGTCGAGCTCGACCTCTCCCGGTTCAACGGACTGGTCCCGGTCGAGCTGCTGGGCCAGAACGAGTTCCCGAGGATCGGCGAGCTGCCCTACTTCATCACCCTCGCCCCCTACAGCTTCTTCTGGTTCGCGTTGCGCTAGCGCGCCGACGCTCACTCGCTCGCTTCGCTCGCTCCGTTCGGTCGGGTTCTCAGCCCCGCGCTCCGTTGGCCTCCTCGGCGGCGGAGCCGCCTGCGGGCCGGGCGCCAGCCGGCTGGCGGCCAAGCTCACCGCCCGTCGGCTTGTGTCGGCTCGGGGGGGTTCGGGCAGGATGGGCCTGATGGATGTGCAGCTTGCCGCGTCGGTCCTGCGCGGCAAGCGGTGGTATGCGGGGGAGGCGGTCACCGGCATCGTCGAGCTTCCCCCCGTCGGGTCGCTCCAGCACGTGCTGGCCGAGGTCGTCGGTGGCGGGGCGTACCACCTGCTCGTCGGCGCGAGCGGTGACGACGACGTGACCGATCCGGCCGTGGCCGAGCGGGTGCTGGGACGCCCCGTCGGGAGCGTGCGGGCCCTCGGCGCCGAGCAGTCGAACTCGTCGGTGGTGGTCGACGACGAGGTGCTCGTCAAGGTCTTCCGAAAGCTGCAGCACGGTCCCAACCCCGACGTCGAGGTGCCGGCGGCGCTCGATGCCGTGGGGTTCGCCGATGTGGTGGCGCCGCTCGCCGACTGGAGCGAGGACGGCTGGGACCTGGCCGTGGCCGTCCCGTTCCTCGGCGCGGTCGCCGACGGCTGGACGGTGGCGCTGGCTCACGACGGCGACCCCACCGAGCTCGCCGCCGCCGTCGGCCACCTCACCGCCCGACTCCACGCCGCGCTGGCCCGGGCCTTTCCCACCCAGCCCGCCGAGCACGAGGCGCTGGTCGCCACCTACGAGCGGGCCTGCGCCGACGCCGACGTCGGCCCCTCCGCGGAGTCGCTTGCAGCCCTACGCGCCCTGCCCGATCCGGGCCCCACCATCCGGGTCCACGGCGACTACCACCTCGGCCAGCTCCTCCAGCACGGCGAGCGGTGGTACGTCATCGACTTCGAAGGTGAGCCCAACCGGTCGCTCGCCGAGCGCAGGGCGCCGGCGCCCCCGCTCAAGGACCTGGCTGGCATGCTCCGGTCGTTCGCCTACGCCTCCGTCGTCGGGGGCCACGGCGAGGGATGGGAGCAGGCTGCGGTGCGAGCCTGTCGGGAGGCCTACCTGAGCGACCCCTCGATCGCCGTGCTCCTGCCGTCCGACCCCGAGCCGGTCCTCGACGCGTACCTGCTGGAAAAGGCGGTCTACGAGCTGGCCTACGAGCGGGGCTTCCGGCCCGACTGGGCGTGGATCCCGGAAAAGGCCGTGCAGCAGCTGGCCGGAGGGAGCCGGTGATGGACGTTCGCCACGAGTCGGACCTGCGGGCCCACGGTGACCTGCTCGTGGCCGGGGTCCACGGGGACCCCCACTCGGTCCTGGGCCGCCACGGGCCCCAGGTCAGGGCATGGCGGCCGGACGCACTGGCCGTCGAGGTGATCGTCGACGGCGCCCGCCACCCGCTCGAGCTCGTCCACCCCAGCGGCCTCTGGGCTGGCGACGTCCCGGCCGGCGCCAACCCGCAGAGCCCCCACCAGCTGGCCACCACGTGGCCGGGCGGCACGGAGGTGGTCGAGGAGGACGCCTACTCCGCCTGGCCCACCCTGGGCGAGGTCGACCTCCACCTGATCGGCGAGGGACGGCACCGCCGCCTGTGGGACGTGCTGGGCGCCCACCACCGCACCCACGACGGCCTGGTCGGCACCGCCTTCGCCGTCTGGGCGCCCAACGCCCGCGGGGTCTCGTTGGTCGGCGACCTCAACATGTGGGACGGCCGCCGCCACCCCATGCGCACCCTCGGCGCCAGCGGCGTCTGGGAGCTGTTCCTGCCCGGGGTTGCGCCCGGTTCCCGTTACAAGTTCGAGATCCGCGGTGCCGACGCCACGACCGTGCAGCGGGCCGACCCGATGAGCCGGTGGGCCGAGCTGCCGCCGGGCACGGCCTCGGTCGTCTGCCCGGATCCGGCCCACCGCTGGCAGGACGCCGACTGGCTGCGGCACCGCGCCGAGACCGACTGGCTGCGCACGCCGACCAGCGTCTACGAGGTCCACCTGGGGTCGTGGCGGCGGGTGCCCGAGGAGGGGGACCGCTCGCTCACCTACCTCGAGCTGGCCGAGCAGCTCCCGGCCTACGTCGCGGACATGGGTTTCACGCACGTCGAGCTGCTCCCGCCGGCCGAGCACCCCTTCGGGGGGTCGTGGGGCTACCAGGTCACCGGCTACTTCGCCCCCACCTCACGCTTCGGCACCCCCGACGACTTCCGGGTGCTGGTCGACGCCTTCCACGCCCGCGGCATCGGGGTGCTCATCGACTGGGTCCCGGCCCACTTCCCGAAGGACGTGTGGGCGCTGGCCCACTTCGACGGGACCGCCCTCTACGAGCACGCCGACCCCCGCCAGGGCGAGCACCCCGACTGGGGAACCCTGGTGTTCAACTTCGGGCGCGACGAGGTGCGCGGCTTCCTCATCGCCAGCGCCCTCTACTGGCTCGAGGAGCTCCACATCGACGGCCTGCGGGTCGATGCCGTGGCCTCCATGCTCTACCTCGACTACTCCCGCAAGGAGGGCGAGTGGGTGCCGAATCGTTTCGGCGGGCGGGAGAACCTCGAGGCCGTCGAGTTCCTGAAGGAGATGAACATCGAGGTGTACGGGCGGGTCCCCGGGGTGATCACGGTGGCCGAGGAGTCGACCTCGTGGCCGGCCGTGAGCAGGCCCACCTACCTGGGCGGGCTCGGGTTCGGCTTCAAGTGGAACATGGGGTGGATGCACGACACGCTGCAGCACTTCTCGCGTGACCCCCTCTACCGCCGCTACCACCAGAGCGAGCTGACCTTCGGGCTGCTGTACGCCTTCAGCGAGAGCTTCGTGCTGCCGCTCTCCCACGACGAGGTCGTCCACGGCAAGGGCTCCCTCCTGCGCAAGATGCCGGGCGACCGGTGGCAGCAGCTGGCCAACCTCCGAGCCCTCTACGGCTGGATGTGGGCCCACCCCGGCAAGCAGCTGCTGTTCATGGGCTGCGAGCTGGCCCAGGAGCAGGAGTGGTCCGAGGCCCGCAGCATCGACTGGCACCTGCTGGCCGACCCCGGCCACCGCGGCGCCCACTCGCTCGTGCGCGACCTGAACCGGTTGTACCGGGGCGAGCCGGCGCTGTGGGAGCAGGACGCCGAGGCGGACGGCTTCGCCTGGATCGACGCCGACGACTCGGACAACTCGGTGCTCTCGTTCCTGCGGAGGTCGGCCGACGGGACCCGTGTCCTCGCCTGCGTCGCCAACCTCACCCCCAACCCCCACAACGCCTACCGCATCGGCCTGCCCCGGCCGGGCCGCTGGCGCGAGGTCCTCAACACCGATGCGTCTGCCTACGGAGGGTCGGGCCTCGGGAACCTGGGTCAGGTGGAAGCCGGCGGCCCGTCCTGGCACGGCCAGCCGGCCTCGGCACCGCTGACCCTCCCGCCCCTCGCCGTCGTCTGGCTCGTCCCCGAGGGGTGACCTAGGGCGGCGTCTACGATGCCGCCGCCATGGGCGTCACCCTCGTCGTCCACGGCCACTTCTACCAACCGCCCCGGGAGAACCCGTGGACCGAGGAGGTGGCCAGGGAGCCCTCGGCTGCGCCGTACCACGACTGGAACGACCGGATCACCGACGAGTGCTACCGGCCCAACGGGGCGGCCCGGGTGGTCGACGAGCGGAACCGGGTGCTGGCCCTGGTCGACAACTACGGCCTGCTCTCGTTCAACGTCGGGCCGACGCTGACCTCGTGGCTCCAGGTCCACGCCCCCGACGTCCTCGAGCGGATGGTGGCCGACGGCGCCGGCGTCGTGGCCCAGGCCCATGGGCACATCATCCTCCCGCTGGCCACCGAGCGCGACGTGCGCACCCAGGTGCGCTGGGGCCTGGCCGACGTGCGCCACCGCTTCGGCCACGACGCCCAGGGCATGTGGCTGCCCGAGTGCGCGGTGTCCGAGGAGGTGCTGTGCGTCCTGGCCGAGGAGGGCCTGGCGTTCACCATCCTGGCCCCGCACCAGGTGGCGGCGGTCCGCCGCCTGGCCGCCGGCCCGAGCGGCCCGTGGGACGAGGTGGCCGTGGCGCCCGACATCCGCCGGCCGTACCGCTGGCAGCACCCGACGAGGCCGGAGCTGGGCCTCGACCTGGTCGTCTACGACGGCAGCCTCAGCAACGACGTCGCCTTTGGTCTCGGCCGCATGGCCAGCGCCGACCTGGTGGCCCGGGCCGCGGCGGCGGGGGAGGGGCTGGTCGTGGTGGCCACCGACGGCGAGACGTTCGGGCACCACCACCGCTGGGCCGAGCGCAGCATCGCCTACGCCCTGGCCGTCGAATCCCCCCGTCAGAAGGTTGCCCCGGCCACGCTGGGCCCCGCCCTGGCTGCGGTTCGGCCCACGCTCCAGGCCCGGGTGCGCACCTCGGCCTGGTCGTGCGCCCACGGCGTCGGCCGCTGGCAGGCGGACTGCGGCTGCTCGACCGGGAGCCAGCCCGGCGACGACCAGCAGTGGCGGGCGCCGCTGCGGGCCGCCCTCGACCTGCTGCGCGACGCCGTGGTCGCCGTGGTCGAGCGCCGCGGGCCGTCGCTGCTGCGGGATCCCTGGGCGGCTCGTGACGCCTACATCGAGGTGCTCCTGGACGCCTGCGACCCGGATGCCTTCGCCGCCGAGCACGTCGTCGGAGACCGGGTCGACGCCTTTTCCCTGCTGGAGGCGCTCCGGGGCAGCATGGCGATGTACACCTCGTGCGGGTGGTTCTTCCACGACCTGGCCGGTCTCGAGACGGTGCAGGTGCTGCGCTACGCCGCTCGGGTCCTGGACCTGCTGGAGGAGCTGGGCGAGCGCCCGCCGACCGAGGAGCTCCTCGCCGTGCTGGCCACCGCCCGCAGCAACCGCCCCGAGGAGGGTGACGGAGCCCAGGTGTGGCGCACCCACGTCGAGACCGCCCGGGTGGGCCCGGCCCGGGTGGCCGCCCACCTGGCCCTGGCCGGCGTCCTGGCTGACCAGGCACCGCCCAGCCGGCTCGGGGCATGGGAGGTCGAGGCCGCAGGCCACGGCCGCCACGAGCGCGGCTCGGTGGCCCTGGCCACCGGTGTGGCCACCCTGCGCCACCGCCGCACCGGCCGGACCACGGCGCACGCCTACGCGGCCCTGCGGCTCGGCGGCCTCGAGGTGCTCGGAGCCACCCGGCCGGCCGACCCGACGCGTGACGCCTCCGACGTGCGGGCGCTGCGGAGCGCCTTCCTGGGCGGCATGCCGATCACCACCCTCCTGCGGGAGCTGGGCGAGCGGTTCGGCCCGGACGAGTTCGACGTCACCTCGGCGCTGCCCGGCTCGGCCGAGGAGCTGCTCGGCGACGTGGCCAGCCGCCTGGTCGAGCGGTTCGTGGCCGAGCTCGAGCACCTCGTCAACGACGCTCGCCCCACCTTGGAGGCGCTGGTGGGGGCGGGCTACCCGCTGCCCCGCGAGCTGGCCCTGCCGGCCGAGGTGGCTTTGGCCGCCCAGGTCGAAGCGCTGGTGGCGGCCCGCAGCGGCTCGGGCGTCGTCCTCGACCACGAGGAGGCGGTGGCGCTGGCCCGTTCGCCGCTGGCCGGGACGATCGCCATCGACACGCCGGCCGCCCGCCGCCTCCTTGGTGAGGTGGTCGAGGGCGCGATCGGCAAGGCCGTCGCCGGCGAGCCCGGCGGGGCAGGGTCCGCCCTGCAGGCCTTGCGCCTGGCCCAGGACCTGGGTGTCGGCATCGATCTCGCACGCGCCCAGGAGGCGGTGTACGGGGCACTGATCGCAGACGTCAGGCCGGAGCTCCAGCCCCTGGGCGAGGCCCTTGGGCTGGCGGTGGACGCGTTGGGGCTGCCGACCTAGTCGATCGAGAGCTTGGCGAAGAGCTGGGCCTTCTTCTCCTCGAAGGTCTCGAAGTCGATGACCTTCGCCTCGAAGTCGTGGTGGAGGTCCTCGATCTGGCGGAGGATCTCGTCGGTGGAGGGCCCGGACGGGAGCGGCGCCGCCGCCTCGGCGGGCGCCTCCTCCGACCGGTCGTGGCGGCGCTCACGCTTGGCCGCAGCCTTGGCCTTCTTCGCCCTCTCGAGCTCGAGCTTGCCGAAGCTGCTGCGCTGCGCGGCCAGTCAGATCACCCGGACCTTCTGGGCCTCTTCGCCCTTTCGCCCGGGGGCGACGTCGAACTCGACCTGCTGGCCCTCCTCGAGGGTCTTGTAGCCCGTGCCCTCGATGTTGGAGAAGTGAACGAACACGTCGTCACCATCGGGACGGGAGATGAAGCCGAAGCCCTTCTCAGCGTTGAAGAACTTCACAGTACCGGTTGCCATCGCAATTACCTTCTCATGCTCTCGGGCGAGTACAAGGTCGTCTCAGCCGTCTTTCGGCCCAGCCTAGGCGGGATTGAGCCTCTATCCCCGCCACCCCGGCTGCTTTGGGGGCTTTCAGGCCGCAGCCGGCGCCGCCCTGAGGCTGCTGGCTGCGTCCTCCGGTGCCACCACGTTGATGACGACGCCCGTGCCCAGCTCGAACCCCGCTGCGGTGGTCACCTTTGGCAGCACGTGGGCGTGCCAGTGGAAGTCGCCGGCCGTGCGGTGGGGCGCCGAGTGGAAGATGACGTTGTAGGCGACGTCGCCCAGCATCGCCCGCAGCGCCGCCAGCCCCCGCTGGAGCGCCCGGCCGACCGCGGCCAGGTCGCTGGTCGAGGCTCGAGCAAGGTGGGCGCTGTGGCTGCGGGGCAGGACGAGCATCTCGAACGGCGTCCCGGACCAGTAGGGGCAGACGACGAGCACGTCGTCGTCGGCGTAGACCACCCGGTTGCCGGCCGACTCCTCGGCGTCCATGGTCGTGCACAGGAGGCAGTTGCCGGCGAACCGGGCGAAACCGGCCTGCTCGTCGGTGATCTCACGGGGCACGAACGGGATGCCCATCAGCTGGCCGTGCGGGTGCTCGAGCGAGGCGCCAGCCTCCCGGCCGGCGTTGACGATGGCCTGGCTGTAGCGCAGCCCGGGCTGGCTCGAGTGGGCCACCATCCGGGTGGCCACCGCCTCCATGACCAGGGCGGCCCGCTGGTCGTCGAGATCGGCCCAGCTGCGGTGGTGGTCGGGCCCGAGGAGGAGGACCTCGTGGATGCCGCTGCCCGGGGCCTGGGTGAAGACCGGCCCGAGGTTGGTGACCGCCATCGGCGAGGTGCCCTCGAAGGCCGGGTAGAGGTTGGGCACGACCCGCACCTGCCAGCCGTCCTCACCAGCCACCTCGAGCGTGGGGATCAGGTCGTCCCGCTCGTCGTCCGGGCAGAACGGGCAGGGGCGCGCATCGCTCTCCACCGGAAGCCGCCGGGGCTGGAACGAGAAGGGGCGCTCGCGCCGCTCCTCGCTGATGACGCTCCACCGGCCCTTGAGCGGGTCGAGTCGGAGCTGGCTCACCGGATCCCCCGAGGTCCCGTCTCGTACATATCGGGCACCACGGTAGCCCTGGGAGGAGGGCCAGCGGCAGACCGAGGGCGTACCATCGGCCGCCGTGCTCGGTGACACGGAGCGGCCAGGGGCGTACGCCTCGGAGCAGCGCCGGCTGGTCCGCGCCGCGGTGGCCGCGGAGGTGCTCACCTACACGTCCTACTGGCGGGAGGCGGCCGAAGAGGCGGGGCTGCGGCGAGCCAGCTCAACCAAGGATCTCGCCGCGCTGCGCCCCCGGCCGCTCGGCGCCCTCGGACCGCCCAACACGCTCGTCCTGCGGCCGCCGCCTGAGGCGGTGCGCAAGAGCGGGCCGCGGCCCCTGCGCCGGCGCCTGCGGCGGGCCCGGGTGGGCCGGGGCAGCGCCAGCGCCATGCGTCGGATCCTCGATCCGCTCTACAAGCCGATCCACTGGATCATCGAGGGCGACGTGCCGGTGGGCTGCACCGAGGCCGACCTGGTGCGGCTGGCCGAGCTGGGGCGCCGCAGCCTCGAGCTGGCTGGCATCGGCCTGAGCGACGCCATCGTCGGGCTCGTGCCACCAGGGCCGACGCTCTCGTCGTGGCAGCTGGTGCTGGGCGCCCGCGAGGCGACCGTGCCGCTGGCGGCGCTGGCGCCCTCGGCGTCGATCGAGGCCGTGAGCCTCCTCGGCCCGACGGTGCTGGCGGGTCGTCCACCGGACCTGCTGCGGGTGCTCGACGGCCTCACCGGCCCCGCCCGCAAGGCCGTGGGCACCATCCTCGTGATCACCCGGTCCCCGCTGCTGCGGACCGAGCGCGCCCGGCTCGTGGCGGCGGCCGGTCGCGAGGCTGTCGTCGTCGAGTCGTGGGCTCCTCCGGGCACCCGTGCGCTCTGGACCCAGTGCCGCGGGGGCGAGGGGGTGCACACCTGGCCGCAGGCCGAGCTCCTCGAGGTGTGCGGGCCCGACGGCGAACCGGCCGAGCCGGGCGCCGTGGGTGAGCTGGTCTGGACCGGGCTGGGCTGGCGGGGGACGGCGATGGTGCGCCTGGCCACGGGCGTCAGGGGGCGGCTGGTCGAGGGGGCGTGTGAGACCTGCGGCCGGACGACCCCGCGGATCGTCGACGCCAGACCGGTCAGCGGGGCCGGTGGGCGGGCCGTGGACGGCGATGCCATGCTCGCCGAGACCAAGGAGACCGGCCGTGACGAGCCGGTCCGGGCCGCCCGGCCCGGGCGGTCCAGCCCTCGCCGAGCGGCACGTGCACCTGCCGCACCTGCCGCGCCCGCCGGAAGAGCGGCCCGCGTCAGGGCCGCTCCGCCCGTCGAGGCCGACGCGCCCACCCTCGAGGACGAGGGTCTGGTCAGGCTGGTGCCGGCGGACCGGCCGGTCGAGGTTCCGCCCGCACCACCGGACGAGGCGGTGCAGCCCGACGAGCCGCCGGACGACCCTGCGGCGGCCGCCGCCGCAGCGGTCGACGCCGAGCTGGCCGATGCCGCACCGGTCGATGCTGCGCCGGTCGGTCGCGCCGCCGCGGTCGAGGACGAGGCCGAGGACGAGGGGGTGGTGCGGGCGGTGGCGAAGGAGCTGGTCGAGGACGAGGCGCCCCGCCCCGCCCCCCTGCAGGCTGGTGGCGGACGGGGTCTTGCGGTGGACCTCGGTCACCTCCCTCCGGTCCCGGAGGTGGGGCCCGACGCGTCCAGCGAGCGGTCGGAGGACGCCTGGCTGCCCGACACCGGCGAGGTCGACGCGTGGCCGGCACCGGTCCTCGCCTCCACCGACGGGCTGGCGGCGTGGCAGGTCGAGCACCGGCGGCGCCGAGGACGCGACGAGCTGGTCGTGCACCTCGCCCTGGCCCGCGGGGGCGAGCTGGCCGACGTCCTGGTCTCCCTCGAGCGGACCATCGGCGCCACCCAGTACGTGGTGGCCGGCGAAG
Organism: Acidimicrobiales bacterium; assembly: GCA_030448245.1. Lineage (GTDB taxonomy): Bacteria > Actinomycetota > Acidimicrobiia > Acidimicrobiales > JAUJNH01 > JAUJNH01. The sequence goes on from JAUJNH010000006.1 coordinate 175,063, forward strand.
CGGAGGTGGCGGCCCGGGTGGCCGCCGCCGGCGGGCGTCGCGTCGTCGACCGACGATCGAATGGCAACGGGCACGGCCGCGCGGCACCTCGTCCCGCGGCCCGGGCGCCGAGTCGCGGCTGGGAAGGCTGACCCCACGTGACAGACCCCGCGGCGGCACCGGGGTGGGAACCGCCTCCCGAACGCGGTCGGCCCCCGGCTGACCCGCCCCCCGGGTGGGGCCCCCCGCCTGCCCCGCCTCCTGGATGGGGCCCGCCCCCGGCTGGCCCGCCTCCCGGGTGGGGCCCGCCCCCCGCCGGGCCGCCTCCCGCCGGCCCTGGCTGGGGCGGGCCGGGCGGAGGAGGCTTCGGCCCGCCGCCGCCCACCGGCGGCACGGCCCGCACCGGGCCGCTCCCGCTGGCCCCGATGGGGCTGGGCGAGATCCTCGACGGCGCCTTCAAGCTCTACCGGGCCAACTTCAAGGCCATCGCCCTCGTCACGATCGCCTTTTCCGGGCCGCTCAGCATCGTGGCCGCGGTCGCGGCTCGCGGCGCCAACGGCGGCTACGGCCTGCTGGACATCGCCAGCGACCCGAGCCTGGCCGAGGATGCCGGCACGTTCGGCAGCGGCAGCCAGCTGGTCATCCAGCTGCTCTCGGCGCTGCTCCTCGGCATCAGCGGGTCGGTGGTCGCCGGCGTCGTGGCCAAGGCGGTGTCCACCACGTACCTCGGGACCCAGCTCACCGCCGGGCAGGCGCTGCGGGCCACCGTCCGCTTCTTCCCGGCTCTGGTCGTGGCCCGGTTCCTCGTGTGGCTCACCGAGGCCGTGGGGCTCGTGGGCTGCCTCGTCGGCGCCGTCGCGGTGATGGCCCTTTGGGTCGTCACGGCACCGGCGATCGTGGTCGAGGGCCTGGGGCCGATCCGGGGGATGCGGCGGTCGCTCGTGCTGTGCAGCGCCCGGTACTGGCCGGTCCTCGGGATCGCCCTCCTGAGCGGGGTCATCAGCTCGGTGCTCAGCAACATCGTGAGCGGGGTGCCGGGGGTGCTCGCCGCCGTCATCGGCTACCGGTGGGGCTTCCCGTTCCTCGCCCTCGGGAGCACGGCCTCGGCGGTGCTGGTGGCGCCGCTCAACCCGATCGTGGCGACGCTCCTCTACTTCGACCTCCGGATCCGCCAGGAGGGGTTCGACCTGCAGGTCATGGCACGGGACCTCGGCGTCGGTGCACCACCGGCGGCGTAGCGCGGGGGCTGCCGCTGCGCTCGGGTGGCTGGTGGTGGCGGCGGGTCCGGCCGTCGCCGTCGGCCCGGGCGAGCTGCCCACGCCCCAGGAGGCGCCGGCACAGGCCCGCCGCCGGGCCGAGGAGATCCTGGCCCGCCCGGAGCTCCGCCCCGAGCCCCGACCGCTGGTCGAGCGTGTCCTCGACGAGCTCGGTGAGCTGCTCGACCGGGTCGTCGGCGGGGTGGGGAGCGTCAGCCCGCTCCTCGCCTGGGCGATCGTGGGCGCCGTCGCCGGCCTCCTCGGGTTCGCCCTGTGGCGAGGGGTGCGGGCCCTGCAGGGCGACGCGGCCGTGCGGGGCGGCGTGGGCGTCGACGGGCGTCGGCGCCCGCCAGCCGACTGGCGGGCCGAGGCGGCCGCCCACGAGGCCGCCGGTCGCTGGCGCGAGGCTCTGCGGTGCTCGTGGCGAGCGGTGGTCGCCGAGCTCGCCGCGCGCGGTCTCCTCGAGGAGGTGCCCGGCCGGACCACCGGCGAGTACCGGAGGGCCGTGGCCCGCTCCCTCCCCGATGGCGCGGCGGCCTTCAGCCGGTCCACCAGGCTCTTCGAAGACGCCTGGTACGCCGCGGTCGAGGTGGGCCCCGCGGAGGCCGCCGAGGTGCGCGACCTGGGCGACCAGGTGCTGGCCAGGGCGCGGGCATGACCGCGGTCCTGTCGCGTGGTGGCCTGCTCGCCGAGAGCCGGATGTCCGGCCGGGCGCGGGCGCTGGCCTGGGCCGGCGTCCTGATGGGGATCGCTGTGCTGGTCCTGGTCGTGCGGCGGTCGAGCGGCGACGGCACCCCGCTCGACCCCGAGGGCACGGGCGAGCTGGGCGCCAAGGCGCTGGTGCTGCTGCTCGCCGAGGGCGGCGCCGACGTGCGGGTGTCGGCCCGTCCGCCGTCGCCCGACCGGCGCACCGCGATCGTCCTCCGGGACACCTTCGACCAGGCGAGGGCGGATGACATCATGGGCTGGGTGCGAGGTGGCGGCACGCTGGTGGTCACCGACCCCGCGTCGCCGCTGACCCAGGCCCAGCCCTACCTGTCGCCGGTGCCGTCGGCTCCGACCGACGGCGACCTCCGCGGGAGCTGCCGCGCCATCCCGGCGCTGGCGGCCATCGCCACCATCCCCACCGCCCAGAGCCTGGTCTACGACCGGGCCGGGCGGGCGCCGGGGGCCGTCGGGTGCTTCTCGACCGACGACGGCGACTGGCTGGTCGCCACCCCGGTGGGCCGGGGGACGGTGGTGGCCATGGGCGGGGCGGGGCCGTTCGTCAACGCCCGCCTGGACCGGGCCGACGCCGCCGGCCTGGCCATGGCGCTGCTCGCCCCCGCCCCCGGGACGCCCACCCAGATCGTCTCCGACCTCGCCCCCGATGCAGCCGAGGTCGGAGCCGACGAGCCGACCGGAGAGGGAGGTGCCTTCTCGGGGCTGCCCGGACGGGGGCGGGTGGCCGGCATCCAGCTGCTCGTGGCGTTCCTCGGCGCCGCCCTCTGGCGGGGGCGGCGGCTCGGCCGCCCGGTGCCCGAGGACCCGCTGGTCCAGATCCCCGGGAGCGAGCTGGTGCTGACCGTGGGCAACCTCTACCAGAAGGGAAGGCACCGGCGGCGGGCCGCGCAGGTCCTGGTCCAGCAGGCCCGGCGCGCCGTGACCGACCGCCTCGGCCTCCCGCGCAGCAGCGACCCGCAGACCATCGTCGAGGTGGCGTCCAGCCGCACCGGCGTCCCGGTCGACCGGGTCGCCGCGGCCGTCGCCCCACCCGATCCACCCGACGACGAGGCGCTCGTCGCCCTCGCTCGGGCCACCCAGGCCCTGGCCGAAACCCTGGCCCACCCCCCAGCCTCGAACTCGGAGCAGCCATGACCACTGCCGCACCCTCGTCCTCCCTTCCCGCCATCGCCGCCGTGCGCGACGAGGTCCAGAAGGTCGTGGTCGGCCAGGAGGCGGTGCTCTCGGGGCTGCTCGCCTCGGTGCTCGTCCGCGGTCACGTGCTGCTCGAAGGCGTGCCCGGGACGGCAAAGACCCTGATGGTGAAGTCGCTGGCCGCCGCGCTGTCGCTCGACTTCGCCCGCGTCCAGTTCACCCCCGACCTGATGCCGTCCGACGTGGTCGGCCAGAGCATCTACGAGCCGGGCACCGGGCAGTTCCGGTTCCGGAAGGGCCCGGTGTTCACCAACCTCCTGCTGGCCGACGAGGTGAACCGCACGCCGCCGAAGACCCAGGCCTCGCTGCTCGAGGCCATGGAGGAGCGGCAGGTCTCGAGCGACGGCACGACCCGGGCCCTCCCGTCGCCGTTCCTCGTGGTGGCCACGCAGAACCCCGTCGAGTACGAGGGCACCTACCCGCTGCCCGAAGCCCAGCTCGACCGCTTCCTGTTCAAGCTGACCGTCGGCTACCCGTCGCCGGAGAACGAGGTCCGCATGCTGGCCAGCCACGAGGCCGGCCTCGACCCCCACGACGTGCGGAGCGCGGGGATCCGCGGGGTGGCGGGTGCAGCCGAGCTGGAGGCCGGCCGCCAGGAGGTGGTTCGGGTGACCTGCGACCCGAGGGTCCAGGCCTACATCGTCTCGCTGTGCCGGGCCACCCGCGAGTCGCCGTCGCTGACCCTGGGCGTGTCTCCCCGTGGGGCCGTCGCGTTGCTGTGGGCGGCCAAGGCGTGGGCCTGGCTCTCGGGGCGGCCCTACGTGACCCCCGACGAGGTGAAGGCGATCGCCAAGCCGGTGCTGCGCCACCGGATCGGCCTGCGGCCGGAGGTCGAGCTCGAGGGGGTCACCCCCGACGGCATCCTCGACGGCCTCCTCACGGCCGTGCCCGTGCCCCGTTGACCGCCCAGCGGGCGGCGCCGCTCTCGCTGCCGGTGCCCACCGCCCGGTTCGTGCTGGGGCTCGTGGCCGTGGCGGGGCTGTGCTTCGTGGCGCCGTCGCCCCTCGCCGTGCTCATCGTGGGCGACCTGGTGCTCCTGGCCCTGGCCGTCGCCGACGCCGCGTTGGCGCCCCGCCCGTCGGTCGTGACGGTGGCCCGCGAGCTGCCCGCCATCGTCGGCCTCGGTGCCGAGGCGACGGTGACCTGGCGGATCGGCAACCCGACCAGCCGGGCGCTGTCGGTCCAGGTGGCCGACGAGCTGGCGCCGTCGCTGCAGGCCGGCCGCCGCCGCCTGTTCCTCAGGGTGCCCCGGCGCGGCGAGGTGACGGCCTCGACGGTGCTGCGGCCCACGCGCCGGGGCCGGTTCACCCCGACCGAGGTGGTGGTTCGCGTGGCCGGCCCCCTGGGGATGGCCGCTCGCCAGGGGCGCCGGCGCCTCCCCTCGGTGCTGCGGGTCTACCCCCCCTTCACCAGCCGGGCCCAGGCCGAGCTCCGGGTGGAGCGGGCTCGCATCCTCGAGGTGGGGCTGCGGTCGGCCCGGGGGCGGGGCGGTGGCACCGAGTTCGAGCAGCTGCGGGAGTGGACGCCGGACGACGAGACCCGGCGCGTCGACTGGGCCGCCACCGCCCGCTCGGCCAAGCCGATCGTGCGGACCTACCGGGCCGAGCGCAACCAGACCGTCCTCGTGCTGCTCGACAACGGCCGGGTGCAGGCCGGGCAGGTGGCCGGCGCCCCGCGGGTCGAGCACGCCATGGACGCCGTGCTGCTGCTGACCTACCTGGCCACCAGGCTCGGGGACCGCTGCGGGCTGCTGGCCTACGACGCCGCCGTCCGAGCGGTGGTGCCGCCCAGCCAGCGCAGCACCCAGCTGTCCAGGGTGAGCGAGGCCCTCTACGACCTCCAGCCGGCCCTGGTCGAGAGCGACCACCGCGGCGCCTTCACCGAGGCGCTCGCCCGGTTCCGCCGGCGGTCGATGTTCGTGGTGCTGACGGACCTGAACGAGCAGGCCGTGCTGGAGACGCTGCTGCCGGCGCTGCCCCTGCTGCTGCGCCGCCACCTCGTCGTCGTGGGCTCGGTCCGGGACCCGGAGGTGGAGCGGTGGGCGGCGGCGACGCCCAGCGAGGCCAGCCTCGCCTACCGCAAGGCCGCGGCCGTCGCCGCCCTCGACGAGCGGCACCGGCTGGCCGGCCGCCTGCGGGCCCTCGGGGTGACCGTGGTCGACGCCGCCCCCGGCGCCTTCGCCCCCTCCCTCGGCGACGCCTACCTCGACGCAAAGGCGCGAGGCAGCCTGTAGCGGACGTTCGCACGCGGGCGGAGGCCGCCCCGGCGAGGCTCAGCGGGAGCGGGACCACCCGGCATCGGCCTCGCCGATCGTTCCGGTGCGGCCTTCGGCCGCGGCCCGCCGGCCGAAGCTCCAGGCGTAGAACCAGAAGGCGGCGCCGACGGCCGCACCCACGCCGATGCGGACCGGGGTGGGCAGCGCGCTGCCGGTGACGAAGCCCTCGATGAGCCCGGCGACGAGCAGCATCGCGGCCGTCCCCACCACCAGCGCCACGGCCCGCCTGCCCTCCTCGGCCAGCGCGGGCGCCCGCCTCCGGTCGCCGGGGTCGATGATCGTCCAGCCCAGCCGCAGCCCGGCGGCGCCGGCCACCACCACCGCCGACAGCTCGATCACGCCGTGGGGGACCAGCAGGCCGAACAGCTCGCCGCCCTTGCCGGCGTCGGCGAAGACGGCCACGAACTGGCCCAGGTTGACGCCGTTGCTCGCCAGCACCAGGGCGGTGCCCAGGCACAGGGCGATGCCGGCGCTGAACGCCAGCACCGCCACCCGGACGTTGTTGGTGAAGACCTGGCTGGCGAACTGGGCCGACGGCTGGGCCGAGTAGTAGTCGGTGCCGGCCCGGACGAAGGCGGCCCGCTGCGCCGGCGACGCCAGGGCCTCGAGGGCGGCCTCGTCGGTGCTCAGGTGCACGGCCACCACCGCGGCCGGCAGGAACATCAGCACGGTGGCGGCCAGCAGGAACGGTCGCACGTGCCACAGCGCGGCCGGGAAGGTGCGGCTGAAGAAGCGCACCACGCCCCGCAGCGTCCGGGGCTGGGGCCCGTAGATGACCCCACCGGCGGCGGCGACCAGCCGGCTGAGGCGCGAGGTGAGCCCCGGGTCGTCGAACGCCGTCCGGGCGTAGGAGAGGTGGGTGCCGGCCCGCTGGTACAGCGACACGAGCTCGTCGAGCTCGGCGGCCGGCAGCCTGGCCGCCGACCGGCTGGCCTGTCGCGTGAGCGCCGCCAGCCTCTGCCACGTCGCCTCGTTGGCCAGGAGGAACCGGTCGATGTCCACCGCGGGCCAACGGTACCGTCGGCGCGGTGGCGACCCAGCTGCTCACGCCCGAGGCGGTCGTCCTCGGCTTCGACACCGCCGGGCTGCCCACCCGCCTGCTGGCCCGGCTGATCGACGCCACCCTCCAGCTGGTGCTGCTGGTCGGCGTCCTGACCGGCCTCGGGCTGTTGGCCGGGGCGGGACTGCCCGACGTCGGGTTGATCATCGCCGCCTTCTTCCTGGTGCCGCTGCTCCTGTTCGGGTACCCGATCGCCCTCGAGGCGCTCTGGCGGGGCCGCACCCTGGGCAAGGCCGCGCTCGGCCTACGGGTGGTGACGGTCGAGGGGGCTCCCATCCGCTTCCGCCACGCGCTGATCCGCGGCGGTGCCGAGCTGATCGACCTCTACGGCCTCGGCCTCCTGCTGGTGGCACCGGGCATCGTCGGGGCCACCACCATCGCCGTCTCCAAGCGCAGCCAGCGCCTGGGCGACATCGTGGCCGGGACGATCGTGGTCCGCGAGCGGGCCGGCGCGCCCAGGGCGGTCCCGGCCGCGTTCGCCGTGCCCCTGGGCGGCGAGCAGTACGCGGCGACGGTCGACGTCAGCGGGCTCGGTGCTCCCGAGTACCAGGCCGTCCGGTCGTTCCTCCTGCGGGCCCCCGAGCTGCGGCCGGAGCCCCGCTGCGAGGTGGCACTGCAGCTGGCCCGCTCGATGGCTGCCCGCATCCGCCACGTCCCGCCGCCGGGCGTCACGCCAGAGCAGTTCCTCGCCGTCGTCGCCGCCAACGTGCAGGCCCGGGGCGGCGAGCGGCCGGCGCCGCCCGCCGCCGCGCCCGTCGCGGTGGCCGGCGGCTGGGGAGCGGTGCCGGCCTGGCCCCCCTCCCCGCTCACGGGGGTGGTCACCGCCGCCTCCGAGCCGCGCTCCGCTCCCTCCGGCCCCACCGCCGCAGCCGAGCCGGCCCCGCCGCCCGGTTCACCGGCCCCGCCTGCAGGCGGCGGCTTCGCCGTCCCGGATTAGCGTTCCTGCGTGGCCCCGAGCACCCACGTCCCCGGGCGCGTCGTCTACCTCGACAACGCCGCCACCACCCCGCTGCGGCCCGAGGCGCTCGAGGCCATGCTGCCGTTCCTCACCGAGCGGTTCGGCAACCCCTCGGGTGGCCACCGGGTGGCCCGGGAGGCCCGGCTGGCCCTGGACGAGGCTCGAGACGAGGTGGCCGACGTCCTGGGCTGCGGCCCGGGCGAGGTGGTCTTCACCGCCGGCGGGACCGAGGCCGACAACCTGGCCGTGCTGGGCGTCGTGGCCGCCCGGGGCGGCACCGCGGTGTGCCCGGCCGCCGAGCACCACGCCGTGCTCCATGCCGTCCTCGCCGCCGGCGGCCGGGTGGTGGGGACCGGCCCCGACGCGGCCGTCGACCCCGACCAGCTCGCCGCCGCCCTCGACGACCTGCGCGGCGAGGTGTCGGTCGTCAGCGCCATGGCCGCGAACAACGAGGTCGGCACCGTCACGCCGCTGGCCGAGGTGGCCGCGGTGGTGGCCGAGCGGGCGCCGGGCGCCACCCTCCACACCGACGCCGTGCAGGCCGCGGGCTGGTGCGACCTGCGGACGCTGGCGGCCCCGGCTGACCTGATCAGCGTGGCCGCCCACAAGCTCGGCGGGCCCAAGGGGGTCGGCTGCCTCGTGGTGCGGGCGGGCACGCCGCTGCGCCCCCTGCTGCACGGCGGCGGGCAGGAGCGTGAGCGGCGCAGCGGCACCCAGGACGTGGCCGGCGTCGTCGGGTTCGCTACCGCGCTTCGCCTGGCCGCCGAGGAGCGGGCCGAGGCCGGCGACCGGGCGCGAGCGCTGCGGGCCCGCCTGCTGGACCTGCTGCAGCGCCAGGTGGGCCGGGTGGTCGTGTCGGTGCCGCTCGAGCGGGCCCTGCCGGGTCACCTCCACGTGCGGGTCAACGGGTGTGAGGGCGAGGCGATGCTGGTGCTGCTCGACGACGCCGGCGTCTGCGCCTCGGCCGGTTCGGCCTGTGCCAGCGGCGCCGTCGAGCCGTCCCACGTGCTGCTGGCCATGGGCGTGCCAAAGGCCGAGGCGCTGACCAGCCTGCGTCTCAGCATCGGCCGGGCCACCACCGAGGCCGACGTCGTCGACGCCGCCGCCGCCGTGGCGGCGGCCGCCGCCCAGCTCCGGGCGGGCTGAGCCGTGCGCGTCCTGGTCGGCATGAGCGGCGGCGTCGACTCGTCGGTGGCCGCGGCCCTGCTGCTCGAGCAGGGCCACGAGGTGGTGGGCGCCACCCTCAAGCTGTGGGGCGGGGCCAGCGACTCGGGCTGCTGCTCGGTGGCCGACGTCGACGACGCCCGCCGGGTGGCCCAGCAGCTGGGCGTCGCCCACCACGTCTTCTCCTTCACCGACGACTTCGACGAGCACGTCGTCGCCCCGTACGTGGCCGAGCACGCCGCCGGGCGGACGCCGAACCCGTGTATCGAGTGCAACCGCCACCTCAAGTTCGACCGGTTCCTCCGCCGGGCCCTGGTGCTGGGCTTCGACGCCGTCGCCACCGGCCACCACGCCCGCGTCGCAGTCACGCAAGCGGGCTTCGAGCTGCGCCGGGGGGCCGATCAGGCCAAGGACCAGAGCTACGTCCTGCACGTCCTGGGCCAGGAGCAGCTGGCCCGGATCCTGCTCCCGGTGGGCGACCTGCGCAAGGACGAGGTGCGCCGGCGAGCGGCCGCCCTCGGCCTGCGCACGGCGGCCAAGCCCGACAGCCAGGACGTGTGCTTCATCACGGCCTCGGGGGGCCGGAGCGCCTTCCTCGGCGCCCGCACCGGGCTGCACCCGGCCGACGTGGTTGACCGGGGCGGGGCCCCCATTGGCCGGGTCGACGCGGTCGAGCTGGTCACCATCGGCCAGCGGCGCGGCCTCGGCGCCGCCGGCGGCACCGGCCGGCCCCGCTACGCCGTCGAGGTCGATGTGCCCGGCCGTCGGGTGGTGGTGGGCGACTCCGACGACCTCCTGCGGGGCTCAGTTCAACTCGCCAAGCCCTCATGGGTCGACACGCCGCCGGCCGACGGCAGCGCCGTGCTCGCCCAGATATCGGCCCACGGCCCCGCCTTGGTGGCCCGGTGGGCCACAGGTCGGGTGGCGTGGACCCAGCCCCAGCGGGCCGTCGCCCCCGGCCAGGCCGTCGTGCTCTACGACGCCACGGACCCAGACCGCTGCCTGGGCGGCGGGACCGCCTCCTGAGAGGTTGCCGCTGCTCGTGGCAGGTGTGCGCCCGGGCTGGGGGGAGCTCGAGGGGGCGCAGCTTGCGGAGCCCCTTCGTCAGCCGGCCGGAAGGGAGCTTGCTCCCGTGGCCGAAGCAGTGAGCCGGCCGAAGGCCGTCCACAAGACCCGCCCGAACGGAGCGAGCGCAGCGAGCGAGCGAGGGTGGCTCACCCGACGGGGATGGAGCGGGCGGCGGCTTCGGCCAGGACCAGGCCGGGGCGGGTGGGGGTGAACAGCAGGCGGGCCGAGGCGCCCGCCTCACTGGTCCGCTCCTTGGCCTTGACCAGGGTCATCGGGACCTTCTCGGTGAGGACGAGCTCGAGGGCCAGGCCGGGGGCGCCGAAGGTGAGGTCGAGCGAATCGCTTCTGGCGGGGGCCGGCCGCAGCACCTCCACCACCTGGCGCTTGAACAGGACGGGGTCGGTCACGGCCAAGGTGTCCTTCAGCACCAGGCCAGCCGGCACCAGCACCACCCACCGCTGGGTCAGCGCGTGCAGCGCGCGCACGGCCAGCACCGCGGCCGGCGCGCCGCAGACCAGCACGGCGACGGCACCCGCCCAGACGCCGGCGGCGGCCAGGAGGACCGCGGCGGTGGGGACGGCGACCGCCAGCGCCCAGGCCAGGGGCACCAGCCCGAGGTAGAGGGCCGCTGGCAGACGAAGCAGGTGGCGGCGCTCGTCGCCGTAGGCGGGCCCGTTGACAAAGGCGCTGCCCACCGCCGGGGCCAGGGCCAGGGCGGCCACCGCCAGCGTGGCCAGGAGGGCGACGGCGGCGGCGAGGGCGGATGCGCGACCGGTGGCCGCCGCCCACGCCGCCGCCACCGGCGCGGCCGGAACCACGACCCGCACCGCGGTGAGGGCGGCCGGGCTCAGGAGCAGCATGGCGAGCAGGGTGGCGGCCCACACCGCCCACAGGCCGAAGCTCCCAGCGCTGCGCACGGCTTCGCTGGTGGGGGAGAGGGCAGCCGCGAAGGCCGGCCCGGCCGCGGGCACCTGCAGGACCCATGCTCCGCGGAGGACCCAGGGGACGAAACGGCGGAGGCGTGGGTCCATGAGCCTTGGGTGGCATGCTGGCACGGACCCCACCAGATCGACCATCCTGCCGGGTGGCTTCAGCAGAAGGAGTGAACCACCGTTGGGCCCACCTCCCTGCGACGTGCCGCTCGTGGACCTCGAGGTCATCGTCCGCTACAGCCTGGCCATCCGTCAGGAGATGGCGCCGGCCGAGGAGGTGCTGGCTGCGCTCGACGAGAGCCGGGCCCTCGTCCTCTCGCTGCTCGAGGGCCGGGACCCGGCGGCCAACGGCGACGAGGGAGACGCCGCCTGGGCGGCATGGGACCAGCCGGCGCCCCCAGCCCGGCCGGCCGGGAGCACCCGTGCGGACGAGGAGGCCGGTGCGGCCGAGGCGGCGGTCGACCAGGTCTCCCTCGACGACCTGGACGGCTCTGGCTCCTACTTCGCGGCCGCGGAGCCGGAGCCCGAAGCCGAGGAGGTCGAACGGGTCCGCCGCGGGAGGATCCGCCAGTCCCGGCGCGAGCGCCAGGAGCGCCAGGCCGAGCTGGCCGCCGAGGCCACGCGCGCTCGTCAGGCCGAGGAGGCCGAGCGCGCCGAGGCCGAGCAGCGGGCCGAGCAGGAGCGGGCCGAGGAGCGGGAGCGGGCCCTCGAGGTGGCGCGGGCCCAGGAGGCTGCCCGGGCCGCGGCGGCGGCGCAGGCGAAGGCGGCCGCCCGGGCCCAGGACGAGCAGGACGAGGCGGCGCCAGCAAGCCCGCCGGTCCAGCGGCCGAAGCAGGGCACCCGCACCCCGCGAGCGGCCCGGGTGGCTCGACCTGTCCCTGCCGGCGAGCTGGCGGACGCCCTCGAGCTGCCCCCGCCGCTCTCGGCCGACGAGGCGGCCCGGCGGCGCGAGGCGCGGCGGCGCCGCCGCGAGGGCGGCCGGGCCTGAGCGTCACCCCCCGTCGGTAGCCTCAGCCGCCGATGGCCGAGGTCCCCCAGGAGATCCAGGAGCAGGCCCAGCGCCTGCGGGACCTGGTGGCCCACCACAACCGGCGCTACCACGAGCTCGACGACCCCGAGATCTCCGACTTCGAGTACGACCAGCTGGTGGGTGAGCTGCAGGCCCTGGAGGCCCAGTTCCCGGCGCTGGCCATGGAGGAGAGCCCCACCAGCCGGGTGGGCGGGGGGATCTCGGCGCTGTTCACGCCGGTGCGCCACACCGTGCCGATGATGAGCCTCGACAACTCGTTCTCGGCGGCCGAGCTCGAGGCGTGGGGGGCGCGCACGCAGCGCCTCATCGGCGACGACGTGGCGTACTGCTGCGAGCTGAAGATCGACGGGCTGGCCATCAGCCTGCGCTACGAGGGCGGGCGCCTGGTGCAGGCCGCCACCCGGGGCGACGGCAGGGTGGGCGAGGACGTCACCGCCAACATCGCCACCATCGAGACGGTGCCGAAGCGGATCGGCGGCGCGCCCGAGGTGCTCGAGGTGCGGGGCGAGGTCTACATGCCGCTGTCGGTCTTCGAGCGCCTGAAGCAGGCCCAGCTGGACGCCGGCCTGCGTCCGTTCGCCAACCCTCGCAACGCCGGGGCCGGGTCGCTGCGCCAGAAGGACCCGACGGTCACCGCCACCCGCGGCCTCAGCTTCTGGGCCTACCAGCTGGGCGAGGTCGTCGGCGGCCCCGGGCTCACTAGCCACAGCGAGTCGCTCGCGTGGATGGGCGGCCTCGGCGTGCCGGTCAACCCGAACGTCCGGGTCGTGGCCTCGCTCGACGACGTCTTCGCCTTCACCCAGCACTGGCTCGAGCACCGCCACGACCTCGACTACGAGATCGACGGCGTGGTGGTGAAGGTCGACTCGCTGGCCCAGCGCCGCGAGATGGGATCCACCTCGCACGCCCCCCGCTGGGCGATCGCCTTCAAGTACCCGCCCGAGGAGCGCACCACCGTCCTGCAGCGCATCGTGGTCTCGATCGGTCGCACCGGCCGGGCCACGCCGTTCGCCATGCTCGAGCCGGTCTTCGTCGGCGGTTCGACCGTCGGCACCGCCACCCTCCACAACGAGGACCAGGTGCGGGCCAAGGACGTGCGCGAGCGAGACACGGTGATCGTCCGCAAGGCGGGTGACGTCATCCCCGAGGTGGTGGGCCCGGTGCTGGCCCTGCGTCCCGAAGGGTCGGTTCCCTGGTCGTTCCCTCGGACTGCCCCGTGTGCGGCACGCCGCTGCTGCGACCCGAGGGCGAGGCCGACCACCGCTGCCCCAACGAGCTGTGCCCGGCCCGGGTGGCGGGGTGGATCCAGCACTTCGCCAGCCGGGGCGCCATGGACATCGAGGGCCTGGGTGAGAAGCGGGTGCAGGAGCTGATCCAGCTGGGCCTCGTCGCCGACCCCGGCGACCTGTACGCCATCGACTGGGACCGGCTGCGCGACGTGGCGGGCTGGGGCGAGGTCTCGATCGCCAACCTGCAGGCCGGGATCGAGGCGTCGAAGCAGCGGCCGCTCGCCAACCTGCTCACCGGCCTCAACATCCGCCACCTCGGCTCCACCATGGCGGCGACGTTGGCCGCGGCCACGGGCCACCTCGATCGCATCGTCGCGGCCCCCGAGGCCGAGCTGGCCGCCATCGAGGGCGTCGGGCCCACCATCGCCCGCAGCGTCCGCGCCTTTTTCGACGACCTCCGGGTGGGGCCGGTCGTCGAGAAGCTGCGGGCCGCGGGGGTGAACCTCGAGGGGCCGATGGCCCCGGCTCTGCCTCCGGTGCTGGCCGGGATGGCCGTGGTGGTCACCGGCACGCTCGACGGCTGGAGCCGAGAGGAGGCCGAGGCGGCCATAAAGGCGCGGGGCGGCAAGTCGCCCGGATCGGTGTCCAAGAAGTCGCTGGCCTTGGTGGCAGGTCGCGATCCCGGTGCCTCGAAGGTGGCCAAGGCCGAGGAGCTGGGCGTCCCGGTGGTGGACGAGGCTGCCTTCACCCGGCTCCTCGAGACCGGCGAGCTGGGCCTGACCGGCCGCCTCAGCTGGCGGTGAACTCCCACGGGTAGGCGGCGGCCTGGTCCCTGGTCTGGTCGGCCCGCCGCCAGAACAGGATGCGGGCGGTGTGGCGGCCGGGCTCGAGCGACACGATGTCCTTGCCGGGACCGGGGGTGAACGACACCTGGTTCAGCCCGGTGAGGCCGCGTGCCGCAGGGGCGTTGTCGCCGGCCGCCGACTCGGGCCGCTCGAGCTGGTCCAGGGGGATCGGTCGACCGTCGACCTCGAGCTCGCCGGTGTACTCGTCGGCCAGCTGGGCGCCGATGGGCTCCTGGCGCAACGACGACGACCCCTCGCTCGGGAACACCCGGAGCACCGAGGCGGGCCGGCTCCGGCGCAGCTCGACCCCCCGTCCTGGCTCTCCTGGAGGCCGACCACGAGGAGGGCGGCGGCGACGGCGAGAGCCAGCGAGCTGACCAGCCGCCGGCGTGACCAGCCCCTGCAGGCGGTCGCGCCGGCGGGCTGGGGGACCTGGGGGCAGCTGGCGGACCGGCGGGCGGGTCGAGGTGCTCATGGGGAACCTCCATCGTCCCGCAACCGGCGGCGCAACTGGGCATCCACCGCCCTAGGACCTCGTCCGTCGTAGCCTTGCGGTGTGGCCTTCGGCTCTTCCGCGCCGTCGTCCCCCGATCTCGTCGGCCGTGTCCTGGGCGGCCGCTACCGCCTCATCGCGCCGCTCGGCGGCGGTGCCTCGGCTGCGGTGTTCGCCGCCGAGGACGTGGTGCTGCGCCGCCAGGTCGCTGTGAAGGTCCTGCACCCGGCCCTGGCCGCCGACGAGGACTTCCTCCGCCGGTTCCAGACCGAGGCCCGCCTCGCCGCGGCCCTGCGCCACCCGAACGTGCTGCTCGTCCACGACTGGGGCGACGACGAGGGCATCCCGTTCCTCGTCACCGAGCTGCTCGAGGGCGGGAGCCTCAAGGACCTCCTCGACCAGGGGTTCCGGGCGACCCCGTCACAGGCGTTGCAGCTGGGGCTCGAAGCGTGCCGGGGCCTCGACCACGCCCACCGCCGCGGGCTCGTCCACCGCGACGTCAAGCCGGCCAACCTCCTGTTCGACGAGGACACCCGCCTGCGGGTGGCCGACTTCGGCGTGGCCCGGGCCATCGCCGCGGCGGGGGCCACCGAGCCGTTGGGGGCCGTGCTCGGCACCGCCCGCTATGCCTCGCCCGAACAGGTCGAGGGCCGTGCCCTCGACGGGCGCACCGACGTGTACTCGCTGGCCCTCGTGCTGGTCGAGGCCGTCACCGGGGAGGTCCCCTTCGCCGCCGACACCTCGGCTGCCACCCTCCTGGCCCGCCTCGAGCGCCCCCTCGAGCCGCCGGAGGCGGTGGGGCCGCTGGCCGATGCCCTGCGGGCCGCCGGCCGCACCGACCACGAGGAGCGGGTCGACGCCGCCGGCTTCGGCCGGATGCTGAAGGCGGCGGCCGCGCAGCTCGACCGGCCCGCCCCCTTGCCCCTCATGCGCTTCGACCCTGCCGAACACCGCCCCGCCGACGCTGCGCTCACCGATCCCACCGCCCTGCCGCAGCCGTACGACGCCGACCACGAGGACCAGGACGACCAGGGCGTCGTGGACCGCACCGGCCCGCTGGCCACCGTGCCGCTCGTGCCGCCCGCCGACCAGGCACCACCTCCGGTGGAGCTCGAGGCGCCGAGGCCCCGCAAGCGCCGGAAGGGCTGGTTGCTCCTGCTCCTCGTGCTGCTGTTGGCGGTGGCCGCCCTGGCCGCGGCGGCGGCTGTCTTCCAGCCGTGGCGGCCGACCGTCGACGTGCCGGTCGTCGTCGGCCTCCAGCGTGACGAGGCGGTCGGCCGGCTGCGTGCCGCAGGGCTGGCCCTGCGCGACGGCGAGCGGGTGCCCAGCGAGTCGGTCGAGGCGGGAGGCGTGGTGGCGTCGAGGCCGCGGCGCCAGCGCGAGGGCCGAGAGGTCACCGTCACGCTGTCCGACGGCCCCGAGCCACGGACCCTGCCGGCCGTGGCCGGCCGCCCGGCGGCCGACGTCAAGCCGGAGCTGGAGAGCCAGGGCCTCAAGGTCGTCGAGAGCCCAGCCGACTCCGCCACCGTCCCCGTCGGCACCGTCCTGTCGATCGAGCCCCCGCCGGGCACCCGCGTCCCCAGGGGCAGCAGCGTCGCCCTGTCGGTGTCGGCCGGGCCGCCCGCCCGCCCGATCCCCCCGCTGGCGGGCAAGACCTTCGACGAGGCGGTGGCGGCGCTCAAGGCGGTCGACCTGACCGCCGACCGGGTCAACGTCTTCGACGACAAGGTCGCCGCCGGCCGGGTGATCGGGTCCAGCCCGGCGCCGGCCACGCCGGCCCGGGCCGGTGCCGTGGTCGCCGTCAACGTGTCGAAGGGCCCTGACCTGGTCACCGTCCCCGCCCTCTCCGGTCGCACCCCCACCGCGGCGCAGCAGGCGCTCGCGGCTGCCGGTCTGGGCGTGCGCGCCACCTACGGCCCGCCGGCCGGGCAGGTCTTCAGCTCGGAGCCGGCCGCGGGCGCGAAGGTGAAGCGGGGCACTCCCGTCGCGCTCTACACCAAGTGACCGCTGCTACTCGGTGATGGCCTTGATCTCGTCGGCCACCTTGCCGGCCAGGACGGCGCCCTCGGACAACGCTCCGCCCGACGTGGACTGACCGGCCGCAGCCATCGCCATCAGCTTGGTGAGGTCGCCCTGGATCCGCACCCGGCCGGCCATGACCGCCTGCATGATCGCCGCCTGGTCCTGGTCGACCACGAAGCTCTTGGCGGTGGCGTAGTCCATCGTGAGGGTGACGTCGGCCGGGTCGAGGTGGCCGAGGTCCATCTCCATCCTCCCGGACGTGGTGTCCAGGTGGGCGGCGAGCGAGCCGTCTTCTCCGAACGGCACCTCGTTGATGTTGAGGTTGGCCCGCACCGACGCGGCGATGCTCGGGGTCTGGTCCTCGTACCGGGCCCGGATCTCCCCGGCAGCCGAGATCCACTCCTCGCTCAGGAAGGGGAAGGGCATGGCGGCGCACCGTAGCCGCCATGGCGGCTTGCTCTGGCGCCGCCCCTAGATTGGCTTCGTGAGCGCCATCCCTGCCGACGTGAAGCCGGCTTCGTTCCCGAACGGCCCGACCGGTGTCCTCGTGCTGCACGGCTTCACCGGCTCGCCGCAGACGGTGCGGCCCCTGGCTCTGCGCTTCGCCGAGGCGGGCCACAGCGTCGAGGTGCCGCTCCTCCCGGGGCACGGCACGAAGATCGAGGACATGGTGCCGACCCGGTTCGACGACTGGTACCGGGCCGCCTCCGCCGCCTACTCCGACCTGGAGTCGCGCTGCGAGCGGGTCGTGGTCGTCGGTCTGTCGATGGGCGGCACGCTGGCCACACTCCTCGCCGTCGACCACGAGCCGGCCGGGCTGGTGGCCATCAACCCGCAGGTGGCGCCGCCCCCCGAGTCGGTGATCGAGGTGGTGCAGGGACTGGCCGACGAGGGCGTGACCACCATCCCGGCCATCGGCGGCGACATCGCCAAGGAGGGCGTCGAGGAGCTGGCCTACGCGGCCACGCCGGTCCAGGCCCTCCTGTCGTTCATCGAGGGCTGCCGGACCCTGGTCGACCAGCTCGACGCCGTCAGCTGCCCCGTCCTGCTGTTCACCAGCCCCCAGGACCACGTGGTCGACCCGGCCTCCTCGGACGTGCTGGCGGCCGGTGTCAGCGGCCCCGTCGAGCGGGTCACGCTGGACCGCAGCTTCCACGTGGCGACGCTCGACCACGACGCGAAGCTGATCGAGGAGCGAGCCCTCGCCTTTGTCGCCGGGATCGCCACGCCGGCCTGAGCGGGCGGGGCGCTGGGTCGCGCTCGTTCCGGCCGCTAGCCTCGCCCGACCGTGGCCGGGCTCGTGGAGTTGGCGACGCCCTCGATCGACGCCCACCCGGGCGAGGAGTCCGAAGTCGGCGTTCTCGTCTACAACACGGGCATCGACGACGAGGCCTACGACCTCGAGGTGATCGGCTCGGTGTCGCCATGGGCCTTCCTCGACCCGTCGGTCGTCCGCCTCGCGCCGGGTGACTCCCGCACCGTCCGGCTGGTGCTGCGGCCCCCCCGGACGGGCGACACGCCGGCCGGGCCGATGCCGTTCGCCGTGCGCCTCCACGCCCGGGCCGACCCCGAGGCCGAGGAGGTGGCCGAGGGCACCGTCGACCTGGTCGCCTTCGAGGCGTTCACCGCCCGGCTGGTGCCCGACGTGCTCGAGGTCGCCAGCCGGGGCCGCGCCCGGGCCGAGATCACCAACGACGGCAACATCCCGATCGTCGTGCGCCTCAGCGCCAGCAGCCCCGACGACGCCCTGGCCCTCAAGCTCGAGGACGAGACGGTCCTGGTGCCGGCGGCGACATCGGCCTCGGTCTCGGTCATCGTCAAGCCCAGGCACCGGCGTCTGGTGGGCAAGGGGCAGGCGGCCCTCTACACGGTCCGTCTCGAGTCGTTGCTCCGGGTGGCCACCCTGGCCGGGCGGGCCCAGCCCAAGGGCTCGCTGCCGTCGGTGGTGCTGCGCAGCATCCTGGCCGGGGCGCTGCTCGCCGGGCTGGTGCTCGGCGGCCGCTGGTTCCTCTCGGGCGACCCGGAGGGGCCGGCACTGTCGAAGAAGGGGCTCCCCACCGTCATCCGGAACACGACCATCCCGCCCGACCCCGGGGCCGGGCTCACCGGCGTCGAGGAGGCCCCGCCCGCCTCGGCCGCGCCGGCTCCGCCGCTCGGGCCGCCGGGGGCCGGGGGCACCATCGCCCCCCGTCCGCCCGATGCCGCCGGCCCGGCCACGGCCATGGCCCTGCGCCGCTTCTTCGACCCCGCCCTCACCGACTACGTCTACACCACCGACTCGAACGAGGCCGGCAGCCTGGTCGCCGCCGGCCTGGTGGACCAGGGCGTGGCCGGCAAGGTCCTCACGGCGAAGGCGGCCGGCACCGTGGCCCTCTACCGCCTGAAGAAGCCGGACGGCCGGCACGTGTTCACCTTCGACGAGGCCGAGCGCCGCTCGCTGGTGGTGAAGGGCGCGGTGACCGAGAAGACGGCCGGCTACCTGTACCCCTCGCCGGCGACCGGCACGACCCCCCTGTACCGGATGAGCAAGGGCGGCAGCCTCTACCTCACGGCCGACAACGGCGACGTGCAGTCGCGCCTGGCCAACGGCTGGGTGAACGAGGGCGTCCGCGGCTACGTCCTGGCGTAGGGGCGGGTTGCTCCTTCAGCTGAAGCGGTCCTCCACCACGTCCACCAGGCGCCGGCCGGCCTCGACCGGGGTGGTGGCCGACCGCTCGAGGGCGACGCCGGTGGCCAGCAGGGTGGTGCCGCCGGCCGCCAGCCAGCCCCACGTGGGGATCCCGGCCAGCGTGGGGAGCGACTCGACGGCGGTCACCGTGGCCAGCAGGCCGGTGCCGAGGAAGAGGGGGGCGGCGAGGCGCTTCCATCCGCCGGCGGCCACGGCGGTGACACCGACGGCTCCGGCCACCAGGCTGTGCCAGGCCTCGCCACCAGCCAGCCGCTCGGCCAGCGCCGCGCCGCCCAGCAGGCCGATGGCCGGCCCAAAGGCCACCCAGCTCGACGGCGGGTCGGCCCGGCGGCGCAGCTGCCAGCCGGCGACCACCAGCTGCAGGGCCACCGGGGCGACGAAGGCCTCGCTGGCGGTCACGCCGTCCACCGTGAGGTGCAGCCCCAGCCCGGCGAGGGCCACGGCGCCGCCCAGGTGGCCGACGACGCCGTTGCGGGTGGCGACGCCGGCGGCCACGCCCAGGCCTCCGGTGACCAGCAGCGCCTCGGCCAGCCGGGCGGGCTCGGCCGCGGCGAGCGGGAGCCCGGCGACGAGCCCGGCCGCGGCAGCGGCCAGGAACGGAAGCCGCCAGCGCTCCGGGTAGAGCAGGGAGAGCCCGCCGAACACCGCCGCGCTGGCGCACAGGGCGGCGCCGATGGTGCTGGTGGCCAGGCCGGACCACGCGCCGGCCGCCCCGATCACCAGCGGGGCGCCCGCCGCCGCGCCGAGGCCGATCAGCGGCTCGTCGTGGCGGGCGGCGTCGACGGCGAACAGCAGCGTGGCCGCCGCCGCCACCGCCAGGACCTGCGCCGAGGTGCCGGTCAGGGCGCCGGCCACGGCGACGGCCATGCTGGCCCGGGCCGCGTGACCAGCCAAGGGGGCGGGCCGCTCCACGACGAGGGCCACGGCCCAGGCCGCGCCGGCGGCCGCGAGCATGGCCGGCGTCAGGCCGATCTCCGCGCTGGCGATGGCGCAGCCGCAAAAGGCGACGAGGCTGCCGCCGACGGCCAGCTCGGCCGAGACCCACCCAGCCCCTTCACCCCAGGACCGGGCGGCCACCGCCAGCAGGGCCGCCCCGGCCAGCCCCGCCGCCAGGGCAGCCACGGGGTGACTCTGGCCGACGACCAGAGGAGCCCACGCCGCCGCCAGCGCGGCGAGGGCGGCGGCGGCGCCGGCGTCGACCCCGTGGGCGCCGGCCGCCACCACCACCAGCCCCGCCGCCAGGACGAGGAGCCCGGCGGCGGTGGCCGCCGTCGACCCCGTGCCGACGACCAGGCCGGCGCCGGCCGCGGTGGCCAGGAAGGCCACCGTCGTGGCGTTCCCAGCCGCGTGGCGGAGGGCTGCCGCCGGCGACGCCTGCGGGCCCTGGCGGCGCCAGGCGGCCAGCAGCCAGCCGCCGGCCAGGAGGGCCCAGGCCAGCCCGGCCGCCGGCTCGGGCGTCCACCCCTCGCTGTCGCCGAAGAGGTCGAGCCCCTCGTCGACGAAGGGGGCGACGAGCAGGAAGGCGACGGCCAGCGGCGCCGCCACCACGGCGACCACCACCTCGGTGCAAAAGGCGGCCGCCCGGGCGGGCCGGCCCCAGAAGCCGTCCCGCTGGCAGAGCATGGCGACGACCTGGACGAGCAGGAACAGCGCAGGACCAGCCACGAAGCCGACCTCCTGGGGCGGTGCCGCGTTGACCCAGGTCGTGGCCGCGCCGGTGGTGAAGCAGGCGCCGGCCAGGGCCACCAGGGCCAGGTCGTGGCCGCGGGCCGCCTCCCGGCCCAGGACGGCGGCGGCGACCGCCCCCCAGACGACGGCCAGGAGGGCCGCTCGGTGGCCGCCGAGCCCGAGCTCGTCGAGCACGCCGGTGCCCGCACCGGCGCCCGTCGAGTGGAGGATGGCGCTGACCAGCGCCCCCGCGACCGGGGCCAGGCCGGCGGTCGCAGCCCAGGCGATGGCCGGGCGGCGCCGGTCCAGGAGCGAGGCGGCGACGGCGGCGGCGGCCAGGAGCAGCGGCGCCGGCAGCGGCGTGACCGCGGCGATCCCGCCGGCCACCACCACGACCGACGCGGCGGCGCTCCAGGCCAGCACCACCGACCCGGCCGACACCGCCAGCGCCCCGAAGACCCCGACGCCCACGATCCCCTCGGTCAGCAGCAGGGTTCGCCAGCCCAGGTGGAGGCGGAGGCCGAGCCCGGCCACGTCCACCGGGACGAGGAGGGCGCCGAGGTGGAACACCACGTCGCCGGTGGCCGGCAGCGTCCGCCGGACGGCCCTGCCGCCGGCCAGGAAGGCACCCGTCAGGGCACCCACCAGCGCCAGCTTGGCCGCCTCGGGGATCTGGTCCCAGCGCACGGCGACGAACACCGAGGCCGAGGCCAGCAGCAGGAAGGCACCGGTGGCTGCCACCCAGGCGGCCCCGGCCCGTCGCCCGTCGGGAGGGCTTGTCAGCAGCGGAGCAGAGGTCATGGTCCGACGGTGCCCCCGCCTCGCCCCGCTTCCCATCCGGCCCACCCCCCACCGCCGCCTGGGGAGGGCCCCAGGCCTACAGGGCCTGGAGCGCCACCAGGGTGAGGAGCCCGACGGCGAGGGTGAGGGCCACGTTGCTGGTGCGCCAGGCCACCACGGCGGCCAGGAGGCCGGCGGCCAGGCGGGGCTGGAGGACCCCGAGCTCGCCACCCGGGCGGAGCAGGGCCGGCACCACGATCGAGGCCAGGGCGGCCGGGGGGATCTGGCGCAGGATGCGCTGGGCCCACGGCGGGACGGTGGCGAGCCGGGAGGCGGCGGCCAGGAACGACGCCCGCATGGCAAAGGTGCCGGCGCCGGCCAGCAGGATGGCGAGCCAGACCCGGCTCACGGGGCCGGGTCCGCCTGGGTGCCGGTGCCGCCGTCGGTGTCGGTCGGGGCCTCGGCCGCCGCTTCGGCCGGTTCCGCCCGTCGGCGCCGGTCGCGGAGGACCTCGGTGGTGGCGCCGGCCGCGATCCCGGCGAGGGCCCCGGCCATCACCGACAGGGGGCCGGCACCCGCCTCGGCCGCCGCCACCGCGGTCCCGCCGCCGACCAGCGCGGCCGCCGCCGCCGGGCGGGAGGTGACCACCGGCACCAGCAGGACGAGGAACACGAGCGGCACGGCGAAGTCGAGCGGCAGGTCCTCGGGCACGGCTGAGCCGATCAGGGCGCCGACGACCGTGCTGATCTGCCACACCACCCACAGCAGCCCGCCGCCGCCGAGGTAGAAGGCCAGCCGCCGGTCCGGCTCGTCGTCCGGTGCGGTCCACCGGGCGATGGAGACGGCGTAGGCCTGGTCGGTGAGCAGGTAGGCCGCGGCCAGGCGGCGCCGCAGCGGTTCGGCGGTCAGGTGGGGGGCCAGCGACGCCGAGTAGAGGAGCATCCGCAGGTTGATCGTGCAGGCGGCCAGGGCGGCCACCGCCGCCGACCCCCCGCCCGCCAGCACGTCGGCGGTGGCCAGCTGCGAGGCGCCGGCGAACACGATCGTCGACAGCCCGACCGCCGCCCAGAGCCCGAACCCGTTGGCCGCAGGGGTCGCTCCGGCCACCAGGCCGAAGGGGATGACCCCGATCAGCATCGGGGCGACCGCGGCGGCGCCGGCCCGGACGTCGTCGAAGCGCATGCGGCATCATGGCGGCATCGGCGGGGGTTTCTCGGCCGTGTTTGCCTCCCGGCCAGCCCGAGCGACCGACCTAACCTCGTCCACCATGTCCGAGCGCCTGTCGCCCGAGGTCGTGGCCCACGTGGCGCAGCTGGCCCGCCTCCGCCTCACCGACGACGAGCTGGCCCTCTTCACCGGGCAGCTGGCCGCCGTGCTCGACCACGCCGCCGACGTCGAGGCGCTCGAGCTGGATGACGTGCCGCCCACCGCCCACCCGCTCTCGATCGTCAACGTGCTGCGGGCCGACGAGCCGCAGCCCTGCCTCGACCGCGACGAGGTGCTGGCCATGGCCCCCGCCGCCGAGGACGGCCGCTTCCAGGTGCCCCGCATCATGTCGGAGGACTCGTGACGGGCACCGCCCTCGAGCTGGCCGCGTCGATCCGCGAGGGCCGGGCCACCGCCCGGCAGGTCCTCGAGGAGCACCTGGCCCTCATCGCCACCCGGGACGGCGAGCTCCACGCCTTCAACGAGGTCATGGCCGAGACCGCCCGGGCCGCGGCCGACCGTGTCGACGCCGCCGTCGGGCAGGGCCAGGACCCGGGCCCCCTGGCCGGTGTCCCCGTGGCCCTGAAGGACAACCTGTGCACCCGGGGCGTGCCCACCACGTGCTCGTCGAAGATCCTGGCCGGCTGGCGGCCGCCCTACGACGCCACCGTCGTCACCCGCCTCGCCGCCGCCGGAGCCCTGGTCGTCGGCAAGACCAACCTCGACGAGTTCGCCATGGGCAGCAGCACCGAGAACTCGGCCTTTGGCCCCACCCGCAACCCCCACGACCCGTCAAGGGTCCCCGGCGGGTCCAGCGGGGGCAGCGCCGCTGCGGTGGCCGCCGGGTTCGCCCCGCTGGCCCTCGGCTCCGACACCGGCGGCTCGATCCGCCAGCCCGCCGCCCTGTGCGGGGTGGTGGGCGTCAAGCCCACCTACGGGGCCGTGTCGCGCTACGGGCTGATCGCGTTCGCCTCGAGCCTCGACCAGATCGGGCCGATCGCCACCAGCGTCGACGACGCCGCCCTGCTGCTCGAGGTCATCGGCGGCCACGACCCCCTCGACTCCACCAGCCTCGACCAGCCGCCACCCGACCTGCGCACCCAGCTGGACCGCGGCGTCGTGGGCCTGAAGGTGGGCCTGGTCACCGAGCTGACGGGCGAGGGCATCGCCCCGGACGTGGCCGAGCGCACCCGCCAGGCCGCCGCGGCCCTCGAGGCCGCCGGCGCCACCGTGCGGGAGGTGTCGGTCCCGAGCGTCACCTACGGGCTGTCCGCCTACTACCTGATCGCCCCGGCCGAGGCCTCGTCCAACCTGGCCCGCTACGACGGCGTCCGCTACGGCCTGCGGGCGCCGGGAGCCGAGGACATCACCGAGATGTACGGCGCCACCAGGGCGGCCGGCTTCGGACCCGAGGTCAAGCGGCGCATCATGCTCGGCACCTACGCCCTGTCGGCCGGCTACTACGACGCCTACTACGGCAAGGCCCAGAAGGTCCGGACGCTGATCGTGCGCGACTTCGCCGCCGCCTACGACCAGGTCGACGTGCTGCTCTCGCCCACCGCCCCGACCGTGGCCTTCGAGCTGGGCGCCAAGACCGCCGACCCGATGTCGATGTACATGAACGACGTGTGCACGATCCCGTCGAACCTGGCCGGCCACCCGGCGATCAGCGTCCCGTTCGGCACCGGCTCCGGTGGGCTGCCCGTCGGCGTGCAGATCATGGCGCCGGCACTGGCCGAGGCCACGATGTTCCGGGCCGCCGCCGTTGTCGAGGCGGCCGCCCGCGACCTGGCGCCGGCCGTGGAGGTGGCGTGATGGCGCTCCCCGAGGGGTGGGAGGTGGTGTGCGGGCTCGAGGTGCACTGCGAGCTGGGCACCCGCACCAAGCTGTTCTGCTCGTGCCCCAACGAGTTCGGGTCTGAGCCCAACACCAACGTGTGCCCGGTCTGCCTCGGCCTGCCCGGGTCGCTGCCGGTGCTGAACGGGCAGGCCGTCGAGCTGGCCATGCGCATCGGCGCCGCCCTGTCGTGCGAGGTGAAGCCGTCGATCTTCGCCCGCAAGAACTACTTCTATCCCGACATGCCGAAGGACTACCAGGTCAGCCAGTACGACCAGCCCATCAACGTCGACGGCTTCCTCGACCTGCCCGACGGCAGCCGGGTCGGCATCGAGCGGGCCCACATGGAGGAGGACACGGGCAAGTCCAGCCACGCCGGCGGCACCGGTCGCATCTCCGACTCGACCCACAGCCTGGTCGACTACAACCGGGCCGGGGTGCCGCTGGTCGAGATCGTCAGCCGCCCCGACATCGGCTCGGCCGAGCAGGCCCGGGCCTACGCAGCCGAGCTGCGCAGCATCCTGGTGGCCACCGGCGCCTCCGACGGCAAGATGGAGGAGGGCAGCATGCGGGTCGACGCGAACGTGTCCGTCCGCCGGACCGGCGAGCCACTGGGCACCCGCTGCGAGATCAAGAACCTCAACAGCCTGCGCAGCCTGGTCCGAGGCATCGAGTACGAGGCCTCCCGCCAGGTCGAGCTGCTCGAGGCCGGCAACCGGGTGCGCCAGGAGACCCGCCACTGGGACGAGGGCGCCGGCCGAACCCGCACCGGCAGGGTGAAGGAGGAGGCCGACGACTACCGGTACTTCCCCGAGCCCGACCTGGTGCCGCTCCAGCCGAACGAAGGATGGGTGGCCGCCGTGCGTGCGGCCCTGCCCGTGCTGCCGGCGCAGCGGCGGGCGGCGCTGGCGGCGGCGGTCGGGCTCGAACCGAGCACGGAGCTCGTGGTCACCGCGGTCGAACGGGGGTTGGACGACTTCGTCCGCGACGCCCTGGCCGCCGGCGCCGAGGCCCGCACCGCCCTGAACCGCGCCGTCAACGACCTGCCCGCCGGCGCCACCGTGGCCGTCAAGCCCTTCGCCGCCCTGGTCGGCCTCGAGGTGGGCGGCGCCCTCACGGCGACCCAGGCCAAGAAGGTGCTCGAGGTCCTGGTCGAGCGGGGCGGCGACGCCGATCCGGCCGCGCTGGCGGCCGAGCTGGGCTTCGAGGCATTGAGCGCCGATGCGCTGGCCGGAATCGTCGACGAGGTGGTGGCTGCCCACCCGACGGACTGGGCGTCCTACGTGGGCGGCAACGACAAGGTGGCCGGGATGTTCGTGGGGAAGGTGATGAAGGCCACCCGGGGCAAGGCCGACGGGAAGGCCGTCACGGCTCTCCTCCAGCAGCGCCGGGGCGCCGCGGCGGGCTGACCGGCCGGTCAGGGATCGGTGACGGTGACGCTGCCGTCGTCGCCCACCCGCACGGCGGCGGTGCGCTCCTGGCCAGCGCCGGAGACCTGGCACAGCAGCGGCTGGCCCGGTGGTGGCTGGGCCACCGGGTCGTCGCCGCAGCGGACCGAGGTGGCCTGGGCGCCCAGCTTCTCCTGCACGGCCGCGACGACGTCGCGCACGACGACGACCGGGCGGGCGGGCCTCGCCTCGAACCGGTCGGCGACGAGCAGCTGCACCTCGTAGTCCAGGCGGACCCGCTCGACCGCCACCGTGCAGGTGGCCGTGGCTCCGACGCGCCGGGGGAGCTGCGCCGGGCAGGTGGCGGCACCAACGTCGAGGTGGGGGAGCGTGCGCCGCACCTCACGCTCCAGGTAGGCCTGCACCTCGACCTGGGAGAACGCGACCCGACCGGTCCCCGGATCGGCCGCACCGCAGGCGGCGACGAGGACGCCGAGGGCGAGCAGCAGGCGCCGCATCACGCCGCCTCGTGCCTTCAGGCCACGTCGGCCCGGGCCAGCACGCGGGTGGTGAGCGCGGTGGCGGCGAGGATCACCAGGCCCAAGACGATCAGCGAGGTCGAGACGGCGGCGGCGTTGCGCGGCTTGACCACCTCACCAACCGCGCTCAGCACCGAGCGGCTGTACACCGACACCGACAACCGGGCGGCGCCCTTCGAGATGCGGGCCACGGCCAGCTCCCAGATCAGGACGTACGCCAGGCCCCAGGCCAGCGCCCGCCGGACCAGCAGGCCGAGGCCGAGGAACACGGCCGTGTACCCCATGGTGGCCAGGGCGGCGCCGGCCGCCGCCGCACCCACCAGCCGACCGTCGGCGCCGGCCAGGGCGGCGGCGAGCACCACGGGCAGCACCGCGACCGGCGCCGCCACCGTCAGCGCGGCCGCCCACCCGGCTGCCACCAGCCGCCAGCGGGGGAGCGGGGTGAGCCAGAGGTAGACCATGGTGCGGTCGTCGGTGGGGTCGCCAAAGGCGGCGCTGGCGAACACCAGGGCGGTCACCGGCACCACCAGGTTGAGGCCGTAGCCGCCGAGGAGGTCGCGGGTGATGGCGACGGTGCGGTCGGCCTCGACCAGGTCGGCGGCCCGGATGGCCAGGGCGATGAGGACCCCGACGAGCCCGATGGCGACCAGGGCCACGACGCGGGCGCGGCTGACCAGGCTGCGCAGCAGCAGGCGGTAGACCAGCGTCACCTCAGCGGCCCACCAGGTAGCGGAAGACGCTGTCGAGGTCGTCGTCGAGCGGTGTCACCTCGAGGAGGCGCACGCCCTCGGCCGCCGCCGCCCGGGCCACCGCCCGCCGGAAGGCACCGACGGTGGTGGTGTCGACCAGCACGCTCTCGGCCGACTCGAGGTGGGTGCCGACGACCGAGCCGCCCGCCATGAGCGCGGCGGCCAGGCGCCGGGCATCGCTCGAGCGCAGCCGCAGCCGGTGGGGCCGCTCGTCCATGAGGTCGCGGATCTCCCGGAAGTCCCCCGACGCGGCCAGCCGCCCCTTGGCCAGCACCAGGACCTGCGACCCGAACCGCTCGACCTCGTCGAGCACGTGGCTGGACACCAGCACCGTCCGGCCCTGGGCCCCCAGCTGCACGAACAGCTCGATCATCCGGAGCCGCTGGCGGGGGTCCAGGCCCTCGAGCGGCTCGTCGAGCACGACCACCGTGGGGTTGTGCACCATCGCCGCCGCCACCTTGACCCGCTGGCGCATGCCCTTCGAGTAGGTGCGCACCGGGCGGGCGTCGTCGGGGTCGAGGTCGACCAGGCCCAGGGCACCGCGGGCGGCCACGTCGCGATCGGCCACCTCGTGGAGCCCAGCCGACAGGGCGACGATGTCAAAGGCCCGGAGCTGCTCGAACAGCGCCTCCTGCTGGGCCACCAGGCCGAGGTGCCGGCGGAGGCCCAGGTCGGTGCGGGGGTTGGCGCCCAGCACCCGCACCGAGCCCTGCGACGGCGAGGTGAGCCCGCACAGGATCCGCAGCAGGGTCGACTTCCCGGCTCCGTTGGGGCCGAGGAGGGCGGTGACACCGGGGCCGATCGAGAACGACACGTCGGACAGCGCCACCACCGGCCCCAGCCACTTGCTGACCCGGTCCACGGCGATCGTGGCGCCCACCGGCGCGGCCGGCGGCGAGGCCACCGCCACCGGAGCCGTCACCTCGTCACCTGCAGGCTGGCGTAGCGGGCGTACACCAGCACCGAGAACAGCGCAGTCCAAGCCAGCCCGGCCAGGAACACCACGGCGTTCGGCGTGGAGGTCGCCGCCGTCGCGCCGTTGGGGGCGTCGAGGATCCGGCCGGCGACCTCGAACGGCGCCACGAAGAGGCTGAGCATGATCGCGGCGTTCGAGAGGTTGAGGACGAACGCCATCACCCCGCCGACGATGTGGGTGCCGAACAGCACGATCAGCGCCCCGCCGGTGGCCAGGCCCTTGCGGTCGGTGAGGCTGGCCAGGGCGAGGGCGAAGGCGGTGCCGAACCCGGCGACGGCGGCGCCCGCTCCCAGGATGCGGGCCAGCTGGGCCAGCACGCCGAGTGGGCCGTCGGGGCCGTTGCTCTGCAGGACGTAGCCGACGAGGAGCAGCAGCAGCGGGCCGACCGTCACCAGGCACAGCACGCTGAAGACGGCCAACGCCTTGGCCACCAGGTAGGTCACCCGGGTGAGCGGCGAGGCCAGGTAGAGGCTCATGCTGCGGTTGCGGCGGTCCGGGCACAGCGCCTCGGGAGCGCTGAACACGATGAACAGGGCGATGGCGGCGGTGACGAAGCCGTAGTACTGGGAGTACGTGGGGGCCAGGTCGCGAGCCCGTTCGGCGTCGGCGGGGATGAGGGCGAGGATCCCGATGAAGGCGATCGCCGGCAGGTAGGCGAACAGGATGGCCAGGAACGGGAGCACCTTGTGCCGGGCCGACCGGCGCAGCCCCAGCACCCGCTGCATGGTGTGCTTCCAGACGCTCCGCACGGCGTTCCACCGCCCGAGCCGGAGCCCGTCGTACCGCCGGTAGCCCTGCTCGAAGATCCGGGCGGTGTCTCCCGCCGTGCCTCGTCCCTCGCTGACCGCCTGCCTTCCCTCGTCGCTCCCC
>JAUJNH010000006.1:204091-216635 GCA_030448245.1 Acidimicrobiales bacterium
GCGACGCTCGGTCCTCGCCGGCTCGCTCGCTGCGCTCGCCGGGTCTCCCGCCGTGCCTCGTCCCTCGCTGACCGCCTGCCTTCCCTCGTCGCTCCCCCGGTTCGCCCCAGGGGGCTCGCCTCCTCCGCTCCTCGGTCCAGGCAGGCGACGCTCGGTCCTCGCCGGCTCGCTCGCTGCGCTCGCCGGGTCTCCCGCCGTGGCCCGCGCCTCGCTGGCCGCCTCGGTCATCGGGCTGCGCTCATCTGGCCGGCCAGGAAGACCTCTTCCAGCGAGCGGGTGCGCACCTTCATGGCCCGGACCCCGAGCCCGGCCGCCGCCACCTCGTCCCGCACGGCGTCGAACACGGCGTCCTCGGCGAGCGCCACCACGACCGTGCCCTGGCCGGTGTCGGCCGCCGCCACCCGGCGGCGCTCGAGGGCGGAGACCAGCACCGCCCCGCCGGCCGGGTCGTCGATCGACACCACCAGCTCGGTGTTGCCAGCGTTGCGCAGCTCCTCCATCCGGCCCCCGACGGTGGCGTGGCCCTGCTCGATGATCACGACGGCGTCGCTGACCCGCTCCACCTCGTCGAGCAGGTGCGATGACAGGATCACGTCGAGGCCGAGGTCATGGCCGACGTGGCGGATGAGGGCGAGCATCTGGTCGCGCTGGACCGGGTCGAGCCCGTTGGTCGGCTCGTCGAGCAGCACCAGGGCGGGGTCGTGCACGATGGCCTGGGCCAGCTTCACCCGCTGGCGCTGCCCGGTCGACATGGTGCCGACCGGCCGGAACCGCTCCTCGCCGAGGCCGACCTCGTACAGCGAGTCGCTGGCCCGGGCCGTGGCCACCCGGCCGGGCAGGCCGTGGATCTCGGCGATGTGCCGCACCACGTCGTGGGCGGCCACGTCGGGCGGCAGCGCGTCATGCTCGGGGGCGTAGCCGATGCGGGCGCGCACGGCCGGCCCGGCCTGCACCGGATCGGCACCGAGGACGCGCAGCCGGCCGCCGTCGGGCCGGTGGAGGCCGAGGATCAGCGTGAGCAGCGTCGTCTTGCCCGCCCCGTTCGCCCCGAGCAGACCGGTGATCCCCCGCCCGATCGTGAACGTCGCCGAGGTGAGCGCCGGGGTCGACCCCCAGCGCTTCGCCACCTGCTCGGCGACGACCACGGGCGGGGACACGCCAGGCGATGCTAGGGCTGGCCCTCCCGCCGACGAGCTCCACCCCCGGCCGGGTGGAGCTCCGTCGCCCAGCAGCCGGGCTCTCCCGTCCGAAGCCCGGGATGGCTGAAGCCGGGACCGCCGCCCGACCAGCGGGCGTAGCCTGCTCGGCCATGGTCGACCAGCCCAACAGGAGGCCGAGCTCGCGGGAGGTCACCGAGGGGTTCGAGCGGGCACCGGCGAGGGCCATGCTGCGGGCCGTCGGGATGACCGACGACGACTGGGGCAAGCCGCAGGTGGGCGTCGCCTCGTCGTGGAACGAGGTGACGCCCTGCAACATGCCGCTCGGTCGGCTGGCCCAGCGGGCCAAGGAGGGGGTGCGCGAGGCCGGCGGCTTCCCCCTCGAGTTCTGCACCATCGCCGTCAGCGACGGCATCTCGATGGGCCACGAGGGGATGCACGCCTCGCTGGTCAGCCGTGAGGTGATCGCCGACTCGGTCGAGACGATGGTGCACGCCGAGCGCTTCGACGCCCTGGTCACCCTGGCCGGCTGCGACAAGAGCCTGCCCGGGATGCTGATGGCGGCGGCCCGGCTCGACGTGCCGTCGGTCTTCCTCTACGGCGGCACGATCCTCCCCGGCCGGGGCCCGAAGGGCGAGCCCCTCGACATCGTCAGCGTCTTCGAGGCCGTCGGGGCCAGGGCGGCGGGCTCCCTCACCGACGCCGAGCTGGCCCTCATCGAGCGGAACGCCTGCCCGTCCGAGGGCGCGTGCGCCGGCATGTACACGGCCAACACCATGGCCAGCGTCGGTGAGGCGCTGGGCATGAGCCTGCTGGGCTCGGCCAGCGCCTCGGCGGTGGACCCGCGCCGCGACGACTTCGCCCACGAGAGCGGCCGCGCCGTCGTGCGCCTCGTCGAGCAGGGCATCCGCACCCGCCAGATCCTCACCATGGAGGCCTTCGAGAACGCCATCGCCGTGGTGATGGCCCTGGGCGGCTCGACCAACGCCGTGCTGCACCTGCTGGCCATCGCCCACGAGGCTCGGGTCGACCTCGGCCTCGACGCCTTCAACCGGGTCGGGGCCCGGGTGCCCCACGTGGCCGACACCAGGCCGGGGGGCCGCTACCACATGGTCGACGTCGACCGCGTCGGCGGGGTGCCGGTGGTGCTGAAGGAGCTGCTGGACGCCGGCATCCTCCACGGCGACGCCCTCACCGTCACGGGCCGGACCATCGGCACCGAGCTCGAGGCCCTGGACCCGCCGAAGCCCGACGGCGAGGTGCTCCACCCCCTCAGCGACCCCATCCACGCCGATGGCGGCATCGTGGTGCTCCACGGGTCGCTGGCGCCGCGAGGCTCGGTCGTGAAGGTGGCCGGCCTCGCCCTGGACCAGCTGCGCTTCGAGGGCCCGGCCCGGGTGTTCGACGGCGAGCAGGGGGCCATGGCCGCGATCCTGGCCGGAGCCATCGAGCCTGGCACCGTCGTCGTCATCCGCTACGAGGGCCCCAAGGGCGGCCCCGGCATGCGGGAGATGCTGGCGGTGACCGGCGCCATGAAGGGAGCGGGCCGAGGCCGGGACTGCGCGCTCGTCACCGATGGCCGGTTCTCCGGCGGCACCCATGGGTTCTGCGTCGGCCACGTGGCCCCCGAGGCCGTGGACGGCGGCCCGATCGCGTTCGTCGCCGATGGTGACCGCGTCACCATCGACGTGCACGCCCACAGCATCGACCTGGGCGTCGACGAGGCCGAGCTGGCCCGCCGCCGCGAGCGGTGGAAGCTGCCGCAGCCCCGCTACGCCACCGGGGTGCTGGCCAAGTACGCCCGACTGGCCCAGGGCGCCGAGCGGGGCGCCGTCACCGAGCCCTGACGATCCCTACGAGATCAGCTCCAGCTCCGGCTGGGTCTTCTTGGTCAGGTTGTTCAGGACGTCGAAGTCCTGCGAGCGGACGTCCTGCAGCTCCGAGTTGTTGCCCTCGAAGAGGGGGCTGCGCACGAACCGCTCCATCGACTCCTTGTCCCTCCAGAGGTACAGCGCCCCGTAGGTGCCTTCCTCCGGGCGCTCCAGCCACACCTTGGCGCTGAGGCCCCCGAGGGAGGAGAACCGCGCGGCGACGTCGTTGGCCGAGCTGAGGTAGTCGTCCTCACGCAGGTTGCCGAGCCTGAACGTCACGATCTGGACGTGCATCTTGACCTCCATGGCAGGTCGGGTCCGCGTCGCCCCTACCCCTCTGCGCGCCCCGAACCGGCGCGGCTCACGCGCGTCTTCGAAGCTCGCCTCGAAGCCGAGAGCGGTCTCTTCGGGGACGGGCGGGAGGGTCTGGGGGACCCATGGCCAGGTGGCGAGGGCGGCGCCGAGGCACCACGAGCGGTTCAGCGTGCGCGGGACCAGCGAGCCAGCGCACCGGCTCCCGCGAGGATCAGGCCGGCCGTGGCGGTCAGCTTCCGGCGGGTGGCCAGCTCGAACTGGATGCTGCGGCGGTGGGCCGCGTCGCCAAAGGCGCCGTGGGCGCCGCGGTCGCCGGGCAGGGGCTCCCACAGGTAGGACGGCCGGTCGGCGGGGATCGGCTCGTCGGTCTGCTGGGCCTCGTAGTTGGTCCGGGCCAGGTAGCGGTCGACGAGGCCGGGAGCCAGCCGGCCTCCCCAGATGACCAGGGGCGTCGGCTCACCCACGTAGACCTCACGCCTCGGGTGATCCGTCGCCCAGAGGATGGCTCGGGCCGCCAGCTCGGGCTGGTAGACGGGCGGCACCGGCTGGGGGTGGCGGGCCAGGGTCGTCGCGACCTGGTCGAACTGGGGCGTGTTGAGCCCGGGGAGCTGCACCATGGTCACGCGAACGCCGCTGCCGTCATGGAGCAGCTCGCAGCGGAGGGCGTCGGTGAAGCCCTTGATGGCGTGCTTGGCACCGCAGTAGGTGGCCTGCAGGGGGATGGCCCGGTGGGCCAGGGCCGAACCCACCTGCACGATCACGCCGCGGTCGCGCGGCAGCATCCGCTCCAGCGCCGACAACGTGCCGTGCACGTAGCCCAGGTAGGTGACCTCGGTGACGCGTCGGAACTGCGCCGCGGTCGTCTCCTTCACCGGCGCCAGCACCGCCGTCATCGCGCAGTTCACCCACACGTCGATCGGCCCCAGCTCGGCTTCCACCCGGCTGGCAGCGGCGTCGACCGCCTCGGCGTCGGCCACGTCGACCGCCAGGACGACCGCTCGTCCGCCGGCCAGCTCGACCTCGCGTGCCGCCGCCCCCAGCCCATCCTGGCCGCGGGCGAGCAGCCCGACGTTCGCCCCCTGGGCGGCGAAGGCCCGCGCCGTGGCGCGACCGACGCCAGAGCTGGCCCCTGTGACCACCACGGTGACGGGTGGAGCCACCCGGTCAGTCCTCGTCATCAGCATGCACCTCGCACAGTCCCCCCGTGGTCCTGTACTGCCTACCAGCGTCCACCTCGGCAACGGAACGTGCCGGAGCCTTGTCGGCGTTCGGTGAGACCTCTCGCCGAACCGGTCCGATCGCGGCCGCCGCGGCCCCGCCGCGGTGGCCCGCAGGACGTCGTCCTCGACCGCCCGGCAACCCGCAGCCGCTGACAGGCGCCGGCTACCCTCACCCGCCCGCCGACGCCTACCTCAACGGGGTCGGGAGGAGTCCGACGGCTACGTCGTCCTCCCCGGGGGACGGCCGTCCAGGAGGGGAACGAGCAGCTCGACGGCGAGGAGGTGACCCGCTTCGGGGTCGACCTCGACCTCGACGCGCTCCAGCGGGCGCTCCCCAGCGAGGACCGCGACTTCGATGCCTACGACTTCAAGGCCGACGTGCCGCACAGCTTCCCCGCCAAGGTGTGGCTCGACCGCCAGGGACGGCTCCGCAAGCTCACCTACCGCCTCGACCTCGCCACGCTCCTCACCGACGTGGCGCTGAAGGCTGACTACGTGGTCGAGGAGTGCGACGACCCCGACCCCGCCCTGCTGAAGAAGGTCGAGGCTGGCGACAAGACGGCCATGGCGACCCTGTTCAGCTTCGAGCCGGACTGCACCGAGCGGCCACCGCGGCCCGAGGAGCTGGTCGTCGAGGGCAGCGTCGAGATGTCGGGGTACGGGACACCGCTCAGCGTCACGGCTCCTCCCGGCGCAGAGGTCATGACGAGCGAGAGGTTCGAGGAGCTCATGGAGGCCGAGGCCGCGGCCGCCCTGCGCGCCATGCCGGCGCCGCCCAAGCGGCCCTAGCGCGACCTCGTTCAGGGAACTCAGCCTCCGGCCTCGTCGCTGAGCGTCACCGTCGAGGACCGCCTGGCCGCCGTGCGGTGAAGCCAGGCACGAGGGCTTTGACCCACGATGGCTGGGTGAGATGTCCGCTTTGGTAGGGTTGATGACCACGGAACGGGGTCGAAGCACCACCGCTCCGCCAAAGTGTCAGGGGGACGGCACGCTGAGGGGGCCCGCCAGGTTGTCGACGGAAGAGCGAGAGGAGGCGGGCGGCGAGGTCCGCCGGGCGCAGCGTCGACCGCGGATGGTGGCGGCCCTGGTGACCGCGGGCACGCTGGCGCTGTTCGAGATCGCCGTGATCCGGGCCGCAGGGGGCCGGGGGACCGAGCCTGGCCCCGAGCCGCCGCCGGCCATGGCCCTGCCCCCGCCAGCGGCCGCGCCCAGGGCCACGGCGGCCGGGTTGCGCCGGCAGCCGTTCCTCCCGCCCCTGGCGGCCGAGGCCGCGGCCGACCCCGGGCACGGCCCCCTCTTCACCCCCGACCTCGCCGAGGTCGCCCCGCTGGCGGCACCGGCGCCGCCGGCCGCCGTGCCCGTCCCGCCCCCCGCTCCTGTCGCCGCCCCGGACGAGCACGTCGAGCCCGAACCTCCGCCCGCCGAAGCCCAGCCCATCGAGATCGACCTCCCGACGCCGGTCCCGCTGCGCCTCGAGCTCGACGGCGCCTGCCCCCGGGTCGCCCTGGGCCCGTTCCGCGTCGGCGTGAACTGCCGGCAGTAACCCTCGGGGCGAGCTCAGAGCGCGGCCACCAGCTCGGCCAGGAGCGCGGCCCGCACGGGCATGGTCGGCACCAGGACGTGCTCGGACTCGGCGTGGGCGCCGCCGCCGAGGGGACCCAGGCCGTCGAGCGTGGGGCAGCCGACGGCGGCGGTGAAGTTGCCGTCGGAGCCGCCGCCCACACTGACCCAGGAGAGCGAGGACAGGCCAAGCCCGGGGGCGATGGCCTGCGCCCGGGCCCACAGCTCGGCGCCGGAAGCCTCCGGCAGCGGCGGGCGGTTCGGCCCGCCGAGCACCTCGAGGCGGCAACCGGCGACCGTGGGCCGGAGCGACCGGATGTCGGCATCGACGCGGCCGGCCTCCTCGGGCCGGGCCACCCGGACGTCGACCTCGACCCGCGCCTCGGACGGCACCACGTTGGTGACGGTCCCCGCCACCGCCACCGTGGGGGTCACCGTGGTGCCCAGCTCTGGCCGGTTGAAGGGCGCCAGGGCCAGGACGAGGTGGGCCGCCTCGACCAGGGCATTGGCCCCCTTCTCGGGCTCCAGGCCAGCGTGGGCCCTGCGCCCGCGCACGGCCAGGGTGTACATGCCCGTCCCCTTGCGCCCTCGCTTCAGGGCCCCGCCGTCGGCCGCCGGCTCGCACACCAGCGTGGCCCGGGCCCGGCGAGCTCCCTCCTCGACCAGGTGGCGGGACGTCTGCGAGCCGAG
Source organism: Acidimicrobiales bacterium (assembly GCA_030448245.1). Classification (GTDB taxonomy): domain Bacteria; phylum Actinomycetota; class Acidimicrobiia; order Acidimicrobiales; family JAUJNH01; genus JAUJNH01. Next base: position 210,905 of record JAUJNH010000006.1, read on the forward strand.
CTCCTCGTCGGTGGTCAGCAGCACCTCGACGCCGTCGAGGTCGTCGAGCGTGCTGAGGGCGTGGAACGCCTGCACCACGCCGCCCTTCATGTCGAAGCAGCCTGGGCCGGTGGCCACGTCGCCTTCGAGCTTGAAGGGCAGCCGGTCCAGCGTGCCCAGCGGCCACACCGTGTCGACGTGGCCCACGACCAGCGCACGGCCAGGTCGGCCGAAGCGCCAGCGCAGGTGGGGCCGGCCCTGCACCTCCACCACCTCGGGCCGCTCACCCAGCAGCCGTGCGCCGAGCTCGGCCGTGGCGTCCACCACGGCGCGGCACGCGGCCAGGTCGTCGGAGGGCGACTCGACTCTGACCAGGAACGCCAGGTCCTCGACCATCGCCGGGAGCCGCGAGGTGAGGTGCGCCAGCCGGTCCATCGGCCGAGCCTCGCACAGCCGCCGCAGCCGGTTGCGAACGCCGGGCCCAGCGTGGGATGCTGGTGGGGCCATGTGCCGACGTGTCCGCCTCCTCGTAAGCATTCGAAGCGAGCGCTAGGCCGTCACGCCACCCCGGTCGACGCCCCCAGCGCTCGCTTCTCGCCTCCCCAGCCGGGGAGGTTTTTCTTTGCCCGCACACCCGCCCGATCGACCCGTAGACCAGGAGAACCAAGGTGCAGCTCACCGGGGCCCAAGCCCTCATCAAGAGCCTCGAGATGGAGGGCGTCGAGGTGGCCTTCGGCCTGCCGGGCGGGTGCATCCTGCCCGCCTACGACCCGATCCTCGAGTCGGCGCTGCGCCACATCCTGGTCCGCCACGAGCAGGGCGCCGGCCACATGGCCGAGGGCTACGCCCACGTCACGGGACGGCCGGGCGTCTGCATCGTCACCAGCGGGCCGGCGGCCACCAACCTCGTCACCCCGCTGATGGACGCCTACATGGACTCGATCCCGATGGTGGCCATCACCGGCCAGGTGCCCACCCACGCCATCGGCACCGACGCCTTCCAGGAGTGCGACACCCTGGGCATCACCCGGTCGGTCACCAAGCACAACGAGCTGGTGATGACCGCCCAGGACCTGCCCCGGGTCATGCGCGAGGCGTTCCACATCGCCACCACCGGCCGCCCCGGCCCGGTGCTGGTCGACGTGCCGAAGGACGTGCTCACCAGCCTGATGGACTGGCACTGGCCCAGCGAGGGCGACATCGTCGCCGGCCTGCCCGGCTACCGCCCCACCACCCGCGGCAACGGCCGGATGATCAAGGAGGCGGCCCGCCTCATCGGTGAGGCCCGCAAGCCCGTCCTCTACGTGGGCGGCGGCGTGCTAAAGGCGCGAGCCGCCGAGGCCCTGCGGGCCCTGGCCGAGCTGACCGGCATCCCGGTCGTCACCACGCTCATGGCCCGCGGCGCCTTCCCCGACAGCCACCCCCAGTGCCTCGGGATGCCGGGCATGCACGGCAACTACACCGCCGTCACCTCGATGCAGAACAGCGACCTGCTGATCGCCCTCGGAGCCCGCTTCGACGACCGCGTCACCGGCAAGGTCAGCGGCTTCGCCCCCGACGCCAAGATCATCCACGTCGACGTCGACCCCGCCGAGCTGGGCAAGGTGCGCCGGCCCGACGTGCCGATCGTCGGCGACTGCCGCCTCGTGATCGAGGAGCTGGTGCAGGCCGTCACCGCCCTCGGCGGGCTCGAAGCCCAGCCTGACCGCACCGCCTGGTGGGAGCAGCTGCGGGCGTGGCAGGAGCAGCAGCCGCTGCGCTACCAGCCGGCCGAGCCGGGCGAGGGGCTGAAGCCCCAGCAGGTCATCGAGTCGCTGCGGGACCTCACGCCCGAGGACACCATCGTCACCAGCGGCGTCGGCCAGCACCAGATGTTCGCCAGCCAGTACTACCGGTTCGAGCAGCCCTACACCTGGGTGAACTCGGGCGGCCTCGGCACCATGGGCTTCAGCGTGCCGGCGGCCATCGGCGCCAAGGTGGGCCGACCCGACAAGATGGTGTGGGCCGTCGACGGCGACGGCTGCTTCCAGATGACGGCGCAGGAGCTGGTCACCGCCAGCAGCGAGCGGATCCCGGTGAAGGTGGCCATCCTGAACAACGCCTACCTCGGCATGGTGCGCCAGTGGCAGGAGATGTTCTACGGCGAGCGCTACTCCGAGGTGTACCTCTCGCCCGACCTGCCCGACTACGTGAAGTGGGCCGAGGCCATGGGCTGTGTGGCCTTCCGGGTCGAGGACCCGAGCGACATCGCCCCGACCATCGAGAAGGCCAACTCGATCGACGACCGGCCGGTGGTGGTCGAGTTCCGCACCGACTCGTCCGAGAAGGTCTTCCCGATGGTGGCGGCGGGCCAGAGCAACGACGACATCATCGTCGCCCCCGACGTCACCGGGTCCTGAGGCGACCGTGGCCGAACGCAAGCTCCACATCCTGTCCGTGCTCGTCCAGAACCGGGCAGGCGTCCTGGCCCGGGTGTCCGGGCTTTTCGCCCGCCGCGCCTACAACATCGAGTCGCTGGCCGTGGCTCCCACCGACGACCCAGCCCTCAGCCGCATCACGATCGTGGTGGCCGTCGAGTCCACCCCTCTCGAGCAGATCACCAAGCAGCTGTTCAAGCTCGTCGACGTGCTGAAGATCACCGAGCTCGACCCGGCCGAGGCGGTCGAGCGCGAGCTGCTGCTGGTCAGCGTCCGGGCCACGCCCGAGACCAGGGGCCACGTCACCGAGGTCGTCAGCATCTTCGAGGGCACCATCGTCGACGTCGGCCACGACAGCCTCACCGCCTCGCTCGCCGGCCGTCCCGCCAAGCTCGACGACTTCGCCGAGCTCCTGCGGCCCTTCGGGATCCTCGAGCTCCAGCGCTCCGGGCGGGTGGCCCTGCCCAGGCACGACCGCACTGCCCGCACCGCACCGATCCGAAAGGTCTCCTGATGCCCGCCACCGTCTCGTACGACAAGGACGCCGACGCCTCGCTCATCGCCGGCCGCAAGGTGGCTGTGATCGGCTACGGCTCGCAGGGCCACGCTCACGCCCTCAACCTGCGCGACTCGGGCGTGGACGTGCGGGTCGGCCTGCGCGACGGCTCGGGCAGCTGGCCCAAGGCCGAGGAGGCCGGGCTCCGAGTCCTGACCGTGGCCGAGGCCGCCGCCGAAGCCGACCTCGTGATGATCCTCCTGCCCGACACCGAGCAGAAGCGGGTGTACGAGGCCGAGATCGCCCCCAGCTGTCCGACGGGGACGCCGTCTTCTTCGCCCACGGGTTCAACATCCGCTTCGGTCGCATCACCCCGGCGGGCGGCCTCGACGTGGCCATGGTGGCCCCGAAGGGCCCCGGTCACCTGGTGCGCCGCACCTACACCGAGGGCGGCGGCGTCCCCGCCCTCATCGCCGTGCACGCCGACGCCACGGGAAAGGCGCGAGACCTCGCCCTCTCCTACGCCGCGGCCATCGGCGGGGCCCGGGCCGGGGTGCTCGACACCACCTTCACCGAGGAGACCGAGACCGACCTGTTCGGCGAGCAGGTGGTCCTGTGCGGTGGCATCACCGCGCTCGTGCAGGCGGGGTTCGAGACGCTGGTCGAGGCGGGCTACCAGCCCGAGTCGGCCTACTTCGAGTGCCTGCACGAGCTGAAGCTCATCGTCGACCTGATGTACGAGCACGGCATCGGCGGGATGCGCTTCTCGATCAGCGACACCGCCGAGTACGGCGACCTGACCCGCGGCCCCCGCATCGTCAACGACGGCGTGAAGGCGGAGATGCGCAAGATCCTCGACGAGATCCAGGACGGATCGTTCGCGGCCGAGTGGGTGGCCGAGGACGAGGCCGGGCGTCCCCGCTACTCCGAGCTGAAGGCCAGGGGCGAGGCCCACCAGATCGAGGTGGTGGGGCGGGAGCTCCGCTCGCTCATGCCCTTCATCGCCTCCGGCAAGCCCCGCCCCCAGGACGTGTCCGGGGGCTGACGCCGGCTGCGCCCGGTCGGTGGCGACGTCTCGGCCAGGTTCGGCGTTCCGAGGGGGACACGCCGGAGTGGCCATCGTCGAGAGGGTCCGGGGCGGCTCGACGCCTATCGAGCGGGCGAGGTGGTGCCCGGACGGGTGCGTCCGCCAACTGATCCCCGGGGGCACCGCCGGTGAGTTCTGCCCCCCCATCCCGTCTGCACGGAACGGGCTGATGAGGAGGTGTGGTGCCGTTCACTGGCGACGGGCCGAGTGCCGTCGTGCTCGTGGTCTCCCGGGAGGTCGAGGTGCCGATCTGGCGGGGCGACGTCCCGGCGCCGGCCGACCTGGCGGTCGTCGACAGCTTGGCCCGTCTGCAGCTGGCCGCCCGCCGGCGCGGCTGGTCGATCCGGCTGCAGAACCCGGGACCGCCGCTGCGGCAGCTGCTCGACCTGGTGGGGCTAGCCGGTCTCCTCGTCGAGGTGGACGGGGAGGCCGAACGCCGGGAACAGCTGGGGGTACAAGAAATGGTGCAGCCCGACGATCCGGCCCCCTGAGACGTCGAGGACCTGGATGTTGAACGGGGCGTGACCTCCCGCCGGGTCGGGCTTGTAGGCCCCGAAGGCCGGGGCCCCGTTGGCCCATGTGGCCAGCAGCCGGGAGCCCCGGCACCCGATGCCCTGGCCGAGGTACCAGCGGCTGATCTGCTGGGTGCCGCGGAGCCACAGCTCGTGCGGTGGCATGGTGAACGTGGCGTCCTCGTGGATGAGGGCGATGAGCGAGGTGATGTCGTAGCGCTCGAAGGCTTCGACGTAGCGGGCCAGCAGCGCCTGTTGCTCATCGTCGACCGGGTCGGGACGGGTGGCCTCGACGTCGGTGGCGGCCAGGGTGGCCCGAGCCCGCTGGAGGGCGCTGTTGACCGAGGCCACGCTGGTCTCCAGCAGCTCGGCGACCTCGGTCGCCTGCCAGCGCAGCACCTCGCGGAGGATGAGCACGGCTCGCTGCCTGGGTGGCAGCAACTGCAGGGCGGCGACGAACGCCAGCCGGATCGAGTCCCGGGCCACGGCCAGCTCGGCTGGATCACCTTCGGGCGGCAGCACGCGGGCGTCGGCCACCGGCTGCACCCAGGCCTGCTCGGCCAGCGGCGGGCCCAGGGTCGAGTCGGCGGTCGAGGACGGGCCGAGGTCCATGGGCCGGGCCCGCCGCTGCGGGCCGCGCAGCATGTCGAGGCAGACGTTGGTGGCGATGCGGTACAGCCAGGACCGGAGGCCCGAACGGCCCTCGAAGGCGTCCATCCCCCGCCAGGCCCGCACCATGGTCTCCTGCACGGCATCCTCGGCCTCGAAGCCCGAACCGAGCATCCGGTAGCAGTACCCGGTGAGCTCCCGCCGGTAGCCCTCGAGCGAGGGGTCCAGCACGTCTGCGTCGAGCGGGGTGGCGTCTGCGGTGGCGGGACGAGGCGTCATCGGGCCCAAGCGTAGGAACCGGCAACCGCTCGTGTGGCCCCGGCCCGGACCGGCGCCCGCAGTTCAGGGCGGCCGCCTGGGGCCGGGTGGGCCGGACCCCATAGCCTCGGGGCGCATGCCGGGACCTCGTCGCCTCCCCAGAGACATCCGGGTGCCCCTGGCCGTGCTGGTGGCGGTCCTGCTCGTGGCCTCGCTGGTCGGGCTGGCGCGGCTGCGGTCGCCGGCCGAGGACGGCCGGCAGGTGGCCACCCTGGCCCCGACCTCCACCGAACCACCCGGGCCGCCGCCGGCCGAGCTGGCGGCCGACCTCCCTGCCACCTCGACCGCACCCCCGGCCACGCCGGCGGCCACG
>JAUJNH010000006.1:216735-229055 GCA_030448245.1 Acidimicrobiales bacterium
CGGCCACGCCGGCGGCCACGACCGCACCTGCCACCAGCCCGCCCCGGGCTGCGCCTCCCGACCGCACCGCGGCGTTCCGGGGCCTGGGGACCTGGGTCGACGTCTTCGAGTGGGCGCCCTCGTACGCCAAGCCGGGCAAGCCCGTCGACCTGCTCCCGACGGCCGTCGACGCCATGGCGGCCGAGGGCGTGCAGGTGCTGTACCTCCAGGCCAGCCGGTTCAACAACCCGACAGGCGGCGACATCGTCGACCCGGAGGTCCTGAGCGTGTGGCTGGAGCGGGCCAAGGCCAGGGGCATCACGGTGGTGGCCTGGTACCTGCCGACCCTCACCGACCCCGCCGCCGACCTCCGCCGGCTGAAGGCGATCGCGAAGCTGCCGGACGTCGCCGCCATCGGCGTCGACATCGAGAGCACGGCCGTGAAGGACCCCGCCGTGCGCTCGGCCCGCATGGTCGAGCTCTCCAAGGCCGTGCGCACCGCGTTGCCGGACCGGGCGCTGTCGGCCATCGTGCTGCCCGCCGTCGACACCGACGTGGTCAACCTGAAGTACTGGCCGGGCTTCCCGTGGCAGGAGATCCGCGGGATCTACGACGTGTGGCAGCCGATGGGCTACTGGACCAACCGCAGCGCAGCCAGCGGCTACCGCAACGCCGAGCGCTACACGCGGGAGAACGTCGAGCGCCTTCGGGCCCACCTGGGCGACCCCAAGGCGGTCGTCCACCCCATCGGCGGCATCATGAACAAGGCCACGCCGGCCGACGTCGCCGGGTACCTGAAGGCGGTGCGGGAGACGGGTTGCCTCGGCGCCAGCCTGTACACCTGGTTCACGTCGAAGCCCGAGGTGCACCCGCTGATGCGGGCCGTGCGGAGCTGAGCGGCTCGTAGGCTCGCCGGGCGTGTCACGGCGGGGGACGGTGCTGTTCGCCGCCATCGGGGTCATCTGGGGGATCCCCTACCTGCTCATCAAGGTGGCGGTCGACGACATGGCTCCCAGCGTGCTGGTCTTCGGCCGCACGGCCATCGGCGCCGCGCTGCTCCTGCCCGTGGCGGCGTCGCGACGGCAGCTGCGGCCCCTGGTGGCCCACTGGCGCCCGCTGCTGGCCTACACGGTGATCGAGGTGGCCGGCCCCTGGCTGCTGCTGGCCACGGCCGAGCAGCGTCTGACGAGCTCGCTCACCGCCCTGCTCGTGGCCACCACCCCGCTGGTCGGTGCGGTCCTGGCCTGGTCGCTCGGCGACCGGGGCTCGCTGGGGGCCACAGGCATCGTCGGCTTGGCCGTCGGGCTGGCCGGAGTGGCGCTGCTGGTCGGGTTCGACGTCGGCGGCGCCGACCTGCCCTCGGTGGCGATGGTGCTGGGCGTCGCCGCCGGCTACGCGATCGGCCCGGCGATCTTCGCCCGCAAGCTGGCGGGGGTGCCGCCCCTGGGCGTCGCCGCCGTCAGCATCGCCGCCTGCTCCATCGGCTTCGCCCCGGTCGCCGCCCTCAACCTCCCCAGCTCGGCCCCGCCCGCCGGTGCGCTGCTGGCCGTGGCCGTGCTCGGCATCGTCTGCACGGCGCTGGCGTTCGTGCTGTTCTTCGAGCTGATCACCGAGGTCGGGCCGGTTCGGGCGACCGTGATCACCTACGTCAACCCGGCGGTGGCCCTGGTCCTGGGGGTCGCCTTCCTCGGCGAGCCCGTCGGCCTCGCCACCGCCGCCGGCTTCGTGCTGGTGCTGGCCGGCTCGTTCCTGGCCACCACCCACAAGAGCCGCAGCCGCGTCCTCTCGGGTTCGGCTGTCCCCGTCGCCGAGCCGTAGCGGGCTAGGACTGCTGGCGCGACAGGGCGGCTGCGGTGTAGCTGCACTGGGCGTCCCACAGCAGGAAGTCCTTGACGCCCATCTCCGCGGCGGCGTCGATCTGGGCCCGCACCTCCTCGGCCCCGTAGGTGATGCCCAGCGTGAAGTCCTGGAACCACGGCACCAGGGCGGCCGGGGTCCCCTTCATCTCCGCCTGGAAGTCCTCGAGGGCCTTTGTGGTGATGGGGCCCGGCGAGCGGTTCGGATCGGCGATGCCGTACTCGCCCTTGCCCCAGTGGGAGGGGTAGAGCATCGGGGAGAGGAAGTCGGTGTGCCGGGCCAGGCGCGGGATGTCCTGGGCGATCTCCTCGGGCCGTGAGGCCGCGATGCCGTAGACCGAGGCGCCCAGGCGGGCACCGAGCGAGCGCATTCGGCCGTGCAGCTCGGTGACCTGGTCGACGATGGCGTCCTCGATCACCTTCTCCCTGTCCTTCTTGGCCTCGGTGCCCACCCCTTCGGTCAGCTTCGGGAAGACCATTCCGTCGAGGTTGCCGTCCGGTCGCCGGATGTAGTCGAGGAGGATGTCGTCGGCGCCCGCCTCGGCCGCTTCGACGGCCAGGTCCATGGTGTAGTCCCGCACGGTCTTCGAGCCCGAGTTGAGGAAGCCTCCGCCGTAGGCGCCGAAGCGCTCGCCCTCGGGCGTCTGGACCAGGTCGTCGCGCCGCCCGCCCTCCCACGACGCCTCGGCCAGCTTGGGGTCGCGCAGCGCCACGATGCGGGCGATCACCCGGCCGCCGCGCTGGTGGATGTCGTCCACCGCGTCCTTCAGGACGAAGCGCTCCTTGGCGGCGCCGATCTCGTTGGCCATCGGGACCTTGGTGGTGTGGCCGACCTCGCCGCCCTCGTCCTTGACGTCGAGCTGGATGGCGTTGATGCGACCCTCTTCGAGCATCTCGATGATCGGGTCCCGCAGCGCGGGGGTGACCCAGGCGAGGGCGCTGACGTGGACCGCTCGGGTGGGCGGCTGGATCGAGGGGACGGGCACCCGGGCGACGGTCTCGTTCCCGGCCCGGTCGGTGGCCGTGACGACCACCTCGGCCGGGGCCGGCGCCGGCACCTCCAGCTCGTACCTGCCGTCTCGCACGTCGATCTCGGTCGAGCCGACCCGCAGCGTCGCCCCCTTCTCGACCGTTCCCTCGACCACCACGCCACGTTCCCGCTCGACCGCGGCCACCGGCTCGGCCGTCAGCTCGGGCGGGACGGCGTCGATGGTGAACGACAGCGTGCGGGACCGGTCGGGGCGCAGGAACCGGCCCTTGGTCACCGACACCTTGTGCTTGCCTTCGCCAAAGGCGGGAGGGCGGACGAGGAGCCGTCCCCCGTCGGGCTCGGCCGTGCCCAGAAGGTCTACGCCGTCGACGTCGAGCCGCACCGTGCCGCGGGGCACCCGGATCTCCGGAGCGGCGGCGGCGGCGCCGTTCATCCGGCCGTCCCGCAGGCCCTTGACCTCGACCGGCACCTGGCTCACGAGCCCCAGCGCCGTGCTGATCACCCACCACACGCTGGCCAGGAGGGCCAGCACCACAGCCAGCGCCACGATCCTGCGGCGGCGGTAGACCTGCTGCATCCGAGCCCGCTCCTCCGGCGTGCGGGGCCGACGGACGGGGCGTTGCTGCGGGCGCGCCTGCGGGCGCGCCCGCGGCGGTGCCCCCGTCGTGCCACGGGCCACCACCGGAGATCCCACGCAACCACTTTCGCACGAGATGGGCGCCCAGTCCTCATCTGGGCACCTGCGGGTGATCTCGAGCGTCCTGGGCGAGGCCGCCGTGGCCCGCAGCGGGGCGGGCGACAGGTGAGCCGCTAGGGCGACGCCCGGCGGGTCGGGACCCGGTAGTAGCTGCGTCTGCGCCGCCGCCGAACCTGGACGCGGCCCACGCCGGCGGTGGCGAGGACCAGGAGGGCGCCGCCGGCGGCGACGAGCGGGAGGTCGCGAGGTCCGGCCGGGCTGGACGTGGGCGTGGCCGCGAGCGAGGAACCCGGGGGGTCGACCGTGGCGGCGAGGGTGGCGTCCGCCCGGATGCCCGCCGCCGTCGGCAGCCGCAGCGGCGGGAGCTGGTCGAGCCCACGCTGGGCTGCGACGGGGGTGGCGAAGCCCCGGTCGAACAGCTGCGAGGTGAAGCCGTAGGTGTCCTTGCTGTCCAGGACCACGGCCACCAAGGTCCGGCCGTTGCGCTGGGCCGAGGCGAGCAGGCTGTTGCCCGACCTCCTGGTGTAGCCGGTCTTGCCGCCGATGGCCCCGGGGTAGCGGCCGAGCAGCAGCTTGTTGTGGTTGAGGGCGTCGTGGACGACGCCAGAGGGGGCGGTGAACCGGTAGCGGGGCTTGGCCGCGATGGGGCTGAGCCACGGGTCGGCGATGTAGGCCCGGCCGGCGATGGCCAGGTCGCGGGCCGACACCAGGTTCCCGCCGCCCACCGAGTGCTCGTCGTCGAGACCGGCCGGGTCGCGCCACGTCTGCGGGTCCTGCATCCCGATGGCGCCGGCCGTGCGGGCCAGGATGTCCTGGAAGCCCTCGGCCGTGCCGCCCACCCCTTCGGCGAAGGCCATGGCGAGGTCGTTGGCCGACTGCAGCAGCATGACGTGCATCGCGTCGTTGATCGGCCACACCTCGCCGGCCTTAGCGTCGACCTTGTTGGCCGGTTGGGCCGCGGCTCGGGTGCTGATGGTGAGGGTGCCGTCGTGGGGGAGGGTGGCCGAGGCCGCCAGCGCGGTGAGCACCTTCGAGAGCGACGCCGGGGGCCGGGGCACCCGGTCGGCGCTGCCGACCAGGACCGCCCCGGTGTCGGCATCGACCAGCACGTAGGCCTTTGGCGGGGCGACCGTGGGCGGGGGCGCCGGCGGCGGCGTCTGCGCCTCGACGGGGGCCACGAGTGCCGTGAGCAGCCCCAGGAGCGCGACGAGGACGACAGCCGGGGCTCGCCGCACCGGGCCAGGTTAGACGCCGCCAGTAGCGTCGATCAGTGCATGCCAGCCGCCGCTGCGACCCCGGATGAGGACGGTGGCGCCCCCGCCGAGGGCCAGGGCGTCGAGGCGCTGCGGGCCCTGCACCGGGCTCGCCGCCGGAACCGGCTGGCGGCCGTCGACCGCTTCGAGGCCCTCTACAACGTGTACCTGGCCGGCCTCCTCGGCTCGCTCACCGTGGTCGGGCTGTCGAACCTGGCGGGTGACCGGCAGGTGGACGCGGGCGAGCTGCGGGCCGTCGGCCAGCACGGCCCGGCCGTCGTCGGGATGGTGGCCGCGGTGGCCGTCGCCGTGGGCATCCGCTCAGGGGGCCGGGGCGGCCCGCTCGCCCTGCCGCCGGCCGACGTCCGCCACGTGCTCCTGGCTCCCGTCGACCGGACGGTCGCCCTGCGCACGCCGGCGCTGCGGCAGCTCCGCTACGGCCTCTTCGCCGGGTCGGCGGTCGGGGCCGTCGTCGGCGTCAACACCAGCCACCGCCTTCCTCGCCCGGCGCTCGCCTGGGTGGCCACCGGTGCCGCCGTGGGCGCCGTCGTCGCCGCCGCCGCCCTCGGGATGGCCCTCGTCGTGAGCGGCCGGCGCACCGGCCGCGCCCTGAGTGGGCTGGCCGCGCTCACCGTGCTGGCCTGGTCCGGCCTCGACCTGTGGCGCGGCTCCACCACCTCACCCCTCAGCTTCCTCGGCGGGCTGGCGCTTGCGCCCCTGCGCCTGCGAGGGGTCGACCTGCTCGGCCTGGTGCCTCTCCTGGCCGTCCCCCTGGGCCTGCTCGCCGTCGGAGGCACGTCGCTCGAGGCGGCCGAGGACCGGGGACGGCTGGTGGGCCAGCTGCGGTTCGCCGCCACCCTCGGCGACGTCCGCACCGTGCTGGTGCTGCGCCGCCAGCTGGCCCAGGAGCAGCCCCGGGGCCGGCCCTGGGTGCGGGTCGGCGGGCGGCTGGCCCGGGCCGGCGGCCGCCCGGCCGCGGGGGTGACCGGGGCCACCGGGCCGGGTGGCACTGCCGCGCCCGTCCCGAAGCCGCCGCTCCGGCTGGCCGTGCGGCGGAGCCTGCAGAACCTGTCGCGCTGGCCGGCGGGCCGCCTCGTCCGGCTGGTCGTGCTGGCCGGTGCCGCCGGGCTGCTGGCCGCCGGGGCGTGGGCGGGAACCACGCTGCTCGTGGTGCCCGCAGGCCTGTGCGCCTACGTCGCCGCCCTCGACGCCATCGAGCCGCTGGCCCAGCAGCTCGACCATCCCGACCGGGAGGAGGCCACCCCCCGAGCCGCCGGCGCCCTGCGGGTCCTGCTCCTCGTCGTCCCGATGGCCGCCCTGAGCCTCCTCGGGCTGGTGGGGATCCTGGCCGCCGTCGCCGTGGGTGCCCCCGTTGCCACTGCGTTCGCCGTCGGGCTCCCGGCGGCCATCGCCACCGGGGTCCTGGCCTGCTGCGGCGCAGCGGTGTCGACGATGAAGGGGCCCGACCTGCCCGAGGACGCGGCGATGCTCACCCCGGAGATCGCCGGGACCAAGGCCATCTTCCGCATGGGGTTCCCGCCCCTGTGCGCCATCCTCGGCCTGGTGCCGGTCCTGGCCGGCCAGGCCGCAGCCAGGCGGGGCCTCCCCCCCGGCCCGGTGGCCGTGCAGCTCCTCCTGCCCCTGCTCGGGCTGCTGGGGGCTCTGACCCTGGCCTGGGTGCGCTTCCGCGAGGAGCTGAAGGCCTTTCTGGCCGAGGCCGGCGCGGCCGGCGGGCTGAGCGGCCGGAAGCCGCCGGCCCCCGACGGATAGGTTCGCCTCCCGTGCCCGAGGCCGTGCCGCGTCCCGTGGCCGTCGAGACGAGGGAGCTGACAAAGGCGTACGGCGAGCTCGTGGCGCTGGCCCCCCTCACGCTGACGATCGCCGCCGGCGAGCGGGTCGTGCTGGTCGGCACCAACGGGTCGGGCAAGACGACGCTGCTGCGGATGCTGGCCGGGCTCCTCGAGCCCAGCGGCGGCGAGGCCGAGGTGGCCGGCGACCCGGCGGGCTCGATCGACGCACGCGCCGCCCTGTCGTACCTGCCCGACGACCCCGTCCTGTACGACGACCTGTCGCTGGCCGAGCACGTCGAGTTCGTCGCCCGCCTCCACGACACCGACGCCTGGGAGGACCGGTCGGCCTACCTGGTCGACCGGCTGGGCCTGACCGCCCGCCTGGACGACCTCCCGGCCCGGTTCTCACGGGGCCTGCGCCAGAAGACCTCGCTGGTGCTCAGCCTGGTGCGCCCCTTCGAGGTGCTGGTGGTCGACGAGCCGTTCGTCGGCCTCGACCAGTCGGGCCGCACCGCCCTGCTCGAGCTGCTCGACGACGCCGCCGACTCGGGCGCCACGGTCGTGGTGGCCACTCACCAGCTGGAGTACGTCGACCGGGCCACCCGCTGCGTCGCCCTCCGCGACGGCGAGCTCACCCACGACGGCCCCGCCGACCAGGCCACCATCGCCAAGCTCCTGGCCTGACCACGCGGCGGGTCGTTGGGCTACAGGCGCTCGACGATGTGGTCGATGCACCTCGTCAAGGCTTCGACGTCGTCTGGGTCGACGGCCGGGAACATGCCGACCCGCAGCTGGTTGCGGCCCAGCTTGCGGTAGCCGTCGGTGTCGACGATCCCGTTGGCCCGCAGCACTGCGTTCACCTGGTCGGCCGGCACGCTGTCGTCGAGGTCGATGGTGCCGACCACCCGGCTGCGCTCGTCCGGCTTCTCGACGAAGGGGGTGGCGTAGCTCGATCCCTCGGCCCAGCCGTAGAGGATGTCGGCGCTGCGGTCGCTGCGGCTGGCCGCCCACTCGAGCCCGCCGTTGCCGTTGATCCACTCGACCTGCTGGAGGGTGAGCCAGAGGGTGGCCAGCGCCGGCGTGTTGTAGGTCTGGTCGAGGCGGCTGTTGTCGAGGGCGATCGACAGGTCGATCGATGCCGGCACCCAGCGACTGCCCGACAGGCGACCGATGCGCTCGAGCGCCGCCGGCGACAGCAGGGCCAGCCACAGGCCGCCGTCCGAGGCGAAGCACTTCTGCGGCGCGAAGTAGTAGGCGTCGACCTCGGACGGCTCGAACCGCAGCCCGCCGGCGCCGGAGGTGGCGTCGATCAGCACCAAGGCGGCGTGGTCGGCGCCCTCGGGCCGCCGGGGCCTGACCATGACCCCGGTCGACGTCTCGTTGTGGGGGTGGCAGTAGGCGTCGATGCCGGGTGCAGGGGAGAACGCCGGGGCGGTGCCGGCCGGCGACTCGACGGTGTCAGCCGCGTCGAGGTGGGGGGCGCTGGCGCAGGCGGCGGCGAACTTCGACGAGAACTCGCCAAAGGCGAGGTGCTGGCTGTGGGCCTCGACCAGCGAGAAGGTGGCCGCGTCCCAGAACGCGGTGGCGCCCCCGTTGCCCAGCGCCACCTCGTGCCCGTCGGGGAGCGAGAACAGCGAGGCCAGCCCGGCCTTGAGGCGGCCGACCACCTCCTTCACCGGCTTCTGGCGGTGGCTGGTGCCCATCCAGTCGCCGGCCCGCTCGGCGAGCGAGGCCACGGCCTCGGGGCGGACCTTGGACGGGCCACAGCCGAAGCGGCCGTCCCCCGGGCGGATGCCGTCGGGGAGGACGATGCCTGGGCCCGAGCGGCCCTGCGGAGCGGGAGGCACTGGGCCCGAGCGGCCCTGCGGAGCGGGAGGCACTGGGCCCGAGCGGCCCTGCGGAGCGGGAGGCACCGGGTTCGAGGGGCCCTGCGGAGCGGGAGGCACCGGGTTCGAGGGGCCCGGAGGAGCAGAAGGAGGGGGGTTCACCACGTCTGCCAGCATGGCAGGCATGGCCCGCATCTCCGCCCGGATCGCCGCAGTCGCCCCGTCGGCCACGCTCGCCATCGACGCCAAGGCCAAGGCGATGAAGGCGGCGGGCGAGCCGGTGATCGGGTTCGGGGCGGGCGAGCCCGACTTCCCGACGCCCGAGGCGATCGTCGAGGCCGCCGCCGCCGCCTGCCGTGACCCGAGGAACCACCGCTACACGCCCGTGTCGGGCCTGCCGGAGCTGCGCGAGGCCATCGCCGCGAAGACCGCACGCGACACCGGCTACCAGCTCGAGGCCGCGCAGGTGCTGGTCACCAACGGCGGCAAGCAAGCGGTGGAGGAGGCGTTCGCCACGATCCTCGATCCGGGCGACGAGGTCATCCTCCCCGCCCCCTACTGGACCACCTACCCGGAGGCCATCCGCCTGGCCGGCGGCGTCCCCGTCGAGCTGGCCACCACCGAGGTCACCGGCTTCAAGCCCACGGTCGACCAGCTCGAGGCGGCCCGCACGCCCCGCACCAAGGCCTTGCTCTTCTGCAGCCCCTCGAACCCCACCGGCGCCGTCTGCACCCGGGACGAGGTCGAGGCGATCGGCCGCTGGACCGACGAGCAGGGCCTGTGGGTGGTGACCGACGAGATCTACGAGCACCTCACCTACGGGACGGCGTCGATGCACAGCCTCCCGGTGGTGGTGCCGAGCATGGCCGACCGCTCCATCGTGGTGAACGGGGTGGCCAAGACCTATGCCATGACCGGCTGGCGGGTGGGGTGGCTGCTGGGCCCGCCCGACGTGGTGAAGGCGGCCGTCAACCTGCAGAGCCACGCCACCTCGAACGTGTGCAACGTGGCCCAGCGGGCCGCCCTCCAGGCGGTGTCCGGCGACCTGACCGCGGTGGCCGAGATGCGGTCGGCCTTCGACCGGCGCCGCCAGGTCATCCACCGGATGCTCAACGAGATCGACGGCGTCACCTGCCCCGAGCCCAAGGGCGCCTTCTACGCCTTTGCCAACCTCACGGGCGTGCTGACCGACGAGGCACCCACCACCCTCGACCTGGCCGCCCGCGTCCTCGACGAGGCCAAGGTGGCGTTCGTCCCGGGCGAGGCGTTCGGCGCCTCCGGCTACGCCCGCTTCTCCTACGCCCTGGGCGACGCCGACCTCGAGGAGGGGATCACCCGGCTGCAGAAGCTGTTCGCCTAGGCAGGCAGGACACGCCGGGGCCGGCGTCGAAGCCCTGGACCATGAGCACCGTCGTCGAGCTGGAGCAGGGTCAGACCGGGTCGCTCAGCACCGAGGAGCTGACCCGCCTCAGGTTCCTGGCCGTGGTGGGGCTGGTGGTCCTGAACGCCCTCGACCTGCTGCTGACCCGGCACCTGCTGGAGGCGGGCGGGACCGAGCTGAACCCGCTGATGGCCCTCGTCATCGGCGGGTCCTGGGGCGTCGTCATCAAGCTGGGGCTGCCCATCGTGGCCGGGCTCCGCCACCTGACGGCCCCACTGGAGCGCAAGACCGTTCTCGCCCTGTGCTGGGTGAACGTCCTGTACCTCGGCGTGGTCACCTGGAACCTCCACATGATGGACCGGCTGGGGTAGCAGCCCCGGCGGGACGTCCGCGGCGCCCTGTCAGACTGGGCCGCATGGGACGAGTGCTGGTCACCGAAGAGCTGGCGGAGTCAGGGCTGGCCGCCATGCGCGACGCCGGCAACGAGGTGGACGTGCGGCTCGGCCTCTCGCCTGAGGAGCTGCTGGCCGCGGTGCCGGGAGCCCACGCCCTCGTCATCCGCTCGGCGACCAAGGTCACCGACGAGGTCCTGGCCGCCGGGCGCGACCTGGTCGTGGTCGGGCGGGCCGGCATCGGCCTCGACAACGTCGACGTGCCCGCCGCCACCCGCCGCGGTGTGATGGTCGTCAACGCGCCGCAGAGCAACGTCCTGTCGGCGGCCGAGCACGCCATGGCCCTGCTGCTGGCCCAGGCCCGCAACATCCCCCAGGCTCACGCCGCCCTCACGGCCGGGCGGTGGGAGCGCAGCCGCTGGGAGGGCGTCGAGCTGCACGGCCGGGTCCTCGGTGTTGTCGGCCTTGGCCGCATCGGTGCCCTCTTCGCCCAGCGGGCCCTGGCCTTCGGCCTGCGGCTGATCGCCTACGACCCCTACGTGTCGCCCGAGCGGTGCCGCCAGCTGGGCATCCTGCTGCGCGACACCCTCGAGGAGGTGGTGGCGGAGGCCGACTTCGTCAGCATCCACGTAGCCAAGACCAAGGAGACGATGGGCCTGTTCGACGCCGAGCTGCTGGCCAAGGCCAAGCCCGGGATGCGCATCGTGAACTGCGCCCGGGGCGGGATCGTCGACGAGCAGGCCCTGCACGACGCCATCGTGGCCGGCCACATCGGCGGCGCCGCCCTCGACGTCTTCGCCGAGGAGCCCACCACCTCGTCGCCGCTGTTCGCCCTGCCCCAGGTGGTGGTCACGCCCCACCTGGGTGCCTCCACCGCCGAGGCCCAGGACAAGGCGGGGTCGACCATCGCCGAGATGGTGGTCCTGGCCCTGTCCGGCGACTTCGTGCCCTTCGCCGTGAACGTCAACGCGGCCGAGGCCAGCGAGACGGTGCGACCCTTCCTGGGGCTGGCCGAGCGGCTGGGCCGCACCCTCGCCTCCCTCACCGGGGGCCTCCCGTCCGAGCTCGAGATCTCCTACGAGGGAGGGCTGGCCGAGCACGACACGCGGATCCTCACGCTGTCGGTCCTGAAGGGTTTGCTGACCGCCGCCAGCGACGACCAGGTCTCCTACGTCAACGCCCCGCAGCTCGCCACCGAGCGCGGCCTCGACGTGAAGGAGACCACCACGACGGTGGCGCAAGACTACGTGAACCTGATCGACGTCCGGGGCGG
This sequence comes from Acidimicrobiales bacterium, assembly GCA_030448245.1. GTDB lineage: Bacteria > Actinomycetota > Acidimicrobiia > Acidimicrobiales > JAUJNH01 > JAUJNH01. The sequence goes on from JAUJNH010000006.1 coordinate 228,174, forward strand.
TGAGCACTCGGTGTCGGGCACCATCGGCGGTGACCGGGGCGAGCCCCGCATCGTGGACATCGACGGTCACAAGGTCGACGTGCCTCCCGTCAGCCACCTGCTCGTGGTCCGCAACGACGACCGCAACGGCATGGTGGCGCTGGTCGCCCAGACCCTGGCCGATGCCGGCGTCGGCATCGAGAACATGTCCCTGGGCAAGTCGCCGGACGCTCCGACGGCGCTGATGGCCATCGCCACCTACGGGCCCGTGCCGGACGAGACGCTCGAGCGGCTGCGGGCGGCCGACGGCATCTCGGCCGTGGCCGCCATCGACGAGCCGTAGGGCGGGCTAACGCTTGGCCTGGCGGAGCCCGTCGGCGGTGGCTGCCGCCTCGTCGCGGTAGCACCGGTCCGGCCGGGTGCGCTCGTAGAACAGCCCTCCGACGACGTGGAAGATGCCACTCGAGAGGCTGGCCTTCACGGGGTAGCTGGTGGGGCAGCTCCCACCCACGGGTTCGACCCACAGCACGCCCTGCTTCTGCCTGCGGGACGAGATCTTCTTGGCGGACGGCGCCTTTGCCGTGGTGGCCGGAGCGGCTGCGCCGGCGGCCGGCGTCGCCTTCTTCGAGACGCTGACCGCCTTGGCCACCTTGGTGGCGGGAGGCGAGGTCTTCGTCGCAGGCGGAACCGCCGCCTTCGCCGCGGCCGACGACGGCGTGCCACCCGTCTTGGCCGCCTTTGTCGTCTTCCCCGCCTTGGCCGCCTTGGCCGCCTTGGCCGCCTTTGTCACCGTGGCCGCGGTGGGCACGGTGGGCACGGGCTCTGCCTCCGGCGGCCCGGGCTGGACCGGGTCGACCGCCGCAGGCAGGTCGCCGGCAGTCATAGCGGGCTCGGCGGCCTCGG
>JAUJNH010000006.1:229155-259400 GCA_030448245.1 Acidimicrobiales bacterium
CATAGCGGGCTCGGCGGCCTCGGCGGGCTCGGTGGGCTCGGTGGGCTCGGTGGGCGGGGCGGCGTCGGCGGCGTCGGCAGGGAGGCGGCGAGCCTTGAGCGGCACCCGTGGCTGGCCGGACCGCCGCTGGCGCTTGAGGGCGGCCGGCGCCGGAGCCTCCTCGCCGTCGCCCTCGCCCAGGTCGGCCGGCGGGGCGTCGTCAAAGGCGCCGGTCGTGATCCGGGAGCGCCCCGATGAGACGGAGGGGCTCTCGGCCGGACCCGTGGCGGCGTCGGCGCTTCCCACCTCGACCTCGGGGCTGGGAGGCTCCGCTTCGGGCCGCCACTCGGGTGGGGCCCAGCTGGTCTGGGGTGCGGGGGTCGCCCAGGCCTCCTCCGGCTCATCGCTCCTGTCGGGTTCGCCGACCGGCTGCCCGACCGCACCGGGCTCGGCGGCGGCGGGTGCCGGCTCCGCGTCCCGCTCGGCCTCGGGGGCGTCCTCGGCTTCCTCCTCGAGTTCGACGTCGTCGCTCGCCAGCTCGGTCCGCGCTGCCGGCCACACCGACAGGGGTTCGGCCTGGCCCTCGTCCGGTGCCGGTACGTAGCGGTCCTGGCCCAGGCCCGACTCCAGGTCGCCGGCCATCAGCGGGCGCCTGGCCTCGTCGTCGTCCTGGTCGACCTGGTCGACCTGGTCGAGCGGGACCGGCCTGAGGTCGCCCCCCTCGTCGACCGCGAGGTCGAGCCCCGCCCCGTCGCCGCCACCGTGGGCCGCAGCGCCCGGCGGAACCAGGGCCGGCTCCGGCTCTGGGTCGGTCCCGGTGGCCGACACCGGCTCGGCCGTCCGTTCACCCTCGGCCACGTCGGAGGCGTGCTCGGGCTGCGGCTGCGGCTCCGGGAGCACGGCGACGCCCCATGCCGGCTCCTCGTCGAGGTCGGCGACGGCGTCGTCGGGCACCAGCGGCTCCAACAGGGGCGCTGGCAGCTCGTCCGCGTCGACCAGGCTGACGGGCGGCTCGAGGTCCATGATCTCTTCGGGCCACCGGTCGTCGAGTGCGGCCCGCTCGGCGTCGTCGCTGCCGTCGCTGCCGTCGCCCGGAAGGTCGCCGGCCGGAGGCTCGGCGTGGGGGTGGGGACCGCTGTCCGCCGCCTTGGCCTCACGCTCCTCCTGCAGGGCGAGCAGCGCCTGGGCCTCCTCGCGCTGGGCCGCGAAGCGGGCCAGCGCCTCCTCGCGCTCACGCTCGAGGCGGGCGCCCGCGGCCTCGGCCGCCGTCCGGGTCCGTTCGAGGCGGGCCAGCTCGAGCCGCTCCGCCTCGAGCCGTTCCGCCTCCAGCGCGGCTTCCTCGGCCAGGATCATCGCCTCGAGGTCCTGCCCGGACCCCCGGCTGGCGGCCACCGCGTCTTCGTCGACCTCGGCCGCCTCGGTGACGCCGGCCGCCTCCAGGATCGCGGCTTCGGCGACCAGCGCCTCCGTGCCCTCGGCCCCGACCGCCGGTTCGACCTGGTCTGCCGGCGGGGCCGGGAGGACCGCCGCGGCGGCCGGTGGTTCAGAGGCGGTGGCGGTGGGCAGCGGGGGCCACGTGGGCGGCGCCGCCCCGGCCGGCGGGGCGGCCCGGCGGGCCCGAGCGGCCCGGAGGACGGCCACGCCGACCCCCGCGGCGAGCCCCATCGTCAGCCCCTTCCTGAGCCCCCCACCTCGTGCCATGTCGCACGAAACCTAGTGCGGTGGGGCCACCGCGTCGGGTGTCCCCTTGACGATCGCGCCGCGGTGGCGGCACCATGGCCGGGATGGCCGGCACCCTGCGCTCCATCCTCCTCCTCACCTAGGGCGACCCCGCAGTCGCCCCACGCCTCCTGCGCCGGTTCGGCCAGGAGGTTTTTTCTTTCCCGGCCACCCCCCGCACCGCCCTTCCGTCAACCGAACCGAGGTCCTCTCGATGCCGCCCGAGCCCGTCACCCCGAAGCGCATGCCCTTCGAGCGGTACCGGCCCTTCCTCCCGCTCGACCTGCCCGACCGCACGTGGCCGACCCGGCGGCAGGAGAAGGCCCCGCGGTGGTGCTCGGTGGACCTCCGCGACGGCAACCAGGCGCTGATCGACCCGATGGACCCGGCCCGCAAGCTGCGCATGTTCGAGACGGTCGTGCAGATGGGATTCAAGGAGATCGAGGTCGGCTTCCCCTCGGCGTCGCAGCCCGACTACGACTTCGTGCGCCAGCTCATCGAGCAGGACCTCGTCCCCGACGACGTGACCATCCAGGTGCTGGTGCAGTGCCGGCCCGAGCTGATCGAGCGGACCTACGAGTGCCTCCAGGGCACGAACCGGGCCATCGTGCACTTCTACAACTCGACCTCGGTGCTGCAGCGGCGGGTGGTGTTCGGCCTCGACCGGGCCGGCGTCACCGACATCGCCGTCAACGCGGCCAAGCTGTGCCGCAAGCTCGAAGATGGGCTGGTCGGCTCGGAGGTGCGCTACGAGTACAGCCCCGAGTCGTTCACCGGCACCGAGCCCGACTACGGCATCGAGATCTGCGAGGCCGTGATGGAGGCGCTCGACCTCTCCCCGGAGGAGAAGGTCGTCCTGAACCTGCCGGCGACGGTCGAGATGTACACGCCCAACGTCTACGCCGACGTGATCGAGTGGTTCTCCCGCACGATCCGCGACCGCGACCAGGTGGTCCTCTCGCTCCACCCCCACAACGACCGGGGGACCGCGGTGGCCGCCGCCGAGCTCGCGGTCCTGGCCGGCGCCGACCGGGTCGAGGGCACCCTGTTCGGCAACGGCGAGCGCACCGGCAACGTCGACCTGGTCACGCTCGCCATGAACCTGTTCGCCCAGGGCATCGACCCCGGTCTCGACATCACCGACATCGACGCCCTGCGCAGGGTGGCCGAGCACTGCAACCGCCTGCCGGTCCACCCCCGCCACCCCTACGCCGGCGACCTCGTCTACACCTCGTTCTCCGGCTCGCACCAGGACGCCATCAAGAAGGGCTTCGCCGCCCTCGAGGCCGACGCGGGGCCGGACGGGTACGACGTGTGGCAGGTGCCCTACCTGCCCATCGACCCGAAGCACGTCGGCCGCAGCTACGAGGCGGTCATCCGGGTCAACAGCCAGTCGGGCAAGGGCGGGGTCGCCTACATCATGAAGGCCGAGCACGGCCTCGACCTGCCCCGCCGGCTGCAGATCGAGTTCTCGTCGACCATCCAGCACATCACCGAGGACACCGGCACCGAGATCACCCCGGCGGCGATGTGGGAGGCGTTCGAGGCCCAGTACCTGCCGGCCGCCCCCACCGTCCGCCTGCTCGCCCACGAGCTCAGCGTCACCGACGAGAAGACCCGCATCACGGCCCAGCTGCTGGTCGACGGGCAGCACCTCACGGTCACGGGTGAGGGGAACGGGCCCATCGCCGCCCTGGTGCGCGCCCTGCGGGACTCCCTCGGGATCGACATCGACGTCGTCGACTACCACGAGCACGCAGTGAGCGCCGGCGCCGACGCCACCGCCGTCGCCTACGTGGAGTCGGTCGGGCCGGACGGCACCCGGTGGGGGGTGGGGCTCGACCCCAACATCCTCACCGCCTCGCTGAAGGCGGTGGTGGGGGCCCTGCTCCGCCAGCGCTGAGGCGGCGGACCCGGCTCAGGTGACGTCGATCTGCACCTGGCCGGCGAAGGTGATCGAGATCGTCCCGGCCCAGTTGCACATCAGCTTGCAGCCGTCGTGCAGCGCCGGCTTGTTGTCCATGATCGTGGCCGCCGGCTTGTTCGTCCCCATGACCGGCGTCCCCATCGGGACGACCGACAGCGTGGACGGGGCCAGCCCCATCGTGCACTGCATCATGGCGCCCATCACCACCTGCTTCGGCATGAGGGAAAGGGTACGCCCACCTCCCGTGCCCGAACAGGCAGAGGCGCGCCGCCCTCCTGACGGGGGGTCAGTGGCAGCTGGCCGACCCGGCGTCGGTTGCAGGCCCGACCAACACCGGCTCGAAGCGCCAGTCGTACCCGTCTGACCCGAGGGTCAGGTGGAGCACGCCGAAGGTGCCGCTCTGTCGGACCTCGCTGCCGGAAATCGGCGACCCGAAGCGGTAGTGGCTGCGGCCGCCGGTGCCCACGACGAACTGGCGGATGCCCCTGGCCTGGTCGACCCGTCCCTCCTCGTCGAGAGGGGCGAAGCGCTCGTAGCTGTGCTCGTGGCCGCTGAGGACCACGTCGGCCCCGGCGTCCACGAGGGCGCGCCACAACCCGTCGACGGCCCGGCTGCTCCCGTGCTCGCGCCCCGAGCTGAACCGGGGGTGGTGCCAGAAGGCCAGGGTGCAGCGGGCGGGGTTGGCAGCCAGGTCGGCCCGCAGCCAGTGCTCCTGCTCAGAGCCGGGCCCGCACCCGCCCACCGCCGAGCAGTTCGAGTTGAGGGCGATCAGGTGCCACTCGCCGACGTCGAAGCTGTACCAGCCCTTCCCCCGCTCGCCGGCACGCGACCCGAAGTAGTCGAAGTAGCCGCTCGCGCCCTTCACCTCGTAGTCGTGGTTGCCGGGGGCCGGGCGGGTGCGGTCGAGGTGCCGGCCCCAGCTGGGGCGGTAGCAGCGGTCGAACTGCCTGGCCGTCGCCTCGTCGTACACGGTGTCGCCCAGGACGAGGACCGTGCCGGGCAGCCGGTCCAGGAGCGCAGCCGTCTGCTCGTCGCCGTCGCCGTCGCAGCTGCCGACGTCGCCGGCGGCGAGCACCGACGGCCCCTGGTGCACCGGCTCGGCCGTCGGAGCCGCCGTCGATCCGCCACCGCTCGTCGTCCCCGGGCTGCCGCCGGCACACCCTGCCATCGCGGCCACCAGGGCGATGACCGCGATGGTGCGCAGCCGGCACGACCGGGCCTCGCCGAGGCGGCCGCGGTTCAGGTCGGCCACCCTGGTCGAGGGGCCGTCATCCTCACAGCTCGATCTTGCCGTCGATCGGCTCGCACAGGATGTCGGCTTGGCGGGCCGTCGCCTCGATCCATGTGCTCCACTCTCGTGCGCGGAAGGACGCCCGCTGGACCCGAACAGGTCGGGGGCCGGGCGTCGTCAGCCACGTCACGAGGCTATGGCCGTCCTGCCTGGCCAGCGCCGAGGCAGAGCTCGGCGAAGCGCACTGCGCTGATGTTGCCCCCGGAGATGATCACGCCGACCCGCCGGGGGACCGGGTCGAGCCGTCCGGCCAGCAGCGCGGCCAGGGCCGAGGCGCCGCTGGGCTCGAGCACGATCTTCAGGCGCTCGAAGGCCAGCCGCATCGCGTGGCGCAGGTCGTCGTCGGTGACCAGGACGATCTCGTCGACCAGCCGCCGGTTGATCGAGAAGGTCAGCGCTCCCGGGACGTTGGCGGCCTGGCCGTCGGCGATCGTGCGGGGAACCGGGATCGCCACCCGCCTGCCCTCCGCCAGAGAGCGCCTGGTGTCATCCCCTGCCTCCGGTTCCACCCCGACCACCCGGATCCGCTCGCACAGCCCCTTGGCGACGGTGGCGCTGCCGGCGATCAGACCACCGCCGCCGACGGGCACGACGAGGGCGTCGAGCCCCGCCACCTCGTCGAGCAGCTCCAGCGCCGCCGTGCCCTGCCCGGCGATGACGTGCGGGTGCTCGTACGGCGGGATCAGTGCCAGGCCCCGGTCGGCCGCCAGGGCCTCACCGATGGCCACCCGGTCGCCGGTGTAGCGGTCGTAGGTGACGATCTCGGCCCCGTACCCCGCGGTGGCCACGAGCTTGGACTCCGGTGTGTCGGCCGGCATGACGATCACCGCCGTGGTGCCCAGCTCCCGCGCTGCGAGGGCTACGGCCTGGGCGTGGTTGCCCGAGGAGTAGGCGGCGACGCCCTTGGCCAGCTGGGCCGGTGGCAGCCGGGAGATGGCGTTGTACGCCCCGCGGAACTTGAACGCTCCGACGCGCTGGAGGTTCTCGCACTTGAGGAAGACCTCCGCCCCGACGAGATCGTCCAGGGTGCGCGACCGCAGCACCGGGGTGCGGTGAGCGACGCCCTCGAGCCGGGCGGCCGCGGCCCGCACGTCGTCGAGCGTGACCGGCGGCACCTCGCTCACCGCATCGTCCTCTCGGTCGGCGTCAGGCCCGGGCGGCCGGGAACAGGTCGCTGCGGGCCGCTTCGAAGGCCGTGATCTCGGCTTCGTGGCGCAGGGTGAGACCGATGTCGTCGAGCCCTTGCACCAGGCGGTTCTGGGTGAAGGCGTCGAGGGGGAACGGGGCCGAGAAGCCGATGGCCGGCGCCTCGACGAGGAGGCGCTCGACGTCGACCGTGACCTCCAGCGCGGGGTCGGCCTCGACCGCGGCCATGAGGGTCTCGGCCGCATCCTCGTCGAGTTGAGCGGTGACCAGGCCGGCCTTGGTCGAGTTGTTGCGGAAGATGTCGCCGAAGCGGGGGCTGACGACGGCCCGGAAGCCGTGGTCGGTCAGGGCCCACACCGCGTGCTCGCGGCTGGAGCCGACGCCGAAGTTCGCGCCGGCCACCAAGATGGTGGCACCGGCGTGCTCCGGGCGGTTGAGGACGAAGTCGGGCTCCTCCCGCCACTCGCTGAACAGGCCGGCCCCGAAGCCGGTGCGCTCGACCCGTTTCAGCCAGTCGGACGGGATGATCTGGTCGGTGTCGACGTCGGTGCGCCGCAGCGGCACCGCGGTCCCGGTGAGAACTCGGATCGGCTCCATCACAGCTCCTCGGGGGTGGCGAAGGTGCCCTTGACCGCGGTGGCGGCGGCCACGGCCGGCGACACCAGGTGGGTGCGGCCGCCGCGCCCCTGGCGGCCCTCGAAGTTGCGGTTGCTGGTGGAGGCGGCCCGCTCGCCGGGGCTGAGCTTGTCGGGGTTCATGGCCAGGCACATCGAGCAGCCCGGCTCGCGCCACTCGGCGCCGGCGGCCACGAAGACCCGGTCCAGGCCCTCGGCCACGGCCTGCTCCTTCACCAGGCCCGAGCCCGGCACGACCAGCACCCGCATGCCCTCCTGCACCCGCCGGCCGTCGAGCACCGCGGCGGCGGCGCGGAGGTCTTCGATGCGGCTGTTGGTGCAGCTGCCGATGAAGACGGTGTCGACCGGGATGTCCCGCACCGACGTCCCGGCCTCGAGGCCCATGTACTTGAGTGCCCTGGCCACGGTGTCCCGCTCGGTGGGGTCGAGGACGTCGTCCGGCGAGGGCACCGCGCCGTCGAGCCGCACGACCTGGCCGGGGTTGGTCCCCCAGGTGACGTGGGGGGCCAGGGCGGCGGAGTCGAGGTGCACCTCCTTGTCGAACGAGGCGCCCTCGTCGGTGCGCAGCGAGCGCCAGTCGTCGAGCGCCCGCTCCCAGCCCGCGCCCGTCGGGGCGTGGGGCCGGCCCTCGAGGTAGGCGAAGGTCGTGTCGTCGGGCGCCACCATCCCGGCTCGGGCGCCGGCTTCGATGCTCATGTTGCACACCGTCATGCGGCCCTCCATGGTCATCGTCTCGAACACCGACCCGCGGTACTCGACGACCGAGCCGATGCCGCCGCCGGTGCCGAGGCGGCCGACGATGGCGAGCACGACGTCTTTGGCCGTGACGCCGGCGGGCAGGTCGCCGTCCACGGTGACGGCCAGCGTGCCCGGGCGCTGCTGGGGGAGGGTCTGGGTGGCCAGGACGTGCTCGACCTCGCTGGTGCCGATGCCAAAGGCGAGCGCCCCAAAGGCGCCGTGGGTGGCCGTGTGGCTGTCGCCGCACACGATGGTCATGCCCGGCTGGGTCAGCCCGAGCTCGGGGCCGATGACGTGCACGATGCCCTGGTTGCGGTGCCCCATCGGGTACAGGCGGATCCCGAACTCCTTGGCGTTGCGGCGGAGCGTCTCGATCTGCTGGCGGCTGATGGGGTCGGCGATGGGCTGGTCGATGGCCAGCGTCGGGACGTTGTGGTCCTCGGTGGCCACCGTCAGGTCGGGGCGGCGCACGGTGCGCCCGCCGAGGCGCAGGCCCTCGAAGGCCTGGGGGCTGGTGACCTCGTGCACGAGGTGCAGGTCGATGTAGAGCAGGTCGGGCTCGTCGGCGGCCCTGTGCACCACGTGGCGCTCCCACACCTTGTCGCTCAGCGTCTGTGCCGCCTGCGCCATGCTGCGCCTCCCGACCCTCTCGCCATCCCGTAGAGTGGGATAGGCTTCTCGTCTGATGGAACGAAGCGTAAGCGGTGTTGCCGTCCTCGACAAGTCGGTCCGCATCCTCGAGGTGCTGGCCGACGGCCGGCGCCGCAACCTGGCCGAGCTGGTGGCCGACACGGGACTGCCCCGAGCCACCTGCCACCGGCTCCTCCACGCCCTCCAGGCCCACGGCCTGACCCACCTCGGCGGTGACGACCGGTGGGAGCTGGGGGATCGGCTGGGCGAGCTGGCCGGCTCGATCGGCGGGCCCGGGCTGGCCGCGGTCGCCTCGGGGCCGTTGCACCGCCTGGTCGAGGAGACGGGCGAGAGCGCCCAGCTGTACGTGGCCCGGGGCGGCCAGCGGGTGTGCGTCATCGCCGTCGAGTCGCCGCAGAGCCTGCGCACCATCGTCCCGGTGGGAGCCGTCCTGCCGCTCGACCGGGGCTCGGCCGGCCAGATCCTCTCGGGCCGTCCCGCCGCGCTGCGCCGGGGGTGGGCCGAGAGCGTCGAGGAGCGGGAGAAGGGCGTGGCCTCGGTCAGCGCCCCCGTCCGCCGGGACGGCGCGGTGGTGGCCGCCGTGTCGGTGTCGGGCCCGGTCGAGCGCACCTCGCGCCAGCCGGGGCGGCGCTACGCCGCCGTCGTGGTGGCCGCCGCGTCAGCGATCGAGGCGGCGCTGGAAACGGCCACGACCCGGTGAGCCCGCTCGACCGCCGCATCCTGGCGCTGGCCGTGCCGGCGCTCGGGGCACTGGCCGTCGAGCCCGTGTACGGCCTGGTCGACACAGCGATCGTGGGCCGGCTCGGCCGGACCCAGCTCGGGGGCCTCGCCGTGGCCCTCACCGCCCTCAACCTCGGCGTGTACGGCGCCGGCTTCCTGGCCATGGTCACCAGCCAGCGGGTGGCCTTCCGGACCGGTGGCGGCGACCGGGCCGGGGCCGCCCGGGCCGCGGTGGCGGCCTACGGGCTGGCCATCGGGCTCGGCCTGGTCCTCGCCGCCGTCGCCGTGCTCGGCGCCCGGCCCGTGGCGAGCGCCCTGGGGGCCAAAGGCGCCGTCCTCGACCACGCCGTCACCTACCTGCGCTTCGCCGCCCCCGGGCTGCCGTTCCACCTGTGCGTGCTGGCCGGGAACGGGCACCGGCGGGGCCTCGCCGACACCAGGACGTCACTGCGCATCCTCGTCGTCGCCAACGTGGTGAACATCGTGCTCGAGGTCGTCTTCGTCTACGGGCTGGACCTGGGCCTGGCCGGGTCGGCGCTCGGCACCACCTGCGCCCAGGTGCTCTCGGGGACCTGGTTCCTGCTCGGCTCGGCACGGATGGTGGCGGTCGCCGGCGTGCGGTGGGTCCCCCGCCGCGACGACGTCGTCGACCTGCTCCGGGGTGGCTCGGTCATCGTCGTGCGCACCCTGGCGCTGCTGGCGGCCCTGACCCTGGCCACCGCGGTCGCCGCCCGCCTCGGCGAGGGCCCGCTCGGTGGCCATCAGGTCGGCATCCAGGTCTTCTTCCTGCTGGCCCTGTGCCTCGACGCCCTGGCCGTCCCCGCCGCCACCTTCGTGGCCGACTCCCTGGGCCGCGACGACCCTGCGGCCGCCAGGCTGGTGGCCGCCCGGTGCATCCGCCTCAGCCTGCTGGCCAGCACCGTGACCGGCGGCATCACCGTCCTGGTGGCCCCGTTGCTGCCCCGGGTGTTCTCGGACGCCCCGGACGTCCGGCGGGCCGCCACGGTGGCCCTCCTCGTCTGCGGGCTGTTCCAGCCCCTGGCCGCCCTAGCCTTCGCCTTTGACGGCGTGCTGCTCGGCGCCGGCGACTTCTCCACCCTGCGCCGGGCCATGCTCCTCGCCCTGCTGCCCTTCGCGATGCCGGCGGCCCTCACCCTCTGGCTGCGGTGGCCCGGCATCGCCGGCGTCTGGCTGGCCCTGGCCTGCTGGCTCGGCGCCCGCGCCGGCCTCCTCGCAGCCCGGTGGCGCTCCGGCGCCTGGCTCCCGGCAGCGGTGGCGCCCCCCGCCTGAGGGTTCTTCAGGCGGGCTCCTGCCGTGGCCGCGACAGGGGAGCGATCACCACCGCCCCGTCTCGATCGTGCGCCTGCTCGTCGGTGAGGTCGACCTTCGACGGCTGTTGGGATGTTGCTGGAGGCCGGCGACGTCATCGTCCGCCCCTCGGCCAGGGAGGTGCCGCGAGCTCACAGCTGTCCAGATGCTCGACGGCGAGGTGCTGCTCGAGATCGCCCCCGTTCAGCAGGGTCAACGGTCGATGCTGATTGTGCGTTCCTGCGGGCCCGGTGTGAGGATCATCTCCGGTTGAACCACCAGCCGGACCTGACGCCTCGCCGGCATCTGCGAGGCCTCACCGAGGAGACGCCGCCTCGATGCTTCAACCTTCCCCGAGGATCGCCAGAGTCGCCGACGCGGCCGCTGTGCAGCCTGTCGGCTCCGGGTAGCTGACCCCGTGCCGGCGCTACCGAACCCACCGCTGCGGCTGCCAACGCGGCAGGCCGCCGCTTCCACCGGCCGGATCCTTCTTCGGTCGGTGGGCGTGCCGGCAGGTGTCGGCCTGCTCGGCGCCTACGCCTACGGCACCGCCAAGTACCGCCGGAACGCGGCCACCACCTACGACTACGGGGCGCTGCCGGCTCCCGGCGGCGCCGGCTTCGACCGCCTCCTCGGCGGCCTCTCGGGAACGCCGGTCGCTCCCGGGAACAGGGTGCGGGTCCTCCGCAACGGGAGCCGGACGTTCCCGGCCATGCTGGCCGCCATCGCCTCGGCCACGGCCACGGTCGACCTGTCCTCCTACATCTACTGGCCTGGCGAGGTGGCCACCGCCTTCACCGACGCCCTGGCTGACCGGGCCCGGGCCGGGATCGAGGTGAACGTCGTGCTCGACGGCTGGGGATCGGCCAAGGTCGACAGGGCCACCATCACCACCATGGAAGACGCCGGGGTGCACGTCTCGTTCTTCCGGACACCCAAATGGCACACCGTCCACAAGCTGAACAACCGGATGCACCGCCGCCTGCTGATCGTCGACGGCCGCATCGCCTACGCCGGCGGCGTCGGGATCGCCGATGTGTGGGCCGGCGACGCCGAGGACCCCGAGCACTGGCGGGAGACCCACCTCGAACTCGAGGGACCGGCCGTGATCGACCTCGTCGGCGGCTTCCACGAGAACTGGACCGAAGCCACCAAGACGGTGCTCGGGGTCGGCCACTACCCCAAGACTGAGAGCTTCGACGATGGCATCGGCGTCCAGGTGATGCGCAGCTCCCCCAAGGCCGGAGGCACCGTTGCCCTGCATCTGTTCAACGCCGCCATCGCCGCCTCCCGGGAGCGGCTGTGGCTGACCACCGCCTTCCTCGCTCCAGGCCCGGCCCTCGCCGGCCTCTTGGCCGACGCCGCCCAACGGGGAGTCGATGTGCGCCTTCTCACCAACGGCCCGAACATCGACAAAGAGGTGGTCCGCCAGGTCGGCCAGCACTGCTACGGCCCACTCCTGGAGGCAGGCGTGCGCATCTTCGAGTACCAGCCGACGATGCTCCACTCCAAGGTGCTGATCGCTGACGGCTGGGCCGACGTGGGTTCCAGCAACCTCGACCACCGGTCCCTGGGTCTCGACGACGAGATCAACGTCGCCGTGACCGACCCAGACGTGGTCGGCGAGCTCGCCGGCCAGTTCTTCGATGACCTCGACGAGTCCAAGGAGTTCGACCTGTCCCGCTGGAACCGTCGGTCACTCCTCAAGCGGGCCACCGAGTCCGCCACCGACCTCCTCCGCCAGTCGCTCTGACCGTCAACTGCCTCAGCCCTTCACCTCGCTCCCACCAGCGAGGAGGGTCCTGGGAGATCGCTAGGCGGGATGGCCGGGGACGGTGGCGAGCTCCGAGGCGGCGTGGGTGCAGGCACGGAGCAGGGGCGGGATGAACAGGCCTGGCGCCTCGACGACGACCGAGTGCGTGCCCGGCACCTCCTCGACCCAGGCGGTGGGGATGGCGCCAGCCAGGTTGCGCTGGCGGGTGGGTGCCACCACCTGGTCGCGGGTGGTGATCACCACGGCGCTGGGCACGTCGACCTCGCCGATCCACGCCCGGCTGTCGAAGCCGGCGAGGGCGGCGCCGGCCTGCAGGACGGCGGTCGGGTCGTTGCTTCGCACCTGCTCGGCGGCCCACGCCAGCCGGGGGTCGTCGCCGATGCGGGCGTCGAGGAAGCGGCCCACCACCTTGGCCCGCACGAGCGGGATGGCGGCCATCGAGGCGACCGAGGCACCGAGCAGGCTGATGGCCAGGATGCGGGCCCGCTGGGGGTCCGACCCGAACCGCCGGCCGGTGGCGCACAGCACCAGCCCGCCCACCACGTCGCGGTGGCGGCGCCACAGCAGCTGGGCCACGGGCCCGCCCATCGAGTAGCCGCAGGCCACCATCCGGTCGATCCCCAGCTCGTGGCACAGGGCGGCGGCGTCGTCGGCGCAGTCCTCGAGCCGGAACGGGCGGAGCGAGCGGATGCCGTTGCCGTGGCCCCGGTGGTCCATGGCCAGCACCCGGAACCGCCGCTGCAGGGCCCGGTAGCAGGTCGACCAGTTCACGTCGGCCGTCACCGTCCACCCGTGGAGGAGCAGCACGGCGGGGGCGTCGGCCGTGGGTCCCGGCAGGTCCCGCACCCAGGTCGTGCCCCGGCCGGGCAGGACGACGGCGCGGCCCGGCGGGAGGCCGGGCACGGGGGGTTCCACCTCGCCGACGGTACCGACCCTGTGCTCGGTAGCGAGACGTTCAGCGAGGGCCGACGGCGAGCGTGCGGGCGGCGGCGAGCAGGGCCAGCTCGGCGGCGGCGTCGGGCAGGTCGCCGGCGAAGCGCTCGCTGGCCGGCTCGGCGATCCGAGGCACGAGGGTGGCCGGACCCAGCCACGCCAGGAGGCGCTCGAACCGCTCGTGGGCCGCCTCCCACCGCCCGAGCACGGCCTCGGCCCGCACCGCCCAGAAGGACACCGCCAGCGACGCCCCCTCCCGGCTGTGCACGAAGGGCCACTCGCCCCGCCGCTCCAGCACGTGGTCGACCGCCGCCGCCACCACCGGGTGGTCGCCCGGCGTCGGGCCCTGCCAGGCGAGGCGCAGCAGGCGCGGGTCGACGCCCACCGCGTCCACCCCTCGGCGCAGCGCCGCCTCGACCCCGCGCCGCAGCGGGCCGGCGGCGGCGTGCCATCCGGCGGCGTCGAGGTCGAGCGGGTTGCGGGCCCGGCCGACCCGGTCGGCCTCGTCGAGCAGGGCCCAGCAGCGCACCTGCTCGACCAGCGACGCAGGCACGGCGTCGGCCACGCCGTCGGCCACCTTCACCAGCGCCGGCCACCGCTCAGCGGCGAGCGGCTCGATCACGGTGGCCAGCGCGCCGGTGAGGTCGAGGTCGACCACCGGCCGCTCGCTCCTGACCCCCACGCGAACGGGCGCCTCCCGCCAGCCGGCCACGCCCTGACGGTCCTCGGCCACCGCACCCGGCTCGCCCTCCAACGTGCCTGCGGCGGGCACCGGCCAGCCCCGGGCCACCACGCGCCCCAGCCACACCAGGGCCTCCGAGGCGGCATCGTGGTGGCCCAGGTCGCCGAGCAGGTGGTGGGCCGCACAGGCGTCGGTGACGAAGGTGTGGCGGCTGTCGACGGCCAGCTCCTCACGGCCCGGGGCGGTCAGCGACGTGGTGGCCGAACGGGTGGGCACGGCACCCAGCAGCAGCGCCGCCCGCCGCACGGCGTCCGCCCCGGGTCCCTCGTACAGGGTGCTCCCCGCCAGCCGCCGCCACCGCTCGCGCTGGCGGTCGAGGCGGTCGAGGGCGTCGCGCTCGACGATGAGCGGGGCGTCGAGCCGATCGAGGGTGACGACCACCCGGTCCCCGCTCCCGAGCCGGCCGGTGGCCCGCGCCCCCTCCGGCGACCGGGAGAAGGCGAGCCCCGAGGCCCGCAGCGCCCACCCGTCAAAGGCGACGCCGCCGTCGAAGGGGTCGAACCTGGTCGAGCGCCGCCAGCTCCGTCCTGGCGCCACCACGACCTCGAGGTCCACCTCGCCCTTCAGCACGGTGACCACGCGCAGCAGGGCGCCGTCGAGCACGTCCACCACCTCGACCGCGCCGGTCACCGTGTCCTGCACCGTCCGGGTCAGCAGGGTCGACCCGTCGTAGGCCACCCTGCCGTGGCTGGGGCCGGCTGGGCCCACCCGCAGCGCGGCGCCGTCGGGGTCCAGGAGCCGCCACAGCAGCGGGGGCCCGTCCAGCCGCTCGGGGCACCACCAGTCGACCGTGCCGTCCGAGCCCACCAGGGCGGCGCTGCGGCCGTCGGCCACCACCAGCCGCTCGCGCAGCGGCAGGCGCGCCCCCCCTCCCAGGGCCACGTGCTACTCGATGCCGACGAGCTTGACCGCCAGCGTCCGGCCGTTCACCTCGTAGGCCACGTTGTCGCCCACCGAGCGGCCCAGCAGTGCCCGGCCGAGTGGGGCGTCGGGGGAGACGATGTCGGCCCCCTCCTTGGTCTCCTCGATGCTGCCCACCAGGTAGCGCTCGGTGTCGCCGTCGCCGAAGTCGACGGTGACGGTGGCGCCCACCCGGACCGTGCCGTCGTCGGGTCCCGCCTCGACGATCGCAGCATCGTCGAGCATGGCCCGCAGCTGGCGGATCCGCAGCTCCATCTTCCCCTGCTCTTCCTTGGCTGCGTGGTAGTCGCCGTTCTCCGAGAGGTCGCCCAGCGCGCGGGCCTCCTCGATCCGCTTGGCGATCTCGACCCGCCCCCGCACGACGAGGTCATCGAGCTCGGCCTGCAGGCGGGCATGCGCCTCGGGCGACAGGGGGATGGCCATGAGGGCCCAGCGTAGGCTCGCCCGCCGTGCCCGACGTCAGCCCGCCGGCCTGCGACCAGGGGCTGCTGGCGCGGGCCCTGGCCCTGGCCGACGAGGCTGCCGAGCAGGCCATGGCCGGCTTCCGCAGCCTCGACCTGACCATCGAGCGCAAGGCCGACGGCACCGCGGTGACCAGCTTCGACCGAGCCGTCGAGCGGTCGCTGCGGGAGGGCATCGCCTCGTCGTTCCCCGACGACGGGGTGCTGGGTGAGGAGGAGGACGAGGTGACCGGCACCAGCGGCCGGCGCTGGATCCTCGACCCCATCGACGGCACCGACCCCTTCAGCCGGGGCGTCGTCACGTGGGGCGCGCTGGTGGCGTGCGAGGACCAGCACGGCCCGCTCCTCGGGATCACCGCCTGCCCCTGGGTGGGTGAGGTCGTCGCCGCCGGCCGAGGCCTCGGCTGCCACTGGGGCGACCGGGTCGGCCGTGCCTCCGGCCGGCGCGAGGTGGCCGGAGCGCTACTGGCCACCAGCGGGACCGAGCACTGGGAGCCCGGGACCCTGGACCGCCTCGAGGCCGCCGGCGTGAAGGTGCGCACGTGGGGCAACGCCTACGGCCTCTCCCTGGCCGCCACCGGTCGGGTCGACGCCTTTTTCGACGCCCGCGTCCACCCGTGGGACGTGGCCCCCGCGCCGGTCCTCATGGCCGAGGCCGGCGGGTGCTTCACCACCCTCGACGGCTCGGGATCCCTCGTCGCCGGCGACGCCCTCCTGTGCGGCCCCCCGTTGCTCGATCCCCTCCTCGCCCTCCTCCGAGGCTGACGACCCGGCAAGCCGCCCGGTGGCCGCCGTTCGTCGGAATCGGCGTCGTCGCCCTCCCCGCCGGAGCCACCTTGACGGGGTGCGGGGGAGCCCGCCACGATCCGCCGCATGGGCCACCGGGTTGCGATCATCGAAGGCGACGGCATCGGGCCCGAGGTGATCGCCCAGGGGCTGCGGGTCGTCGAGGCGCTTGGGGTGCCGCTCGAGACCATCGGCTTCGACCTGGGCGGCCGCCGCTACCTGGCCACCGGCGAGGTGCTGCCCGACGAGGTGCTCGAGCAGTTGCGGGCCTACGACGCCATCTACCTCGGGGCCATCGGCACCCCCGAGGTGCCGCCGGGCGTCCTGGAGCGGGGCCTGTTGCTGAAGCTGCGCTTCGGCCTCGACCTCTACGTGAACCTGCGGCCGTTCCGGGGCGGCGGCCTCGACTGCGTGGTCATCCGCGAGAACACCGAGGGCACCTACGCCGGCGAGGGCGGCTTCCTGCGCAAGGGCACGCCGTTCGAGATCGCCACCCAGGGGTCGGTCAACACCCGCATGGGGGTCGAGCGCTGCGTGCGGTTCGCCTTCGAGCTGGCCCGCAGCCGCGAGCGCAGGCACGTCACGCTGGTGCACAAGACCAACGTCCTCACCTTCGCCGGCGACCTGTGGCAGCGGACGTTCGACGAGGTGGCCGCCGAGCACCCCGACGTGGCGACGGGTTACGACCACATCGACGCTGCTTGCATCCACATGGTCGAGCGGCCCGGGCGCTACGACGTCGTCGTGACCGACAACCTCTTCGGCGACATCCTGACCGACCTGGCCGGGGCGGTCGCCGGCGGCATCGGGCTGGCTGCCAGTGCCAACCTGAACCCGGCCCGCAGCGGACCGTCGCTGTTCGAGCCGGTCCACGGCTCGGCGCCCGACATCGCCGGGACGGGCCGGGCCAACCCGCTGGCCGCCATCAGCTCGGCCGCCCTGCTGCTCGACTGGATCGGGGCACCCGGGGCGGCGACCAAGATCACCTCGGCCGTGGCCGCCGTGGTCGCCGCCGGTGTGACCGGGAGCACCGAGGAGGTGGCCGACGCCGTGATCGAGCGGCTGTAGCCGAGCAGCAGGTTTCGAAGCGCTGAGCGGCTACCATGCAGGCCGTGACGTCCGCAGCCGCCCTCGTAATTCTTCTCGTCTAGAGCACCGGCCGGGCCACCGGTCGCCCTGCTCTGCCGCCGCCCACCGGGGCGGCTTTTTTGTTTCCCCTATCCGCACAGCCGCAGACCACAGCCCAAGGAGCGCCAGGTGGCGATCACCCCGACCGAGAAGATCTGGATGGACGGCGAGCTCGTCGACTGGGCCGACGCCAAGATCCACGTCCTCACCCACACCCTCCACTACGGCACCGGGGTGTTCGAGGGCGTGCGGGCCTACGCCACCGCGTCCGGCCCTGCGGTGTTCCGGCTCACGCCCCACATGGAGCGGCTGCACCGGTCGGCCAAGATCCTGATGATCGACATCCCCTGGTCGGTCGAGCAGCTGGTCGACGCCACCAAGGACGTCGTCCGGGCCAGCGGACTGTCGTCCTGCTACATCCGCCCGATCGCCTACCTGGGCTACGGGGAGATGGGGCTCAACACCCTGCCGTGCTCGGTGAGCACGGCCATCGCCTGCTGGCCCTGGGGCGCCTACCTGGGTGACGAAGGGATGGCCACCGGCGTGCGGATGAAGATCAGCAGCTGGCAGCGCCACGACCCCAACGCCATGCCCCCGGCGGCCAAGGGCGTCGGTCACTACGTCAACAGCTCGCTGGCCAAGATCGAGGCCATCAAGTCGGGCTACGACGAGGCCATCATCCTCAGCCCCCAGGGCTACGTGTCGGAGTGCACCGGCGAGAACCTGTTCGTGGTCAGGGGCGGCACGATCGTGACCCCGCCCACCTCGGCCGGCGCCCTCGAGGGGATCACCCAGGACTGCGTGCGCATCATCGCCGCGGACCTCGGCATCCCCTACACGGTGGGGCACGTCCTGCGCAGCGACCTCTACACCGCGGACGAGGCCTTCCTCACCGGGACGGCCGCCGAGGTGGTGCCGGTGCGCAGCGTCGACGACCGCGAGATCGGCGAGCCCGGGCCGATCAGCAAGGCCATCCAGGAGATCTACGGCAAGGCCGTCCGCGGGCAGCTCGACCAGTACAAGGAGTGGAACGAACATGTGGCCTGACCAGGTCGAGATCTTCGACACCACCCTGCGGGACGGGCTGCAGCGCGAGGGCGTGTCCCTGTCGGTCGAGGACAAGCTGAAGGTGGCCCGCCAGCTCGACCACCTCGGCGTGCACTACATCGAGGGCGGGTGGCCCGGCGCCAACCCCAAGGACGAGGAGCTGTTCCGGCGGGCGCCGGCCGAGCTCGACCTGACCACCTCGACGCTGGTCGCCTTTGGCTCCACCCGGCGGGCCGGGGCCAACGCCGAGGAGGACCAGGTCCTGCTCGACCTGTTGAAGGCCAACGTCACCACCGTGTGCCTGGTCGGCAAGTCCTGGGACTACCACGTCACCGAAGCGCTGCGCACCAGCCTCGACGAGGGCGTGCGCATGGTCGAGGACTCGGTCGCCTTTCTGCGCAGCCACGGCCTGCGGGTCTTCTTCGACGCCGAGCACTTCTTCGACGGCTACAAGCGCAACCCGGCCTTCTCGCTGCGGGTCGTGCAGGCCGCCGAGGCGGCCGGCGCCGAGCGGCTGGTGCTGTGCGACACGAACGGCGGCGCCCTGCCCCACGAGGTGTTCGAGATCGTCGGGGCCGTGCAGCGCGAGGTGGGAGTGCCGCTCGGCATCCACTGCCACGACGACACCGGCTGCGCGGTGGCCAACGCCATCGCCGCCGTGCAGGCCGGCGCCACCCAGGTGCAGGGCTGCGTCAACGGCCTGGGCGAGCGCACCGGCAACACGAACCTGTCGACCGTGATCCCCAACCTGTCGCTGAAGCTGGGCGTCGAGACCATCCCACCCGAGCGGCTGGAGCGGCTCACCTCGGTCAGCCACCACATCGCCGAGCTGGTGAACCAGGCCCCCGACCCGCAGGCGCCCTACGTTGGCCAGTCGGCGTTCGCCCACAAGGCGGGCCTGCACGTCTCGGCCATCGCCCGCCGGCCCGACGCCTACGAGCACGTCGACCCCGAGAAGGTGGGCAACGGCACCCGCTTCGTCGTCAGCGAGCTGGCGGGTCGCCAGACGCTCGTCATCAAGATGAACGAGCTGGGCCTCGAGCCCGACGGGACCGTCGTGCTCACCGTGCTCGACCAGCTGAAGACCCTCGAGAACGAGGGCTACCACTTCGAGGTGGCCGACGGCTCGCTCGAGCTGCTCATCCGCCGGGCCGCCGACCTCGTGCCCACGTTCTTCGAGGTCGAGTCGTACCGAACGTTCGTCGACGGCACGTCGGCCGAGGCCACCGTGAAGCTGCGGGTCGACGGCGAGCGGGTGGTGGAGACCGGTGAGGGGAACGGGCCGGTCAACGCCCTCGACGCCGCCCTCCGCAAGTCCCTCCGGGGCCGCTACCCCCAGCTCGACCGGGTCCACCTCACCGACTACAAGGTGCGGGTCCTGGACACCGCCGCCGGGACCGCCGCCATCACCCGGGTGCTGATCGACTCGACCGACGGCGACCAGTCGTGGACGACCATCGGGGTGGGCGAGAACATCATCACCGCGTCGTGGCAGGCCCTGGTCGACTCGCTCGTCTACGCCCTGGTCGAGCGGGCGCCGGCACCAGCCTGAGCCGGGGCCGCCGAGCGCCGGGCCGCTCTGGCAGACTCCGCGGCCGTGGCCCAACCCGAGTACGTCCCGGTCATCCCCGCCGATCGAGTGCGCATCGACGAACGGCTGCCGCCGCCCGACTCGTGGCGGGCCGACCGGCCGGCCGACGCCAAGGGCCCGGTGCGGCCGGCGGGGACCCGCCTGGGGGCGACGGGCCCCGACACCGGCTACGGCCTGAAGCTGGCCCGCCGCTTCGGCGACCGGCTGCAGCTGACCGAGGGCATCAGCGCCGAGGACGCCGTCGCCGGCTGCTTCGCGGTCGGGACCAAGCGCTGCACCCTGTTCGGTCGGGCTCCGGTCATCTACGACTTCGAGCTCTCCTTCACCCTCTGGGGCTTCCTCGGCGGCGCCCCAGCCGACCTGATCGAGGCCAGGCGGCCGCTGTTCAACGCCTGCAGCCACCACTACTGGGACCAGCGCGACATCGCCGACGCCGTGCCCGAGCCCACGCTGCGCCTCACCCCCGCCCAGGTCCGCGAGCGCCTGCCGAGCTGGCGCAGCCTCCTTCTCCTCCCGGCCGCGCCGGGGCCGATGTCACCGGAGGCTGACGGGTCGCGCCACTAGCCTCGACGCGAGATGGCCGCCCCCCGCCTGCGCATCGCCGTCGCCGACCGGGCTGTTCCACGTGGGCACGGCCCGCACCGCGCTGTTCAACTGGCTCGAGGCACGGCGCACCGGCGGCACCTTCATCCTCCGCATCGAGGACACCGACGTGGACCGCAACCTGGTCGAGGCGGCCGACGGGATCCAGCGGTCGATGGCGTGGCTGGGCCTCGACTGGGACGAGGGGCCGTTCTTCCAGTCGGAGCGGCGGGATCGCCACGTCGATGCTGCACTCGCCCTGGCCGACGCCGGCCTGGCCTACTGGTCCGACCCGATGCCGCTGGCCCCCGACGGCAAGCCCGAGCGCTACGACGGCCGAGACCGCGACCGGGGCCTCGAGCGGGCGCCGGGGCGGGCGTTGCGCTTCCGGTCCCCGGCCGAAGGGACGACCACCGTCATCGATCTGGTCCGGGGCCAGCCCACCTTCCCCAACGCGGCGATCGAGGACTTCGGCCTGCTCAAGGGCACCGGGGACCCGCTGTTCCTCCTGGCCAACGTCGTCGACGACCTCGACATGGCCATCAGCCACGTGGTGCGGGGCGAGGACCACCTGTCGAACACCCCGAAGTACCAGCTGCTGTGGGAGGCCATCGCCCCCGGAGCGCCTCGTCCGGTGTTCGCCCACCTGCCGCTCATCGTCAACGAGAAGCGCCAGAAGCTGAGCAAGCGCCGCGACAAGGTGGCGCTGGAGCAGTTCCGCGACGAGGGCTACCTGCCCGAGGTGATGGGCAACTTCCTGGCGCTGCTGGGATGGTCGCCGCCCGACGGCCGCGAGCGGTTCCGCATCGACGAGGTGGTCAACGAGTTCTCGCTGGCCGACGTCGTCCCCTCGTCGGCCTTCTTCGACCTCAAGAAGCTGGACGCCTTCAACGGCGACGCCATTCGCGAGCTGCCGGTCGACCACCTGCTCGAGCGGGTCCGGCCTTTCCTGGGCGGGCAGGACCCAGAGCGGATCCGGGCTCTGCTGCCCGAGGTCCAGACCCGTGTCGTCCGCCTCGACGAGGTGGCGCCGATGGTGGACTTCCTCTACCTCGACGAGCCGGCCTGGGACGAGGCCTCGTGGGAGAAGGCGGTGCGTCAGACGGCCGGCGCCACGGCGGGGCTGCTCGGCGCCGTGGCCGACCGCTGGTCCGGGTGCCCGTGGGACGCCGAGAGCGTGAAGGCGGTGGTCGGTGACGCCGGCGCGGCTGCCGGCCTCAGCCTGAAGAAGGCGCAGGCCCCGGTGCGGGTGGCCCTCACCGGCCGTTCGGTGGGCCCGCCGCTGTTCGAGTCGGCCGTGGTCCTGGGGCGCGAAGAGTCGGTCCGCCGGGTGCGGGCCGCGCTCGAACGGGTGCCTCTCCCTGCGGCATGAGCGCTGGCCGGCGCAGCGTGCGGTGGGGGCTCCTGGTGCTGGTCGTGGCGCCGGTCGCCTACCTCAGCGCCACGTTCGTCACGGTGTGGCGGGCCGCCCATCGCGACGGGTCCCGCCCGGCGCAGGCGATCGTGGTCCTGGGGGCCGCGCAGTACGACGGCCGGCCGTCCCCTGCGCTGAAGGCCCGCCTCGACCACGTGGTCGAGCTGTGGCGCGACGACGTCGCCGCCAACGTCGTGGTCACCGGTGGCAAGCAGCCGGGCGACCGGTTCACCGAGGCGACGGCGTCGGCCACCTACCTGCGGGCCCAGGGCATCCCCGACAGCAAGATCCTGCGCGAGGTGAACGGCCGATCCAGCTTCCACAGCCTGGCCGACGCCGCCTCGTTCCTGAAGCGGCGGGGGCCTGCGGCGGGTCGTTCTGGTGTCCGACGCCTACCACGCCGCCCGGATCGAGGGCATCGCCGAGGAGGTGGGGCTCGACGCGCCGGTATCGCCGACCCCGGCCACCCGGGAGGCGGCCGATGCCGGCCGGTACGTCAAGGAGACCGTCGTCGTGGCAGCGGCGCGGATCGTCGGGTTCCGCCGGGCCGCCGGCATCTCCACCCGCGTGCGCGAGTCCCAGGCCGGCGGGGGCTAGGGTGGCACGGCCCTTCGGGGGTGGTGTAATCGGCAACACAACAGGTTCTGGCCCTGTTATTCGGGGTTCGAGTCCCTGCCCCCGAGCCCGGCAGCCGCCCCGGTCCGCCCGTCCAAGCAACTGGCGGACCGGGGCGGACACCACTACCGTTCCTGGTTCGCAGCTTGGCCCCATCGTCTAGAGGCCTAGGACATCACCCTCTCAAGGTGGAGGCACGGGTTCGAATCCCGTTGGGGCTGCCAGCAAAACCCCAGGTCAGAGCGCTGCACGGCCCTCCGCTCAAGATCCAGGGCAGGGCGTTACACCCTGGTTACACCCTCCGGCCGGCGGACGGTCCTAGCCTGGGTGGCGGTGAAGGGCACGATCCGGCGTCGGGTGAACAAGGACGGCTCGACCAGCTACGTCTGCCAGGTCAAAGCCGGGCACGATCCCGCCACCGGCAAGCAGCGGGTGCTGACCGGTACAGCCAAATCGGAGCGGGCCGCCCACAAGCTCGTGCACGAATTGGTGACCAAGGCGGCCTCGGGTGAGGTCCTGGCCGCCGACGCCACCCTCAACGAGCTGATCGACCGGTGGCTCGAGCTGGGCGGCCCAGCCGAGGCGTCAACTCGGATGACCTACAGGGGCTACATCCGCAACCACGTCACCGGCGACATCGGGCAGGTGAAGCTGAGCCGGCTCCGGCCGGAGGACCTGGACCGCTGGTACAGCCGGCTGAAGGCGAAGGGGCTGGCCCCGGCGTCGATCCGCAAGTGCCACGTCATCGTCAGCGGCGCGCTCTCCCAAGGCCGACGGTGGGGCTGGGTGGTGGCCAACGTCGCCGAGCTGGCCTCGCCTCCGAGCGTGCCCAAGCCCGTGGTGCGCACGCCGGAGCCCGACCAGGTCCGCCGGATGCTGGCCACCACCGCCGAGGTGGATCCCGAGTTCGCTGTCTACATCCGCCTCGCCGCGGTCACCGGGGCCCGGCCGGGTGAGATGTGCGGGCTGCGCTGGGCCGACCTGAACTGGAAGTCAGGCGAGATCGTCATCCGCCGCCGGGTGAGCCGCACCGAGAGCGCCCCGGTCCTGGTCGACCTGACCAAGACCCACAAGACCCGCACTGTCCCCGTCGATCAAGGCACGCTCGAGACGCTCCGCCGCTTCCACGCTTCCACCGTCGAGCGGGCCGACTTCTGCGGCGTCGCCCTCCATCCCGACGCCCACGTGTTCTCCTCGTCCGCCGACGGGAGGGTCTTCTGGCAGCCCGTGTCGGTGTCGAGGAGGTTCCGCACGATCCTCGAACGCCACGGTCTCGAGCACGTGACCCTGTACAGCCTCCGCCACCAGGCGGCCACCGTGATGATCGACGCCGGGATCGACGCCAAGACCGTCTCCGAACGCCTCGGCAACTCGGTGACCACCGTCCTCACCACCTACACCCGGGCCCGGACCGCCGCCGACCGAGCGGCCGCCGACCTGATGGGGTCCATCTACGACACGTGAGGACGCGAGGGCGACCACCGTGTGCGGATCACCATGCGAGGAGAACCCGCACATGGATGGAAGGTGCTCCCCGTGGCGGGCACAATGGCGGGGTGAGCATCGGTGAGGAGCTGCTGGAGGAGCGTCGCCGCCGGCGTCGTGCCGGTGACCCGAGGCTGTCCGCCGAGGGGCGCGAGCTGTTCCAGCGGATGACCACCGGCGACCTGGTCGACGAGTTCCAGGATGCCCTCGACGCCGATCTTGCCGCCGACCCGCTCCTCGGCGGCCACGACGACGGCGACTGATCACCCGACACGGTCCCTTCCATGATCCTGATCGACGAGTACCTGGCCATGCGCGTCCTCGGAGGATCCTGGCCCGAAGGCCTCCCCGACGACGATGACCAGGCCCTGACCGCATCGCGCCACTGGCGGCTGCTGCAGCGCATCCACGGCCCCGGCACCGGGCAGCTCTCCCAGCGCCTGGCTGCCCTCTCCGCCGCGGATCTTGCCGTGGTCCGCCACCCCCACCCCGAGATCCTCCACGTGCTCGACCCCCGCCCCTGCTCGACGACGCCGCCCGTCTGGCGGCGGCCTACGGAGGAGGGCTGCTGATCGCCGAGTCCCTGGCCGCCGCCCTGGTCCACGGCCGCAGCCTGTACTTCGGAACGGACCGCAACGTCGGTCGCCTCCTGACCACGGCTGCCGACGACCTCGGCATCAGCATCCACGTCCTCGCCAGCTGACTCCGCTCCTGGGCCCCCACCCGGGGGAACGGCGGCTCCGGCGCTGGCACCGACAACACCCCGACAAGCGCCACTCCGCTCAGCGTCCAGCAGCGCCCATCCTTCAGCGCAAGCCCGTTGCTCGTCATCGTCCCCCGGATGGTCAGCCTTGCGCTGCGGTGGTCAGCCCCTGGTCAGGTCTTGGGGCCCGGTGACCAGGAATCTGACCGCGAATCTGACCAGCGAGAACGGCCGTTTGGTCAGATTTCTGTAAAGGGTGCCGTGGTACCACGGCCGGATGCGACCCGTCCGCCTCCCTCGTCTCGGTAGCCGCAGCCGGCTCCGTCGAGGCGCCCGCCCGGTCGGTGGAGGTGCGTGGTGGCTGAGCTCCCCGACTTCTTGACGGTGCGGGAGGTGGCGAAGATCTTCCGGATCAGCCCGACCACCGCCTACAAGGAGGTGCAGCGCTTCCTCGACACCGGGGGCCGTGAGGGCATCCCCGTCCTCCTCATCGGCGGCCAGAAGCGCATCCCGAGGCAGAAGCTGGAGCCCCTCGCAGGCGGTCCCATCCACCTGCCGGCGGCCAACGCCGGCTTCTCCGAGCTGCCTGACGTCGTCGACCTACGCGACCGCCGGACGAACAAGCCCAGCCGACTCGCCAAGCGCACGACCAGCGGACCAACGTCCGATTCCCCGAACGACATCGGCTGAACACGACGATGACCGACCGCCTCACCCTCGCTCTCGGCAAGCCCTTGAACGCTGACGCACTTGCACCAAAGGTGCGGCCCGCCCACGCCGCCGTGGTCAGCCCCGAAAGGCTCCGGTGCTGAGCCTCGGGAAGCTGGCGCCCGGCCAGCAGCAGTACTACCTCGACACCGTCGCCAAGGGCGCCGAGGAGTACTACACCGGCGCCAAGGAGGCGCCGGGGGAGTGGCACGGGGCCGCCTCGGTTCGGCTCGGCCTGTCCGGTGAGGTGGATGCCGACAAGCTGGGTGCTGTCCTGGCTCATGAGCACCCACGGACGGGCGAGACGTTGACCCGCAGCCGCTCGCACCCGCAGGTCGCCGGGTTCGACGCCACCTTCTCGGCCCCGAAGTCGGTGTCGCTCCTCTTCGCCCTCGGTGACCCCGAGACCTCGAACCAGGTCCGCAACGCCCACGACGCCGCCGTCAACGCCGCCCTCGGCGTCCTGGAGGACCACGCCTCGGTCGGCCGGCGCGGCCGGGGCGGGCTCACCGAGGTGAGCGGGGACGGGTTCGTCGCCGCCGGCTTCCGTCACCGGACCTCCCGGGCCGCCGAGCCCCAGCTCCACACCCACGTCGTCATCGCCAACCTCGTCCACTCGCCCGCCGATGGTCGCTGGACGGCGCTCGATGCCCGGCCGCTGTATCGGTGGTCCCGGCCGGTGGGGTTCCTCTACGAGGCCCAGCTGCGTTGGGAGCTCACCCGTCGCCTCGGTGTCGCTTGGGGCCCGGTCCACAACGGCATCGCCGACGTTGCCCACATCCCCACGGAGGCGATCGAGGCGTTCTCCACCCGTCGCCGCCAGATCGTCGAGCACCTCACCCTCCACGGCGAGAGCGGCGGGAGGGCCGCGCAGATCGCCGCCTACGCCACCCGAGCCGCCAAGGATCCCGAGACCACCGCCGAGAACCTCCTCGGCGCCTGGCGGATCAAAGCCAAGACCCACGGCCTCGACGACGACGTCCTCGCCGCCGCCCTCCACCAACAGGAGCTCCGCAACCCGCCGGCACCAGGCAGCCCATCCGCCGAGGCGCTGTTCGTCCGGCTCGCCGCTTCGGACGGGCTCACCTCCCGCCGCTCAACCTTCAGCAGGGCCCAGGTCCTCGAGGCCATCTGCGACCGCCTCCCCGGGGGCGGCCGGGTCCTCGACATCGTCGCTCTCGGCGAGGCATTCCTCGCATCCGACCACGTCATCCCGATCGTCCCGCCCCGGCCGGAAACCGACGCGACCGACGCCGGCGTCGAGCGGTGGACGACCCCGGAGATGGTGGCCACCGAGCATCGACTCCTGCAGCTCGTCGAAGCGGGCCAGAGCACACAGGCCGGGCGGACACAGCCCCAGGCCCTTGCTGCAGCCCTCGCCCAGCAGCCGACGCTCGAGGCGGAGCAGGAAGCGATGGTCCGCCAGATCTGCACGAGCGGCGCCGGCATTGACGTCGTCGAGGGCATCGCCGGGTCGGGTAAGACCTTCGCCCTTGCCGCCGCCCACGACGCTTGGACCGCCTCCGGGTACCAGGTCCGGGGCGCCTGCCTCGCCGCTCGAGCGGCCCGGCGGTTGGAGGAAGGCTCCGGCATCCCCTCCACCACCCTCGACCGGCTCCAGCGCAGGCTGGCCAGCAACCCCCTGGGTGCCCTCGACGTGATTGTGGTCGATGAGGCCGGCATGGTCAGCACCCGCAGCCTTCTCCGGCTCGTCGAGCAGGCCCAGGCGGCACGGGCCAAGGTCGTCCTGGTCGGCGACCCCCGCCAGCTCCCCGAGCTCGAAGCCGGAGGTGCCTTCGCAGCCCTCATCGAACGCCACGGTCACGCCAAGCTGGAGACGAACCGGAGGCAGAGCGAACCATGGGAGCAGGACGCGCTCACCCACCTCCGTCACGGCGACCCCGACCGTGCCTTCGACCAGTACCTCGGCCACAACCGCATCCACCACGGAACCGAGAACGACGACACCCGGACACAGCTCGTCAGCGACTGGCACACCGCCCGCACGGCCGGCGCCGACGCCCTCATGGTCGCCGCCCACCTCCGCGCCGTCAACGACCTCAACGACCGGGCCCGCAAGCTCCTACAACGGGAAAGGCAGCTCAACCCCGACATGGTCCGGATCGGCCGCCGAGCGTTCACCGTCGGCGACGTGGTCCTCGCCCTCCACAACGACTACCGCCTCGACGTCCTCAACGGCACACGAGGCATCATCGAGCGGATCGACTCGAAGGCGCGGGAGATACAGGTCCTGACCGACGACGGCCGCCGGCTCTCGATCCCGTTCGACTACGCCGCGGCCGGGGACCTCACCCACGGGTACGCCACCACGATCCACAAGGCTCAAGGCGCCACCGTCGACCGGTGCTTCGTCCTCGTAGAGGAGACCACCACCCGCGAACACGCCTACACGGCGCTCTCCCGTGGGCGGGAAGGCAACAGCCTGTACGTCGCTGCTTCCAAAGCGGAGGGTGACGAGCGCCATGTCCCCGAGGTTGAGCCCGACCAACTCGACCGACTCCGCCACTCCCTCGGCAGATCGATCAGGCAGGGCCTGGCAGTCGACGCCCTCCGCCCACAGCCGGACCTCAACGCCTGGGGTCGACATCGACGACGGCATCGGCTGGTAGGGCAAGATTCCCCGCCAGCGGCACCTCTGAGCATCCAGGAGCGTGCCTCGCAATCGTCGTTTCGACACCGGGCCGCGCCATCCAGTCGGCGCTTGGGTGACGCTTGGGGAAGGCGCCATCACAAGACGTGGACCGAGCCGTTCGCTTCCGGTACCGCCGTATAGCCCGAGTCGTCGCCGGCGTGGAAGAAGATGTGACCAGAGGGATCCGTCCGTCTCGACGCGAGCCCACCCACGACCGGACACACGATCGCCTTCGTCGTAGCCTTCCCAGGTGAACTCCACGCCTGCGCCCTCTCCGTGCTCGGTCTGCCGGTAGTCCAGGTAGCCCCCGACGGCGATGAAGCGGAAGCTGCCTCTCCCGTCGACGGTGAACTCGATGAACGCGGGCCCGACGAGGTCAATGGCCTCTCGATCCCATAGATCCATCTCCACGATCCGCCACTTGCCAGCCACGCGACGCATCAGCGAGCGAACCTATCGTCGCCTACAAGGTTCCAGGGGATCCCAGGTGGAGGCTTCCGAGCCTTCGGGCGACGCTGAAGTGCGGCCACGAGCCGATGGGGCAGGCTCCACTCCCCTCAGCGCCGTGGTTCGGAGCGGCACCAACCCGCAACGGTGAGCGGGATGCTCACGCCCGTGAGCGTCCGCGACCGGCACATTGGGGCGCCGCCGGCCGCTGCTGAGGCCGGATAATTGGGCGCATTGTTATGGGCGGCACGGCCACGCAGTCCGCCGGATATCGAGCGCGAACGCGCTTGTGTAGCGGCGGCTAGCGCAACTCCCGCAGGGTAGGAGAAGCTCAGGTACCTCTGAGGACTTGTCACTGGTGGGCGACGCTACCTGTGGCGTCCCCTCCCGAGAAGTTCCTGGTGCAGGCGTGTATGGAGCCCGCTCTTGACCCACTACACGTTGCGGGCGGCATGGCGAGAGTGTCATTCTGATGCAGATTGCGAGCATCGCCAAGATGTGTGGCCAGATGCGCTACTATTTTCTAGATGCCAGCCCGGCGAAGGCGGATATTGAGGACTGAACGTTCTGTTCCAGCTAAGGATATTCCATCAGACGTCGGAAGCCTAGGCGGCCCTGCTGTGAGCCTGGCCACAGAGCGTGGGACATGGCTGGAGTTGGCTCGAAAGCAGGCCGCTGCGAATATGTCTTTGGCTGCTGCCACCGCAGTCACGGGGCTGGCCATGCTCCGGGTGTTGATTATTGCAAACGGCGATATCGCCACCGCGCAAGGTATCCTACGGGTACGCAGGCCCAGCACAGATCATGTTAGGGCTGGTGTTGACCGTGATCGCCCCGACATTGATGTGGGCCACAGTCGAGCTAGCTGTCGCATACTGGGTTAAGCGGCAGTGGTTCTTCTTTACGCCCCTTGTGCTCGTCGCGAGCCTGAGCCTGTTCACCCAACCGGTCATTTACCTCCTCTTGACAGTAATTCTGATACCGTGCACCTGGCTGATGGAGCGAAAAGAGATGCAGAACCAGGGGCACTGGCGGCCGGTCGCGTGGCATCTGCTCTTTGGGGCGGTCCTGCTTCCGCTTATTAGCGGCTTCTCGGCGTGGCTGCCGACCGAGAAGATCGATGTCGGGGGACAGAAGCCCGTTGTTGGGTACGTCCTGAGAGACGGTGGTAATCCGGTTGTCATCCTGACAGACGTGCATCGGCAACTCTCATTTGTCAGGCCGGAGGACATCAAGACGCGTAATGTGTGTGAAGAAAACATGATCTGGTTCGACTCGCTTTCGCGAAGCTTTCCAGACCCGCCCCCACAGACCAAGTGCTGACGCTTGGCGTTCGCGACGATGTTACAAATTGTCGGGTGGCGCTGCGCCGCGCGCGCGACAGCACCACCCGACAATTTGTCCGCGGCAAGCGTCTCAGCGTTATACTAGTCAGTCGGCGATGTGTCCGGATCGAGCACCACGGTCGCGTCTGGCGCAGCCTCCAGTCGGCCCCGCAGATCTTGGCCCGGCCGATCGCGGAACCGCACAATCAGGCCCGCGTACACGGCGCTCTGGAACAACTGCCGCCTTTCAAGGCATACACGTCCAGCGTTTAGTACCGGAGGACGCGGGGTCGAGAATGACCGTGACCTCGGGCAGTCAAGCCGCCCGGGATCGGCACCTCCTGCCCGCTCGGTAACGAGCCTCGCTGGCCGCTGCCACTGGCTCCGCTGGATGCAACTTCCTACTCAATTGGAAGGGGCAGCAATCGGCTTGTCCCCACGCGCGAGCGCCTGAAACCACCGCGGGGCTTCTCGTCAAACTCGACGAGCCAGCCGCGGTGCCAGAGGATCCAGGCCGGTCGAACGAGGGTGCCTGGGAGTCCCCGGTAGGGCCACGCGATGACGAGGACCCGATCGCCGGTACGTAGGTCTCGCATAGCTTCATCCTGCCGCATCGGAGCGCCGCCGGCGGGGGAGCATCCCTATGGACTCCCGTCTCGGCTGAGTCGTCCCAGTTCGGCACCTCCTTCGTGCCCGGTAACGCTCCGCCAGTCGAGCATCCTGGGTCGAGCAGCGAAGTGGGCGTGTCCTGGCAGGGCTCGGCTAGTGGGTCGCCGCCGCCCGCCCCTGGCACCTCGGCGGGTGCCTCGGGAGAGC